>NZ_CP150271.1:4800000-7457295 GCF_045040735.1 Paenibacillus sp. FSL K6-1217
TGCAGCCTACGCTGACTGTACTCAGGTCCATATTGCTGGCATCCACAATCTGCGCCTTGATCAGCATCTTCTCCAGAATCATAATGCGGGTCTCCATGAAGGATTGATCCTCCTTGGCGGAGTGATATTCGCTGTTCTCCTTCAGATCCCCGTAGCTGATCGCCAGCTTAAGCCGGGCTGCAAGCTCCTTGCGCCCTGCTCCCTTCAATTCCCGCAGCTCATCCTCCAGCTTGGCCAGACCTTCCTTGGTCAAAAACACTTCGTCATTGTTGGACATGTATACAACTCCTATTATTTGCTCGCTTTATAGTATTCTAACTCATAATCGCCCAACATGCGAAGAGAAAGCGCTATAAAACACAATAATGGAGAATTCCGCTCCTGATCCGTACCGGTCTGGAGCGGCGGCTGCCGCTTAAGCCGCTCATCTGTGCGCTTCAAGCCTCCGCCTGCGGCGCCGGAGCAGCCGCAGGCTTGCCGCTGCCGCCTCTCAGGAGGAAGGTCAGCGGAATCGCCAGCAGCCCCACTGCCGTAGCGATCAGGAAAATATCCTGCACGCCCATCGTCATCCCCTGCGCCTTCAGCAGAGGACCGCCCGCCCGGGCCGCTCCATCCGCAAGCTCCTGCTGATGGGCCAGCGATCTGGAGGCGAGCAGCGAGCTGAATACGGCGATGGACAAGGCCCCGGTAGCCTGGCGGACCCAGTTGGTCACGGAGGAGGCGTGGCCGGTAATGGCCCTTGGCACCGCCGACATCCCGGCATTGGTCACCGGCATGAAGGCCAGCGCAATGCCGACATTACGTACCGCCATAAGCACCGCCACACGGGTATGGGTCACAGCCAGCGTGATGTGGGCAAGCTCCCAGGTTGAGGCGCTCAGCAGCAGAATGCCCCCCAGGATCAGCCAGAACGGGCCAATCCGGGAATACAGCTTGCCGACCACCGGGGACAGCACAGCCATTACGATGGAACCCGGCAACAGCACCAGCGCCGTCTTCAGCGGGGTGGAATGCTGGATATCCTGCAGGAAGACCGGAATCAGGAAGGTCCCCGAGTACAAAGCCACGGTAATGATACAGTTGATGATCAGGCTGTAGGTGAACCGGCTCTGGCGGAATACCTTCAGATTCAGCAGCGGCTCCTGGAGCGACAGCTCTCTGCGGATGAAATACGTTAAGGCCGCCGTCCCAGCCAGCAGCAGGGTCAGGGTGCTCCAGGAGGTCCAGCCCCAGGCATTCCCTTTATTGAAGGCCAGAATAATGAAGGCGCTGCTCAGAATGACCGTGACGAAGCCCGGCAGATCGAAGCTTCTGCCGCTTGCAGCCTGCCGCTGAAGCGGCAGACATTTCAGCGCCACGGCAATCGCGATCAGACCAATCGGCAGATTGATCACGAACAGCGACTTCCAGCCGAAGTATCCGGTCAGCCAGCCGCCGAGTGTCGGCCCGAAGGCAGGCGCCAGCATGGAGGACAGGCTCCAGAGGCTCATAGCGAAGGCCTGCTTTTCCTTTTCGATAAACTGGTAGATCATCGTCATGGTGGTAGGGATGATCAGACCGCCGAATATCCCCTGGATAATGCGGAAGGTAATCAGCGAGTGAATATTCCAGGCCACTGTACACAGTGCCGAGAACAAGGTAAAGCCCGACAGGGCAAATACGTACAGCATCTTGTAGCTCCATTTGTCCCCGAAATACCCCACAACCGGAGCAATAACGCCGGTAGCCAGCAGATAACCGGTGATCATCCACTGTACGGTGCCGATCCCGGCGTGGAAGTCCTTCAGAAAGACCGGGAATGCTACATTAATGGTAGTCGTACTAAGAATGGCCATGAAATTGCCGAAAAAAATGGCCAGAATAATCGGCCAGAATGATGAATGTTTTGCCGCCGGACTGCTCAAGGGCGCTCTCTCCTCTATTTTGCGGTTCACCCCAATATAGGTGTATGATACAATCAATTAGATGTATGTGTATTATACAACTATCTGTTTGAAAGTCAATGTGACATGTGATTTATTTCAGCTTTCGCATATGGCGAACATTATCCCTTATACTAGGGACATATGAAATGAACATTCTCTTAAACGCTCACAAGTACCCAGTAAAGGACGGAACCCAACTATGGCTGATGAACAGAAGGACAAGCACCTCGAAGCTCTTAACCAGGAGCTGATCACGCTGATTCGGCACGGCTCGCTGGATAAGAAGCATGGCGGGCTGGACCGCTCCTCGTATACCCTCCTCCACCATCTGTCGATGCACGACAAGGTAGGCGTTAAGGCGCTTGCCGAGCATTTCGGCCTTGACACCTCTACCATCAGCAGACAGACAAGCGTCCTGGAGGCGAAGAACTATGTGGAGCGGGTGCCTGATCCGCAGGATGGGCGCTCCAGCTATTTTCAGCTTACTGCGCTTGGTGCACAGACCTTCGCTGAAGCCCGGAATCTCCGGCTGGCACGCTACGGGCAGATCTTCGAAGACTGGTCCGCAGAGGACTGCGAGACCTTCAGCGGGCTGCTTGCCCGGCTCAATGGCACCCTGCAGCAGAAATAGAAGGCAGAGGATTGACGGATGTGGACGAAGCTGGTAGATTGAATTAATCATACAAATTAACTCGGAATTATATTTGAGCCAAAGGGGCCGGTCTGCATGAACTTTATTTTCTTTTCTCCGCATTTCCCCAAGAACAGCGCTGAGTTCTGTACGCACCTGCGGGAGCAGGGGGCCACGGTGCTTGGGATTGGCGATGCGGACTACGACCAGCTGGAGGACAAGCTGACATCGGCACTGACCGAGTACTATAAGGTAAGCCAGCTGGAGAGCTATGAGGAGATTCTGCGGGCTGTCGGCTATTTCACCCATAAGTACGGCAAGATCGACCGCTTCGAATCGCTGAACGAATACTGGCTGGAGCAGGATGCCGCCATCCGCACGGACTTTAACATCTACGGCACCAAGTCGGATTTCGTCCATAACCTGAAGCAGAAGTCCAAGATGAAGGAATTCTTCCGCAAAAGCGGTGTAAGCACCGTCCAGTTCTCCACCGGTACTACGCGCGAGAGCGTCGAGAGCTTCATCCAGAGCGCCGGGTTCCCGCTGGTGGTCAAGCCCGATCTCGGCTCCGGGGCCAGCATGACTTATAAGATCAACGATGAAGCGGAGCTCCAGCACTTTTTTGACACCAAGCCGGAGGATGTAGCCTTCATTATTGAGGAATTCATAGACGGGGTTATCCTCACCTATGACGGGCTGGTGGATCGGGACGGCAACGTGCGCTTTGCGGTCAGCCACCTGTTCGAGAACAGCGTGATGGATGTCGTCAATACGGACAATCACCTCTACTACTTCTGTCTGCGGGAGATCAGCCCGGAGGTCGAGGAGGCGGGGAGGAGCATTTTGCAGGCTTTTGACATCCGGGAACGGTTCTTCCATATCGAGCTGTTCAAATCGCACAAGGATGGCCGGATCATTGCCCTGGAAGTGAATATGCGCCCGCCCGGCGCCTGGATGACCGATGCCATTAACTTCGCCTATGATGTCAATGTCTATAAGGAATGGGCCAGCATGGTTGTGCACAATGAGGTCGGCGGTCCATACGAAGGCAAATATTATACCGGCTATGCCAGCCGCAAGAATCATAAGCATTACGCTCACAGCCATGAGGACATCTACCGTGAATTCGGCGGGAAGATTGTCAATTATGACGAGATTGAAGAGGTCTTCAGCAGAGCGATGGGCAACAGCGCTTATCAGTTCCGTTCACCCGAGCTTTCGGAGGTCAGAGACATTAGAGGCTATATTCAACAAGAAGAGGGATAGGATGTGTTAACGGATGAGGATAAGCTACCATAAGGAGTACAGCCACAACCTGGGCAGAGACATGGAATATAAAATATACGGCCACGCCGGCAAACCGATGCTCGTCTTCCCCACCTCGCTTGGACGTTTTTATCAATATGAGGATTCGGGTATGATTGACACGCTCTCCTCCTTCATTGAAGCGGGCAAGCTGCAGATCTGGGCCTGCGACAGTCTGGATGAAGAGACCTTCTTCTCCACTCACTGGAACAACGAGGACCGGATACACCGCCATGAGCAGTATGACAAATATATCGCGCATGAGCTGATTCCCGGCATTCTCCGTGAGAGCAAGCACAGCAACGGCGGGACCGACCAGCGCATTCTGATCTCCGGCTGCTCGATGGGCGCTTATTACAGCGCCAGCTTCTTTTTCCGTTATCCGCACTATTTCGATACCTTGATCGCCCTGAGCGGCGTCTATTCCACCTATTATTTCTTCGGCGACTATATGAGCGGGAACATCTACCTCAATTCACCGCTGCATTACCTGCCGGGGCTGACCGATGAGCATTATCTGAACCAGTACCGCAGCAGCAACATCATCGTCTGTGTCGGTCAAGGGGCGTACGAGGACGAGATGCTCCATGAGACCCGGCTGCTTCAGGAAGTGCTTGGTCACAAGGGCATTCCGGCACGGATCGACTACTGGGGCCATGATGTCAGCCATGACTGGCCTTGGTGGAACAAGCAGATTCATTATTATGTGGAAGGCTGCCTGGGCTAGTGAAGCTGGTGCCGGCAGTCGAATCCCGCTGTACATTTGCATAAAAAAAAGGAACTGCTGAAATGAGCAGTTCCTTTCTCTGTAACCATTGACGCCTTGTCCTATGCAGGCACATGCTCCGAACAGAACTGAAGCAACGCGGCTTCCTCATCTTCTTCCATATCGAAATCGAGCAGTTGGCCTGAGGAGGTCTCCAGCAGATCGTAGCTGACAATGCTTGCCTGCTCCTCTTCCACTTTGACAATCACGCGGGCGGACACGCCGTTCTCCACGTACAGCTCATCATCCTCCGGCACATCAATATTAACGACGAACTCATATCGCTTGCCGCTTAGGATACCAAAAGGATCTCTTACGTTCTCCACGGTGTAGCTTGTAAATGTCAACAAGTTGCATTCCTCATTTCTCAATTCACTGCCAGATTATTGTAACACAGTATCAACTGCTTTGCCTTTGGTCTTCTTGATCTGCTTGCTGCGCAGCTGTCCGCAGGCCGCATCGATATCGACACCCTGCTCCAGCCTGGTGCTGACACTGACACCCTGCTTCTTAAGCGTATCGAAGAAGGCACGCACCGACTCCCTGCTGCTCCGCTGATATTGGCTGTGCTCATCCACGGGATTATACGGAATCAGGTTGACGTTCGCCAGCTGGCGGCGGTCTCCGATTAACTCGGCCAGCTCCAGCGCATGCTCCTCGCGGTCATTGATATCCTTCAGCAGGATATACTCCAGCGTGATTCTCCGGTTCGTCTTGTCCAGATAGTAATCAATCGCGGGCATTAGCTTCTCTATTGGAATGGCCCGGTTAATCTTCATGATCTGTGTCCGCAGCTCATTGTTCGGGGCATGCAGCGAGATCGCCAGATTGACCTGCATATTGGCGTCGGCGAATTCCCGGATTTTGTCCGCCAGGCCGCTGGTGGATACGGTGATTCCTTTGCCGGCAATCGCCAGACCCTTATGATCCTTGATGGTAATCAGGAAGTTCAGCAGATGCCGGAAGTTATCGAACGGCTCGCCGATGCCCATGACCACGACATGGCTGACCTTCTGTCCCAGTCCTGCCTGATCCAGATAAAGCTGGACCTTCATAATCTGCTCCACGATCTCGCCGCTGGTCAGATCCCGGCTCTTCGCCAGCAGTCCGCTCGCACAGAAGCTGCATCCGATATTACAGCCGACCTGAGTAGTGACACATACAGACAAGCCGTATTTCTGCCGCATCAGCACCGTCTCAATCAGGTTACCGTCCTGAAGACGGAAGAGGAACTTGACGGTACCGTCCGCCGATTCCTGCTTCACATGCTCTTCCATCGTCTGGAACACATAATGCTCTTCCAGCAGCGCTGTGCATTCCTGATTCATTCCGTCCATCTCGGCGAAGCTGGTAATCCGCTTGCGGTACAGCCATTCCCAGACAGCGGTGGCCCGGGATTTCTTGTGCCCATGCTCCAGCAGCCATGCCGTCAATTGCTCCAAAGTCAATCCATAAATGGATTCTTTATTCATTTCATATCCTCTTTTCAAAACATTAAAGTTCAACTTATCTATTTTACCTGGACAGGGACATTAGCAGCAACAATACCTTATTGTCTCAAATTTCGTTTATTAAAACAAGAGGAAACGCTCAGCAGATAATGCAAAACAGTTACAGATATCAGGTAATTAGCGTTATACAAAATGAGTTAAAAATTGGTATAATAATGGATAGTGGTTTATAAAATGGTTTTCTCCCTCAGTTATACATTGGAGGTATGAACAATGAATCTAATTCGTTTAATGAAGTCATTCCGATTTTGGTTAGTTGTAATTTCATTTGTTGTTATTGTTGTAAACATTTCAGGAAATGACGACTATAACATCCTGTTGGCCCTAATTAGTCCGTTGGTCTGGATATACGAATCAGCTCATTTTGTACGAAAATCAGACATTCCTATAGCAGCAGTATATCTCACAACGTTAGCTTTCTGGTATCTTGTTGGTTTCATTTTAGATCGACTGTTACCAAGAGTAAGGATAAATCAATCCTAAATAAGCTATTTCAATAGGGAATCGGGCGCTTGGAGCCCGGAAAATAAAAAGCGCAGTCCGCAGGGACCACGCCTTTTCAGCCAAAAGCTTATTTATACAGAACCTTCTCGACATTGTATTTCGCACGAAGCTTGTTCACAATGTATGTCTCATAGATCTCTCTGTCCACCGGATCTTCGACGATGCAGACTTCGATGCGGGTTACCTCATCGCGGTGGGGCTTCATCACGGATACATTGTCCTCGAAATGCTTCTTGATCCGCGGTCTCAGCTTGCGGGCCTTGCCGACAAACAGCAGCTCGTCCTGATCATTGTAGAACATGAAGATACCGCCTGCTTCGCGGGTAATCAGATGGAAATCGGTGAATCCGTAAATATGGCTCAGCTCAGGGTTCGCTTGCTTGTAAATAATAACTTCCGGTGACGGAATCGTAATGCTGATCATTAAGCTTCACTTCCTCATTGGATATAGAAATAAATAGTATCACAGAATGGATAGTGTGACTATTTCTATCTTGGGTTATTGATCAATCACTCTTCATAGACTGATGAAAAGGACATCCCTCCGCCTCCGCCTCCGCAGCCGCACGCTGCCCAAGCTCCGCTTGCTGCTTCCGGTAGACGAAGCGCGGACTTAGCTGCAAATCACGCAGCTTGTTATCATTCCAGATCGGTGTGGAGGAAGGAGACATCGGCGGGATCAGCCAGCCCCACTTGCCTGACACTTCCCGTCCCTGCTGCTTCTCCTGTTCCTGGAAGCGGATGAACTGATCAGCCGCTGTATGATGATCCACAATACTAACCCCCGCCTGCTTGAAGGAATAGAGCACTGCGCGGTTCAGCTCCAAGAGCGCCCGGTCTTTCCACAGCGAGGTATTGGTGGACCGGTCCAGGCCAAGCAGGTCAGCTACCGCAGGCAGGCGGTTGTAGCGATCCGTATCCCCGAAATTCCGCGAGCCGATCTCCGTCTCCATGTACCAGCCGTTGAATGGCGCTGCCGGGTAACGGATGCCGCCGATCTCCAGGCACATGTCCGAGACAATCGGAACAGAATACCAGCGCAGCCCCAGCTCCGTGAATTGCGGGATCTCCGGGTGGCTGAGCGGAACCTCCTGCACAAGTCCCGGAGGAATAGGGAAGCAGCGGGGTTCTTCCGCACCGATGCTGATTACGAGCGGCAAAAGATCGAAATCCCCGCCGGTGCCCTGCCAGCCCAGCTTCAGACAGACAGCGGTGAATTCGTCCGAAGCCGGATCACCCGTACGCGGATGCTCCCCGTTCCCAGGGTAACCGGCATAGCGGATCAACTGATGATTCCAGATTCGGAGGGCACGGCCTTGCTCCTCATCACTGCGGAAGACGGTAATGACCGGCCGGATCCGGCCGCCGTTATTCGCTTGCTTCATATGATGCAGCAGCGCCGCCGCCACCTCCTCTGCCGTCTCTGCTCCGCGGGCGTCAATCACATCAAGGGAATGCCAGAACAGTCTTCCGATGCAGCGGCTGTTATGTCGCCAAGCCATCCTCGCCCCGTGCGCCAGCTCTTCTCCCGAGTGCTTGTATGTACCTGTACGCTGCATCTCTTCGCGGATATCCGCCAGACGCCGGTCCCGCTCATCCTCTGTTATCTCCAGCTCCCGATAACAAGCCGTGATGAAGGACTCCGCCTGCCGGATGACTTCCCGGGTGTCAGGCTGTAGAGCTGTGTGGTTCATCTTCTCTCTCCTATCCGTGCATACCTGCTATAGTACCCTCAGCGTATCATCTCTGCTCCAGCTCTGCCAGTCTGGAGATAATCCGTCGTTTGCGGTAGAGCATCCGCGCAGCCTCCGTGACCTCCTCCAGCGTCTTCCGGTTAAGATAAGCGCCGAAGAACATCCCTGCGACCGGAACCGTCTGGAGCAGCTTTTTCCAGCCCCAATTGTCGCGGTATACGGTCACTACCTCCTTCCAGCCTTGAATCCTGGAGACGGTCTCCTTAGTTGCGGCAAGAATGTTGCCGTCCCCGCCTGCCTGCAGATTCAGCTCCTTCAGTAGCGTGCGCTTGCCCACCACATCGGAGGAGGCGAACTGCATCACCTTCACGGTAAATATCCGCTCCGCCTTATCGGTAGGATCGTAACCATAACAGAGGCCGATCTCCTGAATCGCCTTCAAGGAGAGGCCCAGGACAGCCGGAATATCGGCAGCCAGTGTGAAAATCCCGCCGAAGCCGGTGGTCGCCCCCTGAGCTGTAGCCGTATTCCGGCTACGCTCCGCGAGCTTCAGTGCCACTGCATCCATCACAGCCAGCGGGAACGGCCCGTCTTCCGGGGCGCCTGCCGCCCGGCTTGTCTCATTCATCAGCTTGCCCACCTTGCGCCCGGCCACCAGATAGTTGCCTCCATTCTGGATGTAGCCGCCCAGTTCATCAAGCAGCCGGCCTACCTTCTCGTGGATAACCTTTGGCGTGATGGCATCAAGCAGCTTGAACGGCAACCGGGTAATCCGGTCCCAGATCATCAGCCTATTCTGTTCTTTCTCCCACTTGGTAATCTCCTTAAGCGCAGCATACAGCATCTCCGGTGTCTCCGGAGGACTTCCTGAACCGGTGTTGTCCGCTTCTGGCATAGGTGTACCCCTCCCCTGAATAGTCTCGTCATTACCTTATAACCTATTTCATAACAAATGATTGCAGAGGCCCCATATCCGGGCCCGGATCCCATCAACAGCAAACAGGCATTCCCGGATCAACTCCGAAAATGCCGGTTCACCTAGCCTTGTTCAGGCTTTAATCTTGGGATTCGCCTGCCTGCTCATCCAGCGAAGACAACCTGCGCTTCTCTTCCTCCAGTCTCTCTTGGACCAGCTCGACCCCTTGTCTGCCGACTGAACCTTCCGGGGCATGGCGCACGGCTTCTTCTGCGTGCTCCAGACTGTTCTCTGCCTGATCTATCATCTGCCCGGTCGGATGACTCGAAGCCTGGGTTACAGCGTTGTGCAGCTTCGTCACCGCATCATGCGCCTGATCCACCGTACTGTTGGTGCGCAGACTGGACTCGTAATGCTTCATAAGATCCTTCCCCCTCCATCTCGGTTTCTGTTCCTCTCTAGGATGGATTGGAGAGAGCAATCTTATGCGGCGATTCCGGCTCAGCATCGTCTACACCAGGAACATGGCGACAATCGTCATGGCCGCCAGACCCAGGAGGACCGGCTTCAGATTGCGCCGGGCCAGCTCGAACGGGCTGACGCCGCAGATGGCAGCGGCGGGAATGAGCGCCCACGGGATCAGGGTGCCGCCGCCGACCCAGATGGCGGCCACCTGCCCAAGGGCGGTCAGCGTGGCTGCGCCGGAATGAATCGCGGCGGCGAACAGCCCGGCAATCGAGCCGGCCAGCGAGATGCCGGAGAACCCGGAGCCGTCGAGGCCGGTGATCGCGCCGATCACCGTCAGCGTTACGGCTCCTACTGCTCCGTTCAGCGGCACGTGATTCGCCAGGGCCACGCCCAGGTCATTCACGATGCCATGCGAGCCGTCCGGCAGCACCTTGCCGTACAGTTCGGTGAAGGCGGCGTCGCCCAGATAGAAGAAGGCGGCAATCGGGATGACCGGCCCGAAGACCTTGAAGCCGAACATGAACCCTTCAATGAGATAGGAGGTGATCTTCTCCAGTCCCTGCCCCTGGCCGCGATGGGCCAGCAGGGTAATGACGATCAGGATCAGCACGGCGGTTCCCCCAACCAGTGCGGTAGCATCGCCGCCTTGCAGATGCAGTACGAACATGCCTGCCACATCCAGGAGGAAGAGCAGCGGAATGGCAACCGCGAGCCCTTGGCGCAGACGGTCACTCATGAGGACCTGACCGTCATCCTCCGTCTCCGCACCAGCCGGCGGTTCTGCTGCTCCCGGGGAAGAGACCAGGCCATCTCTCCAGGTACCGTTCTTCAGATCCCGCTTCATCATCCAGAATGCGCTCACCGTCGTGACAATTCCCATCACAGCCACCAGCGGGATACTGGCCTGCATTACACTGGACACCGGAAGACCGGCAGCATCGGCCGTCAGCTTCGGAGCGCCTTGAATAATATAATCGCCGGAGAGGGCGATCCCGTGCCCGAACAGGTTCATGGCTACCGCTGCGCCCAGCGCAGGCAGACCGACCCGGACCGCCACCGGCAGCAGAACCGCCCCGACCAGCGCTACAGCAGGGGACGGCCAGAAGAAGAACGAGGTTACCATCATAATCAGCCCGATTCCCCAGTAGGCCATCGCCGGTGTGCGCAGGAACCGGGTGAGCGGGGAGACCATCGTCTCGTTGATGCCTGTTATAATCAGAATCCGGCTCATCGCCACGATAATAGAGATAATCATGATGGTACCGAGCAGCTCCTTGGTCGCGTACACAAAAGAATTAAAGATTCCCGATACCGACCCGCTGAGCGTCGCCGTTGCCAGCAGCCCGAGAGCCAGAATCCCGGTCACACAGATCATGGTCGTATCACGCCGCTTGATCAACAGCGCCAGAATGAACACAATAAATACCAGATACACCCAATGAATCGCGGTAAGCTGGATACCCATTAGCCGTGCCCCCTTTCCACTTACAAATAGCAAGCAGGTGCTATATGCTATGCAGGAGGATAGGCTATTGTTCGCCTCAGGGACGTGCAGATAATTTCTTATATTTACAAAAAGACCCCCGCCTCCACATCACATGGATTCAGGGATCTTATTTGCGGATTACACTCTGTTACCGTTGCCTGCCTGCTCTTCTGGCCCGGAGGAACGCGAGCTGCTTCAGCCTGTCCTGATCGTATAAGCTGCCCGCGATTTCCGGTTGCCCGGTATGTAGATGGGTAATCTCCTGTCCTGCTGCCGGTCTGGAGACGACAGGAAGAAGGGTGGAGGTGCCGTCCCTGTGAACGATCAGACTATGGCCGGGCGAGGAGTACGGCTCGCGCACATACTCGTCAAGATAGCCATATACCTTACGCTGCATCACAGGATCTTTGCTCATCTGCTGCAGAATATTCGGAGCGATCACAAGCTCCTGCCGATCCCTCCGGTCTCCTGCACCGGTGCTCTCCCTCTTGCCGCAGTCTTTGGCTACCGCCATAATGCGAACGGCCAGACCGTATTTCTTCTTGATTCTGCGTACCTGATCCTCCATTGCCGCCGCCACCGCCGCCATCATCTCCGGGAAACTGAGCGGAGAAGACCCGCCAGAAGCAGAGTCTGACTGATGCGGAGATCGGGTCAGCGAAGCTGCGTTGATACGTGATATGGGAATATACATCGTGCGTTCCTCTTCTCGCGCGTAAAGTTCAGGACAACTCTTTATCGGCAAAAAGAGGAGAATTACTTATACAGAGGCTATTCCTTAGCCAACGCGCCCGCAGCCGCATCCTCGCCGCCAAGCCGCCCGGAGGTGAAGGAGTAGCCCAGTCCAACACCGTTGCCTACATACGTATCATTGAAAAGCACCCCTTCGGACTCCACCCCCACGGCATACAGTCCTTTGACCGGCAGACGCTTATCATTCAGCACCTGGAACTTGGTATTGACCAGCAGACCACCTACCGAACAGAGGTTGTTAATCTCGGCAATAATGGCGTAATACGGCCCGCTGCTGCCCATAGGCACCAGGTATTCCTTCGCCTTGCCGAACTCCGTATCGGTGCCGGTCTTCGCCGCTTCCTCATAGAGCTTGAAATCAGCGGCAAATACCGCAGGGTCCATCCCCGCATTCTTCGCCAGCTCCTCCGGCGTATTACCCTTGAAGCCGTCGCCGTTCGCTACCATGGATTCGAGGACTTTATCGGCATCCTTCCAGGGCTGGTCCAGCGTGAACTTGTCCTTATAGGATGCGTAGAATTCCGGTGGCATGCCCGGCAGCTTAGGTGCCTGCAGCCCCTTCATTCCCTGGGTCTTAAGGGCATCGAGCTGCGCCTGCGAGACAATCACCAGATGATAAGCTCCGTTAAAAGCACTGGTATTCGCTGCCGCTACCGCAGTCAGTGTCGCAGCCTCATCCCTGAATCTCGCACCCGAAGGACCGACATTCATCACGGTTGGCAGGTAAGACAGCATCATGGGATAGCTGGCTGCAAACGGCTCATACTCTGTCTTCAGCTTGTCCGTAGCTCTGGCCAGCGTCTGGTGAAGCATCTGCCCGCCGAAGTTGTCCGGCACCTTCGCGCCGATCTCCCAGGACATCTTCAGCCCTTCGCCGATGTTCTGGCCAAGCCCGCCGTTAACGCCTTCGAAGCCAAAAGCCTCCTTAACCATCTCTTTATTCCCGGCATACCCGCCAGTAGCCATCACAACGCTTGTTCCTGCAATCTCCAGGGTTGTTCCGTCAGATTTCTTGGCAACGACGCCGGTAAACTCTCCATTGGCGCCGGTCATCAGCTTCTGCGCGGTGGCCTCCGTAATCACCTGCCCGCCGCCCTTCTCCACCGACGCTGCGAGCATCTTGCGCAGCAGCTCCTGGCGGGTCTCATAAGGAGGCAGCATATGGAGCTGTTCTCCGGCAAAGTTCAGGAAGGTGGTCGTGTAGCCTTTGCCGGTCAGCCAGTCATAGGTTTCGCCCGACTTCGTGACGTATTGGCGGATCGCTGCCGCATCCACACGCCAGTGGTTGTTCACGATCCAATCGGCGATCTCCTTCTCAACTTCCACTTTCAGCCCGCTGCTTAGCGCGGCTGAGGAGTTGTAGAATTTGCCCGCCCAGGACAGGTTGCTTGCCCCGCCGATTGTCGCTGTTTTCTCGATCAGAATCACCTTTGCACCCTTATCGGCTGCCGATACTGCCGCAGATACCCCAGAAGCACCTGCGCCCACCACGACAACATCCGCCGACAGCTGCTGCGTCTTGCCTTCTCCCGATTTCACTACAGTCTTCGTTTTAAAAGCCTCCACATTGCCGCCCGCCTGCTTAAGCGCGTCCTCCACAGCGGTCAGAATCGCCTTGCTGGACTCGGACGCACCGCTGACGGCATCAATATTCAGGGTCTGGCCGGATAGAATCTCCTCCTTGACCTTATTGATCGCCTCCACCCCGATGCCGGCGGTTTCGCTCTGGCTGACCACGTTGATTCCGGTAATGACTGAATTATCGTCAAGAGTCACCTCAACCTGAATCTTGCCGTCCTTGCCTTCGGCCTCCGCTTTATAGGTTCCCGCTTTGAAGCCTGCCGGTACAGTACTTGCATCCGCTGGCTGTGACGCCTGCGGCGAAGCGGACGGCTGCTCTGAAGCTGCCGGTGCAGCGGCATTGTTACCGCTGCAGCCGCTAAGGAGCGACAGGACCAATATCAGACAAACGGTGAATAAGAACATTTGCTTTGTTGCTTGCTTACGCATCAATTTCTCCCCCTGTGTGGTTAATGCTGTCCCGTTTCTCTCTCTGAATAGGACTGCTGACTACCGCACAAAGTGTAAACCTTGGTACTGTACCAAGGTCAATGAACAATATGTGAAATTTTTCTCAAAGTGGGCCGGACTCTCCGTCTGCCTCTACCGGGATATTAATCTCCAGATACGTTCTGCTGCCGTTACCCGTACGCTCGGTGAACAGAATTTTACCGCTGATGTCTCCGGTAATCTTATGATTGTGCGCCTCCACATACTCCAGCATGAATCCGAAGGCATCCCGCTCCAGATATTCCTCGTGGCCGCTGACAATTACAGCAGAAATGCAGGTCGCCGGCTCCAGATACTCTACGCCA
Source organism: Paenibacillus sp. FSL K6-1217 (assembly GCF_045040735.1). NCBI lineage: Bacteria > Bacillati > Bacillota > Bacilli > Caryophanales > Paenibacillaceae > Paenibacillus > Paenibacillus sp. FSL K6-1217. The sequence continues at coordinate 4,814,335 of NZ_CP150271.1, forward strand.
TCATACAGGCACACTCCGAGCTTCACCTGATCCGCCGCAAGCAGGCCAAGCCCCCAGCTGTATTCCAGCTCCCCTGGTCCGCAGACGCATTCGCCATGAATATTCTCCACCCGGAAGGAATAAAAGGTGAACGGCAGCAGCTCCATCCAGGCCTGGACGGTTTGTTTGAGATCATCCTTTTGCAGCAAATGATTCTTGTTCGTCTGCTGAATCCGGTACATGCCCGGCACCTGCTTCCTCTTGCAGGTATACAGGGATTCGCTGACCTGCGCCAGCTCCGCCTGAATCTCCTGAATCTTGCCGAGCAGCAGCGTGCTGCGCCGGATCTCCTCCTCCAGCTGCATACCGGCAGCGGCGATCGACTCCACCACTTGCTCACACGGCGCGTCCTTGATCAATCCGGCCACATCCTGAAGCGGGATCTGCATGCTCCGGTACCATCTGCTCGTCAATAGATTCCGCGCATCGAGATCGCTGAAATACCGGTAGTTATTATGATGATCCTTCACCGGCCGGACAATATCATGTTTCTCATATAAGCGCAGTGTATCTGCCGTCACTCCAAGAATGGATGCAAATTCACCGATCGAATACTTCATCAGCAGCCCCCCAGCTTACTTGATCGCATACGCTCATGCCTATTATTCATGTAATTAATGATAGAGGGTTTGGCCGGGAGACATTGTGGATTATGTCACACTGCTTCTACCAGAGGACCCGGGGGAGCTTTTCCTGTCGCAGGTGGCGGCAGCATGGTCTATACTTGAACGATAGGGAAGAAATCGACGAACGGAGGCGGCTGCCATGCCCGCAAATCTGACAGACAAAATCGCAGACCTGCCCTTGACGCCTGGCGTATACCTGATGAAGGACGGGCTGGGCCATGTGATTTATGTCGGCAAGGCGAAGCAGCTCCGGAAGCGGGTGCAGTCTTATTTTTATAATAATAAGGGGCATTCGCCCAAGGTGAAGCAGCTCGTCAAGCATATCCGCGATCTGGACTACCGGCTGACCGATACGGAGCTGGAGGCCTTCATACTGGAGTGCCAGCTGATCAAAGAGATCAAGCCGATGTATAACCGCAAAATGAAAAATCCGCTCGCCTACAGCTATATTTCTATCGTGGACAAGACGCCTTACCGGCAGATTGAGATTGGCTACGAGCCAAGTACAGAGGCGGGCAGCCTCGTATATGGCCCTTATACCAGCCGGAGTACGGTGGAGAGAGCTGTGCTGGGTATGAAGGAATCGCAGCGGATTCTATGCAGCAGTCCCCATTCGCGGAACTCCCGCTGCCTGAACCACTCGCTGGGCTTATGTATGGGGATGTGCGGCGGCAGTGCGGAAGCCATAGCGTATTACGAAGCGGTCATCGACCAGCTCATCTGTCTGCTGGAGGGCAGAGATAATGGGATTATGGCCGGGCTGGAGGCCCGGATGGAGGAGGCTGCGCTGCGGTTCGACTTCGAGGCCGCCGCCAAATTCCGCGATTACCTGGGGGCCGTCCACTCGCTGCTTCAGAAGGAGCAGGTGATCGAATTCACCGGAGAGAACAAGAATATCCTCGTACTGGAGCCGGTGGACGAGCAGTTCCATAAGCTGATCCTCATCAAGGGCAGCGTGATCCTCTACCGCACCCTGCTGGTAACGGAAGCCCTGAATGAAGGGCAGCTCACCGGGATGATGGCTGCATCCGCCCGGGAGGTCTTCCGCAGCAGCAGCCAGTCGGCTGCCACAGAAGAAATGAGCCGCCACAAGATCGACGAGGCGCAGATCATCTACAGCTACCTGAAGAGCAGCTCCGGCAACTATCTGCTCGTTCCGCCGGAATGGCTGGAGACTGAGGATACCGCCGGGCTGGAGGAAGGGATTAGGGAGCTGGTGCAGTCTTCCCTGTTGGATGTATAGCCTCAATACACCGCCTGCGGCGCAAACTGCCCGGTGCCTTTTAACGTATAGTCGTAGAATTCAAGAATCAGCTTATTCATCGTCTCAATACAGTAATACTTATCGATATCCGCCCGTCCGTGTTGAAGCACATTGGCAAGTATCGGGGAGAATAGCGGCAGGTCGGTCAGGCTTAAGTGCTTGGCCCCCTCAAAATGAACGGTATACGCATCCTTGAAGTTTGGATTATCCGTCTGGTTCGCCGCATAAGCTGAATTCTTCCCGAGCTGTCTCCACACATCATCCGTGTAAATGTTCAGTAGCGGTACGCGGTAGGGTTCATTTTTGGCCGCCAGATCATTGCGTCTCCGGTCATATATCAGCTCGGTGAAGAACGGCGCATCCAGATTCACAACAGCATCCACATCACTGCGCTCCCGGCCGAGCGCCACGCTTGCCGCACCGCCCATCGAGTGGCCGAATACGCCAATGTGCTTAGTGTCGATCAATTGGTACACAGGTTCCTGGTCCTTTCCCGCCTTCTCCAGGATATTATCAATCACCAGATTCATATCCCCGGTCCGCAGCTTCATCCATTTACGCGTAAGTCCGTACAACTCTTCTATGGTGTACACTCCATCTTTGTTAGAATCGCTAACCTCCCGCATATACGCTGCATTAACCGTAGTGACTTTCCCGTCCACACCCTGTGTATAAAAAGAATGGTATGGATGATCGATGGACACCACGACATACCCGTGACTGGCCAGCTCCGTGAAGGTGGAAGCGTTGCTCTCTCTAACCCCGAAGGCTCCATGAGAAAAGACTACCAGCGGATACGTGCCCTCCGCATTGCCGGGATACCAGAATTCCACATTCACCTGCCGGCGCTCGCCCGTATCGGTAAATTCCTCCATCCGGTTAGGGTCCGTATAGGTGTAGACAGCCGTTCTGACTTCATATTGCCCGGTCACTTCAGGTGCCCGGTACTGCGGGAAGAGAATGGGGGGTATAAGTGCGATTAGCAGCGCCACAGCGGTTATAATGATTTTCAATACCCTCGATGAACGTTTGGGCTTACGGGGCTTCGCCTTACTCCGGATAAGATCAATTGAACCCTTCAGTGCAAAAATAAACAGCAATACCGCCAGCAGAACCCAGCTGAAGCTCCAATCTATAACGGGCGACAGTATCAGAATAACGAATACGATGAACAGGGTAATTCTAATCCAACTTATGAGCTTGATGCGGTTGTGCATAGGGATAATTCTCCTTTTCGCGTGAGGTGATGATTTCATCATAAAAAACTGCGAAAAGGGTGTATACCCATTTACGGTAAGCTGTAGCTACAGGGCAATAAGATGCACATTATCCCCACAAAGCGCGATACTGACTATGGAATTACCCGCGAATGTCCTGCTTCACAGCCTTCAGTCTCTCATTAATCTGCTCCGCTTCCTTCTTATCCTTCTCATAGGACAGCAGACGGACAATGGCATAGACTACAGCGATTTGCAGAGCAAGCAGAAGTGCAGCGGACACACTGGCTACAACTCCGATCAGGCTGGCAAGGGCAATCAACAGAATCTCCAGCAGGAGAAAATGAATCACAATTCTAACACGCATGGCCTGCTCGCTTACCCCATTAGGAGCGTACAACATCATGCCTGTCAATGCTCCAAGCAGGGAGAATCCCATAATCGTATAGATGGATATCAGGTCAAAGGCGAGTTCCGGCATAAAAATCTGCCGCAGCACCGTAATGATAATGATGATGGATGCGAAGATAACCAGAAAATCGCGGATGATGTCTTTGGCAACCTCAGAACGCTTCATACTGTGATCCCCTCCTTTATAATCCAAGTCTTTGTTTCAGTACGGGCACATACTGTCTTGAAATGACTACACGTTCCCCATTATCAAGCAGTGCTGTGAACCGGCCGCTGAGGGACGGACGCACGCTTTCGATCTTGGCGATATTCAGAATCGTGGATTTGGAGGCGCGAAAACAGTTCTTGTCTCGGCACAGCGCCTCCAGCTCATACAGCTTCTGCTTCACTTCATACACCTGGTTATCGCTGTAGACGAATACTTTACCGTCCACGGCTTCGAAATAATAGACATCACTGAGCTTGATGCGGCTGACCCGCTCTTCCTGTACCCCCAGGAGGACAAGAGTCTCTGCCTTAAGCTTATGTACAATCTGACTGATTTCTTCAGTTGCTTCATAGCATCTGATGATGATTTCCTCTTGCTGCTCCTTGCTGATGTGCTCGATGGAAATTTTGATAGGATCACCTGTTTTAATTCAGATTAGAAAAGCTCTGTTGCCTAATTAATGTACATGATAAGGGAACCGCTCTCAAATATATTTTCTACAGGTACATAAAAAAGCTGCCCTCCGGTTGGACCGGTCGGACAGCCTTGTATAAGCTTAGTTGTTATGATACCGCCCCCGCGGCACGACCAGCGGGGAACCGGAGACCGGGTCAGGAATGACTGTGCTATCCAGTCCGAAGATCTCTTTAACCCGCAGGCTTGTGATAACCTCTGCGGGTGGGCCCTCCGCAACCAGCCTGCCGGAGTGCAGCGCGAAGATATGGTCGGCATACCGGGCGGACAGGTTGATATCATGCAGGACCATGACAATGGTGGTTCCGTGCTTGCGGTTCAGATCGGTGAGCAGGTCCAGGATCTCCACCTGATAGGTGATATCCAGGAAGGTGGTCGGCTCATCGAGGAACAGGATATCGGTCTGCTGGGCCAGGGCCATCGCAATCCAGACCCGCTGCTGCTGGCCGCCTGAGAGCTCGTCGATATTGCGGTTGGCGAATTCGGTGATATTCATGATCTCCATCGCTTCGGCCACAGCCTCGTAATCCTTCCTGGACCAGCCCCCCAGCAGCGACTGGTGCGGGAATCTGCCGCGTCCCACCAGATCGGCAACCGATATCCCTTCCGGTACAACCGGTGATTGCGGCAGCAGACCGATGACCCGGGCCAGCGCTTTGGCCGGAATCTGCGAGATCGGCTTGCCGTCCAGCGTCACCTGGCCTGCGGTATGCTTGATCAGTCTGGCCATGGTTTTAAGCAGGGTAGATTTCCCGCAGCCGTTCGCGCCGATAATCACGCTGATCTGATGATCCGGGATCACCAGGTCTATCCCATGAATAATCGTCTTATTCTCATAGCCCGCTATCAACTGCTCAGCTCCAAACACATGTGCCTTGTTCATTATAACTCTCCCTTTCGATTCATGCGGATTAACAGGAAGATCAGATACGGCGCTCCGAGTAATCCGGTAATGATGCCTACAGGGAATCTGTACTCAAAAGCAAATTGGCCGATCAGATCGGACGCCAGAACGAGATTCACGCCGACCAGGCCTGCCGGAATGATGCTGGAGGCGCCTGTACCCACCAGTCTTTTGGCAATCGGCCCTGACAGGAAGGAGACAAACGCAATCGGTCCGGTAGTAGCCGTAGCAATCGCCACCATGAACACTGAGCTGACAATCAGTGCAATCCGGGTCCGGTCCGTGCTAACACCAAGTGAGGTAGCTGACTGCTCCCCCAGCTCAAGAATACTCAGATGCTTGCCCAGCAGCAGGATGATAGGCGAACAGATCAGCACGATGATCACCAGCGGCGGAAGCTCGCGCATCTGTGATCCGTTGAGACTGCCGGTCAGCCAGCGGACCGCTGAAGGGATGTCCTTCTCGGAGCCGATCAGCAGCAGGTAGGAGATCACGGCATCCAGCATTGCCTGAAGACCAATCCCGATCAGAATTAACCGCCCGATGGAGAAGGTTCTTCCCCTGGAGAGCACGTAGATCAGCAGCACGGTGGCAAGGCCAGCGATTACCGAAGCAACAGAGACGACAGCTCCGCTGGCTTGAAGGATCACGATGCAGTATACCGCCGCCGCACTCGACCCGGAGGTAATGCCAATGACATTCGGATTCGCCAGCGGGTTGCGCAGCATCGTCTGGAAGGTGTACCCTGCCATACCGAAGGCGAATCCGGCAAAAAGACCCGCCAGCATCCGCGGCAGCCGGATCACATTCACGGCGAAGGAGACACCCTTAAGCTCCTCCCCGGAGAGTGCGCGGATGACCTCGGAAATGGGATAGATGGTATTCCCGAGCAGAAGCATCGCGCAGCACAGTACACAAGCAAGCACTGCAAGCAGGCCGGTAACCAGCACGCCCCGGCGGTGTCTCTTACGTCTGCCAGCCCTAATAAATTCAATCGATTGATTTCTCATAAGGATCGCACTTTCGACTTCATCGCTAATAGAATCAGGATCGGTGCCCCCACAAAGGCTGTGACCACACCGACTTCAAGCTCTCCGGGGCTTCCAAGCAGCCGGCCGCCTACATCGGAGACCGTCAGAATAATTGCCCCGGTGACCGCTGACATCGGGATCACGAACCGCAGGTCCGAACCGAGAAGTAGCCGGATCACGTGAGTGGACAAGAGGCCGATGAACCCGATAGGCCCGGCCAGTGCTGTCACTGCTCCGCATAATAATACCCCTGCCAGCGCGGCGATAAGCCGCAGTGTCCCTGTGCGGACCCCGAGGCCGGTCGCCACATCGTCGCCCAGAGCCAGTGCATTCAGGGCCGGGGCTGTAAGGAAGGCAATCAGCATGCCGATCAGCAGGAACGGAAGGAAGGTTGTAATGCCGCTCCAGGTGCCCGCACCAACGCTGCCCACCTGCCAGAACCGGAACTGGTCCATAACATATGCACGCGGAATCATGATCGCGGTAACCAGAGAGGACAGCGCCGCGCTGATGGCAGCACCTGCCAGAACGAGCTTAATGGGCGTGGCTCCGCCACGCCCCATGGAGCCGATTCCGAATACGAATACCGCTGTAATTGCAGCTCCGGCTAAGGCTAACCATATATATTGGTTCGCAGTGCTTATGTTCAGGAAAGCAATTCCGCAGACCACGAACAAAGAGGCTCCCGTGTTCACCCCAAGGATGCTGGGGTCGGCAATCGGGTTGCGGGTCACCGCCTGCATCAAGGCTCCCGATACGCCGAGCGCCCCGCCGCACATCAGGCTGAACACCGTCCGGGAGATCCGCTTGCGCACCACGTTCGCCCCGTAGCTGTCCGCCTCTGGACGGAATAGCCCGTCAATCAGCTCATTCCAGCCTACATGACGGGCTCCCAGTACCAGTGAGGCAATGACGCACAGGACCAGCAGGACCAGGCAGCTCATCAGCACCAGGATGAAATTCTTTGGCATATGCATTTTTAGCTTGCTATCTTCCGAGACCGGTGAACTTATCATTTTATTTTATCAATAGCTCCCCCGATTAAGGCAAGGTAATCATCAATCGTATACGCAATGGACAGCGGGTTCGGTGTTCCGGCAGCGACCAGCGGAGTATCACTGTCGATAAAAGCTACCGATCCCCGTTCGATAGCCGGGATTTTGCCGATTAGTGAATCTGCCTGAAGCGACTTAAGCAATTCGTCATTTCCATAACCCACGATCAGATCAGCGTCATACAGAGCTTCCACATTCTCGGAGCTTAAGCTGAGCGAGTAGCTGGTAGGGTCAGTAATCTGTTTGGTAATGCTGTCGGGATACGTCATCCCCAGCTCATACAGGAAGGCGACCCGGGAGTCCACTGGTGTATAAATATGCAGTTTCGACAAGTCTTCAGCGGAGAAATTGACCCACACTACTTTTTTGCCGGCAATCTGCGGATATTTACTCAGCTTGTCGTTAACCAGAGCTTCAGTATCCTTGATGAGCTGCTCGCCTTCAGCCTTCATGCCCATGCCTTCTGCGTTCAGCAGCACCTGCTCGCGCCATGTCGTTGCCCACGCTGCGGTCGGATAAGCTACCACGGGAGCGATTTGGCTAAGGGTCTCATAATCTTCCTTCGTTAGACCGGAGTACGCGGCAAGAATGACATCCGGGTTGGCGTCAGAGATCGCCTCGAAATCCAGACCATCGGTATCCTGGAACACATTCGGATCGGTTACATTCAGCTCCTTGAGCTTATCTGCGGTCCAAGGCAGCAGCCCGCTGCCATCCTGCACACCGAAGTTGGCAGCCGAGAAGCCTACCGGGACTACGCCCAGAGCCAGTGCCACATCATGGTTAGCCCATTGCACAGTAACTACGCGTTCCGGCTTGCTCTTAATGACAGCTTCACCTAACGCATGCTTGATGATAATCGGATAGGTCACAGCATCCTGCGCCGCAGGTGCTTCTGTGCTTGCCGCTTCGCTGGTTGCAGCAGCCGCCGGTGCCGGAGAAGGAGATGCGGCTGAATTCGGCTGATTGGAGGAACAGCCTGCCAGCACTAGAGTTAGCGCTAATGGAATGAATAATGTTTTGAAAGAGAATTTTTTGCTGCTGTTCATGTGTGGACCCGTCCTTATCTAAATAGGTTTTTTATACGATAATGAGAATCATTATCGATAAATATATAGGGGTCCGGGCAAGTTGTCAATGTTAAATCTGGATTCACTTGAAAAATCAAAATTTTTCAGATCTATTGCACTAGTAATAAATAAATATTTGAGGAAATAAAAAAACTAACAATAGCCACTCATGTTAGCGAGCGATTACTGTTAGTTTAAGTGTCTTTTATGATCCATTTTATTGTTAACATAGTCTCTCAAGGAATTAAACTAGAATAACAATATTTTCAGTATTTCAAGTTAAACTTGAGAAGAAATTGATAAAGCTATTACTTAAATGAAGGAATTTGATGAAAAAACTTAAAAAAACACTATCTCTTTACTCTGATATTCCATTTTGTATTCTTCTTCAAACATCCAATCAGGAATTTTGTAATCATGACATCTAGCTTTCGCAAATCTAGTTTTAAACGTGTAACCTGATGGATCATCAATTTTATGATGCTTGGATAGCCATCCTAAAATAAGATGCCCTTCTGGATCATCAGAAAGTGCAATATCAAGCCACCAACCAAGATATAACGAACAGTTACCTAACTTTTGTATTATTGAATCAGCTTTCAACCATTCAGAGTCCAACGTTTGTTCTCTAACAATAGCTAACACTAAATTTAAATAAGCTGTTATATCATTATTGTACAGTTCATTTTCTAATAGAGTAAATATACTTCCTACATTTTCGTGAGATTTTAATTCTTTTCTTCTAAGCATATATGCTATTGATGTACCCGCTTGTTGAAATCCAGCATCTCTAGATTTCATTAATAAATCTGTCGCTAATTCGTAGTCTTTTAAACCATATGCAATGATTCCAAATTGATAAAGATCCTGTGGGCTAGCATTTTCAAGAGCGTTATTTATATTGCGCTTCCCTTTGGCCTCATCCTTTCCAATTTTCAATCCCTTTTTCAATCTTATACCATACTCTAAAGTAGCTCCTTTAGATTGTAACTCCATAGCTTTTCTCAGTCTATGATTTCCAGAATTCACATGTTTTTTTAAAGACTTACCTTCAATATATGCTATTGCAAGTCTATAATTAGCTTCACCGTTCCCCTTCCGAATGAGATATTTTAGTAATTTTTCACCTTTTTTAACATCTTTTTTCAGATATATCCCTTCAATTAGTAACTCAGAGTACTGCAATATTGCTTTATCTTTATCGCTATCTACCAATTCTTCAAAATAACGAATTCCTTGTTCAATATCTTTATCCATATTGAATCCATAAATTTTTAATAAAGCTAAATACTCTTTTGCTTTATAGTATCCATTTGCAATAAGTTCCTCAAGTAAGGTTATTCCTTTTGGAACATTCTTATACGAATTCTCACTTTCAATATATAATTTTGCTAAATAATATTTCCCCGCAAGATCCCCACTGTTTGAGGAATCTGTGAATAAATTAACTGCTTTTTTTATATCTTGGGGGATGCGTGTCCCATCCGCTAAATAACATGCATATCTGACCTTTGCTTCAGCACTTCTTCCATCTACAGTTTTTTCAAATAACTCAATTGCCTTATTGGTATCCATTTTTGTTGAAACACCATCAAGATATATATCACCAAGAGTAGCCATTGCTAAGTAATCATTGTTTTCAACTGATTTCTCTAATAAAGAAATCCCTTCACCTTCATATCTTTGATTAAACAACCCATTAATTAAAAATTCAGCTAACAACCTTCGTGCATAGTCATTTCCTTGAAGTTCTGCTTCTCTTAACAAACCTTCTCCTTTTTTTATGTTTGTGCAAACTCCCTCATTACCTGTCGTCAAGTAAAAACCGTACATTACTTTAGCCTCTACGTTATATTCAGAAAGTTTTCTTAATTTCTCTAATCCAAAATCAATATTTTTCTTTATAGAATCCCCTTTTATTAATCTTTCCGATAATTCTAATATTCCATCTTCGTAATTCTCATTTTCTAGTTTTGTAAGAATTTCAATACCTTCACTTTGATTTTTCTCAAGAAATAATCCATCTAACAAAATTCTTGATAAAATAAGTGCTGCTAGATTATCCCCGGATTTTATAGCTAGTCGTAATAGGTTTTCTCCCTTTTCTTTATTTTGTTTAACATATGCCCCTCTAACATAAGCATCTCCTAAAATCCGAAGTGCATTAACTTCTCCCTCAGAACATGCTTCCTCCATCAGCTTTATTCCTGCAGTAAAGTTTAAAACATTTGATATTCCAATAATTATTGCTTGCCCTAAAATCGTTTTTGCTAAAGTATCTCCTAAATTAATAGAATTAAGAAGTAGTTGCTCACCCTCAAATATATTTTTCGGCAAACCATTTCCATACAACATTCTATAACCCAATTTACGCATTGCCTTGGGATCAGAGAGTTCAATTGATTTTCTTAGATGATTAAGACCTTCCTCTACCCTTCCCTTTACCAGCTCTTCGTCTATAAACAAATCTGCCAAATAATTTCTGGCCAATATACTTCCGTTTGTCTCAGCATATTCCAACAGATTGATGGCATACTCTAACTCGTCTTCTTTTATTTTATTTTCATTGATTATACACTTTGCATAATGATATCTTGCATTTAAGTCTCCAGCTTTTATAGCCTTTAAAAAAAGTTCACGACTCTTATACTGATTTTTTTCTACACCATGACCATTCCAATATTTATTTGCCAAATTACGAATTGCCGATATCTCCCCAATAGAGGCAGCTTTCTCCAATTGCTTTATTCCCTTTTCAATATTCCTCTCATAAAAAAGTCCTTCAATAAGAAGCTCCCCATAGTACACTAAGCCTTCGGGGTACTCTTTTCCAACCAATTCTCCCAATAATTCCTGCGCTAAAATTATATCCTTTTCAATATATTTCCCTTCAAATAGTAATTGTGAATAGTCTAATATAGCTTCTTCATCAGCAATATCAATCAATTCCTTTAACAGGGATAAACCTTTTTCAATATTTTGGTGAATTAAAGTACCAGAAATCAACAAATATGAATAGTACTTTTTTGCTTCTATAAAGCCAGATTCAGTTAATTCATCAAAATACTTTATCGCCATAGTTTGATTATCTCTAGAAACATTTAGAATGTATTTAGCCATCTGATACTTAGCTAACTCATCCCCTCTATCTATCGCAATGTTTAACAGGTTCATACCTTTTTCTACATTTCTTTTAATGTAATGTCCATAAAGGTTACGAATACCCATAATACGAAAAGCATCAACATTGTCTTCGTTCTCTATTAGCTCTTCTAATATAGAGTCGGATACCGTGATGTCCGACTCAACTCCTTTTCCGATCAATAATCTAACAGCTAAATCTAGTTTGGCTGTTTTATTCCCTTCAGCGGCAGATTCTTTTAAAAGTTGGAGACCCTCTATATTATCTTCATTAGGAAACATTCCATCTAGAAGTAAGCTACCCAAAATCCCTTTTGATATCGAGTCCCCATTCTTAACTCCATCTCTTAAAATAAGTTCAGCTTTTCCAACATTTGTATCTACCCTTTTGCCCTTCATATAAATATATCCTAGAAATGAATATGAATTGGGGACTCCTAACTTATAAGCCTTCTCTAAGAATTCCATGGTTAAATCAATAGCTATACCAGGATCATGAAAAAATGAATATCCTATCTTAAAAATCTTTCTTCCACCAGCATTTTGGGACATACTTTCCACAAATAAATTGATGTCTGTTTTTCTGGAGAGCCAGAGGTTCTCTTTTTCTATTCCCTTTAATGATTCGGCTATAAAGTCTGACTTCAGAGATGCATCTGCTGATAACCATTCAAGTGTGTAACGGATAGATTCCTTAATGTCCTTGGAGCTAAAATATTTTTCTTTGAGAAATAAAGCAAAATCTTTGTCAATTAATTTCACACGAGTAAAACGAGTATCATTAATCCTAACCTTAATTTTTTTTAACTCATTTCTAACTTTTGGCAACCTACAATGAATTTCCCTAAAATGCAGAAATTGTTGGATGTATTCTAACGGGATCGATTGTACTGGCTCAAATACAGCCAGCAATAGTAAAATTTCTTCAAAAGTCTCATCCTGATTGTAGGATTGTAGCTCTTGTTCAAAACGGGAAACTTCTGAATTATCTAAACTATTAATTAATTCAGTTGTAACAAGACCTTCGCCTTCTTCAACTAATGATAATAACTTTTTTAATTTTGCAACCTCTCCATTTGTTTTTTCAAAAAGTTCTGAATTGATTTTATTATTATATTCATTAGCTTCCTTTAGGCCCGAAAAGTATTTCATGTCAGATTCCTCAAAGTTATTAGTTGATAATATTTGAGTTCCTTCAGTCTGAAATAGTGAAACATCATCAGAATTATTTGTGACTAAAATCAATTTTGAATTCTCAGGTAATCCTATAAGTAAATCTGCAATTTCCTTTCTCATTTGAGAGATCATTTCAAATGAATCAATTATTAATATAAAGTTCCCACATTCTTGGTTTAATCTTCTTGTGGCTTCTTTAAAGTAGTAATTAATTTTTTGTATGTTGCTTTGATTAAAATAAAGGTTTATATTTCTCTCGCTTTGCTCTGCAACCTCTCCAACATATTCATTAAAAAAAGAAACATCTATTCTATTGACTATATGAGAGTTGATTTGTTCAACAATTGATCTAATAAAATCAACAATGCTAGTAGAATGTTTAAAAGAAAATATTAGTAGTAACTGCTTATCAGATTTTTGAGTATTATTAATGATCAATTTTGCCAATATTGTTGATTTCCCAACATTCCTCTTCCCTTGCAATAATGTTACTTTATTTTCCAATACACTAGCTTTGAGGTTGACAAGATCCTTATCCCTACCTTTAGAATTATTAGCAAGGAGTATATATTCATTATTTATTGATTCTATAAGATTCTTGACATCTGAAGAAAATTGATCATTAAATATATTTCCTATAGTTTTTGATTTAAAAAAATCCAATTCAACATAAATCGAAAACATAAGACTAAAGAGGGCTTCGGTAATAAAGCCATATTTACTTTTTAAATAAAGCCTCTCATACCTAGATTTATCAATGTTCTCGAAAGTTTCTTTAGCAGAGTTAAGTAGTAATTTTATATTTTCATCTTCTAAACTTTTACTTGTAAGGAATGTATAATATTCAAATACATCAAGAACTTCACTCTGATTTTTAAAATTAAGCTGAAGATATCTAAACCATTTTCCAACAAATAAGAAAAGATCTATGATATCTTGATTCTCAAATTTAGTCGAATCCCCGAAATACTTTTCTAATTTATTTAAATCACCAAGAAGTTCATCTCTTTTATCATTTTCAAAACTTAAAAGCACCCTGTCCATTGTTATAACTGTGATTTCTAAGAAATCAAGGAGCCTACTATTTTTATTTAATATATTATCCACAAAGTTTCTTATTAATCGTATGTGCTTATAAAAGTGATGATCTGATGAATCATTTGTTAAAAAATTTCCCTCTGACAAATAATCAAGACCATAACTTGTGTTGCTTCTTTTGTCATCGGTAGTATTATCAATCTCTATTATTTTCGCTTCACTTTTTTTTTTTGAAATGCTAGATTTTTTAATATTTTTATTAAAGGTTACCCTGCCATTATCGTCTGGACCTAACTCTATATTTGCAATATATCTATCATGATTTTGCGAGTACATTCTATGATGAACTAGAAATTTGCTATTCTCAAAAGAAAAGTCAATAATGGAATACCCATTAGTAAATCTTTGATCATGACTAAATACTCCATCGAACGTATTAGATGGGGAAATAGAAACTAATAAATCCCCATATGTAGTTGTTTCCTTATGACTACTTCCTCTATGGACGTGTCCACATAATACCAGATCATACTCCCTTTGCATAAATGCCTGAACTACTTCCATGTCAAAGGGCTTTAACAAATCAAACTGATGATGAAGTACAGCTATTCTAAAATCACTTTTTTCAAGTTCTTTCCTAGCTTCCTTAGCTTGTTTTACTCCTAGCAAGATATTGCTGTTATCATAATCACTATCATAGCATCTCCACGCCGTGTTAAAGGCAGAGATTCCAATCTGTTTATCTAAATAATCGTATTGATACGTTGAATGAAAATTGGTTATTCGGCTATTTGGTGTTTTGAGATGATATTCTCTTTCGAAATTTTTGAAAGGAATGACTCTTTTGATTTCGACTGCAGTGTCTATGTTCTCTTCTATGAATTGAGAGACAGAAACTTGGCTATCTAGTGTAGTTCTAAGTCCAATTTCAGTGTTTCTACTATCAGCATCTCTATTGATATCATGATTGCCCGGGACAAAAACAAAATTTTCTTTTGAAAGATTGAGCGCTTCCAATAAGGGACTAGCAACATACTCTTCGAATTTAGCAAAAGCGTTCTCAATACTTCCAAAGCTTCTACCCCCTCTATCGATAAGATCCCCTGAAAAGATAATAAGATCTATTCTTTTCTCATTATTATATTCGATTAGATCATTTACTAGTGCATCCACAATAAAATTAGAAGTATCTTTTATACTATTACTTGCAATATGAAAATCTGATAAATGTATTATTCTCATATAGGAAACCCCTCCATAAAATTCGGTAGATGCTTATATTTGGGAATATTATATCCGAATTACTATGGTTATACCAATGAGTTTTGTTTTTTTATAACAACTATTTAACTAGACATTGGAAAGTTCTTGTCGAAAAATACATGAATAGAAAAGTCATTCAATCAAGTGAACAACACTATATTAAGCAATTGAACATAGCATTGATCAAATATATGAACTCCCCCTTACAGCATTCCTGTCCATATTTTTTTAATATATCCATGTCCAAGCGGATTATTGGCTTGGTCGTCGGCTTAAGTTTTTTTGAGGGAGAGTTCAGAGATTCGGGATGCCCCGCTGTGATTAATATTGATATTGTGGGCTTCGGGCTTAAGACTCTTATGCTAAATGGATCAGTTATAGGGGATTTATCCCTTTAAATTTTCGACCTTCTTGCCCTTCTCCCCTCCTCTAACCTTCAACTGAACTTAAGAACAACAAAAGCCCGCAAACGGCACCTGTTACAGTGAGCCGCTTGCGGGCTTGTCTAATCTTGATCTAATAAACAATTTAACTTCTATCCCATGAATTACATACTCTTGGTCAAGGTAATGGACTGATCGGCGTTGCCCCATTGTACATTCCAGCCCAGCAATTCGGTGATGAAACGAAGGGGAACTACGGTTCTGTTGTCTTCGTTCACAAAGACCTTGGCGCCGACGGATTTTCTCATGCCATTGACTTCCATGAAGTCTTTGTTCATCCAGAAGACCAGGGTGTCGCTGCCTGTGGTAATGGTTACCTGCTGCGCCTGCTTATTCCACTTCACCTCTGCCCCGATACCTTCACTCAGGTAACGCAGCGGGATGTAAGTCATTCCGCTCCAGATGAACGGCTTGGTATCCATTTGCGTGACGGTTCCGTTAATGTTCAGGACGCCGCTGCCCACCTTCATCCAGACCTTCACCATGGAAGCTGGATCTGCTGGTGTTGCTGGTGCTGGTACTGCCGCATCCTGGAACTTGTCGTTGAACTGTGTGACAATCGCATGGCCCAGCGCTTGACCCACACCGAACATCGTTTTGTAGCCCTCGCGGTTGGTCTTGTACGAAGCGTCATAGTTGCCCGCTGCATATTGCGTAAGCACCAGCTGTACCTGATTCTCGTGGGTAGTCAGTGCGGCTTGCCCCGCTGACTTCGGCAAATTGCCTGCTGTAGCCGAATCAAGGAAGGCTGCGAATTCAGTGGTGAAGCCTGCGATACGCGCTTCTACTGCCGCTTTTGCCGCTGCATCCTTGTTCTTCACTGCCGCTGTGAAATCAGCCTGGGCGTTGACATGATTCGTTACCCAGATCTTCTCGAAGGCCGCAGCCCCTTCTGTGCCATAGATGGATGCAATGGCTGCTTTGAAATCTGCCGTATTCATGGCTTCGGCTGCAATCAGCGCACTGGAGGCGGCTCTTCCGTCATATTGCTCCTGCATTTGCAGGACGGACAGAGCAAAGTGTTCACCCGCTAACTGGTTGAGTGCGGATCTCAGATCAGCGGCCTTGGTGTCTGCCTTGGTATTCTCGAATTTAGCAGGCATTTGCGTAGCAATTGCACTGGACAGGGCCTTGCTGATGCCGAACATCTCTGCATAACCCTTGCGGTAAGCTTCGTACGCGCCCTTGTAATCACCGGCTACATAATCTTCGAACACCTCTTGGACATGATCCTCGTGACTGCGGATCACCTGCTTCGCTGCCGCTGCCGGAAGCTTGCCCTCTGTTGCCGTGCCGAGGAAATTCCCAAACTCGTCTACAAAGCCGCTAACTTTATCTTCTGCTGCTTTGACGGCTGAGGTGTCCTTGTTCTTCGTCGCCTTCACCAGATCGTCGGTGTACTTGTTATGGGCACGGAAAATCCGTTCAAATTCAGCTGCGCCAGCATCACCGTACAGTGAAGCGATGGCGGGCTGCATATCGACTGCATTTTGGTCAAGCGCCTGAAAAGCGGCGGTGGCATCTTTGGTGCCGTCATAGGCCTTCGTCATTGCGGTTACCGCAAGGGTGAAATGCTCGGAGAGCAAATAATCCAGGCCCGCTCTCAGCTCGGCAGCCGGTGTATTCACCGAAGCCTTCATCATCGCGGCTGCCGGAGCTGCCTCCGCACCTGCCAGCACAGGTACCATTAGGGTCAAGCTTAACATCGGAACGACTAGCTTCTTCATCTTCATCTCACTTCACTCCTTAGGTTGGTGTAATATGTGGTGTTCACGTTGCCTGTCTGCCTGTTTGCCTATACATATACTGAAACGCAGGGAGTTCAGGTCTGGATCATAATCCCGGTTAAAAAAATAAACACCACCCCCAACTTCGCTCCCCAATCTGCTTGTATCTCTAGCCGCAGCGCGGCTAAATCGTATTTCGCTCCCTCTGATCTACATACGGCCCGCTTACCTTCCACACCGGCACATTGTGTTCGGTTTTTCGATTACATTCGGCCCGTGCGTCTCCCGATCAGATCCTGCAAACGCAAAAAAAAGGCTGCCTGCCGGTTGCCGAACAACCGGTATAGGACAGCCTCTTCTCATAGCGGGCCCTGCCAGAGTATAACTGGCGGACTTGCTTAATTAACAGTGGTTAACCCAGCAACGCGCGTACACCTTCACTCAGCGGAGTAAGCGGACGGTTCAGCAGCTTCGCAAGGTCGCCGCTCTCGATATTCAGCGCGCCGTCGCGGATGGCTCCCTGAATGGCAACAACGATCGGCAGCGCCGCTTCCGGCACGCCTGCTTCGCCCATAATCCTAGCATAGGCGGTATCATCCACCTGCTGCACGGCGACCTCCTGGCCCAGAACCTCGCCGACCACCGCTGCCAGCTCTGCCTGGGTAAGCGGAGTGCCGGACAATTCGTAGATGACGCTCTCACGGCTCTCTCCAGCCAGAACAGCCGCCGCTGCTTCAGCATAATCGCTGCGCAATGCCCAGCCTACCTTGCCGTCTTGGGCAGAGGTCAACCAAGGAGCGCCGGCTTTCACGGCTTGAATAGAGCCGACTTCGTTCTCCAGGTACCAGTTGTTGCGAAGGAAAGCGTACGGAATACCGGATTCACGGATGAACTCTTCTGTCGCCCGGTGTACCGGCGCCAGGAACAGGGAGCTGTTATCGGCATCGCCTACACTGGTGTATACGATGAAGCCTACACCTGCACGGACAGCTGCGTCTACAGCTGCCTTATGCTGGCGGATACGGGTGTCGTTGTCGCCGTCAGCCGAGACGATCAGCAGACGCTCCACTCCGGCAAAAGCGGTATCAAGCGTCTCCGGCTGATCGAAATCGCCATGGCGGACATCGACGCCGCGTGCCTTCAATGCTTCTGCCTTCTCCGGGTTTCTCACACTGGCTACAATATTCTCAGCGGGTACGGTCTTCAGCAGAGTCTCTGCTACGATGGAACCAAATTTACCTGTTGCTCCTGTTAATGCGATTGTCATCTCGAATTCCTCCATTTGGGTTGTTGTATTTCAATCTCAGCGCTAAGCTCTCGTTGACATCGCTAATCATCACTCATGTAACTATTGTAGTTACAAGTTGGCCGGATGTCAAATAGATTGTGTACGGATCACCCAACCGTCTTGAAATAGCGGTAGATCTGCTCCAGCTTCTTGCTGTGATTCCCCTTCTTGCTCTCCATGTTACCGAATTCGAAGAACTTCACCTTACGGATGCCCACGTAGTTGAACAGGGCTTTGCGCATCAGAATCTTATGCGAGTTCCCCAGCCACAGCAGCGGGTAGTGGGTCGGCCCTTTCATGCTGGAGATGCAGACCACTCTCTT
Source organism: Paenibacillus sp. FSL K6-1217 (assembly GCF_045040735.1). Taxonomy (NCBI): domain Bacteria; kingdom Bacillati; phylum Bacillota; class Bacilli; order Caryophanales; family Paenibacillaceae; genus Paenibacillus; species Paenibacillus sp. FSL K6-1217. Next base: position 4,833,033 of record NZ_CP150271.1, read on the forward strand.
CCCCTTGAGCAGCCCCTCCGGCAAAAGTCCGCCCTTATCCCGGTAGGCGAAGCCCGATGCAAACATCCGGTCGATGTAGCCCATCAGCATCGCTGGCGGGCGTCCCCACCAGATCGGATAGACCAGCACGATCTGATCGGCCCATAGCAGTTGCTCCCTGTACTCGGCCAGCTCCGGTTCACGGTACATATCCCGTCTGCGCTTGTTCTCATTGAACACCAGGAGCGGATCGAATCCGGCCTTATAGAGATCAAGTACCTTGACTTCACTAATCTTCGCATTCTCCTTGCTGCCGCGCAGCACTTCCTCCAGGAAGGCGTAGCTCAGGCTCTTATGGTTCGGATGGGTGTAGATCACAAGTGTATTCATCAGTGGTATTCCCCTTTAGTTGTCATTTGATAACAAAAACATAGCACAGCCGCAAATTACTTGTCAAATGATAATTGTTTTTTGATAATTATTCTGGTATCGTGACCTCTGAGGTGATCTTATGGACAACAACCATCTATTCCAGAAATTCTTAGCCTTCACTGCTGCCGTCCATCAAATAACGAACGATATTTCCAAAGATGTGAACTCAGACGGCTTAACGCCGCTGCAATATAAGATTGTCGAATACATCGCCGTCAGCCAGCCTGTTACGCTCAGCGAGATAAGCGACTGCATGAACATGTCGATGCCCAATACCAGCAGGGAGCTGAAGAAGCTTAGCGAAAAAGGGCTATGTACCCGTATCACCGACCCCGCTGACCGCCGCAGACAGGGAATTACGCTCTCCGCTGCAGGCGAGGCGTTGATGAATGAGGCCTTCGGACAGATTGCGGTCCGGTTCGAGCAGCGGATTGCGGCCCTGACGGCTGAAGAACGCAAAGAGACCGAACGGGCGCTCGATCTCTTGCAGGAGAAGGTATTTTATTTGAACTGAGGATAAGGGCTGCCCTGCATTCTATGAGCGGTTATTTCACAGCAACGCCCTTCGCTGCAATCTCCGCAGGAGCCTCCTTGCGCTTGATGAACAAGGACAGGATCAGTGCAGCCACCGCGGCGCCTGTGGTGACCATAGAAGCCACATTCATTCCGTGAATTAAGCTATGGACATCGCCTGTCTGCTTCAGGCCGCCCCCGCTGTAGGTCATTATAGTGACAAGCAGGGCTGTTCCAATGGAACCGGCGACGGTACGCAGTGTAGTATTCACCGGGATACCATGGCGGATCAAGTCAGGCGGCAATGAATTCATTCCGCTGGTGATGACGGGCAGCAGGGTTAGGCTGACGCCGGCCATCCGCAGAGAGTAGCCGATCATCAGGAACGTATAGGACGTGTGCTCCGTCAGATTCGAGAACAGCAAGGCAGAGATGACCGTCAGGCTGAGTCCGGTGATGACCATCGTTCTCGCACCTATTTTATCGAATATTCTTCCCGCTATCGGGGACATGATACAGATCAGAATCGCACCCGGCAGCAGCATCAGACCCGACTTCAGCGCAGTATAGCCAAGCATGGTCTGCATATACAGCGGCAGCAGGAGCTGCGCGCTCAGCATGATAATCATCAGGATCATACTGATTACTGTCGCCATCGTAAAGGCAGAACTGGTGAACACCCGCAGCTCCAGCAGAGGATTCTCCATCTTCAGTTGCCGCCACACGAACAGGCAGAGTGCGATGAACCCGACCGCGAGGGAAATTAGCACCTCGGTGCTTCCCCATCCTTGACTGCCGGAGACACTGAATCCGTACAGCACACCGCCGAAGCCGAGCGAGGATAACGTCATGGAGAGCGCGTCGGCCTTGCTTTTTACCTGTGGCGTCACGTTCTTCACCAGAAACACGCCCAGGAGCGTAAGCAGCAGCGAGCAAGGAGCCAGAATATAGAACAACAAGCGCCAGGAATGATCCTCCACGAGCCAGCCGTTCAGCACAGGTCCGATCGCCGGAGCGAAGTTAATCGCCAGCCCGATCAGCCCCATCGTGAACCCGCGCTTGGCTACCGGGATGAGAATGAACGTCAGGGTCTGGACCAGGGGAAGCATAATGCCTACTCCGACCGCCTGCACAATTCTTCCGGTGAGCAGCAGGCCGAAGCTCGGGGAAACCGCACACAGAAGCGTCCCCGCAGTCAGCATGCCCATCGCAAAGACGAATACCTGCTTCGTCGTGAAGCGCTGAATAAGATAAGCTGTAATCGGAACAACAATACCCGTCACCAGTGCAAAAGCGGTCGTTAACCACTGCACGGTGCTCGCAGACAACTGGAACTCACCCATAATGTTAGGCAGTGCCGTATTCAGCGAGGATTGATTCAATAGCCCCGCCATTGTCCCGATAATTAGAATAGCCATGATTAGATTGGTTCCCTTTGGTGCCTTCTCCATCTCTGATTCTCCTTTATCTGTTCATTTAAAACTAACTAGTTGTTTATATTTATCTTCAAAAAAACCGCCCTTACAATAAAGACGGCTCCATGACGCCATGGATAATAAATTGTGCGATCTGACGGGTGGTTTGTTCCCGTAGTTGCCGGGAATCCAGCCTGCCGAGCAAAGGCTCGAACCGTGAAGACGACTGCAATGTCGTTGTAATCACATTCATAATCAGCAGCGGAAAGAGCGCCGGGTCGAGATCCTGACGGAGGATTCCGTTCCTCTGGGCGACCAGGGCCACCTCATGCATCTGAGTAGCATCGTCAGGACGATAGGTGATCTGATTCCAGGTCTTCCAGTCCTCCGCAGCTTCCCATAACAGAATTCTCAGGTAGCTCCGGTGCTCCAGCAGGAAGAAGACCGTCTGACGGGTCATGGACTCCATGAAGCGCTTGAATGCCTCCGGGTCCTGGAGTAACTGCTCATCCTTCAGCAATTCGCTGATGAACGAGCCGGTGATCTGTTCGCCGATCTGGTCCGCCCGCTTGACCACTTCCGTATATAGCCCCAGCTTGTCGCCATAATACTGATAAATCAGGCTTTTATTGTACCCGGATGCCTTCGCGATGGCATCAATCCGTGCCGCTGAGTAGCCGGACTCGGCAAAGATCTCCTCTGCTGCATCCAGAATAATCCCCCGGGTGCGGGCGGCATCGTATATTTTGGCGCTGCGTTTGCCCCCTGTTGTGGTCATGGTTTCCATCTCCTTATTTATAACTAACTGGTTAGATTATAGCCTGTAACTTTGCGGGCGTCAACCAAGGCCCTTGCAGGCCTTGTCTGCTAACCGTTACCAACAATTGGCACAGAACCAATTCACACCAATAACGTCTAACTGGAGAGAGTTAAATCTATCCATAAGGTGATGAATCCATGACAACAAGAACGACTATGCTGCTGTCTCTGCTTGGACTGGCCCTGACCGCTACGGCGGGCGGTTATGCCCATGCAGACGCAGCAACCTCACCCCAGCCCATCTCGATTTACCTGGACGGACAGCAGCTTCAACCTGAGACCCGGCCGCTGAACATCAGCGGGACCGTACTGGTTCCCATGCGCGGCTTGTTTGAAGCCCAGGGGGCTGAGCTCTCCTGGAACAATGCAAGCAAGACCGTAACCGCCGTCAAAGGCGGCACTGCACTCACCTATACCTTAGGCTCGTCCACAGCTCTGCTGAACGGGAAGACCACCCAGCTGGCTGTGCCGGGACAACTGTCGCAAGGCTACAGTATGATTCCCCTGCGCTTCGTCAGTGAAGCCCTGGGCAGTGAGGTGGCTTGGGATCCTTCTTCAGGCTCCGTTCTCATCTCCTCGGCAGCCGCCTATGAGACCTCGGTCACCTGGGGGGTTAACCTGCGCAGCGCCCCGGATGCCGGGAGCAGCGCCACTAGCCTGGGCCTGCTGCCTGCCGGAAGCAAGGTCCATGTCATCCGTGAGGTTAACGCCCTCTGGCTGGAGGTGCGGACCGCAGATCATGTGAGAGGATATGTATCTTCCAAGCCAAAATTCACGGACTACAGAAGCCCCTCGCTGCTGCAGAAGCAGGGAGAGGCGCTGATTGATGCGGGGCGGAAATACCTGAGTACCCCTTATGAATTCGGCGCTTCTCCCGACCAGACAAGTACGTTCGACTGCTCCTCTTTTGTGAAGCGGGTATTCGGAGATACGCTCGGGATTGAGCTTCCCCGCGTCTCTTACGATCAGGCACAGGAAGGCCGGAAGGTTGGCATGGACGAGCTGCGCACCGGAGACCTACTGTTCTTCACCGCCAGGGGCCTCGATATTGGACATGTAGCCATCTACGCCGGGAATAACCGGATACTGCATACCTACTCCAAGGAGCAGGGTGTACATATGGAGGATTTCGGCAGCAAGTGGAAGCAGCGGTTTGTTACCGCGCGGCGGATTCTATAACGGAGGAGAGAGTTCGGTAACTCCCTGTAACAGTTGGAAAAAAGGCACTGCCAGAAATCAGTGCCTTATTTCCATCTCTTCCGGTCCTGCTTCATGCTATGCCTTGCGCACAAACTCCGATTTCAGCTTCATTGCGCCGAACCCGTCGATTTTGCAATCAATATCATGGTCGCCGTCCACCAGCCGGATGTTCTTCACCTTGGTGCCTATCTTCAGAACGGACGAGCTGCCTTTGACCTTGAGATCCTTAATCACCGTTACGGTGTCCCCGTCAGCCAGTACATTTCCGTTAGCATCCTTGATTACCTTCACTTCTTCACCACTTGCACTTCCTGCATCCAAAGACCACTCATGTGCGCACTCCGGGCAAACCAGCAGCACTCCATCCTCATAGGTATACACAGAGCCGCATTGCGGGCAATTTGGTAATTCACTCATTGATTAATAATCTCCATTTCTGCTTAATGCATGTTGTATTGGGTAAGTCTGCTTTATTTTAGCATATTCCTCCGCATGGTAGTTGATAAGATCATATCATTATATTAATATCTAATTAGATTTATAACTAATTTTAAGAGGGTGATGATTATATGATTTGGTTAGAACCAGTACTGGACCCGTTAGCGCCGGAGAGTCTGGATATTCAGGCCTCCATCCTGAACTCTCAGCCTGAATTCAACCAGATGGTCCTGCATAAGGCGTATCTGGAGCCCCTGGAGCTGGAGGAGGAGAACCGCAACAACCTCACTATGGGGGAGAAAATGTTATACATCAGAAGCCATGACCGGATTGCCGGTCTGATCACCTACCTGCCTGACTATAGCGCGGATCATTATCCGTGGATCGGTCTGCTGGTGATTCACCAGCAATACAGCCGGCAGGGGATCGGAAAAACCGCCGTAAATGAGCTGGAGCGACTGTTCAGGAATCAAGGACTCAGCGCCGTCAGACTAGCCGTTCAGCTGGAGAACAAGGCCGGGGAGGCCTTCTGGACCCGAAACGGGTTCGCCCCGGTCAGAAGAGCGACCGATAACCACAATAACGAAGTGGATGTCTACGAGAAGCAGTTTGGATGAGCGGTGGAAGTGGTAATAATTAGAAGGTAGCTTGTATACGTTAGAAATGACCGTGAAGGAGTGAATGAGGGCATGAATGAATCGGAATCGGAGCACAGCAGCAGCCAGCCTGCCGCAACAGCAGGGGAGCATACAGGGCTTGCCGCCGAGGCAGTAGATGCCATAGAGGACCTGTCGGGTGTCCATCCCGGGTACCGCCGCGCCCATGCGACGGGAACCTGCTGCCGCGGCTTCTTCCGGCCGAGCGGACTGGGGAAGGAATTCACGGAGGCGGAACACCTTCAGGAGCAGCAGGTGAATGCCATTATCCGCTTCTCGGGCAGCTCGACAGACCCGGCACTGGCAGATCTGCTCTCTCCCGCCAAGGGAATGGCTGTCCAGTTCATTCTGCCGGATGGCGAGGTTACGAATCTGGTTGGCGTGACGGTGCCGGTCTTTTTTGCCCGGACCCCGGAATCCTTCATCGACATTATCCGCATGGCACACCAGCTTCGGGCCGGAACCCTCGGACCGCTGAAGCTGGTTAAGGAAATCGTCAGCCATTTCAGCGAGAGTAAGGAGAGCCTGCGCGCCGTGAAGCGGCTGAAGCCGCCTGCCAGCTACGCGGAGAGCCACTATTATTGCATCCACGCTTATGTACTTGTCAATGCCGAGGGCAAGCAGCAGCCGGTCCGGTTCGAGTGGGTTCCAGAGGCGGGAGTGCGTACCCTGTCTCTGGAGGAAGCGGCTATGCAGCCGGACCGCTATTTGGAGGAGGAACTGGAGCTGCGCCTGAAGGATGAACCGGCCATCTTCCAGCTGGTCGCTGTTCTCGGAGAGGAAGGCGATGCTACAGATGATCCGACCCGGGCCTGGCCGGAGGACCGCCGGAGAATCGATCTCGGCCGGCTGCATATTTCCGAGATCTATCCTGATCCGAAATATCTGCTCATGGACCCCACGATCCTCACAACCGGGATGCTGCTCTCGGATGATCCGATTCTTAAATTCCGCAGCGCGGCCTACGCCGAATCCTATGGACGGCGGTTCGAAGGCAGATAGCCGCCGCCTGCTGCGGCAGACATACACCGGCCAAGCGCCAAAGGGACACGCGCCCTTTGGCGCTTTTGATTCAAAGGATATACTTAGCTGGTTAATGGATACTAATCCGGTTACACAGAGAGGAGTGCAGTATGCAGCAGGCTATGATCATCATGAATCCCTCGTCCGGCAAGGCAGAGGCAAGGGATTATATCAGAGCAGTGGAAGAAGTACTGCAAGGCGCAGGTTATCAGGTTGCCGTCCACGAGACTGCGGGGGAAGGAGACGCCACAGCCTTCTGTAATCAGGCATGCAGCGAAAAGTATGATCTGGTCGTTGCTATCGGAGGAGACGGTACTCTGCATGAGACCATGAACGGGCTTGCAAATCAGCAGCACCGTCCTAAGCTTGGGATTGTGCCTATGGGAACAGTCAATGATTTCGCCCGTGCGCTGCAGATTCCGCTTCTTCCTGAAGAAGCTATCCGAACTTTGTCTTCCTCTCATACCCAAAGGGTAGATATGGGCCGGCTCAATGACCGGTTGTTCGCTAATGTGGTGGCTGCAGGCTCACTTGCCGGCTCCCTCTCCTCTGTAACTACCGAAGATAAGACCCGGCTGGGCTTCCTGGCGTATCTGAAGGAGGGCATTAAAGAGCTGGCCAGCAATACTGCGCACACCCTGACGATTACTCATGACGGAGAGATATGGGAAGGCTCTTCCCCGCTGTTCATCGCTGCGCTTACGAATTCTGTAGGTGGCTTCGAGAAACTCGCTCCTGCCGCCGCTGTAGATGACGGCCTGCTCCATTGCTTCATCGTCAAGGATCTTCACCTGCTGAATTCCGTTACGGTCAGCATCTCCCTGCTGCTCGGTAATCTGCGCAATCATAAGGATGTCATTTATTTCACGGCCAAGGAGGTCTCCGTCCGCTCCGCCGAGCCGGTGCAGACGAATGTGGACGGCGAGCAGGGTCCGCCGCTGCCGATCACCTTAAGCACCATTCCCCGCCACATTCAGGTTGTTGTGCCGGAGGCCTGACCGGGTCAGGCGGTTCAAGCTGCATGGGAGAAGAGGACCCGCCCCTTAACGGATTCCGTGCAGCTCTGCGAAATCCTCACCCAATGTCCATTCCAGACGTCTGACCCATTCACGCTGCACCTCCTTGGGGGCTATCTGCAGGCGGTGCAGGATATTCCATACCCTGTACAGACTCGCCGCCTTCATCTGGTGCGCAGTGAAGGATAACGGGTTAACAGACAGATAGCCCCGCATGAAGGCCGTGTTGAGCAGCTCGGATTGTACGGGATAATGATGCTTCGTGAACCAGCAGACCCAGGCCACATCATTCAGCGGGCTGCCCCATTCCGCCCATTCCCAGTCCAGCACATGCAGCAGATCATCCGCTTCACAGAGCAGATTATGTACGCCGTAATCGCCATGGGTAAGAACCCACGGAAGCTCCCCGGCCTCCGCCGCAGACAGAATGTGAAGCGACTGCCTGCCGAAAGCAGCAGGGACGAATTCCAGCTTCTGAATCATTTGACTCAGTGCAGACCTGTTGCTGAGCCGAATCTCTGTCTCTTGGGGCTGATAAGGGCGGCAATGAATCTGGGCAGCCAGCAGTTGCCCCATTCGGCTGTAGATCCGCTCGGCTCTTGCCCAGTCCCGGGCATCCAGAATGGATTGGGCATTCCTGCCCTGCATGCAGTCCATGATGATAATTCGCATCCCGTCCATCTCGGCCACCTCATGCACCACCGGGGTATCACAGCTTCCCTGCACCAGCCGCATCACCTGAACTTCATTGAGAGTGTCTTCATTGGACAGATTTGTTACTTTGGCTACAAGCGGCGGCTCCGCCCCCGCCATCAGATAGGTGAGATTCGTATATCCCCCTGTCAGCCGCTCCAGTCGGCAGGCATATTTTGCCTCCAGACCTCTGATGATGTTCTCAATCATGATATGAATCCCTCTCTTTTCCCTTCAGTAGACCTATGCCAAGTGGAAACGACTTTGCCATCCTTTTAGGGACGGCACCGTTTCAGCGAGAAATAGAAAGATAAGTTATCGTGTGCAACATATAAATCCTTATATTTCAAGAATATCACATGCTCCATTTCATTACAGATTAAGCTATTCTGCACAAGCAGGTCTATGCTGCGGCCCTCACTGTACGGCAAAGAGACCAGCAAGAGAATCCCGGCCAGTCTGCTTAGCCTTGCTTCTTACCGGTCCCCTGCACAGCCAATACCTGCCCTGAATGGGGCTAGTGCTTAGGCTTGTGGCCTGTCCGGGACATACAGCTTATGGATCAACACCATTTGGCCAATATGATAGGCATTATGGGTCGCCGCATTGCTGATGATCTCCCACCATGCGGCAGGTACCGGGAACCCGTTCACCTGATTCTCCAGCCCTTCTTCTGACAGCAGGCTCTGCCAGTTCAGCAGCGTCTGCAGCAGCTTTCCGCGCAATTCACCGAATGCGGTCTCAGCAGGTAGCCTGAAGCTGAGGTTATTGTCCCCAAGCGCAGGCACGGCGTCCATACGCCCCTCGCGGTACCGGCTTTGCCAGGCTTCATTCCAGTACAGCAAATGCTGGGTAAGCTCAGCAATGCTGCTTGTTCCCTCCCCGGGCTTCCAGAAGGCTTCTTCCTCGGTCACATTCTCTACGGCCTGCATATAGGGAAGATGCCAGCTGGGATCGTTGGCCCCGGCCAGCAATTGATTGGCAAGCACATCCTTGGCATGAACCATTTCTTCACTCTCCTTTTTCAATGAAAATATCACACTCCGGGCGGATTAAGCCAGGTAAGCTTCTTGTATAAACAAAGTCACCTTGCGGGTGAAGGACTGTATGCTGTTTCTCGCATACATTCGGTCTGTGTGCCTGCTTGCGAGCATAATGTATACTGTTTCTCACATTCATTCGGTCCGTTTGCCTGCTTGCGAGCATAATGTATACTGTTTTTCACATTCATTCGGTCTGTGTGCCTGCTTGAGCATAATGTATGCTGTTTCCCATATACATTCGGTCCATATGTCGCTGGACCATCCAATTGCTATTCGGTTACACCTATACAACAACAAAGTCCCCCCTCCCCTGCCGGGAACGGGGGCCTCTCTCTATATGCTGTCTAGCTTCCAGAGGGCGTATAATCGCTCAGCTTGCCGTAATAGACCAGATGCAGCCGGTCGCTCTGCCGGAAGTCATCCGGGGTCACGAGCGCAGGCAGCTTGTTCCACAACTTAATTCCCGAGCGCTCCAGAATCTCGGCAACGAACTGCGAGCAGAAATACGAGTTGCTGAACTCCACCGGCTCCTTCAGCGCGATGCCGATGACGCCGAGGATATTGTAGAGATACTTCTGGCGGCTGCGGATGAAGACCTGCAGCACCCGCTTCATCTTCTCGACCTCCCGGTCCGTAACCTGAAGCTCATAGATGACACAAGTCGTCTCCGGGTATTTGCTGTAGGTGCCTGTGCGGATATCCTCCTTCACGAATCCGCCGTTCAGCGGATTGGCCGGATGCTTCCTGCCGAAGCTATATAGCTCGGACAGCTCCCGGTTGAATGAGATCGAGGCATGGTTATACGGCGCCTTGGTATAGCCCTGAATGAGCTTCGTGAACAGCGTTCCCGTATTGGTGAGCATGATGTACACCGATGGATCTGCTGACATTTACAATATTTCCCCTTATCAAGTCGGTTGTTTTGCTTCATAATAAGCTGGACGCTCTGTCTATTTTAGCATAAAATTCCTATATTGAAATGACACCCGAAAGACAAGTTGGTGATTGTATTGAATCGTTCTTTATTCACACTAGTTCTGATCTTTGCAGCTCTATCGGTAATCCATGTGCTGTACCTTGTGGTCAGCAGATTGCAGAAGGACAAGGATTATACCGGAATCGGCTTCCGCATCAAAACCTGGTGGGGCATGCTGTTCATCTTCTGCCTTGCGACCCTGTCCAATTCGCTCGTGTCCCTGCTGTCCCTGACGGTGCTGAGCTTCTTCGCCCTGAAGGAGTACTTCTCCATGATCCGCACCAGAAAAGCAGACCGCAGGCTGTTCCTCTGGGCGTACCTGTCCATTCCGCTGCAATTCTACTGGGTCTATATTGAGTGGTATGGGATGTTCATTGTCTTCATTCCGGTCTATGTGTTCCTGCTGCTGCCGCTGCCCCGGCTGATCAACAAAGGCACGCTCGGTTTCCTGCGCAGTGTCAGCGCCACCCAGTGGGGACTGATGCTGATGGTCTTCGGGCTGAGCCATCTGGCTTACTTCCAATTCGCAACGCCAGAGTACGGGGCAGGTCTTGTTCTCTTCTTGGTGGTGCTGACCCAGCTCAATGATGCCGTTCACTATCTGGCTTCCATCTATGTTGGCAAACACAAAATCGTCCCCACTTCCAACCCCCATCTGACCTGGGAAGGATTCGCCTGCGCATTCGCGGTGACAACAGGGGTGTCTTATCTGATCTATCCGCACCTGACTCCGCTGAATCCGGCCTTTGGTTATCTCTCCGGCATGCTGGTCAGTCTCAGCGGCTTCTTCGGCAGCCTGACAGTCTCCGTACTGAAGCGGGATCTGCTGATCGGGGACGATGACAAGTTCGCAGCGCTGCAAAAAAGCTACCTGAGCCGCGTTGACAGCCTGACCTATACCGCACCGGTGTTCTTCCATGTCATCCGCTACTATTTCGACTTCATGTAACGCTGATCACACTTAATATTGTGCAAAAACAGAGACTATCCGCTAATGGATAGTCTCTTCTATACTGTCCCGCTTAATTCGTGCTAGTACCTGCACCCTCTGGAGCTGTAGTGCCCGCATCGGCTGGCTTCGTCGTACCAGCGTCCGCAGGCGGCGTGCCTCCTGCTCCGCCAGGTCCGCCTCCGGCTCTGTTGCCTCTGCCGCCGCCTCCCGGCCCGCCCATACTGCTGCCGCCAGTAGTTACACCCGATGCATTCACCCACGTCACCGTATTGGTGATGTCAAAAGCAACAAATTTGCTGCCGCCGCTGTACGTCCCGCCGGTATACAATCCGTCTGTGGCTGTTCCGGTAGAGCTGCCTCCGGTGTAGACGGTATAAGAGCCGTCCGTAAGCTCTGGAGCGCTGACCACTACAGTCTGGAAGCTCTTCGCCGGAGCGAAGGTCAGAATGGCCTTGCCGTCAGCATCCTCCAGATGAACCATCGTTCCAGCCTGCTGAGTTGCTGCGAATTCCACGCTTACCGAATACTGGCCGGAGTCCTCGCCCGGAGCCTGTGCCATTCCTGATGCACCTGCGGCTACCAGGAATCCGCCTGTGATGTTGAAGGCTCCGTCATAATCCAGGGCGCCGTTGCCGGAGTTCTCGGGGCCATTCACAATGACGGTGCCGCCGGTCATAGTCACTGAGCCGTTGGAGTCCAGGCCATCGCCTGCGGCATCTACGGTCAGGGTCCCGCCGCTGATGGTCAGCAGGTTGCTGCCGGTGCTGCTGAACGAATCCTGAGCCTGCGTTCCTGCTGCCGCATTGGTATCGTTGCCGCCAGCCACATTGACGCCATCGTCTGTGGCTGTCACATGAATCTCACCGCCGGATATGGTGATGTCCGCTCCTTCTATCCCTTCATAGCTCTCCATAATATTGACGGTGCCGCCTGATATGGAGACCAGAGCATCGGCGTGAAGCCCGTCATCCCCTGTAGCGAGCTGGAATTCTCCATCCGTTACCGAGATACTGCTGTTGCTGTGCAGCGCATCATCTGCGGCATCCACCGTGAAGCTTCCGCCGTTCACCGTCAGGTCCCCGCCTGCCTTAATCCCTTTGGCGCTGACGGATTCCGTCTCCGCCGCTGCTGCGGTGTCCGTCTGTGCCGCTGCCGCGGTGCTGCTCTCCGCTGCTTGGGGCTGGTCAGCCGCCGGCGCAGCATCCATCGCAGGCGGCGTACCCCCGGCTTCTCCCGGAGCAGGGAAGCTGCCGTCTTCCGGCCGCTGGCCGAAGCCGCCGCCACCCATTCCCGGCCCACCCTGATCGCCGGTCTTCACTTCGGCTTTCACATAGCCGCCGCCAGTCACCAGCGTATAGGTGCCGCCGTCGATGACAGCAGCGGTCTCCGCTTGAAGCCCGTCATTACCGGCTGTAATGTCGAAGGTTCCGGCGGCAATGGCGATGAAGCCCTTGGCGGCATCCTTGTCATTGGTCGATTTGATGCCGTCGCCTTCGGCATGAATTGTGATATTGCCGTCCTGAATGGCAATCATGTCCTTACCGACAATACCGTCATCCGCTGCCTTCACTTCGAGGGTGCCGGACATGATTGTCAGATCATCCTTGCCGGTGATGCCGTCGTTATAGTTGCCGGTGACCGTCAGCTTGCCGGTGCCGTTAATCGTCAGGTCCGCTTTGCTGAAGAGCGCAGCGCTTGGCTCATCCTCAGCTCCATCTGCGAATACATACGCAGCTCCATCTGTCACACTGTTATCCGTGCCTTCCTGCAAGGTGATGACTACTTTGCCGGCTTCCTTGATGTAGACGGGAGCATTATCGTTGTCCGTCAGGTGGGCACCGTTCAGCACGAGTCTTACAGTACCTTTTGCCTGCTCATCTACAATAATCTGTCCGTCACTTAGTGTGCCGTTGAGCACATAAGTGCCTGCCTCCGTAATGGTCACTGTGCCCTCTTGCGCTGTGGCACCCGCGCCATCTACCACGGCATTGGTTCCAGCCAGAGTTATAGCGGTAGAATCCGCTGCCGTCCAGGCGGTTACAGCATCCTCTTCCTCCCAGGCCACAAGATCCGCTGTCTTCACACTTGCCGGCTGCACGGCGGCAGAGGTACTGCTCTGAACGGCCTCAGCTGTTGTACTCACGTTGTTACTTGTATCGGATGGCGTAGCTGCTTTTGCACTGCATGCCGACATGACTGCGGCGCATAGCAGCATAAGTCCAATTGTACCGGCTGTTAATCTGTTCTTCATCAGTCATCATTCCCTTCCTGTAGCGGATTAATATTCGTTCATGACGGGCGCCATGGTCAGTGAGAGATCCAGGTTCCCGTTGCGGGTACGGATGGCGTCCAGCAGCTCCTTCTGGCTTGTCTGCTCATCAATCGTTACGGCATAGACCAGCTCATACAGGCTGCCCAGCTCCGTGGTTCTGATCTTCTTCAGCTCGTAGGCCACATTGAAGGTGTTGAAGACCTCCGCGAAGGCTTCCTCATAGCCCAGATTCTCAGGAATCGTTACCTTCAGTGTCTTGTGCATCGACTGCTTGCGCCCGAAGCCCGTCCGGTTAAGCAGGACCATCAACACGCAGAGAATCAGGGTGAAAAATACTGCATAACCGAATGCTCCTACGCCGCAGGCCAGCCCGGAGGCCATAGTGAACAGGACGAAAGTGATGTCCTTCGGATCACCGGGGGCGCTGCGGAACCGGATGATCGAGAAGGCGCCCGCCAGGCTGAAGGCCCGGGCCACATTGCTGCCGATAAGCAGGATGATAATCGCTACAATAACCGGCAGCAGAACCATGGTCAGCGTGAAGCTCTGTGAGTATCCGGCAGGGCTCGTCTTCATGTAGGTGAAGCTGATCAGACCGCCGAGGATAATGGCGATGACGATGGTTAAGGCAGCATTCATGAAGGTTAGTTCCGAAGTAGACTCAGCTACGGAAAATATCGAATCAAGCATAGCGGACACGCTCTCTTTCTGATTGGCTGTTTCGCAGCATTTTTTTATATTCGTTACCGTATTTGGAGAAGCTGGTGCGGTACATCTGATGCTCCGACAGCATCTTGGCCAGCCAGACCGGAATGGTCTTCTCTGCCTTCACTTCCATCAGCCATTGTCCCGGCTCCAGCAGCTCCTCGCCATACACGCCGTGCTCCATCTTCAGATCATACCGGCGGCAGCGGATGTTGGTGTCGAAGGTGATGCGGAGATCGCGGTTATTTTTGCAGAACATAGCCTTACGGTCATAGGACAAATACAGCTTCGGCTGCAGATCATAGCGGGTCAGCAGGTACTTGATCTCTTCGATCACCTGCTTGTTCATATAGCTCTCGAATGCAGGCTCCCTGCCGCTCTCGATGAAGGCATAGGCTTCCTCCAGCTTCAGCGGGGTTCTTCTTTTGTTGACCAGGCCCAGCACCTTCTTCTTGATCTCCAGATAGACTCTGGTGTCGCCTTCAGGAATGCCGTAGGCCCGGATGCGGAGCTTCTCCTTATACTTCGGCTTCGCCAGGCTGCTGCGGATCAGGGAATTCTGCGGGGTGTCATAATAGAGATTGGTGATGGAATAATATTCGTGCTGCTTGTTGTATGCATCAGACTCCATATATTCCAGCAGTTCGTGATAGAGCTTCAGGTAGGATTCATGGTCGAACAGATACTTGTTCTCGTAACGGTTGAAGACCTCAATGGCCATGGAGATCAGATCCTTTCAGGGGAGTATTAATGGGTGCTGCTTGCTTATGGATGTATCTTATCCCCCGAACCTTTAACGAATCTTAAATGGATTAAGGTTGATTAAAGGTCCCCTTGATATAATGGCAGCAGCTGCAAATCCATTACTTAAGAAGAGGATGAGCCATCCCATGAGAATATTAATCGTAGAAGACGAGATCCATCTGGCGGAGGCCTTAACCCAAATCCTCAAAAAGCACCATTATTCGGTAGACGCAGTCCACGACGGCCGTTCCGGTCTTGATTATGCGCAGAGCGGGATCTATGACCTGCTGCTGCTGGATATTATGATGCCGGAGCTGGATGGAATCAGCGTGTTGAAGGAGTTGCGCAAGGACGGCTTCTCCACACCGGTCATCATGCTTACCGCTAAAGGAGAGATCACCGACATGGTGACCGGACTCGATCATGGAGCTGACGATTATATCGCCAAGCCGTTCGCTTCAGAGGAGCTGCTGGCCCGTATCCGGGCTGCCCTGCGGCGTAAGGGCGAGGTGATTCCAGACGATGCCCTGAAATTCGGGGATCTGGAGCTGAATACGGCTAACCCGAAGCTGACGGTAAAGGGCAAGGAGATGAAGCTGAATCTGAAGGAGACGGAGCTGCTGGAGCTGCTGATCCTAAGGAAGCAGGCAGTCACCTCGAAGGAGCAGATCATTGAGAAGCTATGGGGGTTCGATTCCGAGGCGGAGCATAACAACGTGGAGGTCTATATTTCTTTTTTGCGTAAAAAACTGGCCTTCCTGAACTCGGAGGTGCGCATCAGCACGATTAGGGGCGTAGGGTATGTGCTGGAGGGGAGTGCCTGATGTTCAATAAACTCCGCACCCGGTTCCTGATTGTCAATCTGGTCACCATCTCCATTATCATGCTGGTGGCCTTCGCCGCCATCTACATCTTCACGTACCGCAATGTGCAGGCTGACATCTATATGGCGCTCCACCGGATTGCGGACATGCAAGAGCGGGGTCCGGGCGACGGACAAGGCCCGCGCGGTTCAGGCGGCGGGGCAATGCCTGCGGGCCAGGGACCAATCGACCCTTACCAGCCGGAACGTTCCGTCTCCTTCAAGGTGCAGACCGATGCCAGCGGAACGCTGACCGGCAAGGAATCGAAATTCACCATGGACGATGAGCTCTATACCGCCGCGCTGAAGGAGGCGCTCAGCCAGGGCAAGGACACCGGCCGGTTCACACTGGACGGCAGCCGCTGGATCTTCATGGTGAAGCCTGCAAGCAGCGGACAACAATTTGTCTTCATGGACATCACCGCCCAGCAGCAGATCCTGACGAACCTGATCTATACCTTCGCGGCTGTCGGCCTGCTGACGCTGGTCATCCTCTATTTCACCAGCCGCTACTTTGCGGGACGCTCGATTGCGCCGGTGCGGGAGGCTTTTGACAAGCAGAAGCAGTTCATTGCCGACGCCTCCCATGAGCTGAAGACGCCGCTGACGATCATTAACACCAACGCGGATGTGCTGCTAGCGAACAGTGAGGATACAATCGGTAATCAGGCAAAGTGGCTGCAATATATCAAGTCCGAAACGGAGCGTATGACGCGGCTGACAGGCGATCTGCTGTACCTGACGGAGATGGATGACTCGCGGACCGGGAAGCTCCACAGCAGGTTCAACATGAGCGAGGCGGCAGAGAATATTATTCTGACCATGGAGGCGGTCATCTTCGAGAAGAATCTCTCCTTCGATTATGACATCCAGCCGGGCCTTACCGTGCCGGGCAACAGCGAGCAGATCAAGCAGGTGGTGATGATTCTGCTGGATAACGCAGTGAAATATACGAATCCCAAGGGCTCTGTACACATCTCGCTCTATAAGCTGAACACCGGTGTGCTCCTCTCCGTCACGAATACGGGGGAAGGCATTGCGGCGGAGCATCTGTCGCGGATCTTTGACCGCTTTTACCGTACGGATACCTCCAGAGCGCGCAAGCAGGGCGGCTACGGGTTGGGTCTGGCTATCGCCAAGTCGATTGTGGACCAGCATAAAGGGAAGATCTATGCAAAGAGCGTGGCCGGAGAGTCCGTGACATTCTATGTACAGTTGCCTTGAGGGAGCTGTAGCAGATCTGAAGACTGACAGAGAAGGATTGGGCTATAAAAGGGGGTGCCCCGTCAGCTATGTTCTAGCCGGCTGGGGCACCCCCTTCAATATTGTAGCTTTAGTTGATTTCCAGATAATCAATATAAGCATCCCAAGTCCCGTCATCGGCGGTAACCACCAGCTCAATCACCTGATTGCCGGTTCCATGGCTGACATTGCTGATCGTATAGACCGCAGGGCTGCTTCCGCCATAGTAGAAGGTCCCCTTCGTCACCCCGCCGATTTTGAGGTCCACCCTGGCCATATTGGCGTTATTGGAAGCTCCGCGCAGGGAGAAATTATGGGTGCCGCTGGCGAAATTCTGAGTGTACTTCACAGAATCATTATTTGCGTATAAGGCAACTCCTGTAAAAGGGGCGCTGATATTGGCGGTGTATTGACCAGCCTTGGTCATGTTCTCCGCCTCTACCTTCGTTACAGCGGGCCCAGGACCATTGCCGCCATCAGGCGCAACCGCCCTGCCGGTGCTTGGCGAGATCATACCGGAGCACAGACCGCGGTTCTGGAGATTCTGCGCAATCTGCGGAACTGCCTGGAGCGTGGGCTGATACTGGTCATGCATCAGGATCACATCCCCATTCTTCATCGTGCCGACAGCGGCCACGATCTGGGCGGTTCCCGCTCCGTTCCAGTCCTGGGAATCCACGTTCCAGAGCACTTCGGTAAGGCCGTTCTGGGCCTCGATGGACTTGAGAGTCGCGTTGGTCGCCCCGTACGGCGGACGGAACAGCTTCGGAGCGGTGCCGGTAATAGACTGCAGCGTCTGCTGCGTCTGCGTAATCTGAGACGTGACCTGGGAAGCGCCCAACTGTGTCAGATTAGGATGCGACCAGGAGTGGTTGCCGATCCACATTCCTGCGTTCTTCTGGGCCAGTACAAGCGAGGGATTGTTCTGCGCATTCTGCCCGATATTGAAGAACGTGGCGCGCAGGCCATTCTGCTGCAGAGCATTAAGCAGATTCGTCGTGGTGCTTGGATTCGGCCCGTCATCATACGTTAGTGCTACATACCCGGCCGAGCAATCGGCAGCGAACACCTTCTCCCCGCCCACCGCCAGCGACCCCACAAATAAAGACACGACAAGCGACCCGATAGCTGCCCATTGTATAGCTTTCATTCTAAACATTCTCTTAATCTCCTCTCTCGGATTGAATAGTTTGCTGACTGTACCCGTTAAGGCTGTAACTGTATGTATACGCTCCGTTGATATCAATCGCTTACATTAGTAATTATAGCAATAATTACCTTTTTAAGCTAGATGTGATTCTTGTAATTTGTAATTTTAATAGCCATTAAGGAGAGATACGGCCACGCCGGTAAAGCACTCCTAATTAATTCAATAATTTTCCATAATTTAGACCTGTCCGGGATGAATAGGTTTTCATTTTACCCGTATGATATAAAGTTCGATTTTATCAAGAACCATATACGAGGAGGAAGATGAATGACCTTTGGTTTCAAGACACTGGGGACAATGCTTTTGGCTTTAACACTGCTTGCAGGTACCGCCGCTATTGCCGGACAGCCGGTGAAGGCTGAGGGGGCAGCGAAGCTTTTTTACCAAACCTCGGGCAGCCGGATTGTCGATTCGCAGGGGAACCCGGCCGTATTCAACGGACTCAACTGGTTTGGGTTCGAGACAGCCAACTATTCCCCTCACGGATTATGGTCACGTTCCATGGATGATGTGCTCGACCAGGTGCGCGCAGAAGGGTACAACTTGATTCGCCTTCCGTTCAGCAGTCAAATGTTCGATCCGGCTTCCCAGGCCAACAGCATTGATTATGCCAAAAACCCGGACCTGACCGGCCTGACTCCCATCGAAATTATGGATACCTTAATCGAAAAAGCCGGCCAGCGCGGCATTCAGATCTTCCTGGACCGCCACCGTCCCGATTCCGGCGGGCAATCGGCGCTCTGGTATACCGCCGCTTATCCCGAATCCCGCTGGATCAGTGACTGGGTGATGCTGGCTGCAAGATATGCGGATAACCCTACGGTGATCGGCGCGGACCTGCATAATGAGCCTCACGGCACGGCAAGCTGGGGGACCGGCGATCTCAGCACAGACTGGCGGCTCGCGGCCGAGCGGGCAGGGAATGCGATTCTTGCCGTGAATCCGCACTGGCTGATTATTGTCGAAGGCATTGAGAAGAATGTGCAGGGAAATACGAGCAAATATTGGTGGGGCGGGAACCTGACCGGGGTGCGGAATTATCCGGTAACGCTTACCGTACCGAACCAAGTGGTGTATTCCCCGCATGATTACGGTCCCGGTGTCTCCGATCAGCCCTGGTTCAGCGATCCTGCTTTTCCGGCGAACCTGCCTGCGATATGGGACCAGACCTGGGGCTATATCAGCAAAGAGAACATCGCCCCGCTGATCCTCGGTGAATTCGGAGGCCGCAGCGTGGACTCCCTCTCGGTTGAAGGGAAGTGGCAAAATGCACTAGTCGATTACATCGGCACGAATGATCTCTATTGGACCTACTGGACACTGAACCCCAACAGCGGGGATACCGGCGGCCTGCTGCTGGATGATTGGGTGAGCTGGAACCGGCCGAAGCAGCAGATGCTGAACCGGATCATGAAGGCGGTTACCTTCCCTCCGATTGAGGAGCCCGGCGGCCCCGGGACGGGAGCTGTAACCGCCACGCCGCTCTACCGCACCGATGAGACCGGCAACACTGCGGGTTCGATCCGGGCCAGCCTCCAGTTGAAGAGCACTTCCGCCGTCCCTGTCCCGCTAAGCCAGTTCACGATCCGTTACTGGTTCACCCAAGACGGCAGCTCCGCGCATACTATGGAGATTGACTACGCTGTCGTCGGCAAAAATAATATCCGCACCACCATCGTTCCGCTCACAGCTCCGGTCCCGAACGCCGATGCCTACGCTGAAATCTCCTTCAAGGAGGGGGCGGGCAACCTGTCAGCTTCCGGCTCGACCGGAGAGATCCAGTTCCGTATCCACAAGGATAACTATGCGAATTACAACCAGGCCAACGATTACTCCTTCCGGCCGCTCTTAACCAGCTTCACTGCCAATGACCGGATTACTGTGTACCATAATGGCACGCTGATCTACGGCATAGAGCCGTAACACAAAACGCACGGGTACAGAGAGGTTCGCCCTCTGCCCGTGCGTTTGTATTTTGGACCGTTACTCTGTCTGTTCCCCCAGCCTGATCTGCATCTCTGCATAGGCCTCCGGGGTACCGACATCCTCTATCGTGCCCTCCGTATAGTAGGCCCGTATCTCCTGGCGGGAATGCAGCCATTCGGGGAAATACGTCGGCGCATCCGGGTTGCCCCCCTCAGCCAGATAACGGGAGAACAGCGGCAGCGTAGACCGTTTATAGATATACAACGCGAACACGCCAATGTTCGAGCGGGGCACCTGCGGCTTTTCCTCCAGAGATAAGACCCGCATCTGCGCATCCAGCTCGGCCACACCGATACTGCGAAGCTCTGCCGGATCATCCACCGTCCGCACCAGAATGCAGTCCGTACCCACCTTGTGAAAATAGTCCAAATACCCCTCAAGGCCAAATCCAAGCACATTGTCCCCGGCCAGAACCAGCAGATCGTCCTGCACCTGTTCCCGCTCCAGCACAAACTGGATATCGCCAATGGCCCCTAACCGGCCTTCAGGCGAGGAGGTGCCGTCATTGAGGATGCGGACCGGCTTGCTCCCCAGGTACTGCCTGGCCCACTGTTCAAAAGCATGAAAAAAGCGCTCATTCGTCACAATCAGAATCTCCGAAATCTCCTCCAGCACCTCCAGACGGGCGGCGAGCAGATCCAGAATGGTCCGGCTCCCCTGAACCGGGAGCAGCGGCTTCGGCGTGTCTATCGTTAACGGATACAGGCGGGTGGCATATCCCGCAGCCAAGATTAATGCTATCATTCGCTGTTCGCTCCTCTGCCTGCCCCGGGTACCGCAAACAAGGATTGGGACAGTAATGCCAGAGTATGCCGGTATACGGCATGGGCTGCTTCGGTATCGCCAAGGAATCCGCCCATATACAGATGGATCACGCCGTGCAGCGATGCCCATATCGTGCTGACCAGGGTCCCGGTCTCTTCCTGATCCGATATCTGGCCTTGCTCCTGGGCAGTGCTGATTAGCACCAGCAGACGGTGTATGGCCGTCAGCGTTCCCTGCATACTCTCCGCATCCGGCTTGAACTCGGCAAAAGCACCTCCGAACATCAGCTTATAATAGCTGGTATTGTCCTGCCCGAACTGCCAGAACGCTTCGCCCAGCTCCAGCAGATGCTGCCGGAGGTCAGCGGACGGCGGCACTTCTTCAAACCGCCGGGCCAGCAGCTTACATCCTTCCAGATACAATTGCTGGGCCAGCCCCTCTTTATTGACAAATAGACTATAGATGATCTTGGTGGAACAGCCCATTCTTTGCGATACTCTGCGCACAGTGACGGCCTCCGTCCCTTCTTCCTGCAGGATGGCTGCGGCCGCATCCACCACCAGCTTACGGAGATTCTCCGTGTTTTGCAGACGGGCTTCCTGATAGGTCTTTAAGATACGGCCCGTGGATGGCGGAGATTGGTCTTCGTTATGAATAAGAATCACCTTCATTCGGTTATCGTGTTATTGACCAGCAACAGAGTTGCCGGGTTCTAACAGGAATTCTAAACATTTGAACATAGGTTGTCAATGAAACCCCTTGCGCGAAAAAAAGCATTGACACAATCGTATCATTTTAGTTACTATGATTCACAAAGGAAACACTGTTACCGAGTTGTTTGTATGACTATAAGGAGTGTTCTTATTTTTTTTAATCGCTCGGTAACGTTGTTTCCATTACAAAACATCGGTTCAAAAGGAGCAGAAAACATGAATATTAAAGGGAAATGGTCGTTAATCACCGGAGCCTCTTCGGGAATCGGCGAACAGTTCGCCAGACAATTGGCCAAGGAAGGCAGTCATCTGGTGCTGGTCGCCAGAACCAAAAGCAAACTCGAGGCGCTCGCAGCCGAATTGACGCGCAGCCATGGAGTTCAGTGCCGGGTGATTCCGCTGGATCTATCGCTCGAAGGCGCTGCCGGAGAGCTGTACCAGCAATGCCAACAGCTTGGCCTGAGTATAGATCTGCTGGTTAACAATGCGGGATTCGCCACCCATGGCCTGTTTGAGCAGGTCTCCGGCGAACGACAGCATGAAGAAGTGATGCTCAACGTCGCCGCTGTAGTCGATATGACACATCTCTTCCTTCCCGGAATGCTCCACAGAGGGGCAGGCACGGTGATCAATGTATCGTCTACAGCAGGCTTTCAGCCGCTGCCTTATATGGCCGTCTATGGGGCGACCAAAGCTTTTGTCTTATCCTTCACCGATGCCCTCTACTGGGAGAATCGTAATCGCGGCGTCCAATTCTTCGCCCTGTGTCCAGGCTCGACGGAGACCAATTTCTTCAACGTGGTGGGTACGGAGGATGCCTCTGTCGGCGGCGCGAAGGACTCGCCGGAGCGGGTAGTGGCCCTTACACTGCGCGCTATGGCCAGAGGAAAACAGTACGTTGTTCCGGGGCTCCGCAATTACCTGAGTGCCCAGATTACCCGGTTCATGACCCGCAGACAAAGCCTGCGCCTGGTCGGTGGTATGCTTCGCCCTACAAACCCTAAGGAGAATGTGTAATGTCTACAGAAACTAATCAACGCAAACGGTCCGCCGGTAAGCATATCCGCAGATGGAGCTTGATCCTGCTCGGAATAATCGTGCTGGGAATCGCCGGATTCCTTCTGATGCCAGCCCCGGTAGAGCCTGCCGTGTGGTCTGCACCTGCCGCCCCTTCTTTTGAGCAGGATGGCCCTTGGAAAGAGAACAGCAAGCTTAGCTCCGCAGAGCTTGTGACAGACCGTGCGAAGTTCCCGGAATTTATCACTTTTGATGCTACGGGCCGCCTGTATACAGGCGACTCTGACGGCAAAATCTACAGAGTGGCCTTCGATGCGGAAGGTAAAGCGCAGCCAGCCGAAGTGTTCGCCGATACCCAGGGAACACCTAACGGGCTGAAATTCGATGCTGCCGGAAATCTGATTGTGACGGATATTCAGAAGGGGCTGCTGTCGATTGACCCGGATGGAAAAATTGAAGTATTGGCCACTGAAGTGGACGGAGGGCCGATCTATCTGGCGAACGAGCTGGACATCGCGCAGGACGGAATGATCTATTTCTCCGATACCTCTAACTACGGCAAGGTCATGTTCAAAGAGATCGCCGAGAACAAACCGCATGGACGGTTGTTGAGATATGATCCGCAGACCCGGCAGACTACCGTTCTGCTGAAGGATTTATATTTTGCCAATGGGGTCGCATTGTCTGCAGAAGAAGATTTCGTGCTTGTTGCTGAATCGTACCATTATCAGTTGACCCGGTACTGGCTGAAGGGGCCTAAGCAAGGAACCTCCGATCTTTTTGCGGAGAATCTGGCGGGGTTCCCGGACAATATCACCCGTGATGAACAGGGGCATTTCTGGGTAGGGGTATTTACAACCCGGCTGGCTTTTGCCGATTACATGCACAGTCATCCCTGGATAGCCGCGACGATGTCCAAGGTTCCGCAGACCTTGTTAAATGGAGCAAGTGCGCCGGTGAAGCACGGACTTGTCGCAGAATACGGCCCCGAAGGCGAGCTTGTGAGCAGCTGGCATGATCCGGCAGGAACCTTGTACGGGATCACCACTGCCGTAAGCCAAGGAGGATATTTATATCTCGGAACTGCACCGGGCGGAAGCCAAGGGGTTCACCGGGTGCTTTTGAAACCGTAAGATTGTTGCATTGAGGCAGCCCCAACAGCAGCCCACTCCGGCAGGAGGGGCTGCTGTTGGGGTTCACCACATCCGTAAGCTTAACACCCGCCGCTGCAGACGATTATTCATATGATTAAGTGTACCCTACCTGCTTGTCTGGTTATTTTTCAGGGTTATTATGGTAAAATTACAGGGAGTCATTGAAGTAAAGGATATCTTACCTGAATGGAGGATAAGCATGAAACGATTCCTTGCCTCAAAATCTTTTCTGGTCACATCAATCTTATTCAGTCTGCTATTCATTGTGAATCTGACTGCAATACCAGACGGTACAGCCATAGACCTGGTATTCGGTATCCTGAAGTCTGTCTTGGCAGGGGTAATCAGCGGATTTTTGATTGGCGGAGTATTTTTTCTTTTACGGAAGAAGGACAAGATTTGAATACCACTCCACATATACATGACGGGACTTCAAACCATTTGACCAAGACACTTCTGTACCAATTCATGATATTCCCCGGCCTGTTCGTCCGTCACTCCTTCCCACAGTGCTTCGAACAACGCCAGACAGCGCTTGAAATTCCCGTCATGCCTGGACTGGTGGGCCAGTCTTAAAGA
Source organism: Paenibacillus sp. FSL K6-1217 (assembly GCF_045040735.1). Lineage (NCBI taxonomy): Bacteria > Bacillati > Bacillota > Bacilli > Caryophanales > Paenibacillaceae > Paenibacillus > Paenibacillus sp. FSL K6-1217. Next base: position 4,857,437 of record NZ_CP150271.1, read on the forward strand.
TTGCATCATCCAGTCCAGTGCCTCCTGTATTCTGCCTGCCCGTTTATGATATAGCGCTAAATGATAACAATAGCTGAAATAGTGCAAGAGATTGCCTGCATCTTCATAGTCCCCAAACCCGGCACTCTGCTCCGCGAACGTATGCAGCAGATCATCCACATCTAGCCTGTAATCCACCGCAGCCTGCAAAATAGTCCCTAACCCCGGCAACAGCTCCTCCGGATGATCCTGCAAGAAACAGCAATATTCCTCCAGAAGTCCAGTCTTCCCTGAGAGAATCTCCACCGCATACAGGTTAGCACGTGCCAATCCTCTGAACTCCTCGGCAATCGCCTCCCCTTCTACCCCCAAATCCTCAATCCAGCCCAGCTCAGCATAGCGGTATATCATCTCTCTAGCGTCGTCATACTTCTGCTGCTTCTGATAAGCGAAGCCCCGCATCAAATGACTGAACCCGAAATAATATACAAGCGGACGCTGCATGTCCATAAGCGGTACCGGATGCCCTGTAGCCTTGTGATACTGCCGCTCCTCATAGATACACTGCGCGTAACTGTACAGAATACCTGCCGTATTCAGCACCTTATCCCAATCCTCTAAGCGATACGCCATTTCCAGCATTTCAACGATAATGTCCGGATTAAGTAATTTTAGAACGGAAGGGCGCATGGGTGGGACCTCCTTCGTTTTTAGGAAGTATTTATGTTTTCTTTAGTAAGACGTATTTTTTTGAACTAAAAGTAAATAATGGTACGCACTTTCATTATCTATAAATGTTATTTAAAAGTCAAATACAATTTATAGAGTGTTAATAAGGCGCATTTACTCAGTTAAGCTTGTCATGAGGTGAGCCAAGATGTCAGACGAGTCCAAAACAGAGCTTGTAAAAAGAATCGGGGAACGCATCCGAAGATTACGCAAAGAAATGAACCTCTCGCAAGAACAGCTTGCAGAACGGTCCGGTCTACATACTAATTATGTGGGTCAAGTTGAACGCGGAGAAAAGAACCTCACGCTTGAGACCTTGGAAAAGGTCGTTACAGGGTTAAACATATCGCTAGAGGAACTGTTCCGTTATATTGGACCCATGGAGCAAAAGGATGCTCTTAGTCAGATTATAGAGTTACTGGTTGAGCGCCCCTCAGAAGATCAGAAAATGGCACTTAGTTTGCTAAAATCGGTTTTAGAGTGGGAAGAGAAGAAACATGACCTTTGAGAATACTACGCTATGACAGACTTACGGAACACGGTCGGAGACCGAATGCGAGCTATAAGGAAGGCCCAAGGATTAACACAACAGCAATTAGCCGAGCTATCCAACTTGGATGATGCGTACATAGGAGCAGTTGAGCGTGGAGAGCGGAATTTTTCTATAGATACCTTGGAAAAGATCGTAACCGCATTACAAATTCAACCCGGCGAGTTATTTCTCCATTCTCAGGGTCTCAACGAGACTGAAGCTGCACAGCGGAAAGCCCTTGATGAATATGCGGTTATTATCAGCAGGTTGAGCTTGAAGCAAATCAGCACTTTACAGAGGATTGTTGACGAGGTAAAAGGAGCTTTTGAGGCATAAGCATTCCTGAGGTGATTCCATGAATTTACCAGAAAGTGTAGGAACTCGGATACGCGAGCTTAGATAAGCAAAAGGATTGACCCAGGAACAACTGGCGGAAGCTGCGTCACTTCACTACAGCTATATAGGTGGGGTCGAACGCGGAGACCGCAATATTTTTTTGGAGACACTGGAGAAAATAATAGCCGCCTTCCAAATTCCCACTGAAGAAATTTTCCGTTTCGAGGATCATACCGACCGCCGGGAGGCGTTAGATGAACATATGACTTTGATAAGTGGCAAAAGTACACACGAGATAGAAGCTCTTACTAAGATCAATCGGGAAGTGCTGGCTACACTATATATTCAACCTAAAAAAAGTAACGGGGTACTTTGGAGATGCGCACGGACCATTGTTTAATGCTGGAGTTTTGGTGACGGCACCCTTACTTATGCACTCTAACTTAGCTAGAATCTGATTGGAAAGGAAAATAGTATTATCCCTGAGCACTTTGCTCGAACCTTAAGAAAATAAAAACAAAACCATGCTCATTGAGAATGGTTTTGTTGAAGAACTTTATTTTCTTTTTCGTCTGTTAAAAAAAATGCTGATATTATGAAGCAAAATAGCGATGCTTATAGCTACCAAAATATAATAACTGTCATTTTTATTCGCCAAAAGAAGTGAGGCACCAAACAAGGTAAAGGTAGTTACAAGACTTAGTGAAACACTTTGAGGAGTGCGATCTTTTTTATAGGCTGAGTAAATACTATAATAAGCAAGCCAAATGATCCCAATTCCTATAAGTATATTTAATATCATAGTAGATCAAACCCAACTAATAAATTTTATAGTTTTACCATATAAGTGTAAGCTTTCTACATATCATTCTTAGCAGTGTTAAATGAATTAATAGTTATACCTGCAAGAACTGACATAGCCCCACCAGCAGCAACCCATCCCCATCCACTCCAAAGAAGTATAGCCCCCGTCCATCCTGATGCCACTGCTTCCGCGTACATTACATATTGAGCCTGTCTAAAGTCTGCGTAAGAATGGCTAAATAAATCAACAGCCTTCTTAGTAGTTAAAAATCACGTGTTGCTTGGCTTAACACCACTCTTATACACATGAGCGCCTTCTGGTTCTCTATGTGAGTTATTGTTACCAATCCAATTATAATTCATTGACTGATAGCCAGTAAATACATAAGAGGACAGATCATTCGTACTGTAGTAATGACTAAGCCATGTTATGCCCCCAGCATCCTGTAAAGGCATAATAACTTGGTTAGGGGCAGCATTTAAGTCTTCAATATTTAATTCTTCATCATTGACAAGAATTTTATAATTTAAGTTATCATAATATATTTTCGATGTAGTTCCCCTTATAAAAGAACGGGACTGCCCATATACAGGCAGCCCCGTCTGATTCCCCTAATCCAGCTCCGCGCGCGACAACAGATCGCGGATGAGCGCATCGTCCTCACAAGCTTGCTTGAAGGCAGTGGCGAACTTGACTAGCGCCTCACCGTCAGAGGAATAGGCGCAGAACATACCGGCCTCCGGGTCGAAGCGGACAATTCCGGATAGCTCAGGCATCTGCTCCTCCAGGAAGACCGCAGCCAGAGAGGCCCAATCATATCCGTTGCCCTCGAAGCCCTCGTCTTCCCGTGCGGCGAATACCTCCGTCTTATAGCTTCCTGCATTCAGAATCACGGACTTGCCGCCGTTATCCTGCTCCACGATTATGAAAGGCTTCAGATCCGCAGCTCCCGCCGATTCCGCCTCCTTCAGCTTCTTCAATAACTGTTCCTTTGCCTCATCTGTGAACCGGAGTGTCCCGTTCGCGTTCACGATCATGCCCTGCCGGATACGATCATCCAGCCAGTCCGTGATGAAGCCCGGGGCATATCCGCCCGTGCTGAATTCACCGCCGAACGCGATCATTTTGGAATATACTTCAAGATATTGGTCACGGCTCGTATTCGGGTAGACGCGCGTATAGAGCCAGAATTGCAGATCATACATCAAGGTGGACCGCTCGTCCGCATGAAGAGAGAAATGGCCCTTCTCCTCTACGATGGCAGTGCAGATCTTGCGGATGATCCCTTCTATATGGTCCACTTCCGTAACCTTATTGCACAGCTCCTGCAGCAGCGGAGAGAATGGAGCGGACGCTACCTTCTGCAGATCCTCCTGCTTATCCTCCTCCGAGGTATCGTAGACCTCCTCATTCACCAGCCCGCGAATGAAAGTCTCAAAATCCGGGGCCAGGAACGTAATCTCATAGTCACCCTCCTGGTCCACATGAATCACCTCGGGCTCACCCTCAGGACCGCAGTGCCGGTAATCCAGCATGATGACATCATGTCCGGCAGAAGGACAGTCTCCGAAGACCACGCCAATGTCGGGGTAACCCCACTCCTCAATCATGAAGCGGCTGCCCAGCTCTCCGCAGAGGGAGTAGCTTTTGTCACGGCCAATCCCGGCAATTCCTGATATCGCGACATGGTTCTCCGCCCAGGAGGTAGATTCATTCACCGGAAAACATGTATTCCGCGGAATCCCCCCGTTATGCTGCTTCATCATGACGATGTAAGAAGCTGGCAGCTTATAGCCCAGTTCTTGCTCGACTGAAGCAATCAACTCGTCACTGGGCAGCGGAGAGACATACTCCTTCAAGGCATAGTCGCTGTCCTCCCAGAAATCCGCACAGAAATCAAGGAAAGACCCAAGGTCTCTGCCGCCGCTCTCTCTGAGCAATTTTGCATTATGTATCGCTTCGGCACGCCTGGCCTGCTCTCTGGCCTCACGCTGCACGCCTTCCCGGCTGTACTCCAGCATGTTCTGAATATCTCCGTCTCCCGGCTCCAGTTCATCTGCACGCGTAAATGCCTGAACCGCCTGCTCATACTGCTTCAAATGATAGTAAGAATACCCTATGCGGAATTGCCACAGCGAATCCTCCTTGCCTTCCTCCGCAATACTGAGCAGGAGCTCCAGCGCTTTGTCGTAATCTCCCAGGTTGTTATAGGCTCTGCCCAATTGGCTGATACATTCATAATCTCTTGCCTCTGGCGGAATCTCCAGAAGACGGTCCACAATCTGCTGATATTCATTCTTGTCATGCCAACGCTTCACTTGTGCCAGCAACGCCTTATCCATGCCTGTAGCCTCCCTGTTTGGACACTGCAAAACAAGCCCATCCCCAAATTCCGCAGGCGCGCTTGCCGTCAGTTCATTCACTACTACCCATTCACCGGAAAATCGGGAAATTAAACAGGCCCCGGTTAACATAGATATCTCCCGGCTCAAAATAACCCCGCAAAACGGGGCTTTAGCTTCGGCTTCTATACCAAAAAGAGGCTGTCCCTGCCTATATCCGGCATCAGAACAGCCCCTATAATATCATTCCTATAAATTCCGGCAATTTACTGAATCGACTGCAGATGCTCCCCGAGACGGTCCCAGGTTTCGGTAATTCCCTGGATCATCCCCATATCCATGACAGTGCGGAGCGCTTCTTCGGACTCATATTTCGAGCGGCTGATCAGCTTCGTTCCGCCTCCCTCCGTCTCTTCAAAGATCATGCTGACCAAAGTAGACGGCATCCCTTCGGTTTCATTGCCTTCGGCATCCGAGAAGTAATCGGTGTAGACAAAGCTCTCGCCATCAGTAATTTCATGATAGACGCCCTTGCCCCAGGATTCCATTCCGAAGAATTCCCCCTGCTTCTCATCGACACACTTCATACAGTAATGCCAAATACCGCCCGGACGAAAATCAACGCTGCAGAAGGGAACAATCCAGCCGCGCGGGCCCCACCACTGCTTCAGATGCTCTGCCTCAGAAAATACTTTGAATACAAGCTCACGCGGGGCATCGAATACACGTTCCAGAACCAGCTCAAGACCTTCTACTCGGGAAATCATTGTGCCAGACATTCCTAATCCCTCCTGATAGTCATTCATTTGTCTTCGGACTGTAACTGCCGCAGATAGTCATCCAGATTGTCGAAGCGTTCACTCCACAGCCTGCGGTAAGCTTCCAGCCAGGCATCCATAGCCTTCAGCGGCTCCGTACGCAGCCTGTAGTTCCGGCGGTTAGCCGCCGCTTCCACCTCAACCAGTCCGGCTTCCAGCAACACACGCAAATGCTTCGAGGCCTGAGGCTGACGGAGCGCGAGCCGCTCGGCGATATCGCCTACGCTCATCGGCCCGTCTTTCAGGATCTCTACCATCCGCAGCCGCGTAGGCTCAGCAAGTGCGCTAAATGTCGTTGTGTCCATCATTTCAGCATTCCTTTAATCAAGCCTTTTAGTATTTCGGGTACATGCACAATATACCCTAATGGGAATATTCCCGTCAAGGAATATTTTAAAATTGTCGGACGGCTTCTGCTGCTCTTTTGCTTCTCATTACTTGTTGTCTATTCGAGCAGGTTAACGCCTGCCGCTTCCAGCGAAGGAATAAGATATTTATGGTCTATGGGCGATGACATCACAATTAGAATCGTATAGTTCCCGTACTTATCGCATTCATTGCCGAACTGCTCCAAGGCTTGCGTGGAATCGGTCATTACTTTTAACAGATAGTTGTGCTCTCCGCTGATCCGGTAACATTCAACGACCTCCGGAGAGGAGCGGCAGAATTCCATGAAGGCAGTACATTCTCTGGAGTGAAACAGCATATAGGCAGCCGCATGTTTTCCAATCTTCTCCGGTGAGATTATGGTGCGATACCCGCTGATTACCCCATTTTCCTCCATACGTCTAACTCTTTCTGTCACTGCTGGTTGTGATAGGCCCACACATTTCCCGAGTTCCGTCATAGATATTCTCGCTTGGCTCTGAAGATGAAACAGAATCTGCTTATCCGTATGGTCCATTCCATTCAACTCCTTTAATTTTAAGGAACTTTGTGCAAACTGCCTTGTTTTTAATCGCCGGACGGCTAGCATAGCTTGGTTGCCTTATGTAAGCCGATTAACTTATTTTATATAATATACTTACATTAGTAAAGCAATCCTTGCTTTAACTATAGTGAAAGGATGATAACTGTTGAGTACACAATATTTGAACACGATTAATCCAGACCGCCTCCCGGCGCGCATTGATAAAGTTATTGAGCAGACGCTTACCGACAAGCGCCTGGCGGGCGCAGTCATCAAGGTAGCAGTAGATGGGAAGCTCCTATATAGCCGGGCTGCCGGCTTTGCAAGCCGTGAACTGAAGCAGCCCATGCGGGAGGATACCTTATTCCGGCTGGCATCGGTTTCCAAGCCGATTACCTCAACAGCTGCTCTGGTACTAGTGGCCCAAGGCCGCTTGCTGCTTGATGACCGGGTGGACCGCTGGCTGCCGGAGTTTCAGCCACGTCTGAAGAACGGCAAGCGGGCGGAAATCACGATACGCCACCTAATGACGCACACCGCTGGTCTGACCTACCGCTTCTTTCAAGAAGAAGGCGGCTCCTATGAGCTGGCCGGGGTATCCGATGGCATGGATCAGTCAGGTATCACGCTTGAAGAGAATCTGAAGCGGCTAGCGTCTGTTCCACTCCTCTATACACCAGGCACCGAGTGGAGATATTCTATCGCAACAGATGTGCTGGGGGCGGTGATCGCAAGGGTTACCGGAACCACGCTCAATGAAGCCATAGATACGCTCGTGACCCGGCCACTCGGTATGAAGGATACCGGCTTCCTTGCAGTGGATCCGCAGCGGCTGGCCACCGCTTACGCCGATGATGTTCCGGGCCTGCGGCCTATGGAGAATCCGGACAGGTTGGCCTTTGTAGAAGGAACGGCGGGATTCCGGCTCGCCCCGAGCCGGGCGTTAGACAGCACTGCCTATGCTTCCGGGGGAGCCGGTATGATCGGCAGCGCCGGAGATTTCCTCCAATTGCTGGAGACGTTGCGGAAGGGCGGGGCGCCCCTGCTGCCGGAATCGCTGGTCCGCGAAATGACTACCAACCAGATTGGTGACCTCTCCATGCCCTTCTGGCCGGGACGAGGCTTCGGCCTGGGATTCACAGTGCTTAAAGATCCTGCTGCTGCAGATACTGCAGAGTCCCTAGGCACATGGCGCATGGGCGGTACCTATGGCCATTCGTGGTTCGTCGATGCCAAGCAGCGACTAAGCGTGGTAGCCTTCACCAATACAGCACTGGAGGGCATGTCGGGTCCGTTCACGGTTGACCTGTGCAATGCCGTCTATGGCAGATTGGACCCATCATGAACAATACCAAAGAGAACGCCGGGATGAGCAGCAGCACCATTGCTTCCCCGCAGCAGAGCTCCAGTTCTCCTGCTTCCGTACGCCTTCCCTGGGCCGGGTTACTTGCTCTGGCGATGACCGGGTTTATCTGTATTCTGACTGAGACGATTCCCGCCGGGCTCCTGCTTCAGATCAGTAAGGGGCTTGGAGTCACAGAGGCCATGGCAGGTCAGCTTGTTACCCTCTATGCCCTGGGCTCGTTAGTCGCCGCCATTCCATTGACCACGGCAACACGCGGCTGGAGGCGGAGACCCTTGCTGCTAGTATGCATCCTTGGTTTTCTCATATTCAATACCGTTACTGCCTTATCTTCGAGCTATCCCCTGACGCTAACGGCCCGTTTCTTCGCAGGTGTGTCCGCTGGTGTCCTGTGGGGAATGATCGCAGGTTATGCACGGCGCATGGTACCGGAGCAGCTTAAGGGACGGGCTATGGCTATTGCAATGGCGGGAACACCGCTTGCTTTGGCGTTTGGCGTGCCAGCCGGAACGTTTTTAGGTGACCTTGCAGGCTGGCGTAATATCTTTGGAGTCTTGTCACTGTTCGCTTTGCTGCTGACTATTTGGATACTCTGGAAGCTGCCGGATTATCCGGGAGAAGCTGTAGACCATCGTCCTCCTCTACGTAAGGTCTTCACAAGCCCTGGAGTGCGGCCGGTCCTGTTCGTAGTGCTGGCCTGGGTATTGGCCCACAATATCCTGTATACCTATATAGCACCGTTCCTTACTCAAGCCGGGCTGCCAGGGATCGTGGATTTGGTGCTTCTTATTTTCGGTATTACCGCACTTCTTGGCATCTGGTTAACCGGTATCTGGATTGATCGTCACCTGAGGCTGTTGGTTCTGATTAGCCTCACTGCATTTGCATTGGCATCTGTCCTGCTCAGCATAGGCAGCAGCAAACCTTCGGTGATCTATCTGGTAGTTGCTGTATGGGGCTTAACGTTCGGAGGAGCAGCTACGCTGCTGCAAACAGCAATGGCCACAGCTGGCGGAAAGAGCGCAGATGTAGCGCAATCCATGCTTGTAACCGCATGGAATCTGGCCATTGGCGGGGGCGGTGTAATTGGTGGAATTCTTCTCGAAACAACGGGTGTTATGACATTTCCTTGGGCGTTGTTTGTCTTGCTGGTCCTTGCCTTATGGATAGCAAGACGCAGCAGAACACATGGATTTCCTCCCGAAATCTTGGATAATCATCGCAATAAGTAACCTCACCACTCTGCGTCCTTCATTTGCAGCCCTGTATAATAGTCTGCATAGCGATAAAACAGCCGGGAATCCTCCCGGCTGTTCAGCTTTAAGTCTATTCATTTCCGCTCGACCGCCTGCGGCATTACACTGCCCGCTACCCCTGCTTAAGCGGCGCTGTGAGAATCATCTTCCCGCGCGGGGTAACGCCTGCGCCATCCGGCTCCAGTGTAACGGCTATGGTATCATAGGCCTTCGGGTCAAACGAATAATACAGCGCCCCGTTTCCGCCCTGTGAGATGAAAGTGCCCGCATTCACCGGCGAGTCCCCTTTGATCAGCCATACCTGATAGACCTCCGTGCCGGTAAGCTCCGGCAGATCTTCTGCCTGAAGCACAAGGTGGGTGCCGGTAGGGTCTGCGACAATCGTTGCTGTACCCTTGGCGGTAACCCCTTCTCCCGCCGGACTAAGCGCCACCGCCTCATTCACCTTAAGCCCCTGAAGCGGTCCGGTGCCGGAGGCCAGCTGCTGCTTCAGCTCCGAGACATTGCCTCGCAGCTGGCCGGTGTAGACGACCAGGAGCAGCACAGCCACAGCCAGTCCCAGACTCAGGTACCCCCAGAAGCGGGTTCTTCTAGGCTGCGGGATGCTTAACTGGGGCAAGCCCTGCTCAACCGGAGGGGTCTTCACCGGCTCACGATCTTCAGCCCGCTCTACAGCCTGCTGGATATGCAGCTTGGCCTCCGGCCGTGCTGCCGGTGCGCCCGCGCTCCCGGACTCCAGCACCCGTGAGAGGATGCGTTCCTTCATGCCGGAGGGCGGGTCTACCGGTTCTGATGCAAGAGGAAGATGGTCCAGTACCTGCCGGTATTCCTCCACCAGCTCCCTGCATTCCCTGCACTCTGCCGCATGCGCAGCGAATTGCTGCATCTCCTCTGCGGTCAGTGCGCCCAGCGTATATAATTCAGCCAATTCGCAGAGTTCCTCATTGTGTTCACTCATGGGCATGATCCCTCCTTCCCCAGTGCCGTAACGATTTGTGAAGCTGCTTCATCGCCAGCCGGACTCTTCCCTTGACCGTTCCCAGCGGGATAGCCGCAAGCTGCGCTACCTCCTGCTGGGTGTAGCCCTGGTAATAGATCATATCCATTACCTGCTGCTGGTCGCGGCTTAATCCCAGCAGCGCCTCCCGGATCTGTTCCCCCGCCATCTGCAGCTCAACGAGATCCTCAGTGAGCGCGCTATGGTCCTGAACCTGCTCCAGATTCCCAGCATCGGCGGATTGCCGCGGCAGCCTGGCGTCCCGCTTGCGGAGATGATCGATAGCCAGATTGCGGGTCACCGCGAACATCCAGCTGAGCAGCTTGCCCTTGCCGAAGTCAATCTGCCCCGCATTCTTCCACAGGCGCAGGAACAGCTCCTGCATAACCTCCTCGGCAGCCATCGAATCCTTCACGATCTGGTAAGCAAAGCTATAGATGACCCGTTCATACCGGTCATAGAGCAGTTCGAGGGCATTCGAGTCTTTCTGTGCAATAAGCAGAATTAACTGCTTATCGTCAGCTGTGTCATTCAATTGCCATCCCCCATTCAACAGAAAATATAGTAGTGCCAGTGGTTCCATGCTGAAAAACCTGCGTCCACTGAGTATAACCGCTTTGCACAACCGTCTCAACCTGTCCGCCCACCTGCTGTAAGTATCCGGGAGCCGTCATTGAAGCCCTGCCCGCTTCCATATATGATAGCTATATCATATCCGCAAAGGGAGGAGCATTATCGTGGCCGTACTGATTAATGAACAGATCAAGGCAGCCGAGGTCGAGCTGACCGGGCTGAAGGGCGAGAAGCTCGGCACTGTATCCAGAAGCGAGGCGCTGTCCAAGGCCAGAGCCGCAGGGGCCGATCTGGTCTGCACCTCGCTGATGAGCAGCCCGCCGCCCTGCAGCCTGGTCGCCAAGGGCAAAGGCAAAGCGGCTGCGCAAGCAGCCTCCAAGGGCGATACCAGCCGTCCACAACAAGGCGGCGGCAGCAATGAGAAGGTGAAGGAGCTGCGCTTCACCGCCCATATTGAAGAGCATGACTACGACACGAAGCTGCGTCAGGCGGACAAGCATCTGCGCTCCGGCAAGCCGGTGCAGCTTGTCGTGAAGTCCTCCGGCGCCAAGGAAGCCGCCGCTGCGAAGGCAGTGCTGGAGCGGCTTGTGGCCGATCTGAAGGAAGCCGGAACCAAGGCCTCTGGCCTGCAGACCAGCGGCAAAGGCGCACAGGTTAGAGTGAATCCGCGAACGAATTAGCGGCATCCATTAGAAACATAGTAGAGCACCAGAGTAGCATTTGTGATAGCTACTTTAACCAACCGCTTGCTAAGCGTATGCCACGCCCTGATTAGGTGCAAGCGGTAAGCTTTAATTGTATTTCGTACAGCTAAATCATCAGATGTACCGCCGAATGCACAGTTAGCTGTATTTCCTACAACTAAATTGCCTGATTTACCCGAATCTCCCCCATTCGGGCAGATTTAGTTGTACAAACTACAGTTAGAAGAGGAAAACCATCCTTTTCAGGGTTTTTAAATGTACAGAATACAATTATCTCTGAATGTTCAATTCGAACATGCCAGAATCCGCCGAATAATTATAACTGCTGCATCCATCACGCACAAACGGGTGCCATCCCCACCAGGGACGGCACCCGTTATTTGTTCAGCTATGCCAAGCTTGCCCACGTAACACTCATTTTACCGTACAATTTCCGTTCAGCCCTGACGTATTCGCCGTACAATTCCCAATCATCCGCAGTGCATTCTCCGTGCATCTTCAGCATACCTTAGAAGCTTCGATTCGCCTTCTGCCTCCCTGCTCGCTCCTTCCTCAGCACATGCAGCAGCTCACCGTTGCAGTCCTCATAATCGCCGGTCAAGCCGGACAGCTCCTGCTCCACCCGGAAGCCAAGCTTCCGGAGCACGCCGAGCGATGCCGTATTACGCGGATCGGCCTTGGCATATAACTGCTCCAGTCCGATCACCCTGAAGGCATAGTCTGTGAGCGCCGCAGCGGCTTCGTAGGCATAGCCCCGGCCCCAGTGTTCACGTCCGATCAGGTAATACAGCTCTACATCCGGCGCCCTGAACTCCAGCACGCCGGCCCCGCACCAGCCGATTAGCTGCCCGGTTGCCTTATGGCAGACCGCGAACGAATATTTGAACGGCAGCGCGAATGGCGTATGATAGCTGAACATCCCCTCATACTCATGCCTGGGCATGACCTCCATATGCATGAAGGCCAGCACCTCCGGGTTCTGCATCAGCTCGAAGGAAGCCGATAGATCACTTTCAATATATGGACGGATGATTAAGCGCTCCGTTTCGAGCCTCATTGTGGATAATACCGGATTCATAATACGCAGCCTCACCTTCGGGTTCTCTCTGTACCCCAGCATAGTTCAGGCACAAGATCGTCCACAAGGTAAAAGATGATTTAATCCGTTTGCCCCCTGCCGTTATTCCACAGCGTGCGGAAGGAAGCGCAGTCGCGGATCAAAGAGTCGAAATCACCTTCCCCCGCCAGCCTGCCTTGCTCCATGACCAGAATCTGATCCACGCCGCTGATGAAGTTCAGCCGGTGTGCGATAATAATGACCGTCTTATGCCTGAACTCTGCGAACACCGTCTCCATCAGGCTGCGCTCCGTAATATTATCCAGCGCCGATACCGGCTCATCGAGGATGATCAGATTCCGCTGCTGTAGGATCGCCCGGGCAAAAGCCAGCCGCTGCCGCTCCCCGCCCGACAGCTTCAGCCCGCGCTCACCGACCCTCGTCTCCAGCTTCTCCGGCAGCGACAGCACCTTCTCCTTCAGGTGAACCCTGTCCAGCACTGCATATAGCTCTTCATCCGGCACCTGCTGGTCAAACACCATATTGCCCCGGATGGAGGTGTCGAAGATCGGACTGTCCTGCGACAGGTAAGAGATGTGGTCATAGTAGCTGTCCAGACTCAGCTCATCGATATCCGTGCCGTCGATCAGCAGCTGGCCGCCGCTTTTTTTGAGCAGGCCCGTAATCAGCTTAATGACCGTTGACTTTCCGCTGCCGCTTAAGCCCACCAAGGCAACCGAGGTCCCGGGCGCGACGGAGAAGGACAGCCGGTCCAGCACCTGCACCTCTCCATAGCTGAACGATACCTCCTTGAATTCGATCCTGCCCTGTAGCTGTAGCACCGCCTTGCCCTGCTCCAGATTCCGGTCCTCCGGGGCATTCAGGAAGTCCTCGAACCGCTGATAAGTCACCCTGTTCAGCTTATAGCCGACGAACAATACGTTGAAGATGGCAATCGGCGTATAGATTTTGTCAATGAACATGAACAGCGCGACCATAACCCCGACAGAGGCCTGCCCGGAGACCACATTCTTCACGCCATACAGCAGCACAATCACCTTAATCACCGTAATGAACAATTCGAACAAGGCGAAGAAGGCTTCATGAATCATCTGCAGCTTCGCGCTCTGCCTGATGATCTGCTGTGCCGCCTTGTTCAATCTGCCGATCTCCTGCGCATACTTCTTGTTGGTGCGGAAGACGACCAGCTCCATGAAGCCGCGAACCCCATACCGGGACATGGCCTCCTGCTGCATAAGCACCGATTCCTTGATCCGGTAGAGAGCTTTGAGCAGAACATTCGTTAACAGGAAGATCACCACGTACCCGCCCGCAATCACCAGCATAATTCTGAGATCATAGTAGCTGATGAAGAGCAGGCTGAAGAGAATCGTGGGCAGCAGCTCATGCAGCGTCTTCAGGATAAAAGAGAACAGAATACTGTTCCCGGCTGCCGCGCCGTTCTCAATCACCTTGATCATCTGGCCTGTGCCCATATTCTGATAGGCGGTGTAATCCATTCTGGAGATTTTGGACAAGGCCATAATCTTCAGTCTTTCTGTGATGCTGTTCGATAGATAAGCGCTGGGATATTCATCCGCATAATTCAGCAGGACGTTCAGGCCGAGCAGCAGCCCGTAGAGGACAACCCCGTAGAGAATTTCACGGAAGCCTGTTCCGGCCACCGCCTGATCCAGAATTCGCTGAAAGACTACAATGCCCAGACTGCTTAAGAGCTGAATCGCAAAGCCGAGACCTATATACAGAGCGGCCCACCTTTTGAGGTGGACAAGACATTTCTTTAACATGATAATAATCTCCAATCTTAACCATAAGAATATGAAAAAAAGCCGGGAACGCTCTCGCCACCCCGCACCCAAGACCCCTGCCACAGCAGTATAGTCTTCAAGCGGAATAACTCAGTGTCCCGGCTCATAAAGAATGACCCTCCAGGCACCGCTTCGGAATCCGGTTATCTGTGACCAAGAGGACAGACCTCCCCCTTGGTGGCTGGTACGCGTTCTACCCAGCCCGATAACTAGTTCCTTGCGACGGTACGGAATGGCATCCATTTCACCTCTTTGGTAAGATTGACTATCATTGTAGGCTCCGGCCAGTGCGGCCGTCAAGTCCTAGCGCTTGGTCTCTTCTGCCGTCTCGGCATTGGAACCGGCATCTGAACCCGAATCCGCTTCGGAAGCTTCTTCTTCCGGGTCCTCGTCCGCTGCGGCCAGCGCCGCCTTCTCGCTGCGGCTCCATTCCAGGAATTCGATGGTATCCTGATCTTCAGGGTCCAGCTTGTTCGCCTTCTTGAACGCTTTGATCGCCTGGTCGTACTCATCCAGATAATAGTGGGCATAGCCGACGCGGAAATGCCACAGCGGATCTTTTTTGCCCTTCTCCGCCGCCTTGTTGAACCATTTAAGCGCTTCCCGATAGCGGCCCAGATTATTGAGCGCCCGGCCCAGATGAACCGCCAGCTCCTCATCGATCAGTGGTGTCGGCACCTCTTTGATGCGGGATACGATTTCTTCGTATTGGTCCTCCTCGTGCCAAGCATTCAATTGTGCGATTAATTCTTCTCTCATGGCCAATAGCCTCCCGGTTGATAGTTCGAAGTTCTCTTAGAATTACTTTATCATTTTCACACCAAGTTTCCCACTGTTGTCCTGCCTCAGGCCGGGATGATGATCCGGAAGACTGTACCCTTGCCCTTGTCGCTGGTGACCTCAATACGCCCCTTGAGCTTGTTGATCGCATTATAGGCCATCACCATCCCGAGACCCGTCCCGTCCTCCTTGGTGGAGTAATACGGCTTGCCCAGGCGCGAGATCTCCTCCTTCGTCATTCCGATACCGGTGTCGCGGATGGTAATGATAATATTCTGCCCGCTTGCGAAGACACTAATGGACAGGACGGCATCCTCCACCCCCTCCATCGCTTCAATCGCATTCTTGTACAGATTAATCAGACATTGCTGCAGCTCATTACTGTCATAATGGGTGCTGAGCGGATTGTTGAAGCTGAATTCAACCGCAACCTTGTGGATCGTGGCATACGGCAATATCACATTCTTGGTGTATTCACATTCCGCCTGGAGGTTGGAGTAGACCCGGCTCTCCGACTGCGGCTTGGCAAAAGACAGGTAATCGCTGATGATCTTCTCCGCCCGGTTCAGCTCCAGCAACGACAGCTCAATATACCCCTTCTCCTCCGGGGTGAGCGTCTTGGAGAGATTAAGCAGCTGGAGGAAGCCGCTGGTCACGGTTAACGGATTGCGCATCTCATGCGAGACGCTGGCCGCCAGCTCACTGACCACCTTCAGTCGCTCCGACTGCATGATCCGCTCCCGGTTCCTGAGGTTCACCAGAATCTGCTCCAGCAGGATCATCAGGACCGCCATGACCACCGCATGGGTGGTTAAGGCATAAAAGGCAAGCGTCCAGAACTGCACATCCAGCTTACCTGTGATCAGGCCCAGTATAATCAGATAACAACCCATAGTCAGGACCACGATGGAGGTAGCCCACATGATCCGGCCCTTGGGCTTCGAGCGCATAAATCTGGCGCTTACGGAAGGAACCAGTATCAGGACCGCTGTCGAAAAAAGAAAAGATTGGACGGTTCCCTCACCGCCTATGTAGAAACGGTACACATTGAGAATCAGATATAAAGGCAGGGTATGTTTGTACCCTCCATACAAGGCGGCAACAATAAACGGAACATACCGCAGGTCAAAGATGAACCCGGTCTCCAGCCGGATCGGCTTGGCGATACACAGGATCATGGTTGCGGCGATGAGCAGTACAAGAATCTTGCGGTTGTAGGCGTGGGGCCTGTTCTCGAAGAAAATCAGAAATATCAACACCGGAAACAGCATAAACAAAAAATTGAGCAGCAACGTCTCAAACAAGGCTAACTTCCTTTCGGTTCTAATGCTGGTGTCAAGAGATACATTTGTATTCTGAGCACTATACCTAGAACATTACGCTAACCTGATATTAGAAGTAAAGGAATTATTGAGAACGTTTTTTTCTCCAGGAATGCAAGGATACCCGCGGAAAGTGTCGAATACGTATGCGTTGAAGGCATGATGCACCGTATCGCATAACAATAGCTACCGAAGGAGTGGGTATCCATGGCTTTTACCATCAATAACCTGAAAGACAATTCCAATGTGATCATTAAAGAACAGCTGGGCGGCTTCAGTATCATCGAATACAAAGAGGATCTCAGCACCACCACCCGCTATGAAGCAGAGACTAACTTCTTCATGAGCAAGAGCAATATGCGCAACAAGCAGCTGATGATTGAGCTGAACAACAATGAGGTGATGCTGAGCGCCGGGGCGATGCAGTATATGATCGGCAATATCGAGATGACCTCCGGCATTAAAGGCGTAGGAGGACTGATGCGCAATATGCTGTCCGGGGCAGCAACCGGAACAAGCGCAGTCAAGCCGCTCTATAAGGGAACCGGGACCATCCTGCTGGAGACCACCTACAAATACCTCTGGCTGATTGATGTGGACAACGACCATATCGTGATCGATGACGGCATGTTCCTGGCTTGCGAGACTACGCTCGACATCTCCGTTGCGGCACGCAAGAACATCTCTTCTGCCGTCCTGGGCGGAGAAGGGCTGTTCAACCTGAGCGCACGCGGCAAAGGAATCCTTGCCCTCGAAGCGCCCATTCCTTCCGAGGAAGCTGTCGTAATCGAGCTGCAGAATGATGTGCTGAAGGTCGACGGGAACTTCGCCTTAATGTGGTCGAACTCCCTCGACTTCACTGTCGAGAAGTCAGGCAAGACCCGTCTGGGCTCAGCCGCCTCAGGCGAAGGCCTGGTCAATGTATACCGGGGTACCGGTATGGTCTGGCTGGCCCCGCTCATGAATTACAGAAACAGCCTGCTTCAGGGTACGCCCACTTCATAATGATGCCGGAGTAACATCACACCCGCATGAACCCAATCGAAAGGGGCACTGTCTTTATGACCATTCAAGCTGTATTGTTTGATTTCGATGGAACCCTGGCAGACACCCTGCCGTTATCCTTTCGTGCCTTCCAGGCTGTATTTAAGCAATACGACCAGAGAGAGGTCACCCGCGATGAGCTTGTCGCGATGTTCGGTCCCACCGAGGAAGGCATCATCAGCGGAAATTTCACAGATCCGGCTTCGGTTCCACAAGCGATAGAGGATTATTATTCAATATATAAGCAGGGACACACCGAAGATTTCCAGAATAGTGCACACATTCTTGGATTACTTCAAGCCTTGAAGGGTCAGGGAATGAAGCTTGGAGTCATTACCGGTAAAAGCAGACGGGCCTATCAGATATCGGCCGGAGCGCTGGATCTGGAGCGTTTCTTCGATATCTCGATTACCGGCGATGATGTGGCGAAGCCAAAACCTGATCCCGAAGGTATACATTTGGCATTGCGAACACTGGGCATTGAACCATCCCAGGCCATATTCGTAGGCGACAGCAATGCGGATATTCTCGCAGGCAAGGCTGCCGGAATGCAGACCTACGCTGTCCGCTGGCTACCCACCTTCCAGAGTCAGGCCTATGATCTTGCGCCGGACGGCATTCTGGAGAATGTTGCGGAGTTCCAGCGGCTTCTCCAATTGAATAACATTATACCAATGACCTACCATTCCAAGCAGCAGGCGGCAGACATTACGGTACTGGAGCAGCAGTGCACTCAGGCCGATTCTATCCAATTGAACTCAGAGCTTGAGCATCTCGTCAAAAAAGACGGTGACCATGCCCTGCTCTGCTACCGTGGCGATCAGCTCATCGGCCTGCTTAGCTGGTTCGCTTCCGGGGGCGATGAGGCGCAGATTAATGCCATGGTCCATCCGGATTACCGCCGGCAAGGTGTGTTCCGCAGCCTTGTGAAACGTGCCAGAGCAGACATTGAGCTTCTTGGCGTACACTGGCTCAGCTACAAAATTCCCGCCAGTTCGCAGACAGGACTATTGACGGCGCAGGCCCTGGGCGGAGAGTTTGACCGGTCAGAATACGCCATGTCCTACGCCGGTATGAATTCCGCCAGCCCGCTTCCTTCAGAGCCAATCCTGCTTCCCGCTGCGCCTGAGGATTTCGAATTCATGGTCTCCTGCTCCTCCCAAGCCTTCGGAGAATCGGAAGAGGAGACGCGCGAGTACTTCACCCAGACAGATGAGCCGGACCGGGTAACCTATATCGCTTGGGAAGAGAACCGGGCGATCGGTCTGATCCGGGTCAATTATATCAATGAGGATACGGCATTTATTCATAATTTCTGTATACTTCCCGCTTGTCAGGGTCAGGGGATTGGCGAGAAGGTGCTGCGGCAGACCGTGAATATCCTGCTGCAGAAGCCTTATCCGGTTATTCGCCTCAGCGTAGTCACCGAGAATGTCCGGGCACTGAATCTCTATCTCCGTGCCGGATTTAAGATTCATTCAGAGTATAAATATTACAGCGGCAGCCTGTGCCTTGAACTGTAACTGCAGCTTTAACTACAGTCAGCACATGCCAAAAAAGATCCTCTTTCTGATTAAGAAAGGGGATCTTGGTGTGCGGGCACACAAATCTTAGATCGCATGCTAGGACTTCTGCTTATCCGCAAGCTGCTCCTGGGCCAGACGCACCATCTCACGAACCATGGAGCCGCCGATTCTGCCGCCAATCTGTCCGGCTGACTCGGTGGTTAGCTGGCCGTTATTTCCGGCCTGCAGCGGGATGCCCAGCTCTTTGGCTACCTCGTATTTCACGTCGTCCGGGTGATTCGGATCTACGTGATAACCTTCCTGCCTCATAACCTCCGCTTTGAACGTCTGCATTCCCTGCGCAGACCCCGGTACAGCATATTTTCTGCTTCTTCTCGCCATTAACGAAACACGCTCCCTTGCTGTCTTTCGTCTAAGTTGCCCAGGAGAGCGCTCCTTCATTCCCTGCCGTTCCTTATGACTGCATCCCGTCCTCAATCCGCTGCATGAATTCTTCCACTGCACTGTACCCGAGCTGCTTGAGATACCAGTTGTTCGCTGCCGCTTCGATCAGACCCGCAACATCGCGGCCCGGCTGAAGCTGGACCTCAATATGCGGAATCTGGACCCCGAGATATTCGGTGAACTGGGGCACCACCTCCAGCTCATTGTTGAGCGAATTCTCCTGCCAAGGGGCCAGCTCAATATCCAGCACGATCCGTGTCTCATCCTGGAAGGCCCGCCGCCCGTATTGCCGCACAACGTTAATCAGGCCGATGCTGCGCAGCGCCAGGAATTCACGTGTGGTCTCATTATGTGTCCCGAGGAGTGTCGCCGGACCGAGCTTCTTCAGCACCACAATATCATCGGCGACGAAGCGGTGACCCCTGCGGATCAGTGTATGCGCCGTCTCGCTCTTGCCGATCCCCGACTTGCCCCGCAGCAGAATACCGATCCCCGATACGTTAACGCATACCCCGTGGATCGACAGCTCCGGCGCCAGTGTCTTCACCAGGAAGCTGTCCAGCTTGGCGATGAACTCGGTGGTCACCTCCGGCGTCCGCAGCAGCGGAATCCCTTCCTGGTCGCAGAACAGCGTCAGATAAGGAATCTCCTGCTGGCCGCTGGTCACGATGAAGCAGGGCGGATGGTATTTCACAATGTTGCCGATATGCAGCATTCGCTCCTCTACACTCAGCGTCAACAGGTAGTTGATCTCTTTACGTCCAAGGACCTGCACCCGCTCCATCGGAAAAAAATCAAAATAACCGACAAACTCCAAGCCCGGTCTGTGCGTCCTTGGACGGGTGATGGTCCGGTCCATCCGGCCGGCTCCGGCCAGTACCTCCAGATGGAATTTCTCTACAAGGCTCTGCACGCTAATAGACTTCATGTGGTTCCCTCCCGATCCATATTCTTCCGATAGATTTATCTAAAAATCTTGTAATCTGCACACGCTAATTATATATTAAAAACAATATATAAGACCTTAGACCCACAAAAATCAATAAATACTATTAAAATCAAGAAGGTGTAATATATTGGCCTTAGCCTCTTGGATTGACCTGATTATGTGCTTCCTGCTGTTCCTGCTGCTCATCTATATCGTGGCTACGGTCACCATTACCAAGCTGCACAAAGTCTATTTGGGGTTCCATTTCTCCATGCTGATCTGGCCCTACTGCCAGTTCGCCATAAGGACCGTCGATGATCCTCTCTACCAGCTTTTCTATGTGAAGCTTGCCTTCGTGGATGCTTCCCTGCTGGGTCTGGGCTGGATCTTCTTCACTATACTGCTCGCGGGACAATCCCAGTTCCTAACTAGAAGGATCGTGTCCGTGCTGGTGATCCCTGCAATACTGACCTCCCTTGGAGTAGTGCTCAATCCTTACGGATGGTTCGTCCGTCCGGTGAACGGAGGATATGTGGAGCGGATCTATGGGCCTATTTTCTGGATCAGCATGGCCTTTCTTGTGATGGATGCCCTCGTGTCCATGTATGTTATCTACGTGGCTCTGACCTCTAATCAGGCCGTGCGGATCAAGAACCAGGTTATGTATATGCTCAAAGGCATTTCGGCGCTGTGCATCTTCCTGATGATCGATGTGCTGCTCAATGTCATTCTGGATGATTACCTGCCGGTGATTCCGGGCTTCACTTCGCTGGGGATTGTGGTATCGGCTACATTCTTTGTGATTACGATCCACCAGGACAAAGTATTTGATATTGTAACGATTGCCCATCAGGATATTATCAATACCATGGAATACGGGATTCTTGTGCTGGACGATCAGGAGCGGGTCGTAGAGATCAATCATGCTCTGCAGCCTTATATCCCGCTTGCAACCGGTGCACAGTTCAACATACGCAGCTATCTGCCAGACGGCCCTGACATGGAGACGGAGCCTTTCCTCCAGACCTACCACGGGCAACCGCTGGAGACAGCCGGGCTGGAGGTTCTGTATCCCCTTATCCACATGGTTGTGAGCATCCATGCAGCACCGATTATGGTAAGCGGCAGCCGGGTCGGACGGATTGTCACCTTCCAGAATACTACCGAGATCCGGCGGCTCATCGATGAGACGAAGCAGCAGAATGCCATCTTGAAGGAACGCAACGACGCGCTGGTCAAGGTACAGGAGGAGCTGTTCCAGACGAACGGCAAGCTGAGGAAGCTGGCGATCACCGACAGCCTGACCGGCTGCTACAACCGGCATTATCTGATGCAGCAATTGGAGCAGGAGGCGCTGCGGGACCGCGATGTCCGGGCACCTTCGACTATTATACTGATCGACATCGATTTTTTCAAAAAAATCAATGACCAGCACGGCCATCTCGCCGGAGATGTGGTCCTGTGCAGCACGGTGGAGCTGCTCCAGCGCAGTCTGCGGCCTACCGATATCCTGGCCCGCTACGGCGGCGAGGAGTTCATCATCTATTTGCCGGATACGGATGGGGCCGAAGCGCGGCGCCTGGCCGAACAGCTAAAATCCGAGGTTGAACACAACACCATCCGTATCGATTATATCGATGGGCCTGTGTCCATCACCATCAGCATGGGGCTGCTCAGCATCGCCGAATTCAAGATTCCGCCTGCCATGGATGCGACCACCTACCTGAACAACCTGTTCAAGTCTGCCGATAAAGCCTTGTACGCCGCCAAGCATCAGGGCCGGAATCAGATTGTTGCGGCGGAGGTTTAATTATAATCAATCTTTCTCTATACATCTGTGTTTCTCCCCTAGGATAATGAATAGCAGTTGGAGCCATTCAATAAAGGGACGAAAGAATTCTGTGATGAGCAGTATGAATGGCTTATGAGATGGCAGGAGATTTGTATGAGAAAACGGCACTAGCCCGATGCGGCCAGTGCTTTTTTTATATTTTTGATTTTTTTATTTTTGCTGGAACCTTTTTGACTACGCCGCCGTCTATGATCACAAATAAACTACAAACTACTCACGAGGTGACTGGACATGAAGAAGACATTCAAGATGATCACACTATCCGCAGCAGCCGCTCTGGCGCTCAGCTTCACAGGGCAACAATTCGCCTCGGCCGCAGCCTTCAAGGATATCCATAACGTGCAGGATAAAGAGAAGATTATCGCGCTTCAGAACAGCGGCCTGATTCAAGGCATCAGCGCGGATCTGTTCGGCCCGAACCTCAACATCACAGCAGCCCAGGGGGTGCAGATGATCGTGAGTGCGCTTGATCTGAATCTGGATACGATCCGGTTCGTGAAGGAGCCGCATGCCACCGACTATTTCAAGAATGCCAACGACTCCGCCTGGTATGCACAGGCGCTAATTATTGCCGGTGTGCACGGCTTGAACCTGCCTGCGGATCTGAAGCCTGGCGAGAAGCTGACCCGCGAAGAGTTTACCTACCAGCTCATTGATGCGATGGAGAATACGAACCGTCTGCCGATGATTAAGCCGGTGGTGGTGGAGTACGCCGATCAGGATCAGGTGAAGGTAGAATACTCCGGTGCCCTGCAGCGTGCGCTGAATTACGGTGTCATGCAGCTGGATAACAGCGGCAAGCTTAACCCGAAACAGGAGATCACCCGTGCGGAAGCGGCAGTAGCCATCAGCAATGCACTCGCTTATCTGAACGCACATCCGGCACCCGATGCTGAGAGCGGGACCATTACCGCAACCGAGGCCGTCCAGTACATCAAGGACGCTGCCGGGGAGGCGAACCTGCAGATCAAGATTGACCCGAATATGAGCGTAACCCGCGAATCGTTCACCTCTCTGCTCATTAACACACTTCAGACCAGCGGACAGTTGCCGATGATCAAGCTGATCCCGGTGGAGATCAAGGATAATGACAAGATTGATATCCTGAACTCGGGCGCGATCCAGACCGCGCTTGCCCTCAAGATCGTGAAGCTGGATCAGGACGGAAGCTTCCGGCCCCAGGACGGTGTCACCAGCGCTGACGCAGCGGCAATGGTCAGCCAGGTGAAGGCCATCCTGAGCGGAAAGTCTGCGAAGTAAGCAACTGCCCCTTCATCTCTGCCCCTTCTGCCGAAAAGGCAGGAGGGGCTTTTGCTGTATTCTACAGCAGCAGCACCATCAGATCCTCGTCCAGATACTCGCTGCCAAGCTTCATCGCCTTCGGCTCTGTGCCGTAGCGGACGAATCCGAGGGATTCGTATAGCCTTGTGGCAGACATGTTACTGGAGGTTACGGTCAGCATAAGCTGCTCAAGCCCCGGCGCGGCCTTCGCCCGTGCAATCAGCTCCTCCATCAGCGCACGGCCTACGCCATGTTTACGGGCAGCGGGATCTACATATACTGCATAGACATTGGCTTTGTGCTGAATCTTGGGCCGGCTCTCCCGGAATAAGGTGGCCATTCCCGCCAGCCTTTGCTCCCCGTCCAAGAAGGCGCCCAGGGTGAAATGCCCGTCCGAGGAGTCCAGCCTAATCCGGGTAGTCTCGATAGACAACTTCGCTTCCGCTTCATAGGAGCTTAGAAAAGCTTCAGGGTGCTGCTGCAGCGACTGCAAACGAAGCGCACGGTAGCTTTCGGCGTCAGATGGGGTCAGCGTTCTTATGTACATTTCCTTCCTCCTTTAGGGTATGGGATGCAATAAATTGACAACATCCGAAAAATTGGGTATATTTAGGTTTGTAAAATTATATTTTGCGCAATCTAATTAAAGGATTCACTTGGTACATATCACTTGAAAAGAGGGACTCATTATGATGACTGTAAGTTTAATTCTCGTTGCCTTAGTAGCCTTGGAGCATGTGTACATCCTGGTGCTGGAGATGTTCCTGTGGACCACCCCGAGAGCACAGAAGGCGTTCGGGACGACCCCGGCCTTCGCCCGGGAGACGAAGTCGCTTGCCGCCAACCAGGGCTTGTATAACGGCTTCCTGGCCGCCGGTCTAATCTGGGGATTGCTGCATCCCAACGCTGATTTCGGTTACCAGCTGCAATTGTTCTTCCTGATCTGTGTAGCGGTTGCGGCCATTTATGGCGGAATCACTGCCAAGAGATCTATTCTGGTAGTCCAGGGACTCCCGGCCTTCCTGGCGCTGCTGGCCGTTATAGTTGCGAATCTGTAAGGAGTGCCGAAATCTCTAAAACTATGCTTCGACATTTTCTGATGACTACCCTTTATTCAAACATTATTATTTAAAATATCCCCCCTCTTAACTTAAGTCAATGAACTCCTGCCCGCTGCTGCGTACACTATAACCACAATCATTAATCATTCAGGGGGTTATGCTGATGTCAGCAACAGTGGCACGTACCGGGGGAATCTCACTTATTGTAATGGCAGTTGCCGCCGCATTCTCGTATGGATATGTTCATGGAAGTCTGGTGGTGAATGGGGATGCCGCCGTTACCTTCGCCCGTCTTCAATCCTCTCCATCGCTGTTCAGAGCCGAGATTCTCGGGTGGATATTCATCATGGCTTGTGACGTCGTAGCTGCCTGGGCGTTATATCTGGTTCTGAGGCCTGTACACCCGGGTCTATCCCTGCTTGGGGCCTGGCTGCGCCTGGCTTATACGGCGGTATTGGGGGTTGCTGTGTCCAGCCTGATCTTGGCCTCCCTGCTTACGGGGGGAAGAGATTGGGTCCTATCCGGCTTCACCAACGGACAATTACAAGGGGAGGTTATGCTGGCTCTTCAGGGATTTGAGGCGGTATGGTCGGCGGGTCTGATTCTATTCGGCGTACATCTGCTCGTGATAGGAATACTTGCGCTTCAAGCGGAGAATATTCCGAAGCCCCTCGGTGTACTGCTGCTGCTGGCAGGCTTCGGTTATATTGCATTGCATCTGTGCAGCTTACTCGTGCCTGAATATAAGGGGTTCATCCAACTGGTGAAGTGGATATTTATACTGCCGATGACCGCCGGGGAGCTGGGGCTTGGGATCTGGCTGCTGTTCAGAATTCCGGCTCCGCGCGTTCACGCTGCAGCCGCTTCTTAATCCGGCTCAGGGACTCCGGGGTCATGCCGAGATAGCTGGCCAGCTGATGCTGGGGGACGCGGCTGATTAATCCGGGTCTGGTATGCATCAGGGTCTTCAGACGGTGTTCGGGGGAAGAGGCTACAAATGCAGCGAATTCCTCCTGCATCTGACCGAAGTTCTCCTCGATCATCCGGCGGGTCATCAGCTCCAGTTGCGAATGCTTGGCATACATGGCCTGCTGCGTATTCAGTGCACCTACAACCAGAACGCAGTCCTCCAGACAAGTCAGGCTGTATTCCGAAGAGGTATCCTCCTTATGCGCATTGAAGATAGCGATGGCCTGCTCCTCTGTATACAAGTTAGAGGTGATATCGCGGCCTGTAGCGTCCACGCTGTGCTGCCGCACACATCCTTTTAACACGAAATAGCACTTACCCGGAACCTCTCCCTGTCTCAGCAGAGTGGTTCCTTTGCTGTATTCCTCAACAAGAATCTCATCCAGAATGGCCTGCTGCTCCTCTTCACTGAGAGAGGTCAGGCGGGTCATATATTGGCGTAACTGGTGCTTCATGTCCGTAACTCCTCACAATGAAATTTCCCCCCGGGTCACTATGTTATGTCAGTAGCGTTCCAGCATTCTCGCCGCTTCCTCCCGCACAAGCTTCCGCAAGGCTTCCGGCTCCAGAACAACCGCCCCCGCTCCCCAGCAAAGCACCCATTGCAGCAGGTCCTCGGGCTGGCGAACGCGGAAGGTCATATGCCTGCCGTCCTCCCGGTCCTCCGCAGACTCCAGATAAAAGTTACCCGATTCAGCCGCCTTGCCGGCTATATCGGAATCCACCCGGATGCACACGCGCACCTGGCGGTCATCCTCGGGCTGATACGCCTGGAGATCGAAATCCGCAGGCGGCTGGAACCGGTCATCCAGAACGGTGAGCTCCCTCATCCGGGATAACCGGAAATGACGGATCTCCTGCCGCAGCCCGCACCAGGCGACCAGGGTCCAGGCGCCTCTGTTCAGAACAAGTCCATAGGGCGAGGCGATACGGACACTCCGGTGACTTCCGTCGGCCTCCTGCCGGGGCTTCGTATATTCGAAGCTAATCTTACGCTGCTCCAGGATCGCGCTGCGGATCTGTTCCATATATTCCTTGTCTGCTTCCAGCAGCCGGTCTTTGCCGGTGGTGAGCAGACGGATGCTCTTGCGTATCCGGGAGGCGTTGTCCCGGACCTCGCCCGTCAGCACCGCTTCAAGCTTCCGGCCCGCTGCGGATGCCCGGGTACCATACTCCGCGTCGAACCGCTGCTCCACGAAATCCGTCCCGATCAGCAGGGTCACTGCCTCCTCGGCCGTGAAGCTGACCGGGGGCAGGAAATACCCCTTCACCAGTGAATATCCCTGACCTGTAGCCCCTACCACCGGCACTCCGGCTTCACTTAGCGCCTGGATATCGCGGTAGATGGTTCTTACGCTAGTCTCGAAGACGGACGCCAGATCCTCTGCCCGTACGACCCCTTTGCGCTGCAGCTCCAGTACGATGGCTAACATGCGGTCTGTTTTGTTCATGCGGCGCTGCACCCTCTTCTTCCTGAAATCAGTTTATGTATTGATTATACTGATTTCCTGCCCTTTTTTCTCCTTACGGCTTCTAATGGAGTACAGGACGAACAGCAGAATGAACCAGAGCGGGGTGAACAGCAGCGCCGGACGGGTCTCATCGGCAAAGAGCATGATGATCAGAATGGCGGCGAACAGCGTCAGGACGGCATAGTTAATGACCGGGGTGAACGGCGCTTTAAATTTGGAAGCGGCATGTAAGTCCGGACGGTTCCTTTTATACTTGATATGGCAGACCAGCACAACGCCCCAGACCCAGATGAAGCAAATGGCGCTGATCGTAGTCACAATCCCGAAGGCCTGACCCGGAATAAGCTTGCTGAGCAGCGCCCCGGCAGAGATCACCAGTGTGGAGAGGAATAAGGAATTCGCAGGCACATGATTCCGGTTCAGCTTGCCAAGCTGCGGCGAGGCCTGATTCCGTCTGCTCAGATTGTAGAGAATCCGGCTGGTCGAGAACATCCCGCTGTTGCAGGCGGAGGCCGCCGAGGTTAAGACAACGAAATTGATAATCCCCGCGGCCACCGGAATCCCGACCAGACTGAAGGTGCGCACGAACGGACTTTCAGACGCGCTAAGCTGGTTCCAGGGATTAATGCACAGCAGCACGAAGAGCGCGCCGACATAGAAGAAGAGAATCCGCAGCGGAATTTTGTTGATCGCGGACGGGATGTTTTTCTCAGGATTAGCCGTCTCCGCTGCCGATACCCCCACCAGCTCCACGCCGACATAGGCGAATACCACCATCTGGAAGGAGAACAGGAAGCCCTTCACCCCGTTCGGGAACACGCCCCCGTGCTCCCAGAGATTGCGCACCGACACTGAGCCTGCATCTGTCTTGAACTGGGTCACCAGCAGGACAATCCCCAGGCCGATCAGAGCCAGAATCGTAACCACCTTGATCAGAGCAAACCAGAATTCGAGTTCGCCGAAGCTTTTGACCGTGAGCAGATTGAGCCCGAGCAGAATGATCAGGCAGATCACGGCAGGCACCCACTGCGGAATATCGAACCAGTACTGCACATAGACGCCCACCGCAATCACATCGGCCATCGCCGTCATAATCCAGCAGAACCAGTAGGTCCAGCCTGTAATGAAGGCCGCGCGCGGCCCCAAGTAATCCTCAGCAATATCTGTAAAAGATTGATACCCCGCCTTCGAGAGCAACAGCTCCCCCAGCGCCCGCATCACAAAAAACACGGCAACCCCCACGATCAGATACGTGAGCATGATGGAGGGCCCAGCCTGCTGGATAGCTTTGCCCGATCCCAGGAATAATCCTGTACCAATCGTACCTCCGATAGCAATAAGCTGAACATGCCGGTTCGCCAGCTCCCGCTTCAATTCTGTCTGTGCCATTCCTGTTTCCCCCTTAATATATATGACGCTTTCCTGCCGGGTAACGCACAATAACCCCACCAAGTGGAGATTCCGCTCCGATGATTACTCAGATACTTTGCGTGGACCCCATAACAAAAAGGAGACTGGATATCATCCAATCTCCCGGTTCAAAAAGAAGTTCCAAATAAGCATCAAGCAGCAGCGGCTAAGCCGCACGGCTAAACACAAATCCGGTACTCTTCTGTCCTTCTGCCTGAGATTGTGAACCCTTCGGCGCTGCGGAACTCCGCAGTCTCTCCAGAAGCTGCTCCTGCTATAGTGTGATCCATAGCAATCATAGCTCTTGTACTGTATTAAATTGGTGATGCGTTAATGCATTCCGATATTCTAACATATTACTTGCAATGTGAACATTACTCTGTGAAAAAAGTCGCAATGCTCCTCCTGCATTTTGCGGGATGAGGTCATTTTTGAATAAACGGGGTCATTTGCAAGAGAGAATTCGGTTCAACCGCTCTACTATAATAAATTCATCCAGAACAAGTAGAGTGAGGTTAGAACCTATGGCAAATCCCGCGACAAAAGCTTTGACCCCCCCATCCTATGCACAGCCCAAGAGCCGCTTCGGCCGGCTGCTGCACAATATTGTGAGATACCGGGTGCTGCTGCTGATGCTGCTGCCGACATCCATTATCTTTTTCATCAACTGCTACATTCCGATGTTCGGCTTATTCATCGCCTTCAAGAACATTAACTACATCGACGGCATCCTGGGCAGTCCCTGGGCGGGACTCGACAACTTCCGGTTCCTGTTCGCCACCTCCGATGCCCTGCGGGTAACCATCAACACCGTAGGCTACAACGTAGTCTTCATTATCTCCGGCCTGATTCTCTCGGTCTCGCTGGCGATTGCCATCAATGAGGTGCGCAGCAAGCTGGCCTCGAAGTTCTTCCAGACCGTCATGATTATGCCGAACTTCCTGTCCATGGTCGTTGTCAGCTTCATCGTCTATGCCTTCCTGCACCCGGAATACGGCTTCCTGGTCAAGCATATTCTGCCGATGTTCGGCTATTCCTCGGTGAATGCCTATATGCATCCTAACGCATGGCCTTACATTCTGTGGATCACCAAAATGTGGCACTCCATCGGGATCGGCAGCGTCATCTACCTTGCCGCCATTACCGGGATCAGCGAAGAGCTGTACGAAGCTGCGGTGATGGACGGCGCCAGCAAATGGCAGCAGATCACCAAGATTACCCTGCCGCTGCTTACACCGATCATGGTGATTCTCACGATTCTTAACATGGGCGGCATCTTCCGCTCTGACTTCGGGCTGTTCTACCATGTGACCCTGGACTCTGGTGCGCTGCGCTCAACTACGGACGTTATTGACACCTATGTCTACCGGGGCCTGATCCAGCTCAACGACCTGGGGATGTCCTCTGCGGCGAACTTCTATCAATCGGTCGTCGGCTTCTTCCTGGTCATAGGTGCGAACGCTCTGGCCCGCAAGCTGAACCGCGATACGGCGCTTTTCTAGAAACGGAGGATTCTAATGACTACTGCATCCCGAAGCAACCCTTATACCAAAGGCTCCACTACCGCCCAGATTATTCTGAATGTGTTCTTCATCGCCTTCAGCCTGGCATGTATCCTGCCGATTGTGCTCATTGTCGCTATCTCCTTAACCAATGAGAAGACATTGACGCTGCAGGGTTACAAATTCTGGCCCGATCATATCGATGCGTCCGCTTACCAATATCTGTTCAAGCATTCGGAGACACTGGTTAAGGCGTATGGCGTCAGCCTGACGGTTACGATTATCGGAACGGTTCTGGCTGTGCTGCTGATTGCGCTGTATGCGTACCCGCTCTACCGGAAGGATTTTCCTTTTAAAAAGACATTCAACTTCTATCTCCTGATCACCATGCTGTTCTCGGGCGGACTTGTGCCCTTCTATCTGCTGTACGTGAACTATCTTGATCTGAAGGACTCGCTGGTTGCGCTAATCCTGCCCGGCCTGTCCAATGCCTTCTATATCTTCATTACCCGCACCTTCTTCCAGCAGACGATTCCCGAGGAGATGATTGAATCCGGCAAGCTGGACGGGGCTTCGGAATGGCGGATCTTCTTCCAGCTCGTGCTGCCGATCTCCCTGCCTGTGCTGGCTACAATCGGTCTGTTCACTACGCTGATGTATTGGAATGACTGGTTCAACTCCATGCTATTCATTAATGATACCAACAAGTTCTCCCTCCAGTACGTCATGATTCAGATGATCCGGCAGGCGGAATTCTTCAAGACCCAGCTTGCGGGCAGCGGTGTGGCTCTGATGGTACAGGAGTCCGTTCCGACCGAGAGTCTGCGGATGGCTATGGTCGTGCTGTCGATTGGTCCGATTCTGTTCATCTATCCGTTCTTCCAGAAGTACTTCACCAAGGGCCTTACTATAGGGGCAATCAAAGGCTAAGCGGTCTGACTCTGGCGTAATTGCCGGTTAGAATATATGATCTAATTATCATTGAGGAGGTTCATACAAATGAGAACAACCAGAAGCTCGGGCGCGGTGCTTACTGCCCTAACCGCCGTGATACTGGGCATTACCGGATGTGGTGGCGGCAACTCAGGTGCAAATCCCCCATCCAAGTCAGAATCGACAGCAGCGGCCACAACCGCAGCAGGCAAGGAAGGCGGCACTACTCCTGACACCTCTACGTTCCGGAAGTTAACCGTTTACACGGTCGGGAATTTCCCGCAAAATGATACCAAGGCGGTTGTAGATGAGATCAACAAGTATCTCAAAGAGAAAATCAACGCCGAGATTGATTTCCAGGGACTCCCTTGGTCCTCCTGGGCCGAGAAGATGGCACTGGCTTATCAATCCGGGGAACAAGTCGATCTGACCTTCGCCCCTAACTGGGCGGACTTCGCCAATAACGTCGCCAAAGGCGCGTTCCTCCCGCTTGATGATCTGTTAGCCAAATACGGACAAGGCATCAAGGAGACTCTTGATCCCCGCTTCCTGGACGGCGGCACGGTAGACGGCAAAATCTATGCGATTCCTACCAATAAGGAAATTGGCGAGAGCCATACCATCATGTTCCGCAAGGATCTGGTAGATAAATACGGATTCGATGTGAACTCGATTGAGACGCTGGAGGATCTGGAGCCATGGCTGCAGACGATCAAGGAGAAGGAACCAGCCATCGCGCCGATCTGGTTGTCCGGCAGCGGCTCCGATACGCTGGGCTACTTCGACAAGACCAGAGAGAGCATGAAGGAGAACTTCCGTTATGAGCTGGTTGCCGGCGCTCCCGCCGGGATTGTCCTGGATACCAAGACCGATAAGATGGTGATCAGCTCGATGGAATCCGACACGGCGATCTACCGGATGAAGCTCTACGGCGACTGGTTCAGCAAGGGCTACATCAATAAGGATGCGGCAACGACCAAGACCAGCACTGAAGACGCATTCAAGGCAGGGAAAACCTGGATGAAATTCGGCTCCGACAAACCGGATTCCGACAAGGAAGATTCCATTGCCACCGGCATTGAGCTGGTGAAGCTGAAGGGCAATGAGCCCGAGATCAGCACGGCCAGCGTCAGCAACTCCATGATGGCTATCGGACGCACCTCGGTTGATCCTGAGCGGACGATGATGCTGCTAAACCTGCTGCATACTGACCCGGTTCTGGTTAATCTGATTGACTTCGGTGTAGAAGGACGGCAGTATGTCAAGGTAGAGGGCAAGGATAACTTCATCAAGCTTCCTGACGGCATTGCTACCCGTGCCGATACAGGCTGGGCGCCGGGCATTGAATGGATGTTCGGTAATCAGACAATAACCTACTTGTGGGAAGGCGAAAGTGCTGATAAATGGGAGAAGTTCAAGGCCTATAACGAGAGCGCCCATAAAGTGAAGTCCTTCGGCTTCAACTTCAATACCGACGCTGTCAAAACCCAGGTCTCCGTAGTCAGCAATATTATCAAGGAATTCCGCCCGCTGCTGGAAACGGGCAGCCTGGGTGTAGATAAGGTGCTTACGGAATACAATAAGAAGCTGAAGGCTAACGGCATTGAAGAGATCCGTGCCGAGGTTCAGAAGCAATATGATGCCTGGAAAGCCAAACAATCCTAAACAAACAAGTGAAAACGACTATGCCGTCCTTTTTAGGGACGGCACCCGTTTCAGCGAGAAATATAAGGATAAGTTGTCATGTGGAACATACAAATTCTTATATTTTAGGCTAAGGGGAAGGACGGCTGCCGTCCTTCCCCTTTCCTGCCGCTCAGCGTGCGCATGTACCTAAGGATAAGGGGGAAGACTATGAAATTATCATTGCGGTTCAAAGTGAGTGCCCTTGTCCTGCTGCTGGTCACGCCGCTGTTCCTCTTTCTTTCTTATACCAATCTCTACTCCACCAACATTGTCCGGGAGAAGGTGGCGAAGTCCGCTTCGGACACCTTGACCCTTCACTTGGGTACACTCGATGAGCTGCTGGAGCAGACCAGCCATTATCTGCTGCGGACGGCCAATGAGAACATGCTGCTGGAGCTCTATTCCGACAGCGGACCGGACAGCGTCAATTATTACCTGTCCATCCGCAAGCTGATGGACCAGTGGTACAGCGATGTCAGCTACTACACCATTATCCGCAGCGTCTTCGTCTATCATCAGGACCGGGACGAGCTGTTCCTCAGCAGCCAGAGGGAGTATTACCAGGAGAAGGAGGTCATTACCTCCGGGCTGTCTTCACACCTGAAGTCCCCTAATCTCCAGGCTTCCCTGAAGTGGGAGACTGTGACCCTCGATGGTGAGCCGGTGTTATTCAAGGTGCTGCCGGACAAGAGCGGGCGGCTCCTCATGGGGGTGCTGGTCAGCATCGATTCCCTGGCCCAGCCCCTTACCCAGCTGGAGTCTACCGGGGGCAGCGGGCAAGTGGGCATGATCGACAATGACGGCAAATTGCTCTGGGGCCAGTTCGCCGATGAAGATCTTGCGCTTATCCGCAGCCAGCTTAAGCAGCCGGACCCTCCTGCGGATGCGTCGATACGCCTCAGCAACGGCAATTCTTATCTGCTGATTGACAAGCCTTCCCAATATTCCAATCTGAATGTCTTCTTCCTGCTGGATGAGAAATCGATTCTGGACGAGCTGCCGATCTTCCAGCGGATCATCAAGCTCATCCCCTTCGCCATTATCCTCGTGATGGCCATCCTGCTGGCTCTGCTCAGCCGCCTGGTGTTCAAGCCCATCCAGCAATTGACCAGCGGGATGCGCATCCTGGGGAAGGGACAGCTCGAATACCGGCTGAAGGACGGCAACAGCAGGGAGTTCCAGATCATTACGATGCAATTCAACCAGATGGCCGAGCAGATCGGCAATCTCAAGATTGATGTGTATGAGGAGCAGATGAAGGTACAGCAGGCCGAGCTGAAGCATCTCCAGGCGCAGATCAATCCCCATTTTTTCATGAATTCCCTGAATATTGTCTTTCATCTGGTAGAACTGAAGCAGTACGCGCTGATCAAAAAAATGATCGGACATCTGGTCTCCCATTTCCGGTTCATTATGAATACCAATGACGCCTGGATTCCGCTGCAAAGCGAGTTAAACCATATTCAGAATTATATTGAGATCCAGATGCTCATGTATCCGAACAAGCTGTCCTACGAGGTGCAGCTTCCGAAGGAGCTTGAGCTTACCCTGATTCCGCCGCTGCTGATCCAGCCCTTCGCCGAGAATGCGATCAAGCATGGATTCATCAACAATACGAAGCCTTTCGGGGTCGGTATAACAGTCCGTGAAGAGGCCTTGGAGAGCGGCGATTCCTGCATTGTCATTCAGATCCGCGATTCCGGGCCGGGCTTCTCCGCGGCTCAGCTCGACATGCTCAATCATGGCGTATATGAGCGCAAGCCGACAGACCGCCATCTGGGAATATGGAACGTATACAGACGCATGCTGATGTTCTATAACAACCGGGCACGGCTTACCTTCCACAATGCTTCTCACGGAGGGGCGGTTGTGGAAATCAGACTACCCGTTCAAAAGGAGCTGTGACGTTCGATGTACAGAGTTCTAATCGTTGACGATCAATACTTCGCCTTGCTCGGACTCCAGCAGGGAGTGGATTGGAGCCTGCTGGATGTAGCGGAGGTCTGCCTTGCAGAGAACGTCGATCAGGCGATTACCGCACTTACGCAGCAGCCCGTAGACCTGCTGATCTGCGATATCGAAATGCCGGGCAGGAACGGCCTGGAGCTGCTGGCCTGGGTGAAGCAATCCGCTCCCGGCACGATGACGATTATGCTGACCTGTCATGCCGATTTCGAGTATGCCCAGCGCGCGATTTCTCTTGGCGCCTACCATTACCTGCTCAAGCCGGTAGACTATGAGGAATTGATGAAGATCTCCCGTGAAGCGCTCGCCGAGATCAGCAAGCAGCGGGAGCAGCAGCAGTTCGAGGCCCTGATCCGGGAGTACCGGAGACAATGGGAGCATCAGCTTCCGTTGCTGGTGGAACGGTTCTGGCAGGATATTCTCAGCCAGCGGGCGGCGCCCGTGCTGGAATCGCTCACCATTCCGGCGAATACCTATAATCTGGATCTGCAGCCCGGGGACCGCTACTTCCTCGCTCTGCTTGGGCTGGAGCAGTGGAAGGAGAACCTAAGCGCACGGGATGAGACCATTATGGAATATGCCCTGCGCAATCTGGCCGAAGAGGTGCTGCTAAGCGGGCTGGAAGGCACGGTGCTGCAGGATCAGGTAGGCCATAATCTGGCGATCATCTACGTGAGGAGCGACATGAATGCCGTCCGGCAGACGCTGGAGCAGAACTGCCGGACCTTCCTGGATACCTGCGGGCGGCTGCTGCATTGCTCCTTGTCGATCTACATCAGCCCGGGTGTCTCGCTGCCCGGAATCATGAGCGCTTACACGGATGTCACCGAGCGGGAACAGCGCAATCTGAACCGTTCGCGCCAGGTGTTCGGGCCGGAGGATCAACAGGTTGGCAGAGCTCAACCGCTGGAGGCCCAGCCTCAGGCAGCGCCTATGCATCTTTTCGGAGAGTGGGCGACCATTCTGGAGCTTGGCGAGCTGGAGGAGCTGGAGCGCCGCTTGACGCTATGGTTCTCGGGCATCGGGCCCGGCCGCTGGACCAGTGAGCTGCACCGTCAGCTTATCCACGGCATCCTGTTCATCGTACACACGGTTCTGGCCAAAAAAGGCTTATCCGCACACGCTTCAGCGGAGCTGAAGTCGCTGCTGGACAAGGAGAATTATCCGAAGCACTCCGCTTCGCTCCAGCATTGGGCGCTGGAATGCCTGCGAGCCGTAATGCACTTATTGCAGACCAGCAATAACGTATCCTCGGCCACGGTCACCAAGATCCGGCAGTATATCCGCTCGCGTCTGAGCGAAGAAATCACCCGCGACGAACTCGCGGCCTATGTCTACCTGAACCCTGCCTACTTGTCCCGGCTGTTCAAGAAGGAGACCGGGCTGTCGATCTCCGATGTGATCATTCAGGAACGGCTGCAGAAGGCCAAGCAGCTGCTGGAGGAGACCGAGCTGAAGATCACCGACATCGCCGAGCAGGTCGGATACACCAGCCTCGGCAGCTTCTCCAACCTGTTCAAGCGGATGGTCGGCGTAACGCCGCAGCAGTACCGCGCGCGGAATAGGAAGTGAGCGGGGCAGGCAGATGTCTTTTGCATACCGCCGCCGCGCCCACCATACCTGCAGAACAAAAAAGAGCGAGGGGCTCTATTGCCTCCTCGCTCTTTTTAACATGCACTCACTATTTACTTTTACAAGTAACTCTTATTACTTAATAATCACATACTCCAGGCCAACGAGCTTGGCGTAGGTAACAATCTGGTCGGTCGTCAGGTTGAGCGATACCACGGTATGGTGGCCGCCGCCGTTCTCGATCCAGGCTCTGACTCCGTCCTGGAAGTTAGGCTTCACCTGCCACAGTACACGGGCTACCGGAAGATTCGGAGCCGGAACGGTTGGCTCGAAGGCGGTAACTTCGTTGATTAGCAGCTTGTAATGAGTGCCGAAGTCGGCCATGGATACCACGACACCTTCGCCTGCCTTGCCGTCGAAGACGAGACGGGCCGGGTCTTCACGGTCGCCGATTCCCAGCGGGGACACAATGATCTTCGGCTGGTTGCTGGCCAGGCTCGGATCAACCTCCAGCATGTGGGACTGGAGAATCGCTTCCTGTCCGGCTGCCATTTCGTAGGTGTAATCTTCCATGAACCCGGTGTTCAGGTTGTGGCTCATCACCTTCATCAGGCGGTCCAGGGCCGCAGTCTTCCAGTCCCCTTCACCGGCGAAGCCGTAGCCTTGGGCCATCAGGCGCTGAACAGCCAGACCCGGAAGCTGCTTCATGCCGTGCAGGTCCTCGAAGTTAGAGGTGAAGGCATTGTAGCCGCCTGCATCCAGGAAGCGCTTCAGGGCAATCTCATAGCTCGCCTGCACCTTCACGCTGGCTTCCCAATCTTCCTTGCTGTACGTGCCGTAATCAACGGCATACAGCTTGGTATATTCTGCGAACAGGGCATCAATCTCTTCCTGCTTCACTTCATTCACATAAGCTACCAGATCGCCGATACCGAAGTAGTCCACCGTCCAGCCGAACTGGATCTGAGCTTCCACCTTGTCGCCTTCGGTCACGCCCACGTTGCGCATGTTGTCGCCGAAGCGAGCTACCTTGATGTTGAAGCTTTCGTTATAAGCTACGGCAACGTCCATCCACTCAGCGATCTGCTTCTGGACTTCCGGGCGTTCCCAGTATCCTACAACGACCTTATTCTGCTTCTTCAGGCGGGCATTGATGAAGCCATACTCACGGTCGCCATGGGCGGCCTGGTTCAGGTTCATGAAGTCCATGTCAATCGTTGCCCAAGGAATGCTCTCATTGTACTGGGTAGCCAGGTGCAGCAGCGGCTTCTGCAGCAGCTTCGTGCCGCGGATCCACATTTTGGCCGGGGAGAAGGTGTGCATCCAGGTAATGACCCCGGCAACCTCATCACGGTAGTTCACTTCTTTCATGATGGAGGTGATTTTGTCTGCACTCACGGCCAGATCCTGCAATACCAGCGGATAAGGAAGCACCCCGCTGTTGTTGAGCGCATCGGTCATTTCCTGGGCGTGAGCCTTCACTTCACCCAGCGCTTCATCTCCGTACAGGTGCTGCGATCCTACTACGAACCAGAATTGCTTGTCGCTTACTGTTGACATATGATTCATCCTCTTCTCTATTGGAATGGTAATTTTAAAGTGTACTGGTAATCTTAAAGCGCAATCGGAACTCCGGTGAAGATTTGGACTTCCGGCCGCTGTTGTCCCCAGATTTCTTGATTAGAACCGCTCTTCGCGGTCGAAATCCGGTGACAAAGGCGGACGCTACCGCTCCTCCAGTTGCAAATTTCCCCTCCGATTCTTTTTGCTTTTCAATTTTCTTAACACTTATTATATAAGTCAGTTATTTCTGCCCGTAATACGCGTCCTTGCCATGCTTGCGCAGATAGTGTTTGTCCAGAATCCGCTGCGGCAGCTCCTCGGCGAACGTATTCAGCTGGCGGGCGAAGTGGTTCATCTTGGACACTTCCTCCAGCACCACGCTGTTCATCACAGCGGCATGGGCATCCTTGCCCCACGTGAACGGCGCATGGCCTTTCAGCAGAACGCCGGGAATCGCCATTACATCCAGCCCCCGCTGTTCAAAAGTCTCGATGATCACATGTCCGGTCTCTGCTTCATACCCGCGGTCAATCTCCTCCTGGGTCAGGAACCGGGTGCACGGTACAGACCCGTAGAAGGTATCTGCATGTGTCGTGCCCATTACCGGAACATCCAGCCCGGCCTGCGCCCAGATGGTCGCCCACGTAGAGTGCGTATGCACGATGCCGCCGATCTCGGCATAATGCTTGTAGAGTACAGCATGGGTGGCTGTATCCGAGGAAGGCCGCATCTCTCCTTCCACCACATTGCCGTCGAAATCGACAACCACCATATCACTCGGCTTCATCTTATCGTAGCTGACACCGCTCGGCTTGATGACGAACAGGCCGCTTGCCCGGTCCGCCGCGCTCACATTGCCCCAGGTGTACTTCACCAGCCCGTGTTTAGGCAGCTCCAGATTGGCTTCGTATACCTCTTCCTTCAATTGCTCCAACATCGTTTAATTCCTCCCGTTCTCTACCAGATGATCTACAGCGGCCTGCTCAATTGCCAGCCCTGCAGTGTAGCGCTCCATGAACAATTCAAAACCCTTCACATCCGCCTCAACCGGATGAATAGTCTCGCCTTCGATGTCCTTGAACACCTTCTGGTCAAGGAAGTCATCCAGCCGCTCCTGCTGCGCTCTGTTCTTCATATAAGAAGCCAGAATTGCCATGCCCCACGCGCCGCCTTCTCCGGCAGTGGCCATCACAGAGACCGGAACATTCATAGCCGCAGCCACAATTCGCTGTCCGACCACAGGGGTCTTGAACAAGCCGCCGTGTGCCAGAATGCTGTCGATGGACACCTGCTCCTTCAAGGTCAGGATATCCATACCGATCTTCAGCGCGCCAAAAGCGGAGAACAGATGCGTCCGCATAAAGTTGCCCAGCGTGAACCGGCTCTCCGGCGAACGGACGAACAACGGCCGTCCCTTCTCCAGCCCGGTGATGTTCTCGCCCGAGAAATAGCCGTAGCTCAGCAAGCCGCCGCCATCGGCGTCCGCCTCCAGTGCTTTATTGAACAGAACGCTGAACAGCTGCGCCGGATCAGCCTTGAAGCCCATCGCCTCCGAGAATTCGCGGAACAAGCCGACCCAGGCATTGATATCGCTGGAGCAGTTGTTGGCATGCACCATTCCCACCGGACTGCCATCCGGGGTGGTAACCATATCAATCTCAGGGTATACCGCAGTAAGCTCCTTCTCCAGCACGATCATGGCGAACACGGAGGTGCCTACAGAGATATTACCGGTCCGTTTGCGGACACTGTTCGTAGCGACCATGCCTGTTCCGGCATCGCCTTCCGGAGGACATAGCGGAATGCCTGCCAGCAGGTCCCCGGACTCATCCAGGAGTCTCGCTCCGGCTTCCGTTAACACACCAGCCTGCTCGCCTGCAGGATAGACCTTCGGAAGGAGATCGCTCAGCTTCCAAGGGTAATTCTTATCGGCAATCAGCTCATCGAACTGGCTGACCATGGCCGGATGGTAATCCTGTGAAGCTTCATCTATAGGGAAGACCCCGGAGGCATCGCCAATCCCGATCGCCTTGCTGCCGGTCAGCAGCCAGTGAATGTATCCGCCCAGCGTTGTTACGAACGTTGCCTGCGGAACATGCTCTTCCCCGTTCAGAATCGCCTGATACAGGTGGGCAATGGTCCAGCGCTCCGGAATATTGAACTGGAACAGCTCTGTTAATTCCTTGGCCGCAGCACCGGTTGTGGCATTACGCCAGGTCCGGAACGGAACCAGCAGCTCGCCCGCGCTGTCAAAGGCCATATATCCATGCATCATTGCTGAGAATCCGATCGAACCGACAGTAGTAACCGTAACCCCGTATTTCTGTGCAACCTCCTGCTTCATCTCGCGGTAGGCCGCTTGCAGCCCCTTGATGATATCGGTGAGGGGATACGTCCAGTACCCGCCTTCCAGCAGGTTCTCCCACTCATAGCTTCCGGATGCAACCGTCTCGAACCCCTGATTAATCAGGACGGCCTTGATACGTGTGGACCCAAATTCGATACCCAGTGATGTCTCTCCCTTAAGTATCGCTTGCTTGATGTTCTGATCCATGCCCACGTTACTCCTCTCTGAACCAAACTGTGTGACGAGCCAATCTAAAGAATGCGCTTCCTTTATGAACAGGTTTAGTATATTTTTTGTTCGTACATTTGTCAACATTATATATAAGATATACCTACAAATTTACCGGAAAATCACCCCTATTTTACTCAAATCATTATATATAGTAGACACCGGAGGATATTAAGCTTATATTCAAGCTATAATATGTACGTACAACTACAATAATTTCCCCATTCCATATAAGAACAACTATGAAAGAAGTGACCCGTGTGAGAACCAAGTACCAGATCATATTCGATGAACTCAAAAGCAATATCCTGTCCGGCACCTACAGTGTGGGCGAACAAATTCCTACGGAATCTGCGCTGCAGGAGATATACGGCGTTAGCCGCCAGACCGTGCGGAAGGCCATTCTGGAGCTGTCCAACGAGGGGTTCCTGCGGAGCGAGAAGGGCTCGGGCACTTATGTCAGCCACCAGTTCCGGTCCAAAGCCGGAAACAGCGCGGGCAAACGGACGATTGGCGTGATTACCACCTATCTCTCCGATTATATTTTCCCCTCCATTATCCGGGGGATCGAAGGCAGGCTTAACGAGGACAACTATTCGCTGCTGCTCGCCAGTACCAATAATGATGTCGCCCAGGAGAAGAAGGCGCTGGAGATGATGTTGTCCTACGGGGTAGACGGGCTGATCATTGAGCCTACGAAGAGTAATCTGTATAATCCGAACATCGCCTACTACCTGTCGTTCAAGGAGCAGGATGTCCCGTTCATCATGATCAACGCTTATTATGAGGAGCTGGAGGTGCCGTTCTTCTGTCTGGATGACGTACAGTCCAGCTATCTGGCGACCCGGGAGCTGATCTCGAAGGGCCACACCCAGATCGGGATTATTGCCAAAATGGACGATCTCCAGGGCAAATACCGCATGAAGGGCTACATCAAGGCGCTTGGCGAAGCCAAACTGCGCTTCCACCCGGAGCAGGTGCTCTCCTTCGATACCGAATCCAAGCGTGATCTGTCGGCGAACCTCAAGCAATTCCTGAAGGATAACCGCGAGGTGCTGACGGCCCTTGTCTGCTATAACGATGAGGTGGGACTCGAAGTGGTTAACGTCTGCAAGCAGCTGGAAATTTCGGTTCCGGGAGAGCTGTCGATCATCGGGCAGGACAATTCCTATATTGCCAAGAATGCGGGGATCAAGCTGACGACGCTGACCCACCCGCAGGAGAGAATGGGCCGCGACGCCGCCGAATGGGTCATTAAGAAGCTCCAGGGTAAAAAAGATCTGCGCTACAGCACCTACTATCTGCCTGAGTTGGTAGAGGGGGAGACGGTGAGGGTGCTTGCGCCATCGCCTGCGGAATTAGAGCAGTCCGCCCGGGAATAGGAGACAGAGACAAACAGCCCTGCCGCTTCACGGCCTGTAACGGTCATGAAGCGGTCAGAGCTGTTCTTATTCAATCCCGCTGAACCGACTCAATGCTTAGTCCAGCAGAGTAGAGATGCTTATGCTTTCAATCTTGGCGCCCTTGACATGGAACAGAATGTAATCCACATAGTTACTTGGGGCAAACCGGTAGTCATCCTCTTCCTCAGGGGACCCGTCTCCGGTCAGCTTTCCTTCGGGATAGGCCTTCTTGAGCGTGTCCAGGCTGTCTCCGACCTTGATATTGCGGACAGTAGTGTACTTCGGATCGGTAATCTTCATGCTGAAGATGTAGAACTGCTTGCCGTCACCCGAATCAATCGTCTTAATCTCAAGGCCCGGGAAGGTATACGTCTTCTCTGTTCTGCCAATCAGGGTATCCATATTCTTACCGTCATCCAAGGAATAAGTGTGCGATTTCTTCGCCGTTGCCTTGCCCAGCATGCTCTCCAGCTTAGCATCATCCACAATGTCGGAGAGGGCAATAGTATGGTCCTTATAGACAAAAGCCAGCTCCTTCAGTACCACATTCCCTTCCTTCTCGATGGTTCCTTCCTTGATCGCCTCCGAGCTTCCCGCTGAAGCCGCAGGGGTTGCCTCGGCTGGTGCCGCCGTAGCAGCTGCTTCAGTCGCTGCAGGCTCCTCAGTAGGGGTAGC
The DNA here is from genome assembly GCF_045040735.1 of Paenibacillus sp. FSL K6-1217. Lineage (NCBI taxonomy): Bacteria > Bacillati > Bacillota > Bacilli > Caryophanales > Paenibacillaceae > Paenibacillus > Paenibacillus sp. FSL K6-1217. The sequence continues at coordinate 4,899,630 of NZ_CP150271.1, forward strand.
CGAAGCCTCAGGTGCGGCCGTGGCGACCGCTTCAGCTGTAGGCGCTGCCGAAGGGGACGCCGCCGGTGCGGCCGAATTGGACTGGCATCCTGCCAGAAGTGTCATCAGTAATATTGTGGGCAGCAATACGGCTGCCGGTTTTTTGAATGTTCTCATTGAATATCCCTCCATGAATGTGTTGGTGTTGCTTATGTGGTATGAGGTAAGTATACGAAAAGCATTTGTTAGTGTAATAACAGAGTTGTATCAGTCTTGTAACGTCACAGGAGCGGCAGACGGATGGAGACGGAAGTGCCCGCGCCAAGCTGGCTCTCTATGTCCAGCTGCCCGCCGAACTTCTCGGCAATCTCCTTACAGATGGACAGCCCCAGCCCCGTTCCGCCTGCCGCGCTGGCATTCCGTGCCCGGTAGAACCGCTCCTGGACGCGGGCAATCTCGTCCGCGCTGATTCCGATGCCCTGATCGCTGATCTGTACAATCGCTTCCTGCTCCCTGATCATCACTTCAATGCTTATCCGGGTACGGGAATCAGAGTACTTAATAGCGTTCTCCAGCACATTGGCGATGGCATGGGACATCAACAACTGATTCACCAAGACGAAGGCCGGCGGTCCCTGCCGGATCGTAAGCTCTATCCCCTTACTGCCCGCCTTGGCCCGCATTCCGGCGGCTACCCCCGCAACCAACTGCGCCAGGTCCGTCTTCTCGGCATCGATTCCGTCTTGCCCTGCCTTGTCGAAGCGCGATAACATCAACAACTCATTGATCAGCCGGGTCAGGCGGTCCGATTCGTTCACCAGATGGAAGTAGATCTTCTGCAGCTCCTCATCCTCGTTCTCACCTTCATACAGGTATTGGGAGAACCCCTTGATGGCGGCGAGCGGCGTTTTCAGCTCATGGGATACGTTCGAGACAAACTGCTTCTGATACTGGATATAATCGCTGAGCTGAATCCCCATCCGGTTCAGGCCCGCAGCCAGCATCCCCAGCTCATCCTTCCGGTTCAGGTGTACCTCCCGGAACTGCTGTTTGGAGAAGCTCTCCGTAGCCCCCAGCAGATACTTGATCGGCTTCGTCGTATTCCGGGCAATGAACAGGCTGGAGAGCATAATCAGGATAATGAACCCTCCCGCACCGGCGAACAGAATAGAGCGGATCTGGTCCATCATCGTATAGAAATAAGAAATATCCTCCACGAACTCGTATACATAGCTGTTCTGATAATACTTGTCCTGGATCGGAACCGCGAAGTACAGCAGGTGATCCTCGGAGACGGTGTACGCATAATTGCCCTTAAGGGCGTTCTGGATATTCCCGGGGAAAATGACGGGGGTCTTGTTATTGATCACAATCCCGTCAACGGCGAGTCCCAGCAGCTTCTGGCTGCTGTCGTAGATGCGCACCTCCTTGACGGAGGCTTTTAACGTCTCCAGCGCTCTTCTCGCCACCTCCTCCATCTGCCCGGCATCCACCTCTTGTTCGTGCTTGGAGAGCACTTCCCGGAAGGACATCTCGCCCAGATCCGCCTTCTCCATCATCTGCTTCTCGATCGTGACGAAGCTGAAATAATCAATCGCCTTATTAATGGAGATAATAATAACGCCAAAGGACAGCACCGAGAACAGCAAATACATTAGCACCAGCCGGGTCGCATATTTCAGGCGGAGCCACCTCCCAGCTGATACCCGAATCCATATACGGTCCTGATATACTTCGGATTCTCGGCATCGTCGTCCAGCTTCTTTCTTAAGCGCATGATCGTCATATCCACGCTGCGGCTGTCTCCCATGAAGTCATATCCCCAGACAATCTCCAGCAGCTCATCCCGGGTATAGATTTTGTCCGGGCGTCTCAGCAGTGTCTCCAGAATTCTGAATTCCTTGGCCGTCAGGGCCACTGGAACACCGCTTCTCGTCACCACCCGGGTCTCCAGATCGAACGTCAGCTCCTCATGGGTGATCCGGGTATCATCCGCTTCTGTTAGCGGGCCACTATTCTGGGCTCTCCGGAGTATCACCTTGATCCGCGCCAGCAGCTCCCGGTTGTCGAACGGCTTGGTCATGTAATCCTCCGCCCCCAGCTCAAGCCCCAGCACCTTATCTATAATCTCATTTTTGGCTGACAGCATAATGATGGGAACCGCCTGCCGCTTGGTAATTTCCTTGCACAGGTCGTAGCCGGAGCAATCGGGCAGCATCAGATCAAGTACCACCAGATCCGGCTGAAAAGTCTCCAGGGCCATAAGCCCCGCCCTTCCGTTCTCCGCTGTCTGCACCTGATAATTCTCTCTGCGGAGCACAAGCTCGATCAGATCTCTAAGCGCTGCCTCATCATCGATTACGAGTATTTTGTTCATCCGATCCCTCCTCTTCTACCTAATATTAACACCGGAAGCGAACGTTAATCTCCCGGCGGTGCAGATCACTTGTTTTTACCGCTCTCCAAAAATAAACCTTCAGCAGATGGTTCACCTATCCCGTTTTTCAACATACCTTGAATAAACCAACTGGAAAGGGGACAAATCAATGTATCTGCTCTGGGTAATCATCATCGGGGGACTCATCGGCTGGCTAAGCGGCAATCTGATCGGGCGCGATGTTCCGGGAGGTGTGCTGGGCAATATAATCGCCGGCTTCATCGGCTCCTGGCTGGGCACCGAGCTGCTTGGTCCAAGAGGCCCTGTAGTAGGTGGCTTCCACATTGTTCCGGCCATTATCGGCTCCATTGTCGCGTTACTGATTTTCTTTGCCCTGGCCCGCGGCGGCGCCTTCCGGCGTCGTTAATTCCTCCTGCCGGCCGCTGCAAAGTCAACACAGAGCCCCTCCTGTTCACCCAGGCAGGGGCCCCTACCATGTCATCCTTACAGAATCCTTAGAATCTCCTCTTAGAGTATAGGGAGAGAAAGGATGATATACTATGCAGGATCATATTCTGGAAATACAGAATCTATGTAAAAGCTTCAAGCATCAGAAAGCCGTCAACAACGTATCGTTAGCAGTCGCACGCAATTCCGTCTATGGGCTGCTCGGACCGAACGGCGCAGGCAAATCGACCCTGCTCAAAATGGTTACAGGGATGCTGCGTCCCGATTCCGGGCAGATCCGCTTCCAGGGACAGGAATGGACCCGGAAGGATCTGAACCGGATCGGTGTATTGATTGAAGCGCCGCCGCTGTATGAGAACCTGACCGCCCGGGAGAATCTGAAGGTACGTACCCTTGCCCTCGGACTGCCGTCATCGCGCATCGATGAGGTGCTTGCCATTGTCGATCTGACCGCTACCGGGAAGAAGCGCGCCGGACAGTTCTCCATGGGGATGAAGCAGCGGCTCGGCATTGCCATCGCTCTGCTTAACCAGCCGGAGCTGCTGATTCTGGACGAGCCGACGAACGGCCTGGACCCGATCGGGATTCAGGAGCTGCGGGAGCTGATCCGCTCCTTCCCCGGACAAGGGATCACCGTCATTCTGTCGAGCCATATTCTCTCCGAGGTGGAGCAGACGGCAGATCATATCGGCATTATCGCAGGCGGCGTGCTGGGCTATCAGGGAGCCGTCTCCCCGGATCAGGACCTGGAAGCGCTGTTCATGCAGGTCGCAGCGGCCCACCGGAGGGAAGGTGCGGCGCATGCTTAATATCGTTAGGGCGGAACGCCTGAAATGGCGGCGGACGTTCATTCCGAAGCTGGCCTGGATTGCCCCTGTGTTCACGCTTGCCCTCTGTGCTGTTCTGATGGGCGGGAGCTTATTCCAAAATGGCGCCTACAACTGGTGGTACACGATGCTCTTGCCCGGAGCACTGAGTCTGGTCTGTGCGCTGGCCCTGCATAAGGATGCCAAGCTGAAATACCGCGGAGTGCTGGCACTGCCGCTGACCCCCGGGACGATCTGGGCCGGTAAAATTATGGCCTGTACGTTCTGGCTCCTGGCGGCTATCCTGCTGTTCCTGATCGGCGTCACCGCCGGAGGCCTGCTATTCGGCCAAACGATCACGCTAATGAGCAGCCTGGCGGGCAGCGCATTGATCTTCCTCACCTTCCTGTGGCAGATCCCGCTATGCTTGTTCCTGGCTGCCCGTCTCGGCTTATTCGCCGCAGTGCTGCTGAATGTATTCGGCAATGTGATGGGCGTTCTTGCCTACAATAGCGGGGGCCTGTGGGATTACGTCCCTTACACGGTTACTTTCAGGCTCATGTGTCCGGTGTTGTCCATTCTGCCGAACGGACTCCCGGTTCCGGCGGGCAGTCCGCTGAGAAGCACAGACACGCTCCTTCCGGGTACCCTGGTCTCCCTCGGATGGTTCGTTCTCCTGTTCGTGTTGACTACCCTGTGGTTCCGCAGACAGGAGGCGAAATAGCATGAATACACTGCCGGGCCTGCTGAGGGCAGATCTGCTCAAAACAAGGCGTACACCGTTTCTCCTGTTCCATCTGCTGACACCGCTGATCGGGGCCGGCCTGTTCCTGGCCTACTATTCCTTCTCCTCCTGGGGGGAATCGGATAAGGTGTTGGCGTTCATGCAGTCTATCGCCTGTGCTTTCCCTACCCTGATCGGGCTGCTCTGCGCTATGGCAGCGGAACAGGAGGCCAGTGCCGGGCAGTTCCAGGGGATGCTTGCCCTGCCTGCGTCCAGGATCACAACCTATCTGAGCAAGCTGCTGCTCCTGCTAGGCTTCGGACTGGGAGCCGTCCTGCTCACCTTCGCCCTGTTCGGCGCAGGCTTCGGCTGGCTCCTGCAGCAGGGTAGTCAGGGGCCGCTCTTCTACCTTACCGGAGCAGCTATTATATTCGGGAGCAGCCCGTTTCTCTATCTGCTTCACCTCACAGTCAGCCTGCGCTTCGGCCGGGGAGCGTCCATCGGGATCGGGATCTCGGGGAGCCTGATCGCCGCCCTTATGCTCACGGGTCTTGGCGATACCTTATGGCCTTATATCCCTTTTGCCTGGGGGAGCCGCTTCATCTCGCTGTGGGTCCTCGGCCGGACAGGCCTCACGGTATCCCCGGCCGTGTCGGGGCTGAATACCGGATTGTGGATCTGCATCATCGCGACCATTATGGCAGGTCTCTTGAGTGTGCTCTGGTTCCGCCGGTGGGAGGGGCGCTCTGCGGATAACTAGACGATAATTTATAAATGAGGAATGATTATGGCCAAAATACTTGTGGTAGATGACGAACCCGCCATTCTGTCGCTCATTCATAACGCACTCAGCACCGATCAGCATCTTGTGACAACCCTGTCTGATTCCACACTGGTGCGCAAGACGGAACTCGGGACGTATGACCTTATTCTGCTGGATGTGATGATGCCGGGCGTGGACGGCTTCACGCTGTGCCGGGAGATCCGGACGGCGGTGGATTGTCCGATCCTGTTCCTGACGGCGAAGACGCTGGAAAGTGACTTGATGTACGGACTGGGGCTGGGGGCGGATGACTATATCATGAAGCCCTTCGGCATCGGCGCGCTACGGGCGCGGATCAACGCTCATCTGCGGCGGGAGCGGCGGGAGAAGCGCAATATTCTATACCTGGACCCTGTGCGCCTGAACCTCTCCGGTAAAGAGCTGTATGCCCGGGAGGACAAGGTGCCGCTGACCAAAAGCGAATATGAAATCTGCGAGTTTCTGGCCCGCCACCGCGGTCAGGTCTTCTCCAAGGACCATATCTATGAACGGGTCTTCGGGATTGACGGGGAGAGTGACAGCAGTGCCATTACGGAGCATATCAAGAACATCCGCGCCAAGCTGGGCAGGTATGGGCTTGAGGCCATTGAAACCATCTGGGGGATCGGATATAAATGGAAGCTGTAAAATCAACCAAAACCGTGCGTCTGCGCACCTTTTTTCTGCAATACCTGCTGCTGTTGAGCCTCGGTACCCTCCTGCTGCTGGGAGGGCTGCTTGGCGTATTCACGCTGGCGTTTGCCTGGGGTGGGGTGCTGCCTGCCAACTATGCCGAGAAGGAAATCAGCCTGTTCAAGCAGCAGCTGGCTGCGGGCGGAGCGGATACGGCGCACCGGGTCCCGGACCGGCTGGATTATAGCGTGTTCACCTTGGACGGGAAGCTGCTCACCGGGAACCTGAACCCGGAGGAAGCTGGACAGGCCTGGAGAGTCACCCGGCAGGCTGACAGCCGGGGCTCCTACTTCTACACCACCGCCCGGCACGGGCAGGAGCTCTGGATCTTCCGGTACAGCTTGACGCCGCAGTATGCCTCTTCCCTGCTGCGCAGCTGGCTGCCGAATCCGCAGCTCCTGGGACTTCTGCTCTTCGTTCTCGGCCTGCTGCTTCAGGCGGCGCTGCTTGCCGCCCGGTTCGGCAGAAGACTCTCGGAGCGGATGGCGGGGCTCCAGGAGGCGACCGAGAACATCCGGCGCGAGAATCTGGAGTTCACCGTCCAGCCCAGCGGTATCCAGGAGATTGACGAGGTGCTGGGCTCCCTCGACCGGATGAAGGACGCTCTCCATGCTTCGCTGGAGCGGCAATGGGAGCTGGAGCGCTCCCGCAGAGAACAGATCTCTGCGCTGGCCCACGACATCAAGACACCGCTGACCATTATCCGCGGCAATGCGGAGCTGCTGCAGGAGACCATTCAGAATGAAGCCCAGCGCGAATTCAGCGGCTATATTCTCCGCAGCGCCGGGGACATCGAGGCCTTCGTGCAGGAGGTCATTGATCTGTCCAGCCTGCAGGCCGGAGCTCCCCCCAAGGCATCTATGGTGCCTGCGGAGGAGCTGATGGCCGAGCTGGAGCTGCAGATGAAGGCCCTCTCTGCGGGCAAGGAGCTGCTGCCCGTTGTCCGGCAGGAGAATCTGCCGGAGCACCTGTTCATCCATAAGGAACTGCTGCTGCGGGGAATCGTCAACCTGATGGCCAATGCCGCCGAGCATACCCCGGCCGGGGGAAGCATTACCCTGCTTGCCCGGGGCCGGGCGGCGGAAGTTCAGTTCATCGTGACGGATACCGGCAGCGGCTTCTCCCAGACCGATCTCAAGGAAGCCACCCATCAATTCTACCGGGGGGACCCGAGCCGGGGGGCGGGTCAGCATCATGGGCTGGGCCTGTACATTGCGAGGTCTGTAGCCGAGCAGCACGGGGGGAGCCTTAGCCTGGATAATGATTCTCCCTCCGGCGGCGGGAAGGTCACGATGAGCATTCCGAACGCGATTAATATCATAGACTAATCCCCGCATTTTGTTCAGTGTGCTTAGGCGGCATTCATCCCCAGCTTTCTTTTCAGCTCCGGGTAGATCCGGCCGTACAGCTTCCGCCGCAGCGCCGAATGATACAGGGCCAGCGCCAGCGTCACTACGATCAGCGCGGCGGGTACGATATACAGCACCGGATGATCCATGAAGTAACCGAAGACATCATATCCACGGTTGATATACCTGCCGTAGATCGCGGCGATAGCCACCACCAGCAGCACCGGCAGGGCGAATAGGCCAGACAGGAGATTGACCTTCTTCATCTTCTTGTACGTTGAATGAAATGCGCTCTCACCCTGGGCTTCTTCGAGCAGTATGACCTGCTTATCGAAGGAGTCGCTTTTGCGTACCGGCATCTTGGATTGTGTAATGTAGTTGTGCAGCACATCGAGTTCGTGGCTGAATTCCATTGTCTTTAATATTGCTCTTCCTGCGTTCATTGATGGTTTCCTCCTAAAATTCAGACTTCTCCCCAGTTCCGCTGATACAAGCGGCGGGAGGGGGTGTGTTCCGTAGGCTCTGTGTACAGGTTGGTCGCGGTTATAAGCGCAGCCATCTTGTCCAGGAAGACCGCCTTCGGAAGCTCTTGGCCGAGAATCAACTCGTAGACCTGCTGCAACTCGGCCAGGGTGAATTGCTCAGGCATTAAGAGCAGCGCGATTCCGGTTCTCTCCGTCTCCTGGCGCAGCTGTTCAATGGCATAGGCAACGATCTTGGCGTGATCAAAAGCGAGTCCGTCATTGGACAAGACGGCATATTGCAACGATCTGGCTGCCGGTGCCGCTGTCAACGTCTGTTCAATCACCGCAGTTAGCGCTTGGCCTGCGGCTTCCAGCCGAAGCTCATAGGTACGGGTGCGGATGCAGCCCCGCTCCAACAGCTCCTTATGCTCCTGCCGGAGCTGATAGCTTACCTTGAACCATGCCGCAGCCTCGGCATCATCCCCGGCCTCTAATTGGATGCGGCGGCTGTCAACCAGCGCCATATAGCTGCTGCTGATCACCCAGGTGCGGGGGTCGCGCCCCGGATCGGAGAAGGTGCGCAGCTGCTCCAGATGTACACCTGTAACGCCGGTCTCCTCCTGCAGCTCGCGTGCAGCCGCCTGATCCGTGGTCTCATCCGGCTGGACGAATCCGCCCGGCAGCGCCCACTTGCCCAGGCAGGGGTGCCCGCCCCTGCGGATCAGCAGAAGGCGAAGCTCCTTCGCTGCATCCCTCTGTTCACGGCCCGCCGAAGCATCCGTGACGGTGAAGATCACCATATCCGTTGCCACCGAAGGCCGCTCATAATCCCCGGCCCGGTACTGGTCCAGGAACTCACGCTCCGTAAGTCCATTACCGTCTCTCCATTCCAGTTCCAACTGTTCCGCCTCCTTCTGTCTCTGGATCATTGCTCCAGCTCTCCGAAATAGTTGCCGTACGGCCTGAACTTCGCAAGCACACGATCCACCTTACACATACGTTCCTCCAGGGTTCCCCTCAGCGGGATATAAGGAATCCGCCGCTCCTTCAGGTCCGCGATAATCTGCTTGTGGAACACCTGCCGCTTCTGGTCCCCGCTGCGGTCCCACGTATCGTCATAGGGAATATCATCCTCACAGAGGAAGAACAGGTCGTAGCGCTGCGCATTCTCCAGGGCCAGCCGGGTCAGCAGCTCAGGAGCCTTCCCGTGGTAATCCAGCGCATACATATACGTGGTAATCGCATTCGTGTCAACGAACAGATACCGGTCTGCCGTAAGCAGTGCCTGCTCTTCCCGCTCCAGATGGCCCAAAGCGATCTCGTCAAAAGCCTCCAGACCAATCCGGCGGTCCACCTGATGCTCCGTCCAGTAATCCCGCCCGTATTCGCCGGCGAAGGCCGTGCCGTACTTGCGGGCAAGCGCTTCAGTAATCGTAGACTTGCCGGTAGACATCGCCCCTACAAATACGACTTTGGTAATTAGATCACGGTATACCAGCCCGCTGACATAATCCCGGTATTTGTAAGGATCGGAGCGGACCATGGTGGCCGATACCGGCACCTGCACCCGCGCCTCATCCACCCGCCGGTCGATAGCCCCCAGCGCCAGGCTCATATGCGCTCCGTAGAACTCGCTGGAATAGAAGTGCGTCACCTGCTCGCCCTTCAGCAGCCCCTGGATATATTGTTCTTCCTGGATCTCATGCTCTCTATCATCCGAGTACCCGTCCGGCCCGTCCCAGGCCTCGATCACCCGGACCGCAGGATAGAGCCTTCGAATCCAGTTCGCGCGGACCTGTAGCGGAACCGGAGAGACAGTGGTCTCATAGATCACCACAATCAGCTCGTCGACCTCCTGAAGAGCCGTCTCGAACATGAACTGGTGCCCTTTATGCAGCGGAGCGAACTTTCCGAGGGTTAATCCGAGTGTCTTCATGCCAGTGCCTCCTTCGCCCCTTTATTCCAGTTGTAATAGCCGTAACCTGCGTTAATCAGATAGGCGCTCCACATCACAATCATCAGCAGGCCCTCCCCGCTGCCTTCAATGGTCCGGATCACCCAGAGCAGCACGGTGAACATATTCAACACAATATAGACCAGCCACTGCTCCTTGAAACGCCGCACCATCAGGATCGTTGCCACTACAGATAACACCGTAGTCAAGGCATCGATATAAGGCGAATTCTGCCCCGGGATGAAGGATAGACTGTAGCCGAGCAGCAGCGCCCCGGCAATGCAGATTCCGATGGTCAGTACGACCCCACCGGCCTTCATCTGGCGCATGGACAGCTTGCCGCCCTGCATATGCCTGCTCCACATATAGAAGCCGACAATATTCATCGGCACGAAGAACAGCAGATTCAGCATGACCTCGCCGAACAACCCGTTAATATAAGCCAGGTAGGCATAGCCTAACGTATTATACATCCCGAATCCGTAGCTTGCCAGCTTCCCCTTCGCCGTCAGCACCACGCACAGCACCCCGGTAACAAAGACCGTGAAGCCAAAGAACGAATCCTTGGATATCACCGTAAAAATCACAGCAATCAGCGTAAATATCATCAGCCAGGCGAGTTCAAACCCGCTCCAGTTGCCCATCACCTTCTTCATGCTCATCCCTCCGCTAACTTATTAACTATTTGATAAATACATTTTGTTAATATCAAGATAGCAAATTATTCGGCAAGGTGCAAGCAGTAATTTCCACAATCCATGGGACAGGGGCTTCAGCCCTACCGTTCACGCTCATCTTATCGACAGCTTCAGAAGCTGTACGTTACAATAGGATAACTCTCAGTACATTATCAGAGTGCAGAACAGAAAGGGAGGACCACCATGAAGATCAGACAATTGAAGCTCAGCACCAATCACTTGGAGGATATGAAGATATTTTACAGTGAAGTCCTCCAGATGCCGGTTATTCAGGAGAGCGGGTCAGCGTTTGCGGTGAGCGCAGGCGAGAGCATAATCTCTTTTGAAAATAATCTCCAGCACGTATTCTATCACTATGCCTTCTATGTAGATGAGCTGCATTTCAGCAGTGTCCTGGATAAGATCCAGACCCACACTCCCCTATTACAGGATGAAGAGGGGCAGACAGAATTCTTCTCCGGGCTCTGGCAGCGCAGACAGCTCTATTTCCGCGACCCGCAAGGCAATATTCTGGAGATTCTGCCCTCAGATGAGAGGTCTGCGCTTGAGAACGGCTGGCTGCGGGTGCAGGAAATCGGGCTGCCGGTTGATTCGCTGGATGAACTGCGGTCACGGATAAGTGATATCCAGGATGAGATAGGCAGAGCATCAGACACTATAGCGTTCTATGGCAATGAATACGGCGTATTTGTGCTCGTTCAGGAAGGCAGAGCCTGGTTCCCGACTGAGGAAGCGGCCATCGCCTCCCCCGTTGAAGTTGTCATTGAGCATGACCAACCGCTGGAGATAGAGTATCGGAATATTAGAATTACGGCGGTGCAGGGAAGCTTTTAACGGTTTCAATGATACAGTCTACATCTTAGCTCTACCTACATGCCAGCCCCAGGCTGGTCCTTTTTGTCGTTCTTCTACTTTTCTTCCATTTGTTGTTGCCTAAACCTCTTTATGCAAATATGATAGATTCATAGACTCCAAGATCTTACAGATTCCCCACCCAATTAATGATCCTATGAGGAGGAACGGCAAGCAATGTTCAGGACAAGAAGTACGAAACGGGGCTTCATCTTATTAGTCATTATGGTTTTGGTGTTCTCTTCGCTCCAGCTCAGGCCTGCCTTGGCGCAGGAAGACACGGGCGGCAAGCAGCATACGGCCTATACAGGAGAGGGGTACGAGGTAATCTACACGGTTTCCTCTAAGTGGAAAGGCGCCTTTAACGCCGATGTTACGATCAGGAATACAGGCACCCGGACGCTGGAGAACTGGACTCTTGGATTCAGCTCCCCCTATGAGATCACGAATATCTGGAATGGACGGGTGGATTCCTACGAGAACGGCCTATATGCCATCAAAAATGCGGGAAGCAATCAGGATATTCCCGTAGGCGGCAGTGAGAGCTTCGGCTTCACAGCTTCCTGTGAAGGAGAGTTACAACTGCCCGCAGTGTTTGAGTTGCTGGGCGGGGACCAGATCGTGCCGGCCGGGCAATACGAGCCCAGCTTTAAGGTAACCAGCGACTGGGGCAGCGCTTTTAACGGCGAGATTGCCATTAAGAATCTGTCGCCGTCCACCATTGAGGATTGGACGCTAGAGTTCGATTATGAAGGTCAGCTGGACCGCTTCTGGACGGCTGACATCACCAGTCATACCGGCAATCATTACGTTATACATAATGCGGGCTACAATGCCAACATTCAGCCAGGCGAGACCCTTGTGCTCGGCTTCTCCGGGAGTCCGGGGAATGTGGCAAGCGGGCCTTCCGGCTATCAGCTGACACAGATCTCAGCCCGGCAGGAAACCCCTGGGCCGGAGACGGTCTCCGTGCAGCTGGATACGTACGGCCTTCAGCTTCAGACCAGTCCGGAGGGAGACTATTACTTCCTGACCTCCAAGATGGACAGACTGACCGGAACACTGGGAGGGGCATCAAGCGTCACAGCCCTCACCTATCAGATTGAAGACCGAAATAAGGCAGTCCTCCAGCAAGGGACGATCCCTGTAAGTGCGGCGTGGTCTGCGGAAGGAATCGGGCTTGGGATCGGATACAATCAGCTGAAGCTGCGCGCACAAGTTCAAGACGGGACTGAAGTGACCCAAGAGTATATTATCGTGAACTTCGACGAGAGCAATCTGGATAACCTCGGGATTGACCGGGAGAAGGACAGTGATAATGACGGAATCAGCGATTACTATGAGGACCATTATGGCCTCTCCGCTACCAGCAAGGATACCGATGGCGACGGGTTAAGCGACCGGGATGAGCTGCTCGTGCTGAAGCTGAACCCGCTTGAGCCGGATAGCGATAAGAACGGGATTGCTGATGGTGATGAAGACTATGACGCAGACGGATTAACCAACCTGGAGGAACTGCGGCTTGGCACCAGCCTCATAGGCGAAGACAGTGACGGCGACGGTCTTAAGGACGGGGAAGAGGTTCATACGCACAAGACCAGTCCCCTGAAGGCCGATACCGATGGCGACGGACTCTCTGATGGCTGGGAACTCCAGATTGGCAGCGACCCGCTTGTGCCTGAGACGAAGTTCGCAAGAACATTGAAGGCAGAAGTGACCGGCGCCAAGGCCGTTCCAAGTGTGACCGTTGAAGGGATCACGGCGGAGCAGGTAGACAGCTTGTCTGTCCAGCCGGTTCAGGACGGCATTCTTAATGATACAACCATTCCCGGATATATTGACCAAGGTTATAATTTCTCCATTGACGGAAGCTTTGAGAAGGCAACCATTTCCTTTGAGTTTGATCAGAGCTTATGGAATCAGGCAGACTTTGTGCCGCGGATCTACTATTACAATGAGGAAGCGCAGCTGTTCGAGGAGCTGCCGGATCAGCAGGTAGCGGGGAATGTGGTCTCGGCAGAGACGGCTCATTTCTCCAGGTACATTCTGCTGAACAAGACGGTATATGAACAGGTCTGGCAGTATAAGTTCCTGTTTGATGAAGGGCAGGAGCATTATTCGGGGATGGATATTGCCTTCGTCATTGATTCCTCGGGCAGTATGTCAGATAATGACCGGAGCAATGTGAGAATCAGCGTCACCCGGCAGTTTGTTGATCTGCTGACGGACAGTGACCGCGGGGCTGTGGTTGATTTTGACGACTATGCTACAGTATTATCCGGCTTCACTTCAGACAAGGCGATGCTGAGTCAGGCTGCGGGACGGATTGATGCGTACGGCGGAACGACGCTGAGCAGCGGGATTTCCAGTGCGCTTAATCTGTTCGCAGCCGGCGGGAGAGCAGATGTCCTGAAGTACATTATTATGCTAACTGACGGGGAAGGCTCTTATGACACCGCACTGACCAAGCGGGCTGCCGATCAGGGCATCATCATTTATACGGTGGGCCTGGGCAGCAGTATTTCGACCAGTGTGCTGAACAGCATGGCCCAAGGCACCGGCGGCAGCTATTATCACGCCAGCAATGCCAGCCAGTTGTACGGAATTTTCGATACGATTGCCGAGACTTCCGACCTGTACAAGGATACCGACCAGGATGGCATCAGTGATTATCATGAGAAGGAAATGCAGGCCGGAAGATTGCGTGTCGGTACTGGCGGTGCGGCCATCAGGTTGAATTATCTGGATGCCGACAGCGATAACGACGGGCTTAAGGACGGGCAGGAGATCCGCATTACCAAATCCGGCGACAAGGTCTACGCCTATTTGTACTCCAATCCCAATCTGGCCGATACGGACGGTGACGGATTGAACGATGCCGTGGACAGCCGAAGACTGATTTCAGATGCAAGTGAGGCGCTCATCCTTCAATCGAATCACCGGGAAGGCATTCTAAAGACTGCCGCGCCGGGAACCTCTCCTGTCTCCGATGACCTGACGTTCAATGACTACACGTATGGTGAATTGCTTAAGCTGGGTCCGGTATTCTCGGTGGCCAGGATTACGCCCGAGTCCATGATCTGGGGCGAAATGGCCGTTCTGTTCGCTGTCGGCAAGATAGGGGCAACGGATGATATGAAGTTCGTTCTTGGCGATCTGATCTCAACATTCAAATACAGCAAGACCATTAATGAAGGAGCCACGGTAGCCCTTGGCGACACCTTCGATACCAGCAAATATATCAAGTATCACAACAGCCAGCTGGACAATGCCGTCATCACTGACGCCAGCACCCAGAATTATGTACAATTAATCCGGAATTTCGTGGTGCAGGAGCTGCGCAGCAATCACGGTGATCTGTCCAGACTGAGATTTGACCCGAACGGAAGCCGGAATGTGGTGAACAATTACGTGAATCAATTCCCGGCCAGTCCGTATCCGGTATTTACGGAGAAGACCAATCTGGCCTTGTCTCTGGCCATCCACGCCTTCCATGGTCATAATATTACCATTAAGGATTTCAAGAACAACGGAGGTCAGTTCAGCGGCAAGCTGGTGTTCCATTTCTATGACCATTTCGGCCTGGATGCTGACGATGAGATCAACAATCCGGGATTTGTGGACTGGTTCACCCTCCAGCACTACGAACGGTTCAACGGCAAATATGTACCGTTCATTACCACGATTGATTACGAGCTGCCCTTCAGCGGCTCCATGAACTAATTCTAAGTAGATCAGGCAGGTGAAGCTATTGAGTCGCAGGACACGGGTCCTTCTTGGCATAACCCTTATACTGATGCTTGCAGCGGTAGGCTTCATCATCCGGTACGATCCCTCCAGGGCGCACTATAATCTATTCCAGGAGCACCGCGGGATGTTCGATACTGTGAAGACGGAGACCCTGCTGCTGATGGACAGCCTGGATAAGGGGCGCACTATCGGGAATACCTTCATCTATTCCAATAATGGAAATGCGGCTGCCCCTATGTTCTTCGAGGGTACAAACGCAGGCTTGCAAGACAAGATCCGGCAGCTAGCTGCGTTGTCCAAGGATACGCTGAACTTCGTGCGCTATAGCAGGCAGGATGGGGAGGATCTCCTGCGGTTCGTCTTCGACTGGGAAGGGGAGCATGGCCCCACCTATCATATTGTGTATGGCGCTAGTCAGCGCATGGTTGAGCAGGCATATGCAGCAGAGCCTGTCCCATACAAGCTGTCCGCATTGACAGAGGGCTGGTACGGGATTGAGATCAAGTAGCGGTGAATTCACCAACTGAACAGACTGGCAGCTAGACAAGTAGAAACGGCTTTGCCGTCCTTTTAAAAGACGGTACCGTTTCAGCGAGAAATAGAAGGATAATGTATAGCGTGAAACATATAAATTCTTATATTTCAAAAAGGGGTCCCAGCCATGTAATGGCTGAGACTCCCTTTTCTTTTGCACAAATAAGGTAACCGCTCCGCTCACACCACATATTCGGCCATAATCTGCTCGATGTGGTATGGAGTCACGCCCTGCTCTACCGAGAATACGGTATCCGCCTGCTGTGGTGACACGGCCAGCTGACCGCGGGCCTTGGCATGCAGCGTGAATAGATCATACAGATCGGGCTTCTTCAAGGAGGTCATCGCCTTGCCGATGATTACCATCCCCTTCTGGTTCCCCTCCACGTTATTCACATGGAACGGATCTCTGGTCAGGGACAGGTCTGTCCAGATCACAGTCCGCTCCACCAGATCCAATATCACAGGAATGGCAATTTGGGTATCTGCGGTGACATCTATCTTATTGGACACCGTAGCCGGCTCATAGATTTCACCGGACCGGGGCTTCTTCCGCATCATCCACCCGGTGAAGCACTCCGGCAGATTGCAGTACGGCTGTCCTGTGAAGGAATGGAGCGTAGCCACCACATATCGTCCGCCGTACTCGACCATAGAAGGAATATGCAGGTCGATGAACTCACTGGCCCCGTAGGGCGCCGTTACAATATCTCCGCTATGGGCTGCCTGATATTGTGCGGAACGCAGATTCGTATACGAGATATGCTCCATGTACTGCCAGTTGTGGTCATACAGCACAGCGGACAGGTCAATATCTACACGGCCTGTAGGTGTACCGTCCACCTCCCCTTCCTTCCACCAGCAGAAGAAACGGATTGTATTCCCTTCGGCCATCGGAATCCGGCTGCCCCGTACAAGCGTATGCAGCGCTTTGCTGGCCGACCGCTGGGAGAACGGCACATGATAATCTTTAAGTCGCTCGTCAATATATACCTTACCCAAGGAGGGCTGCACAGAGAAGCGCGCAATCAGCGTCTGCTCACAGAGGTCCACAATCTCACGGCAGGACCCTTCATCCAGTTCCGGCTGTGTATTCGGGACCGCCCAGGCTTTGGCTATCATCCCTTTGGGAAAAAAGACCCTCAGCTCCTGCCCCTCCCGCTGGCGGGCGAAATGGTTCTTCACCTGCAGCAGCACCGGGGTCGATACCTGATTGGCTACTTCTCCGAAGGCCATCACCACAAACTCCGGCTCCCGGGTCATCCGCAGCAGCTGGGCCAATCTTCGGGCGAATTCACCCGGACGCTGCGCCAGCAGATCCAGTGCCGTCCACATCTGGTGATACTGAAGGGCAAGCTCCACACTTCCGTTAAAGGTCGTGAAGGCTTTGTTGTTGCGCAGGATATCAAAAGCCTCCTCACAGCGCTTATACCGTAGCTTATACTCCGAAGGATGCAGAATCTCGCCAAGGCGAATCCAGCGCTCCTTATATCTCAGCATATCCTCCGTGATCGTCTGACACCGCTCCAGTAGTCCCAGCAGCAGCCTGCGTTCGCGGCGCTTGAACTTGCGAAAGCGGGTAGGCGCCGCCAGACTGACATCGCCTTCCGACCAGGCCACCGCCAGCCGCAGCACATCGGTTGCCGTCTTGAAGTAAGGGCTTATTCGCGCCACGTCTGCCTTATCATGCTTAAGCAGCGACGCCGCCACATATCCGGCATTCTCCTTGAACGGAATCTCCGGCGGCAGGAGTTCATCCAGCTCTTCGTTGGCTGTATTCGCAATCACAGCGTCAATGTCCTTCTGATCCTCTGCCGAGATCGAGCCCTTGGCCTCCATCAGCTGGCGGATTAGGGTCCGGAACTCTGTGATGCTCCCCAGGTCAATGGCCTTCAGCTTCACTTGATCCTCAAGGGGCGTTCGCTGCGCAGTCTCAACATCTGGAAGCTCCCAGGTGTAGTAATGGTACATTGCATTGAAATACAGCTCCGCCTCGTCCTCCTGCATCACCTGCTCCGGGAAGCCCGGATACACCGGTGCGTAATTCACATGCGCGCCAATCATCCGTTTCACATCCGCAATCAGCGGATAATACAGCTGCTCGAAATCCTCACGGGTCAGCTTCTGGACCGCCCGGAATAAGGCAGGAGACAGAGTATATCCAAGCCCCTGCAGATTACGGAGGGCAGCAGCCAGATACCCTTTTGGGAGCCGCTTAATGCCCTCTGTGTCAGGGGTGTGTTTCAGCATGATTTTGCCTGCTCTGCGCAGGTAGATTCGGTTCATTCTCATAGTAAAAGTGTCCAGGAGAGCTGTATCCCTACTTGGTTTCAGTCCATGGGTAGAAGGAAGGAATACAATAGCCTGGACGCCTCCTCTCCGGATAAGCATCATAAGTATACTTCAGGAGAGCTGCGGCCCTAATTCATCCAATTTGAGTAGAAGGAAGGACTGCAATAGCCTGAAGATGATCTCCCGGCCAACGTGCAGCCGTTTGATGGTTCCATCATCACACACGGTCCGGCAGGCCAACAGGGCGAAAGTATTACGACACAGGGAAAATTTAACTTATTTCTCAGCCCCCGGACCCCTTCATGCCATGTATTTTTGTTTTTCCGTAGCATGTGTTATCCTTTTTACTGTAAGTTAAATTTTAAAATACTTAGGAGGGATTACCTGATGAAGAAGAGGTCTATTCAATATCTGTCTGCTGGAATCGGGTATTCCACTGCTGTTTTTTTCTAGAATCCATTCAGACGGGATAGGTCTGTCCAGAATAGTCTAGAGCGAACAAAAACAGCGAATTTAAAAGGAGACTTACTATTATGAACTTAAATAACAATGTCATTCAAAGATATAATCCCGAGAATATAGCCCAACCGGTTGGAAGCTACAGCCATGTGACGAAGATCAGCAGAGATGCTGAAATGTATGTCTTTTCCGGCCAAATCGGGATCGATCAGGACAATAATATCCCCGCAGAATTCAACCAGCAGGTAACCAATACGATGGGCAATATTGTTGATATTCTGTCCTCTCAAGGACTAACCCCGGATCATGTGATTAAAATCAACATCTGGGCCACGGAGGAAATCGATTGGGATCATTTCTATTCCATCTGGAACAACGTGTTCGGCCCAACGCCGCCATCCATGACGGTTGCTTATATCCAGGGCTTGGGACTGCCTGAATTGAAGATTGAACTGGATGTTTGGGCGGCTGGTTAGAGCGTAGCGTAATTTAATGCACCCGAAACAAGCCCTAGAAGTATTCTAGAGGCTTGTTTTGGGGTGTCATGGGGACTTCATGGCTTCAACAAATATATTTAAGGAGGGATTTGCATGAGGAAAAAGATATTCCTGGCAAGTGTTGCCTCATTTTTGTTACTTATACATTTACTCTCACCTATACAGGCCCAAGGCGTTGCAGAAGATGTGGTTTCTTTTGCAAATACAGAGGGCTTGAGTTTAATTAAAGAAGGGTTGTCTAAAGACCCCGAGGGATACGGTTATGCCAATGATACAGAGATTGGTGAAATTACTGTCGGTGAAGGAATGCAGATTCATTTTATTGATGGCGCAAAATTGATGGAAGCTTCTGACAGTCTACTTGAAACAGTTACTCCTCAGGAATCCTGGGAATTTCTTATTTTGTCGAATGGGGTACCCAAATCCAAGATGGTTATTCAAAAAGATTCAAACGGTTCTTATCAGGTTAACGAGTTCGGGGGAAATCCTGAGACCTTGGCTTATGCTATTCAAGCTCTGCAAACTGAGGGAAATGTGAGCGAGCCTACCCTTATCCGTGAGCGGGACGAATATATCGCTGCTTTCAAAAAAGATAATCAGGAGCTCATTATTGCCCCACAGCAGGCCTCATCAACAGAATCAAAAGGATTAAGCAGCAATTCAGAACCTCAACCACCGGAGCATTTAATAGATGTACTGCAATCCTTACAAAACAATTCCTCAGAGGACGCCAAAGATGGTTCGGGAACTGTTGCTTCTGCATACAATACTGATGATAGTAATCACTTACTAAGACCTATTTTGATAAGCGCTCTAATTGCACTAACAGTCGTGTTCATAATGTGGATCTATCTCAGAAGACGGAAGTCATCCAATCCAATATAAGAAAAACAGGCCGCCTTCCCTCCCCGGAAAGCGGCCTGTTTCATCATCTGCTACCCTATCACTCCCCCTCCCCTTTCTTCGGCGCAGCCCGTTCATACACCACAGGATACGTCTCGCTGCCCAGCAGCATCCGCTTGCCCTGGAACTCGTCATAGATGTTCACCCGCACCGTGGCGCTGGAGAGGGCTTTGTACGCCCGATTGTTCAGGCTAAAGGATAAGCTATCCGTTAACCCGGCACCTGTCACTTCCTCGCCCAAGGAGAGAAGCTTCTCCGAAGGCTGGCCGAACGGATCGATCAGCTCGGCTACCAGCTTATGCTCATTGAGTCCGGCTACGTACAGCCCGCTGCGGGTTAAGCGGTAGCTTAGCTTCGCCTCGATAGACTCCCGGTCCTCAAGCATCACGGCTGTAGCCTGGGTGACGGACAGCGAGAACGGGAACAGCTCCAGCTTCTGAAGAGACGGCTGCGGGGCCGGATTCGTGGCGTTAAGCGCCAGTCCCATGGTATTAATATAAGCAGTCGGCGCTGCCCCGGGTGCTGTAAGCTTGCCTTCGGCAATCCCTTCCCCAAGAAAGAAGGTCAGCTCTGAAGCATTGATCTCCGGCGGAAGCTTACTCCAGACGGTGACGAGACTTTTCTCTTGAGGATTCAGGGCTGTCTCCGGCTGGCTGATCACCGCTTCGAAATACTGCTGATCCGGGGTTCTGTAATAGCCCACCAGCTGCGCGGGCGGGGTTCTGCGCAATTCCTCGTTCGTCATCGTCAGCTCCGTATAGATTAGCTTGGAATCTGTCCCCGGATAGACCCGGGTCTGTCTCTCCAGTATCTCTGCCTTCTTACCGCTCAGCCCTATATGGAGGGGCTCCCCGGCAGCCGCCGTTCTCAGGGTATTCTCCACTTGGCTGGTGAACAGTGTCAGGAAATTCGCTTTGGCCTCCCCCGAAGGATACTGAAGAATGATCTTCAGCTTCGTGAGATTATAGGCATAGGGAAGGTTGCCTGCGATATACAGCACGGCTGTTTCCCGGGGAGCCAGATGAGTTGCAGAGCCGTCGATCACAAGCTGCGCACTGCCGCTGATGTCCTTATCCCCCGCCTTCAGCAGCGCTGTAAGCGCCGGGAGCTGCACCGTGGTTGCACCTGTATTGCGCAGGCTCACCTTAGTTACTACCTGATCCTGGTCCGACCACGGCAGACGTTCCACCGCTTCGAGCTTGACTACGAAGGTTCCCAGAGGGTTCTGCACAGGGTATTCCGTAGCCAGCAGATGATCCGGCTGCAAGGAATACGGAATCTGAAAGATCGCTGCCGGGAAGGCAATCCGGTCCGCTTCCGCCGGCTCGGTCATCTGCAGCCGGAGCATACCCTGCTTGAGCTTCAGGGGCAGCTCGGCGCTGAGTTCTACGGTCTGCTCCTCCAGCGGCTTCAAGATAAGGCCCGTCAGGGCTGTATTGCTGACCGGGTAGCTGTAGCCTTCGTCCGTAGTCAGATTGAACGGGTACGCCGGAAGCGTCACTGCCTGATTGCCCGCGTTGCGCACGCGGAATTTCAGGCTCCATTTCGCCAGATTATCCTCCGCATAGACCGCCGCGCTGGCTAATTGGGTATCAATCATGCTGTTATTGACCTTGAGCCGTTTCACGGCGTTCACAGGTACATTAAAGTTAGGCGATTCCGCCGCAGGCAGCTTATATTCGGCAACCGGCAGCTTCATTTGCAGCACATCGTCCTCCTGAACGAATTGCAGGGACATATTGTCCAGTTTTGTATAAGAAGGAAGGTCCGCCAGGTAGTAGAGGATTCTTTTCTCCTTGGGCTGGATCGGGGTGTCCGCCTTGTCCGCCTTCAGTTCGAACCTAGAGCCTCCCGGCGATACAAGGTATCCCTTCAGGCCCGTATCCTTAAGTACCTTGGCTCCCGAGTTGATGAAGCTGACTCCAACCCGGGCATATACCTTCCCGTCCATCTTATAGATATGCAGGCTCTCCGCCTTGCCGGTCACCGGCAGCTCTCCCAGGGTCAGCTTCTTGCTCTGGCCCCTGGGGGTCACTGTAGAGTAGGAGCCGGGAATCGTGAACGTTCCCAGCTTCTTCTGATAGCTCGCCTGGCTGAAATCCCAGCCGAACAGGGCGATGCGGACTCCGTTTATTTTGGCAGCCTTCCCCGCATTGACGTAGTACGTAACCGGTTGACTGCTGTTAGCCGGAATGGACTTGACCGCAGCACTGCCTGTTACCGGCTTGCCTTGAATTACAGCACCGCTTGAAGTAGTGACCTTGGAGAAATAATCGATCAGGCTTACATTGCTGCCCGTGCCGTTATAGTAATTCAAGGTGTACGTGAGTATATTCCCGCTCTCCTGAGGCTGTAGCGCAGCATTCAGCAGCTTCACACTCACGCCGCTTTTCAAGGAGACCGCCCCCAGTCCCTCCAGAGTGGGTAAGGCGGCGGCGGCCGTTGTTCCCGCTGAAGATCCGGCGGCAGCCGTATAGGCTCCGAAGGCAATGGACTGGCTGAGAACCGCCAGGCTTAGCATGGCAGCAGCATATTTTCGCTTGGAATGATACATAATTCTGATTCTCTCCTCCCTTAACTTCGCTTACACTTGCGGCAGCCGCATCTCGAATCTTGTCCATATCTCGTTACTCTCCACAGACAGAGTCCCCTCATGCTGCTCTACGATGTTACGCGCAATGAACAGACCCAGACCCGTGCCGCCATCCTGATGAGTCCGCGCCCGGTCCCCGGAATAATACATCTCGAAGATATGCGCCTGCTCCTCCGGCGGAATGGGATTCCCGTAGTTGATCACCTCAACCGCTACTACACCTGAATCAAGGCGGCTGTTAATATCCACATACACGCCTTCCTGCCCATAGCGGGCGGCATTGGTCAGCAGATTCCCTAAGACCCGTACCAGCAGATCCCCATCCCCATTGACGTTTAAGCCGGGGGTAATTTTCAGCCGGGAGGTCAGGCCGTTCCGCTCAAATACCGGATATAGCTCCTCGTTCAATTGACGGAGCAATTCCCCGATATCCAGGTGCGTCTTCACCATAGGCAGTGTGCCATAGTTCATCTTGGTGATCTCGAACAGTCCGTCGATCAGCTTCTCCAGCCGCTGGGATTTGGTGAAAGCAATGGTTGCGTAGTGTCTGATTGTCTCCATCGGCAGCTTCTCCTCCTTAAGGATCAGATCCAGATAGCCGAGCACAGAGGTGAGCGGCGTACGCAGATCATGGGCCAGATTGACGACCAGCTGATCCTTGCTGCTCTCGGCGAAATCGCCGCGTTGCACCGCTGCCAGCAGCTTAGCCCCTGCCGCATTCAGATCCTCGGCAATCGCGCTGAACTCATCCCTTGAGGCAATCTTCACCTGATTCTGAAATTCCCCGTTGGCCAGATGATGAATCCCGCTGGAGATCTCGTTAAGATAGCGGATATAAGGCTTGGTGAACTTGAAGAAGAAGATCAGCATGAGCGGAATGAACAGCATCAGAGATACGTTGAAGTCCCCGAGCCTATAGATGAACCGGCGCACTTCCGCTTCCGGGTCCTCCCACTTCACCCCGGAGTAGTAGAGCTGAAGCAGCTTGAAGATCCCATAGGTCAGACCGGCTGAGAGCAGCATGCTTGCCCCCAGCAACTGGACTAATCTGGCTCGGAAGCCCCGGGCCCGCTTATTCATTGAACGTGTACCCGACGCCCCAGATGGTCCGGATGAAGCGGTCCTTATTCTGGTCCTCACCCAGCTTCCTGCGCAGCGTACGGATATGCACCATCACGGTATTGCCGGATTCATAGTACGCTTCACCCCACACCTGCTGAAAAATATTCTCGGCGCTGAACACCTGCTTAGAGTGGCTGGCCAGCAGATAGAGAATGTCGAATTCCTTGGGCGTGAGGTCGATCGCCTTCCCGTATAGCGTAACTGTATGCCGGTCAGGGGATATCACAAGCCCGCCCGACTCCAGCACCGGGGCCTGATGGGCAGCCGGAGGCTGGCTGAACTGCAGGGAACGCCGCAGCTGGGAATTGACACGGGCCAGCAGCTCCATAGGGTTGAAGGGCTTGATCATATAATCATCCGCTCCCATCACAAGGCCGGTAATCTTATCGAAATCTGAGGTCTTCGCGCTTAAAAAGATAATCGGCAGGTTATGCTTCACCCGGACCTGGCGGGTAACCTCGTATCCGTCCAGCTCCGGCATCATAATATCCAGAATCGCCAGATCAACGGACTGTGACTGAATAGCCTGCACCGCTGCCCGGCCGTCAGGCACCTTGATGCAGTGATACCCTTCCTTCTGCAGGTGCAGGGCAATCAGGTCGGCAATCTCCTTCTCGTCCTCTGCGATTAGAATCGTGGTTCGCTTCATACCAGGACCTCCCAGGCCTTGATCTATTCGTTAAGGTACGTAGTCGCCTTGTTCTGAATCAGCTTGGCCACATCCTCTGCCGTCTTCTGTCCGCTGAAGAACGCGTTTGCTTCCCCGCCGATGATGTTCAGAATCTTCACATCCATCATGGCGAAGTTATCCGCTGTATCCATCATGTCTTGGAACACCTTGAATTGTTCCTCAGGAACACTTGCAAGCTTGCCGTCCGGGAGCTTATACGTCCCGCTCTTCACCTGCTGCTGAAGCTCACTGAACTGCTTGTCATTAAGCGATCGGAGCAGAGAGAAGCCTTCTCTGCTCTGCAGGGACTGAACTTCATCAGAGAGCAGGAACTCCATGAACGTCCAGGCTTGTGCGGCAACCGGCGATTTGGCCTGTATCGCAAACGTATAGCTCGGAATAATTCTCATGGCCCCGGAGTTTCCGCTATGCGGCTTATACAGCAGCTTCGGATTGGCGAAATTGGTATACGGAACGTTGATGAAATCCGCCGGGCCCTGTATAACGGCAGAATAGAACAATTGATTCTCGGTCTCCACCGGCTCGGTGGTCATCAATTTCTCCTGATACATCTCGTTAATCTCCCGCATCATAAAGATGAAGGCAGGGGAGTCAAACTTGGCCTTGCGTCCAGCTACGTCTACGAACTGGTTATAGCCGTCGACCACCATCTCCTGAAGCAGCATATCCGGCGGATTATTCGGAAGCGCGTAGCGGTGTGCGGACCCCGCCTGCTGTTCGGACGCAATCAGCGATTTGGAGATTTTCTTCCATTCCTGCCAAGTCCAGCTCTTATCGTTGATCTCCGCTTGCTTAAGTACATCCCCGTCTCCAAGGAACGCTCTCAGGCTGAACCCGGACGGAATGATATAGGTGCCCCCGTTCACCTTCAGGGCATTCAGCACATTCATTTGCAGGTCTTCCTGCTTCAGTGTCTTGGACTGCTTGAGGTAATCATCCATATCAAGGAATAGCTTCTTGCTCACGTAATCACTGGCGGGCAGACTGCCCGTTTCATAAATATCGGCTCCTTTGCCTGAGAGCAATGCCGTACCGGCGGTTTTCTGATACTTCTCATAATCCGGACCCTCCATCTTCTCGCTGATCCCCTTATACGCCTGAATCTGCAAATCGATATCCGGATAAGCCTGTTCAAACTTCTGCTCTACCGCTCGGTAGAACTCACTATCCTGCTGAACCGATAACGTAACAACCGTCTTTCCCCCGGTGCTTGGAGCTTCTGCACTGCTCCCCGAACTGCATGCTGTCATCACCGTTGTAAAAGCAAGGCTCATCCCCAGCCAGCCCATTCTCTTATTCATCTTCATCCTTCACTACCTCCAAGTAATTGTTCGTATAGTATGAGTAATCCGAAAACTATTGCAGACGTACGCGGTTCCCGTCCTGCAAGGGCTCACTGCTCTCCAGAATAATCTTCTCGTCCCCATACAGGTTATCCGTCTGAATCATGCTGTCCGGGCCGTTCGTGATACTGGAGCGGATCTGAACCTCACGGGCGACAAACGTATTGCCCAGTGCCCCCCGCTGCTCCTCGATGGTATAGACAAAGCTGCGCCCGCCCGTCTGATGGATGGCCTTAGTCGGTACCACCACACCCTCCTGAAGGGACGGCTTCTTCATCTGGAACTGAACCTGCTCACCCCCCTGAAGCGAACCCTCATTCATTACAATGAAGACCGTCTTCTGTGCGATGTCCTCCGCCCTGCTGGTATCCTCACTGGCCGGACTTCCGGCACGCGCCTCAGCGCTCTTGATCTCTGCAATCTTTCCCGGCAATATCCGGGCCGATGGCCCCTCAGTAGAATGAACCTCCACCTCAAGCTTCTCCCCCAAGGTAATTCCCAGGCTGGATAATATCCCCGCGTCCGCTGTGAAATCGAATTGAAATCCCTCTCGGCTGCTCGACAGCACCAGATCCGGCTCGCCCGATGACGGTATCCCCGGAAGGGCATTCAACCGGGTCACAATCCCGTCGAAGGGTGCCTTAAGCTGCTGCTCCGCAGTTAACCTCTCTCTCATCTCGGCGATTTTACGCGCCTGTCTGGCCTGCTCCTGCTTGCCTGCTTCAATCTCGCGCCGGGCCTTGCGAATCTGGAGCTCATCCCCTTCCGCATACGTCTGAATGAACTGATCTTGAAGTGTCTGCTGCCCTAGCTTTTGCTGATCCAGCAGCGCGATTTCATCCTGCAGCCCGGCTTCAGCAGACTGGCTGTCATAGACGATCAGCCTCTGCCCCTTCTTCACCCGCTCTCCCTCCTGCACAAGCACCTCCCGTGGCTTCCAGCCGCTTCCATTCTGGAGCTTCACTTCATTCACGGGCCGCAGCACCCCGCTGCCCTCCAGCGTGAATTCAAGGCTCTTGCTCTGCGGCGTGATCGTCGTTACCTTGGGCAAGGTCAACGACTGCAGCGTATTGCTGAAGAAGGTGAAGAAGAGTAACACGCCCAGCAGCAACAGGAAGGCCCTTTTAATGTTTTTTTTCCGCCTGTGGTCTGCGGGCACTCCTGTAATCTCCATTTCCCCGTTCTCCTCCTATCCTCATAAGTCCCTCATATGCGAGCCCTAGCCCTTGATCCCGGATAACTGAATGCCCTCAATGAAATACGTCTCCGCATACAGGAAGATCAGCACCATCGGGGCCATATAGATGACCGAAGCAGCAAATGCAAGCCCCTTCTCACTGCTGACATTCGATAAGTAGACGGATAGGGGCTGACGCAGCGGATCATCCAGGAAAATCAGCGGCTGCTCCACCATATTCCAGTAATCGACGAATAAGAGAATCGTAAGCGCGGCCAGACCCGGCTGAACCATGGGAACAATAAGGGTATAAAAAATCCGTAAATGTCCGGCTCCATCCATCTTGGCCGCTTCGATATAGGCATACGGAATATCCAGCATGAACTGCCTGAGCATGAACACACCGAAGGCCGCAAAAATGCCAGGCAGGATAATGGCCCCCGGGCTATTCAGCAGCCCCAGCCGGTCAGCCATGATGTAGTTGGGCACCAGGGTTACCTGAAAGGGCATCAGCATCGTCAGGACATAGACCAGAAACAGGAGCTCCCGGCCCCGAAATCTCAGCTTGGAGAATGCGTAAGCTGCCAACGCAGCTATAAGCGTCTGTCCGGCAATGATGGGCACCACCAGGAACACCGAATTCCAGAACATCGACAGGTACATCGGGCTCTCCAGCAGCACCTTGCCGTACTGCTCCAGAGAGACCTGATCGGGCAGCCATTTCAGATTGGCGAACGGATCGCTCCTGCCCTCTATGACCGTGTTCATTTGTCCGACCGGACCGTAATTGATCCCTATCTCGCGGCTACTCATGAACGAATTGATGAGCGTGACCCCAATCGGGAACAGCATCAGCAGGGCAACCACTCCCATAATGACGGTTAATATTAGCTTGGGTAAGACTTTATCCACTGGCACAATCTCTCCACCTCTATTCCATATTTCGACGATACCGGCGTTCCATGGCGAACAGCCCGAGAACAAGGATCAGAATGCCGCCGACCATCAGGGTAGATGCCGCTGTCATCTTCGGGAGGTCCAGGGACAGGAACATATTGTTCATAAAATGCTGCAGCATATAGATACTGTCATGCGGATACGGCCCGGCCAGCAGATACGTCTCCCGGAATACCTTGAAAGAGTTAATGATCGACATCATGACTACAAAAAACATCGTAGAGGTTAAGTAGACCAGCGTAATGCTCCGGAACTGCCTGAAACGGCCGGCCCCTTCAATCTGGGCGGTCTCGTAATAATCCTTCGGGATCTGCTGCAGTCCGGCCAGGAACAGGATCACGTTGTACCCGATGTTTTTCCACACATACATCATCATAATTACATTCCGCGCGGCCTCCGTCTTCATCCAGTCCACCCTTGCCAGGCCGAAGCCGCTCAGCCAAGCATTCAGCGCCCCGTTCCAGTCGAACAGGATCTGCCAGACCAGGATGATGGAAGCGACAGGAACGACGAGCGGGAGAACGTAAGCCGTCCTTAGCCATTTCTGAAAATACAGCTTCTTATGGAGCAGCAGCGCGAGTCCCAGCGACAGCACGATCAGCAGCGGAACACTCACCAGGCTGAAGTAGAAGGTATTGAAAGCCGCCTTGCGGAAGGAGTCGCCCGCGATCAGCTCCCGGTACTGATGCAGGCCCACATACTGCCCGTCCACCGCACGGTCCATGAAAGAATAGAACACGCCCATGCCAAACGGAATCAGATAAAACAAGGCAAACCCGATGAGACTGGGTGCCAGAAATAACCAAGCCACCGATGAATCCTTACGGGCCCAATTCTTCAAGTTGCTCCCTCCCTGTACTCAAGAATAGGCGCAACTATTTAAGAACAAGTCGGGTAAAGATTAAAATTTTCTTAAATTCTCTCCACCGCACAGTAAAATAACCCCACAAAGTGGGGCTTTAGCTTCGATGATGACTCAGGTACTTTGCGGGGACCCCAAAACATCAAAAAAGCCGCGGACGGATGTATTATCCATTCGCAGCTATATTCGTGTAGAGCAAACTCACTACTTCACGGGCCGTACCTCCATCATTCTATCCCTGAACCGGTACGTCACGCTAACATTCTCGATAACCGCTGTGTCGTTGTAGGCCAGAGAACCCCCAAACGCCAAGGTCTCGTTATTCTGCCACACAAGATGGTTCACATAACTGTAATTCTCATGATCACTGCGCGTCCAAGTATCCAGCTTGCGCTGCGCGCCATACCTGATCCTCGCCGACTCTGCCAGCTCCGGGCTGACCGTCCCCTTCTCCACATTCAGGATCTGCACAAATTCACTCTTGTTAGAGCTGGTCACCACCGCAAGGAGCTTACGGTCCGGGGACGGGAGGATCTCCTTAATGTACATCGAAGGGGCCGCGAAGCTGAAATACGGTTCAAGCACATCATCTTGTATGCGCCAGAGTACATTCTGGGTACCGTAATCTGAATAATTGTTGAATAAGGCAAACACGATGCTCCCGTCAGCCATTTTGTAGAGATAGGGACTCTGGTAGCTTTTGGACAGGATATCCGTGGCAAAAGCAGCCGACTCCGCGATCTTTGCGGAATCACTCGTCAAGAAGGGCTGCAGCTTCTGAAGCGCCAGCTCCCGCGCCTTGGGATCATTGAAGCTCTCCACCAGCCGGTTCACCGCAATATATACCTTACCATCATTCCCGCTGGCTAACGCCTGAAGGAATTTGTCCGCCTCATATTGAGCAGGAGGTGCCAGCTCCATATCCTCCGCTGTCAGATAACGGATGTAGGGCTCCTCCGTTTTATTTCTGGTGTATTCTGTGGCGAGCAGCACTGTAGAAGTTGAGCTGTACACGACCAGACAGGCGACTACGGCGATCCATCTTTTGGAGAACCTGTGTCTGCTGCCCCTGCCCCTTACTCCGCTGTGTTCAGCCGCCGCAATCAGCTCCTCGTCAATCTGCCCGATCTCCTTATACAAGTCCTCCCGCTTCATAGGTGAACGCCTCCCTGGTCTAAATGAACTCTAAGCTTGTTCCGGGTCCTGAATAGGCTCGACTTCACCTTACTGCTGCTCATACCGAACCTGCCAGCGATGGCTTCTATCGAATCCGCATACCAATATCGCCTGATGAATAAATTTCGTGTCCCCTCCTCCAGCCCGTACAGGAATTCATTGATCAACTGGGCGGTTTCCCCTGCGGCATGCTCCGTTTCTACCGTCTCCGCCGCAGGCAGGCAGTCCTCCAGCTCCTCCAGAATCACCTCGAACTGGCGGCTCCGCTTCTTGGCCGTATTATACCTATGCTTATCGAGCGCGATATTGCGGGTGATCCGCCCCAGAAATACCTTTAGCCTGCGGGGCTGGTTAGGCGGAATAGCATTCCACGCGGCCAGATAGGTGTCGTTCTCACACTCTTCCATATCAGAGGGGCTGGCGACAATATTCCTGGCGATCGCCCGGCAATACGCGCCGTATTTGCTCCGGGTCTCGGCGATGGCCTGCTGTGAGCGCTGCAAGTATAGCTGAATGATTCCCTGATCTTCCATCTGCTGTATCTCCTTTGGCATCCTCTTACCTATATAGTAGAGAATTCCGGCCGCCGGTTGCACTTTTACGCTAATCTTTTTTAACGCAAAAAAATCCCGGCACATAAGCATCACTGCTTACACACCAGGATAGGAATAGTAATCTATAGGTTAACCGAGGACCGGCGGGTCCTGCTCATCCGTTCCGTCATCCTCCACATCTGCCGGTTTCAGGGTTACCCTAATGTCCACAATCAGGGTATCCGTCAGCTCCGTATCAGCCCAGACTGTACCGTCCCAGACCTGCTTGCGGTAGATGACAGTGATCTTGTAATCACCTTCAGCAGACGGAACATAGGCCGCCTGATACACATCATCCGTTACGGTGAAGACGCCTGCCATACCTTCCTCTGTGGAGCTCCAGGCCTCCGGATGATAACGTTCATCTCCAGGGGTGGCAGGTGCCAGGCTCTGGTTATGGCCTTCAGCCGTCAGGGTGATGGTCTCCCCTGCAAACGGGCTGCCCGGGCTAACGCTGAGCCGGTTGCCTTCAGGCGTAACCGCTTCATACACATCGAGGGTTAACGTCTTAAGCGCACTTGCCGTCACTTTCTGTATACCGGTAACGCGGACGTTATCGAACACCGCATTCTGGGACGTTGTTCGGAAGCCGATTTTCCCTGCGGTTAATTCCGTTTGCGGGTTCGTCCACTCAAGCTTCAACTGGCCGTCCACAAAGCCTAGAATTCTGTTCCCTTTGATGACTGCCTTCAGCGTATACCACTGGCCCGCAGCCGCATCGGCGAAGAGTGTGCTGGACACGGGGGTCAGCGTTCCGCCAACCGCCTTGAACAGCTCCAGCTTCTTGTCGTTTACATTGATCCGGTACATGTAGTAGTTATTGGCGTCCTGCACCCGGAAGAGAATGCCGGCATTGGCATTGGCGATGGGAACCTTCACTTTGGCTTCCATAGCAATATCTTGCCATGAATCCCCGGCTGTAATAAGCGCCGTCGTATTCCCCTTCGTCTGGATCAGGGCTTTCGTACTGCCGTCTGTGGTTACACTCCAGGTTCCAGTAGCAGCCGTCCAGCCCGTTGTATTACCATCCTCAAAGTTATCTGTGAACCGGACCGAATTAGGATTAGCATCAATCGGGGTCTCATCCACATTTGTAACCTGAATCGTGAAGCTTTTTTCCAGAGACAGGCCATTGGCGTCAATGCTCTTCACCCGGATGCTGTAGCTGCTCTTCGCTTCATAATCCGGTGTAGTGCGGAGGATCAGCCTGTCTCCCTGCGGGGCAATGGAGAAGCTGCTGTTATCGGCGTCGCCTTGCCCGGGGACCAGCGCATAAGTAAAGGTCTGCCCCGCATCCGGGTGGGCTGTAGTGAAGGTACCCACTAGACCGCCTGGTGTGGTCAGCTCCGGCACCTGGGTAGCGCTGAGAGTGATATCCGTGGGCGGATTGTGAATGGCAGTCACCTTGGCATCGTCATACCAGACCCCGGCTGAAGTGGTGCGGAAGCCGATTCCGCCCGAGGTTAATTCATTGACCGGATTGGTCCATGTGGTCTTCAGCACTCCATCCACATACCCTTTGATGGTATTGCCCTGGACCGTCGCCTTAAGCGTATACCATTGGTTCTGGACCGGCACGAACGAGGTGTTCGAGACCTTCGTTAAAGTTCCGGCTACAGCCTTGTAGAGTTGCAGCTGGCTTGTGCTGGCATCGATCCGGTACATATAGAAGTTGTTCTGATCCTGCACCCGGAAGACAATACCTGCGTTCTCGCTTCCATTAATGAGAGGCAGTCTGGCTCTGGCTTCATACGTGAAATCTGTCCAGGATGAACCGGCCTTGGCGGTGATCAGCGCCGTCGTAGTCTGGCTGGTGGACAGCACCCGGTTCCCTGTTCGATCGGTTACCGCCCAACTGCTGGCGCCTGAAGCCACGGTCCAATCCGGGAGCAGCCCGGAGGTGAAGTGATCGCTGAACCAGGCCTGATCCGTATTCGCGAAGACGACTCCGCTTACATTCTCATTCTTGATGCTCACCTTCAGGTCACTGAGATTCTTCGCCAGCGTTCCTTTGACCACCACATTTTCAAAAGTTACCCCGTTCACCATCCCGCCTCTGGTGGGATTGCCCTGAATAGGAGAATCTCCCCCCGTCTCGCGGACATTGATGTTCCGGAGAATAACATTGCTTACATCCCCTGCTGTACTGGTGGAGACCCGCAGCCAGTAATTGCCGAACTGGTTGATCCCCACCCGTTCAATATCAATATTCTCGAAGGTCACATCCTGGGCCCAGCCTTCAACCGGGAGCGGATTCTCTGTATAAGCATGGTCCACCAGCAGCGCCCGGGCGCTCTGATAGACGTAGGAATTGCGGATGGTTACGCCAATCTGCGGCGTGCAGATGCCCATCCCCAGCTTGAAGGCAGCGCAGCGGGTCCAGGCGAAGCAGTCCTCGAACACCACATTCTCCAGATGCTCGATGGCACCCGGCCAGTCCTTGGACATACCTTTCTGCGGCCAGGTCTTGGTGGAGAAGGTATCGTCATCCGAGATGGCAAGGGCGTGCTTCACCAGCACGTTCTGGCTCTCGTTAATATCGATGGCATCATCCTCAAGCGTAAATAAATCCTGGTATCCCTTATAGTTGGTAATGGTCACGTTATCGGAGCGTACCACCAGGAACGCCCAGAAGCCCCCATCCCGCAGCGTTAACCCGTCGAACTTGAAGTTGCTGGTTGCCATCGGCACCACCAGGTTATTGATGAACCCCTCTCCCTGCTTATGGGTTGCAGGCGGGTTCGTCATCTTGCGTTTGCGCATCTCTATCCCTTTGCCGTCGATCGTTCCGCGTCCCCGCATGGTGATATTCACGGAATTGGTGGCGGTACGGATAAAATAAGTTCCATCCGAGATCGAATCCTTGCGGAAGTCATTCCGGTAGTCCTCGCCCCGGCCTGTGCCGACAATGACGGCTCCTCCGGCCAGGTAGAACGTAACATTGCTTTTCAGAGTCAGATTGCTGCTCTTGTACACGCCTGCCGGAATATACACAATGCCGCCTCCGGCCTGATTGGCCGCATCAATCGCCTGCTGGATGGCGCCAGAGGTGATCGTTGCCCCCGTCTTGTCTGCGTTGTACGGTGCAGCGGTCACATTGTAGATTCCCGGGCCGGAGGACGCGGGGATGTCAGTCTCCAGCGGATCGGCCGCGATCACGAGTCTTTTGCGGCGCTTGTCCGGGTCCTTCTCATTCGGGTCTTCGTTCGCAGGTGCATTAATATCCACGATCACATAGGTAGAGGCCGACAGGGTGAAGGTCAGCTTGTTGCCGTTAACCGTCCCCGTGATGTTCTTGGCCAGCGGACTGATCGAATACGAGGTAATTGGCTGGTCTGCCGTCACCTCAAGACTAATGGTTCCTTCAAAGGAGAACTGAGCATAGTCATAGTCGGGTAAATACTTGACGACGGGGACCGCCTCATTGTTCACCTTCAACGAGTAGACAGAAGACGGAGTATAGATAGACGGCATCGGGTAATTCTGAATAGTTGCCGGGCCAGCAGCGGCCACCTGCGACACCGGTTCCATTCCCGGTTCCGGTTCAGCCGCACCGGCGGTCTGTGGCGGGATGAACCCCGTGAATGCGACGGCAAGCACCAGCAGCAATCTCATGACTTTGCGAGTAAGCATAAATACCTCCTCCAGATCGATTTGGCTCCAGGCAACCGCTTTCAATTTCCAGCAGAGTACATAGAGTCATTCCCTACTATAATCCCGGGCCAAAAAGAAAGGAGGGTGGCAAACCCACTCTCCAGGGACACAATTATACTGTTCTGCACCATCTGTTAACCTTAGATGTAATGCATTAGATGATTTAGATGAATGCTTCGAAACGCCCCTCTGCATTCACTGTCGCTGTCCGCGGATCCGTCTGGCCGATTCCCTTCAGGAACCCCTTCCACTCGGTCCTCATAGGCGGAGCCTGAACATTCTGGAGAGCTGTGCTTACGTCCGTGGAAGTGCTGCTGCCGGCTTTGCGTGCGAGCTGAACCTCCAGCAGCCGGATCTGCCGCTGCAGCTGCTCGCGGCGGTAGGGTACGGCCTCGGTGCCCGGTGCCGCGTTCACTCGGTCCAGCTCCAGTATCAGCCGGTCCCGCTGCTTCTCCAGGGAACTGACATCGCTCTGTGTGCCGCCGTAGGCCATGATGACCTGTACCGGACTGATTCCTGATACACTCTGTCCTATCATGATCCATCCCTCCAGTCCTTGGCTCCCGCCGCAATCCGGATGATTGTAAATGTAACATTGCCGTGCCCGGGTTGCCGTAGCTCCAGTTATTGGCTTCTATATTTGTCTATTACCCCGCTTCTTCCGGTATGACTACAGCATAGCCGCTGAATGAATCTAAAATCTATCAAAAAATCCCAAAAAGATAATTTACATAATATGCTAAATATGGTATCCTTATGTTGGATGCGCTTACATTGAATGTCGGGAAAGGAGGGCTCTGCTTTATAGAGGGACCTTAGAGGACGGATGAATCAGGTTTGACCTAATCTATTTAAACTAAGGAGGATATGTGAAATGAAGAAGATTATGACCCGTATTGCCGCTTTGGCTCTGACGGCAGCGCTGATGCTGCCGGCTATGTCTTATGCATCACCTGTAGCCGAGGAGCAGGATATGAGCCTCTCTGCGGATGCCGCTGCGGCTGTAACCAGCACCATCACTCCCGCTCCGCAAGGCTATGACGGATACCGCAATAATATTCCCCACGGCAACGTACAGCAGATTTCTTATTATTCGACTACTGTAGGCAAGTCAAGAAACGCGATGGTGTACACCCCTCCGGGTTATACCCCTTCCAAGACCTACAACGTGCTCTACCTGCTGCACGGCATCGGCGGGGATCAGAACGAATGGCTGAACGGGATGAATCCGCGGAACATTCTGGACAACCTGTACTCCCAGAACAAGCTGGAGCCGATGATTGTCGTATTCCCGAATGGCCGCGCCATGGCCGATGACCGCCCGATCGGCGATATTTATGCACCGGACAAGGTTGCTGCCTTCGAACGGTTTGAATTTGACCTGATTAATGATCTCATTCCTTATGTAGATTCCCACTTCCCGGTATACAAAAACAAGCAGAACCGCGCCCTCGCCGGCTTATCCATGGGCGGCGGACAGACCCTGAACTTCGGCCTGAAGCATCTGGACAAGTTCTCGTGGATCGGCGCGTTCTCCTCTGCTCCGAATACGAAGTCGGCCTCACAGCTGATCACCAATCCGGCGCAGACGGCCAGCCAGCTGAAGCTGCTCTGGATCTCCTGCGGCGCTTCGGACGGCCTGCTCTATGTCAGCCAGAATTTCCATAACAGCCTGACCAGCATGAATGTTCCGCATCTGTGGTATCTGGATGTAGGCGGACATGAAGGCAAGGTCTGGAGCAGCGGGCTGTATCAGTTCTCGCAGCGGATCTTCAAGTAACTCCCGTCATAGCCTGCCCTCCCCCGATCCGTTAAGGTAGGGGGAGGGCAGTTTTTCTTGATAAGGCCCGGCCAACTTTAAGGAGGGCAATATGGTGAATGCGATAACGGATTACTATGATTCCTATGATGAGGAGGGAAGACTGTCCAGGGATAACGGTCATCAGATCGAATGGATCACAACGATGGCCTACTTCAAGAAGCTGTTTAAGCCGAAAGCCTACATTCTTGACGGCTGCGCAGGGACAGGGAATTACTCTTTTCCACTGGCAGAATTGGGGCATAAGGTTGTAGCTGGAGATCTCGTTCCTCATCATGTAGATATCCTAAGAGAGAAGCAGAGCAAGCATCCGGTATTGGCCGATATGTATGCAGGAAGCATCACGGATCTATCCCGTTTTGACAGTGAAACCTTTGATGTTGTTTTGAACATGGGAGCCTTTTATCATATCGGCAATGAAGACCGACAGCTGGCCATGGCCGAATGCCTGCGCGTGCTGAAGCCGGGAGGGCTGCTGGCAGTCTCATATATTAACAATGCTGCCGTTTCGTTATTAAGCATAGGCGATAGGTTAGGGAATATGGATGATGTGCTTACCTGGCATACCAACCAGACGAAGGATGGTCTATTCCTACATATGTCCCCCTTGGACATGGAACGCATAGCAGCGGCCTATCACACAGAGCTTGTGGCCCATATTGGAACAGACGGCGTCGGTTATTTGTTTGCTAAGCAAATCAATGAGGCACAGCAAGAAGATTTTGAACGCTGGCTTCAGTTTCATCTGCAGACCTGTGAGGATAAGAGTCTGCTTGGGTATAGTTTGCACGGACTGGCGATTGTGCGAAAAGTGTAAAAAACGGACCCGCCCAGCTGACGATTTACGCTACCATTCACGACCGCACATGGGCACATCCGATCAACTTCCAGTGCCGGCAGATTGTATTCGGTTTTTCGATTACATTTGGTCCGTACGCCCACGCAGCGCCGAATGTGATCGGTTTTTCGCCTACATTGGGCTCACGCGCCCACGTAACGCCCAATGTGTTCGGTTTTTCGCCTACATTGGGCTCACGTGCCCACGCAACGCCCAATGTGTTCGGTTTTTCGATTACATCTGGCTCACGCGCCCACGCAACGCCCAATGTGTTCGGTTTTTCGATTACATTTGCCCCACGCGCCTACGCAGCGCCAAATGTGATCGGTTTTTCGCCTACATTGAGCTCACGCGCCCACGCAACGCCCAATGTGTTCGGTTTTTCGCCTACATTGGGCTCACGCGCCCACGTAACGCCCAATGTGTTCGGTTTTTCGCCTACATTGAGCTCACGCGCCCACGCAACGCCCAATGTGATCGGTTTTTCGATTACATCTGCAGATGCATTCTCCCAGCAAGCAAAAGAAAGCTGCACGCTCATCACGTGCAGCCCTTCTCCGGCCCTCTTATGGCGTGTCAACACGTAGCCACTCTGCTGGAGTCTTCTTGATGAAATGCTTCTCGATCGAAGCAAGCACGGCATCATTTCCCGGTAATGCGGCCCGTTCGATGGCTTCATTCACCGGCAGCCATTCATAATCACTATGCTCATGATTAAGAATGACATCCTGGGTCTCATCCACGTATCCCACGAACACTGGGGCGACGTAGATATAGTTCTCTTGTGCCGAATAGATCTGGTCGAAGGTATTGGAGGTGTAGAGAGCGACTTGGGTAATCCCCGTCTCTTCCCGAATCTCCCTTAATGCAGCCTCCCACGCTAGTTCCCCTTCTTCAATGCCCCCGCCGATATAGCACCAGGCATCCCTGAGTACCGAACCGGCCCGCTTCAGTAACAGGACATGATAACCAGAGGAGGTATTCCTCAGCAATACTACAGCAACACCTGTACAACGTATGGGTACTTCAACGTTCGTCTTCATCATGCCCGATGCTCTCTCCTATTCGTTCTCCACTCTATCCAAGCTCCGTATAAATCTGGAATGTCACCCCGAACTTGTCCGTCAGATCGCCGAAGCCGGGGCTGAACGGCTCCTCCCGAAACGGCATATTGACTTGACCGCCCTCCTGCAGCGCATCAAAAATTCTCCGCGACTCCTCCACACTATCCGTAGTCACGCAGATCGTTACCCGCTTCCCGCTCTCCACCGGTGTACCGCCGGGAGTATCCGAGAACATCAGCTCCGTGCCGCCCACCTGGACCTTGGCATGGGCCACCAGACTCCGTACCTCATCCGGGAACGTGTCCGGGAGGTCCGGCATATCACCATACGTCAGGATGGAGAGAACTTCAGCACCCATAGTCTGTGCATAGAACTGAATAGCCTCCTGCGTGCGTCCCTCCAGGGTGATGTAGGGAGTAAGTTTGACTGTCATTGTGTGTTCCTCCTTGAGTTCGGATTGGAATTGCCTGTGTGATTCATTAGTATAGACGTTCCGGCCGCGGCAGAATCATCGGTGCTCCGGCAATCCGAAGCGAATAAATAATTCAGCATCTATAAAATGATGAACATGCGCGATCTTCCCCCCGCTCAGCTCAAGCACATGAATCGCCCACGGGACCAGCAACCCGTCTTCTCCAGAGGGAACATACTGGGCAACGGCAGGCCGGTTCCCGTTCACCCGGACCGGTATCAACCGCGAGCCCACACAGTGACTGCGTGTGATCTGGTAGAAGGCCGCGAGATCCGCGCCGCCTTGCACCCACATCGTAAATGGCGGCATCGACAGGCTGCCGTTCTCCTGGAATAAGGCGAGTAGCGCAGCAATATTGTACTGTTCAAAAGCCTCCACGTACCGGGTAATCAGTCCTTCGTCCACTTCGTCATCGTCAGCCTGCAAGGCCTCGGACCGGAGCTGTGCCTTGGCCATGGTTGCCCGTGCCCGCTGCATCGCGCTGTTCACTGCGGCCACGGTCATCTCCAGTGCCCCGGCGGTCTCGGCTGCCGACCACCGGAAGACCTCCTGCAGAATCAGCACGGCACGCTGGCGGGGCGGCAGCAGCTGAAGCAGTGCAATGAAGGACAGCCGGAGGGTCTCTCTGCTGACCAGGATATTGCCAGGGTCATCCACATGGCCCGGAGCCGGCCAGATCCAGGAATGCTGAGGCAGGCTATCCCTAGGCTCCGTAACGGCAGCGGCCGGTTCCGAGAGATCCATCGGCAGCGCCCGCCGCTTGGCGCTCCTCAGCCGGTCCAGACAGACATTGGTGGCAATCCGGTACATCCAGGCCCTGCGTGAAGCCTGCTGCCTCATCTGCTCCTGATGCTTCCAGGCGCGGATCATGGTATCCTGGACGGCATCCTCCGCCTCGAAGATAGAACCCATCATCCGGTAACAATACCCGGTTAGCTCAGAGCGCATGTCCTCCAGCCCATTCAGGATCTCAGGGGTCTCATAGGTCTCACGGTTATGATTCAATTCAGACAATCCCTCCTTCATGATCCGTCCAGCTCCCCCTCCATGAACTGTATGAGGTAATGTTCAGGCTGCGCAACAAATTCCGGGAAGCTGCACAGATCTGCATACGTCTGATGCTCCAGATCATAACAGCCGAGCTGCCCCTTCTTCTGCGGATTCCAGACCAGCACCAGACCGGAATAATTGTCGATATCGGCAGACAGGCGCAGCAGCTTGCGCCGGCCGGCCTTCATCTCTATCGTGTCAGTGAAGCTGAAGAAGTCAATGTACCCGATCTCATACTCATTGGAGACCAGCGTCAGGCGCAGCTCGTCCCCG
This sequence comes from Paenibacillus sp. FSL K6-1217, assembly GCF_045040735.1. Classification (NCBI taxonomy): domain Bacteria; kingdom Bacillati; phylum Bacillota; class Bacilli; order Caryophanales; family Paenibacillaceae; genus Paenibacillus; species Paenibacillus sp. FSL K6-1217. The sequence goes on from NZ_CP150271.1 coordinate 4,938,915, forward strand.
GTAAGGAACTGAACCAGTTCATCCGGCAGTTTATATTTGGCCAGCTCGTATTTCTTATTCTCCACATCATGAAGATCCGGCGGTTCCAGCGATTTCAGGTATTCCGCCATGGCGGTATGCTTGCTGCTGACAGCAATAGTATACGGCCGCTCGCCGTCCTTCTCCGTAATCATTATGTCCGCACCGCGTTCTACCAGGAAGCGGACCATGTTCAGATTCCCCATCCGTGCAGCCACCGTCAGCGGCGTCGCCCCGTAAGGATAGACCATATCCGGCTTGTTATAATTAATGTCTGCTCCCTGATCCAGCAGATAGGTAAGCGTCTTCAGATCATGGTCCGAGGCGGCCTGCCGCAGCACGGCGCCAGCATGTTGCCGGATGTCCAGACCCAGCTCATGGATCAGCGGGATATTCTTCTTGTTGCCATAGTAGGCCTGTGAATAAGCGCCCGATCCTGTCCGGCTGAGCAGGTCCAGCTTCGCGCCGTGCGCAGCAAGGTAGCGGACGATATCCTCCTTGCCATAACGGACCGCCTGCAGGAAGGCCGGATTCTGGCGGACATTCAGCTTCGCGCCATGCTCCACCAGCAGCTTCACCACCTGGGTCTGTTGCGTAATCATTGCCAGGTCTAGCGGACTGATCGTGGTACGCTTGCTAAGCTCCAGCTCCGCTTCGATATCCCAGCCCGCAGCAATCGCAGCCTGCAAGGCCGGAACATCTCCCTGATAGATCTGCAGCGCCCGCTCCGGCAGTACCTCGAATTTCCCTATGTCCTTCAGGACAATCATCCGCACCCCTCCTTACTCTCCACTCCTATGCATACAGCTCGCATCCCTTCGACAGAAGCCACTCTTTCATCTTGGCAGATACCTGCCCGGCAGCCTGCTCATAGAAGACGGCTACCTCCTGCCCACCCGCCAGATTCAGGCGGATATAGCCCCCCAGCTCCCGATAGAACAGGTAGCAGACGTAAGGATTCTCAATGAAGAGATCCGGCGGATGGTCCGCCCGGTACAGGTCAGCCAGCTCCTTGAGCGCCAGCGGGCCCGCTCCCGGCGGCATCCGCAGGAAGAAATGCTCGCGGGTTCCCGTCCACGGCTCATAATAGACGCTCTCCTCCTGGCTCCGCCCATACATCATGCGGTAGATGCCATCCAGGATCAGGGCATAGCCAACAGCTTCTTCCTCTTCCCCGGCTGGCAGCGGGATCGCTTGAATCCGCTCCGCATGGCGGGGCAGCCACAGCAACCCGTTCACCCGGGGATGGACCGCCAGGAAATCACCGTCCACAGTGGTCCCGATAGCCGTACACTCACCGATCTGCTGCTCCGTGATTGGACTGTCTTCATCATGCTCCCATAACCCGTATTCGGCAAAAGGCCGCAGCACCTCCGGGTCAGGGGCCTGCACATTCATCCAGCCCCGATACGTCCCTTCGCCGTACTGCTGCAAGAACCGGGTATAGGCTGGCGGATACTGGCCCTCGTTCGCCGTTTCAAGCAGGTGCTTGTAATGCTCAGACAGACCTATCGGCTCAGTTACGATATACATTCGTCATTCCCCCGGTTTCCAGCGTGAGTTATTCATCTATAATCTTATTCTGCTGCTTCCGCCAGCCAGGCCTGCATCGCCGGAGACTCCGCCCGGTTCAGCCGCAGGGCAATGTCTGTATTCCCCTCATCCGGCGGCATCACTTCGGCAAGCACGCATACGTCCTCCCGCGGCTGACTGAGCGCGAACAGGCCCTCAGCATCCAGCATCCGCATCGCCAGCTCCATGGCCTCCAGTCTCATAGTGAACTCATCGTTCCATTCCTTATCCTCCAGCTCCGCAATAGACGGACGCGCCTGGAAAGACTGCTTGACCTCATCGAAATACTCATCCCCGAAGCAGCAATAAGGCGAATCGGCATAAGACCATTTGATCAGCTCAGCCATCGCAGCTTCCGGCAAATCGCTGCCCTCTGCCTGTCTAGCCGCTTCCAGCTCCAGCGCTTCCCGCGACCAGGCGGATAGGCTTGGCGCATGTCCCTCGCCCGTTGTATACAACGTACAGTAATAATAATGCTCCCCATTCGCAAAAAGCCCGCGGAACGACCTCCGGGCTGCTTCCGCGATCTCCGCCGCCAACCGTTCTATTTCCTGCGCTGTATTCATGGCTGTCCTCCCTCTAACTGGCTGTTCCACTAAGGAATTCTAGGAGAACGCTCATCGATCAGCTGCTCCAGGAATCCGGCGAACGTAGGGGCATACTCCTCAATCAGATCATTCATCAGGTCATAACGCATGACCGGGAATTCCCCCTGTTCGTCGGGGGAAGAGGCATCGAAGAAATACAGCTCATCGCTATCCGGCACGAACAGGTCTAGCCGGTGCGGAAACCGGCTGACCCACCATTCCTCCGCCAGGTTCAGCCTATGGATATACAGCAGATCCCAGTCGGTATACTCCCTATGCTCAGGAGCAACCAGCGTCAGAATTTGCCCGTCCCCCAGGCTGGCACCCCCATAATGGGTCAGCCACCAGCGGTAGGACGGCGGCAGCTTGAAGCCCAACTCCTCCTCGGCTTCGGCAATCCAGCTCTCCTCGGCCCCATGGCCCGGAAACCACCGGACCGGGGAAGGCTTGCTCAATTTCTCTGTCAGACGTTCATACATCGTTGTGCTCCTCTCTCCCACATAGAGGGATGATTATAGATTGTCTGGATGAACAACGGTAGGAGCATCGTCATTCATGCGCAGCAGGATATACTCGACCTCTTCCAGCGGCAGCTTCAAGGCCTGACTGACCTCATAGATCCCCATCTCCTGGGAGAGGAGGATGCGTGCCTGATGGATTTTCCCTTCCAGCCAGTGGTGGGCCAGCATCCAGCTCTTCACCCGTTCCAGCAGCTGAGCTTGGGCGATTGTACCGGCATGCTTGTTATACTTCGCAATGGACTCTGCCAGATAGCTGTACAGGTGAATGCCCAGAGCCTCGCGCTGCTCATTCTTGGACATACGCTGGTACTGCTCATAGCTGAGGCTGAGGTCCAAATAGAGGGTATGATCTCCGCTGTCAAAGCGTCTGAACGTTCTCCGCCCGTAGTGATCAGGCAATACCCGGAACACAACGAAGATACCATAGGGGAATTCCCATGAGTTTGCCACTGCCTCTAACGGTTGTAATTCATCCCTTAGTACACCCACACATGTGCCATGGGTATCCAGCGTAAAACCCAATTGCATATTGCCTCCCTCCCACGGCTTAAGCCATCACTTGAACTATTTCCCCCTTCTATAGGCATCTGCCAGCTGGACCAGATACCAGACGGCCGCACCGGTCAGAGCCGCGAACAGCAGATTGATACAGCCGAATACAAGCAGTAATCCGGCTTTGCCTGGCCCGATCCGCACAGCAGCAGCGAGCTGGAGAATAGCAGGGAGCAGGAACATCAGCCAGGAGACGGTGATCAGCTTCTCGGTCTTGAAGCTCCACCAGACCGCCGAACACGATAGAGCAAGCACTCCCCAGGTACAGATCAACTTCAGCGCCATCCGCTCCCCTCCCTTTCATGGATGGATCACAAGTCCATATTGCCTGACGATCCATGAGTCGCTTAAGTCTTGAGCCGCAGCACGGCTGATGCGTACAGAGGGCTTCTGTTCCTCCATCGCCTCCGTGTCTTGCGCCGAGAAGCGGAGCGGCTTGGTTATTTTTTGAATAGAGCCGGTTATTTTCTTATACAGGGCATAGCTCAGCGGCTTATGCTCCCGGACATCCTCATAGTAATAATATTCCCCTTGCTCATCCTGAGCATTGACGCGATGCCCCTTGCCGCAAGAGATCAGGATACAGGGCAGCTCATTCTCTGCCCATTGCCCGTGATAGGGAATAGAGATCCCCTCATTTCTCGCAAAAAAACCAAAGCTCTCCGTGTCCGGCAGAACCGACATCGAATAGATGAAGAAAGGGCGCACCAAGCTCTCTTTTTCCGCAGCTGTATAATATTGATAGAAGGCGCGATACGCCTCCACCACCTGATTCTGATCATGCTCTGTACGGGTATAATTGGTTAAATAGTAGCGCACTTGCGTTGGCTCCAGAAGCTCTACGACTCTCTTGAGCTCCTCGGGTGTGATGAAGAAGCGCAGCTTGTAGAATCCGCTGTTTTTTAGCATCTTCTTCTACCACTCATAGGTAACAAAGCGTGCTCTGAGCGTCTCTTCATACGGCAGCCATTCCGCATCGCTCCATAGAGACATTCCAGTAATTTCGGACAGCCGCTCTACCGCTTGCTCCGGGCTGGTCAGGCTGATGAATCCGCCGAAGTCCTCAGCGTTCATCCCCAGCACTTGCTGCACATAATCATCATTGAGGCGCTCTTCCCGCAGCTGTTCGTATTCCTCCCGGGTCCACGGCTCACAGAAGATTCGTTCAGCCTGGATCTTCCCCTGCTCAAAGAACGACAGCTCGAAGATCTCCTCATTCATGTAGGCCACCGTCATCACCGGCTCCTCCAGCAGCGCGGACAACGTTCTGCCAGCCTTTTTCACCGTACCCCATACGAAATAATCATGAAGCACGCTGATCCAGCCCTCATGACTTTGGCTTACATAGATAATGGCCTTACGCTCCGGCGTCTCAGAATCAGGATATCCCAGAACCTTGCCATGCTTGGCGATCAGCTCTTTCAAGGCTTGAAGGGTCTTGTCCAGGTCACCTGACTTTATATGCAGATTTGCAAACGATCTTCCCACGGGTGGATGTCCTCCTTTAATGGCTTGTCTATAGTTACTTGGCATACTAACATATAAACTAGATTCCATTCATTTTACCAAATTATTGTAAGGAGGGGCTACCTTGAATAAGAAATTCCTCTTAGCCAGGTGGCAGGACGACCAGCTCGCTGAAGTGAACCGGCGTCTGGCCGCTATTTCAGGTAAACATAATCTGCATCAAAAAGACCGTTCCTTCCCCCTCTCTCCCTATGGACAGACGGAGGCAGGACTCAAGGATTACCGGGGGGTTACCCTGACCGGGAGCCTACAGTACCTCACGCTGCAGGATATTGATTTCTCTTATTCCCGGTTCGAGGATTCGGCAAGCCCCAACACCTCAACGCTTATCCATTGTTGCCTGGACGGAGTCAGACTGGACAACCGATATGTAACACATACCTTCAACCACTGTTCCTTCCGGGGAGCGAAGCTGAATGGTGCCAGGATCAGCAAGGAGTTCCTTGATTGTGATTTTACAGGCTGCAACTTAAGCAAAGTAATTGCAAATGACGTATCCTTCACACGCTGCCGCTTTGAGGGGGCTAACTTCCGCAGTGCCTTATTCATACATTGCCGGTTCGAGGAATGCAGCTTTGAGGGGGCGCTATTTCAAAACGGCTCAATCGCCGGAAGCCGCTTTGCGGGAGAGGCCCGCCTGCTGCCTGAGTGGGGAAATACGATACTGGACCATGTCAGATTTCAGGAGTGACCACTTGAACTTTATTCTTAATCGCATCTATGATTTGTCATTTTGTCTCTCCCTTAATTATGCCCAGCATACTCTCACCTGTGGCTACAATAGCCTCCTCTGCCGGGCGCGGGTTCCAGCCCAGGAGACGCTTCGCTTTCTCGTTACTGGTTGACATGTCTTGGCCCAGAAGGGTGGCTATCATTCTCAGCTTGGGATTGAACAACGCCGCAGCGCGGACCAGCAGATTGGGAAGCTCCCTTGTCGGCACATGTTCCGCGTCCTGCCCCAGGTGCCTCCGCAGAATCTTGGCCACCTCCAGCGTAGAGAGATTCTCGGCACTGGAAGCGATAAACCGCTCTCCCCTGGCTTCGGGCCGGACCATGGCCAGGATATGCAGCTCGGCTACATCCCGGACATCTACATAATCGGAATATATTTTCGGGACAGATTTCAGCTTGCCTTCCAGCATTTGACGGACAATCTGATTGGAGTGAGAATAATCTTTTCCCAGAATGGGTCCCATCACTCCTACGGGATTGACGGTTGCCAGCTCCAGCCCTCCGCCTTCTTGGCGGATATATTCCCAGGCTGCTTGTTCAGCAAGCGTCTTGGACTTTTGATAGGGATGGATGTTAGCTTCTGTATTAGACCAATCCTCTTCCGTATAAGGGCCTACATGCTGCTTATGCCCCACTCCTATGGCTCCGAAGGCAGAGGTTAGAACCACGCGTTTGACCCCGGCCTCACGCGCCGCCCGTAATACCCTCAGAACCCCCTCACACGCCGGCTGAATCATCTCATTCTCATTTCTATATATTCGGTTAGGCGTTGGAGAAGCTACATGAATCACGTAATCCGCCCCCTTCACCGCCTGATTCCAGTTCTTATCCGCAGTCAGATCCGCCTCTACAAACGACAAGTCCTCTATATGGGTCGCTCCGCCCGACACGGCCATGGCCTTCACTTCCTCTTGCCTGTCCATCGTCCGCAGGGTGGCCCGCACACGGTAATTCTTCTCCAGTAATTTCACAATGACATGCACAGCGATGAATCCTGAACCTCCGGTAACCAGCACCATAGGCTTGTTAAGCTCTGCCATGAGATATCCCCTCCAGTAGACGTTACACTTGTAACATGTTTTACCCTATAATAAGACTGGACCTTATCGATATCAAGACGGTAACAGGCATGTGTGACAGAATGGAGGAAGTGTAATGGCAGCTACCGATCATGCTCAATTGATCAAAAAAGACACAAGAGAATGGATCACCCTGGCCATGCTGGAGCTGCTTCGGACGAAAAAAATGCCAGAGCTGACCATCTCAGAGCTCGTCCGAAAAGCCGGCGTCAGCCGAATGGCCTTTTACCGGAATTATGACAGCCTGGAGCAGGTGCTGGTGGAGTACTATGAACCTAAGTTTGCTGATATCTTCTATAAAATCGCCCACAAAAAGAATAACGAGCAAAAGCTAACGGACCTCACCCGCTTTTTCCTAACCTTCTCTGATGACTTCCGGTTGGCTATTGAAGGTAATTTCACCGGGCTGCTGTATCAGAGCTTCAAGAAGCATATTACGCAGTTTTATGATGAGCTGATTCCGTTTCCGGACTGGACCGGGGCGAGACGGGAGTATTGGATTCATTTCATGAGTGCCGGCGTATTTGAGATCTGGATGATGTGGATCAGAAATGGCCAGCAGGAGACCCTGGAGGAGATCTCTGCGCTCATACGGCTTTTTCATAAATAAGCCCTTCGTGATCCTGCCCGCCATGAGGGATGTCCGCATATAACCATCTATCCAAGCCATAATAATACAGATTCACTCATTCCACCCAAAGGAGCAGTTGATTTTGAAAAAGCTATGGCTAATGGTGTTCACCCTCACGCTCGTATTCAATCTGGCGCAAGCCGCAGAACCGGTGCAGGCCCGGGCGGGCGGCAAGAAAGAAGCGAATGCCTGCTGGAGTCCGCAAAGGGTACAGCTGAGAAGTGAGATGCAGCAGGTGTGGATCGATCACACCATATGGACGCACAGCTATATTGTGAGCGCCCTCAACAATAACCCGGATCAGAAGGAAGTACTGGCGCGGCTGCTGAGGAATCAGGAGGATATCGGCAATGTTTTCAAGCCCTACTATGGGGAGGCGAACGGCAACAAGCTGGCCGGGCTGCTGAAGGAGCATATTCAGATTGCCGGACAGATTGTCGCGGCTGCCCAGAAGGGTAATGCGGCGGAGGTGGGGAAGCTGCAGACCGATTGGCACAGAAACGCCGATGAGATTGCCCGCTTCCTGAGCGGACTGAATCCGAACTGGTCCTATAAAGGATTGCAGGACATGCTGTATGAGCATCTTCAGCTCGTCACAGACATCGTGCTTGATATTCTCAAGGGAGATTACGCCGCTTCCATTGCTGCCACCGATAAAAACGAGGTCCACATGATTCATTTTGCCGACCTGCTGACAGAAGGCATTGTGAAGCAGTTCCCGGAGAAGTTCCAGGGGAAATAGAGTACGTGTCTCGTACCACACCTAACAAAATCACTCGCTGGTAAGAGGGGCATTAGTGCCCCTCTTTTTATTTTTTTGGCTGCATCCGGCTCACGTACTTTTGCGTCAGCACATTGAAAGTGGGCAGGAGGCGGTAATGAAGTGCACTAGTGCACCTGAATCCGCTGAAAGTGGGCGATACGCGATAATGAAGTGCACTAGTGCTCCTGAATCCGCCGAAAGTGGACGATACGCGGTAATGAAGTGCACTAGTGCACCCGAATCTGCTGAAAATGGGCGATACGCGATAATGAAGGGCACTAGTGCACCTGAATCCGCCAAAAGTGGGCGATACGCGATAATGAAGGGCACTAGTGCACCTGAATCCGCCAAAAGTGGGCGATACGTGGTAATGAAGTGCACTAGTGCACCTTAGCCCACGCACCTTGTGCGGTTCTGGAGTCGCCACACATAACAAAAAGGCTTTCCACCCCCTCACAAGAGGGATCGTGAAAAGCCTTTTCCTATACAGTCACTATAGTTCAATAAATCTTGCCCAGCAGCGCGGTCACTTCATCAAGCGTAAGGCCGAAGGACTTATAGTACGAGATGTCGCCCTTCATCTGCGTGAGGACCATCTCATTGCGTATCCGCAGCATCTCCTCCGGTGAGAATTCGGCGACAAAGCAGCCTTTGCCGGTTACCGTGTTGATCAGCCCGCTCCGCTCCAGCTCCTCCCAGGCCTTCTTCACTGTGATGACACTGACATGAAGCTCCAGGGCAGCCTGCCGGATAGGCGGTAAGCAATAGCCGCTTGCCAGCTCGCCTTTGAGAATCTGTGCGCTGATCTGTTCGTGCAACTGCTGGTAGATCGGTTTGTCCGAGGTGCTTGAGATGGATACGTTCATAGTATCTCCACTTTGAGGAATCTCCGTACCGCAATCCGGTAGGCAATCAGGGTAAAGGCAGCGAAAATGAGGATACCCCCGATCAGAATAGAGAACTGAAGCGTCGTATTATGAGCCCCTGAGCCGTAGAATATGCCGTGTACCCAGCTATTCTGGATGCCGGCCCATTGGACCAAGCCGGCGAACAGGATCGCCGCAGCAGTCGATGCGGTTGTTGCCGCGCCATATTTATAGGCCGTCTTGTAGTACATAGAGATAAATATAATGTTGAAGACCGCCAGCATGATGAAGCACAAGCCCCAGAAGCCCATATAGGGCGGAAAGAAAATGTAAGTCAACTGCGGGTACAGACGAAACGTAAATATACTGAAGATCATGGCGATGAGCAGATGCATCAGCTCAAGAATGACAATCACAGTGATTCTGGACTTCACGATGTCCGGTTTGGTGACAGGCATCATCGTGCTGAATATCAGATCATTCTGGCTTTTGAATCCGCCGAACATGTTCGGTATGGTGATGAAGCAGAAATACAGCGGAACCAGGAAGTAGACCCAGCCGGGAATGAGCATCAGACCCCCCATAATTACAGGTAATACGAAGAACCAGGGATTAACACCTAACTTCAAATCCTTCAGCACCAGATTATACATATACACCCTCCTTTTTGGCAAAGTAGATCATGATGTCGTCAAGCGTCGGGATAGCCGCGTTAAGCGCCCAGGCGGGATCGATGTCGCTTACATGAATCAATCCGGTGAAGCCGAAGGAGTTGATTTTGTGGGAGATCAGCCGCCCCTTCACTTCATGAAGCTGGGACTCGCTGCCGCTAAGTAACCGGTAGGACTCCTTGAACTCGTGCTTCTCGCTACTTGCCACAATCCGCCCTTGCTCAATGAAGGTGATATAGTCCGCACAGCGTTCGAGGTCAGAGGTAATATGCGTGGAGAACAGAATACTGATCTCCCCGCCCATGATAAGCTCCTGGAAAATATCCAGCAGATCGTCTCTGGAGACCGGATCGAGTCCGCTGGTCGGCTCATCCAGAATCAGCAGTCTGGCGCCATGCGACAGGGCCAGGGCCAGGCTGTACTTCACCTTCATCCCGGTGGACAGCTCCGCTATTTTTTTATTCTCATCCAGTTTGAACCGCTTGAGATAGCTGTAATACGTGTCGTCATTCCAGTTCTTATAGAATTTCTTCGTAATCCCCGTCAGCGTCTTAAGCCTGCTGCGTGTATAGAAGTCGATATCACCGAAGGCACAGCCGATGTCCTGCTTCAATTCCATCTCGTGTTCAGCAATATTCTTGCCCAGAATGCGGACCTCGCCGCTGTCGGGTTGAACCATATTCAGGATCGATTTGATCGTGGTCGTCTTGCCTGCACCGTTCACTCCGATGAAGCCCATAATGTAGCCCAGCTCTAATTGAAAGGAGACGTCTTTGATCTGAAAATGAGGATATTTTTTATTTAAATTCCGGATATCTAAGGCCAGCATAACAAACCCCCTTGAAAATTGTGTATTCCGTGTATACACAATGTATCATGGGGGTAATCCAAAAGTCAATCCTATGCAGCTATGGAGGGTGAGAAATCCTTCCGCTTCCGTCCTACCAGTATTCCGCTAACATATTTCAGTGAGTGTCCCGGCTGGCTATCACCTTATCGAGGTACGTTACTGCGTCACTGTTGAACTTCCACCCAATACCGAACTTGTCCACGATCATCCCGAAGCACGAGGACCAGGGTGTGCTGGAGAGCGGCATGATCACAGTTCCCCCCTGGGACAGATGATTATAGTACTCTTCGAGCTTCTGCTTATCCTGAGTGATGAGGCTGATCATGAACTGGTTCCCCTTCACGAGTTCCCCTGTAACCTGCTGCATAGAGGGCAACAGATCGGACATCATGAGGGTACCGCCTGGGAACTCTATCATAGAATCCATAATCATCGCTAACTCATGGTCCGGCAGGGGATAGCTCGGGTCCTGCGGAATATCTCCGAATTTGATCTTTTTCACTGTAGTAGCCTGCAATGCCTCCGCATAGAACTCAATCGCTTCCCCGGCAACACCATCGAAATTAATATAGGCAATAGCTGACATAGAGCATAACCTCCCTCTTAGATAAATGTAGTATAATACACGATAGGTGACGGCTATATGTCACCGTTTCACACTTAACTCAAGAAAGAGGTAAACCGATGGATAAGATTGAGCGGCTGATCTCTATCACTATGATTCTGCTGAAAAAAGATATTGTGCCCAGCAGTGAATTCGCCCAATTATTCGGCGTGTCCAAACGCACGATTCTCCGCGATATGGAAGCACTCAGCCTAGCTCACATTCCTATATACGCCACACCCGGCGTGCAGGGCGGCTACGGCATTATGGAAGAATACAAGATGGACAAGCGGCTGCTGAGCAGCTCCGACCTGGAGAATATACTGGCTGCACTCGGCGGGCTGGGGCAAATTCTGATTAGCGAGGATGTAGCCATGACGATCCGGAAAATAGAAGCGATGGTTAGCCCGCTCGCTTCTAAGGGGTCGGTGCAGCTTTCCTTTTATGATTGGGAGGGACGCGCGGAGCTTGCCGGAGCCATGAAGATCTGTCAGGAGGCTATCGCCGGGAGCTTTCTGCTCTCTTTTGACTATACCGACAGAACGGGCACTCCCACGACACGGACCGTGGAGCCTTATCAGCTTCATTTCAGTGAATCGAGCTGGTATCTGAAGGGCTTCTGCCTGGAGCGGATGGGCATCCGCATGTTCAAACTCTCCCGGATGGAGCAGCTTGAGCGGAAGGAACAGACCTTCAGCCCCAGAGTGGAAATGCTGAATCAGGCTCGGGAGGATGAAGTTCCACCGCAGTTAACCGAAGTGAAGGCGCTAATCTCACCGGGGATTAAGGATCAATTCATAGAACGGTATGGCCGCAAGAGCATTGAAGCCTACAGCGCAGAGTACCTGCTGGCTACGCTCTACATTCCGCAGAACCGGATCGGCTATCAATTCCTGGCCGGCTTCGGCACCCATCTGGAGATTATGGAGCCGAAGACATACCGTGAGGAATTCCGTAAGTATCTGCTGGAAATGATCAGCCGGTATACTTAGAAATCTCTAGGCGGGGGCTGGCTGTACGATGGGGATACCTCTAACCTTAGGATTCAGCGGTAATGGGGATAGGCTTCACCCTGTAACCACAGCGGCCAACGGCAGACCATGGTTAACTTATTCTCTTGCAGCTCTGCTGTCAGCGTACCGTTCATTTTATTCATGAGGCTTTTGGCAATCGATAGACCCAGTCCTGAGCCTTGTGCAGAACGGGTGCGGTCTACTGTGTAGAAGCGGTCGAACAGCAGCCGTACATCCAGTTCGGACAGGTCCCTCGTCTCGTTCGTAATCCTAAGCTCTGCTGTCGTCTCCCGCTGCCCGAAGCAGATAGTCACCTGGCCGGCAGCATGCTTGATTGTATTCATTAGCAGGTTCTCTATGACCCTCCGCACAGCTGATTCGTCAGCATATATTGCCACAGGTTCCTTCGGAAGCCGGATGTCCGGCGTGAGGCCCGCCTCATTGAACGGATCATAGAAGCCGACCAGCGTATCCGACAGCAGGACCGTCATTACAATCCGCTCGGCCTTCAGCTGATAATCCGCAGATTCGATTAAGGACAGCTCGAAAAAATCGTTCAGCAGCGCTTGAAGCCGCTTGGTCCGGTTTTTGACAATGTAGAGGTATTCGTGCTTCTCCTCAGGCGTTATCGGCTCTACTTCCAGCAATTGAATATAGCCAAAGATGGAGGTCAGCGGCGTGCGGATGTCATGAGAGATGTTGGCAATCGCCTGACGCAGCTCATTCTCTGTCCGCCTCCGGTTCGCCTCTGCCTCAACGATCAGGTCGGACTGGCAGTTAATCTGGTCTGCGAGTGCTTCGAGCCGCTTGTCAAATAGCGTCACCTCCAGCTTTTTGCCGGTAGTCCGTTGATTATGGCGGCGAAGCTGTGCGGTCATCCGCCCCAGCTCCCGCCTCAGTACCAGAGAATAGGCCAGCAGGAGAGCCGCCGCTGCAACTGATATGAGCGTTAGGATTAACACGACTCTCCCTCCCCCTCTTCCCTTATTTAATCTCCTTCTTACGGAACACGAGAACTCCCAGCAGTCCGGAGACGGCAATAGTCAGCAGCGGCACAAGCAGGAGCGCCGGCAGATCGCCGCCGTCTATGCGGGTCTTGCCGATCTCACCCAGCAGCTTGAAGACCGAGTAATCGTAGACCGGATTTAAGACAGGGATATATTCCCCCAAGACGCCTAATACCGTATTGATCATCAGGAAGAAGGCCATCAGGAAGCTGATGGTTCTGCCGCTTTCGGTGAACAGCGCCGTGAATAACGCCCCAATCGCTGCATAGCTTGCAGTGTACAGCAGCGTGAAGCCGAGGACCCGGGGGATGTAGAAGGCATCCACGCCCTCCGGCAGCTGCCCGAAGCCTGAGAGGAGCGAGACTTCAGCCATACTGACTAACGGGAAGATCAGCGAAATCACCATGGCTCCCGCTGAGAATCCAATCAGCTTGGCTGCGTACAACCGCCCTCTGTCATTGCCTGACGCTGCCGCGGTCTTCATGACACCAGTTGTATATTCGCTGGCGATGAAGAAGCCCGCCAAGGCGGCGATGCTGAATTTGATGACATACCCGTTGCTTGCCACAAATTTCACCAGAAATTCGGCACCGGTGAACTGCGGCTTGCCGCCGGACTTATTGTCGATATAGTAGAGGAGCGGATAGGCCAAAGAGAGTAAAACGATGATGAGCAGCAGCACATGGAACGACCGGTCCTTGCGCAGCTTGAACAGCTCGGCTCTGATCAGGTTATACATTCCCGGCACCCCCGATCCGCTTCATGAAATAGCTCTCCAGGTCTTCACCCATCGGCATCAGCTGCTCAATGGTAAGGCCTGCGGAGAATAGCGCCGTAGATACCTTGCCGGGTTGTTCCCTATATCCGTACAGCTTAATGACTCCATCCGGCATCACCTCGAAGTCTGTAGTGCCCAGCTCGTTCTGGATCACCATGGCCGCTCTGTCCGGATGATCCGCTTTGATATGCACATACTGCTGGCATTTATCGTTCAATTCCCGGGCCGTCAGCTGCTCCAGCAGCTTGCCGTGATGGATAATCCCATAATGGCTGGCGAGTAGATGCAGCTCACTCAGTATATGACTGGAGATTAGAATCGTTAGCCCCCGTTCATGATTGAGCCGCTTCAGCAGTTCGCGCATTTCGATCACGCTCATCGGATCAAGCCCATTGGTCGGCTCGTCCAGAATCAGAAATTCCGGGTCGCTCAGCATGGCGATGGCAAGGCCCAGCCGCTGCTTCATGCCCAGCGAGAAATTCTTCACCTTCTTCCTGCCTGTTCCCTGCAGTCCAACCAGTTCCAGCATTCTGCGGATACAGTCTTTGCCGGGAATGCCCCGGAGAAGGCGGTTCACCTCCAGATTCTCGCTGGCCGTCATGTGCGGGAACAAGGAGGGCCCTTCGATAATCAGCCCCATCCGCTTCCTGGCCTCGGTCAACTCCCGTTCCGTGCCAGTGCCGAATAGCTCAATCGTCCCTTCCGATGGATAGGCAAGTCCGGTGACAATACGCATCAGCGTTGATTTGCCGGCTCCATTCTGTCCAATGAAGCCATAGATTGAGCCTTTACGGATCGATACATTCACTTTATCCAGTGCTACACTGCCTTTGAATCTCTTGCTTAATTGATTCGTCTGCAATACATATTCACTCATTGCTGTCTTGGCCCCCCTTATGTGATAGACCAAGTATAGAAATCGAAACTTAAGAAGGGCTAAAGCGAATCCTTAAGAATGTCTTAAGTCTTCAGCCGGTAGCCCATTCCCCAGACCGTCTCGATATACTCGCTTCCCGGTGCCGCCTTGGACAGCTTGCTCCGCAAATTGCTCATATGGACATTCACCGTATTATCGTCACCGTAATAAGGCTCCTCCCATACACTCTCATACAGATTGGCCTTGGTGAATACCTTCTGGGGTTCCGATAGCAGCAATTTGAGAATGTCATACTCCCGTGCCGTCAGAGCCGCCTCTGTCCCCTCTGCCGTTACCACCATGGAGTCACAGTCAAGCACAAGGCCGTTATGCTCCAGGATGCGGGTTACAGCTGGTGGCGTAATCTGTGTTAACCGGCGCAGATGGGAGTCAATCCGCGCGGATACCTCCTCAATATCAAAAGGCTTTGTAATAAAGTCATCTGCACCTCCGCGCAGCGCTGACACTTTGGTCTGCTGCTCCCCCTTCGCCGAGATGATAATCACGGGCATCCCCCCGCGCAGGCGAATCCACTTCAGCAGCTCCTCGCCTGGCATTCCCGGCAGCATCAGATCGAGCAGAACCATACTCCATTCCCGCTGCTCCAGATAGAGCAAGGCCTCTGTTCCGGAGAAGGCAGGCTGGGGCAGGTATCCGCTCTTCCTGATAATGCTGCACAGCAGCCGGCTAATGTCACTGTCATCTTCAGCAACCAGAATCGTAATTGGCTTGTCCATCGGTTCTCCTCTTGTCACCCATAATCCGCAGCTGATCTAATTTTTGAATTCTTTAGCCTATATGATAGACCATTGCTGCCGCAAGTTCCAGAGAATGCGCGCGCGCGAGGACATTATCCTATTCATCAGCCGCCTGTGTTAATTCAGCTCCTTCAGAAAGTCCTCAATCTGATCCATATAGCCCGGCACGGTGATGTGCCGCGGGGCGAACAGACTGATCATGAGCGCCCGGAAGCTGGAATCCGCCGTCTTCTTGCTCAGCATGGAATGCTCTGCCTCCGGGAAGACCGCCACGCTCAGCAGCTCCGGCCGGACGAGCTTGCGGTACACCTGCTCTGTCTCCTGCCAGTCTACATGAATATCCTGCTGGCCCAGCAGCAACAGCACCGGGGAATGGAATTGCTTAAGATCCTCCCCGGCATCCGACAGGTAATTTTTGCTGACAAAGGTCCACCGCTCCCGCGTCATCGGGCTGTCCTCTCGTGCCGCAGCTAGATAATCCTCATAGCTCGCCTTGCGCGCCAGAAGATCCCGAATCTCGTTGTTAGATGCTATTTCCGCTTGAATCTCCGCTTCCGATTTCCCTTCCTGCAGCATTTGCTGCCGGGTATGATAGGCACCCTGGCGCAGCCAGTTAATAGCCGGGGAGACCAGGATGCTGAAGGCGAGCGGCTCCTTGCCCGCCAGCTTGGGAATCACCCAGCCTGCCTGACTGGCGCCCCACACCCCGATCCGGTCGGGATCGATGTCCGGCTGCTTCCGGGCCCATGTGATAGCCTCGCGGGCTTCCTCCACCCGGTCATCTATACTCTGATCCAGCCAATTTCCCGCCGAACCGCCGATCCCTCTTTTATCAAGAGACAAGGAGGCATACCCCAGACTGGCCAACCGCTCCCATAGCGGCTTATATCCGTCATCATGCGAGGCATTAATCGGTCCGTCCCCATGGATGAAGAGGACAAGTCCCAGCTTGCCGGAAGCGGAAGACTCCTTAGGCAACACCAGCGTTCCGGTCAGCTTGCCTTCGGGCGACGCAATCTCGATGGCCTGCTCCGTCATCTCAAAGCGGTTCTGCTGCACAATGTATATCCCCGCACCGCCAAGGAGTAGCACTATAATTAGCAGAGAAATCCATAGTTTCTTCGTTGTCCTCATTTCTTTATCCGCACCTCTTCTGAACCATGTATTCCCAGCGCAATTCATTGAACAATAAGTACAGGGTATAACGTGTCTCCCGGGCTTCCGTGTGGAAAGACCACTTCCCGTATAGCTGACGGGCATGCGGGTTACCGGCTGATACATGCAGGCTGAGACGATTCAGTCCCGGGTCGGTTTCTACAAGCTTCTGCGCCCACTCTATAAGCAGCCTTCCCACCCCCTTGTTCTGATGCTCCGGGTGAACCGCGAGGTCGGTAATATAACACTCGCCTGCTGCCGGGGTATGGTCTAGTACATAGAGGCCGATCAGCATTCTGATCATGCCCCGTTTGCCTAATAGCTGTGAGGTTCCCGGTAACGGAGACGTCTGCTTGCTCCCCATAAGGTCCGCTTCAGGTCTACGCTTAACCGAGATGCTGCCAATCACCTCCCCCTGCTGCACAGCTACCATCCTGTGTGTATAGGGATCAGCAGGAGCATACTGAAGCAGCAACTCGAAGCACCCTGCCAGCTCTGCCTCCTTCAGCCTGAGCCGGTTCTGGAATTTCCCTTGAAAAGCTTGAGCCAGCAGCTGCCCCACTGCACGATTATACCTCGCCTCCATAGGTTCGATAGTTACTGGCGCTGTGCTTATTGACGTTGTACCTGTTGGCATCGTTCTCATACGGAACCTCTCCCTTCCACGGGTGCAGCCGGGCCGATGCAGGCCCTCAGCTCATAATGCAGCTTGCCCGGAACGAACAGGGAGAGATAAGAACGTTCAATGACCACCAGCGGTCCCGCGAGAGGAATCACTTGTGCAGCAGCATGCTCCAGCAGCCGGCCGGTCCATTGCTCCAGCTCCTCCTCGCGGGCCACACATTGCAGAGTCAGATACTCCCCTTCCGGTAAAATAACTCCGCCCGCCTCCGGCTGTTCCAGACACAAGGTCACAGCGCCCGGCTCCTCCAGCACATAATACATATCCGATTCGAACAGATCCGGTATCCCTGCCGCCTGCTCCGCAAGCAGCGCTGCACTCAGCTTCCTGTGTGAATCCAGCTTAATCACCTGCATAAGACTTGTAGCCTTACACTTCTTGATCTGAAAGGTCTCAGGTGAGGTGCTGTAGCTCTGCTGTTCCTCCAGCATTTTACGGATGAACTGCCGAAGCTCCCGGAGGCGGCGCAGCTCTTGCTCAATCCCCTCCAGAGAATGCTCCAGAAGCCCGCGATGCTGCTCCGGACTATAGCCCATACATTCATTAATGGACTGAACAGGCACTTCAAGCTTGCGGAGCAGCAGGATATGCGCGAGCTGATACACTTGATCCATACTGTACATTCTGTACTGATTCTCACCGGTATAAGCAGGCTGCAGAACACCCTTCTCTTCAAAATACCGGATCTGGTGAACCGATACATTCATCAGCTTGGCCAGTTCACTAATTGTTATTTCATTTCTCATCCTAATCACTCCCCGGACTGCGGCTTGGAATATCCCTACGATACACCCTGGGTCAGACCTAAGGTCAAGGGGAGGATTCGAGATCCCGGGCCAGACGGATAAAAGCCTCAATTGCCGGGGAGAGCCACTTCTCCTCATGCCAGAACATTTGGGTGGCAAAGGATACTGCGGTCAAATCCCACGGCAGGGAGATCAGCTCCCCCCGCTTCAATTCTTCGCTTACGGCCATTTCAGGCAGGATGGCGATGCCCATGCCCAGCTTCGCACATTGTTTGATGGCTTCTGCGCTATGAAACTCAAGTTCCGTAATGCCCGCCATCCCCTTCTGCGACAGGCTGCGCTCGAAGAAGCCGCGGTAGGAGCACCCTTGCTCCGTCAGTAAGAACGTTTCACCGTGGAAATCCTCGATAGCCAGCGCCGGACGCGACGCCAGCGGATGATCGGGAGCAGCCAGAAGGCAGAAGCGTTCCTCCCTTATTTTTTCTCCGCAGAATCCGCTCTCGCCCTTCACTTCATCCAGCATGAAGATCACATCGACATCCCCGTCCCGCAGACTCTGCCTGAGGCTTGGACTCACGAGCGGCAGGAAGATCAGCCGGACTCCGGGATGGAGCTTACGGAACTTGCGCAGCACGGCGGGAAGCCGGTAGGTGCATAACGTCTCATCTGCGCTGATCACGAGGGTGCCTGTCAGCTCGCCGGGCTGCTTGAGGGCGTGCTGCGCCTCCTCCACCATACACAGGATGTTATCCGCATAACGCAGGAACGTTTTTCCGGTATCGGTTAACGTCACATTTTTGCCGAGCCGGTCCACCAGCTTCACTCCTAATTCTTCCTCCAGGGCCTTCATTTGCATCGTAACCGTTGAGGGAACGTAGTTCTGCGCTTCGGCGGCGCGGGCGAAATTGAGCGTGGAAGCCAGCGTATAAAAGGTTTTAAGTTGGCGCAATTCCATTCTGTATCACCCCTTCATTCAAAAAAAATGAACGTTCCATTCAGAAACGTTTCTTTGACTTAACCTTAGCAGCATCGTAGAGTGATGACAAGAACGGCGGCCGATTCCGTTATGAATGTACAAGGATATGAAACCACAAGGAGCGAATGAACTTGAATAACCGATTGACGATATATATTCTGGCACTGGCCGTTTTTCTGATCGGGACGATTGAATATATTATTACCGGCGTCATTGAGATGATGGCGGCAGATCTTAGCGTATCCACCTCCGAAGTCGGGCTAATGGTGACTGTATTCGCGCTGTCCGCAGCGATTATTGCACCGGTTCTCATTGCACTCACCCTCAATATGGACCGCAAAAAGCTGCTGATGACCGCCCTCGGCGTGTTCATTGCCAGCAACGGACTGATGCTTCTGAATCTGCCTTATGAAGCTATACTGGGAGTACGGGTAATCCAAGGAGCAAGCGGGGGCATAGCTACCGTAGTCTCCATGGCCGTAGCTACAAGGCTCGTGGAGAAGGAGCGCAGAGGCAATGCGATTGGCATTATTCTGATGGGACTCAGCAGCTCGCTGGTTCTGGGCGTTCCGGCTGGCACCTTTTTCAGCGAATACTTTGGGTGGAGGGCTCTGTTCATCATCGTCGGGCTGCTGAGCCTGCTTCCGCTGTTCATCATCTCCGTCAAGGTACCTTCCATCAAAGAAAAAGAAGCTGTCACCCTCAGGATGCAGCTCTCTGTGCTGAAGGATTCCAGAATTGTCACAGCTCTGGCGATCACCTTATTGTATGTGGGAGGTTACGCTACACTCTTCACTTATATTACCCCTTACCTGCAGGCCGCATCCTCACTGTCTGTCACCGAAATCAGCGGCGTGCTCTTCCTCGCGGGGGTCTGCAGCTTCCTGGGGTCCAAGGCAGGCGGACAATTGGCGGATTCCAAAGGCTCGAAGTTCACTATCCTTACGGGACTGCTGTTACAGACAGCTACACTCCTCCTGTTCGCACTGGCGGGTGTTCATGTGATCGTACTCCTCCTGGTCCTGATGATCTTTATGCTGGGGACCTGGAGTATCTCCCCTGCGCAGCAGCTCCTGCTGGTCACCCTGGTTCCCCGGAACCCGGATATGGCCCTGAGCGTCAATACGTCCTTCATCCAGTTCGGCTTCGCGCTGGGATCTGGCTTAGGCGGCTATGTGATCAGCCGTACCTCTGTGCTCCATCTGAACTGGGCGGGTCTGGCTGCGGTAGCGGTGGCTTTGATTCTGGCGATCCGGCTATTCAAGGGTCACAAGGCCTGAGAGCTTTCGGAATATGCAGCCGGGCAGGCTTATTACAGCAAGACATAGAGGCCATCCCTGCGGATGGCCTCTATCCATGTATACAAGAGCTGGCAGGCTGGTGATCAGCCGCACCCCCCTCTATCTCTATAAATGATTGACTGCAAACGGCTGCTCATGTCCCCCTGATCCATTCGTCAGACCCAGCGTCTGCGCTGCGGAAGCATGGATGTCGTTCAATAGCTTCGGGTTAGCCGACAGGGACATGCCGTAGGCAGGAATCATCTGCTTGATCTTCGGCTCCCAGGCCTTGATCTGCTGCGGGAAGCACTTGCTGATTACTTCCAGCATGACCGATACGGCCGTTGATGCCCCCGGAGAAGCTCCCAGCAATGCGGCGATCGAGCCGTCGGCGCTGCTGATGACTTCCGTCCCGAATTGAAGCATGCCTTTACCGGCAGCCGTATCCTTAATAATCTGCACCCGCTGGCCCGCCACCACCAGCTCCCAATCCTCGCTGTTAGCATCGGGGACGAACTCCCGCAGCGCTTCCATGCGCTGTTCCTTGGACAGCATGACCTGCCCGATCAGATATTTGGTCAACGACAGGTTCTTCGCTCCTGCGGCAAGCATGGTCACCAGATTATCCGGCTTGACCGAAGTAATCAGATCGAACATGGAGCCGAACTTCAGGAACTTGGGCGAGAAGCCGGCGAACGGTCCGAAGAACAACGATTCCTGCTTATCGATCACCCGGGTATCCAGATGCGGAACTGACATCGGAGGCGCACCCACCGCAGCCTTACCATACACCTTGGCCTGATGCTGCGCTACAATCTCCGGCTTCTTGCACACCATGAACAGCCCGCTTACCGGAAATCCGCCAATTTTTCTGCCTTCCGGGATGCCGGATTTCTGCAACAGATGCAGGCTTCCTCCCCCGCCGCCGATGAAGACGAACTTAGCCGCATGATGCTCCGTTACGCCGCTGGTGAGGTTCCGCACCTTCAGCTCCCAGGAGCCGTCCTGCGCGCGCTTCAGGTCATCCACCTGATGGTTATATCTAATCTCGGTATTGCTGCTTTGTAAATGGCTGAACAGCATACGTGTCAGGGCACCGAAATTCACATCGGTTCCCGAATCGATTTTGGTTGCCGCTATCGGCTGGTCCAGCTTCCGGTTCTTCATCATCAGCGGTATCCATTCCATTAGCTTCCTTGGATCATCGGAGAATTCCATCCCTTGAAACAGCGGGCTATTTGAAAGCGCTTCAAATCGCTTTTGTAAAAATGCTACGTCCTTCTCACCTTCAACAAAGCTCATATGTGGCACAGGTACAATGAAATCCTGCGGATTGTGTATTCGTTTCTGGCTCACCAGATACGACCAGAATTGCTTGGAGAACTGAAACTCCTCGTTCACCTTAATCGCCTTGCTGATGTCAATCGATCCGTCCGGCTGCTCTGTGGTATAGTTCAGCTCGCAGAGTGAAGAATGCCCTGTTCCCGCATTGTTCCATTCGTTCGAGCTTTCCTCCCCGGCACCCGCACGCCGCTCAAACACGGTTATTTCCCATTCCGGTACTAATTCCTTTAACAGTGAACCAAGTGTTGCACTCATGATTCCAGCACCAATTAAAATAACGTCTGTTTTTGTTTGTTGGTTGCTCATATTCTCCCGTCCTTCTACCCTACGATTTGCAGGAAGGATGCAGGCACTCCTGCTTAGGCGCCATAGCAAACCAGCGCGGACCAAGTCACACACCGTTTGGATCAATCCTGCTCCTAGTTTATCACTAATGGAACTAAATTTTAAGATTTATATTAATTTTTATAAACATTTTAATTAATAATCACGGGCCGCATCGAACCAGCCCTGCGCCATTTCCTCTGTTATAGGCTGACCGATCTGGTGCTCTGACTGGCTGAGCTGCCATACGGCTTCGCCCAGGTCTTCTCTCTCGGTAGTCTCAATGCCCTTCAGTGAATTGAAGCGCAGGGTGAACGCGGTAATGGCGGCCTCCGCCTCTTCAAGACTGCGGGCCTCTCTTAGGGCTGCCTGTGCAGCATCGTAGGCTTCGTTCGCCAGCTTGGCCAGACGCTTCGGCCAGGCCGCGAACGGGCGGCCGTATTCGCTCTGCCACCACTCCGGCTTCCTGAGCTGGCTTATGGAGGCATAATCATCCCAAGGGCGGACCTTAGCGCGCGCCTTCATCTGCTGCCGCAGACGTTTGCCTACGGCCTCCTCGACATTGTAGGCGATGAACCGGTCCAGCAGCGGCCATGTATCCAGGGAAGGCAGGCCCTCCAGCTCCGGCATGAAGCGGAGCTCCAGGCTGGTCAGCCCCGTCAGGCGGGCAAGCGCTTCCAGATCGCAGAAGCTTCCCCACAGGCTGAGCGATTCCAGGTTCGGGAATTGTTCCAGGCCGTCCAGCGAGATGGGCTGGCCCAGCGGCGGGCTATTCAGTGTCAGGTGAGTCACACCCTGCAGCTCCCCCAGATCCGGCAGCCGGTACGGCACATCGCTCCTGCGCCGGCTCATATCCGGTACTAAGGCCAGAGTAGTGGGCAGATGGCCGGAAGCCGAGAAGCGCGTCAGATCGCCGGACAAGCTCAGGTTGTACAGCTTGTCCGGCAGGACCAGGCTCAGCTGTCCATTTGCCAGAAGACCCAGTTTGATACCCAGGGTATAGATATCAGCCCGGCTACCGTCCAGCGATGCGCCCTCCGGCAGCACCGGGGTCCAGCTTATATTCTCGATCGGCCGCTGCTCTGCCCACTCAAGGAAGCCTGTGTCACCGCCGGAATAGCTTATATAACGCGGCCATGGCGAACCGGCGGGGGTGGCGAAGGGCTCGAAGACGGACCAGTTGATGCGCTCATCCGCAGCGACCAGCACCTCTGCCGGTGGCTTCGACTCCTGGGGGCCGATCGATAAGCTGCCCATACCGGGCTTGCGTTCAAGCGTGTGGCTGCCGGGCCCCGTCAGATCAAGGACATTCCGTCCGGGTTCTGTAATCGGGGCCGGGGGAAGAGCTTGGTTATCTGTGGACATTTGCTTCATCCTTTCTGCTCGATCCTACCTGTATTCTCGATCCTACTAATATTCTCTATACTACCTTTGTTTGCTATACTAACTCAACCATACGACATCCTGGGGTTCACAGCAACTTTGCCGCCCCTCTATCCTCGCTTACATTTGGTCCACAAGCCCCCACCCTGCATTGTAATCGGTTTTCCGATTACATTTCCGTCCATGCCCCCCTCGCAGCCCATTGTGATGGGTTTTCCGATTACATCCGCCCCACTACATCCCCCGCCCTGCCCCGCCCATTGTGTTCGGTTCGCATACATTCGGCCTTACCACAACGCGAACAAGCCCGGGCCGTTACCGGCCCAAGCGCTCATTCCCTATTCAGTTGGAGTGCAGTCCCTACACGCTCTGCCCTTCATTCGTCCCTGGCTTGTACATGCTCTCTGCTTCAACCGGATTCTCTTTGGCTGTCAGATGCTGTGGAGTGATCCGGCATACCTGCACCGGCCCGCCGTACACAGCCGAACGGTATTTATCGACATGCTGCTTGGACAACGGCCGGTTATAGTAACCGGGCACATATTTGTTCATCATCTCCTGCAAGACCTGTGTAGCCTCCTCCAGATCTGTCACCGGCTCTGCCTGCCCGAAGACCATCACGCTCATATAGGCGGTATCCGTCTTGGCGGGCACGGGGTTCGTGATCGTACCATACTCCTCACACACCGTGAAGCATACCTCTGAATTCGTACTCATCACCTGATTGCGTCTTCCATCTCCGGCCCCGTGAAAATACAGTTTTCCGTCCATCCACACATAGTTCAGCGGCACAACATAGGGGAGATTCCCATCAACTAATCCCAGAAACCCAATTCTCGCCTGCATTAAAAACTGTTCAATCCTCGCCTCATCCTTGCATTCCCTAACCTTGTAACGAACCGGATTCATATCGAACCCTCTCCTTCCCGCGTCCTTCGCGTATACGTTATTCGGTAGTATATCAAGTAATGGACTGTGCTAAAATATCCAAAGAGGATGGTTTCAACCAATCCATAACTCAGACACTGTATTGAAACAACGACCGGGAGGGATTCCGAGTGATGTTCGTCAACCGCAACGATACAAGCCCGATCTGGCAGCAATTGCTGAATCAGGCCATTCATAATATTACACAAGGTATCTGGGCGCCGGGCGAGCTGCTGCTCCCTTCCCGTGAACTCGCTGAGCAGCTTGGGGTATCACGCTCCACGGTGCAGCTTGTCTACGAGGAGCTGCTCAGCAGAGGGTATACCGTGACCTCACGGCGGGGTGGAACACGGGTAAGCCATTGGAATCCGGTCATCCAGCCAACCCGGGAGACCACGCCGGAAGGCCCCGTTCCTCCTTCCCTTCCCCTGCTGAACTCGGCGGTAGATCAGCTGCAAGACTGGTTCGGAGGCCATCAGCCTCAAGAGGCGGAGATCGATTTCACCCCTCACGAGCCTTATGTGGACAGGACCTTCCAGAATCAATGGCGGCAATCGCTGCTTCACGCCTCCGCCGCAATGGACGTATCCGATTGGTCCTACGGCAATCCCTACGGTCACCTGCCGCTCAGGGAACAGATTCAGCGTTACTTGCTGCTTGAGCGGGGCATACGGATTGAGCCCGATCAGATTCTGTTGACCTCAGGCGCCCAGCACAACCTTGACCTGATTGCCCAATCCCTGCTCACGGAAGGGGATACCGTCTCTGTGGAAGATCCCGGCTTCCCGGCGGCCTGGATGGCGATGAATTACCGGCGGATGCACGTAGTCCCTGTCCCGGTAGACCGGCATGGCCTTGTGGTTGACCAGATCCACCCGGAATCTAAACTGGTCTTCGTAACCCCTTCGCACCAGTGCGCCATAGGCTCCGTGATGTCTGAGCCGCGCAGGCAGCAGTTGCTGCATCAGGCCGTGCAGGAGCAGCTATGGATTATAGAGGACGGCTATGACAGTGAATTCCGCTACCGCGGCGACCCGCTGCCCACGCTCTATAGCCAGGCGCCGAATAATACCCTGTATATGATGAGCTTCTCCAAAATGATCGCCCCAGCCATACGCATCTCGGCGATTGTCGGCCCGGCACGGGCCATCGCCCAGTTGGCGCGTGTACAGGAGTTGACCTACCGCCACCTTCCGGTGATGGATCAGCTCACCTTGACCCACTTCATCCAGAAGGGACATTTCATGCGCCATATGAGGAGAGTCCGCAATGTCTACCGACGGAGACATGAAGCCATAACCAAGGCTATAACATCCAGCGGTCTAGGGGAGCGGTTCACCCTGAGCGGAGCAGAGACAGGACTGCATGTGTTCCTTGAGGCGGAAGCGGACTGTGACGAAGAAGCTGTGTCCCGGTTAGCCCTGAAGCAGGGAATCCGTATATACCCGCTTGCGCACTACTGTCTGGAGAGCCCCAGGAAAGGGTGGGTGCTGGGTTTTGCCAAGGTGGACGAGCCCTTGATCGAGCAGGGGATTCACCGGCTGGCCGGGCTGATGTTATAAGTCCCTGCTTATGGTCCCGGATGATCTGCTCTCCTTGCGCCCAAACTGTACATAATAAACCATGCTCACCGCAATACTCAGAACAGCAAGCACCGCGAAAATATTACTAAACACAAAGGAAGCCGGATTCCCGGGTATAGGATTGAACGCCGCTGCCGGGGCACCGGAGTCGAGCACCTTGCCCAGGACCGCCGTCGATGTAGCGGCCGAGATGAAGGTGAGCATGGAGAACAGCCCCATCCCCACTCCTGTCTGCTCTGGGGTCAACGTCCGCGAAACCGTATTTGACATAGCAATCTGCATGAACGACTGGCCCAGCACACAGAACACCAGCGAGATCGAGACCAGGACCGATGATACTCCAGCTACGGAAGACAAGCACAGGAAGCCTATCCCCAGAAGCGAGGCCGCCGTATACACGAGCCGAGGATTCCCGTGCTCATCTGCCAGCTTGCCGCCCTTACGGCCCAGAACCGTGGTAACGATAGCTGCCGGCAGCATGATGATCCCGACATAGGCGGGAGACAGACCGTTTACAAGTGTCAGCAACTGCGGGATGAGATATGGAGAGCTGAAGCTGATTCCTGTAATGCAGAAGGTAATCATCAGGATGATCGAATACTGCCTGTTGCGGAAAATATCTGGATGGATAAACGGAGCCGCAGCGGAGCGGATACGCAGAATAAACAGGAGGAGCATCAGAACCGCTGCCAGCGCAAACGGGAAGCTCCCGCTCGTTAATGCCAATAAAGTTGCCGTTACCGCCCCAGCCAGCAATATGCCGCCAAGCCAGTCCATCGGACCCGCCTTTCCTGATTCATCACCCTGCAGATATTTGCGGTAGACCGGCAGTGTCAGCAGCGACAGCAACGGAATGAGGAACAGAATCCGCCAGCTCCAGGCGCTGATGACCATACCGGCAATAATCGGCCCCAGCGCGGTACCCAAGGCTATCCCAATGGCAGACGTACCCAGCGCACGGCCTCTTTTCTCGGGAGAAAAGTAACGGATCGGGATGATCATAGCCATAGCAGGGATCACGGAAGCCCCGGCTGCCTGAATTACACGACCCGCAATAATCATCCAGTATTCGGTGGCGGCAACGCCAGCCATAGACCCGAGGACAAAGAGCAATAATCCATACGTCAGTAAGTCCTTCAGCCGGTACTTCTCCGTCAATTTGCCAAAAGTAACCGCACCAACAGCATATACAATCATGTAACTGGTAATGACCCAGCTCACCTGGGATGGCGATAATTCAAATTCCTTACTAATCGTAGGCAGTACAATATTGAACATATTCGCATTCATTGATGAAATCACCAGGGTAAACACGAGGGCGCGCATTAATATATTCCCTTTGGTATTAGGCGTTACAGCATGGTTCTGCATAGGTAGTGCTCCTCTCTCCATATATCAATTCAATTATGTTAGTCAGTACTTACTGTCATTTTATCCAAAAAAACAACTAGGGCGTGAAAGCCCTAGTAAAGGTCTGGACACTTGCCGTGATGAATTCCTCCAGCGACACCGAAGTGAAATTCCCCTCATCGTCCAGATTATTCAGGAATGCGCCATAATTCAGCACCATAAATTGCACAGCCTGCACTCTGGGATTCCCGGGAATCAGCTTCCCCCGCTCGGTCATGGCCTTGAAATAATCCGTCAGATTCCGCATCAACTGCTCCGGGGCGGTTCTGCTATACTCCTTAAGACCGGGGAGTTGATCCCCTTCCTTGATAAATATCATATTCATCTTCCGGTTGCGGTTCATAATCTCATGATACGTCCGGCTGACCAGCAGCAGATCGGTATGTAGATTCCATACAATGCTCTCATTGAACAGCCTCGCCATATCCTCGGTATAATGATACCGGTCGAAGGCCCGCTCCAGCAGGTTCTGCTTGGTTCCGAACTTACGGAACAGCGTCTTCTCGCTTAAGCCTGCCGCCGCTGCAATCTCCTGGGTGGTCACACTCTTGTAACCCTTCTCTGCGAATAGATCAATGGCAGCGGCCAAGAGTTTATCACTGGTGCTTAGCGATTTGCTCTCCATCATCATATTCCTCATTTCAAAAAGTTGACTGTCAGTACTAACTGACATATTAGACTAATAATACACCCTGCTCCCGAATTTAGCAAGGTGTATCGTACTGCCCGCTACCCGCTTAAGCCGTTTCCAGCTCAATACGCTTGTCCTATTCTAACAGCGAGGTAACGCCCAATGCAGCAAATAGGAGCAAGCCCAGCCCCAGCAGAATGCCTCCCATCAGCGAATACCGTACCTCCCGCTGAAACGATGCGGTGCCTGGGCCTCCAGGTGCCGGCGGGCCGGGCTGGGCTACCGCGCCTTCCAGACGGGTACGCCTGCCCGTGCGACGCCGTTGATAGCCAATAATGAGTAATACAATCCCCAGCAGACTCAAGAAGCTGCCAGGGTAGACGAATGCCATCCACAGGTTGTCCATGGTACACCTCCCTGTCCGTGATCTTGATCTATACTTAACCAAGTCACGGTACGCCAAACAGGGAGATGCCGCCAGGCTAGAAGCAGGTGAACGAGCTAACCCGGTTCAAATCAACGCCGTAGTATCCCCAGAAGAAGCCATTCCATCTGAAGCCTGCGACCGAATTACGGCCCACGAATACCGGGTAGAACCAGAACTGCTCACCATTATTCAGCCAGATATAAGTGTTGCGGAACAGGCATCCTCTGATGCCTCCGGGGTCAACCGCATAAGCAGTAACCGCCGGTGCTTGCGGTACGAATTGCGGCGGTGGCGCCGTCGGTGCGGCTACTCCTCCCGGTGCACCCCCGGGCGTCCCCGGAAATCCTCCGGGCCCTCCGCCTGGTATCCCCGGCCCTCCCGGCAAGCCTGGTCCACCCGGAAATCCCGGTATCCCCGGAAATCCTCCGCCGCCTCCCGGCACTGGTATAAATCCCATATCTATCGCTCCTCTTTCGTTTCATTAGGCATAATCATCATATGCATTCGCGGAGAAGATGCCTGGGCGGATGCCCAGGTGCAATGGGCTTTTAACAGCATCCCGCCTAGCGGAGGGCAATCGGCGTTACAGCTCCTTTTGTACGCGGACATAATAATCCCTAACAATGCTTATAGATGGTGTACATCCCCGTCTTCCTCCTCCTCATGGATCATCAGACTATATCGTAAGAGCGGAACTCATCAATGAACTCCTCCAGCCAGTCTTCCGTGTAATCCAGCGCCCCGCTATCACTGATGAACTCGACATCAAGTCCCATCACCCACAACCGGCGGGCAATCATAAACAGATCAATTACAGATTCATCTTGTTCGGAGAAGTCTCTGACCGAGCGGTAGCCCGACATTAACGCCTGCCACAGCGGTTCCTTCTTCTCCTGAGGCAGGCGTTTTCTATGCCGGACCTGGGCCAAGTCGTAGGCGCGCCAACCTTGTGCCGCCCATTCAAAATCATAATGCGTGAACGCATCGCCCTCCTGGAAGGCATTGTTATTCCCGTGCAAATCTCCGTGGCAGATGCCCCAGTCCAGGCCCGGACTAGCAGCATTGATCCGTTCCGTTAATGCACCGGCGAACTCGCGCAGGTACGCAGCAGAGCGGTGTCCCTCACCGAGATAATCCACAATACGGTCCAGCGGCTGGGAGATCAGAGCGCGGGTATCCAGATCCGGTCTAGGCAAATCTAGTGAGACCCTGTCCATGGCAGCATGCAATTCAGCAGCGGATTTTCCGAAGGAAGCACATGATTCCTCATCATGCAGCACGTTCTCAGTGCCTGTCAGATAGCTGTAAATCACGGCAACTCGCGGGCCCTCCGGCGCATCGACGACCGTATATAAGCTGCTGTTCTTTTGAGGGAGGGGAACGGAAACCTTTGTATTTACTGCGCTTAGTTGGTGTTCCAGCTGTGTCAGGAGGGACAATTCATAGACAACATCACTTTCAGCTATCGATTGGCGGTAGATCCGAAGAATATAAGTGCCTCTGCTGGTACGGATTCTGTAAGTATCGTTCAAGCCGCGTAACCAGAACAAGCAATCTCGCCAATCTCCAATGTCGTACAGAGGACTAAGACAATATTCCAAATACTTTGGATCTAGAACGGAACGCATGGCCGTCGGTTTTTTATACATTTTGCTCTCCCCTAGCTTGCTGCTCCAGCCGGACAACGGTCTCCTCGAACGTTTTGACCGGGCTGTAGCCCAGCTCTTTTTTTATTTTGTCGCAGCTATACGCCGTTCTTATAGGGTCTCCACCCGGTATAATGAACTTCTTGTTCAGGGCAAGACCGATACGCATCGTAAAATCTTTCTCTGGATAATTTCCGTCAATTGCGTTATAGCACTGGTTCCCAGCCGCAGGCTGCGTCGCTGCCAGTACACACATCTCAGCCAGGTTGTCCGCATGCACCCAGGGCGTTAAGTCCTCTGGATGAATCCAGTCCACTTCCCCGGAATCAGCAAGCTTAGTGATCAGTCGGTCGCCCCAGTGCGAGTTGGATTCGGAGCAGATCACTCCAGGACGCAGGATCACACTTGTCAAACCGTTAGCCCTTGCAGCTTGTACGATCCGTTCCGATTCACATTTGGTTGAAATGTATACCTCCCCGTGGCCGAAGGCAAGACTGCTGGCCTCGTCCAGCTCCACCTCTCCATCAAAATGACCATAGACCGATACTGTAGAAATATGCACGAAGCGCTCCACTCCCGCAGATACAGCACCGTCAACCAGACTCTGGACCCCCTGAACATTGGACGCCTCGGCAATCGCCCGGTCCTCCCCCAGATACGCCGCTGCGTGAATGATAACGTTCACATTTTGAAGTGCGTCCTGGATGACGGCTCTATCAGTCAAGTCTCCAATGACGGGTGTAATGCCGAGCTCTTCACATAGCGCAATCTGGTCCGCATTTCGGATAAGTCCTTTGACCTCTGCTCCCTCGGTAACACATCTTCTGGCAATTTTATCTCCTGCCGTGCCCGTAACGCCTGTTACGAGAACGACTTTATCTCGAAGTCTCATGGAGAACCTCCTTTAGTAAATACTATCTTTTATCGCCTTCTTATCTATTTTACCTACGGATGTTCTGGCAAGTGACTGAGTAATCACTAAGCGGGTAGGCAACTTATATTCGGCTATCGATTGACCGCAGAATTGTTGCAAATCCTCTAGAGCGAGTGTCTGCTTATCCTTAAGTACAACTACCGCAGTGACTTCTTCACCTTTATCCGGCAGGGGCATTCCTACCACAGCAGCCTCAAGGATGGAGGGATGTGCGCTGATTGCTTGCTCCACTTCAGAGCAGTAGACATTAGAAGCTCCCACTATAATCATGTCTTTCTTCCGGTCCATAAGATATAGATAACCGTCTTCATCCAATCTGCCGAGATCACCCGTATGAAGCCACCCATTTCGGATGGTCTTGCCTGTCTCTTCCGGATTGTTCCAGTAACCAAGCATGATTTGTTCACTTCGGCATATGATTTCGCCAATCTCGCCTTGCTCTACATCTTGCCCTGAGTCATTGACTATACGCACCTCAAAAGGCTTCTGGCCCCAGCGCTCCATATGGGATGGATTCCCGACCGACTGCAGCCGATGAAGCTTCCCCTCTGCAAGGCACTCTTGTACAGATAAAAAGCTGATAAATTGACCGCTCTCTGTCTGTGAATACACCTCGGATATCTGCGCGTTAGAGAATACTTCCAGAGCTTGCTGCAAGGTCTTCTCACTGATCGGAGCACCTCCGCAGGATATGCCTGCCACGGACCCGACTTCTCTGGAACGGTTACCTGCCAAGGCAGTAATATCCCTAAATAGGAGCCCGACGGTTCCCAGAAATCTGATTTGCTCATGCTCAATAATATCTATAACCTCGTTAGCCTGCAGCGGATAGGAGTCCGGATAAATGAGACAGCCTCCTTCAAAAAGAGTTGTCCAAAGGATAAATTGTCCGGTAAGATGGGCTTGATTGGGAACAAGCGATTTTTTGGCCGGATTATGCCCTCCGCCTCTTGCCGGGCTCATAAAGGCCCACTCTCTGATCGCACGATGGGAGTGCATCACACCCTTGGAGCGTCCCGTTGTGCCCCCGGTATAAATCAGAAGAGCAATGTCATCCGGCTGTGCTGTGTACCATGCTGTTAATGGAGAGGAAGTCGCGATTAAATCTTCTAAGGACAGGCCGCCGTTGACAGGCTTGAACGTGATGGCAAAAGCTATATTGGACGCCGAAAGAGAAGAGGCAATTCTCGGATGCTCCGCATCATACACGATAGCTGTTGGGGCAGCATCATCAAGGATCTGATTCATCTCTGCAAATGCCAGACCCGGAAAGATTGTAACTGGAATGGCACCTATAGCAATTACGGCACATTCTGCAATCACAAGATATGGACAAGGATCACCTGCAAGCGCCACCCGTTCACCGGGTCCTATTCCCAAGTCCTTCAGACCTCCCGCCACACAGCTCACCTGATGCAGTAATCGTTGATAGGTCAGATACTCATTTCTGTACTTTGTAGCATAGTAATCTGGCTGTAACCGGGCCACATGAGGCAATATTTCTGAAAGAAGCATACGTATACCCTCCAAGAATGTTTATCCTGCTATTTGCTGATCCGTCCCATCCGCTCAGCCGAAATAATCCTCCGGCAAATGCAGCTCCCGCAAGCAAGCGGCGAACTTTTCCCTGAAATTAGGATTGCTTTTGTATTCCGGCCATACCGCCTTATAGTAAGGCAGCAGCTTCTCGTGCGGAATAACGTCCCAATATGAAATGGTGCTGCGCACCACCTCTGTACCACCACTGCGGAACATCTGCTCAATGATCTCCCAGTTCTCCTGTTTGTCCCTGCAATCTCTCACGGCATAGACCGCAGTCGTCTGCATATCCAGGCTGGCATGGCACAGGAAGGGTGCGAAGTCGCTGAAGCTCACAGCATCGCAGTCTTTGAGGATATAACCTGCATAACGCAGGGTTTCTGCGTCGTCAACGTGCTCAAGCCTCTGCCGGATCAGCGGAATAAATTCGGTCCGGTCCTGATTCTTGCCGTGAGTATTCAGAATGGTTAAGGCGTGCAGCGCTCCCTCCGCGTCATCCGACTGTAGCAGTTTCAGCAGATAGGGCCTGCCCGCCGCAAAGGTTGTTTTGCAGAGCAGCGAGATGGCTATCTTGGAATCCCGGGGGCTTTGCTCAGCCACATTGTTAAGGAATTCCAGGGTGGTCGGGGCGATTCGCTTGAACTTGAACATGGCCTCTAACGCCTTGACCTGCAGCTTCCCGTCAGGGGTGGTCCGATACAACTGAATGAGCGTATTCTCGTCACCCGGCAGCCGGCTGCCAAACCATGGGTTGTGATAATCCAGAATAATCTCATCCAGCCAACGCTCGTACCAGTCCAGGAAGTTATCTTCATAAACGAAGAAGAACGGGTGGTCGGGATAAAACTCCGAAGTGTAGACAATCCTTCCCCGATGCTTCCCTTCCAGCACCAGATACATCTCATAATCGCAGCCCTGGGTGCCGATACACAGCATTCCGCCAAGCGCCTTGTTTCTGGCCTTCTCGTATTCTTCATCCGGGATGTCCCGCTCGCCCGTCAGCGGCTCCGTCAGGAGATTCCATTCCTCTGCGGTCATCTCCGGATGAAGCACCGCCCGCCCATGGAGTGCCGGAAGCTCGGTATAGGAGGTTGCCTGTCCAAGCGTATAGATCCCGTAATACGGTCCCGCCCCGCCGTTCCCGATCTCTGTCAGGAACCCGGCAAAAGGCTCAGGAAGCTTCATCCCGTATCGGGCCTCCCAATCCGCCAGCTTGCCTGCTGTAAGCTTTTTTTTTAGCTTATATTGATGCGAAGAGGCACCAAATTCCGCAAATTCCGCATCCTTGCGACGGGCCTGTCCCAGCTTCACCTTGATCCGCTCAAGCTGTGCGGCCTGCTTCTCTAACTTCATAATGATCCCTCCTGCATATTCAAAGAATGTCACATAATGGCGTTGGCCGATTGTCATCCATCATATCACACCCTGCATATTCCAGGCTCCTCATTAACCAGACAAGAATAAGCCCGCCGTCACGATACAATGACAGGCGGGCCTATAACGATGGAACACTTACTGTACAGCGTTAGACAACTCTGTGAAAATAACCCCCAGGGCAAATGCGCCAGCATCCGGGTAGCCGATGCTGCGCTCGCCTACTGTTCCGGCCCGGCCCATCCGAGCAACGATGGATTTCGTGCGCTCCGCCCCCATGACAGCCGCCTCGGCCGCCTTGGCGAAGGCTTCCTTCAAGGACAGCTTCTGCTCCGCACTGCTCTTCCAGGCTTCGGCACAAGGAACCAGCGCATCGATCAGCGTCTTATCTCCCACGACCGCCCCCCGTCCGAAGGAGCGTTCACCTGTCGCCTGGATGCCCTGAACCGCTGCTTCCAGCATTCCGGCCATCTCCAGCGCATTCAGCGAGGTCCGGCCTGTGGCATATTTACCAGCTGAGCGGAAGGCTGAACCCCATATCGGACCGGAGGCTCCGCCGCAATGCTCCATAATGATCAGGGAGCAGGCCTGAAGGAAGCTGCCGATATCCGTAGAGTGATGCTGCACAAGCTCCTGCCATTCCCGCTTCAATTGCTTGAAGCCCTTGGCGACACTCATCCCGAAGTCTCCATCACCCGCATGGGCATCCAGCTCACAGAAGGGAGCCTCATTCGCGATAATAATCTCGCTCATCTTATCCACCAGATAGATGATATTGTCCAGCCGCAGCCGTTCGTCACGGAGAACAGCGAAGCCCGGATCGGTCTCGGCCGTCAGGCTCACCTCAGCCTGAGCCTCCTGCTGCGGAAGAGGGCTGACGTATTGCACCGGCGCAAGCTCGCCCGTTAACCGGAGTGCAGGCGTATCGCAAGGCTCAGCAAGCCATCTGCGCAGCTCATCATCCAGCTTCATCAGGCTGATGGAAGCGCCGGCCATATCTATGCTGGTCATATAGTTGCCTACAAGAGATTGGCGGATGATGATCCCCCGTTCTCCCAGACTACGGATTACGGAGTGATTGAGCAGGTACAGCTCCTGCAGAGGCGTTGCGCCGAAGCCGTTGACCAGCACCACTACCTCTCCGCCGCCTCGCTGATCCAGGTTCAGACTGGCCAGCAGGGCAGTGATCATACGTTCCGCCAGCTCATCGGCGGTCAGCAGCTTTTCTCTGCGGATGCCCGGCTCCCCATGGATGCCGACCCCATACTCCATCTCATCCTCCTCAAGCTGGAAGGTAGGCGTACCCTTGGCCGGCACGGTACATGAGGTGAAGGCAAAGCCAAGGCTGCGCACCTGATCAGCCGCGTGTTGCGCGGCCTGCTTCACCTCAGCCAGCGGCAAGCCGGCCTCGGCAGCCGCTCCGGCAACCTTATGCACCAGAATCGTGCCAGCAACCCCTCTTCGTCCCACCGTATATAAGCTGTCTTCTACAGCAATATCATCCTCAACCTTCACATAGTCCACAGCCAGGCCGTCCTCAGCCGCCAGATAAGCCGCATTCTGGAAGTTCATTATATCGCCGCTGTAATTCTTGATAATCAGCAAGGCGCCCTTAGGTCCGGTATTGCTGCGGATCGCCTGATAGACCTGAATCTGCGATGGAGAAGCGAAGACATCGCCGCAGACTGCAACATCCAGCATTCCCGGTCCGACCAGCCCGGCATGCGCCGGCTCATGGCCGCTGCCCCCGCCGCTGATTAGAGTTACCTTGTCAGGATTCGGCACAGACCTGGAGATAATTTTGTATTTGCTGTCGAAGGTCAGATGCGGATAAGCCATCACTAGTCCGCTGCACATCTCACGGACAAGGTCCGATGGGTCGTTGATTATCTTTTTCATACGCGCTGCTCCTTGCTCTTCTTGAAGGCTTCACCCAGTTTGTCAGCAACAGCAATGGCAGCGGCAACCGCTTCAGCGGTAACCGGGAACGGCATCGAGTGAATCGACTCCTCCGGAATACACGCCTTCCGGGCCACTTCCATCAGCTCGTCATGGGAGATGGATGCGACACCAATATCGGCCAGGCATAAAGGAAGCCCCACGGAGTGGCAGAAGGATAACACCTGATCGATCTCTGCCTGCTGCGCATTCTCCAGAACGAGCTGTGCAATCGTGCTGAAGGCCACCTTCTCGCCATGGTAATAATGATGGGTGCCTTCAAGCGCCGTCAGACCGTTATGGATAGCATGTGCGGCAGCCAGACCGCTGCTCTCGAACCCGAGCCCCGACAGCAGGATGTTCGTTTCAATGATATTCTCCATTGCCGGTGTCACCACGTTCTGATCGCAAGCCAGCTTGGCCTTGGCGCCATCCTCCAGCAGTGTATCGTAGCATAAGCGGGCAAGGGCCAGCGCGGCTTTGGTGCCTTTGGCCTCCGTAATCACGCCTGCATGCACTCCGCAAGGAAGCCCTGCATTGACATTGGAATAGGATGCCGCAGTAGCTCTGGCCTCGAAGTAGGTGGAGAGGGCATCACCCATCCCGGATACCAGGAAGCGGGTAGGAGCCTGCGCAATAACAGTCGTATCAATCAGCACAACCGATGGGCTGGCTTTGAAGTAAGCATAATCCTCGAAAGCGCCTTCAGAAGTGTAAATCACAGCGGAATGACTGGTGGGTGCATCGGTGGCCGCAATGGTAGGCACGATAATCAGCGCATCGCCTTCTGCTACACATTTGGCCGTGTCGATCGCCTTGCCGCCGCCAAGACCGATGGTGCAAGCACACTTGTGCTCACGGGCCAGCTCCTGTAGTCTGGAAATCTCCTGCCGGGAGCATTCGCCCTGGAAATCCCCCTTCACGAGAGTAATGCCGAATTGACTGCTGGTGGCATCAAGCTTGGCTTGTACACGCTTCACATCATCGGGGTGCGCAATCAGCAGGGCCGATGTGCCGAAAGTACTGACGAAGTATCCCAATTGAAGCAGCTCATCCTCACCTTGTGTGTACTTACCCGGGCTGATAAAGGTTCTTCTCATTCCTTCATTCCTCCTTTAGTCGTATGTCCCCATTATAGACAAGTGGATAGAGCGGCGCATGGGACAAAGCAAACGAATTAATATGCTGCAAAATAGTATTATTATGTTGTCAGCATCTGAATTATAATTATCTTGTTCTCATGTTGACTGTAGATGGAAAGGGTGAACCGGATGCAATCCAAATTCGACTTGAAGTATATCATTGATATGGACGAATGGGGCAAGCTTCAGGAATCGTTGTCCCTTGTGACGCGCATGGCCATCATCATGGTCGATTATAAAGGCGTGCCGGTTACGGCACATAGCCGCTGTCAGGCCTTCTGCCAGACCGTCCGCAGCGACAAGGAATTCTCGCCCTATTGTCAAAAATGTGACGCGCGCGGAGGTCTGGAGGCTGTGCGGCTGAGCCGGCCCTATATCTACCGCTGCCACTTCGATATTCTCGACATTGCTATACCTATCATTGTCGATAATCAGTACATCGGTGCCCTGATGGCCGGACAGATCCGGTTGGCCGAGGGAAGCGGCCCGAATCTGGAGCAGATTGTGTCCCGTCCGCAGCAGGACGCCATGACGGAGGACCGGGCCCGCAAGTATGAGCTGCTGCCTGTCATGACATATGATGAGGTAGTAGCCACCGCCGATATGCTCTATCATTTGTGCAACTATGTGGTCAAGGAATCGATCCTGAAGCATGAGCTGCTGGAGCGAAGCCGGCAGCACGAGGCCCTGATTCAACAGGAATCCAAGCCGAAGCCCGAGGTGTCCTCCCTGCCGATAGAGCCGTCTCCGGCTCCCAAGGCTCCCCCCTCTGCGGGAAGCGCATACAAGACAGAATGCTCGAACCCTACGCTTCAGCCCGCTTTTGACTACATGCTGAGCCACCGGGAGGAGAATTTCTCGTTGAAATCGCTGGCGCATCTGTGCCATATCAGCCCGAGCTACTTCAGCCGCCTGTTCACCAGGGAGATGGGCGAGAATTTCTCACTATATGTTGCGCGCATGAAGATCGGGTGGGCGAAGGAGCTGCTAGCAACAACAGACTGGTCCGTCAACGAGATCAGCAATCACCTGAATTTTTGCGATGCCGGTTATTTCATTAAGATCTTCAAGAGATACGAGTCGGCAACTCCCCTGTCCTACCGTGCTTCTCTCCTAACAAATCGAATATAATAGATGTACACTATTCGAGCAGGAGGTTATCTTATGAAGCTGAACGAACAAGGTGTGCTCATCATTGAAGAGGATGATATCCACGACATGTACTTTTTTCTGGCCCATGACGGGTTGACATTCAAGGATTCTTTCGAGATTGGGTTGGAAAAGCATAAGATTGAGCTGTACCCCGGCAGCGTATCTGCTATTGTTCCCCCGCAGGCCATGCCCGAGGACTATGGCTACCCGGAAGAAGACCTTCCCCGTATAGTGGAGGGGATTTATTCAGCCGTGCGGGAGTATGATCCGGGCTTCGGGGTGTGGTAGCAGCCCTGCTGCCTGTCTACAGCAGGAGGTTATCTGATGAAGCTGAACGAACAAGGTGTACTCATCATTGAAGAGCAGGATATACACAACTTGTACTTTTATCTGGTCCATGACGGGACGGCGTTCAAGGATTCTTTCCGGTTCGAGATGGGACTTCAGGGGATTGAGCTTCATCCCGGCAGCGTATCCGCTATCGATCACCCGCTGGCCATGCCCGAGGACTATGGCTACCCGGAAGAAGACCTCCCCCTTATATTAGAGGCGATCCATTCGGTCATTCGGGAGGATGATCCGGGCTTTGGGGTGTGGTAGCAGCCCAACTGCCCGTCTATATTATCAAGGGAGAACCAGGCCGTTCCTGAAGGCAAGCTTGATATCATTCTCACGGAAATAGGCGGAATAGTCCCAGGCTTCTCCCTCCTGGAGCCGCCTGTAAGTCTGTTGAATATTCCGGCGCCAAGGCGAAGGTCGGCTGTTGAAGTAATTCGTGAAGAAGCGCTGCGCCTGCTCCCCTGTGCCGAAGCACAGCAGGTAGGCCAGCGGACTGGATTCAGCATCACAGATGCCGGGGAATCCTGCGCCGCAGGCGGCAAGCTGCTCCAGTGCGCGGGGACGGTCCGCGAATAGCGCGAACAGCGGTAGGACACGTTCCCCGATCATCTGGCCGATCTCTAGCAGGGAGGAATCCAGCTGTGAGCCAGCGACCTGCCAGACGATGGCGCTTGATGATTTCTGCGGCCTGCGCAGCGAGCCGAACAGTACGGTATCGTCCCCTCTGCCGGTTTGTCCGGCAAGCCATTTTTTGAGGGACTTGCTGGCAATCCGCAGGTTCACCGTCATCCGCACATCGGTGCGGGTATTGTAAGACTGCGTTTGGAAAGAGAACTCGAATACGGTGTCCTTGTCGGCCGCTGTTTTTTTCCATACTGTGCCCGCCTTATTGGATTTGAAGCCCTCTGCCCGAAGGAACTGTTCTCCGATCTGCTGGCAGGCCTGAAGGAATTGCGCTTTGGGATCGAGCTTACGGTTGGCCGGGTCCTCAGACCAAACTTCCCACTTGGCATAACGTTCGTCCAGCACGGGCTGTAGGCGGTCATAATTCTCCCAGGTGTTCTCTACATGATAGATGCTTGGGTATTTGCGGCCTTGTTCAGCCGCCTGCTGGTTGAAGACCTCACAATAATCATTAAGGTAGCTTCCATACTGTGCAGCAAACGCCGACTGACCGTCGTAATAATCGGAGGCGAAAGCGTTACCACGCTCGTCCAGATCCTCATCCCAGAACTTCCCGTCACAATACTCCACCAGGTATTCCAGCCCTGTGAGCTCACGCTGCTTCAACCGTTTCAGCGCCTCGGCCGACTCTTCATGGTGAATTTCGCCCGCCATTCCGCAGCCAAACACCCAGGTCAGAAACATACCAATATGAATGCCACCATTCTCTTCCGGCAGATCTGCAGGATAATCCCCGCCGGAATGCCAATCGATCCGGTCATAAGCCATATGAGAGTCCCCTTTCTGCCAGTAGCTCTAACTCCCGGCTTCCCTTTTCAATAAAAACTGGTACACTTCATCGCCCGCCAAATCCCACTCCGCTTTGCTTTCAGGAATCTGAGCAAGCGGAGTAGCCAGCAGCGGGTGTTCTGCTGTAGCGGCGGTTAGTCCCTGGGCCTGTCTCATTTTTTGGATAAGGCGGACCTCATAAGGGATGTAGTTCAAGCATAGAATTTCTGCGAATTTATTGGTCAGATCCAGTGAGCTGTAGATATGGTAATCGCAGATTTCACCTATCAGGCTGCCCAGCAGCTCTTCATCGGTGGTGTAGCAATGATCGAGAAGTCTCCGGTACACATGCTGCTCCGGCAGCACCAAATACAGCTCCTGATTGATCTGCTCAGTGGCGAATAAGTCATGTAACAACGCGACAAACAAATGATGGGTCTCCTTATGGGCATATCGCTGCGCATCTTCCTCAAAAATCATCTGAAAATAATCCCTGGCCAATTGCGCCAGATCCTTCATCTCCCATAACAAGGCTAACCCTATAATACTGCCTATCGTTCTTGAAGAGACCTCTTTATACTTGAACAGCCTCCGCAGGATATGCTCCTCCCAGTAAAGGAACCGGGTAACATACTTCCAACCTTCCTGTTGCCCGTTCAGAATCAGGCTTTTCGGATAATCTCCACTATGCACACCGATTCCAAGCGTCAGGTTCCTGGAAATGGTCTCTTTGTATCCGTTTTTGATATCGTCCCGGATGCTTTCTTTAATTAACGTGTACCATTCCCTGAGTTCTTCTTCGGATACGGTCCGCTTTTGAAGGGCAGCGATTTCTTTCTTGAATGCGCTTATTAATTTACGGTGCTCCATCTTCCCCACTCCCCTGCACAAGATCCGGATTTGTCTTCAAGTATAGAATTCAGTACAATGATCAGAATCGGAAGGTAATACCATAGATTATGATATACAGAAGGTGACACCGCAATGGAAAGTGGAGATTTGAGGATTTTTCAGGCTGTGGCCCGTGAGGGTACGATTACGAAGGCTGCGCAAGCCTTGAACTATGTTCAGTCGAATGTGACCAGCCGGATTCAGTTCCTGGAGGCCAAGCTGAAGGTCCCGCTGTTTCACAGGTCTAACCGTGGGATGACATTAACGCCTGCGGGCGAGAACCTGCTGGAATACGCGAATGCCATACTTATGCTAATGGACGAGGCTGTAAAATCCACACAATACTCCGAGCACCCGTCCGGCCCGCTGCGGATTGGCTCTATGGAGACGACAGCGGTTATTCATCTGACATCCATGATCGCTGGCTACCATTCCCGTTACCCTGATGTCCATCTGTCGCTCATCACAGGCGAAACGCATGACCTGCTGCATAAGGTGCTTGATCATAAACTGGATGGGGCCTTCGTCTATGGACCTATAGACCAGCCGGATATCGAGCATGTTGCGGCTTACGAAGAGGAACTGGTGCTCATTGCCCAGCCGGGGACAAGCGAACTTCAAGAATTGCTGCAAAAGCCTATGCTGTTCTTCGACGTTGGCTGCACACACCGGGTCAAAGCGGAGCGCTTCCTGCGCGAGAGCGGGATGCACTCGGTTCAGATCCGGGAGTTCGGCACGCTGGAAATGATACTAAACGGAGTATCCGCCGGACTCGGCGTATCCCTGTTGCCTAAATCCTCCATCCGCAAGGCAGAAGAGGCCGGAAGAATCACCTCCCACCGCCTGCCCGAAGAATACCGGAAGCTGGAGGTATGGTTGATATACCGCCGCAACGCCATGCTCTCCAGTGCAATGTCCAGGTTTGTGGAGATGGTGGGACTTCAAAACAATGCGTGTCCTCCTCCTGCCTGATGCATGAGGAGGGGTTTTCGTTCTTCAAGCTTTGTTGTACCAAGCCTCATGAACAAGTCAAACAAGGCTTGAGCCAAGAGGAGCTTGCTCACAAATGCAATGTAGATCGTTCCTATATCTCTATGATCGAGTTCGGCCGCAACGAGCCGTCCATCACCAAAATATTTGAGCTTTGCAGAGGTTTAAAGATTACTCCCTCCTACTTCATTCAAACCTTATCCAACAAAAAAGATCAGAACCTATTCCCTCAGGTTCTGATCTTTTTGCAGCTTAGAGTCTATCTATTCGAATCCGACATCATCCATCCCAAAAATTCTCCAAACGAATCCGCTACCTTCTCAACCTCTTCAAATTCAGGCTCAAATCCGCGGACAATAGCTCCGCTATCCGTTGTTAGGTCAATGGCATAGAAGGAATAGCCATCCTCCACAGACATTACGATCGGCAAGTGATGATCCCACCAGGCCATGATTTCGGCTTGCCAATTAGAATCATCCGCTGCGGCCTCCAAACTAAGGATTTCAAATTCATTCCACCGGAAGGCACTCTCCGAACTATTATTGAACTCAGCCTCACCAATAAACCAGGTCTGCTCATCCGGTGCCACGCAATATTCAACTACACTTAGAAATTCTGAATATTCATGAGGGATTCTGTTGTATCTGGAAGTAATTCCGCTATTAACTTGCAGCTGAGAATCAGATTTCCTCCTTATGTCCCAGCCCTGCTCCTCTGCCCAAGTCATAAATTTCCTAATATGAGCGTTACCTTGTCCATTATTCATTTCCAAATGATACACCTGCCCATCCGCTTAAGAAATGGAAACTACTACACTAATATACCATTTCTGCAGATTGCTCTCCTATCCAAATCAGTAAAGCACCTGCCCAATGAAGCAGCAGGTGCTTTGCAGCGACTATGACTTACGCACAGGCCGGACATACTTGAAGTACCGTTCCGGGTTGAAATAAAAGTAAATGATCCGCCCGGGGGTGGAATCGAAGCAGTAACCGGTGCCCGTGTAATCAAAAGCGGCCATCGCCTGCTCCATCCGCTCCTCGACACTGCGGTTCTCCTGCTCATAATCGAATGGCCCGTGCTCGAACACGATATACTCGGCCTCAGGGACATCCGCCATCAGCATCTGTGCGGGGACTTCGCCTTCATACTCATAAGGGAGACGCACACCATAACACTCGGTACGTGGAAATCCCCAATCGCAGAGTCTGCCGTCCGGGTCATTCATATAGGCCATAATCTGGCCGTTACTGCTGTTCGTATCACTTCCGCCGTCATCATCCAGCTTACCCTTGATGCTATCCAGCAAGCCGCTGATGGTTTCGCAGTCCTGCCCCGGAATTAAGCTCTGCTTCTGCCAGAAATCCCAGTACCCGTTGCTTTCATAG
Organism: Paenibacillus sp. FSL K6-1217; assembly: GCF_045040735.1. NCBI lineage: Bacteria > Bacillati > Bacillota > Bacilli > Caryophanales > Paenibacillaceae > Paenibacillus > Paenibacillus sp. FSL K6-1217. Next base: position 4,982,013 of record NZ_CP150271.1, read on the forward strand.
TTCTTAATGTGCAGGAATTTGTGCGCGGGAATGGTTACGAAATAAATCTTAACCTCATCTGTAGATTTGATCATGCCAACCTCTCCTAGTCCGAAAAAGTAGCGGTCAAACGGGTTGATCTTGGTCCGAAGGACGACGGGGTACGGATGTCTCCGGTACTCGCTTGGGGCCACACCATAGGTCACCTTGAACGCGCGCGTAAAAGCTTCATGGGAGGAGAATCCATAGTCGAGCGCAATATCCAGAATGCTTTTTCCGCTATCCCGCACCTCCTTCAGTGCAAAAGCCAGCTTCCGGTGGCGAAGATAATCCCTAAGCTGCATCCCGGATATCTCTTTGAATTTTCTCGTCGTATGGAATTCCGAATACCCCAGCCTCCGGGCAAGCGATAGCAGCGTTATGGCCTCACTATTATGATCTTTAATGCTTGTATCCATTTCATCAACGATGGTCTGGATCTGCTTGTGCCACTCGTACATCGTCCGCTCACCTCCTCGTTCCAACCGCTCTATTGTCATTCTAGAATATAGGAAAAGGCATTTCTTGATTCTACTTGCGGCATGGGATCAGCTTCATCTCTGTAAGGTTATCCAGATTGATCTCGATCCTCAGCTCATCATGCTCATTCACCGCGATTAATGTCCGGTCTTCAATACTTAATTGCTTGATAGGATTAGTGGCATCCGAGAAAAAAGCCCACACCAAACCACCGCTCGCATCGGTGCAGGCAATGAAGCCCTCATTCCCCATCTGCCCGTCCCCGCCGTAGATTGTACCGCCCTCATAATCCAGACTCGTCCAGGCATCCACAATAGTCCAAGGATCATCATTGTACTTCATAATGCTCTCAATCGTTGTGTCACACAGGGGGTGGCAGCTCATGGTACACTCATGGATATTCGGGTCATAGCAGGTCTCGATATTCAGAATCGTAATGCTGCCATCTGCATAAGCCATACAATTGATCCCGGGCAGCTCATGCTCCTCCGTCCAATGCTTCAGGATTAAGTTATTCATGGCTCTCTCCTTCCGCTTCGTTGGTTTTTGTCTAATATACCTTTTCTGTTAACCGCCCCGTTATCCCTTCAAAAAGATCAAGACCATCCTAAACGGATGGCCTGGTACTCACGATCAAAAGAAACCTGGAGGAATAGTCTCTGTAGTAAATATAAATTAACCGGCATGGGATGTGATTGTTTTGACAGGGGTAGTCCTGGTAATCGCCGGTTTCATCCTGATTATATCAAGTTGCTTCTCAGGAAATGCAGAGCGCCGCTGGTCCGAGCAGTTCAAAGAGAAGCTGGAAGCTGACGGCTCAACCGCATAAGTGCCGTCAGGGTCTGCCCTCAAACCGTTTCACCGCATCCTCAGTCACCGGCTGAAAAAGATTCACAAGGTTACCGTCGGGATCACGGAACAGCATCGACCGGTTCCCCCACGGCATCGTAGTTGGCTCCTGTACCCAATCCCCGACAAGCGGCTGGAGACGCACATACTCAGCATCGATATCATTGACGCGGAACTCCATAATGACCGTGCGGTTACTAGCCGCCACAACAGAATCAGCACCAAATAGCTGTGCTGTACTGGAGTGGCCGATGGCCAGGGTACATGCGTGCATTACGAATTCGGCAAATACAGGAGCAGGCCGCTCCGCCGTCATTCCCGTCATTTGCTCATAGAATTCAACCAGACGATCAATGTCGTCAGTAATGATACGTATCGAAGCGAAATTCATAAGATTCATCCTCTCTTGAATGTTTACATGTCCAATGATACAAAAACGCTACTGACAACGTTATGTCAGTAGCGTTTTAATGTAGATGAACAACCAATCACATTCGGCTGGCGCAAAGGCCATAGGGCCCAGGTCAGTAGCGTTTGTATATCCTGCCTTCTACCCTTAGCCTATTCTCAGGGCAATATTTCCAAGCTGCTCCGCGCGCTCCATCCGCTGAAGGGCAAGCGGAGTCTCCGCTAAGGAATACACGCTATCCATGATAGGGTGTATCTGATGCTGCTCCATGAACTGAAGCATCGCGGTGAATTCTTCATGGCTGCCCATGGATGTTCCAAGCACCTGAAGCTGGGGGAAGAATATCGCTCTGGCCGGAATGGTGAGATCATCGCCTGAGCTTGCGCCGAACATGACGATTTTACCATTAGGCTTGATGACCTCGAAGTATTGCTCGAATGTGGCTGGACCTACGCTATCCAGAATCAGGTCCACAGGGTGGTCCCCGATTTCCTTCCGCCAACGGGTGTTGCTATCTATAACCTGTGTAACAGGTAATTGAAGAGCCTCTGCACGCTTCGCTTCACTTCTGGACGTAACCGTGACCTGTGCCCCAGCCGCTGCGGCCATTAGAGCAGCAAACGTAGCCACTCCACCGCCAATACCGGGAATCAGCACATGGTCGCCCCGCTTCAGGTTCCCTCTGGTAAATAACGCCCGGTACGCCGTGAGTGCCGCTAAGGGTAATACACCTGCTTCCTCCCAGGACAGATAAGCTGGCTTAGGCACAACATTCTGCTCAGGCACAATCACATATTCCGCAAAAGTCCCGTCTGCAGGGTACCCTAATATGTCAGGAACCACAGGCACCTCATCCGCCCGATCCCAGCCGAGACATGGATTAATGATGACTTCCATTCCCCGAACCAAGGCGGTTACCCCTTCACCCGTCTCTTCAATAACGCCAGCTCCGTCTGAACCCAGCACGCAAGGATCAATCGGGTCAGAATCACCTTCTATAGCAGAAGCAGCAGCGATAATGAACAAATCCCGGTGATTGAGTCCGGCGGTCTTTAACCTTACCTTGACCTGCCCCTGTTCAGGACGCTTGTCCGGATGATCCATATATTGCAGACCCTGCGGTCCAAGTGTAATTGCCTTCATCTTCGTAACCTCCTATTATGCTGTTGTGCCTGCATACAAATTGTAGGCTGTTCCAGCGGTTAGGTAAAATGACTAGAAGAGAAGGTGAGTATCATTAATAATGATACTGCTAAGAGAATTGCCAGAACCCTGCTACCGGATGCCCGATCCCTGCCGTCCCGATCCGGGCGTATATATACAGCGATCCATACCCGAAAAGATAACTCCCATCCCCTTGAAGTATGGTGTCGGGGTAGCCGTCTTCATCGACTTGGAAGAAGAAAGAGAAGGCCTCCTCATCCAGCTTCGCGGAATAATACTCCTCATTCTGAAGAAGTCTCGGCGTTCCACCGACTTTGATCAAGAAGGACCGGTCCACCGATTTGCCGTCAGTGCACGGTTCTCCGATTGAAATATGGTGTTTTCGCAGACCCGTGTTCGTATACGTCTCTTGATGGCTTTCCGCAGATAGAGGATGTTCTATCACCTTGATCGGGCAGTCAGGATACATGTTATGTTCCAAGTACTCCTCATACTCTTCAGGAACGAAGATTGAAATCATACGTTCTGGTTGAAACGGATGAACGAAGCTCAAATAGAACAGATAGGTTCGGTCCCCCAGGTCAAGAAGATGGGCTGGATTGTCAAAGAAACGGGGCGCATTCCCGCCGATCCAGCCTGCTCTTGGAAAATCCGTTATAGCCGGTTCCACATAATACAGCATACAGTCTTTTCTATGGACTAGCAGATCGATTTGATTGTCCATCCCTCAGCAGCTCCTATCCCTATTATAAAAAGTGTAATAATTCCATCCACCTTAATCAAGCCGATACCCCTTAGCGCCACTGATCAATGAGGCTTCGTGCCCAGGGACTGGCACCACCATAGGATGCGGACCACCTCGTCCCCGAGCTGAATGTCCTCCAGTTGCTCGCTTTCTTCCCTAAGTTCATCCAGCAGGAAAGCCTGGGTTGGACGGTTGGACGAGATGAGCCGGCGTTCATTCATCAGTCTGGGTATCCGGGAATCAGGGGCTGCCTCCATATGATGGTTGATGAGCTCACATAGATAGGTAAATACCCGGTCCACAGACTCTCCGCCCAAGTCATGGGTCAACGCCATCATCCATTCCGCACCCGCCGCTTGTCCCCTGGAACGGAGAGTATGGGATAACCCAACCGTTGCAAATCTCGCCAGCCCCTTCCCGTCAACAGCAGGGAAATAATAAATTTCAACATGGACACCGGTTTCGGGCTTCTTCAAGGCCACCCGGTATTCCGGCCTCCGCCACGCCTTGATATACACTCCTAAGATGACCGCCCTGCAGATATCGAATGAAAGATCCTGTTCTGTACCGGATTCAATTCGTATAGCAATCATCCTCCTGTTTGTGTGAACTATACGATAGACTCCAGTACCGCCAATGATAGCCTGCCGTCTTCCATCCGGTATACCTTGTCGCAATATTCAAGCATACGCTCGTCATGAGTCACCATAACGGCCGCTTTCTGGCCTGATTTCACCTCTTGCGCGATCAGGCTGACCACTTCATGGGCACGCTTGGTATCCAGACTTGCTGTCGGCTCATCCGCCAGGATGATGCCGGGATTATTAATCAGCGCACGGGCAATCGCTGTCCGCTGCTTCTCCCCGCCGGATAGCTCTTCCGGGAAGCTGTTTAATTTGGAGCCCAGCCCCAGCTCCTCCAGCAGCTTAACGGCGAATTCTTTATCCTTCCTCTTCACCTTTCCCGACATTCTTTTTATGATCAGCAATTGATCAAGCACCGTTAGATAGGGTACCAAATTCGAGGACTGCATAATGAATCCGATTTCCTGCAGTCTTATATTCGCCAGTTCCTGGGCAGTCAGTGTAGAAATAGAATGTCCGTTCAGCTTGGCCTCTCCTTCAGAAGCTTGAAGCAACGCTCCGGCAACGGACAAAAATGTGCTTTTCCCGGAACCCGAGGGCCCCACTACAGCGACAAACTCACCCGGCTTCACCGATATAGACACATGATCAAGTGCTGCAATCCGGTTGCTGCCTTCGGCATAATACTTACTGACTTCATTCAACTGTAATCCCTTAGTCTTTGTCATTATTCAACCCTCCCGAGCGCTTGGAGCGGATCAATCTTCGTAATCTTCCGGACCGACACCAGCGAACTTAACATGGCGATAACCAGCAGAACCACCGAATATGTGACCACAAGAGTAGTCTCCAGCTTGAACGGCATCCCCTTCGGCATAATGGCCGCTGTTCCATAAGTCAGTAAGACTCCAACTATAATACTGGTCAGCGATAACACAAACACCTGCGAGACAATAGCTTTGCTGAGGAACCGGTTACTGGCGCCTATAGCCTTCATAATGCCGAACTGGTTCGTCTTCTGCATCGTAATGACATAGAAGAACACCCCAAGCACAAATGCCGCGATCGCGAGCAGGAAAGCAAGCATCATGAAAATCGTACCGTTCTCTTCCTTGTACCCCGGCATTCCCTGAACCGCTGCCTCACGGGTTACCGTGTCCGTACTTGGGAGCTTGCTATTGATGACGTCCGGGTCGATATCCTTGCCCTGTAACATGATCGCATTAACCGGCCCGTCAACACCTTTATCCGAACCCGGAGCCGCAAAAGCAATCTTCCGCCATTCCCCCATTGGAGTGAATACGGAGGCAACGTGGTTATAGGTCTGATTCTCCACAAATCCGATAATCGTCAATGATTCCGTTGTGCCGTCTAATTGAAAAGTGTCCCCAATGCTATAGCCCTCTTCCTTCATGGTCAAGTTCACGACTACGCCCGTTGGGTTGTCAGAAGATAAGCTCTCCCCTTCCACAACAGCCGGTTCCAGGAAGCTTCCCGGGTTAATGCCTATAATGGCGACATCCAGCTTATCCTCATTCTTGGCGCTTTGTCCCTTGAGCGCCGTTGCCATTGAGCTTCCCATAGGTGCAGCAGCACTTACATTAGGCAGCTGCGCTGCTTCCGCCGATAATTGTTCAGACAGCAGCGACTTGCTCATGGACGACTGCGAACCTTCTTCAAAAATGACATAGTCTGCCTTCATCGTCTTAAACGTTGACGCAGCTAACGTAGATAGGCCATTTCCTAATCCGGATAAGATAAATACCAGCCAAGCCAGCAGTACAAAAATAATGATGATCATTAAAAACCTCATCTTGCTGTGCATTAATTCTTTCATTGCCAGAAACATTCCCATTCCAACTCCTTATTTATATTTTCGACACATGTGTCAATTTCAACCTGCTACTGTATCAGGCATCCAACATCCGACAATTAAATTAAACAACATATTTGACACTTGTGTCAAATTCGTCTCAGGGCAATCTTTAGCTCCGGGCCCCTCCGATCCACATTTGAAACAACAGCTTTCCCCAGGCAGGAGTAGGGATATTCAGCATATTGGGTGTATCGATCAAGTTAAAGAACGCTCCAATAAGTACAGGAAGTGGGATATCCTGCCGCAGGTCTTTATTCTGCTGGGCACGTTCAAATAAGCGGGATAACTGAATTTTTAGCGCCTGATGTCCTTCTTCAATATATTCAAGATCTCTAGCCGCTGCCGGAGAATTGGCCGTATTAATCTTATTGGCATTTCCGAGTAGCTGATGAAGCGCGTGTTCTTCTACGTATACCAGCAGCAGCTGTTCAAGGGCATCCATCGGATCAGCCTCATCAATAGCTAGAGCCTTGTCTAATACCCCTGCCATTACGCGCTTCATACAAGCCGCCACAATCTCTTCCTTATTCGCATAATACTGATAAATAGTACTTCTGGCCCCTGACAGATGCTGTGAGAGCAGCTTGAGATGGAAACCGTCATATCCATGCTCAAGCACTAATTGTTTGGTCGTATCCAGCAGCTCTGTCTCTGTAAAAGACTGTTTTCTTCCCATTTCATCTCTTCCGTCCTATCCTTGATGGTATATATAATCAGTGTAGCATTGATATTAAATATTTCCCAATGGCCGCCGGGGATCAATAATAGAATGCTCGATATTTTCGATGTATGAATCAAAGGCTTCCACGCCCTCACGCAGAATCAGAACGGCCTCATGTCCAGTAATTGGCACGGCCCATAGGATCTGGACCCCCTCGCTTCCGACCTCAACCTCCTCCAGATCTTCACTTTCTCCGCTAAGCTCGTCCAGCAGAAAAGCAGAAGTTGACCAGTTAGCCGGGGCCAGCAAACTCTCTTCCATCACTCTAGGTATCAGTGAATCACCTGCGCTCTCTATATGGTGGGCAATAAGATCACAGAGATAAGTAAATACCCGGTCCACAGACTCCCCGCCCAGGTCAGCAGTCAGAGGCATCACCCACTCCGTACCTACCGCTTGTCCATTCGGGCGGTGAGCCGCGGATAACCCGACTGTCGCAAACCTTACAATCCCATCTTCCTCCACAGCCGGAAAATAATAAACCTCAACATGGACGTCCGTTGCGGGTTTGCTTAAGATGATCCGGTATTCCGGCATCTGCCACTCCCGCATATAGGCACCTAAAATAACCGTTCTGCGGATATCGAAGGAGAGCTCTCTCTCTTTGGTGGATTCCATGATGGCCATCACCTTCCCTCTTTTGATTAGGATATGGTTACTAAGGTAAGAATCTCTTGCACAAAATGATCAATGACTGTTCGATCAGGACGGGATTTCAGGAACACCGTGAGTCCTATTAACGAAATGACCAGTGTCTGCGCTAGACTCTTGGCGTTAATCCCGGCATTAAGCTCTCCTGACCGCAAGCCCCGTTCAAGCGTTTCCTGGAATATGACCGAGAGATACATCTGATGTTCTCTGGTCAGGACCGCAAATTTCTCATCATGGGGGGCAAGCTCCACCATTGAATTGATGCAGAAGCACCCCCAGCTGGGGCTTTTCTCATATTCTTTCGCCACCACATCTTCAAAAAAGCTACGGAATGCCTCTTTCACTGAAGGATGTTTTTGCAGACTGGTGCGGACATAGGCCGCGTGGGAACCTGTATATTTACGCAGTGCAGCTTCAAATAATCCCTTTTTGTCTCCAAAGGTAGAGTATAGGCTTGGGCGCTGAATGCCCATTCTTGCGGTTAAGTCGCTTAAGGAGGCAGCCTCGAACCCTTTTTCCCAAAATACATGCAGCGCTGCATCCAGCGCCTTGTCCTCATCAAACTCGCGCGGCCGGGCCATAGAACCTCCCTCATTTCATAACGAATGGTATATTATGATTGTATTTGGCGAAGTCGCCCTTGTCAATTAGAGCAATTTATATCCGACTCTTTCCGGTTTCCCCTTGACAATTAATTTTTGTTAGCGGTATATTTATCAAGAATTATTTCATACCAATCAGTACGTTATTATATCCCTATGTCGAAGGAGGCGTTATCTCTGGTGAACTTTGTAAAAGAACCGCAAGCCATTCCCGCACCCTCCGGGCCAGCACCTGAATCTTTAATGTCCCGCAGGGTAGCACTTCTGTTCGCCATCACCTGCGGACTGGCCGTTGCCAACATCTATTACGCGCAGCCCCTGCTCGACGCGATCTCCAGCGAGTTCGGGATTACGCATTCATCGGTCGGCATTGTGATTACCATTACTCAGATTTGTTACGCCCTTGGACTCCTATTGCTGGTACCGCTAGGTGATCTGCTGGACCGGCGCTGGCTGATCACTGGACAGATGCTGGTGTCCGTGCTGGCATTGATTGTAGTGGGCACCGCCCCCACCAGCATGGTGTTATTCATAGGTATTGCTACAGTAGGATTACTTGCGGTAGTGACCCAGACGCTCGTTGCGTTCGCAGCCACCCTGGCTGCCCCATCCGAACGCGGGCGCACGGTGGGGGTGGTGACCAGCGGAATTGTCATTGGGATTCTGCTGGCGCGGACGTTCGCCGGGGTGTTAACCGATCTGGCCGGTTGGCGGTCTGTCTATCTGGTCTCAGCGGGACTCACGCTAATCATGGCAGGTGTATTGTTTAGAGTGCTGCCGCAATCGGAGCCCCGGAGAGAGTCCTTATCCTACCTGCAGCTTCTCCGTTCGCTGTTCACGCTGTTCGCAGAGGAACGGCTGCTGCGCGTCCGTGCCGTGTTATGCCTGCTGATTTTCACCGCCTTCAGTATATTGTGGACCTCCCTGGTGCTTCCTCTAAGTGCTCCTCCGCTGTCTCTGTCCCATACGGCGATTGGAGCGTTTGGCCTCGCCGGAGTTACCGGGGCGTTGGCAGCAGCACGGGCAGGCCGTCTGGCCGACCGGGGGTTGGGGCAAAAGACCACCGGCGTGGCGCTATCTCTGCTACTTCTCTCATGGCTGCCAATCAGTTATACGCCGCATTCGCTGTTTGCGTTAATCATTGGGATTATCCTGCTTGACCTGGCCGTACAAGCCGTACATGTCACCAACCAGAGCATGATCCTTACTCTGCGCCCGGAAGCCCGCAGCAGGCTTACTGCCGGTTACATGGTCTTCTATTCGATCGGCAGCGCCACCGGATCGATTGCCTCTACCAGTATGTATGCATACTGGGGCTGGAGCGGGGTATGCCTGCTCGGTGCAACGGTCAGTGCGCTGGCTCTGCTATTCTGGGCGTTAACCCGTCATATGAAATGAACCATGTAACGCCTTCATATTTCCTCTGAGGTTTGTCAAACTCTAAAATTTCCATTATTGTTATCCTTATCTTGCATTTGAGGTTATGGATGCAGAAATGGAGGCCCGGATTTCCTTGAAGCCACGCTTGTTAACACGTTCTTTCTATTATCTCTGGACGACCCAGACGGCGGCGAATGCCGCTGATGTCTTGTATATTATGGCGCTGACGGTGCTGGTGCTGGACCGCACAGATTCACTTGTCTCGGCGGCGCTGATGCCGCTGATGCGCAGCTCGGCCCAGATCGTGAGCGGCTTCATCGCCCCGCTGCTTATCAACCGGATCAAGCTGCCCTCGCTGCTGCTGATCTCACAGACTGGCCAGTTCCTGCTGTTTGTGCTGCTGGCTCTGTATCTGCAGCTTAACGGCGCGGCTGCTTCACTCACACTGGTCTTTGCCCTGGTCTTCGTCATGTCCTTCCTGGACGGCTGGACCGTTCCGGCCCGCAATGCGCTGGTGCCGCGGCTTGTCACGCAGGAGGAGGGGCTGCTCCGTGCCAACGGGCTGATCAGCGTCAGCGACCAGGTGGTGCAGTTTGCGGGCTGGGGACTGAGCGGCCTGCTGGTCGCGTTCCTGGGGCCCAGCCCGGCGCTGTTGATGACAGCGGCCATCTATGGGCTGGCGGCCGCATTTACGCTTGGCGTCAGAGAGCCGGCAGAGGCAAGTGTCCAGATGCAGGGGCAGCCGGCGGACTCTGAACAGGCAGCTTCTTCGCGATGGAAGACCTTAACTGAAGGCTGGCAAGTCATCTGGCGGATGCCCCGCCTGCGGATGCTGACCTTCATGGACATCATCGACATGCTAGGCGGCTCAGTCTGGGTCGGCGCGTTCACATTGGCCTTCGTCCAGGTGGCGCTGAAGCAAGGCGAGGAATGGTGGGGCTTCATTAACGCAGCCTATTTTGCCGGAACGGTCGGCGGCGGGCTGCTGGTCCTGTCGGCAGTGCGGCTCATCGGCAACCGTTACCTGGGAGCGATGCTCATCGGTATGGCAGGCTACAGCCTGCTCACCCTGATGTATGCTCTGAATACCCAGCCTTATGTAGCGCTGATACTTGTTCTGCTGACGGGACCATTCACGGAGCTGTCGGTGATTAACCGGCGTACCCTCATCCAGCGCAGCACCAGCAAGCAGATGCTGCCCAAGGTGCTGTCGGCGCAAGCCTCGCTGCTGCATCTGGTGTTCTGCATCTCGCTGCTGGTCATGGCGGGACTGGCCGAACGGTTCGGGATCGTCAACCTGTATCTGCTGGCGGCGGTTCTGACATCGCTGGCTTTCTGCGTCGGTTTGCTCGGCCGCCGGGCGTTCCGGGACGAACCGCAGTCATCAGATGCCAGAAGTCCAAGCCTGTAATTGTATATCTGTCTGGTATGAAATATCATACAGTTAGGCAGATGGATTTTAGAAGGAGAGATCTGGGATGCAGCATAATGACTCTGTGGTAGATGAACAACAATGAGCGAATTCCTGAAATTAATGAAGGATGTACGGTTCAGAAGAACCATGGGGATGATTTTCAAGTTCGCCTGGGATTTCTGGTGGCTGGGCAAGCTGAAGTACTTGATGTCACGGCGGCGCTTTGCAGCGAGAACCAAAGCCTTATACCGCAAACAGGCAGTCTATTTCACGACCACTGCCATGGATATGGGCGGATTAATTATCAAGCTTGGGCAGCATGTGAGTGCGCAGGTGGATATGCTGCCGAAGGAAGTTATCGAGGAATTGTCCAAGCTGCAGGATTCCGTAGAATTCGTAGATTTCTCCGAGATCCGGCAGAAGGTAGAGCGTGAGCTCGGAGCATCCATCAGCGAGAGGTTTGCTGAGTTCAGCGCGACTCCCATTGCAGCAGCTTCCTTCGGACAGGTCCACCGGGCAACCTTACGGACAGGCGAACAAGTCGCCGTGAAGGTGATGCGTCCCGGGGTCGAAGATATTATCGCGATTGACTGGAAGTCCATCCAGGTCGCCATTTCGTTATTGAAACGCCAGAAGATCATTACAGACTTCATGGATCTCGATGCGGTATATGAAGAGTTTCATGACACCATTATGGAAGAACTCGACTATCAGCAAGAAGGGCATAATGCAGAAGATTTCAAGCAGCAGTTAGCCCACCGGAAGGATGTCGTAATTCCACACATTCATTGGTCCTGTACCACTTCGCAGGTGCTGACCATGGAGTTTATGGAGGGTGTCAAAATCAATGATTCCGCCACGCTTGAGGCTTGGGGTGTGGACCGGACCCAACTGGCAACGTCGCTGATCGAAATGTTCGTGGAACAGATTCTATTGAACGGGCTGTTTCACGCCGACCCGCACCCGGGCAATGTTCTCGTGCAGCCTGACGGCACCATTGCCTTAATCGATTTTGGAATGGTCGGGCGGATTCCCGGGGATATGAAGACCCAGATGGTCGCCCTTCTGCTGGCCGTATATTTGAAAGACGCACACGGCGCCATCGATGCCCTCACCCGTTTGAGATTTCTAAGAAGGAATGTAGATCTGGAGGTATTCTCAAGGAATCTTACCTTATTATTCGAACAAATCAACGGGGATACGTTCGATCTGAGTTTTGTGACCTCCGGCGACAATGTGGAAGAATTGCGCAATTTCCTCTACTCCCAGCCATTTCAGTTACCTGCTAATACTACATTCCTGGGCAAAGCCATAGGCACCGTGTACGGCCTCTGTACCGGACTGGACCCTGAGCTTGATCTGGTCGGGACGGTTAAGCCTTATGTGGAACAGGTAGTGCGCCGCGATCTGCGGGGAAGCGTCATCTCCAAAGTTATCGAGGATGGCAAGGGTATGCTCAAAGACATCCTTCCGACGACCAAGAAGTTTATTTCGGCAATCGATAAAATGGATAGCGGAGGCTTAAGGGTCAAGCTGTCGAGCTCCCTTGAACAAAAATTAATCGAGACGCAAAATAAAAATACACAGCGGATGATTGCCACCATCATTGGCGCAGTGTTACTTCTGGCCGGGGTCAACCTGTGGAATGAAGTGAAGCCCATCATCTCATATGTACTCGGCACCCTGGGCCTGCTCGTTATGCTGAGCCAGCTCCGAACAAGACAAGGCCGCCGGGATGAAAGAGCTGCAAGGCAAATTAACGCTATGCGTGAACGTAGCCGGTTGGAGAAGCCGAAGTCTAAATCGCGCGGATAACATTAACGCTGCATACGAAACTAAACTGTACAACTGGAAACGGTACCGTCCTTTTAAAGGACGGTACCGTTTCCACTTCATCCTTCCGTCCGATCTCATCATTGTTATTCATTACTGCTGAGCGGAACGTGAAAAGTTTGCTGCTAAATAAAGCTTCTGCGAGTTTTGGATCATAATGACTGGTTTTCAAGCCATACTGAGAGAGTAAGGGTTAAGAGCTTTTTTTAACCATTATGTCAAGCTTATTAACATAAGGGGTGAGCGCCTCCAATAACTTCTGTTGATCTTGTATTTCTTCTGTCGACAGCCGATCCATATGAACACTTCCGTCTGGATCAGTTACCTTGACATCATAGCTTTTTAACTGATTTATTATGGGTTCAAGCTCCCTATACTCCTGTTCTGTAAGCCTCTGTTCAGCCTTCTCAAGCAAGCTATCCCAGAAAGCGCCACGATCTGTGCCAGATGCCTTTGTCTTGGATTTATCCGTTTCGTTCATTTCCTTGAAATACGGTTCAAGCTCCACCAGTAATTTCTGGTAAGCCTTCTGTTCTTCTGCATCAAGCTGTTCTATGTGAAAAATCCCCTTGGAATCTGCCGCCAGCAGATTGTAATCGCCTAATTCCTTCAATAAAGACATAACCTTGGCAGCTTCTTCCTCGCTAAAATTATGCTTCAACCTCTGCAGCTTAGCCTCTAACTCCTCATATTTCTGCTGGCTTAGGCCAATCGTAGCAGCTGCTTCTTTCGAACCATACATACTATCCGCCAGATAATGATATCCGGCAAACGCTCCAGTAGGAATTAATAAAGTAGCTGCCAAAACGCCTGCTACGATCCACTTCTTTTTCATTCGTCTTCCCCCTTGTCCGGTTACGGTCTGATTTAGTATTCTCTCCTTCAGTTCCGGTGGGGCATTTAAATTTCTGGCCTCTTCCTGCAGAACTGTTCGCAGCTTTTCATTGAAATTCATGCAGATCCTCTACCTTTCCCTTAAAAAGAGTCTGATTCTCTGGCTTCTGACGAAGCTTGCGCAGTGCAGCATGAATACGGGATTTCACGGTACCCAGAGGGATCTCAAGGATTGCAGCACTTTCTTCCTGCGATAATTCATTTAAATAATGCAGAATAATCACCTGCTTCAGCTTATACGGAAGACTATCTACGCTAGCAAGCAAGGAGTGGTTGGAGATCTTGTCCACAACCTTATTTGTGAATTCAGGCTCCACCACCAAATTGACCTGCTCTGCCTTTTTGAGAACTCGGAGATGCGTCCATCTCTTTCTCCGGTAGGCATGAATTTGTCGCACTGCTATTCCCATAAGCCAGGGTCTAAAGGGACGACTGATGTCAAAATGGTCAAGAGATCTGCGCATTTGAATATAAATCTCCTGAACGATATCATCCACCTCAGATGTTTCGCGAACGAGGAAATGAACGGTTTGATATACATCCCTAATCGTAGCTTCATATAGCTCACTAAATGCTTCACGACTGCCGGCTAGCGTAAGCGTAATGAGCTGAGAATATTCTTTTGGATGCTCCATTCATCACCCCTCCCTTCGGTCTTACACTATATATTGGGGAATAAAGAATATTTCGTTCGATTTTTCTTCGGAAAAATACGGAATAAACCGATCAAAGTCCACTAAGGATTTTGATCGGTTTATTGTTGTCTGCCTAACGTCCACATTCCCCGTTAGTTGAGCAACGAGCTGATAATTCTTCAACGTATTGCTCATTTTTACCTTGCATGATTAGCTCAAATGTATTCTCTATGACACGTGCCTCAATATGAATTGGCTTATCCTGTATAGAAGCAAATTCATTAAGCCTGCTCATTGTCCCTGCGACGGTTGCTGGATTAGTGAATAATAGAACCTGTGGTTCTGTAATACTGCAGACCGAACTAAAGAAAGGCTCATCAATTTTTATTATAGGAATAGATGTATGAAGCCGGTTTTCTTCAAGAAGAGCAATATAATTAGTACATGTGATAAGAATAGCCTCAACACTTGCTTGTGATATCCATTCTATTTGTTCGATGACTTTATTTTTGGCTTGTCCTTCATCGAAATTTTTATCTGATGTAATTCTACTCATCAAACCAGGATCCACAAAATGAACCAATTCCAACTCATCAGAGGTAAGAGCGTTTTGAATATACTGAATATTTGAATAGTGGGCGTGTAAACAAGCAATCTTTTTCTTCATGATTTTATCTCCTTTAACCCATACTTTGAGCAGTCCCGCTCCTTAATAATATCAGGTTTCTCCAAAAAACTGCCCGTTTGCTTAATGATTGTTAACAAAGATACGACCCGATTTAGTGTACTATGCTCCAGCCGCATCTTTGTTGATTAGTTTTCCAAATTCACCGTGGAGAACATATTGTCATTTTCTGATCTGTTTACCGACTGGAATACTCTGAGCAAAACGAAACACATTATGAGGATCGTACTTTCGCTTCACCTGCTTCAATCGGCCAAAGTTCTCACCATAGTACGCCTTGGGCCAGTTCTTAATCTGCAAATCGGGAAAATTCACATAATCCCCTTTAACAAAGGGACGCAACGCTCTGCGGAACCTTTCCACCCACTGAATATTCCGCTCCTGCTCCCTGCTGTTTCTCCACCGGGCTGACAGTTCATAGATTGTCTCAGCCTTCCGGTGAGGATAGGCCGTTTCAGCAGGCGATACTCGACTCACCGCGCTTCCTGCACCACCTAAGCTCTGGCTCCACACGCTAGAGTGCCTGTTGGGTGCTTTAGATAAAAAGTCGCGTATAATTCGTACTCCTTCAGGCGGCAATGGATGGAATCCGTAGGCCCCGGTTATTTTAAACTTTGGTTCCAAATTCAGGTCCGCTTCGGCAAAAAATTTGGTTGCTTCAATAAAAGGCACTGTCTTCACCATCACCTTCACCGGAGTGCCTGCTCGCAAGAGCGGTCTAATCAATCGGCGCAGCTCCTCTGCACCGCCAAGCAATTGCCCGGTAGATACAATGGTTCCCACCTGTTTGGCAGCCACCTCAATAGTTGAGGTTAGACGGTTCGTGACAGATGGGGCCCAGCGTTGCCAAGCCGGGAACACCTTCTCAAGATCACGCCATTTCCACGTAATACTGTATATAGAAACCGATGAAATCGGTCTAACCCGAAATGTATATTCTGTAGCAGCACCAAAGTTCCCTCCCCCTCCGCCTCGTGATGCCCACAACAGATCGGAATGCTTTTTCCTGTTTGCCACAATCGTCTTTGCCCCATATCGCCCCGAAGCTACGACCATCTTCACTTGCTTCAAGTTATCGCACGTAAGTCCAAATTTGCGGGAAAGTAGTCCAATGCCCCCTCCAAGGGTAAGCCCAGCTACGCCTACATCCGGAGCAGTCCCCGCCGGAATTGCCACCCGCTTATTCCACAGCTTTTTGTACACACGGGCAAGCGGATTACCCGTTTGGACAATGGCCACTCTGTTTTTCCGATCAACCTTAACCTTATTCATCTCGCTCACATCGATAATAATACCGCCACTTACAGCCGAGAAGGCTTCATAGCTATGCCGTCCACTACGTACCCGCAGCCGTATGCCCCGCTCACGTGCCCATTTGACTGCGTTGATCACATCCTGAGTTCGTTGGCAAAAAACAATGACCCTTGGAAATTTAGAGAAGCGCCTATTGAACTCCATTCTAGCCGTATTGTACGACGGATTGCCTGGAATAACGACCCTTCCGGTTAACCGCGTACTTTTCTTTTTCAACTTTTGTGCCATCTATATTACACCATCCCTACACATGACATAAGCATTTCTCATCAGCTTATGTCTATGTTGGGATATCTGTCCTAGTAACGGCAAACACCCAGTTTGCAGCAGCTTTCCTAAATCGTTCGTAATGCTGGTCTACCGGGTAACTCACTCTAGTTGCCAACGCAAAAAACACCTCCAAGGATCTCTCTATCTTACGACAGAGCTCATTCTCTTGAAGGTGTTTTGTTCACTCTGGGATATAAGGAAGATCCAGTGTCTTCGGAACGTTGATCACATGCAGCTCTGTATACGTGCGGATGCCCTCCGCGCCGTATTCACGGCCAATACCGGACTGCTTGAAGCCACCGAACGGGAAGCGGACATCAAGCCCCTGCACAGCAGCGGTATTGATCATGGTCGTGCCCGCTTCGAGCTGTCGTGCGACCAAGATGGCCTCCTCTTCCCGCCCCCAGACCGAGCTCGTCAATCCATAGATGCTCTCATTGTGCAGATGAATGACCTGCTCTACATCGTCGAATGGAGTCAGCTCAATGCCTACATCTGCATCCCCATGAACGACATTGATGACACCCGCCGGGAACTCGCCTGCGATCAGCTCTGCTACCTTCGCCGCCGCCAGTGGCGCAAACGGACTCGGTTTGAGCACAATCGTATTGCCCGCAAGTAAGGCAGGAGCGATTTTAATCGTAGATAACGCAATCGGACTGATCGCTGCCACCACACCCATTGGATCATAGGACAGGATGGTTTTACCGTGCTCATGCTCCTGGACCTCTTCCTGTAGAACGGATGCAGCTTAATTCCTTACAACTTTTTAGTGTACTGAGTATAGCATGAGGGCAAAGAATGCAGGTTATATGTAAAAAGCATGATCGGTCATAGCTTTTCGCGATAACTGAAGCGTTGCTTGGGTAAATGCAGAATAACGTTAAATTGATCGCCGTGAATCTCGACTTTGATCTCTCCGCCATGCAGCTCAACGATGCTTTTTACAATGGCCAGTCCTAGTCCGGAGCCCTCCGTCTGGCGGGATACATCCGCTCTTTTGAAGCGTTCGAATAGCTCTTCCGCAGCAAAATCAATCTCATACGCAGAGGTGTTTTGAATTTTGAATACTACCTGATCTTCTGTTTCGTCCAAATAAATATAGATTCTGGTTCCTGGAAGCGAATACTTCTGCGCGTTGCCAATTAAATTCTCGAATACACGCCACATTTTATTGCCGTCCAAATACGCATGAATAGGGAAGTTCGCGATTCTCTCCCGGATCACGAGCGACGCTTGTCCCATATTGGTATTGGACTCAGCAATCGACTGCGTCAACAAGGTTGCCACATCGACGTACGCTATATCCAGCTCTACGGTGCCGCTGGCCATCTTGGAAACTTCGAACAGGTCTTCAATCAACAGCTTCAGCCGCAGCGCCTTGCGGTCCAGGGTGTCAATATAGGATCGGGCGGTCTCCGTAGGATACGCTTCTTTTTTTAATAAATCGACAAAGTTGATAATAGAAGTAAGGGGGGTCTTCAAATCATGCGATACGTTGGTAATCAGCTCTGTTTTTAACCGTTCGCTCTTCATTTGATTCTCCAGCGCGCTTTGATACCCTACTTTCATATTGTTAATGTAATCAGCAAGCTGGGATAGAGCATCCTTGCCGGTATCCTGAATCGCATTCTGAATATTCCCTTCGGAAATTTCTTTGCTGCCGTTGAGAATGGCGACGAAACGTCTGAGCTTGACAAGGATATATGGAACCACGACCAGTACATAGAGCAGTTCATACAGCATGAACCAGCTCAGTTGGTAACTGCTGTAATAGGTGGCAGCTAACCAAGCACAAATGCCGGCTATCGCAGTTAATAAAAACAAGATCATAAGGCCAAGTGTTATTCTCCAGTTTTGCAGACTGTTTCTGATACCGGTTCTCCACATATGGAAGTAATCTATCAGCACACTGCCGTGCCATAAGGAGCGCTCATTCGGAGGCGCATTGAAATAAAGAAACAATCTGCCTGACAAGATGCCGAGGATAATAACGGCAAGCAGTTTCTGGACGAAGCTCAGAATTGAAAAATCCAGATTCAGCCCAAACGCGTATGAGTACTCTATCACCGCAAAGCTCCATAAGATAACGGCGACAATGAAGACAATAAGGTCAACCAGGAAACGCCGGTCTACTTTACTTTTTCTCAATTTTGTATCCAATTCCCCATACCACCTTTAAATATTTCGGGTCTTTGGGATTGATTTCGATTTTCTCCCGAATATTTCGAACATGTACGGCAACCGTATTCTCTGAAGCAAAGATGGGTTCATTCCATACGAGCTCATAAATCTCTTCGATCGAGAATACTCTGCCCTTGTTTTCCATCAGCAGCTCCAAAATTTTATATTCCTTCGCGGTCAGTCTGACATCCTCTCCATCTACCTCAACAGTCTTCGAGCTTTTGTTTAGCACGAGTCCTCTTACTTGAATGATCTCTTCCCTGTCTGACTGGAAGGAACCTAAGTTTGTAAACCGGCGCAGTTGAGATCGGACTCTAGCAACCAGCTCGAGAGGATTGAAGGGCTTCGTTATATAATCATCGGCTCCAACGTTGAGGCCCAGAATCTTATCGGCATCCTCCGACTTGGCAGAAAGCATAATGATCGGTATATTTTTATTTTCACGGATTTTAAATGTCGTCTTGATTCCATCAAGCTGCGGCATCATGATATCCATTAGAATGAGATGAATGGTTTCCCGTTCAAGGATTTCCAGGGCCGCAAGGCCGTTAGAAGCCGTAAATATATCTACATCATCGCTTTTCAAGTAAATCACGAGCGCTTCGCGAATCTCCGGTTCATCGTCCACAACAAGAATATTATGTTTAGCCATTAGTTGTCGTCACCTTCATTAAGATATTAATCATACTTCCCGATCCGTATAGAATCCATGCACCCCGAAGCTATATAATAACTGCTTAACCCGACTGCTGTTGACGGTGTGAACATAGCTTTTTACCCCGAGCTTATTTAGGGCTGGAACCAGGTTGGGGTTCATAATCACGCGATAGAGCGGCATAGCGACCGCAGTAATCTCTTTGTCCCTAGCAAACTCTACAATACTCTCAGCGGATGCGCCAGTTTTGTACAGTGAATACATTTTGTTAGGAAAAGGGTAGATGTCCATTACCATGTGGTACATTTCCGGGCTGAAGATCTCCGGTATCATCCGCTGGAGCAGCTCGGGATCAGTATTGCGCGCCTCATTAACCAGTTTCGTAAACTGCTCCCGAATTTGCGCTTGGCTGCCTGCCTTCGTATCTAAGATTAAGTCAAAATCACAATATTGCTGCATCAGCTGCAGGATATCCGGTAGGGTAAGAGGCTGGAATCTGCCCATAATAAGCGAGTTCTCAAACTGAAGCTTTGTTACAGTTCTTCCGCCATGAGCGGCCAAATCCGGCTGTAGCTTGTCCGACCAACCATGTCTGGCTACAAGCTCCCCGTCCGTCGTCTGCACAAGATCAACCTCGAACAGACGGTATCCTTTATTGTAATTGCTTATGAATGCTTCATAAGAATTTGTGTAGCTGGCGCCTTCGACTTCACCAAGTGCATGTGCAATAAGCCTATTGTCCTCCCACCCGCTGGTGCCAGGTGTAGACGAGATCCCCTGTGTCTGACCTGACCATACAAGCCCCCAACTACACCAGACCAGTCCAGCCGAAATGACGATTAATAAGCTTAACATAAGCGTTTTCTTCATTCTCTTCATTCGTTTCACTCCTTTGTTATCCCGATGGAAGTCATATTACAGGACCCAAATGAAGAAGAGCTGGTAAAAAAACGAATGAATTTATGAAGTTTGTATACATTTCAGGCTTAAAAATGAATGGTCTTAGAAACATTAAAACTCATTTTTTAACTCCACTTTCCATGCGTAATTCTGAGAAACAAAAAAAGGAAGGTCCAGTGAAGGACCTACCAGTAGTGTACCTATAAATTGGAAGCCATAAATATTTCATTCTCTGTGAGGTGCCTTTTAACAGATAGAACTATTTATAATCATTCAAAGGTCCCTGATCCATTATCACTTCTACCATATTGGAGTCCCCTACCTTAAGAATCGGCCTATACTCTGAATTCGGTCTACTGTAAAGCTCTAATGGGCTTATCATTACGCCAGCTGGCGTGTTATGAAGTATCCCGGGTACACAGGTATAGATCGTATCATTATTATTTGCATTCTTGGCGGAGATCGTAACTGAGGTTCCATTATGATTATCTATACTCATGGACACCTTATATCTGTAAAATGAACCGGTTCCATTGGATTGCGCTGAATAAACTACAGGAACAACCGCAAGAACATCATCTCTTAGTCTTAACTTGATGACCTCTGTCTTCTTTGATTTTTTACCTCTCCCCACATCGCCCATATGCTCAACTGTCCCTTTACCATAATTTTTGAGGGGAGGTGTTCCCGTTGCACCAAACATAGCTACATCAATCTGCTTTCCATCCTTTGTATAGACTAAAGCATAAATGTCATAATCCGTTCCAGTCTCCCAAGATACCGTAGCCGTAATTTCTGGTGTTTTCTCAATGATAACCGGCTTCTGCCCTTTATCGAGATTGATCTTACCCTTTACCTTCTCAAGGTTGATGGACATAGCCGAACCGGGTTGCTTTGATACAGGCTCTTGAATGATCTGAGGTTTAGAATGCTCACTTGGCTCATCCGCTTCTACTTCAACACCATAGTTTTTGCATAACCCTTCAAGCCCCGAATCAAATCCCTGCCAGATTGATTTTACCTTGGTCTGACCGTTCCTTAGATATAATTCAAGCACTACAATTCCATTCTCGTTCGTGAAACTGGATGGGGATAAGTGAATGATCGTATTTTGCGTACATATCTCTGCTTCCAGATTCTTCACATTCGCGAATCCTGTGCTGTTATCCTCTGTCAGAGTTACAGCTATTTTGGTTATACCTTCAGGGACCTTATCCATGTCGAAATTCAGCTTATAAACTTTGGTATTACCGGCTTGCTCGGCTGGTAAAAGCGTGGCTACACCTGAGGAACTTGTGGGCTGATTATAAAAGATGATTCCGCTATCTCCTTGCACCTTATCAGCATCCGTTAAGAGGAAGGCTGTTAAAGAAACGTCTACCAGAGTAGAGATTTCGTGGCTAATCGTAATGCTACCTTTTGCGGCACTTAAAGTTGTATTTGCTCCCATTTGCAGAAATTGATTCACTCCAACCACTCCCATCCATTTAATGGCTCGTGCTGTCTCAATAATATTAACACAGGGAGGAAATACTTGGGATATAAAACTATAAAGGGCCCCGTTGAGTTAACCGGCACGTTATAATACTCCCCTAACCGCGTCCCGTCAAGAAATAATTTGAGAATGAGCGGCATAGCGAGGGAGACCCCCTTATGTTATTAAAATAGGAATGGATTTCCGAGTATGCAGAGTGATATCGCTTTTTCCATTTGAGACGGTGTCACGTAAAATAGTCTTCAGATTAATGAGAAATACGGAAGGGAGATCTGTATGAATAGCGTGGACAAAATCAGATTTTTACTCTTTTTCGGCGAAGAGCCCGAGGCAGATTGTTACGGGTATATGGAACGGAATCAGGATGGCCATAGAATCGCCCTCTACAATAGTAATGGTGAGGAGATCGATATGTATGGCGGACATCAATTTGTCAGGGTACAGGCGCTTGGCAAATTTGATGATGAAGACCGCGATAATTTCTACTCCTTGTTAGAAGGTGATGGTGTAGGATAATCAGCACAATCAGACAGGTGAAGATTTGATAATGAATATTCTCTGGAGGTGGAAGATGGACGAACAGGTTCAAGAGGCAAGCAGAATGAAGAGTGGGGCGATGCTAGCCGCCCTGCTCATCGGTGCGTTTATTGCGTTCCTTAACGAAAATTTACTTACTAATACTTTTCCCGGATTAATGCGTGAGTTCAACGTTACCGCTTCAACCATACAATGGTTATCTACCGGTTATATGCTGATGATCGGCATACTGGTGCCGGTGACCGCATTGCTGCAGCAATGGTTCACGACTCGCCGGATGTTTATGTCCGCAATGACGTTATTTTTAGCAGGTACCTGCTTGTGTGCAGTCTCCCCTGGATTCGAAGTCTTGCTGATAGGCAGGGTTGTTCAGGCTTGCGGGACAGGATTATTGATTCCGCTGATGATGAATACAATTCTTGCCCTTTATCCTCCAGAACGCAGGGGGGCTGCCATGGGTCTCATGGGGCTTGTCATCATGGTCGCCCCTGTCATCGGGCCGGCTTTGTCAGGTTTGGTTATCGATACCTTGGACTGGCGGTGGCTGTTCTACATGGTGATTCCTGTCGTGTTGTTTTCAATTATATATGCATTCATAAATTTAAAGAATGTTACAGAAATAACAAAACCACGGGTCGATCTTCTATCCATTGTGATGTCAACCATCGGGTTTGGTTTTATCACCTACGGTTTTAGCCAGACCGGTGTCGGGGCTAGTCCTGGGAGTTACAGTTTGATTGCTATAGGCGGGCTCTTCTTGCTCTTACTTATTTGGCGGCAACTCAAAATTAAAGAGCCTTTGATTGATCTTTCCGTATTCCGGTATCCCGCTTTTTCTTTGGTAGCTGTATTGATAGTGGTGCTCATGATGGTTTTATTCGCCACCACGACATTGCTGCCGATCTATATGCAGGATGTGCTGCAGTTAACGGCCTTCGGGACAGGGTTACTTCTGATGCCAGGCTGTATTTTGAACGCAATACTGATGCCTGTAACGGGAAAATTGTTCGATAAATTCGGGCCGAGATTCGTCATAATGCCCGGACTGCTCATGATCGCCCTATCACTGTGGCTGTTTGCCGGTATCGATAGCGATACAACCCGAGGCTCCGTTCTGTTCAATCATGTCCTATTATTCTTAGGCATATCGTTTGTCGTCATGCCGGCTCAGACAGCAGGAATGAATCAGCTTCCGCGTCACCTGGTCCCCCACGGCACAGCCATCTACAATACGCTCCAACAGATTGCCGGGGGAATTGGCATCGCTTTGTTCGTCGGCATCATGTCATCCAGAGCCAATCGCTATCTTCACCATTCACCTGATCCCGCTGCGATTCAAGATAGAACACACAGTATTGTTACCGGTTTGCAAACGGTTTTTGGGATTGAATGTATTCTCACAATTCTTGTTTTGGTGCCAAGTTGGTTTATCAATGGCCGTCGTCTTGAAAGGACTCATTAAAACTTATTTTTTATCTCACTACGTAGCATAGAGCCTTCACTAACATAAAAGTGGCGGCTCTTTTTACTATGCTTTTATCGGGCATACTGCTAATACAAAATAAGCGGCTGATCTTCGGCTATCTTCGGCTATCTCCGGTCCAACGTCAATCTTAAGGGCTTCATACCTCTCTTTGTAGCCTGACGCTACATTCGGACATTGTTGTGGTGACGTAATCTATGAAATTCACAGAGCCGTTAAAGTTTAAATAAGCTTCATATCGTAAGCGGATGGCGGGTAGGGTAATGAAATTCAGAACGTTCTCCTTAGCCACCCATTTGCAGTCACTGGTTTCGTCAGAAGTTGCTAACTCTCCACCCACAACTTTGCACACAAAATCAAACATTACCTTCGTTGGAACATCAGTTACACCGTCATACCACTTATGAATCGCTGTATTTGAAATAATATTAATCAAATGGCTGACAGTGGCGTCTATTCCGCTTTCCTCTTTGATTTCACGTATCAGGCCATCAATAAGGTTCTCTCCAATTTCAGTTATCCCGCCAGGATATACCCAGCCATCATCATGAGCTTTTACTAAAAGGATATTTCCCTTCCCATCTTCTACAATTCCACCTGCCGACACAATATGTGTTGGGAACGCCATTTTACAACCTCCATTATGAAGTGATTGGATAACTACCTCTGTAGATCCTAACATGGGTAACGAAACCCAATGCTTCCTTCTTAATATACGAGCTCTCATTGATAAGTAAAACTAAGTCCTGGATCGTTAAACCTAAAGTAAGTAGCATTCTCACATCCTGCAAATAGGTGACCACTCCTTCATTGTATACGCGGTAATTATTTTCATCCCTCGAAATAAACTGTTCAGGAATCAACTGTTTACGTTCATAGAAGCGCAAGGTGGATATGGGTAATTCCGTCAGCCTGGAAACTTCATTCGCTCTCATATTCTGCTCCTTCTAAATTAATCATTCATTTATATTTGCTATAAACCAAGGTTCATAGTTCAAAATAAAAATATGATAACCCGGGGCAGCGCTACTGTCAAAATAATGGGTTACATCAGAAGGAGTGCATTTATGCTGGAATCTATTCAAAATAATGATTTTGTCAACATTCTAACCGGCCGCCGTTCCATACGACAGTACGATGAGGACGTCAAAATTTCGGAGGAAGAACTGCACGCTATGATTCAAGAGGCAAGCCTTGCGCCCTCTTCTGCGAATATGCAGCCATGGCGTATAATCGTGGTTCACTCCCCTGAAGGGAAAGACAAGCTTCGGCCTCTGGTCCAGTTCAATACGCGGCAAAATGATACATCTGCGGCGATGCTCATCATTTTGGGAGATACGCAGAGCGATTTATATGTAGAGAAAATCTATGATACTGCTGTGGAGCAAGGAAAAATGCCCAAAGACATACGCGACAAGCAGGTTACGCAAATTCTGAGCATGTATCCGCAAATACCTAGAGAATTAAAGATCGAAATTGCCAAAATTGATGCAAGTTTATTCGCGATGTAACTGATGCTGGTCGCCCGTGCTCATGGGTATGACACCAATCCGATGGCAGGCTTTGAACGTGATCAGATCGTTAGCGCCTTTGATCTGGACGACCACAGGTATGTTCCGGTCATGATCTTATCCATCGGCAAGGCCAAAGATGAGGGCCATGAGTCCGTGCGCCTGGGTAGCGAGGAATTTACCTTTTGGCGCTAATGTGAATGTATGAACCTCACCGGTTCTGTGCTCCCCACTCGCACAGCTGCTCCAACACAGGTAGCAGGGTCTGCCCTTTCGGTGTCAGCGAATACTCCACTTTGGGCGGAATCTGCGGATACTCCACGCGCTTCACCAGCCCGTCAGCCTCCAATTCCTTAAGCTGCGCGCTGAGAACCTTGTATGTCACCGCTCCGAGCTGTCTATGCATTTCATTGAATCGAATCGAGGGTTTGGCGGACAGCAGATACAGAATCGCCATCTTCCACTTCCCGCCGATCACCGACATCGTATAACCGAATGGTGTGTCTTGGATCACCGTCTCCTTGCCCTTCAAATCTGAAATGCCCATGTTCACGCTATCCTTTCGGATAGTAGCTCACTTCTTTGTGCGTACTATCCCTTTATTTTTGCTCAGTCTATAATAGCTTTACTTTGAAGTAAAGGGGCTAAAGCAATGACAACCATCCGAACGTATAACCATACCCTCTGGGATCACGGGATTTCGCAGGGGTACCTTGTCGACAACACGCTGTATATCTCGGGACAGTTCTCCCATGATGCGGAGGGCAGCTTCGTTGGAGCAGGCGATATTCAGGCACAGATGACACAGACGCTGAAGAATTTGGATACCGTGTTACAAGAGTTCGGAGCGACCAAGGATAATCTGGCTTATGTGGAGCTGTATCTGACGAATGCGCAGGAGCACGGGGAAACCGCGATCGGACTGTTCAAAAAGTATGTCGGAGAGCATCGGCCGGCGGGGAGCATGATCGGGGTGACTTACCTGGCATTCCCGGAACAGTGGGTAGAGGTACGGGCTGTGGCGCATTTATGAATCTGTACGCCTGGATAGTGAGGAAATTACCCATTCACCATTGATAAAATAGAGGTGAATCCAGTGGCGTTAGATTGTTACCTGAAGGACCGAAAAGATTACTATAATGACCAACATTTCATTCCTGCGGAGGATAGAGGACAGCCGTTACTTTTTAATTGCTGAACACCAACTACTTAGAATACGGTTCAGCTTAACGGCTGCTCCTCAAGGCTTCTATGGCAGCAGTCCCATATACATCAGCTCGGACGGATTAGCCGGGTTGTGGCCCAAACCGACTCGATCTCCCGCGCGCGGAATTTGGATTTTCGATACGAGCGTTTCCAGTGTCTTCTGATACGTACTCCCATCGTTCTCTGTCACATTCAACACGAGGACGAGGATCGGATCGAAATTAATGAGCTTTCCCGTATCCGTCACGGATACGACGACAGCGGTTGCGCTAAGCGGCACGGTGCCGCTCGATGCCAATTGCGCCTGTTTTGCCGTAGCCAGACTTTGGTTAATGAGATCCTTGTGTTCTTTGGAGACCATGGTTTTCATAACTAGCCCCGATATTCCTTTGTTCATTATCTTTTCTGCCTTCTCCAGACGATCCTGCGGTTCCTTCTTTTTTCCGAACAATCCCCACATACGCTTCACGCCTCTCTTCGTTTGATTTGTCGTTGTATCTTAACTGTATACGATTGCCATTAAGCGCGACAATAGTATCGGCGACATACAAACAAGTGAGCGATAACGCGGATTTTCCTTCCGATTCACGCTTTGTTTTTTTCCGAAATGGGGCTTTCTTGCAAAACTAAGGGCCTCAGACGTTATTCAATACTCCATGGGTTCTAAAATTTTGTATTTAAACCTGACGGGAAGGCCCTCCCCCGCCGTTATTCCTTAATAGATATACCAGCTTCCGGTAATACATGGACGATTCCTTATAGCGGCGGCCTTCCTCACACACCACCGCCAACGCTTCGTACAGTTGCTCAAGACGCATCTCATGTTGGTTGGATTCGAAATAAGGCAAGCATTCCAGCGCAAGGTTCTGAAATCTCTCCATGTCCCCTTGGGACAGCGCCAGCTGGCTCTCATAGAAAGCCAACGCCATCTCCTGATCCGTATTGGTACGGGAAATTCGCAGCCGCTCAATTCCATGCGAGAGCAATCCCCAATTTTTCTGGGCGAAAGCTGCTTCACACCGATATATGGTCGTAACCGGCTCAAGCTTCTTCCGGGTTTCCTCCGGCTCATTGGCGATCATTGCCTCGAAGCGGGCGATTTCGTCCAGCGCTTTATCCAGCTCTCCAGTCATTGTCAGCATAACAATCCGGTTATTCATAATCGTCGTGACCACATCGCCTGGCTGCTGCAAATAAACAAGGTTGGCTTCCGCCATCGAAAGCGAACGCAACGCTTCCTGCACAAGGCCCATCGCGAAACAATAGCCGCTGTATGCCACATACAGGCCGGATAAACGGTGAAACAGCCGATCATCGACGATTTGCTGCATGGTCTGCTCAAACACCTGTTTCGCCTGTTCGAACTGCTTCAACAGAATGCATGCTTCCATCCTGATGTTTTGCGCCATGAGCCATACTTCCGTCCCCGGTTCCACAAGCCCGATTAAGCGGTTCACATCATTCAGCACGTTGAAATAACGGCTTTTGGAGCGGAAATACTGGATTTTGTATAGCAGAAGCGCTTTTTTTAAGGGTAATGGCAAATCGACTTCGTCGGGCTTTCCGTACTTCTCCAAATAATGGTTCAAGTAGGACTGATGCAAGTAATCGTAAGCGGTCGGATCGTTGATTTGCTGATAGTAAACGGCCTTCATAAGGGCAGTCGTTAACTCTACGACGAGCACATCATCCCGATCGTCCAGAGCATCCACGTAGCTGTCGGATACCGCCCCCCCGGACATCGTCTGGAAAATGTGCTCCGCCCGCTTCAGCGCCTGCTCATCCGTAGTGGCTGCGGCGGTCAAATAGCTGACGGGAACGCCCAGACGGCCCGCGATATGCTCCGACAAATCGTCGGCCAACGGATACCTGCCTGCTAATATATTGGCAAAATGGGCTTGTGTAACAAGTCCCTCCACGAGGTCTTTCCTCGATATTTGCTTCTTCTTGCACAGAAGCTCGATACGTTCCTTGAGCATAAGACTCACCTCTGCCTTCTTATACCTATAAATGACAAGCGTCAATGACATTAAATTGTTCTAAACGATATATCGGAAATTTTCAATGGCCTTGATCATTCGGAAGGGAACTCTACCCAGGTGATTATAGAAGCTGAACGGAAACTTAAATACATGTCCAAAATTCCAATCATGATGGGAATAATCCACAGACCAATATTCATATTCAATCGGCAGCCATTCAGACCGGTCTGCCTTGATCAATGGTTGACGGTCAACAGGAGAGCTTAATTTGATCGGATATTCCGGTGTAAGATCGTGACTGGCCCGAAGGACCTTAACCAATTTAAGAAGCGGGAGAATCCCTCTTTTAAAATAGCTGACATGGCCGAGATCGAACAGAATATTCAACGCATGTGAGAAGGTCAGCATATGGCCTATTAAATCGTGATGAGCTTCCGCTCTATAAATGGTATGAAAAGAAGACAATTCACTTAATATGAATTCTGACAGTTGCTCGGTATTCACAATAGCGGGAAAATAATCGTTCTCATTAATTTCCAATTCCCTCACGTCAGACATGGAATACCCGAGCCAGGACCTCCCGGGGATTGACTTGTCAAAAGAACGAATCAGTGTGGAGATTCCCAGGATTTCCTCCTTCGTCCCCCACCCTCCCAGCTCTTGAATGGCCAACAAACTCAGCGCTGCATAGATAACATTGTGTCCGACCCAATGCAGCTCATCGATCCCGGGCTCCAATGATTCCAAGATCATCTTTTCCGCATCCCCAGGATCTATTCCAAACACGGGATGAGCTGCTCCTCGGGATGAATGTTTATCGAGCATCGTCTCGGATTGAGCCACAATTCTATTTACGGTATCAAGAGGCATCGAGTTTTCTTTTACAAAAAAATAACCTGCAATCGCCGCCGCCCCAAAATGTGCTTCCCAAATATCACCAGTCATGCTTTTACATTGAGAAATAATCAATAGTCCGTCTTCAAGTATGCTTCTGCCCATTCTTTTCCCTCCCCAATGAACTTGTCTCTCCTATGATACGGTTAAGCTTAACAGGTCTATCGGTGAAAAAAAACAACCATTGACGACTCCAGGTCATCAATGGTTGTTTTGCATTACTTATCAATCAGGTCGGTTACTTTGAGCATTCTTGCGATCAATGCAGTGACTTCAGCACGAGCCATTTGTGCTTTTGGATCAAGGGATTTAGGTCCAGTGCCTTGAAGTATTCCCGCCTGGATCAGCTGAGCAACATCGCCTTGTGCCCAAGCCGCTACGTTTGCTCCATCCGCATAAGATGCCAGTGTAGAAGCGATCTTCTCTTGACTTGGTAAATCTTCGGATTGAATCAAGCGGTACGCGCGGGCAATCATCGCGAATCCTTGCTCTCTCGTAATTTGCTGATCACCTTTGAAGTTACTGTCATCATAACCACGAACGATATCGAATTCATCGGCAATCGCTACAGAGTCTTTGTACCCCGCAGAAGCAGGTACATCGGAGAAATCAGCTTGCGTTACATTTTGACGCATTAAGCCTAGTCCGGTAACTACAATCTCTGCAAACTCAGAGCGGCTAACACTACGGTTAGGTGAGAACGTGTTATCTCCGTTGCCCTTCAGACTCAATCTTGCTGCAATGTTGTTGACGTCCTCTTTGCCCCAATGGTTTCTTACATCACCGAAATCCTGAGGATTCCAGATCACCGAGTAAGTACCACTGCTGCGTAGATCATTAATAAGCGCGAAATACCGGTTATTGATCTTCGTAACAACCGTAGGCACATGGAATACGCTGCCGTCTGGGTTAACGATAACGCCTGTTGTAATCCGGTTCGGATCAATGCCTTCCGGAAGAGCAATGTATTTCGGCGCATAACCTTTCAATGCTCCCGCTCTATCTGTTTTCCCGTCATGCATAAAGCTCAAATCGAGATCAACAGGATTCACAAGCAGTTCATAACTGCCTAGAGTTGCCTTCTCGCGGGCAAGCTTCGTCACATCATCTGCAGAGCGTTTGATCTTGATGTTCACCGCAATATTGCTAATTGGCGCGTTGCCGAACTGTCTGCTAATCGCGTTCACATCAAGTTTTCCTGCAGGAACCGGGTAAATCGCCAGCACGTCTTCAACATCCAGACTGGACCCGGTATCAGCAATCTTTTTCAGATCTTCCAGCGTCAGACCTTGAACTTCGACATCACCATTACCCGGTACGCGGATGCCGAGTTTATGTCCCTTACCGTCTGCAATAAAGCTGGCAAGTTTATTCGGATCGATGGTAACCGTCGCTTGGTCTCCATTTGGTGTTACAGTACCCGTGGCAAACGATTGATTCGAACCGTTGACGGTAGTTATAATGTTCGTATTTTCCGTCGTCGGAGGGGTAGGTGGAGTTGGTGGAATAGAAGGATTGTTAATCCCCGAGTTGCCACCACTGTTGTCGCTGCCACCATTGTTGCCGCCGCCGGTGTTGTCGTTACCAGGAGCTTTCTCACGCACGATGATATAGATGTATTCATTGATCAGCTCACCGGCTGTATTATAGACACCGACTTTGATCTCATTCTCACCTTCATTAAGCGGCAGCTTATTCCACTTGTCAGAAGGATACTCTTCATTGTTCACCGTGATTTTCAATTGAGTATCGCCTGGATATTTTGTAACTGGATTCAGACTGACACCATAAACGTTATTGGTTACTGTCCCCTTATAGTTTTTGTTCTGATTTGGATCGAATTCAGGAGTTAATGGGATAGCTTGACTGCCTTCATTCGTTAGACCAACCAGGTTTATTTCTTTGAGTTCTCCGTTCGTTACAATGAGATCATCCAATGCCTTTTGTAACTCGGCCAGCGCCGCATCTACTTGATCCTGCGTAGCATTTGCATCGTTCAGCACGATGTTAGCTTCGGCAATCTCACGCTCCAGATTCGACCAGCTTTCAGCGGTATATTCTTTCTCGTTGAGCGTGCCTGCTTCGGTTACCTTACCTTCAAGAGCCGTCTTGTCTACCTTAATCTTCTCCAGATCATCCAGCGCTTTTTGCAACTCGGCCAGCGCCTGATCTACTTGATCCTGCGTAGCACTTGGATCGTTCAGAACATTGTTGGCTTCGGTAAGCTCGCGCTCCAGATTCGCCCAACTTTCGGCGGTGTACTCTTTCTTGTCGAGTGTGCCTGCTTCGGTTACCTTACCTTCAAGAGCCGTCTTGTCTACCTTAATCTTCTCCAGATCATCCAGCGCTTTTTGCAACTCGGCCAGTGCCTGATCTACCTGATCCTGCGTTGCATTTGAATTGTTCAGCACGTTGTTGGCTTCGGTAAGCTCGCGCTCCAGCTTCGACCAGCTTTCAGCAGTGTACTCCTTCTTGTCGAGTGTGCCTGCTTCGGTTACCTTACCTTCAAGAGCCGTCTTGTCTACCTTAATCTTCTCCAGATCCTCCAGCGCTTTTTGCAACTCGGCCAGCGCCTGATCTACCTGATCCTGCGTAGCCTTTGGATCGTTCAGCACGCTGTTGGCTTCGGCAAGCTCAAGCTCCAGCTTCGACCAGCTTTCAGCAGTGTACTCCTTCTTGTCGAGTGTGCCTGCTTCGGTTACCTTACCCTCAAGAGCCGTCTTGTCGACCTTAATCTTCTCCAGATCATCCAGCGCCTTTTGTAACTCGGCCAGCGCCTGATCTACTTGATCCTGCGTAGCCTTTGGATTGTTCAGCACGTTGTTGGCTTCCGTAAGCTCACGCTCCAGATTCGACCAGCTTTCAGCCGTGTACTCTTTCTTATCGAGCTTGCCTGCTTCGTTCACTTTCCCTTGAAGAGCGGTTTTGTCGACCTTCGTTACGGTATATGTCACTGAATCTGACGGTTCCGAATCCACATAGGCATCGTTATCCGACTTCGCCGTTACCGTTACATCATAGCTGCCGGGTTTCAGTCCCAATGTCGACAAATCGAGTTCTGCTCCATACACGGCTTTGGTAATACTGGTTCCGTCACTTAACTTCACCGTTACTTCATAATTGTCTGCATGGTCTATTGGGCCCCAGGATAGCATGTCCTTATCCAATTGAGCATTAGGCTTCGCTAGCTTTGTTATATCCTTGTCAAAATCATCTACAGGAACTCCGTTACTCCCCTTCAAGTTGCCTTTTCCGTTATAGGATACTGTTACCGTTTTGCCGGCAATATCTGTTCCGGATGGTAATGTAACAATCAGTTTTGTGGTGTCAACCGGATCAACTTTAATACTAACCTGACCAATCGGTACCTCTGTACCATTCATTTCAACTAAGAAACCAGTTGTATCGGTCAACACTACATCTCTATCATAAGTGAAGACAATTTGCTTACTATTTGCTGTAGCTTGATCAAGATTAGCGCTTATCAGCTTAGGGGCTGGCGCTGCAATCGTGAAGTATGATCCATTATTCAAATCTTCACTGTTAAGCGTTGCTTTACCGTCAACTAACTCGTAGAACTTGTCTTGACCATCGAATTGATCGTCTGCACTGACAACTAAATATAAAGGCCATTGTTTAGCTGCTTCTGCTTTATCTACTTGGAATGTAATCTGAACAGGTAACTCTGTTGCCGGATCTTTGTCTGCCCAGTTGGTTTTCTCCACTTTGTGAATGCGTGCAGTATGCTTTAGACTTTCATTGTCTTTATCGATTGAACTAATGAACTCGGTCCCAGCCCCATTATCGCTAAAAACAAAAAATGATTTATCGTTAGCAATCTCTTGGGTATTCTCTTCATTAGAATTTGCTACCGTAGCTCCTAATGAAATCGTTACGTTGGCGCCGTTATCTTGAGACTTCGATTGCTTCTGATCCAATGCCCCTTGATCGTCACGCCCGATTCCGGTGATACGGTTACCATAGCCCTGATTATTAGCGGCGGTCCACATCGTAGACGTCTGCTCTGCATCATGATTACTTGTGACATAGTCGATCAATTGGCCATTTGCGTCTTTCAAGGATAGACCATACTTTAGAGCGAGATAGCTGTTCACCTTATGGCGCTCAGTCTCACTTAGTTTTTTGTTGAATACAATGACTTCGGAGATAGAGCCGTTAAACCGGCTAAAGTGACCTGCACCGATGTATACTTTTCCGCCGGCAGCAAGAGTAAAATCAACTTTATGTTTATCTCCAGTACCGTTAACTGGATCTAACTGTTTTCCATCTAAAGAAAAAGACCATTGATCTTTATTCGGATTCCCAGTGTCTACTGCACTCCATATATTCATAACTCGTGTTTTCTTCAAGTCATATCCTGTAACATCAATGTCTTTGTACGAATCTGATCCAAAATAGGTGCGAATCAGCTTCCCTGATGTATTCCCATATTCAGAAGTCGCCGACTTACCACCTAAATCCCAAGGAAATCCGCTAAAATCGCTGCTTGCCTGAACCGAGAACACTTCCCGTTGTGTGTCCTGTGGAGTACCTACAGAAGCTTTCTTGAAATAGGTAGTAGCCGAAGTCACCTGAATAGCGGGATTATAGTTTACTGCATTGGCGCTATATGGAATAATTCTGTCGGTCTCACTTCGGTCCCATATTTCATTAATAGCCAAATCTTGCAACTCGGTAACTCTGCCATTCACAGGCTTAGCGCTCTTGCCTACATCTACCCATGAAATCAAGCCATCATTGACTCCCACACCGCCAGGGGCGGCTGTGGTTGCCTCTTTCCATACCAAGGCATTGCCTTCTCCATACGCAGCAAATATAGATGGGGTGTTGTCCGCAAACAGATTCTTAATACCCTTCAGATCGCCGGCAATGGCCTCCCCGAACTTGCTGCCTTCCGTCATCCGATTTTGCGCGGTGATGCCCGCTTTCCCGGTAAAGTCTCCGTTCATATAAAGAAGATTAGAGCCTTTCAAATTAACGTTTTGACCCTTGCCCGATGCGATCAAATTCTCAGTAATCTGTCCGGTTCCAGACAGGATGAATTTACCTGCTGCGACTTCAACGCCTCCGCCAATATTCCCGGTAATTTGGCCTCCACTCATAGTGAATTCACCATTACTCAAAAGGATCGCACTCGTAGCCGTACCAGCATACTTATTACCGCTGATTTCTCCCCCGGTCATTTTGACAGTCGATGCCGGATCACTTACGTAAATTACACTTGCCGGCAAGTTATTAATATTATTATTTCGTAAAATCGCGCCATCTTCTATGGTTAGACTTGAAGCATCGTATACATTAACGATTCTTCCAGCAGACGAAGTTCCCATGCCGTCAATGATGATATTCTTCAATGTAAGGTGACCAGCAAGCAGATCTAAAAGTGTTCCGCTACCCCCACGCTTAATCACAGCAGTTTTGGAGACGTTAGGAGACGTTGTGATCGTAATTTGTTTGCCCCCTTTGAACTCTAGGAACTTTCCGGGCTCAACGGGTGACAAAGTGATATCATCCATGACATATATTGTTCCCCCGCTGACCACCTCTTGATTGGCTTTGGGGAGAGTGGCATAGGGCTTGCCTTCGGTCCCATCACCTGTGCTGTCATCGCCACTACTTGCTACATAAATATTCGAAGAAGCAGCATAGCTCTCTGGAGTTCCGAAGCTTAATCCCATGCCC
This sequence comes from Paenibacillus sp. FSL K6-1217, assembly GCF_045040735.1. NCBI lineage: Bacteria > Bacillati > Bacillota > Bacilli > Caryophanales > Paenibacillaceae > Paenibacillus > Paenibacillus sp. FSL K6-1217. Next base: position 5,017,087 of record NZ_CP150271.1, read on the forward strand.
GTGAAGACGAGAGTAAAGATCAGAAACATAATTCCAATTTTCCGCAAATTCATGTTGTTTCTTACCATTCAGTTCATCCCTTTCTGAAATTGTTTTGGTATGTTTTGGTATGTAGTGGCACTCTAGATGCAAGTGCGCCGAATCATATGACATACCTCACAATTGTAAAATAGGGACCTATACATTTTCTAAACAATTGTCGAAACCTGCAGATTATCTCCGCTCATTTCATAGTTTAACGGGACTATCGGAGACAGAAAAAAGCGGCCTTGAAGGCCGCCACTGTTATTCTACACTGTTCAAATTTTTGCTGAAGCTTGGTCAAATAGGGAATATCCAGTATAAACCCTTCGATATTCAACCACTTGCTTTCATATAGCACTTCAACCCAGCTATGAATGATCTCCCGGGGGGACAGTTGGTAATACCACCCTTTCATTGCACCCTTTTGCAGCTTTTTATCAATGGCGAATCATGCTCTTCCGCATCAATCGAATCTGACACCACCATCAAATGATGCTCCGCTCCTTATAAATTCATCATGTTCTAATCACGGAAAATCCAACTCATCATCGATGTCATGGAATATTTCCCTGCTCCGCACTGGATACCGCGAATCGTGATATAGCGATCATATCCGATCACGAAGGTACCCTATCTATAAACGTTATATCCTCAACATCATGTCTTATAGTAGAATGACCCTCTTGAATCCCTCTGCCCACACTTAATAACATAATGTCTTCATAGTGCTGGGGAATATTGAGCTCTTCAAAAAGGGCAGCTTTATCATAACCTGACATCGTGATGGTCTGGTAACCTTTTTCATTCAAAATAAGGACTAAGGTCATTGCAGCCAGACTGCCATCGCGGACCAGCTCTTTTACATAATCTTGATTAGACATGTTCTGATAATAACCAATGGCTGCATTTGTTAAATACGTTCTAGTCTCTTGAGTGAAATAACCTTTCTCCAAAGCCTGCTCTTGAATAGCATGGATATTCTCAGCATGAAAAGCACGGTAATCCCCCAAGATCAAAATCAAATAACTGGAGGTTTCAACCTGCTCCTGATTATATGCAATGGGTTTAACTTTAGCGCGTAACTCCTTATCTTCGATGATTAAATAGCGTGTACTCTGAATGTTATTTCCGTTTGGTGATTTGGCTGCCAGTTCAATCGAATCAAGTATTTCCTTTCTTTCAATCGCATAGTTTGGATCATAATGTCTGACTGATTTCCTTTGTAAAATAATATCCTGCAAACTCACTTTAACGCCCCCCATAGCTTAGATTTGTTATAATCATATTATCTGGAGCGTATGCAATTGAAAATACTGCACTTTATAGTCACTAGGTTACTTCAAAGTAAGGAGGATATCATGAATAAAATAAATACAGGTTTTGATGTAGTACAAAATATCATTAGTGGTAAATGGAAAAGCATTATCCTGTATCAATTAGGATATGAGCATAAGCGTACAAAAGACTTACTCAAGATTTGTGAAGGCGTCTCACATAAAGTTCTAAACGAACAATTAAAGCAAATGCAACAGGATGGATTAGTTAATCGCGCGGTATATGCAGACGAGGTTCCCATTAGAGTAGAATACACCATATCAGACTATGGCCGGACATTCCTTCCATTACTAAAAGAAATGTGTGATGCGGGCGATAACCATCTTAAAAGAGAGGGGATCACCGCAGGTAACCATACAATCTGCGAACATTCTAAATCACTGTGATCGAAACATGAAGCAGAAACCCCTGATTCCTTAAAGCAAAGGACGCCCAAGCAGGTGCCCTTTGCTACTTATTCAACAAACTTGCCGCTACTTATTTCAGCTTAACGTTATCTGGCAGTAAGCTTGTGAACCAGGTCTCGTATCTCTGTGCTTAGTCTTGGATTGGCCGGATAGACGGCTTCAATGAACTCTAGAATGCATAGTGCCGACTCGGGTACACGATCATATCCCTGCAGCATACCGCCAAGCTTGTCGGCAAAACTGGGGTACCGCTTCTCTAAACGGCGCTCATTTCCGAAGGGATCAGGGAAGTAATCCACCTCCGGCTCCAGCAGATGAAGCACCGACAAAATCCGGTCGATCGCGTGGCCCTGAATAAACCGTGCCGCAGACAGGCGCTCTCCCCTGGCATAACGGCCCAGCCCCACGTACAGATTGGTTAACGCTTCGTTCAGCGGAAAGTCTAAGGAATCACACTTTTGACTCGGCATCGGTCTGCGCGGTTTGGCTATAGCCGTGTTGCTGTACAGCGGAGCCTTCCACACCACCCGGCCCTCCGTATAAGACACGTCAGTCAGCTCTCGCTCCTCAAATATCGCGTATTCGCCGTAAATTCCATCCTCAAACAAGATTTTGCAGCCCACATCAGAGTTTTTAAAAGCATAGGCAAGCGGATACGTCTCCTCCAGCCAATCCAGACGGTCAATATACCTCTTCTTCTGCCCTGCTTCCACAATAACAAAAAAATCCAAATCCGAATACTCATCCATTCGCTCCAGCTCCACCCCCACCGACCCCACACCCAGCAGCAGAAGCGCCCCGCCCTTACGTCCGAGCGTCCCCCCAATCTCATCCAGTCTTTGTAAAAGTAACTCTGTCCGTAGCATGCTAATATTCCTCCCTTTATCGGAATGCAAAAAAGGCCCAACCCCACACTTCTCAGCGAGGTTGAACCCTAAGGTTACATTGCCTTTGATATTCTAGAGTAAAAATAGCACTGGTTGGGGGGGGGGTCAAATGAAATTACGTATAGCTACTTATTTCTTACTAAGGTTCAGACTAACCAGTCTATCGGTGAAAGTTACGGGAAATCCAGCTCCTCATCAATGACACGGAATATCTCTCTGCTCTGCACCGGATACCGGGCATCCAGCTCCTCCCACTGCCGCTTCGGTAAAATCAAAAATTCGTGCGTATCGGAAAGATACGAGGCCTCAAACAGTCGAATTTCGTATTTGTCCCGAATTAGCTCCTGAAAGCCGCGAATCGTGATATAGCGGTCATTTCCGGTAAAGGTAAGCGCAATTGGATGCAACTGTCCATTGTAGATAACATCCAGTCCTTTGTCCGTAGAAGTTACCTCGACCGTTTCATCTGGAAGCCGTTTACCGAACAACCGGACGATCTCCTCGTCCTCTTCTCCCCAATCTACAATGATGCTGTATGCAAAAGTAAATTGCTGCAGCTGTTGCTCATCTCCTTCGAATAGCAATGTCAGCTCGCTGTCACTTGGCATTCTCATCCCAGTATCCCTCCTTGTGTTCACTCAATTAATACTCCTGATTTTTCGCCGTTACTTACAAAATACATAGCATATTCCTGCAAACTTAGGCAAGCATTGCAGGGTATTTCAATGATAGCTTCTGTATAGTAATTAGTGAAGGGAAGGTGAGTAAATGGAACTTCATATATTCTCTTGCTTTAATGCATCAATAATATTCTCCTTTTTTACTTTAGCTCCGGAATAAACAACTGCAGAGCTGACAATGACAAATACACACACAATGACAGACAGAATGCTCATCCAGGGCAGGGTGAACCCATAGCTGAATTTGTTCGCAAATGCTTTATAGATCAGAACCATCACGGCGAAACTGACAGGAAGCCCATACAAGAGCGACTTGACCCCATAAAAAACACTCTCATAGTTCAGCATTTTGGCAAACCCCTTTGGCGTCACGCCTACGGATTTCAGCATCGCAAATTCCCGTTTGCGAAGAGCCAGCCCTGTTGAGATCGTATTAAAGATGTTCGCAACGGAAATCACAGAGATTAATACGATAAAACCGTAAGAAAAGACGTTCATCAGCAGAATCTGTTGTTCTTCTCTTATTCTGAATTGATATACATTGTAGACATTCAGATGGGTCTCATTCATCGCTTCAATTTCCTGCTGCGTTTTCACCGGTTCCGTGCTTTTCAAATGGAGGTACATCGAAGCTTTAGCCAGCTCCTCGCCGTCTGCCAGCCGCTTCATGACGCGTTCCGACACGATCATATTTAACCCGCCTACGCCTATCGGGCTCATCCCCATCGGTGCCTGATCCGTCAATGCGGCAACTATCACTTGATTTGCCTTCGTTTCTTCCCCGCTCGCTTTAAAAAAACTCGTTAGCTCGATAGGTTGTCCGATATTCGCATATATGGACTTCGTCTGAATATATTTCCCCGTATCTATATCTTTGTAACGAATCGTATCCATCACGATTGCGGCGGGATGATCCAGATCCGTAAGCTGTTCGTAATCTGCGTGAGCCGCTCTGGCATAGGCTTGCAGGCTCGAATCATTTAGTGCATAGAGCTTAATTTCGTAAGGGTATTTCCCGTCTTGCAGCATACTCTTATCCTGCTTAACCTTCTCCTGCAATTCGTCGGCGATGCTTGCTGCATCGACCCAAGCGTTCCTGACTAACTCATGACTCACGCTGTATTCCGTGACGCCATCCAGAGATACAAGCGATTGCATCAACCGGTCATCTAGTTTTTCGCCATTCCTGGACGACACTTCAATATCGTAATTGATGCCTTCCAGCGACAATGCCAGAGATTGTGTCAGGCCAGTCGTGAAAAACGATATCGTCAAAAACAAAACGATGCTGATGACAAGCGAAAAAAGAATAACATGATGTCTTCGTTTGTTCCTTTTTAAGTTTTTCAGCCCGATTTCTGCTTCAATTCCGAAGAGCTTACGAATGATCTTCGACGTCTTCACTGCTTTGGCCGTAAGCTTTACGTCAGTGGTTTGGCGAATCGCGTCCATGGGAGATACCCTGGATGCTTTAACCGCCGGGAGATACACCGAAACGAAAATCGTCAGCATCGAAACAAGACAAGTAATCAAGAGCATTAACGGCGTGACGATAAGCCTCAGCTTTTCACTAGTCCATAATGCCCCTTCAATCATTGTGTTCATGAAGGTAAAGGGGATTCCGATTCCGGCAAGACCGCATAAGATGCCAATGGGAATGCTGATCAAACCAATGACGATCCCTTCAAAGAATACGGAATTTCGCTTCTGCCTTTTCGTCGCCCCCACGCTCGCGAGCATCCCTAAATGGCGGGAACGTTCCGAGACGGATATCGCAAAGGCGTTATAGATGAGTCCAACCGAGCCAATGATAATGATCCCCATAATGATTGCCGATAATGAGAACATCATACTGGATGAGGTTCCGCTACTGGACAAGCCATAATAATGAAGCAAATCATTATTAAATTGGACAGTGTTAATTTGGTTTTTCTCAGCCAGCTTCTCCGCATGTGCGAACAAGAACGGATTGACCTGCTGCAAGACTACAGACGCATCGACCCGATCGTCCCCCCCGATGATTTGATCATCGACATAGCTAATGATCGTATAAGCCGGGGCCCAAGCCGTTTCTGACAACGGACGTTTAATGAAACCTACCACCGTATAATCCCTAATTACGCTATGCTGTAATGTCTCGGTCAATGTGCCGTCTTTCCTGCGCAGCGTTTCCGTCTGATCCAGGGGATGATCGCCCCCTTGTTCGAATCGGTCGCCGACGCGAAGCGTCAGACGGTCGCCGATTTCGTACTTCACTTTGCCATTTGTTGCAACAGACTCGGAGATCACAACCTCTTTATCCGTGTGCGGAAGACGTCCCTTGCTTATTTCAATCTGAAATTGTGTGAACCCTTGCTTATCATATTCCTTGATGAACAAGTACGGCTTATTGGAATTTTGTCCCCCTTCTAATGGGGCATACCCAAGGTCTCTTGTGATGGCAACCGTTTTGGTTGCATCATCGCCCTGTATCGCTGCAAGCTGTTTCTTGGTTATATCCTGATACTGAATATGCCACTCCCCTGTATCTGAGATCGTTTGTCTGATCATTAAATCCGCAAAGGAAAAAATAAGCGTAATAACAGCAGTCATCATGGATACCGAAATAATTACGCCAAAAATAGTCATAAGTGTTCGTCTCTTGTTCTGCTTCAGATGCCGGATGGTTAATGTATTGACAATATTCATCGCCTGATCACCTCGTTTTTGGCAATCCTCCCATCTTCAATCGAAATGATTCTGTCGGCTTGCAGGGCGATCCGTTCGTCATGCGTAATTACGATCAGTGTCTGATGATAGGTCTTATTCAGCATTTTCAATAAATCAACGATCTCGCTGCTATTCCTGCTGTCCAGATTCCCGGTGGGTTCGTCGGCCAGCATGATCGCAGGATTGCCGATGATCGCTCTGCCAATCGAGACACGCTGCTGCTGTCCACCGGATAGCTGATTCGGCAGATGGTTTAATCGATGCTGCAAATTCAGCTTATTCACAAGATCAGCCAATTGCTTTTGATCTACCTTTTGTTGATCCAGCAAGAGCGGCAGCGTAATATTCTCTTCCACCGTCAGGACGGGAATCAGATTGAAGAACTGGTAGATCAGCCCGATTTGTCTGCGTCTGAAGATGGCCAGCTGCGTTTCGTCCAAGGTATACATATCCGTATCCTGAACATACACTTTCCCGCCAGTCGGCCGATCCACACCGCCCAGCATATGAAGGAGTGTCGATTTCCCCGATCCGGAAGGTCCGATAATGGCGACGAATTCACCTTTTTGGACCGAAAAGGAAACATCATCCAGCGCCTTCACCGCCGATTCGCCTGTGCCGTATATTTTGGACAAATTTTCAATGGTTAAAATATCCATTGCCACCCCTCCCTCCCTAGATGCTCAATTCCAGGAATATACCATCTCTTTATATCCAACATCCCAAAGGGTTTCATTCCCATCAATGGTTATCTTAAGCTCATTAGCCCCGGTGAGATGAAGGATCCTATTATCCGGCTCATGAAGCTGATCTTCTGCAGATACAGACAGGAGCTCATGCCCGTCAACGGTAACCTTAAGGCTGCCCTGAAAATCCTTATGATCAGGAATTCCATAATTCAAGCTAAGATACAGTTCTCCCTTATTGCCTAGCGAATACGTATAGGTTTCCTTCTTTTTACCTTCGGTGCCATACACATTATACTTGGGTGCCACGTCTTGACCGCCAATCTTAAAACTGTCCTGTTTGGTTCCCGTTAATCGATTTCCGGTACTATCTTTCCATTCGTTGATCGCTACAAAAGGGGCCAATTCTTTAGTGAACACTTGATCCACTACTCCGAAGACCCCCCACACGCCGAGCATTAAGACAGCACTGGCAATTCCTGTAGCAGTGATATTTCTCCAGTATTTTTTTGTACGGAAGCCAATCTTGTAGCCCCCGAATCCAATAGCAGCGCCCACTGAGTTCGTTATGACGTCGTTCATGTCAAAGCTGCCGAGGAATGTTAGGGCCTGGATGGTCTCCAGCACAAGAATGGACAGGATAAACCCTGCCATGAAGCGAACAAAGCTGGTGCGGTATAACAGTGGAAACAGGATGCCAAAAGGTATGAAGGCTGCAAAGTTTCCAATACCTACCAAGTCCATCAGTGTCGGATGTAGAAGATCGGAAAGACCCGGCACCCTAAAAAAACCGTCCGGCAAAAAAATAAAGGTGTACTGACTGTTTTGATCTACAGTATCCGCTCTGCCGAAAGCAAAAAGCATAAAATAAAGAATAATCAGGGTGTAGCCTATCGTGATAATAAATGTAATCTTGCGCTGCTGCTTCATTTGCATGGTTGTACCTCCATCGTTCATCTGATAAATATCATTTTATCTGTCTAAAATGACTTTACAGTGACTTTGGAGGTGACAGTTCAGTCACTTACGGAGTGCTGTTAAATGACATGCTTATAAAATTTGATTCGAAACTCTGTACCCCTCCCGCTGTCGCTCGTTACATCAATCACGCCGTTCTGGCTTGCAATGATGCTGTGAGCCATCGCAAGCCCTATACCGATGCTTCCTTCATTAGCATTCTTTCCTTTATAAAAACGTTTGAATATATAAGGCAAATCCTCTTTCGGAATGCCCTCTCCGTTGTCAGCAATAACGATTTCCGTAAATAGCACGTTGTCGGAAAAAGTGATGGTAATCGCACCGCCCTCAGGTGTATGCTCCACTCCATTCTTCAAAATATTGATAACCGCTTCAGCAGTCCAATGGAGATCGCCGTCAAAAGAGACGTTGTCATCCCCTGTGATGGAAACGGTCTGTCCCTTAATATCCATCGGAATCATAACTGGCTCCAGTGCCTTTTGGATTAGGGTTTTCATGTGTATTCGGTCTTTTTTGAACGGGATCGTTCCCGCATCCATTTTCGCCAGCTTTAATAAGGATGAAACAAGCCAATCGATCCGTTCAAGCTGAATGCGGATATGATGGGTGAACTCCGTTCTTTTGAGTGGAGGGAGATCAGGGGCGCTTAACAGATCTGCCATGACAGTCATAGAGGTGATCGGTGTTTTGAGTTGATGTGAAATATCGGAGATGGCATCGGTCAGTTGAAGCTTATCCTGCTGCAATAGCGAACGATGCTCGGAGAGCATGCGCGTCACCTTGTAAATATCATTCTTTAAGATGCTAAGCTCACCTTCTTGATTATCGCGGGGGTCAAGGGAGGCCTGGCCGCTGCTAATCGCCCGCAAATAGACGGACAGCTTCTCTAGCTCGTAATACCTCCGTTTTGTGAATAATACAGCTGTGCCGGTAAGCAGCACGGATACAATAATAACCAGGGCTGCGGCGACAGACGAAATGAAAGCAGCAATGACGATCGCCGATAAGCTGATCGAGCCCATAACGAGTAATAATATTAGATTTTCCCGATTGCGCAGCATCTAATCACCAACCTTATAGCCTAAACCGCGTACCGTTTTGATCAGAGCAGGCTGCTCCGGATTATCCTCCAGCTTCTCCCTTAGCCTTTTGATATAGACCGTTAACGTGTTGTCATTCACGAAGTCGCCGGCCACGTCCCAGATTTGCTCCAAGAGCTGATTCCTCGTGAGGACCTGTCCAACATGGTTGCCAAAGATCAGCAATAAGCGGTATTCCAAGGCGGTTAGCGAAATTTCGTCACCGTTTTTATATACTTTGCCTTCCAGCGTATGGATGCGCACATTGTCAATGTCGATGACTGCTCCGGCGTGGGACAGCTTCTGGTATCTCCGCAAGACGGATTTGATCCTGGAGAGAAGCTCGCGAACCCGAAAAGGCTTGGTAATGTAATCATCGGCTCCCATATCGAGCCCCATCACGACATTGACCTCATCATCAATCACTGTTAAGAAAATGACCGGGATATCCCGCCGTTCCTTCACCATCTTGCATAATTCATAGCCAGTTCCGTCTGGAAGCTGTAAATCGAACAGGCACAAAGTGAACTGATCGATGTCTTCGGCGAGCACCTTTCGGGCTGAAGCGGCATCATGGCAGAGAACGGTCCAATAACCCTCTTGCTGAAGCGAATATTCCAGTCCTGACGCGATCGTCTTATCATCTTCAACTAATAATATTTTCATCTGAAGGTCATCCTTATGATTGATTTTAGAACATTTAATGAATGAAAACATCCTCTTTGACCTCTTCCATGCTCCTGTACAATCGGTACACTGGTTGAGTAGAGCATTTCAGTTTTAGAGCGATATTTCTGGTTGTCAGTATCTCAAATCCCTCTTGTCTAGTCAACTCAAACGCTGCATTGGATACCTGTTCTTTAGTGACCTCTGCTTTTGGAGGCATTTTTTTCATCCGGCTAATACAGCAGCAGAGCAGCTTCTTCACAGCCTTTTACATGGACCGTGATCCAATCTCAGTCCATGGTTGGCATGATGCAAATACCGGCTCCTGATGATAAGGTTCACCGCGCTGTCTGTAACGGCAAGTTTAAGGGCCATCCCTCGGAGGATGGCCCTTGACGTTAGCTTATTTCTTTATACATTTGATGCTGCCTACACAATCTCTTTATTAAAATGTCCTCTTGTGTCGGTTTCCGGATTAAAGACAGCATGATTCATTGAGCCATCTAATTTGCCTGAGGCCATATGAATGACGTTTACAACCTGCTCTTTAGATTCAACTGTGAAGTTTAACCGGAGCGCCTCGATTCCTTTGAGGTTCGGCAGCTCATCTAGCAGATTAAGCGTCTTCCCATTAAGAATAGTCGCTGTACAATCCTCATGGGAAAGGATAGGGAACGTTCCTTGCTCATCTTTTAACTCATAGCTCTTCGTTCTGCACACTCTGCATTGATTCATTTTTCTCATCGGACAATATTTGGTGAACATCAATGGAGCCTTGCCATACACAATCATTTCCAGCGCAGGAGAGCCGTCATTTTCTTCAACATAAGCATTCAATACATCTTCAATTTGGCTCTTATTCATTTCATAAGATAAAGTGACTCGCTTGGCCCCTAATTTATATAGTTCATAGCAGCTAGTAGCATTAATAACATTTAGAGAATAGTCCGTAACGAACGGATTGGTTCCTCTGTAGTGATGAATTCCGCCATATCCTCCGATCAGCAGCTGCCCTTCTTTTTCCTGATAATCGTTCTGGTTTCTTCTAACCACATTGTCAAAATAGATTTCCTTAATTCCACAGCTCACGCAAGCATCATACTGTTCCTTAGTCGTTACAGAAGCCGTGAGGTATGGTTGTACAGGGGCAAAGCTTATTTTTTCTTTTGCTTCCATGACCTTGGTTCTTTTCTGCTGGCTGTTAAGCTTTAGGTCATATAAGCCCCGGACAATATCTCTTCTTGCTGCATTTAACAGTTTGGCTGGAATAAACGCATTGCCTTCCTCATAATCGACCTGATGAAGTTCGAATATCGTATCATTTAATCTGGAGAATTGCTTGATGACCTGGTCTTTGGTGGTTGGATTATTAATAGCTTCGCCTAATATTTCCTCACTTTCATAGGAATAATTAAAGCCTAAGCCCTCCGCCTCTATGACAAGCTTTGAATCTGGATATGCATATACGCTAATATCTAGGTCAAACCGCTTAAATTCTTTTTCCAGCGATGCTTCTAATTCCTTGTGGTAGAAATAATCCTTCGTTTTATAGACCACATCTCCCGCAGACATCTTTTCTTTGACTTTGATATAGCAGACATCAGCTGCTGTGTTGATTAAGTCGCCGTCTTTGTTGTATAGCTTGGCAACCGTCAAATTAACATCTTCATTGTCATGATTTATCCGGATGGTATCGTTTTGATTCAAGGTACGTGTAAGTGTGATTTCATACCTGTCCTTCTCAATCCTGCTAATGGTTCCAATCTCATAACCAAAGTGATTAGGTCTTGCGATGTTTGTAATATTCCTACGGTCCTCGTGGAACAAATATCCTTTGGTAAAGGTGCGATTAAATGTTTTTTTCAGATTTTCTTTATCTGCTTCGGTAATTTTATGATCTAAGGCCATGCGATATTTGGATACCACATTAGCCACATACGTAGGCACTTTCATCCGGCCTTCTATTTTTAAAGAATCAATTTCTTTTAAATCATCGATATAATCGATGGTGTTCAAGTCCTTAGTGGATAAAATATAGCTTTTGCCTAAAGATGTACCTGTTGTCTTATCAAGCAGATCGTACTCCTTACGGCATGAACCCACACATCTTCCGCGATTTGCGCACCGAAAGCCGCTTAGTCCTGACATTAGGCAGTTTCCTGAATAAGATACACATAAAGCACCGTGAATGAAAATTTCTAATGGTATGTCAGCTACTCTTTTGATCTCTTTGACTGTTTCAATCTTAACCTCACGGGACAGAACAACCCTTTTCGCACCAAGTTCTTTGAATAATAAAGTTCCGTCTACATCGTCTATTCCCATCTGAGTGGAACAATGTGCTTCCATATCATGAAAGTTTTTAACGATATAATCGAAAGCCGTCAGGTCCTGGACGATAATGCCATCCACACCGATTTCATTTAATTCGCGGATCTGCGCTTTCATCTCTTCCACTTCGTTTTCGAACACGATGGTATTCATGGCAACATAGATTTTAACGTCCCTCAGATGCGCATACGTAACAGCCTCTTTTAAGGAATCTACATCGAAATTAGATGAGTAGGCGCGCGCACCAAATTTTTGCATGCCTAAGTATACTGCATCACAACCATTAGATATTGCAGCTTTCAAAGCTTCCATATTTCCTGCTGGCGCTAATAATTCAGTCATAAATGATCCTTACCCCCTACTTCATTAACCGCTCAAACTCAGCACCATTCATCATAGAATATGAACTACACTTAAGCTGCGGCAAAAAGCACAAACCAATGGCTTGCGCTTTTGTTTCTTGAATCTTATGTAAATTTTTATATTCCATACTGGCATGTCTATTATAAACAGAGGTGAAAATGCTGGGACTAACTGGCTGTACCTGTTTGGTTATTCCTGAACATCGGCTAGTCGCGGTTAGAATGTACAATCAAGCAGGTCCAAATCCACCAGGGTACGACTACTTGGAGGATATTAAAGCATTTGGAGACAAAGTCTTATCGTGTTCTTTGAATAGCAGGGTTGCAAAAGGGAGATTAACAGTTGTTCGTAACTGCTAATCTCCCTTTTTGTAACCATCGTTGATACGTTATCCAAAAGGGTGTGATTTCACAACCCCGTGTCATTGACATCCACTACCGGAAATTCTCCACATACTCCTGCAGAAAAGCTTCCAGCTTGCGCGGCTCTCTGCCGAGCAGGCGCCTCACCGTGTCATTTGGACTTTCTGGAACCACCCTGGACATGGTTTGAATCTCCACAACGTGGTTCGCCAGCCAAGGAGGCATATGCCCGTGCTCGATAAGATTACGGAGTAGTTCTTGGGGTTCCATATTGATATAACTTATTGGCCGATGGAGCAGGGCGGACAGCCGGGCCGCGATCTGAGGATAGCTGAAAATCTCTGAACCCGTAAGCGTATATATTTGGCCTGTGACCTCAGGGTTAGTTAGAGCTTCTGCGGCAACATCTGCGATATCGCGGCAGTCAATGAAGTTACAGGGTGAATGGCCCATGGAGCCGAAGAAAACATTTTGGGTTGTAATCGTTGGTGCAAAGCGCATTAGGTTTTGCATGAATGCATAAGGGCGCAACAAGGTATGGGTGAGACCTGATTCCCTCAGCACTTGCTCGATTTCTTGATGCCAGCCCGCCACTGCTACTGGAGAGCTCTGCTCAAAGGCAGGGCTGGATATTTTCACGATGTGCTCGATTCCAGATTCGCCTGCAATCTGAATGATTGAAGTTTCCAATTCAATTTGTCTTGGACTGTTGGACATGGCGAGGAAGAGCTGGCTGGCACCTGTACATGCGCGGCGCAGCGATTCGGGGTCAGCAGCATCTGCCCATACGACCTCAATAGCTGATCGGCCCTTTTCTCCGATCTGCTTACGCAACTTCTCCGGCTCTCTGCTCAGAGCCCTGACGGGCACGCCAAGATCAGCCAAACGTTCCACCAGCGCACTGCCTATCGTACCTGTTGCTCCCACAATAACTATCATTTTTTTCTTCTCCTTTTGGATGTCAAATGGGTGGTAACGGCGAGACGCCACCGCCATGTCACTATCGTGCTTGCTATGAATCCGGACAACGGGAAATCGGTCCAGACGCGATCGACCCAGGCCAAGTGATGGCCCGGCATCATAAGTTCCAGTACACCAGATGTCACCCATGCCGCGCATAGGCCATACAAGGACCCGGCTATTGCGAACCCTCCTACCACAACCAAGTGAGGTGCACCTGTGACCCATCGCATATGACCCACCCGGCTGCGCAATATAAGGCCAATCATCAAGGCCATCAAAGCTGATGCACCGCCGATTGTGGTCAATGCTCCGATTTGAAGCCCCCTATCAGCAGTAACCAATCCCCCAATACCTGCCATGATGGCAGGAGCAGCATAGGCCATTACAACTTCACGCCATAGTGCAAAGGGCTTTTTTCTGGAACCCACCGTCTTGATACCGTAAGCATCATCTGGCGGATTCGGGTATTTCATCTGGTTCATTTCGTTGCCCCTTCCTTCTCTGAGATCATTCCGTCGAGTGCTTTCAGCGAGATATAATTAGGAACCTAACTATATAGGAGTAAAAAGAGGCTAGCATTACTAGCCCATTCTACTCATTACTGATGTTTCATTTTGGTTTCGAGCCTGGTTCGTCCATAAGGGCAGAGATGCCTAGTGTAACCCGGCCCAGCAAGTCGAGGAATACGCTGCGCTCGTCTATACTGAGTAAGCCCACCGTGGCCTCCAGCCAAGCGAAATGCTCAGGAGCCATTTCACGTAGCTTCTTCGCTCCTTCTTCCGTCAAAATAACGGATTTCTGGCGGCCATCTTTTGAGCTTAACCGTCTAGATACTAGGCCATCCCGTTCAAGAATGTCGATCAGACCAGTCACTGTAGCACGTGTAACGCCTAGATGCTCTGCTAATTGCGAAGGCAACTCTTCTCCTTCGTAATCTTCGAGATCTGCCAATACACGATATCGGCCTGTTGATAAGCCGAATCTGGAGAAATGAATCTCCGAGGCCTGACCAAGTTGGGCTCCCGCTGCCATTAGCCTAGATGCGACGAGTATAGCCTGTGCGTCTATGTCCAGGTTATAGCGATCAATCTGACGCTTGGATTGTACAAGGGAGGGTATTGCCTCCATGTCATTTATTTTTCTATTATTGTTGTTCATACATTTAGTATGGCACCTAATTACTTTTGTGTCAACCCGCATTGCAGTGTCGTCTGTTACATAGCCTTTTCAGCCACATCATGAACTAGATTTCTTATCCACCTGCGGGAGTAAATCCGGGCGTAGCCGAAGCCAAAGCGGACAACCTCCTCCAGTGAGATGACGAGATACACAAGGTAGACAGGCTGGTTCCAGATATAGGACAGCAGCAGCCCGGATGGGACACCTATCAGCCACGTTGTAGTCGATTCCAAGCTGAACACGAACTTACTGTCTCCCCCGCTGTTTAGAATTCCGCCAGCTATAATCATATTGGACACCTTGACCCAAAGAAATCCAGCAAACACGATAACGATATACATGCTCATGTGCTTAGCATCCTCGGAGATATTGAATGCAGAGACATACAGCTTCGAACCTGCCGCAATAATAACCCCGACAATCAGAGAGATAATGATGCCAAGGCGTATGAACCTTTTTGCGTGATCAAGCGCGAGTTCAGTTTCATTTGCACCCAAACGGTTACCAACCATTACTCCTGCTGCACTGGCCAGTCCCGATAATAAGCCGATGCAAAGACCCTGCAGCGGGAAGGTAATAGTCATCGCAGTCATTTCCGTTGACCCCATACGGCTATAAATGATCGCATATACCGTTTCGCCCAATACCCAGATCAATTCAGTCAGTAGCAGCGGATAGGTCGTTCCAAAAAACTTGCGAATGAGCGGTTTAGGAATGATGAACAAGTTCTTTAACCCGACAGCTCCCGGTAAACGATATCGGTACACGGCACCAATGATCAACAAGCATTCTAAGACCCTGGAAATAAGGGTAGCAATGGCCGCGCCCTTCAAACCAAGCGCAGGAGCGCCAAAATGGCCGTATATAAGTACGTAATTCAGTATAATATTCAAACCCACTGAGATTAAACTTACATACATCGGCCATTTGGCATGGCCCGTACTGCGCAAAATCGCGGAATACATCATCGTGAGCATAACAGGCACAAAGCCGATCGACATGACCTGAAGGAAAATGTACCCCTCATCTATTACATTCACGTCTGTAGTGAACAGGCTCAAAAAGAGCGGCGAATCCATAAAGACAGCCGCAGAGAACAGGAAAGAGGACGTGAATCCGGCGATCAGTCCGAGACCCAGCACTTGAGAGACGCTTTTGGAATCCTTGTTCCCCCAAAACTGGGCAGCATAAATGGATACACCCGTCGATAAACCGGCTAAGACAACCGCGATGATCCCGTATATTTTGGTAGATATGCCCACCGAGGCAATGGCCACATCTCCCAGCTGCCCGACCATCAATTGATCCGTCAAATTGAGCAGCGCCATCAGCAAGCTTTGAAGCGTAACGGGCACAGCGATTTTATACACACTTTTATAGAACTCTTTGTTCACTGACATGATTCGTACATAACCCCCATATTCTAGATTTTTCCATTAATCCATAGCCATTGCAGTCTATGACTTAGTGTGAGGTCATATCACCTTTTTGTAGCGCATGAGTGTGTAATTATCGTTTGGCTGAATTTCTACAACCTTGAACTTCTTCGCAAAGCTCAATTGCTGATACCCGTCTCCATCCACTAATGTAATGTTCGTGGAGCCGCCGATGATGATCGGGAGCTGCATCAGAATAATTTCATCAACGATATCCTGATTGAAAATATGCCAGTTCAAAAATCCGCCACCTTCGACCATCAGGCTGGTGATCCCGTAGTGTTCCTCTAACTGACGTTCAAGCTCCACAAAATCAACAGTATCCTTGCCGCAGATGAGGCACTCCTTCCCTCTTTCCCGGATCTGCTTGATCTTACCTTCATCCCGTCCTTTCTCGGTCGTGACAATAATCGTCTTTCCCTGATCCGAAAGCACATTGCAGTCCATCGGAATGTCCAGGGTGGTCGTCGGTATGATACGGATTGGATTTTTGTTCTCCTCATACCGATTCGTAAGAAATGGATTGTCGGTCAGGATTGTATTTTTACCAACCATAATGCCCTGCACATTCCCCCGGAATAGATGGATGAATTCCATATCCTCACTGGAAAATAAAGAAAAAAGCTCTTTACTCGAATTCCCGGCTCCCATCGTAAGCTTTCCGTCGATTGAAATTTGGCTGAATATCGTTGTTTTCATTTCTCTTCTCCCCATATCTGATTAGTTTTTTTATGCGCCCCAAGATGCTTGGAGGGTCTGTTCCATTTTTTTTAAGGCTTGTTCGGGATTGCTTAAGGGCAACTCAATCAGACCCGCATTTAGCGCCTCCCAGACGTGGATCATGAAGGGGTAAGTCGGCATCGGCCGTGTGTCGTCTAAAAGCGACAAAATCATTCTTTTATTAGGTGCAGCAGAAGCACTTAGGCGGTGTAGCACCTGCTCCTGAGCCGGAATTCTCTGCACGCCCTGAGTCCACAGGGTTTGGCATTCGTCACTCAGCATAAAACGCGTGAATGACAAAATATCTTCCCGCTCCTCCGTGGTTAATGAAAAATTCGGGTAGATCAGGCCGATGGAAGAAGACATAGATAGCGATTGCTGGCCTTCTATGACTGGAAGCTGGCAAACCTCAAGCCTATGGTTCATATGCTTGTCCAGATGGTTGTAAATCCACTCTCCACAAATAATAGCGCCGATCTTACCGTCAATGAACTGCTCTAGCAGTCCTGTAGAACCGTCGAGACTGACGAGTACGCCTTGATCCATCTTGTCGCGGATGAACTCAAGCGCTTGCTTCATTTCAGGGCTGACGATATTCGGCTTTCCATTCTGTACAGGCCAGCCACCGAAAGCTGTAAGGAACGGAATAAACCAATAGCCCTGTTGTAAATCCGCCCCAATGGGTACGATTCCTTGGGCGGTTAACCTCTCTGCTGCCTCTTCAAACACGCCCCATGTCGCCGGTGCACTGGGGTATATCTCCGGATTGTAATATACAACCAGATGATTGCCCCGCAAGACCGGGATACCATACTGGACACCCTCCATTTGCATCGTGGAAAGGGCCTCCTCAGTCAGCACATCTTCAAACAACCCGCCCGGAACCTCGGAGTAAAGACCATTGTCGACATAGGAGGACATATCGGCAGGAACCATCGCCAGATGCGGACCTTGGCGGGTATGTTTGATTCGGTTCAAGCGCGCAGTCAGTTCCGTAATGTTCATCACTTGTGGCGTAATTTGTACGCTGAAGCGCTCTGTATACAGCTTGCAAATCCCCTCCAGCACTTCAATCGAGGTATCTCCCGGACCGTCAAACTCATGCCATAGCACGATTTCCTTATTGTTCTTTTCCATTCGCAGCCTCTCTCCCTTTTCTAAAAATTGTTTATGAGCACTAGAGCCTGATTAGGCGCAAGCTGCAAGTAGTCGAACGCCTGACCTACGCTGCTACCCGTTAAAGAGCTATCCAGTGCTACGGTCAATGGGCATCGGCCGGGTACGGCCACGTTTAAATCGACTTGGCAGAAAGCATCGGCACTCAAGTTAAAGCAGCACAGCATCGTCTCATCCCCTTGCATATACCCGTATATAGCAGTACCTTCCGGGGATTGCGCCACGAAAAAGTTCTCCGGCTTCACGAGGTGATGCCAAGCTTTCTTAAATTCACTTAGCTCCGCCAGCAGCGGCAGCATGGGTGCAGGATTAGTCCAATTAATTTGCATGACATTAAAAAAAGCGCGGGAAATCTCCTCACCGTTCGTGTTGTCACCAAGACCACAGTTGAGGGGCTGCTCCTCATTCATTTCATAGCCCGTTGTCACGTAAGGAATTGCGTTCGGAAGAAATTGATTAAATACTGCGATCATCCGGGCAACCCCGACACCGCCACGGCTCGTGATCCGGGGAGTATCTGCCGTTTCTGCACAAGCAAACACATGAATATTCAATTCGGGCAGTTCCTCTAAGAATGAAACCAGGTTCTCCTTAGTAATCTCCGTCATAACGTTCCATCCGCTTCCAAGCATAATGTTGTAGCCCGTGTTCGCTGCCTTCCTGTGATTGCGGTTGAACAAGTCTTCACTGATCAGGAGTGCATTCGGATTCATCTCTTTAACCGTGTCAAAAATACGAGTCAACAACGGAATAGGAAGCACATGGCCGATGTCGATGCGAAAGCCGTCAATCCCATACTTTTCGAGATTAAAGCGTACTGCCTGCTCCAGAACGTCCCATAACTCCAAATTCGGCTCCTCTCCCGGGTAGTCATTGCATTTAATCGTATCAAAAAGGACATATGGCGCCTGACCCATGCTGATAAGATGTCTCACTTGCGGAGAGAAATCTTTATAGAGGCGCAAGAACGTAATGTCTGTCCAAATCGGCTGCACATCATTAATCCAATCCGAATGCGCCGGAGAGGTTGTTATTCCCATCTCTTGCTCCACCAAAGTTAATAGCTCGTCTCCATGATTAGCAGCTCTTTCTTTCAACTGCTGCCAAAGGCTGGGATGAAGTTCATTGGGCGGCGGTGAGAACTTCCGCAGAAATGCTGCGGTCTCCTGGCTGTGGTAGACCGTCTCCAAGTTGTCAGGCGTACACTCCTCAAAGAATCCAAGCTCAGGAATCGACGGCGGTGCAAAGCCTTCTAATTCCTCAAGCTTGATCCAGTACACCCATTCGGGATGCTCAGTAATGAATGCACTGTTTCTCGCCGTTACACGAGGAATGAAATCGACAACAGTCTTGATATCGAGCAAATGACAAGCTTCTACCAAAGCGCTAAGCTCATCGTGGATGGTGAACTCTTCCATACCGTCCAACAAGCTGTCATGCAGGTTCTGGTCCAAGTGGAATAACGATTGCACAGCGTAAGGTGACCCGATATCCCCCTTCAGATTTAACTTGCTGTACTGGTTTACTGGAAGCATATACAGAATATTGACGCCTATTTTCTTTAACAGCGGCAGAAGAATAAGGAATCTTAGAAAAGTGCCCGATTCGACTGTTCCGTCATGGTTGTAATCCCAGGCCGTCGAATAACGAATTAACGCAGAATAGATCGTGCTTTCGTCTAAATTCGTGCGTTCCTTGAGCAAATACCTCCAGGAAAGCTTGTCTACATACCTCAAATGCTCTGTCAAAAAATCATACGGATGCACACATATTTCACCGTCTTTTTCGAAGAGAATAGGCTTATAGCTGCACTCATTCCACACTGCAGGTATCCAAATCGGCTCTACCTCTCTGGCCTTGTGCATAGACAAGTAATCCTGAACAAGTCTAAATTTGTCTTCTTTGCCCATGAATAGATCCACCTCTCGCTAATTACAGCTCCACATTTAGGGAACAAAAACCGTCTTCACGGTATCACTCTCAACCACCTTCAAAGAATTCAATTCATAGCCGATCAACTCGTTTATTGCTGCTTCGTGCTGATTGAGCTTAACTTTTCTAGTCACCAGTTTCTCCAGTTCAGGTGTCTCAGCAGCAAACCGTATAGCTTCCTCGAACATGTAGCGGTATTCGCCCGCTGCGATAATTTTGATGGCCTGCTGTACGAATTTGGTAGGAGAAAAGGTGTACCGGTAATTCGCATTAATACCAAAAGGAACGATGCGGCCTCCACGCTCAATCCATTGCTCCGCCATTTCGAGCTGAGTGCCTACCGTGTCGATAATCACATCAAACTTATGCCCCGAGCAGATCTCGTCTACGGTAGCTTCATGTAATTGGGAAGGTGTCAGAGCATAATCTGAGATTTCTCTGGCAAAAGCCAGCCGGTAAGGATTAATCTCCGTCGCAACGGTAAGCGCCGCCTTGGATTTACTCACAATTTGACTTAGCAATCCCATCGGACCCGATCCAAGAATGAGCACCTTATCGTCTGCAGTGACATTAGCCTCTTTGAAATTGTGTAGCACACAGGCAAGAGGCTCGATCAAAACCCCTGTTTCCCAGCTCATATGATCAGGAAGTATGTGTGCAAACGTTTGTACAGTAGAGTAAAAAAAAGTGAATGTCCCATTTCGATTCAAACCTGCAATAGGCATCCCATTTCCATCGGTGCCCGTACAGAGGTGCGGCTGTTTCTTCAAGCAAAAATAACATTTCTCGCAGCTTTGATTCGGATCAATAACCACGCGGTCGCCTACCTTAACGCGGTCAACGTTGCTGCCGGTTTCAATTACGGTCCCTACAGCCTCATGACCGCGAATAACGCCTGGAACCCCCTCCTCTTTCCCCGTGATGACTGCTAAATCTGTTCCACATACACCCGTCATCTCAATCCGGATCTTGACTTCATCCGGTGCTGCAATTGTCGGCTCTTCCCATTCGCAGAGCTCCAGCTTATGATTCGATGTCCACACAAGCGCCTCCATACGCATTCTCCCTCCCCTTTCACTTCTTTACTATCCATATTCAACCAGAATATATCATAGCTACCACGCAAAAGTAAGGTGAATTTTGTCGAATAATGTTAATAAATACATTTTATATAAATCTACAATAGTAAGCGCTTTAATCTTTACATTCGGATAACATACCATAACAGCTCAAAGGGAGTGTTCGCACACTCCCTTTTTTTTGCCGTTCCTTAGGATAGGGAACTTACAGTAATGATGACGTTCCCCTTCTTATGTTTTTGTTCAACATAACGATGGGCATCGGGAATTTGTTCCAGCGAATAGCTTCTATCGATAACTGGCTTAATGTTACCAGCCTCAAGTTGCTCTTGTAGGAAGATAAGATCTTCAACGCGAGGCTTGTGTGACATATCCACACTCACATATTTCCCGTTCGTACGCAGTGCCTTTTTGAATGTCGATTTTTTGATTTTCGATATCGTTTTTCCAACGGCATCAAAGATCAAATCATAGCTTTCTTCATGCGCCATAAACTTCTGTTTCGTATAATCTATGACCCGATCGGCTCCTATAGATCTTACCAGCTCAAGATTAGCAGTACTGCATACCCCTGTTACATCTGCCCCATAAAATTTGGCAAGCTGGACCGCATAAGTTCCCACACTTCCAGAGGCTCCATAAATAAGCACCTTCATTCCGCTCGCGAGTTTCCCCTTCCTTAGAAAGTTCAACGCGGTGAGCCCCCCGACGGGAACAGCAGCAGCCTCCTCATAGCTCACATTGACCGGCTTCATGACCACCAGTCCATCTTCAGGCAGACATTTGTACTCGGCATATGCACCGAAGCTGAAACCACAAGACGCAAATATTTGATCGCCAATCTTAAAGCGTGTTACATTTTTGCCTGCGGCTTCAACTTCCCCGGCTAACTCAAACCCCAATATCGTTACCTTTTTGGGCTTTAAGAGACCATTGTACAATCTTGCAAGGAACGGATCTGCCTTTCGCATACGCCAGTCCCCCGCTGTTACCGTTGCCGCATAGATTCTGACAAGGACTTCGTTATCCTTCGGTGCGGGTTTCTCTAGCTCCTTCAGGTGAAGCACATCAGGCGAACCGTATTTGGCATATACCATTGCTCTCATCCTTTACCCCCTATCTATTTCCCACTTGGCTCCTCTGAATTTTCCCCGTAAAAGAATACCTCTTCGAGCGGCAAGTTAAAGGTGCGGGCAATACGAAAGGCCAACTCCAGTGAGGGGGAGTAATTTCCTTTTTCAAGAGCTACGATCGTTTGTCTGGTTACACCTGCCTTATCGGCCAGCTGCTGCTGAGTCATTTCATTAAGATCGAATCGTAATTTTCTGATGTAATTGCCAACAAGAACTTTGCCCATCTTAGACTCCTCTCCTGTAGTAATACAGTCTCGATATTGAACCGGTTACGTCTGACAGAAATCCAGCGACGATTAGGACGATGAACATTACCTTCAAAGGCTGGTCTATAACCAATGAGCCCATAGCCAGAAGGAAGCCGCTGACAAACATAGTAAATGAATTTCGGAAGGCCAACAAGTCGATGCGCTTATCCAGTTCGTCCGCGAATGCAGGTTCCTTTTCACCTGTCGTCATCCGGAAGATGATGTTAAAAACAATGCTGATCACGATATGTGCCGCGATGGAAACCAAGGTCAATACAAGAATGAAGGAACCCCAGTAATGGAAGGTTACTTTTGAATCCAACACTTCATTTGGATACTGCGGGTACCTGTACAGCAAATACACTGTAAAAATCAGTAGGGTGCTGATTAGCGATACGATGCTCTTCTTTTCCTGATAAGTCATGTATGACACCGCCTTTAGTATAGTTTACTAAACATAATGTATACCAAACCATACATCGTGTCAACTTTACCATACAAAAAAACCGTCTTATGTATGTTATGATCCTTTTCATCATACACAAGACGGTTTTTATGTAGTATCAGCCCTTCAAGAATTGCAACAAGGCATGGTTAAATTCCTTAGCGTGGGTAACATTGAATCCGTGGGGGCCGCCCTCAATTACAACTAACTGGCTACCTGCGATCCGCTCATGCGCTTTTTGACCACTGATCTCGACAGGAACGATCGCATCAGCATCCCCATGAAGAATTAGCGTCGGCAATTTGAATTTCTCAAGGTCCGCACGGAAATCGGTATAGCTGAATGCCGAGATGCAATCGAGCGTGCCTTTCGGCGACGCAAAAGCGGCAATATCGCGATTGTATAAGCGGAACGCTTCATTTACCAAGTCAGTTCTGTCCCCAGAGGCGAAGAAATTGGTTACAAACCCATCTAGGAACCCTAGACGATCCGCCTTTACCCCCTCTTGGAATCCTTTAATAGTCGCATCGTCAAATCCGCCGTCCGGGTTATCCGAGGATTTGTACAGATACGGAGGGACAGCACCGGCCAACACCGCTTTTGATATCCGATCCACTCCATAAGTACCAATGTAACGCGCTACTTCTCCTCCGCCCATGGAGAACCCGACCAAAGTCACATCGTGAAGATCCAGGTTCAACATCAACGCATGCAAATCCGCCGCGAATGTATCATAGTCGTATCCGTTCCACGGATGGGAAGACTGACCGAATCCACGGCGGTCATACGTGATCACCCGATAACCGGCTTCCACTAGTGCAGGCACTTGCTTCTCCCAGGACCTTCCACTGAGCGGCCAACCATGAATCAGCACAATTGGCTTCCCTGTTCCGACATCCTCATAATGAAGCTCAATTGAAGTTCCATTCTCCTGCCCAACCGTAACCTTTGCCATTTGTACATCCCTCCATTTTTTGTTTTACCGCTTCAGGGCTTCTACTACCCCTTTAATTGTTAAATATAGTTAAAATTTTTAACGTTGAGAATATAACAATTAATAGTCTAGCTGTCAACACCCCGGGAAAATGGATATTACGTATTTTATGAATACTGACTTATAGTCTTCTCCAGCAACTCTCTGACACATTCCTGCAACTCCCTTGGAGAGACCACCTTCACCTCCGGTCCGTATGCAAGCAGCTTCTGCGCCGTGAACGGGAACTCTTCCACAGGAATACAGCCGCGCCATTCCCTGTCCAGAACTGAAGCGAATATCCGGTCCGACTCCGCCAGCCTTACGCCCATATCCGTAAAATGTAATATGACTTCGGTGCTATCCCTGGTCTCCCCGGCCTTCATCCATGCTGCGAGCGTTGGAAGTGACTCCTCTATTCGGTGAGGCCCTTCCTCCATCTGCTCCATCCGATCGACCCGATACAGGCGAATCTCACCCTGCTTGCTGGCGGGCATATACCAATACCCTTGTTCATAATAGATCCCGAGCGGATAGACCTGCACATTCTTCTTGCCGCTGCGGGAATGATAAGCAAATGTAATCTCTCTCTTCTCCACGGCTGCACCTAACACCTGGGTCGTTAACGGCGCTGGGCGTATCGAAGAGTGCTGAAGAACGGCAAGATGCTGCTTCGAACGACTAATCAGATCCCGCACATCATCCGGCAATCCGGAATAATACTGATCTGCCAGTTGAGCCCGGATGATTCCATAGGGAAAGTCAGGAATATGCTCCAAATATTCAATCATCAGGAACAATCCCAACGCCTCGTGCTGTGTTAATTGAAGGGGTGGCAAAATCCGGTTCGGCAGCACCCGGTACCCCCCGTGGATGCCTACCTCCGAATACAGAGGGACCCCCATCTGCTGCAGATAATCCAGATCGCGCTGGATCGTCCTTAGCGATACTCCGAATCGTTCTGCCAGCTGGCGGGCCGTAAATTTGGTCCTTGAATCCAATGTCCGCATAATTTCCAGTCTTCGATTAATCAATGGCTTCACCTAACTACGTCATATTTTGTCATAGTTCAAGTGTATCATTGAATCTAGAAGGGAGCGATTAACAATGTCAAAACATAAAGTTGTGCTGTACATCGCTATGAGTCTGGATGGTTACATTGCAAGGCCCGATGGCTCTGTCGATTGGTTGTATGAAATCGAAGGAAATGGAGGGGATAACGGGTATAGTGAATTCTATGGAACAGTGGGAAGCGTAGTGATGGGGCGAAATACTTATGAAGAGGTGCTGAAGCTAGCCGATGAATTCCCCTATGCAGATAAACCGGCTTTTGTCCTTACGCGTTCCGGGCAACCGCCTGCGCCACATGTTGTTTTTACAGGCGAATCCATTGACCGGCTTATCCCCCGGTTACAACAAACCTCAGAAGGCAAGGTCTGGATTGTAGGCGGAGGATTACTTGTACAGAGTGTCCTGAAGCTTCAATTGCTGGACGAGCTCCAAATTGCGCTTATTCCCACCATTCTGGGAGAAGGCATTCCCTTATTCCCTGCCGGAACAGCGCCAGAGAATCTAACCTTAACTCATACCGAGAGAATGGGTCAGATCGTGATGCTTCATTATCAAACACTTGGGTCATAATCTCCATGATTGAGGGGTAGTTATGGTACGGCTCACCGTATCATCTCTAACAGCGAAATTAAAGAGCATTCGTGTGGGTGCCCTTTAATTGTCGTATAAATTCGAATTTCAACGTTGGTTGGAGTTCAATAAAACAGCGGCAGGCTAGGACTATGTCCTCAATTTGTTCTTCACCGCTTTAACCAAGCTCTCGATAAATTGGATAGGAAGGAGGGTATCCTGGGGATTCCCGGTAGCAGCCGAGTTCACGACGATCACTAGATTCAGGTCGGGTACGATGGTCAGATATTGGCCGGCATAACCCATACCGAAAACTGCCTTGTGCCCGCCGTACTGATTCATCCACCAATGGTGGCCATATTCGCCGAAAGACACATTTCCCTCCGAATGCCGAGAGGTCGATTCCCGGATCCATGCTTCCGAGACGATGCGCTTGCCATCCCATACGCCACGGTTAAGCACCAATTGGCCAATCTCGGCCAGATCCCTTGGCTTCATCTTCAGGCCGAAGCCCCCTGAATTGGAATCGTCCGGTGAACGGGGCCACTTCATGCTATCAATTCCGAGAGGACCCAACAGATGCTCCTTGGCAAAATCAAGTTCGGATTGCCCAGTCGTTTTCCTGAGAATCGCCGCCATTAATTGGGAACCGCCTGTATTGTAGTTCCATATTTCACCTGGCCTAGAATCCATCGGTTGGCTGAGTACAAATTGGTTCCAGTCCTTGGTCTCCGTCATAGGCTGGATCATATAATTCCAATCAGTCCATTCCGGGAAATGCAAGCCACTTGTCATGCTGAGCAAGTGCTCTAATGTAATGGATCTCTTATCGGGTGAATCGAACAACTCCTTATATTCAGGGAAAAATGGCTCTATCGGCTCATTTATTCCTTTCAGATAACCTTTGTCGATAGCTATCCCGATCAAGAGCGATGTCACGCTCTTGGTGATCGAGTTTATAGCCAGCTTGGTATCCGACATGCCATCCTTGTAATACTCGGAGACAATTGTGCCGTCCTTAACAACTAGCATGGAGAGAACCGGCGATTCCTTGGCATATTGCATCACTGCTTCGACTTCCTTGGGATCCATCTCAACCTGCTCTGGAGTGCTGATCGGCCACTCCCCGTTTGGCAAGTTGATCACCTTGGAGTTGCCGGGGGACAACGCAGGGGCTAAGGACTTTTCCGGAGAGCAAGCGGACGTGGTAAGGATCAGGCAAGCTGCCCCTGCCAACACGGCTAGCTTGGCATAACGAAATATTTCGGTCATACATGAACACACCCTTTAAGGTTATTCTTCTATCTTCCCTTATGGTAGTGTAATGGGCGTGGATCGTCTTCCAATTTCTTGCTACCCGATTAACAATTCTTGCTATAATAGAGATCGGATTTAATCAATAATGGGAATAAGGGAGGGCGGTGAAACGGATGGTGACAGCCAAAGCCTTGGAATTGGAATACCGCTACCGGGTCAACCATGTCGTCAACTACATGGAGGACCATCTTACGGATCCATTAACCCTTAAAGAAGTGTCGGACGTGGGCGCCTTTTCCCCCTTTCACTTCCATCGGGTGTTCAAAGCGGTGATGGGTGAGAACGTGCACGGGTTTACCCGGCGGATCCGCATCGAGAAGGCAATCAAGCTACTGTTGTTCCACCCAAACCGGAGCATAACTGATATCGCCTTGGATTGTGGTATGCAAACCCCGGCCCACTTTTGCAGAGTGTTCCGCGAGCATACCGGCCTGAGTGCTTCCGAATGCCGGGACAGGTTTCCTCTCCAGACGATTGCGGAACGGTTCAGGGCCCGGTTCACCTTTGAAAAGTCCACCGAACTGTCCCGCAAGCTGGCGGAACTCCCGATTGAGATTCGGAACCTTGCTCCAATGACTGCTATCTACGCCCGGTATAGGGGAACCATCAATGAAGGAAAAATCAATTCGGACATTACGGGGCTATTTGAGCGGGTAGCCTCCTGGTTGGACGCGAGAGAAGCACTAAAAAAAGGAAGTATGACGGTCGGACTCATCCTCGACGACCCTTTCATCACGCCGGACGGCAGACACAGGTATGACGCTTGCATTACAACGGAGCAACGGATGACGCCGACTGGCGATCTGGGCATCCGGACGATTCCTGGAGGCAAATACGCCATTGTGCGGATGACCGACAGACCGGATACGGTGAAAGATCTGCTGCACCTGGTCTCCATCGAGTGGCTTCCCCTAAGCCCGTATATATGGGACGTTTCACGTCCGGCCCTAGAGATTTACTTCCCCAACTCCCTTCACCATCCGGATGGACAGTGCGAAATGGAATTCGGCATCCCGATCAAACTAAATGAAGCAAGCTTCTGGTAGCTGAACACCCTCTCGTTCCACTGCCAGCAAGGACTTCACGTCAAACTGTTCCCCCTACTTATGATACGGTTCGTAACGGTTGGAATGGCAAGTTCCCGTTTCTCTTCAAAAGTTTTAAGGCCATCCTTTACGGGATGGCCTTGTATCATTTACCGGTTCAACTTTGACTTTATCGGAAGTAGTAAATCCAATTGTACCACCTTATCGATTTCCTCATTGCTTAAATGATACTGGTTGATGTAATTCAAATGCTCTTCCTTTGAACCATACATACAATCGGGGTCTCCCTAGTTTGGTTCATACTCCTCATGGTGCTCGACCCACTCGGTGAGCCATCCCCATTCCTCGAAGCTGCCCATGGGAATCATGTGAGCTGCGTGTAAGCCACCGGTAAAATGCTTCTTCACGAACGGTTCACGTACCTCTAGATCATAAGGTATCGTTACCCATCTCTCGTACCCATGGTCCGATCCATCCGGTTGGACTCCATTCGGATGATTGAATCCATAATGCCGCAGATCAGGCTTGAGTTGGGTCAGCTTCGTGTCCATCATAAACTTTTGCAACTCCATCCCCGTTTCATACTCCGGTGATTTTCCAATTACGTGGATCGAAGCCACTGGTGAAGACGGAAGGTAAACAATCCGCACATCCTTAAGCGTGGATAAATGTTGATCTGCCTTGATCAAATCGTTCATGGATAGGTCCTCCTTGAGATTACTTTTGGATAAAGGAAGGGCTTCAACGATCTGTAGCAGAGTTTTATCCATCCAGACTCCCGGGTTCAGCTTCACTTCGGCATGGAGCTTGAGTTGATCTACCAAGTTTTGCAGTACATTGTGAATGACAGACAATGCCGTCGCTGGATAGTTCATACATCTTTTCTTGGAACACAGCAAGTGCGATCCTGGACTCATCACTCTGCAGAATCCTTTGAATTTCCTTCAACGGAATTCTCAGCTTTATTGGATGACCGCATGCATCACTTCCGCGATAGTAAAGAAATCTTCTTGGTTTATCTCTAATTCCAGGCATAATGATCATTAATTGATTTTAGTCTAATCAGACTATATAATGACTCAATTAGTCTATATTAGTTATGTAAAGGAATGAAGATCAAATGATAAAATCATTTTTAATGTTGGGTCAATCTAATATGGCAGGCCGTGGATTTTTGCATGAAGTCGACCCTATATATAATGAAAAAATAAAAATGCTGCGTAATGGACAGTGGCAGATGATGACAGAGCCGATTAATTATGACCGTCCGGTTTCCGGTGTAAGCCTGGCGGCGTCTTTCGCCGATGCCTGGTCAAAAGCCAATTCGGATGAAGAAATTGGTTTGATTCCTTGTGCAGAAGGTGGCAGCTCTTTGAATGATTGGCATCCGGAAGGCATTCTTTTTCAGCATGCTTTGTCCGAAGCCCGATTCGCCTTGCGGTCCAGCCAAATCTGCGGGATTCTGTGGCACCAGGGTGAGAGCGACAGTTATCAATCGCTGCATGAAACGTATTACGAGAAATTAACCCTTATCATCAAGACTCTAAGAAACGAATTGAATGTTCATGAGGTGCCGCTCATCATTGGCGGACTTGGTGATTTCCTTGGGAAGACGGGTTTTGGACAGCAAGCGACAGAGTATAGACAGATCAATGAACAATTGTTGCGCTTCGCTAACGAACAGCCACATTGTTATTTTGTAACGGCAGCAGAACTAACCGCGAATCCTGATGGCATTCATATCAACGCGGTTTCGCAACGCAAATTTGGCTACCGCTATTTCGAAGCTTATTCGAACAAGTGTCATGTCCTGGAGCCCCTACCGGGGGAGGAGCAGTCACTGAAAGTGAAGCGCGACTATTCGAAAACAGAACAAATATACCTTCATAGCATGGATTTGGCTTTGGGTAAAATTACTTACGCCGAATTCGAGGCGCAGATGGTGAAGGTTATGCAGCCCTGATCCCTTTACTCATTCTTGGCATACTTGTCCAAAACTTGGCCCGATCTTCCATTAATTCATACTTCTCTGCCGAATATTGCTCCCTGCTTAACACACTGGCTGGCCACCGAAATTCTTATCATTTCCTTAAATAAGGTTGAGAAGCGCAGACCAAAAAGGACCCATTCTTAGATAGAAGCTATCTAAGAATGGGTCCTTGCCTGTAAAGGCGTTATCAGCGAGCTAAGGCTCCTGAGTTATTTCTTCGCTTTTTGCTTTTTCACAGCATCATCAAGGCTCTTTTGAACTTGTGTTTGAATTGAAACTAGCGCTTTGTCTAGTGTCTTTTTGTTGCTTAATGCCTGTTTCACTTCACTCTGCAGAATAACTGAATACTGTGAATTGTTAAATAGATTCCCTATTGGATTAACATATGGCGGTGTTTCCAGGTTTGGTTTTAATTTATAGAAGGTCTCTAAGCTATAACCATTGTACTCCTTACTATAATCCATACGGGTTAGGGAATAGCCTATAAACTGTTCTGATATGGATTTGGATTTAGCATAATCCGCTCCGTTATAAAACTTGATGAAATTCCAAGCAATATCTTTATTAGCAGAACTAGCTTTTATCGTCATGATCGAAGGAAGATGGATATTCCGTGTTGTTTTCGGATTCTTAGGATCTGCAGGACCCGCGGCAATTTTAACAGTAAAAGGTTTATAATTTGCTATAGCAGCTTTATCCGCAGCTATGTCTCTTAAGGTTTCCATACTTTGAGTACTTACCGTCATAGCCGCTCGTCCCATAATGAAAGGATCATTGGAATAGCCAACTGTATTCGATCCTTCTATGGTATTGGATTTTATTGCAGTAATAGCCATACTGAATACCCTTTTCCAAGCCGCTGTATTCATATTTGCTTTAAGTGTATCAGGATTATACCGGGTTAATCCTTCGGAAGTTGCTATGTCATTGATTAAATAGGTGTAATTATCAAGAGGATAGTGAAGTCCCCAGATACGGTTGTCTTTATTTCCTGAAGTCGGGAATTTAGCGGCTAATTTCAATATTTCCTGCCAAGTCATTCCGTCCTTCGGCAATGGAACATTATATTTTTTAAATAAGTCGGCATTGTAGAAAATAGATTCTGTATTGAAGGTTGGACTTAACCCGTAGAGCTTTCCATTGACTTTGAGTGCGTCCAGCATTCCAGGATACATTGTTGTAGTATCATAATTGTCACGCTTAATTAACTGACCGAGTTCTGCTAACTGATTCTCCTTGGACAGCTGCTGATATTCAAGAGTGTTCAGCATGATAACGTC
The DNA here is from genome assembly GCF_045040735.1 of Paenibacillus sp. FSL K6-1217. NCBI lineage: Bacteria > Bacillati > Bacillota > Bacilli > Caryophanales > Paenibacillaceae > Paenibacillus > Paenibacillus sp. FSL K6-1217. The sequence continues at coordinate 5,048,152 of NZ_CP150271.1, forward strand.
AGGTGATTGGTTGGCGATAAAAGCTTTTAAATCTGATTTTCCATCCCATTTAACTTCCTGAATCTGAGTATTGGGAAACTGCTGTTGGAACAATTTCTCATCGAAAAAATATTTCTCTTTGTAGAGCACCTTTAGCGTTTGTTTCGTGTCTGCTTGGGTATTTGAATCCGCAGAAGCTTTTGGGTCCAGGCTAAAACCTGCTGAAATGACCAATAGTATAGCACTCAAACTAACGATTAATGCCTTCTTTAATAAATTAATCTTCAAAATTATAACCTCCGCTTATTTATTGTTTAAACGATTAACCACTCGGCTGGACTAAGTATAGAAGAGAAAGCTTAACAGCCGGCTACCGAAATTCTTATCATTTCCTTAAATATTGCTGACGTTATTCATTGCATTAGATATATCGTTTATAATTATTGTTCTACTCATTAATTAAGAAAGATACGAGAATTATGGGAGGATCTATGGCGGAAAGTACGATTTTGATGGTGGATGACGAAGCGGAAATTATCCAATTGATGAATATTTATTTCAATAACGAAGGCTATAAGCTCCTAAAAGCGTCGAATGGACTGGAGGCACTAGAAATTCTACAGTCCGTGCCGGTCGATTTAATTGTGCTTGATCTAATGATGCCCCATATGGACGGATTGCAGGCTTGTATGAAAATACGGGAAACAAATCCTATTCCCATCATTATGCTCTCGGCCAAAGACCAGGATATCGATAAAATATCAGGCCTCAGTATCGGCGCCGACGACTACGTAACCAAACCATTCAACCCGCTTGAGCTGATCGCACGCATCAAGTCGCAGCTTCGAAGGATGAACCAGTTCAACGCCGCTGCGGTTAACGCGAACGAAATACATATCGAAAACGTCGTTATTAATATTGCGTCCCACACGGTAACGGTCGACCAGCAGGAGATCAAGTTGACTCCCCGCGAGTTCGCGCTTCTTCACATGCTGGCAGTCAATAGAGGGATGGTGCTGAGCATGGATCGCATCTACGAAGAGGTCTGGAACGAGCCCTTTATGGAGTCGAAAAATAGCGTCATGGTTCATATCCGAAAGCTCCGTGAGAAGATAGAATCTAATCCGCGCGAACCGAGGATAATCAAAACTGTGTGGGGGATTGGATACAAAATCGAAGGCGATCTAAAAGTAAGGGGTGAGTAGGATCCAACCACAGTGGCTATATACAATTCGTTGGAGATTAATGCTGATCATGGTTGCAAGCCTAACCTTAACAGGCGCAGCTATTTTTTTTGGGTATTTTATGGCGGGAGAGCTGCAAAAAATCAAATACGTGGCTGCCCCGATCAACTGGAGCATTGAGCATGCGGGATCCGTTCGCGTAATGATCATAACCGGTATCATTCTCTTTCCCATCACTTTCTTCCTTACTAGCCTCCGTCTGGTTGAGGATTTGCGCGAAATCAACGCAGGGTTGCAGGAGATATTGGCAGGCCGGTTCGGGCGTGTAATAACGGTCAATGGCAAGGATGAGTTAAGCGTTGTTGCAGAGAGTATGAATCAGCTCAGCAGCGAATGGGATCATTATCTGGCAGAAATCACGCGCGGTTTGGAGGAGATTGCGGGCGGGCAGCTCGACCATCAAATTCCAGAAATTGCCGGTAACAAATTGGGCGAGGTCGCGCTCAGTATCAACCAGATGAGTATGCAGTTGAAGCATTCGATAACGGAGGAACGCAAGGCGGAAAAGACCAAAAACGATTTAATTACCGGTGTATCGCATGACCTGCGCACTCCACTGACCTCGATTCTTGGCTTTCTCGAAGTGATCGAGGAGGATCGGTATCAGGATGAAGTAGAGATGCGTTATTACGTCAACATCGCGTATGAGAAATCCTTGGCGCTTCGGCGCTTGATCGACGAACTGTTCGAATATACGCGAATCAACAACGGCATGCCTTTGGAACTGAGCGAGCTCGACATCGCCGGGTTGATCTGTCAGCTTGAAGAGGAATTCGTGCCGGTTACGGAGAACGCAGGCATGGAAATCAGGCTGAACATGCAAGAAGGAGAATTCAAGATCCAAGCGGACGGAGGGTTGTTGGTACGGGCGTACGAGAATATAATCGCCAATGCCATACAGTACGGGCAGACGGGCAAATATATCGATATCGACATTGCACAGGATGGAGATATGTTGGTCGTGCGAATCCAAAATTATGGAGACCCCATTCCGGAACGGGATTTGCCCTTTATTTTCGAACGCTTTTACCGGGTGGAGCGCTCCAGGTCGAAGCAGACCGGAGGTACAGGTCTTGGTCTGGCCATCGCCAAAAGCATTATCGAGGTACACGGAGGGAGCATCACTGCATACAGCAGCAAAAGGGCAACCTCATTTGAGACACGGTTCCCGGTTTCCGGCCTCAACCAGGTGCATGCGGCTGTTCCGGAAGAAGTTCATAATGAAATCGAGCGGGTAATGACCACGCTCCCCGAGCAGGGCCTGGCACCGAAACAAAGAATATCTCCACAGAGACGGCGCTTATTCCAATCTAGGGTAGCCGCGGTATCAATGATCGTGTTGCTCGTCTGTGCTGTGGTATTATTCAGCATTAAGAATTCATTCACCTCCTCGCTCATGGTAAAGCTGGATGAAAATAGCGATCCAGCGTTGATGCCAACAAGCGGAAATAACGAGATGGTTTTAATAACCGGTAAAACGGACAAAGGCTATACACTTCTCATTCATCAATACTTATTCGACGGCCAGAGCCTAATTATCCAATACTCCATGAAACATTCTAACATGATATCGGAGTCGCAATGGGTGAAACATTCGGTGAAGCCCACTTTTCAATTGGACTCTTCAACGATACTGGCAGTTCCCGGCATCGCCACGGATTCAGGTGTAACGTTGGCCAAAAACGGCACCATCAATTATTCTTTCAACGGGACCCCGCCTCCAGACAAGTTCATGTTAAAAGTCAACGTACAAGAGTTAATCGTGTTCGATGACCCGGCTCAGCAGCATATGCTTACTGGAGACTGGAGCTTCCAAATTCCCGTAGAAAAAAATTATATACGAAAAGCCAATGGCCAAAGCGAGCCGTTGTAGCAGCTTAAATTGCAGTGGTCACCGTTTTCGCCCTACTTATGGTATGGTTTCCCGCGCTGTCTGTAACGGCAAGTAAAAAGGCCATCTCTTTATTGGATGGCCGCATGCATCGCTTCCGCGATAGTAAAGAAATCTTCTTGGTTTATCTCAAAATGGCCGGTACGGAACGGGTAGCCCCAATTCCGTTTACCTCGGGTGAAGGACAGCCGGTCAAGCAAGCCTTCGATTCTTGCTTCTTGGCAGGGAACATATTCGATATTCCGCCGGTAAGGTACGAACGTCGCGGACATGGCATATTCGTACACATGGTCGTCCAAAACCCGGCCAATGGCGGTGAATGCTTGCAACGGCTCGCCTTCTCTTATCTCTGTTCGAGGAGAATAGTACACAAGCCAATCCCCAGGTTGCATTCTGCGTAATGGTGCAGATTTACCGTGACACATTTGGGCGAAGCCGCCACTAACCCCGCGTTGTACATGCGATGCCGAGACGACGCCTATCCAATAGGAAGGCGGACGGAGAACCGTATTCCGAACAAGTTGTTCAAGACTTGAGCCAGCCAATTCTTGAATATTACCACTGACCGTTTCCTCAAAATTACACAACGTTTCTTTCGTATTCATTGCTGAACCCAGCTCCTTTTTCTTACGCTGTATCCAGCATACAACAACGCTACTGACAGCGGTTTGTCAGTAGCGTTTGAGCTTTTTTTTGATATCCTGTATCGCTGAAAGTGGAGCGCGACTATTCGAAAACAGAACAGATCTACCTTCATAGCATGGATTTGGCATTGGGTAAAATCACTTACGCCGAATTCGAGGCACAGATGATGAAGGTTATCACTTAACAGGCACGATTCAGTTTTTCGCAGTAAATCCCGGTCATCTTCTTAGTCGAAAACAGTATCCAGGAAAACTTGCTCGTTTGGAGCTAAATGAACAAGCCATTTGAGCTTTTCAGCAAAGTATTCTCGCCGGGTTCCAGTTATACTAAAAGGATAAGTGTTGAAACGTTTGTCAAGAAAATTATTCTACAGGTAAGCGCAGACTGGCATAACCGAAAGGATGATTAAGAAATGGAAACTAGAGCAATCGCAGGTACAAGTAGGGCGGGACGTCCATGACTATGAGATCAAGCAAAATGGTCAAGGTGCCTAATGAACTGGTAAAGTTTCCTAATAAGAAAGGGAGCTTGAAGCTGGGTGGGATGTCCGTTATCGAAATCTGCTTTTACACGCAAGGCATAAAAGGAAAATTTTTTTTGCAGGATCATCTTCTGCTAATCGTCAAGTCGGGTGTCTATACAGTTCGCTTCGGTGATCAAGAATATACGATGCGGAGCAACGAAATGATGTTTATTCATAAATCAATGGGAGTCGAGTACGAGAAAGCGGGTGAACCCGATTCCGATTACATCCTCGACTATATGATGTTTTTCCTGAACGAGAAAATAGTAGATGAATTCCTCAAATTCGCCGGTTTAAAACCGATTTGTCTCGTGAATGATGTTGTTCCGATAACAGTCTTTCCGATCAATGACCGCCTTGGAAGCTATATCGAGTCGTTAAAACCCTATTTCGAGCACCCTGATGAAGTCAAAGAAGGACTGGTTCGTGTGAAACTGATGGAATTGCTGTTTCACATAGCAGATTCGAACGATCGTTTGTTGCATCAAATGATGCAACCCATAAGCAAGGACAGAGGCAGCATCACAAAGATCATGGAGGAGAACTTCATGAATCCCGTTTCCCTTAACGACCTGGCCTATTTGTCTGGCAGAAGCCTGGCGGCGTTCAAAAGGGATTTTCAAGCAATATACAACACCTCCCCGCTCAAATGGGTTCGCAATCGAAGGCTGGATAAAGCCAAGGAACTGTTAGCGGAAACAGCGTTATCTGTTACGGATATCTGTTTTTCGACCGGATTCGAAAATATCGCTCACTTTTCCAAAGTATTCAAGGAAAGATTCGGACTTCCACCGTCAGAGTTTAGACGGCAGCAGAGGTTGAAGAAGGATGCCTAAAGGGGCTGAAAAATGAGCTAAATAAACAAATAGAATGAGCTTGTAGGCAAAGAAATTTATTCGTCTCCTTGATATTCTTATCTCATGCGGTAAACGCAGCCGTATTAAAACAAGAATGTAGGGAGGCAATTTTATGAATAAATCTAAGATCGTATTAATTACAGGTGGAAACAAAGGTATCGGTTTTGAGACAGCAAGACAATTGGGAAATATGGGGTATGAGATTTTAATAGGAGCAAGAAGCAAAAATAAAGGACATGAGGCCGTAACGTTATTGGAAAAGGAGAAAATTAAAGCTAAAACAGTAGTTCTTGATGTCACGAACCCCAGCTCCGTTCTCTCCGCAGCAGAATGGATTGAGCAAGAGTATGGATTGCTTGATATCTTGATTAATAATGCAGGCGTGTTTTTCGAAGAAAACACCACTCCAAGTGAACTGGAATTGTCTGTTCTCAAGAGTACCTATGAGACAAACGTTTTCGGTGTATTTTCTGTCACTAAAGCAATGCTTCCACTGCTCAGAAATTCTTCTGCGGGAAGAATCGTTAATCTTTCCAGCGCATTAGGTTCCTTAACCTTGAATTCAGACTCAACGTCAGAATTTTATAATGCGAATTCGCTCGCCTACAATAGTTCTAAAACGGCTGTAAATGCTTTAACCGTTTCCTTTGCTAAAGAATTAAGCGATTCTCCTATTAAAATCAACTCCGTTTGCCCTGGATTTACAGCTACTGATTTAAATGGTCATAGTGGCTATCGTTCAGTCGAACAAGCAGCTTCCATTGTAGTGGAGCTTGCCACAATACTTAGTGATGGTCCAACTGGTGGCTTTTATGATGAGCATGGAGTTGTGGCTTGGTAAAATAGAAAATTTGTGTAAGTAGGAATTTCCATTGGGATGAGGGAGAAAAGGGTCTGCTGTTGCCTTCGCGAAGGGCGTAGCCCAAGCGAAGGCGCGGGAGGCTTTTAAATCTCTTTCCCTTTGCTATTTGGATAACGTTCCTTAAACAGCTCCGTCAACCGCTGCTTTGCAAGCGGATCGCCGGAGCCTTTTATGATGCGATTCTCGAAGTTCTAACTTATGATACGGTTCCCCCTCTGTCTGTAAAGGCAAGTTAAAAGTCCATCTCTTTATTGAATGTCCGCATGCATCGCTCCCGCGATAGCATGCTTTGTCCGAAGCCCGCTTTGCCTTGCGGTCCAGTCAGATCTGCGGTATTCTGTGGCACCAGGGTAAGAGTGACAGTTATCAAACGCTGCATGAAACGTATTACGAGAAATTAAGCCTTATCATCGAGACCCTAAGAAACGAATTGAATCTTGATGAGGTGCCGTTAAACATCGGCGGACTTGGTGATTTCCTCGGGAAGACTGGTTTTGGACAGCAAGCGACAGAGTACAGACAAGTCAATGAACAATTACAGCGCTAACGAACAGAAAAATTGTTATTTTGTAACAGCGGCAGAGTTGACCGCGAATCCTGATGGCATTCATATAGACGCGGTTTCGCAACGCAAATTCGGCTACCGCTATTTCGAAGCTTTTTCGAACAAGTGTCATGTCCTGGAGCCCCTCCCGGGGGAGGAGCAGTCGCTGAAAGTGGAGCGCGACTATTCGAAAACAGAACAGATCTACCTTTATAGCATGGACTTGGCTTTGGGTAAAATCACTTACGCGGAATTCGAGGCGCAGAGGGTGAAGGTTATGCAGCCTTGATCCCTTTCGTTTAAAGGGTCTATCGGCGAAAATAAAGGGCGGCCTGGAAGGCCGCCACTGTTGTTTATACTATGAATAGATAGGCTTGATTCATAATGTTTCTTTATAATAATTCCTTCAGTACATTTTTAGCCACACGTACCTTCTCCTCATTGGCCTCTCTGAGCATGCCTACCATATCCTGAATATCACGCTCTGCTGCGGTGACCATGAACTCTTCACCCTGGTACGCAAACAACTGAATGATATTCACCTCAAGTGATTCAGCAATCTTATGTAAATTCAATAAAGAAACGTTCTTCTCCCCACGTTCAATCTGACCTATGTATGAAAAATGAAAGCCGCCTTTCTCCCCAAGCGCCTCCTGCGACAGCCCCCGCTCTTTCCGAAGAGCACGAATCCGGGCTCCCACCAGCTTCAATATTTCCTTATCCATCACAGTATTCACCTCTCCATGTCCAAAGTGTAGACAAGTTTCCTAAAGGTAAACACCAATTAATAGATATTATTATTTATTATAATACTTATAGGTATTATAATAGGTGTAATACTTTTCCAAATATGCTATGGGAGGCTTTCACTATGGGAAGAAGCTTGCAAGAGAAAATCACTGACTATACAAGTCTAGCCCGTTATCACATGAAATTAGCTCATATTATGAGAAAGCACAAGCAATACAAGGCTGCGTTCTTTCTTTGTCATTCAGCCCTCATCTCCACGATTCGTGCATTATACATTTATGAGAATAAGACAGAGTTTGGCTCAGAGATATCATTAAATGATCTATTACTGCTGATACACACCGACTATCACCCTGGGCTTGAGATTGTGGTGTTTGTGGGTGAGTTGAATTTTCTCGTTAATGGGGAGGGGAAGGAGTTAGAGAGGATAACGGACAAGGATATGAAGAGAGTGATGAGACGGGCGGGTGAGGTTTTGGAGGAGTTATGTTGGAGAATGGGGATGTAGGTAGAAGCCATCTCGGCAATAAATTTACCTTTTGGCGCTAATGTGCTCTCCTCTGTTACATATCCCCTTTTAAAGGGTTACCCTCTATCCGACAGAATGTTGTTCAACGTAAGACTAAATGTCTGCTCAAAAAAGCACAAGTCAGCGGCTTGTGCTTTTTGCCTTCTATATGACGTGAATATCAATAAGTAGGAAATTCCCTTCTTTGATTTTCTTATACTCATCGGTAGAACAATGATGTGCCTAATAGCAGGATTCAATTATTATTGCTTCTTTTTAGTTCATGAGCAATTTGAGAAAATATACTTGAAAGAGTAATCTCCAACCCGCCTCTAGCCTGATTCATATGAAAACCAGAATTACTAAAAAACCGTTTTATTAGCTCCTTATCTGCCAGCATCTCATTTACATCTTCTACGCGATCTACGAGTTCAAAAGTTCTTAATTCTCTCATGATTTCTTCTTGAACCAAAGATGTGTAATCTTGCTTTTCTACCCAATCCAAAAATGCCTCGCGAGACTTCGTGTTCGGAGCACGGTCATGACAGCTCTTACACATCAGAAATAGATTCTCTGGGATATCCTCTCCATCGAACTGACAGGCAATTATGTGGCAACGTTGAAGAGGTACCCTATCCCAGTTTTTTATTATATCTTCACGTGTAGCACTGGGCTTGTTCAAATCATATTTAGCATCAAAATGTCGTTTACATGCCCAACAACAAGGCTCCCCCCAGTCAAATCCCCTCTTGTCCAACCATTCCATCCAATATTCAAAAATCTGGGCTTTTGTTGGCATAGCCATTGTAAACCCCCCGTGTCATTTGTTTTAAATTTACTTTTTTTGTATAAAAGGTGATAATTAACAATTTCTTAAATCAATTAGTTAGAAGGTATATTAGCTAGGGAGAACATCAAACCCAGTGAATAGCCCAAGTGATTTCGGAAATATAGTTTTACTAAAATGGGTTATGCTTTCTAATTCATCATCAGTAGATTATCTTTGTGTCTCAAATAAACAATCGCTATAGGAAAGCTTGATGGAGCTCCCTTTCCCCCCTCTAACACTCTGACTTCACGTGCACCGAAAACGTAATATTCATGATCTAATAATTCCTTTATCATTTTAGTTATTTCAAAACCGTATCTAACTCTTTCACCCGATTCAAAGTCGCTTAATAAATCTCCAAAATCATGTAGGTATTGTAGAAACCCTGAAATCAATTCAACTTCATTTTCATTTTTTGGTTCATCATGATCAAATTCATACCCCATTGCTCTATCCAAAATATTAATGATTTCTTTTCCGCTTGTAATCCTAGGTAATTTTTCAGGAATATTTTCCTTTATCCTTTTAATTCTCGGAGGTTTATCTTCTTGCTGGTCAAGGCTTTTAGATACCCAAAACTCATGGTTGACTTTAATTTGTTTAATAATGTCTTCGGTAAATGTCTCAGGTTGGTCGTCAATCATCTTGTGATGAATGCGACATAACAGAATTAAGTTATCATAAGTATCTATTGCATCTTTAGGACGGTTTTGATCATGTCTAGGCCCATTCTTTTGACCAGAAATAATATGGCATTCCTCACCGACAATTGACGAATTATCTTTTTCAGTCTCATCAATAATTAGTTCTAGCTTGCATATGGAACATCTATTTCCTGATCTACCCCATAGTATCTTTCTAGTCTTATCTGAGATCGACATGGGATCCTCCTTATAATCATTCTCTCATCGTCTCTATTATTCCTTTATACCATTCTGTCCAACATCTTTCTTAGCACTATTCCACAAAAGTTATCGCTGTCTTTTATGATACGGTTTACCGTTACATTTGTAGGGCGAAGTCTCTTGATCTCAGCATACAAAAATCCACCTACTGAATGTTACGATAGCTAAACACTTTCGCAAGATGTTATTATTCATCTTACTGTTACTTTACCATTTGCAGATATTTTCTTGAAAACCGATAAATATCATTCCCAATTAGACTTACTTTCGTAAATATCTATCTCATTGTAAAAGAATGAGGAATCTATAGGTGGGGGTAATATTGGTCTTGATGAAAAAACATAACGCGTTGCATAAAAAGATGTGCGAAAGTTGATCGCCCTCATAAATTTTAGATCTGCTTTAACATATATTTTACTTCTTTTCGTCCATGTAGCACGTAAGCACATATTAGAACTGAGCGGGAATGTTAAATGTATTCCGGGGTTTTCCCAACCGCTAAAGGAAAGGTTGATTTGTTTTTCATCTGGATTATTTAATATAACCGGATTGTCAGAAGTTACAAAGTACTGATTTTTAGATGCTCTAAAAAATTGCCAGTTCATTTTATAAATCATAGGTACAAAAAACCTAGACATCTCAATCATTAATTCTAACGTACTAATTCCTTCATCTCCTATTCCAGCTGCTTCTATTTTAGCTTTTGTTAATTCGACTTTTGTTTTATCAAAATTCAATTTGGAACCATTTTTATGAAACCAAGACATGTAATTAAGAAAATTAGGCACCCTAACAAGTGAATAATATATAAACTCACTAAATTGAAATCTCTCATCTTCATTAATTGGCATATAACCCAGTATCTTTTTTAAAATTAATGAAGAGGGTCCCTCAATCTGTTTAGAAAAAAACGATTCCACCACAGTTGTTATTTCTCCAGTCATTAATTTCATATCATAGTATCCATTTATTTTAGCAACATTTTTGGTGCCTTTCCTGCATAGAGTATCTTCTTTCTTATCGAGAACCCAAAGGCTGGGCTTTTGAGGAGGCTCTACCCTGTAATCCAAGAACCCCTTTAAGTAAAATTGGGGAATATAATGGTTTCTACGATCTTGCACTGATATACCTCCTAAAAAATTTTTTACCATTTATCCCCTTTTAATTCTTTCGAAGTTTAAATTTGAATAATTTATAGAATTTTGTAAATGTAAAACAGAAGTAAATTCCCTGATACTTTCCTTTAATAAAAACATTATTCCTTCTTCTTTAAGAAATTGATTACTGTTAATATCATTTTTTTCTCCAGTAGGTAAAAGAAACATCCAGCCGTACCCACCAAAAACTATAACAATCAAACGAGTCAATGAATAGTTTTCTCTTAAATAGGTATTACCATTACTTATGATTTCATCACACTTATTATCATTGCTAATAGGATCAAATAGTTTGACTCCTAAAACAGGAAAGATTTCAACTGTCGGCGCTGAACCGTTTAATATGTATTCTTTTAAAGAATTTTCTTCGTTAGCATCTAATTCTACTCCAGTAAAAAAATTCTCCGCAAAATGTGCCCTTAACAAAACAGACAGCATAAAAATTTTAAATTTATTGTAATCAATGTTAAGCCAGATTTCCTTTTCAACATCAATATATTTTTTCACATGTTTATTATCTCTAATAACTTCAATGCCGTACTTGTCATACGGCCCTAACAAGTCTCTATCACATTTATTACATAACATATATTCACGTTGACCTTTTTGCATAAATGTAAATTCATTTCTAGAAGGTGATGAATGATATATCCTTTGTTTTTCGTCATATAACGGGAGATAAAAACCCTCAGGTATAATATGGGATCTAACTAATTTTCTAGTATCTCCACAAAGTTTACAGCTACCAATCATTAAACTCCCCCTTACTGAACTTTATATAAGTGTATTATAACTTTGGAAAACATTTTCACTTAGGGCCCATTTCACTAGAAGGTTTCACATATCTTCTACAGCATCATCCCCCATCACTGCTTCAGGCGGCTATATTCTTTTATTCACTTAATTTTTTGCCGTCACTTATGATACGGCTCCCCCCTATTTATCTTCAACGCCCGATAAACCTGCTCCACCAGCACCAGCCGCATGAGCTGGTGGGGCAGCGTCATGCGGCCGAAGCTCATGCGCTGCTGGGCGCGGCGCATCACCTCATCGGAGAGCCCGTGGCTGCCTCCGATGACGAAGACGACATGGCTCGTCCCGTAGGTGCCGAGCCGGTCGATCTCGGCGGCAAGCTCCTCGGAGCTCCAGAGCTTGCCGTCAATCGCGAGCGCAATGACATGCGCCTCGCTCTTAATCTGCGCGAGGATGCGCTCGCCCTCGCGCTGCTTCACCTGAACAACCTCTGCATCGCTGAGGTTATCAGGGGCCTTCTCATCCGCCACCTCTATCATCTGGAACTTGAGGTAGGGCGTGAGCCGTTTGGCATATTCCGCGATGCCGAGTGTCAGATACTTTTCCTTCAATTTGCCTACGCTTATCAGTTGAATTAACATAATTCCTCCATCGGTCTCATCTGGTTATGTCCCTGTATTTTATCACATCCCTGTCCATAACATGCCCTGCCTAGGCGACATTCCCCGCACACCCTGTAACGCCAAAAGAAGAGCCACCCTTCATGGGTGGCCCTAAGACACTACGAATAACCTGCAGTACCTGCAATTATTGCTTAGACAAATCAATAATCAACTGCTGTGTAATCTTACGGTCTTTCATATTGGTGAAATCCAGGCGAAGCGATTGCGGCTTATTTAAGGAGAAGTAGCTTTGTGTGACGATTTTCATCTCATGGTCTGTATAGGTATAGATAGAAGTACCCTCTTCCGTTTTGTAATCACCGGTTCCGCTCTTGACCAAGAGTGAAGGAGAGTAGTCCTTATTGAAAATCTCTAAAAATTCTTTGTTTTTAAACAAAGCCTCATCGGAGGATAGCGTGATTACAGTCGTGAACGGTGTCAATTCCAGCTTCACCTTGATCTTATGCCCTGCCACATCAATAGTTTCCTCCGGCGCCAGTGTCCGGGTCTCCTGCTTCCAGGCCTTGGGGTTAATATCAAAGGCCACCTTCAGCACAGGGCTATATTTCACGTTGGATTTGAGTGTATTATACTTCTTAAGCAGTTCAGGACTCCAACTGAACGATGATTTCTGGTCCGGGTCGTTCGCATGGGCTTTTTCGGCGACAGCGAGCATTTCAGCATCCAGTGCCTGTAACTGGTTCAGCTCAATGGCGGTTAATGTGCCTAGCTGAAACTCAGCAGCTACTTTTTTAGGAGGCGTGGTCAATGGACTGCTTAACGGAATTTTAGCAATGCCATACATAATATGATTTTTCTTTGCCGGACTTGTACTCTGAATGTTAGCCTCATTCATTTTCTTCCCGCTGATGACCTTGCCGGTAACGGCATCAGTCAATTGGAGACTATGACCTTTGGGCGGCATGAACACGAATGCTCTCTTGGTGTCAGCTTGGGCTGTAAAAAGAACGATCAGCTCATATTTGTCGGCGATAAAACCGTTCATCGTCAACTGGTAACCGTCTTTTTTGACCACGGTGTTCAGAGGCTGTACCAGATTGTGTTTAACTGCATATTCAACCTGCCGATAACCCTGAATCCCCGAATTCACAAAGGGGGCAAGCGCTGCCGACGGTTTCGCGGCGGTGACCGGGGCGGCCAAAGCTTGACCTGTCACGGCAAAAGGACTCAGCACCAGCGCTGCTGTTGTCATGACTGCGACGATGGCGGTAGATAGCCGGGTCCTGGAGGACCGCCGTTTATCTGGCGCTGACCCTTGCTTTGGCTCCTGTACAGGCAGCGTCTGCGCCGCATGTGAGATCTCCATTTCGTTCCGATTGATTCTACTCATTGTTACACTCTCCTTCATTATATGTGGATGTTCCCGCTGAATCAGCTCTGATTCTGCCCGGTAATATCAAAAGTCATTTGATAGGTAGACTCAGGCTCCCTCGTGATTATCGCTGAATCTATGAAATCCAGCCGCAGAGATTGCGGTTTATCCATCAAGAAATAGGTTTCTGTAAGCATCTTCATCTCATAATCTGTAACCGTAACAGATGCACTGCCTGTTTGCTGCGTATAGTCTCCCGTTCCTGTCTTGCTCCACCAGAGCAATGGAGAACCATACTTCTCATGGAAAGCTTTTATGAATTCAGTGTTTTTAAAAACCGGTTCATCGGAATAAAAAGTGGCTATTGTTGTGAGCGGTGTCAATTGTAGCTTCACTCTGATCTTGTGTCCGCCTACATCAAGCGTTTCCTGCGATTGGATCGTATATTTCTCTTGCTTCCAATAGCTTGCGCTCACATCGAAGGTGGTCTGGAGTGCCGGGGACTCCTGTATCTTAGTTCCGCTTGCTGCCTGTGAGCGCAACCGGAATTCAACCTTGATCTTTGAGGGCGGATTCGTCAAAGGCGTATCGAACCGAAGTCTGGCAGCCGTATATTTAATATGCTTCTCCGGGCTGCTAGTGCTGGTTATGGGGTGAGTCCGTCCATTAATCACCTTACCCGTCACCCCATCCGTAATGATGCATTCTACAAAACGAGGATCATCGGAGAATAGTGATCTTCCGCCGTCAACACTCGCCGTATAAAAAATAACCAATTGATGCCTGTCTGCCATGAAGCCCGTGACGTTGACCTTATAGCCGTCTTGGGCAACCTCCACATTCATCGGCTTCAGCAGATGATGCCGGTTCACATATTCCGTCTGTTGTACATTCATGTTCCGAAACGGCACCAGGGCCTCCCCTTGCTCCGTTGCCGGTTCTGCACGTTCCTCTCCCAGGACGCTTTCAGTAAGCGTGGCAGTGGAATTGGCCTTAGTACCCGTGGCGGCAGAGTCACTAGGCTCCCTTGAGGCTCCCGTGAGTGTCACAATGCTGAGCAGGGCGACCAGAATTACGGCCGTTGCGGAGATGCGGTAGGAGCCTTTGCGGAAAGATTGAATCATACTGATCCTTGTCCTGATCTGTTGCCGCTGCTGCGGATTGGAGAAATAGAGATGCCCCCTCCTCTCCCGGACTCGTGAGAAGCGCTTCAGGAACTCCACCAGAGTAAGCCCATAGTTGATAGCCTCCTCTTCTCCTAATACCTCCAGCACATAGGCGTCACAGGCGACCTCCCTATCAATCTTCATGTGCCGGATAGCCAGCCACATCAGGGGATTGAACCAATGTATCGTTGCGGCTAGACTCCCTAGCAGGTTCCACAGCATATCCCTCCGCTTGTAGTGGGCAAGCTCATGCGCGAGGATGTGCCGCAGCCGGGAAGCATCCAGTTCCCGCAGAGCTTGCTCCGGGACAAAAATCCATGGATGCAGGAATCCTGACAGATATGGGTTGTTAGCAGAACCTCCGGTATAGATAGGTATCGCTCTCCGTATTCCAAACTGGCGTCTGGTGGCAAGAACCACTTGAAGAATCTCCGGGGCATTCACCCTTCTAAGCCGTCTGCGCTCACGCTGCATCCGCCGTATGTACAGGAGTCCATTCAGCAGCATAAACGCAGCGCCCAGTAACCAGATCACGGTGCCTATCTTCATCCAGAGCGGATAGCCTGCGGCCCCCGCAGAGCTGCGGTTATCTGCTACAGCACCATCCTTCTGCCGGGCTGTGTCTGTCTGCCCCTGTACATCCAGAGCGGTGTTATTGACCGGATATGTAACCTGATCTCCCTCTCCCGGCGGAAGCTCCTGATACTCACCCTTAGAGGCCCCAGTGTCCACCCCCTTGTCCAGGACAGCTGTCAAGAAATGCTTACTATTGCCGAGAATATGCAACATGCTGACAGGGCTGTCCGGTACAGCAGGCAATAACAGCCTGGCAATGACAAGCAGCCACAGGAGGTAACGCACCCGGGCGTTGATGAACCTCCGCAGAACATATTGCAGGAACAACACAGCCAGAATCACCATGCTTGCCGCCAGTGTCTGTTCTGCGATACCGGCAAACCATCCGTAGATCATATTCATTCCTGCTTACCTGAGTTTCCGCTGGTGCCCTGCGACTTCTTCTCCCTCAGCAGCTGTTCGAGTTGTTCAATCTCCTGCTTGGACAGCTCCACATCCTCCAGGAAGCTGGTCACCATTAACTGGGTAGCTCCGCCGAATACGCGCTTCAGGAAGGAGCGGCTCTCGGCCCGGACACACTCATTCTCTGACACCAGCGGATAATACAGATAGCTCCGGCCGGATTTCTCATACGCTATCGCCTTCTTCTTAAGCAGCCGGGTGACGAAGGTGCGCACCGTCTGCTCGCTCCATTCCACAGATGCAGGCAGGAGCCGGGTGATTTGTTCCGAGGTGAGCGGATGATGTTCCCAGATAATCTTCATAATCTCCCATTCAGCTTCCGAAATCTTGGGGGTTGTACTCATCATAACAGCTCCATTCCATCGCGGCGTCATTAAATCTACAAGTGTAAATACAAGCTCTGTTCTATACATTACACTTGTAGATTGAATTTGTCAAATAACCCCACTTCGTGATGAAAGAACGCGAACCGGCACCCAACGCGGCCGTAACATAGCAAAAAGCACAAGCCAACGGCCTGTGCTTCCTGCTCTATGCGAACTTACTTACAGCCTACCTGTCCCTCAATTGCTGCCAACAATCCCGCCGCTTACAACCCCGCAATCAAAGCCTTAACGGAGCTGTCGCTCTCCAGCGCGCGGATAATCACGGCTACCGCTTCAGCGCGGGTCGCCTGGTTCCGTGGAGCGAACGCCGAGGGCGATACGCCCTTCACCAGATTCGCCGCAGCCGCCTTACGGATGGCATCAGCCGCCCAGTAGGTGCTGCTGACATCGGTGAAGCTTGCCGGGGTGCCGGTCTGAAGCACGCCGAGATCAAGCACACGGCCGATGATCGTGACCATCTCGGCACGGGTGATGGTCGCACCCGGCTTAAAGCTGCCGTCTGCATAGCCGGTTACGATGCCTTTGTCGGCCAGAGCACCGATATACCCAGCCGCCCAGTTGGAGGCCGTATCACGGAATGTTGAGGCTGCCGATGTGGTGCCCAGTCCGAAGGAACGGGCGATCATCGCCGCGAATTCGGCTCTGGTCACCGGTGCATCCGGGCGGAAGCTTCCGTCCGCATAGCCGCTGATGATCTGCAGCTTCACGGCTGTAGCGATGGTGCCGCTGCCCCAGTGGCCTGCGGTGTCCTTGAAGCTGCTGCTCTGATTCTTCGTGGCCGCAATGGCCTCAGTTACGGTCTTGTATACTGCTTCCCTGCTGACCACCCCGGATTGGAACGGATTGACACCGCTCTGTGGCTGTTGCTCCGGTTCAGGAGTTGTGCTGCCTCCGTTCGTTGGCACAGTGCCGGTGTTCCCTGGCACCGTTCCGGTATTTCCAGCCGGAGTCCCCGGCGTTCCGCCCGGATGGCCGCCGTCCGTACCCGGGTTCCCGCTGCTTGTCGTATCTGTAATACTAAGCGCAATCTGATTGCTCAGATACACAACCTGAGCATTATACATGCTTGGCATGCCCTCAATCTGGACCGCGGCGAATTGCCCGCTGCGCTGGCCCTCGCCATGTGTGATGAGCGGAATCAGGCCGCTGCCTGGAACGTAGCTGTTCGCGAAGTTCACCTTCAGCTTCCCGTCCGCCTTCACCGCTCCCTTAACCTCAAGCACATCGTCTGCTCCGGTAAGGTTCAGTACAAGCGTACCTTCGGAAGCTTGGGTGAGGCTGCCGCCGATTACCATTTTACCGTAGACATTCTCTACGACAGAACCACGGGTATTCGTCACGTTGCCGCTGCCGAAGGCGGTTGCCGAGTCTCCTTCCAGGACACCTGCGTTCACCTCGGTGCCGCCGGAATACGTGTTACTGCCCGCCAGCTTCAGCGTGCCTGTCCCTTCCTTGGTCAGTCCGCCGGTCCCGGAGATATCATTACGCCAGCGGTCTGCGGCATGGAAGCCGCCCTTCGCAGCATCCATGGCTACCGTTACATGCTCAGCGAATGCGCCGTACCCATCGGCAGCGGCGAACAGATTCAGCCGTCCCCAGCCTTCAGGATCATCCAACAGCGGATAGCCGGAGGGGAGTGCCGTTGTTACGAGAACGGCTCTGCGCTCATCCGCACTCAGATAAGGCAGGCGGGTCTCCAGTAAGACCTCCGCTCCCTTGGGCGCAACAGCAGGCTCAGTCGTGGAGTGAATCTGCGGGAAACCGTAGGTCAGCCGCTGCATATACCGGGCCTTATTCTTCGCATAGTCCGTGAACCGGTCTTCTGCGGTACCCGTCTGTGTAAGCAGCACTTCATGGGCCTGAGTGTAGGCCGCCTGCTTCAGTGCAGCATTATCCGGGTCATTCAGCGCTCCCGCTGCGAAGGCCATGGCCGTCACCCGTCCGCCCATAACATCGAGGGGCGAGTGCATCCCGGCTACGACCCGGTTGTTGCCCATTTCCGAGGCCCGGGCCATCAGCTCCTGGTAGCGCTCCGGTACGGCATACGCCAGTGCCAGCGCTGCCAGATAGGAAGCGTTGGTGTGGCCGCTCGGGAAGCCGCCGTCTGTCTCAGGCGTACTGCTTCTTGCCGGCATCAGCGTCGGCACGATGACGGAGGTATCCTTCCAGCGGAATGGACGCATGTAGCTGTAGAATTTCTTGGCCTGACTCGTTGAAGCATAATTGCCGCGGACGATTCCGATCAGGTCCACCATTTTACCGAGCTCAGAACTGGAATCACCGGCCTTGTTACTGTCATTGCCGTCATTGTATTTCACAGAAGTGGCATCCTCAGGGATGCTGTTAATGGTCGTGAAGGTTCCCGACATCGTACGGTAGACCTCCGACAACGGGCCCAGGCCGTCAGCCGCTCCATAGGTCTGGTTCCGCCGGTCATCGTAATACGCCGCCTGCTCCTCTGCCGGAGTGCGGGTGGCGGCCAGATCCGCTACATATTGAATGTTGTAATCCAGCACGCTGCTGTTCAGCTTCGTTCCGGTATCCCAGGTAGCGCCCGGTGTCCAGAGATCCAGGAAGCCGGAGAGAACGCCAATCGAGGGATTGGAATACACCGCCATATTCACAGGTGTGTTATTCTTATAAGTATCTACGAAATGCCCCCATGCTGGAGCAGCCGGCAGCGCGGCCCAGGAATCGCCCGTGGCCGCCTCTGCAGGATGTACCGCAATAGAATTCGAGAGGAGTACCAGACCTGCCGTAACAGACAACAGCTTTTTTTTCGACTTCAAGTTCAATGTGTCAGCCCCTATCTTGTTATTTTGATTGCCTGAATCGGACTCAATATAGCACCTGCCTCCTCCGCCGCTCAATAACACAATTTCGCAATTCTATGATTTTGGGAACAATTCAGCTTTTTTCCGGCCATTTAACATTGATTTAACATGAATCCCGAACAGATCTGTGAGGGGCTAGTGTATAATCCGCCTGGGAGGAGAATACATCTTGCGTAAATGGAACTCTGCCTTTGCCGCCCTAGCCGCTTCATACATCTCTGTTGTGTTAGTCATTGTCCTCTTACTCTGCTCTGCCTTCTATCTGTATTTCTCGAACCATTATAAGGAAGAGCTTCAGGGCCGCAACCGGCTCATCCTTGACAATACCGCCCGTACCCTTGAAGCTTCCGTGCTTCAGCGGGTCCAGCAGATCTATCTGGAAGTCTCACTGAACCAGCGGACTGCGCTCCGTATGCTGCCGGATGCTTCACTTCCAGCGAATCTCAGCAAGTTAAGCAGTCTCCAGGAGTCACTGAACATGCAGGTATCCAATCATTCGGACCTGATTCAGGCTGTACATCTGTATGCTCCCAGGCAGCATCTCCTGCTGTCCTCGCTATATGGGCTGAAATTCCGTGCGGACCAGCAGGCGGGGGCCGCCTACTGGATGGATTGGGTGAACGGCATGAACCTTAATTCCCGTAACAGCCTCTGGACAGAGGCCCGGTTCGTGCCGGACGATATCGTCTCCAGCATCCCCGGCGGCAGCGGCAGCCAGCTGATCACCTATGTGCATAGCTATCCGTTCCAATCTCCCGGAGCAGCCAGTGAGCTGCTGATTGCCATTGATCTGAAGGAGAGCGCGCTGCGCGCCATTCTGCAGAATATGATGCCTGCCCGCTATCAGAGCAGCTTCATTGCTACGCCCTCCGGGGGGATCTTGGCCGGCTCGAATCCAGATGCTGCGGCCCAGGCCGATACTTATGCTGCCAGTATCATGAATGCGCTAACTTCTCCTGAGACCTCCGGGAACATGAGCCAGGAGATCGGGGGCAGCACCTACGTCATCTCCTATCAGGACCTGCCCTCCACCGGGTGGAAGCTTTTCAGTGCAGCTCCGGCGAATCTGTTCTATGAGAAATGGCTCGTTGTCCAGAGGGTCATCCTCTCCCTGTGTCTGCTTGCTCTATTGGTAGGAATCTGTCTGTCCGGCATTCTGGCCAAATTGAACTACAGTCCGCTCAAAAGACTGCTTCGCACCATTAAGGACCTCTACGGGCCGGTGCCGGAGGTGCCCGGTCCAGCCCTTAACGAATTCGGAATCATTGACTCTGCCTTCCTCCGCCTGAATGACAAAGTCACCACACTGGAGGAGACGCTTGCGGCCAGCAGTCCGCATGTCCGGCAGAATATGATCCTGAATCTTCTTCAGGCCAGCCCTGCCCCGGGCAGCGTATCCGGAGATCCGGCATTCCTGGGACTCTCCCCGGAGCACCGCCATTACTGCTGCCTGCTCCTCAATACCCGGGGAGCGTGCGCCCGCATGAGTCTGAGCGGATTGCAGGCGGCCATGAGCGGGATGACCGGAGAGCTTGAGGCGATCCGGCTTCATGGAAGCCGCATTCTGGCCGAGGAGCTGCCGGACAAGCAGACGGTTGTCATTATCAGCGCGCGCGAAGCCTCCGGGACGCTGCTCGAACAGCTCTCGGAACGGATTACAGCAGCGGCGGAGCAGCAGTTTCAGCTGAATATTCAGCTCTCGCAGGGCTGCTGGGTGGATGCCGTCAGCCTTCTCCACACCAGCTACGCTGAAGCGCAGACTTTAATGAAGTATGCTTATTTTCTGCCTGAGAGCAGGGTCTTGAAAGACCGGGAACTGCTGAAGAAGGAGCAGAGTCTTGATGAAATTCCGCAGCCTGTGCTGATGAGGTTCAAGGATAAGCTGCAGACCCGTCAGCAGGATGAGACCCTGGCCGCGCTGGAGCAGCTGATATCCGTGATGCGGGAAGGCAGCTACCCGGCGGATTATTGTCACTTCGTTCTGGCGAATACCGTCTTTATGTACTCCGATTATCTCAAAAGCATCCGCTACACCCCTTCCGCTACCGGGCATCTGGATCTGTATAACGAATATATTGCCCTGCCGGATATCCGGCAGCTTGAGGAGTGGTTCGCCGCCTCCATCGCCACCTTCATTGCAGAGACGCAGAAGCGGAACAGTGAACGCGCAATCTCTACCATTGAAGCGGCCAAGGCCTACATCGGGGAGCATCTGTCAGAGGATTTATCGCTGGATGCCGTATCCGCCAAGGTCTTCATCAGTCCCAAGTATCTAAGCAAGCTGTTCAAGGAAGAGCTGGGGATCACCTACACCGACTATATTACCGGCATACGGATGGAAGAGGCCCGGCGGCTGATAGAGAACAACAACATGTCGATCGAACAAATTGCCGGCACGGTCGGTTATGCAACGACTCCGTATTTTATCAAGCGCTTCAAGGAGATCTACGGCTGTACGCCGGGGAATTATCTGCGAACCATGAATACACTGCCGCCGCAGGCGGAGATTAGTATGGGATAAGGAGCGTGCCCTATGTATAAAAGATTAGTACTCTTGCTGCTCCTGGGGCTGATCAGCGGCTGCAGCGGACAGCCTGCTTCACTCTCGCCGCCGATACAAGAGTCACAGGACACTCCGGCTTCTGCCGCTCCCGCCCCCTCTGCCCCGAAGCTCACAATCTCCTGGACCATGCATCAGAATCTGCCGGTTGCGGAGGATGCCGTCATGGTGCGGGAGCTGGAGCAGAAGTTCAAGGTTGATCTGGACTTCTGGAATCTGCCGAACAACAACTATGAATCCCTGCTCGATCTGAAGCTGGTGCAAGGCCGCATTCCCGACCTGTTCCGGGTCCGGCAGACCCAGGATCTGTTGAAGTACCAGCAGCAGGGCGTGCTCGCCCCAATTCCTGAGGAATTGCTGAACACCTACGCTCCCCATATTCTTAAGGCCATCCGCGAGCATGCACCGGCCTATCAGCAATATGGCCGCATTAACGGGTCCTATTATGGCATTCCGGTCATTAATCCTACCAATATCTATCGGGTCCCTGTGGTCTACCGGCAGGATTGGCTGGACAAGCTCGGCCTTAAGGTGCCGGACACACTGGCCGATTTCGAGAAGGTCATCTATGCCATTGCGAACCAGGACCCGGACGGCAACGGTATCCGCGATACCTACGGCTTGTCGCAGGAGGGGATGAATGTCGTCTTCGGCGCCTTCGGGCAGATGGTCTTCACGGACCAGCTCTACTTCAGCCGGAAGGATCAGGGGCTGGTCATTGGTGCTCTGGAGCCGGACATGCAGGAAGCACTGCGTCATCTCCGCACATGGTACCGGGACGGGGTTATCGATCCCGAGTTCATCACCGGGGAGAATAGCGGAGGCTACAAGCATCTGTCGCACGCCTTCATTAACGGGCGGATCGGCATGACCTCCATGGGCAATTATTATCACTGGACACAGGCAGGAGCTTATACGGACTGGAAACTGGATGACCAGAAGGCAGCCAGGCTGGTTCCGGTAGAAGCAATGTTTAACGTCAAGGAGTTAACCGTCAAGCAGCCGCAGGCCAAGATCGCTTTCGGGCGGCCGGTTAGCGGGCCGGACGGCAGACGCGGCTCCAAAGCCTACGATATGCTGATGAGCTTCACTACCATTGGCGCAGATGCCGCCCAGGAGCCGGGCAAGCTGGAGAAGATCCTCCAGCTGCTGGACTACGTCAGCGCCAATCCTGACCCCGATGAGGCAGCATCTCTGCAGTATGGTATTCAGGGGACACACTGGGACTGGGCCGGAACGGACAAGAAGGACATCATCCTGCTGCCGCCGTATAACCATATGTTCAGCTACCAGAATACAATTGGCGCGGGGATCGGCATGACTCTGCCTATCCTTCCTGCCGGCCGTAGCGAGCAGTGGGCGGCAACCTTGGGACTGGATCAAGACGGCATCTATAATGCCTTGGAGGTGGCTACTCCCTCTTTGATCAGGAACGGCCCTGGGCTTATTAAGCTAAGAGACCAGGCGTACATTGCCTTCATCACCGGGGAGCGCCCGCTGGAGGAATTCGGGGAGTTCGTGGAGGAGTTCCTGGCGGCAGGTGGAGCAGAGGTGCTGGAGGAAGCGAATGCGTCCTATAAGGAGCATGTGCCACACCACAACGGGGAGCCAAAACTAAAATAACCCCACACAGTGGGGCCGTAGCTTCGATGTATACTCAAGTCCTGTGCCGGTTGCGCGGATGATCGGCCAGCATGGAATCCAGTAAGCCCCGGACCGCAGGATGCGAGGACCGCAGCAACTGCTCCTTACTGTCGTTATATTCCACAATCTCGCCCTTATCCATGACCGCCAGCGCATCTGAGATCATACAGGCTGCCTTGATATCATGGGTGATGAACAGATAGGATAGGCCGAACGCAGCCCGAAGCTCACCCAGCAGCCGCAAAATATTCGCCTGGTTAATCATATCCAGGCTGCTGACCGCCTCATCCAGTACGATGAGCTTGGGCTTCAGCGCTATCGCCCTGGCGATATTAATGCGCTGCAGCTGCCCTCCACTGAACTGGAAGGGCTGCTTGTTCATATCTGCCGCGCTTAGTCCGACACACTCCAGCAGCTCAGAAACCTTCCGCTTCTGCTCCTGAACCGTTAAGGATTCATAATTGTGCAGCGGCTCCCCAATGATCTGCTCTGCGGTCATCCGGGGATTCACCGCAGAGTAACAGTCCTGGAATACCACCTGCAGATCCCGGCGGATGTTCCGGCGCGCCTGCGGGTTCAGATCATACAGATTCTGGCCCTGAAACAGCACTTGGCCCTCCCGGGGCTTCTCCAGCCCGAGGATAATCCGGCCCAGTGTGCTTTTACCCGCTCCGCTCGATCCCAGCAGCCCCAGGCAGGTCCCCTCTTCAATATGCAGCGACATGCGGGACAGAACATTGTCTTTCGCATAGGAACGTCCCCACAGCCGGGATGACGTATAGGCATGGGTAACGTCCCTGACCTCAAGCATGTATTCCGCCTCTGTTCCGGTCATAGACTGCCCCCTTGCTGCGGACTGAGCTGGAGCATGGGCCTAGCCGCGAGCAGCTCCCGGGTGTATTCATGCCGGGGATGGTCGAATAATTCGTATACATCGGCCGTCTCCACAATCCGCCCGTGCTGCATAACCGCTACCTCATCGGCCAGCTCTGCAATTACGCCAAGGTCATGGGAGATCAGCAGAATGGCAGTTCCATGCTCCTGCCGCACCCGGTCCAGTTGCCGCAGCACCTGGAGCTGATTCGTCACATCCAGAGCTGTGGTAGGCTCATCGGCAATGATCACGGATGGCTTCAGGCACATGGTTAGCGCCAGCATCACCCGCTGCAGCATCCCGCCGCTTAGCTCATACGGATACTTCCCCAGCAGCGATGCGGGATCGGGCAGATTCACATCGGCCATGGAGCGCAGCGCGCAGGCTTTTGCTTCTTTTTTACCCAGCTTAGTGTGTGTACGGATCGACTCCATAAACTGCACTCCTATGGTATACACCGGAGAGAAGGCCGTCATCGGATTCTGCATAATCAAGGCCATCTGGCTGCCGCGAATCCCGCGCATGTCCTTCTCCGGGAGTCCGTTCAGCTCACGTGTATGGAGCCGGATACTGCCTTCGATCACGCTCGTCTGCCGGTCCAGCATCTGCAGGAGCGCTAGCGACGTCACGGTTTTTCCGCTGCCGCTTCCCCCCACAAGACCCAGCACACGCCCCGGCTTCAGCTCCAGGTGAACATCCTCTACAAGGGGCAGATACCCTGTCTCTGTCTCCACGGATACCTTCAGGCCCTTCACCTGCAGCACCACTTCCGATTGTTCCATGATTCGCTCATTCCTTCTTTCAGGAGCCTCGTTTGATCCCATACCGTTCAGACAGGGCTTCGCCTAACAGATTAAACGAAGCTACAACCATGATAATCATCAGTCCCGGATAGAGCATCAGCTCCGGATGATTGCGGATGAAGGATTTCCCTTCGTTCAGCATCGCTCCCCATTCCGGTGTAGGAGCCTGGACGCCCAGACCTAGAAAGGACATTGCGGAGATATCCATAATCGCCCAGCCCATCTCAAGCGTACCAATCACCACAATGGAAGGCAGAATATTTGGAATGAGGTGCCTTCTCATGATCTGCCATGAGGAGGAGCCGCTGATCCGCGCTGCCGTAATGAAATTCCGCTCCTTCAAGCTGACAATCATATTGCGGAACATCCGGGCGAAGTACACCCATTGTACCAGCATCAGCGCAATGACCAGTTGAGACAGACCCGGCCCCAGAATCCCGACCAGACCGAAGACCAGGATCATACTGGGAAAAGACATGATTCCATCGCACAACCGCATCAGCACAGCATCCAGCCACCCGCCGATGTACCCCGAGACCACTCCGAGGAATAGCCCTACCCCCAAGGAAGCGGCAAAAATCAGGGAGGCAACGCCCAGGGATATCCGGGTTCCATACAATAGTCTGGATAGATTGTCCCGGCCAAGCTGGTCTGTCCCCAGAAGATATTCCCATGAGGGCGGACTGAGCTTCACCGCCAGGTTCACCCGTATCGGGTCATGCGGTGAAATCCACGGAGCCAATAGCCCGGCAAGACCAAAAAGGATCAAGAGGCTGCCGCATATAACGATTACCCTCCTGCCTTTGAACCCGCTCTTGAAGTAGCTCATCCTTAGGTGGTCCTCCCTTTGCGCGCGATTCGCGGGTCAAGGAACAGCTGGAGCAGATCGGCGGCCAGGTTGCTCATGACGATCACACAGACAGAGAGCAGGACATAGCATTGAATCACCGGAAGATCACGGTTAATGATCGCTTCAATGAAGTAACGTCCGAATCCCGGCCAGGAAAATACCTGCTCCACGATAATCGCTCCTGTCAGCAGCTTCCCCAGATTGATCCCCAGTCCCGTAATAAGCGGCGCGATGGCGATTCTCAGCACGTATTTATACAGAATGACACGTTCCTTGATCCCTCTCGCCCGGGCATAACGGACATAGGCCTCCTTCAGCTCTTCCAGGACGGTTGTCCGCAGCAGGCGGGCGTAGATGGCAATGAGCCAGAGCGCCAGAGTAATCGAAGGAAGAATCAGGTGCTGCACGGACCCTCTGCCTTCCACAGGCAGCCATTCCAGCTTGACTGAGAGAAAGAACATCAGCAGATAGCCGATCCAGAAGACCGGAACACAGGCACCAATATATGCAAACACCCGGATCATGTGATCCACCAGCCGGTTTTTGTAGATCGCCGATAACACCCCGAGCGGGATGCTCACCACCAGTGCCAGCACGATGCTGGCGGAGGCAAGCTGGAGGGTTGCGGGCAGCTTCTGTGCAACTTCCTCCCATACGGGCAGATTGGACATGTAGGAATGACCGAAATCCAGTCGCACAAGCCGGACGACAGACTGGGCATATTGCGCCAGCAGCGGCTGATCCAGCCCGAATTCATGCCGCTTGGCGGCCAGCACTTCATCATCCGGCTGGATATGGGCTGCAGCCAGATAGGCCTCAGCCGGGTCCACCGGCCCCACCCGGACCATCATGAACATCAGCAGCGAGGAGAACAGAATGATGGGAATGATAGATAGAACTCTTTTCCCGATATAAATTCCCACTTAGAACCCTCCCGAAAGACTGCTACTTCTTCTCAATTCCACGAAGTGGATATTCATCCCGGTTGGACGGGAACGTGAAGCCCGCTACTTCATTCCGGTACACTGCAATCTGCTTGATATAAGAGATCGGAAGGATCGACGACTGTTCCTGCAGCGTAGTAAGAACAGAGCCGAACAGCTCAGTACGTGCTGTATCATCTGTTGTGGCCATGCCTGCCTTGATCTTCTTGTCAATCTCAGCCTTCATCGGCAAGGCAGCCAGAGTATCCGAGACCCCGTAGCCCGGTTGTGCAACGGCCGTCATGAAGGAATGCGGGTCATACGGCGCACCGAAGGTGGAGTAGAAATTCATATCGAACTCGTTGGCTTTTCTCCGCTGGATGTAGACAGTCAGCTCCACACCGGTAATCTTCAGATTCACGCCAATCGCCGACCATTCGGCCTGCAGGGTCTCCGCCATTGCTTTCATGGTCAGATCGGCCTTGTCATACATCAGCTCCAGCTCAAGCGGCTGCCCGTCCTTCTCCCGCACGCCTGCACCTGCAGGCAGCTTCCAGCCCGCCTCGTCCAGAAGCGCATTCGCTTGCTCCACATCATACTTCACAGGGCTCACCTGAATATTGGCGTAAGGCAAATTAGGTGGCAGGATATAGTCCGCCTTCTCCTCCAGTCCCAGCGTTACCCCTTCTACCATCGCTTCCTTGTTGTAGCCCATGCTAAGTGCCTGGCGAACCTTAAGATCAGCCAGCTTCGCATTCATGGTATTCAGCACCAGATTGCGGGTTGCGACCGGCTCAGACAGCTGAGTGACGTACTTCCCGGTGTTCTCAAGCTCTTTGTAGGCGTCATAGCTGATCAGGCCTTCGCCGTACATCAGGTCCACATCCCCTTTTTCAAAAGACAGCACACGGGTCTGCGCATCGGGAATCACCTTCACTACCACCTTATCCACCCTTGGCTTCTCGCCCCAATAATAAGGATTGGGTGTGAATGCTGCCCACTCATCCTTCTTATACTCAGCCAGGACCCAGGGGCCGGTTCCAATAGGGCTGCTCACGCCTTTGGACGTATCGCCATCCTCCGGGAAGCCCGCCTCGCCAAGGAAGCGTACAGGCCGCACAACCGCTAGATCATACAGTGCCGGATAATAAGACTCCTTCAGCGTGAGCCGGAACGTAGTATCATCCAGCACCTCTGTCTTCTCAATCAGCGGGATCACTCCCAGCCACGTATGCATCTTCTTATTATGTAAGACGGCATCCATATTCTTCTTCACCAGCTGGGCGGTAAAAGCCGTTCCGTCCGAGAATTTGACATTGCTGCGTATCTTGAACGTGTATACCTTGCCCTCGGGCGATAGCGTCCAGGACTCGGCCAGCGCAGGAACAATCTTCCCATCCTGATAACTGACAAGCGGCTCATAGATCATTGATTGAGCTAACAACTGCGAGGGATTATACACATGCGGATTCATCGAACCGATATCCCGGGGCCACGCCATCGTGATCGTCTTGGCGTTCTGCTCTCCCCCGGCGCTTGATGAATTTACTGTATTGTTCGTTGAACAGCCTGTAACTACCATAGAAATAGCTAATAATATGAGCAAGCCATGGATCAGCCTTTTACTCTTAGTTGCAAACATAGCGTTGACTTCCTCTTTTCTAATCGAGAATGATTATCATTATAAATTAAAATATTACTGTACCCGACACAATTTTGTCAATGGTAACGCTTGTCATACCTATATCTGTATAATCAAACAAAAACCACTCCAGAACGCTGGAGCGGCAGTTATATATACATTATATGAAGGTGAAAGGTATTCTAGTGGCAAGGGTCTTATTGTAGCCCTGCCTGACACTCCTGCCATTCTAAGCTAACCCTGCTCCTGCGTCTCTTCTTCCGGTTCCCCGAACCCCTCACCCGGCCCGGGCCCTTCGTAAGCCTGTAATACCGAATTCAGCAGCCCGGGGAACCGCTCTTCCAAATCTTCCGCCCGCAGGGACAGAATCCGCTGTGTACCCTGCACACGCGTATGAATTACACCCGCTTCACGCAGCGTCCGGGCATGGTGGGTCAGCGTGGACTTGGCAATCGGCACCTTGAAGCTGTTGCAGGCCTGCGGGCCGTGGTTACAGATCTCCGACACTACATATAGACGGATGGGGTCGCTAAGCGCATATAAGACCGAGGCGAGCTGAATGTCCTTGCGGTCCGGATGATGGAGCTGCTTCATGAATAAGACTCCTTCAGAGTATAGAATAGTACTGCATTTCTCGATCATTTCCTAATTGCATTTTACATTAGCGCATGCTATATTTCAATAGTTCGCAAGTAATCGAACTATACAATAACATAATGAAGGAGTGGCATTCTCATGACCTCATCACCTGCTTCTGAGGGCGATCAAGAGCATTCTAAGGCTGCTCCGCAAGCAGCCCTTCCACGGGAAGGACTATTAACTCTGTTATTCAGCGTTGCTGTCGTTCTCGTTATAATGAATACTGCGATGTTCAATCTGGCCCTGCCTGATGTAACCGAGACCTTCGGCATCACAGCAGCGTCTGCCTCCTGGATTGTAACCGGGTATTCCATCATGTTCTCTATTGCCTCAATCACATACAGCCGGCTCTCGGATTTCCTGCCGATCCGCCGGCTGCTGGTTATCGGGCTGCTCACCTTAGGGCTTGCGGCTGTGGCCGGATTCTTCAGCACCAGCTTCATTTTCCTGCTGATTGTGCGTATTCTGCAAGCGTCAGGTGCGGGCGCTGTGATGTCGCTGTCCCTAGTTCTGTTCACTCGATACATTCCGCAGGCCCGACGCGGCAAAGCCATGGCGACGATCATGTCGGCCGTCTCCCTGGGACTGGGCCTGGGTCCGGTAGCCGGCGGCTCCATCGTTGAATACCTCGGCTGGACCTGGCTGTTCGCAGTCACTGCGGCCATTCTGCTGCTGGTGCCGCTGTTCCTGATCCTGCTTCCGAAGGAAGTCCCGGCCAGCGGCTCATTCGACGTCCTTGGCGGGATCTTCCTCGGCGTGGGCACCACCGGTCTGCTGCTGTTCCTGACCAGCGGACTGTGGATCGCGCTGATCGCCGGCATCGCCGCGATTGCCTTATTTGTAGGGCGTATCCGCACGACTCCTGATCCATTCGTCCTGCCTGTGCTGTTCAGCAACCGGCCCTATCTGGTACTGGCGCTGATCGGGGTTACGTCTTATCTGTGCAGCTTCGCCACCCTGTTCCTGTTGCCGCAGATTCTGACTCACCGCTTCGGCTTCAGCGCCAGCCATGCCGGGCTTGTCATCTTCCCGGGCTCGCTGCTGGCTATCTTCGTCTCCCGCATGGTCGGGCGGATGATTGACCGCTACGGCAATGCCGGAATCCTGCGCTTCGCACCGCTGCTCGTTCTGGCCGCCACCGTATTGTTCGCCTTATTCGCCGGACAATCCTGGATCGCCGTCATGCTCGTCTACATGATTATGAGCCTGTCGTTCACCGTGCTGTCGAGCAGCGTATCGAATGAAATCTCGCGTATCCTGCCTGCTTCGCAGATCGGCTCCGGCATGGGACTCTTCCAGCTGCTGCAATTCTTCAGCGGAGCCTTCAGTGTAGCGATGGCCGCCAGCGCCCTGGAATGGCAGCGCAGCTTGCCGCTTCAGGCCGCTTACTCCAACATCTACTGGGGATTATCGGCTGCGGCCATCGTGGCGATTGGCTCCGCCTTCATCTACCTGCGGGGCAGTCAGCGCAGAAGGCTGTCCGATATAGCGAAGGCGGCAGACTGCTGAAAGCTACCTTTTCCGTAACATCAATTCTTCAGTTCTATCTATTGAGCCGCAGCCCTTACCCGCATGCCAAAACACCCTGCAGCCTTCCCGGCCGCAGGGTGTTTCTAATTCCGGCAGTCCTCAGACGACCAGATATTCCGCATTTCGTTCGCATTCCGCACATTTCGCCGGCGGGTCCCAGTCCGAGAACTCCGTCTCCTTCAGATCGACTACATCTGGTGCATCCTCGTACTCGTCCACAAATTTGTCGATGGCCAGCTCTACGTGTTCCTTACAGACTACATACATTCAATCAAGCATCCCTTTCTGTGCCGCTGCGGCGTAGACTTATACTACTGTTCTACCATACTTCCCCGCAAAAAGGAACCTCCCGCCGCGCAAAACGCGCCCTTATCCCCGCCCCGTAAATTTCCGGACATCCCCGGCAATGAATCCGAGCGCCTCCTGCCAGAAATCCAGGGAATGCACATCAATATCCATCAGCTTCGCAGCGTCTGCAATGCTCCGGGTACTGGTCGCTGAGAGGAACTGTTCATAGCGGCTCACGAACGCCTGCCCCTGCTTCTGGTACTGGGCATACAGCCCCTTGGAGAACAACAGTCCGAAGGAATACGGGAAGTTCAGGAACTCATTGCCGGCCATATAGTATCCCGCCTTGCTGATCCACTGGTACGGATGAATCGAGCCCGGCAGTACGCTCTCCCCGTAAGCAGCAACCATTGACTCCAGCATCAGATCGTTTAACTCTTCCACGGACAGGGGACCGGATGATCTGCGGGCATATAACCCGCTCTCGAAGCAGTATCTGGCATAGAAATCGACAATATAATATCCCGCATCCGAGAGGCTCCGTTCCAGGATTGCGTCCGCTTCCTCCACTGGCAGTGAGTTTAAGAGTTCTACATGAATCAGACTCTCGCAAAAAATCGACGCTGTCTCCGCAATCGGCACCGGATACTCCGTGTTAACCATCGTATGTCCCGCGAGGCGACTGCTGTGATACGCATGCCCAATCTCGTGGGCCAGCACACTTACATCTATATATTGGCCGTGGAAGCTCGTAATGATCCGGCTCTCGCCAATCGGGACAATATCGACACACATCCCGAAATTCCCCTTCCCGCTGCGCGGCTCGGCATCGATCCAGCGCTGCTCGAACACCTTGCGGGCGAACCCGCCCAGCCCAGAGCTGAACCTGCTGAACCCCGCGATAATCATCGCCTGGGCCTCAGCATAGGTGATGCGGGCCGAAGATTCCAGGCCGATGGGCGCAAAAACATCCCAGAATGGCAGCTGTCCCCCTGTATACCCCAGGCGTCTCGCCTTCTCGGCATAATACTGCCGGAAGACCGGCAGGCTCTCCCGGATGGCCTGAAGCATCACCTCCAGCGTCTCCTCATCCATCCGCGCTGCTTCCAGCACCTTATGCAGCGGGGATGCATAGCCTCTCAGCACATAGACGGCCGCCGCCTCCCCGCACACGGCATTGATACAGGCGGCACTCTGCTCCGCCACGCTACGGCAGGCTTCATGCTCTGCTTCAGCCGCCGCCTGTCTTACCGCAGGATCGGGGTCATAGACGAGATTGCGCAGCTCCGCCAGTGTCACACTGCGCTTCACCCCGGCCAGCTCCATATCGCTCCGCAGTGTAGACAGCGTCCGCATGTACAGCCGCTCCCATGCCTTCGAGCCGGTGCTCTGCATCCGGGCAATCACCGCCTCCCCTTCCGCACTGAGCATATGCTGCGATTTGCCCTGTAGTCCGCGCAGATAGAAGCTATGCTGCTCCAGATAAGTGTTGGAACGGAGACTCTGTCCCAGCTCCTCGGCGCTTACCCCTGCCAGCCACTTGCTGAAGCGGACCAGAGCTTCATTCGCCCCGCTGGTCACCTCTTCCAGCTCGTCCATCAGATTGACGGCTTCCACATTATTGCTGTCCGCACTAAACCGCAGCTCCGCATAGCTGAACAGACGCAAATACAGCCGTTGATAATTATTATATTGTCTGAGGAACGCTTCCATCCGGTCAGCAGCAACCTGTCCACTAACGATCTGCGGGGCTGGCCATGTATTCAGCTCCCCGGCAAGCGTCTCCACCCGCCTGCGGTCCTGCTGAAATCCCTCCGACTCGAAGGAGGGATAGATCCGGTCCAGATTCCATGTTAATTCCATTCATTAACCTCTCCTTAACTATAGTCACAGGGAGCACCCCTTACAAGAAAATCCATTTCAGTATATCATACACGCCAAGTTAGAAGTCCACGGAAATAACAGCTATAATCAACTGTACCAGCCATTACCGATACCTGGAAAGGAGCGCCACATGGTCAATCAATCGATCACCGAAGGAGTTATACGTACACGTTCCAAGCTGCGCAGAGATCTGCTGATTTCTGTTTTTGACGAATTTGATGGCAGCATTATGAGCCTGTCCCCTGATAACCGAAGGGAAAAATACAGCAAAATGGCGCAAAGCGCCTTTTCCTTCTACCGGGGGAGCGCTTATCTGTTCTATTTTGACACGACAAGACAATACTTTCCCTACCATAGCTCGCCAAGCCGGCCTACCTGGATTCAAGGAGATCTGCATTTCGAGAACTTCGGCGCCTTCCGAAGTGAGGACGGGGCGATTGTGTATGATGTGAATGATTTTGACGAGGGGTATGTCGGGTCCTATCTGTATGATCTGCTGCGGATGGCGGTCAGTCTAGCGCTTGTCGCCAGGCAGCTTGGTCATGGTCAGGATGAACAGCACAAGCTCATCCTCAGCTATGCGGAGGCTTATTACCGGCAAATTCACCGTTTCTGTGACCACAAAGACCATCCCGGAAGCTATGTAGTGGATGAGTATACCGCCAGAGGACCCGTCCGCAAGCTGCTACGTAAGCTGGAGAAGCGCCGGCAGAGTCATTTCCTCGAGAAGGTTACCGCCCAGATGCAGACCAGCAGAGTGTTCCTGGAGACCTCGGAGCTGCTGATCCCCGGAGCTGCGGAGCAGGCACAGCTAGAGCAAGCCTGGGGCTTCTATACCCAGACAGTGGTGTCGCGCAGCCTGAACGAGGAGCATTTCCGGATCAAGGACATCGCGGTCAAACGCGGCTCGGGGACGGCTTCCATCGGACTGAACCGCTATTATATTCTTATCGAGGGCGGTATGGAGCAGGCAGGGACCGACGATACCGTCCTGGAGGCCAAAGAAGTCCGCGTTCCCGTTCCTGCCTATTTCCTGCCATATTCGGACTCCTTCTGGCAAGCCTTCGCCCATCAGGGCAAACGCGTATCCGCGACCCAGCAGGCTATGCATCACAAGGCTGATCCCTACCTTGGCTTCCTGACGGTGGATGGCCGGGAGTTCTATGTCAGAGAGCGTTCCCCGTACAAAAAAAGACTGAAGGCAGCAAGCCTCACAGATATGGATGAGTTAACCGCAGTGACCCGGCAGATGGGCAGCCTGACCGCCAAAATCCATGCCCGCGCTGATTCCGATGTCGACAAAGGTATTCTCGACTATCACAGTGAGTATGAGATCGCGAAGGCCATGGGCGATGATCCTGAGGACTTTGCCCGTTATCTTGCTGAATGGGCCTACGGCTATGCCGGACAGGTGGAGAAAGACTATGCCATGTTCGCGGACTGGGTGTCCGGGCAGTATGGTATATAAAGGTTACGGCCGTTCAAGATAGCCTGCTGCTACCCCTCAAGCAAAGAAGCCCTCTCTACCCGAAACCGGGCGGAGAGGGCTTCTTTGCTCACTATTCCTACTAGACTCAATCTATGTGAACCTATCCTTAATCACCAGGCGTTTCCTTCAAATACTGGCCCGGCCGGTCCAGCTCATATAGCCTGCGGTAGCGCGGCTGCTGCTCCATTAGCTCAGCGTGGGTGCCGCGCATCTCTACCTGGCCGTTCTCCATGAAGATCACTTCGTCCATCTGCTCGGCACCTACCAGATGATGCGTGACCCAGATCAGCGTCTTGCCGGCCATCGCCTCGAACATCGTGGCCAGCAGCTCGCGCTCCGTGCGCGGGTCAAGACCAACGGTCGGCTCATCCAGCACAACGACCGGTGTATTCTGCAGCAGAATCCGGGCCAGGGCGATCCGCTGGCGCTCCCCGCCGGAGAAGCGCTGCCCCGCCTCGCGTACCGGAGTATGATAGCCCTCCGGCAGCGAAGAGACCAGCATATCCAGCTTCGCCAGGGCTGCCGCCTGCTGGACCGCTGCCTCCGAAGCCTCCGGGTCACCGAGCCGGATATTGTTCGCCACCGTGGTGTCGAACAGATGTGGGCTCTGGTTCAGCACGGCGATGAGCTGCGGAATCCGCTCACCATAAGCCGCAGCGTCAATACCGTTAATCGTCACGGAGCCGAGGGTGGGCGCAATCACGCCCTGCACCAGCTTGAGCAGTGTCGACTTCCCGGCCCCGCTGCGGCCGATGACGGCAATCTTCCGCCCCTGCGGCAGCGTAAGGTCGAGCTCCTGAACGGAGAAGTCGTCCCCTGCCGCATAGCGGTAGCCCGCCGACTTCAGTTCAATCTGCACCTGTCCGCTGGCCTTGGCGGCCTCGGCAGCAGCAGCGGCCTGAGCTGCAGCTTCGGCATTTCTGCCTTTTGCAGCCTCAGCGAGTACACCCTCCGCCGGAGACTCCACGCCCTCCAGCCGCTCCAGTGAATTCCGGTATTGCGGAATTTTCTCCACCGCCTCGGATACGGGCAGGAAGGCATCCGCCACCGGGAAGACCACCAGCACGAACGCCGCAATCAGCGTTCCGGCAATCGCGCCTTCAGCATACTGTCCGGCCGCCCAGTATAACAGAGACAACACGGCCAGGCCCACAACTGCCTGCCCGATGAACATACGCAGCCGTGCCCAGCGCCGCAGCGAACCGTCTATACGGGCAACCGCCTGCTCGTCCGCCTCGTACGTATCGACGAATTGGCTCTGCCGCCCGCTGATCACCCAGTCGCCCAGGCCGAGCACGGCATCGGTCAGCTTTTGATACAGCCGGTTCCGCTCCTGCTTCACCTGGCGCTGACGCTTCTGGGTCAGCAGAAGAGAGATCAGCGGCAAGACGACAACCAGCACCAGCATGTAGAGTCCCATAAGCAGGGCAAAGGCCACATCGAACGTCCCCAGCGCAATCATCGCCGCTGCATAGATCAGGAGCGCAATAATGCCCGGAAAGACGGTACGAAGATACACATTCTGCAAATATTCGATATCATCGGCAAGCATCCCGAGAATATCGCCGGTGCGGAAGCGCGAGGACAGGAACAGCGCCTGCGGCTCCAGGATATTGTACAGCCGAACGCGCATCTTCGACAGGATGCGCAGAATTGTGTCATGTCCCACCAGCCGCTCGACATAGTGGATCACAGCCCGGCTGGTCCCGAAGGTGCGTACGCCGACTATCGGGACATAAATCATCAGAATATTTTCCGGCGGAATCGAAGCCTTCGAGATCAGAAAGCCTGAGGTGTACATCAGGGAGGACGCCGAGAAGACCGTCAGTGCGCCCAGCACAATGATTAACACGAACCGCCAGAAGTACGAAGAATAATAGGGAGCAAACCATCCTTCACGTTTCAATGGATTCCCTCCAATTGACTTTGAATAAGCTCATAATACACACCCCTCCGAGCGGTCAGCTCGGGGTGTGTGCCTATTTCAGCTACCCGGCCTTGCTGCATAACGACAATCAGATCCATGTCGATCATCCAGTGCAGGCGGTGAGTAGCCAGGAACACCAGCTTGCCCTCGAACAGCGGCAGCATCGTTTCCTTCAGCTCATATTCGGTCTCAATGTCCAGATGGGCCGTCGGCTCATCCAGCAGCATAACGGGGCGGCTGCTCAGCAGGGCGCGGGCCAGAGCCACACGCTGCTCCTGCCCGCCGCTGAGCGAACGGCCGCCGCCGCCGATCATTTCGTCCAAGCCTTCCGGCAGCGAGGCTACCAGCTTCGATAAGCCTGCCGATTCCAGCGCGGCAGCTACCGCTTCCTGCGTGGCTTCGGGATAATAGAACCGGACATTATCGGCCAGGGTGCCGCTGAAGATGTACGGACGCTGCGGAATATAAGCCGTCTGCTTCCGCCAATGCTCATCGGTCAGCGCACTGACACGGCTTCCATTGATCGTAAGGGTTCCCGAGGTTGGATGAAGGAAGCCGCCCAGAATATCAACGAGCGTAGATTTGCCTGCCCCGCTCTCCCCGATAATACCGATCTTGGCATATCCGCTGAACTCAAGGTCTACATCCTCAAGCGAGGCGGCTCCATCCGCTTCATATTTCACACCAACGGCATTCAGCCGCAGGCTGCTATAATTGTTCCACGTGAAAACCGTTCCCGGCAACCGTCCGCCATCCTCCGGCAACGCCCCCAGCTCTCCCGGCTCCAGCAGCTTCGCCTGGACCGTCTCACGGTCGATGATGCTCTTCATCGCTTCGCCAGCCTCCTTGCCGTCCAGTGTGGCATGGAAATCTGCACCCACCAGCCGCACCGGCAGGAAATATTCCGGTGCGAGAATCAGGATCGTCAGTCCGGTAACCAGCGTCATCTGCTCATTGACCAGACGCAGACCAAGGCTTACCGCTACCGAAGCTACAGAGAGCATAGTGAAGAAGTCCAGTGCGAAGGAAGACAGGAAGGCGACCCGCAGCGTCCGCATGGTTGCCGAGCGGTAGCGGTCACTGACCGTGGCAATACTCTCACTGTGGCTGCGGCTGCGTCCAAGAAATTTCAGCGTCTCCAGACCGCGCAGCGAATCCACGAAATGATTCGACAAGGTACGGTAAGACTTCAGCTGACGGTCCATTTGCTTGCGGGCCGTCATCCCGATCAGGATCATGAAGACGATAATAATCGGCATCGTTAAGGTAAGAATGACACCGCTGGACGTATCCAGGGTGAATACATAGACTAGCAGCAAGGCAGGCGTTACCGCCATACCGACCATCCGCGGAATAATCAGCTCCAGGTAAGTGCGGAACTTGGTTACTCCTTCAAGCACTAATGTGACCATATTTCCGGTCCCCCGGTCGCCAGCCAGCCTTGGCCCCAGCTGGAACAGCTTGTCCATCATCTGTCTCCGCATGCTGCTGCCGGTCGCTTCCGCGAAGCGGTAAGCCGCCCGGCTCATCAGCAGGGCGCAGGCATGACGCACAAGAAACGCAAGAAGGAACAAGAGCGCTCTAGCCCCTTGTTCCTTCAGCGGTTCTCCCGCAAACAGCGCAGAGACAGCTTCTGCCAGCGACTTCGCCAGCAGAAGAATGGAGAAGCTTTGCACCAGGGTAAGGAAGCCAACCAGCAGAAAGACAGGCTTAACTCCTTTGTACCCAAGCAAATTTTTATCCATTAGTATTCAAGATGCTCCTTCTCATGAACCCGTTTGTGGAAGATGAAATAACTCCAGATCTGATAACCGAGCACGAACGGCAGCAGGGTCAGCGCTACAATGGTCATTACCTTCAGCGAATATTGGCCGGAGGCCGCATTCGTAATCGTCAGGTTGAACGCCTGATCCAGCGAGCTGATCATGACCCGCGGGAACAGTCCGATGAAGATCGAAGCGACAGACAGCGCCATCACAGCCCCGGTCATTCCGAAGGCATAACCGTCCTTCTTCTTGGTCATGAAATAGCCGGCCAGCAGATATGCGGCTACACCCAGAACGACTACAATCCACAGCAGCGTTCCGCGTTTATCGAAGATATCCGTCATAGTATACGTCATTACAACGAAGGCCACCAGCAGCGCAGCCAGTGGGATCAGCAGCTTCTGGGCCAGCTTACGCGCCCGTTCCTGCAGATCTCCAAGCGTACGGAGCGTAGTGAACATCAGCCCGTGTACCAGACACAGCAGGACAACCGTTATCCCGGCAACCACCGTATAAGCATTAACGATATCGAAGAATCCGGCATACATCTGCATATCCTTGTCGATCGGCAAGCCTTTGATGAAGCTGGCGAATACCACAGCGAGCAGGAACGGCGGCAGGAAGCTGCCGAAGAAGATGCAGACATCCCATGTTTTTTGCCAAGCCTTGGAATCACGTTTGCCTCTGAATTCGAAGGCTACACCCCGGGCGATCAACGCCAGCAGAGCAAAGACAAACGGAATATAGAAGCCACTGAACAGCGTGGCATACCAATGTGGGAAGGCCGCGAACATCGCACCTGCACCCGTAATCAGCCATACCTCATTCGCATCCCAGAACGGCCCAATCGAGTTAATCAGTATCCGGCGCTCCGTATCATTCTTGGCCAGAATCTGCGTCTCCATCCCTACGCCGAAGTCGAAGCCTTCAAGGAAGAAGAACCCGACGAACAGCACTGCAATCAGCAGAAACCATAATTCATTAAGTGACATGGGTTAGCCCTCCTTGTTATACGGATCGTGGGATTCACCGTGTTCGTTGTCCATAGCATAAGGACCTTTTTTGATCACCTTGATGAACAGGCCGACCAGTACCGCACCCAATATGGCATAAATCGCGGTAAAAGAAATCACCGAGAACAGCACCTGTCCGCTCGTAATATTAGGGGACACACTGTCTTCTGTAGTCATCAGTCCGAATACCGTCCATGGCTGACGCCCGATCTCTGTCATAATCCAGCCGGCCGTGTTGGCAATCGGCGGAAGCAGCAGTCCCCAGAACATGAACCGCATGAACCATTTATTCGGTCTGTCCATCTTTTTGCGCCACATGAGGTAGATCGCATATACCCCAAACAGCATCATCAGCGTTCCGGCAGCGACCATAATCCGGAAGCTCCAGAAGGTTGTTTTGACCGGCGGGATATAATCTCCTGGCCCATAAGCCACTTCATACTCCTGCTGCAGCTCCAGCATCCCCTTGACTTCACCGGAGAATTTACTGTAGGACAGGAAGCTCAGCAGATACGGAACCTGAACTTCATTGCTGTTGGTCTGGTTGTTAACATCGATATTGGCAAACACCGTCCAAGGTGCCGGATCGCCGCTCTTGCCCCACAGCGCTTCGGAGGCGGCCATCTTCATCGGCTGTGTCTCTACAAGATATTGGGCCTGTGCATGTCCCGCAACCGCTACGCCGAAGGAAGAGATAACCCCTACAATTGCTGCAATCTCGAACGATTTCCGGAAAAAGGCAACGTCCTGCTTCTTAAGCAACTTGTAAGCACTGATCCCTGTTACGAGGAATGCGCCTGTAGCATATGCGGCAAGTACTGTATGCGGAAATTCCACCAGCAGCTGGCCGTTCGTAATCAGCGCGAAGATATCATTCATTTCAGCACGCCCGTTATTCAAGGCGAAGCCTACCGGATGCTGCATGAACGAGTTAGCCAGCAGAATCCAGAATGCGGACAGCATCGTCCCGAGGGCTACCAGCCAGATGGATACTAGATGAATCCGCTTGGATACCTTATCCCAGCCGAAGATCCAGATTCCGATGAACGTGGACTCCAGGAAGAACGCAAGCAAAGCTTCAATAGCAAGCGGAGCCCCGAACACATCACCGACAAAGCGTGAATAGTCCGACCAGTTCATTCCGAACTGGAATTCCTGCAGGATCCCTGTCACCACGCCTACTGCGAAGTTAATGAGGAACAGCTTCCCCCAGAATTGCGCCATTCTTTTGTACTCTTCATTGCCCTTTCTTACGTACATGGTCTCCATAATGGCAATTATGAGCGCAAGTCCGATCGATACTGGCACAAAGAAATAATGAAAAATTGTCGTCGACGCAAATTGTATGCGCGACAGCAGTACTGTATCCATATTTCTCCCCTTCCTTCTCCCCATTCGTTATGTCTATTTTGTCAAATTTCCCTCACCCAAAGTGTGATAATAATCACACTCCACGCCCCATTTAGGCATAAAAAACAATAAATTTGTGACAAATATCACAAATTTACGTTCAAAAGCAAAAAAAATAAGACGGTTTCACCGTCTTGAATGTATCCTGCATCTATAGTTGTCTTGGCTCATAAAGGCATTGGTCTAGGTAATGGAAATACCTTTCTTAAGCGATTTGAGATCGCCATTTGAATTAAGCAATTGCGGCAGCATCTTCATGCTACGAACCATTGGGGAATGACAGAGACGGCAGGAAGGCGCATGTTCAAATGCGAAATTATCCCTCATCCATCCATTGCAGTCCTCATTGGTACAAGCCCATATTGCGGTATTTTCTTCTGGTACTTCCTCCAAAGGCTTTTTCCGGTAGTTCATTGCCGTTCCTCCTTCCTTTATGTTGCAAGCAAGTAACGATAAAAAAAGACCGTCCCAACTTTCACAAGCGGGGACGGTATCTTCTATTAATTACAGTTTTACAACGTTTTCGGCTTGTGGTCCGCGGTTGCCTTGAACAACGTTGAATTCAACGCGTTGGCCTTCGTCCAAAGTTTTGAAGCCGTCGCCAGTGATTGCGCTGAAGTGAACGAATACGTCGCTTCCGCCTTCAACTTCGATGAAACCGAATCCTTTTTCTGCGTTGAACCATTTAACTGTACCTGTTTGCATGTGTGTTACCTCCACAAATTTAAATTAATATGTTCTTTTTATCTTCAGACAAAGAAAAAATTCACACATTGAGAAAGGTTGTAGCTTTGGTTGACAGCCCTTTTCAATGCGAGAATAAGGTATCAATTGTATGAGAGTAATTTCATGTTACCACACCTGATTAACAAAGGCAAGCTGTTCTACCCTAATTTCTCCGTTTCTTCCCTTATAAGGACTTCTTCCCAATGTAAGGGCTACCAGCAGGGTTAAATAGTAATATTTATACCCAATACTGCCATTTACCCCATTTATTTAACCTTGAAACAGCCCTGCCCTCTTCTTTTTTAGGGAAGAGGACGCCTTGAACTGTTCCCGTAATCGTGACTGCCTCTTTATTATATACGGCCATTTCCAATTTTATTCCTCAGGCTTCTCCAGAAGCTGGACCGTGGTCTGGTTCACTTCACCATTGCGGTAGAAGGTGATCTTCAGCTTATCGCCGATCTTGGTATGATCGTACAGATATTTGCGCAGCGACAGCGTGGAGATAATCGGCTTGTCGTTGAACTTCGTTATCACATCGTTAAGCTGCAGGCCTGCATCCTTCGCCGGTCCCACCGCATCGAGAACCACTACCCCGTCGGTTACTGCGGACGGAAGATTAAGCTCCTTGCGCTGGTCATCGGCCAGCGGCACATAAGGGTTGTTCAGATCCACTGAATATACGCCCAGATATGAACGGGCGATCCGGCCTTTGGAGGTAAGCTCATTGGCAGTGTCCACTACATGATTGGCTGGAATTGCAAAGCCTAATCCCTCCACGCCCGTATCGGAGATCTTCATCGTATTAATACCGATCACCTTGCCATCCAGATCCACCAGCGCGCCGCCGCTGTTGCCTTCGTTAATGGCAGCGTCCGTCTGGATCACTTCCTGTTCCCAATCGTACACGCCATCCTGGTTCAGTGACACCGGTATCGTCCGCTCTGTATAGCTGACAATGCCGGAAGTCAGCGTATCGCCCAGCCCCAGCGGATTGCCGATGGCAATGACGGTCTCGCCCAGCCGCAGCTTGGAGGAATCCCCGATCTCGGCAATCCGGTCAATTCCCTTGCCGTCAATGGAGAGCACGGCAATATCGCTTACCTTATCCGCGCCTACCAGCTCTGCCTTGTGTGTCTGGCCGTCTACTGTAACAACCTCAAGCTTGCCGGCGCCCTCAATGACATGATTATTGGTGATGATGAACGCCTTCTTATCATCCTTCTTATAGATAACTCCCGAGCCTAACGCGGATTCATCGAGAATATTAAGTTCCTTGTTGTCTTCCTTATGATTAATGATGCTCACTACCGCAGGGCGGACATGTGCAGCAGCCTGAATAATCCGGTCGAACGGATCTGCGCTGCTCGCAGCCACCTTATCCATAGCCACCGGAGCCTGGGCCCTCTCCGTGGTGAACTGTCCTGTTACCAGACTGAACAGCAGTACAGCCACTACAGCACTGCATACCGAACTGATCAGCGCGATCTGCCAGGTTGCCAGAGACCGCTTCGATTTGCGGACAGCCCACTTGCCGTCAGCATATCCGCCGGATGATTTGGAATTGCCGCTTCTGCGCCGTGACACCTTGGTTGAATAGAAATCATCATCGAATAATCCCACGTTACACTCTCTCCCCTCTATTGCCACCGCATTCAAGACCTGAACGCCAAGCAACCACGCCCGAGCTTAACCGCTATATCTCTTAGACTTCATGAAGTACTAAAAGGTTTCACTTGATTTATTCACCACATTCCAGTGGGTTCTAAGCGCAAGGGATGTCTATTATTCTAATAAGCTACTAAAAAGTTTATCAGCTTGTATCCGGAATATTTTGCAACTTAAAAGACTACAATAGGATTAGTACCGCTCTATATGATTGTATCACAGGCAGCCGCGCTGCCCACATGTTTTCTGCGTTAAATAAATGTAAATTATTCACAGCCTCACTGCAATCCAATTCACAAGGAGGACCGGACTATGGAATCTTTCTCAACAAGTAAGGATCTGGTGCAGTTTATTGGCAAGCTGGGGGACCTTAAGGATGAACATTATCAGCTGATTCTAGTTCAGCATGCCATGATTGAGCTGCTGATTGATAAAGGGCTGTTCTCCCGCCAGGAGCTGGAGCACAAGATTACCGAAGTCGACCGCCTTATGACTGGCTCACCTTATCCCATGGCGTAGGCCGGTCATAGTAGGTGTCGCAGAGCCTGAATTCACTGTCTTTGTAAAAGCAGCCCCGGTCCTCCATCGCCCCGCGCACGGACATCTTCGCCAGATCCATCATATTATGGTCTCTGCTAAGATGGGCCAGATAGGCGCGCTTGGTCCGCCCGCTCAGAATTTCGCTGAGCGCTGCGCCTGCCGCCTCATTGGACAGATGCCCCAGATCGCCGAGAATCCGCCGCTTCGTATTCCAGGGATAACGCCCCATCCTCAGCATTTCGATATCATGGTTCGACTCCAGCACAAGCACATCGGCATCCGATATGGCCGTTCTTACCTTGTCGCTGACATACCCGAGGTCTGTCGCTACACACAGCTTCTCCTTGCCGTCATAGAAATTGTAAGCTACCGGCTCCGCAGCATCGTGGGAGATGGCGAAGGATTCCACCCGCATACTGCCGAAATCCCGGTGCTGCCCGGTCTCCATAATGACCCGGTTATGCTCCTCAATCTTGCCGATCCCCTTCTCTATGGCTCCCCAGGTGTTCGAATTCGCATAGATCGGAAGATTATACTTGCGGGCCATCGCACCCAGCCCCTTAATATGATCCGAATGCTCGTGGGTCACAAGAATCCCGTCCAGCTCCGCTCCGGTCAGCTCGCGCATCGCCAGCAGCTCGTCAATCCGCTTCGCGCTCAAGCCCGCGTCGATCATAAGTGTGGTCTCGCCGTTACGCACCACTGTCACATTCCCGGTAGAACCGCTGGACAGTACTGTAAATGAAATCCCCATATCTCTCCTGCTCCTTCTACTCTGTTGTCTTCGGACTGATAATATCCGCACTGATCGCATCCATATAATAGGCGCTGCCGTCCTCCAGCATGAACCGCCACATCGGCGAAGCTACCTGGCTCTCGGAGTTGAACAACTCGCCGTAATAGCCCAGCTCAATCTCCTTCACTGCAGCACCCGCAGGAAAATACTTCTCGATCAGACTGCTAAGCGCCTGCGATGCCGGGAGAACCTTCTGCAGATCCTCGCTCCGGCTTGCCCCGATCTCAATCTTCGGCCAGCGGTAGGCCACAATCTTCTGGTCACTGTTAATCAGCTCCAGCCGCACTCTGAACAGAGACCACTTGTTATCCACCAGCGGATGCAGGACGAACTTGCCGACCTCACTCTCCTGTGAATCGAACCGGTAATTGGCAATGTCGGGAATCTGGCTCTTCAGCAGATTGCTAAGCTCCGAGAACGAGGAGTACATCAGCTTGCTGTCGACCGGCTCCTTAAGCTTCACAGGCTGTTCATTCTGCTCTTCAGCCGAATAACGGTAGGTAATATCGGGCAGCTGTGGAGTGCCGGCCGGAATCGGGCACAGCAGCCGGATATTCTTCTCCTCCATCACCGCCTGAGTCTCTGCGGACAGGGAAGTGAAGTCAAGTCCCGCACTGACCTGATCGCGCACATCGATCCATAGCTGATAGCACAGCAGCAGATTCAGCACCAGAAAGGCATATATCAATACACTCTTGGCCCTTCCCCAGTCCATAACGTCCCTCCTCGAATCGGTATCCTGTCCGCTTGCTCATTTCTGCCCTAATCCAATGTAAGCTCACTGCCGTCACTGAGTGTAACCCGCCAGACCGGATGAAGCTGCAGCTTCTCCCCGGCCAGCGCAGGCATATAGGCAGGCGTAAGCTCAATGATCCGCAAGGAGCTGCCGATCTGCGCCAGCCGCTGCTTCAGCAGTTCGCCGCCGGGCAGCTCAACAATGGTCTTTTCAGATTTCTCCTCATTCGTGTACATCAGGGAGCGCTCATAGGA
Source organism: Paenibacillus sp. FSL K6-1217 (assembly GCF_045040735.1). Taxonomy (NCBI): domain Bacteria; kingdom Bacillati; phylum Bacillota; class Bacilli; order Caryophanales; family Paenibacillaceae; genus Paenibacillus; species Paenibacillus sp. FSL K6-1217. The sequence goes on from NZ_CP150271.1 coordinate 5,092,980, forward strand.
AGAGACCGTTCCCTGCTGGAGCTCCAGATGGATTACGCCATACTGAAGCTGAGGATTGCTCATAATCGGATAGGAGCCGGACGGATAAGCGCCATAATATTGTTGAAAAGAAACCTTGCGGTCCTGCCGGCTCTCCTCCGTAGCAGCCAGCCTGTAGGTTCCGTTCCAGCCGCCATGGTTATTGACAAACTCCACCGCCACCAGCGCATCCTTCGCCGGTGTGCTGTCCCCGTCTGGAAGTGCTGCAGGATCACTATAACTCATCCAGTTCTGCTCCTGGTCCACCTGCAGGCTGCGTTTGCTGTCAGTATAGATTTTGGAGCCGTCCTTCTCAGGAATATATCTTGTATTGCCTGCATCGAAGAACAGATTGCTCTGCATCTGCTCAATGGTATACATACCCGCAGGCATCACAACTTTAACCAGCGGAACATCTGCCTCAGGGACATAATACTCACCGTTCACGGCTGTATACAGAGTCAGATTCTTACCGAAGTCCACATGCTGCTGCACATCCTGGACCGTAAGATCAGCCTTAGCCGCCTCGTACACAATATCCCCGCGTGTGCTGAAGAAGATGACATGGGCTTTGGAGTCATTTTTGATATTGTAGATCCAGATCCGGTCAATGCTCTCCCCCTCGAACAGCGAATCCGACGAGATCTGCATAACCCGCTGCAGCAGCGTTACCGGAATGCCTGCCCCGAACGACAGCTCAATGCCCGGATTCTCACTGCGGATCTTGTCCCAGTCGAAATCCTGTACGGACCTCCGCTGGAAGCTCTCGAAGCTGCGGCCCTTCAGGCGGTTCATAATCAGGTTATAGAAAGTGGAGCTGGGGTAGAACAGCGTATGCTTGTCTCCGCCCATATGAATAATCATTTTATCGGGGTAGAGCAGGTTCTCCACCTTTTCCTTCGGCCCCATATTATCCGTCTTCACATATAAGGTCTTCGACAACACTGCCGAGTCGCTGCCGGGCAGCCTGTAGATCAGATAATAGCTCTCCACGAGACTTCCGAGTATAAGCAGGACCAGCATCCATGACTTGATTCTCTCCTTCACGCCTCACTCCCCCTTTGCTTCATCAAAGGCAGCGTGAACGTTACCAGCGAGCCCTCATTCAGCTCCGATTGCAGGGAAATAGAGCCGCCGTGGGCTTTGACAATTTCCCGGGCAATGGACAGGCCCAGACCTGTTCCGCCCATATTCCGCGAGCGCGCCTTATCGACCCGGTAGAAGCGTTCGAAGATGCGTTCAATATCCTTCTTCGGAATCCCAATCCCGGAGTCGCGGACAGACACGGCCAGCATGCCGTCCTCGTTCTTATGCGCCTCCAGCTGAATACTCCCGCCTTCCGGCGTATACTTGAGGGCATTGGAGACCAGATTACCCAGCACCTGGTCAATCTGGTCGCGGTCCAGCCACGCAGTGGCGACATCCTTGCGCACCCTCGTGCTGATATGAATCCGCTTCTGGCGGATCTGGAAGGAGAAGCGGTCCGCCACATCCTCCAGCATCTCGGAGATATCCGTCTGCTGAATCCGCAGGCTGGATTCCTTGGAATCCAGCCGCGACAGATGCAGCAGATCCGTAACCAGCCGGATCATGCGCTCCGTCTCATTGCGGATGACCCCGACGAACCGCACGGCAAGCTGCGGATCCTCCAGTGCACCGTCATCCAGCGCCTCCGCATAGCTCTTGATGGTCGTAAGCGGCGTCCGCAGCTCATGCGACACATTCGCCACGAACTCCCGGCGGGACTCCTCCAGATTCTCCTGCTCCGTAACATCCTGCAGCACCGCTATCGTCCCGGCGATCCGTCCGCCTTCACGGCGCTGGATCGGGGTGAAGGTCACCCGCACAATATTGGGGTCCTCTCCGCCCATGGGAGACAGATGAAGCATAGCCGACTGGGCAATGCCCTGGGTCACCGAGACGGACTGCTCGGGCTCCAGCCCCAGCAGTCCGCCGAGCGAGGCCCCGGCAGGAAGGGGCCCTTCCGCACCCAGCATCAAGGCGGCGCGTGTATTCATCAGAATCACCGCGCCGCTCTCGTCTGTTGCTACGACACCGTCACTCATATTGGCAAGAATGGAGGACAGCTTCTCCTTCTCCTCTTCGTTCTGCAGCAGCGCCTCGCGCAGCCGGTCTGTCATATAGTTGAAGGCCTGGCTCAGCTGGCCAATCTCATCATTGCCGAACACGGGAACCTTCCGGTTGAAGCGTCCTTCCGCCACAGCCGTAGCATGCTTGGTCATCTCCTTGATCGGATGCGTGATCGTATGCGCCAGAATGACCCCCAGCACGGCCGTGAGCGCCAGCGCCAGCAGCAGTCCTGAGAGGAATACACTATTAATCCGGCTCATAGTGGCATATAAGTCTTTCATATCGGCGGCGATATAGATGGCACCTACCACCTTATCGCCGGAGATGACCGGCTTCGCCACTACCTTCTTGCGCACATTATCATCAGCGATGATATATTCCTCATTATCGCTGATGCCCTGCAAGGCGCGGCTGACCACGGTCTGCGTGTTCCGCTGGCCGACATAGTCATTCTGGGAAGGGATCGAGGTGGTGATAATCTTGCCGCTCGCATCCAGCACCTGAATCTCTGCACCATTGATATACAGATTGTTCACCATGCCGCGCAGGCTCTCCACAGCCGATTCCTCATCGGCTGTGCCCGTCTCACTGCCGAACTTGTCGGCGGTGAGAATCGAGAGCATCTCGGCCCGGGCCTTCAGGTCCTTGGTGAAGTTATCGGTCAGCGAATTCTTCATCGAGCTGACGAAGTATACGCCGATCAGCTGCATCGCAATCAGAATCAGCAGCACGTAGATCACGATAAGCCTGGCCTGAATCGTCCGGAAAAAGGACAGTGCTTTCATTACAATCCTCCGTTTTTGGGGCTATGCATCAAATAACCGAGCCCGCGCCGGGTATGGATATACTCCGGCTTGCTGGGATTCTCCTCAATTTTTTCTCTGAGCCGGCGGATCGTCACATCCACCGTCCGCACATCGCCGAAATATTCGAAGCCCCACACCGCCTGCAGCAGATGCTCGCGGGTCATTACCTTGCCCGCATGGCGGATCATATAATAGAGCAGCTCATATTCACGATGCGTCAGATCCAGCGGCTCACTATCCTTGTAGACCATGTACATGTCGGTATCAATGAACAATCCGAAATGATAGACTCCCTGCTTGCTCTCCGCCGCCCCATTCGGCGCTTCCGAAGCGGATGGCTTATGCTGGCGCCGCATCTGGGCCTTAACCCTCGCCAGCAGCTCCCGTGTACTGAACGGCTTGGTTACATAATCATCCGCGCCAAGCTCAAGGCCCAGCACCTTATCAATCTCCCCGTCCTTGGCAGTAAGCATGATGATGGGAATATCCAGATGGGCAGCGCGCACCTCACGGCAGACATCCATGCCGTCCTTGCCGGGCAGCATGAGATCCAGCAGCATCAGATCGGGGCGTTTGGACAGAGCCAGCTCCACCGCACTGTTACCGTCGAAGGCGCAAATGACATCATAGCCCTCTTTTTCCAGATTGAATTTCAATATATCAGCAATAGGTTGTTCATCATCCACTACCAGAATCGTTCCCATTTGCATATGCTCAGCTTCACCTTTCTAACGATACTCGAAACCCTGATTCCTTCATTTTAACATACCTGGCTTGGCGTCACATCAAAACAGCCCCACAAAGTGAGGCTTTAGCTCCGAGATTGTTCAGATACTTTCCGTGGGATACAAAAACCGCCCGAAATCATCCGGACGGCAGAGAATAATAGAATGGAAGCCTATCTGTTATTCATTATTTCAGAAACTTCATCGGATTGATGGCAGTTCCGTTCTTGCGGATCTCGAAATGCAGGTGCGTCCCCGTTGAGCGCCCGGTGCTGCCCATAATTCCGATAGGGCTGCCCTGTCCCAGCTTCTGTCCCATGGAGACCGAGATGCTGCTTAAATGCCCGTAATACGTAACGTATCCGTTGTTATGGTCCACGATAACCACATTGCCGTATCCGTTCTGCACACCGGCGAAGCTTACCGTCCCCGCATCCGCAGCCTTGATCGTGCGGTTGCCCGATACCAGATCGACACCCTTGTGCGCGCGTCCCCAACGTTCGCCGTAGCTGCTGGATATCATCGCTCCGCTAACCGGCCACGCGAACATTCCGGTTCCTTCTCCGATAACCTTGGTACCGGAGTAGACAACTTCAGGCAGGGAAGCCTTCACTACGCTCTGACCCAGCCACTCTTCCTGGACCACCCGTCCGTTCTCTTTGGTCAACCTGTACTGCATCGTTTTGAGCCCGGTTTGTCCGGGGCGGACAACCTTACGCTTGCCTGCCGGCAGCTGGTCGCTCTTACGGATAATAACCTCAGGCTCTGTGACCACCTCTTCGGTTACCTCTTCTACGGTCACCACCGTAAGATCAGGCTGCGGCACCGTCAGCTGCAATTGATCCCCAATCTGCAGGCTAAGCTCCTTCACCTCAGGATTGTTACGGAAAATCTCCGCCTGTGTGATGTTGAACCGGGACGCAATAGCGGAGACAGTGTCGCCTTCCTGAACCGCATATAACAGCGGCGCCTCCCTGCCTTCGGTCAGTACCTTCACCGCTTCCTCCACACTGAGCACCTTATTGGGGTCTGCCTTCACCGGAACAATGTTAACTTCCTCCCGAATCTTGACCGACTCTATCTGATCACTGGCTGCTGGAGCTGCGGCTCCAGCCCTGGCCGCCGTCTTCTTCAGCTTCGCTCCCGGAGCTGCGGCCTTCTGCGGAGCGTAATGCGCCTTCACGGCCTGAAGCACCGCCGCCGCCGTCTCCTGATCCTTCACGATCCCGAGCGGTTCCCCGTCCACAGCCAGTTGTACGCCTACAGCATAAGCTTTGAGCATACCATCCAGCTTGTCCAGTGTTGCTTCGCTGTTGATCTCCGGCTTGTAGGCCTGCTGGGCCTCGGTAGTGATGCCGCCGGTCTGAAGTACCATCACAGAGTCAGGGTACTTGAGCTGATATTCCCGTCTCTTCTCCTCGAACAGCTTGTTCAGCTCTGCCTGCTGGTTCAGCGCTCCGACCTCTTCGCCGTTTACCAGCACTTTGTAGTAGGTGACTGTGTTCGCGGTGACCTGTCTCTTCTGTGCCCCCACCAGGAATGTGGCCAGAAGAACCAGGCCGGCTGAAGCGAGCAGCCATGAACGCCTGCGGCGGCGGGATTTCATCTCCCCCTGAAAGACGCGGGGTTCACCCGCCGCTGCTGCTTCCTTGCCCTGCCTGTCTGCTGCACCAGATCCTGCGGATGATTCTGCACGGTTCCACAGGTTCCCCATCCGGCGCATGAACTTCAATCCTTTCATGTAACTCTCCCTTTCAGCTGTGAAAATAAGAATTTATATGCTTTGTGCATTGATGTGCATGAGTATGAATATGGCTTAGGTGACAACGACGGAAAAGGTTACAAAATATTAACCCTTATTAGTCCTTTTTTACTGTACCATAGCCTGCAGAAAAATTTCAACTTTGCTCCCATAGCAAAACCCGCGAAAATCGCGGGTTTTTTCCCAAAATATGCGTTTTAAACAGCGATGCCGTGTCCAAAAAGTGACAATTTTTAGTTCTGATTTGTTCCGCCGCTATCTGGTGTAAGCATTTTCATCAGCGCCTTATATTCATCCTCATCCACGTACTTCTCAATGATTCCCTGTAGTTCCGTTACTTCGCTCTCTGTCAAGCCGCCCTCCAGGGCAGCAGAGATCTTGATCATTTCCTCCTGGGGAAGCTTGCTCATCAAAATATTGAAGATATTGGATTTCTCGCTCGCAGGGAGCTTCTCCTTCAATTCGTTCATAGCCTCCGGTGTCATCACCAGATTCTGGTCCAGTCCCTGTTCACTCTGTTCTTCTCCCGCGGAAGCTTGTCCCATCACCGGCAGCGCATTGTCCGGCACCGTCTCCTCCACCGGTTTCTCCTGATTATTGCCGCTCTTTCCGCCGCTGCTGTCCTTCTTCGCCCCGTCCACCTTACTCGCATCAGCTTCCTTGGTGGAGTTCTTCGTCTCGCTTGAGGCCGCTTTGGAATTCTCCTTGGAGGCAGTCCCGCTGCCCCCCATACCGGTCAGACTCTTCACGAAGCCGCCAATTCCCGGTCCCGGCCCATCCAGCTTGATGTCAAAGCTGGCCAGCACCGACTGGATATAGGTATTCACCACATATGCCGTCGTCAGCATGGACAGTCCGCTGGCCAGCACCACAATCAGGCAGATGCTAAGCGCACGCTTCATCATTTTCACCATCACCACTCCCCTACACCCTGCTCTATTCAACCTCTGAAGAATCAGTGCGCTATTGATCCCATTCTCACAGTATTGACTAGAACAACGCCCGGGAAACGTCCCCGAAGCATAGAAAAGCTGATTCCCTGCTGAAAATGCATCCGTACATACAAAAGCAGGAGCCTCACCGAGGCCCCTGCTCCTATACGTATCTATTCAGTTCTGCCGGGAGTCTAGATATAGATGGGCAGCACTTGGTTGGTCTGTTCGCGGTTGCGGCCCACGGAGAAGATTGAGATCGGAATCCCCGTCAGCTCCGATACACGTTCCACGTATTTGCGTGTGTTGGCCGGCAGATCCTCCAGCGTCTTCGCCGCAGTGATGTCCTCACTCCAGCCTGGAAGCTCCTCGTAGACCGCTTCACATTCAGCCAGCATTTTCAGGCTCGCCGGGTAATGGGTGATAATATCTCCACGGTACTTGTAGCCGGTGCAGATCTTCACCGTCTCAAGACCGCTCAGTACGTCCAGCGAGTTCAGCGACAGGCCGGTAATTCCGCTGACGCGGCGGGCATGACGCACCACCACACTGTCGAACCAGCCCACACGGCGGGCGCGTCCGGTTACTGTACCGTACTCATGTCCGGTCTCACGGATATAATCGCCGGTAGCATCGTTCAGCTCTGTAGGGAACGGGCCGTCACCCACACGGGTGGTATAAGACTTCGCCACACCGATAACCTGCTTGATCTTCGACGGTCCTACGCCCGAGCCGATGCAGACGCCGCCAGCCGAAGGATTCGATGAAGTAACGAACGGATAAGTTCCTTGGTCGATATCCAGCATAACGCCCTGAGCGCCTTCGAACAATACTCTGGACTCCGCATCAATCGCATCATTCAGCACCACCGAAGTATCGGTTACATAGCCGCGCAGCACTTCTGCATACTCCAGATATTTCGCTAGAATCTCTTCCACATCCAGCGCCTCTGCCCCGTATACCTGAGTAATGACCTGGTTCTTCTCTTCCATCAGCGGACGAAGTCTCAGCTCGAATTCCTCAGCGTCCATCAGATCGGCAATCCGGATGCCGTTACGGGCAGCCTTATCCATATAGCACGGGCCGATTCCCTTGCGTGTTGTACCGATTTTGTTCGGTCCTTTGCGGTCTTCCTCAAGCGCATCCAGCAGCATATGATAAGGCATAATGACATGGGCGCGATCGCTGATGACCAGATTCTTCGTATCAAAGCCATTCTCATGAATATAATTAATTTCTTGGATCAGCGCTTCCGGGTTAATGACCATTCCGTTGCCGATAACACAAGTCTTCTCTTTATAAAATACACCCGATGGAATCAAGCTCAGCTTGAACTTCTTTCCGTCAATCAGAATCGTGTGACCGGCATTGTTACCCCCTTGATACCGGGCGACCACATCTGCACTTTCCGCCAGAAAATCCGTGATCTTCCCTTTGCCTTCGTCTCCCCATTGTGTTCCCACGACGACTACCGTTGACATGTTCATTCCTCCGTAGGTGCTAGCAAGCACCATTATTTTTCCAATTATAATAATAGGAGCCCTGTACGCGCTTCATCTTGTACGCAGCCCTCCGGACACCAGGCGGCAGGCCGCCAAAGCACAATAATCAGTGTAACAGCGGCACTTTTTAAAGTCAAATAAAAACGAACGATCACAGATTAATATATGCGATCGTTCGTGTATTGTGTGAATTCCGCTTAGCCTGCGAACGGTTCTGCGTGGGCGCGCTCGTAGTTAACGAACTTGTTAAAGTTCTTGAGGAACACAAGCTCCACTGTCCCTACCGGACCGTTACGCTGCTTGGCGATAATAATTTCGATAATATTCTTCTTCTCGGTATCCTGATTGTAATAATCATCACGATACAGGAACGCGACGATATCAGCATCCTGCTCAATCGAGCCTGATTCACGAAGGTCACTCATCATCGGCCGTTTGTCCTGGCGCTGCTCCACACCGCGGCTGAGCTGGGACAGGGCAATGACGGGAACATCAAGCTCACGGGCGATCTGCTTCAGGGTACGGGAGATTTCCGATACCTCCTGCTGGCGGTTCTCTCCGGCCTTGCCCCGGCCCTGGATCAGCTGCAGGTAGTCGATGACTATCATTCCGAGTCCCTTTTCCTTCTTCAGCCGGCGGCATTTCGCCCGGATATCGGTCACCGTAATGCCCGGAGTGTCGTCAATATAGATTTCGGACTCGGATAGCGACTGGATGCCCATCGTGAGCTTAGACCAGTCATCATCGCTCTTGAAATCACCGGTACGCATAATATTGGCATCCAGGTTGGCCTCTGCACAGATCATACGCTGAACCAGCTGGGGTGCCGACATTTCCAGACTGAAGATGGCTACCGTCTCCTTCGCCCGGACCGCCACATTCTGCGCGATATTCAGGGCGAAGGCCGTCTTCCCGACGGAAGGACGGGCCGCCACAATAATTAAGTCATTGCGCTGGAAACCGTTCGTCATATGGTCCAGATCAACGAAGCCGGTCGGAATTCCCGAGGTTCCGCCCTTATTCTGATGGAGCAGCTCCACCCGGTCGAACACCTGCATCAGCACATCGCGGATGGCAATGAACCCGCTGCCGCTGCGGCGGTTCGAGATCTCCAGGATCCGCCGCTCGGCGTCACTCAGCATAATGCCCACATCTTCGCCGCCGGTATAACCTTCGCTGACAATCTGCGTGGCTGTTCGGATCAGCCGCCGCAGCATCGCCTTCTCTTCAATAATCTGGGCATAGTAATCGACGTTGGCCGCAGTCGGCACCGCATGTGCCAGCTTCGCCAGATAGCTGACCCCGCCGATATCCTCAAGCTCCCCTTTATCCTGGAGCCGGGAAGTCAATGTAATCAGATCAATCGGCTGGCTCTCTTCTCCGAGCTGCACCATCGCCTCAAATATCATCTGATGCGGTTTGTCGTAGAAGTCTTCGGTATTCACCCGCTCCATCGCGGTAATCAGCGCCTCATCCGACAGTAGAACTGCACCCAGTACGGCCTGTTCTGCCTCCAGATTCTGCGGGGGAACCCGATCGAAAAAGAGATCTCCACCCATCCTACTCCTCCGTTACCTGAACCGTGAGGTTAGCCTTTACATCAGTATGCAGCTTTACCGTTACCTGGAACGTGCCAACATGGCGGATCGAATCGCTCAGCTCTATTTTGCGCTTGTCGATTACGATTCCTTGGGTAGCTGCCAGGGTCTCTCCGATCTGCTTGCTGGTGATGGCGCCGAACAGACGGCCGCCTTCACCCGCTTTGGCCTTCAGGGTCAGGGTCAGCTCATCCAGCTTCTTGCCCAGCTGTACCGCTTCCTCCTTCTCCTGGTCCTTGCGGCGCTGTTCGGCTGCCGCCTGGTTCTCCAGCGTCTTCACATTGCCGTCTGTAGCCGGACGAACCAGCCCGCGCGGAAGCAGGAAATTGGCTGCATAGCCTTCCGATACCTCTTTAACCTGCCCCTTCTTACCTTGCCCCTTAACATCCTTCAAGAATATGACCTTCATTCAAATAACCCCTCTTTCGCTTCAATTTCGGCCAGCACTGCAAGCAGTCTGGCTTCCGCTTCCTTCGTTGTTCCGTCAAGCTGTACAGCCGCGTTGGACAGATGTCCGCCGCCGCCCAGCTTCTCCATGACCACCTGCACATTCATCCGGCCCAGAGAACGGGCGCTGATGCCGATCAGGCCGTCCGGACGCTCGCTGATGACGAAGGACGCCACCACATTCGTCATCCCCAGCAGTGTATCCGCCGTCTGGGCGATCAGCAGCTGGGGGATCTTCATCCCGGGCTGTGTGACCACCAGCGCGATCTGGTCATACACCATACGCGCATGCTTGATGATCTCCGCCTTCGAGATGTACTCCTGCAGATCCTCCTTCAGCATACGCTGGATGAGAATCGTATCCGCCCCGACCCGGCGCAGGAACCCGGCGGCCTCGAAGGTCCGCGACCCTGTGTGCAGCGCGAAATGCTTCGTATCGACCGTGATCCCGGCCAGCAGCATCGTGGCCTCCAGCGGACTGAGCTTAATCTTGTCATGAATATATTGCAGCAGCTCCGTCACCAGCTCACAGGTCGAGGATGCATACGGCTCCAGATACACGAGTACTGCGTCATTGATGAATTCCTCACCCCGTCGGTGATGGTCAACCACTACAATCCGGCTGGCAGACTGCACCAGTCTCGGTTCCATCGTCATGGAGGCCTTATGCGTATCCACTACAATCAGCAGCGTATGCTCCGTCATCATCTGGAGCGCCTGCTCTGTGGTGACGAAGCTCTTGTAGAGCGCCTCATCCTTGCGGATCTCCTCCATCATCCGGGTGATCGAAGGATTCGGCGTCTCCATCACAATGCTGGCTTCCACATTGTACATCTGTGCCGCCTTGAGCAGCCCGATCGCCGCCCCTACCGCATCGATATCCGGTATCCGGTGCCCCATAATCAGCACCCGGTCGCTCTCCTGCATCAGATCCCGCAGAGCATGGGCAATTACGCGCGCCCGGACGCGGGTGCGTTTCTCTGCGGCATTGCTCTTGCCGCCGTAGAAGGAGAGACGCTGGCCCGCCTTCACAGCGGCCTGGTCCCCGCCTCTGCCAAGCGCCATGTCCAGACTCGACTGGGCAAGCGCTCCCAGCTCACTGGCCGATTCAGAGCCGTAGGCCAGGCCTATGCTCAACGTCATCGGCACCTTGAGATCGGCCGTCATCTCGCGGACCTCATCCAGCACCACGAACCTGCTCTCCTCCAGGGCTTGAAGGCTGCGGTGATTCAGCAGCATGAGGTACCGCTCGGAAGACAACCTGCGCAGATAGACCTCGAACTGCTTGCTCCACTCGGTAATCTCACTGGCTACCTTGGCAATCAGCGAAGTGCGCTGCTGATCATCCATACCCTGGGCGGCTTCATCCAGATTATCCATCATGACAATTCCGATGGCCAGCTTCTCTTCCTCATACCGCTCACGCAGCACAACAAGCTCGGTAATATCGAATAGATACAGCAGGCGTTCGCTTGGAATCACCACGACCTCATAATAACGGTCATCGACCGTAAGCTCATGGCGGTGCTCCTTCAATACCCCTTCCTTAACCGGTTCCCGCTTGGACGGCTGATTCTGCAGCGATGCTATCACCTCCGGCATCAGCTCCTGCATATCCTCACCCACAAGAGACTTGCGGGAGAAGATCTGGCCGGCGTTGCGGTTATGCCATTCCACCGCACGGTCTTCACTGTAGAGGATGATTCCGAGCGGAAGCATGCTTACAGCCTCCCCTTCCACCCGCTTGATGCGGAAGGACAGGCCGTTGATATAATCTACAAGGTTGCGGCGGAACGACAGCTCGGCCTGCAGCATGGTGAAACACAATGTGCCGGCCAGGAAGAGACTGGCAACACCGAGGACCCAGTTATAGATACTGACTACTATAATCAGGACCAGCAGCAGTAAGAACGCCCACACGGTATGATAGCCGTGCCAGCGTCTTTGCAGAAATTTTGGCATGAGCCCTCACCCTATCGTTTCGATTTCTTCACAAGCTCCCGCAGCGGAAACGCCAGATCCACCACACCAATAATCCAGAATCCCGGCAGAGCAATCACAGGGATCGCCAGCAGAAGGGCGATGATCTTGCTCCACTTCCGTTCATACACCAGGAAGAAGAGGAAGCCGATGGTCTGGATCTTGAACGCAATCTGCAGCAGCGGCAGCAGATTGGCCGAGACCATCAGCATGAAGCCGCTGTCTCCACCGCCGAACAGCAGGCTGAGCACCACGCCAAGCAGATAATACCAGATGAACGATCTGGCCAGTCTCCATTCCCGCGCCGGCCTCATCTTGGGTACCGCATATCCCATACTGTTCAGAATAGGACGGACAATGGAATGGGTAATGACAGCAATCACGAAGGCACTGAGGATCAGCGTCATCGGAATCGCCTGGATCGTCAGCCAGCTCATCTGGCCAATCTGATCGGAGGAGATGGCGATCTCGGACAGCAACGGATTACTGGCCCCCATACTTGCCAGCCAGTCCGTATAGGTCTGCAAGACATCATAGACATAGTCGTATAAGTTGAACTTAAGGAACGCCGTACTGATCAGCAGGATCAGCAGGAATTCAGCCAGTATTGCGATCAAGCCGGCAACCAGTGTAGAGACCGCTGAAGCACGCTTCTTGTACCATCGTCCCATCACAAGCGCAGGAATCAGGAAATAAGCCGCAATCAGAATATACATCGGGGTAATCAGGCCCACAATCAGCAGGACCGGTAACAGATGCAGAATGAACTGCTTGGTGTTAAGGGTGGTGAATAGCACAATGGCCGGAATAATCATAAAGAATGTTGTAATTAGTAGCAACGGGGTTGACAGGGATAACAGCAGCAACAGATAAGCTATGCTCCAAGCCACAGATGTCCAGCGAAATTTCAACAGTATTCACCTCTTACGCATATGTTCTTCTAATGCAGATATATCCTGGTACCATTCTTCGAGCTGATGGCCCTCCTGCCTGTGCTTTCTCAGCTTCTCCAGCAGTAAATCATCCAGCTCGCGATAAGGGATGCCGAGTCTGCGCCCCAGTATGTAAGAGCTCATAATCAGGCTGGCCAGGCTGTCGCCGACACGCGCGGTACTGCCTTCCCACAGCGCTTTGAATAACCTTGACACTTGATCAATTACTTCCGTCTTTAACCACTCGATTACCTTGGCGCGTTTGGCCACATCCAGATCCTTCGGCACATTGGGCACTGTCCTCTACCTCCGGCAAAAAGCATTATTCTCCATTATAGCATAAAAATTTCCGAGCCACACGGACGCCTGCCGCCCCCGAATATAGCCCCATGCAGTGAGGCTTTAGCCCGGTTTATTACTCCATTCCCGTCTTTCAAAAAAGGCCCGCATTCCGTTTCGCCGGAAATACAGGCCTTGGTTCCTTATAACGATTCGAGCGATTGCCGTGAGACAAATTTCTCGCAATATTCAATAATCTGGCTCCGGCGTACAATCCCGATGAACCGCTTCATGTCGTCGACCACCGGTACAAAGTTCTGCACCTTGGCCAAATTAATCAGATCCTCCATATCCGCATCAATCGAGACCGCCAGATTGTTCATCCGCAGCGGGACATCCTTCAGCAGAAATTTGGAAGCATTCTCAAAAGTAACCGCGCCGCCCGACTCCTTCATATACCAGAGCAAATCACCTTCTGTAACCGTTCCGGCATACTCCCCGTTCCGGTTCAGAATCGGCACTGCCGTATAGCGGTGAAACTCCATCCGTTCCAGGGTCTGGCGCAGCGTCGAATCCATCGTAACGCAGGCAACCTCCTGCTTCGGAAGTAAAAAAAACGCAATGTTCATCTCTTGATCCTCCTCAAAGAATTCCGAAGGAATGCTACTCTACCTTCCTTGCATTAAAGCCCACCGTAGTTTATACGCCTGCCCGCAGCAATTAGTTCCATTCCATTATAGCATGAAGACAGTAAACAGCAGCCATTAACCTCACAGGAATGGCTGCTGTTTTTTTATGGCGGACAAGAACCGCCGGGTTCATCTTTACTGAACTGCGGGTGTAGCCGAAGGCTCCAGCGCATTCACGGCTTTGCCTGGTTCAATGAGCTGATCAACCGGTGTACTGGCATTCATCCAGTTGTCAATCAGGGCTCTGGCCTTATCCAGATCTTCCTCGTTCACAATGTCGTAGTAGACCCCGCCGATGCGTTTGCCTTCCCCCATCACCGTGAAGCTGGAGATGTCCATATCCTTGCCGCCCATGAACTTCTTGGCCAGACTGATGATCATCGAGGGCTGAATATCCGTTTTGAAGTTCTCGCCCATAATGTCCAGCAGTTCAGGGATATTGCCGATTTGGCTGATCGATAACATTTTATTCGCCACGACATCAATAAAGACCTGTTGGCGTTTGGTCCGGTTGAAGTCGCTGTCCTCACGGTAACGCGTATAGTTGAGCGCCTCTTGCCCGTTGTAGTTCGACTTGTTGGCCTTGATCGTGAATTTCTCATGATCTGCGCCCTTGTTAACGATATCCTTCTTGATCGGAAGCGGAACCCCACCGATGGCATCCACGGCATCCTTCAGCCCCTGGAAGTTAATCGTGGCGTAATACTGAATATCATGGCCGAGCAGCGCTTCCAGCGTATCCTTGGACATTTGCTGGCCGCCGAATGCATAAGCATGCGTAATCTTATCCTTCTTGTTACCGTTATGTCCGATGATTTCCGTGTAGGTATCCCGGGGAATGGAGATCAGCAGAATCTTGTAATCCTCCGGCCGGATCACCGCAAACATCATGGTATCTGAGCGTGCGACTTCATTGCGCCGCTGGTCTGTACCCAGAAGCATCAGAGAGAACGGGTCGCTTTTGTATACCACAGGCTCGGCTTTTACTGTAGTGGTAGTAGTCTGGTTCTTATCCTGGTCCAGGGGCTGATAGGATTCATTTGCCAGCTTGGTCTCAACCTGATCGGACAAAAAGAGGTCAAAGGCCAGCACAGCCAGCGGCTTCTGAAACAGAAACGCTCCGGCGGCAATCACCAGTACCAGAATGAGTGCAATGTATCTTTTCTTTATTTTTTTAATCTTTTTCATCATTTTTGATTCCTTCTTTATGTTGGAATGTATATATTAGGGCTTTAATCTATTTACAATGGCCGCCTGGGCTTCCAGGACAGTCATGGGTGGGCTGTTCTTGCTGCTGTACGCCGCCCTGCTTCAGATGGTATTATTCCCCCTTTCCGGGATTCGGGTCGTTCTAATTGTAGAATAAACCTGGAAAACGGCTTTGACACATAAACAATATTTCTATTGTAATCACTTCACAACTAAAAAGAAACAACAAATAACGACAACATCGGCATCCAGGCCGCTTATCTTCCATAATGTATATGACGCAGCAAACGCCGTTTTGATTTTTTTTGAGGCAAAAAAGTAAAAAAAGACAGTCTGTTCAGCCGCCTAGCGCAGCAGATCAGACCATCCTCCCAAGCCTATTCCGTATCCTTAATCCACCAGCTCTGCGGATCGAGGATATTGCTTAAGGCATTCGTTGTTACCCCCTGCAGGCGCTTATTCACGGCAGTAATATTCGAGCGTTCTGCAAAAAAGATCATCGGAACCTCATCATTAATCAGCTTCTGCCATTCATAATAGATCTCTTTGCGGAAATCCTTATCGTAGGCCTTCAGGCTGACCCCGTCCCGGATCAGGTCCTCACTGCGCTTCGAGGTCCACCGGGGATAATTCCACGAATCGGTAGCCCGCCATAAGCCCGTAGGATCAGGGTCGCTGGCCAGTCCCCATACTCCGTTGAACAGCTCCACCGACGGATCATCGGATTCCACCGCTTCATAGAAGGTATTCAGCTCCTTCAGGCTTCCGCCGCTGAGCCGTACATCCAGCCCGACATCACGCCAATTCTGGAGAATGGCCTCTGTCCGCGCCTCAGCCGTTTTGCTGCCGCTCATCGCATCATAATGAATCACAAACTTCTTGCCGCTGGGATCTTCGCGGAGTTCATCCCCGTCAACATCCAGATATCCGGCCTCATCCAGGAGCTGTTCCGCCTTTTCCGGAAGATAGGGATAAGTGTCAATCTCCTCGTCCGCTATCTTGGCCCAGCTGGAGCTGGGAACCGGCGTCTCGATAAGCGTCCCCAGGCCATAGGAATACTTATCAATGATTCCTTGCCGGTCAAGTGCATAATACATGGCCTTACGCAGCCTTTTATCCCGGAACTTAGGATTATCCATCACCACTTGGCCGGCCGCCTCATCCCAGTGCCCGAACTTAAAGCCGATATATTCGAACGACAGTCCCGGTGTTACCATAATCTCCACATTATCCAATTGGCCTGCGGCCTCATAGGCATCACGCGGCAAAGTCATCATATCGACCGTCCCTGCTTCAAGCAGAGCAGTGATGTCCTGGCTGTCGATTGCCTTGTACGTGATCCCGTCCAGAAGTGCCCCGCCCTTGTAATAATGATCGAAGCGTTTCATTTCCACTGTCTGGCCCGGCACAATGCCGGTTACCATGAACGGACCGGTGCCGATCGGCCGCTTGCGCACCTGATCGCTGTCCATCATGTCCTTGACGGCTACGCCCTCGAAGTACCGCTTGTTCATCGGGTAGGCCCACAGATTGTCAATCACATTCACCCGCGCCGAATTCATTGTAATGCGCAGCGTATACGGGTCCATCACCTTAAGCCCCGTAATTTCCTTCGCCTGGCCCTGGTGATACGCTTCTGCTCCCTTGATCATCTCCACGCTATAGTATCTGGAGCCCGTGTACTCCGGGCTGGCGATCGTCTCCAGAGCAAATTTCCAATCCTCGACCGTCAGCTCATCCCCGTTATGCCAGCGGACTCCGGGCTTAATGGTGAACGTGAACACCGTATGATCCTCAGACTCCTGCCAGCTCGCGATGTTCGGAGCGGTGGACAAATCATCTTTCACAGTGAACATGGCCTCGGTGGTGAACTCCAGCACATTGGCATCATCTTCCCCTTCGAAGAAGGCCGGTTCAAAAATACCTTGAAAAGCGGACGGGTACCCGAAGGTCACAGTCCCGCCTGTAATGGGTTCATCGGCTGTTTGGCTAAAGTGCGCCACCACATTCTTGACGGCCGGGCTTGGCCCGTTGCATGCCGACAATGCCACCAAGAGAGCAAGTGGTAGCATCAGTCTGCCGATGAGTCGATTTGACATATATTTCTTCCCTCCCGGGTGGGTTCACACAGTAATGTAAGCGGTTTCTACACTAGATTTTACTGTAATGCCTATTATGCAGATTATGGACAAATAATTATTCCACATTATAGAGGATATACAATATTCACTGTAAAGTGAAGTCTTTAATTTATTTCAGTTCAGCCAAAACCCGGTCAGATGTTGAAAAAAGCCTGCCCTGACGGGCAGACTCCGGGTACAGCCTCACCTTAATTTTCCTCTCCGGGATGGATGATGCTCAGGCCCTCCACATGCTTTTTCCGCATCAGCTTACGCTTCTTCCGGGTCTCCTTGCTCTCAAAAATAATATCAAAATCATAATCCTCCGGATACAGCTCCTCCTTGGACAGATAAGGCTTCAGCCGCTTATGGTTAATGCTCAGCTTCTGCTTCTGGATCATCACTCCAACCATCCCCCGGCTGTCCTTCTTCTCATAGACAATTCCCCTGCGCCCCAGTGAGCTGACATAGACGGCATCCCCCACCGCAAATTCAGGCTTCAGAGCATTCGCCTCCTGCGCGCTACCGTTCCCCTGCTCACCGTTAACCGTTCTGTCCGCTCCTGGGGGTATTTGAGCTTCGGCAGCTTTGGCCCTCTGAGCATCCCTTATAGCGTCCTTCCACGGGCTGTGGCCGCCTCTGTGCCCCTGCTGCTCTGTAACGAGCTGTTTTGCCCGCTCAATGACGGAACGGACAATGCCCAGCTTCTCGGCGATCTGCAGCGCATAGCTCTCGCCAGCCTCGCCAATGGTTAGCTTATATAGCGGCTGCAATGTGTTCCGATCGAACTCCATCCGCGCATTCTCGAAGCCTGCCGTTGCCGCCGCGAAGGCCTTCAGCTCATTGAAGTGGGTCGTTACAACGATATTGGCCCCCTTCCGGTTCAGCTCCTCCAGAATCGCGATAGACAGCGCGAACCCTTCGCCGGGGTCTGTGCCGGCTGCCAGCTCATCGATCAGCAGCAGCACGCCTCTGCCGGCATCATAGAGCATGCCTTCGATACTCTTCATCTGCGCCGAGAAGGTACTCAGAGACTGTGTCAGGCTCTGTCCGTCTCCGATTACGCTCATTACATTGGTGAAGACAGGGAAATCACTGCCGGGAGCAGCCGGTACCAGCAGGCCGGACTGTGCCATTAATACGAGCAGACCCAAGGTTTTGAGCACAACCGTCTTGCCGCCTGTGTTCGGCCCGGTTATGATCAGCGATTGATACCCCTGGCCCAGTTCCAGACTGACCGGCACCATCTCCTTCAGCAGCGGATGACGGCCTCCATTCATCCTCAGATAACCGCGTTCGTTCAGAGCGACCGGCCCCGCGTCCATAACCCGGGCAATCTTCCCTTTGGCGAAAATAAAATCATACCGGCCTGTCACCTCGATATTGAGCCGGAGGGCAGCCTGCTCCTGCTCTAGCAGCCCTGTCAGCATACTCAGGATGATTCCTTCCTCACGGGCTTCATCGGCAGTAAGCAGCTCGATCTCTCCCTGGAGCGAGGCCACCTCATCCGGCTCCACGAATACCGTCTGGCCGCTGGTGGACTGGTCCAGCACCGAGCCCCTAATTTGCTTATGGTACTCCCGTTTCACCGGAATCACATACCGGCCGCCGCGCATACTGACCAGACTTTCCTGCAAAATGGATTTGTGGCGGCTCATGATGCCCTCCAGCTTCCGGTGCAGGCGCTCCTTGGCCACCGCCAGCCGTTTGCGTACCCGCTCCAGCCCTTTGCTGGCCTGGTCATCAATGACCCCCAGCCGGATACACCGTTCAATCTCGTCCCGTACCCCCTTCAGCTCCTGCAGCGATGCCCCGTAAGCCGCGATACGCGGTGCAATCTGCTCCTTGGCGGCCATGTACTTCCTGAGCTGTCCGCAGCTGTGCAGAAACAGCGAGACTGCGGTGAAATCCTGCTCATTATACATATAGCCGGTCCCGAGCAGCGACAGCACCCATTCAATGCCCTCCAGAGAGGGAATCGGCACACTGGCTCCGCGCTCCAGCAGCTCCTTCGCTTCCTGCGCCTCCCCGAGTGCCCGGTGTATCGCCGGGAGATAGATCATCGGCTCCAGCTCACTGACATACCTTCTTCCTTCATAAGATACCGCATGACGCATCAATTCCTGCTTAATTGTCTCATATTCCAATGTGTGCAGACTCTGCAGATTCAATTTGAGTTCCTCCTTGTATACAAGTAAATTTAGATACCTATTCCCATACAAAAAGAGGGCGAAGAACCGCCACCACGGCAGTCTTCGCCCTCTTTTTGCTGCTGCTTCTCCTCTTTGGCTTCAGGGAACCCACCCGTTCTACGGGAATGCTCCTGAAAACAGAAAAAACCGTGCTGCAAAGAGCACGGTTAATCACAAAGAGAACAATAGCCGATCAAGAGGCCATCATGACGCTTCGCGTGTGTTCTTAACTAAATCATTCATTCCTGCAGCCCGCAGTCCATTCAGCCAGAGACGTCACCGGGACAGACTCTAACAAGACATGCCCCCACCTATCTCAGAGCATACGGCGGCTAACAGCCGGAACGATATGAAATTGCTTAGTTAAGAACGCTCACCAACATCAAAATTTCCCCTTTAGTTATAGGATACCTGTAATTTACTACAACTGGAAGCTGTTTGTCAATTGCGGGTAAAGCAATTCATCACCCAGGTAATTCCATTCTTGCTATCAGCAACCTGTCCATGAAGAGCGCCGAAGAAGGTTTTCTGCAGCTCTACCTTAACTTGCCCGCCGTCGGAGACAAGCTTGTCATAGATCGCCTTCATCTCATCTTCATTGTCCAGCCCGAGAATAACACTGACATTCTCAGTCTTTGCACCCTTTCCGTAGTCATCGGAGAAATGAATCATTGTCTGTCCGAGGTGCAGCTCAGCATGCAGCAGCTTTCCCTTATGCTCATTCAGCACCTTTATTTCTCCTCCAAAAACGCTTTTGTAGTACTCCACAGACTCCTGCACGTTCTCAATAATAATGTACGGGCTTGCACTGATCATTTGTCATTCCTCCACTTGGATATGGCTGGCAGCTTAATTTCTGCAGCTATTATATATTACATACACTGAGCAACAAAAAAAGCAGCCGGCTTAGCCGGCTGCTTCATAAAACGTCCTATTCTGTTGTGTAAGGCAGCAGCGCGATTTGACGCGAGCGCTTTACAGCAATAGTCAGAGCGCGTTGGTATTTTGCACTTGTACCTGTTACACGACGCGGCAAAATCTTTCCGCGTTCGCTGATGAACTTCTTAAGAAGCTCAGTGTCTTTATAATCAATGTGAGTAATCTTGTTCACAGTGAAATAGCACACCTTTTTACGCTTGTTGCGTCCACCACGACGTGCCGGTCTTTTGTCGTTGTCCGCACCTTCTCTTGGTTTGAAAGCCATGTTCAGTTCAGTCCTTCCTTATTAAAATGGCAAATCATCGTCCGATATATCGATCGGTTTTCCATCGCCCGAAAAAGGATCTTGGGTATTGTTGTTACGCGAGAAATTATTGTTATTTCCATTTCCGCGAGCACTGTTCCCACCGTTACCGCCGCCACCTAAGGCAGGCTCTTCAGGCATACTTCCACCACTTGAGGCATTTCCGCCTTCACGGCTCTGCGCGGATTCCAGGAAACGGACATTATCGGCAATAACTTCAGTAACGTATACACGTTTGCCTTCGTTATTCTCGTAATTCCGTACTTGGATGCGTCCTTCTACGGCTGCCAGTCTTCCTTTGCGCAAATAATTGGCACAGGTCTCAGCCAGCTGTCTCCAGGTTACTACCGGGATAAAGTCCGCTTCACGTTCACCATTCTGGCCCGTAAAGTTACGGTCTACGGCAAGCGTAAACTGTGTTACGGCAACACCAGCAGGAGTATAACGAAGTTCCGGGTCACGGGTCAACCGACCGATCAGAATGATACGGTTCAACAATTAGGTCCCCTCCTTAATAGCGCGATTCGTTACAAAGCTTGTCAATATCTTAGGCAACGTCGTTCGTAATGAGATAACGAATTACTTCGTCGGAAATCTTCATGATACGCTCAAGTTCAGTAACAACTGCAGGTTCTGCAGTAAAGTTAACCAAAACAAAAACGCCATCACGATGTTTCTTGATCTCATACGCAAGACGGCGTTTACCTTGCACATCGTGCTTTGTAATTTCTCCGCCGTTGGAGATGATGCCTTGGAATTTTTCGACTGCTGCTTGAACGGCTTCTTGTTCAATGTCAGGACGAATAATGTACATGACTTCATATTTGCGCATAATTTTCACCTCCTTATGGTCTGCGGCCCCTGATCAGGTCAGGAGCAAGGAACGAGCACAAACATAGACTCGCACCAAATCAATATACCAAATCCGGCAGATGATTGCAAGTCTTATTCATACGTACCAGATGCTGGACCCCAAGAAAGATACTGTTGCCGGGTTCCGTAAGAACGCCGGAGTAATCCGCCATCGTCAGGGCCACAATATAACAGCTTCATCATTCTATAACAGGAGGTAATTAACCAATGGGCGAACAGACGGAATACGAAAAGGGCGACAAAGCCCCTAACCCGGGCGTTTACACCGAAGTAGGCGAAGCACGGAGCTTCCATACGGAGATTCAGCATCCGAAGCGGATCACCATGGAGAAAGGCGACACCTTCCCTGAGACCACCAACCAGAACCGCAAGTGGAAAAAGGTCGAGAAAGCCCGCGTCCATTAAATTAATGCAGTCCGGTATAAAACCCTGAAGACTGCACATACTAGACCCAGGCAGTACAAAAGAGAGGTGTGGTTCCGTTGAACGTCGCAGACGAACACGATCACAGGGATTCTGAATTCAGCAGCTATCGTAACCCGGGGAGAGTTAAGCTGGCTCTGTAAAAAGGAGTAACAGCTTTGGCATTACCCAATCACAGTAGTGGCTATAGACAGAGATTTCCGAACATCAATGATGTACTGCCTCTGGAAGAGAGACCTGCGAAGGTCTCTCTTTTTGCATTTAGCCCTTAACCCGACGCTGACGGAAATTAGCTATTCCTTTATTTGCTTCCGGCGGCTGTTTAGTTGCCTATACATATTCTCTCTGGCATTGTTCAAATCTCCTGCATGCAGACACAAAAAAGCCTCCGTTATATAACGGAGGGCTAATGGTTGTAAGTATATAATTGCTGAAGTGGCGGAGAGGGTGGGATTCGAACCCACGCACGCTGTGACACGCCTAACTGATTTCGAGTCAGCCCCCTTGGGCCTCTTGGGTACCTCTCCGCAGCAAGAATTATCATATCATGCCAAGCACACAATTGCAAGCGTAATTAATTACACTTTGCCTCCTGCGCAAGCATTATTAATTCGCATTTTCTTCCTGCGCAAGCTTATTTAATGAACGTCCACCCTCTGCTTCAAGCCTGTTAATCCTCTTCCCCACTTTGCGCTGACTGCAGCACCTTCTTCAGATTCTTCTCGAATTTAGCGCGGGGAATGAGGACACTATGCTGACAGCCAGTGCACTTGATCCGGATATCCATCCCCATACGGATAATCTCCATTTCGTTCGTTCCGCAGGGATGCTGCTTCTTCATCTGTACAATATCACCCAGCCCGAATACCTTGCGTTCCATCATTCTTCCCCCTTCTCTCCTTCTTGTGCAGCAGCCACCTGTCTTCTTGGACTGGCCTCCTGCTCTTCACGGGCTCTGCGGGCTTCCTCGGCCCGTTCCTGCTCACGTGCTGCTTCAGCCTCTCTTGCCTCCCTCTCCGCCTGCTCACGCGCCTCCTGCTCGGCCTTAGCCGCCTCCAGGGCGCTCTGCTTCTCCAGCGCATGCTTGATATCATTCTGAATCTGCCGTTCGGCAGCATCTCTGGCATTGGGCAGACAATTGGCTGCTATGCGGATGACATACTCCGAGGTGCTCATCGACTGGATGCCCAGAATATTGGGGTAGGCAACGACACTGGAGCTCCGCTCCTCGATTCCATGCAGCGCCTCACCGATCAGTGCAAGGGTGGCTTCGAGCCCGCGCTCGATTTTGACCGGAACATCGACTACCGCCAGTGCGTTCGCCAGCGAATAATTCGTCACATTGACAATGGTTCCATTAGGAATAATGTGAACCTCTCCCGTAGCGCTTAATAGCCTGGTCGTTCTCAGGCCAATCATCTCTACCGTTCCCTTATAGGTTCCGCTCTGAATGACATCCCCTACTGCAAACTGATCCTCAAATATAATAAAGAAGCCCGTAATCACATCTTTGACCAAACTTTGTGCGCCGAACCCTATAGCCAGCCCGACCACCCCGGCTCCGGCCAGCAGCGGCTTCAGATCGAAATTGAACTCATTCAGAATCATCATAATCATGATGAAATTGCAAATGAAGGTAACAACATTTTTCATCAGTCCGCCTACCGTAGAGAAGCGTCTGTTATTGACTAAAGCCCGCCCCCTTGTCTCCCGTTCCAGCGAGCGGTCAATCACATTCGAGACTACTTTGATAATCACCCGGGTCAGGATGAATATCAGGAGAATCCGTATTCCGGCAAACAGCACGGTAGCCCACATATCCGCATTGGTTAACCAGTTCCATATCTTGTCCTTGAAGCGCACTGCATCCTGGAGGGCCTTAGTGCCTGTTGTTTCCAGTATCCAGTTATTCATCGAACCCCTCCTTCTCCCCCTACCTCTATATACTCCTCTCCCTGAGCGGCTTTGGCGTAGATCCCGCGGATCTCTATACTTTGCTCTGACACAATGACCCGCACCTCTTCCAGCGCACTCCGGTTGAATTGGATCGACATCGCACAGCCGGCAGTGATCTCCTTGGGCGTAGGGAAGATATCAATTTCAATCTCCGCATATTCAAGCAGCATTTCGGCGCGCAGCGCCTGCTGGGTCGAATCAAAGGCTATCAACAGTTCTTCCTCCACACTTCACGCCTCCCCCTGGGCTATTGGTCCTATCTATTGCCGCCATAGTATAAAAAACCACTTCCATCCATATACTAGGATCATCAGAACACGCTACCGCGGATAAAAGCCTTGCGTAATCAGCAGCCTTGCAGCCAGAACGCGTATTCAGCCGATGTTTCCCGTGATTCGCAGTCGCCGCCTCAGAAAGGACGATTATATGAATTTCTCTTCCAAAGCTTCACCGCTGCAAGAACCATCCTGTTTAAAAATATCACATGCGGACCCCAATATCTATTCTGCCATTACCCACCGTCTGCTGTTCCATTTTTCGCGTACCCGTCCCGATACGCCGATTGTCATTATCTGCGTGGGCACGGACCGCTCTACCGGCGATTCCCTTGGCCCGCTGGTTGGCACGACACTGGCCCGCTTTCATAGCCCGCTGTTCCATCTCTACGGAACACTGGAGGAGCCGGTACATGCCATTAACCTTGAAGAGACACTCACCCTTGTGAATCACAAACACGCTAACCCGTTCATCATTGCCATTGATGCCTGCCTCGGCCAGTCCACCAGCGTTGGCTGCATCCAGGTAGTTGAAGGTCCTCTGCGTCCCGGCGCAGGGGTCAACAAGCAGCTTCCTCCGGTTGGCGACATCCATTTGACCGGCATCGTTAACGTTGGAGGATTCATGGAATATTTCGTATTACAGAACACCAGACTAAGCCTGGTCATGCGCTTGTCAGATATCATTTCATCCAGCCTCTACTCTGCCCTGAAGCAATGGAGCCTGCACTCTAGATCTGCTGCAACGCGAGAGCAATAACCTCTTTTTCCTCTGGTGACAGAGCATACGCAGACTCTCCCTGTTCAATCGGCTTAGCATAGATATATGAGTTCTCGCGGTTGTGCAGACTGCTCAGCACAATTCCGCTGTGGTTGTCATCCAGAATGGCAAGCGAGAAACTCAGGTCATTACCGCGTTCGCCAAAGGCATTATAACGCTTCATCGCCACCTTCGATTTCATGCCGCGCATTTTGGTATGTGCAGCTTCAAGCAGTACCTTCTGCTCCTGCTGGGCTTCCTCCAGCATGTCCCCCTGATTCTTCAGATTGACCAGCAGATTCTCCAGATCCTCTATTCCATTCCCGCTCATCATTGCCTCATACCGGCTCCGCATCTTGCGAAGCTTACTGCCCTGAACGGTCATTATAATGGCCATGAGCAGGATGACCCCGGCAAAGCCCATAATGAACACCGATAACTGCCCGCTTATAATTTCATTTAACTCCGCCATGTTAAATCATCCTTTATATGAATATAAGAATTCCCCGCTGTAACGACACCGACCTGTACAATCTACCTGAATCCTTATCCATTTGCTATCTTGAACCGGATACGCCGAACATTTCTTTCATGGCAGACAGCAGCCTCTGAACATCCTCTTCCGTGGAACTCACTCCCACACTAGCCCTCACCGCTCCGCTATCCAAGGTCTCAGCAGCCTGGTGGGCCAGCGGTGTACAGTGCATCCCTGCACGTACGGCAATCTGGTATTCGCGGTCCAAGCGGTGGGCAAGCTGCGCCGACTCCTGTCCCTTTACAACAAAAGACACAATTCCGCTGCGCGGAACCCCCGGCGCCGGACCAAGCATCCGTATGCCCGGAATTGCAGCCAAGCCTTCCATCAACAGCTGCGTCAGCTTCCATTCCTGTAGGTGAATCTGTTCCACACCCAGCGCCTTAACCACCTTCACACCAGCCAGCAGACCGGCTATTCCGACGGCATTCTGTGTTCCAGCCTCATAACGATCCGGACGAACACTTGGCTGTTCACTACTCTCCGACTGGCTGCCTGTCCCCCCATGCATCAGGGGCTCCAGATCCAGTTCAGGGGAGATATACAGCCCCCCCGTCCCTTGCGGACCCAGCAGCCCTTTATGTCCCGGAAAGGCCAGCAGATCAATATTCATGGCAGCTACATCAATATCAAGCGCCCCTGCACTCTGAGCCGCATCCACCAGGAACACAGCCCCATGCGATTTCACTATATCTCCGATATCCCCCACCGGCAGAATACTTCCCAGCAGATTGGAGCTATGATTGCAGATCACCATCCGGGTATTGTGGCGCAGAGAACGCTGAAGCTGCTGAAGATTGATTTGTCCCTCACGGTCTGCCTGGATATAATCCACTTCTATCCCCAGGGTGCGGCGTAGATACTCCAAGGGTCTGCGCACAGAGTTATGCTCGGTCATCGTGGACACGACATGATCTCCTGGTTGAAGTGTACCCTTAATAGCCATATTTAGCCCCATCGTTGTGTTATGGGTAAAAGCGATGTCCTGGGCATTCGCTATCCCAAACATCTCTGCCAGCAGCATCCGCGCACGGACCAGCACCCGCCCTGTCCCGATAGCCAGTGAGTGGTTGCCCCGCCCGGCATTGGCACCTGACTGCTCCAGCGCCTCCACCATGGCTGCTGCCACCTCCGGCGGCTTGGGCCACGAAGTAGCTGCATGATCAAGATATACTAACCTCTCCATCTTCCACCCTCCCTTTATCCGATTTAAAAAACATACCCCTCCATATCCGTATTAAGGATATCTCAGGATATGTTTTCGGTACAAATATCCAAATCAGTTCCCCAGCAGTTCCAAGAGTCTTTCCAGGTCTTGGGCACTGTAATAGTTTAATTCGATTTTCCCTTTTTCTTTACCTTGTTTGATTTTGACCGTTGTCTTGAACCGTTCCCGCAATACTTCCTCAACGTTATCAATATAGGGGTCGCGCTTAACAACTTTGGCCTTGATTCCGTTAGCCGGTTTGCGGTCGAGATTTTTCACTACCTCTTCCAGTTCCCTAACGCTCCACTGAAGCTCCACACACTGTGCGGCCAGTTGCTTAATCATCTCCGGATCTTTCAGAGCAACAATTGCCCGGGCATGTCCCATCGAAATTGTTCCACGTGAAACATAATCCTTCACTTCATCCGGTAAACTAAGCAGCCGCAGAAAGTTAGCGATATGCGATCTGGACTTTCCGACTTTCAGTGAAAGCTCCTCCTGGGTCAACGAGAATTGATCCATCAGTCCTTGATAGGCAACTGCTATTTCCATCGCGTTAAGGTTCTCACGCTGCAGGTTCTCGATGAGGGCAATCTCCATTACCTGCTGATCACTGAGGCTGCGTACTACTGCAGGAATGGTAGCTTTGCCACAATACTGTGACGCCCGGAATCTGCGTTCCCCGGCAATAATCTCATATCCTTTTAACACACTGCGGACAATGATCGGTTGGATAACTCCATGCTGTCTTATGGATTCTGCAAGCTCCTGGATAGCCTCTTCATTGAAATCCTTGCGCGGCTGATAAGGATTGGCTCTCAACTGCGTCAACGGAATCTCTACTACCTTATCGTCCTCATTGATTGACAGAGAAGGTATTAATGCATCCAAGCCTTTTCCTAATCGCTTACTCATAAGAGATCACTTCCTTTGCCAACTCTAAATATACTTCCGCTCCCTTGGAACGGGAATCATAAGTAATGATGGACTGTCCATGTGAAGGTGCTTCACTCAGGCGTACATTACGCGGAATAATAGTTCTGTATACCTTTTCCTGGAAATATTTCTTCACTTCTTCGATAACCTGAATCCCCAGATTCGTCCGGGCATCAAGCATAGTGAGCAATACTCCCTCTATTTTGAGATGAGGATTAAGATTCTTCTGAACCAGTCTTACGGTATTGAGCAGCTGGCTTAGTCCTTCAAGCGCGTAATATTCGCATTGAATGGGAATGATCACTGAATCCGCTGCCGTAAGAGAGTTAATGGTAAGAATTCCTAATGATGGCGGGCAATCTATAATGATGTAGTCATAATTCGCCTTCACTGCATTCAGTGCCTTCTTCAGCTTCAGTTCCCGCGATATCGTGGAGACCAGCTCGATCTCTGCCCCCGCTAATTGAATCGTCGCCGGAATAATATGAAGCCCCTCAATCCGGGTCTCCTGTATCGTTTCCTGCGGATTCACTTCATTAATAAGAATATCATAAATGCAATTTTCTACATCCGCTTTGTTGACGCCAACGCCGCTCGTAGTGTTGCCTTGCGGATCAATATCAACAAGCAGCACTCTCTTCCCCAGAGTAGCCATGCTGGCACCCAGGTTCACTGAGGTTGTTGTTTTACCGACCCCGCCTTTTTGATTTGCTATGGCAATAATCTTGGACACTTATTTCACCTCGAATTGTTTAGAAAGAATCATCTGTGGTTCTTAGCTGTTAACGGCATAATGATCTGGGTCTACGGCATCACGTTTGCGGAGATGTAGACAGATAAGTTATCGTGTGAAACCTATCATTTCTTAGTTTTGTCTTATCCTTAGAGTGTTTGTGTGATAACGTTCGGAGCTAGTCATAGAAAAGGCGGCCAACACCCCACGGCCGCCTTCAGCTTTTGTTGCCATTTATCGTTTTGGAATTTGGATAACAATCTCATAATGGTCCCCGCGGTCATTCTCGGAGGTCTTAATCTCCATGCCTGAACCCGTCACCATGTCTATGGATTGGCGAATTGTATTAAGAGCGAGACGGACATCTTTGGTGTAGGAGGTCCGTTTTGATTTTTTGGTATGGGTAACAGCTTTGTAGAAGGCAATCCGTGCTTCTGTTTGTTTTACATTTAATTCCTTGGAAATAATCTCAGCCAGAACCTTAAGCTGCATCTCCTCACTGTCCAGAGACAGAAGTGAGCGTGCATGTCGCTCAGTGATTTTTCTTTCCATTAATGCAGTCTTGACCTGTTCGGGCAAATTCAGCAAGCGGATTTTGTTGGCAATGGTGGATTGGCTTTTGCCAAGCCGCTGGGCCAGACTTTCCTGGGTCAATTGATGCAAGTCAATTAGCTTCTGATAGGCAATCGCCTCTTCAATAGAAGTTAAGCCCTCACGCTGCAGATTCTCGATCAATGCGATGGATGCAGCCTGTGAATCATTGAACTCACGGACAAGTGCCGGTATAGTCTCCATGCCCAGCTTTTTAACCGCCCGCCAGCGTCTTTCACCTGCAATAATCTCATACTGGGAATCACGCATACGCACAACGATTGGCTGGATCACGCCATGAGTTTTGATAGTCTGACACAACTCGTCGATCTTATCATCATCGAAAATAGTCCGTGGCTGATACGGACTGCTAATGACCTCATGAACCGGGATTTGTTTGATCTCTTCTCCGCTGCTCCGCTCGGTAAATCCAAAAAGCTTGGTGAATTGTTCTTTCATTCCGTTCATAACCACCTAATTTCGTTATAGTACGATCTTCTTAACCTTTCCTGCGAAAAGCTTATCGTACAGCGTAAGAAAAGTATCCATAATTCAATCTTAGCCACTTTTCTTAAAAGACGGCCTGGCTATTCATGCTGTTTATCTATTAAAAGTCTTACTATATTATTCTATCACTTTTCCGCTAATAATCCTATTCTCCATAATGACCTATTTTTCCTGCAATTGAGTCTGAACTGAGGTGTCATTCCAGAAAAATAAAAAGATCAAGCCCATTTCGCATGAGCTTGATCCTGTACAACAGAAGACTGTCAAATGTTGTTTCACGTGAAACAATTAGATCAGTGGCGACTTCGCGGGTACGCCGGGTTTGCGCGGATACTTGGATGGTGTGGCTCCTGTCTTCCGTACAAGAATAATGTGGCGGGAAGATTCTTCCACCGGCAGACTGAAGGATTCTACCTTGTGCAGCTCCGCACGCAGCTCCTTGAAGCTACGCTTGGCTTCTTCCAGTTCCTCCGCCGGGTCACTCCCCTTCATCGCGGCGAAGATGCCATCCTTGCGGGTGAAGGGTAGACAGAATTCATTCAGAAGCGATAAGCGGGCCACTGCACGGGCAGTAACGACATCATAAGCATCCCGGTGAACAAACTGTCTGGCGACATCCTCTGCCCGGCCGTGGATAAGCTGAACCTCGGTCAAGCCCAGGGTATCACACACATGCTGCAAGAAGGTGATCCGTTTGCTGAGGGAATCTACAATCGTCAGCTTGAGCTGAGGAAAGCATATCTTCAGCGGAATCCCGGGGAATCCCGCTCCCGAGCCAATATCAGCGAGACTCTTCGTCTCCTGCATATTTACATAGAAGGCTAAGGATAAGGAATCATAGAAGTGCTTGGTGTATACCTGGCTCCGCTCGGTGATCCCGGTTAGATTCATCTTCTCATTCCAGGAGACCAGCTCCTGATAATAGAGTTCAAATTGTTCAAGCTGCTTCATGGAGAGTTCCAGCCCGCGCTCCTTGAGCAGGGCCGTGAACTCGGCTACCGTTGTATCCATAGATTATCCTTTCGCCGCTGTTACACGGTTGTAGTGCTCCAGATAGACCAGCAGAATCGAGATATCTGCCGGTGTAACTCCCCCGATACGTGAAGCCTGGCCTATTGAGATGGGAGCGATTTTGGTCAGCTTTTGCCGGGCCTCCATAGCCAGTCCATGAATCTCATTATAGTTGATATCGTCAGGAATCTTCTTCTGCTCCATCTTCTGCAGCTTCTCCACATGCTGGAGCTGTTTCTCAATATAGCCGGCATACTTAATCTGAATCTCCACCTGCTCCTTCATCTCTTCATCCATCTCTTCCGGAGCCGGTGAGATCAGATCCACAAAGCTGTAGGCAAGCTCGGGGCGGCGCATTAAGGTCAGCAGGTTGCTTCCGTCAACAATCGGTGCTGATCCATAAGCGGCCAGAGCTTCATTCACTTGAACCGGTTTGACCTTCGTCTCCTGCAGACGGATAACCTCACGGTCGACCCGGTTCTTCTTATCAAGGAAGGCTTCATAGCGCTGCTCTGTAATAAGCCCAATGTCATAGCCGATAGGCGTCAGGCGGAGATCCGCATTATCATGACGGAGCAGCAGCCGGTATTCCGCACGGGAAGTCAGCAGGCGATAAGGCTCATTGGTTCCTTTGGTGACAAGATCATCGATCAGAACGCCAATGTAGCCCTGTGAACGGTCCAGCACTACCGGTTCCTTCTCCTGTACTTTACGCGCTGCGTTGATACCTGCCATAACACCCTGCCCTGCCGCTTCCTCATAGCCGGAGGTACCATTGATCTGTCCCGCAGTGAATAGGCCGGGCAGACGTTTGGTTTCAAGAGAAGGCCAGAGCTGAGTAGGAACCATGGCATCATATTCAATGGCATAGCCGTTGCGCATCATTTCTACTTTTTCCATACCGGGGATAGACCGCAGGACTGCCAGCTGTACATCCTCAGGAAGACTTGTCGACAGACCTTGTACATAGTATTCCGATGTGTTTTTACCTTCGGGCTCCAGGAAGATCTGATGCTGTGATTTATCACTGAACCGGACAACCTTATCTTCAATGGAAGGGCAATAACGCGGACCCGTTCCTTCAATAATACCGGTGAACATCGGCGCCCGGTGCAGGTTGTCATTAATGATCTGATGCGTAACCGGAGAGGTATAGGTCAGCCAGCAAGGGAGCTGCTCATTATCCGAGGATTTGGTCTCAAAAGAGAAGAATTTCAGCTTCTCGTCGCCCGGCTGGATCTCCGTCTTGGAGAAATCAATCGTATCCTTGTGGACACGCGGCGGTGTTCCTGTCTTGAAGCGGACCAGATCGAATCCAAGCTCGCGCAGATTCTCGGACAGCCGTATGGACGGCTGCTGATTATTTGGCCCGCTCTCATATGTCAGCTCACCCATAATCACTTTGCCGCGCAGATAAGTTCCCGTAGTCAGAATCACGGTTTTACTGTGATACACTGTCCCGGTCTTCGTTACTACTCCGGCACAGCGTCCGTCTTGGGCGATCAGCTCCTCCACCATTCCCTGGCGCAGTGTCAGGTTAGGCGTCTTCTCCATGGTTTCTTTCATCGCGTGCTGGTAGAGGAACTTGTCTGCCTGTGCACGCAAAGCGTGAACAGCAGGTCCCTTCCCTGTATTAAGCATTCTCAGCTGAATGAATGTCTTATCTATATTGCGGCCCATTTCTCCGCCCAGTGCATCAATTTCACGCACCACATGGCCCTTGGCGGGTCCGCCGATCGACGGATTACATGGCATGAAGGCCACCATATCCAGGTTAATTGTGATCATCAGTGTACGGCAGCCCATCCGTGCAGCAGCCAGGGCCGCTTCGCAGCCGGCATGACCGGCGCCGATGACAATAACATCATAGCTGCCTCCATCATAATTCATAACGGTTCCTCCTTCTTATTTACCGAGGCAGAATTGCGAGAAGATCTGGTCCAGCAGCGAGTCAGCCGCCGTATCTCCAATAATCTCCCCGAGCTGCTCCCAGGCCAGGCGTACATCAATCTGTATCATATCAATAGGAATCAGCATCTCCGCTGCTTCATAGGCATCCTGGAGTGATCTATGCGCCTTCTTAAGCAAGGCTATGTGCCTAACATTGCTGACATAAGTCAGATCACCCGACTCCAGCTTGCCTCCGAAGAAGAGTGCGGAGATCGCCTCTTCCAGTGTGTCGAGTCCTTCCTCTTCCAGCACAGACATCGGTACAATACTCGCTTCTTCGAAAAAGGAGCGCAGCTTGCCCGTATCCAGTCGGGACGGTAAGTCCATTTTATTCATGATGACCAGCGCTTGTCTACCGTGGATTTGTTCCATTAGTGCCAGCTCATCCTCATGAAGCTCCTCATTGGCATTCAGTACCAGCAGAATCAGATCCGCATCGCTGAATGCCGCCTTCGAGCGCTCCACGCCGATTCTCTCCACCACATCCATCGTTTCACGGATACCTGCAGTATCCAGCAGCTTCAGCGGGATATTATTGATGGTTACGAACTCTTCTATTACATCACGCGTTGTTCCGGGAATGTCGGTAACAATCGCCTTGTTGTCGCGGGCAAGCGCGTTCAGCAGTGAGGACTTCCCTACATTGGGCCGGCCCACAATGGCTGTGGTAATCCCTTCGCGCAGAATCTTTCCTTCATTGGCGGTTCGAAGCAGCTTATCTATTCCTTGCATAACCTCTTGACTCTTATCCTTGATGAATTCGGCAGTTAAGGATTCCACATCATGCTCCGGGTAATCAATATTTACTTCAATATGGGCCAGTGTCTCAATCAGGGTGTGCCGGAGCTCGTGAATACGTGCGGATAGCGAGCCGCTAACCTGCTTAAGGGCAACTGAGAAGGCCCGGTCCGACTTGGAACGAATCAGATCAATCACGGCCTCGGCCTGTGACAGGTCAATCCGCCCGCCCAGGAAGGCACGTTTGGTGAACTCTCCCGGCTCGGCCAGCCGTATATCCTGCTGCAGCAGCAGATCCATTACTCTTCTTACTGAGATTACGCCGCCATGGGCGCTGATCTCCACCACATCCTCCGTGGTAAAAGAACGCGGTCCCTTCATGACGGTGACCAGAACCTCCTCCAATTGTTCCCCATCCAGCGGACTTACGATATGTCCATAATGCACGGTATGAGAATCAGCTTCCGTAAGAGGGATCCGGCTTTTGAACAAAGGGGCTACTTGGGGGATTGCCTGCGGTCCGCTCACCCGGATGATGGCAATTCCGCCCTCACCCAGGGCTGTCGATACAGCGGCAATAGTGTCACTAAGCATGTTGTTATTCACCTCTGAGTGTTGGTATCGAGTGGAAACGGCTTTGCCGTCCTTTTAAAAAAACAATGACTCCTCGCATAGGTCAAGGAGTCATTGCGGCATATGTTCTACTTCAAAGTTATCACGACGCGGCGGTTCGGCTCTTCACCCTTGCTAAGGGTGTTCACCTGCTTGTGATCCTGCAGTCTGGAGTGGATGATCTTGCGTTCCTGCGGGGACATGGGCTCCAGAACCACCTCTTTGCGGGTCCTTACCACACGCCCGGCCAGACGGTCGGCCAGCTCCTCCAGCGTCTTCTTGCGGCGTTCCCGGAAGTTCTCCGCATCCAGCACCAGCCGGATGAAGCTGTCGGAATACCGGTTGGCCACAATATTAGCCAAATACTGCAAAGCATCAAGAGTTTGTCCTCTTCTGCCAATCAGCAGCCCAAGCTCCGGACCGGAAATTTGCAGAACAGTTGATTCCTTGGCATGAACGATTTCAACTTCCACCTCGAGCCCCATGCTCTTGGCGACATCTACAATGAAATGAACGGCCTGAACGTATGCTTCTTCCACCGGGTGTCCGGAATCCTGGCGCGGTACACCGCTGATCGCCTCTGTATTGCTCTCTCTTGTTGTCTGCTGAGACAGTAGCGGAGCACTCGCCGCTGATGCCGGTGCGGCTTCCGGGATCAAGGTTAATTCCACCTTGGCTCCCTTCGCACCGATCAATCCAAGGAATCCTTTTGACGGCTGTTCAAGTACGTTGACCGTTACCCGGTCCTTGTGAACTCCAAGCTGATTAAGTCCCCGTTCTACAGCTTCTTCAATGGTTTTCCCTGTCGCGACGACTTTGCTCATTTTGACTTTTTGACCCCCTTCTTCCCGTTGCTTCCGTTTGCTCTGGCATTGGGAGTTACATCTTTGCGGGCGTTAGAGTTGCTGGTCTTGTTCTTCGTCAGGTTAACATCCTTGCTCTTGCTGTTGCCTGCATTGGCAGCAGCGGTGGCAGCGACAAGTGCTGCTTTGTGCTTATCATTGTTGCGGTACAGGAAGTAGTTCTGAATAATAGTGTACAGATTACTATAGAACCAGTACAGCGGAAGTGCGGACGGGAAGTTGTAGGACATGATGAAAATCAGAACCGGGTATACCATCATCATGAACTGCATTGGACCCTGCTGTTGTACCGGGTTCATTTTGGTCATCATACGGGTCTGGATGAATGTCGTTGCAGCGGCAAGGAGCGGCAGGATGAACAGGTGATCGGGTTTGCCGAGCTGCAGCCACAGGAAGTCATGCAGTCTAAGATCCGGATTGTAATAGATTGAGTTGTATAGGGCGATGAAGATCGGCATTTGCACGATCAGCGGCAGACAGCCCGCCATCGGATTGACCTTGTTCTCCTGGAACAGGCGCATCGTTTCCTGCTGTACCTTTTCGGGCTCATCTTTATATTTTTTCTTAATCTTCTCAAGTTCCGGCTGAATTGCCTGCATGGCGCGCGAACTCTTCACCTGCTTAATGGTAAGCGGCAGAATCAGCGTACGGACAATGATAACCATTACAAGAACGGCTAGACCATACTGGCCATCGAACCATTTCGCAAAAGTATCCAGGGCAATGGCGAAATAATACACTACATTACTCTGCCAGAAGCCTCCATTTTTCAAATCCTCCGTAGTGTGCGTCACTGTTGTCGCAGACGGAGAGCATCCCGACAGAACAGCGATCATTAGAACCATTAACCCGAGGAGAAGAAACATTTTTCCTCGCTTAGTCTTCATTAGAGACACTTCAAAACCCCTCTCATAAACATTCCATTGCACCGTAAATCATAACATAATTATGGATACAAATAAACAAGCCCTCTTCAGGCTCTTTTACTTGCGTAAAGCCTTGAGCAGCTTGGCTTTGCGCAGCACATGCAGCACGCTTTTCTCCAGCTCTCCGTAATCCTTCGACAGCGCTCCTTTTCTGACGATGAACACGATGTCCAGATTTCCGGCAATTTCCGCCTCATGATGGCGGACAATCTCCTTGACCAGCCTTCTCATCCGGTTACGGACTACGGCATTCCCGACCTTCTTGCTGACGGATATGCCTACCCGGAATCGCTCCACCTCTCTTCGGGGGAACCAATACACCACATACTGATGATTCGCAAATGACTTCCCATGGCGGTACACTCGGCTGAAGTCGGCACGGTTTCGTAATCGTAAACTTTTGTGCACGGGAATCTCCTATTCAAATACCGGAATTGCCCCAGGCTCCGGAATTTCATCTTCTAATTAGTATTGTCATTCAAGGCAGACCATAAACGGTAACCGCTGCGGTCCTGGAGGCACCCTGTTAGACAAGTATAAACGGCTTGTGGAACCTGCAATTTAAAAAAAGCCCCGCAGTAGCGTTATCATCCCCTGCAGAGCCTATCATTTATTGTTGCAGCAGCAGAAGTAGTGCCCGGTTATCCGCCCGCTGAGCGTCATCCAATTCTGCGCTATATATAGAAGAGAAATAAAAATACCTAATCATTTATACAAATTCAGCGTAAAAAAGGACCACAGCAGTGGTCCCAAAGTGGCCTATCTTACGCACTCAAAACTTTTCTGCCTTTCAAGCGGCGGGCTGCCAGCACTTTGCGGCCGTTTTTCGTGCTCATTCTTTTGCGGAAACCATGCACCTTCTTGCGTTTGCTCACATTTGGTCTGAATGTCGGTCTCATGTATTGCACCTCCCTTACAGGAACATAATTACTGTCATATTAGCAGAAACGGACTAAGCCGCCCTTAAAGTAGGGACAGTATCTACAAGTATTATCAATTAAATTTGGAGACATATCCTCACAGAAAACACCTTTATATATTTAAACACATCATTGCCGTAAAAGTCAACCTTGTCTCTCTCTCCCTCTTTTTTCAGCTTCCTTCTTTTTCTTGATACCGCCTCTATACCCGCCGCAAATTTATCCCCAGCATGCCCGCCCCCGCAGATCTTACCTAATAACCGCTTATCCACAACGGGGCACTTCCAAAATAATAATCCACAGGCCTGTCCAGTTATCCACCTGTGATTAATTGTGAGCAGAATTTGCTCACAGGTGAGCACAACCTGTGTATAAAAAAAATCGCGTCTCCGCAAAATCTGTCGAACGGTAAACAAATTATCAACAATATGTAGTGGTGTGCTTAAAAATTATACACAAGTGATTGAATTTGTGGATAAAATAGCGTGGCTCATTGAAAAATAAGGGGCGTTTTGCTATGATGGTATTACTTTTGAATGTGAATAGATTTGTTTGTTCAATAAATTATCAACAAGCTGTGGATAAAGTTGTGAACAATTCAAGTTTATCCATATTTTTTTGTCTCTTGAACTTGCATACTGGGGATAAGATTCAGCACCAACCCATTTTCTTCGACATTTCCACTCATGGCTGATGCCACATTTGGAAGATTTAAAGGAGTGACAGTCTGTGGACAGCCATACTTCCGAATTATGGCAGCAAATTTTATCGATTATTCAAACCAAACTAAGCAAGCCGAGCTTTGATACCTGGTTCAAGGCCACCAAGGCCATGACGTTCAATTCCCAGGCTCTTATCATCTCGGCGCCTACAACCTTTGCCGTAGAATGGCTGGAAAGTCGCTATACCAAACTGGTAGGAGCAACGGTATACGAAGTTACCGGACAGCAGGTGGACGTCAAATTTGTAATTGAAGAGAGCAAGCCCTCCGAGCCTGTTGTTCAGCAAAGCGCGCCTACTCCTGTCGTTTCACGGGAAGAAGCACAGACCCATTTGCTCAATCCGAAATACACCTTCGACACGTTCGTGATCGGTTCAGGCAACCGTTTTGCGCATGCAGCCTCGCTTGCTGTAGCCGAAGCGCCAGCCAAAGCCTATAATCCCCTGTTTCTGTATGGAGGCGTAGGTCTCGGAAAAACTCACCTGATGCATGCGATCGGCCATTATGTGCTGGAGCATAACCCCAACAATAAGGTGATTTACATCTCCTCCGAGAAGTTCACGAATGAATTCATTAACTCTATCCGTGATAACCGCGGCGAAAGCTTCCGCAACAAGTACCGCAATGTTGACATTTTGCTGATTGACGACATCCAATTCCTGGCCGGCAAAGAGTCAACGCAGGAGGAATTTTTCCATACGTTCAATGCCCTTCATGAAGAACGCAAGCAAATTATCATCTCAAGCGACCGGCCTCCGAAGGAAATTCCCACGCTGGAAGAACGGCTGCGTTCCCGGTTTGAATGGGGTCTGATTACAGATATTCAGCCTCCCGATCTCGAGACGCGGATTGCCATTCTGCGCAAGAAGGCCAAGGCGGAGAACCTGGATATCCCGAACGAAGCCATGATGTACATCGCCAACCAGATCGACACGAATATCCGGGAGCTTGAAGGTGCGCTGATCCGTGTAGTGGCTTATTCTTCGCTGACGAACCAGGATGTGACAACACATCTGGCCGCCGAAGCGCTGAAGGATATCATTCCTTCGAGCCGTCCGAAGATGATCACCATCAACGATATTCAGCAAAGGGTCGGTGAATACTACAATTTGCGCATGGAGGACTTCAAAGCGCGGAAACGCACGAAGGCCGTCGCTTTTCCAAGGCAGATTGCCATGTATCTCTCCCGTGAGCTGACCGATTATTCGCTGCCCAAGATCGGCGAGGCCTTCGGAGGACGCGATCATACGACTGTTATCCATGCCCATGAGAAGATTACGCAGCAATTAAAGGTGGACCAGGAGCTCTACAAAGTGGTAAATAATCTTTCGGAGAAAATTAAAAATCCTTCCTAAGAGGAACAAAGAGCCTATACACAATCTATACACATGTGGGTAGGCTTAATTTTATGCTGTTTAGCGACTTATCCACATAAACGGAGCCCCTACTACTAATACTATTAAATAACTATAATAATTCATCTTCTAAGAGCAGGTTTCAAAGAGGAATTACGTACACCCATTTCCCAATTTTTCAGCTAGGAGTGAAATCATGAAAATCAGCATTCTCAAAAATGAACTCAACGAATCCATAGGACATGTCTCTAAGGCGATCTCCAGCAGAACCACAATTCCTATTCTGACCGGCATTAAGTTTGAGGTCAGCCATCAGGGCGTTACCCTGACTGCAAGCGATACGGATATTTCCATTCAATCCTTCATCCCTGCCGAGAATGACAGCCAGACGATCGTCAAGGTAGAGCAGCCGGGCAGTGTAGTGCTTCCCGCCAAGTTTTTCGTTGAGATTATCAAGAAGCTGCCCTCCAAAGAAATTCACATGGAAGTCAAAGAAGGCTTCCAGACCTACATCTCCTCCGGTTCTACGGAGATCCAGATTGTGGGCCTTGATCCTGAAGAGTTCCCTGTTCTGCCAAGCATTGAGGAGAATGAGACCATCTCCATGCCCGGTGATCTGCTGAAGAATATGATCAAGCAGACCGCTTTCTCCATCTCCACCCAAGAGACAACACCGATCCTGACAGGCATTCTGTGGAATCTGGCCGACAATGAATTCAAGTTCACGGCTACCGACCGCCACCGGCTCGCCACCAGAGCTGCACACCTGGAAGGTACCGAGAGTATCCAGTTTGCGAATATTGTCATTGCCGGCAAAACGCTGAACGAGCTCAGCAAAATTATCCCTGATCAGAATATGCTGGTGGATATTGTCGTCGCCGATAACCAGGTCCTGTTCAAAATCGACAAAGTGCTGTTCTATTCGCGGATTCTGGATGGCATTTATCCGGATACTTCTAGAATTATTCCAACCACCTACAAAACAGAACTAACTTTGGACACTAAAAAATTAAGCGAATCGATTGACCGCGCTTATTTGCTGTCCCGTGAAGAAAAAACGAATATCGTCCGCATGCAGACCCTGGAGAACGGCGATGTGGAGATCTCCTCCAGCTCGTCAGAGCTGGGTAAGGTCCGTGAGGAGCTGGAAGTGATCGATTTCAAAGGCGAGCCGCTGCGCATCTCCTTCAACTCCAAATATATGCTGGATGTGCTGAAGGTCGTGGAGAGCGAGCAGCTCGTGATCGCCTTCACCGGTATGATGAGTCCGATCATTCTGCGGCCGCTCGACGAGAGCCGCAGCCTGTATGTGATTTTGCCGTACCGGACAACTAATTAACGCCCTGTTCATCAACATGTGGATAAGTGGCTGAAAGGATTAAAATCATGAAAAAAATAGTTATCCACAGTGGATATATTAAGCTCGACCAGTTCCTGAAGCTTGCAGATTGTGTATCCACAGGGGGAATGGCCAAGGCGCTGCTGCAGGAAGGGCATGTGCAGGTGAACGGAGAGGTTGAAGAACGCCGTGGCCGGAAGCTCTACCCGGGTGATAGAATAGAGGTACAGGATAACGGCGTGTTTGAAGTTGAGGGCGGCGGAGTCAAGGAGGAGTAACCCTAAGGAGGAACAGGCTCTTGTTTGTCAAAAATATCGGACTGCAGGATTACCGTAACTATGGGCTGCTGCGTCTTGAGCATCTGGGCGATGTGAATCTCATTCTCGGGCAGAACGCCCAGGGCAAAACCAATCTGATGGAGGCTCTGTTTGTCCTTGCGATGACCAAAAGCCACCGGACCTCCAAGGACAAGGAGCTGATCTCTTTCGATGCCCCGTCGGGCTCCGCACAGATTGTTGCTGAAGTGGAGCGTAAATACGGGGATCTCAAGCTTGAGCTGACCCTGTCCCCGCAGGGCAAGAAGGCCAGAATTAACGGGCTGGAGCAGCGCCGGCTAAGCGAATTCGTAGGCTCGCTGAATGTGGTGATGTTTGCTCCGGAGGATCTGGAGATTGTCAAAGGCACTCCGGGAATCCGGCGGCGGTTCCTTGACATGGAGATTGGCCAGGTCCAGCCGAGCTACCTGTTCCATCTGCAGCAGTATCAGAAAATTCTCGTCCAACGGGGCAATCTGCTGAAGCAGCTATGGGGCAAAGAGGCTGGCGGCAGGGAGCTTCTGGACATATGGGATGCCCAACTTGTAGAACATGGTGTTAAAATCGTCAAAAAAAGGAAACAATTCATAAAGAAGCTGCAAATATGGGCAGAAAGCATCCACCGGGGCATCACAAACGGCGGAGAAGAGCTCAAACTGCTCTATGTCCCCTCGTTTGGTGAGCGTGAAGAGGAAGATGAAGCTGTCTTATTGGACAATTTTATGTTAAAGTTATCACAAACAAGAGATCAGGAAATCAGGCGCGGCATGACGCTGACGGGTCCCCATCGGGATGACCTGTCCTTTTTTATCAACGGAAGAGAGGCTCAGGTCTACGGTTCCCAGGGACAGCAGCGTACGGCAGCTTTATCGCTCAAGCTGGCGGAAATTGAACTGATCCATGAGGAGATCGGAGAATATCCTGTGCTGCTTCTTGATGATGTTTTGTCCGAACTTGATCCCTATCGTCAGACCCAGCTCATCGAAACCTTTCAGAGCAAGGTGCAGACCTTCATCACCGCTACCGGTGTAGAGGGACTGAATGCTGATAAATTAAAGGGTGCAATCCTGTATCATGTTCATGGCGGCAAAGTGGGGCTATAAAGAGCGGAGGAAGACCATGTATATTCATTTGGGCGGAGAAAAAATTATTCGATCCTCAGAGCTGATTGCTATATTTGATATATCGATTGAGAAATCCTCCAAGGTATCGAAGCAGTTTATGACTCATTCCCAGCAGGATAAGAAGCTGGAACGCATTGGTGAAGAGGAAGCGAAGTCTATTGTCGTAACCAGGAATACTGTCTACTACTCCCCGATCTCCTCCTCCACTCTCAAAAAAAGAGCCAAGATCTTGTTAGAAATATAAGGTTCCACAAGTTACATGAGATAATCTGAAAGAAGTAGGTGAAGGCATGTCAATGAATCAACCGACATATGATGAGAGCCAGATTCAGGTACTGGAAGGGCTGGAAGCGGTCCGGAAACGTCCCGGCATGTACATTGGCTCCACCAGCACCAAAGGTCTGCATCATTTGGTCTGGGAGGTTGTCGATAATAGTATCGATGAGGCGCTGGCAGGTTTTTGCGACCGGATTCAAGTCATAATTACTGAAAATAATAGTGTGACTGTTATTGACAACGGGCGGGGAATTCCTGTCGGTGAGAACGTCAAGCTGAAGAAGTCCACGCTTGAAGTGGTCATGACTGTCCTGCATGCGGGCGGTAAGTTCGGCGGCGGGGGTTACAAGGTGTCCGGCGGTCTTCACGGCGTAGGGATATCTGT
The DNA here is from genome assembly GCF_045040735.1 of Paenibacillus sp. FSL K6-1217. Lineage (NCBI taxonomy): Bacteria > Bacillati > Bacillota > Bacilli > Caryophanales > Paenibacillaceae > Paenibacillus > Paenibacillus sp. FSL K6-1217. The sequence goes on from NZ_CP150271.1 coordinate 5,134,835, forward strand.
GGTTAACGCCTTGTCCGAGAAGGTAGTCGTTACCGTCAAGCGTGACGGGCATGTCTACCAGCAGGAATACAACCGCGGCGTGCCGCAATATGACATCCGAGTGATTGGGGATACAGAGGAGACGGGGACCACCACCACCTTCCACCCGGACCCGGATATTTTTACCGAAACCACTACTTTTGAATACTCCACGCTCCTTACCCGTATCCGGGAGCTGGCCTTCCTGAACAAGGGCATTGAGTTGTCACTGCTGGATGAACGGACCGGGGTCAACAATACGTTCAAGTATGAAGGCGGTATTGTGGAGTATGTGAAATACCTTAACGAGAAAAAAGAAGCTCTTCATGAGGATCCCATCTACGTGGAAGGCTCACGGGATATGATCGCGGTTGAAGTGGCTCTCCAATATAACGATTCATACACAGAGAACATCTATTCGTTCGCTAATAATATCAATACCCATGAAGGCGGAACGCATGAATCCGGCTTCAAGAGTGCCTTGACGCGGATCATTAATGACTACGCACGCAAGGCCGGCGTAATCAAGGACAGCAGTCAGAATCTGACCGGGGATGATGTCCGGGAGGGTCTGACGGCGATTATCTCGGTCAAGATTCCTGAGCCGCAGTTCGAAGGCCAGACCAAGACAAAGCTCGGCAACAGTGAAGTCCGCGGGATTGTAGAATCGCTATTCGGCGAGAAGCTGCAGGAGTTCCTGGAAGAGAACCCTGCCGTTTCGCGCAAGGTGCTAGAGAAGTCATTGCAGGCTTCCCGTGCCCGTGAAGCGGCCAAAAAGGCCCGTGAGCTAACCCGCCGCAAGAGCGCGCTTGAAGTCAGTGCCCTGCCGGGCAAGCTGGCGGATTGCTCCTCCAAGGATGCATCCATCAGTGAGCTGTACATCGTCGAAGGTGACTCTGCGGGCGGATCTGCCAAGCAGGGCCGGGACCGTCATTTCCAGGCCATCCTGCCGCTGCGCGGCAAGATCCTGAACGTTGAGAAGGCCCGGCTGGACCGGATCTTGTCCAATGCGGAAATCCGGGCAATTATCACTGCTCTCGGAACCGGGATCAGCGATGATTTCGATCTCTCGAAGGCGCGTTACCACAAGGTGGTTATCATGACCGATGCGGACGTTGACGGTGCCCATATCCGAACGTTGCTGCTGACCTTCTTCTACCGTTACATGCGGAAGATTGTCGATGCGGGATATATCTATATCGCCCAGCCGCCGCTCTTCAAGATCGAGCGCAACAAGGTTGTGCGCTATGCACAGAGCGAGCGGGAGCGTGATGAGATCATTTCCACCTTCGGCGAGAACGTGAAGGTTAACGTTCAGCGCTACAAGGGTCTCGGTGAGATGAACGCCGCTCAGCTCTGGGACACTACGATGGACCCTGAGAGCCGCACCATGCTGCAGGTGACCATTGAGGATGCCATGCTGGCGGACAGTATCTTTGACACCCTGATGGGGGACAATGTCGAACCGCGCCGCGAATTCATTCAGGAGCATGCACAATCGGTCAAGAACCTGGATATTTGATCAGTTTACAGCGAACCTCCGGATCATCCCTTGCGGGTGAAGCCGGAGGTTTTTTATAACAATAAGAGGCTTGCCAGTTGAATACATAGAGCTATACGTTGGATACGCGGGATACGCGCTTGCGGCGGCTGGGCACGGCCTTCCGGCTGGGCTTCAACCGCCCGTAGGCCACAGCATAACGGTGTATTCTCCGGTAGATCGCTTTGTTCGGGAACAGTTTGAAAACAATGAGTGAGGGTAAGGTGTTGACTTCAAGCAGCCATAGATCGTGATGCTGGTCCATAGCTACATCAAGCCCGAGCTCTTTGAGGCCCGGATAAGCCGTTTCGAGCTGCGCCCCGATTCTGACGCCCAGAGATTTCAGCTGCTGGATGGTTGCAGACATTTCGTCAGAACTCATATGCTCCTTGAACAGGGTATCTACCGGGAAAACACTGCCCCCGCTGTGATAATTCGTAATCACCTTCTGCGGCGCGGCGACCCGGCCAAGCATGCCTGTAGACTCCCAGCTGCCCTGAGGATTCTTCTGGGTAAGCACGCGCAGGTCGAAGGGACGGTTCTGATGCTGAAGCAGATCAATGCCTTGCTGGATCAGGTAGGTGCGGTCTCCAACCCGGGGCAACAGCGCAGCATGAAGCTCCTCGGGGCTATGAAAGACCTCGGCATCCTTTGCATAGCGCAGGATATACATCAGCTTCGGCTCTGCCGGTACTTCTGCTTCACTGCTTTCGGATTCTGCTTCCGGCTCATCGGTATCAGGCTGCTGCCCGCTGGGACTTAAGTGCACTATCCTTTGCTCGGCTCTCATCACTCCGCTGCCATAGGTGCCGCGGTCGGGTTTGATATATACCGTGCCGTGCAGATGAAGCATTTCTTTAAGCTCCTCCAGGCCGTATTTACGCGTTTCGGGAATGTAGACCGAGAGGTGACGGTTTTGCAGAATGACTTTCGTTTTTGCCCATTTACTGGACACGCGCTGAATCTTCATGTTCTGCCTCCGTTTCTTTACGCATAGCGAATTTTCAGGACAAGAAAGCTAAATAATGTTATAATATAAGGATATGAGATTATGCTTTTTGGGACGAAAACAGGGGCATGAAGCCAATCCTCTTGTCTCTACAGTCTATGTACTGAAGACAGCAGCGGAGAGGGCGTATATCCTTATCCGTACTAAAAGAAAATCAATATAGACGATAACAGGCTATCATGTTTAATTGTGCTGGTTTTGTGAAAGTAATATAATATAGGGTAGCGGTTTTTAACTGAAGGAGGTCCACCAACTCATGGCTGAACAAAATAACCCGCAAATCAGGGATCGGGACATTGGCGTGGAAATGCGCGAATCCTTTATGGATTACGCAATGAGCATCATTGTAAGCCGGGCTTTGCCGGATGTGCGGGACGGACTCAAGCCTGTTCACCGACGCATTTTGTTTGCGATGTCGGAACTTGGAATGTCCTCGGATAAGCCACACAAGAAGTCAGCTAGAATCGTCGGTGAGGTTATCGGTAAGTATCACCCTCACGGTGACTCGGCAGTCTACGAAACAATGGTACGTATGGCACAGGATTTCTCCATGCGCTATATGCTTGTAGACGGTCATGGTAACTTCGGTTCCATCGACGGAGATATGGCAGCTGCGATGCGTTATACCGAAGCGCGCCTGTCCAAAATTGCCGGAGAAATGCTCCGTGATCTGAACAAGGAAACGGTTGATTTCGCTCCCAACTATGACGGCGAAGAGAATGAGCCTGTAGTTCTGCCTGCACGTTATCCCAACCTGCTGGTCAATGGTGTAGGCGGGATTGCGGTGGGTATGGCTACCAACATTCCTCCGCATAATCTCGGTGAGGTCATTGACGGAGTACAGGCGATGATCAAGAATCCGGATATTACACCTATGGAGCTTATGGAATATATTCAAGGCCCGGATTTCCCGACAGCCGGTTATATTTTGGGCCGGGAAGGAATCCGTCAGGCTTACCGCACCGGACGCGGATCGGTTACCATGCGTGCCAAAGCGGTCATTGAAGAGAATAACGGCAAGGCAAAGATTATTGTGCATGAGCTTCCTTACCAGGTGAACAAAGCCCGGCTCGTAGAGAAGATTGCGGAGCTGGTGCGTGAGAAACGCATCGAGGGCATTACGGATCTGCGTGATGAGTCTGACCGTAACGGAATGCGCGTAGTGGTTGAATTGAGACGGGATGTGAACCCGAGCGTTGTACTCAACAATCTCTACAAGCATACCTCTATGCAGTCCACCTTCGGGATCAACATGCTGGCGATCGTCAATAAGGAGCCGAAGATTCTGAACCTGCGTGATGTACTGTATCACTATTTGCAGCATCAGATCGAAGTCATACGCCGCCGGACCATCTTCGACCTCAAGAAGGCGGAAGCACGGGCACACATTCTGGAAGGTCTGCGGATAGCACTGGATCATCTGGATGAGGTTATTGCCCTGATCCGCGCCTCACGCACCACCGACATTGCCCGTGAGGGCCTGATGGAGACCTTCAGTCTGAGCGTAGAGCAGGCCCAGGCGATCCTCGATATGCGGATGCAGCGCCTGACCGGTCTGGAACGCGAGAAGATTGAGAATGAATATAACGAATTATTGGCCAAAATCGCTGAATACCGTGAGATTCTGGCTAACGAGCATCTCGTGCTGGATATTATCAGCAATGAGCTGCAGGAGATTCGGGATAAGTACTCCGATGACCGCCGTACAGAAATTACGGTTGGGGAAGAGAGTATTCTTGACGAGGATCTGATCCCGCGTGAAGAGGTTGTAATTACAATCACCCACACCGGTTACATTAAGCGTCTTCCGGTCAACACCTACCGCAGCCAGAAGCGCGGCGGGCGCGGTGTCATCGGGATGGACACCAAGGACCAGGATTTTGTGGAGCATCTCTTCGTGAGCAACTCCCATAACTACCTGATGTTCTTCACCGATAAGGGTAAGGTGTACCGGATCAAGGCCTATGAGATTCCGGAGCTTGGACGCACTGCCCGGGGGACGCCGATCATCAACCTGATTCAAATTGAGCAGGGTGAGAAGATCAGCGCGGTCATCCAGGTGGAGGAAGCAGACAGCGATAAATACCTGTTCTTCGCTACCCGTGAGGGAATTGTGAAGAAGACGCCTCTGGAAGATTACAATAACATCCGCAAGGGCGGCCTGATTGCCATCAATCTCCGTGAAGAGGATTCACTGATTGAAGTGAAGCTGACCGACGGTGAGCAGAATCTGATTATCGGGACTGCACGCGGAATGTCGATTACCTTCTCGGAGAATGATGTGCGCTCAATGGGCCGCAGTGCTACCGGAGTGAAGGGGATTACGCTTGATTCCAATGACCATGTCATTGGCATGGACTGCGTAGATCCGGAGCTTGAGGTGCTGATCGTAACCACCAAGGGCTACGGCAAGCGGACGCCCGCCGGTGACTACCGGTCCCAGACCCGTGGCGGTAAGGGTATCAAGACGATTAACCTTACGGACAAGAACGGGCCGGTTGTCGGGCTGAAGGTTGTCAAGCAGGACGAGGACCTGATGATTATTACGACCAGCGGTACCCTGATCCGTACCAGTATGGACGGAATTTCTACAATGGGCCGGTACGCACAGGGCGTGAAGCTGATCAACATCCGCGAGGATGATGCAGTGGCCACACTGTGCAGAGCGGACAAAGAGGACGAGGAGCTGTCAGAGCACGAGGACGGCGAAGACTTCATTCAAGAAGTTCCGGCAGAAGGCGATGGCGAAGCCAGCCAGCCTGAAGCGGACGCTGTGGACGAAGACGACAATCTCGAATAATATTTTGCAGGAGAGCATGGGTTTCTGATCTACAGAAGCCTATGCTCTTTTTTTGCACCCTCGCAATGAGTAAACGGGAATTCTCTATCTAGCCGCTTCCCGGGTTCCATACTATAATTAGAGAATTACAGGTGTCACCGACATAAAGGGGCTTAAGGTATGCCAAACATATCCGTTGGAGAGATCAAAGCGGGTTCAAAGATTATTAAGGATGTAATCACTCCTTTAGGAGGAGTATTGTTCGGGAAGGGCAAGATCATTCTGCCCCGGGATATTGAGATTTTGCAGGCTTTTTTGATCGGACAGGTTGAGGTTGAAGGGGCGCAAGGAGAAGACAAGACGACAGAGAGCGCAAAACCGGCAGTGAAGCAACAAGCCGCCAAGACAGGTGCCCTGATTAATGAGTCGGTGCTGGCCAAGAGTAATTCACCGCTTCATGATGAGTATGAGAAAATGCTGGTGCTGATCAAGCAGAGCTACCGTGCAGCCGCCGCTGCGGCACTTCCGATCTTCGAGCTGCGGAGTCAGCTTGAGCTGCTGATTACCCATTTGAAGGACTATCATGTCTTAAAGTTTGCCCCGCGCGTGCTGTTAGATCAGGAATATAATTATCATAATGCGGTCTTGTCTGCCCTGACTTCTTATAGGATCGCCCAATGGTGCGGATATCCCCAGAAGGATTGGCTGCAGGCTGCTTTTGCCGGCTTACTGCATGATATCGGCAACATTAAGGTAGACGAAGCGCTGCTGCAGAAGCCGACTCCCCTAAGCGGTACAGAGATCGACGAAGTTCGCAGACATACTACATACGGGTATCAGCTGCTGCGCAATGTCACAGCGATTAACGAGGGGGTCAGACTGGCCGCCTTGCAGCACCATGAGAAGATAGACGGGTCAGGCTATCCGCTTAGGCTGGATGGCTCCCAGATTCATTTCTACGCCAAGATTGTTGCCGTCGCCGATATCTTCCATGCCATGACACTGGGAAAAGCCTACAGAAAGGCGCAGTCGCCTTATCTGGTACTGGAGCAGCTGCAGAAGGAGAGCTTCGGCAAGCTAGATCCGGTGATTGTTCAGACCTTCATTCAAAAGACTACGGACTTATACAACGGTACACGGATACGGCTCAGCGACGGACGTCATGGGGAAATCATATTTACCGACCGTAACAACCCGACAAGACCCATGGTTCAGGTTGAAGGCAACATCGTTAATCTGGTCAATGAACGGGAACTGCATATTCAGGAGATTATTGCTTAAGCACGCGGATAGAGGAGCTGAGAGCTATGCTAACTTGTTAGCCAGGCTATGGCCGGTTATGGAGAGCATAGCTTAAGATAATGAATTGAAAATAATGCTTGCAACGAATCTCTATACATGATATATTCTATTTCTGGCCGCGAAACATCAACGCCTGCTCGACAAGAAGTTGAAAAAAAGAGCTTGCATTGATCGGTTGGATGTGATATATTATAAGAGTTGCTGGTGACGCGGTAAGCGGCGCTGACAACGAGCTTGATCTTTGAAAACTGAACAACGAGTGAGTACCCGGAAATCACTTCGGTGAGATCCAAAATTAGAGAATGTAACAATTCTCGTCAGATGTTTCAAAATGAGCAATCGCTCTTTTCGATAGTTTTCGGATGGTTATTTCCTCGAAGTGATTCGGGTGAAGTAGCCGCTCGGGAAAACCTAATTGGAGAGTTTGATCCTGGCTCAGGACGAACGCTGGCGGCGTGCCTAATACATGCAAGTCGAGCGGAGTTTGAAAGGAAGCTTGCTTCCTTTCAAACTTAGCGGCGGACGGGTGAGTAACACGTAGGCAACCTGCCCTCAAGCCTGGGATAACTACCGGAAACGGTAGCTAATACCGGATAATTTCTTTCTTCTCCTGAGGAGAGAATGAAAGGCGGAGCAATCTGCCGCTTGGGGATGGGCCTGCGGCGCATTAGCTAGTTGGTGGGGTAACGGCCCACCAAGGCGACGATGCGTAGCCGACCTGAGAGGGTGAACGGCCACACTGGGACTGAGACACGGCCCAGACTCCTACGGGAGGCAGCAGTAGGGAATCTTCCGCAATGGGCGCAAGCCTGACGGAGCAACGCCGCGTGAGTGATGAAGGTTTTCGGATCGTAAAGCTCTGTTGCCAGGGAAGAACGTCCGGTAGAGTAACTGCTGCCGGAGTGACGGTACCTGAGAAGAAAGCCCCGGCTAACTACGTGCCAGCAGCCGCGGTAATACGTAGGGGGCAAGCGTTGTCCGGAATTATTGGGCGTAAAGCGCGCGCAGGCGGTTATTTAAGTCTGGTGTTTAAACCTTGGGCTCAACCTGAGGTCGCACTGGAAACTGGGTGACTTGAGTACAGAAGAGGAAAGTGGAATTCCACGTGTAGCGGTGAAATGCGTAGATATGTGGAGGAACACCAGTGGCGAAGGCGACTTTCTGGGCTGTAACTGACGCTGAGGCGCGAAAGCGTGGGGAGCAAACAGGATTAGATACCCTGGTAGTCCACGCCGTAAACGATGAGTGCTAGGTGTTAGGGGTTTCGATACCCTTGGTGCCGAAGTTAACACAGTAAGCACTCCGCCTGGGGAGTACGGTCGCAAGACTGAAACTCAAAGGAATTGACGGGGACCCGCACAAGCAGTGGAGTATGTGGTTTAATTCGAAGCAACGCGAAGAACCTTACCAGGTCTTGACATCCAACTAACGAAGCAGAGATGCATCAGGTGCCCTTCGGGGAAAGTTGAGACAGGTGGTGCATGGTTGTCGTCAGCTCGTGTCGTGAGATGTTGGGTTAAGTCCCGCAACGAGCGCAACCCTTGACTTTAGTTGCCAGCAGGTAGAGCTGGGCACTCTAGAGTGACTGCCGGTGACAAACCGGAGGAAGGTGGGGATGACGTCAAATCATCATGCCCCTTATGACCTGGGCTACACACGTACTACAATGGCCGGTACAACGGGAAGCGAAGCCGCGAGGTGGAGCCAATCCCAGCAAAGCCGGTCTCAGTTCGGATTGCAGGCTGCAACTCGCCTGCATGAAGTCGGAATTGCTAGTAATCGCGGATCAGCATGCCGCGGTGAATACGTTCCCGGGTCTTGTACACACCGCCCGTCACACCACGAGAGTTTACAACACCCGAAGTCGGTGGGGTAACCCGCAAGGGAGCCAGCCGCCGAAGGTGGGGTAGATGATTGGGGTGAAGTCGTAACAAGGTAGCCGTATCGGAAGGTGCGGCTGGATCACCTCCTTTCTATGGAGAATCGTTTCCTGCAACGGAAACATTCAAATCGGAAGCTTTGCTTCCACAATGAACCCTTGGGTTCGAATACTCACTCGTTGGTCAGTTTTGAGAGCTCAAACTCTCAAAAGTCTGTAACTTCGATCGACACAGCCGTGTTCGACCCGAACTTACAGCATCTTGATCCTTGAAAACTGGATACCGAAACGAATTTGCGTTTTAGAACATTCCTTTAAGCTGAACTTGTGTAAACAAGTTTTGAATTAATGGCGATGCTACGATGATCTTGAAGGAAATACAGACGTTGAAGAGATTCATTGTCCGATATTTTCCTGACGGAAAAATCGAGGTTAAGCTACTAAGAGCACACGGAGGATGCCTAGGCGCCAGGAGCCGACGAAGGACGTGGCGAACAACGAAACTGCCTCGGGGAGCTGTAAGCAAGCTTTGATCCGGGGGTGTCCGAATGGGGAAACCCAGCTGTGGTAATTCGCAGTTACTCGTATCTGAATACATAGGATGCGTAGAGGCAGACCAGGGGAACTGAAACATCTAAGTACCCTGAGGAAGAGAAAACAATAGTGATTCCGTCAGTAGCGGCGAGCGAACGCGGAACAGCCTAAACCAAGGGGCTTGCCTCTTGGGGTTGTGGGACGTCTCCCATGGAGTTACAAAGGAATCGAGTAGGCGAAGAGGTCTGGAAAGGCCCGCGATAGAGGTAAAAGCCCTGTAGCCCAAACTGTGTTCCCTCCGAGACGGATCCCGAGTAGTGCGGGGCACGTGAAACCCCGTATGAATCCAGCAGGACCATCTGCTAAGGCTAAATACTACCTGGCGACCGATAGTGAAACAGTACCGTGAGGGAAAGGTGAAAAGCACCCCGGAAGGGGAGTGAAATAGAACCTGAAACCGTGTGCTTACAAAAAGTCAGAGCCCGTTTTAGGGGTGATGGCGTGCCTTTTGTAGAATGAACCGGCGAGTTACGTTTAACATGCAAGGTTAAGGTGAGAAGCCGGAGCCGCAGCGAAAGCGAGTCTGAATAGGGCGACTAAGTATGTGGACGTAGACCCGAAACCGTGTGATCTACCCCTGTCCAGGGTGAAGGTGCGGTAACACGCACTGGAGGCCCGAACCCACGCATGTTGAAAAATGCGGGGATGAGGTGGGGGTAGCGGAGAAATTCCAATCGAACTCGGAGATAGCTGGTTCTCCCCGAAATAGCTTTAGGGCTAGCCTCGGTGAATGGAGTGGTGGAGGTAGAGCACTGATTGGGTGCGGGGCCCGCAAGGGTTACCAAGCTCAGTCAAACTCCGAATGCCATTTACTTCTTGCCGGGAGTCAGACAGTGAGTGCTAAGATCCATTGTCAAAAGGGAAACAGCCCAGACCATCAGCTAAGGTCCCCAAGTGTGTGTTAAGTGGGAAAGGATGTGGAGTTGCACAGACAACCAGGATGTTGGCTTAGAAGCAGCCACCATTGAAAGAGTGCGTAATAGCTCACTGGTCGAGTGACTCTGCGCCGAAAATGTAACGGGGCTAAACACACCACCGAAGCTATGGCTAGATGCGTTGCATCTGGGGTAGGGGAGCGTTGTATACGTTGAAGGTGTACCGTAAGGAGCGCTGGAGAGTATACAAGTGAGAATGCCGGTATGAGTAACGAAAAGATCAGTGAGAATCTGATCCGCCGAAAGCCCAAGGTTTCCTGAGGAAGGCTCGTCCGCTCAGGGTAAGTCGGGACCTAAGGCGAGGCCGACAGGCGTAGTCGAAGGACAACAGTTTGAAATTACTGTACCACCGTAATCCGCTATGAGCGATGGGGTGACGCAGGAGGGTAGTGACGCGGACTGATGGATGTCCGTCTAAGCAGTGAGGCTGGTGTGCAGGCAAATCCGCACATCGTAAGGCTGGGCTGTGATGGGGAGCGAAAATTATAGTAGCGAAGGTCATGATCTCACACTGCCAAGAAAAGCCTCTAGTCAGGAGAAGGTGCCCGTACCGCAAACCGACACAGGTAGGCGAGAAGAGAATTCTAAGGCGCGCGGAAGAACTCTCGTTAAGGAACTCGGCAAAATGACCCCGTAACTTCGGGAGAAGGGGTGCCTCGGTAGGGTGAATAGCCCGAGGGGGCCGCAGTGAAAAGGCCCAAGCGACTGTTTAGCAAAAACACAGGTCTGTGCGAAGCCGCAAGGCGAAGTATACGGGCTGACGCCTGCCCGGTGCTGGAAGGTTAAGGGGAGCGGTTAGGGGTTAAACCCGAAGCTGTGAACCGAAGCCCCAGTAAACGGCGGCCGTAACTATAACGGTCCTAAGGTAGCGAAATTCCTTGTCAGGTAAATTCTGACCCGCACGAATGGCGTAACGACTTGGGCGCTGTCTCAACGAGAGATCCGGTGAAATTTTAATACCTGTGAAGATGCAGGTTACCCGCGACAAGACGGAAAGACCCCATGGAGCTTTACTGCAGCTTGATATTGAATTTGGGTACGATCTGTACAGGATAGGTGGGAGCCGTTGAGGCAGGAGCGCAAGCTTCTGCGGAGGCGCCGTTGGGATACCACCCTGATCGTATCTAGGTTCTAACCTGGTGCCCTTATCGGGTACGGGGACCGTGTCAGGCGGGCAGTTTGACTGGGGCGGTCGCCTCCTAAAGAGTAACGGAGGCGTTCAAAGGTTCCCTCAGAATGGTTGGAAATCATTCGCAGAGTGCAAAGGCATAAGGGAGCTTGACTGCGAGACCTACAAGTCGAGCAGGGACGAAAGTCGGACTTAGTGATCCGGTGGTACCGCATGGAAGGGCCATCGCTCAACGGATAAAAGCTACCCTGGGGATAACAGGCTTATCTCCCCCAAGAGTCCACATCGACGGGGAGGTTTGGCACCTCGATGTCGGCTCATCGCATCCTGGGGCTGAAGTAGGTCCCAAGGGTTGGGCTGTTCGCCCATTAAAGCGGTACGCGAGCTGGGTTCAGAACGTCGTGAGACAGTTCGGTCCCTATCTGTCGTGGGCGCAGGAAATTTGAGAGGAGCTGTCCTTAGTACGAGAGGACCGGGATGGACGTACCGCTGGTGCATCAGTTGTTCCGCCAGGAGCATGGCTGAGTAGCTACGTACGGACGGGATAAGCGCTGAAAGCATCTAAGCGTGAAGCCCCCTCAAGATGAGATTTCCCAAGTCAGTAAGACCCCTTGAAGACGACGAGGTAGATAGGTTGGAGGTGGAAGTGCAGCAATGCATGGAGCTGACCAATACTAATCGGTCGAGGGCTTATCCAAAAATTCTAACGCGCAGATTCGTTTCGGATTCAGTTTTCAGGCGATCAAGCCTGGAATGACTCGCATACACATTCATCGGCACAGCCGTGAACGACCGAATGTGATGCTCGGCGCTTGTTCCACAAGCGCACGTTTGGTGGCGATAGCGGAGGGGTTCCACACGTACCCATCCCGAACACGACCGTTAAGCCCTCCAGCGCCGATGGTACTTGGACCGAAGGGTCCTGGGAGAGTAGGACGTTGCCAAGCACACATGAGCCATTGTCGAAAATTCGACAATGGCTTTTTTTGCATTCCAGCATATATGAAAAGCTATAAAAAAGCAGGAAGAGATACGGAATATTAGTATAAAAACGCTTACAAACGAGTGACATTTTTGTTACCGACGAGACGATGGTTCCAAGTATAATGGAAAAGTGCAATAAATAAGCAAAAGCCTTAATACGAATGAACTACGTATAAATTCTAATTTGGAATTTTCTTGCGTCTTTAGATGCATGGTAGAGGTAAGGAGGATTTAAGGTATGAAGCGAACCCATCCTTTGTGGATATTAGTTATTCTTTGTATAGTTGGAGTAATGCTGGCGGGTTGCGGAACGAAAGAGCCGGCTTGGGATACTTTTAACGGTGCACTCAATGAGGAGGACTTCCCTGTTCCGAATGAGGCAAGCTCTCCCGACAGAACAACTACAAACGTAGCCATGGACTATGTGCGGTACTCCCTGCCGGGGTTGAAGGAGAAGAAAGGCGTGCCGGAGCCTTATCTGGAGGCCATTAAGGCGTGGGGCTGGGAAGAGCAGGAACAGAATGCAGACGATTCCGGGAGCTCCCGTGTTTTTCAGAAAGAAGGACTTATTGTACACCTGACCGTACATGATGACTACTTCATCGTGATGATTCCAAAGGAAAAGAAGGTCACGACCAAAGGCCTGAAGAACAGATAAAAAATCGCCGTCCGATTATGGATGGCGATTTTTTGTGTGAGCGGCCGCTTAAATTCAGCGCTATGTATATCTGGGTGGGATTACTGGGCGTAATAGGAGGCATCTGCTGCATTGAATTTGAGCATCCCGTCCTTGGCTACTCTATTCAGACGCAGTAGCGCATATAGACGGGGCAGCAGCAGCCACAGGTGGCATACCGCCAGAGAGACTGTGAAGGCGGGCGGAGCCCAGACGATGAAGAGTGCAGCTATACAAAGACCGATCCAGAGGTTATGCAGCTGTACGGTGCGGAAGATGCCATAGTTGATGTATTGATCAGGCATATAACCGGGCCAGGGCAGGCGCAGGGACGATCTCCAGCGTTTGGCGATAGGGTGTCCGGTGATCAGCAGCACGGAGCGTGAGATGACATACTGAATCCACAGCATGACAGGTGCGGCGATAATCATGAAGAGGATACTCAGCCAGGACATAAAGATACTTTCGAGCACAAGACATACAAGGGGAAGGGCGATATAGACCCGTAGCAGAAATGCTGTAATAGTAACTTTTTTGATAAGCTTGTATTGATAGAATGTGGCGGCACCCTTGGTGTTTGGTTCCATACCTGAAATTCGGACCTCCTCGCAAGTTCTCTTGTTATTAATATCGGCCTGTTCCTGCGTTTTGTTAAACAACAGGATCAGATTCACCTGCAAATTCACCGAATGGGGATCAGGCGAATATATATATTTTAGGCTATGAAGGATTAGGAAAAAACTATGAAAAGGTTTAAAATGATAGAAGGTGTACCATACTGTTCTTAAAAGAGTCAAGGTGGGATGAAAATGGAACAGCAAACCGGGCAAGCCTGCATTATCTGCGGGCAGGAAAAGGAAGAAGGCATTGTGATTGTCTCGCATTTCATCTGTGAGGACTGTGAGAGTGAGATGGTCCGTACAGAGGCTGAGGATGTGAAGTACGATTTTTTCATTAGCCGGATGAAGAAGATCAATCTGCGAATGCATGCTTAATGCACGAAGCGCAGTACCTGTAACAAGCACCAAATAAAGATCGGGCGGTGAATCTGTGTCGCGTTGGCTGCAAATACAAAGCTCCTTTTAACGGCTTCTCCGCCCTGACCGGGTGAGGGGAGCCGTTTTTATTGCTTGTGCCTTCCTTTGCGGAAGTGATAGGCGTTTGGGTGTATTTGCGTTAAAATAGAAGGTAACCCCCAGGGAAGGAAGAACTTATGGATAAGCTACAGCCTGGCAGGGCGCCTGTATACGAAATGCTGGAACAATATAGACTTAAGGGTAATATATCTTATCATGTGCCGGGTCACAAGAACGGTGAGGCTTACCGGAGTACTGTCAGTGCAGAGAGTGCAGGGTATCTCACGGAAGTGATGCGTTACGATGTGACGGAAATTACCGGAACAGATGATCTTCATCACCCGGAAGGGGTGATCCGGGAAGCGCAGGAGCTGGCAGCCGATTGTTACGGCGCGGAGGAGAGCTACATGCTGGTAGGCGGCAGCACCGCCGGTAATCTGGCTCTGATCCTGACGGTCTGTCCGGAGCCAGGAAGGCTGCTTCTCTTGCAGCGCAACGTCCACAAGTCCGTGATCCACGGACTGATGCTGGCGGGAGCGCGTGCAGTCTTCCTGGAGCCGCAGGTTGACCCGGGCAGCGGCCTCGCCGTGGCTCCGTCTGCCGAGACGGTGCAAGCGGCCCTGGCCGCTTACCCGGAGGCAGCCGGCGTCCTGGTGACTATGCCGAATTACTACGGCATGGGCAGTGACCTTGCGCCCCTCGCGCAGGCCTGTCACAAGAGCGGCGTGCCGCTGCTTGTGGATGAGGCGCACGGGGCGCATTACGGGCAGCACCCCGCGCTTCCGGCCGGGGCGCTTGCGGGGGGCGCGGACGGCGTGGTGCAGTCCACGCACAAGATGCTGACGGCGCTGACAATGGGCGCCATGCTGCATGTGCAAGGGCCATGGCTTGACCGCGCGCTGCTGCGGCAGCGCCTGGCCATGGTGCAGAGCTCCAGCCCATCCTACCCCGTGATGGCTTCGCTCGATCTGGCCCGGCGCCTGCTGCACAGCAGCGGCGCCGCTGTCTTCACGGCGGGGCTCGCCGCCGTGGATATCCTGCGGCGCGGCCTGACGGCGCTGCCGCGCTTCGGGCTGCTGCAGCCGGCTTCGCTGCAGCAGCCTCTCTGCGGCGATGCGGGCGCCGCAGGGGTGAATACGCCGCCGCTGCGCGGGGCGGCGTACGAGACCCAGGACCCCTTTAAGGCGGTCATTTATGACGCCGCTGGGGTCCTGGGGGGCTTCGAGCTGCAGCGCAGGCTCGAAGAGAGGGGGATCGTGCCGGAGATGAGCGACGACCGGCACGTGGTTCTGGCCTTCAGCCTCGGCTCGAAGGCTGAGGAGGCAGCGGCGCTGCTTGCAGCGCTGCAGGAGATTGCGGCGCAGACCTCCCTGGTAGCGCCGCAGAGGGGCGGTACCGCAGCCCAGGCAGCGTCATATCATAACACAGAAGAGGATTCACTCTCCCCAGGCGATATTTCCACGTGGAACAATTTTGACATTCCGGCAGTATCAGCTCCGGTTCAGTTCTCTACAAGGCCGGTGCCGACCGGTGAGACACAAAGCATAGCACTTGAGGCAAGCGCAGGCAGGCTTGCGGCTGAGATGGTTATACCCTATCCTCCTGGCATCCCGCTGCTATATCCCGGAGAGCACATTACAGAGTCTGTCCTGGGCAGGCTGCTCAGCCTGCGTGAAGGCGGAGCGAAATTCCAGGCCTGTGCTGATCCGGCCTTGCAGCATATTAGAGTATACAACATTCAGAAGGGCGGAGAAGTATAAGTGAAGCGAGAAGGATTCTTCATTACACTGGAGGGAGGCGACGGCTCCGGTAAAACAACTGTACTCGGCCGAGTGGCAGCTTATCTGCAGAACCATTCCATGCCCTACTTAATCACCCGTGAACCGGGAGGAATTGAGATTGCCGAGAAGATCCGTTCTATTATCCTGGACCCGTCGCATACGGCTATGGATGCCCGGACAGAGGCACTCCTGTATGCGGCAGCAAGAAGCCAGCATTTGGCGGAGGTGGTCGAGCCTGCCCTGCAGGAGGGGATTACCGTGCTCTGCGACCGTTTTGTAGACAGCAGCCTGGTCTATCAGGGGTACGCCAGAGGGCTGGGCATCGAAGAGGTGTGGGGAATTAACCGGTTTGCGACCGGCGGGAGAATGCCCGATCTTACCTTTTACCTAGATGTTGATCCCGAGGTGGGCCTGTCCCGGATAGCCGCCAATCAGAACAGAGAGGTGAACCGGCTGGATCTGGAGAGCCTTGAGTTCCATCAGAAGGTGCGTACGGGGTATGAGCTGGTCATCGGCTCTGATCCGCAGCGGATTGTGGTGCTTGATGCCAATCGCCCCATCCATATGGTGGAGCAGGATATTGTAAGGGTGCTGAAGGACAGGATATTAAAGGATTTCTAAGGTGTTTTGTCAAATAGAACATAGAGGTATAATGATTAAACAGAGCTTCGCTGCAGATTAAGCTGATGCTGTGCGGAAAGCCCTGTGAACATAACTAATAGGAGGGGATACGAAGATGAATTTGATCATTGCAATTATCCAGGATAAAGACAGCAACCGGCTATCCAGTGAACTGGTGAAGGCGAACTTCCGTGCCACCAAGCTGGCCAGTACAGGCGGATTTCTCCGTGCGGGCAACACTACCTTTCTGATTGGGGTAGATGATATTCAGGTGGATGCCGTACTCAGTGTAATCCGTAACAGCTGCAAAGTGCGCGAGCAACTGGTCACTCCGGTAACGCCGATGAGCGGAACGACAGATTCCTATTTGCCGCTTCCTGTCGAAGTGCAGGTGGGCGGAGCTACCGTATTCGTACTTCCCGTCGATCGTTTCGAGCATTATTGAGCATAATGAGCATTAGACCATAAGGGCGGTAGATATCCTTGAAGATCAACCCGGGCTACAGGCCCTTAAAAAGTGAAATGCTGACCACGGAGGCTGAGAGGCGGCCGGTTCAGCAAAAAAACTTCAATGATGTATTTCAACAGCAAAGCCAGCAGAAAACTATAGATGAGTTGAACCGTCAGATTAAAGATATTCAGCTGCAAGGCGACCGGCTCTCCAAATCCATGACCGTGCGTGAGCTGGCAATCTACCGGAACCTGATCAAGCGGTTCCTGGAGGAGACAGCCCGCCGCGGAGTGATCCTGAAGGACACCAAAGGCTGGGACCGGCGGGGCCGCGGCAAACGCTACAAGCTGCTGGAGGAGATTGACGCCTCGCTGCTGAACATGGCAGATGATTTGCTCGACAGTGAGCAGGGCCGGATTGATCTCCTTGGACGGGTTGGAGAAATCCGCGGCATGCTGATTAATCTTTCTTTCTGACAAACTTGGAGGAACCTATGTCTTTTCATGAACTATTAGGCCAGGAGGACGCCAAGCGGCTGCTTCAGAATGCCTTGCGTAAGGATGCGGTCAGCCATGCCTATCTGTTCACCGGTCCGGCAGGCAGCGGGCAGGTGAAGATGGCGCTGACCTTCGCCCAGGCCATATTCTGCACTAACAGCAAGGATGATGCCTGCGGGGAGTGTCTGGAATGCCGCAAGGTGGAGCATGGCAATCATCCGGATCTAACGCTGCTGCGTCCCGACGGGGCCAGCATTAAGATTGACCAGATTCGTGATCTTCAGCGTGTTTTTTCCTACCGCTCGGAAGGGATTAACCCGAAGGTTTATATTATAGAAGGAGCGGACAAAATGACGGTGCAGGCCGCCAACAGTCTGCTGAAATTTCTGGAGGAGCCGCCTGCCCCGGCGGTTGGTATTCTGATTTCGGATAACAGCAGTTCCCTGCTTCCGACGATCCAGTCCAGAACCCAGCGCATTCCGTTCAGCCCGCTGCATCCGGATATTATGCTGCAGGCGTTGTCCGGGGAAGGGGTTCCGGTGCCGCTGGCGCGCTGCGCGGTATCACTGACTGCCGGTCTTGACGGCTGCAGGGAACTTTTGGCACAGAATTGGTTTGCAGAAATGAGAAATCTAGTGTTACAATTAGCGAAGGAGTCTCTGGGCAAGGGCAGCTCCGCGGTGGCAACCGCAGGACCGAAGCTGTTCAAGACAGGACTTGGTGAACATTTGGATATTCTCTTCAGCATGTTCCACTTATGGTTCAAAGATATGCTATACTTCCTGTACCGAAAGCACGAAAGTATCGTTTTCATAGATCAGTTAGACTTTATTTCCAAGGCTGCCCGTCAGCGGAGTACGGAACAATGGGTGGCTTACATGGAATTTGCGGCGGAGAGCAAGCGGAAGCTTCGTTCCAATGCCAATGCCCAGCTTTGTCTGGAGCAGTTCTTAATCCGACTGGAAAGCTAAAGGTTCGGATTATTTATGATACATCCTCCGGATACATCCTTAGCGCCTGGAAGTACGGGTTTAGCGGACGAGGAAGGACAAGCATGAGTCATTAGGGAAGCAGTCTTGCTTAAGGGTTCCTTTTACCGTCAAACAAGGGGGTTAATTTTTGTACAGCGTAGTAGGTGTCCGCTTCAAAAAAGCGGGTAAAATATATTATTTTGATCCACTTGATTTCCCGATTGAACGCGATCAATGCGTAATTGTTGAGACTGCAAGAGGGGTCGAATACGGTAAGGTTGTCGTTGGCAAAAAAGAGGTGCAGGAAGCAGATGTTGTACTGCCGCTCAAGAAAGTCATGCGCATTGCCGGTGAAACCGACGCGCGCGTGGTGGAAGAGAACAAAAGTGCTGCTAAGGATGCTTTTACCACCTGTTTAAATAAAATCCGCGATCATGGCCTCAAAATGAAGCTGGTGGATGTGGAGTTTACGTTTGACCGCAACAAAATTATTTTTTATTTCACGGCCGAGGGCCGCGTGGATTTCCGCGAGCTGGTAAAGGATCTGGCCAGTATTTTCCGTACCCGCATTGAACTCCGGCAGATTGGTGTACGTGATGAAGCCAAAATGCTAGGCGGACTTGGACCCTGTGGACGGGTGCTCTGCTGTTCCTCCTGGCTTGGTGATTTCGAGCCGGTGTCCATCAAGATGGCGAAGGATCAGAATCTGTCGCTTAACCCGACCAAGATCTCGGGATTATGCGGACGGCTGATGTGTTGTCTGAAGTTTGAGCATGATAACTATGAGAGCACGAAGGAAGAAATGCCGGCTGTAGGCAAAATGGTCGTTACCTCACTGGGTGACGGTAAGGTCGTCGGTATCAATGCCGGAAGCCGCACGGTTCATGTGCAGCTGTTTGAAGTGGGCAAAGTTAAAGAACTTCCAATGGATGATGTTGTCGTCAAGTAAACCATTATAAGGTTACTTTCGGGGTGGAAACTTGGAGAAGAAAAATATATTTGCACACATGCAGGAGATGGAAGCGCAGATGGATGAGATGCGCACCACTCTGGGCGATTGGAAGCAGACGGTCAAAGAGCTGATGGAAGCCAATCAGAAGCTGAGTCTGGAGAATGAACAGTTGCGTATCATATTGAAAAGAGAAGCGCCTGTAGATAAGGCTGCGCTGTCTGCGGAGGCAGAGGCTATACTTGCTGCCGAAGGGAAAGCGGAGGTTGTCGGGGAAGGCTACGATAACCTGGCCCGGCTGTATCACGAAGGCTTTCACATCTGCAATGTCTACTTCGGGCATTTGCGGACGGAAGGCGATTGTCTGTTCTGCCTTTCTTTTCTTAATAAATGAGGATATCCAGCCGTAGGAGATTGTCGCCTACGGTTTTTTTGAATATAAGGCTATGCTTCCGAAGCATACACTCAACCCAAACTTTTAGGAGATTACAATGACCCATTCATTTAACAATACATCTGTACCCCTACGTGAAGCAGAACGGATCGATGACCTGCTCACCCATGATCTGAGAATTATCCAGAGTGACGAAGTATTCAGCTTCTCGATGGATGCCGTGCTGCTGGCCCGGTTCGCCAGTGTACCGCCGCGCGGACGTGTGCTTGATCTGTGTACGGGCAACGGGGTCATTCCTATGTTGCTGACTACGCGGACGAAGGCTTCGATTGAAGGTATAGAGATTCAGCCCCGTCTGGCGGATATGGCCCGGCGCAGTGTATCGCTTAACGGCTTGGAGGAGCGGGTACAGATTCATGAGGGTGATTTGCGGGAGCTTCATCATACCGCAGGCTATGGCGTATATGATGCGATCACAGTTAATCCCCCTTATATGCCGCTGAACGGGAGCGACCTGAAGCTGAATTCCCATCAGGCGATGGCCCGCCATGAGATCGGCTGCACGCTGGAGGAGGTCATTCAGGCCTGTGTCCGGCTGGTCCGTACCGGAGGCAAAGTCAGTATGGTGCATAAGCCGCAGCGTCTCGTGGACATTATCAGCCTGATGCGCAAGCACCGGCTGGAGCCGAAGCTGATCCGTTTTGTGCATCCCCGTGCCCATCTGGAGGCGAACATGGTTCTAATCGAGGCCGCGCGGGACGGGAAGCCGGAGGTGCGTTTACAACCGCCTCTAATCGTATATAATGAGGACAATCAATACTGCCCTGAGATTATGGATATTTACTACGGAAACAAAGAGGATGCCAGCCAATGACTATACAATGCCAAAGCAGCTTTCAAAATAACCATGACGGAGCGAAGCCGGAAGGCTGCGGCTGCCTGTATCTGGTGGCTACGCCGATCGGCAATCTGGAGGATATGACCTACCGTGCAGTACGTACGCTGAAGGAATGCGATATTATCGCCGCTGAGGATACGAGACAGACGCGTAAACTGCTGAGCCATTTCGAAATTACACCTTCCATGCTGTTCAGTTACCATGAGCATAACAAGGCCGCCAGTGGCCCGGAGCTGATACGCTATATAATAGAAGGTAAAAATCTGGCACTCGTCAGCGATGCCGGTCTGCCGGCGATTTCCGACCCTGGTGCTGAGCTGGTAGCTCTGGCTGTCAGCCATCAGATTCCGGTGATTCCGGTGCCTGGGGCGAATGCCGCATTATCGGCTTTGATTGCCTCAGGACTGCCCACCGCCAGCTTCACGTTCATCGGCTTCCTGCCCAGAGAGCGCAAGGATATCCGGGCCGTTCTGGCACCTCTCCGTTCTGCACAGGGGACACTGCTCTTCTATGAGTCTCCGCACCGCGTGGCCAAGACCCTAGTTCATTTGCAGGAGGCCTTCGGCAACCGCCGGATTACACTGGCCCGTGAGCTGACCAAGCGGTATGAGGAGTTCCTGCGCGGATCGATTGAGGAGTGTCTGGCATGGCTGGAGGAGCATCCCCCGCTTGGCGAGTATGTAATCGTGCTTGAGGGAGAGAGCAAGGAGGAGGCGGAGCTGGCCGAGTCTTCCTGGTGGCGCCAGCTGAGTACTGAGGAGCATGTGGCTCATTATGAGGCCTCAGGCTTAACGCGTAAGGATGCTATGAAAAAAGCAGCGTCCGACCGTGGCTTGGCCAAGCGGGATATTTATAACGAACTCCTGGAGCGGAGTTAGAACACTGTGGTGTTGTAGTTATTAAAATTCCAGTAAAAGCCTAAAGATGGGTTTAACCATTTGAACATCCAATGAAATAAATGTATTCCTTACACTTATATGGAAAATATCTGTTCAGAATATAGTTATTCAAATTTTTCAAGACATTTTTTTTATCATTGATTCACGCCTTAAGTAACTAGTACCTCATCAGATTTAAAATAGTGGAGCAGATGCAATTCCCCTTCAAATTGCATCTTTTCCAAGCGGGGGTTGTTCTTTAGGGGCGTTTGGCTTAGCGTAACGGACTGAGGCGCTCTTATCCGGGAAGAAAGTCGTCACTTGGGCGATTAACGGACCCCAAGGACCTTATCCCCTGCAATTCAGCTCCAAAACGACTCGTAGAAGGATGATAAGGTCGCCTGAGTCCGTTACGCTGCATAAGGTGGCGTTCTCGTGGGAATAAGGTCTTTTCGGTCCGTTAGATTTTTTGGGATGATAGGGTTGCATTATCTGACACTGCGCATGACAAGGCCTGAGGAATCACCGCAGGGAGGCCGAAAAGGGCCGGTCCACCGCCGAACCCCGCTTCCTTCCGCGTCCGCTGCAGAGATCCGCCAAGCTTCCGGGTGTCCAGAGGGCCGGGGCCCTTGGGGAGGGTTTGGGAGGGTAAGAGTCAAAAGGGGCACCGGGGGAAAGTCCCCGAAAAACACATAAAAAAATACCTCCCGCGCGAACGGGAGGCCAAGGAGATATAAAAAGGTTAGAATTAACAATTGGATTAGTTCCTATTATACCCTATTTAATTTAGTTTGTCACAGGGGTAGGGATAGCCGAAATGCATTCATGACAAACAATTTTACCTTTGAAGTAAGTTACATTCTCAGCATTGCCGCAGAAAATGCAAGCAGGTTCGTATTTCTTAAGCATGATCCGCTCACCGTCCACGTAAATTTCGAGCGCATCTTTTTCTCCAATGCCCAGGGTGCGACGCAATTCAATTGGAATAACGACCCGTCCAAGCTCATCTACCTTACGTACAATTCCTGTTGATTTCATCATTACAATCGTTGCTCCTCTCAATGTTCAAAAGCGTCAATATTCGACATTCTTCACTGTTTTATGATATTTATAATACCAACCATTCCCAAAACAGTCAACCTTTTTTCAGGTTAATTTTAAGGAATCTTTTGAGACCACATTTATTCCGCGATTGATCAGGCAAATCATCCTAAAAAAGCGTATAAAGGTTTTTGTCGATTTGTCAGTCGTTTAATCGCTAATATTCGACAAAGAGCGACAATATATTATATAAAACAAGAAAAGGAGACGATTTCATGAAGCAACCGCTGTCAGAAGAGAAGGTATTTAAGGACCCGGTTCACAACTACATCCATGTACAGGACACCATTATCTGGAGACTGATTAATACCATGGAGTTCCAGCGGCTGCGGCGCATCCGGCAGCTTGGCACCTCGTACCTGACCTTTCACGGGGCCGAACACAGCCGGTTCTCCCACTCTCTGGGTGTATATGAGATTACGCGGAGGATTATCTCCCAATTTGAACGGAGCGGCTACAAGGACTGGATGCCGGAGGAGAGACTGCTTACCCTGTGTGCGGCGCTGCTGCATGATCTGGGGCATGGCCCCTTTTCCCACTCTATAGAAGAAGCTTTCGAAATGGATCATGAAGACTGGACCTGCCGCATCATTCTGGAGGATACGGAGATCACGGCGATTCTGCGTGATGTGGCTGAAGATTTCCCCGGTAAAGTGGCTTCGGTCATCTCCAAAACCTATGAGCACGAAATTGTTGTCAATTTGGTGTCGGGGCCGCTTGATGCGGACCGGATGGATTATCTTCTGCGGGATGCATATTATACAGGGGTGAATTACGGCACCATCGACATCGACCGGATTCTGCGGATGCTGCGCCCTTATGACGGCCGGGTGGTTGTGAAGGAATCAGGAATGCATGCGATTGAGGATTACCTGATGTCACGGTACCAGATGTACTGGCAGGTCTATTTCCACCCTGTAACACGCAGCTCGGAGATTATTCTGCGGCAGATTCTCCGCCGGGCCAAGGAGCTGGTGCAGCAGGAGCATGCTTTCCGGTTCATGATTGAGCCGCTAAGCGACCTGTTCAGCGGAGAGGTCACGGTAGAGCAGTATCTCCTGCTGGATGAAGCCTTGATGCAGACGGCCTTCATGCAGTGGACGCTGGAGGAGGATGCCATCCTGAGCGACTTGTGCAGCCGGTTTATCCATCGTAAACTGTATAAATATGTGGAGATGGAGCATCTGGATGCAGGCACGATTGACGAAATCCGCCGCAGCTTCGCCGATGCCGGACTACGGCCCGATTATGACCTGGAAATTGATTATCCCACCGATCTTCCATATGATGTGTTCCGTCCGGGAGACGGTTTTGACAGCAAACAGATTCTGCTTCTGGACAGGCATGAGCGGCTGCGGGAAATCTCCGAGGTCTCGGATATTGTACGCTCCATCAGCGGCATTCACCGCGGCAGATACCATTTATATTTTCCGCAGGACAGGCTGCAGCAAGCCCTTCCACAGCTCCCGCCGTCCATCGCAGAGATTTTTGCCAAATAATCAGCTTAAGCTTGGAATTATAGATAGAACAACAGGCCGAAAGGATGTAATGAAATGCAGTTATTCGACACACATACCCATCTGGATGCTCCGCAATTCGACGAAGACCGCGAAGAGGTCATTGCCCGGGCGCTGGAAGCTGGAGTCAGCAAGATGATCAACATCGGCTTTAACCGGGACACGATACCGACGACTATGCAGCTTGCCGAGAAATATGATTATATTTATGCAGCCGTAGGCTGGCATCCCCAGGATGCCATCAGTATGAAGGACGGAGACCTGGAATGGATTGCCTCCCTGTGCGCTCATCCCAAGGTGGTCGCCATCGGGGAGATCGGGCTGGATTATTACTGGGACACCTCCCCTAAGGATGTGCAGCATGAAGTATTCCGCAAGCAGATCGGGCTTGCCCGTGAGCTGAAGATGCCGATCTGTATTCATAACCGTGATGCGCATGAAGATGTGATCCGCATCCTCCGTGAGGAGAAGGCGGACGAGGTTGGCGGCGTAATGCATTCCTTCTCCGGCAGCTGGGAAAGTGCCAAGATGTGTCTGGACCTGGGCTTCCATCTTTCCTTCGGAGGACCGATTACGTTTAAGAATGCAAGGGTGCCCAAAGAGGTGCTTGCCCAGACTCCGCTGGACCGGCTGTTGATCGAAACGGACTCGCCTTACCTGACTCCGCACCCGTATCGGGGCAAGCGAAATGAGTCCGCTCATGTGAGACTGGTAGCGGAGGCAGCCGCGGCAATAAAAGGGATTGAATTACAGGAATTGGCGGAAATTACGTATGCGAACGCACTGGAACTATTTGGAATACTCTGAAAACAGGAGTAAAATCGGTGAAAAATGAAGTATAGCGGATATATTAAACTTTTATGACGCCAAAACGGCCGAATATTACAATATTTTAATCAATTTTTTACGTAAACGTGGTTGAATCGTCCTTTACAACATGTATCAAAACAGGATATCATCTTTTCAGTGCAGTGAGCTGTTGTAACTGTGACAGTCACTTTTTCATGGATCGTCTCGCTGAGTCTCCGAACGGAGAACGGGGGAACCAATAATGCTCTGCCGCATGAACGTACAAGAGTAAGACACAGAATTGCCGCAGGCATTATTTGATTTCTTTACGTGGTCTTTGGGGTGAATTTGAGGGCAACCGCCGTGAGCGGGTGACCTAAGATAGGGCGTCTCTCTTATGCCCGAACCCGACAGCTAACCCCGTAAGCGCAAGTAAGAGAGGAAACCTCGTGCATAAGCATTCCGACGTATTTGACACCGGAGAAGCCACGAAAGAGTCCTCTAATGAGCTCTTTTTAGGCTTCTTTTGTTTTGAATAATGCGAATGCTCCCGGCATACTGTTATATAACAGATCTCCGGAAGTCATTATGCCGAGCAGGCGATCCATGAGCAGGAAACGCTGAAGGAAGTGCGGGCGTATCCTGTTGCAATCTCAAACCTAGTTTCGTCAGAAGTGATACAGTCACCTTGAACTAACTTGGACGACGGGGCTATGTAAGGAGGATGGAGAGAGTGGGCGTATTCCAACCAGAGGTATCCCATGATTCGCAATCATCCAGCAGGTCTTTCGCATTACGGTTGAAGCAAGTAAATCCCCGCGTAGTTTTACTTGCCGGTGTGGCAGCGATTGTGATCGCACTGTTAATTCTGCTGTACGTACACGGTCAGAGCAAGAAAGAAATTACTCTAGTAATAGACGGACAGGTACAGACACTGGAGACGCGGGAAGCGCTGTTCAGTGATGTGCTGGCTAAGGAACAGATTTCGCTGCAGGCGCATGATGAATTATCTATTGGCCTTAGTGATGAAATAAAAGACGGCGACCGTATCGTGATTAACACTGCGCAAAAGTTCGCTCTTACCGTAGACGGGAAGACCGAGACGTTATTTACGACCGAGGATACCATTGGTCAGGCCATCGACAAATTGGGCTACAGCCTGGAAGGCCTAGACAAGATTTACCCTTCGCTAGAAACCGCAGTATCTGCCGACATGGAAATCAAAATTGTCCGTATTAACAAGGATGTGGTTCAACGGACAACCAATTTGCCTTTCCGGGTAATCAAGACAGCAGACCCCTCGTTGACCAAGGGAACCGTAAGAGTGGCACAGGCAGGTAAGCCGGGCGTCATGATCCAGCACATCGAGAAGATCTATCAAGATGGCGAGCTGGCATCCATGCGCATGATCGGCAAGGAAGTACAGACGGTAACCAAGGATAAAGTCATTGCCATTGGAACCAAGCCGCTTCCCAAACCCGTTCCTGTTGTTGCCAAAGTTTCCAAACCTGTAACAACCTCCAAGTCATCTAAAGCCAGCGCAAAGGCCAGCAATGTTACCAGTAAGGCTGGTGTGGATTTCGAATACAAAAGAATGATTAAGAACGTATCGATGACCGCGTATTCCTCGCAGGAACCGGGTATCGGAACACGTACCGCCTCCGGCACACGCGTAACGGAAGGCCGCACTATAGCTGTAGATCCAAGGATTATACCGATTGGCTGGTGGGTGTACATTGAGGGATTAGGGTTTCGCCGAGCAGAGGATACCGGCGGTGCCATCAAAGGCAACAAGGTGGACGTCTATTACGATTCACTGAGCCATGCCCGTAATTTCGGCCGTAAGTCGCGGACACTCTATGTGATCGGACCTGTGAAGCCGGAGTTGAACTAGGGCGGAAAGTCTTTTGCAAATTAGCGGTTAATACGATATAGTGAGGGAAGCACTTACGAAACTCTAGAGAGCTGCCGCTCATCACTTATACATTCTTTAGCCAAAAAGAAGGGGAGCGAATCCTCTTCTTTTTGCGTTCTGGAGTAAGGAGTAAAATTATTTATGATTAAAGAGCTAATTGTGGTTGAAGGGAAAAGCGATACCGTTGCCGTTAAGCGTGCGGTAGAGGCAGATACGATTGAAACCGGGGGCTCGGCCGTGGACCGCAAGGTCATTGCCAAGATTACACTAGCTATGGAGCGCAGGGGAGTAATCATTCTTACAGACCCCGATCATGCCGGAGAGCGAATCCGCAAAATCGTCGCGGCCAAGGTGCCGGGCTGCAAGCATGCCTTCATCCCGGAGAAGGATGCCACCCGTAAGGGGGATATTGGGATCGAGAACGCGTCGCCTGAGGCTATCCGCCATGCGCTGGAGCATGTGCATACCTCCTTCGAGGGAGCGCCGGCCATCATTGGGCTGGACGAGCTCATGGCTGCAGGGCTGATGGTGCATCCCCGGGCGGCCGAGCGCAGAATGCAGCTTGGCAATCTGCTCGGTATCGGTTATTGCAATGGCAAGCAGCTGTACAAACGTCTGGCGATGTTCGGCATTACCCGCGAAGAATTCGCGCAGGCCCTCGCCCAAATTGATCAGGGAGGCATTACTTCATGAGCGGTACCGAGAACATCTCGTCCCCAACAAGAACCAAAGCGATAATTCAGCGTTACGGCTTCTCCTTCAAAAAAAGCCTGGGCCAGAACTTTCTGATTGATCAGAATATTCTGGACAAAATAGTGGATGCTGCCGGTCTTGATAGTACAGCCGGTGCGCTGGAGATCGGCCCGGGTATCGGAGCCTTGACGGAACGGCTCGCAATGACGGCCGGAGCCGTCACTGCGGTGGAGATTGACCGCAGGCTGATTCCTATCCTTAGGGATGTCTTGTCGCCCTATCCCCATGTGAAGGTCCGTAATGATGATGTGCTCAAGGTGAACCTGCAGGAGCTGTTCGCCGAGGATTTCGCGGGCAGGGACCGGGTAAGTGTCGTAGCCAACCTGCCGTATTATGTGACTACACCTATCCTTATGAAGCTGCTGGAAGAGAAGCTGCCGCTGGATAACATCGTCGTGATGATCCAGAAGGAGGTTGCCGAGCGTATGGCGGCGTCTCCGGGCGGCAAGGAGTACGGCAGCCTGAGTATTGCCGTGCAGTATTACAGCGAGCCTGAGCTGGTCTGTATCGTGCCGCGTACGGTGTTCATCCCGCAGCCGAATGTAGAGTCTGCGGTGATACGCCTGAAGGTCAGAGAGCGTCCTCCGGTGGAGGTAGCCGACGAGAAGCATTTCTTTGGTGTGATTCAGGCGTCCTTTACCCAGCGGCGCAAGACGATTGCCAATAATCTCAAGGCCCGCTTCTTCCCGGAAGAAGGGCGTGAGCGCCTGGAGGCGCTGCTGGCTGAAGCTGGCATTGAGCCCTCACGGCGCGGCGAGACGCTCAGCATTGAGGAGTATGCGCGGCTCAGCGCGGTTCTTCTGGCTGCCGGAATCGAATAGAATACAATAAACCCTCCGGCTGGATGAACCAACCGGGGCCTTTGCCCATAACATGGGGTAGAGGTGGTGGTTGTAATGAATCTAGGAGACTTGGTCATTCGTAAATCCTATGGCGGCGATGTGACCTTCCGGATAGACAATATACTGCAGAATAGAGCGGTCATCAAGGGGACGGAGTTCCGTCTGTTGGCGGATTCCCCGCTGGAGGATCTGGTGCAGGTGCCGCCTACACGGGTTACCGAGCGGGGACAGCGTGCGCAGATCAAGGCAACAGAATCTCTGACCTGGCTGCGCAAAGACCGGCAGGTCCAGAGCCAGCGGAGCGGAGAAAGTGTATCGGGGTCCACAGGAACCTGGGGCCAATCTCCGAAGGAAGCGGCTTATTTTGAAGTGCCGGGCAAGGTCCTGCATCTGGATGGAGATGCGCTCTATCTGAAGAAGAGCCTGAGTCTCTACGAGCAGCTGCGCATCCCGGCGGAGGGACATCATGTCCATGAATCCAAAATGGCGGAGACGCTGTACCGTCTGCTGCCTAGTGTACGTCCCGATATCGTAGTGATTACCGGCCATGATGGAGTACTTAAGCAACAACAGAATTATGATCTGTACAGTCTGAGCAGCTATAAGAATTCACAGAATTTCGTGGCAGCCATTCGGGTAGCCCGTGAATATGAGCGGAATTTCGATGCCCTGACAATCGTAGCCGGAGCCTGCCAGTCGCACTTCGAGGCGCTCTTAGGCAATGGTGCCAACTTCGCCAGCTCGCCGGGCCGCATCCTCATTCATGCTCTGGACCCGGTGTATATTGCTGCCAAGGCCTCATTCACTTCCATCCGGGACACGGTGAACTTAAGCGATACCCTTAACCATACGATCAGCGGTAATCAGGGGATGGGCGGAATTGAGACACGCGGCAGCTTCCGTATCGGAATGCCCCAACTGCAGAATCTGGCTACGCTGAAGGTTGCCCCTTCGGTGCTGTAACCGGATAAGGGATAACTGAACAGGTGGCAGGAACAGGGTAGGCATTCGTGCTTATCCTGTTTTTGTTGGAGCAGGGCGGCAGCCTTCGGCAGAAGGACAGGCTATGAAGCAGCCGCAATCATTACCGCTAACAAGGTGCTTATGACAGGACTTCCATCGTCAAAAAAAATTCCGTTGACATCTTTTTTCTCATCATCTATAATTATTTATTTAATTTGACAAAGGGTTAAAGAGGTTGTATAATGGACAAGGAAAGAGGTGGTCGTCAGGCAATGGCTAATAACGCGCTGTTGGAAATTAAACGCAGTCTTGAAGCTCACGTCGGTCATAAGATCACGTTGCGGGCTAACGGTGGCCGTCGCAAGACCGTTGAACGCACCGGTGTCCTGGAAGAAACGTACCCTTCTGTATTTATTGTCAAACTCGATCAGGAGCAGCAGACATTCAAGCGGGTCTCCTATAGCTACGCCGATATACTTACTGAATCTGTGGAAATCACAGTTACCGAAGACGATGGGCAGATGCGGATTATGTATATCAAAGCTTAGCGTCATGACAGTCTCCCTGTAGGGGGGCTGTTTTTTGATAGAATTTTTATGTTTTGGGGTCCCCGCAAAGTACCTGAGTCATCACCTACGCTAAAGCCCCACTTTGGGGGGTTATTTTGAAAGATAAGAATTTATATGCTTCGCGCTATCATTATCCTTATCTTTCTCGCTGAAACGGTACCGTCCTTACAAAGGACGGCAATGCCGTTTCCACTTGCATGGCGGAAAGCTTCCTGAATTATGCTGGATGACACTTGCCCCTTGGCTGCATACTACATAGGCAGTACGTTCATCATAGGGCAGTATACAAGGGAGGAATTTGTAATGAGCCGCAGAAGACGGAGCATGATGTCGGAGGAATTGAAGACGGAGCTGGCCAAGGAGCTCGGGTTCTACGAAACGGTCGAGCAGGAGGGCTGGGGCGGAATCCGCGCGGTCGATGCGGGGAATATGGTCAAGCGGGCCATTCAGCTGGCAGAGCAGGCTGCGCGGAAATCGTAGCTGATGGCGGCATGGATGCCGCACCGGGTATCGCCTAATGGCGGTACCTTTTCTGCTTGATAGAACCGGATGTTTATTTAATGGACTTCACTGCCAGTTTCTCATATAATATGTTAAGTTGTTTTGTACGGGAAAAGCTGAGGGTGGGTGAACGCCTTGAAAATGTATGAGAAGGCACCGGCAAAAATTAATCTGATGCTGGATGTGCTGCATAAGCGGGCTGACGGATTTCATGAAGTGGAAATGATAATGACGATGGTCGATCTGGCGGACCGGCTGGAGCTGTCGGAGCTGAAGCGGGATTCGATTATTATCTCAAGCCAGGCCGGATATATTCCGCTGGATGAGAAGAATCTGGCCTTCCAGGCTGCAAGGCTGATCAAGGACCGGTATAACGTCAGAAGCGGCGTACATATTCATCTGGACAAAAGAATTCCGGTTGCTGCCGGCCTCGCCGGAGGCAGCAGCGACGCCGCAGCCACGCTGCGCGGCCTGAACCGGCTCTGGCGCCTCGGCATCCCGGTGCAGGAGCTGCAGGAGCTGGGCGCCGAGCTGGGCTCGGACGTCCCGTTCTGTGTCACAGGAGGCACCGCCCTGGCTACGGGCAGGGGAGAACGGCTGACGAGAATCGCGAATCCGCCGCAATGCTGGGTCATTCTGGCGAAGCCGCCGATCAATGTATCGACGGCTGAAGTATACGGACGCGTGCGCGCCGCCAACATAACGGTCCATCCGTCTGCGCTCCGGATGCAGCAGGCCCTGGAAGCCGGTGACTTCTCAGCCGTCTGTGCAGGCCTCGGCAACGTGCTGGAGGATGTGACCTTGAAGCTGCACCCTGAGGTGCAGCAGCTCAAGGAAGCGATGCTGAAGCTGGGTGCGGACGGCGTACTGATGTCGGGAAGCGGCCCGACCGTATTCGGCCTGGTCTCCAAGCAGTCCAAGGTGGCAAGAATCTATAACGGACTGCGCGGATTCTGCAAGGAAGTCTATGCCGTGCGTTCACTGAGCTAGGCGGAACGGAACCGTCCTCTGAAAAGGGTGGCAAAGCGGTTTCCGCTTGTGCAAATCCGTACAATAATGATATTATTCATAGTAATATTCGGTTTTGGCGAGGAGCATTCCGTGAAAAAACTTAAACGAAGCCAGCGGTTAGTTGACATGACCCAATTTTTACTGGAGAAGCCGCATGATCTCCTGCCGCTGTCCACATTTGCAGAGCGGTATGGTGCGGCGAAGTCATCGGTCAGCGAGGACCTGGCTATTATAAAAGAGGTATTTGAAGGCGAAGGGATGGGCGAGCTGCAGACACTGGCCGGGGCAGCGGGCGGAGTACGTTATATTCCCCGGATGCCTATGGACATGGCGCTTGCCTTCGTGAACCGTCTGTGCGGGCAGCTTGAGCAGAGTGACCGGATTCTGCCGGGCGGTTATCTGTATATGTCCGATCTGCTCGGCCTTCCGTCCCTGATGGAGCAGGCGGGCAAGATCATTGCCACCGCCTTCTACGGCGTGGAGATTGATGTGGTTATGACGGTGGAGACCAAAGGGATTCCGCTCGCTTATGCAACGGCTGCACAGCTGGGACTGCCGGTTGTGCTGGTCCGCCGTGACCATCAGGTAACAGAGGGCTCGGCTGTAAGCATTAACTATGTATCGGGTTCCCATAAGAGTATTCATACGATGTCCCTGTCCAGACGGGCGCTGCGCGAGAAATCAAGGGTGCTGATTGTCGATGACTTCATGAAGGCGGGCGGCACCGTACGCGGAATGGTCGATCTGCTGGGTGAGTTCAATGCAGAGGTGGCGGGTGTAGGTGTGCTCGTAGAGTCCGGCGCCGTGGAGAATGAAGAACGGCTGCTGCATGACTACGTGTCGCTGGTGAAGCTGACCGAGGTGGACTCCAAGGTACGGCGCATTTCGGCCTTCCCGGGCAACTATTTCTCCTCCTGAAAGAGCGGCAAGCCCTGATTCTGAAAATTGGTGCATAATGTCGAATCGGTGAGGATTCTTAAGATAACTGCACGAAATCTGTCGAAATCGAAGGTTGGGCAAAAATAATCTTCTTAATCAGGCATTATTTGGAATGAAAAAGAAGGAATTCGCATTGCTGTGTGGAATTATACACCAAGTCTCTGATGGAAAAAGGTGGTGAACACACACATGCAAATTACGGATGTCAGACTCCGCCGCGTCAACTCTGAGGGGAGAATGAAAGCAATCGCATCCATTACAATCGATAACGAGTTTGTTGTTCATGACATTCGCGTCATCGACGGGAATAACGGGATGTTTGTTGCAATGCCCAGCAAGCGTACACCTGACGGAGAATTCCGCGATATCGCACACCCGATTTCTTCGGGAACGCGCGAAAAGATTCAATCTGCGGTTCTGGCCGAGTACGAACGTGCCGCTACGGAGGAAGAAGAAGTTATTGAAGAGGGAGCCTGAGCTGTTGAAGCACTGACTTCCTAGGATGTGCTGCCTCCCCAGGGCAGCATTAGCCCATACCGTTTTGTATGTTTCGGGGTCCCCGCAGAGTACCTGGGTCAGCCTCGAAGCCAAAGCCCCACTTTGTGGGGGGATTTTATTGGGGTTCGAAGAAAAGGGAACCATGCAGGCATGGTTCTCTTTTCTTTTTGCCCGGAATGAGATATATTCAGTAGTGAGTTCAAGAAGTAGGAGGTTGGCATTCTTGAAAAGAATGGCTGTTGTACTTGCTGCAGGTCAAGGCAAGCGCATGAAATCTAAATTATACAAGGTGCTGCACCCTGTCTGCGGTAAACCGATGGTAGGGCACGTGCTTGATACAGTGAAGGCGACCGGATGCCAGCGTAACGTAATTGTCGTAGGGCACGGCGCCGAGAAGGTTAAGGCATACTTAGGCGAGGATGCCGAATATGTACTGCAGGATGTCCAGCTTGGAACCGGCCATGCCGTCAAGCAGGCCAAGGATCTTCTTGGCAGTGAAGAAGGAACCACGATTGTCATCTGCGGAGATACGCCGCTTGTCATGAGCGAGACGCTCGAAGGCATGATGGCGCTGCATGAAGCGCAGAATGCTGCTGCAACTGTCCTTACTGCGGTGATGGAACAGCCAGCCGGATACGGCCGGATTATCCGCGGCGAAGACGGCGGAGTGCTGAAGATTGTGGAACAGAAGGACTGCACGGAGAGTGAAGCGGCGGTTCACGAGATCAATACAGGAACGTATTGTTTTGATAACGCCAAGCTCTTTGCCGCGCTGGAGAAGGTTACGAACACCAATAACCAGCAGGAATATTATCTGACGGATGTCATCGGCATCCTCCGGGGCCAGGGCGATATTGTTCTGGGTTATCAGGCCCATGATGCTGCAGAGTCCATCGGTGTGAATGACCGCCTGGCGTTATCTGAAGCCGAAGGCTATATGCGTCAGCGCATCAACCGGGGGCATATGCTCGGCGGAGTCACTATCATCGACCCGGCTTCCACCTATATCGGGGCAGATGTTGAGATTGGAGCAGATACGGTGCTGTATCCGGGCACGGTCCTCAAGGGTAAGACAGTGATCGGTGAAGATTGTGTGATCGGTCCGGCAAGTGAAATTGAAGACTGCGTGATTATGGACGGAGCGGCTGTGAAGCATTCCGTGCTGAATCAGGCTCAGGTCGGCACACGGGCTTCCGTTGGGCCTTTTGCGTATTTACGTCCGGGCACCGTTCTGGGTGAGGATGTCAAGATCGGCGACTTCGTAGAGATCAAGAATGCGACAATCGGCGACGGCTCCAAGGTATCTCATTTAAGCTATGTCGGTGATGCTGAGGTCGGCAAGCATGTCAATATCGGCTGCGGCGCGATCACCGTTAATTATGACGGCTATAATAAGTTCAGAACAGAGATTGGTGATGATGCCTTTATCGGCAGCAACGTGAATCTTGTCGCTCCGGTTACGGTAGGCAAGGGCGCATTCATTGTCGCCGGCTCCACCATCACGCGTCCGGTTTCAGAGAACGATCTGGCGATTGCCAGACCAAGGCAGGAGAATAAGCCGGGGTATGCAGAGAAGATCCGCTCCCGGGCCAAAGCGAAGAAAGACCAGCATAGTCCATCGTAAAGCTGTAAGCGAAAAAGCAGCTGTAGGCCTAAAGCGCCGGACGGACTTCTTGCACATCCGCGCCGGCACTTTGGCAAGTTAAATTCCGTCACGGAGGGTTTATATTTTATGACTTATTGTGATTCCAAACTCAAGATTTTCACCTGCAACTCCAATCCCAAGCTGGCCAGCCAGATTGCCGATTATATCGGTATTCCGATGGGCGAGTCCCATACAACCAGCTTCAGTGACGGAGAGATCCAGGTTAAGCTGTCGGAGAGTGTCCGGGGCTGTCATGTCTATATCGTACAGTCCACCTGCGGACCGGTGAACGACAATCTGATGGAGCTTCTGGTCATGGTAGATGCCCTTAAGCGTGCCTCTGCGAAGAGCATCAATGTCGTAATTCCTTACTACGGATATGCCCGTCAAGACCGTAAGGCCCGTTCCCGTGATCCGATTACGGCCAAGCTGGTAGCGAACCTGATTGAGAAGGCGGGTGCACACCGCGTCATTACTATGGACCTTCATGCGATGCAGATTCAAGGCTTCTTCGACATTCCTGTGGATCATCTGCTGGGTGTTCCGATTCTGGCCCAATACTTCCGTTCCAAGCAGATTCAGAACCCGGTGGTCGTATCTCCTGACCATGGCGGTGTGGTACGGGCCAGAAAGCTGGCCGACTTCCTCAACGCTCCGTTGGCGATTATCGACAAGCGCCGTCCTGAACCGAACGTCAGTGAAGTGATGAACATTATCGGTAACATTGAAGGCAAAACAGCGATTCTGATCGATGATATTATCGATACGGCTGGAACGATCGTGCTGGGAGCCAATGCTCTGATGGAAGGCGGCGTGAAGGAAGTCTACGCCTGCTGTACCCACCCTGTATTGTCCGGCCCGGCGCATGAACGTCTGGAGAACTCTCCAATCAAAGAAATTATCGTGACGGATACCATTCCCATCCGCAGCAGCAATCCGACTTCCAAGCTCAAAGTGCTGTCCGTAGCCCCGCTGATGGGCGAAGCTATCATTCGCGTGCATGAAGAGCTGTCGATCAGCAAGCTGTTCGAAATCGAATAGGCTGCAGGCAGATCAGCAGAAAAAGGGTTACACCTCCGCGCTGCGGAAGATGTAACCCTTATCGGCGTGATACAGAGGCCGGGACTTATGCTAATTAAGCTTCAGTATCCCGGACGGGAGATGAAGGTGAAGAGGCTGCGGTTGTACAGCGTACCCTGCAGTTCTACGAAGCCTTCGTCCACGGCTGTAATCACACCAATGTCTACGTGCGCGTTCCCCCTATAGACTTCAACAGGCACAGCATATTGAATATGGTACTGGAAATGGCGCTGCAGTGTTAAGATATCGCCCTGATGTGGCATGTTCATCACCTGTCTCCGGAGTATAAACTTATTGTACCAAAAACGGAACTCTTCTGCTGAGAGTACCGGGTGGAAAGGAAAAACCTTACTTATGAAATGGATTGTTGGACTTGGGAATCCCGGACCGCAATACGCGAAGACCAAACATAATGTCGGCTTCATGGCCCTTGATGAGCTTGCGTCCAGACACGGAATTGCCTTTAACCAGAACAAATGCAAATCGGTGATCGGCGAAGGGATGATCGGCGGTGTCAAGACGGTGCTGATCAAACCGATGACCTTCATGAACCTGTCGGGGGAAGCGGTACGGGCTTATATGGATTATTATAAGGTCCGGCTGGAAGATATGATTGTGGTCTATGATGATCTGGACACGGAGCTTGGCAAGATCAGGCTGCGCTATCAGGGAAGTGCCGGCGGACACAATGGCATTAAGTCAATCATACAGCATACGGGCACCCAGAGCTTCAACCGGGTGCGGATGGGCATATCCCGTCCGGAGCCGGGCTTTGCTATAGTGGACTATGTACTGTCTACCTTCGCCAAGAAGGATGGAGCTCAGCTTGCGAGCATGATAAGTGATACTTGCGATGCTGTGGAATTCAGCCTGCAGCACACCTTTGAACAGACCATGGCCAAATTCAACGGATGAAATACAAGGTATAGGGTTCAGGAGCCTGCGGCTAAAGCGATCCCCGGCGGGGCATACTGGAGGTATATACTACCTTCAGGAGGCATATAGATGGCAATACACTATGTATGCAGGCACTGCCGGACGTTCTTAGGGAGCATCGGCAGAAGCGATATCACAGAGATGCAGCTTGGGCTGCAATCCTTGACCCCTGCGGAGCGCAGAGATATAATAGCGTATGATTCAGACGGCGAGATTACGGTGAAGGTGACCTGCGATTACTGCAAGCAGGCGCTGGACAACAACCCCGAGCTCAGCCTGCTGGCCAGTCCGCTTCAGTAAGGTGGAAGCGCCTGTCTCTATCGTCATCCGCAAGCCTTGGCCTTATCCGCTAAGGCTTGTTTTCGATTCCAATTATAACAGGTGACAGCGGCGTTGCCGCTGTCAGCCTGTTTAGTAAGAGAGGTGCACCTGTTGTTACAAGGTCTTATAGAAGCTTTTTCCAAGGATACTGATTTCCAGTCTGTCACCCGTGGTATCGCTGCAGGGATGAAGGAACAGCTCATCTCCGGTCTGTCCGGCTCGGCCAGACAAATCATGCTTGCTGCACTGCATGAAGAGACGGAGCGTCCGCTGCTGGTAGTGACCCATAATATGTTCTCGGCCCAGAAGATGGCTGAGGATTTACAGGAAGCGCTTTCCCCGGAACGGGTGCTGCTCTATCCGGCCAATGAGCTGGTGGCGGCTGAAGCCGCTGTCTCAAGTCCGGAGACGCTGGCCCAGCGGATCGATGTATTGACGCGCTGTGCCAGGGGCTTCCGCGGAATCGTAGTGGTTCCTTACTCCGGCGTACGGAGGCTGCTCCCCGCTCCACATGTCATGGCTGAAGCCCAGCTTACGGTATCGCAGGACGGAACCCTATCGCTGGATGACTTCCTCATGTCCATGATTGAGATGGGCTATGAGCGGGTGGAGCGTGTTGAGAACCGTGGCGAGCTAAGTGTGCGCGGCGGCATTATCGACTTCTATCCCATGACCTCTCCACTGGCTTACCGGGTGGAGCTGTTTGATGATGAGGTTGACTCCATCCGTACCTTCGATCCTATGGATCAGCGCTCCATTGATAAGGTCCGCAGTGTGAAGATCACACCGGCGAAAGAGATTATTGCCGATCAGCTCCGTCAGGATGCGGCTTCTTCCGCTGCGTCTGCGATGCTGGAGCGGCAGCTTGAGAAGATGAGTGACCGTCAGGCCAAGCTGCGCCTGCGTGAGGAGATGGGCCGGGAGCTGGAGATGCTGCGGCAGGGCACCTATTTCCCGGAAGTCTATAAATATATTAGTCTGCTGTACCCTGAACGCTCTCATCTGTATGACTACATGGCTAAGGATACCTTGCTTGTTCTGGATGAGCCGGCCAGACTTCTGGAGACCGCCAAGCAGCTGGAGCGGGATGAGTCGGAGTGGAATCTGCACTTGCTGCAGAACGGCAAGACACTGCCTGAGCTGCATCTCTCTGTCGACAGCGATACTATTATGTACCAGCGTCCGTTTCAGAGCTTGTTCATGTCGATTTTTCTGCGCCAGGTTCCGCATATTCAGCCGCAGAACATTCTGGGCTTCATCAGCCGCGGAATGCAGGATTTCCATGGCCAGATGAACGTGCTGAAGTCCGAGATGGAGCGCTGGCACAAGTCCGGCGTGAAGGTCATTATGCTGGCGAACGGCGAGGAGCGGATGGAGCGCATCCGCCGGGTACTGGATGACTACGGCATTGAAGAGCCGACGATCCTGCAGGGCAACCTGGGCTCCGGCTTCGAGCTTCCTTCGATTCATCTGGCGGTTATCACAGAAGGTGAGATGTTCTCGCAGAAGCAGCGCAAGGCGCGGAAGGTCTCCAAGGGCATTGATAATGCCGAACGGATTAAGAGCTATACGGAGCTGAAGATCGGGGATTACGTGGTTCACCAGAATCACGGAATCGGTAAATACATGGGCATTGGGACGCTTGAGGTCAGCGGCATTCACCGCGATTATATGCACATCCTCTATGCCGGAGGCGACAAGCTCTCTGTTCCGATTGAACAAATTGACCTGATTCAGAAATATGTCGGCTCGGAAGACAAGGAGCCGAAGGTATATAAGCTGGGCGGCAATGAATGGACCCGGGTGACCAGCAAGGTGCGGAGCTCGGTCCAGGATATCGCCGATGATCTGATCAAGCTGTACGCGGAACGCCAGAGCGCACTCGGCTATGGCTTCGAGAAGGATACGCAGGAGCAGCGCGAATTCGAAGAGATGTTCCCTTATGAGGAGACCCGTGACCAGCTGCGGGCGATCGAAGAGATCAAGAAGGATATGGAGCAGAACCGTCCGATGGACCGGCTGCTCTGCGGCGATGTAGGCTATGGCAAGACAGAGGTGGCGATCCGGGCCGCGTTTAAATCGGCGATAGAGGGCAAGCAGGTGGCGGTGCTGGTGCCGACGACGATTCTGGCGCAGCAGCACTATGAGACCTTCCGCGAACGCTTCGCCCATTATCCGCTGAATATTCAGGTGCTGAGCCGGTTCCGCAGCCGCAAGGAGCAGAATGAGACGATCAAGGGAGTACGCCAGGGCACGGTGGATGTGGTTATCGGTACACACCGGCTGCTGTCACAGGATCTGGTCTTCAAGGACCTGGGCCTCCTGATTGTCGATGAAGAGCAGCGTTTCGGCGTGACTCACAAGGAGAAGCTGAAGAGGCTGAAGACCAATGTCGATGTATTGACTCTGACGGCAACGCCGATTCCCCGCACACTGCATATGTCGATGCTCGGTGTGCGCGACTTGTCGGTTATTGAGACACCGCCGGAGAACCGCTTCCCCGTGCAGACCTATGTTGTGGAGCACAGCCAGACGCTTACCCGGGAAGCGGTAGAGCGCGAGCTGGCCCGCGGCGGGCAGGTCTACTATCTGTACAACCGTGTACAGGGCATTCAGGAAATGGCGGCGCAGATCTCCATGCTGGTGCCGGAGGCTAGAGTGGGTATCGGGCATGGACAGATGTCGGAATCGGAGCTGGAGAAGACAATTCTCGACTTCCTGGACGGAGAGTATGATGTGTTGGTCAGCACCTCTATTATCGAGACCGGCGTCGATATTCCTAATGTAAATACACTTATTGTTCATGATGCTGACAAAATGGGCCTGTCCCAGCTGTATCAGCTGCGCGGGCGCGTCGGACGTTCCAACCGGATTGCGTACGCCTATTTCACCTACCAGCGCGATAAAGTGCTGACAGAGGTGGCGGAGAAGCGGCTGCAGTCCATCAAGGAGTTCACGGAGCTCGGGTCAGGCTTCAAAATTGCCATGCGAGATCTCTCCATCAGGGGAGCGGGCAATCTGCTGGGGGCGGAGCAGCATGGCTTCATTGCCTCGGTCGGCTTCGACCTGTATTCGCAGATGCTGGCGGAGGAAATCCGCAAACGCAAGGTGAGCGTGCTTGGCGAGGAGGATACTTCGCTGAAGCAAGGCAATACGGTCATTGATTTGTCGATTGACGCGTATCTTCCGTCCGAGTATATTTACGACAGTATCCAAAAAATAGAAATCTATAAAAAAGTGGCTGCGGTGGCCTCCTTCGAGGATGCCTCGGAGCTTGAGGATGAGCTGCTGGACCGGTTCGGCGAATTGCCGGAGGCCGTGATTAATCTGCTCTCTGTGGCCCGGCTGAAGGTGTACGGCAAGCTGTACGGCATGGAATCCATGGTCCGTCGCGGGGATGAGGCTCTGCTTAATTTCCACGAGGGCAGCCTCGGGGGTTTTGATACGGCAAAGCTCGCCAAAGTTGGTAATAGCTTTGAAAGGCGTGTACAATTTGATAAGGATGCCAAGGCTACGATCCGTATCAAAGCGAAGGATTTAGGTGACAAGGAGCTGCTGGATGTGCTGGAGCAATTCCTGGCGGCCGCCAAGCAGTCTTTAAAATCGAAGGGAGAATTACACAATGTCGTTAAATAAAAAATCGTGGAAGGTACTGGCGGTCTCACTGACCGCAGCCCTGTCCTTCTCCATGCTTGCTGCCTGCAGCAATAAAAGTGATGATAAGGCGGTGGCAACGTATAAGGGCGGCACCATTACCGAGAAGGAATTCAATCTGGATACCCGCGTAATGAAATTCCTGTCCCCTGAGCAGGCGCAGTATCTGGAGATCGATATGTTCAAGGAGTCCATCCTGAAGCAGGAGGTCGCGTTCGAATACCTGGCGGACAAGGCCACGGATGAAGCAAAGAAAGCTGCGGAGAAGGAAGCCGATACACAGATCGGCTCTATCAAGACTGCGCTGGGCGACAAATACAAAAGCACGCTGAAGGAACAGGATCTGAGCGAGTCGGACCTGCGTTCCTATATGCAGCGCGTACTTACCGTATATCAGGACATGCTGCTGAAATTAACGGACGAGCAGGTCAAGACCCATTATGAAACCAACAAGGCTGATTATAGTGTGGCTACACTGCGCCATGTCCTGGTTGGCCTGACGGATAGCGCGGGCAAGGAGCGGACCGATGCCGATGCGCTGAAGCGCGCCCAGGAAGTGAAGGCGAAGCTGGATGGCGGTGCGGACTTTGCAGCCGTTGCCAAGGAATACTCGGATGATACCGGCACGAAGGAAACCGGCGGTGAATATAAGGACAAGGCTCTGGGGGAATATGTAGCAGAGTTCAAGGCTGCGGCCCACAGTCTTCCGCTGAATACGATCAGTGAGCCGGTCAAGACCACCTTCGGATATCATATTATCAAGGTGGAAGCCCGCAAGGACACTACCTTCGATACGCTGACTGCCGACCAGCTGAAGGCCGTTAAGAACGCTGCGGCTTCTGCCAGCCTGGAGACCTTCCTGGAGAAGAACCTGGATAGTCTGGAGATCAAGATCAATCTGCCGAAGAGCTCTCCTGCCGCAGATACACCGGCAGCTACACCGGCACCGGCTGCGGGTAGTGACACGCCAGCCGCTACAGATGCACCGGCCTCTACGGAAGCCGCTAAATAAATCTATATAAATTGAACTAAAAAACTTAGCTTAAGGGAAAAGTGGCGGAAGGGAATTTTGGAACTGGAGGAGCGGTAGCAACAGCGGCCGGAAGTCCAAAACTTCTCTGGAGTCACGGCAATCCCAAAACATAAAAACCATTAGTCAATTTATATAGTTGGACAAGCCGCCTGATGCGCCAAGCATCCGGGCGGTTTTTTTCTGCCAATATAGAGCACTATGCGGAGAATACGGCGGCGGTATAGAAATACTGGATTGTGTCCATAACTGGAAATACGCCAGGCCGGGGCGTTCTAATTCTGTATGAACTATTTTATGCGGGCTGGAGGATGTATAAGGAACTGGGAAGAGATGAATACTATGGTCAGCTATTACGATAAATCACTGGGATTAACCATTCCCTTAATGGACAGTAGTTGGACCATACTTCTTAAGAAAGCGGGGCAACATGTGAAATGAAAGCTACTGGAATTGTAAGACGTATTGATGACCTCGGACGAGTTGTTATCCCCAAAGAGATCAGACGCACCTTAAGGATTCGTGAGGGCGACCCTCTGGAAATTTTTGTTGACCGCGATGGTGAGGTCATTCTTAAGAAATATTCGCCGATTGGTGAATTGGGCGACTTCGCCAAGGAGTATGCAGAGTCATTGTATGAAGGAACAGGGCATATTACCATGATTACGGACCGGGACACGTTCATCGCGCTCGCCGGCGGCTCCAAGAAGGATTATCTGGAGAAGCAGGTCGGTGTGCTGCTGGAGAAGGTTATGGAGAGCCGTAAAACGGTGCTTGAGAACAATGGAGGCAGCTATGACATCAGCAAGGACCATACGGAGCTGTTATCCACTTATGTGGCAGCACCTATTATCTCCGGAGGAGATCCCATCGGCTGCGTAGTGCTGCTGAATAAGGATGATTCGGTGAAGATGGCCCAGATGGAAGTGAAAATGGCGGAGACAGCCGCAGCCTTCCTGGGCAAGCAAATGGAACAGTAGTCCGCTGGTGATTGGCTGGCGATTGAGAGCCCCGCTTTTCCTTTGGTTATGATAACCGTAGGGAATGGCGGGTTTTTGCTGTGGAGCGGCCCGCTCAGGAAGGAACGGTGAACGGAAGCAGGCATTTACA
This sequence comes from Paenibacillus sp. FSL K6-1217, assembly GCF_045040735.1. NCBI lineage: Bacteria > Bacillati > Bacillota > Bacilli > Caryophanales > Paenibacillaceae > Paenibacillus > Paenibacillus sp. FSL K6-1217. Next base: position 5,177,370 of record NZ_CP150271.1, read on the forward strand.
CTTCTACCCTTAGATAAGTTATAATATAGAAATTCATTCGCTTAAGTTCAAGCTCTATATTATGGCAGTTATGGCTGTAGAAGCAGGTAAACAATGACATCCAATTCTCAAGGCTCGAAGCTGCTGCAGGGCGCTTTTATTCTTAGCGCGGCAGCTATTTTCTCGAAACTGATCGGTACGCTCCAGAAGATACCGCTGCAGAATCTGGGCGGTGACGCCGCATTCGGCATCTATAATACGGTCTATCCGCTGTATACCATCCTGGTCACGGTGGCGATGCTTGGATTGCCTGCGGCCATCTCGCGGTTCGTGGCCGAGGCTTCCGCAGCACAGGACCTGCAGAAGGGGCGGCGGGTGCTGCTCCGCTCAGCGGGAATTACAGCAGCCAGCGGACTTATCCTCGGCATTCTGGTCTACGCCAGGGCTCCGCTTATTGCGGTATGGGTCGGGAGCGCCCATATTGTCCCCGCGCTGCGCAGCAGCGCCTGGGGACTGGCGGTGGTGCCGCTGATGGCGGCGCTGCGCGGCTACTTCCAGGGACTGCACAATATGATGCCGACCGCAGTGTCACAGGTGGCCGAGCAGTCGGTGCGCGTCGCGGTCATGATCGCGCTTCTGTTGTATCTGAGCGCCGCAGGCGCAGATGCGGCAGGAATCGCCGCCGGAGCAATGCTGGGACCCGCCGGAGGCGGGATCGCGGGCCTTGGCGTAATGCTGCTGTATTGGCGCAGCCACCGCCGGGGCTTGCAGGACAGGCTGCCCCAAGCCCCGCTTAAGTACACGGCAGCACCCCCTGCACGAAGTGCCAAGCAGGACGTTCCGGCCCGCGAGCTGCTGGCCTATGGCCTCCCGGTTATGCTGGGCGCGCTGGCGGTGCCGTTAATCGGCCTGGTCGATGTCTTCACGGTACCCCGTCTGCTGGCGGGGAGCGGCAGCAGCGGGACGGAGGCGATGGCCCAGTTCGGCATCTATAACCGCGGGCTGCCGCTCGTGCAGATTGTAACGATGCTGGCGACCTCGCTCTCGGTCGTCTTCATCCCGGCGCTGGCCGAGGCGAAGTACCAGCGGGATGAGGCCTTGATCCGCACGCGCATCACGCTGTCGCTGCGCTGGTTCTGGCTGCTCGGGCTGGCCGCCTCCGTAGGCCTGGCCGTGCTTGCAGAGCCGGTGAATACGGCTCTGTACGGGGACGCCGCCGGCAGCGGCGCGATGACCTGGCTGGCCTTCACCGCCGCCGGCGGTACGGTCAGCATCATCTCCGCCGCGCTGCTGCAAGGCCTGGGCGCCGTGCGGGCGCCGGCGCTGACCCTGCTGGCCGCCGCTCTGCTTAAGGCGGCCCTCAACCTGCTGCTCGTCCCGCAGCAGGGCATTACCGGTGCGGCCATCGCCGGCGTGGCCGCACATCTCTTCGCAGCAGCGCTGAACGTGCTGCTGCTCTACCGGCAGGGCCACCTGCGGCTGCGCGCCGCAGATGTCCTGCTGAAGCCCGCGGCGCTGCTCGCGGGCCTGGGGCTGGTGGCCGCAGCCGTGAGCCACGGCGCAGCCAGGGCGGCAGACGCCGCCGGCTTCGGCGGCGGGCGGGCCGCGGCCCTGGCGCAGAGCCTGCTCGGCGTGCTCGCAGGCTGCGCCGTCTTCGCACTCGGCGCAGTGGCGCTGCGGCTGCTCAGCGAGAGCGAGCTGCGCCAGCTTCCGGGCTTCGGCCCTCGCTTAGCGGACAAGCTGAAGAAGCTGCGCCTGTTCCCTTAAGGCGCTGACCATACATAGCGCAGCCGCCTTCGCGAATAGCAGCAGGCGGCTGCCTGGAAGGAGTAGACTGGCATGAGTGCAACATTAACGATCGTCGGCCTGGGCTCCGGGAATCCGGACCGGCTGACACTGGGCATCATCAAGAAGCTGAAGGCGGCCTCCGCCGTATATGTGCGGACTGCAGAGCATCCTGTCATGGCTGCCCTGGCGGAGCTGGAGATAGCCTGGCAGTCCTTCGACGGGCTGTATGAGTCGCTGTCATCCTTCCCTGAGGTCTATGAAGCCATTACGGCAACATTAATGGAGAAGGCTGCGGCTGCTCCGCAGGGCACGGAAATCGTCTATGCCGTGCCGGGGCATCCCATGGTGGCCGAATCCGCCGTCTCCCTGCTGCGCGGGCGCTGCCCGCAGGCGGGCATTGAGCTGAATATCCTTGGCGGCGAGAGCTTCCTCGATGAAGCGTTCGTCCGTCTGGGCTTCGATCCGATTGAAGGCTTCCAGCTGCTGGATGCCTCCGGTATCCGCAGCTCCCAGCTTCACCCGGAGCTGCACACCCTGATCGGACAGGTCTATGACACCTTCACCGCCTCCGAGACCAAGCTCTGCCTGATGGAGCTGTATCCGCCCGAGTATGAGGTGATTGCCGGACATGCGCTTGGCGTAGAGGGCGAGGAGCGGATTGACCGTGTGCCGCTGTACGAGCTGGACCGGCTGGAGAGCTATGGAAATCTGTCGCTGGTATATGTTCCGGCCAATCGTGCGGACGAAGCGCGTAACCGCACCTTTGCCCGGCTGCATGAGATTGTCGATATTCTGCGGAGTCCGGAGGGCTGCCCCTGGGACCGTGAGCAGACGCATGAATCCTTGCGCAAGAACCTGATCGAGGAGACCTATGAGGTGCTGGAGACGATTGACGAGGATGATCCGGACCATATGAAGGAAGAGCTGGGCGACCTGCTGCTCCAGATTATGCTGCACTCCCAGATGGAGGAGGAGCTGGGGACCTTCAGTGTCTACGATGTCATTGAGGGGCTGAATGAGAAGCTGCTGTTCCGCCACCCGCATGTATTCGGTGATCAGGCGGCAGGCAATGCCGAGGAAGCGCTGCAGAACTGGGAAGGGATGAAGGCCGAGGAGAAGCGGCGCAAAGGCGTGAAGCCCGAAGACCTGTCCGCCCTCAGCGGGGTTCCGAGGGATCTGCCGGCACTGATGAAGGCGTACAAGCTGCAGAAGAAAGCATCCAAAGTTGGATTCGACTGGGACAATACCGGCGATGTCCTGGCCAAGATCCGCGAGGAGATTGACGAGCTTCAGGAGGCGATTGAGACGGGACAGTCGGCCGAGGAGCAGATGCTGGAGCTGGGCGACCTGCTGTTCGCAGCTACCAATGTGGCGCGCTTCATCGGAGCCGATCCGGAAGAAGCGCTGACCCGCACCAACCGCAAATTCGTTGCCCGGTTCCAGTATATTGAGCAGCGCCTGCGGGATCAGGGGGGACGGCCTCAGGACAGCTCTCTGGAAGAGATGGAAGCCCTGTGGCAGGAAGCCAAGGCGGAAGAGCGGAAACAATAGATTCCAGAATTATAGTCTTCGGCGGTATAACCCGTGTGTTTCACGGCAATGCTGTGACTACGGCGCGAATCTCTGATTTAAAATGCAGTGAGAGGTTTATAATGTTATAGTGCTAGAAGCCCCATATCCTACGCAAGATGTTACTTTTTCAAAAAAAACGGCGGATCGTGGCAGGAATTGAGGGCGGAATCCAGAATATCATAAAGACGAAATGACGATTTGCGGTGATTTTTCCGGCAAACCCGATTTTCATTTATTTTTTGTATCCTAGGAGGAACTTCAAATTATGAACAAGACAGATCTGGTAAACAACATTTCCGAGAAAAGCGGATTGGCCAAAAAAGACGTAGAAACCGTACTCAACGGAGTTCTGGGCGAAATTACAGAAGCTCTCGCAAGCGGAGATAAAGTACAGCTGATCGGCTTCGGTACTTTTGAAACGCGCAAACGTTCCGGCCGCACCGGCCGTAACCCGCAATCGGGCACACCTATCGAAATTCCTGAATCCACAGTGCCGGCCTTCAAGGCAGGCAACAAGCTCAAAGAAGCCGTTAATTAATGCGTCTGGACAAGTTCCTGAAGGTCTCCCGTCTGATCAAGCGCCGCACCGTGGCCAAGGATGTGTCCGAACAGGGCCGGGTGTTGATCAATGGGCGGGAGTCCAAACCGAGCAGCACGGTGAAGATCGGTGACGAGATTACCGTGCAGTTCGGCCAAAAGCTTGTGACGGTCAAAGTGGAAAAGCTGGTGGAAACCACCCGCAAGGACGAGGCCGCCGGCATGTATACCCTGCTCCGTGAAGAGCCGGTTGCCAAAAGCACCGGACTCGACTGGTAGCAGATCATCAAAGCGTAAGGTTAAGAGGTATTCCCGCAGCCGGAACACGGCGTTGCGGGATGCCTCTTTTTTCTTGAATAACGGATTTCACTTATGCTTACCTGTTCTATACCCTGTCCTTCCTTCATAGATTAGAACCAAGAAGGAGGGGTACATGCTATGATGGAGCCAACTAAAGTCAACAAACAGCATGATCTGCACATGCGTAGCCGTAAGCAGATTGAGCTGACAGGTGTGCAGAATGTGGAGAGCTTTGACAACGAAGAGTTTCTTCTAAGTACAGAGCTCGGCCAATTGACCATTCGGGGTACTCATTTACATATCAAGAATCTAAGTCTGGAGAATGGAATGCTGTCGCTTGAAGGCAATATTCATTCCCTGATTTATCAGGACCCCGGTGCGCAAGGCAAAAATAAAGGGATTCTCCGCAAGCTGTTTAAATGAATCCCTCCGTTCAATGGATCACTCTGTTCTATATGATTCTGGCCGGCATTGCCATGGGACTGGCCTATGACAGCTACCGGGTGCTGTCGCTGAATCTGAGGTTTCCCCGTTGGCTTAATGCGCTGCTGGATCTGCTGTATTGGATAGGGGCTGCCCTGCTGGTCTTTCGCATGCTGTATGCCGGAAACCAGGGACAATTGAGGTTTTATGTCGTTCTTGGCCTCTTTCTAGGTGTATGGATCTATTTTTTGCTCTTCAGTATTACGGTGCAGCGATTTGTGGTAAGGTTAATTCAGTCGGTTCAGTATGCTTGCAGGATGCTATGGCGGTTGGTTACCATAGTCATTGGAGGTCCGATTCGCTGGCTGTGGCGCCTGGTTATGGGAACGCTGCGGCTGCTCGGCCGGGTCCTTCTTTATATTTTTAAGCTGCTGCTGCGTCTAACCAAGCCAATCTGGGTACTTCCTGTAAGGTGGGTCTCCCCGTATACATCCCGGTTCGTTCATAGCGCCCGGATCACGAGGATCACCGAGTGGATATCAGGGTGGTGGAAGCGCGGACCTTGAACCTTTGGAACTGGAGGTAAGCTGAATGAACAGATTCTCTGCGGAAGAGAAGAATACGAACCACCATGCTTCGGCCGCAGGCGCGAAGAGAAGAAAGTTTATATGGATTCTTGTGATAGCCGTATTTTTCGGCTGGGCCGGATTCACTTTCTTTGCCCAGAGCGCAGCGATCGCCGACAAGAGCGCACAGCTCGCCCGTAAGACAGAGAGCAAGGAGAGTGTAACAGCCACACTCAATCAATTGAAATATGAGGTCTCGCGTCTGAAAGACGATGAGTATATCGGACAATTAGCGCGTAAATGGTACAATATGTATCCTGCAGGCGAATTACCTATCCGTACCGAGGAATCCGGGCAATAAAAGCAGGTGAAAAGAGGCTTACGCTCTGTTGCCTTGCATTGCTCTTTACTGTATAATCAAATCACCGCAGACAGGATGGACATTATATTCGTCTGTATATTTTTAAGGGAGGATCATTTTATTCTATGGCAATTGAAGTGGGCACCAAGTTAGAGGGCAAGGTGACAGGCATCACGCATTTCGGAGCATTTGTGGATCTGTCAGGAGGTGTCACAGGTCTCGTTCACATCTCGGAGATCGCCGATAACTACGTCAAGGATGTCAACGATCATTTGAAGATTGCGGATGTAGTAACCGTCAAGGTGATCAATGTTGACAAGGACGGCAAGATCGGACTTTCCATTAAGCAAGCCGTTGATAAGCCGGCATCGGAAGTACGTCCCCCCAGAGCTCCAAGACCAGAACGTCCAAGCGGCGGAGACCGTTTCGGCGGTGGTGGCGGCAGTGGCGGAGGCGGCGGTGGATTCAATCGTGAACGGGGTGGGCGTCCATTCAAGCCTGCAGCCGGTAAACCTTCATTCGAGGATAAAATGTCACGCTTCCTGAAAGACAGCGAAGAACGGATATCTTCGATCAAGAAGAACACAGAAGGAAAGCGCGGCGGCCGTGGAGCCAAGCGCGTATAATCTGAGTCTTGCACATCATAAATAAACCGCTGGGGCATTCGTGCCCTTCGCGGTTTTTTTGTGTTTGTGCCCGCGGGCCGAATGTAGGCGAAAACCGAACACAATCGGCAGCTTTGAGGCGCGTGAACCAAATGTAATCGGAAAACCGACTACAATTTGCTCGCAACGCAGAGTATGAACAGCGCTGCCCGCCCTAGCTCTACATCGCGCGCCCAGGCTTCCGGCTATTTTTGTCGGTATAAAACAAATTGCCGACAGCATCCAAGTCATTCTCACATAACTCTAGGGCAATCGCTGACGAATGTCCGCGCGGCCCTTACCGGCAACCGGCAGCGTGACCGCATCCGCCTGCAGACGATCTTGTACCCCGTAAGGGATAGGAGGGCTTTTCCACAGAATGTCGGGACAGGCTTTTTTGTCGGAAATTTTTTACAGATCGCTCTCCGTTTCTGACAAACTTTATGAAGACCCCCGCTATATAATGAGAATCATAAAATTCATAAACGGGTGGTGCAGGGAATGAGTAAAAGCAATGTGGTGAATTTGCCGGAGTGGACAAGAGCAGGAAGCAAAGACAAAAATCAGAAAGAAGCCTTAGGTACACGCTTGAAAGCGTGGGGGGCGAAGCTGCCGGTGCTCCAGTTCATCGCGGTTAAGAAGTGGGCGCTGCTCCTGAGCCTGATGGGCTTTTTGCTGGGACGGGCCATGATTCTGGATGAACTTACCCCGTTTGCTGCTGCTTATTTCGCCGTCATTGTATTTATGCGCCGGGACTCCATGTTGCCTGTAGCCGCAGCTATTGTACTCGGCAGTCTCTTCACACCGTTTCCGGGTGCAATCGTGGTTGCTGCAGAGCTGATTATTTTTTACCTGATCTACAAAGGGCTGGAGAACTTCCAGCGGGTGGATCTGTCTTATGCCCCGCTCATGGTGTTCGTAGCTTCTTTCATGGTGGGACTGTTCCAGGTCATTATCGGTCCTTCGCTTACGTGGTATCCGCTGATGATGGCAACCATTGATGCCATACTCGGATTCGTGCTGACGCTGGTATTCCTGCAGGCGCTTCCTTTATTCACCTATAAGCAGAAAAGCAGGGCACTCCGCAATGAGGAGGTACTCTGTCTGATTATTCTTCTGGCCTCCGTAATGACCGGGCTGGTCGGCTGGACCATTAACGGTCTTTCGCTGGAGCATGTTTTATCGCGGTTTCTGATTCTGATCTTCGCCCTGGCCGGGGGAGCGCCGCTTGGCGCTGCGGTTGGCGTAGTGACGGGGCTGATCCTCAGTCTGGCCGATATCGGAGCCATCTATCAAATGAGCCTGCTGGCCTTTTCCGGGATGCTGGCAGGCATGATGCAGTCCGGACGCAAAGGGGCGGTCTCGATCGGGATGCTGCTGGGATCAACGATCCTATCCGTATATTTCATGGGACCGGGCGATGTGATGAATTCCACCTGGGAGACCTGCGCAGCCGTAGTGTTATTTCTTCTAACACCTAAGAGTATGATTACTTCCATTGCCAAATATGTACCAGGCACGGCGGATCACAGCCGTTCCCAGCATGAATATGCCCGAAGGGTCCGGGATATTACAGCAGATCGGGTCACCCAGTTCTCGCAGGTATTCCAGCAGCTCTCCAGCAGCTTCGGGCAGATTCCCCGGGCCGCAGAGGCGGGCAAAAGCGACCGTGAGATGGAGGACTTTATGAATACGGTAACAGAGGGGGCCTGCGCCGGCTGCATCCGGCGGACTCACTGCTGGGATGCCAAGTTCTATCAGACCTACAGGTATATGACGGACATGATGACCACGGTTGAGGAGTGCCCGGACATTACCGCTGCCCAGCTGCCGCCGGAGTGGAGCCGGATCTGCGGCAGGACAGGGGAGGTTCTTGATGTGATGAAAGGTCAATATGAGCTATACCAGCATGATATGCGCTGGAAGCGGCAAATATACGACAGCCGTCAATTTGTGGCCGAGCAATTATCCGGGGTCTCCCAGGTGATGGAGGATCTGGCGAAGGAGATCAAGCGGGAAGGGCAGGCGATGTACCGGCAGGAGAGCCAGATCCGGGAAGCGCTGGAGAAGCTGGGCCTGTCCATCCATACCATCGAGATTCTGAGCCTTGATCCCGGCCGGGTGGAGATTGAGGTCGTGCATGCCTACACTAGGGGCTTCGATGAATGCCGCAAAATGATCGCGCCGCTGCTCTCGGATATTCTGGAGGAGAATATCGCAGTGGTCAGCGAGACCGCCGTCCATCCCCGCGAGGGCCTGTCGATGGTGACCTTCGGCTCGGCCAAGGCTTACGAGATTAGCTCCGGTGTAGCCGCCGCTGCCATGGGAGGCGATATGCTGTCAGGCGACAGCTTCAGTACGGTGGAGCTGGGCAACGGCACGTTTGCCGTCTCTATCAGTGACGGAATGGGCAACGGGGAGCGGGCCCGGATGGAGAGCAGTGCTGCGTTATCGATGCTGGAGAAGCTGCTGCAATCGGGAATGGATGAGAAGCTGGCGGTGAAGTCCGTCAATTCCATTCTGCTGCTGCGCTCCCCGGATGAATTCTATGCGACGGTGGATATGGCGCTGATCGACCAGTATTCGGCACAGACGATCTTCATGAAGATCGCTTCCGCTCCGAGCTTCATCCGGCGGGGCAGCGAGGTGATTCCGGTGACGGCCAGCAATCTGCCGATTGGCATCATCAAAGATATCGAGGTGGATCTAGTCACCATGCAGCTGCGCCCCGGCGATATCCTCATTATGATGACCGATGGTATTTATGATGCGCCTGGATATGCCGTTAATAAGGAGATATGGATGAAACGCATGATCCAGGAGCTGGAGGGGGACGACCCGCAGGATATGGCCGATGAGCTGCTGGACAAGGTGATCCGCTATCAGGGGAATGAGGTCCATGATGACATGACCATCGTGGTCAGCCGTGTGGATCATTACCACCCGGAATGGTCCAGCCTGCATATGCCCGGCGTGGGCCGGATGGAGCGCCCGCGTACAGTTAGCTGACCAGCTAGCCATTGCCCTGACAACTAATTAGTCTATTGGGTGAGTAAGCTGGAAATGTTGCACATAATGCAGCTTGACGCTGAAGATACCCCGTTGTTTTAGTGGATTGTTGCATAAATTGCAATATTCTTTCCGCTAATTGACTTACAGGGGTAGGAATCCTACCTTTTGTGCAACATTTTCCATACCAGGAGGGATTAATGAGAGGAATGTTGCATTTTAGGCAGGATTATTAGATTCGGAGCTGGAGCTAGGGGATGAAGCATGAGGATGGGCAAAAGTATGAGTAAAAGTAACATTCAAGGGCCGAAAGCAAAGTGAGCGCTGAAAGGCCGGGTTTTGTCTTTAAATTATTCGGCGGGTGCATTCCAGTCACTCGCCAGCCCCTGCTCCTCTCCTTTTCAACCGCTGCTGGTTAGCGGACGAAATTTGAGGTTGAAGGTTTATCGTAAAATAAACGGAACGGAGAGAATTTTGGAGCCATAGAAGCGAAGCGTTCGCCTGAAAGCTTTCCGCAGGAAAGCTCGCTTCGGAAGCATATGCAGTCTTTCGATTTCAACCGCCAGCCGCGGTACTATAATCAAGAAATCGGAAGACAACAGCGATCGAAGGCCCAAAATTCTCGCAGAGACCCATTTGTACGATGGCATCCAGATCCGATTTTCAGCATTAAGCGGCGTTTGAAATCTCTCAACCTTGGCTATGCTAGTAACTAGACAAGGAAGGGAGGAATGGTCATGAAGCAAATTTTGCTGATCACGGACGGTTGTTCAAATGTGGGGGAGAGTCCGGTGCTGGCGGCAGCACATGCCCGTCAGGAGGGCATCACGGTCAATGTCGTAGGAGTCGTGGATTATGGAACCATCGGTGAACTGGGCGGCCGGGAGATTGCCGACATTGCCAAGGCAGGGGGCGGGATCAGCCGGATCGTGGGAACGCCGCAGCTGGCCCAGACCATCCAGATGATGACGCGCCAGACTGTGGTTCAGACCATTCAGCAGGCGGTAAATAAAGAGGTGCAAAAAATTCTCGGCGACGGCTCGCTGGCAGAGCTGCCTCCGCAGCAGCGTTCGCAGGTGGTTACGGTGGTTGATGAGCTGACCGAGACCTCGCCGCTGCGCATAGCGCTTTTAATCGACGCAAGCGCCAGCATGAAGCCGAAGCTTGGCGCGGTGGAGGACGCCATCCGTGATCTGGCGCTCAGTCTGGAGGCCCGGGAAGGGCGCAGCGAGATTGCCGTGTTCCATTTTCCCGGACGCTCCAGCAGTGAGGAGGCTATGCTGGATATCGACTGGACGCGGAATGTGTCCGAGGTCCGCTCCCTCTTTGCAAGACTGAAGATGCGGGGGGCTACACCGACCGGACCGGCTATTTTCAAGGTGCTGGAACATTATCGTTATGATAAAATGGATGAACATCGTGATTATCTTCCAGATGAAGATGACGGGGCAAGAGAAGGGATGATTGGTGGGTATGTCGTCTAATCCATCCTATCCGGCAGGCACAGTGATTACCGGAAAATGGCGGGGGAACCGTTATGTCGTGGAACGTGTGCTGGGGAAAGGGGCAAACGGAACCGTATATCTGGTGCAGCGGGAAGGCCGGCGGGAGCGGTATGCGCTCAAGATCGGATACGATACGCTGGAGCTGCAGTCGGAGATTAACGTGCTGACCTCGCTGCAGTCCTGCCGCAAGCGCAGCGAGCACCGGGCCCGCAAGGAATCGCCGCTGTCCTCCTACCTGCTGGAATCGGATGATTTCAAGGACCGGGACCATACGCCCTTCTATGTGATGCGTTACATGGAAGGCAGGCCGCTGCACCATTTCCTGTCCAGGAACGGTGCCTCCTGGCTGGGGCTTGTCGGAATGACAATTCTGGAGAAGCTGCAGACGCTGCATGAGTGCGGGTTCGTGTTCGGGGACCTGAAGCCGGAGAATGTCATGGTATCCAGCTACGGGGAAGCCGAGCTGATTGATTATGGCGGGGCAAGCCCCATTGGACGGAGTGTGAAGCAGTTCACCGAATGGCATGACCGCGGATTCTGGAATGCCGGCAGCCGGACAGGCGACCAGAATTATGACCTGTTTGCTTTTGCCATACTATGCCTGCGCCTGCTGAATGAACAAGGGCTGAAGTCTGCCGCCCAGCAGTTGCCGCAGACAAGGAGCGTAGAGGAGCTGATGAAGCTGGCCAGAGAGCTGCCGGACAAGAAGCTGTCCTCCTGGCTGTGCCTCGCGCTCAAGGGCGGTTTCCCCGGCTCCGCGCAGGCGGCGGATATCTGGAGAAGCCATATCTACAGGGGACGGAAGACTAAGCATGAGACGATGGCGACCCCGCGCTGGCTCAAGAATGCGTTCGGGCTGTCTTTATTTCTGCTGGCGTTCACGCTGTACTGGGTATTCCGTTTCTGAAAACTGAAATCGTACATAATCACCAAGATGCTGAGCGCCGTAGCAGGCCGCGTAAGGGATGGCAGGAAAGGAAGCCCCTATGGAGCACAAGAAAGAACTGGTTGAATCCGTAATGGAGGCTGCGGCGGAATATGAGCTGTGGGCACCGCATGACACCATTGTAGTCGCAGTTTCCGGAGGGCCGGACTCTGTGGCTCTTTTGCGTATTCTGCATGACATATCCCTGACCCGGATGCCGCTGTCGCTGATATGCGCCCATGTCAATCATGGCTTCAGAGACGAGTCTGTAGAGGAAGCGGAGTTGGTCCGGGGGCTGGCGGCAGAGCTGGGCATACCCTTTGAGCTGGCCGAATTCGATATTCCGTCCATTATCAAGGAGAGCGGGCTTGGCCCGGAAGGGGCTGCACGCGAGAAGCGTTACCAGTTCCTGATCGCTACCGCACACCGATACCGGGCGCGCTCGGTAGCGCTGGCTCATCATGCAGACGATCAGGCCGAGACGGTGCTTATGCGGCTGCTGCGGGGAAGCGGGCCTGCGGGACTAGCCGGGATGCGCTGGAAACGCACCGAGAAAAATGTGGAACTCATCCGCCCCTTCCTGCGTATTAACAAAACGGCTCTTGTCGGCTTTTGCCGGGAGGAGGGCCTTGCTTACGCGGAGGATGCGACCAATCTCCTGACGCAATACAAGCGGAATGCAGTCAGGCTGGAGGTGCTGCCTATGCTGGAGCAGCATAATCCGAGAGTGAGACAATCGCTTCTGCAGCTGGCTGAAATTGCCTCGGCGGAAGATGAATATATGGAGGCGAATGCGGCAAAATGCTTTGATGAGCTTGTTTTCACCGGGCATGGAAAATACACCTTGGAAAGAGCTGCCTTTGCGGCCATACCCTCTGCTTTACAACGGCGTTTGATTAAACTAATATTAAATTATCTGTCGGCGGATTCATCATTCATGGATTTCCCCAAGATTGAAGCAGTACGCCGGGGAGCGCTGCAGGAATACCCTACCGTCTGGACACTGGACATGGGTGGCGGTTATGTCTGCATGCGGCAATATGATACCATTGTGTTCTCGTCCAAGCCCTTGACCCGGCAGGTAAGCTATACATACCGGCTGTCTTTGACTCATCCCCGGATTAAGCTGATGGAGATTGGAAAGGTTATGACGATGAAGATGCTTGCGAGTGAAGTTTTTTTAGCACAGGAGGAGGAGTACGGGAAGAATTCGGCTTGGTTTGACAGGGACGAACTTGTCCTGCCGCTCACTATTCGTTCCCGGTTGCCTGGAGATACCATAAGGGTTATGGGATTAAACGGAAGCAAAAAGGTAAAAGATATTTACATTGATGATAAAATACCTTCTTCCGAACGGCCTGCAATTCCCCTCGTATGTGATGCACTCGGCAATATCGTCTGGATTCCGGGCGTGAGACGTTCGGTGCATGCCGCAGTAGGGCGGCACACGGCCTCGGTTCTGCTCCTGACCCTGGAAGACATGGAACAGGGCGAAGAATCGTAATGGCCGAAGTAAGTCTTTCATAGTATATCTTAGGAGGTTCGCAAGTTGCAGAATGATATTCAGGAAATCTTGATCAGCGAAGAAGAAATTCAACAAAGAATCAGGGAGCTTGGCGCCCAGCTGAGCAAGGAATATGCAGACCGCACACCTTTAGTGATTTGTGTACTCAAAGGTGCGTTTATTTTTATGGCGGATCTGGTTAAAGTGATTACAGTACCCGTTGAAATGGATTTCATGGCAGTATCCAGCTACGGCGGTACAACCAAGTCATCCGGTGTAGTCAAAATCATCAAGGATTTGGACACATCGGTTGAAGGCCGCGATGTTCTGATTGTCGAAGATATTATCGACAGTGGCCTTACACTCAGCTATCTGATTGACATGCTGCAGGGGCGCAATGCCGCTTCTGTCAATGTAGTCACTCTGTTCGACAAGCCTTCGGGCCGCGCAGTGAATCTGGAAGCCCAGTATACCGGCTTTGTCATTCCTGATGCATTCCTCGTAGGTTATGGACTGGACTATGCCGAGCTGTACCGGAACCTCCCTTATGTCGGTGTACTGAAGCCTGAGATTTATACCAAATGAACAACCCGACAGCCTTAGATCCACGGATCACTTTTCTGGATTTCCTGACAATTTGAGGAGTCCGGTCAGGCTATGGTACAATAACTTGAGCGTTGCGAGAGGAGGTAGGGGATGAATCGGTTCATCCGGAATTCTGGTTTTTATTTGATTTTATTTTTAGTCGTGGTGGGCATAGTCCAGTTTGTAAGCAATGGAAATGAATCCGCCGATCTCCCTAGATATGATGAGTTGCGGCAGGAGATCTCGAACAATAATGTGAAGAGCATGACGGTTCAGTTTGAGGGGAATGCATTTCTGGTTACTGGCGAATATAAAGAGCTGCCACCCGAGGCTAAATCGAAGAATTTCTCCACTTATGTTCCTCCTACAGACGAGGCTCTTAACGAGCTTGTGGCTGCCAGCGATAAGAACGGCATAGAACTTAGCCAGAAGAAAATGGAAGGTGACAGCATCTGGCTGACATTCCTCTCTTCCATGATTCCGCTGGTTATTATGTTCATCCTGTTCTTCTTCCTGTTCAATAATGCACAGGGCGGCGGCGGCAAGGTAATGAACTTCGGCAAGAGCAAGGCCCGGTTATATAATGAAGAGAAGAAGAAGATCAGCTTCGAGGATGTCGCCGGAGCTGACGAAGAGAAGCAAGAGCTGGTCGAGGTCGTTGAATTCCTCAAGGACCCCCGCAAATTCGCGGCGGTTGGTGCCCGGATTCCGAAAGGGGTACTGCTTGTAGGCCCTCCGGGAACAGGTAAAACCTTGCTGGCCCGTGCAGTTGCAGGGGAAGCAGGCGTTCCGTTCTTCAGCATCTCCGGTTCCGACTTCGTGGAAATGTTCGTCGGTGTCGGCGCATCCCGCGTGCGCGACCTGTTTGAGAATGCGAAGAAGAACGCACCATGTATCATCTTCATCGATGAGATCGATGCTGTGGGACGTCAGCGCGGCGCAGGACTTGGCGGCGGGCATGACGAACGTGAACAGACCCTTAACCAATTGCTCGTTGAAATGGACGGCTTTGGCGGCAACGAAGGTATTATTATTGTCGCGGCGACCAACCGCGCAGACATTCTTGACCCGGCGCTGCTCCGTCCGGGCCGTTTCGACCGTCAAATTACGGTTGACCGCCCAGATGTGAAGGGCCGTGAAGCTGTACTGAAGGTTCACTCCCGCAACAAGCCGCTGACTAAGGATGTAAGACTTGACGTTATCGCCAAGCGGACAACCGGCTTCACCGGCGCGGATCTGGAGAACCTGCTGAACGAAGCGGCACTCCTTGCTGCACGGCGTAACCGCAAGGACATTACGATGCGTGAAGTGGATGAAGCAATCGACCGTGTCATCGTCGGTACAGAGAAGCGCAGCCGCGTCATCAGTGACCGCGAGAAACGGATCGTTGCTTATCATGAAGCAGGTCATACCATTGCCGGCTACTTCCTGGAGCATGCCGATGTAGTGCATAAAGTTACCATTATCCCGCGCGGCCGCGCCGGCGGATATGTCATTATGCTTCCTAAGGAAGACCGCATGATCGTAACCAAGCAAGAACTCCTGGATAAGGTTACGGGACTGCTGGGTGGACGTGTAGCTGAAGAGATGTTCATCGGCGAAATCGGCACAGGCGCTTATAGTGACTTCCAGCAGGCTACGCGCATTGTACGTGCGATGATTATGGAATATGGAATGAGCGATAAGCTTGGGCCGCTGCAGTTCGGTGCCACCCAAGGACAGGTCTTCCTGGGCCGTGATATCGGACATGAACAGAACTACAGTGACTCCATCGCTTACGAGATTGACCAGGAAATGCAGAACCTTATCCGCAGCAGCTATGAACGCTGCAGAGAACTGCTGACCAAGCATTCCAAGGAAATGCATTTGATTGCGAACACTCTGCTCGAGAAGGAGACGCTGGAGATTGATCAGATCACACAATTGATTGAGCAAGGCTTCCTGAGCGAGGACGGCAAGCCGGAGGACGGCGAGGCTGTCGCCCATGAAGCTGGCGAGCCAATCATCGATTCGATCGGTGATGTGCGTGTGCGGATTCAAGGCAAAAATGACGAAGAATCTCCACTGGATCTGTCCAAGGACATTCCGAACAAGCAGGGCCCTGATGATGGCGACGGACCGGATGACGGGAATAAGGGCGGCGGAAGCTTGGCCTAAGCCTTACAGTAAGAAATATTGTAATGTAGTCCGGAGAACCCTGGGTTCTCCGGACTTTTCTTTATCTATAAGAATGTACAGCCTTCTCATGATAACTTATCCACCCGTTTCTCCTTGAAACAGAGCGGCTCCTTACATTGACAGGGGGTGGAACGTTGTGTACATTAGTGAATAAATATTAAATTTATCATTTATACGAATGTACTGGCGGCAAGCCATGAAGACATAAGGGGGAGAATGACCGTGGAAGCTCTGGCGCTTGAGCGCAAGCAGGAACAGAATCGTGAACTTCGTGTACGCCTCGAACAGCTCAAGAAGGAACGGAACGCCATTATTCTGGCTCATTATTATCAGCGTGATGAAATTCAGGAAGTCGCGGATTTCCGGGGAGACTCTTTCCTGCTGGCCCAGAAGGCAGCGGAGACAGAGGCAGATGTAATCGTATTCTGTGGCGTGCATTTCATGGGGGAGAGTGCCAAGATTCTGGCGCCGAACAAGACAGTCCTGATTCCCGATGAACGTGCCGGCTGCCCGATGGCTGACATGGTCAATGTGGATGGCCTGCGCAAGCTGAAGGCGCAGCATCCGAATGCGAAGGTAGTAACCTATATCAATTCCTCTGCAGAGATCAAGGCGGAGACGGATATTTGCTGCACCTCGGCGAATGCGGTTAAGGTGATTGAATCCCTCGATGCCGAAGAAATTATCTGGGTGCCTGATAAGAATCTGGGCCAATATGTTCAGGACCAGACCGGCAAGAAGCTGATTATCTGGGAAGGCTATTGCAATACTCATGACATGCTTACCGTCAAGGATGTGATGGAGATGAGAGCCAAATACCCGGAAGCCGAATTTGTTGTACACCCCGAATGCCGCCCGGAAGTAGTAGCAATGGGGGATTATGTAGGCAGCACTACCTCCATTCTGGAATATTGCCGGAAATCGGACCGCCGGCAGTTTATTGTGGGTACGGAGGATGGAACCGGGTATCAGCTGCGGCTGGACAGCCCGGATAAGGAGTTTCATTTTGCCACCAAATTCCTGGTGTGTCCTAATATGAAGGTTAATAATTTGAAGAAGCTGGTAAAATGCCTGGAGACCATGAAGCCGCAGATCTATGTACCGCCTGCTGTCGCCGACAAAGCCAGAACATCCCTAGAGCGCATGCTACAAGTCCGGTAGCATGCGCTACTCTTTCGTTGAAACAGGTGAAATGCGGTCATGATTCCACAATATTTGGTTGATTTTGATCTTCAGGGACTTCCGGTCGTAAAGACAGACTGCCTTGTCATTGGTTCAGGTATTGCCGGGTTATTCACAGCGATTAAGGCCAGCGAGGACCGGAAGGTTATTATGATTACGAAGAAGACGGTGATGGAGAGCAATACGCGGTATGCCCAGGGCGGGATTGCGGCCGTCATCTCGGAGGAGGATTCGCCGGCTTATCACCGTCAGGATACCCTGATGGCCGGTGCGGGACTGAACTCCTCTGCGGCTGTGGATGTGCTGGTCAATGAAGGACCCGAAGGCGTACGCGAGCTGATCCGGCTTGGCACTATTTTCGATAAAGAGAATGGCGAGCTGGCCTTAACCCAGGAGGGGGCACATAGCCACCGCCGTATTTTACATGCCAATGGGGATGCTACAGGATATGAGATTGTCCGTGCTCTCGCTGAGCAGGCTGCCCGGCATGAGAATATTGAGACCTGGGATGACCATTATGTCATTGACCTGATTACCGTGGACGGGGAGTGTCTGGGAGCGCTTGTCCAGCGGCCGGACGGCGGGCGGATATTCCTGCAGGCGGATGCAACGATCCTGTGCTCCGGCGGAGCAGGGCAGCTATACCGTTACACGACCAATCCTGAGGTAGCCACCGGAGATGGGGTAGCCATTGCCTACCGTGCCGGTGCCCATATCCGGGATATGGAGTTCATCCAGTTCCATCCGACCGCGCTGAGCTATCCTGGTGCTCCGCGCTTCCTGATCTCGGAAGCTGTGCGGGGAGAAGGGGCAGTGCTGCGCAATATCAACGGTGAGCGGTTCATGGATCGTTATCATGAGCTGCAGGAGCTGGCCCCGCGGGATATTGTCGCCCGCGCGATTGTAAGTGAGATGGAAATGACCAAGTCCACCTTCGTCTATCTGGATATTACGCATGAACCGGCGGATAAGGTCAAGCACCGCTTCCCGACCATTCATAAGACCTGTATGGTCTATGGCCTGGATATTACAAGTGACTGGATTCCGGTGGCTCCTGCTGCGCATTATATGATGGGGGGCGTGAAGACCGATCTGAGCGGAGAGAGTACGGTGTCCCGGCTGTTTGCCTGCGGCGAGGTGTCGTCTACAGGCGTACAGGGAGCCAACCGGCTGGCCAGCAACTCCTTGTCGGAAGCCGTTGTGTTCGGCCGCCGGATCATTGAACGAATCCGCCAGCTTCCGCCGCTTGACCGGGATACCGTCTCGTCAGCCTACCATCAGGGAAGGCTGGAAGCTCCTGCACAGGCGATTGTAGAGCGGCGGCTGAAGCTGCAAAAGGCTATGGTGCGGTACGCCGGACTGAGGCGGAACCGGGAAATGCTGAGTAAAGGGCTGGAGGAGTTAAAACGTCAGCTGCCGATTTTTAATGCTGTACTGACAACCCGGGAAGAATATGAGTTCGCCAATATGCTTACCTGCTGTCTGCTGATCACCGAATCGGCCCTGGCACGGGAGGAGAGCCGCGGTGCGCATTATCGTGAGGATTATCCGCTGCGCAGTGACGAACAGTGGCAGAAGCATCTGCTCCAAATCCGCGAACTTGGAATAGTGGAGGAATTAAGTGATGATGTTTAACGGATATAATGAAGACCTGCTTAAGGCCATTAAGGGCTGGCTGCAGGAAGATGTAGGCTCGGGGGATATTACCACCCGTACAACGATACCCGCAGGGCATGAGTCCAAGGGAATCATCCATGCCAAGGAAGATGGAATCATCTGCGGTATCCCCGTGGCTGAGCTGGTGTTCGAAGTCGTTGATCCTTCGCTTGTATTCAAGGCGCTGGTCCGGGAAGGACAGGCCGTCACTAAGGGGACTGTGATTGCTGAGGTAGAAGGCAGCACCCATGCGATCCTGACCGGAGAACGGCTTGCCCTCAATTTGATGCAGCGGTTATCTGGGGTGGCCTCGCGCACGGCTTCTTTTGTAGAGAAGCTTGAAGGGCTGCCGACACGACTGGTGGATACCCGCAAGACCACACCGGGCCACCGGATGCTGGAGAAATATGCAGTCCGCGTAGGCGGCGGAGCCAATCACCGTTACGGCCTGTATGATGCGGTAATGATTAAGGATAATCATATCAAGGGAGCCGGCGGCATCCGTCAGGCGGTAGGGCGTGCCCGTGCCAATATCCCGCACACGATGACGATTGAAGTGGAGACGGAGAGCATGGAGCAGGTCGAGGAAGCGCTTGCCGCCGGAGCGGACATTATTATGCTGGATAACATGTCCCCTGAGCAGATGGCGGAGGCCGTGGGCAGAATCCGCACCAAAGCGAAGCATGTGACCATCGAGGCTTCAGGCAATGTATCTCTGGAGACGGTCCGGGGCATTGCCGAATCGGGTGTGGATGTCATTTCGGTAGGACGGCTGACGTACTCCTTCGCCAGTCTCGATATCAGCCTGGATCTGAACGGCAAGAAGGAGGGAACCCTCTGATGATACTTGTCGTCGATATCGGTAATACGAACATCGTGCTGGGCGTCTACCGGGGCAGCGAGCTGCTGCACCATTTCCGGCTGAGTACAGCGCGCCAATCCACCGTCGATGAATATGGTGTGATGATTCATAATCTGTTCAGCATGTCGAATCTGTCGTTCCGGGATGTCGAAGGGGTCATTATCTCCTCGGTGGTTCCGCCGCTGGTTCAGGTCATCGTGGAGATGTGTGTCAAATTCATCGGCAAAGATCCGCTACTTGTGGGCCCCGGTATCAAAACCGGGCTTAATCTGCGTTATGAGAACCCGCGAGAAGTGGGGGCGGACCGGATTGTGAACGCGGTGGCGGCGATTGAGCAGTATAAATGTCCGCTTGTCGTCGTGGATTTCGGTACGGCAACCACCTTCGACTGCATTGATGCCGGAGCCAACTACCTGGGCGGTGCTATCGTGCCGGGTCTGGGCATTTCCACGGAGGCCCTTTACCTGCGGGCGTCCAAGCTGCCCCGGATTGAGCTGGAGAAGCCCAAGAAGGTGATCGGGCGCAACACTGTACATGCGATGCAGGCAGGGATTATTTTCGGCTATGCCGGTCAGGTAGAGGGCATCGTCAGACGCATCAAGCAGGAGATGAACGCTCCTGTCCTTAAGGTGATTGCTACCGGAGGGCTGGCTTCACTGATTGCCAGTGAGACAGAATGTATCGACGAGGTTAATCCGATGCTGACGCTTGAAGGATTACGCATTATTTACAACCGTAACAAATAATCATAAGGATGACCTTATACACAACAGACAGATAGGAGGAGTATGCACCCAATGGATAACAAGAAGGACCGGCTAATCCGGGGGACGGCGATGAACGGAAGAGTCAGAGCGTTCGCTGTCCGTACCACAGAGCTTGTCGATGAATTGCGGCGCAGACATGATACGTACCCGACGGCTACGGCAGCGCTTGGACGTACGGTTACGGCCGCAGCTATCATGGGGGCCATGCTCAAGGGGCAAGAGAAACTGGCGATTATGGTCAAAGGGAACGGTCCGCTCGGGCAGATTACGGCTGAATCGAATGCCCTGGGAGAGGTTCGCGGCTATGTGCAGAACCCGCATGTGCATCTGCCCAGCAACAGCATGGGCAAGCTGGATGTCGCAGGGGCAGTAGGAACGGAAGGCTTCATTGATATCAGCAAGGATCTGGGAATGAGGGAGCCGTACCGTGGCAGTGTGCCTATCGTTTCAGGCGAGCTGGGTGAAGATTTCACCTATTATTTTGCCCTCTCGGAACAAACGCCTGCTGCTGTAGGACTGGGAGTGCTGGTGGAAACAGATAATTCTGTAAGAGTAGCCGGAGGCTTTATTATTCAGCTGCTGCCCGGCCTGACTGATGAGGAGATTACGGAAGTGGAGCAGGCCGTTGGAGCCATGCCTTCGGTAACATCCGTGCTCGATCAGGGGCTTGAGCCTGAAGAGATGCTGCGGCTGCTGCTGCCGGATGCTGTAATTCTGGATGAGCTGGAGGTCCGCTTTGTATGTCAGTGTTCGCGTGAGCGGATTGAACAGACACTGGTCAGTCTGGGTGAGCATGAGCTGGAACAGCTGATCGAAGAAGATGAGACGGCAGAAGTCATCTGCCATTATTGTAACGAGAGCTATGTATTTAACAAGGATGAACTGCAGGTAATCCTCGACCAAGCGAAGTCATAGGGCTATGAGATGGTGACAAGACAGGAACGCGCGCTGCGCAATGCCGTTATATTACTCGCCGTGGCAACCCTGATGCTGGGAGGGCTTTTATTCTGGAGCCTGCGTGCCATGGCACTGCTTAAGGCAGAAGCCGCCGAAGGGGAAGCTTCGGATGTCGCTTCCGCTGGAGGACAGCCGGTCACGGAGCAGGAATGGATAGAGGAGCTTCAGAAGAAGCACGGGGAAGAAGTGCTGCTGAGCATGCTTAACCGGATCGTAGTGGGCAAGGAAGCCGCAGCACTGGGAATTACGGTTACGGATGAGGAGATTGAGCAGGAACTGAAGCGGGGAATATCCGGCTATAGCTCAGAGGAGCAATATTATCAGCAGATGCAGTCTGAGCTTGGATTATCCCGTCAGGAGCTGCGTGAGGAGACGGCCTACCGGCTGACACTCCAGGCCATAGCTACGGGCGGCATTACGGTCAGTGAAACGGAAATAGATGATTATCTGGAGCAAAATGGGGAGAGATTCACGCCCAGGAAGCAGATGCAGCTCTCTATGATCAAGACCTCCACCTATAATGAGGCTGGCACAGTGATGGACCGTCTGGAGCAGGGGGAGGATTTTGCGGAGCTGGCCCGGGAGGTCTCGATCGATGAGGAGAGCCGCCAGCACGGCGGCAGTATCGGTACGGTTGAGGAGAAGGACCCCTTCTGGCCCGAGGAGCTGCTGGAGACGGCAGCCGGGCTTGATAACGGAGATATCGCAGGGCCACTGCAGATTGACGGTGGATATGCGGTGATCCGTCTGGAGAAGCTGATCGATCCCGGGAAGCCGGATCAGGAGGAGCTGCGCGGGATGATCCGCCAGCAGCTGAAGCTGGAGCAGGCAGCGCCTTTGCAGCAGGTAGAGCGTGAACTACGGGCCAAATATGATACAGCAATAAATATTGACAACAGCCTGCAAGATTGATAATATGAAATTAAATATAAAACCTACTGATTTAGTCGGAAATATTAAGCGGTACAATTACAACTGTTAGTTACCCAGGCTTTGTGACCGGGAGCTACGGTAATATATGCTGATAGCATCTCTCATAAGTTCCGCACCCTAATTCATTTATCATTCCAAGGAGGTTTTTACTCATGGCTAAAGTCGTCAACAGTGTAACAGATTTGATCGGTGGCACACCGCTTGTCCGTCTGAACCGGATTGTTCCGGAAGGCTCCGCAGAGATCTTCCTGAAGCTGGAATACCAGAATCCCGGCTCCAGTGTGAAAGACCGCATCGCCATCAGCATTGTAGAAGAGGCAGAGAAAGAAGGCCTGCTGAAACCGGGCGGCACGATCGTAGAAGCGACCAGCGGCAATACCGGGATCGGCCTGGCGCTTGTTGCTGCTGCCAAAGGCTACAAAGCCATTATTGTAATGCCGGAAACGATGAGCCTTGAGCGCCGCAACCTGCTGCGCGCATACGGCGCTGAGCTGGTATTGACTCCGGGATCGGAAGGAATGAACGGTGCGGTTAAGAAGGCTGAGCAGATTCTGACCGAGAACCCGGATTATTTCCTGGCAGAGCAGTTCAAGAACAAGGCTAACGTGAAGATCCACCGCGAGACCACCGGACCGGAGATCGTCGAAGCGATTGAATCTGTCGGCGGCCCGCTGGATGCATTCATTGCCGGTGTCGGGACAGGCGGAACGATCAGCGGTGCGGGTGAAGTGCTGAAGAGCCAGTATCCGAACGTGAAGATCTATGCTGTAGAACCGGCCGCTTCCCCGATTCTGGCTGGAGGCAAACCGGGCCCGCACAAGATTCAGGGTATCGGTGCGAACTTCGTGCCTGAAATTCTGAACCAGGATATCTATGATGAGATTATTCATGTTGAGAATGATGAAGCCTTCGAAACTGCGCGCCGCGTAGCCAAGGAAGAAGGCGTGCTGTCCGGTATTTCCTCCGGTGCGGCTGTATTTGCTGCACTCAAGGTGGCGAAGGAACTGGGCACAGGCAAGAAGATTGTGGTCATCATCCCAAGCAACGGCGAACGTTACCTGAGCACTCCGCTTTATAACTTTGAAGTATAATTGCTGAGCACACAGCTCTTCGAAAGAGCCTGCCCTATCCGCTTCTACAGGGATACCGCAGGCTCTTTTTTCGGATAATAAGGATTTTATAAGGCTTACGGGCTTTTCAAAGTAACCCTATGTACAGTATACTGACAGGCAATAAACTATCGACGAGGCGGGAGAATGGATGTGGAGATCTTAACGGCTTGGCAGGACTGGGAGCAGTGGGCAGAGGCGGATGAAGCCTGGAGCGTCCTTCCCCTGATCCTGAGAGAACCGCAGCACAATAAGGGTTTGCCCCGCAGCTGGAAGAAGGCCTGGGAACAGGCTTCCCCCTATTCGGTTGTTCTGGAGAGCGGCAAGGGCGGGCGCTACACCTATCTGGGTCTGAGCCCGGTCTCGGTCATTGAAGGCCGGGGAGCAGGCGCGGAATGCTATACTCCCGGGGTCAAGACAGCGGGACATACAGAATCCGCCGCACTTGAAGGCCAGCCGCTGCAAGTACTGCAGGAATGGATGAAGGAATATACTTCTCCCCGGCTTACACTTGACGGTCTGCCGCCGTTCACCGGAGGCTGCATCGGATTTCTTGGCTATGATGTGGCCCGTTCCCTGGAGAAGCTGCCATCGCTGGCCAGGAACAACCCTGAATTCCCGGATTATCTCTTCATGAGACTGGAAGAGGTATGGATCTACGATGAGCAGGAGGAACTGCTCTACTGTGCAGTTCATATTCCTGTGCCGGATACGGTATCCCGCAGCCTGAACGGGCTAAGGAGCCTCTATGAGGCTGCTGTATACCGGGCGGAGCGCATGCTGGAGCAGTGGAGTCTTCTCTGCACACCGGCAGAGGGAGAGCTGGAAGCCGCCGCTGCAAGATATGCGGAGCTGACCCGCAGTGTAGAGAGCGAGGCTGAGATTACCGGCGAGTGGCCCGGTATGAGCTCAGACTTCTCTGCCGGGGCCTTCCAGCAGGCTGTGCTGAAGGTCCAGGAATACATCCGTGCCGGAGATGTATTCCAGGTCAACCTCTCGCTGCGCCAGCAGGCGCAGCTCAGGTCCACACCCGAGGACGTCTACGAATGGCTCCGTAGACTCAACCCGTCCCCGTACATGGGGCTGCTCCGCACGCCCGGCTTCGCGCTCTCCAGCGCTTCGCCGGAGCTGCTCGTCAAGCTGCACGGGGACAAGGTCAGCGCCCGCCCCATTGCCGGCACCCGGCGCCGGGGCCACACTCCCGCTGAGGACGCCGCCATGGAGGCGGAGCTGCGCGGGAGCGAGAAGGAGATCGCCGAGCATATTATGCTTGTCGATCTGGAGCGCAGCGACATCGGCCGTGTCGCTGCCTATGGAACGGTCAGCGTGCCGGAGCTGCTGACCGTGGAGCGGTACTCGCATGTCATGCATCTCGTCTCGCAGGTCGAGGGGATCGTCGCACCCGGCAAGGATGCGTACGATGTCATTGCCGCCTTGTTCCCCGGCGGCACCATCACGGGCGCGCCCAAGGTGCGCACCATGGAGATCATCGAAGAGCTGGAGCCGGTCCGCAGGGGTCCGTATACGGGATCTATGGGCTGGATTGACTATAACGGCAATATGGAATTAAATATAATCATACGCACGCTCGCAGTGAAGGACGGAACCGGCTACATTCAGACAGGTGCGGGGATTGTGATTGATTCGGACCCTTACCGCGAATACCGGGAATGCCACAACAAAGCCAAAGCGGTAGTCAAAGCCATTCTCTGCAGTGAACGCGAGCAGGAAGGGCAAGCTGCCCTGGGCGCCGAAGGAGGAAGCGCATTATGATCTTGGTCATCGATAATTATGATTCCTTTACGTATAACCTGGTGCAATATCTGGGTGAGCTGGGGGAAGACGTTAAGGTAGCGCGCAACGATGAGATCAGTATTGAGGAGATTGAGCAATTAGCTCCTGATCATATTCTGATCTCTCCGGGACCCTGCACACCGAATGAGGCGGGAATTAGCCTGGCGCTGATCCAGCATTTCAAAGGCATCATCCCCATCTTCGGCGTATGCCTCGGACACCAGGCGATCGGACAGGCCTTCGGCGGCAATGTAATTCGTGCACAGCGCTTGATGCACGGCAAAACCTCGCCGATCCATCATAACGGCACCTCCGTATTTGAAGGGCTGGAGTCTCCTTTCACAGCGACACGCTATCATTCACTGATCGTGGAACGTGAGAGCCTGCCGGATTGTCTGGAGATTACCGCCGAGACCGCTGAGGGCGAGATCATGGCCCTGCGGCATAAGGAATACCCGATTGAAGGGGTGCAGTTCCATCCCGAATCGATCATTACGAATCACGGGCATACGATGCTGCGCAATTTCCTGAAACGGAGAGCCGGAGAACCGGCATGACATATATAGGACTTAACAACAAAGCAGTCGACGCCAAAGACGCCGTGGTCTCCGCTCTGGATCACGGCTTTTTGTACGGTATGGGCCTGTTCGAGACCTTCCGCACCTATCGGGGACAGCCCTTCCTGCTGGATCGCCATCTGGGCAGAATGGCAGCGGGCTGCCGTCAGCTGGGTATTCCCTTTGAGCCGGATGTACAGGAGCTGCGGGAATGGATCCGGCTTGTAATGGACAGGAATGAGCTTAGCGAAGCGTATATCCGCTATACCGTTACGGCCGGTGAGGATATTCTGGGCCTGCCGTCCGCAGCCTATAAGCAGCCTAACCATCTGCTCTATATCAAAGCTTTGCCGATCACACCAACCGGCTTATACACGGAAGGCAAAGAACTTCAGCTTCTGAACCACCGGCGTAATACCCCGGAGGGCCCGGTAAGACTCAAATCGCTGCACTATATGAACAACATTCTGGCGAAGCGTGAATTGGCCGGATATCCCTCCGCAGAGCGAGGGGCCGAGGGGCTGATGCTGACCGCACAGGGCGAGCTCGCCGAAGGCATTGTGAGCAATATTTTTTTCATCTCCAATAAGCAGCTCTATACCCCCGATGTAGCCACCGGAATTCTTCAGGGAATTACCCGGGAAATGGTGCTTGAGCTGGCAGCGCCAAGCCTGCATGCGGAGCAAGGTTTTTACCGCTGGGAGCAGCTTGAGGCTGCGGATGAAATCTTCCTCACCAATTCCGTGCAGGAGATCGTACCGGTGAGCACCTTGTGGTATGGAGACCGGCGGATAACCATAGGCAGCGGGCGCTGTGGTGAACAGACGGCTGCACTGATGAGGCTGTACAGAGAAAGGACGGATATGCTGACATGAAGCCGATCATCTATAAGCGGAGTTACCGCTGCGGAAGCAGTGAGCTGAAATTGGGCGGGCGCACGCTCATTATGGGCATTCTCAATGTGACGCCGGACTCCTTTTCGGATGGAGGTATGTGGTCGGAGCGGGATAGAGCTGTAGAGCATGCGCTGCACATGGCAGCGGAGGGTGCTGATATTATCGATATAGGCGGAGAATCGACGCGTCCGGGTCACCAGCCGGTGAGTGCCGAAGAGGAATTGGCCCGCGTGCTGCCTGTAATCGAGAGCATTCACCGCGCCGCCCCGCATCTGCCCCTGTCCATAGACACCTACAAGGCGGAAGTCGCCCGCCAGGCCATTCAGGCCGGTGCGCATATCATCAATGATGTATGGGGAGCCAAGGCCGATCCGCAGATGGCGGCGGTTGCTGCACAGGCGGACTGTCCAATTATTCTGATGCATAACCGCCATGACCGGGATTATAACCATTTGATCACCGATATGACAGATGACCTGAACGCGAGTATTCAGCTTGCACTGGCAGCCGGGGTGAAGCCGGGCAATATCATTTTGGACCCGGGAATCGGCTTCGCCAAGGACTATACGGAGAACCTTCAGGTGATGACCGGGCTGAGCGCACTGACGGAGCTGGGATATCCGGTGCTGCTGGCCACTTCACGCAAAAAATTCATCCGCACCGCCCTCGGGCTGCCCGCAGATGATGTCTTGGAGGGAACCGCGGCTACCATCGCCTTCGGGATTGCCCAGGGCTGTCAGCTGGTGCGGGTTCATGATATCGCGGCAATGAAACGTACCGTAGAGATGTGTGACGCCATGTTATATGCAGGATCACCTGCGGTGCGCGAATAGATTACATTCTTCAAGAGAAGGCAGGTACCCTTAATGGATAAAATGAAGCTGCACCGCATGGAGTACTACGGTTACCACGGAGTGTTCGAAGAGGAACGGAAGCTCGGTCAGCGTTATTATATCGACCTGGAGCTGGAGCTTGATTTGCAGGGAGCGGGGCTCAGCGATGATCTGGAGCAGACCGTGAATTATGCCGAAGTTCATGTGCTGGTCAAAAAAATTGTCGAAACCCAGTCCTTCAAGCTGATTGAAGCTTTGGCGGAACATATTGCATCCGGGTTACTGGACACTTATACTGTTATCAATGCAGTAACGGTCCAGGTGACCAAGCCGCATCCTCCTTTTGATATTCATTTCCAGGGAGTCACTGTAGAACTGCGCCGGACGAGAAAGTGAGACAGACTGATGAACATACCTTCCACCTCTGAGGCATCAGAGGCTTATATTGCTTTAGGGGCTAACCTGGGTGACCGTCAAGACACCTTGAGAGAAGCCCTGCGCCGGTTGGAACAGCATGAAGAGATTGAAGTTGTGCGCACCTCCCGGGTCTACGAGACAGAGCCTGTCGGTTATCTGGATCAGCCTCAGTTTCTTAACATGGCGGCAGCTTTGCGCACCACGCTGGCGCCGGAGGATCTGCTTCATGTGATGCTGGACACGGAGAACCAGCTAGGCCGGGTCCGGGATGTGCGGTATGGACCGAGAACCGTAGATTTGGATTTGTTGTGGGTGGAGGGGCTGACCTTAGATACGCCGGATCTGACGCTGCCCCATCCAAGGATGCTCGAACGGGCGTTTGTCCTTCTGCCGCTAAGCGATATTCTGTCGCCGAACGAAGAGTCTTCCGGATTCCGCAGATTAATTACAACAGCGCTGCAAGACATAGACGGAAAGGCAGGAATTCGCTTGTGGACAACAAACGTATGGGAAGACGGGTCAGAGCGTTCCGGAAGCTGAAGGGCTACACACAGCAGGAGCTGGCGGATTCTGTCGGAATATCACTTGCTGTGCTTGGTGCAGTGGAGCGGGGCAACAGACGTTTGGAAGATCAAATTTTAAATAAAATTGCGGATTTTCTGGAAGTTACAGTAGAGGAATTGGCTCATCCGGCACCATAAGACCGGGCTGAACGTTATAAAATGAGGTAGGGAAGTGATTGGGCCATGCTGAAGATTGGTGAGATTGAATTGAAAAATCAGGTCGTGCTGGCGCCTATGGCTGGCGTATGTAACCCGGCCTTTCGTCTGATTGCCAAGGAATTCGGGACTGGCCTGGTCTGTGCGGAGATGGTCAGCGGCAAAGCGATCGTACATGGCAACCAGCGTACGCGTGAGATGCTGTTTGTCGATGAGCGCGAGAAACCGCTGAGCCTGCAGATTTTTGGCGGGGACCGGGAGTCGCTGGTGGATGCAGCCAGAATTGTCGATAAAGAGACCAATGCTGATATCATCGACATTAATATGGGCTGCCCGGTGCCGAAGGTGACCAAATGCGATGCCGGAGCGCGCTGGCTGCTGAATCCGGACAAAATCTATGATATGGTATCCGCTGTAGTGGATGCCGTGGACAAACCGGTCACCGTGAAGATGCGGATCGGCTGGGACAGCGAGCATATCTTCGTTGAAGAGAATGCGCGTGCGGTGGAACGGGCCGGCGGAGCGGCGGTCAGCGTACACGGGCGGACCCGTGAGCAGCTCTACACCGGGCGTGCCGACTGGAATTATATCCGCATGGCTAAGGAAGCCGTATCCATTCCGGTGATCGGCAATGGCGATGTGAACACGCCGGAGGATGCGCGGGCGATGCTGGACCAGACCGGATGTGACGGTGTAATGATCGGGCGGGGCGCACTGGGCAATCCGTGGATGCTGTACCGGACGATTCAATATCTGGAGAGCGGGGTATTGATGCCGGAGCCCGGCGCCGAAGAGAAGATTAAGGTAGCTATTCTTCATATGGACCGCCTGATTGCCCTGAGGGGTGAAGCGGTGGCAGTCCGCGAGATGCGCAAGCATCTGGCCTGGTATTTGAAGGGCTTCAAGGCGGCAGCCCGCGTGAAGGACGTTATTATGGAAGAAACGAAACGTGACGAGATGGTGCGGATTTTGAATGATTTTGTCGGTCAGCTTAAGCAGGATGAGGAGCAGAGCAGCGCGGATAGTGCACTTTTCGCCGTATGAGCCTCGCGTATTCCTGGGACTAGGCCCCGTTCCTGTGTGCTTTATTGAGTATCGCTAAACATTATATGGGGCGTCATTGACATTTTGTAGCGGTTCCAATATAATTTCACAGTATAAAATCGCCGTTACAGCAGGAGCAATGGTGAAGGAGGGTTCTGATCCCTCCGGATTCGCATATAGTATGGTGTTTTCAATAAATGTATACGACAGGAGAATCGGTTGAGATGAGCGATAAAGAAGTCATCCTTACACCGGACGGACTTAAGCGTCTGGAAGAAGAACTGGAGACCCTCAAATCCGTGAAACGCCGTGAGGTAGCGGAACGTATCAAAGTGGCGATCGGCTACGGCGATATCAGTGAGAACTCGGAATATGAAGACGCGAAGAATGAACAGGCCTTTATTGAAGGACGGGTTCTTACGTTGGAGAAGATGCTCCGCAATGCCCGTATCATTAATAGCGATGAGATTGTGACAGATGTGGTAAGCATCGGGGTAACAGTGAACGTTGAGGATATGGAGTATGGCGACATTATGGAGTACACCATCGTGGGTACTGCCGAATCCGATCCGCTGAATAATAAAATCTCCAATGAGAGCCCTGTAGGCAGAGCGATCATCGGCAAGAAGATTGGTACGATTGTGGATGTTAATGTCCCTGCAGGCGTCATTCAATATAAAATTCTTGATATCAAAATGAAGTAAGACGGTTCCGAGAGCTTCCTTAGGGAAGCTTTTTTCAAAGGAATACCAGCCGTAAAATATGGGTGAACACATACAGCTTATATTTTGTACCGGAACGGACTGTCCTCAAGATTGGGGCGGAGCCGTTTCTTCTTTTGTATAGTGAGTAAGAGAGGATGAAAAACATGACGGAAGAAATCAACAACGTCGAAACTACAGAGAATGAATTAAGTGAATTGCTGCAGATCCGCCGGGGCAAGCTGGACGAGCTCCGCGCACTCGGGATCGATCCGTTTGGCAAGAAATATGAGCGTACCGCTGCGGCTGGCGATCTTCTGGCCAAATACGACGGGCAAACCAAGGAAGAGCTGGACGAGCTAGCGCTGGAGGTTAGTGTGGCCGGGCGAATTATGGCGAAACGGGTAATGGGTAAGGCAAGCTTTTCTCATATCCAGGACCTCAGCGGCAAAATCCAGATCTATGTGCGCCAGGACAGTATCCCTGAGTCACAATACGCAGCCTTCACTATCCTTGATCTTGGCGATATCGTCGGTATCCGGGGAACCCTGTTCAAGACCAGGACTGGCGAAACCTCTATTAAAGTGGATAACCTTGAGGTGCTGTCCAAGTCCCTGCTTCCGCTTCCCGAGAAGTATCATGGTCTGAAGGATGTAGAACTCCGCTACCGTCAGCGTTATGTGGACCTGATCATCAACCCTGAGGTGCAGCAGACCTTCATTATGCGTTCACGGATTATCCAGTCGATGCGCCGTTATCTGGACTCGCTGGGCTATTTAGAAGTGGAGACCCCAACCCTGCACGCCATCGCAGGCGGAGCGGCGGCCCGTCCGTTTATAACCCATCACAACACACTGGATATGCAGCTCTATATGCGGATTGCCATCGAATTGCACCTGAAGCGTCTGATTGTCGGCGGTCTGGAGCGAGTCTATGAGATTGGCCGCGTATACCGTAATGAAGGCATCTCGACACGCCATAATCCGGAATTCACGATGATCGAGCTGTATGAAGCGTATGCGGATTACAAGGACATTATGCATCTGACTGAGAGCCTGATCGCTCATATTGCCCAGGAGGTGCTTGGCTCCCAGGTGATTAATTATCAGGGGCAGGAAGTGGATCTGTCTCCAGGTTGGCGCCGTGTTACCATGGTGGATGCCGTGAAGGAAGTAACCGGAGTAGACTTCGGTGTTCAGATGACGGATGAAGAAGCGCAGGCGCTGGCTAAGGAACACCGGGTACCGGTGGAGAAGCATATGACCTTCGGACATATTCTGAATGCGTTCTTCGAGCAGTTCGTTGAAGAGACGCTAATTCAGCCGACATTCGTAATGGGGCATCCTGTAGAGATCTCACCGCTCGCCAAAAAGAACGAAGAGGACCCACGCTTCACCGACCGGTTCGAGCTGTTCATTGTGGCCCGTGAGCACGCCAATGCGTTCAGCGAGCTGAACGATCCGATCGACCAGCGTCAGCGCTTCGAAGCACAGATTCACGAGAAAGAGCAAGGCAATGATGAAGCCCATGAGATGGATGATGATTTCATCCGTGCTCTGGAGTACGGCATGCCGCCAACAGGGGGCCTTGGAATCGGTGTAGACCGTCTGATCATGCTGCTTACGAATTCAGCGTCTATCCGTGATGTACTGTTGTTCCCTCATATGCGCAATAAAGACTGAGGATTTCTCTGATTTACAGCCCTAATAACCAAGTGAGCTGCTTAGGCAGTTCTCTTGGTACAAGGGGTTAAATACTCTGTTCTAAGGATTTAGAAATAATGCTTGCAATGAATCGCTATACATGATATATTCTATTTCTGGCCGCGAAACATCAACGCCTGCTCGACAAGAAGTTGAAAAAAGAGCTTGCATTGATCGGTTGGATGTGATATATTATAAGAGTTGCTGGTGACGCGCTAAGCGGCGCTGACAACGAGCTTGATCTTTGAAAACTGAACAACGAGTGAGTGGGAAATCACTTCGGTGAGATCCAAAATTAGAGAATGTAACAATTCTCGTCAGATGTTTCAAAATGAGCAATCGCTCTTTTCGATAGTTTTCGGAGGGTTATTTCCTTCGGAAAAACCTAATTGGAGAGTTTGATCCTGGCTCAGGACGAACGCTGGCGGCGTGCCTAATACATGCAAGTCGAGCGGAGTCTGAGAGGAAGCTTGCTTCCTTTCAGACTTAGCGGCGGACGGGTGAGTAACACGTAGGCAACCTGCCCTCAAGCCTGGGATAACTACCGGAAACGGTAGCTAATACCGGATAATTTCTTTTTTCTCCTGAGGAGAGAATGAAAGGCGGAGCAATCTGCCGCTTGGGGATGGGCCTGCGGCGCATTAGCTAGTTGGTGGGGTAACGGCCCACCAAGGCGACGATGCGTAGCCGACCTGAGAGGGTGAACGGCCACACTGGGACTGAGACACGGCCCAGACTCCTACGGGAGGCAGCAGTAGGGAATCTTCCGCAATGGGCGCAAGCCTGACGGAGCAACGCCGCGTGAGTGATGAAGGTTTTCGGATCGTAAAGCTCTGTTGCCAGGGAAGAACGTCCGGTAGAGTAACTGCTGCCGGAGTGACGGTACCTGAGAAGAAAGCCCCGGCTAACTACGTGCCAGCAGCCGCGGTAATACGTAGGGGGCAAGCGTTGTCCGGAATTATTGGGCGTAAAGCGCGCGCAGGCGGTTATTTAAGTCTGGTGTTTAAACCTTGGGCTCAACCTGAGGTCGCACTGGAAACTGGGTGACTTGAGTACAGAAGAGGAAAGTGGAATTCCACGTGTAGCGGTGAAATGCGTAGATATGTGGAGGAACACCAGTGGCGAAGGCGACTTTCTGGGCTGTAACTGACGCTGAGGCGCGAAAGCGTGGGGAGCAAACAGGATTAGATACCCTGGTAGTCCACGCCGTAAACGATGAGTGCTAGGTGTTAGGGGTTTCGATACCCTTGGTGCCGAAGTTAACACAGTAAGCACTCCGCCTGGGGAGTACGGTCGCAAGACTGAAACTCAAAGGAATTGACGGGGACCCGCACAAGCAGTGGAGTATGTGGTTTAATTCGAAGCAACGCGAAGAACCTTACCAGGTCTTGACATCCAACTAACGAAGCAGAGATGCATCAGGTGCCCTTCGGGGAAAGTTGAGACAGGTGGTGCATGGTTGTCGTCAGCTCGTGTCGTGAGATGTTGGGTTAAGTCCCGCAACGAGCGCAACCCTTGACTTTAGTTGCCAGCAGGTTGAGCTGGGCACTCTAGAGTGACTGCCGGTGACAAACCGGAGGAAGGTGGGGATGACGTCAAATCATCATGCCCCTTATGACCTGGGCTACACACGTACTACAATGGCCGGTACAACGGGAAGCGAAGCCGCGAGGTGGAGCCAATCCCAGCAAAGCCGGTCTCAGTTCGGATTGCAGGCTGCAACTCGCCTGCATGAAGTCGGAATTGCTAGTAATCGCGGATCAGCATGCCGCGGTGAATACGTTCCCGGGTCTTGTACACACCGCCCGTCACACCACGAGAGTTTACAACACCCGAAGTCGGTGGGGTAACCCGCAAGGGAGCCAGCCGCCGAAGGTGGGGTAGATGATTGGGGTGAAGTCGTAACAAGGTAGCCGTATCGGAAGGTGCGGCTGGATCACCTCCTTTCTATGGAGAATCGTCTTCTGCAATGAAGACATTCAAATCTTAAATCTAGCCGGTCGGCTAGTTACTCACTCGTTGGTCAGTTTTGAGAGTTTAAGCTCTCAGTAAGACTTGATCCTTGAAAACTGGATACCGAAACGAATTTGCGTTTTAGAACATCTTTTAGCTGGAACTTGTGTAAGCAAGTTGAAATAGTTATTAGTTGCTACAGCGATTTTCCTAACGGAAAACGCATGGTTAAGCTACTAAGAGCACACGGAGGATGCCTAGGCGCCAGGAGCCGACGAAGGACGTGGCGAACAACGAAACTGCCTCGGGGAGCTGTAAGCAAGCTTTGATCCGGGGGTGTCCGAATGGGGAAACCCAGCTGTGGTAATTCGCAGTTACTCGTATCTGAATACATAGGATACGCAGAGGCAGACCAGGGGAACTGAAACATCTAAGTACCCTGAGGAAGAGAAAACAATAGTGATTCCGTCAGTAGCGGCGAGCGAACGCGGAACAGCCTAAACCAAGGGGCTTGCCTCTTGGGGTTGTGGGACGTCTCACATGGAGTTACAAAGGAATCGAGTAGGCGAAGAGGTCTGGAAAGGCCCGCGATAGAGGTAAAAGCCCTGTAGCCCAAACTGTGTTCCCTCCGAGACGGATCCCGAGTAGTGCGGGGCACGTGAAACCCCGTATGAATCCAGCAGGACCATCTGCTAAGGCTAAATACTACCTGGCGACCGATAGTGAAACAGTACCGTGAGGGAAAGGTGAAAAGCACCCCGGAAGGGGAGTGAAATAGAACCTGAAACCGTGTGCTTACAAAAAGTCAGAGCCCGTTTTAGGGGTGATGGCGTGCCTTTTGTAGAATGAACCGGCGAGTTACGTTTAACATGCAAGGTTAAGGTGAGAAGCCGGAGCCGCAGCGAAAGCGAGTCTGAATAGGGCGACTGAGTATGTGGACGTAGACCCGAAACCGTGTGATCTACCCCTGTCCAGGGTGAAGGTGCGGTAACACGCACTGGAGGCCCGAACCCACGCATGTTGAAAAATGCGGGGATGAGGTGGGGGTAGCGGAGAAATTCCAATCGAACTCGGAGATAGCTGGTTCTCCCCGAAATAGCTTTAGGGCTAGCCTCGGTGAATGGAGTGGTGGAGGTAGAGCACTGATTGGGTGCGGGGCCCGCAAGGGTTACCAAGCTCAGTCAAACTCCGAATGCCATTTACTTCTTGCCGGGAGTCAGACAGTGAGTGCTAAGATCCATTGTCAAAAGGGAAACAGCCCAGACCATCAGCTAAGGTCCCCAAGTGTGTGTTAAGTGGGAAAGGATGTGGAGTTGCACAGACAACCAGGATGTTGGCTTAGAAGCAGCCACCATTGAAAGAGTGCGTAATAGCTCACTGGTCGAGTGACTCTGCGCCGAAAATGTAACGGGGCTAAACACACCACCGAAGCTATGGCTAGATGCGTTGCATCTGGGGTAGGGGAGCGTTGTATATACGTTGAAGGTGTACCGTAAGGAGCGCTGGAGAGTATACAAGTGAGAATGCCGGTATGAGTAACGAAAAGATCAGTGAGAATCTGATCCGCCGAAAGCCCAAGGTTTCCTGAGGAAGGCTCGTCCGCTCAGGGTAAGTCGGGACCTAAGGCGAGGCCGACAGGCGTAGTCGAAGGACAACAGTTTGAAATTACTGTACCACCGTAATCCGCTATGAGCGATGGGGTGACGCAGGAGGGTAGTGACGCGGACTGATGGATGTCCGTCTAAGCAGTGAGGCTGGTGTGCAGGCAAATCCGCACATCGTAAGGCTGGGCTGTGATGGGGAGCGAAAATTATAGTAGCGAAGGTCATGATCTCACACTGCCAAGAAAAGCCTCTAGTCAGGAGAAGGTGCCCGTACCGCAAACCGACACAGGTAGGCGAGAAGAGAATTCTAAGGCGCGCGGAAGAACTCTCGTTAAGGAACTCGGCAAAATGACCCCGTAACTTCGGGAGAAGGGGTGCCTCGGTAGGGTGAATAGCCCGAGGGGGCCGCAGTGAAAAGGCCCAAGCGACTGTTTAGCAAAAACACAGGTCTGTGCGAAGCCGCAAGGCGAAGTATACGGGCTGACGCCTGCCCGGTGCTGGAAGGTTAAGGGGAGCGGTTAGGGGTTAAACCCGAAGCTGTGAACCGAAGCCCCAGTAAACGGCGGCCGTAACTATAACGGTCCTAAGGTAGCGAAATTCCTTGTCAGGTAAATTCTGACCCGCACGAATGGCGTAACGACTTGGGCGCTGTCTCAACGAGAGATCCGGTGAAATTTTAATACCTGTGAAGATGCAGGTTACCCGCGACAAGACGGAAAGACCCCATGGAGCTTTACTGCAGCTTGATATTGAATTTGGGTACGATCTGTACAGGATAGGTGGGAGCCGTTGAGGCAGGAGCGCAAGCTTCTGCGGAGGCGCCGTTGGGATACCACCCTGATCGTATCTAGGTTCTAACCTGGTG
The DNA here is from genome assembly GCF_045040735.1 of Paenibacillus sp. FSL K6-1217. NCBI lineage: Bacteria > Bacillati > Bacillota > Bacilli > Caryophanales > Paenibacillaceae > Paenibacillus > Paenibacillus sp. FSL K6-1217. The sequence continues at coordinate 5,213,798 of NZ_CP150271.1, forward strand.
CCCTTATCGGGTACGGGGACCGTGTCAGGCGGGCAGTTTGACTGGGGCGGTCGCCTCCTAAAGAGTAACGGAGGCGTTCAAAGGTTCCCTCAGAATGGTTGGAAATCATTCGCAGAGTGCAAAGGCATAAGGGAGCTTGACTGCGAGACCTACAAGTCGAGCAGGGACGAAAGTCGGACTTAGTGATCCGGTGGTACCGCATGGAAGGGCCATCGCTCAACGGATAAAAGCTACCCTGGGGATAACAGGCTTATCTCCCCCAAGAGTCCACATCGACGGGGAGGTTTGGCACCTCGATGTCGGCTCATCGCATCCTGGGGCTGAAGTAGGTCCCAAGGGTTGGGCTGTTCGCCCATTAAAGCGGTACGCGAGCTGGGTTCAGAACGTCGTGAGACAGTTCGGTCCCTATCTGTCGTGGGCGCAGGAAATTTGAGAGGAGCTGTCCTTAGTACGAGAGGACCGGGATGGACGTACCGCTGGTGCATCAGTTGTTCCGCCAGGAGCATGGCTGAGTAGCTACGTACGGACGGGATAAGCGCTGAAAGCATCTAAGCGTGAAGCCCCCCTCAAGATGAGATTTCCCAGTATGTAAGACCCCTTGAAGACGACGAGGTAGATAGGTTGGAGGTGGAAGTGCAGCAATGCATGGAGCTGACCAATACTAATCGGTCGAGGGCTTATCCAATTTCTAATACACAGATTCGTTTCGGATTCAGTTTTCAGGCGATCAAGCCTGGCAGGATGTTAAACCGATGGTTTGATATTTTCTGCAGCGATTTCGAGAAGCTTAGGCTTCGAAAAATCATGTTTGGTGGCGATAGCGGAGGGGTTCCACACGTACCCATCCCGAACACGACCGTTAAGCCCTCCAGCGCCGATGGTACTTGGACCGAAGGGTCCTGGGAGAGTAGGACGTTGCCAAGCACACAGGACCACTGTTGATTCTCAAACAGTGGTCTTTTTGTATATTCGGCGATGCTTAGGTTTTATGATGAACCGGTTGCTGTAGGTTTTTTAGCTGTAGTAGTAGTGTAAAGCGTTAATGGCGCTGAATCTGATCCGTTGTCCACTGTAGATGGACTTTAGTCCATGAATTCGCTTACGGGAGGGCGGGTGGCCTAATCCCTTCACAGAGTGGTGTAATATTCTTGACAGGCCATATGCCCTTTGCTAAGATAGCTCTAATATATTTTTGGACAAGTCTCTCCAACCTTAACAGAAGACACAATTATGTATAGCTCCCAGGCCTTTACCGCTGTCTATCGGGTATGGACTTGATACAGGAGTTTCTTTATTCATAAGTTGGACGGCGGGTAGAGAAAAGAATTCAGAGGAGGAATGACCCAGGTGTGGGAAGATAAGTTTGGTAAAGAGGGATTCACTTTCGATGATGTGCTGCTGGTTCCGCGTAAATCCGAGGTACTGCCTAAGGAAGTGGATTTAACCACTGTACTCAGCAAGAATGTGAAGCTGAATATCCCTTTGATGAGTGCAGGGATGGACACTGTCACAGAAGCCGCTATGGCGATTGCTATCGCCCGTGAGGGCGGGATCGGCATTATTCATAAGAATATGTCCGTGGAGCAACAGGCGGAAGAGGTGGACCGTGTGAAGCGCTCCGAGAGCGGGGTTATTACCAATCCATTCTCACTTACGCCAGACCACTGGGTATCCGATGCTGAGGTACTGATGGGCAAATACCGGATTTCAGGTGTGCCTATCGTTGATGAAGAAGGCAAGCTCGTCGGTATTCTGACGAACCGGGATTTGCGTTTCATCCATGATTTCAATATTCAGATCAAAGAAGTGATGACCCATGAGAATCTCGTTACGGCTGCTGTAGGAACCACTCTTCAAGAGGCGAAGGGCATTCTGCAGCGCCACAAGATTGAGAAGCTGCCTCTGGTGGACGATCATAATATTCTCAAAGGCCTCATTACTATTAAAGACATAGAAAAAGCCATCCAGTTCCCTAACGGTGCCAAGGATGCCCATGGACGTCTGCTGGTTGGAGCGGCGATCGGCATCTCCAAGGATACGATAGAACGGACAGAAGCATTGGTAAAAGCCGGTGTGGACCTGATCACTGTGGATTCTGCGCACGGCCATCACATCAACATTATCGATGCGGTGCGTAAGCTGCGCGAGACTTATCCTGATCTGACGATTGTAGCCGGCAATGTGGCTACAGGCGAAGCTACCCGCGAATTGATTGAAGCAGGAGCCTCCGTCATCAAGGTAGGTATTGGCCCCGGATCGATCTGTACTACCCGCGTGATTGCCGGGATCGGCGTTCCGCAGGTTACCGCTATCTATGATTGTGCGACGGTTGCCCGTGAATATAGGATTCCGGTGATTGCAGACGGGGGAATTAAGTACTCCGGAGAGATTACCAAGGCCATCGCCGCTGGTGCGGCTGCAGTCATGATGGGAAGCCTGTTCGCCGGTACGGAAGAAAGCCCAGGAGAGTCTGAAATCTACCAGGGACGTAAATACAAGGTATACCGCGGTATGGGCAGCATGAGCGCCATGAAGCAGGGCAGTAAAGACCGTTACTTCCAGGATGATGATAAGAAGCTGGTACCGGAAGGCATTGAGGGCCGTGTAGCTTTTAAAGGTCCATTGTCTGACACGGTTCACCAATTGATCGGCGGACTGCGCTCCGGCATGGGCTACTGCGGAACGAAGACACTAGAAGAACTACGCAATGATACTTCCTTTATCCGTATTACGGGAGCGGGTCTGCGTGAAAGTCATCCGCATGATGTGCAGATTACCAAGGAAGCCCCGAACTATTCCCTATAAGCCGTGAAGAATCGCCTGATTTTGCTGACAGGCAGGACGAATTCGTCCTGCCTGTCTTTTTTTGCAGATACCCCTGTGTTAGAATAGAACAAGCACTGATCTGAGTATTAAAGGAGAGTCGTAATCATTGAAGTCCAAGCGGAAACTAAGCAGTAAGCAAATTGTGATAAAGACAGTGGCAGCAGGTCTGCTTTTAAATATGTTAACCTTCCCTGCGGCTTCTGCGATGGCAGAAGCCGTAAATAAACCGGCTACCACAGAAGCGGGAACCAAAGCGGCAGCCACTCCTGCCAAAACAGCAGTAGCCAAGATTCCAACCGTGGAGTCGCTCGGACTTAAGTTGAAATCTGCGGTATTGATAGAGCCTACTACGGGTGAGGTTCTGCTCTCGCTCAACGCGGATCAGCCTATGCCTCCGGCAAGTATGACGAAGATGATGACAGAATATCTTGTTACGGAAGCGGTAAATAGCGGCAAAATTTCCTGGGATCAGAAGGTAATTGTACAGGAGAATGCGTCCAAGCAGATCGGTTCACGTATTTTTCTGGCAGCGGGTGATGAACATACTGTAAAAGAACTCTACATAGCGATGGCGGTAGGCTCTGCAAATGATGCTACAGTCGCCCTGGCTGAGCTGGTCGCAGGTTCTGAGCAGGAATTCGTCACAATGATGAACGAAACCGCGAAGAAGATGGGAATGAAGACTGCTCATTTCATCAACTCCACAGGTCTTGACCGTGCGGATATGCCGAAGAAGTTCCGCCCAGAAGCTGAAGGCGAAACCGTAATGTCTGCCATGGATGCGGCTCTGCTCGCCAAGTTCATTGTAACCGACCACCCGGAATTCACCGATTTTACGACGATCCAGTCGTATAAATTCCGTGAGCGTGATTCGAAACCGATGATTAACTACAACTGGATGCTGGAAGCCAACAAGAATATCCCCAATTTCAAGGCGTATGCTTATCCTGGACTGGACGGATTGAAGACAGGACATACCACTAACGCCGGTAATTGCTTCACCGGTACAGCGGTGCGTGACGGCATGCGGCTGATCAGCGTAGTTATGGGAGCGGACTCGGAAGCCCACCGTTTCACAGAGACGAAGAAGGTGCTGGATTTCGGCTTTAACAATTTCGAGATTAAGCAGGTAGTTGCGCCTAAGGCAGTGATTGCGGGAACTGAAACCGTGCCTGTGCTGAAGGGCAAGAATAAAGAGGTACCTGTGGTTACGGATGCGGGTGTAACGTTCATGGTTCCGAAGGGCACTGTGTCGCCGCAGATCAAAACGACAGTGGTCACGAATGATCCGGCTACGCTGGTCGCGCCGATTGCTGGAGCCAGCAAGGTAGGTAAGGTTACGTATTCCTATAAGATTGAAGGAATGTCCACGACGCAAGAGAAGACGGTTAACCTGATTACTGCCGAGGAAGCGGAGAAGGCGGGCTGGTTCAAGCTGCTGCTGAGAGCGATCGGTAATTTTTTCGGTGATCTGTTCAAAGGAATTAAGAACTTGTTCTAGGCTTGCAGGTTGCTGATCCCAGCCTGACGACAAAATCCCAGTAAATAGGTTGTATATATTACCGCCTTGCGGTAGAATTACATGTTAGATTAGGTTAGAGCTAACGGGAGGCATAGATATGGAAACAGGAACTTCACGAGTCAAAAGAGGCATGGCAGAAATGCAAAAAGGCGGCGTCATTATGGACGTCATGAATGCAGAGCAGGCGAAAATTGCCGAAGCCGCAGGCGCAGTGGCCGTTATGGCCCTGGAGCGTGTACCTTCCGATATCCGCGCAGCGGGTGGCGTCGCACGTATGGCTGATCCTACTATTGTAGAAGAGGTTATCAAGGTAGTTAGCATTCCTGTTATGGCCAAAGCCCGGATCGGACACTATGTGGAGGCCAAGGTTCTGGAATCCCTGGGTGTAGACTATCTTGATGAGAGTGAAGTGCTTACTCCTGCCGACGAAGTGTTCCATATCAACAAACACGAATTCACGGTTCCTTTTGTATGCGGGGCCAAGGACCTTGGGGAAGCCCTGCGCCGGATTAGCGAAGGAGCCTCCATGATCCGTACCAAGGGTGAGCCGGGAACGGGCAATATTGTGGAAGCCGTCCGCCATATGCGCCATATTAACAGCCAGATCCGCAAGGTGACGGGCCTCTCACCGGATGAGCTGTATCATGAAGCCAAGACGCTCGGTGTTCCTTATGAGTTGCTGCTGGAGGTTCATCAGCTGGGCAAGCTGCCTGTCGTGAACTTCGCTGCCGGTGGGGTGGCTACACCTGCCGATGCCGCGCTCATGATGCATCTGGGGGCTGACGGGGTGTTTGTCGGCTCGGGTATTTTCAAATCGGACAATCCTGAGAAATTCGCCCGCGCGATCGTCGAAGCAACCACCCACTTCACGGACTACAAGCTGATTGCTGAAGTGTCCAAGAATCTGGGCGCTCCGATGAAGGGGATTGATATCGCCACATTGACCCCGGCTGAGCGCATGTCGGAACGCGGCCGTTAATAGAGAGAAGGTTGCCCGGTGAGAATTGGAGTATTGGCGCTTCAGGGCGCTGTAACAGAGCATATTGCCAGTATTGAGAAGACCGGCGCGCAGGGCCTGCCCATTAAGCGGGTTGAGGAGCTGGACGGGGTAGAGGGCTTGATTATTCCCGGCGGCGAGAGTACAACAATCGGGAAGTTAATGCGCAAATACGGCTTTATTGAAGCGATCCGGGAGTTCTCGGGTCAAGGCAAGCCTATTTTCGGCACCTGCGCCGGTATGATCGTGCTGGCGAAGCGGATGGCCGGAGACGAAGCAGGTCATCTGGAGCTGATGGATATTACCGTGGCCAGGAATGCCTTTGGCCGCCAGCGGGAAAGCTTTGAATGTGACCTGGAGATTAAGGGGATTGCTGACCCGGTGCGGGCGGTATTTATCCGTGCTCCGCTTATTGAAGAGGTGGGCCCGGATGTCGAGGTGCTGACCCTCTATAAGGATGAGATTGTAACCGCGCGTCAAGGCCATCTGCTGGCCTGCTCTTTTCACCCGGAATTGACTGATGATTATAGGCTGCATCAATATTTTGCCGACATGGTAGAGGACAGTATGACAGCCAATCTATAGAACTGCATATAAGGACATCTTGACTCTTTCAAAGCTGCAAACAAAACAGCATTTTGAAAGAGTTTGGGCTGTTTTCAGGAGGGAAACTTTGTGTTAGATGTTAAAGTATTGCGCAGTGATTATGCGAGAGTAGAAGAGGCGCTGAATAAAAGAGGAAAGTCGCTGGATTTGATTGCCGGGTTCCCGCCGCTGGATCAGCGTCGCCGCGAGCTGCTTCAGGAGACGGAAGGACTCAAGAACCGCCGGAACACGGTATCCGGGGATGTTGCCAAGAAGAAGAAGAATGGAGAACCGGCGGATGATCTGATCGCAGAAATGCGCATGGTGTCTGACCGGATCAAAGAATTGGATGATGAAGTGCGTGAGCTTGAGGCTAAGATCGACGAGCTGACGATGAGCATCCCGAATATCCCGCATGAATCGGTGCCGGTGGGCACTTCCGAGGAAGACAATGTCGAAGTGCGCCGCTGGTCGGAGCCCAGAGAGCTTGGATTCACTCCGAAATCCCACTGGGAGCTGGCGCAGCAGCTGGATATCATTGATTTTGAGGCAGCAGCGAAGGTTACGGGTTCGCGGTTTGTCTTCTATAAAGGACTGGGTGCCAGACTGGAGCGGGCCCTGATCAACTTCATGATGGACCTGCACAGCGGGGAGCATAATTATGAAGAGATGCTGCCGCCGTATATTGTTAACAAGGACAGCCTCTATGGAACAGGACAGCTGCCGAAGTTCGAAGAGGACCTGTTCAAGCTGCGGGATACAGAATATTATCTGATTCCTACAGCGGAAGTGCCTGTGACGAACTATTACCGTGAAGAGATTATGACGGCTGGCGATCTGCCGAAGTATCATGTCGCCTACAGCTCCTGCTTCCGCTCGGAGGCCGGTTCTGCCGGACGCGATACCCGCGGTCTGATCCGTCAGCATCAGTTCAACAAGGTGGAGCTGGTGAAGCTTGCCAGTCCGGAGAGCTCCTATGAGGAGCTGGAGAAGATGACAGCCGACGCTGAGCGCGTGCTGCAGCTTCTGGGGCTGCCCTACCGCGTTCTGCTGCTCTGTACGGCAGATATGGGGTTCACCTCTGCCAAGACGTATGACCTGGAGGTATGGCTGCCTGAGAGCGGCATGTACCGTGAGATCTCTTCATGCTCCAACACCGAGGACTTCCAGGCGCGCCGGGCCAACATCCGTTACCGTAAGGAACCGAAGGCGAAGCCGGAATTCGTGCATACGCTGAATGGCTCTGCGCTGGCGGTAGGCCGCACCGTAGCTGCTATTCTGGAGAATTACCAGCAGGAGGACGGCAGTGTGCTGATTCCGGAATGCCTGCAGCCGTATATGCGCAATGTGAAGTCCATTTCTGCAAAAACAACTCAATAATAATAGTTGCATATTATTTGTGGGGCGTGGTATAATTCCTAATGCATGTGAAATTTTGATGCATTGGAGAGGTACCGAAGCGGTCATAACGGGGCGGTCTTGAAAACCGTTAGGGTGCAAGCCCACATGGGTTCGAATCCCATCCTCTCCGCCATTCCTTAAAATGCCCCGCCACATAAGATATTGTGGTGGATATGACATAAACGCACTAGACTGTTGAACAGCGGTCTGGTGCGTTTTTTTTGTGTTCGTGACCGTTAGAGGAGAATCTAACGGGAGGTATTCATTATGAATGTGAACAAAGGAAAAACAGCCCATAAACATAAACGGGGACAAAGAAAGAATAATTTAGACATCCCTCAGCGGTTATTAGACCGCCTTACTCCATCGGTCTTGGAAACGGTCCGCTCCACGCTTCAGGAAGCCGAGAAACCTCGCCCTGAGACGTTGACACTGGACAAGCTGTTTACCCGCTACTTATTGCCGCAAGGCAAGCGGCAGGGGCGGCAGAGCGCACCTTAGAAGACTACAGGAAGCATATGAACTGGTTTCGGCGTTTCTTAGCAACGGAGTACAGCGGTCTTGATAACTTTGTACCTAACCGTGATGTCATTCGTGTATGGATTTCATCTATGTTGACGGTACAGAAGTTGAAGCCATCAAAGAAGAGGCTGTCTCAAAAGCCATGAAGTGGCTGCTTGGGACAGCTCTTTAGTTTGTAGTAGGATCAACGTGAGTACTTGGGTGAACGCTGCGCGAACGGACCGTTGTTCCAATCGCTGTGGTCTCCAGATTTTTTTTCATTCCCCTAGCGGTGAAAATCCGGAGACCAAGGCGACCGCTGCCGCTTTTCCACAATCGTTCCGTCCTCTCCGCTGTTTGAGCGGGAAATGGCTCGTCCATCCTTAAAAAAGAAACAAAAAAAATCGCTCGTTTTGGCAACATGGAGGTACCACCCAACCATTCCCAAAGGAGCGATTTCTTTGTACATCCAATATACCATGGACCAACTTTGCTTGCCAATGGATCTGGAAGAAGATATCCCGAATAATCACCTCGTTCGCGTCGTGAATGCCGCCGTCAATCGGCTGGACAACGCCATTTTTGACGCGGCCTATCCCGGCGGCGGCCGTGACAGCTACCATCCTAAAATGCTTACCAAAGTCATCATCTACGCGTACACTCAGCGAATCTATTCGTCTCGCCAAATCGCCAAAGCGGTCCGGGAGAACATTCCCTTCATGTGGCTGGCCGGACGGCAGCGACCCGACTTCCGCACGCTGAATCGCTTCCGTTCCCAGCGGATGAGAAATGTCCTCGAAACGGTATTTACCGCCGTGCTTCAGTTTCTGGCTAACGAAAAATACGTGTCTCTGGAGCATTATTTTGTGGACGGCACTAAGATTGAGGCGAATGCCAATCGCTACACCTTTGTCTGGAGCAAAGCGGTCAGCAAACACAAAGCGAAACTGCAAGATAAGGTACAGGCCCTATTCGCTGACATTGACGCAGCGGAAGAGCAGGAAGAACAAAAGAACCAGGGCAAAGATCTGGCTGAATTCAGCACGGGTTCAGAAATGGACAGTGAGAAACACGAACAAGCCGTGCAAAAGCTTGAAGCTCAGCTTGCCGAAAAACCGAAAGACAAGCCCCTAAAAAAGACGGTTCGGAAGTTGTGTAAGGATTTGCTTCCCCGACTGCAGAAGTACGAAGAATATCAAAAACTGCTTGGGGACCGTAACAGTTTCAGCAAGACCGATCCAGAGGCAACGTTTATGCGGATGAAAGAAGATCACATGCGAAATGGCCAACTGAAGCCAGGTTATCATCTACAGATCGGGACCGAAAACCAGTTTATTGTGGCCTACAGTCTCCATCAAAGACCGGGTGACACCCGCTGTTTAGAACCACATCTGGAAAAAACAAAGCAATTCCTCGGGGAACTTCCAAAGACGGTCATTGCAGATGCCGGCTATGGAAGTGAAGAAAACTACGCCTATCTGGAAAAGAGCGAGATACAGGCCGTCGTGAAATACAGCACCTACCACAAAGAAAAGAGCAAAGCCTGGAAAGCCGACGTCGGAAAAATCGAGAACTGGACCTACGACGGATCCGAGGATCGCTGGACGTGTTTAGCTGGACACCCGCTGTATTTCCAACGAGAAAGCAAGGAAACCACAGAGAGTGGATACGAAATTAAGAAGCGTCACTACCAAAGTCAAAGCTGCGGAGGTTGTCCGCTAAAAGAAAACTGCACGAAGGGAAGCGGAAACCGGGGAATCGCAGTCAGTCTGGAGCGGCTTAGATACCAGAAACAGGCGAAAGAAATCCTCCGAAGCGAGGAAGGCTATCTATTGGCCGTACGTCGAATGACGGAGCCGGAAAGTGTATTTGGACAATTAAAGAATAACCGGGGCTTCCGGCGCTTTCTGCTTCGCGGCTTGGAAAAAGTGACGCTGGAGGTCGGTTGGCTTTCGCTCGCCCACAACCTGCTGAAGCAAGCAGCGAACGACCAGAAACGCAAAGGAGCGGTCCTCCAATAACGGAGAATCACTCCTTTTTTACCTGTTACGCTTTGAAGAAGCTATAGGTTTTGTTTCCACTTATAAGAATAATATTTACTTTTGGGACAGCCCCTTCTTCGTTGATTGTCTACTACAATCTCCATCCTCCAGCGTTCCCGTTGCTCTCATTCTTATCAAAAGTCCCACCGCAAATGGATTGTTCGATTGCGTACTGATAAAGGCGTCGATTGGGGTCATTCTGACCACTGCTCCAAGCACTAGCCTGCCAACGATAAATGCCCGGAATAGCTGCACCGACTGTTGTCGTTGTTCTATATCCCCCGTAAATCCCTAGCTGATAGCCGTAACTGTCGGTATAGGTTTTTACAATGTTCAAGTAAGGAATAATAGAATTACTCAGATCACTTGCGCTTGCGTCGTAGTCCACAGTAAAATAAATGGGCGTGCCAGAGGGCTGACCGGCAGCCACTGCTTGATTTACAGCAGTAGCACCGTCTGCATGAGCTTGGCTACTGGTAAAGTAAGACGCTGTTCTCGAATTGTACTGAAAAATGGAAATGATAAAAAGACCCGCATTGGAAATGGTACGTGCTTCAGCATTTTGCAAACGACTGCTGTAAAAATTCGAAGCCGCCGGTCGATAGTAGCGACCTACAAAAGTTTGACCATTGCTAACCAAGCAATTCGCCATCGATGAACTTACTACGTTTAATGTATCAACACCTGCTGCCATAATAAATTACCTCCGTCTATTTGGTATAGCAATAACCTGAACGGGGTATGGCCTTGTGGATGTGTACCCCACACATTCCAAAGGTCAGTTGGTATTGCTTAGTTATTATAATATAATATAGCGTAACGTTACGCTATATTATGGCACAAAAAAACTATCTCTTCATAGTGAGGAGATAGCTAGAAAACTTACTCTAAGGGTTCAAGCGAAGCGGCCGCTCTCTCATACTCAGCCTGAGAAAAGGTTTTTGCTGAACTCATACTAAAATACAATCCGTCTTTCTCAAAGTATAAATACGGTACTTCATTCTCTTTAGCAATCCACTCCCCAGATACATCTTTAGAAAGCTCTACTTCTTTAGTCGAAGCAATCTCGGCAGTTGGTTTAAGTTCTTCTTTGGATTGAGTGATTGAACCACGAATAAATACAATACGGACTTGATTGTCTTTAACTTCAACACGATCCATGTAATCATCGCTACCTAAACCTACTGTGGGGATGTAGACTTTATCTAATCCGGCTTTCTTAGCAGCTTCACTAATTTCATTTTTTTGTTCTGCTGTATAAGATAGTGGCTCTGCTTCTGTCATTTCTTCACCCGCTTTATTGGTCGAATTTTCATTCTGACTTTGTTCAGTTGCAGGAGTGGGTGAAGGAGTTGAAGGCGAATTTTCATTCTGACTGCATCCTGCTAATAAAGCCCCAAATAGCAGGCCGATAATCACGACTTTCCCTTTGTAGTCCATTTAAATATCCTCCTCGTTGATCTGTCACCTCATAATAATAGACTGAACTGCTCATTCAAAAGTTGCTTAATCTTCTCATATAAGTTTCTTTTTTGAAACTCTTCACAGATCCAGCGAACTAAACCAGGTAATCGTAGCTGCTAAATCCGCCAAGATTCCCCTGAGAGTTCCGTTGTACCAATGAGATCCTCACCAAGAAAAAACGCTGGAGGAGATCCTTTTCACCAATACGATATAACGGGGTACATAACGCAGTATAAACTCCATTCAATTGAATGGAGTTTATTTGCTCATAAGATACAGATAATCTAATCTCAACCGTCTTCTTTTTTATCCTGGCGAATAGCAGATTTTGATGTACTTTGATGATACGTCTTAACCATCAGTTTCATCGTCTTATCAAGCTGAGCCAAGCGTTTCTCTAATCCATCCATTTGTTTGTTGAATTTGATGAGTATCGTCTGGAGAAGAATCAGAGAAAGAGCAATGGGAAATCCAACGTTTCCGATTAACTGAACAACTGCCTGTAGATCCATAAGTAAATACCTCCCTTCTTTGGCTTTATTATATTATATTACATAACGAAACGTTACGCTATATTTTTTAAATAACATACATTATATGTTACTATGATATAAAATATATGCTATAATAGAAATAAATAATAATAGGGTGATGCGAATGGAATCGAAAGAAAAGCCTCCTAGGCTCACTGTGTATCTTCCGGAAAGTGCCAGAAAAGATTTGCTAGAGATATCGGAAAAAACTGGGTTGTCTCAAACACAACTGGTTGTTATGGCTACCCACAGTTTAATAGCTAATCATAAAGCTAAAGGCAATGCTATTTTTTCCGAATTGCTAGGAATAAGTTCAGATTTAAATGGAAATTAGTTACTAGAAGGTAGAAAATAATATTGTGAGGGGTTACGAATCGCTATATAATAACCATAGCTGATAAGGAGGGGAAATATGAAGTACAGTATTAACCTATTTGGATTTGTGGTCGATTGTGATATTAAAATTAATGGTGAGCATTTTGGTATAGAAATACCGGAGGAAAATCAGAAGGCTTTAAAAAATTACTTAATACGAGTATTGCCCAAGTATGGAAGAGAAGCTTCTAATGATTCGTCCCTAGATACTTTAGTGAAACTTGCCCTGGATGCTGAAAAAACATTAGATGGACGTATGGTAGAGCCTAAGCTGAAATTACCCTATGAGTTTCAGCCTGAAATCAAGGAAAAACTAATTGAGGCAGCCGCATTACAAGAAATATCAGCGACTCAATTATTAATTCGTATTATTGAAAATAAATACCAAGAAATTATAGGATAGGGGGTAATGGACGATGGCATATGGAAATAAGGTTAAATTTCATTATGACGTACCTGTCTATATAAAAAAGCAATTAGCTACGGCTGCAAAAAAGTTGAATATGACAGCAACCGAACTGTTATCCAAAACCATTGAAGAAGAATATGAACGTGTAATAAAGGAAAAAAAGGCTAAATGAACTTAGCCTTTTCAATGAATTGGTGCATTTTATGGATTTGGTCAATAGTAAAACATTGATAGGAATAATCTGGACTAATATTGTCATACGAAAAGGCATGGAAAATAGAATAGCTTTCCAACGGGTTGTCTTCAATTAGATAAACATACACATTAGGGATTTCTGTTGTTACATCACAATGAAATTGAGAGGTTGGGCTTGCGTCTATAATCCCCATAATATGTTGCTTTACATCTGAGGATACATTGGGCAATTGGTTTTCATAGACTAACATGAGGGACCCCCTTTTGATTGAATGCCGTTTCTGTACTTAGTCTTCCCATTATACCAAACGTTTGTTCGCATGTTAAGGGCGTAATTTCCACAGGAGTATATTTTTTACGTAGAAAAGGAAGAATATGTTTCGATTTTTCAGGTTACAATATTGACGTTTTGTTGTAGATTTTATCAAATAATGTATTATAGGGAGTTTTCAAAAGAGGTAAACAATGGACGTATGCTTTTACGAACGAAGAAAAACCAATAGAAAATAGTTCGCAAAAGTCTTATTTAATCATTCAGCTCCAAAAATTTCGGGAGCTGGGCATTGAAGATCGTTTTACTTTTGTAGATAAGCAGAGCGGGAAAGACTTTGACCGAGAACAGTATAAGGCTATGCGTCTTGTGCTGAGAGAAGGGGATTTATTATACCTGGATGCTCTGGATCGGCTGGGCAGAGACTATGACGGCAACCTCCGGGAGTGGAAATATATCACACGGGAATTAAATGCTGATATTGTATGCTTGGAAAACGAAAACTTATTCGACAGTCGCCGGTTCAAGGCCCTGGGTGATATGGGGAAGCTGCTGGAAGATCAGTTCCTTAGCATGTTAGCCTGGGGAGCTGAACAGGAGAGGAAAAAGAATCGTATTCGTCAAGCTGAAGGTATTCAAGTTGCTCAAACGAAAAGTGTGAAATTTGGTAGACCAAAGCTTGAAATTACAAAAGAGTTTATACAAACGTATTCAAAATGGAAGGCTGGGAGTATTCCCGCAATCGTTGCAATGGACGAACTAAAGATTTCAAAAACCAGTTTTTATAAGCTGGTCAAAATTTACGAGTCTGATCTATCGGGAAAAATTGAATGTGCTCAGTAAGCATCTGATCCTAAGTCTATATAGCAAAAGGCATGACTCTTTATTAATTGAGTCATGCCTTTTTTGGTTGTCAAAACGATTAGCTCATAAGTTCAATTTTCACGCTGTTTGCTCCAGACGGTTTACCAATACCTACCCATGCACGATACGTCAATTCCACTCCACGATTGGCAGGCGCGGTATCGGTTACCCGAACAACGATAGACTGGTTGTTGGAAAGGTTTGTGACTTTAATATACTTATTACGGTATGTGCTGCTCCAACTATTAGTCGATGTCATGGCACACGTTAAATCGACAGGGTGAAGCACTTCTCCGTTACCTACAGTGGTATTTGAAATATTCTGATATGCACTCAGGTCGCTGTATCCTGAACATGATGGAGAGGTTGTGCCTGCCGCAGTACCTTGGCAAGGGTGTCCGTAAAAATCACAACGAGCACTGGAAGAAATGACGCTCTGCACGGAAGCACCTGTATTTGTCGGAGCGACGAGCGCTTTAAGTGGATTGTCACCGGCTGCGCTGGCAAAGTTCGGATTAACTGCCGCACGAATTTGGTTGGCAGTCAAAAGGGCATTATGCCAAGGCATAGGGCCAGATGCTGTCATGATTGCCGTTTGGGTCGTACTTGCTCCTGAGTTGCTCCAGTGGGTCGGTTCATAGAGTTTAGACGGATGCTGTTTCCAACCATCACTGCCGTTTGTGTCGTACAGATAAGTGACCTGGCCTACATTTCGGCGTACACGTGGACAGCTAATGACATATTGTCCGTTCTCATATGATGGAGTAATAAAGTCAAGATCCCGGTTAGGATCGGCAAAAATGTAATTCAAACGCTGTTTAACGGCATCTACACGAGAAAACGTATCACCAACAATATATTTTCCGTTAATGTACAAACCATATACGTCACCAGTAATTAGATTAACAGTAGCAGTATTAGCCATGAGAAAATCCCTCATTTCATTTTAGTATGAAAGAGGTGGGACATTTAAAATAAGAAGGGTCCCGTCCTTCTCATTTCAAATTCTCTTTCTGTTTATATATTATAATGTTGCGTAACGTTACGCAACATTAAATTACAAAAAAAGCCCAAAGGCTTTTTAAGAACTGGGAACTAGAAGGTTATTTTCAATCTTCCATTCTGAAACCTCGCCTTTGGTTACTTCTGCTTTGAAAGTGTTAGATTCCTGGTCATACATCACTACTGCGGCATTCATGGCTTCATTAAGATTTACGCTTACCAGGGAATCCTTCTCTATTTTATAGATGGACGTTTCCGCTGATGTACCCACAGTAGCAACGATTTCTTTAATCCCGTCTTGGTCCACATCAGCCTCAACGGTATTGGCTTCTATATGCAACACTGTTGGGGGCGAAGTGCTGAGTGACACATAATTAGAAATTGGGGCACTAGCTCCAACAGATCCGGTCACTTTAACGTAAGATTGACCCAAAACATCAACTGTACTTGTCGAATAGTCGCTGGCCCCTTCATAGCCGATCTGTCCCATATCATAAGTTCCGTCTTTGGATTGAAGTGCAGCATAAATTTTCTCTACATCATCCTTCTTTTTATAAGTTAAAACCTTGGATTCATCAACTGCTTGACTCTTCAATTGTTTAGTTTGCTCTACTGCATTAATTTTGGTCAGTGGCTCGGCAGTTAAAGACGTTGTATACTTCAACTGAAACTGCTTTGCTTCAGGTGCTACTACATTTGTAGCAGGCTCCTCCGTTGCACTGGTAGTAATATTGGTTGTTGAAGGAGCATCTGAAGACGGGGTGCTGCATCCTGTAACCACTCCTAATAAGATTAATGCTGCTACTGTTTTTTTCATTTGAAAACCAACTTTCTTTAGTATTTGCTTGCATCTTTGACACAGATTTCAAGCAGTATAGTTTCACCTTTATAGACGATAACATTCGCATATTTGTTGTGGAAATATCCAATTTTTTTAAAAAATTATCTCGAAAATATACATAGTTGAGAACAGAGGTTTAAAATTGAAAGGAAGTGTAGTGTATATGGATTTACAGTATATCGGTGTGAATAGTAGATCCGGTCGGAAAGAATGGATTGAACGCGAGTTTGCGCGTCCTTACCGGCCAGATGGTATGGTCATGGAGGAATGGCAAATGGAACAGTACGTACCATTCATGGAAACCTTTCAGGATTGTATCGGACGATGCCCTACAAAAGAAGAGCATGATACGATTGCATGGTTATCCAGCCTTGATCCGAGTACAATTGATAGTATTCTGAGCATAATCAAAGCTGCAAAAGGTGGCTGTATGTAAATTGCTTCGATGAACCAATCAAGCAGATAGTTCCCAGAGCTAAGGGAAATGAGTTAGGGGCGTTATTTTTCTTGCTTCATTTCATGCAACTTAATAAAGACGGCATACTCTTGAAGAGTGGAAAACCTGCAACTATATCTGATATCGCGGATAGATTGGGCAAAAAAGAAAGACGAACCAAGGAAATTATAGGTAAGCTAGTTGACCTTGGTTTGATAAATAAAGGCGGAAATAACACAAGAAATACTACCTATAGCATAAGCGAGGACTACTTCATTATGGGCGGATTTGAAGGGGGAAGGGATGGTAAAGGTATGTTCTCAAGGTTATATCAATTACAATCCAGGGGGCAGTTAAAGAATATCACCTTAGAGGATGCGGATATCTTACTAAGAATACTCCCGTATTTTCATTGTCAAAAGTATTATTTGTGCAGTAATCCGTATGAAATGGATGCGGACGAAATCCATCATCTAAATGAAACTGTACTTGCCGAATTAATTGGAGTGCACCGAAACACGCTAATCAATCGTATGAAGTGCCTTGTGAGGGCGGGGTATATCTTCAAGGGTGTAGGTATTGGAAACGCTTATTTCTTTCAAGTAAATCCAGATATTATCACAAGAGAAGTAGACCCAGATTCACCTGATGCCCGAGTATTAAGACAGCACTAAGCCTGGTGGAATTAGAATTACTAATAATGAAGGTGAAAATACCTTAAGATACAATATTACTGCCAAGATTCAGGATGATTCCTCTGACGGTGTAAACGAAGTGAAAATCTTTTGTTTCGATATGACATTATTACTGCTTCAGCTAAATCATAATGTAAAATTTATTTTTCACGACAGTAGATTATTTAGTAATATGGACCCACGGCAGAGGTATACTCTTTTTAAATTGGCATATAGAAAGTCACAAGAACATGATTTACAATACATTGCATCTGTGAATGAGGATACAATAGAATCGTTTAGGGATTTAATGAGTGAAGAAGAATATAAGGAAATTGTTACAGACAATATAATTTTGACCCTGACTGATGAATCAGAAATAGTAAACTTCTAGGAGTACAAGTTGATATGGAATACGGGAAATAAGGTTTAAATTGAATAAATTAAGCATATCCGAGCTTAACGTGTATTTTAATGAAAGGTTTTTTATTTTGGAAGTTGACTTCTTGTTTCTACGATAATAAACTGAGCTTATCCAACGGTCACGTACCGAAACGAACGTTTTAACTCAGACCGTTGTAGCGGTTCAACAATAAAGTGTCATAAAGTCAATCAGCATAAGGGATTGCGGGTTTTACAGCGAGGGGCGGTCTTGAAAACCGTTAGGGTGCAAGCCCACATGGGTTCGAATCCCATCCTCTCCGCCATTCCTTTACATTTAAATAAGTACAGATAGAAGCCGTTCTCTCACGAGGACGGTTTTTTTGTATCCGCTAAAGCTGCTTTTTCACTGGAAGGTGTTCCAGCGGGAATAAAAATCCGGCTTTCTCCGCAATGTATTAGGGAAGGAGGCTGATAATAAAGATGGACCGACAATTGCAAGTAGATCAGCAGAGTCTGGTGTCTGCCTGGCAGGAGCGGCTGCCGGAACTGATGGAGAATGGGGACAGCTTCAGTGTGCAGGGGGATGCGGCGAACCAGAACAGTCTGCTCATCCATTTCAATGCCGCGGGACGGCAGGGGTACTCTCTGGATTTCCGCTGCACCTATGTGGATAGCCGCGAGGTTGCCGTAGATTTGCTTGACGCCGAGCAGGCCGGGGTGCATGCGGATGAGCAGCTGGATGCTGTTCAGCTATTGGCGCAGCAGTATACAAGACAGATTCATGAGTGCGCACAGGCCCTTCAGGGCTTAACTAATCCATAGGAGGCTAACCCAATGAGCAAACCCAAGAGCATGCCTGTACCCGGGGTACAGCAGGACAATCAGGGACCGCGCAAGGAACACCATTCTTCAGGACCAGCGCCGTTATCCGGGTCTAAAAAGGTGAAGCAGGCCAACCATGTGGACCACAATAATCCTCAAGGCTGATAGGCTAATGGAACGAAATTACTGAGAAATGTTTCTCATATTTGCCAAATGGTTTATCATTAGGGAGGGGACAGAATTTTTTTACATGGGAGAGGAGAAAAATAATGAATAAAAAATGGGGGTTATCCGCTGCCGCACTGTTACTTACAGCTGCAGTAATTCTGCCGGGATGTGCAAAGAAGGAGGAGCCGAAAGAGGCCTTAACTTCTGCTGCATCCAAAGTCACAGCAATGGAATCTTACGAAATGAAGTCGAAGATCACCATTAATGATCTGAAGATCGACACGGGTACGAGTGAGGCAGATGCTTCGACTGGTCAGATGCTTAGCATGCTTAAGAACGCCGAGCTGACAGTGGAAGGCGTCTATCAGAAAGAGCCGATGCAGACAGAGCTTACGATGGTTCTGAACTTAAAGGGGGATATGGCAATGTCCTTCACGGTTCCGATGGTAATGACCGGGGAGAAGATGTATGTCAAAGTACCGTCGATTCCATTCCTGCCGATTCCGGAGACCATCGTGAATAAATATGTGGAGCTGGATCTGAAGGAGCTGGCAGAGCAGGGAGGAACTGAATTCAATCCTTCGGCCATGGATACGGCAAAAATGCAGAAGCTGTCCAATGAGGTGGTGAACACCTTACTTGGCGAATATGACGAAGCCAAATACTTCAATAATATCAAACCCAAGGATGCCGGCCTGCCTGAAGGCGTAGAAGCCAAGCAGGTAGTTCAATTCCAGGTAACCAATGACAATGTTAAAGAGGCGCTTACAATCTTAGTGAACAATGCGCTGCCGAAGATCATTGATGTTCTGGGCAAGGAAGAATATAAGGATCTGCTGCAGATTGAGCCTGCGAAGCTGGCCGAAGCCAAGGAGCAGCTTCAATCCAGCGAAGCCCGTGCAGAGTTCGACAAGAACTTGGCCGATCTGAACAAGTATCTTACCATTAACCAGTTCCACCTGAATACTGCACTCAATAAGGATGACTTCCCGGTATATCAGGATATGCTTATGGACATTAAGGTGAATGATCCTGAGAAGGGCGAGAACGTCACACTGTCGATGAATGCAAGTAACCAATACAGCAAGATCAACGAGAAGCAGACTTTCAAGATTGGAATTCCGAAAGGCGAAGAGGTTATTACCCTGGAGGAGCTGCAGCAGCAGTTCGGAAGCACAGGTACGGGTACTTATTAATACCATAGTTCCGCACGCCAAAAAACCCGTATGAGCAAATTTCGCTCATACGGGTTTTTGTGTGGACATATGAAGGTTAAGGGGATTCCTGTCCCTCTGGCAGGAACTCCTCAGCCAGAATGGCGTAAGTGCGGTGGTCCTGCCATTCCCCGTTAATCTTAATGAAGCGGCGTGCGAGTCCTTCGGCCTGGAAGCCGTTCTTCTCCAGCACTCTGCGGGAACCTGTGTTATGGGGCAGGATGGCAGCCTGTACCCGGTGTAGCCCCAGAGAGCGGAAGGCGTACCCGAGGATCAGGTGTACGGCTGCACTGGTATAGCCATGGCTCTGCTTCTCATGATCGATCATATAGCCGATATCGCAGAATTGCCCGACTCCCCGCACTATGTTAGAGATGGTAATCTGGCCGATCAGTTCCCCGCTGAGCAGATAAATACCGAACATATACGCCCGGTCCAGCCCGGCTTCCAGGATACGCTGGTTAATCAGCTGATGCTGGCTCTCCAGCGTGAAGTAATCTTCATCGCGCAAGGGCTCAAATTGCTGATGTGCGGTGCGGTTGCGCAGACGAAGCTTCAGCAGCTCCTCGGCATCGGTAAGCTCCAGCAGCGAGAGATAGATCCCCTGTGCGTTGTTATACAGCTTGTAGGACATCAGAACTCCTCCTTATGAACAATATAGGTATGGTTTGGCCTTTAGAGCTTCGCAGGCCGCTTCCGCAGCCGGCGGAAGAAGGAGGTCAGCAGCTCCGCGCATTCTTCTTGCAGCACGCCCTGAATGACCTCTGTACGGTGGTTAAAGCGTGACTCCTCCAGCAGGTTCATCAAAGTCCCTGCACAGCCAGCCTTAGGGTCTGGAGTGCCATATACGGTAAGCGGCAGCCTGGACTGCACCATGGCCCCTGCACACATGGGGCAGGGCTCCAGTGTAACATAGAGCTGGCAATCCAGCAGACGCCAGGAGCCGAGGGCTGTACTGGCTTCCCGGATCGCCACCATCTCCGCATGGGCAGTGGAATCGAGCGTCGTCTCGCGCAGATTATACCCCCGGCCTATAATTTGGCCCCCCTGGACAACCACGGCACCGATCGGTACTTCGCCCAAGGCCTCGGCTTTACGGGCTTCGCCTATCGCTTCTGTCATCCAATGTTCATGAATGGCCCGCTGATCTGCCGACAGTTCTTCAAGCCTGATATTCAAATTCATCTTCCCTTCTTCTATGCCCATTGTACAACGAACAAATATTCGTTCTTAACAAATTGTGGACAACTCTGTGGATAACGACCGACTTATGCACAAATTTGTACACATCGCCCTTTAGCAAAATGTTTATATGTGCATAACCTGTGGATGGTTTCCTACTCATTGTAGAGAAACTGTCTGGATAATTCAATATCTGCCAGTGCCCGGATGGGGGGAAAGGCTTTTCAAATGGAAGGCCAAAAGGTATGATTATGTTGAATGCCCGCTAGGATTTACCAGCGGATAAGAGGTGAACTATACGCTTGTCCATTAAAACGAAATTATCAGCGATTATTTTTGGCTCGGTGCTGTTAATCTTGATGCTTAATCTTACACTGAATCTGTATACTGCCCGGAGTAATCTGCGTAGTGAAAGTGTAAGCAACATGAAGATTACTGCGAAGCAGGTTGCCGTGTCGGTGGAGCAGAGCGGCTACAGCTCGAATTATGTGCAGGATAAAATTGCCCAGAACCTGCGGCTGACCGCCATTCTGGCGTCCTATGAGCTGGACCCGGACATCAGGAATATTAATAATGAACAGTTGAAGGCGCTATCTGCCAAGCTGGGTGTGTCGAATATCTCGCTGCTGGTGAAGACTGCGGATGATATTATCGTAGCCAAATCTTCAGATCCTGCGGAGATTGGACTTTCGACCAAAGGCATGGGTTTTTGGTATGTGGCTTTTCTGGAGCTGTTTGCAGGCCAGCGGGTATCTGTCGATCAGGGGCAGTCCCTGGAGAATTTCTGGTCCGGGCCGTTTGAATATTCAACCTCCAATCCGGAATACATTGATAAATGGGGCTATTATTATGACGGGGCTCGCAATTATATCATAGATCCGTTCGTCCGGAGTACTGCGGTAAGCGATTATGTCAAAATTATGAGTCCCGATGAGATTATCCAGGAATCCACAGCGGTCAATCCCGGAATTCTGGAGATCACGGGGATCAATCCGAAGACATTTGGAGCCCCGAGCATGCTGCCTGACGGCGCAGATCCCAATAACACCAAGCTGCGGAACCGGCCTATCCAATACGGCACCTATACATACGGCAATGTTGCAGAGGATAAGGCGGCCATCCGCGAAGCATTGAACACGGGTGAGCCGGTCACACTGGATACGAAGGCGCTGGGTAAAAGAGTGCTCAAAAGCTTCATTCCGATTGAGCGGCCGGGAGCGGCGGATTATGTGATCAGCGTAGTTATGGACTACCAGGCGATCTCTTCCGTGATCCGGGAGCAACTGTTCAATAATATCACCACCTCGGTGCTGCTGCTTATTATCTTCCTTCTGGCCAGTTATGTTCTGGCCGGTGTAGTTACACGCCCGATTCAGGATATACTGGCTAAGGTCAATGATGTAGCCAAGGGCAAATTTGAGCCCCCGCTGAATGTATCCAGCCGGGATGAGCTTGGACAGCTGGCCCAGCGCATCAATGCGATGACCTCGCATTTGCTGCAGCACACCAACCGGCTGGGGCAGACACTGGAGGAGAACCGTGCGGTGAAGGAGCACCTGGAGTCGGTGATTAACGGCACTTCAGATGCCATTCACACCGTGGATATGGAGGGCCGCATCATCAGTACGAACAGAGCGTTCGAGGACCTCTATGGATGGGGCGCTGCGGATGCTCTGGTCAAGCCGCCTTATCTCGTTCCGGCCACCGTGCAGGAGCAGGAGAGTATACGATTGCAGCAGCTTAAGGACGGGGCATCACTGCCGCCTGTTGAGACCGTCAGGCTGAAGCGTGACGGCTCCCTGGTGGAGGTCAGCGTCAGCAGCTCGGTCATCCGGGATGAAGAGGGCCAGCCGCAGTCGGTTGTACATGTATCCCGTGACATGACGGAGCGCAACCGGATCGAGGAGCTGCTCAGACGCTCGGAGAAGCTGACTACTGTCGGCCAGCTGGCCGCAGGGGTGGCCCATGAGATCCGTAATCCCTTGACCACCCTGCGGGGATTCCTGCAGCTGCAGCAGGAGAAGAAGGTTCTCGTTCCGCTGCATATTGATCTGATGCTCTCGGAGCTGGACCGGATCAACATGATTGTCAGTGAGTTCCTGATTCTGGCGAAGCCGCAGGCTGTTCATTTCCAGCAGAGGGATCTACGGCATATTGTCGGCGATGTAATCTCCCTGCTGGATAGCCAGGCCCACCTGTTCGGCATTGAATTCGCCACACTTTTCTCGGGAATGCCCGCCATGGTGCACTGTGAAGAGAATCAGCTGAAGCAGGTATTCATCAATGTAATCAAAAACGCGATTGAAGCAATGCCGGACGGGGGAACGATCACCGTGGAGCAGCATCAGCAGGATGATTCCATAGTCATCGTAATCACGGATGAGGGCGGAGGCGTCCCTGAGGATATGCTGCCCAAGCTGGGGGAGCCGTTCTTTACGAACAAAGAGTCCGGAACGGGTCTCGGCCTGATGGTCAGCCAGCGGATCATTCAGGCCCACAAGGGCAGCCTGGAGATAAGAAGCGAGTACGGCCGGGGGGCACAGGTGATCATCAAGCTGCCTGAAGCGAAGGAGCCGGTCCCTCCGGCCGGGATGAATATAGAACGGAGTGAAGACGAACATGAGAATCAATAAATTCATCAGTGAGACAGGCTATTGTTCACGCCGTGAAGCAGACAAGCTGGTCGAGGCAGGAAGGGTCACCATTAACGGTGAGCCCGCTTCTCTGGGCAGCCAGGCCGAAGCCGGGGATATAGTGCTGATTGACGGTCAGGCGCTTCAGACGGGCGGCAGGATCGTGTATATTGCTCTTAATAAGCCGGTGGGCATTACTTCTACCACAGAAGCGCATATTCAAGGGAATATTGTCGATTTCATAGGACATGAGGAGCGGATTTTCCCAATCGGCCGGCTCGACAAGGATTCAGAGGGATTGATTCTTCTGACGAACGACGGGGATATTGTTAATAAAATATTGCGCGCGGAAGGCAAGCATGAGAAGGAATATATAGTCACCGTAGACAGACCTGTTACGCCGTCTTTTCTGACCGGCATGTCTACCGGTGTGAGGATTCTGGGCAGCAAGACACTTCCCTGTGAGATTACGCGGATCAGTGAGCGGGTATTCCGCATAGTGCTGACCGAAGGCAAGAACCGGCAGATCCGCCGCATGTGCAGCGCCTTCGGATATGAAGTGCGGCGGCTGCAGCGCATCCGGGTGATGAATATCCGTCTTGGCGCGCTGAAGACCGGGGAATGGCGGGAGCTATCCCGGGAGGAGAAGCAGGAGCTGGGGGCTATGCTGAATTATCAGCTGCACTAAGCTGCAGAGCGGCAGGCCAAACTAAAAGAGCTGTTCTGACCGGCCGGATAGGCCCTTCAAAACAGCTCTTTCTTTATTTGCCTGGAACGGCCAATTGAGAAACATCCGTGGTCTCTGCGGCAGCATCCTTATATTTACGAAGGATAGACACTTCTACCCGGCGGTTCTTGGCCCGCCCCGCAGCCGTAGCATTGGAAGCGATGGGATGATATTCGCCAGAGCCGGTCGGGCTGAACTTCATCGGATCCAGGTTGGGATTCAGCAGCAGAATCTTCATGAACTCAAGGGCACGATCTACACTAAGATCCCAGTTCGAGGAGTATGTGCTGTTGGAGATAGGAACATTATCCGTATGTCCTTGCACCAGCACCTCATAATCGGGAAATTGCTGCAGCATGTTCGAGATCGACTTGGCCAACTGGCGGGATTCGTCCTTCACCATAGCCTGTCCCGAAGCGAACAGGGCATTGTCGCTAATCGTGATCATCAGCTGGGACTGATTCAGCTTCGTGCTGAGCAGATCGGTCATTCCGTTGTTCTTGATGTACTGGTCGAACTGCTTCTTCAGCTTCTCCAGATCCTCCTGCTCCTTGGCACGGAGCTTGGATAGATCGGAGGTTCCGGTGTTCTTGGCGATCACGCTGTTCAATTTATCCTGCTTGCCCTGGTCCAGCTGGGTGCTGGTCGGAGAATCCGAACGGTACTCCAGGACACCGCCGCCTCCGCTGAGCGCTGAATTGAAGGCTTCAGCCATTTGCTGGAACTTCACGGCGTCCGTAGCGCTCATGGCATACATAACCAGGAACAGCGCCACCAGCAGGGTCATCAGATCGGAATAGGGAAGCAGCCAGGATTCATCGGCATGCTCTTCATGTTCCTCATGCCTAGTCTTTTTGCTCACTGGAAGCCCCCTCCTTCTCGCTCAGCTTGGCACGCTCGGACGGAGTCAGGAAGACGGACAGCTTCTGGTTAATGGCGATGGTAGACACCCCGGACTGAATCGAGAGCAGACCCTCCACCATCATCAGGCGGACTTCAATCTCGCGCTTTGAGATCCGCTTCAGCTTGTTGGCCATCGGGTGCCACATGACATAACCGGTGAATATCCCGAGCAGGGTCGCAATGAAGGCGCCGGCAATCGCGTGGGCCAGGACGTCCATGTTACTCATATCGCCCAAGGCGGCAATCAGCCCGATAACAGCCCCGAGTACCCCCAGTGTAGGTGCGTACATCCCGGCCTGGGAGAAGATCAAGGCCCCGGCCTTATGTCTGTCTTCCGTGGCATGAATATCTTCCATTAATACATCACGGACGAACTCCTGATCGTTGCCGTCTATAATCATCCGCATGCCGTTTCGGAGGAAGGCGTCTTCAATCTCATCGACGTTGGACTCCAGGGCAAGCAGCCCTTCACGGCGGGTGATGGACGCCCATTCCATGAACATCGTAATGAGTTCAGGCTTACCGACCATCTTTTTCTTCACAAACAGGATCTTCATCAGCTTAGGGAAATTCTTGACTTCCGACATCGGAAAGGCCATGAAGATTGAGGCAGCCGTGCCAAGAAAGATAATGACATAGGCAGCGGGGTTGTTCAAGCTTGCAAGTGGAGCATGCTTGAGTATCATCCCCCAGATTACAGCGACAAGACCAAAAACCAGGCCTAGAATTGTTGAGATTTCCATTTATGCACCTCGTCCATGAGAATTAAGAAGTGATCGACTAACCGCGTAATTCGTCCTTGAACCGCGGGAGAACACTCTGTTCGTAACCAAATCACGTATATTCTTCTTTATCGACATCATTCCCTTTTTTGTGAAGTGATTTTTTCGGCTATAATAGATAAGGTAGGTTATTATTCATCAGCGAAGAAAACGGAGTGATTGATGTGGGAGTTAAGCATGGCAGAGATTACGGTGAAATTCTTGTGGAACTGACAGGAGCCGTTGGAAGGATTGCAGACGGGTACATTTTTTTTGAGATGGAGCCTGAAGAGTGGATGAATCTGCCGGAGGAATCGAGGCAGGAGGTCTGGGAGGCGCTTGCGGAAGACCTGTTCTATGCGCTGGGCAATGAGCCGGTGATACAGGTTGGCAGCGGCGTTGTCATGTACGATAAAGAAACACACCGCATTAATATTCTGCTTGGCGATGAGGATCTGGCTTCGGTCGTTCTGGTATAAGCGGGAGAAATTGCGGCAGCGGGTTTGTCCCGGGCATCCGGCCATGTTAAAATTGGAAGTGGAGTACTAATCGCCGGGATGACAGAATACACTTAATCAAAAAAATCTTTGGCCTGGCACATCCCTTGGACTTTCAGAAGCTGAGGGATGTTTTCGTTTGAAGCAGAAGAGCAGGCTCTTTGAACAGTTAACTTAGCAAGGGAGGAAACGAATTGCAATTTACAGAGGAAGAACTGCAGGCGCAGATCGGCAAGCTTGAAGGCTGGAGACTGGAAAGGGATAAGCTGGTACGCAAATATATGTTCAATGAATATATGAAGGGCATTGCTTTTGTGGATGAGGTGGCTGCCATTTCGGAAGCCTTTGACCATCACCCGCATATCACCATTGATTACAAGACCGTCGTTCTGCGGCTGGCTGTAGATGTGGAGAAGCTCGATCTCCGCCAGGCTCGTGAATTCAATGAAGCATTCGAGAAGAACCGTTAGAGGACAAGGTCCTTAGGGAGACAACAGGATCATTTGAATGAATAGAAATGCCCGTGCGAGGATTATTCGTAATCCTCGTCACGGGCATTATGCTTAGAAATGAAGAGTCTGGTATGAATACAGTCACCGGGTTATTTCTTCTCGGCCAGCCATAAGGCTACGTTCGCAATCTCTTCCGGGGCCAGCCTGTCTTTGAAGGAAGGCATCTGTCCGCGGCCCTTGGTAACAATGCTGTAGATCTGCGGCGCATCATGTGAAGCGCCCTCTTGCTGCAGGCTGGGGCCCGCCCCGCCCTGAAGCTGGTCGCCGTGGCAGGAGATACAATTGGCCTTCACTGTGGCTTCTGCGGCCGCAGCGTCCAGCACAACCTCCGGCATCGTCGGTTTGTTCTCTTCCGCCACCTCGGATTTACCGGGCAAGGTAAACATTAAGATTACTGCAAAGGCACAGGCGGCAAAAAACAAACCGCTCATGATCCATTTCTGCATCTGCATCCGTCCCTCCATGTAAGCTGCTGTCTCCATTATAGCGGATGGTGAAGCGTTATCATAGTATTTGTGTCAAAAAAATGAACTCAAATGATCCATTTATTTGAAAATGCCGTTGCCTCCGGTGCTATTCCTCATAGACCATGCAATAAAAAGGCTTATTGCCGGTCGGGGTCCGGCGTTCATAGGTATCCGTTATGGTGAAACCGCATTTCTGGTAAGCGCGGATGGCGCGCTGATTCCAGGTCAGCACTTCCAGATCGATCTCACGCTCCGGGTAACGCGCCCGTGCCGCCGTAACAATAGCCTTCATGAACAGATGCCCCATTCCATGGCCGCACAGATCGGGCCGCATGCCGACTCCAAGCCGGACTACCCCCTCCATCGGGAAGAGCTGGGCGAAGCCGCACAGATCGCCTTGCCCGTTCATTACGGACACATATTGCTCCTGTCGCAGCTGCGGGTCCCCGAACTCCACGCCCAGCGCCTGCATCTGCTCCCAGGACATCCAGCCGTAAATATTATACGGAGCTTTGTAGGTCCAATCACAGATCTCAGCGGCGTGCTGCGGCTCCATAGGCACAACGTAAAAGGTTAGCGGAGAACTGATCATTAGGGAGGTCTCCTTCCAGCGGACATATATTCATCTTACTATTAATTATATACAAAAACAGCCATTTTCGACGCAAAATCCTTGGGGAAATACGGAAACTTGACAAACGCCAAAATATATTTTCCGAAAGTGCAGAAACGGTGTTTACCAAATATAGAGCGGGGTAAGTAATTTTATAGACAAAAAAAGCCCTTCTCCTAAGATTTCGGCAAAAATCTCGGAAAAGAGCGTAGGTTACAAAGTCTTATTCTACCTTATTCTACATCGTCGTTGTCTTGGGAATCGGATGCTACATTCTTGAAGGCATCTGTACTCATGATTCGCTTGGCGCCAACGTAGCGGTTGACGTAATAGCTGTCACTCAGCGAACTGATGGTTACACCACGGGATGATGAGGCATGGGCGAATTCGCCGTCACCGACATAAATACCGACATGGGACACACCTTTACCGCTGGTATTAAAGAATACAAGATCGCCCGGTCTCATCTCATCACGGGACACGGCAGAACCCATCTGATACTGGGAACCGGATTGATGGGGCAGGTTAATGCCGATCTTATCAAAAACATACATTGTAAATCCGGAGCAATCAAACCCGTTAGTCGATACACCGCCGGACACGTATTTGGTTCCGATGGCTTTGTCGATCACTTTATCCATTTTGGAATCCGCGAAAGCGCTTCCTGCTCCGATGGTGAAGATAATGGACAAGCTTAGTACTGCGGCTGCTAGCTTCTTCTTCAAAAGTAAATACCCCTTCCAATGCCTACGAGGTTAGCTTAAGGGTTCGGTTGAAGGTCCCCTATGACCCCTCTTAGAATAGGAGGTCAATTCACCCAAAGTGGTTCCCCCGTTTCCCTAACTTATTAGGGAACTCGGCACGACTGTTGATTAGGATTAGCTGTTCATTCAATACATGACAAAACCTTTGTTAAAAGCGATTCAATAATTACAAAAATGTTACTAAAAGATCACTGCGATAATTGTAACAAAGTCGAAGTCGGTTGGCAATCACTTATAACATATTAATTCATCTTTTTTGCTGTTTTTTAGAGTTATAGCCCTTTCGGCAGACCCATATCTATGCGCTGGAGTTATTTTATATGTTCTTTTCTTTGTTTTTGCAGGAAAATGCTGTTTCAAGGCTGTGGATTCTGTGTAAAAGGTAGAATAAGGAAAAGGAAAAACCCGGAAATGATTACGGCAATAATCATCCCGGGCTCGTATAAGTTACAATTAGTTGTTAGAGGCTGAAATATGCGGGGTATGCTTCAAGGGTGGTTAAGGCTCAATCGTAAGCGACAGCTTGGTAGGCTGTTGTGCTCATTACCCGTTTGGCGCCAACATAGCGGTTGGCCCAGTAGGACTGGCTCATCGAACTGATGGTAACACCGCGTGAACTGGAGGACTGTGCGAATTTCCCGTTTCCGACATAAATTCCGACATGGGAGACTCCATTACCCAGGGTATTGAAGAACACGAGATCGCCGGAACGCAGTTTGCTCTTGGATACAGCTGTTCCCACTTTGTACTGTGCTTTGGAGGTACGCGGCAGAGTAAGCCCGACATTCTTGAACACATATTTGGTAAATCCGGAACAATCGAAGCCGTTGGTGGTCGTGCCCCCGGTTTTATATGACGTTCCAATGGTTTTGGAAATCACAGTATCCATCTTGGAATCTGCGAAGGCACTGCCTGCTCCGAGTGTGAATACCATTACAAGACCCAGTGCTGCTGCGGTGCATTTTTTCTTGAAGTTCTGAAAATTGTGACTAATCAAAAGATGTACTCCTTCCAGGGCCTGCGAGGTTAGCTTAAGGATTCGGTAGAAGGTTCCCCTATGACCCCTCTAAAGCGAGATCAATTCACCCAAAATATGGTTCCCCCACTTCCCGGTGCAGGGAATTCGGCGTGTTATGCACCAGAACAGTGACTTATCGGCATCGATTAAATTGCAATAGTTACGGAAGATTTTGCTTGAAAGATTACAAGTTTGTTACTACTAGTACAGCCATCATTGTATCAGAGGATTTATTCTTTTGCAAATGCTTTTGTCCCTCACCCCAAGTAAAAAAGAGTCCTGCTCCCTGATGAGGGGCCGTGACTCTTTTTAGTATGCCATCTTGGCAGCTAATTATTGTGGAAATGATTTACTGGACCAGAGGTGGTACTGGGCAGCTATTCCCCACATATTGAACAGTGTGGAGGGCAGCGGAGCTGCCTGGCGGAGCATAAGGGCCGGCAGCCCCGGATACAGCAGCGCAGAAGCACCGCAGAGGAGGAGCACAGCCAGACTGCCCGCTCCCAGAATGACGGATATCCCGATGGAAGGCAGCAGCACCTTAAGGCAGGTCAGCAGCGAGGAGAACATGCCGGTACCGGCGGTATAGCCGAATTGCATATAGAGCAGAAGCTTGCGGACAAGGAAGAGATAGAGCAGCCAGCCCAGCACATAAGGCACGAGCTTCAGCAGGAGCTGGACATCGAGAACGCCGCTG
This sequence comes from Paenibacillus sp. FSL K6-1217, assembly GCF_045040735.1. Classification (NCBI taxonomy): domain Bacteria; kingdom Bacillati; phylum Bacillota; class Bacilli; order Caryophanales; family Paenibacillaceae; genus Paenibacillus; species Paenibacillus sp. FSL K6-1217. The sequence goes on from NZ_CP150271.1 coordinate 5,244,098, forward strand.
AGCAGATGACGGTACATACGCGGCAGCAGCCAATAGAGCGGGAGGAGGGTCAGCATCCATTCGGCGAGGCTGAACACCAGCACGGGCAGCCCATATTTTCTCATTCCGGGAAAAAAGAACAGTCCCCGCGCGCCGTCGCGCTCCTGATGAAGCTCATGCAGCAGCCCCGCACGGATAAAGGGGGTCAGCAGCAGCCGGAGCACTGTCAGTGCCAGCAGCAGCCACAGCCAGTGCTGGACGGCCGGATCGGTGCGCAGGGCGGTCTGCCCCTCGATATAGTACAGCAGCCTGCCTATACCGCTGCCCCCGGCATTCGCATCCGGGTAGCGCAGCAGGACAGGGACCACCGCGCTTTTAACGAATTTGTACAGGAAATATCCCCAGAACAGCCGGTAGATAAACAGCAGAATCAATATATAGAACTGCTCTTTCATGCTGATCCAACCGCGGGCAATTGAACTTTTCACCATTCCTTCACCTCACCAGACAAGAGTTCCGAGCAGGGTTTCAAGCAGTGTTGTCGTGCTAAGCGTCCAGCGGGAGAGTGTGCGCGGCTCAAGCTCCGCCATTCTGAAATTATTAAGATGTCTGCTCTCCAGCAGAATGGAATGCCCCGGATCGATCTCTGCAGAGACCAGCGGCGCTTTATACGCTAACTCAAAGGAGGTAGCCTGACCCTCGCCATTCCAGTATTGCTGCACGGTGTATCCGTCCGAGAAGGTGAACTTAACGGGGACATCGGGATACAGACTGCCCTTGTTGCTTACATCGACCACCGCGTTATACCGGAGCCCTCCGCCGTCGCTGTTGTCCCGCTGGACCGAAAGCCTGATATCGTCAACTGCGAAGTCGGGTGCGCCTCCGCTATAGACATACCGCTCAAAATAAGTCTGCCAGGATTGCTTGGTCACTTTCTCCACAACCCTCTGGAAGTCGGCGGTGGTCGGATGCTGGAAGCGGTATTTGCGGACATAGGCGGCGAGGATGGCGTCCATATTCTTGGTCCCGGCTATGCGCTCGATATCCTTCAGCACCAGCTTGCCCCGGATGTACACATTGCGGGTGTAAGCATCATCGCCGGTGTATTTCCAGGTCTCCAGCTTCAGCGGCTGTGAGGAGGAGACCAGGCTGGACTGCAGCGGGAGGCTTGCGGCAACGCCGTATTCCTGTTCCATCAGCCGGTCTTCGGCATAAGAGGTGAAGCTCTCATCAAGCCAGGCCTCTTCGAATTCATTACTGGCCACCAGGCCGTAGAAGTACTGGTGCCCGATCTCGTGGATGATCGTGCGCTCAAGAGAAGTGCCCGGTGAGGTGCCCGTGGCGCCGAAGGCGGTAATCAGTGTGGGATATTCCATTCCTCCGGCCCCATTGCCTGACTCCGGCGGGACAACAATGGATAAGGTGGAATACGGATAAGGCCCGTACCATTTGCTGAATGCCGTCAGGGCAGCCTCGGCCGCCTGGAAATAGCGTTCCTGAAGATGCTTGTGCAGCGGGTCCAGATAGAGCTTGATCTTCACCCCGGGCACCTGCGGCGCGGAGAAGGCCTTCTCGGCAACCACGAAATCCGGGGATGCAGCCCAGGCGAAGTCGTGGACATCATCTGCATAGAACTGATAGATCTTGCGGCCCTTGACAACCTTGGCGTCCCTCACCGGAAACCCGGTTGCGGCAACCTTATACTCGGGCGGGACTGTAATCGATACATTGTAAATCCCGAAATCACTGTAGAATTCGGAGGTGCCGTGATATTGATGCAGGTTCCAGCCTTCTTCCTTGAGTCCCCGTCTGCCGGCAGGCTCATAGACGCTAATCTTCGGAAACCACTGGCCGGCCATCACGAAGTCGTCAGCGGTTCCCATCCGGGCAAAAATTTTCGGCAGCTTGACCTCGAATTTAAGCCTTACAGTGATGCTCTCCCCGCCGTTCACCGGCTGCGGCAGATGGACCTTGAGCAGGGTTCTGTCATTGATATTGCCGTCGTCCGGCTGCACATATTGGGTGCGCTGCATCAGCGAGACGCCTTCGGAGGTCCGTAAATCTGTCAGGGTGATGCTGCCGTATCCGCCTGCAGGCATGGAGTCTCCGCGAAGCGTACCTCCGGATTCCTTCATGAAGGTGGTGCCGGCGGATGCGAAGGCATTGGGATACAGATGAAAGTAGAGCTCCTGGACCGGCTTTGCGCCCGGATGGGTCCAGGTCAGCGTCTCTGAGGCGACCAGGCTCTCCGTATCGGGCAGGAGCTGGACATCCATGTGATATTCGACCACGCGCTGGCTTAAAGCCTCTGTATCCGATGTGTAGGTCATCTCCGGAAGATTGGACTGCACGGGCTGCTGCCGGGGGATAATGGCGGGGGACTTGGCCTCTTTTGGCACAGAGGCAGTCCATACGGCAGGGCTATGCCCTGACAGAAACCATATTCCGCCTCCAAGCAAGGTGAGGACAGCCAGGGCTGCGAAGATGAGGGTATACCTTAATGAATGTGGCTTCATACTATGATTCCTCCCGTGACAAGCATCTACGGGATGTATATGTTTGCAATCGCCGCATTATTAGCTAAAATTAAATAATTAGTGAATGGAAAGGATGTGCACATGTGGATAACGTACAACCGGAAGGCAAAAAACAGATTGCCTTAAATATTGTGAACGCCAGAGCCAAGCATAAAGGCTTCGGTGCAGGCTCTATTGATCTGAACAATGTATCGCCTGTCATTATTGATCAGGGTATCGCCGTTATCGATATCGGTGCCATGCATGCCAAGAGCAAAGTGGAGAAGGGCATCAAATTCTCCATGAACCGTGAGGATGTTCCGGCAGGAAGACAGGTATGGGTCGTATGGGTAGCCGTTGACCGCACCCCGGAGGGACAGTTCTACGGCGGAATTACCGCCTGTGAGATGTGGATTGATACAGAAGCACGCCGCGGCTGGAAGATTCTCGCGGATCATGTCAATAAGCTGGATGCGGCCTTGAAGCGGAAGCTGATTCTGGAGGGACTTGGAAGTACGGAGCGGGCTGCGCTGAAATCGCTGCTGATGTCCCATAATGAAGAGTGGTGGGCCGCCTCGCCCGAGGAGCTGAAGGCCGCGCTGTCGGAGTAGATGTTGAACAAAAATTAAGGCTTGGCCCCGCTGGGGCCAAGCCTTATCTGATGTCTGAGCAGGGATGAATGAATAATATTACTGCGGGGCTGATCTGCCGGGAACGTTCAGCTTGCGCTTGAGCTGGCTGACTCTCGCTTGGCTGATGCCGAGTACCTCGGCAAGCTCCTTCTGGTTGGCATAAGGATGATCTTCAATTGCTTTCATAAGACGCAGACTCATTTCCTCAGTCTTGCTTCTCCGTCCCGCGCGGGCAGGCTCGGGATGCTGTGCTGCTGGACTTGGGGAGGCATGGATGGGTTCAGATCCGCGTTCGGGGTCACTAAGCTCCTTCAGACAGGTATTGCAAATGAACTGATCCTTATAGTAGGTCACATGATCAAGACTTCTGCAAAAAGTGCATTCTGTGGAAGTGTACTTTCGGAGGACGATAATATCCTCATCCAGTATAAAAAATTCGATAGGATCCCCAATGTCAATATTACGTGTCATGCGGATCTCTACGGGAACCACAATTCTTCCGAGACTGTCTAAGCTTCGGATCATGCCTGTATCTTTCATCCCATGTCCCTCATTTACATCTTTATATTTTTTGTAGATATCTATGATTATAGCAGTAATTGTAAGTTTAGAGAACGGGGTAAGCGTATTCAAATAGGGGGATTTATTGTCATTTTATAGGAAGTTTTATCATTTTATGGCGGTTGAGGATGCAGAGGTCAGAATGACACGAAAAACCTCTCCGCCTGGGAAGTCCCAAGGGAGAGGCTGATTAGGGTTCTCTTATTAATACCCAAATTACCGCAGCCGAAACAGCGGTAGGAGCCTTCAGGCCAGCCTGTGGGACTGTGCCTGCGGATCTATAACCGAGACATAAGGATTGCCCCGTAGATAGAAGCGCCAAGGGCGTCCGGCGTACTCTCCCGCATAGGGAATATTAATGCGCGGGGCCTGGACAATATCCAGGGACCCGGGGTCTTCCCCTTGCTCGATGCTCAGCGGGCCTTCCGGCAGATCGAACCTGGAATGGTTCAGGCTCTTGTCAATCCGCAGCGCCCGGCACAGCTTGCCCGGCCCGCCGGAGAGGTCTGACGGCTTCCTGACGGCAACTCCCCTGTAGGCCGCCATAAGCTCGGCGTCCCTCTCTGTAAGAGGCTCCACCGCCCGGATCAGGACGGCATGCGGCTCGCCCTCTGCGGCAGTTACGACATTCAGGCAATGGTACATGCCGTAAATGAGGTATACATACACTGCGCCTCCGGCGCTGAACATGACCTCCGTACGGGCGGTCCGGCGGTTGCCATAGGCATGGCTGCCTTGATCCTCGGCACCGCCGTAGCTCTCTGTCTCCACAATGCGGCAGCGGAGCTCCCCGTCTTCCGTGCGGCGGACCAGATGCTGGCCAAGAAGGCGCGGCGCGGCTTCAACTGCCGGGAGCTTGTAGAGCTCGGGCAGCAACAGCGGCGCTTCCGGCTCAAGGCCGGCGGAGTGATTCGGCTTCATGAATGGATGACACACCTTCCAGCGGCGGAGTAAGGCTTGCATAGCCTCTGCCGGTCTCCCCATCGTAACGCAGGCAGCGGGAAGCGGCAATCCCCGGTTAGTTCATCCACCAGCGCTTGATATTATTCCACAGCGAATGTTCTTCCTTAACCGGATCGGCAGGTTCGGCAGGACCGGATGGATGGCTGCCGGGGGAAGCACCGGGTTCACCGGAGTTATGCTGGTCGCAATATTCAGTAGGCTCCGTGCCGCTGATGAAGGTCTCCAGCTTTTTCTCCGGACAGTCTGCTGTAGCCAGCTTGCCGGACAGCGGATCGACATATACGCTGACTACGCCATCGGGAATGGGAAAAATCTTCGGCGGCACATTCTCCAGCGCTTGTTCCGTGAATCCGGCGAAGATCGGTGCTGCCCGCCTGCCGTCGGCGGTCGCAATATCGCGGCCTTTGTCGTATCCGACCCATACGGCGGTTGAGAGCTCAGGCGTGAAGCCGACCATCCACCCGTCGGTATCTGTAGTCCCGGTCTTGCCGGCAACCGGACGCTTAATCATCGAGGCTACACGGTTCCCGGTTCCTCCGCTCTCGAAGACCCCCTCCATCAGCCTTGTCAGCACATAGGCCGCTGCCGGTTCAACCACTTGCCGGCCCTGAGGCTGCGGAGCTTCATATAGAAGGTGCCCGCCGGCATCCGTGATCTTCAGGACCGCAGTGACCGGCTGCTTCACTCCGCCATTCGCAATTACTGCGAAGGCTGAAGCCATCTCCAGCGGGCTGACAGGCGAGGTTCCGAGCGCCAGAGAAGGAACGCTCTGCAGCGGGCTGTCAATGCCCATGGCGACCGCCATGGCGGCGACCTTATCTGCCCCGATCTTCATAATGGTGTTAACGGCATAGATATTGTCGGACGCAGCAATGGCCTGCCGCATGTTGATCTCTCCCAGATACTTGTCACCGAAATTACGGGGCTGGTACGTCTTGCGGTTATTGTCATAATGGAACAGTGTCGGCTGGCTGTTGAAGATGGACAAGCCGGTCATTTCTTTGGTAGACAGCGCCGCCAAATACATAATCGGCTTGAAGGAAGAGCCGGGCTGGCGTGTTTTTACCAGGGCGTGGTTGAAGGCGCTGGCACGGTAATTGGTACCCCCGACCATAGCCTTCACATAGCCGGTGCGGGGATCAACGGACACCAGAGCCGTCTCCAGCTCGCTGCTGTGGTCCATGCCTTGATCGACTGCCGCTTCCGCAGCCTGCTGCATATCCGGGTCAAGTGTCGTGTAGACATTCAGGCCGCCCCGGTCCAGCTCTTCACTGCTGATATGAAGGCTGTCTATTACAAGACTGCGCACATAATCGCGGAAAAAAGGTGCAGCCACAGTGGTATCCTTTTGACCTTGCGGGTTCAGCTTCAGCTTCTCCTTAGCGGCTTCCTGTGCCTGCGACTCCTTAATATCCCCCATATCGACCATGGCGGCCAGGATGATGCCCTGACGCTTCAAGGCGCTGTCCAGATGATTATAAGGAGAATAATAGGTGGGTCCCTTAGGCACTCCGGCCAGCAGGGCACTCTCCGCCAGATCCAGATCCGCGGCCGCTTTGCCGAAATACATCCGGGCCGCAGCCTCGATTCCATAAGCCCCGTGCCCATAGTAGATTTCATTTAAATACATGTTCAGAATCTCATCCTTGGTGTATTTCATCTCCAGCTGCAGGGTGTAGAGCGCTTCCTTGGCCTTGCGGGTCCAGGTCTTCTCATGGGTCAGGTACAGATTGCGCGCAAGCTGCTGGGTTAAGGTGCTGGCCCCTTGCGTACGTCTGCCCGCCTCCACATTGGCGAGTACCGCTCTCCCCATGCCTTTCAGATCAAAGCCGATATGATTATAGAATTTCCGGTCCTCCACAGCCAGCGTAGCCTTAATGAGCAGCGGGGAGATTTGGTTAAGCTCCACAGGCTCGCGGCTGCGTCCGTCTGTAGTGAAGGTAGTCATCACATTGCCCCTGGCGTCAAGCAGCCTGGAGCGGACATCATCCCCGAGCGGGGGGAGTGGTTTCTGATATAGATATCCAAGCAGAGCTCCGGCTGCCAGCAGGAACAGTAGGGCGGAGGCAACCAGCAGCCGAAAGAACAGGCGAAGACGGCGTTTGCGGACTTTGGGTGTGGCAGAATCGCGAGTCATAGTATCAGGCTCCTTCGAAGTCAAGCAGAGACGCAGGACGGCACCTTAAGGGCTGCCGCTGCTTGTACTCCTCATTATGGGAAAGGAAGGGAGCAGATATTCACCATCCGGAGAGAAAGCAGAGCCTTAAAATGGTACCGTCTTTTAAAAGGATGGCCAAGCCGTTTCCACTTGTGAACCGTTATGGTAAAATTTTAGATACTTATGAATGCATGTAGAAATTATCATGCCCGGGAGGACTGCCGCCATGGCTTTTCGCGTATCTGCTGTACAATATCATCTGCACACCATCTCCTCCTTCGAGGAGTTTGCCGCCGAGTGTGAGCACTATATCAGGACGGCCGGAGAGTACGGCACTGAGTTTATCCTTTTCCCCGAGTTCCTTACGACACAGCTGATGTCTATCGGAGGCGAAGACGGGGAAGCGCTCGGCATAGAGGATCTGCCGCAGTTCACAGACCGTTACCGGGAGATGTTCTCCAGGTACGCCAGGAAGTATGCGGTGCATATTATCGGCGGAACCCATGTGCTGCGGCGCAGCGGCAAGCTGTATAATGTAGCCCATCTTTTTTATCCGGACGGAAGGATTGCTGAGCAGGCCAAGCTGCATATTACCCCTGCTGAGGTAGAGGGCTGGAACATGGGGGCGGGTGAGGAGCTTCAGGTATTCCAGACAGACCACGGAACCATTGCCATGCTGACCTGCTATGATATCGAATTTCCGGAGATTGTGCGCATGGCCCGGGCCAAGGGTGCGGATGTCATCTTCTGCCCCTCCTGCACGGATGACCGCCACGGCTTCCACCGGGTACGATATACGAGCCACGCCCGGGCCATCGAGAATCAGGTCTACGTGGTGCTGACCGGCACCGTAGGCTCGCTGCCTACCGTTGATCTGATGCGGGCCAACTTCGGCCAGGCCGCGGTAATTACGCCCAATGACATTCCGTTCCCTCCGCAGGGGCTGCTGGCCGAAGGGGAAATCAACAATGATATGATCATCACCGCCGATCTGGATCTGGAGCTGCTCTACCGCGTCCGGGAACACGGGTCTGTAACGACTTGGCGTGACCGCCGCACCGATCTGTACACCGACTGGACGTAAGGGGGAGATTAGCGGATGTATTATAAGAAGTTCTATGCACTGGACGGCAAGACGCCGGTGCCTGCGGTGATCCGCTCCTATACGGAAGCTGATTTCACAGAGCTGATCACCATCCAGTCCGAGGCGTTCCCGCCGCCTTATCCTGCGGAGCTGTGGTGGAACCGGGAGCAGCTGCGGAATCACGTGACGCTTTTTCCGCAAGGGGCCCTATGTGTAGAGGTGGGCGGGGAGCTGGCGGGGTCCGTTACCGGGTTCCTGATCAATTTCGACCCGGAGGCGCCGGCGCTTCATCATACGTGGTCAGAGGTTACGGCAGACGGATATCTCACATCGCATCAGCCGGACGGGAATACGCTGTATATCGCCGATTTGTGTGTCCGTCCCGGCTACCGCAAGCTGGGTCTGGGCAAAGAGCTGGTCCAGTCGCTATATCATGTGGTCGTGCAGCAGAGACTGGAGCGGCTGCTGGGAGCGGGCCGGATGCCGGGCTATCACCGGGTGGCCGCCCAGATGACAGCGGAAGAGTATCTGGCCGGGGTGGTGGCCGGAAGCTGGTCTGATCCGGTGATTACGTTTCTGCTGCGGTGCGGCCGGTATCCGGTTGGTGTGGTCGCGGGTTATCTGGAGGACGAGGAATCAGGGAATTACGCAGCGCTGATGGAATGGCGGAATCCTTTTTTAACATAAATGAATACAGCCCATCACTTGGAGGAGAGTCCCTTGACTATGGAATATAGAAGAATTACAGATATCACAGACCCTTTGTTCAGAGAGGTGCATCAGCTGCTGTCGGATGTATTTCCGCCCGAGGAAGTGCTGGAATACAGCTTGTGGAAGGAGCCGCTGGCTGACCCGGGCATACGTGTGTTCGCTGCGGTGCATGAAGGGGCTGTTGTAGGCACTACGGAATACCGTTATTATGCCGACTGGAATGTGGCGATGACCGATTTCACCATTATTGGCCGGGAAGGGCTGGGCATTGGCCGTTTTCTGGCGCGGCAGCGCTTGAAGGACCTGGAGAAGCTGGCGGCTGAGAATCATACGGAGCTGCTGGGGATGTTCGCCGAGATCTATGATCCGTATCGTGTAGAGTATGATTTTGGCGGAATTAAGCCGATGGATCCGTACGTCCGCCGTGAAGTTCTGTCGCATTTGGGCTATAAAAGAATTGATATCCCCTATGTCCACCCTTCCTGGCAGGGGGATGGCGAGGCTGTGTCCGGTCTGGATCTCTGCTTCATGCCCGGAGATGAGGAGCTGGAGAGCATCGCGGCGCCGCTCGTGGCTGATTTCCTGACCCGTTATTACGCCGTGCTTGCGGACAAGCCGGAAGCCTGGATGTCGATGATCCGCCAGCTTCGCGGCAGGGAGCATGTGGCGTTATTGCCGCTGTAAGGGCCACGGGAGAGGAAAAATCGGTTGAATTGCCCTCCTGATCTGGATATAGTGTACAATGGGAAAGCGAATATGACCTCTATGATTACAAGTACGAATAAGCGGGGAACGTGTGATGACTGAAGGACCGCAAGGCAAATACGGCGTTTGCGTAACGCTGGAGAGTGTACAGGGTACAGAGCGCAGTGTGGTGCAGGCTGCAGGAGAGGCTATTGCCAAGGGGCAGTCGCTGTACATCATGTATGAAGAGCAGCAGACCGGACCCGAAGGCACAGCCGCCGTGGTACGCAACACGCTGAAGATTTCAGAGGGCAGAATCAAGCTGATCCGCCATGGCGCCGTCCAGTCGGAGCAGTCTTTTGAGCCGGGACAGCCGCTGCCTGGATTCTATCGCTCGCCTTATACACAGTTCAATCTCACCACAGACACGAAGAAGCTGGACATCAAGCGCGAAGGAAGATCGCTTGCCGTTTCATGGGAATATGATCTCTACGTATACGGGGAAATATCAGGACAGTTCGCTATAAGTTTGAATATACAGGAGGAACCACAATCATGACTCAATCTTTAAATCCGCTCCAGCTTGCCCATGAACGGGTGAAGGAGGCCGTTGCCGATGCGGTTGTAGCCGCCGGTCTGGTGTCCCGCGAAGAGCTGCCGGCCATTGTGCTGGAAGTGCCGAAGGACAAGGTCCATGGAGATATGGCTACGAATGCTGCGATGCAGCTGACCAAGATCGCTAAGCGTAACCCCCGGCAGATCGCCGAGGCCATTATCGAGCACCTGGATACCGGCCGCGCTTCTATTGAGAAGGCGGAGATTGCCGGACCGGGCTTCATCAACTTCACTTTGTCCAAAAGCTATCTCTATCCCGTTATTGCACTTGTGGCGGAACAGGGTGACGATTATGGCCGTGTGGATATAGGCCAGGGCAAGCATGTAGAGATGGAATTTGTCAGTGCGAATCCTACCGGCAGCCTTCATCTGGGACATGCCCGCGGAGCTGCCGTCGGTGATGCACTATGCAACGTGCTGGATTATGCCGGGTACAAGGTGACCCGGGAGTACTACATTAACGATGCCGGGAACCAGGTCGCCAATCTGTGCCAATCCATCGAGACCCGTTACCTGCAGGAGCTGGGCCAACCGGCTGAGATGCCGGAGGACGGTTATCATGGAGAGGATATCAAAGGCTTCGCCAAGGAGCTGGTAGCGGAGAAGGGCGATTCCCTGCTCGCCATGACACCGGGGGACCGGGCAGCATTCTTCCGTACCTACGGGCTTGCCAAGGAACTCGACAAAATCAAACGCGATCTCAGCCGGTTCCGGGTGAACTTCGATATCTGGTTCAGCGAAACCTCCCTCTACGAGAACGGGGAAGTGCTGCGTTCGCTGGATGAGCTCCGCGAGCGCGGCGAAGTCTATGAGAAGGAAGGCGCCACCTGGCTTGCGACCACCAAATACGGGGATGATAAAGACCGCGTGCTGATTAAGAATGACGGCACGTACACGTACCTCACGCCTGACATCGCCTATCACAGCGACAAATACGGACGCGGCTACGACACGATGATCAACATCTGGGGAGCCGACCACCACGGCTACATTCCACGGATGAAGGCGGCCATGGCTGCGCTCGGCAATGACCCCGAGAAGCTGGTAGTACTGATCGCCCAGATGGTCAGCCTGTTCCAGGACGGCGAGAAGGTCAAGATGTCCAAGCGTACCGGCAAAGCCGTGACGATGGAAGACCTGATGGAGGAGGTCGGGGTCGACGCGATCCGTTACTTCTTCACGATGCGCAGCATGGATTCGCATCTGGACTTTGACATGGATCTGGCGATTTCGACATCCAATGAGAACCCTGTGTTCTATGTACAATACGCGCATGCGCGGATTTGCAGCATATTCCGCCAAGCGGAGGAGCAGGGGATTGTGCTGCCGGACGCGGACCAGATTGATTACAGCAAGCTGACTGCCGCACATGAATATGATCTGCTCCGCAAAATCGGTGAGCTGCCTGCGGAGATCACCATTGCCGCCGAGGGCTATGCGCCGCACCGCCTGGTTCGCTATGTATACGACCTGGCTTCGCTGTTCCACAGCTACTACAAGGCAGAGCGCGTAATCACTGAGGACTCCGCTCAGACGGTAGCCCGCCTGGCCCTGCTGGGCGCTGCACGGACAACGATTGCCAACGTCCTGCGGCTGGTCGGTGTTACCGCACCGGACCGGATGTAACTCTATTGGCAAAACGCCGCCCCTGTTATATGGGGGCGGCGTTTTTGGCAATTTCTCGCTTGGAACGGCAGGGGAGCGGGCCTTGCCGTCCTAAGATACATTATTCCATTTGTGGTGAAGGAGCCGGTAACGGACGCCGCCATTCGATATACGACCGCCGCTCCTTATGCCTTCGCCGCAGCAGCGGCCTTGCCCGCGCCGCTGCTGCTGCCTGTCTTGCCGCCCGCGCCGCCGCCGCTGGCACTGCCCGCGCTGCCGCTGGCGCGCCGGACCCGGATGCCTGCGCGCAGCAGGCGCACCGCATCAGCCGCGCCGCCGCCCAGGGAGGCGCGGCGCTGGCCCTTGCGCAGCCGCACCGGCGAAGAGGTGCGGCGCAAGAGCAGCTTCAGCTCGCGGGGCGACAGCCCCGGCCGCAGCGCGAGCAGCAGGGCCGCGGCACCGGTGACATGCGAGGTCGCCATGGAGGTGCCGCTCATTTCCTTGTACCCCTCCCGCAGCCAGCAGGAGGGGATGCTCTCGCCCGGACCGTACACATCAATGTACGGTCCGCGGTTGCTGAAGACTGCGATGCGCTGTCTTCTGTCAAGGGCGCCTACGGCAATCGTCTCCGGATAGCGCGCGGGGTAATCCCCGCCGCGCTTGCCGTCGTTGCCGGAGGAAGCGATGATGGCGATCCCGGCCCGGTAGGCCTTGATCACTACATCATGCAGAGCCTTGCTCCGGTTTCTCATCCCGAAGCTCATATTAATGATATCGATTTTGTTCTGCACGCACCAATCGATGCCAAGGACAATATCCGACACATAGGCGGAGCCGTTATGGTCGAAGGCCTTGACCGGATAGAGCAGCGCCCGGGGGGCTACGCCCATCATGTTGCGCGCCCCTCCGGCTGCCGCCAGGGTGCCGGAAATATGCGTGCCGTGGCCGTTGTCATCCAGCGGCATCATGCCGCGGTTCAGCAGGTTAACCCCGGAAGCCAGGGAATGCCTGAGATCGGGATGGCGGAAATCGACGCCCGTATCAATGACGCCGATCTTCACATGAACGCCGGTCGATCTGGACCAGGCCTGCGGAGCGCGGATGGCCTTGATCCCCCAGGGCATCAGGGCGGAACCGCTTTGGTCCGCCAAGGCCGAGTGAACCTGGATCCGGTGGTCTTCTTCTATTCTTAGGGAATCCGCGTAACGGTCCATCAGCCGCTCTGCTCCTGCAGCGGGCACGAAGAAAGCCCGGATAAGCGTCGAGACCTGAACCTGCCGCAGGCCAGGCTTTTTACTCTTCAGAGATTTCCACTGCGACAATGCGCCGGCATACATGCGGGGATCGTTGAAGGTCACAATGTGCCGTGGTGCACTTTTGGAGGCAGCCTTCATTTCTTCAAGCAGCATCTGCCAAAATCCGTAATAATCCATAAGTTACGCCGTCCCTCCTCGGTGCCGTGCTGCCATATTGTATGAAAGGGGGGAGGCGTCCGAATGGGAACTTGCCCTTTTTTAACGAAATAGGCTGCCCATCGTGTCAAAAGCCAAGAGTTTACATAAAATAAACAGAGGGAACCGCAAGGCTCCCTGCAACATCCCGTAAGGAGCCGATCCTTGGCGTGGATACAGTCATGCGCGGAGGGATTTCCCCCTCCGCCTTTTTGGAAAAATAAGAATTTATATGCTTCACATGATAAATGATCCTTCGATTTCTCGCTGAAACGGTACCGTCCTTACAAAGGACGGCACAGCCGTTTCCACTTGCAGGCAGAGGTATCACATTCTACCCCCCATGCGCTTTACATAGATCGCCCTGCCCAGGCGGACAAGCCTTCTTCCAGCAGAAGGGGCGCAGATTCGGTTTCCCGGATCTTGCTGCAATAGACTTGCAATTTACCCGCAAATAGGTTTTACTTAGGTTTGTTAATGGATATGATGAACGAAGCATGATTTAATGTGAACAATGCGTGAGAGGAAGTGTCCTTTAGTGAGTACGCCACTCAATTTAAAGCTGGACCCTGAGAAAGTAAAAGAAATGCCGATGGTAGACTTGGCCTTCCTGGTGCTTAAGGCAGCCAATACACCGTACTACTACCGTGATCTGATGGTTGAGGTTGCCAAGCTGCGCGGGTTGACCGATCAAGAGAGCCAAGACACGATCGCCCAGTTATATACCGAGATTAATATTGACGGCCGTTTTGCCTGTGTCGGCACTAACCTGTGGGGCCTGAAGCGCTGGTATCCGCTGGAACGCTCCGATGACCCTGTCGGCAACACCAAGCGCGTGCGGATTATCAACGATGAAGACGACGATCTGGAAGATGACGACTTTACTGATGAAGAAGAGAATTATGCTGCCGAAGAAGAGGATTTCGATGCGATTGACGAAGATCGCGACGACCTCTATTCCGACGACGACAGCGAAGAGGAAGTTGACGAAGATGTGGTCATTGATGAAGACGACATTGACGAAGACGAATCGGATGATGAAGATTCCGAAGACGGCGAAGACGACGCCGATGAGGAAGAGGAAGATTAATTTTAGAACAGTCCATCCTGCGGGATAATTCGTCCCTTGACAGGGGCAGGACGCTCAGAGTAAACTATTGCATGGGCTTATAATGAAAGTTAATATTGTTTTCTCAAATAAAAAGTGCCCCGGGTCTACGGGTGTCACTTTTTTGTTTTTTTACAAGATAAGAAGGAATAGGCTTCGCTTCATTTGTATGCCAAGAAGCTGCGGTTTTCCGCGATTTTCAGGCCGTTGGCCTGGAATTTTGGCGGGTGGAGGCAACTTTAGGGTTCCCCGGTTGGATGATGGAAAAAAGGGATACGATAAGCTACAAGCGTCCCCTGAATTTCTGGACTTTATTTAGGAGGGTTTTACAGTGACAAAGTATATTTTCGTAACGGGTGGCGTTGTGTCTTCCCTTGGCAAAGGCATTACCGCTGCTTCGCTGGGCAGACTGCTCAAGAACAGAGGTCTCAAGGTAACGATCCAGAAATTCGATCCTTACATTAACGTGGACCCGGGAACAATGAGTCCTTATCAGCACGGAGAGGTATTCGTAACCGATGACGGCGCGGAGACCGACCTCGATCTTGGGCATTACGAGCGGTTCATTGACATTAACCTGTCGAAGAACAGCAACGTAACCACAGGCAAAATCTATTCCTCGGTCATCAGCAAAGAACGCCGCGGGGAATACTTAGGGGGAACCGTGCAGGTTATCCCGCATATTACGAACGAAATCAAGGAACGCGTCTTCCGTGCGGGCCGTGAGACGGGCTCCGACGTAGTTATTACCGAAATCGGCGGCACCGTGGGCGACATCGAGAGCCTGCCGTTCATGGAAGCCATCCGTCAGATCAAGAGCGATATCGGCCGGGAGAATGTCATGTACATTCACGTAACCCTGATTCCTTATATCAAAGCAGCCGGGGAAGTCAAAACAAAGCCGACCCAGCACAGTGTCAAGGAGCTGCGGAGCATTGGGATTCAGCCTAATGTGATCGTATGCCGTACGGAATACCCGCTCACCGACGATATGAAGGCCAAGCTGGCTTTATTCTGTGACATCGATGCGAACGCCGTTGTGGAATGCCGCGATGCCTCGACGCTGTATGAGGTGCCGCTGAACCTGCGCGACGAAGGACTGGATGAGATTGTAGTCAACCACTTGAAGCTGACTACGCCTGCACCGGATATGCGGGAATGGGAGAGCATGCTGGAGCGGATTCAGCAGCTGGAGCGTACCGTTGAGATTGCCATCGTCGGCAAGTATGTGGCGCTTCACGATGCTTACCTGAGTGTGGTGGAATCCCTGTCCCATGCCGGATTTGCCTCCAATGCCGAAGTGAAGCTACGGTGGGTGGATGCAGAGCTGGTGACGGATGAGAACGTGGATGAGCTGCTGGGCGGCATCGGCGGTATTCTTGTTCCGGGCGGCTTCGGCGACCGGGGAATCGAAGGCAAGATCTCGGCCATCCGCTATGCGCGCGAGCAGTCCATTCCGTTCTTCGGCATTTGCCTGGGGATGCAGGTGTCCGTCATCGAGTACGGCCGTTCCATGCTGGGACTGGCAGGAGCGAACAGCTCCGAGATCGATCCTGCGACCCCGCACCCGCTGATTGACCTTCTGCCAGAGCAGAAGGATATCGAAGATATGGGCGGCACAATGCGCCTCGGACTGTATCCTTGCAAGCTTTTGCCGGATTCACTGGCCATGTCCTGTTACGATGATGAGCTGGTCTATGAGCGCCACCGTCACCGGTATGAGTTCAACAATGCTTACCGTGATGAGATGGAGAAGGCAGGTCTGGTCATTTCCGGAACCTCCCCTGACGGACGTCTGGTGGAGATTGTCGAACTGCCGGGTCACCCATGGTTCCTGTCCGTGCAATTCCATCCGGAATTCACCTCCCGTCCGAACCGTCCGCAGCCGCTGTTCCGTGAATTTGTCAAAGCCTCGCTTACACATTCCGAGCAAATGTAACCATAGAATGACTAGGCCAGACAGGCCTGTGGGAGCTCCCGTTACGGGGGCTTCTTTTTTGAAAATATAAGAATTTATATGTTGCACACGATAAATTATCCTTCTATTTCTCGCTGAAACGCTACCGTCCTTAAAAGGACGGCGAAGCCGTTTCCACTTGAAGATGAGAAGCTTTGCACAATAACTCCCGGATTGCAAGGGGAATGTACTCCCGCTTTTGAACTGGAAACCCCCCTTTATATGGCATAGATTTACGCATTTTAGCCAATTAGCAGGATTTTGGCTGCAAAGCACGAATAATAGGTTTCGTATAGACTAAGTTGAAGCGGGGCCGTTAGCTGTTGAGAGGGCGCGGTATGGACAATCTGCCTTAAACTCTGGGAGGGTATCGTATGGAAAAGAAGAAAGTGTTAATCGTCGACGATCAGAATGGAATCCGGATTCTTCTCATGGAAGTATTCAATAGTGAAGGTTATGCCACCTTTCAGGCAGCTAACGGGAAATTGGCGCTGGACATTGTAAGGAACGAATCACCGGATATGGTTCTGCTGGATATGAAAATTCCGGGGATGGACGGACTCGAGATTCTCAAGCACCTGAAGGAGCTTAATCCGGCAATCAAGGTCATTATGATGACCGCCTACGGAGAGCTCGACATGATTAAGGAAGCAACCAAGCTGGGAGCGCTGATGCATTTTACCAAGCCGTTCGATATCGATGAGATGCGTGTTGCCGTCAATATGCACCTGCACAACAAATCAGTAGACCAGTGCAGCTAGTTTAGACAATTATAGTTTGGGGACATCCTGTTATGGATAGGCTAAAATGAGGAAATGATCCGCCGGCAAAGGGTTGGCTGAATATCGTCCCACCGGGACATTTTTTTGTGTATCCTATTTAGTATTTAACACAGGATGTGCTATAATAGGCCTGTATGTGATGTCGGCTTATATAAGCAACCCAATATTTTAGGAGGATTGAAACCATGCCATTAGTATCTATGACAGACATGTTGACCAAAGCACTTGAAGGAAAATATGCAGTTGGCCAGTTCAACATCAATAACCTGGAGTGGACGCAAGCGATTCTCGGTGCAGCAGAAGAAGAGAAGTCACCGGTAATCCTGGGCGTATCCGAAGGCGCAGCTCGTCACATGGGCGGCTTCTACACTGTAGTTAAGATGGTTGAAGGTCTTATTCATGACATGAAAATCACCGTTCCTGTAGCCATCCACCTGGACCATGGTTCCAGCTTTGACAAATGTAAAGAAGCAATCGATGCCGGATTCACTTCCGTTATGATCGACGGCTCCCACCACCCGATCGACGAGAACATTGAAATGACTAAAAAAGTCGTTGACTATGCTCACGCCAAAGGTGTATCTGTAGAAGCAGAAGTTGGTACTGTAGGCGGACAGGAAGATGACGTTATCGGCGGCATCCAATACGCTGACCTGAACGAGTGCGTACGCATCGTCAAAGAAACAGGCATCGACACCCTGGCTCCTGCACTGGGTTCCGTACACGGTCCTTACCTGGGCGAACCAAACCTTGGATTCAAGGAAATGGAAGAAATCCGTGACGCCGTTAACCTTCCGCTTGTACTTCACGGCGGCACTGGTATTCCGGTACATGACATTCAGAAATCCATCTCCCTGGGTACTTCCAAGATCAACGTTAACACTGAGAACCAGATCGCGTTCGCTAAGGTTGTCCGCGAAGTTCTTGCTGCCAAACCGGATGCTTATGACCCGCGTACATTCATCGCACCGGGCCGCGAAGCCATCAAACAGACTGTTATCGGCAAAATCCGCGAATTCGGCTCCAGCAACAAAGCCTAATTATTACCCTGCCGCATAACGTTTTTCCGCACAAGCTATTTCGTTTTCCTCAGAAACGGGTGCCGTCCTTCGGGTAAGGACGGCGCAGCCGTTTCTTCTTCTAATCACCAATCACAAGCAGTCCTTATGTCACCTTAAGCCACAACTGGTATTGCCACAACAAGCTGCAATACACGTAGGGGGAACCAGATAAATTTATGGAAAAATTAATGATTGGCGGCGGACGTCCGCTAGAGGGCGTTGTAACCATCAGCGGAGCTAAGAATAGCGCTATTGCGCTAATTCCTGCGGCAATTTTGGCGGAGTCTGAAGTTGTACTGGATAATTTGCCTGCGCTTAGTGATGTGGCCGTTTATTCTGAAATTCTGGAGGAGCTTGGCGCGAGCGTGTCGTGGACAGGCAGCCAAATGAGAATTGATCCCTCCCGTATCGTATCCATTCCTATGCCTAACGGACCGGTGAAGAAACTCCGGGCTTCTTATTATATGATGGGCGCACTTCTGGGCCGGTTTAAGGAAGCGACCATTGGATTACCCGGCGGCTGTAATTTTGAGCCCCGCCCGATTGACCAGCATATCAAAGGCTTTGAAGCGCTTGGTGCGACCGTTACCAATGACCATGGCTCGATTCACCTGTATGCCAAAGAACTGCGCGGTGCCAAGATCTACCTGGATGTATCCAGCGTCGGTGCCACCATTAACATTATGCTCGCGGCCTCCCGGGCCAAAGGCTCTACAATTATTGAAAATGCGGCTAAAGAGCCTGAGATTATAGATGTTGCTACCCTGCTCAACTCCATGGGCGCTGTTATTAAGGGCGCCGGTACCGAAACGATCCGGATTGAAGGCGTAACCGAAATGCACGGCTGCCGCCATTCGATCATTCCTGACCGTATTCAGGCTGGAACATACATGATTGCCGCTGCGGCTACGCGGGGCAATGTGCTGATTGATAACGTGATTCCCAAGCACCTGGAGGCACTCACCGCCAAGCTGCTGGAAATGGGAGTGGACATAGAAGAATTGGATGAGAGTATCCGGGTGATCGGCAAGGCCAAGTATCAGCACGCGGATGTCAAGGCACTGATCTACCCGGGTTTCGCTACAGATTTGCAATCTCCCATGACCAGCATGCTTACCCAGGCTGAGGGGGTCAGCGTTCTGAGCGACTTCGTGTACAGTAACCGCTTCAAGCATGTTCCTGAATTAGTCCGGATGGGCGCCAAGATTCGCGTGGAGGGACGTTCCGCAATTATCGAAGGCGGCCCGCTGAATGCCGCCAAGGTGAAGGCTGCCGATCTCCGGGCAGGTGCAGCGCTGGTTATCGCCGGTCTTACGGTTGAAGAAGGCATCACTGAAGTAACAGGTGTAGAGTATATTGACCGTGGTTATGACAACCTCGTAAGCAATCTGCGCAATTTGGGAGCCGATGTCTGGCGCGAGAACGAATAATGAGGATACCCGGATCGGCAAGGCAGAAATTGGCCGCTAAGTGCATATCTCCTTCCAATTCGGGTAATCCTATCCTAATAAGCATTTTCATAGACTCATAGTTTAGAACTCATCATACACAAATTGAATAGGTGGTTATAGCACATGGATCTTCAAATTTCCGATCTGGAAGAAATGAAGCTTACCGATCTGTATAAGCTGGCTAAGAAATACCAGATCCCGTATTACGGAACGCTTAAGAAGCGGGAATTAATCTTCGCTATTCTTAGAGCACAGGCAGAGCAGAGCGGTCTGATGTTTATGGAAGGCGTGCTTGAGATTCTGCCGGAAGGCTATGGCTTCCTGCGGCCGATTAACTATTTGCCGAGTGCAGAGGATATTTATATCTCAGCTTCGCAGATCCGCAAGTTCGACCTTAGAAGCGGTGATCTGGTCTCCGGGAAATGCCGGACACCCAAAGAGAATGAACGCTATTTTGGACTCTTGCAGGTCAATGCCGTTAACGGCGAGAACCCGGCAACTGCAGCTGAACGGTTACATTTTCCGGCACTTACGCCGCTTTATCCGCAAGATAAGCTGCCGCTTGAAACATCCCCAACCCATTTGTCCACCCGTATCATGGATTTGCTTGCTCCTGTAGGCCTGGGGCAGCGCGGTTTGATCGTAGCACCTCCCAAAGCAGGCAAGACGCTCCTCCTCAAAGAAATTGCCAACAGTATCTCTACGAATAATCCTGAGATTGCATTATTTGTTCTGCTAATCGATGAACGTCCCGAGGAAGTAACAGATATGCAGCGTTCGGTCAAAGGTGAGGTAGTGGCTTCGACATTTGACGAGCTGCCGGAGAATCATATCAAAGTGGCAGAGCTTGTACTGCAGCGCGCGCTGCGCCTGGTAGAGCACAAGAAGGATGTCGTTATTCTGCTGGACAGTATTACCCGTCTGGCCCGTGCCTACAATCTCGTAGTTCCGCCGTCCGGCCGGACACTAAGCGGGGGGATCGATCCTGCCGCGTTCCACCGGCCTAAGCGCTTCTTCGGTTCTGCACGTAACGTGGAGGAGGGCGGCAGTTTAACTATTCTTGCCACCGCCTTGATTGATACCGGGTCACGGATGGACGATATTATTTATGAGGAATTCAAGGGTACAGGGAATATGGAGCTCCATCTGGACCGCAAGCTGGCAGAACGCCGGATCTTCCCGGCGATCGATATCCGCCGTTCGGGAACACGCCGCGAAGAAGTGCTGCTTAGCAAGGAAGAGCTGGATACCATCTGGTCAATCCGTAAAAATATGAATGAATCCTACGACTTCGTAGAAGGGTTCCTGAAGAAGCTGCGTGACAGCAAGACGAATGCCGAGTTCCTGGCCTCCTTCGATGTTGCCGGGGGCAAAGATTCCTCGTCAGCAAGCAGTACAGCCAGCAAAGGCGGCACCTCGAACAGCGGCTCGTCTGCGCGCCGTACCACGCGGCCCAAGGCACCTTCTGTGCCGACAACCTGAGAATAGATAATAAGAGGAGAATAACATGTATTTGGTATATGCCGACGAACAAGGAAACGTATATGATCATCCCGAGCTGTATGGCCTGGCCCGCAGTGGCGATATGATCGTTGAGATACTGGAGGAAGAGCTGGTTCCGCTGCCTGAGGGGGCCACGCTGGTCGGGCTTCCGAGCACGCGGGCGATTGGGATGAACCCGGAGACCGGTGAGATGCTGCCCCTGCCGGCAGGTTCGCAGGCTGTCGGAGCCTTGCTGCCGCAGGGGTACACCCGTCTGTGCCTTCCCGGTTACGTCAAGACAGACAAGACCTACAAGCTTCCGCTCTTTGGATATTCCGCTGTAGTATGGAAGGACGGCGGTTTCTATGTGGCGGCTGATCTGACAGATGATCCGGAGCAGTGGAACCCGCTTAACTGCGACCGGGACGATGTGAAGACGGGGGTGGGCGAGCTGATTGCCAAGTACCCGGAGAACCGTCTGTATAATCACTTGTCCAACTGCGCGCTGGAATATGAATGCCTGACCTCGTCCAATACCTTCCTTGGCCGCTGGGAAGGCGCTGTTCCGGTCTCGTACTCCTGTAACGCCGGTTGCTTCGGCTGTATCTCTGAACAGCCGGATGACAGCGGATTTGTATCGCCGCAGACACGGATGAACTTCCGCCCTACGGCGAATGAGGTCTCACAAGTAATGCTGGAGCACCTGAAGACGCCGGAATCCATTGTCAGCTTCGGACAGGGCTGTGAAGGCGAGCCTTCTACGCAGGCGAAGCTGATTATTGAATCTATCCGTGAAGTCCGGTCCATTACCGATATGGGCTATATCAATATCAATACCAATGCGGGCTTAAGCGATCATATCCGCGGCATTGTCGATGCCGGTCTTGATTTGATGCGGGTTAGCACCATCAGCGCGCTGGATGACCATTATAACGCCTATTACAAGCCTCGCGGGTATACGCTGGCTAACGTAGAGAAGTCGCTGAAGTACGCTGCCTCACAAGGCGTATATACCTCCATTAACTATTTGATTTTCCCGGGGGTTACAGACCGTGAGGAAGAGATTGAAGCGATGGTGGAGTTCGTCAGACGTACAGATCTTAAGCTAATTCAGATGCGTAATCTCAATATTGACCCGGAGAGCTATCTGGAGCTCATTCCTCCGGCCCGGGGCGAGATCCTGGGCATGAAGACGATGCTTGAGATTTTCCGTGAGGAGCTTCCGGAGGTTGTCATCGGCTCCTTCACGCATGTTCCGCCTGCTGAGCTGGCCCGTGCCAAGCAGCGCAGAGTGAAGCTGTAGGCCCTCGCTTTTAAGAGCGGCTGGCCTATTGCAGAACTCTGGTTTTACGTGCTAGAATGTAGCTTGCGTAATCATATAACTCTAGGCCCGCATGAGGCTTAGGGCGTGAGAGGTGAGATTTATATGCAAACAGCCATTCAACCCAAGTACAATGTAACGAAGGTAACCTGCGCTTGCGGCAACACTTTTGAAGCAGGCTCGACCGTACAGGAGCTTCGCGTCGAAATTTGCTCCAGCTGTCACCCGTTCTTCACCGGTAAGCAGAAGTTCCTGGATGCCGGCGGCCGTGTGGACAGATTCAAGAAGAAATACGGTATCTGATATGTACAGTTGATTTTTGCCTGTGCGTAAGCTATACTTATCTTCGCCGTGCTAGACGGGGAGGTAGCGGTGCCCTGTAACTCGCAATCCGCTGTAGCGAGGTTGAATTCCTGTTAGAGGTGCTGTCGATGTGAGGCCTTGGTTCCTATGGGCTGTGTTGACGGTTGGGTCCTCCGCAATGAGTGCTTGTGAACCTGGTCAGGTCCGGAAGGAAGCAGCCATAAGCGAGTTTGCTCTTGTGCCGGAGGGTGGCCTAGCCCGAGCAGTTTTGTAGGGTTACCGCTTGGATCGCAGCCATCAATAACAGGTGCACGGTTTATAATATGGATGATGATAGCGTCTTTGCCACCAAGCGAAGATGCTTTTTGTTTTTTTAGATATTTCAGATCATAAGATCATATTTCCCGCTATGACCTGTTAGAGGGACGGTGAAGCCGCTTCTGCTTGGTCAAAGACTGGGAATATAGTATAATAAATTAGCGACAAATGCCGGAAAGCGGCAGCCTGAGAGAGGGTAATGCATAGTGGAACATATCGCGCTGTACCGTGCCTGGCGGCCGCAGTCGTTTCAAGATATGGTGGGGCAGCAGCATATTATCCAGACGCTGCAGAATGCGATCCGTGAACAGCGGGTCTCGCATGCCTATCTGTTCAGCGGACCGCGGGGGACCGGTAAGACGAGTGCGGCCAAGGTATTGGCCAAAGCAGTCAATTGCGAACGGGGCCCGGGCCCTGAGCCCTGCAATGAGTGTCCGTCCTGTCTGCGGATTACAGCAGGCAACATCATGGATGTCCAGGAGATCGATGCGGCATCCAACCGGGGCGTTGAAGAGATTCGCGATCTGCGGGATAAGGTGAAATATGCACCTACCGAAGTACGCCGTAAAGTGTATATTATTGATGAAGTGCATATGCTGACAACAGAGGCATTCAATGCCCTGCTGAAGACGCTTGAAGAGCCTCCGCAGCATGTCATGTTTATTCTGGCAACCACCGAGCCGCACAAGCTGCCGGCTACGATCATCTCGCGTTGTCAGCGGTTTGACTTCCGCCGGGTCTCCCTGGAGGAACAGACGGGCCGCCTGACTGAGATTTGCCGGAAGGAAGGTATTACAGCAGATGATGATGCCCTCCAGTACATTGCCCGCCTGTCTGACGGGGGAATGCGGGATGCGCTTAGCATTCTGGATCAGATCTCATCCTTTACAGACGGAAATGTGACCTATCAGCAGGTGCTGGGAATGACCGGGGGAATTCCCTCCGAGCAGTTCGCGCGTCTGGCGAACGCCATTCTTGACAGTGACATGGGGCAACTGCTGGAGCTTGTTGAGCAGATGATGCATGAGGGCAAGAGTGCAGATAAATGCCTGGAGAATCTTCTGTATTATTTCCGTGATTTACTGATGATCAAGATGGTGCCCGGAGCGGATCAGCTAACGGACCGCGTGCTGAACCCGGCCGATTTCCGCGACATGGCAGCAGCCTTTACCCGCGACCGGTTATTCCTGATTGTGGAGACACTGAGCCGCTATCTGGGAGAGATGAAGTATGCTACACATCCGCAGACTATCTTCGAGGTAGCGCTGATGAAGCTGTGCAGCGGTCCGCATGACGCTGCTGCTCCGGCTGTAGGCGATCCGCCGGTGAATGCACCTGCAGCAGCGAATGCTTCTCCGCAGGTACAGTCCGGTGAGCTGGATCAGCTCAGACGGCAGATTGCCGCGCTGGAGAAGAAGCTGGAGCAGGCTATTCAAGCCGGCGGTGTTGCCGGGGGCGGCGGGCGTGAACAGACGCCACAGCGGCAGGCCCCTCCAAGTGCTCCGCGCGTATCTTCGGCCTCTAAGCTTCCACCGCAGCTCGATAAGTTTATTGCAGGTAAGGACAGTCCTGATTTTAGCGCGGTCTATAAGCAGTGGAGTCTTGTCCTCCAGGGTGTGAAGGAAGAGAAAGTCACGGTACACGCGTGGTTTGTGGATGGTGAGCCGGTGGCCGTGATGGAAGATGCCGTGCTGGTTGCCTTCAAGAATACCATTCACCGGGATACCACAGAGAAGCCCGCGAACCGGCAGGTCATTGAGAACGTAATGAATGCCAAGCTGGGTAAGCCGTATCGGCTGGTAACTATGATGATGCGTGACTGGAATGAAGCAGCGACGAAATCTGCGGCTTCGGCCGGAACAGAGGAGCTGCGTCTGGAACATGAGCACGAGAGCGGCGAAGGCAAGTCCGAACCATGGATTGATGAGGCGATCCAGCTCTTTGGAGAAGACCTTGTTGTCATAAAAGAATAAAGATTCAGCTATCAGCGCGAAGATGCGCATCCCAAAGGAGAGATGATGTATGAATAATATGAACCAGATGATGAAGCAGGTTAAAAAAATGCAGGAACAGATGCTCAAAGCCCAGGAAGAGCTGGGCAGCAAGACAATTGAAGGTTCTTCCGGCGGCGGCGTGGTTACCGTTCAGGTGAACGGACACAAGAAATTGCTGTCCATTCAGATCAAACCGGAGGTTGTTGATCCGGAGGATATCGAAATGCTGCAGGATCTGGTAATCACTGCTGTTAATGATGCTCTTACCCAGGCAGAAGAGTTGGCGAACAACGATATGGGTAAATTCACAGGCGGAATGAAGATTCCTGGCTTGTTCTAGGCTTACTCCACTCCCGGCCAAAGGAGAACCAATACTTTGTATTATCCAGAACCGCTAGCCAAGCTGATAGAAGCTTTTACACGTTTGCCCGGGATTGGTCCGAAGACGGCTGCCCGGCTGGCCTTTCATGTGCTGAATATGAAGGAGGATGAGGTGATTGATTTCGCCAAAGCCCTGGTCAGCGTCAAGCGTAATCTTCATTACTGCTCGGTCTGCTGCAACATCACGGATACCGACCCGTGCCGGATCTGCCAGGACAAAACCCGCGATGCTTCGGTAATCTGTGTGGTTCAGGACTCGAAGGATCTCGTGGCAATCGAGCGAACCAAGGAATTTGACGGTTATTATCATGTGCTCCAGGGTGCAATCTCGCCTATGGAGGGCATAGGGCCGGATGATATAAGTCTGAAGGAGCTGCTGACCAGACTTAGCGATGAGCGGGTGAAGGAGCTGATCATGGCCACCAATCCGAACATTGAGGGGGAAGCCACCGCCATGTATATCTCCCGTCTTGTCCGTCCATTCGAGATCAAGATCACCAGGATAGCCCATGGTTTGCCTGTAGGCGGCGATCTTGAGTATGCGGATGAGGTAACCCTATCGAAGGCGCTGGAAGGCCGTCGTGAGCTGTTCTGAGTGTTGTGCTGTTGTATGATATTATAGGGAGCCCTCGGGCTCCTTTTTTTATTCCCGAAGGGCCGTTGATATTCTGCCAAAAGTTCTGCTGAGCTCCATCTCCCGGTTCTAAGTTTGTCCCTATTTCGATATGTATGAGATTAACGGGTGCGAATCACCGGTTACATCTGCAGTTATTCATATATCTATAGGAGGGATTGCAATGGGATGGTGGAATACCAAATGGCTGAGCGGGAAGGCCGAGCGGGAGAAGGAAGTGCAGACAGAAGAGGAGTGGGGTACGGTGTACCAGGAGGTGCGTAAAGCGCAGTCTGAATGGGAGAGGGCCTATCTGATGTTTGACGAGGCTATGGGCCAGGATCAGATCGACTATGCGATCTATATCCTTGAGGCGGCTGAACGTAAATATCAGATCCACCTTAAGGATGCCAAGCGGCTGGGGCTCAACCGGAGCCAGCTGCAAGTATGAACAGACAGAGTCAGCGAGGAGGAGTACGATGCTAAGAACTGTTGCTATGGGCGTGCTGATTGTATCGGCAGCGCTGCTGGTCTTAACGGTGTTCAGAAAAAGACTGGGCTGGGCATGGCTCAGCATATTTGGAACCCATCTTATACTGGCCGCGCTCGGCATTTATATCCTTAATTTCTCAGGGATTTTAACAGGTCTGCACATTCCGCTTAACCCTACAACCATAGGTGCTGTAACCATCCTTGGGCTGCCTGGAGTGGTGATGTTGTTGGGTTTGAAATTAACTTTGTTTTAGTGGTTGACGAGGGCTCCTGATTCGTGATACATTAAGTCTCGCCCCTTTGGACAGGAGATCCCCGGATCACTTGCTGAAAGCTAAAGCGAAAAAAGAAATTAAAAAAACGCTTGACTGAAACAAGGGCGCTGTGATATATTATAAAGGTCGCTGCTGAGACAAACATCAACGACAAAAGATGAGACATTGATCTTTGAAAACTGAACAACGAGTGAGTGGGAAATCACTTCGGTGAGATCCAAAATCAGAGGATGTAACAATTCTCGTCAGATGTTTCAAAATGAGCAATCGCTCTTTCTAAATACCAATTTGGAGAGTTTGATCCTGGCTCAGGACGAACGCTGGCGGCGTGCCTAATACATGCAAGTCGAGCGGAGTTTGAAAGGAAGCTTGCTTCCTTTCAAACTTAGCGGCGGACGGGTGAGTAACACGTAGGCAACCTGCCCTCAAGCCTGGGATAACTACCGGAAACGGTAGCTAATACCGGATAATTTCTTTCTTCTCCTGAGGAGAGAATGAAAGGCGGAGCAATCTGCCGCTTGGGGATGGGCCTGCGGCGCATTAGCTAGTTGGTGGGGTAACGGCCCACCAAGGCGACGATGCGTAGCCGACCTGAGAGGGTGAACGGCCACACTGGGACTGAGACACGGCCCAGACTCCTACGGGAGGCAGCAGTAGGGAATCTTCCGCAATGGGCGCAAGCCTGACGGAGCAACGCCGCGTGAGTGATGAAGGTTTTCGGATCGTAAAGCTCTGTTGCCAGGGAAGAACGTCCGGTAGAGTAACTGCTATCGGAGTGACGGTACCTGAGAAGAAAGCCCCGGCTAACTACGTGCCAGCAGCCGCGGTAATACGTAGGGGGCAAGCGTTGTCCGGAATTATTGGGCGTAAAGCGCGCGCAGGCGGTTATTTAAGTCTGGTGTTTAAACCTTGGGCTCAACCTGAGGTCGCACTGGAAACTGGGTGACTTGAGTACAGAAGAGGAAAGTGGAATTCCACGTGTAGCGGTGAAATGCGTAGATATGTGGAGGAACACCAGTGGCGAAGGCGACTTTCTGGGCTGTAACTGACGCTGAGGCGCGAAAGCGTGGGGAGCAAACAGGATTAGATACCCTGGTAGTCCACGCCGTAAACGATGAGTGCTAGGTGTTAGGGGTTTCGATACCCTTGGTGCCGAAGTTAACACAGTAAGCACTCCGCCTGGGGAGTACGGTCGCAAGACTGAAACTCAAAGGAATTGACGGGGACCCGCACAAGCAGTGGAGTATGTGGTTTAATTCGAAGCAACGCGAAGAACCTTACCAGGTCTTGACATCCAACTAACGAAGCAGAGATGCATCAGGTGCCCTTCGGGGAAAGTTGAGACAGGTGGTGCATGGTTGTCGTCAGCTCGTGTCGTGAGATGTTGGGTTAAGTCCCGCAACGAGCGCAACCCTTGACTTTAGTTGCCAGCAGGTTGAGCTGGGCACTCTAGAGTGACTGCCGGTGACAAACCGGAGGAAGGTGGGGATGACGTCAAATCATCATGCCCCTTATGACCTGGGCTACACACGTACTACAATGGCCGGTACAACGGGAAGCGAAGCCGCGAGGTGGAGCCAATCCCAGCAAAGCCGGTCTCAGTTCGGATTGCAGGCTGCAACTCGCCTGCATGAAGTCGGAATTGCTAGTAATCGCGGATCAGCATGCCGCGGTGAATACGTTCCCGGGTCTTGTACACACCGCCCGTCACACCACGAGAGTTTACAACACCCGAAGTCGGTGGGGTAACCCGCAAGGGAGCCAGCCGCCGAAGGTGGGGTAGATGATTGGGGTGAAGTCGTAACAAGGTAGCCGTATCGGAAGGTGCGGCTGGATCACCTCCTTTCTATGGAGAATCGTTTCCTGCAACGGAAACATTCAAATCGGAAGCGTAAGCTTCCACAATAGAACCTTCGGGTTCGAACACTCACTCGTGTTCAGTTTTGAAAGAGCAAGTCTCTTTCGTATGCGTTTGGTGGCGATAGCGGAGGGGTTCCACACGTACCCATCCCGAACACGACCGTTAAGCCCTCCAGCGCCGATGGTACTTGGACCGAAGGGTCCTGGGAGAGTAGGACGCCGCCAAGCGAACAATCAATTTATTGATTGCTTCACAACTGTAAGTTTTGTTATATGGGCTTTTAGCTCAGTTGGTTAGAGCGCACCTCTGATAAGGGTGAGGTCGGTGGTTCGAGTCCACCAAGGCCCACCATATAACACTTATGAATTAAATACCTATTTGGGGCCATAGCTCAGCTGGGAGAGCGCCTGCCTTGCAAGCAGGAGGTCAGCGGTTCGATCCCGCTTGGCTCCACCAAAACTTCTTTACAAAAGTATATGCAAGAATTTGATCCTTGAAAACTGGATACCGAAACGAATTTGCGTTTTAGAACATCTTTTAGCTGGAACTTGTGTAAGCAAGTTGAAATAGTTATTAGTTGCTACAGCGATTTTCCTAACGGAAAACGCATGGTTAAGCTACTAAGAGCACACGGAGGATGCCTAGGCGCCAGGAGCCGACGAAGGACGTGGCGAACAACGAAACTGCCTCGGGGAGCTGTAAGCAAGCTTTGATCCGGGGGTGTCCGAATGGGGAAACCCAGCTGTGGTAATTCGCAGTTACTCGTATCTGAATACATAGGATACGCAGAGGCAGACCAGGGGAACTGAAACATCTAAGTACCCTGAGGAAGAGAAAACAATAGTGATTCCGTCAGTAGCGGCGAGCGAACGCGGAACAGCCTAAACCAAGGGGCTTGCCTCTTGGGGTTGTGGGACGTCTCACATGGAGTTACAAAGGAATCGAGTAGGCGAAGAGGTCTGGAAAGGCCCGCGATAGAGGTAAAAGCCCTGTAGCCCAAACTGTGTTCCCTCCGAGACGGATCCCGAGTAGTGCGGGGCACGTGAAACCCCGTATGAATCCAGCAGGACCATCTGCTAAGGCTAAATACTACCTGGCGACCGATAGTGAAACAGTACCGTGAGGGAAAGGTGAAAAGCACCCCGGAAGGGGAGTGAAATAGAACCTGAAACCGTGTGCTTACAAAAAGTCAGAGCCCGTTTTAGGGGTGATGGCGTGCCTTTTGTAGAATGAACCGGCGAGTTACGTTTAACATGCAAGGTTAAGGTGAGAAGCCGGAGCCGCAGCGAAAGCGAGTCTGAATAGGGCGACTGAGTATGTGGACGTAGACCCGAAACCGTGTGATCTACCCCTGTCCAGGGTGAAGGTGCGGTAACACGCACTGGAGGCCCGAACCCACGCATGTTGAAAAATGCGGGGATGAGGTGGGGGTAGCGGAGAAATTCCAATCGAACTCGGAGATAGCTGGTTCTCCCCGAAATAGCTTTAGGGCTAGCCTCGGTGAATGGAGTGGTGGAGGTAGAGCACTGATTGGGTGCGGGGCCCGCAAGGGTTACCAAGCTCAGTCAAACTCCGAATGCCATTTACTTCTTGCCGGGAGTCAGACAGTGAGTGCTAAGATCCATTGTCAAAAGGGAAACAGCCCAGACCATCAGCTAAGGTCCCCAAGTGTGTGTTAAGTGGGAAAGGATGTGGAGTTGCACAGACAACCAGGATGTTGGCTTAGAAGCAGCCACCATTGAAAGAGTGCGTAATAGCTCACTGGTCGAGTGACTCTGCGCCGAAAATGTAACGGGGCTAAACACACCACCGAAGCTATGGCTAGATGCTTTGCATCTGGGGTAGGGGAGCGTTGTATGTGGGTTGAAGGTGTACCGTAAGGAGCGCTGGACAGCATACAAGTGAGAATGCCGGTATGAGTAACGAAAAGATCAGTGAGAATCTGATCCGCCGAAAGCCCAAGGTTTCCTGAGGAAGGCTCGTCCGCTCAGGGTAAGTCGGGACCTAAGGCGAGGCCGACAGGCGTAGTCGAAGGACAACAGTTTGAAATTACTGTACCACCGTAATCCGCTATGAGCGATGGGGTGACGCAGGAGGGTAGTGACGCGGACTGATGGATGTCCGTCTAAGCAGTGAGGCTGGTGTGCAGGCAAATCCGCACATCGTAAGGCTGGGCTGTGATGGGGAGCGAAAATTACAGTAGCGAAGGTCATGATCTCACACTGCCAAGAAAAGCCTCTAGCCAGGAGAAGGTGCCCGTACCGCAAACCGACACAGGTAGGCGAGAAGAGAATTCTAAGGCGCGCGGAAGAACTCTCGTTAAGGAACTCGGCAAAATGACCCCGTAACTTCGGGAGAAGGGGTGCCTCGGTAGGGTGAATAGCCCGAGGGGGCCGCAGTGAAAAGGCCCAAGCGACTGTTTAGCAAAAACACAGGTCTGTGCGAAGCCGCAAGGCGAAGTATACGGGCTGACGCCTGCCCGGTGCTGGAAGGTTAAGGGGAGCGGTTAGGGGTTAAACCCGAAGCTGTGAACCGAAGCCCCAGTAAACGGCGGCCGTAACTATAACGGTCCTAAGGTAGCGAAATTCCTTGTCAGGTAAATTCTGACCCGCACGAATGGCGTAACGACTTGGGCGCTGTCTCAACGAGAGATCCGGTGAAATTTTAATACCTGTGAAGATGCAGGTTACCCGCGACAAGACGGAAAGACCCCATGGAGCTTTACTGCAGCTTGATATTGAATTTGGGTACGATCTGTACAGGATAGGTGGGAGCCGGTGAGGCAGGAGCGCAAGCTTCTGCGGAGGCGCCGTTGGGATACCACCCTGATCGTATCTAGGTTCTAACCTGGTGCCCTTATCGGGTACGGGGACCGTGTCAGGCGGGCAGTTTGACTGGGGCGGTCGCCTCCTAAAGAGTAACGGAGGCGTTCAAAGGTTCCCTCAGAATGGTTGGAAATCATTCGCAGAGTGCAAAGGCATAAGGGAGCTTGACTGCGAGACCTACAAGTCGAGCAGGGACGAAAGTCGGACTTAGTGATCCGGTGGTACCGCATGGAAGGGCCATCGCTCAACGGATAAAAGCTACCCTGGGGATAACAGGCTTATCTCCCCCAAGAGTCCACATCGACGGGGAGGTTTGGCACCTCGATGTCGGCTCATCGCATCCTGGGGCTGAAGTAGGTCCCAAGGGTTGGGCTGTTCGCCCATTAAAGCGGTACGCGAGCTGGGTTCAGAACGTCGTGAGACAGTTCGGTCCCTATCTGTCGTGGGCGCAGGAAATTTGAGAGGAGCTGTCCTTAGTACGAGAGGACCGGGATGGACGTACCGCTGGTGCATCAGTTGTTCCGCCAGGAGCATGGCTGAGTAGCTACGTACGGACGGGATAAGCGCTGAAAGCATCTAAGCGTGAAGCCCCCCTCAAGATGAGATTTCCCAGTATGTAAGACCCCTTGAAGACGACGAGGTAGATAGGTTGGAGGTGGAAGTGCAGCAATGCATGGAGCTGACCAATACTAATCGGTCGAGGGCTTATCCAATAATTCTAACGCGCAGATTCGTTTCGGATTCAGTTTTCAGGAATCAATTTCCTGTGCGGATTTACATGGCTACCATTAATTTGGAGAGATACCCAAGTGGCTATAAGGGGACCCTCTGCTAAGGGGTTAGACTGCGTAAGCGGTGCGAGGGTTCGAATCCCTCTCTCTCCGCCATTTTAAATCCAATATTTGTAGTGTGGCGGCGTAGCTCAGCTGGCTAGAGCGTACGGTTCATACCCGTGAGGTCGGGGGTTCGATCCCCTCTGCCGCTACCATACATACCCGGAGGCTTAGCTCAGCTGGGAGAGCATCTGCCTTACAAGCAGAGGGTCGGGGGTTCGAACCCCTCAGCCTCCACCATTTTCATGTTTTAGTATTGTATTACCTTACACCGTGCCGGTGTAGCTCAACTGGTAGAGCAACTGACTTGTAATCAGTAGGTTGGGGGTTCAAGTCCTCTCGCCGGCACCATTTTTACAACAAAAGTGTGGAACCGTGGTGTAGTTGGCCTAACATGCCTGCCTGTCACGCAGGAGATCGCGGGTTCGAATCCCGTCGGTTCCGCCATTTTTTTGTTTTTCGGCTTGTTTCATGGCTCGGTAGCTCAGTCGGTAGAGCAAAGGACTGAAAATCCTTGTGTCGGGGGTTCGATTCCCTCCCGCGCCACCATCATGGAGGCTTAGCGAAGTGGCCAAACGCATCAGACTGTAAATCTGCTCACGTACGTGTTCGGTGGTTCGAATCCATCAGCCTCCATCCCTTTTTATGAGCCATTAGCTCAGTTGGTAGAGCACCTGACTTTTAATCAGGGTGTCGAAGGTTCGAGTCCTTCATGGCTCATCTTAAGTAATCGGTCATCACCTTAGGGTGGTGGCCTTTTTTGTGTTATGATACAGGATCAAAGGTTGCTCATAAGTGCAATTCCGCATTTTACAGCAAAATATGATAAAATAAGCGAAAAAAGCAAAAGTGGTGGAGAATGGTGATGATGGATAGTGAGGGTTTGCGTCAAAAATTGGAGCAGCTCACCGGAAAGAGAACCGGAATCAAGCAGCTGGGCAGGCAGCATTCCGCTTCACTTTTTGGCATAGGTACGGGTAAGGATCAAGATCAGGAACTGCCGGTCATTCATGAGGGTTATCTCTGGGTTCCCCTATATGAGAATGATGGCCGTGTCACAGCAGTGTGGGTAGAGACAGAAGGTCTGTCCCCGCTGGAGCTGGAGCTGGTGAATTATGCCGGACGCAATTTTGCGGTAGCGCTGAAGGCAACCGGGTTCAAAGAAGAAGGGGAGATGGAAGCGAGGCAGCTAAGCGGTTGGCTGAACGCCCAACTGGAGCAGGAGAAGGACGAGGAGATTCCCGATGATATCTCGCTGAAGGGCCGGCTGTTCGGGGATATGGTTCCATTCATGCTGGTAAGTGAGAATGTGCATAACCCGCAAATGACATATCGTTCATTAATGAAGCTGCTGCGGAGTTATTTCGAGAATGATGTACTGCTGGTACCCCTGCAGGATAAGGAATGGTTAATTTTAGCCCGCAAGGAACTGCTCACAGGCGGAGATGATAAGGAAGATGAGGAAGAGAGTACCGAGGATCTGCTGTCACAGACTTCTATGGGGCTGCATGAACTGATTGCCAGCGAGTGGGTTGGCGTCTTTCATCTTGCGGTCGCTCCGGCGATTGTTCCGGTCAAAGGTCTGACAGGAGCAGTCGCCCTGCTGCGGGAGACGATTATTCTCGGGCGGATCTTCCAGGTCGGGGATTATATTCATCTGCCATGGGAGCTGCACATGGAGCGGCTGATTAACAGTATTCCCGATGACCGGCGGAGACAGCTGCTGGGCCAGATCGGTGATTACACGGCGGTACTGGCCGATAAGGAAATGCTGCTGACGCTGGAGACTTTTTTTGAAATGGACTGCAATGTCAGTGAAACCGCCAAGAAGCTGTACATTCACCGGAACACCCTGCTCTACAGGCTGGACAAAATCAAACAGGAGACCGGTGCCGATGTGCGCAGCTTTGGGGATGCCGCTATTGTGAAGCTTGCGATGTTATTGTATAAAGTGACGAAAAGAAAATAAGTTTTTTGTGAACCTTGCAAATAGCCATCAGGCCGGCTCTGGGGTAAGATAGGTGTACAAGAAAGCGTTTGATTTTGTAACCAATAATAGACTCGAGGGGGAAATACAATGGCAGGCGTACGTTTAGAGCATATTTTCAAAAAATACCCGGGTTCCGATAAAGCAACAGTAATCGATATCAATCTTGATATTAAAGATAAGGAATTCCTCGTACTCGTTGGTCCTTCCGGTTGCGGTAAATCCACAACCCTGCGTATGATCGCTGGTCTGGAAGAAATCTCTGAAGGTAAAATGTACATTGGTGACCGTGTAGTGAATGACGTTGCTCCTAAAGACCGTGATATCGCGATGGTATTCCAATCCTACGCCTTGTACCCGCACATGAGTGTATATCAGAACATGGCTTTCGGTCTGAAGCTGCGTAAAGTGAAGAAAGAAGAAATCGACAAGAAAGTGCGCGAAGCTGCAAAAATCCTGGATATCGAACACTTGCTGGAACGTAAACCTAAGGCCCTGTCCGGTGGTCAACGTCAACGTGTCGCTCTGGGCCGCGCTATTGTCCGTGATCCACAAGTCTTCTTGATGGATGAGCCTCTCTCCAACTTGGATGCTAAACTTCGTGGTCAGATGCGTGCTGAAATCACTAAGCTCGTTAAACGCCTCGAAACCACTTGTATCTACGTAACGCATGACCAGACAGAAGCAATGACAATGGGTGACCGTATCGTAGTTATGTACGATGGTATCATCCAGCAGGCGGCTTCCCCTGAAGAACTGTACAATGAGCCTACGAACCTGTTCGTAGCCGGATTTATCGGTTCCCCTACAATGAACTTTATCAATGGTACTCTTTCCGAAGTGAACGGCGCTGTCCGTTTCCGTGCAGAGAACCTTGATGTTGAAGTTCCAGGCGGCAAAGCTACAATCCTGCGCAACAAAGGCTTCATCGGTAAAGATGTAATCATGGGCGTTCGTCCGGAAGATATCCATGAAGAGCCAGTGTTCCTGGAAGCTTCCCCTAACACAATCTTCACTTCGATGGTTGATGTTACTGAGAACCTTGGTCATGAAATGCTCCTCTACTTGAGCGGTCTTGGCAATAACACTGTAATTGCGCGTGTAGATGGACGTTCCACTACCCGTGAAGGCAGCAAGCCTAGATTGGCCATTGACATGAACAAAGTCCACATCTTCGACAAAGAATCCGAACTTAACGTTCTGCTGGGATAAGATCTCTGCAGGGTGAACATAGTTTATAATGAAGAAAGCCGCCTGGTTAGGCGGCTTTTTCTTGTAATGATCATGGTGGAATGGAACGATAACAGCTGGGGTTAAGATTGCATTCACTGGCATAATCCATTAAGATAGCAGGAGAATTACCTGTAGCTGGAATGGATAAAGATGTAACCGGTATGCGGGGAAGCGGCATGAGCCGCGGGTGACGAAAGGACGGACATATATGGCTAAGAAGGTAAAAGTATCGGAATTGGTGCAGCATTTTCAATTAGAGGTAGTATC
This sequence comes from Paenibacillus sp. FSL K6-1217, assembly GCF_045040735.1. Classification (NCBI taxonomy): domain Bacteria; kingdom Bacillati; phylum Bacillota; class Bacilli; order Caryophanales; family Paenibacillaceae; genus Paenibacillus; species Paenibacillus sp. FSL K6-1217. The sequence goes on from NZ_CP150271.1 coordinate 5,279,601, forward strand.
CGGACATGAAGGGCTGAAGAGACCGATCACAGTGGATGATTTGAACCGTCCCGGGCTGGAAATGGCCGGTTATTTCGAATATTATCCGGAAGAACGTGTGCAGCTGCTGGGCAAAACAGAGCTGGCGTTCTTCTCTATGCTCTCGGAGGAAGAGCGGAAAAGCCGGGTCCGCGGAATCTGTAACGACAATACGCCGTGTATTGTAATTACTCGTGGGCTGGATGTTCCCCAGGAGTTTGTGGATATCAGCAACGAGAAGGGACTTCCGGTGCTGCGCAGCTCGATGGCGACTACGATTTTCTCCAGCAGATTGACCAGCTTCCTCGAAGGCAGACTGGCACCGACAGCAACGATTCATGGCGTTCTCTGTGATGTGTATGGGGTAGGGATGCTGATTACAGGCACCAGCGGTATTGGTAAAAGTGAGACTGCGCTGGAGCTGGTAAAACGCGGTCACCGCCTGATTGCCGATGATGCCGTTGAAATCCGCCAGACCTCGGATAATCAGCTTCATGGTACCGCACCTGAGCTGATTCGCCACCTGCTGGAGATCCGCGGGGTAGGGATTATTAATGTGATGACCCTCTTTGGGGCAGGCGCTATCCGTAACCATAAGCGGATTACACTCGTAGTCAGACTGGAAGCCTGGCAGCAGGACAAGCAATATGACCGTCTGGGACTTGATGAGGAGACCACACGGATTATCGATACCGATGTACCGCTGGTTACCATTCCTGTCCGTCCGGGACGTAACCTGGCTGTTATTATCGAGGTGGCGGCGATGAATTACCGGCTCAAGCAAATGGGCTTCAATGCCGCTCTGCAGTTTACGAATAAACTTACAGCGACCATCTCAGAAGATATGGATGATCTGGATTAGGAGTGTGAGAGCATGTTTGTGTCATTGGCGATTAACCCTGTAGTCTTCTCTATTGGATCGCTCCCTGTCCACTGGTATGGCCTGATCCTAGGTCTTGGCGCGCTTGTCGGGCTATTCCTATGTATTCAAGAAGGCAAACGCTTCAACATTCCCCAGGAATTCTTCATGGATATGCTTCTGCTGGGCCTGCCTTCGGCCATTATTGGGGCGCGGATATATTTCGTAGCCTTCAAGTGGGATGACTATAAGGATAACCTGCTAGATGTCTTCAAGGTCTGGAATGGCGGTATAGCGATTTATGGCGCTCTGATCGGCGCGATTATCTGCGGGATTATTTATTTCCGTTATAAAGGCTATCCGTTCTGGCGTATCGTAGATATCTGTGCTCCCGGGCTGCTTGCCGGTCAGATGATCGGACGTTGGGGAAATTTCATTAACCAGGAAGCCTACGGCGGTGTGGTAGAGGAATCGTTCCTGCGGGACAAGCTGCATTTGCCGGACTTTATCGTCAATCAAATGTACATAGGGGATGCTTTTCACCATCCGACCTTCCTGTACGAATCACTCTGGAGTCTGCTGGGCATTCTGCTCCTCATGGTGCTGCGCCGCCAGAAGTTCGTACGAGCCGGAGAAATCTTCATGTCCTACTTCATCTGGTACTCGATCGGCCGCTTCTTCATTGAAGCTCTCCGTACGGACAGCCTGGCCTTTAATGGCAGCAGCGGTCTGGAAGCCTTCATTAACGGGCTATGGAGTCCGATGAAGTGGATGGGCTTCGAGCAAGGGTATCTCGATCCGGCTTACGGAAATATCCGTATCTCTCAGCTGTTGGCGCTACTCATCATTGTTGCTGCCATTGCCTTAATGATTGTACGGCGGGTAAGCGGACAGCCGAAGGCTCATTATCTGGACCCAATTATCAGCACCAAGCCGGCAGCGGCGGACGCTGTGGTTCCCGAGAGTGCTGTTCATACGCCTCAGAAGCCTTCTCAGCCTGTTCAGCAGGTGGAAGATCCCTCTGAAGAGAAGGAAACAAAGGAGTAATACTATCAATGATAGAATGCGTGTTATTTGATCTGGATGGAACGATTGTGAATACGAATGAATTGATCATCAGTTCGTTCATGCATGCGCTGAAGGAGAATAATCTGCCGTCCCTAACCCGGGAGCAGATCATTCCCTTTATGGGCACTACACTCCAGCAACAGATGAGCGCGTTCTCCGGCCTGGAGGATATAAGTGTGCTTGAGCGGTCTTACCGTTCGTACAACAATGCGCATCACGATGAGCTGGTCCGTTCTTTTCCGGGTGTGAACGAGACGATGGAGGAGCTGCTGCGCCGGGGAATCAGGCTTGGGATTGTGACAACGAAGATCCGGCCTACCACGCTCAAGGCACTGGAGATGTTCGATCTGCTGAAATATATGGAGACGATTGTTACGGTGAATGATGTGACTCATCCGAAGCCGCATCCGGAGCCGGTGCTTACGGCAGTTGCCAATTTGGGTGTTGATCCGGCCAAGACGCTAATGGTAGGCGACAGCGCTGTCGATATTCAGTCTGCGAAGGCAGCAGGGGTGCGTGTAGCGGCTGTAGCCTGGTCACTGAAGGGTGAGGATGTGCTGCGGACCTATGAGCCGGATTACATCCTCCATGAGATGAAGGACTTGTACTCTATTGTGGAGCAGGAGACTGTGCAGCCGTGAGAAAGATAACCCGTTACCCGGTGGAGGGGCATAATTCGCTGTGGCATATTTACCGCACGGTCAGCCCGTGGAAGGGTGTGCGCAATTTTATTTTCATCCAGATTGCCCGCTATTGCCCGATTCTGCCGCTCAAGAACTGGATCTACCGGCGGGTGCTCGGGATGAAGGTAGGCAAGCATACGGCGTTTGGACTTATGGCGATGGTGGATGTGTTTTTTCCGGAGAAGATCTCTATTGGGGAGAACACGGTTATCGGCTATAACACCACGATTCTGGCCCATGAGTACCTCATCAAAGAGTACCGGCTGGGTGAAGTTATTATCGGCGAGAATGTAATGATTGGGGCGAACACGACCATTCTGCCCGGGGTTACGATTGGGGATGGGGCTATGGTTGCGGCGGGATCAGTGGTTCACAAGGATGTGGCTGCCGGTTCGTTCGTCGGGGGGAATCCGCTGCGTGAGCTGCGCCGTACTTCAGCGGAGTCAGCAGAGCCTCATGAAGAAGCATAGTGTATGGTCAAGGACTTGCCCTGCAGTATCATAATGCGTGTGTCTGCGCAGGAGCTGCGGGGTTTGTTGCGTAAAACTGCTTAAACAGGAGGAATGATAATGGCTCAAAAGGAAAGAATTCCACAGCTTGATATTTTTCGGGCAATCGCTATTTTTGCTGTGATCGCGATTCATGCTACTTCACGCACGCTGGCGGAGACACTGGGAACTTCGATGTTCCCCCCGTTTCTGTTCATTAACAAGTTCAGCCAGTTTGCGGTGCCTTCCTTTATATTCTTAAGCGGGTTCGTCCTGTTCTACAATTATATTGACCGTCCGCTGGGCGGCAAGGTGCTGGCCAAATTCTACAGCCGCAGGCTGATCTATATTATTGTGCCTTATCTTGTGTTTACGGTGCTGTATTTTGGACTGAAAATGACGGCCGGGCATACCTGGGGGCTGCCTCTTCAGGAACTGGGAGGAAAGTTCTTCAAGTATCTGTGGACAGGGACGGCGTATACGCATCTGTACTACATCATCATCATTATCCAGTTCTATCTGCTGTTCCCGCTTATCCTCTGGTGTCTGCAAAAAGTCCGGCATCTGGCGGCCTGGGCACCGGTGATCGGGCTTGCGCTTCAGTGGGGCTTCGTGCTGCTTAACAAATATATGGTGAACCACGGATATTGGAAGCTTTCCAAGGGTAGTCTGGCAATTACGTATTTCTCGTATTTCCTGCTCGGTGCGGCGATTGCCATCTACTACAGCTCTTTGAAAAAGTGGCTGGTTCCTTCCCGCGAAGGCTGGCGCTCCGGTAAGGGGACAAGCTGGGTGGTCCTGTGGCTCTTATGGGCCGCCGCCGGGGCTTACCATGTATTATTGTGGTATAGCAACTATACGAAAAAAACAATAATCAACAGTCTATGGTATGAAGGGTTCTCGAACCTGCATGCCTTGCTCTCTTGTCTGGTGCTGTTTCAGCTATCCTTCCTGCTGTACGGGGCAGGACGCAGCCTGCTGACGAGACTGCTGCTCTCGGCCGGGGCGTGCTCCTTCGGTATCTATCTGCTTCATCCGCTGCTGCTGTTCATGTACCGGAAGCTGCCGTTCCACGGTGGATCGCTGGCCTATACGGCAGCAATAGCGGGCGGCTGGCTGGTGGCTCTCCTCGGCTCCTGGCTGGTGGTTGCACTTGCCTTCCGTTATGTGAAGCCGGCCTGGATGGTGTTCGGCTCTGCACCGCAGAAGCCGGCGGCGGCACCAGCGCCAAAAGCAACAGTGTAAAAAGTGAAGATTGAAAGCGCCGGCTGGCCGCAGATGCGGCTGGCCGGCGCTTTACTGTTAGGCGGCTATGGAGGGTATGGGTTAGCCGGGCTGTTCCCCGGCCTGATCGCGCTGGAAGTCGGCGATTGCCTGATACTGATCCTCCAGGCTGCGGTATACGGAGATGAAGATAGGCAGAAGCTGCTTGTAGGCCTTGGCGTGGTCAGTGACCGGCTCATGCCGGTGAGTGGACCCGATCATGCTGTAGACAGCATCGAAGGAATCAATCCGCCGGATGGCGTATAATCCCAGGACGACTGCGCCGAGGCATGAGCTCTCGAAGCTCTCAGGGACGACCACCTCCTGATCGAATATATCCGCCATCATCTGCCGCCATAGTGCCGAGCGGGCGAAGCCGCCGGTAGCCAGGATTCGAACGGGCTCGCCGATACATTCCTCCATAGCAAGCAATACGGTGTACATATTGAAGATGACACCTTCCAGCACCGCACGGATCATATGCTCCTTGCGGTGATTCATGCTTAGCCCGAAGAAGGAGCCGCGGGCATCGGGATTCCACAGCGGCGCACGTTCTCCGGTCAGATACGGATGGAAGAGCAGTCCGCCGCTGCCGGGCGGAACCTGCTCGGCGATCCGGGTTAATACTTCGTAGGGATCAATACCCAGACGCTTCGCGGTCTCTACTTCAGAAGCGGCGAACTCATCACGGACCCAGCGGAAGAGCATTCCCCCGTTATTCACGGGACCGCCGATCACCCAGTGCTTGTCTGTCAGGGCATAGCAGAAGATCCGTCCTTTGGGATCGGTCAGCGGATGGTCTACTACAGTACGGATGGCACCGCTTGTGCCTATCGTTGCAGCGATCACCCCCGGCTCTATGGCCCCAACGCCCAGGTTGGACAGGACGCCGTCACTGGCACCTACTACAAACGGGGTGTCAGTGCGCAGACCCAGCTTCCCGGTAAGCTCCGGTAGCAGTCCCTGGAGGATATGTGTGGTCGGGACCGGACGGGATAGCCGCTGCGGGGTAACACCAGCAATCCGGAGCGCCTCCTCGTCCCAGTCGAGCTTGTCCAGATTGAACATGCCGGTGGCCGAGGCGATGGAATGGTCGATTACATATTCGCCGAACAGCCGGAAGAAGATATATTCTTTGATGGAGATGAACTTGTAGGTCTGGCGGAACAGCTCGGGCTGCTCTTCGCCCAGCCACATCAGCTTGGTAATCGGAGACATGGGGTGGATAGGCGTTCCTGTCCGCAGATACAGCTCATGTCCGTTCAGGTCATCCTTCAACCGCCGGGCACAGCGGCTGCTCCGGTTATCGGCCCAGGTGATGCAGGCGGTCAGCGGCTTGCCCGAAGGATCTACAGCGATGATGCTATGCATAGCGGAGCTGAAGGAGACCAGCAGAATGGCCTCAGGTGCGGCAAGGCTCTCCTGCATGACCGATGCTATCGTATGAATTACAGCTTCCAGAATCTGTTCCGGGTCCTGTTCTGCGACAGAGGGGGAGGGCTGATGCAGCGGATAGCCCTGATTGCTCTGAGCGACAATTGTTCCATTCTCCTCAAAGAGGACAGCTTTCGTGCTGGTGGTTCCAATATCAACGCCAATCATATAGGATGTACTCAAGCCGTCAGTCCTTCTTTCTGCTTCTGAATTAGATACCGGGAATACTTCATGGAGGAAATAAAGTACAATCATATTAACCTATTATATTCGCCGCTTATCCCGGTGGCAAAGGAACTCTGGAATTCAAGCGAATTGTTGACGCAAAAGGATAGTCCGTGATACGATATTGCCACTACTTTACTTTGCTACCACTTTACCATGATAAAGTGATTTATGATATCTTTAACATATCCGATGAGGTGAACAATGAAGATGGCCAAACCAAAGGGATTTGAAAAGCCTGCCGGCGTAAGGGATTATCTCCCGCGTGCGGTAACGAAGCTGCGCAAGATTGAGAAGGATGTACTTCACTGTATGAGCCGCTGGGGATACCGGCAGATGATTACGCCTACTCTTGAATATTACGATACAGTTGGTGTAGCCAGCTCTACGTCCGATCAGAAGCTGTATAAATTGCTTAACAACCGCGGGCAGGCTCTGGTGCTGCGTTCGGAGATGACGGCACCTGTAGCGCGGGTGGTCTCCTCTCTATTGAAGGATGAGCCGCTGCCGCTGCGCCTGTCCTACCATGCCAACGTCTTCCGGGCGATTGAAGAAGAGGCAGGCCGGGAGGCGGAATTCTTCCAGACCGGTGTAGAGCTTGTCGGAGATGATTCGCCGGAGGCTGACGCGGAGGTCGTTGCGCTGGCGATTGCTTCACTCCAGGCGGCCGGTGTGAAGTCTTTCAAAATTGCCATCGGACATGTCGGCTTCCTCGACGGTCTCTTCCAGGAGGCGGTCTCCGGCCTGCCGCAGGCTCAGGAGGAGCTGAAGAGCTATCTGCTCAGCCGCGATTATGTTGCCTTCCGCGAGACGCTGCGGCGTCTTGAGCTATCGGATGCCCAGAAGCAGGAGCTGTACGGACTGCTGCGGCTGCGCGGCGGGAAGGAGATCTGCGGACAGGCGCTGGAGCTGAGCGACCACCCGCTGGCGCGTGCTTCCATCGAGCACCTGTGCAAGGTATGGGAGGTGCTGGTAGCCTATGGTGTATCGCAGCATGTGCTGATTGATCTGACAATGATCGGTGATTTCTCTTACTATACAGGCATGACCTTCGAGGGGTACGCTTCCGAGCTGGGCTTCCCGGTATGCAGCGGCGGCCGGTATGACAACCTGCTGCAGCAATTCGGGCGTCCGATTCCCTCCACGGGCTTCTCCCTGAAGACCAACCGTATTCTGGATGGTGTATCCGGGCTGCCTGAAGAAGAGGAGCTGCCGATTCTGGTCCAGTATGATGCACTGCGGCGGCAGGAGGGTCTTGCCGAAGCGGCGAGGCTGCGTTCAGAAGGGCATGCTGTGGTCACACGGCTGGCGGCTGGCCCGGAGGAGCTGAAGACCGTGAAGCGGCTGGATGCGGAGACCGTCCAGGCTGAGGGCGGGCTGTACGGGGAGATCTATACGTTCGTGTCGTTTGTCAGCGAGCATGGGTGAGCGGAGCAAGATTACGAAATGGTGGAAACATGATGTCATAGAGAAGCAGATGTTAAACAAGCGGAAATACGAAACGGGGGCGGGTATTGATGGCACAGATTCTTAAGGTAGCCATGCCGAAAGGCCGGATTTATAATAAAGCGGCAGAGCTGTTCCGCCAGGCGGGACTGCCGATTCCTCCGGACGGAGAAGAGTCGCGCAAGCTGGTGATTTCATTGCCGGAGGCCGGAATGGAGTTCATCCTGGCGAAGCCGGTGGATGTGCCCACTTATGTAGAATATGGAGTGGCGGATATCGGGATTGTCGGCAAAGATGTACTGCTGGAGGAGAGCCGCGATGTGTACGAGCTGCTTGATCTCGGGATCGCCCGCTGCCGGATGTCGATTATCGGGCTTCCGAACTGGCAGCCGGGTATTCAGCAGCGGGTAGCTACCAAATACCCGAACGTGGCCTCGCGCTATTTCCGGGAGCAGGGCCAGCAGGTGGAGGTTGTGAAGCTGAACGGCTCGATCGAGCTGGCACCGCTGATCGGGCTGGCTGACCGTATTGTGGATATGGTGGAGACCGGCCAGACGCTGAAGGATAACGGGCTGGTGGAGATGACGAGCATCTTCGAGATCACCAGCCGCCTGGTGGCGAACCGGGTGAGCTACCGGATGAAGAATGCGGAGATTCAGCAGCTGTGCGACCGGCTGCAGGCTGTTATTGCAGAACCGGGATTGCAGGTAAACTAATATAAGCAAAACTATAGAGCTCAAGGGGGAAGCGGCGGTGAAGATCCAGTCCAGTAAGGAATTTAAGCTGCAGCGTGAGGTGGAATACGGCACGCCGGAGCAGAACAAGGCCGTACGTGAAATCGTGGCCGGTATCAAGCAGGAAGGCGACGCGGCGCTGCTCCGGTATACGGAGCGCTTCGATGGCGCTGTACTGACGCCGGAGCAGCTGCGCGTAACGCCGGAGGAGCTTGAGGCCGCCTATGGCCGGGTAGAGGAGTCTTTCGTGACGGCGATCCGCGCGGCAGCCGAGAACATCCGTGCGTTCCATGCGCGGCAGAAGCGCAATTCCTGGATGGATCTGCAGCCGGACGGCACGATCCTCGGCCAGATCATCCGCCCGCTGAAGCGCGTGGGCGTCTATGTTCCCGGCGGCAAGGCGGCCTACCCGTCCTCGGTGCTGATGAACGTGATTCCGGCACAGATCGCCGGGGTGCCGGAGATTGTGATGGTGACGCCGCCTTCGACAGGAGGCTCCGAAGGCATCGATCCTTATATTCTCGTGGCCGCCGCTGAGGCGGGCGTACACGAGATCTACCGCGTGGGCGGCGCGCAGGCGATCGCCGCCCTCGCCTTCGGCACGGAATCCATCGTGCCGGTCGATAAGATCTGCGGGCCAGGGAACATCTACGTGGCCCTGGCCAAGCGCGAGGTCTACGGCGCTGTCGACATCGACAGCATCGCCGGACCGAGCGAGATCGTCGTGCTCGCCGACGATACCGCCGAGGCCGCCTACATCGCGGCCGACCTGCTCTCGCAGGCCGAGCACGACGAGATGGCGTCGGCAATCCTCGTGACGCCGTCGCAGCGTCTCGCGGAGGCGGTGGCTGCCGAGGTGGAGCGGCAGCTGCAGGCGTTGCCGCGCGAGGCCATCGCGCGGGCCTCGGTCGAGAACTACGGCGCGATTATCGTCGTAGACTCGCTGGCGGAGGGCATCTCCGTGGTGAACCGGCTGGCGCCGGAGCATCTGGAGATTGTGACCGCAGACCCGATGGCGCTGACCGGCGCGATTGAGAACGCCGGAGCGATCTTCCTCGGGCCGTACAGCTCGGAGCCGGTTGGCGACTACTTCGCCGGACCGAACCATATTATACCGACAAATGGCACAGCGCGGTTCTCCTCGCCTGTAGATGTGGACGACTTCATCAAGAAGTCCAGCCTGATCTATTACAGCAAGGAAGCCCTGCTGCGGGACGGGGCGGCGATTATGGAGCTTGCCCGGCGCGAGGGGCTGGAAGGCCATGCCCGCGCCATCGAAATCCGGCTTACGAACGAAGCGAAAGGTGGAGACACGAATGGAGAACAATAACAACGAACTGGCGCTGCGTAAGGCCGGACTTAGCCGAACAACCAATGAAACAGACATCAAGCTAACCTTTGCCGTGGACGGCAGCGGGGTCTCCGAACTGGAGACCGATGTGCCGTTCCTGAATCATATGCTGGATCTGTTCACGAAGCATGGACAGTTTGACCTCGCTGTGCAGGCGCGGGGCGATATCGATATTGATGATCACCATACCGTGGAGGATATCGGGATCTGTCTCGGACAGGCCTTGCGGGAAGCGCTTGGCGACAAAAAGGGCATCAAGCGTTACGCCAGTGTCTTCGTCCCTATGGATGAGGCGCTCGCCCAGGTCGTGATCGATATCAGCAACCGCCCGCACTTCGAATACCGGGCGGAGTATCCCTCCGGGCAGGTGGGCAGCTTCTCGACAGAGCTGGTTCACGAATTCCTGTGGAAGTTCGCACTGGAGGCAAGAATTACACTGCATGTCATCGTTCATTACGGCTCCAATACCCACCACATGATTGAAGCGGTCTTCAAGGCGCTGGGACGGGCACTGGATGAAGCAACTCTGGTAGATCCCCGCGTGAAGGGCGTACCTTCGACGAAGGGAGTGCTGTAGCATGGCCGTTGCAATCGTCGATTACGGCATGGGCAACCTGCACAGTGTCAGTAAGGCCGTAGAGCGGCTGGGGTATACAAGTCTTGTAACCTCGGATGCCGCCGAGATTCTGGCGGCAGACAGTGTCATTCTGCCGGGTGTCGGTGCGTTTGGCGATGCGATGGAGCACCTGCGGGAGAGCAGACTGGACGGTGTAGTCCGGGCCGCAGCCGCAGCGGGACAGCCGCTGCTCGGCATCTGCCTCGGGATGCAGCTGCTGTTCAGCAGCAGCGAGGAGCATGGCGAGCATCAGGGGCTGGAGCTTCTGCCGGGATCGGTGGTCCGTTTTGCTCCGCGTGACGGCTACAAGGTGCCGCATATGGGCTGGAACAAGCTGAGCTTCCGCCAGCCGGAGAGCCCGCTGCTGGCCGGTCTGACAGAAAGTCATGTCTACTTCGTACATTCCTATCATGCGCTCCCCGCAGCCGACAGCGATCTGCTGGCCGTCACAGACTACGGACATCCGGTAACGGCTATAGTGGGGCGCGATAATGTATACGGCATGCAGTTCCACCCGGAGAAGAGCGGGGAGCTTGGCATGAAGCTGCTGGGTAATTTCCTGCAGCTCCGGGGACAGCAGGCTTCGCCTGCCTGAATCATCAAATTGCAATGAAAGCGGGGAGTATTCATGTCTTCTTTTATCCTATATCCGGCGATTGATATCCGGGACGGCAAGTGTGTCCGGCTGCAGCAGGGCGATTATGCCCAAGAGACCATCTACAACGACAGTCCGGTAGAGGTGGCTAAATCCTGGGAAGAGCAGGGCGGCCAGTATATCCATCTGGTGGATCTGGACGGAGCCAAGGCAGGCTGTCCCGTGAATGATGCTATCATTGGGGCCATTGCCAGGCAGGCGAATGTTCCTGTACAGGTCGGCGGCGGTCTCCGTACACTTGCCGATGTCGAGAAGCTGCTGAACCTTGGCGTCAGCCGGGTAATTATCGGAACAGCGGCCATCAATGATCAGGCTTTTACAGAGACGGTTCTTGCCAAATACGGCGACAAAGTAGCCATCGGCATCGATGCGCGCAATGGCTATGTGGCTACACACGGCTGGCTGAACACCTCGGAGGTCCGCGCGGAGGACCTGGCCAGGGAGCTGGCAGCCAAAGGGGCCGAGACTTTCATCTATACCGATATCTCACGCGACGGAATGATGCAGGGGCCGAACGTGGAAGGCATTCTGTCTATGGCCAAGGCAAGCGGGCGAAGCGTAATCGCCTCCGGCGGTGTGACCAGCCTTAATGATCTGCTGCGCCTGAACGTACATAGCGGCAGCGGGATCGGCGGGGCAATTGTCGGCAAGGCGCTGTATACCGGCAATATTAATCTGGCTGAAGCGCTGCAGACCTTGGGCCAGTCCTCCGGATTGCGGTAAGCCTATACTAAGGAGGGGTCTTGGAATGTTGGCGAAACGGATTATTCCCTGTCTGGATGTGAAGGACGGGCGTGTGGTAAAAGGTGTGAATTTTGTGAATCTGCGCGATGCCGGAGATCCGGTGGAGCTTGCGGCGCTGTATGACCGCGAGGGGGCAGATGAGCTGGTATTCCTGGATATTTCCGCTTCTGTGGAAGGCAGGGCCACGATGATTGAAGTGGTGCGGCAGACGGCGGGTGAGATTGCCATTCCCTTCACGGTGGGCGGGGGCATCTCGACCCCGGAGGATATGAAGCGGATTCTGCGTGCCGGAGCGGACAAGATCGGCATTAACACGGCCGCTGTCAATAATCCCCGGCTGATTCTGGAAGGAGCCCGTCACTTCGGCTCCCAGTGCATCGTAGTGGCGATGGATGCCAAATATAACGAGGCTTGGGGCGAATGGGAAGTATACACGCACGGTGGACGTACGCCTACGGGTATCCGGGCGTTGAACTGGGCCAAGGAAGCCGAGAAGCTGGGAGCCGGTGAGATTCTGCTAACGAGCATGGACGCAGACGGCACCAAGGACGGCTTCGACCTGAAGCTGACGGCGGCAGTCAGCGATCTGCTGAGCATTCCGGTGATTGCTTCCGGCGGGGCCGGAAGCATTGGGCATTTCTATGATGTATTTACGGAAGGCCGGGCAGATGCCGGACTTGCGGCAACCATTTTTCACTATAAAGAGATTGCTATTCATGATCTGAAGGCTGATCTGAAGCAAAGAGGAGTAGAGATCCGATGAGCGAGGACAATAAGAATATAGCACAGAGCCAGCAGGAGGCAGTGTCCGGCATCCGCTGGAATGAATCCGGCCTGCTGCCTGCCGTCATTCAGGATGCGCGCACCCTGGAGGTATTAATGTTCGCTTATATGAACCCCGAGTCGCTGCAGCGCTCACTTGCGAGCGGTCAGACCTGGTTCTGGAGCCGTTCACGCAGCGAGCTGTGGCATAAAGGGGGGACGTCCGGCAATACGCAGGCAATCACCTCGATCCATTACGATTGTGACAGCGATACGCTGCTGGTGAAGGTCGTGCCAGAGGGTCCGGCCTGCCATACCGGGGAGAACAGCTGCTTCTTCCGCGAGATTCCGCTCGATTCACCGGCAACCGTAACGGATACTGCCGGGGCTGCCGTGAAGGCTGCGGAAGCAGAGGACGGCCGGTTTGCGGTACTCGGTGAGCTGGAGCGTGTCATTGCTGAGCGTGAGGTGAACCGTCCTGAGGGGGCCTATACGACCTATCTGTTCGACAAGGGCGTGGATAAGATCCTGAAGAAGGTCGGTGAGGAAGCCTCCGAGACGATCATCGCCGCCAAAAACAAGGATAATGCCGAGCTGCGTCTGGAGGTCAGCGATCTGATCTATCACCTGCTGGTGCTGCTTCAGGAGCGCAAGCTTCCGCTGGACGAGATTCTGGAAGAGCTGAGCGCCCGCCATGAACGGCCGCGGCGGGACTAGGAGGAACTTTCAGCATGCGCATCGATTATCATACCCATCATGAACGCTGCGGCCATGCCGTCGGGAAGCTGGAGGAGTATGTGCAGCGGGGCATCGCTCTCGGTCTTGATCAGCTCGGGCTGTCGGATCATCTGCCGCTTATCCATGTCGATCCGGAACACTATTATCCCGAGATGGCTATGCCTCTTGCAGAGCTCCCGCGATATGTGGAGGAATGCCTTACGCTGAAGGAGCGCTACCGCGGCAAGATTGAGCTGCGGGTCGGGCTGGAGGCGGATTATATTGAGGGATATGAGGAACAGATCCGCGAGCTTTTGGCACCGTATCCGTGGGATTATCTGATTGGTTCGGTACATTTCCTGGGAGAATGGGATATAACCGACCACCGGCAGACCCATGGCTGGGAAGGCCAGGATGTAATGGCGGTATACCGGCGCTATTATGATGCTGTACAGAAGTCGGCGTTATCGGGATTATATGATATTATAGGACATATGGACGTCATCAAAAGGTTCGGCTACGGACCGCGGACGCCGGAGGAGCTGGCGGAGGCTAAGAAGCTTGAGCTGGATACGCTGAAGGTCATTGCCCGCAGCGGAATCGCCATGGAGCTGAATGCTTCCGGGCTGACCAAGCCGTGCGCCGAGATGTTCCCGGCAGAGCATGTGATCATTCAGGCACTGGAGCTGGGCATTCCGCTCACTGTCGGCTCTGATGCACATGATCCCATGAAGCTGGGAGACGGCTTAACGGAGGCCCGGGAGATGCTCTGGCGCACCGGCTTCCGCGAACTGGCCGTCTTTGAAGGACGCCGCCGCACATTCGTTCCGTTCAACGTATAAATTTATAATCCCAGGAGGGTACTATGCATCATCAATTACGGATTTTTTCCGGTTCGTCGAATCCGAAGCTTGCCGCTGATATTGCGGAGCGCCTTGGTGCGCCGCTTGGCCAGATTAAGCTGACCCGTTTCAAAAGCGGCGAGATTTATGTGCATTATGAAGAGAGCATCCGGAACTGCGACGTATTTTTGGTGCAATCCCTGGCTCATCCGATTAACGAGCTGTTTGTAGAGCTGCTGGTCATGATCGATGCCGCCAAGCGCGCATCGGCCAGAACGGTCAACATTATCGTTCCCTATTACGGGTACGCCCGGCAGGAGCGCAAATCTGCACCGCGTGAGCCGATCTCAGCTAAAATGGTAGCGGATGTGCTGACCACCGCCGGCGCAACGCGCGTAATTACCATTGATCTGCATGCCGCAGCCATACAGGGATTCTTCAATATTCCGGTCGACCATCTGACGGCGCTTGATCTGATCAGCGGTTATCTGAAGGTGAAGGGCCTTACCGATCTGGTCGTGGTCTCCCCGGATGCGGGACGCGCGTCCATGGCGGAGAAGCTGGCCAGCCGGCTGGATTCGCCGTTCGCGATCATGATTAAGAAGCGTCCGGCTCATAATGAATCAGTGATTACCCATGTCATTGGAGATGTAGAGGGCAGGACGCCGATCATTATAGAAGATCTTATTGATACCGGAACCACCATTGTCAATGTGGTGGAGGGCCTGAAGGAGCGGGGCGCGCGGAACAGCATCGTCTGTGCTACACACGGACTGTTCTCCGGAGATGCGCTTGAGCGGATGGACCATCCCAATATCGAAGAGATTGTCATTACCGATTCCATTGCCCTGCCGGATGAGCATTCCAGCAGATTCGCAGTGCTCTCGGTAGCTCCCATGCTGGCTGAGGCCACACGCATTATCATCGAGGGCGGTTCCATTGATAAGCTGTTCAGAGACGCAGGGATTTAACGCCTGCGTCTTTTTTTTGGGAATGAGATGTGAGCAGGCCCTGAGGCTGCATTTTTCCAAAATATAAGAAATTATATGTTTCACACGATAACCTATCCTTCTATTTCCCGCTGAAACGGGTGCCGTCCCTGAAAGGACGGCAAAGCCGTTTCCACTTGAGCGTTTCCCTCCCGCTGGCTCTCTCTGGAGATTGAGAATCTCGTTGCCACATGTGGTATACTGTGTGAAGAAGACAGCCGGGACCATAAATGGAAACGAACAGGTAAGGCTGGGGAAGCTGACAAAAGGGAGGTGCCTTGCTTCCATGATAGAGAGAACTTCAGAGAATGTCGCGGAGAACAGTAATGTCATTCCGGTCACTCTGGATGCCAATTTTTTCTTTGAAAGAGCCGTTCGGTCGCTGGACCGCTTTCAATATGATAAGGCATTAAGAAATTTTCGCAAAGCTGTTGAATATGAGCCGGATAATCCGGTGAATCATTGCAATATGGCGGGTATATTATCTGAGATGGGCAACTATACTGCTTCTAACGAGATACTCGTCCATGTTCTGGAGAAGATCGACCCCGCTATGACGGAATGCCATTTCTACATGGCTAATAATTTCGCCAATATGGAAAGCTTTGAAGAGGCGGAGCGTTCGCTGGTCACTTATCTGGAGGAGGACGCCAGCGGCGAGTTCATGGCGGAATCCGAAGAACTGATGGAGCTGCTGCAATATGAGCTGGACCGTCCCGCTCCGCTGGTGCGTATCCGCAGCCGTGAGGGTGTGGTTGAGCATGACCGGGCGCGGAGTCTGCTGGAGGAGGGCAAGTTCCCTCAGGCTGTAGAACTGCTGGAGGAGATTACTGCCAGCACCCCGGATTTTTTGGCTGCGCATAATAATCTGGCACTCGCCCATTTCTATATGGGCCGGTTCGCCAAGGCGAAGGAATGTCTGAATGAGGTGCTGAAGCAGGACCCGGGCAATCTGCACGCTCTGTGCAATATGGCAATCTTCCTGCAGTATGCAGGGGACAAGGAGCAGCTTGAGACCCTGCTGGGTATGCTTGAGGCAACCGTTCCGTTCCATCAGGAGCATGTGTTCAAAATGGCTACCACCATGGGTATCCTGGGCAGGCATACCGCCGCTTACAGCCATTTCCGCCGTCTGCTGAAGGACGAGGAGGTCGCCGGAGACGCCGGGCTGTATCATTACTGTGCGGCGGCGGCAAGCAACAGCGGAAGATACGGAGACGCTCTGCGCTGCTGGAGACAGGCAGCCAAGCTGGACCCTGACTCCGCTGTCCCGGCGTTCTTCCTGTCCCTGCTCCAGCAGGTCCAGGCAGAAGGACGCCCTATGCCTGCTATCAGCTACAACTACCAGCTGCCCTTCCAGGAGCAGCTGAAGCAGTGGAAAGGGAATACAGGCAGGTTCACTGAAGAAGTGCGGAATAATCCGCTGCTGCGCGCCTCGTTCTTCTGGGCGCTGCGTTATGGCGATTCCGCCACGAAGCTTCAGGTGACCGAGGCTCTGCGCTGGATTGAGGATGAAGAGATGGCCGAGGTGCTGCGCGGAGTTCTGGAGCAGGAGCCGCTTCAGGAGGACCGCCTGCAGGAAGCCGCATTATTCAGCCTGCAGCGGCTGATCGGGGAGAACCTGAATGAAGCCGGCGGCTCGTCCGGTGAAGAGCAGGAGCCTGCGGCAGCTCCCGGCCTTAAGGGGATGCTGCCGGGAACCGGCGGCTTATCGCCGTCCACTACCCGTATTTGAAGCTTTGCTGTTGTAAGACACATCTACTTGTAAGGAGGCCAACGTAATGTACAAAACGATTGTAATCGGAACAGGCCCGGCCGGGCTGACTGCCGCGATTTATCTGGCGCGCGCGAACCTGAGCCCGCTGGTGATTGAAGGCTTACAGCCGGGGGGACAGCTGACAACGACGACAGAAGTGGAGAACTTTCCAGGCTTCCCTGAAGGGATTCTGGGTCCCGACCTGATGGATAATATGCGCAAGCAGGCGGAACGCTTCGGCGCTGAATTCAAGAATGGCTGGGTGGAGTCTGTGGACTTCTCACAGCGTCCGTTCAAGGTAACCGTGGACGGGATGGGTGTACTGGAAGCAGAGTCGGTCATTATTTCAACCGGGGCCTCTGCCAGATATCTGGGCATCCCGGGCGAGCAGGAGAATGTGGGACGCGGGGTCAGCACCTGCGCGACCTGTGACGGATTCTTTTTCCGCAATAAAAAGATTGTCGTGGTCGGCGGCGGGGACTCCGCGATGGAGGAAGCCAGCTTCCTGACCCGCTTCGCTTCGAGTGTAACGCTGGTTCACCGCCGTCCCGAGCTGCGGGCCTCGAAGATCATGCAGGACCGGGCACGTGACAACAGCAAGGTAACCTGGGCCTTGAACCGCACACCGGTGGAAGTAACGGTAGGAGAGACCGGAGTGAAGGGCCTTACGGTGCTTAATAATGAGACAGGTCTGACAGAGCTGGTAGAGGCAGATGGCGTGTTCGTAGCGATTGGACACACGCCCAACACGGCCTTCTTGGGCGGACAGATCAACACGGATGCCAATGGCTATATCGTGGTGAACCCGGGTACCACCGAGACCAATATTCCGGGTGTATTCGCTTGCGGCGATGTACAGGATAGCCGTTACCGTCAAGCGATATCGGCAGCAGGAACCGGCTGTATGGCCGCCATGGATGCCGAGAAGTTCTTGGAAGGCACGATGGTGCACGACTGGAGCGAATCCCTGGACAAGTAAGCCTTCTATGCATTACGGGTTTACAAGAATTACCCGAACCGGTAAAATGTATTTAATTAGATAAGATACCCACTAGGGGAGCCTGAATAGGCTGAGACGGGAAAATTGAATTCCCGGACCCTTGAACCTGATCTGGATCATACCAGCGTAGGAAAGTGGAGTCGGACCTTTTTTGAATACAGTCTTTTTGGCTGTTCCTTTAATCAAGCCGCTCCAGGTGGAGCGGCTTTTTGACTTGCAAGCATTCATATGCCTTGGGCATACATGAATCTTCAGCTCAGTCTGCTGCGTGAAATCTTATCTGAAAAGCTCATTAGAGCCATAGGAGGAGATTAGAATGCCAGAATTAATGAAGAACGGCGCGGTGGATCTTTCCGGATTCCCCGCAAGCCGTAAAGTGTATGTGGAGGGCTCACGCCCGGATATCCGGGTTCCGATGCGGGAGATCAGCCTCAGTAGAACCGAGGGTGTTGCCGGGGAGGAGGAGAATGATCCGCTTCGTGTCTATGACACAAGCGGCATTTATACGGATGCCGCCGAAGAGACGGACATTCGGAGAGGGCTGCCGCCACTCCGTGCATGCTGGATCGCGGAGCGTGGCGATTCAGAGGTATACACCGGAAGAGCCGTCCGGCCGGAGGATAACGGAATACGCAGAGAAGGGACTGTTGCCGAAGCTTGTCCCGAACTGCAGCGGCAGCCCCGGCGGGCCTATGCTGGCGGTATTGTGACCCAACTGCATTATGCAAGGCAGGGGATCATTACACCGGAAATGGAGTACATTGCAATCCGCGAGAATACCCGGCCGGAGTTCGTCAGGGATGAGGTGGCCGCAGGCCGCGCGATTATTCCGGCTAATATGAATCACCCGGAGAGCGAGCCGATGATTATCGGCCGTAACTTCCTGGTGAAGATCAATGCCAATATCGGAAATTCTGCGGTCTCTTCTTCCATTGAAGAGGAGGTGGAGAAGATGCGGTGGGCGACCCGCTGGGGGGCTGATACCATCATGGATCTCTCCACCGGCTCCAAGATTCATACCACCCGGGAGTGGATTATCCGCAATTCTCCTGTACCGGTCGGCACAGTGCCCTTATACCAGGCGCTGGAGAAGGTGAACGGCATCGCCGAGGATTTGACCTGGGAGCTCTACCGTGACACGCTGATTGAGCAGGCGGAGCAGGGGGTGGATTACTTCACCATTCATGCCGGGGTGCTGCGGCGCTATATTCCGCTGACTGCCGGGAGATTGACCGGCATCGTATCACGGGGCGGATCGATTATGGCCGCCTGGTGTCTGGCCCATCAGCAGGAGAACTTCCTGTACACACACTTCGAAGACATATGCGAGATTATGAAGACGTATGATGTGTCCTTCTCACTGGGGGATGGCCTGCGTCCCGGCTCTATTGCAGATGCCAATGACGAAGCCCAATTCGCTGAACTGGAGACGCTGGGGGAGCTGACGGCACGGGCCTGGAAGCACGATGTTCAGGTCATGGTCGAAGGTCCGGGGCATGTGCCGCTGCACAAGATTAAGGAGAATATGGACAAGCAGCTTGAGATTTGCCGGGAAGCTCCATTCTATACCCTCGGCCCGCTGACTACAGATATTGCACCCGGTTATGATCACATCACTTCGGCCATCGGGGCGGCGATGATCGGCGGGCTTGGGACGGCGATGCTGTGTTATGTTACACCTAAGGAGCATTTAGGCCTGCCTGACAAGAATGATGTGCGCGAAGGAGTCATTAGCTACAAAATTGCTGCGCATGCCGCAGACCTCGCCAAAGGTCATCCGGGTGCGCAGGACCGGGACAATGCGCTGTCCAAGGCGCGGTTCGAGTTCCGCTGGCGCGACCAGTTCAATCTCTCCCTGGACCCGGAAAGGGCGCTGGCGTATCATGATGAGACCCTCCCTGCGGAGGGGGCGAAGCAGGCGCATTTCTGCTCGATGTGCGGCCCTAAATTCTGCAGCATGCGGATTTCGCATGATATCCGTAATTCCCACAGATGGGACAAATCACTGTAACTAAGCTGTATGAATCCAGCAGAATCTTAATATTCTCAGGCTATCCCCCAAGCTGAAAGGCGTAGGGGGATAGTCTTTTTATACTTAGTGATTACAATCACAATTCGCCTCTGCACCCTATGCTAAGCTGTTACTTGAGAAGAATTCTCATTAGTGAGGTGTACATGAGGATGAGCAAAGTGTTGAAGCTGGATGAATCGGTCTTTGAGCTGGTAACCAGGCACCCGGAAGTGGTTGAGATCATGGTGGAGTTGGGTTTCCGCGATATTGCGAAGCCTGGAATGCTGCAGACTGCAGGACGATTCATGACCCTGTCCAAAGGAATGAAGTTAAAGAAAATAGAGCTGGAAACCGTTCGGCTGGCCTTTCAGCAGCAGGGTTTCGAGATTATAGAATAGAAGGGGAGATTACGATGAGCGAACTGATTAATAACCGCGAGGTCGATATTCCGGAACAGACGCGCCGCCAGGCGATGCTGAGAGAGATCATCAAGGAGCTGCATGCGGGCAAAAGTGTGGAGGAGGTTAAGGCGCGTTTTGAAGAGGCAGTAGGCGATGTTACGGTGGAAGAAATCTCCGCCATGGAACATTCCCTGATGACCGAGGAAGGCATTCCGGTAGAGGAAGTACAGCGCCTCTGCTCTGTGCATACAGCGATTTTCAAAGGCTCGATTGAACAGATTCACCGTTCTGCAAGGCCCGAGGAGCAGCCCGGTCATCCCGTGCATACGTTCAAGCTGGAGAACCGCGAGATCGAGCGTCTGGTCAACTTCCGGCTGGAGCTGCATGCGGATAAGTTCAAGAAGAACGCCAGTGATGAGATTATTTTCAAGCTGCTGGAGGATCTCAGTCTGCTACTCGATCTCGACAAGCATTACAGCCGCAAGGAGAATCTCCTGTTCCCTTACCTCGAGAAGTACGGCATTTACGGCCCTACGAAGGTTATGTGGGGGGTCGATGACGGAATCCGCAATATGATCAAGGAAGCCAAGAAGGCGCTTAGTGCCTATAACGGGGATAGCGGGCAGATTACAGCCGCACTGGAGGAAATCATTAAGGAAGTCAATGAGATGATCTTCAAGGAAGAGAATATTCTGCTCCCGATGGCGCTGGATAAGCTGACTGAGGATGAGTGGGTCAAAATCGCCCGCGAGAGTGATGAGATCGGCTTCTGCCTGACTGCACCGGAGCGGGAATGGATACCGGAACGTGCAGCGGAGCCTGAAGGCGCGGATGTTCCGGCGGAAGAAGGGGAAGGCCTGTCGCCGCAGGGCTTCATCCGGTTCGAGACCGGGCTGCTGTCGCTCCAGCAGCTGGAGACGCTGATGAATCATCTGCCGGTGGATCTGACCTTTATCGATGAGAACGATGTCGTCCGCTACTTCTCGCACGGCAAGGAACGGATCTTCGCCCGGACGAAGGCCGTCATCGGCCGCACGGTGCAGAATTGCCACCCGCCGCAAAGCGTGCATGTTGTCGAGAAGCTGCTGGCTGATTTCAAGGCCGGGGTTAAGGATGCCGAGGATTTCTGGATTAACATCAAGGATAAGTTCATCTACATCCGTTACTTCGCCGTGCGCGACGAGTCCGGCCGTTATATGGGCACGCTGGAATTCACCCAGAATATCGCACCGATCCGTGCCCTTGAGGGCCAGAAGCGGATTTTGTCGGAATAGCAGTCATGCATCCGGTGCCTTACAATAGAAGATAATGATCGGACTTTCTTGCCTGCCTGGTGAGAAAGTCTTTTTGTTGTACGGGTTGCTGCCGCGCCGAAGCTGCCATAGAACCGGTAAGGCCGGCTTTCCGCAGCCCATTGCCCCGGGTGTATCGCCTTTCCTTGACCGCAGGGGAGGCTTCTATTATAGTGGGTACGTAGGATTAACTATTTTAGCATAGAAAAAGGTGGCTTGTTACATGTCTGAACATATCTACGTTGGCGTGGATTTAGGTGGTACCACGATTAAGGTTGGAATCTGTAATGCCGAGGGAAGCCTGCTGCACACTTACGAGGGTCCGACAGGAACTGCGGATGGCGTCGAAGCTGTTATCGATAATATCGAGAAGTATGTGCGCCAGATTGTGGAGGACTCTCCGTACTCCTGGGACCAGCTGGCTGGTGTGGGTGCGGGACTGGCCGGATTTACGAATATTCGTGAAGGAATCATCATCCTTGCGCCCAACATAGGATTTAGAGATGTGCCGATCCGCTCCATTCTGGAGGGTCGTCTGAACAAGCCAGTCAAAATAGACAATGATGCCAACGTGGCAGCACTCGGCGAAGCCTGGAGCGGTGCAGGGCGCGGTATAGAGAATTGCGTCTGCTATACGCTCGGGACGGGTGTCGGCGGCGGTATTATTATTAATGGTAAGGTGTATCAGGGCTTTGCCGGTCTGGCCGGTGAGCTGGGTCATATCTCCGTGGTGCCCGATCTGGAAGCGATCCAGTGCGGCTGCGGGAACATGGGCTGTTTGGAAACCGTTTCCTCGGCGACAGGCATTATCCGCATGGCCAATGATGCAGTAGCCCGTGGAGACCGTACCTCCCTGTCCACTGTAGAGAAGATTGCTGCGAAGGAAGTGTTCGATGCCGCGAAGGCGGGCGATGAAGCCGCGCTGCGGATTGTGAACCGGGCAGCCTTCTACCTGGGCAAATCGATGGCTTCCGTTGCAGCTGTGCTGAACCCTGAAGTATTTATCGTCGGCGGAGGCGTCTCCAAGGCAGGCGATATTCTGTTTGATGAAGTCCGCCGGGTGTTCGCCAAGCTGGCGCCTGCACCTCTGCAGACCGGTGTAACGATTGTGCCTGCAGCGCTAGGCAATGATGCCGGTATTATTGGTGCGGCAGGTCTGCTGCTCCGTTCTTAAAAGACTGGAATTCTTCATATACTAATCATAGGGAGGGATGCTGTAATGACCGACCACGAGCAAGCCCTGCCCGCTCATGCCACCCTGATAATCATTACAGGCATGTCGGGTGCAGGCAAGACGATTGCTGTGCAGAGCCTGGAGGATCTGGGGTTCTTCTGCGTGGATAATCTTCCGCCTGTGCTAATCCCGAAATTCGCTGAGCTGATTGAGCAGTCCAAGGGTAAAATCGCCAAGGTGGCGCTGGTCATCGACCTCAGGGGCCGGGAATTCTTCACCGCCCTGTCGGAGTCTCTGGCCTACATCAAGGACGAGTCGACGATCGGCTTCGAGATTCTTTTCCTGGACGCCACAGATTCAGTGCTTGTCCAGCGCTACAAGGAGAGCCGGAGGCATCATCCGCTTGCACCCAAGGGCATGCCGCTGGACGGCATCCGCATGGAGCGCCAGATGCTGGAGGAGCTGAAGAATACAGCTACCCTGTGTCTGGATACAAGCAGCATGAAGCCGGCCCAGCTCAAAGAAAGAATAGTGTCACGCTTCTCCCACCTCGGGAAAAGCACCCTCTCTGTTAACATTACTTCGTTTGGATTCAAGTATGGGATTCCGATTGATGCTGACCTGGTGTTCGATGTCCGCTTCCTGCCTAATCCTCATTATGTGGATCAGCTGCGGCCCAAGACAGGCCAAGACAACGAGGTGTACGACTACGTAATGAAATGGCCTGAAACGCAAGAATTCCTGACCAAACTGTTAGATATGCTGCAATTCCTTATTCCGCAATACCGCAAGGAAGGCAAATCCCAGATTATTATCGGCATCGGCTGTACCGGCGGCAAACACCGTTCGGTAGCCATCGCCGAATACCTGGGCAAAATGCTGGGGGTGAGCGAGACGGAAATGGTAGCAGTCAGCCACCGGGATTCGGAACGCGACCGGCATTGATGAGAGAAGGGATGAGTAGTGTCTGAAGAACAAGTACAGCGTCCGAAGATCGTCGTGATGGGCGGCGGTACCGGACTCTCCGTGATGCTCCGGGGGCTGAAGGAGAAGCCGCTTGATATCACAGCGATCGTAACTGTCGCCGATGACGGGGGAAGCTCCGGGATTCTGCGCAGTGAGCTGCAGATGCCGCCGCCCGGCGATATCCGCAACGTACTTACGGCTATGGCTGACGTTGAGCCGCTGATGGCGCAGATTATGAAGTACCGCTTCAGCAGCGGGGAAGGACTTGCCGGACACAGCCTGGGCAATCTGATTCTGGCTGCACTGACCGACATATCCGGAGATTTCGTTACAGCAGTCCGGGAACTGAGCCGGCTCTTCGCCGTTCGCGGCCGGGTGCTGCCTGCGGCCGGTGAAGCTGTCATCCTGCATGCCGAGATGGCGGATGGGACGCTGATTACCGGCGAATCCAAGATCCCGGAGGCCGGCGGCGTCATCAAGCGTGTGTTCCTGGAGCCTGTGGATGTGGAGCCGCTGCCGGAGGCGCTGGAGGCGATCCGGAGTGCGGATGCTATCCTGCTTGGTCCGGGCAGTCTGTATACCAGCATTTTGCCGAATCTGCTGGTGCCGAAGCTGGCGGAAGCCGTGGTGGCTTCAGATGCGATTAAGATTTTTGTATGCAATGTGATGACCCAGCCGGGTGAAACGGACAATTATACGGTCAATGACCACCTTCAGGCGGTATATGATCATATCGGGCTGCATCTGTTCGATTATGTCATTGTGAATGACGGCGAAATCCCGGAGCAGGTTCAGATTAAATATGCCGAGAAGGGCGCCCGCCCGGTCCAGCTTGACCGCGAGGCCGTGGATGGGAACGGATATAAGGTGATTGCCGACAAACTGGTATTATTCAGAACCTATTTGCGGCATGATACAGATAAGCTGAGCCATCATATTTTCCAGCTTGTCCAGGATTGGATTGACCGAAAAGAGTGAACATGAAAGAGGTGAGCCCCTTGTCTTTTGCGGCCCTTACCAAAAAAGAGCTGACGATGGTCGAGAGCCAGCCCTGCTGCGAGAAAGCAGAAATGTCGGCGCTGATCCGAATGAACGGTTCGGTGCAGCTTTCGAGCAAAAAGGTAGTCCTCGACATTTCGACGGAGAACGCCGCGATTGCAAGGCGGGTATATTCTTTGCTTAAGAAATATTACCAGGTCCATATCGAGCTGCTCGTGCGTAAAAAAATGCGTTTGAAGAAGAATAACGTCTATATCGTAAGAATCCCGAACCAGGTCCAGGAGATCCTGAAGGATCTGCGGATTGTCTCTGAAGGCTTTATTTTCACTGACGGGATTGATGAGGAGATTGTCGGCAAGAATTGCTGCAAGCGTGCCTATCTGCGCGGGGCCTTCATGGCCGGCGGTTCGGTGAATAACCCCGAGGGCTCTTCGTACCACTTGGAAATCGCTTCCATGTATGAGGAGCACTGCAAAGCGCTCGTGGAGCTGGCTGGTGAATTCCACCTGAATGCCCGCTGCATAGAACGCAAAAAAGGCTTCATCCTATACATCAAGGAAGGCGAGAAGATTATCGAGTTCCTCAGTCTGATCGGAGCCCATCAGGCGCTGTTCAAATTCGAGGATGTGCGGATCATGCGCGATATGCGCAACTCGGTCAACCGGATTGTGAACTGCGAGACGGCTAATCTGAACAAGACGATCAGTGCGGCGGTCCGTCAGATTGAGAACATCAAGCTGCTGCAGCGCGAGGTGGGTCTGGAAAGTTTGCCGGATAAGCTGCGGGAGGTTGCAGAGATCAGACTGGCTCACCCGGATATTAACCTCAAGGAAGTCGGGGACATGCTGGGCGGGACGGTCAGTAAATCGGGTGTGAACCACCGTTTGCGCAAAATTGATGAGTTGGCGGACAAGGTCCGCGGGGGCTGATTATTTTTTTTCTAGTGCGGTATGCGTTATAATGATATAATATTATAAAATTAATGTGAAATTTTTGGGCAGATCTCAAATAGGGGGTAAGCGTTTCATGACAAAGCACCCGGTAGTTGTTCGGTTGAAGACGGGGCTCCATGCTCGGCCGGCAGCATTGTTTGTGCAAGAAGCTAATAAGTTTTCGTCGGAGATTTTCGTGGAAAAAGACGATAAAAAAGTAAACGCCAAAAGTATCATGGGCATTATGAGCCTTGCGATCAGTTCCGGTACGGAGATTCATATCAGCGCAGACGGTGCAGATGCGGAACAGGCTGTAACCGCTTTGACCAGTCTGGTAAGCAAGGAAGAACTTGAGAATCAATAAAGGCTACATTGTCTTACCGAAAGCCCTTAGGGGCTTTTTTTCATATCAATTCATATATCGATTCATAGGACAAGGGGAGGAAAAGGGATGCAGATTCAAGGCGGAGTCTCATTAGTGGAGCCAACGGAGGCGCTTAGAGCGCCGTATTTAGCCTTTTATGAGGAGTGGAAGGCCAGTGGAGAGCCGTTTGTGCCCTGGGTGACGGAGATGGACCCGGCTGACTTTGCCGGTATGGTTCGGTCTCTGCGCGAGTATGCCAGTGGTGTGGATATCCCGGACGGGTGGGTGAGCAGTTCAACCTTCTGGCTGGTGACTGCGGACAAGCGGGTAGTGGGCGCTGTGAACATCAGGCACCGGCTGACGGACAGGCTGCTCCATTCGGGCGGACATATCGGTTATGGCATCGTCCCCTCTGCGCGCAGACAAGGCTACGCCAGTGAGCTTCTGAAGCAGGCGCTTCATAAGGCAGGCGAACTGGGTATTGAGCAGGCACTCGTGGTCTGTGACGCCGCCAATACCGCCTCGGAACGGACAATCCGCAGGAATGGCGGGATAGAGGATAAGGAAACTATCGAAGCGGACGGTAATGTTATCCGGCGGTTCTGGATCAGGACTCCATCAAATATTAAATAACGTTCATTCCCTATGCAACATTTACCACGCTGGCCCGTCTAGAGGGTACCAACACTTAAAACGAAGCGAAAGGGGATGGCAAGCATGAGAAAATGGGGTAAATCGTTTGGAGCAGTATTGCTGGCAGGGAGCTTGATGATGGGAGGAATGGGGTTGAGCGGAGTGGTGAAGGGTCCTGAAAAGGCTTACGCCGACGAGGTGCAGAAGAACATTGTGAGCGTGGTGGGCAAAGGCGAGTTGTCGATCAAGCCGGATATCGCTTATCTCTCCATCGGGGTGAGCACTACAGCGGATACTGCACAGGAGGCACAGAAGGGTACAGCGGCGAAAATCTCCAAGCTGACGGCATTGTTCAAAACCACTTGGGGTATAGCCGACAAAGACATCCAGAGCAGCCAGTTCAACGTACAGCCTAATTACACCTACACGGAGAAGGACGGCCAGAAGGTCAAAGGCTATAATGCCCAGCACACTCTGGAGGTATCGTACCGTGATCTGACGAAGGTTGGGCAACTTTTGGACGCAGCCTCTGCGGCCGGGGCGAATAACATCGGCAATGTGCGGTTTGCCATTGAAGATCCATCGGCTTTTGAAGCTCAGGTAATCGAGAAGGCTATGCAGAATGCAGATGTCAAAGCAGCAGCCATTGCCAAGGCGGCGAAACGCGGAGTGGGCCAGGTGGTTACGGTGATTCAGAGCGATGACGGTAATCATCCGGTGGTCTACGCTGAAGCGGCCTCCATGCAGAAGATGTCCATGGATAACAATGCCGGCAGCTCCGTTGAGCCCGGGCAGGTTAAGGTCATTACACAATTGAGTGTAACGTATGAACTGAAATAAAATGTGTCGCAAGAGGCGCTTGCTCTGCTGGTTACAGCGGGGCAGGCGCTTTTATATAATAATATATGAATGTATATAGATGCACACATGCGCTATCGAAAGCTCTCAATTTGTTTAAATTGAGGTAACAGGATCTTTAGATAATCATGGCAAACCTTAAGAAACTGTAAGGCGGATTGTAACATCCCTCGTCCGTTCTTTTACTATAATAGGAACAGTGATAACGAGGAACACACATCATGACTAATTATACCACCAGGTGGAAGGGGAATTAACAATGAATACGAACTCTAAGAAATACATCCGCAAATGGGGTGCGGGAATGCTCGCAGCCGGAATCCTGCTGGGCGGAACAGGAATACTCCAAGCGGGCATTACTGAGGCTGCTCCGGCAGCCGCTCAGGTCAAAGCCAAATCCTCCTCGGTAGTGCTGAAGGTTAACGGTAAAAGTACAGCCCAGACGGGGCTGCTCCAGGAAGGAAAGGTATGGGTACCGGTGACCTTCATGCGCGATGCGCTGGGGATGCCGCTCTCTTATGATAAAGCGGAGAAGACCTACTCCATAGGAACAGGTACTGCGCAAATGAAGTTGGCGAACATGGATTACGGCATTATGATCAGTGTGAACAACTATTATATCGGCGAATATCAGGGCAAACAACTGAATAACCGGCTCTATGTGCCATTCGAACTGTTAAGTGATTACATGGGCTATAAAGGCGACTGGAGCGCAGCCGCAGGACAGCTGAATGTTACGAAAAGAACGCAGAATGCCATAACGATCAAGACAGCGAGCTATACGAAGGACTATAAGGATGCGCCTATCCGGCTGGACTATCCGGTTGTCAGCGGCCTGGCAAGTGCAGAGGCTGAGAAGGCGATCAATGCTACGATTAAGCAGACTGTTCTGCAATTCGCAGCCGGGGCTGAGGATCAAATCACCAAGCGCTCGAAGGATGACCGTCCTTATGAATTTGAAGGCGGCTATGTAGTTACCTATAATCAGGATGGGGTGCTCAGCCTGGTCACTAACCAATACGAGTATACCGGCGGGGCCCACGGGATGACTTACCGCAACGCCTTTACCTTCTCGGTGAAGGACGGCAAACGACTGCTGCTGGGCGACCTGTTCGGGGCGAATCCCAACTATAAGAAGCAGCTTAATGCCAAGCTGTCCGCCGGGCTTAAGGCTACCGGCGGCTACCTGGGCGGGTTCAACGGCCTGAATACCGAGAAGTATTTCTATCTGAAAGATGGCAAAGCGGTACTCTTCTTCCAGTTGTACGACTACACGGCATATGCTGAAGGCTTCCCGGAATTCACCTTCAGCTTCAAAGAACTCCTGCCGGACGGAAGCAGTCCGTTCGCAGCGCTGAAATAATATACAGGTTGTCCAAAGAATGCCCTTGTGTCTCCCTCCGGGAGACCAGGGGCATTCTTCATGCAGAGCCTATTCAGGCTAACCTGCCGTTACCACTCCACCGGAAAAGTCATAAGCTATAGAAGGCAAGCAGCTTATAACGAGGAGGGAAGGTTATGGTCTATGCCTATACGGCGATCGGGGATTCACTTACAACCGGATTCGGGGCGCTGCCCGGGAACGGCTTCGTGCCCATCTACCGCCGGATGGCGGAAGGGCGGTTGGACTCGCCGGTGATGCCGGCGAATCTTGGGGTCAACGGTCTGACCACCGGGGG
Source organism: Paenibacillus sp. FSL K6-1217 (assembly GCF_045040735.1). NCBI lineage: Bacteria > Bacillati > Bacillota > Bacilli > Caryophanales > Paenibacillaceae > Paenibacillus > Paenibacillus sp. FSL K6-1217. The sequence goes on from NZ_CP150271.1 coordinate 5,308,560, forward strand.
GCTGAAGCAACGGCTGAGTACCTCTAAGGTCTACCGGGCAGCGGTGACCGATGCACAGATCATTACGATGTCCATTGGCGGCAATGACTTGATTAAGGCAGCCCGGGCAGCCGGGCCCAGACCCGGAGCATTCCAGGGTCTGCTGTCGCAGGCACTTAAGGATTGCAAGCGTAACTACAGCGACATCATGGGTATGCTGGCACAGCTCAAAGCGGGTACCCGCACTCCCTATATTATCCGATTGGTGGGCCTATATAATCCCTATCCCCAGGTGGATGAGGCCACAGAGTGGGTAAGGCAGTTCAACCGCTATGCAGCAGGCTACAGCAGTATTCACGTAGGATTCGCTTCGATCTATCATGAGTTTGCCGGCAATGAGCGGGGGCTGCTGTTCCTGGACCATATTCACCCAAACGGCAGAGGCTACCGGGTAATCGCAGGCAAGCTGGACGCTCTGGGGTACAGAGGCTTGAGGTAGGTATGGATAGACATAGCAAAGAGGCTGGAACAGGACCGGACCGGTCTGTTACAGCCTCTTCATGTATTCCTTGAAGCAGTTACTTATACGCCTGTTGGCAGTGTCTTCTCAATCACTTTGTCCACGATGCCATATTCGGCAGCGTCAGCAGCGCTCATGAAGTAATCGCGGTCGGTATCCTTCTCGATCTTCTCCAGCGGCTGGCCTGTACGTTCGGACAAGATGCGGTTCAGCTTCTCGCGCAGCTTGATGATGCGGCGGGCACGGATCTCGATATCCGAAGCCTGGCCCTGGGCACCTCCGAGCGGCTGGTGAATCATGATTTCGCTGTTCGGCAGGGCGAAGCGCTTGCCCTTGGCGCCGGCGTTCAGCAGGAACGCTCCCATGGAGGCGGCCATCCCTACACAGATGGTGGATACATCCGGTTTGATATATTGCATTGTATCGAAGATTGCCATACCCGCTGTAATGGAACCGCCTGGGCTGTTCACATACAGGTGAATATCCTTATCCGGGTCCTCGGCAGCCAGGAAGAGCATTTGTGCGATGATGGAATTGGCTACCACGTCATTAACCTCCGTTCCAAGGAAAATGATGCGGTCCTTCAGCAGGCGGGAATAGATGTCATAAGCGCGCTCACCGCGGTTGCTCTGTTCTACTACCATAGGAATATAACTCACGTGGAAAACCTCCTTGAAATTGGTGCTTCGAATGTGTTCATTTTTTACTGTTACCGTATTAACCACATGATAAACAAATTCAAACAAAAAGTCAAAGAAAGTCAAACTTACTTTCAAAAAAAAGAGCCCGCAAGGGGCTCATTGGTTAAATATAATATAATTGCTGCTAAAATATGTACTAAATTTGAAAAAAATGGCGCGCCCGCCAAGAATCGAACTTGGATCTCAGGCTTCGGAGGCCTACGTCATATCCATTGGACCACGGGCGCAACAGAAATTATTATAATATACTTTTCTGACAAAAGCAATGTGTATTAAGCATCCCGCTCAAAAATAGTTTAGCCTGCCTTCACCCTTCCTTCATAAAGAGAGCCGGGGCAGCGCTTCCAGCCTGCGGACTATTGGACAAGCCCATGTATAAGATGAAAGCGGGCTGAGAATTATAGTCTCGGAACACTTGCACTCGGCGTCAGTTTTGGGTAGAATATGGGTGGGACTTAAAAAGTTAACCCGGGACATTTTGAGACCACGAACAAGGGATAAGAGAAAGACGAAGTTGCAGGAGTGAAAGCATGCGTAATCTATTGGAAATCCAAAAGCAGCTTCTGCCTGATCTCATGGAAACCCTTAAGAGACGGTATACGATTCTACATCAGATCATGCTGTCCGATATTATTGGGCGCAGGACGCTTGCCGCTTCGCTTGATATGACTGAGCGGGTACTGCGCGCCGAGACGGATCTTCTGAAATCGCAGGGGCTCATTGAGATCGAGAGCGTCGGTATGCGCATTAGCGATGCCGGTCGCAGACTGCTTGACCTGCTGGAGCCGGTCGCCAAGAGCCTATTCGGCCTGGATGATCTGGAAGAGAAAATTCGTACAACATACGGTCTCACCAAAGTCATTGTGGTACCTGGCGACTGTGAAACATCGCCGTTCACCAAGCGTGAACTGGGGCGCGCAGGCTCCAAGGCACTGCTCAGCGTACTGCGCAGTGACGACACGATTGCCGTCACAGGCGGATCAACCCTGGCCGAGATGGCCGATCAGCTGACCCCGCCGCTCTCCCATTCCTATAAGAACGCCTGGGTTGTTCCGGCGCGTGGAGGACTGGGAGAGAGCATGGAGATACAGGCCAACACCATTGCTTCAACCATGGCCAAGCGGATTGGTGCCAATTACCGTCTGCTGCATGTGCCCGATCTGCTTAGCGGAGACGCTTATCAGTCGCTTGCACAGGACTCCAATATTGGAGAGATTGTACAAATTATCCGCAGATCGCGTATTATTGTACATGGAATAGGTGATGCCATTGAAATGACTCACCGCCGCAAGCTGGACTCCGAGACAATCTCTGAGATTCAGGGTGAAGGGGCCGTAGCCGAATCCTTCGGGTACTATTTCAATGAGGATGGCGAAGTGGTTCACACCATGCTGACCATGGGGCTGCGCCTGGAAGACATTATCCGTACAGAGGTCGTTATCGGTATTGCCGGAGGCAAACGCAAGGCGAAGGCCATTCATGCGATGCTGCGGTTCGGGCAAGAGGATATTCTCGTGATAGACGAGGCGGCGGCTGTCGAAATCGGCAGGGAAATCGACACACAGCTACAAAAGGTCCTATAGATTCCATTAAATGGGGCGCGCGCAAAGGTATTATGCATTATACTTAACCTTGTTGTCTTGACGAGCCTCACGGCCTGTCTTGAATAAATAAAACGAACTCTAGGAGGAACTATTCAATGAGTGTAAAAGTTGGTATTAACGGTTTTGGACGTATTGGACGCCTTGCATTCCGCCGTATTCAAAATGTAGAAGGTATCGAAGTGGTAGCGATCAATGACTTGACTGACGCTAAGATGCTTGCTCATTTGCTTAAATATGATACAACTCAAGGTAAATTCCAAGGCGATGTAGAAGTGCATGACGGCTTCTTCAAAGTTAACGGTAAAGATGTTAAGGTTCTGGCGAACCGCAACCCTGAAGAACTTCCTTGGGGAGAGCTTGGCGTTGATATCGTTCTGGAATGTACTGGTTTCTTCACAACTAAAGAAGCCGCTGAGAAGCACCTGAAAGGCGGAGCTAAGAAAGTTGTTATTTCCGCTCCAGCTACAGGCGACATGAAGACAGTTGTGTACAACGTTAATGATGACATCCTTGACGGTTCCGAAACTGTAATCTCCGGTGCATCTTGCACAACAAACTGCCTGGCTCCAATGGCAAAAGTCCTGAATGACAAGTTCGGAATCATTGAAGGCCTGATGACTACGATCCACGCTTACACAGGTGACCAGAATACACTTGATGCTCCACACGCAAAAGGCGACTTCAGACGCGCGCGCGCTGCTGCTGAGAACATCATTCCTAACACTACCGGTGCTGCTAAAGCCATCGGCCTGGTTATTCCAGAACTGAAGGGCAAGCTTGACGGCGCAGCACAACGTGTGCCTGTAGCTACAGGTTCCCTGACTGAGCTGGTTACTGTTCTGGATAAGAGCGTAACGGTTGAAGAAATCAATGCAGCTATGAAGGAAGCTTCCGATCCGGAAACTTACGGCTACACTGAAGATGAAATCGTATCTTCCGACATCAAGGGTATGACTTTCGGTTCCCTGTTCGATGCAACTCAGACTAAAGTACTGACTGTTGGCGACAAACAGCTGGTTAAAACTGTTGCTTGGTATGACAATGAAATGTCCTACACTGCACAGCTGGTTCGTACTTTGGAGAAATTCGCTAAGCTTGCTAAATAAGACCGATTTCATATAAGCAGTACAATAGAGCGGAAACAAGGAAAGTCTGTTTCCGCTCTTTCTAAATGAAATGGCTTCGTGAACGAACCAATTTTGGGTGTGGAGGAAAGTTAATCATGAACAAAAAAAGTGTCCGTGATGTAGAAGTAAAAGGCAAACGCGTCTTCGTGCGTGTGGATTTCAACGTGCCAGTGGAAGACGGTAAGATCACTGATGATACCCGTATCCGCGAAACCCTTCCAACAATTAAATACCTGATCGAGAACGGTGCAAAGGTCATTCTGGCCAGCCATATGGGCCGTCCTAAAGGTGAATTCGTCGATTCCATGCGTTTGACAACCGCTGCAGTCCGTTTGTCTGAATTGCTCGGCAAACCGGTAGCCAAGGCTGATGAGGCCATTGGTGAAGCGGTAAAAGCCCAAATCGCTGAACTGAATGAAGGCGATGTGCTTGTGCTTGAGAATGTCCGTTTCTATAAAGGCGAAGAGAAGAACGATCCTGAGCTGGCTAAGCAGTTCGCTGAACTGGCTGACCTGTTCGTTAATGACGCATTCGGCGCTGCTCACCGCGCTCATGCTTCGACAGAAGGTATCGCTCATTTCCTGCCTGCAGTATCCGGTCTTTTGATGGAGAAGGAATTGTCCGTTCTCGGCAAGGCGCTTTCTAACCCGGAACGTCCTTTCACTGCCATCATCGGCGGCTCCAAGGTAAAAGACAAGATTGACGTTATCGACAACCTGCTGAATCTGGCTGACAATGTACTGATTGGCGGCGGCCTCTCCTACACGTTCACCAAGGCTCAAGGTTACGAAATCGGCAAATCCCTGGTCGACAACGACAAGATCGATGCAGCGCTTGGATTCATTGAGAAGGCCAAGAAGCTGGGCAAGAACTTCGTGCTTCCGGTTGACGTTGTAGTCGCTGACAAGTTCGGTGCAGATGCCAACACCAAGATTGTAGATGCAAAAGATATTCCTGCGGATTGGGAAGGTCTGGACATCGGTCCTAAGACTCGTGAGATCTATGCCGATATTATCAAAAACTCCAAGCTGGTCGTATGGAACGGACCTATGGGCGTGTTTGAAATTGATATCTTCGCTGAAGGTACAAAGGCTGTAGCTCAGGCTTGTGCTACTACCGAAGGCTACACTGTAATCGGCGGGGGGGATTCCGCTGCGGCTGCTGAGAAATTCCACCTCGCAGACCAGATGGATCATATCTCCACTGGCGGCGGCGCATCGCTCGAGTTCATGGAAGGCAAGGCTCTTCCAGGTGTAGAAGCACTGAACGACAAGTAATACCGAAGAGGGAGGCAATACATCACTATGAGTAGAACACCTATTATTGCAGGCAACTGGAAAATGTTCAAAACCGTTCCGGAAGCCGAAGGCTTCATCGCGGAAATCAAAGGCCAGGCGGAAGTGGCAGGCGTTGAGACTGTAATCTGCGCGCCATTCACGAACCTGCCTGCACTGGTTGCAGCGGTCCAAGGCACCACCATCAAAATTGGTGCACAGAACCTGCACTTCGAAGATAACGGAGCTTATACCGGCGAAATCAGCGGCGTGATGCTGAAGGATCTGGGCGTAGAATACGTTATTATCGGTCATTCCGAACGCCGTGCTTATTTCGGTGAGACGGACGAAATCGTCAACAAAAAGATGCATGCGGCATTCCGCCACGGCATTACTCCAATTGTCTGCGTAGGCGAAAAGCTCGAAGAGCGTGAAGCCGACCAGACTAAGGATGTATGCAAGGTTCAGACGGAAGCGGCATTTGCCGGTCTTAGCGCAGAACAGGCAGCAAGCGTAGTTATCGCTTATGAGCCAATCTGGGCGATTGGTACAGGTAAATCCTCCACTTCCCAGGATGCCAACGAAGTTATTGCTTATATCCGTACCCTTGTTAAAGGCTTGTATGATGAAGCAACAGCAGAAGCGGTACGTATCCAATACGGCGGCAGCGTGAAGCCTGAGAATGTAACGGAGTACATGAGTCAAAGCGACATCGATGGCGCTCTCGTCGGCGGTGCCAGCCTGCAGCCTGCTTCCTTCGTTTCACTCGTTGAGGGGGCGAAGTAAGAATGTCAGCTCCAAGACCTGTAGCACTGATCATCATGGACGGCTTCGGACTGCGCAACACGGATGAAGGCAATGCCGTTGCCCAAGCCAACAAACCGAACTACGACCGTTACCTGAAGCAATATCCGAATACTACGCTGACCGCATGCGGCGAGGCTGTAGGTCTGCCGGAAGGCCAAATGGGTAACTCTGAAGTAGGGCATCTTAACATCGGTGCCGGCCGGATTGTATATCAGGATCTGACCCGTATCGACAAGTCGATCCGTGACGGAGAATTCTTCGACAACGAAACGCTGGTGGCTGCGGTAAGAAACGCCAAATCAACCGGCAAAAAGCTTCACCTCTATGCACTGGTATCCGATGGCGGCGTACACAGCCACATCAATCACCTGTTCGCCATGCTCGATCTCGCCAAGAAAGAAGATCTGCATGAAGTCTATATTCATGCCTTCATGGATGGCCGTGACGTACCGCCTGACAGTGGACAGAAGTTCATTCAGGATCTGGTGGGCAAGATTGAAGAGGTTGGCGTAGGCACGATTGCTACGGTATCCGGGCGTTACTTCGCGATGGACCGTGACAAGCGCTGGGAACGTGTAGAGAAGGCTTACCGGGCAATGGTATACGGCGAAGGCCCTAAATATACCGATGCTCTGCAGGCTATCACGGCATCCTACCAGAATTCTGTATTTGATGAATTCGTGGAGCCAAGCGTAATTGTGGACAGCCAGAACAACCCGGTAGCGACAGTGGAGAGCGGCGATTCCGTCATTTTCCTGAACTTCCGTCCTGACCGTGCCATTCAGCTGTCGCAAGTATTCACGAACTCGGATTTCCGCGGCTTCGACCGTGGTCCTAAGTTCCCGCAAGGCCTGCACTTCGTATGTCTGACTACCTTCAGTGAGACCGTTCAAGGCTTCGTGGCTTACTCCCCGAAGAACCTGGACAACACGCTCGGTGAGGTGCTGGTTCAGCAGAACAAGAAGCAGCTGCGTATTGCTGAGACGGAGAAGTATCCGCATGTGACCTTCTTCTTCAGCGGGGGACGAGATGAGGAGCTTCCGGGCGAGACCCGTATCCTGATCAACTCGCCGAAAGTGGCAACCTATGATATGAAGCCTGAGATGAGCGCTTACGAAGTGGCGGCGGCCTGCGTAGCGGAGATCGAAGCGGATAGACAGGATGCCATTATCCTGAACTTTGCTAACCCTGATATGGTAGGACACTCCGGCATGCTGGAGCCTACGATCAAGGCAGTTGAAGTAACGGACGAATGCGTAGGCAAGGTTGTGGATGCTGTAGTTGCTAAGGGCGGCGTTGCTATCATTATTGCCGACCACGGTAATGCGGATATGGTATTTGATGAGAACGGCCGTCCGTTCACAGCCCATACCACCAACCCGGTTCCGTTCATCGTGACCACTGAAAATGTAGTGCTGCGTGAATCCGGTATTCTCGCAGATGTGGCACCGACGATCTTAGATCTGATGGGACTTCCGCAGCCTGCGGAAATGACCGGACAATCCATGATTGCCAGCCGCAAATAAGCAGGACACCTGTTTTTGTAATTCCAAAACCAACGTATAAAAGGAGATTAAACTTACATGACTATTATTTCTGATGTGTATGCACGCGAAGTTCTTGACTCCCGTGGTAACCCTACTGTAGAGGTTGACGTTTATCTGGAATCCGGCGCAAAAGGCCGCGCTATCGTTCCTTCCGGCGCTTCCACTGGCGCTCATGAAGCTGTAGAGCTTCGTGACGGCGACAAATCCCGTTACATGGGTAAAGGCGTTCTGAAAGCTGTTGAGAACGTAAATGAAATCATCGCTCCAGAAGTAATCGGTATGGACGCTCTTGACCAGGTGGGCATCGACAAATTGATGATCACTTTGGACGGAACTCCTAACAAAGGCAAGCTGGGCGCTAACGCAATCCTGGCAGTATCCATGGCCGTAGCCCGCGCTGCTGCAACAGCTCTGGATATTCCTTTGTACGTATACCTGGGCGGATTCAACGCCAAGACGCTTCCAGTACCAATGATGAACATCATCAACGGTGGTGAGCATGCCGACAACAACATCGACGTTCAAGAGTTCATGGTTCTGCCAGTAGGTGCTCCTAGCTTCAAGGAAGCTCTGCGTACAGGCGCTGAAATCTTCCACAACCTGAAGTCCGTACTGCAATCCAAGGGCCTGAACACAGCTGTTGGCGACGAAGGCGGCTTTGCACCGAACCTGGGTTCCAATGAAGAAGCGATCACTACAATCATCGAAGCGATCGAAAAAGCCGGCTACAAGCCAGGCGTTGACGTATTCCTTGGTATGGACGTTGCTTCCACTGAGTTCTACAAAGACGGTAAATACACACTCGCAGGCGAAGGTAAATCTTACACTTCCGCTGAGTATGTTGACCTGCTTGCTTCATGGGTTGAGAAGTACCCGATCATCACGATCGAAGACGGTATGTCCGAAGATGACTGGGATGGCTGGAAATTGCTGACTGAAAAATTGGGCGACAAAGTCCAATTGGTGGGTGACGACCTGTTCGTTACGAACACTGAGCGTCTGGCAACAGGTATCGAAAAGGGTATCGGTAACTCCATCCTGGTTAAGGTGAACCAGATTGGTACACTGACTGAAACCTTCGACGCAATCGAAATGGCTAAACGTGCCGGCTACACAGCTGTAATCTCCCACCGTTCCGGTGAGTCCGAAGACAGCACCATCGCTGACATCGCGGTAGCTACCAACGCTGGCCAGATCAAGACAGGTGCTCCTTCCCGTACAGACCGTGTGGCTAAATACAACCAACTCCTTCGCATCGAAGACGAGCTGGGCGAATTGGCTCAATACAACGGCCTGAAATCCTTCTACAACCTCAAAAGATAATTTCTTTTGAAGATATAGGAACACTGAGCCTGCCGGATTCCGGCAGGCTCTTTTGAAATAGAAGAATTTATATGTTGCACACGATAACTTATCCTTCTATTTCTCGCTGAAAACGGTACTGTCCTTTAAAGGACGGCAAAGCCGTTTCCACTTGACCGCCGCTGTCTGCGATAGAAGGCAAACGTGAGATTTTCATAGAGTAACCGGGCGGAAATGCAGTCTGGAAGGTTGTATTCACTCTATGGCTATGATAAAATGAGAATGCTGTTTATGAAACGGAAATTCTAATTTAGCATAGATAGTGATGCTTGGACGTAGGAGGTGGAAGTGAATGGATATCTTTTTGAAAGTGGTGCTTCTGATTTTTGCCGTAGGTCTGATTGCGGTCGTTCTTCTGCAAAAAGGGAAAAGTGCAGGTCTTTCCGGTGCCATCTCCGGCGGTGCTGAGCATCTCTTCGGTAAAACAAAGGCACGCGGTATGGAGCTTGTGTTGCAGCGTGTAACGGTCGGTCTGGCAGCCGGATTCTTCATCATGTCAATTGTAGTAGCTGTTGTTGTTGATTAAATGGTCTACATCAAGCCTTCGCTCTGTTCTGAATGGAATAGACGGGGGCTTTTTTGTATGCAGATTTAATATTATGAACATCATAACAGGGATGGCCCGGATTGATTTCGTGTATACTAGGGTATGAAGTATATAAAGGTAAATTTTACTTGGATTTATTTGCTGTGCAATAGGACAAGGCATACATATATGCCAGTGGCATGTGAATGCTGCAGGAGGCTGAGGTGACGAACATGATAACACAGGAGATCTTACTTGATTTCATGCGGGAAACCGCTTATAAACCACTAACTTACGAGGAACTGGTGAGTCATTTCGCAATTGAGGACAAGGAGGCGTTCAAGGCCTTTGAGCAATTGCTGATTGAACTGGAGAAGGACGGCCGGATTATTCTGACCCGGAATAGCCGCTATGGTGTGCCCGAGCGGATGGATTTGCTGCGCGGACGGCTGCAGGCCCATGCGAAGGGCTTTGCTTTTCTGATTCCCGATAACCGGGAGCACCCGGATGTGTATATCCACGCCAATGATCTGAAGGGCGCAATGAACGGCGATATCGTCTTGATCCGCATTACCTCGAAGAGCCCGTCCGGCGGGCGGATGGAAGGTGAAGTGGAACGGATTCTGATCAGGGGCGTGTCGCAGACAGTAGGAGTCTTCCAGAGCCTGGAGACGTATGGTTTCGTGCTGCCTGACGATAAGCGGATTAACCGCGATATTTTCATCCCCAAGGAGTCCTTCAAGGGTGCGGTTGACGGGGAAAAGGTAGTTGTCCGTATTGTGAATTATCCGGAGGGCCGTGCTGCGGCTGAGGGTGAGATCATTGAAATTCTGGGCCATAAGGATGACCCGGGTGTGGATATTCTGTCAGTGATCCGCAAGCATCAGCTGCCGGAGGCTTTTCCCGCTGAGGTGATGACGGAAGCGGAGCAGGCGCCGGATTCCATTACGGATGAAGAGATTATCGAGCAGGGGCGGCGTGATCTGCGCGGGCTTAATATCGTAACGATTGACGGCGCGGATGCCAAGGACCTGGATGATGCGGTCAACGTAGAACGTCTGGAGAATGGCCATTACAAGCTGGGTGTCCACATTGCCGACGTAGGCTATTATGTGCGTGAAGGCTCAGAGCTGGATAAGGAAGCCTATGACCGCGGATGCAGCGTGTATCTGGTGGACCGTGTTATTCCGATGCTGCCGCACCGGCTGTCGAACGGTATCTGCAGCTTGAATCCGCAGGTGGACCGGCTGACGATGTCCTGTGAGATGGAATTCGACGAGAATATGAAGGTCGTGAAGCACGATGTGTTCACCAGTGTCATCCGCACGAAGGAGAGAATGACCTACTCTGACGTACGTAAGATTGTGGAGGATGAAGATCCTGAGCTGCTGGAGCGTTATGCTCCGCTGATCGGGGATTTCCGGCTGATGAAGGAGCTGGCGATGAAGCTGCGCGATGCCCGGATGCGGCGCGGGGCGGTGGATTTCGATTTTGAAGAGAGCAAGATTATTGTAGATGAGGCCGGTAAGGCTATCGATATTGTAAAACGCGAGCGCTCTGTGGCGGAGCAGATTATCGAAGAATTCATGCTGGCGGCTAATGAGACGGTGGCGGAACACTTCCACTGGCTGAAGGTTCCGTTCCTGTACCGGATTCATGAGGACCCGGACCCGGAGAAGCTGCAGAACTTCATGGCTTTTGCGGCTAACTTCGGCTATCACGTGAAGGGCCGGGGGAATTCGGTTCACCCGCGCGCGCTCCAGGATCTGCTGGAGCAGATTCAGGGAACGAAGGAGCAGACTGTAATCAGCACGATGATGCTGCGCTCGATGAAGCAGGCGAAGTATGATGCCGAGAGCACCGGGCACTTCGGGCTGGCCGCGGAGTTCTATTCCCACTTCACCTCACCGATCCGCCGTTATCCCGATCTCGTCATTCACCGCGTCATGCGTGAAGTGCTTGAGAATGGCGGGGCGCTGACCGAGAAGCGCCATGAATATCTGGCCTCCCGGATGCCGGATATTGCCCAGCAGTCCTCGGAGCGTGAACGTGTGGCTGTAGAAGCCGAACGCGATACCGAGCAGCTCAAGAAAGCAGAGTTCATGCAGGACAAGGTCGGCGAAGAATTCGACGCCATGATCAGCAGTGTGACCAGCTTCGGGATGTTCATCGAGCTGGATAATACGGTCGAAGGTCTTATTCGCCTCAGTGCACTGACAGACGATTACTACCACTTCGACGAAGCGCATATGGCGCTGATCGGCGAGCGTACCTCCAAGGTCTTCCGCATCGGCGATGAGGTGAAGATCCGCGTTGCCAAGGTCAACATGGATGACCACACCATCGACTTCGAGCTATTGGATATGAAGCCACGCGCAGCCGGAGACCACCGGAGCTACGGCGGACGCGGCGGCAAAGGCGGCCGTCCGGGCGCCGGAGGCTCCAGCAAGCCGTTCGCAGGTAAGGCCGCGGGCGGCAAGGGGCGCGGCGGTAAAGGCAAGCCTGGCAGCGCTGCTGCCGTAGGCAAGGGCGGCGCCGGGAAGAAGAAGGGCGGCGCTTCGGGCGGCAGCTTTGGCGCTGCCGGGAAGGGCAAGGGCGGTGCGGCCGATGGCTTCGGCGGCGCAGTAACAGAGCCGCGCCCAGATGGAGCGGCGGCGTGGGATACCGCTGGCGCAGCAGGCAGCGGCCGCAAACGCGGCCGCGGGCCGGAAGCTGCAGCGCAGCGTGCTCTGGCCGCCGCGTCTTCCGCAGGCGCGGCGAAGGGTGACCGCCGGGGCGAAGCCGGCGGGGCTGGCGCTCCGCGCGAGCGCGGCAGAGGCCGCGGCGCGGATGGCGGTGGCGGTGCCGGGGGACGCGGCATCGCGTTTGGTTTTGGCTCGGGCAAGGGCGGCTACGGCGCCCCGAGCGGTGGCGGGTCTGAGCAGGCGGGCGGTGAGCTGCGCGGCGTAGACGCGAGCACACGGTTCAGCAGCCGCGAGGACCTCGGGCCTGACGGGCGCGGCTCAGCGCCGGAAGGGAAGGGCCGCCGCAAGACGAAGAAGGGCGGCGTGTTCATTAGCCCCTCCGTGACGCCAGGCAACGGGGAGTCCGCAGCAGGCCAGGCAGGAGCTGGCACTGGCGAGCAGAGCGGGCGCCGTAAGCGCAAGAAGAAGCCTAAGGCGTAGGCTGAATGAGATGAGGCGCTGTTCCAAGAGTAGGTTTTCTACGGCGGAACACAATCCTCTTCATTCTTAATATTACAAAAAGTGAGCAGAGCAGCGATTCTCTCGTTATTGGAGGATCGCTGCTCTGCGTTTTTGTCATGGCTTGCTTCAGCGTCACTTTCTCAATACCGCGAAGCAGAAATCGCCGGATTCCTCGCTTGTTCTTCAGTTGTACAAACACACTCTCCGGTTCCGTCATTAAGGCGCATGTCCAGCTCATCTGCAATGACTGTCTTTGGCAGTTTTCCGAGAATCTGCTGCGCTTGTTCCATATGCGGCTCTGAACAGAATTTAATAACAAAAGTAAAGGAGTCTTTACTTTTGCAGGAAATAGTAATATGATAAAAAAGTAAATTAATTCTAAAGGATGGTAATTATGGGGGTTGGTGGACAGAGTTTAAAACATCATATTATTGAGCTACGTATGGAGAGAAGCTGGACGCAGCAGCAATTGGCAGATGCTCTTCAGGTCAGCCGGCAGACGGTAATTTCTATTGAAAAAAACAAGTATATGCCATCCCTGAAGTTGGCATTCCGCATTGCCGAAGTTTTTCAGAAAAGCATCTATGATGTGTTTGATTATGAAGGGTAGGTTAAAATGATCTCTATTTCTTTTTTGAACTCCATTGTCGCGGTGTTGGGATTTCTGGCATTTGTAGGAATTATGATTCTTAGCCTCTCCAGAATACGAGATGAACGGGGAATTTACATTTTAAACAAATTTTTTAAGTCTATGTTTTTTCTTTTGAGTGCCAGTTTTTCTGTGGTCATCTTCATAAGTTCATGGGTAGATCTAGGCTATGAGATATATAGAAATATGGTCACGCTGTTATTTTCGTTATCCTTTATAGTTGGCTTTTTTATCTGGATTGGTTTGTGGAGACGCAATTAAACAGCAGAAGCGAGCGTCTGCTCTAGGAGGAAAGCAATTGGACTTTTTAGTTATCGACCAAGTTTGCAAAAGAATCAGAGGCAAGGACTTATTAAAAAATGTTAGTTTGTCCGTCCCTCAAGGAAAAATATTTGGATTACTTGGACCCAACGGTGCCGGAAAGACAACCTTAATTAAGATCATAGTGGGTATGATGAAGATGAATTCTGGTGATGTCAACATCGGAGGTAGCTCCATCCGGTCGGATTTCAAAAATGCAATTGAAAAGACGGGTGCTGTGATAGAGAATCCCTCTTTTTATGAAGAGATGACGGCATTCCAGAATTTGCGTTATATTTCAGCCTTTCGTAAAAGACTGAGTAAGAACGATATTGTACGCCAGCTTGAGATCTTTGGATTAAAGGAGAGTGCGAATAAACGGGTCAAAAAGTATTCCTTGGGTATGAAACAGCGCCTGGGTCTGGCGGTTTCACTGCTGCATAATCCCGATCTGATTATTTTGGATGAGCCGACCAATGGTTTAGACCCCCAGGGTATTATTGATTTACGAAGCATACTCAAGGAGTTGGCAGAGAAGCAAGGGAAAACAATCTTTCTATCCAGCCATTTATTGTCGGAGGTTGAGATGTTGTGTGACTACTACGGAGTAATGAATCACGGTGAACTATTGGAAATTAAGAAGAATAAGAGAACCGCGCATGAATTCCGCTATACTCTTTCGTTTGATCCACTACAGATTGACAAGGCTATGTTATTGCTAACAAAGGAAGGCCATAAATTAGAACAGAGCAAGGGATCTCTGGATTTATCTCTTTTATTGCCTGAAGAACAAATTATGAGTGTAATTCATATGTTAAAACATCATGATATAGAAGTATTACAAATGAAGCAGGGAAGAAAGACGCTAGAGGAAGACTTCATAGAACTACTGAAAGAGGATAAGGGGGTGAGCTGATGCGATTGCTTAAAAATGAAATGTATCGTTTCTACATTAACCGAAACACATGGTTAATTACTATACTGTTGCTCATCATTACTGTTGCTTATGCTGTTCTAATAGGTTTCAGTAACCCGGAGAGCACTGTTGAAAATAATAATTGGAGAGCCGGAATAGAGAACCAAATCCAGGCAGATCAGAAGCAGATAGCTGCTCTATCGCCAACTATGCCTATGCACCGTTACCTTTCCGAACAAATAGCTGTGAACAAATACCGGATTGATCATGATCTTTCACCTTCAACTAAATATGATGCATTGACACTAATTAACGAATTGAGACCAGTGACCACATTAATCACTTTAGCGGCTATTGTCTTTGCCGCCAATGCAATTTCTGCTGAACATTCAAAGGGAACTATTAAATTTGTTATAACATCACCAATTCGTAGAGGGAATTATCTGATACTGAAGTATGTGTCTACAGTGATAAATATTACTCTGTTGTTTATGACATTTCTGATATTCGCTTCATTATTAGGCTATTTGGGGCTGGGCGCTGGCGGGAATGATTATTATCTGGCCTATCAGAATGGAGAGGTCATAAAGATGTCAATGGCGACCTATCTCTTTCTGAAATATCTAGCTACGCTTGCCACTATTGTAATGATGGCAACCTTAGCCTTTGCCCTATCTGTATTGTTCAGAAACGCATTGCTTTCAGTGAGTGTTTCCTTGCTGCTCTATTTTACTGGAACCACGCTGACGCAATTTTTCGCAACCAAATTTGATTGGATTAAATACTTAATATTTACTAACTATGACTTATCCGCTTATTTGGACGGCACGCCAGTGGTAGAGGGAATGAATCTTTCTTTTTCATTGATGATCATGGCTGCCTACTTTATTGGTTTTTTGGGAATCTCCTACTTTACCTTTACCAAAAGAGATATTCCAGTATAAGTGCGAAATGTACCAGTTATTGTTGATAGGCAGTAAAAAGCGCGAAGAGGCTTCCATGGGAACAATCACTTCTTCGCGCAGAGAGCGACTAAATAAGCTTATTTAAAATCAACAGGCGGGGACAAATGAAGAATTTGTGGGAGTTTGCCAGGATAAGCTTCTTGAAGCAATCCATAACCTACGCCACTCCAGCCAAGCATTAGACCGATAGCCTCCACTCCACGAGATACGCCTCCAGTCAGTCTATGTTTACTATAATATTCAAACAGCCTTCCAGAAAGATCAGATACTGCTGCATGTACTGTGGAGTTTTGATCTGAGAAATTGCTTAGGATCTCAAGTTGTCCGTAATCTCCGTGGCAAAACGAACGGTTATTATCCAGACCTAATTTGAGTGTAGTCTCAATCCCGGATTCAATTTCTGATTCAATCATAGTATCGTAATAGCCATTCTCGCGCAAAATGTGGCGGGAGAGCAGGATGCCTGGGGCTCCGTGGCACCAGGCTACGGAAAACTGATCCCGTCCAACAGATTTCCAATTCTTCGCATCCGGCACGTACATACTTCTCTCAAATAACAAACCCTGCTCAATGGTGCTTCGAACCGAATGATCGTCCATCAACTTGTTGAATTTGGCGAGTGCAGCCAGAATACCGGAGGAGCCATGTGCAAATCCGGTATAAAACTTTTGGTGGTATGGATCTCGCCAGGCGATGCCAGCAGGCATTATAGTCGCACTGTGTTGTAAATGCCGTACGCATCGTTCGGCAAGCTTAAGTATTTCTTTGTCCTGTTGCTGCTCATATAGGGATAATAGGACCATTAAGGCACCGGCAGTCCCTCCGGTAACATCGAATTGATCATCTGTCTCAATTAATTCTCCAAGCAGCGGCAGAAATTGCATTGCAGCCTGGAACCATTCGGGACGCTGTTGGTTAACTGATGCATGCTGAAGGAAATATAGATAGCTTGCGATTCCCGTAAATCCGCCCAGTTCTAAATAAGGTGTCCAATCTATATTTTGATTTTGCAGCTCATTCAGTGAATTGATTACCGTGTTTACGCACCGTATTGTAACATTCTCAAAACTTTTATCATCAGGAATCAGTTTCCCTAGATAGCTAAGGTAAAAACCAATGCCAGCTACACCGTTGTAGAAATCAAGATTAACAGGAGATATCGTCCAGGATATTTCGTCAATACCTTTAATCATCGTGCTAATCCAGCTAACATCCTCACTGCCCTCGGCGGTGATAGATTGTTCCATAACATATTGTCCTACTCTCCTGGAACAACTCAGAATGCTGCTTGCATCTACTTCTTCAATGGCAATCTGCCCGCTTTCTTTGCTCAAAACTAGCGAATCCTTGTGATGCTTTGCATTAAAAGAGGCCAGAATGGACATGCGTATGACATGAAGCTGCTCACCTAAATCGATATCCGATAAGGATTGGATTTTTTCATTAACTCTTGCTAAAGCTGACTTCTCAAAATAACCTTTGACTAGTATTTGATTTGTCAATTCCAAGTGTGTAGTGGAAGGTGATGATAGGAAATAGGGGATATCTCCGTCCAAAAGATCGAGTAACTCGCTTTGCACGACATCGTAGTTTGTATCTTGAATATTAGATTTCTCCAGTCTGCTCATGAAGACTTCCCGATCAACGGCATCTCGTAGGAAGTCTGGATGGTAACTTCGATTTAGCAACTGGGCGTAGATAGCCGTTGGCCTGATGATTGTTCTTACGGGACAACCCGTAAATATCGTTAAAAGTGCATTGTAAGATGTTTTGTCGCTATAAATAAGCCTGTACACGTTCCTGAAGCCATCCATAATGGATTCTAGATAATCAACAATTTCAACAGGAGCACCCTGTAGCTTAGGTACATTCTGGGCCCCTTGAATTTCAAAAGATTCTTTGGCCAAATGCATGTCATCACGAAAAGATTGCTTAATCTGATAGGCCTTAAAGGGTGCTTCTTGGGCATCTTTCCCGCTAAGTCCACTTAAGTCCAGCACGCGGTTACTATCTTTTTTTTCATAATACGAGTTAAAGGGAAGGATCCCAGTCGAATTAACAGATCTAGTCAATATGTAACGTGCTTTTGCCATAGCAGTATCTGTAGAAACTTCAATATGCTTGGTTTGATGGAACAGAGATTCCAAGTCAATTAAAATAGGATGATCTTTACATGCAATAATATTCTCGTGATGGAAATCTACTGCATCAATACTGTATAAAATAGCCAATAGTTGACCCAGACGAATATAGTAGTCATTCAGTTGCTCCAAGGATTCACAATCCTGATGCATTACAAAGTCAGACCATCCATAGTTCCCGCAATTTAATATTGAATTAGTAGCCAATGCTCTTAGCGGTTGTCTGAAGTTTACCCAACTCAAGATTTGTTGGAACTTAAGATCTACTTCATGGCTTCGGGGTTTGTAAACCAATTTTTTGTTTTCGAAAGTAATTATTGCTACCATCTTGCCTTTGTCATGGGAATCACCGAGTCCAAGATCTAGATCAATAATTCTTCCACGTACACCAAAAAGATCCTTTATTTGTTCTCCATCATTCTCAAGGCGTTTTAGAAGCTCTGCGACATTTCTCACCCAATAGTCAGTCTTTGTACATAGAATCCGGAGCAGGACTGGATATTCTTCAAAGAAGGAAAGTACATAAGCCCTATCATTAAGGAAACGGTCATTGAAGGTCACATATCTTTCTTCAGGAGTATTACCAGCTAACTGTTCTTGAACACGCAATACATTCAATTCAAGAATGAGTGTCTGATAGGATATTTGTAATAGTGTTTCTTTCAAATGGTATAGAGTCTTTTCTTTAACAGAATCAGGAAGCAATACCTGTTGTGAAGCAAGTTCTAGCTCGGCGACATATGCAAAACGTGTTAGCATGGCATCGAAGATAAGCGAATTGTTAAGTGTAGCATCAATAGATGCAGATTCATTATAAGTAGCAAAAAACTGTTCTTTTATATGCATCCAATGATTATAGTGACATGAAACGCTGGCATTCCATTCAACTGAGGCAGTTAAAGAGGACTTGGCAAGTGCTTCTACACCATCGTCTGTAAAGATTGAAATTGATCTATCAAGCCATTCTTGATCTTCATTAAACAAAGTGCGCCAATAAGCGGTCTTTTCCTTAACCTCTAGGTTGCTGGTAGTACCGATAACAGGTTGTCTTTCACTATATACAAAATATTTATTGTTCATATTTGAATACACCTACTTAAGGTATTTGTAATAGTTAAAATTCATGATTTTTCAATTTTGAAAATGGAAACGGACGGGTAACTAGAGACCCGTCCGAAATTTAAAATAATTTGATTAATTGCAGCTTGGCATACATTCTTTAGTGAGTGTACATGTCCAGCCATTGTTGCCAAGCGCACGGCTGATAAAGATGCTTGTACTTGTAGTTAAGGTGTTAGTATCCCAACCGCCGGCAAAATTCTGAAGATCTTCTTCTTTCAGCTCTGCCATCACATCACCGGAAGGATGGGCAACGGTACCAAGATTCTTTCTTGCCATCGGGTTTTTCCATGCAGATACCAGGTCATTGTTAAAAATCATACTTAATCTCTCCCTTTTACAGTTAGTAAAAAAATGGTAGACTTGGAATAACAAATATAGTATATTATTTTCTGGGAAGGATAGTCAACCCCTAATCTTACATAATTACAATAATTTGGAGAGGATGATTTTTTTGAAAAATTTACAGGTTCGCAATGAATTCCTGAAAACCAGTACTTCCGTAGGTGTAGTCAGCGAGGAAGAATTGAAAATGCTTACCGGAGGAACAGGTGATGTAAATCCAGAAACAGCTACGATTACAACATCTTCCTGGACTTGTATTACTGCAGGAGTTACGGTTTCAGCAGCTCTTTGCCCAACAACCAAATGCACTAGTCGTTGCTAAATTATTAATATAATTTTAATTCAGAGCAGTTTGAAACTGACTATCCTTATTATGTAAGAATCAGGGGAGTTACAAAGTAAATAAGAGATTGCAAGTGAGAGTTTTAGAGATTGCTCATCTATGGATATATTAATTTGTATTGAATGTGTAACATGGCTGCCGTAAAGCTTGTCTTTAAGGCAGCCTTCTTATTACATGGGTAAGGGATGATGATAATGATGATTGAAATTGAATCCGCGCTTAAACAGAGCGCTTATTTGCATGAGCTAGTCCCTTTTTTAAGTTTTTTACATAAAAATGGGGATACAGAGCTTGATCATAATATTTCTGAGAAGGCATTGCACAATAAATTACGCTCACTTCAACTGACTAAACAGGACTACGAACAATTAATACATCACTATCCGGATTTGCTAAAGAATCATTCTCCGAATTGGGTCAAAATTCTTGAAATAATAACAGCTTATGATCCAAAGGCTGTATTTAATATAAAATATGATCTGCCCCATAGATCTTTTATTACTTATTTCACTCCATTTATCTTGTACGTCCAGCATGAGTTCGAAGTGTTTTTTGAATCCTTGGCGCAGCAAAACTCTCAAATCGAGGACTTGATTGATATTGATCAGTATATGAAGAGCGTTATTGCCGTTATTCATAGCGACATTGATAAGCTATCCACCAAGATGTTGATAGCAGAACTTAATATTGCAAGATTAGAAGGGCGGTTGGAAGGTAATACCGGAGAGGAACGTTATATTTATTTTGTAGAACAGTATTTGGGTGACTCCAAAAATTTTGCTGAAATTTTTGAGGTATATCCGGTTCTGGGAAGAATTTTGTGTGACCGTATTGTTCAATTAATAGAGATACATAAGATGCTTGCGGACCGTTTTTTACAAGACTATGTATCCATAGAGGCCGTATTTGGTCTACATGCACCCTGCTTGATTGGAGTCAAAGGTGATTTGGGAGACTCCCACAAGAACGGACAAAGTGTTGAGATCATTGAGACAACTGCCGGAAAACTGGTTTATAAACCGCGCTCGCTCGCAATTGATGCTCATTTCACCGAAGTTGTAGAGTGGCTGAACCATAGTGGGGTGAAATACCCTTTGCGAACGGCCAAGGTGCTGGACCGTAAACAGTATGGATGGCAAGAGTTTATTACCTATAGCGGTTGTAATGATGAAGCGCAGGTTCAGCGATTCTTTTACAGACAGGGAATGAATGTAGCATTGCTGTATGCTTTCCGATCTGTCGATTTTCATAACGAGAATTTAATTGCCTCTGGTGAGTATCCAATACTAATTGATTTGGAGACTTTATTTAACAACCATGTTGATTTATTCAACAATCAGAATCAACTTCATATTACGGCGTTGGAATTGATGAATTCTGTATTGTCCTCGATGATGTTACCTGTCAAATTTAATCATGATCAGATAATCGATTACGATTTGAGTGGTATTGCGGGGAGAGGGGGACAGAAATCCAAGAAGGTTAAGGGATATACAATAGATAACTTTGGTACAGATGCTATGGTTTTTGCCGAAAAGGAACAATTAACACAGAATAAGCTGAATGTTCCAGATATCTATGGAACTGAAATTGAAATTTATAGCTATAAAGAATATTTGCTTGAAGGATTCCGTGACACCTACCATTCTATCGAAACCCATAAGGATAAATTCGAGTCTCTAATAGACCTCTTTGGTAGTGATGAAGTAAGGCATGTATTTAGGCCAACCCATGTGTATGGGAAATTTCTAGACGCTAGCACTCATCCTAAGTATATGCAAAGAGGGCTAGACCGAGAGAGCCTATTTGACTATATGTGGTCTATCACTGAATGGTCGGATCGAGCACATTTGTTTGTACGTTCTGAGATTAATGATTTGGTAAATCATGATATTCCATATTTTACTTTCTGCGCAGGCAACAAGCATCTATATGATAGTGCAGGCGAGGAATTTAAAGATTTTTACAACGAAAGCAGCATTACCTTAACGAAAGCCCGTATTCGTTCCTTCACCAAAGCGGATCGTCTTAAGCAAGAGAGATACATCTCTCTTTCAATGGCAACGCTAATTGATAATATATGGAACGAAAATTCGGGGCAATCCAATCCATTACCTTTGCTGATTTCACCGAGAGAAGAGGTTGAAGTTATCGCGGATAGAATATTAGACAATGCTTTGTATGATAAAAAAGGCAAAGGTCCGTTCTGGATTAGCACCAGCGTTGGCGATGAAGATGATATTTTTCTGTCACCGCTTCCTCCAGGTGTTTATGATGGTGTGGCAGGGCTAGCGATATTTTATGCACAAATGGGTGCATCCTTAAATTCTACGAAGTATGAGAAAGTCGCAAAATCTCTCCTGCATGAGATCATAAACGAGGAACAATACTGTCTGGACAATATGGAGTCCACCTCTGCCTTTTTTGGTATCGGTGCTTTTGTATACTTGTATTCTTACTTGGGCGGTTTGTGGGAGGACGCCACATTATTTAAGAGGGCTACAAATATGTTGCCTGTTATCGAGAAGCTCCTTCCGTTGGAAAAAGATATTGATATTATCAGAGGCCATGCTGGCCTGTTGAAGGTGTTAACTAACCTGTATCGTGCATATCCAGATGATGAAGTGAAGAGGGTCCTTCACAACTTGACGGATCAGTTATTGCTGGAACTCGGAAATGTAGTTCTTCAGGATGATCGTATGCGTTCTGCTGGATTTGCCCATGGTCTTAGTGGGATTGCCTTTTCTTTAGCACATGTCCAAAGTGTGCTTCCGTCATCTGAAATTGAGCGGACAGTTATAGAATTAATGCATATAGAGAACGAGTTTTATGTAGAAGATAGTCGGAAATGGCTGGACCTGCGGGAGAATAAACATGCACTGGCAGCCAATTATTGGTGTCATGGTTCGTATGGCATTTTGCTGGCCCGAGCGCATATTGGGTTTTTGCTGCCCAACATACCAAGAGAGCTTTTGCTTGTTGATCGTTTGTTGGAAGATGTATCTAAAGAACAAGAAGAGCCGATTGGACACTCCATGTGTCATGGCGAGCTGGGTAACCGCAATGTACTTATGGATGTTCGCAGTCTGGTTCCAGGGCTGAAACCGATCGATTCAGAGAAACGGATAGAAATTAAACGAGTACCGGAGCAACTATGGATGACCGGTATGCATCCTGACATTGAGTCACTCGGTCTATTTACCGGGCTTAGCGGAATTGCTTTAGGATTGCTCAGATTTATTGATCCCAAGATTCCATCGATTCTCTCGCTGGACATTCCGCTTCATGAGGTAGCTGTATGTTCATAAAGAGGACGCCGTTTGTGGAGCAAATGCTGCAGACGGAATGCGGAGTATGCTGCATTTCTATGGTTGCCGGAAGATATAGTGTACACAAGACTTTGAGAGAATTGAGAAATATGGCAGGTATAGGACGCGATGGTATCACGATGTACACCATGCGAAATATGGCCGTGCGGTTGGGTTTTGAAGCAAAGGTGTTCCGGGCTGAATTGCACCAGCTCGATAAGCTGCAATTGCCGGTAATTGTCCACTGGGAAGAAAACCATTATGTAGTGGTAGATAAAATAAGTAAAAACGGTGTGAAAATTATTGATCCGGCCGTGGGTAAACGTACGATATCCCATGAACAATTTAAGAAGAGCTATAATTCAATTGTATTGGAAATGATACCGACTGAACAGGTAGTTCCACAGAAAAAGGTATCCGCATGGGGAAAGTTCCTTAAATATTTGATGGAAATACCCAAGAAGGTGGCCATTGTCATCGTTATGGCTATTATCTATCAGTTAGGAACGCTTGGGATGCCTATCTTGGTTCAGTATCTTATCGACAATATTATTACAGCCAATAAAATTCAATTGTTATCTATCTTTATGTTAAGCGTAATAATGTTGACCATTGTACAGGGTTTTGTTCAATACTTTCGCGGCAAATTTATCATAGTACTCAATAATATGCTTGATAAAAGAATGATGCAGCACTTCTTTTCACATATCCTGCGACTTCCGTATCAATTTTTTCAATTAAGATCGTTTGGTGATTTACTATTTCGGGCCAGCAGCCTTCGAGTAATTAGAGAAATGTTGTCTTCGCGGCTTGTGTTAGGTCTGCTGGACTTCAGTGCAATTACTTTTATTATGATTTATATGCTTAACAAGTCTGTAGCTCTAACATTATTAGTTGTCGGATTATCATTGTTAAATGTACTAGTATTAATTTTTACCAAGCGCCGCTTGAAAGAGGTTAATCAAGACGAGATTTTGAAGACTTCCCAACTCCAGAGTTATCAAACTGAATTTTTATATGGGATCTTTGGGATTAAAACAGCAGGAATTGAGAAGGAGACATATAGCCGTTGGTCCTCTTTCCTCGATCAACTGATCTGTGCGTACAAGAATAAGGAAGGATTCATGAACTTGATTGCTTCAATTTCTGGTACTCTTCAAATGATGTCACCGCTTCTAGTATTATGGATCGGAGCCATGCTGGTATTCAATAATCAGCTCTCCTTAGGGGAATTGATCGCATTCTACTCGCTATCGAACAATTTCTTTAGTATGAGTGGTTCTATTGTGCAAACGGTCAATGCTGTTTTCATTACTGGAGCGTATCTTGAGCGTGTGCAGGATGTATTGGATGAACCGCTTGAACATAGCGATGATGACAAAGAGATTATTATGAATTTCAAGGGGAATATTCTCTTGGAAAATGTATCATTTCGTTACAGTGAGCACAGCGAATTGGTCGTAAAAGATATTAATCTAAATATCGCCTCTGGACAAAAAATAGCAATAGTCGGAAAGTCTGGCGCGGGAAAAAGCACGTTAGCTAAATTGATTCTCGGCTTGTATATGCCCTCCGAAGGAGCCATTTCTTTTGACGGCAAAGATATCCGCGATTTGAATTTAAGTGCACTGCGCAAACAGATCGGTGTTGTACCACAGGATGCCTCCCTATTTAATAGAAGTATTAAAGACAATATCTCTTTGTATAATGAAGATGTTAGTCTGGAAGAGATTCAAAACGTTACCAAGATGGCTGAGATATATGAGGACATTATCCGAATGCCCATGGGCTTCAATACGATGGTGTCGGAACTCGGTATGAATATCTCCGGAGGACAGCGGCAGCGGATTGCATTGGCAAGGGCACTTCTTAACAAGCCATCTGTCATATTACTAGATGAAGCCACTAGTTCATTAGACCACCAGAATGAGAAGAGGATAGATAGCTTTCTACGAGAGTTAAAATGTACCCGAATAGTCATTGCTCATAAGCTCACAACGATAATGGACTCGGACCTCATTATAGTGATGGAGGACGGGGGGATTGTAGCTCGAGGAATGCATCATGAATTGCTTGAAAAAAGCGAATTCTATGGAGAATTTTATGCAAAATTTCAAGAGAATACGTATGCGACGTATGAAGAGAGGGGAAGCATAATTTGAGAACATTAAAGAATCAAATAGCTTTTATACTATTCCTATTGTTCATATGCCTTTTCCTAAATCCTATAGAATCGGCAAATGCCGCTGAGGAGAGCAAGGCTCCAACAGATGTTGTATTTGTCCTACTGGACAAACCGGAACAAATCCAAAAGATAGATTTTCTTCTAATCAAGAGCCAACTTGAAGTGAAAAAAATTCAGGAGATTGGTTTCTTGCAATTGAAAGGTACTGCTGATCAGTTGGATAGCTGCTTGAAGGATTTCTCGGCTTATGTAGACTTCTCCTGGTATAAAGATCCTGGTGAATCAACAGAAGCTAAATTGTTTCAAAACAAAATTCCTTGGGATTTACACGGGATAGAAGAATTGAACGAGTATTTGTGGTATGCGGAAGCACAGACTAATAATTATGACACCTATAATATCCAAAAGGGTAACTCCAATGTTAAAGTTGCCCTTCTGGATAGCGGTGTGGACATGTTAAATGAGCAGGACGGACAAATTATTGTGACAGCGGACGGTTGGAACTATGTAGATGGCAATAATAATGTCCAAGATCAAAACGGGCATGGTACTCAAGTCGCTGGGATAGTTAATCTGTTGGCTCCAGACATAAGTGTTATTCCATATAAAATTATGAATAATGACGGAGGCAGCAGCTTCGATCTTCTCAGTGCTGTAGTAAAGGCAACCAATGACGGAAATCAAGTGATTAACATCAGTGCCGGAAGTTACATCCAATTAGATGAAGCAGGCCATATTTTGCTGGATGCCTATCAGCGCGCGGTAGATTATGCAGATAAAAATCAAGTTATAATCGTGGCGTCTGCTGGAAATCGTGGCATCAATGCTGATTCTGAGGGTATAACCAGTGAAGTACATGTCCCCAGTATGCTTGAACATGTCATTAGTGTAGGTGCGGTTACGAAAAGCAATCGCTTGGCCCCATATTCTAATTATGGAAATTATATTGATTTTGTGGCCTACGGTGGTTATTTTGGTGATAATTTCGATACAACAGGAGAGATAAATATAACAGATTTGATGTTAACCAGGTTCCCCACTATACTGCCTAATACGCCACTAGACAGTATATTAAATATTCCACAAGGTTATTCCCTTTCGTATGGAACAAGTTTGGCTGCTCCTCAGGTGTCAGCTACGGCAGCTCTGTTAATTTCAAATTATTATGACAAGCATCATCACTTTCCGGAAACTAATCTGATACTCCAACGTATGGAGCAAATGACCGTTGACCTTGGTGATCCGGGTTGGGATAATCAATTTGGTTATGGAAAGGTACTTTTAGAACGAGTCATTGAAATGGAAAACTGAACTAAGAGGGAGGAGTCAATAATGTATAAGTACGAATACGATTATGTATCAATTCCAGTAGGTATGGTGAGTGGGAAATTAAAGGAGGACTTCAGGCAAGTGATTGAGCGTTATGCAGCAGATGGCTGGAAGCTTCACAGCGTTGTTCCTATGCCTTTACTGGCTGGTGGGCAAGCATCTGTGCTAGAGCTTATTTTTGAACGTATAAAAGAATAACAGACATTAATAATACAGTTATCAAGCTGCGGGGTTATTAAGCTTCGCGGCTTTCTTGCGTGAAAGGTGTTGGCTTTGTTACAATATGAAATGAGACTTGATTTCCCGCTGTTTCCTGGTGAAATCGATAAGCTTTAATTATTTTAATTATATAGGGCTTTCTAAATTCGATTCAAGGAGTGACTTTCATGGGTAAAAAAGCAGACGGGAAAGTGCTCGCCCAGAACAAAAAAGCTTCCCATGACTATTTTATTGAGGACACCTACGAAGCTGGTTTGGTTCTTACAGGAACAGAGATCAAATCACTGCGTAATGGCCGCGCTAACATAGGGGATGCGTTCGCAACGATCCGTAATGGCGAAATTCATATCCACAACATGCATATCAGTCCTTTTGAACAGGGGAACCGCGCCAATCCTACCGACCCGACGCGCACACGTAAGCTGCTTATGCATAAGGAGCAGATACACAAGCTGCTGGGCTCGTCCAAACGGGATGGCTTCACTATTGTGCCGCTCAAGATTTATGTTCGCAATGGCTACGCCAAGCTGCTGATCGGTCTAGGTAAAGGTAAGAAGGAGTATGACAAAAGGGATTCTGCCGCGAAGCGTGACGCTCAACGTGATATCCAGCGTGTGCTGCGTGACAAGCAGAAGATCGCCCGTTAGGCAGGAAGTTATGATAGCGCCCAATTGTTCCAGATTCGACCTTCAATTCCTTTAACCCACGTGTTAAAGTGTTGATAAATGTGCTATACTGTGTAAGTAGATTTTTTGCTTCTGAACAGCCATCTTGAGTAAGATCGCTGTGTACCGGATCAGCATTTATGCTTGTCATTGATCCGTTAATCCGAAGCGCCCTTTCTAATGAGGGGCCGTTCTTGGATTCGACGGGGATAGTTCGAGCATGAGTAGCGAGTAGTGGGGACGCGTCCGCTTCATCAACGCTAAAGCCTATTAAACGGCAAACAACAAAACAACTACGCTTTCGCAGCCTAAGAAACTGTGTGCGTGCTTCTACTCTGCATCGTCCATGTGACAGGGCTAGGGGCTAACAAATAGTGGAATACGCTGTCTCATCTCCGCCTGGGGTGAGCTGAAGAAGATAATCAGGCTGACCCGAAGGGGACCCGGTTACGGGGGGCTTCTAGGGTGACATCAAAACTGTAACTACACTCGTAGAAGCTTATGTGCCGTTATCTTCGGACAGGGGTTCGACTCCCCTCGGCTCCATATGGAGTACAAGTAGAAGACACCTTATCAGGTGTCTTTTTTCATGCCTGAGGATGTATTATTAATTCCCTAGAATATAACAAGCCGTCTCCCTTGGATGGCTAAGAGGAAAATGATGACCATAGGGAACAACATCAACCTTACCAAGATGTAATGGAGCGGAATAGCGCCGATCTTGATCTCCCCAAATAATATTAAGATTAGACCTCGGTACTTTGGTGAAATCACTCTGATAGTTTTTCAATAGAAAACGGTTGAGCTGAAGAGTTGTATTTAAAATTCTAGGCGAAGTAAAGCTGCTGCGTACTTTTGCAATATAATGTTTCGGAATGCTCTCCGTATGTTCAAATAGACCCTGACCCATTAAATAACGTTCTAATGAATTAGCCGTTGCTAACTTCATTACCCATTTGTTCAACAATGGAGGAGCATGAAACGATTTGGAATTTTTTTTCGTAACAGGTGGCTGAAGTAAAGTAATAGTATTATTAGTATCTAGGTACTCTCGCCCTAACGCTTCCAGCAGAATAACCGCTCCGAAGGAATGGCCAATCCAATGTGCACCATGGGTAGCTGTTCCAGATAACTCCTTTACTACATTTAAATAGAGATCTAGAAGAGTTGTCTCTTGCTTAAAAGGGGAGCGTCCTAAACCTGGAAGATCTGGAATCCATACCGGTTGACCCGTTTTTTCATGAAGCTCTTGCCCTAAAGGAAATAAATCGGCTCCATCACTGAGCAAACCGTGGAATAAAATAAATGGCCTACCCTCTCCTTGTATTTGATACATCACAGTGTTTCCGATTAATGTTCGTTCATAAGCACGATTATGCTGGTCATTTGGGTACATCAGGCGATAGTCCAAATCTGCTACTACGGCCGGGAAAAAATTCATTACACTCGTCTTAGTAAACCAATCTTCTCGCATGACTTTTTTTGATTGATCATTTGAAAAGGTTCTATTTGTAATAAAATTCAGTCCATCTGATGGAATTTGTGTGATTTTACTTATCCCGCCTTTCATAATTGCCTTCATGAAGCGAAGGGGCACAGAGATTGTAGGTGCGGCCATATTCATACTTTCTGACATAATGCCTAATAATTCAGATATATCCGGGTCCAGCGGTTGGTCTGGAACAAGTGTATAGGTTTGAATAGACGATGGCTCCTGCTTAACAACCTGAACGATAAACTTCGCCAGCGCATCGTTTGCAATTAGCGGTAATTTATACCCTTTGCCTCCAGGAATAACGGGCATCAGCCCTCTTCGCATACTCGCCACAAGCAAGCCTAAGCCGGCTACTTGCTCCGTACTCCCTGTTGTACTGCTGCCGACTACGGTTGGCGGGTTAATAACAGATAGCGGATAACCTATAGCGGATGCCTGCTGGCGAATATACAGATCTGCTAGAAATTTTGTTCGTTCATACGGATTCTTTATTTTCAAATAGTCGTGCCCTTCTTGGAACACATCAATCGCAACCTTGCTATTAGTATCATCAAAGGGGCTCATATATCCAACGACATGAATAAATTGCTGCAAACCCTTCAACTGATGGATACGTTTAGCGAATTGACCGATATGCTTGGCACCATTTAAAAATACAGAGGTTGCTTCCTGCGTTGTCGCTTGAATATCCATTTGTCCGCCAGCGTGAATAATAACATCCGTGCGTAGTACCCTCTCCTTATCTTCATCACTTAGACCTAAATCTGGTTTCGTCAAATCACCTTCAATAAAGTGCATCGCTGCCTCGTTGAGAATACCTTTTTCCTGAAAAGCACGTGTTGCTTTACCTTTCGACCTCACTAAAAGAAAAATTATAACCTCCTCTGTAAGAAGCTCCTCCACGAGTTGCCTCCCGATAAAGCCTGTTCCACCTGTTAAAAATATAGTCCTCATGTCATCCGTTCTCCTTTTTAGTACTTAATAGTACTAATTATGTGTAAAAAAAATGCTTCTCTATCGAAGCAAGTTGAAAAAGTGGCTAGCTGTTCTCGTGATCACCGTTGCATCCTTCAATGTCTCTGCAAGAAACAGCGCTCCTTCAAGATTCGTGATAAAAAGTGCCGCTACCTCGTCAATATGAATCGTATCTCTAAACTCGCCTTTTTCTGCTCCTTGCTTAAGTAAAAGAGAAATTTTCATTTGTAATCCTGTGAAAAAGAGACCTATTTTTTCTTTGATGTGCGTAGCTTGTGCCGGAGTTTGAATATAAAGCGTAATAAACGGACAGCTCCCCTTATACTCTCTGGACTGAACTCCCTGCGATAAATGCTCTAGAAACATCTGGACACGCTCTTCAACGGATAATTGGTTCTGGGAAAGGATTTCATCCATTGCGCGCTCATACGTTTCAATCCAATAATCCACGACCCCTGCTAACAACTCTTCCTTATCAGCGAAGTGATAATACACATTCGATTTTGATACTTTGCTCACACGAACTAATTCATCCATGCTGGTATAAGCAAATCCCTTTTCTAAAAATAAGGCTGCCGCGACTTCAAGCACACGTTTTTGATTCATTACTTTTATCTTTGTCATAACTAGAACTATACAGTACTAATTCGAGCGTTGCAAGTAGGAGGATAAATATGATTATTTACGATCTACTCTTGGTTATTATGCGAATCAACTTCTAAAGTTAGGCGGGAACTGAATCTGGTTTAGAATTTAATACCTGTTATGATATAATATTAGTAATTATTTAACCGGAGGTGTCCAAGATGCGATGGGATGAAGTTCAGGAGCGTTTTCCAAATGAATGGGTCGTTCTTGAGGCGACTAAGGCTTACTCTAAGGAGGGCCGGCGTTTTATTGAAGAGATGTCTGTGATCGACTCCTATGAGGACTCCACCAAAGCATTGAAGCGGTATAGTGAATTACACCAGGAAGACCCTCACAGAGAGTATTGTTTCTTTCACACCTCCCGTCCTGAGGTTGTAGCGCGAGAACGATATGTCGGGATTAGAGGGCCCAGATGAATATAACAGAAATCTATGGTCTTCCCTTCGTGAGCATGACTGTTGTGTTCAGAGGGAGAGAATTAAAGCTGGAGAAGGTATTACTTGACACAGGCTCTGCCAGTACGCTTTTGAACGCGGACATCGTGCAGGAGATTGGTATGGTTCCTGAAGGGAATGATGTCGTTGATATTATACGAGGTGTAGGTGGTGTGGAGTATGTTTACACCAAATACCTGAACTTAATTATAGTCGATGAAGCAATACTTAATGATTTTCAAGTGGAAATCGGGAATATGGATTATGGCATGGAAATCGATGGTATCCTCTGTTTTAACTTCTTGAAACAAGCTGGGGCCGTGATTGACACTGGGGAAATGCA
The DNA here is from genome assembly GCF_045040735.1 of Paenibacillus sp. FSL K6-1217. Lineage (NCBI taxonomy): Bacteria > Bacillati > Bacillota > Bacilli > Caryophanales > Paenibacillaceae > Paenibacillus > Paenibacillus sp. FSL K6-1217. The sequence continues at coordinate 5,339,571 of NZ_CP150271.1, forward strand.
ATTGAAAATTAATGTTTGCTAAACAGCTATCTCATACATTTTCAGTAGCAAATTCCGCCGTATTGTAGCGATGCAAGTTCTCCCCCAGCCTCATCGTACTCTCAGTGAGATCGCCTTCTTAAGGTGGTCTTTTTATTTTTGGAAGATGTTCTAACTATATGCTTTATCGTGTACAATATTTGTTTCTAATATATTTATGCTTTATAATTGTAGGCTACTATGCACCCTGTCAGGAGGAAATGATGAATTTTATTAAAGAGCACCTTGCAGGATATGGCGTGAGCGAGCAAATGAGTGTGTATCTCTCAAACATCATTATGGTATTATGTATTGCTTTGCTCTCTGTAGTGGCTAATCTTGTAGCCAAAAAAATCGTACTGAAGATCATCATCCATATTATTAATAACAACCGGTATACGTGGGATAATTTCTTTTTGGAGAAAAAAGTGTTCCACAAGCTGTCGCATCTTGCTCCGGCCTTTATCATCTATTACGCTGCGCCTATTTTTCCGCTGTATCAGTCTTTCATTGTAAAATTCGCCTTAGCTTATATGATTATCGTAATGATCACGGTGTTTAATGCACTATTTGATGCCATCGATGCTATTTATCGGACGTATGAAGTGTCCAAGATTAGGCCGATCAGGGGCTACATCCAGGTTGCGAAGATTATTCTGTATATTATTGGTGCGATTGTGGTCATTTCTAACCTTATGGGTCAGAATCCGCTTATTCTTCTTAGTGGGCTGGGGGCGTTATCCGCTGTTCTTATGCTAGTCTTCAAGGATTCGATTTTGGGCCTCGTGGCAGGGGTTCAACTATCCTCTAACGATATGGTTCGTGTGGGTGACTGGATTGAAATGCCTAAATATAATGCTGACGGCAATGTCATAGATATTACGCTTAATACGGTAAAAGTAATGAATTTCGATAAAACCATTACGATGATTCCAAGCTATGCTTTGATCTCAGACTCTTTTAAAAATTGGCGGGGCATGGAAGCTTCCGGCGGCAGAAGGATGAAACGAAGTGTCTGTATTGATACGAGCAGCATATGCTTCTGTACCAAAGAAATGATTGAGGAGTTCCGGAAGGTACACTACCTTAGCGATTATGTCACGACAAGATTAGATGAAATTAACGCTTATAATATCGAGCATCATATCAATATGGAGAGCAAGGTTAATGGGAGACAGCTAACGAACATTGGAGTGTTCAGAGAATATGTCCAAGAATATCTGCGCAATCATCCCAAAATTCATAAGGATATGACGCTCATTGTCAGACAGTTAGAAGCAGGAGACAGCGGACTGCCCTTGGAAATTTATGCGTTCAGCAATGAAACAACCTGGGGTGTGTATGAATCGGTCCAGTCTGATATCTTTGATCACATTTTTGCAATTATCCCTCTGTTTGGACTTCGTGTTTTTCAGAACCCTACGGGCCAGGATATTGTTAATTTAAAAGAGAGAAGGGAGTATTCGGCGGGGTACTGAGGACATGACTGCAGCCGTTGAAGCTTGTGTGCTGTTAACTTCGGGCATGGTTGATCTCTCGGCTCTAGCACTAGAGAAGGAGGAAAAAGCGGCCTCAAATGGCCGCTTTTTCCTTGCTCATATCCGTAATTGGTTATCAAACATTCTGAACAATGATTTGGAGGAAAAATTCGTAGGCCGTTGCAGAAGATTGGTGGAACGTAGTCAGGACATTGGCTGGGCAACCTTTTCCGAATAAAGAATGAAGCAGCCTTCCTTTAGTGTATAATAAAGCAAATTGAAGCCCTATCCCTGTCCCTGGATCCGAACGGACAGGAAGCTAAGGAGGAATCGTTGTGGCCAGCATCAGACAGAGAATTGTTCCGCATCTTTGGTATGACAAGGAGGCGGCAGAAGCCGCCCGCTTTTACGCTTCTGTGTTTCCGGATTCCAAGGTTACGAGTGTGAACACCATTCATGATACGCCATCCGGCGATGCGGGTCAGGTCTCTTTTGAGGTCTGGGGGCAGCCGTTCATGGCGATTAGTGGGGGGCCGTATTTCAAGCTGAATCCGTCGGTGTCTTTCTTTGTGAATTTTGATCCCTCAAGGGAAAAGGATGCAGCAGAGAGATTAGATGAGGTGTGGAACAAGTTAGCGGAAGGCGGCACCGCCCTGATGCCGCTCGGCAAGTATCCATTCAGTGAGCGGTACGGCTGGATTCAGGATAAGTTCGGAGTGTCCTGGCAGCTGATTCTAACGAACCCGGCAGGGGAGGAGCGGCCTGCAATTATTCCTTCCTTGTTGTTCGTCGGGGATCAGTGCGGGAAGGCGGAAGAAGCGATGTCCTTCTACTTATCCGTATTCAAGGATTCGCGGCAAGGTCTTCTTACCCGCTACCCGGCAGGCTCTGCGCCGGATCAGGAAGGAACGATTATGTTCGCGGATTTCATGCTGGAGAACCTGTGGTTCACGGTAATGGACAGTGCGCATAATCATCAGTTCAGCTTCAATGAAGCCGTCTCCTTCATGGTATCTTGCGATTCTCAGGAAGAGATTGACTACTATTGGGACAAGCTGTCCGCAGTTCCTGAAGCCGAGCGATGCGGCTGGCTGAAGGATGCCTTCGGCATCTCCTGGCAGATTATTCCGGCGGAGATGAATGAGATGATGAAGAAGGGCACGCCGGAGCAGCTGGCGCGTGTGACGAAGGCTTTTCTGCAGATGAAGAAGTTCGAGCTTGCGGAGCTACGTAAGGCCTATAAGGGAGAATAAGAGCGGCAACTTGCTGGAATACCAACACAAGCGATAAGGAACAACTCCTTATCGCCTTTTTGCGTGCTATTACATCGTCCCCCCGCCATCCTCCGCCCGGTACTTCTTCCGGTACTGGGCCGGGGTCATGCCGTACACCTTCTTGAAGCTGGAATAGAAGGTGTTCAGGGACGAGAAGCCGAAATGCTGGACGATGGGCTCGATCGGGGAGTCGGAGGCAATGAGCTCCTGGCAGATGAAGGTCAGCCGCTTCTCCGATATTTTGTCGGTGATGGACTGGTTGGTCTCTGCTTTGTATAGGCTGCGGAAATAATTGACCGACAAGCCCAGGTGATCGGCCAGCATGGTGGCAGACAGATTCGGATCGGTGAGATGACTCTCCATGAACTGGTCCACCTGTGAGATCAGGGCGATATTCTTGGATTGGCTGCGGGCGGCTGCAATGTCTTCGAGCGTCTTGGTAATTAAGGCCTCCATCCAAGGCGTGACGTTATCTATGGTCTCCTGCTGGATGATCTGCTTCTCGATGGACGTTAGCCCCCACGAGCTGGGCAGCGGCTGAGCGGAATGCTCCTGGATGAGCCGGCGGATGTTCATGAACAAGGTGATGAGGGACATTTTGCATTCAAAATATGGCAGTTCCCGCAGCTTCACTACCGCGGAGCGCAAGACCTCCAGAATGACGGGGGCCTCCCCCTTGAGAATGGCCTGGGCAATCTGCCGCTCCTGGCTCACAGGCAAATGATACAGTTCCCCGGGCGCATCCGGCAGCCATGCCTTGACGATAAGCGAGCGGTGTCCGAAGCGGAACCGTTCTTGCGTCAGCTCATACGTCTCCAGATATACCTCATGCATGTCGGTTAAGCCCGGCAGGGTCCGGCCCCAGGCAATGGTGGTGCCCACGGACAAATATTGCTGGATTAATTGCTGGGAGCCTTGCAGCTCCTTCACGAATTCCTCGGATAAGGGGGCCGATAAGATGACAGCCACGTGGTCGTCTCCCATATCTACCGTTTGCAGCTTGTGCCTGGACGCTTGCAGCGACTCTTGAATGATATTGGACATGGCGAACCGCAGCAGGCGCCGGTCCTTCTCCGGGTATACTCCCGAGAATTCCGCGAAGTGGTCGATCCGGAAGATCGCTACGGATAGCTGATCTGTCGGCAGATCAATCCCCCATTCCAGGAATTGAGCGCTGATCTCCTCTGCCGAGTGGTAAGTCTCCCCCAGAAAATCCCTTAGGAATCGCTCTCGGCCCAGAAATTTATTATGCCGCCACTGCTCGGTCAGCTCATGAATCTGATTATGCTGCGATATAAAGACACTCGACAGGTACTCCAGTTCATTGGCGTTCGCTCCAAGGCCGGGCTTCTCCGCCTGATGCTGCCGCATGACCCGGCTGATCAGCTCCTGAATGGGCGAGTATACCCGTTTGGAGATTAGAATAATCACCGCCAGGGAGGCCGCGAACAAGACGAGGAACAGGATCAGACTGGTATTTCGCAGGACTGTGATTTTGCCCAGGATGGCGGACTTCGGTATCATCTCAATGAAGGTCCAATCCTGGATGCCCTTGATCGAGGAGTCGGCATACACCACCAGCTTCTCCCCCTGGCCATAGGGCTGGAACAGCTTCCAGCCGCTGGCGCCCTTCATTCCGTGACTCCGGAGCTCTGCAATCTGCTGCGGACTCATGGCCGTGCTGCTGAAGATCGTCTCGTCCCGGTCATTCAGCACGGTGATGGACCTGCTGGCGAAGTTTGAATTGTTCTGAAGCAGGGTCATGAGATTATCCGTATCCACATTCATGACGAACGCAGAGATGGAACTGCCTTTTTCATAAAATCTGACAATGGTCAGCACGTCTTTGGGTGTATTCCCGGTAAGAGGGAGGGACAAGGTTCGCGGAATGAGCACGCTATGGTTCACTATATCCGGGTCACGTAAGCGCTTAAGTATATCCTGATCGTAAAAAGCGGCGGTATCATTTAACCCAAGCCTGGAGTCAACAACCGTATTCGTGTAATCGTTAATGAGGTAGACAGAATCAATGGAGGGATTGGCGTTCTTAATGTCCATCAGCTGGCTCCATACCCCATAGGTTTCGAAATCGCTGTAATGATCTGAAAGCGCATACACCTTAAGTGCGCTGTCATTGCTGGAGGAGAAGCTGAAATCAAGCGCCCATTCCATCAGCCGCGACGTATTCCGGGCCCCGTTCACGAGGAGGGATTCCGAATGATCTCCGATCTCGTGCAGCAGGGTCTTGGAGGATTGCCCATAGAGCAGTACGAAGGATACCCCCAGTACCAGAACGTTCGCACTGACAAAATAAAAAATAAGCTTCATATAAGTAGGGTGCCGCTTCAGCGATGCGAAGAGTGGTTGTCTGAATTTCATGGCGCTAAGAACCTCCGTAATCATAACTGCCCGGCTCGTAATAAGTAGGTTTATTATAGCATAACGTGCAATTTCGTCTGCCAAATCGTTTGTTTTCGGAAGAGTGTTGTTTTTGGGAAGGCGGTAAATCTGCGCTTGCGGGAAGGATTGGAGCTTCTCGGAATTGCTCTGGCCGTAAGGGCTTGATAAGGTGACGGCATAGATAACGGGACGCTCCTTAAGCGATTACCGGTCTTGAGGAAAGGGGGGATGTAAAGATGAACTACCAGCTTAACGCAGGTAGACGTTCAAAATGGAGGCATATCGTGCAGAATCCTTTTCTATATGTAATGGCTGTACCGGGGCTGTTGTTTTTTCTCGTGTTCAGTTATTTGCCTATATACGGGATTATGATTGCCTTCAAAGACTATGATTTTGCCAAGGGGATCACGGGGAGTGACTGGGTAGGTTTTAGAAATTTTGATTACTTTTTTACATCAGATGACTTCTGGATTATTCTGCGGAACACACTGATGCTCAACGTGCTGTTTATTGTGTTTACGACAGCGGCTGCCGTTCTGATTGCGCTCATGTTCAATGAGATCCGCAATAAGTATTTCAAACGGATCTCGCAGTCGCTTATTTTCCTTCCTTATTTCATGTCATGGATTGTGATCGGAATGATTGTGCAATCCTTATTCGGCGGGGAAGAGCCCATGATTAATGTCTGGCTGCACAATATCGGCATGGAACCGGTCAACTGGATGTTTGAGTCGAAGCTTTGGCCGTATATACTGACTGTGATCCGTGTGTGGCAAGGTGCCGGTTATCTTTCGATCATTTTCCTGGCTTCCATTACGGGAATACCGGAGGATCTGTACGAGGCTGCCCGGATTGACGGAGCATCCAAGCTGCAGATTGTAACCCGCATTACATTGCCGCTGCTGGTGCCGACGATTATGATCATGACGCTGCTGGCCGTAGGCAAAATTTTCAATGGTGACTTTGCGATGATCTATGCGATCATTGGAGACAACTCCATGCTGTATCCGACTACGGACGTTATTGATACCTTTGTCTTCCGCTCGATGAGACAGCTGCACGATTTCGGCATGTCATCGGCTGTAGGTCTGTTCCAGTCCATTATGGGTCTGATCTTCGTCATTGCCGCCAACTGGGTAACCCGGAGGGTATCTAAAGAATCTGCTTTATTCTAGGAGAGTAACTATGAGACAGAAACATAGCGCTGCGGATCGCACCTTTACGGCATTCGCCCATACGTTCATTTTGCTGTTCACTATATTTTGTCTGTTTCCTTTTCTGCTGATGATTGCCGGCTCGTTTACGGATGAGGAGGAGCTGATTGCGCACGGCTACACCTTATTTCCGCAAAAATTATCGCTGGCCGCTTATAAGGCGGTTCTGCAATCCGATGTATTGTTCAATGGCTATGGAGTCACCGTGTTCATTACGGTTGTCGGGGCCTTAAGCGCCCTGTGCATTTCGGCCATGCTCGGCTATTCACTGGCGAATAAACGGAATGTTCTGCAAACGCCTTTTCTGTTATTCTGCTACTTGCCTATGCTCTTCTCGGGAGGCATCATTCCGTTCTATATTGTGGTTAGCCAGTGGCTGCATTTGCAGAATACGATCTGGGTGCTGATTCTGACGATGTTGTGCCAGCCATTCCTCGTCTTCCTGCTGGTTAGCTTCTTCCGCACCATTCCGGAGGAGCTGGAGGAAGCCGCCAGAATAGACGGAGCGAATGAGATGAGAGTGTTCTTCCAGATTATGATTCCGATCTCGAAGCCGATTCTGGCTTCTGTCGGCCTCTTCTATGCATTGAGCTTCTGGAATGACTGGTTCATGGGACTGATGTTCATCGATAATGAGAAATTATTCCCGCTGCAGTTAATTCTGCGCCGGATGGTCTCCAATATGGAGGCGGCCAAGAATCTGATTCCTTCCGGTGCGGCGATTGCAGTGACACCACCGACTTACGGGGTGCGGATGGCGACAACTGTGCTGACCATCGGCCCGATTGTGCTGCTGTATCCGATGCTTCAGAAATATTTTGTCAAAGGTCTAACGGTAGGAGCGGTAAAAGGGTAAGTTATTCAGATTGTGTCCATAGATATGGGAGGGTTATGAGATGAGGGTAAAAAGATGGTTTGGCACGGCAACAACAGCGGTATTGGTATCGTCACTGGTGCTCGCGGGCTGCGGGGGGAATACGAAAAATGAAGGCAATGCTGCGAATCCCCCATCCAGTACAGACAGTGCAGCTCCTGCTGCCAAGGATATTGTGACGCTAAAGGCTTATTTCCCGGGAGATAAACCTGCGGGGTTCGATAATGTGCTGCAGGCGGTTAACGACAAGCTGAAAGCGGATAATATCGGAGCCGCCCTGAATGTCAATTTCATGCCATGGTCCGATTACGGGAATGCGGTATCCGTGAAGATGTCTGCCGGGGAAGAGTTCGATATGTATCTGGATGCTCCTTGGATATCCATGAACCAGATGATTGAGAGTAAATCTTTGATGGAGCTGGATGCGGCAGTGGCTGCACGGCCGGAGCTGAAGGCATCCATTCCGGAGGAAATGTGGGAGTACAACAAGTTCGGCGGCAAAATCATGGGGGTTCCGCTCGGCACCACCCAAGGCCAGCTCTATGGCCTGCTGATCCGCAAGGACTTGCGCGAGAAATACGGGCTTCCCGAGCTGAAAACGCTGGGTGACCTGGAGAAATTCCTGTATGCGGTCAAGGAAAATGAGAAAGACATCAAGCCGTTCGTCATTAACGGAATTAAGGCGGATAAGCTGCCATTCATTCTGAGTGACTCTGCGAATCTGGCGAAGGATGAAGTGCTGGAGATCGGGGTCAACATGTTCTCGTATTCGATCAAGGATAAGAAGGTCATTGGCCAATGGGTGAGTCCGACGATTGCCGATGCCTATGAACGTGTCACCAAATACTATAAGGATGGAATTATCTCCAAGAATATTGCCCAGGAGCAAAATGCGGAAACGCTGTTCAAGCAGGGTAAATATGCGGCGACCTACTATGCAGCCGATGGTGTGGAAGGATTGAAATATTCGGAAATGCTGAAGGATGGCAGCGACAAGCTGGAGATCTTCATTCCGAACGGGGAGCAGGCCAAGCCTTATACGGCTTATCAGCAATGGAACTTCCTCTGTATTCCGACTACTTCCAAGCATTCGGAAGTTACTATGGATGTAATGAACTGGCTGTCGATTAAGGAGAACCATGATCTGATGGAATACGGCATTCAAGGCAAGGACTGGGAGCCTGTCGGCGATTCGAGCTATAAGGTACTGTCCAGCTATACGTTCCCTGGTTATGTGCTGACCTGGCGGCCGACGCTGAACCGTACACCGGACACCATGATGCCAGATGACAAGAAGTGGTTCGACTTCTCGACCCAGACGTCCAATTTCACGCTGAGTCCAATTGCAGGCTTCAACTTCAACGCCGAGAAAGTGAAGACGGAATATGCCAAAATCACTCCGCTGCACGATTCGATCTTCCTGCCGCTTAGCCAAGGCCTGATCCCTGCGGAGGAAGGAAGAAAAACGATGGAGGACAAAATGGCCAGTCTCGGCGGGCAAAAAGTCGTTGATGAAATCCAGGCCCAGATTGATGCCGTCACCTCCGGGAAATAACAACCGTACTTCAAACACAGAAAGAGGTCACTCCAATGAAAATAACACGCAGCGCGCATAATCCGCTGATTGAAGCCGGGGATGTTCCCCCCTCCCGTCCCGATTTCCGGGTGCTGGGTGCGTTCAATGCAGGCGTTGCGCAGTTACAGGATGAGACGATCCTCTTACTGCGCGTGGCCGAAGCGCCAATATCTGACCGGGCGGACGAGGTGCTCGTTCCCCGGCTGAATGAAGCAGGGACGGAGGTGCAGGTCGAGCGGTACGACAAGAACGATCCGGGCTATGATTTCGCTGACTCGCGCTTCGTAGCCAAGGACGGACAGACGGTCATGCTCACCTCCTTATCCCATCTGCGGGTAGCACGAAGCCGGGATGGCATTCATTTCGAGGTGGAGCCGCAGCCGGCCCTGTTCCCGGAGCATCCTCTGGAAGCCTGGGGGATCGAAGATCCGCGTGTGACCCGGATCGGGGACACCTATTACATTACTTACAGCGCGGCCTCCGCGCGCGGTGTCGGTGTCGGGCTGGCGGAGACCAGCGACTTCCGGACCTTCACACGGCGCGGGCTGATGCTGCCTCCCGAGAATAAGGATGTTATGATTTTCCCCGAGAAAATTGGCGGCAAATACTACGCTCTGCATCGTCCGGTGCCGAAGTCATTCGGCGCTCCCGAGATGTGGATCGCGGAATCGCCCGATCTGGACCATTGGGGGAACCACCGCTTCCTGATGGGACTCGGCGAGCAGGGCTGGGACTCGGCCCGTATGGGCGGCGGGGCGGTTCCGATTCGAACCGAACGCGGCTGGCTTGCGCTGTATCATGGCGCGGACAGCAGCCACCGTTATTGTATGGGAGCGGTGCTGCTGGATCTGGAGGACCCGTCCCGGGTCATTGCGAGATCGCGTGTCCCAGTGCTGGAGCCGGAAGCTTCCTATGAGGTGAACGGATTCTTCGGCAAGGTCGTGTTCTCATGCGGAGCCCTGCTGCTGGACCAGACGGTCCGTATGTATTACGGTGCTGCGGACGAAGTGATGGCAGTGGCGGACATTCCCCTGGAGGATATATTAAGTACGCTATGGTAATAAGCTGGAGGCAGTGCAAGCTGCCTTCTTTTATCGGCAAAAAGGAAAGCGCTAACAATATAATGCAGATAGGCAAAGGAGCGCGTACATGACTGTTAACATGCAAAGCAGGATCAAGAGATGGGTATGTCTCGTTATGGTGGGTTTGATGATCTCGACCCTCGGGTTCCACTACCCTGTATCAGCGGATGGATCATCGCAAGAGCTGGCTGAAATGAAGCTGATGAAGCAACGGGTGGTAGACTTCTATATCTCCAAGGATATCATCAATGACGGAACGAACGGCCGGGTCGAATGGACTTTTAAATCACAGGCCGGAACTTACTTATCTAGTCAAAAAGCTAATGGAAGCTGGGCGGATGTAGATTACACCAGTACGGCCTCCAGTGCCAACGGGCGGGCGTGGTCGCCTTATCTTGCCCTGGACCGGATGCAGTCGATGGCTCAGGCTTTTGCGGACCCGAAGAGTCCCTACTATCATAATGAAGCCCTGCTGAAAGGTATTCAAAACGGGCTCGACTATTGGTTCACGGTAAAACCGACTTCAACCAACTGGTGGGAGACCGGCATCGGCAAACAACTGCGGCTTAGCAAAATTGCGCTGCTGTGTGAAGGCTATCTGACTACAGAACAGGCTGCCAATATTGTCGGCACGTTAGACAGCAAACCGAATACGATCGATGGAGCCAACTCGTCCTGGTACAATCAGAACTATATGATCCGCGGCTTATTGCTGGAGGATGCCCAGAATGTCCGCAGCGCCGTAGAGGCGTTCAACGTGCTCTCGGCGGTGACGGAGACGCTAACGGGAATCCAGTCTGACATGTCCTTTTTCATGCATGGGAAGACGAATTACACCACGGGCTATGGACGAAGCTTTGCCAGAGATATGTCCTTCTGGGCTTATGTGGTCTCGGGCACCAGCTTCGCCTACAGCCAGGCAGCTATTGACTCCTTATCCTCCTATCTGCTGGATGGGACCAGATATCTGGTGAGAGGCGATGTGGCCGATCTGGGGATGGGGATGAACGGGCCGGAGTGGCCGGATTATGAGAGCTCTGCGCTGACCTTCTATGAAGATCCACTCCAGTGGATGCAGGCGGCCAATCCGAAGCGGGCGGATGAGTTCGCCGTTTTCCTGGATAATATCCGCAACATCGGCACGGTCAAGAGCAATGGACTGGATGCGAATAATATGACGCAATGGCAGACACTGGTCTCCTCTCATATGCGGAAGGATTACGGAATCACGGTCAAGATGTCGTCCAGTACAGTCAAGGGCGGCGAATTTAGAACTATTAACCCAAACGGATACAATCTGCTCTACTGGACTCCGCAAGGCGCTACGGCCATCCAGAGAACCGGAGATGAGTACAGAACCGTGTACCCGCTGATGGACTGGACTCATGTTCCGGGGACTACAGCTCCCAACGTATTCACGAAGGAGAATAATTTCAACAACCCGAAGACGTTTGTAGGCGGCGTAACCAATGAGCGTTATGGAGCCACTGCATTTGATTTCAATAAGCTGAGTACCAGCGGGAAAAAGGGATACTTTTTCTTCGACGATGAAATGGTCGCGCTGGGCGCAGGGATCACTTCGACGAATGCTGCACCGGTCCATACCACGCTGAACCAGAGTCTGGCCGTAGGCGATGTGCTCGTAGACGGCAAAGTCGTTACAGACGAAACGTCGAAGGTGAACGGACGCTGGGCCTATAACGATAACACCGGTTATGTGTTCCCGGATAAGACGGATTTCCAGGTGAAGCAGGAGACGAAGACCGGGAAATGGAGCGATGTCGTTTCCGGCAGCTCAACGGAGCCAATCACAAAGCCGGTGTTCTCAATGTGGCTGGATCATGGAGTGAAGCCGGTCAATGCCTCCTACCAATACATCGTATTGCCGGGTAAAACCGCTGCGGAGGTTGGCAGCTATGCGGAAGCAAGCCCGATTAGTATTCTCGCGAATACACCGTCCGTGCAGGCGGTCCGGCACCGTTCCCTTGGCATTGCGGAAATGCTGTTCTATCAGCCGGGTACGGTGACGCTAAGAGAAGGACTGACTGTTACCGTAGATAAACCGTCGATGGTAATTGTTGATGAATCCGCGGACCCTGTCCGCATCTCGGTGGCGAATCCCGAAACGCCGGGGATTACCGTGAATGTAACGCTGAACCGGAACGGAGACCAGACTACGACCACGTACAGACTCGGTAAAGATACATTTACCGGCCGGAGTGAGACGCTGAGCGAGGGAGCTTCCATCGACGACAGCGGGTATGATCTGGCTTACAGTAAAGGTGCGGCCGCTTCCTCTAGCGTAGGCAAGCAATTTGCTTCCAATGCTAACGATCTGTATAGAACCTCCAGCTGGAGTTCTAACGCTTCAGACAACGAATGGATTTATGTTGATCTGCAGGACCAGTATATGATTAATAAGGTTAGACTGCATTGGGAGAAGGCATACGGCAAAAGCTATAAAATCCAAGTATCCGATGATGGGGACACCTGGAAGGATGTTTATGCGACCTCGATGGGAGATGGGGGAATCGACGACATTGCTTTCGGTAAAACCAGTGCCAGATTCGTCCGCATGCAGGGCGTTCAGCAGGGAACTGGGGACGGCTACTCGCTTGCTGAATTTAATGTGTATGAAGCACTGGCCCTCAACCTTGCGGAAGGTAAAACCGTGATTGCAAGCTCATCCAAAGCCGCCGATGTGGCAGTGGGAAATGCGGTAGACGGCTCATTGACGACCCGCTGGGGGTCCAACTATGCCGATCCGCAGTGGATTTACGTCGATCTTGGCGCTAGCCAGCCCATTTCCAAGGTTATGCTGCACTGGGAAAGCTCCTATGGGAAGGAATACCGGATTGAAGTCTCCGATACCATGGAGGACTGGAAGACTGTATACAGTACCGCGAATGGAGACGGTGAAATTGACGAGATCTCCGTAGGTCCGGTGAATGCCAGATATGTCCGGATGTATGGAACTCAGAGAGCATCCAAGTACGGATACTCGCTCTGGGAATTCAAAGTGTTCGGACCAGAGACGCAGCAAAGCGTTCCTGCCCGGATGGAGCTTGAGGCAACGCCATCCGTAACAGTGGGAGGCCGCATGTCCGTTACGGGAACTGTGTACGGCGACGGCGAACTTCCGGTTCCGGGTGTAGAGGTTGAACTCACAGCCGCCAAGGGGAGCCTTGAGCCTGCAAAAGTAACTACAGATGTGTACGGCAAGTTCAGTACGGTATTTACCGCACCATCCGTACCCGGAGAGGTATCCATCTCAGCTATCTTGCCTGCGAGTCCATCCGTGACAGACATGATTACCGTGTACGTAGAAGAAGAGACTGCGCCTGTATCTGCCCGGATTGAACTTGGGGCCACGCCATCCTCTGTATCTGCTGGAGGCAAAGTGTCGGTTACGGGAACCGTCTATGACGGTGAAGAGCTTCCGTTAGCGGGCGCTGGGGTCGAGATTACGGCAGCCTCAGGCAGCTTCGAACCTGCTCTTGCCATAACGGATGAGAACGGGCGGTTCAGCACCGTCTTTACGGCACCATCCGCAGCCGGGGATGTCGTAATTACGGCTGTACTGACCGGCAATCCTTCCGTGACGAATACGGTTACCGTATCCGTGAGCAAGGCCATACCAGTCCCTGCACTTATTGAACTTCAGGCGGCACCGTCTGCCGTGAATACCGGAGATGAAGTATCTATCACAGGAATTGTCTCAGGTAGTGACCATCTTGCGGTTTCCGGCGTGGAGGTCGAGCTTGCGGCAGCCTCGGGCAACCTTGAGCCTGCTCATGCTGTAACGGATGTGAACGGCCGGTTTAGCGCGGTCTTTACCGCACCGTCCACACCTGGAGAAGTGGCGATTACAGCGGTGCTCAGCGCGTATCCGTCCATTACGGGCAGAATTAATGTTTCGGTAAACGAGCGTTCGGGCGGCGGAAACGGAGGCGATCCCGGAGGAGAAGCACCAGCGACTCCGCCAGTAACAGTACCGCCGGTTATTGTGGGAACGCCTAGCAAGCCGGACGAGAGTCCGCAAGCCCCGGCTACTCCGGTCCCTGGTCCATCCCTCACCGATATTGCCGGTCATTGGGCCGAGGCCAGTATCCGGGAAGCCGTTAAGCAGGGGATCATTACAGGATATCCGAACGGCTCGTTCCAGCCTAACCGTAACGTGACCCGTGCTGAATTCACGGTGATGCTGGCGAATGCGCTGAAGCTTCAGAACGCAGAAGCAGCGTTGTCCTTCAAGGATAGTGACCGGATTGGACCGTGGGCCAAGGCAGCTATTGCGCGTGCAGTATCCCTGGGAATCATCCAGGGGGATAACAACAGCAATTTCCGCCCGGATGCGCCTGTAACCAGAGCGGAAATGGCTGTCATGCTGGCAAGAGCATTACGCCTTGCTCCCGCTGCGCATTCCGCTGGATTCGCGGATGACCGCGATATCCCGGCCTGGGCAGTTGGAGCAGCAGCCGAGATGAAGAAGTCAGGATTGATGCAGGGTAAGGGCAACAACAACTTCTTCCCGAAGGATGCCGCGACGCGGGCAGAGACGGTAACGGTTCTGCTCAGAATGCTGGCAGCTAAGTAAACATAACCAACCTTTCATTTGTATACGTTAGAACGGCAAAGCAGCGATTCTCCTGTTCTTAAGGAATCGCTGCTTTGTATTTTTGGCCAAAATATAAGAATGTATATGTTTCACGCTATACATTATCCTTCTATTTCCCGCTGAAGCGGTACCTTCCTTAACAGGACGGCAAAGCAGTTTCCACTTGTGTAATCGGCTATGATCATAAGGAGATCAGTGAAAACCAGTACACTTATGCTATAATTTAATAAAGTATTTTTATGCTTAGAGAAAATTGGATAAAGGATGCATTGACCAACCATGTATGAGAATCAGACTTCTATGCACCACAAGCTCTTTATTATCGGCGCAGGTGCTGCCGGACTAATGGCCGCTGTTACTGCGAGTGATATGGGGATCGATACTGCCATTCTGGAGAGTAACGACCGGATTGGCAAGAAGATCTTAATGACAGGCGATGGCCGCTGCAATATTACCAATGAATCCACTGTGACCGCTGAGGATGAAGCAGCCGCTTTATCGCGCAAGTATCACAGTAATCAATCCGGATTTCCGCTTGCGGTAGTGCAGCAATATGGCGTCAGCCAGACGATTGATTTTTTCTCCTTTCTTGGGCTTCCGCTTACAAGACTGAAGGGGGGCTTGATGTATCCGATGTCGCTGCAGGCAGCGGCGGTACTGGATATTTTCCAGCTGGCGCTAGAGGATCGGAATGTTCCCGTATACCTTAAGAATAAAGTGGTGGATGTTACAGTCTCGGCAGAGCATCCGCGCTTCACGATAAAATGCCAAACGGAGACAGAGGAAGAGGTTGTTTATACCAGCGACTATCTGCTTCTATCTACGGGGGGCAATACCGGTCCCAATGCAGGAAAAGAGCCTCCCGGTTATACCCTTGCCGAACGTCTGGGGCACACCCTGATTGAGCCTTTCCCGGCTATTGTGCAATTGAAGCTGCAATATCCGAATATGAGGGCACTGTCCAGTATCAAATCTCAGGGACAAGCTCATATCATTGTAAAGGGTAAAGTCATCGGCAGTGAACAGGGTGAGCTGGCCTTCACAGACTATGGTATTACCGGTCCGCCCATTCTCCAGCTAAGCAGGAAAGCTGCGTATCATCTGGCAAGAGGAGAACAGGTGAAACTATCGGTGGATCTGATGCCGGGCCGCTCGGAGGAAGAGCTAGTAGAGTTTCTGGAAAAGCTCTGGGAGAGCTTTGGGCACCGGACCGTGGCGGATTCCCTCGTGGGCATCTTCAACAAGAAGCTTGTTACTGTCCTGCTTAAGGAGACGGGCTTAGATCAACAGCCACAGCTTCTTTGCCAGAATCTTCCGACGAGAATTAAAGAGAATTTTTATCGGCTCTTGAAGCGTTGGGAATTCAAAGTGACGGATACCAATGGCTTTACGAATGCGCAGGTGACAGCCGGCGGCATTGATACGTCCGAACTTACCCGGGGAACGCTGGAATCCAAGCGGGTGCCCGGGCTGTATTTGGCTGGCGAAGTGATGGATGTGGACGGAGATTTCGGCGGCTATAACCTGCAATGGGCCTGGAGTTCCGGATATGTGGCCGCCATGGCGATAGCTAAGTCCATTCAATAAATTTATAGGAAAAGGGATGCATCAATTAACATGTATAAGGATCAGACTTCTAAGCACCACGAGCTGTTCATTATCGGTGGGGGTGCTGCAGGTCTAATGGCTGCAGTTACAGCGAGGGATCAAGGTATTGATACAGCCATTATTGAAAGCAATGACCGGCTCGGGAAGAAAATAATAACGACAGGTAACGGGCGTTGCAACATTACGAACCAATCTACCGCCACCGGTACGGATGAAGCGGCCGCTTTATCAATTAAGTATCACAGCAATCAGGCAGGATTCCCAATACATGTACTGCGGCAATTCGGTGTCCGCCAGACGATCGAATTTTTCTCCACGCTCGGGCTTCCTTTTATGAGCTTGGAGAATGGACGGATGTATCCGATGTCGCTGCAGGCGGCTTCGGTGCCGGGGGTGTTTAAGCTGGCGCTGGAGGACCGGAATGTTCCTGTATATTATAAACATAAAGTGCTCGATGTGACCGTTTCGGCGGGACATCCGCGGTTCGCGATAACCTGCCAGACGGAGACGGAGGAACAGGTTGTGTATACCAGCAACTTTCTTTTTCTATGTACCGGTGGCCTTACCGCTCCCAAAACAGGAACAGACGGCTCCGGGTATACGCTTGCCCAGCGTCTGGGACACACCATGATCCACCCGGTGCCAGGCATTGTACAATTGAAGCTGGATTATCCGTATTTGAAGGAACTGTCGGGCATCAAATTTGAGGGAGAAGCCCATGTGATCGTGAACAATGAGGTTATCCGCACAGAGTCTGGGGAGATTCTTTTTACGGACTATGGGATCTCGGGCCCGCCCATCCTTCAGCTAAGCAGAAAGGCTGCGTATAATCTCGGCATAGGAGAATCCGTGACCCTGTCGGTTGATTTGATGCCGGAGCGCACGGAGGAAGAGTTAATTGATTTTCTGGAGATCCACTGGGGGATCTTCGGACACCGGACAGTTGCCGATTCCTTCGTGGGCATCGTCAGCAAGAAGCTGATTCCTGTGCTGCTGAAGGAGGCTGGAATTGATCAACAATTGCATCTGCTGTGTCAGGATCTAACATGGAAAACCAAGAAAATATTCTATAAACTATTGAAGCGTTGGGAATTTAAAATCACCGATACCAACAGCTTCACGAACGCCCAAACCACAGCCGGTGGCATCGATACGACCGAGCTCATCGAAGGAACGCTGGAGTCTAAGCTGGTGCCTGGGCTCTATTTAGCCGGTGAGGTGATGGATGTAGACGGCGATTGCGGCGGCTATAACCTGCAATGGGCCTGGAGCTCCGGATACGTCGCCGCGATGGCGCTTGCTGCTCAGCGTGCCCGGACCACGTAAGGGGATAGAGAGTGATGCAGTACCAGTGAAGACACCCTTAGGGGTGTCTTTTTTCAAACTTTAATTTATATGTTTCACACGATACAGGAACGCTCATTTGATTGTGGATGTGTCTCTACTGCAAGTGATGATATGCTAAGATATAAGTGAACCTGCCATTCCATTATCTTGAAGGGGATGTCACCAATTGCCGATAGGATCTAAGAACTTGTCCATTAAACAAAGGTTTGTAGAAGCGCTTATGAATGAATCACTTGTGGATCTGCAGTCCATCCCGAAAAGCGATTTGCATAACCACGCCGGACGCGGAGGGACCATTCGATATATTAGCGAGTGGGCGCATGTTGACATAGAGCCGCCGGCGGAACCGTTCCGATCGTTGTACGACATGCAGCAATGGTTTGTTGAATCTGTGAAACGACATTGCCCTGGTATTCAAGGCTATTTGAAACGGATTGAAGCTTCCTTTGTGCAGGCGGCCGACGACCATATCGAGAGATTGGCATTAAGCTTTGGGGTGGATGAGGTGGATACCTTGGGAGGAATGGAGCCATTCATGCAGATCATGAATGAATATCATCGCCGGTTTGCTCCTGCAACACAGTTTCTCCCGGAGCTGGCTTTGGATCGTGCCTGCAATGTAGATGAAGTGTATAACCAGTTAGATGAAATATTGGCTTTCCGCTGGTTTCGCTCTATCGATATTTGTAATGATGAATTTGCTCAGCCGATTACGTCTTTTAAGTCTATTTACCAAGCCGCGAATGCGGCGGGGCTGGCGCTCAAGGCTCATGTGGGGGAGTTCGGAACCGCAGATGATGTTATGAAAGCTGTGGAGGAGCTCGGGCTTCATGAGGTTCACCATGGAATTGCAGCCGTCCGTTCGCCTCAAATTATGAGCTGGCTTTCTGCTCACCATATTCAACTGAATGTCTGTCCTACTAGTAATATTATGCTTGGTGTAGCGGAGAACTACGGCAGCCATCCTATTCGGAAGCTGTATGATTATGGGGTACCTGTGACGATTAACACGGATGATTTGCTGATCTTTAATCAAAGCGTTTCTCAGGAATACATGAATCTGTATCAAGCGGGATTAATGACAGCAGAAGAGCTGAACGAGATCCGTATGAGAGGACTTGGGAGCAGATGATGGGGGGGAGAGTGAATGAAGAGTATGCATAAAAAGAAAGGCAGCATTCCTCTATTGCCTGAACAGGTTCGGCCGGAGGTCTTGGAGGCGTTCCTCGATGTATTTGAAGAGGATCTGGACATTCTTGTAGATCTAAGGGATCGTTGATAGGAATAGTAGCTCATCAGATCTAAACGTGTGAGAATTACTTTAACTAATGGCTTGCTGAGGGTTTACCGCGCCCCGATTAGGGTGCAAGGGGTAGGCTTAATTGCAATTCGTACAGGCCTGTTGATTAGCTAAATTATGGGAATGCAAGATCATTAGCGAAAAAGGTAATCCATTCTACGGGTAAACATTGCAGCGTAAATAAGCGGTCAAAGTCGGCAAACGTTAGTTTTGCGCTCCAATGCACCCCTGCATTCCCTTCGTCAAACAGGAATTTTAATAACACATAAACCAGTAGAGCCGTATATAACTGGCCGTACACAGCGTTTGGTGTGGTCCCAAATAAGGTTGGAATGTTTAAGTGCTGCTTAATCCAGCGAAAAAACACTTCAATCTGCCACCGCTTTTTGTAGATTTCTGCAATCCGCTCGGCGGAGTGCCAGTGCAGATTCGTAGCAAGGATCACCGGATTGCCTTGCGGATCTCTTAGGATCACCACGCGAAAACGATTTTTGGAAAGCCCTTGTTTTTTTCCCAATTGGCAGGTGAAATCTTGTTCGAGTGTTCCCGTGAAGGGTTCGCTTCGCGTTCGGGAGACCGGGGAGTGAAAGAGCGTGTTGTCCCGAAGCCGAATAACAAAGAATTGGTGCCGCTCCAGATAGTCATCGAATCGTTTGTAACCGCTATACGCCCGATCAGCTACGAGAATAAACCGCTTGTCGGTCACCTCGGGACAGCTTTTGAAATCATGGGAATTCCCTGTGGTCTCGGTCACCTTATGGAGCCGGCCTTCATCGGCCACTACCGACACGTGCAATTTAATTCCCGCTCGTTCGCCTTTCAGCAGAGCCCAAGGAAGCCGCCCTTTACCCACGGTAATTTTAGTGGAATCGACGAGCAATAACGCTTTGGGAATCCCTAAATGTCTTCGGGTCGAGCGATTACACCGATCGATCATGAGGTTCAGCAGTTGCTTAAAAAGCTCGAAGGGAACCTTCTTCGCTTTTTTCGAGAGCGTAGAATGGTCTACGGGTCTGAGGCTGCTTGAAACCATGCGTACTTCACCATCCCGATACCCCTTCCACTGCTGGAACGAAGCCTCCGCCAAGAACAAGAAGAGGTCATAGACGGTGAATTTCCTTGCTTTATCGACATATTCAAGTTCTTGAAGAAACGGTGAGAGTTTCTCTTCGGGAATCACCGATTGCAGAATGTTCGAGATTGAAGTAGACTTTTTCATGAGGTCGCCTCATTTCGGATGTTTGTAGGGGTACAAACACTTTACCGAATGAGCGGCCTTTTTTCTACCTTTTTTTAGCTAATCAACAGGCTTGCAATTCGTACAACTAAATCGTCCGATGTGCCGCCAAATCTCCGTTTAGATGTAGTTCGTGCAATTAAAATGCCCCTATACCTGGATTTTCGCCCATCCGGGCAAATTTAGTTGTACAGACTACAATTAGAAGAGGCAGTCCACCCGTTTTACTGTTTTTAGTTGTATAGAATACACTTACCCCTGTTTTTTCGCTACGAATGCAGCTTCATCCCTTACCACATTTATGGAATGAAGTCACTTGTTTAAAGCTGATGCTGTACTAGATAAAGGTGAGGTGTCCAAATGGAAGATGAGCATATCTGGGTTATCTTTGTGGCCGAGCAGACGGGCCGGTTTCCTGACTTTTATCCCATTGGAGTATTTACAGTGCATGACAGGGCTGTCGCAGAAATAGACAAGCTGCCAAAGGATAAGAATTATCAGCTCCTACAGCTGCCTGTTAACCGGATGTTTCCGTATTATCATAAGAAGAGCGGAGAGCTGGTTGGAATGGATGCAATTCATCATGAGCATTTTCATTTCAAAGATTTTGACGATTAAGTTCAACTCAGTCAAGGAGGCCTTATGATATGAGCAGTGCAGCAAATCAGCAGCTGAACGATGGCCCTACAATCCGCAAAGAAAAACGGATAGCTTCAAAAATGATCCGTATTTATTGTAAGAAAAAACATCATGAGAAAGAGCTTTGTGGGGAATGTCAGAGCTTAAATGAGTATGTGATCAAAAGACTGTCCCACTGCAAATTCGGTGAAGAGAAAACGGCTTGTGCAAAGTGTCCGATTCACTGCTATTCACCGGTGTACCGCCAAAAAATCAAGGGGGTTATGCGTTTCTCAGGACCATGGATGCTGCTGTATCATCCGTTAGAATCCATAAGGCATATCCCCATACCGGAGAAGTTAAAAAGACCGCTGTCCCGATAGCAAGCAGCCATCTCCCACGGTTGCCGGGAGAATGGCGCTACAACATCCCCTGCCCCAGCCACTCCCGCTTCAAAATCGCAAACTGCTGGGTATTCTCGTACTTCGGCGTTCCGTCTTCATTCGTGGTGAACGAGATGAACTCCATGAAGCAGCCCTCCTGGCGCATGCCCAGCTTCTCGCAGAGCTTCTGCGATCTGAAATTGTCGTCCTCGACGTAGGCGTAGATGCGTCTGGCTTCCTGCTCCAGGAAAAGATAGCGCAGTAGCGCGCGGGCGCTTTCGCTGGCATAGCCTTTGCCCTCGTAGGCTGGATTGAAATGCCAGCCCACGCTGTAGGTATCCGGCTCTTCTTTCATGCAGAACAGATCGCCAATGATGGCCCCGTTCTCCTTCAGGGTGACAGCCAGGTGGGAGTCGTCCTGACTCCGTTCGCTTGCAATGGCAATGGCCTCCTCTATAGTGGAGATGCGGTCGCTAAGGAAGCAGTTCACACGGGGGTTGGCCAAGTACTCCAGCATCCCCGGTGCATCCGTCTCCTGGAAGTTTCTGATGATTAAGCGGTCGGTAGTGAATTTTTGCATGATGATCCTCCTTAATTAAGTGAGCGTGTTATTTACCGGCAAGCGCATGTGGACGGAATACCTGCCGCCAGTGCTTGTGAACGTGATTTCGCCCTTATGCTGGCTGATGATTTTGTGGCAGGTCTTGAGGCCGATCCCGGTGCTATGGACCTCCTGGGCCTCCGTTTTTATAACATTCGTGATATCCATCAACAGCCAGCGGTCTTCAATCCTATACGCAATCGTTACGGCCGCA
Organism: Paenibacillus sp. FSL K6-1217; assembly: GCF_045040735.1. NCBI lineage: Bacteria > Bacillati > Bacillota > Bacilli > Caryophanales > Paenibacillaceae > Paenibacillus > Paenibacillus sp. FSL K6-1217. The sequence goes on from NZ_CP150271.1 coordinate 5,361,413, forward strand.
GACGTATCGGCATACTTCGTAATGTTGGAGAAAAGGTTGTCGAATACCCGCCTGAAGGAGATCAGGTGAAGCTCCACGCGGAAAGGTACAGGAGCAGACGCCCACTCCACCCGGAAGCCGTGATTCTCCAGCAACATCGACTGCTCATCAATTAACTGATCCATGAGCTGAATCCCATCGTAGGACTCGAACTCCAGATCATTCTCCTCTGTGTTATACACGGTGAAATATTCAAATAGCTTATCTGACAGATGCTTAATCTGATAGGCCTTTTCCCTGCTGTTATGAATGTATTTCGCTAATGCTTCCTGATCCTGATATTTCTTGTATTCAATAATGTCCAGGTAGCCGACCAATGCGGTCAGCGGTGTCCGCAGATCGTGGGACATGGCGGTGACCAGCTCGCTGTTGGCTACTCTGGCCCGCTCCTCGCTCTCCAGGCGCTCGATGAATGACTTCCTCATCTCATTGATGCTCTGGGCCAGCGACGACAGCTCATCCTTCCCCTTCAGCGTAATCGGATAGTCAAGATTCCCGCCCTCCAGAATTTTAATCTCCTTCTCCAGCACGCCGATGTAAGAGGTCTTCTTGTTAATGAAGAACAGCACCAGGACGATGAAGAATAGGAATGACAGAATCACGCCCAGAATCATAATGATGTTGTAATACTTGTATTCAAAAAAATACTCCATATAGACCTGGGCAGTCGTATCCGCAAAGGCAACCGTGGAATACTGGGATTTGCTGAAAATGTTAGGGTCCGGCAGAAATCTCGTATTCTCGGTCTTGATCGTGTACCCGTCCGTAGAGTAGAGAAATTGGTTGTCCTTATAGAGATAGAGGTTCACGTACTTGGCGTTCCGTACCCATTCCGCTACTTTAGCTTCATCCTTAAGCGACAGATGCTGCCCGGAGATATATTCCTTAAGTGCCGGAAGGGCTTGCTCTTCTTGCTTGTGAATGAACGAGCTTCTGGTCCGGTAATGCTCCAGCAGATCTTCGCCTGTGGACTGCAGCAGCAGGAACAGCATGGCAGAAGCCAGGAACGAACCGATCAGGCACAGGATTAATTTCAGTTTCAGCCTGCTCCACCGCAGCTTGTTATTCAATCCGGTACCCCTTTCCCCAGACGGTTTTGATGAACTTGGGATTCTGCGGGTCCTTCTCCAGCTTCATCCGCAGGTTGCGGATATGAACCATCACCGTGTTGTTGCAGCTGTAGAAGTAAGGCTCGCCCCACACACTTTCATACAGATTCTGCGCCGAGAAAATTTTATTGCGGTTACCGGCCATCAGCGCCAGCAGCTTGTACTCAATTTCAGTCAGGGTCAGCTCCTTCCCGTTCATCATTACCTCGTTGACAGCAGGATTAATGCTTAGCCCGTTGAAGGTAATCACATCTGAGGGGGCGGAGGTATCCTCCTTGCCTTTGTACACATAATACCGCCTAAGTAAGGCCTTCACCCGGGATACCAGCTCGGTGTAGGAGAAGGGCTTGGACAGGTAATCGTCGCTTCCGGCTGAGAAGGCCAAGGTTTTATCAGAATCTTGAGTCTTAGCTGTCAGAAATAGGATAGGCGCGCTGGTCAGCTCACGAATCTCCACGCAGGCCTTAATTCCCGACTTCCGGGGCATCATCATGTCCAGAATGATCAGGTCGATGGTATCGTCTACTTTATTCACGGCATCTTCACCGTCAACAGCTTCAATGACATGGTATTGCTCACTCTCCAGCAGCACCCGGACAATCTCCCGGATCTCGTGGTTGTCGTCGGCTATAAGTATAGTCTTCGCAGGATTCATCATTCTTCCATCCCTCTCCTTTCCCGGGCACTCATCGTGCTTACATTATAGATTGTCTATAGCGCTTAAACCACCGGATAACAGGCGACTTAAGAATTCTTAAGGAATTCCATGCCCGGATCTTAAGAATATTCACCTAAGCTGGTAATATCATAAGCCACTGAAGAGAGGGATTCGAAATGGATGGGTTATTACACAAAAAGCGGGCCAGCAAGATTCTCCTCGCTTGCGTAGGCCTTGTGACCGCGATTGTATTCATCAGATACCTGCCGGAGCTTCTGCGTCTGACGATGTCTCTGGATGCCTTCCGGGACTATATCCTTTCTACGGGAAGGCTAGGGCCGGTGATGCTGGTTCTCTTCCAGATTCTCCAGACGGTGATCGCCCCCATACCGGGTGAGGTCGTTCAAATTGCCGGGGGATACATCTATGGGACAACACTAGGGGCGGTCTACGTGACTGGCGGGATGATGCTGGGGGCGATGATTGCCTTCTATTTCACCAGATTCCTGGGCGGGTCTTTCATTGAGAGACTGCTGCAGAAGGACAAGTTCAAGTGGATGCGCGGGATGATGGATAATAACAAATTCTCGGTTTTCCTGTTCATTGTCTTCATTATTCCCGGATTCCCTAAGGATATGTTCATTTATGCAGCGGGATTGACGACAATGAAGCCTCTAAGATTCTTTATGATCCTGCTCATTGCCAGATTTCCGTGGCTTCTGGCCTCCGTGAGCGTTGGAGCTAATATCTACGATAAGAATTATGGACCTACCATCGTCATATCTGCGATCTCAGTCCTGGCCTTTGTCTTGGGATTAATCTATAAGGACAAACTGATTGACAAATTATCTTCCTTCAAAGGTGGCAAAAGCGGACTGTAGCCGCAACATGCAGGAATGATGTCTGTAAGTTGGACATAGAGTGGTACTACAGGAGGCGTTGCATATGGTTATCCAACTTAGTGTTGCTTTGGCTGCGGTTGCTTTTGTATGTCTGGTTGCATTTGTAATTCTTACGCTGCGCAAGGGAATGACCACCCTCGGCGAGACCAACCGGACGCTGGGCGAGGTGAGGAATGCGATTCATGGATTAACGGGAGAAGCGACTCAGCTCATTCACACGGCGAATCAGGTCACCCGGGATGTGAAGGGTAAAATCAAAACAATCGATCCGATCTTCGAATCTGCGCACAATGTGGGCGAAGTCATTCAGACGGTGACTGAGACCTTCAAGAAGAACGCTACCGACATCGGTCAGAGCTTGAACCAGGAGCCTGAGAAGCCTACGGCTTCCGTCAAAAGCAAAAGCGGCCAGATCCGCGTCAATACGAAGTTTCAGTGACCTCAGCACCACCGACAGTGAGCGTCAGTTCAAGGCACCCCGGGCGGGTGTCTTTTTGTGTGCAGGTATCATCTCGCTGCAAAATAATCATTAACTCATAATAGTGCATCGTCGCCGGGAAAGTGAGCAAATGATTGTTTCAATACTATTTGAGCCTCTGCTATGCTCGGATTGTCAACAACCTTAAATCGGGAGGCCAATGTATGAAAAGAATCGTTGCAAAGGTAACCAGTATGACTTTGTTGTTTACGCTCGGACTCACTCTGTTATTCAGCGGGTGGGGGACTGCGGTAGTACACGCTACGGGACTTACGGTAACTGCCAGCGGAGGCGGAAATGAAGCGGCCTTTGTGGAGTGGTCATCTGTCAGTAATGCGTCAGGCTATAAGGTATACGTCAAGGCTGCAAGTGCAGCGGATTCCCAGTACCAGCAGCTTCACAATGAACTGATCCGCAAGTACGCCTCCTATTGGAGAGCAGATGCCGCAGGATTGGCCGCTGGTAATTATGTGATGAAAGTTGAAGCTGTGCTGTCCGGCGGAGGGACGGCAAGTGCGGTTACGGGAACGCTGGCTGTAACGGCGTATGACCGGTCGGGGTTTGCTTTTTCCACAGCATCACCTTATGGTACAGGCTCTGGCGCCTATAATGACAATGGAACGCTGAGAAGCGGGGCACAGGTGCTGTATGTCACCTCTCAGAATGCACAGACGGTCACTCTTCCCGTAGTGGTCAGCAGCTCGGGTACGATGCAGACGGGGACAGGTCTTGGCGGCATTCTCTCGCTTCGGCAAAAAGGCTATGATACCACTCCGCTCGCCATCCGGTTCATCGGACAAGTGACGGCCGCTGACCTCAGCGGACAGTTGAACAGCAGCGGGTATCTTGAACTCAAAGGCAAAAACAATTATACGGAAATGAACATTACCCTCGAAGGAATAGGGAAAGATGCGACTGCCTACGGCTGGGGAATGCTGCTCCGGTATACCGGGAATGTAGAGGTAAGGAACTTGGGCGTGATGTTGTTCCCGGATGACGGGATCTCTATGGATACAGGCAATGCGAATGTATGGGTGCATAATAATGATATATTTTACGGATCGGCGGGAAGTGATGCGGACCAGGCCAAGGGGGATGGTTCCACGGACCTTAAGAAGGGCTCCTCCTATATCACCATTTCGTACAACCACTACTTCGATTCCGGCAAAGCGGCTCTGGTCGGACTTAGCGAATCCGCAGAGTTCTTCGTCACCTTCCACCATAACTGGTTCGATCATTCCGACTCCCGTCACCCGCGGATCAGAGTAGCTTCGGTCCATGTGTATAATAACTTCTATGATGGCGTCTCCAAATACGGTGTCGGCGTGACGACCGGCGCTTCTGCCTTCGTGGAAAGTAATGTGTTCAGGAATACCAAGAACCCGATGCTGAGCTCCCTGCAAGGCACAGATGCACTGGGCGAAGGCACGTTCTCCGGGGAGAACGGCGGGATGATCAAAGCCTACAACAATAGTATCACGGGTGCGGCCAGTCTGATCTATGCGAACTCCAATACCGGAACAGCTCCGGCAAATGCAGCCTCCTCCGATGCTTATCTGGCCTCATCGAGAAATGAATCAGTTCCCGGCTCCTACAAAGCGCTTGTTGGCGGAACAGCGTATAACAACTTCGATACGAGCGTGAATACAGGCGTCAGCGCAGCAGCGGTGGATAGTGTGAGCGCAGTACAGCAGAAGGTTACAGCGGGAGCGGGACGCCAGGGGGGCGGGGATTTTCGCTGGACCTTCAATAACTCCGTGGATGACGCAGCCTATGCAATCAATGCGCCGTTAATGTCGGCCATCCGCAGCTACACCTCAGGACTGGTGTCTGTAGGAGGCAATTCCGGCCCCGTAGGACCGACCCCGGCTCCATCGGCAACTCCAGTGCCGACAGTGACACCTGCGCCATCGGCGACCCCGGTGCCAACAGCAACGCCTGTACCAACGGCAACGCCAGTGCCGACAGTGACACCTGCGCCATCGGCGACTCCAGCGCCAACGGCAACACCTGCCCCTGGAGCAGCGGTTCACAATTTTACGGCCTCCGGGACTTCGAGCAGCTTTTTCACCATTCAGGGCAATATCTCCACCAGCAAGGGAACAGTGATCTACAACGGCCTGACCCTAACCCAATGTCTGAAGATCGAGAGCGCCACCAGCATCCAGTTCACCGCTGCCAAAGCTTCGACCCTGACACTGGTATTCAACTCTGAAGGGACCAAGATTAAGGTGGATGGAACAAGCTACCCCATAACGAACGGCGTGGCCACCGTCTCCGTTGCGGCAGGCGCGCATACGATTACGAAGGATAGTACTGCTAATTTGTATTATGTGGTGGTGGAATAAATATGGAATTTCTTTCGCTGAACCGAATTAAGGCGACCTGTAGGGGTCGTCTTTTACTCTATTAGTGATTTACTATACACTTTTAAACTTCGTATTATGTAGTAACCTGATTTTTAAAAAAAGATTTAATTCCATCATATATAACGACTAATCCAATAATTAATGCCAAACTTCTTACCACAAACTCAGCAACATAGAGGTTCTCTTGGTATTGTGTTGAACTAAAGGTATGCCCTGTGATAAATCCTGGTGATACCATCACAAGCACACCTAAAACGACACTTAAAATTAAAAGCACGACTTTACTCACAAAAATCCCCCTTTTTTAATCTTTAGATGTAAAATCAATTACTTTCTTTACTGTCAACCAAATCAATAATCTCTCGTATGTCCTGAATATCTAGAGCTTCTGCGATTCTAACGATATGGCTAAAGCTAATGCTTTCTCTCTTTCCATTGGCTAATTCGCTTAATGCGGCGTGCCGGACCCTGGATATTCGGGACAACTCCCGCATCGATATCTTATGCTGAGCAGTCAATTCAGATATTTTCACTACAATATTCTTCTCCACTGCAATTTCACTCCTGAGCAAAAAAATTAAGATTGGCACGCGCATACGTACCAAGTCGCTTCTGTATTTATGCTACGCTGATGTATATCATAAATCTATAATGTAGCTTATAAAGGAGGCCCAATGCCCAACATTCTCGAATCGCTATATCATGGTAGTCTATTCCCTAGTGAAGATATAATCTCCAAGGACCCCAATTATCGTCCGCTTAACGGTCAGATTACCGAATCTCTCGAAGCTTGGAAACAGAAGCTGTCCGTGAGTGAGTTCGAGGAACTGGAGTCTTTATTGGAGCTATATTCACAGGTACAGGGGATGGATATGACGGCTGCATTTGTATCTGGGTTTAAGATTGGGGCCACGATGATGATCGAAGTGCTAATTGAGTAAGAGACTTGGATGGTGAATAATGAAAAAAACCATTTTATTGATATCGGGAATTTTTATCTTTTTATTTTCACTCTGGATAATTTTTACTTCGGTTTTACGTGTGTACTATACCGATACCATGCCGGACAATTATGAAATAACATTTGGCTATAAAACTAATGATTCGAATTTTGATTTCGTTGATTCAGCAGAAACCTTCACACAAAGGGCAGAGCTAAAAGCCAAGATTGCTTTTCCGGAGCTTTCGACAGAGAGCAGTAAAGGATTGTTTTATGTTACAAGCAATAAAGAAGGAAAAGTAATGAAAACCTTTAAAATAGCGATTAACAAAGGCGTGTCAGGACAACTGTTCAACTTAGATGCCGAAGGTTGGCCTGCAGGAACCTATGAGTGTACTTTTGAATTGAACGGAGAAATTTTAGCAACAAATAGTTTTTCTCTTCAATAAATTTCGCTATTCCTCCCCATACCTTCCCACCGCCATCTCCGCCGACAGCAGCATGCGCTGCTTCAGCTGCTCGCCCTCAGTGATCTTCACGCGCAGGCCCAGAAAGCGGATGCGGGAGAGCAGGAACTCGCTGTCGTCTCTCATGTAGTGCACGGTGATGCGGTAGATCCCGGTAGCTTCATCGAAGGCCACGGACTTATCGAAGCAGGAGAAGGTGGATAAGATCCGCGACAGCTCGGCATTGTAGACAGGAATGACCTGAATGCAGGCGGATTCTCTCAGACCGTCTAGGAGTCGGGCGATCCGGGCCTTGAGACCTTCTATCCGGTGGGCGGGGATGGGAGCAGGTTCGGCAGATACAATGTTCCGCAGCTTTGTGGACATGAGCGAGCGCTGCCGGGTGCTATACCACTGTATGTACCACTCCCGTTTATACATATTGTACTCCAGCTTGTGGGGGAAGCCGGACGGGTCGGTCCGCTCGCCGCCATGCTTTATCGCATAGGTAATCTCAATCCCCTGATTCTGCATGATGATGCGGCGCAGGGGGCGGAGCAGCGGATGATAGACCTGGCGCTCCTTGCTGCGGGCCTTCTCGATGATGATCTCTCCTACTTCAATAGAAGCTTCAGGCTCCAGCAGGGAATTCAGTTTACGTAAGGTTTCTGTTGAAAAAGCTTCAGCCGCCGCCGGATGCCCCAGCATCGTCTTCAGCCAGGAACGCTCCTGGGAGGTCAGCGCCAGGGAGCCTGCTTCCTCCAGGCGGGAGATGATCTGGAAGTTGAATATTTTCTCAAAGGGATTCATAGTAGCTCTTGATCTCCTTCCATTCCTCCATGAACTGCTTGCGGAGCCAGCGGGGCTCCAGAATCTCGCAGCTGGAGCCGAAGCTCCGCAGCCACGGCTTGATCTCAAAGATCTCATTCACCGTAATCTCGTACAGGAAGGTCGTATCGGATTCCTCCGTAATTACTCCCCACTGCCCCTGCGCCTCGACCCGCTCCCGGATGAAGTTGGCACCGGAACGGCTGGGGTTGTAGAACCTGACGGCCACCTTCACTGGACGGTTGGTATCGGTTACCCAGCTATACTCCATCTGCGCTGCAAGCTGCTGGAGTCTCTGCGCATACTCCTCTTCCTCTACAGGCTCGCCCTCTTCAATCTGGATCAGACCGTCCATCCTTAATTTCTTGATGCCCGTCCGGCTATGATAGCCGATCAGATACCAGCGCCCATACTGGTGATCGTAGACGACACGCAACGGAAGCAGGCTGTCCGTAGTCCCTGCCGACTCCCGCTCGAAGAGGGGATTGGTATTCTGGGAGGTGTAGTTCATGCCTTTTTTGGGCGACAGGTAGAGGAACCTGATTCTCCGGCGCTGCTGAATCGCCCCGAAGATCGTATAGAGATGGGCTTCGTCCAGAATCCGTGAATGGTAATGGTATTTGTACCGATGGGTCTCCGTGGCTTCGGGCAGAATGCCCCGTATCCGCAGAGCCTTCTTCAAAGTATCGCGCAGCAGGTAACCCTGAACAGACGGAATCTGCGTATTGGCGATGACATCTGCGTAATCGAACAGGTCCAGCAGCTCGTCATCCGTAAGCTGGTCCATCAGGTCATTGGCCGCCTTGTAGCGGTAGGGGCGCTTGTCATTCACCCTTACAATCACGCCTACCTCCTCCAGGTATTTAAGGTCTCCCCGGATGGTCTTCTCGTCCGGCAGCGGCGAATCATCGGGCATCTGGTCACAGCAACCGTCATGCAGCTCCTTGGCCGTCAGCTCCTTGCTCTGAAGTGCAGTTAACAGCAGCGTAAGCCGGATGCTCTCCGTCTCCTTCAGTGATTTTGCACGGAAGAGGAACAGGAGCAGCGGATCGGCCGATTCATAGTAATTATAGCGGAGCCATTCGGATAGCTCAGTGCCTTGGTCTGCGGGCAGATCCTGCTGCAAGACGGTAACCATGTCCTTCAGGTTGCGCAGCGTTTTGTCATAGGTATGTACTGAAATGCCGAGCCGCTCGGCGAATTGCTGCCTGCTGTAAGCTCCCCCGGCTAGTGACAGCATACGGAGAAACTGAATTTCTTTATCGAAGCTTTCCTTGGCCATATGTATTCCTCCAGCCTGTAAGACATCCATGAGTTGTAATAGGTAATACCTCTATTAAGCACCAGAGTTGCATGAATTGGAAGGTTTTTTGCCTGCTGCCATACTTTCACCCTGTTCACCCTGCGGGAAATGATGGAAAATAGAGCCAATGAAGCCGAATTGGAACGGAGGGATGGCATGAACCCTATAAATACGCTCATTCATGAGCAATTGAAGCAGATTGAACAAGAGGAGCAAGTGACGATCCTCTATGCCTGTGAGTCAGGCAGCCGGGCGTGGGGATTTCCCTCACAGGACAGTGATTACGATGTGCGGTTCATCTATGTGCATCGGCCGGAGTGGTATTTATCCATATGGGATGCACGAGATGTCATAGAGCGTCCTATTAACAATATGCTGGATTTTAGCGGCTGGGATCTGCGCAAAGCGCTGAAGCTGTTCCACAAATCCAACCCGCCGCTGCTGGAGTGGCTGCAATCCCCGATCCAGTATGCTGAGAAGTTCAGTGTGGCGGAGCAGCTTAGGGGGATCTCACCGTATACCTTTTCGCCGAAATCCTGTATGTACCATTACTTGAACATGGCCAAAGGCAACTACCGGGATTACCTCCAGGGTGAGCAGGTGAAGATCAAGAAGTACTTCTATGTGCTGCGCCCGGTGCTGGCCTGTGAGTGGATTCATCGGTACGGTGAGATGCCGCCGATGGCCTTCGAGGTGCTGGTGGACCGGCTGATTCCGAGGGACGGGGAGTTGTGGCAGGTTGTGCAGCAATTGCTGGCCCGGAAGAAATCGGGTGAGGAGATGGACCTGGAACCACGGCTGAGTGCGATTAACGAATATCTGGAGGAGCAGCTGCAAGGGCTGGAGAAGATCGCGGCGGAGTCTCTAAATACCAAGATGGACCATCAGGACCGGCAGCTTGATGCCCTGTTCCGGGACGCCTTGCAGGAAGTGTGGGGGTTGAATTTAAATTTAAACAAAAAGTGAAAAGGATCGAAGGGGAATTTTGGAACTGGAGGAGCCTTAGCGACCGCCTTTGTCTGCGGATTTCGACCGTTAAAACGGTATAAATCATGAAATCTGCAGACAACAGCGGCCGGAAGTCCAAAACTTCACCGAAGTGACAACTAAGCTTTAAGTTAGGTTTGGCTGATAAAGAACGACCGACAGGAGGAAGACATTCATGGCGATTGTACAACTGAGATCAACGAACCCGCAGTTCAGCTTCATAATTAAAAAGAATCCGCAGAGCGGCATGCAGCTTCGCCCTGTACGCCAGGGTATCGCTTACGGGTGGTATTCGGATGAGGCCACCTATAATGTGTATTTTAAGGACGCTGACAATGAAATCTCCTATAAAAAGAACGATGGCGAGAGCTTCGAGTACCTCAATGTCTCCCGCTATAACACCCCGTTATTCCCGCTGAATGCGGTGAATGAGTTCTTCTCTACCCCGTTCAAGGCGCGGGATGAGCGGGATGCGGAGGGGTTTGAGCACTCTTTTACCATCCAGATGATTCATGTCGAGCGGCTGCATTATATAAGGTTCTTCGAGCAGCATCTGAAGGACTATACGTTCACTCTGGAGCACCAGGCGCATAAGAGTTATTCCTTGACCATTACTACGCACAAAAGCTTATACCACCTCCTGCATGTGGTCAGTGTACTGTCCTTATTCTTATCGATCTTCGGGGATGAGTATATCGATATTTCGGACCGGATTCTCGACAAATATATCCGCAGTCTCAATGTGATGGATGCCCCCTTCTACATCCGTAGCCTGTTCGCCCGGAATCTCCTGAAGACCCGGGAGCAGTTCAAGCGGTATAAGGCGGCGGTCGAGCAAACGGAGCTGTACCCGATCGGTCTGGAGTATGGCAGCACGGCGATGCAGCGGCGGACGTTCATCTCGGGTGTGCTTCCGTTCGATAAGCCCATTCTGGATATCGGCTGCGGGGAAGGCTTCTACGCCATTCCGTATGCCGGGAAGATCGAAGGCGCTTATTATGCGGTGGACATCAACGAGGAGCTGCTGGAGGTTGTGAACCGGAAGGCAAAGGCCAAGGAGCTGGACAACATCGTCACCTTCCGTTCGCTGGAGCATTTCCTGGAGCTGTACAACGGAGAGCAGGTGGATGTCATACTGACCGAGGTGGTGGAGCATATGAGTGAGCTGGAAGCGGCTGCGCTGATCCGGCAGATTATCCGGCATGTTGATTTCGGGCAGCTGATTGTGACTACACCGAATGCGGATTTCAATCATTATTATGAGCTGGAAGGCTTCCGGCATGAGGATCACAAGTGGGAAAAAGGCCAGGCGGCGTTCCGGGAGTGGCTGACGGCCACCCTGCAAGGGCTGGGCGTAGAAGCCGAATTCTCGCTGGTGGGTGACCGGGTGGGCGAGATTCGTACTTCGCAGAGCGCAATTGTGCGCAGACAGGAGGGATAGGCCATGGACATTCAGACGAAGGTACACACGATATTCATGTTGGTGGGCGCGACGGAGTGCGGGAAGTCTACTTTTGCCAAGGAAGTGCTGATCCCCCAGCTTAAGCTTGCGGACAGCACTACAGGTCTGCGCACGAATGTGCAGTACCTCTCCTCGGACCTGATCCGTCAGGAGATCTTGGGCTACGACTACGATAAATACGATCAGGTGATGCTGGAGGCCAGCTCGCATACGTTCGCGCTGTTGTTCGAGCGGCTGAAGCGGGTCACCTCCTGGCCGATTAATGCGGAGTTTGTCATTATGGATACGATTGGTCTCGCGGAGGATTACCGCAGCAAGGTGCGGGCAATTGCCCAGGAGAATAACTATAATCTGGAGGTCATTCTGTTCGATTACCGCAAGCGGGAGGATTATTATGCCTCGGAGCGCTCGAAGAAGCTGATCTCGGGTCACCTGAACCGGCTGCGCCGCGAAGTGCTGCCTGTGCTGTCCCGCGAAGGCTACCACAGCATTCATAAGGTGCGGGCCAAGGATTTTCTGCTGGAGGGTCTGGAAGGTACTGAAGGTACGGGGGAAAAGCGGCCTAACCCGGATTACCGGGTGCACATTCAGGACTGGGAAGCGTATGCCGCTGCGGTGCTTCCGCAGGAACAGGAATACATCGTGGTCGGAGACGTACACGAATGTGTCCAAGAGCTGCAAGGCCTGCTGCGCAGCTACGGCTACCGGATTGAAGAAGGGATGCTAAGTGCTACGGATAAGCTGAAGAATACACGGATCATCCTGGCGGGCGACTGGATCGATAAGGGCAAGCAGAGCCGGGAGATCACAGAATTCCTGTATGATAATCGTGAGCATTTCCTGCTAGTAATGGGCAACCATGAGAATTTCGTCTACAAGTACCTGCGCGGCGAGATTCAGGGTACCGACCCGGAGTTGCTAAGAACGTATTTTGATTCGGCCCAGGTGTTACAGGAAGATGCGGAGCTTCACCGTAAATTCGAAGTGCTGGTGGAGAGTGCGAAGCCCTTTTACCGCTATATAGGGATGCGGGGCCCTTCCTTCTATGTAACCCACGCTCCTTGCCGCAACAAATACATCGGGAAGCTGGATGCGTATTCGCAGCGCCATCAGCGCAACTTCCGGCTGGACCGTGAATCTGCGTATGAGCAGCAGCTGGACTTCCTGAAGGAGGAGGCGGAGGGAAATCATCCGTTCCACCTGTTCGGACATATTGCCGCGAAGCAGCCGTTCCGGATCAAGAACAAGCTTCATCTGGACACGGGAGCCGTGCACGGGAACGGGCTGACCTCGGTCCAAATAACGTTCAAGCCGTTCTACAAAAGCCATAAATCCCGGCAGCAGCTATTTCAGGAGGATTTGCCGGTTCTCTTCCGCGAAGTGAATACAGTCTCTGTGGAGGAGTTGGATGCGGAGTCCATGCGCAGGCTGCATTACTCCTCGCTGAATAAGGTCAACTTCATCTCCGGGACGATGTCGCCTGCGGATAAGGATGAAGTAGCAGGCGAGCTGGAGTCGCTGCGCAAGGGATTGGATTACTTTGCCGGACGCGGGGTACATGAGGTGGTCCTTCAGCCTAAATACATGGGGTCGCGCTGCACAGTGTATCTATATCGGGATGTGGAGCATTGTTATGCGGTTAGCCGCAACGGTTATAAGGTCAAGGCTGTCGATCTAACGCCGGTCTATGAAGGGCTGCTGGACCGGTTCGGAACGTATATGGCGGAGCAGGGCATCCGTGTGCTGCTGCTGGACGGGGAGCTTCTGCCCTGGAAGGCGCTGGGGGAAGGGCTGATTGAACGCCAGTTCCAGCCAATTGGGCGGGCGCTGGAGAACGAGCTTGCGTTCCTGAGGGAGCACGGGTTCGAGGAGTCGCTCGGTGAGCTGATCCAGGCGTACGAAGTCAGCGGGTTCGAGCAGGATCAGCATCACCTGACCAAAGAAGCGCTTAGCACCAGCTACGGCGCTCACGTATATCAGACATATAAGCATGTCCGCAGTATCCGGGACTCTTACGTGGGGCTTGACCAGCGGGATGAAGCGTACCGGGTGTATAAGCAGCAGCTGGAGCTGTATGCCGGAGATGCGGAGCTGGACTATAAGCCTTTTGCCATCCTGAAGGAAGTGCTGGAGAGCGGGGAGGAACGGATGCCTGAAGGGGTAACCTCGGAGCAGTACCGCTTCCTGAATGACGATGAGATCCTGGTGCTGGACCTTCAGGAGCCGGAGGCTTACAGCCGGGCTGAGGACTATTTCGCCGCCATAACCATTGAGCAGAAGATGGAGGGGATCGTCATCAAGCCGGAGCAGGGGCAGCCGGGAGTGGTTCCTTACCTGAAGGTCCGCAATCCGGGGTACCTGTCGATTATCTACGGATACGATTACAGATTCCCGCACAAGTATGCCAAGCTGATGAAGCAGAAGAATATCGCACCTAAGCTACGTACTTCCCTAGCCGAGCATCGGCTGGGTAAGCAGATGCTGGAGATTAAGCTGGAGGAGATCTCGGGGGACAACAGCACTTACAAGCAGATTGCCGCGAACCTGCTGTTCGAGGTGACGAAGGAGAAGGAGATTGATCCGAGGCTCTAAAAGGATCGTCAGGCAGGCTGCCGGGAAGCTCCCGGCGGCCTGTCTTTGTTATAAAGGAAATGATAGTTTCCGTCTGCGGAGGATACGTTTCTGATTGTACCTGATACGGCCGAATGTAATCGGAAAACCGATTACAAGGGGCCAAGTGGGGGCGGGTATCTATTTCATTCGTCAGGATTTGCTGGGCCTTGATTCTATTGAATGTTGGCATGGTTCTCTCCCGGTCTACGTTATAAGTTAACTAAAGCAGGATTTCGGAAAAAGAGACGTGTCACAAATACGTATTGGCCTTAATTAATGAAACAAAACGCCGGATTCCTGCAAGAAAACGCAGAATGATGGTCAAGTCTCTTTTAAGATAATAATATGGGTGTTGAGAGGAGGCAGTGACAGTTGGAGATTAGATTTGAAGCAGACCCAGGCATGGATCGGGGATGGGCCAAGGTGGTCACTCATCCGGCGGAACAGGAACAATGGAAGAAACTTGAGACTGCGATTCAGGCGGCAGAGAAGCGGATCACCGTCATCAATGCCGGCAATAACCGCCAGGTCACTGTGGAAGCTGGCAAGGTTGCAGCTGTAGAGGCGGAGGGCCGGATGTGCAGTGTGCGGCTCATTACCGGGGAGATGTACCTGCTCAACACGAGACTGAAGTTCGCGCTGGAGGTGCTGGATACGCCCGGGTTCATTAAGATCAACAATCAGACCATTATAAATACCCGCTATATCAAAGAATTCTCGGCAACCGCTAATGCACGGGTGGAAGTCCGGCTGACAGATAATACTTTCTATACTGTCAGCCGTTACTATATCAATGATTTTAGGAGGAATTATCATGGCTAATCAGATCAGGCAAGGATTCTTTCAGGTATTTACTCTTACGTCGCTTTGGGTCACGCTGCTGTTAACGGTGTTCTTCAGAGATCAGCCGGTGGAGATGTTGTATCTGTGGCGTCTGGCGGGTATTGCCGCTGTAGCTGCCGTAATATTCGGGGTTATGTATAATATGCTGTGGAATCACTTCACGCTGAAGCCGCTGTGGAATATCCTGATCGGTTCACTGCTCAGCATTACCGGCGGAATGGGCATGGTATGGCTTTTCTCCATCGAGATGTTCGATTCTATCAGCGCCTGGTGGCCTGGAATGCTGCTGTTATCCGTCATCCTGCATACGATTGCGTTCTACTTCTATGCCAGAGCGAACAGCAGGAAGTCGGCGGAAGAGCTGAATAAGATCTTGAAGTAGAGATGATGCTTGATGCAAAAGAAGGAGAGCACCCCGTGGGTCTGCTCTCCTTCTTCGTATCTATCTATGCCGTTCCTCGGACCGGCGTGAAGTTAACCCATCACCACCAGTACTTCGTTCACTGCGGCCATCCGGGACACAGGAATCAGGTTGCCCTGGATTTCTTCGCTGTTGATGACGATGCGGGAGACGCCTTTCTGGACGCCGTTTTTGTTCTCGACCTGGATGTTCAGCTTCTTCCCGCGGAATTCGCGCACCATGGAGAAGTTGGTCCAGTCCGAAGGGACACACGGGTCCAGACGGAGGCCGTCCTTCTGGGGCTGAACGCCCATAATGCCCTCTGCCAGTGAGACCATAACAGTGGAGGCTGTGCCGGTCAGCCAGTGGACATGGGCCCGGCCCTGATACGGGCTGTCCTTGGATTCCACGAATTGGCCGTGGACGTAAGGCTCCAGCTTGCGGACCTCCGCATTCTCATTCATGGTGGCCGGGCTGCAGTTCAGGAAGTACTCGAACGCGCGTTCACCGTTACCAATCACCGTCTCCGCCAGGATGAGCCAGCCCTGCGGCTGACTGAAGATGCCGCCGTTCTCCTTGGTCGAAGCGTTGAACAGCGCCATCAGTGCTACCGGCAAGCCGTATTTGCGGAATGGCGGGTAGAACAGCATCGTGCCGTAATCGGTCCGCAGATTGTCATAGACCTTGTCCATGGCGAGCTTGGCCTGTTCCGGGCGGGCCGCACCGCTGAGTACCGACCAGCTCTGCGGGTTCAGCCAGATTCGGCCCTCGTCGTTCTCCCAGGAGCCGATCGTATAGTTGTCCTCGGTGAAGCCGCGGACGAACTGATCGTTCTCCCAGGCATACTTCTGGATATTGCCGTCCAGCTCCTCCAGCAGCCCTTGCGCCCACGCCGCATCCTCCGGCTTGTTCTTGTTCTCCGCGATGTCCATAAATACCTTGAGGCCCATGTACAGCTGGAAGGCCACGAATAATGATTCACCCTTGGCGCCAAGCCGCAGACAATCGTTCCAGTCGGCATGGAGTCCGACCGGCATCCCGTGCGCGCCCATGCGGTCGAGGCTGAATTGAAGCGCCTGCCGCAGATGCTCATACACCGTAGCCTCGCCTTGGTCTGAGTAAGGAATGACCTCATCGGTGAAGTCCCAGTTCCCGCTTTCATTTAAGTATTTGATCACTGTCGGGAACAGCCAGAGGGCGTCATCGGCCCGGTAGTGGGGATGCCCGGTCTCCCGCACATATTCCGGGTCGTCTGGTGTACCTTCATGGCCCGGGTTATGGTCGAATTTCACCAGCGGCAGCCCGCCGCCGTTTGACACCTGGGCAGAAATCATCAACCGCAGGCGTTCCAGCGCCATCTCGTGATCGAGATGAATAATGCCCTGGATATCCTGCACCGTATCCCGGTAGCCGAGCCCGTTGCGCAGTCCGGAGTACTGGAAGGAGGCCGCGCGTGACCAGATGAAGGTTATGAAGCATTGATAGGCGTTCCAGGTGTTAATCATATGGTTCAGATTGTCGCTTGGGGTCTGGACCTGGAAGCGGTTCAGCTTGCTGTGCCAGAAGGTCTTCAGTTCTTCCAGCTCCCGGTCTACCACAGATAGATCCTTGTAGTGACTAAGAATGCCGGACGCTCCCTCTTCATCATATTGTCCCAGCAGGAAAGCGACTTCCTTCTCTTCTCCCGGCTGCAGCTCCACGTTCATCTGCAGGGCACCGCAGGCATTGGCATTATAGTTCAGCGAGTTCGAGCATTGCCCGTTCTCCACGGAGAGCGGATTCCCGTAGCTGCGGTAATCTCCCAGGAACGTATCGCGGTCTCCGTCATAACCGGCCACCTCTGCTCCGGCAGCGCCGAAGAATCTCCAGGTCTGCTCGCCCGCAATATTCTCATTGATCACTTGAAGAATTTTATCGTGCTTGAAATACGTCCGGGAAATAAACAGCGTGTATTGCAGGTTCACCGTATCCTGCTCGTAGTTGTTATCGTTGGTGAATTCGGCGAAGCCGAAGAGGGCCAGCTTGCGCGGAGCAGTGCCGTCATTGCGGATCTTCATGCGCCATACTTCATAGGTCTTGTTCAGCGGTACGTAGTATAAGGACTCGGTATGAATGTTGTCATAATCTGAGACGATGTTCGTGTATCCGGTTCCATGATGGCAGACGGACTTGTACTGGTTCAGATCTTTCCCGACTGGCTGCCAGGAACCCGACCAATAATCGCCGTTCTCCAGGTCCTTCACATAGATATAACGCCCCGGCTCGTCCTTGGAGTTGAAATGATAGCGGATATGCCGTCCGTTGGCCCCGGATTTCACGAAGCTGTAGCCCCCGGCGTTGCCTGAGATAATTGCACCGTATTCCGGCGAACCGAGATAGTTGGCCCAAGGAGCAGGCGTATTCGGCTTCGTAATCAGGTACTCTTTGTTCTTGTCGTCAAAATGACCGTATTGCATAACCATTCCTCCTCATGATAGATGACAGGCAGGGCTATGAACGCGCGTTCACAAATGGCTGAAAAAATCCCGCCTACTTCCATTATAAGACAGTGAGGGTCTGACAATATAGCCTATATTTGAGAAAAAAACAAACAGTAGAGTCTTTTTATAGCAGTTTCCTATATTTGAATGGGCACATGGCCTTGTTAAGATCAAGAGGAAGGTCTAGGTGAATGCAACTGGGGCTGGAAGTATAAGGAGGAGTGCATGATGAGTGTGATGCAATGGTCTGAAGACACGATATCCTACGTTCTTAACGGTGAATGGTCTATTCAAAGAGCAGAGCCGGAAGAGTGGGGAGTCTATTGCTCCGTCTACTATAACATGGAGTATAACGGTTTTTTTAAAGAGGAAGTCTATGCGAATCCACGCAGAAATGCGTTTTGGATATACAAGGGGGAGAGTAGAATTGGCGGAGTCCGTATATCACCGAATGTGATCTACCATCTCTTTGTAATCCCGCCATTTAACGATACATTCGGAGTGTTGAAGCAGCTTAAAAGGCTGTTGATCCAGTGGTCTGACCGAAAGGAACCTATGCGAGCCTATGAAATTCTGCCGGATCAGGTTCAGCTGTATGCCCGGGCAGGCTTCTGGCCGGATGAATTCAGATGCCGCTGGATGCAGCGGCCTACAGAATATTTTCATGTGAACTGGGAGGACAGTCTGCGGATTGAGAGTCCTGAAGTGGAAGTAACTGAGGCGGGAGGCAAAAGGTTCGTTCTTGCAGAAGAGATTGCCCGTTGTGATTTTGAGAGCTTTAGAGGCGGACTGGATGCAACCCGGAGGAAGCAATTTGCTTTAGAAGATTTTGTACCCGGTGAAGATCCTAATTATTCCAATGAAATATTGACACAGGCTTCCACGCTGGTATTCGATAACACCACAGATCAGCTCATTGCCAATTGCCGGCTGTGTCTGCAGGATCATGTGGCGGCAGTCTACAGCATCAGCGTTAACCCCGCCTATCGGGGGAAGGGGCTGGCTACACGTATGCTGCAACGAGCCCTTACCACTCTGAAGGGGACGTATCCGCTGCTGAGATTGTATGTAATGGAGGGAAATGTTGCGGAATCTGTGTACTATAATCTCGGGTTTAAGCCCGGGGTGCAGGAGATTCAGAAGATGTATATCCCGGTGGATTAACGCAAATAAGCGATCCGCAAGATCAGCGCAGGCACCCTTAGGGGTGTCTTTTTTTGCTATAAAAATGACTGGAAACACAAAGGGGAGAGGTCTTTCACAATTATGCAATGATTTTTGTCACAATAAAGGAGATTTGTAGAGTTAATGTAGAGGTCTGTCGGATAGTATTAGAAACTAAGAGATTATGATACACAACCTGTCGGTATCCGTATCGCACGATTTGGTGAACGCCTGCATAGGAAGGGAGGAAAGTACAGGTAACAGGCAAGCGGTCTATGAATAATAGGAAGTGTCGGCTGATCACATAAAAGTCCCTTTAGATGAGGAGAACAAAAAAAAGATGACAACATCGAAGAAATGGAATAAAAGAGGTTCCCGCGCTCTGGCAGCCTCGTTGTCGATTGCGCTGGTTGCTGCCAACTTTGCGCTGGCCGGACCCGTGGCTCATGCGGCTGTAGCGGAGAATGATGGCTCGGAACAAATTTTCACTTCGGAGAAGTACCGGAGCTTCACCAAAGACGGCGGCAATGCTGTTAACTTAACCTTCCCGGAGCTATTTATAAACGCAGATCCTGGTGAAATGATGACGGGCGCAACGATTGTCATTAACGGGTACAAGCAGGGTGACCAGATTACGTTCGTAACGGCCGGTACAGGAATTACAGCTACCTTAAGCACGGGGAAAGGCGTCTATATATTAACAGGCGAGGCTTCGACCGAAGTGTATCAGAATGTATTAGAGAATGCCAAGTTTACCATGACATCGCCAGGAGAGCGCAGTTTGACCTTCGGCCTTGGTCCTGTTCCCGCCTTTAATAAAAACGGCCATTTCTATGAATATGTGGCGGAAACTAGCGTCAAGTGGCCGAAAGCCAAGGCAGATGCCGAGAAGAAGAGTTATTATGGACGCCAAGGGTACCTGGTGACGATTACCGACCCGGATGAGAACGCTTTTATTGCCGAAAAAGCTCGGGGGATTGGATGGATTGGCGGGAAAGATATTGCCCGGGCTGAAGATGATGATATGAATGATAGGGCAACCACACTTGTCTCTACCTTGCAGAGAAATGGAAAATATAATGGTTATGGTGATTGGCGCTGGGTGACCGGACCGGAAGGAAAGCGTCAATACGAAGGCAAATCCGGGCTTCCCTTCTATAAAGGTTATGCCGCTCAAGGCGGCTTGAATGATGCCGTCCCGGTTACTGATGCTACTTACGGAAATACCATGTACACTAACTGGGATGCGGGAGAGCCCAATGACGCCTCGTACGAGCATGTGGTGCATATCTTTGCGAATGGTACTTGGAATGATTATCCAACTAACTCCCAGGGGGTGCATGCCTACCTAGTTGAATACGGCGGCATGCCAGGCGATTCCAACACCAGCATTAACACAACCATTACACTGTTGGACAAAACACCGCTGAAAACGGGTGCCGATAAAGCGCAGAAAGACTATCTGGACGCTGCTCCGCAGACCTATACAAAGGAGTCTCTGGCCGTTCTTCAAAAGGCAACAGATGCTGCCAACGCTGTCCTTGAAGATGACCATGCTACCCCGGAAGAGATTGAAGTTGCCCGCAAGGGTCTGGCGGATGCGATTGCCGGATTGGTGAAGCAGCCGCCGGTAGCTGACAGCGCAAGCTATACAGCCGGAAGCAACAATCAGGTGTCTATCAAGTTCGACAAGGACATCAAGTTTAACGCGGACGATGCGGATACTACGGATGACTTCAGAGTGACTTTGGACGGAAAATTGGTCGATGTTACGCACGCTGTAGTATCCGACCAAGATCCTAGTGTCATTATTCTGACCCTGGCCAGCCCGTTGTCCAATGACCCGGTGGTTAGAATCGAATACGATGCCGCTGAGTCGGCAATCCAGGCTCAGACACCCGGGAAGGAGCCGGTTTCAGACTTTACGCTGATCGCGAATGGTCCGTTCGGTGACTCTTTGCAGATTCAAGAGCCTGCGAACGGAACCGAGGTATATGGAGCAGACTTCCCGCTCCCGGTAACCGGACAAGCTGCGCTGAACTCGGTAGTTACGGCCGCTGTCTATAAAGTGGACGTTCATCCCGATGCCTATCTGTACGATCTTGAAGTAGGCATTACGGTAACTGATGATGTCTATAAGTGGGACACCAAGCTGCCGGGTCCGCTGGCGCCGGGTTCCTACCATGTGGCGGTGACTTCTACCAAGACATTCGGTGATAAAGTAAAACCAGAAACGAAGCTGGTAGCATTCACCGTGCCGCAGCTTGAATTGACCCATGTAGCGGTGAATGAAGGCCAGCCGGATCACGCGGTGTTGACGTTCAACCAGCCGGTAGGTTCTGCGTTGACCGATGCTGATCTTACCGGACTGACCATCGATGGACGGAAAGTTATTGCTGTGAAGTCTGTACAGGGCGATAAAGTAGAAGTCGTTTTGGAGGAAGCGCTTGGTCCTGATGATGCGTTGATCGTAGGGTACGACCCTGCTGCGGGTAATGTTACGGCTGAAGGCAACGTCCTGAACGAATTGAAGCCAATCCAGGCTGGCGAGCAGTCCGGCATCACGAAGGATAATAATGTGATTCCGCTTCAGCTCATTGCCGCTTATCCCGAAGCCGGCAAGCTCAAGCTGGTATTCAACAAGCCAATCAACGATCTTACCGATCTGTCAGGATTCACTTACGGCGGAGTGCCGCTCAAGGAGCCTTTTGAGATCAATGGCAATGAACTTATCGTTTCCATTCCGGAAGATCATAAGGGCGGTCTGTTGAGCTACGATCCAGAGCTTGGCAACGTAACGGAGAATGGCAACAAGAATAACCCGCTTACGGGTCTGCAGCCGGGAATTGATCTTGGCGGAGATTCCAAGTATATCTCTGAAGCAGGCAAGCTGCCTGAGAACGGTCTGGGATTAAGTGTTGGAGATAAGCCGGTATCGCTGCATCCGGGCTTCCAGCCGGATGTACCAAGCGGCTATCAGGCAACCGTGCCTAACGAGACCGGTACCATTGCCCTGAATCTTGCCCCGGCAGGAGATAACGATACACTGCGCAAGGTTAGCTTGAATGGTGTAGAGGTTCCTGATGGAGACTGGAGCAAGCTGCCGCTTCAGGAAGGGCTGAACATCATTCAGGTGGACATTGTGGATGCGAAGCGTCCGGGCGTTAAGCTGGGTCAATACCAGATTCAGGTCATCCGCGCAAGCGGGAAGCTCGTATCGCTGGAGCCTTCGAGCGGCACTCTGCAGCCGGAGTTCAAGCCTGAAACTACAAGCTATGATGTAACTGTAGGGAACAGTGTATATGAAATGTCATTCAAGCCGGTAACACTTGACCCGGGTGCGGTGGTAACACTCAGCATTGCCGGTGAAGCTCCGGTAGAGGTGAAGAACGGCGAATGGAGCAAAGCGCTCCCTCTGAAAGTAGGCAAGAATGAAGTCCTGGTTACCGTCAAGGATTCTGCTGGCAAAACGAACACTTATACGATGATCGTTACCAGACAAGAGCCTGTTTTGAGTGGCGGTGGAGGCTCCGCACCTGCTCCTGCTCCGGATACCACCAAAACCGAACTCATCCAGGTGGATGTAGCCATCGGCGGAGCCAATGCGGTTGGAATTACGAAGGTGCCGGTGCAGCGGACGACTCACAGCAACGGAACGATAACGGACCTGGTCCGCTTCACCAAGGATAAGGCCGAGGAAGCAGTGAAGAAAGCGAAAGAGACGGGACAAAGCATTGCCCGTGTAGTCATCCCGGATGCGGCGGACAATGTCAGCGAAGTGAATGTCCAAATTCCGGCAGAGACCGCCAAATTGCTGAAAGAGAACGGCATTGTGCTGGAAATCTATACAGAGAATGCTATTATCCGTATCCCGAATTCATCTCTGGAAGGCATCGGGCAGGACTTCTATTTCCGGCTGGTGCCGGTGAGAAGTGCAGCAGAACGTAGTGAAATCGAAAAGAGAGCCACGCTCGAAGCTGTGGTCCGTGAAGTGGCGAAGGACAATAAAATCGAAGTGGTTGCCAGACCGATGACCATTGAGACGAACCTGTCCAGCCGGGCGGTAACTCTGATTCTGCCACTCAAGGATGTGAAGCTGCCTGCGAATGAAGCAGAGCGTAATGCTTTCCTGGCACAGCTGGGTATCTTCATCGAGCATACTGACGGCACGAAAGAGGTTGTCAAAGGCAAGGCAGTTACCTATAAAGACGGACTGCTCGGACTGGAATTCTCCATCTCGAAATTCAGCACCTTTACCATCATCAACTTCAATAATCAGTCGCCTGCGAAGCATGTATCCTATATCGTTGGCTTCCCGGACGGTCAATTCAAGCCGGACGAACGCGTAACGCGCTCACAGATGGCCCTCATGATTGCCCGGAATCTGGGCTATGATGCCAATGCGGCTGTAGGCACGCCTCCCTTCCCGGATGTTGCTGTCCGCCATTATGCGGCCGCAGCCATTGCCTTTGTGAATGCACAGGGCATAATGAAGGGCGATCCGGCCGGACAATTCCGGGGGAATGCACCGATTACCAGAGCGGAGATGGCCGCTGCTGCTGCCAACTACCTGAAGCTTGCGGTACCGGCAGACGGGAAGTCCAGCATGAACGATACCACCGGACATTGGGCACAAGGTGTCATTGAGGCCAACGTGAAGGCAGGCCTGCTTAAGGGCTACCCGGACGGCAGCTTCAAGCCGAATACCTACCTGACCCGTGCAGAAGCAGTAGTCATCGTCAATCAGATGTTTAACCGGGGTCCATTATATGGAGCCGATGCTATCAAATTCCCGGATGTATCCAAGAATCACTGGGCATACCTGGATATCCAGGAAGCCGTAATCGATCATCAATACCGGATCGACAGTGAGCAGAAGGAGCAACGGGTTACAGAATAACTGAATGGGGGTTGGAGGAGAGATCATTCTTCTCCAGCCCCTAAATCATTACTTTTGAAGTATAATGAACATAATTCCGTACTGATTTCCAGCTGCGAAGGAGATCCGAATGAAAGCAATCCTGATTGACGATGAAGAATTGGCACTAAAGGCCTTGGAGCGTCAGCTGCATGCGCTTGGTGATTTTGAGATTATCGGCAAATATACCGATCCGCTGCTAGGGCAGCAAAAGGTGGAAGAGACCGAGACCGACATTGTGTTTCTCGATATCCATTTACCGGAGCTAAACGGGATTGAGCTGGCGGAAAGGCTACTGGAACAGAGGCCCGACCTGCAGGTTGTATTCGTAACGGCATATGATAAGTATGCCATCAAGGCCTTTGAGCTGAACGCCCTGGATTATGTGCTTAAGCCGATTCATATGGATCGTCTGAAGCTTACGGTCAGTAGATTGAATGCCCAGCAGAAGCCTGGACCGGCAGTCTCAACAGCACCATTGCAAGCGAGCTGGACGATGCTGATGTTCGATGCCTTCCGGATCTACGAAGGAGAGCAGGAGCTTGCACCGCTGCAATGGAGAACGGCAAAAGCGCAGGAAATCTTCTTTTTTCTGCTGCATCATCGCGGCAAAGTGGTCAGCAAGGCCACTCTGATTGAATTGCTGTGGGCTGATTTTGATCCGAATAGAGCCTATCCGCAGTTATATACCGCTGTGTATCATATCCGTAAGATGCTTGAGCCCTTCAGCAGAGAACGGATTCTCCTGCAAAATACGGCGGACGGCTATCTGCTCAAGCTGGAGGGAATCTACCTGGACGTTGATGAGTTCGACCGCTTTATCCAAGCGGGGGTTGAGCTCTCAGACAACACGCTGCCCGAATATGAACGAGTCCTGAAGCTGTTCAAGAGCGAATATCTGGAGGGGTACGATTATGTGTGGGCGGAGCTTGAACGGCAGAGATTCCAGCTGCAGTGGATTCGGCTGAAGCTGAATCTGGTCCGCTGGTATATGGACCATGCAGAATATGAACAGGCCTTCAAGCACATTGAGCAGGTCTGCACCCGCTATCCGTTAGAGGAGCAAGCGCAATTATTGTACATGCAGATTTCGGACAGAATGGGCTTTCATTTTCTGGTGCAAAGACAGTATGTATTGCTGGAAGCGGTGATGGAAGCAGAGGTTGCGGAGAAACCAAGCCGTGAAATTGTCAAATGGTATAAGGATTGGGATAACAAGCGGCAGAAAGGGTGAATCTTTGGGTTCATCCTTTTTGCCCTATCTAAATTATGATATATTTAATCTTGAATGTTCTTGTTCTGCAAAGACCCGACGAAGGAGCGCCCCATGACCCAATTTGTCTACAAGCAGATTATTGCTGATCTCAAAACGAAGATTTTTGCCGGGCAGTATGCGGATATGAAGCTGCCGGATGAGCGCAGTCTCAGCGAGGCGTATCAGGTCAGCCGCAGTACCATTAAGCGTGCGCTGATGAAGATGGAGAGCTCGGGCATTATTTTCAAGAAACGCGGCTCAGGCACCTTCATCAATCCGCTATACATAAAGAACGATTCGATCTTCAATTACGAGGGCTCTAATCTGGGGGTGTCGGATAACTTCCAGATGCACGGCAAGAAGCCGGAGATCAAGGTGCTGAGCTTCGAGGTCATCCGGCCCACGGAGGAGCTTCAGCGGGATTTGTTCCTGATGCCCCATGATTTCGTGTATAAGATCGTGCGTCTGCGTCTGTTTGAAGGTGCGCCCTTCATGATTGAGACGGGATATATTCCAATTAAAATTGTGCAAAATCTCGACCAGACGATTATCGAGGGGTCGATTTTTCATTATCTGGAGGAGACGCGCAACCTGGCGGTGACCAAATCCTTTTTGTCTATTTTTGCCGAGCCTTCGCTGCCCGAGGACCAGGAGCTGCTGCATCTGAAGGAGAATGAGCCTGTAGGCATTATGGAAGGGATCTTCTTCCTGGATAACGGCACGCCGTTTGAATTCTCGCATATGCGCTTCCATTATGAGTATCTGAAGTTTAACACATTCGTGTCTGTGCATTAACGGGTGGACGTTGTAAATAGCATAACTGGATGTATAGCAGGCCGGGAGGAGTCCCGGTCTTTGTTTTGTTTAGGAAATTATGCTCTATGTCTCCGCGACAAAGTGCTCTTTACGATGAGGAGCCCGAATCTATGTGAAAAACAGCATACATTGTGTACGTAAGCAGGCGCATGGCCCGATGTATGTGAAAAACAGCATACAATGTGTTCGCAAGCAGGCACACGGCCTGAATGTATGTGGAAAACAGCATACATTGTGGTTGGAAGCAGGCACGCGGCCTGAATGTATGTGGAAAACAGCATACATTGTGTTCGCGCTAAACCGAACACAAAGCTAGCCACAGATGTGTGAGCCGGTTAAAGGGCGCAAGGAACCCAGCTGTCATCCTTTAGGGTGATCCTTTTTATATAACAAATAAATCCATATATATAAAAATGAAGATCATTTTGTGCGCGATTTGCAGCGAATTTCATACTATGTTCAAAATTTCACAATATTGGACCGTATCAATTGTTAAAAAGATTGAATTTCAAAAATCCCGATGTATGATGTAACTGTAGAAGTGATACATTCAAAATACAAAGACAAAAATTAGGAGTGGAAGACATGGGATTATTAACCGCACAGGTGGATTATTCTTCTAAAACGTATTTGGCAAAGCTTGACGCGTACTGGCGCGCAACCAATTATATCTCCGTAGGTCAGCTCTATTTGAAGGATAATCCGTTGTTAAGAGAACCCCTCAAGGACGCAGACGTAAAAGTGAAGCCGATCGGACACTGGGGCACGATCCCGGGGCAGAACTTCATCTATGCGCATCTGAACCGCGTGATTACTAAATATGATCTCAACATGTTCTATATTGAAGGTCCGGGCCATGGCGGTCAGGTTATGGTGTCGAACTCTTATCTGGACGGAAGCTATACCGAAATCTATCCGCAGATCACTCAGGACATCCCTGGACTGAAAAAATTATTCAAGCAGTTCTCCTTCCCTGGCGGCATAGCCTCCCATGCTGCTCCTGAAACACCTGGATCGATTCATGAAGGCGGCGAGCTGGGTTACTCCCTGTCGCACAGCGTAGGTTCGATTCTCGATAACCCTGATCTGATCTCGGCTGTGGTTGTAGGTGACGGCGAAGCAGAGACCGGTCCTCTGGCCGCTTCCTGGCTCTCCAACCGGTTCATCAACCCGATTACAGACGGGGCGGTATTGCCGATCCTGCACTTGAACGGCTTCAAAATCAGCAATCCGACCATCCTGTCCCGGATGAGCAGAGAAGAATTAACCGCATATTTTGCAGGGAATGGCTGGGAAGCGTTCTTCGTCGAAGGTGAGAACCCGGATCTGATGCACCCGGAAATGGCTAAGGTGCTGGATACCATTGTAGAGCGAATTGCTGCAATCCAGAAGAATGCCCGTGAGAATAACGACACCACGCGTCCTGTATGGCCGATGCTGGTCTTCCGTACCCCTAAGGGCTGGACCGGTCCCAAATCCTGGGACGGCGTACCGAATGAAGGCTCCTTCCGCGCCCACCAGGTGCCGATTCCGGTCGATCAGAAGAATATGAAGCATGCCCCGGCACTGCTGGAATGGCTGAACAGCTACAGACCTGAAGAATTGTTCGATCAGAACGGCCGTCTGAACGCTGATTTGGCGGAGATCCTGCCAACCGGCGACAGACGTATGGGGATGAATCCGGTAACCAATGCCGGCAAGCTGATCAAAGATCTGCACAAGCCGAATTTCCGCAACTACGCGCTGGATAATTCTGTTCCGGGCCAAGTGATTGCGCAGGATATGGCCGTGCTGGGAAAATACCTCAAAGAAGTGGTTACGCTCAACGAGGAGAACCGCAACTTCCGTATTTTCGGACCGGATGAGACCATGTCCAACCGTCTGGGACCTGTATTTGAAGTCACCAAGCGCCAATGGATGGATGCCATCCAGGAGCCTCAAGACGAATTCCTGGCTCCTTATGGCCGTGTCATCGATTCACAATTGTCTGAGCATCAGGCGGAAGGGATTCTGGAAGGTTATGTACTGACAGGACGCCACGGATTCTTCGCCAGCTATGAAGCGTTCCTGCGCGTGGTCGATTCGATGATTACCCAGCACTTCAAATGGCTGCGCAAGGCAACAGACCAGACCTGGAGAGAGGATATCCCATCCCTCAACGTAATCGCTACATCGACTGTCTTCCAGCAGGACCATAACGGCTACACCCACCAGGACCCGGGTCTGCTTGGCCATCTGGCTGACAAGAAGCCTGAATTCATCCGTGAGTATCTGCCGTCCGATGCGAACAGCCTGCTGGCTGTCTTCGATACGATCCTGAATGACCGCCAGAAGATCAACCTGATCGTCTCCTCCAAGCATCCGCGTCCGCAGTGGTTCTCGGCAGACGAAGCTCAGGAGCTGGTGACCAAGGGCCTCAAGATTATTGACTGGGCCAGCACCGATAAAGGCGGGGAGCCGGATCTCGTCATCGCTTCTTCCGGTACGGAACCTACCATGGAAGCCTTGGCGGCCATCTCGATCCTGCATGAGAAGCTGCCGGAACTGAAAATCCGTTATATCAACGTAGTCGATCTGCTGAAGCTGAGAAGCCAGAAGCTTGATCCGCGCGGCTTATCTGACGAGGAGTTTGATCAATTTTTCACAAAGGATAAACCGGTGATCTTCGCCTTCCACGGCTATGAAGGGCTGATCAAAGACCTGTTCTTCGACCGCCACAACCATAACCTGCATGTGCATGGCTACCGCGAGAATGGCGACATCACTACACCGTTCGATATGCGTGTCCTCAACCAGATGGACCGCTTCGACCTCACGAAGGAAGCAGTACTCAGCCTGCCGGATGCAAGCAAATACCAGGCCATCGCTGACGAGATGGATGCCATCGTGAAGAAGCATCACGCGTACATCCGTGAAGAAGGCATCGACCTTCCAGAGGTTGAGAACTGGGTGTGGAAGGCGCTGAACTAAGCGTTAGGCGTATAATATAATTTATTATAGTAGGCTCGAATAATAGAGCGCTCCGGTTAGCCATGTTGATGGCAGCGGGGCGCTCTTTGTGTCTTCCGAGGTTGGTTCTGAATTAGATAGGATTATCTATCAGCTGGAGTACAGCCGAAGGGGCGGGAGTCTCCCGGACCTCCGGGATCGCGGGGACCTCCGGCTGCAATGCCTTCTTCCGCTGCGCTGCGGTTAGTGCAGGCATGCCGTCCCCGCCGTTCATCTCCACCATGTGCTTCCAGTACCGCTTCGGCATCTTAGAGGAGCGCAACCGGTCGTTCCGGCGCTCCTTGATGCCGATGGCGTGATAGAAGCCGGTCCATAAGCGGCGGTAAGCTTCCTCCGTCTCGTCGGGATCAGGCGGGGTCCACCCGCTTAACGGCACGATGGCTTCCCGTCCGGGCTCATGAATCAGCGCAGCCCCGTGCGTCTGGTCGTAGATCATGAAGCTCTCCCCCTGGAACCGGTCGCAGAAGTGCTCCCGGATCACAGGCAGCACATAGCCCTGCGGCTCAATCACTGCGGCCATGACCGGGCCGTAGACAGAGAAGCGGACGAATCCCGTATACAGATGTGCTTCATGCCGGAGCTGTTGAACGGCCTTCATCAGTGCATTGACAGTGTCGTCGGCCAGCATATTCATCACCTTGCGGCCATGCTGGAAACCGAGATACAGGAAATTCAGCAGCAGCATTTCCTTATCGGGGGCGCAGCTCCAGAAGCCCAGGCGGACCAGCTCCTCGGCTTCGCGGCCGATCCGCAGCGGCAGGGACTTCAGCACGCGCGCTGCCTTGTCCATGTCGGTCTCAATCCATTTCGCTTCCAGCAGCAGACCCTGTTCCCCGCCGTCAGCATGAATCGTCAGCGGAATCTCCTTCCAGGCATAGCTCTCAAATACACAGCACAGCAGACCCTCGAAGCTTCCATCATAGGTATACGCCAGTGCGGAGGGCTTGAACATCAGGCCTTCGCCCCCTTCTTGAGTATGTCCCATCCGCCCGCTGCCGGAAGGGCCGACAGGTTGAAGTCGTCGAACAGCGTTAACTGCTCAACTTGCGGCGGCTGATTAGGCAGCAGCTGCTGCCCGGACATGAGGGAGCGAAGCAGGGTATGCTCGCTTACCTTCAGCCCCTCCAGCGGTTTATCCTTACAGGTGATGAAGAACTGGGCACGCTTCAGGACAACCCCGAGCTTCTTCAGCGCATGATAATCAAGCGATCCGGCCCGTCTGGCC
Source organism: Paenibacillus sp. FSL K6-1217 (assembly GCF_045040735.1). Lineage (NCBI taxonomy): Bacteria > Bacillati > Bacillota > Bacilli > Caryophanales > Paenibacillaceae > Paenibacillus > Paenibacillus sp. FSL K6-1217. The sequence goes on from NZ_CP150271.1 coordinate 5,391,657, forward strand.
TTCACGATCCGCTGTGCGCTTCTCACACCGATGCCGGGTACACGCAGCAGCATCTCATACGGGGCGCGGTTGATCTCAACGGGGAACTGCTCCCGGTGGTTAACGGCCCAGCTGCACTTGGGGTCCAGCAGCGGGTTGAAGTTCGGCACGGCCTCATCCAATAACTCATTGGCCTTGAAGCCATAGAAGCGCAAGAGCCAATCGGCTTGATAGAGCCGGTGTTCTCGGAGCAGCGGCGGCTTGGTGTCTAGAGCGGGCAGGAGGGAGTCCTCTACTACCGGGGTATAGGCAGAGAAGAATACGCGCTTCAGTGCGTATTTGCGGTATAAGCCTTCCGTCAGATTGAGGATCTGGTAGTCCGTATCAGGCGTTGCCCCCACGATCATCTGGGTGCTCTGCCCGGCCGGAGCGAAGCGGGGTGCATGCTGATATCTGACAATGTCGGAGCGGTTCTCCTTGATCCGGTTCGTAATCAGCCCCATTGGCTTCAGGATGGATACCTTGCTCTTATCGGGAGCGAGCCGTCCGAGACTCTCCTGCGAGGGCAGCTCGATGTTGACGCTCATGCGGTCAGCGAGCAGGCCCAATCTGGACAGCAGGGCTTCGTCAGCGCCAGGGATGGCTTTTACATGTATATAGCCGTTGAAATGATACACATTCCGCAGCAGCTCCAGCGCTGCTATCAGCTGTTCGGTGGTGTAGTCCGGACTGCGCATAATGCCTGAACTAAGGAATAGCCCTTCTATGTAATTACGGCGGTAGAACTGCATGGTAATATCCGCAATCTCTTCGGGGGTGAAGGCGGCCCGGCGGATAGGGTTAGACTTGCGGTTGATGCAATACGCACAATCATATACACATCCGTTGGTCATAAGCACCTTCAGCAACGAGATACAGCGCCCGTCCGCGGCGAAGCTGTGGCAGATGCCCATCGCGGAGGTGTTGCCGAGCGACCCGGCCTGGCCCTTGCGGTCAGAACCGCTTGAAGTGCAGGCCACATCGTATTTGGCGGAAGCGGTCAGAATCTCCAGTTTCTCCATGACATCCACGGTCTCAATCCCCCTCATATGAGAGCATTATATACCGAACATACGTTCTTGTCAAAAGCGTAATTAATCCCCCTCCTCTCCGGCGAAATGTATGCGTATTCCTTCTTGTGCTATAATAGAAACTGATGGTTCATGGAATGAGGAATCATACGGTTACTGAAAATCGGGTTAGGAGTGTTGCGGAAGTGAGAGGATATAACATATGGCGGCCCATCATGCTGATTGCGGTTGCGCTGCTGACAAGACAGTTAGTGACAAGTGTGTGCCTGATGTTTGGCATGTCGCAGGAATCGGCAGGCAGTGTGGCCATGCTGGGCATGATCGTTGCTGCTCTTATTATGTACAACCGCATGATGAAGGGCCGCCGCCGCAGATAAAATAAATAGAAGATCCGGCCGTATCCATCAGGCGGAGCGGTTGCATAGGAACAGGCTTGAAAGACGCCCGCACAGGTGTCTTTTTTATTACAGATGTCTTTTTTACTAAAAAAAATTATGCACACAGGTGCATAGTCCGGCGGCCCGGCAAGCGGCGCTTGTATATTAGGGCTGGAGCTTATATTCTTAGAAGGATATGCTATATGAAGAACAATACAGATTCAAGGTAACGCACATCCCCGGAGGGAGGGGCGTTATCTATAGAATCAACCCACAACTTGGGAAATGAACATACAGGAGGAAACCCACTTGAGTACACAGAATATTGGATTGCCGCTAGAGGGTTTTGCAGAATTTAGCCGGACAGTAGCTGCTGAAGGCGCGGTGCTGCTTAAGAATGAGGGACAGGTGCTCCCGCTGGGTAACGGTGAGAGCGTTGCTGTTTTTGGCAGAATACAGGTGAATTATTACCGCAGCGGGACAGGATCGGGCGGTAGCGTTCACGTGGCCTATACGACGAATCTGCTGGATGGACTGCGCAGCAAGAAGAACATTAGCGTAAATGAAGAGCTGGCTGCAGCCTACGAGGCCTGGATCGGACTTAACCCGTTCGACGACGGCGGGAAAGTGTGGGCTGCTGAGCCTTGGAACCAGAAGGAAATGCCGCTGACGGACGAGCTGGTGAAACAGGCAAGAAGCCAGTCAGGCAAGGCGGTTGTGGTCATTGGACGTACGGCGGGCGAGGATCAGGATAATGCGGATACCGCAGGCAGCTACCGGCTCACGGAAGATGAGAAGGCGATGCTTGTCGCGGTGACGGCTCATTTTGAACAGACGATTGTGGTGCTTAACGTGTCCAACATTATGGATATGAGCTGGGTGAATGACCCTGCCTATGTGAATCCTATCTCTGCCGTGATCTATTCCTGGCATGGCGGTATGGAAGGCGGCCACGCGATTGCCGATGTACTGGCCGGAGAGGTCACGCCAAGCGGTAAGCTGACGGATACCATTGCGTATTCCATTGAGGATTACCCGTCCACACGGAACTACGGCAACGAATTCAAGAATCTGTATGAGGAAGATATCTATGTAGGCTACCGTTATTTCGAGACTTTCTGTCCCGACAAGGTGCAGTATGAATTCGGCTACGGGATCTCCTACACGACCTTCAAGCTGGAGCCGGAGGAAGCGAAGCTGGTGAACCACGCGGGTGAGCCGCAGATTGAAATTGGCGTCACTGTAACGAATACGGGAGCAGTATATGCCGGTAAAGAAGTAGTGCAGGTGTATGTTGAAGCGCCGCAGGGACAGCTGGGCCAACCGGCCAAAGCGCTGGCAGCCTTCGCCAAAACCAAGCTCCTGGAGCCTGGTGAGTCTCAGCGCCTTACCGTGAGCTTCCCGCTCCATGCCGTGGCTTCTTATGATGACGCCGGAGTGACCGGTCACCCTTCCGCTTATGTGCTGGAAGCCGGAACGTACCGCTTCTATGCAGGAACCAGTGTCAAAGCGGTATCGGCAGTGCTGTTGGATGGACAAGAAGGCTATGTGCTGGATGAGCTTAAGGTCGTGGAACAACTGCAAGAGGCTATGGCACCTACCGAGAGCTTCATGCGGATGAAGCCGGGCGCCCGCAAAGCAGACGGTTCGTATGAGCTTGCCTCGTCTGAGGTGCCAACGCGCAAGGTGGATCTGGCAGAGCGGATTGAACGCAATCTGCCGCAGCAGCTTCCGCAGACCGGTAATCAGGGACATACCCTGAGAGATGTCCATGACGGCAAAGTCAGCATGAGCACCTTCATTGCCCAGCTCAGTGACCATGATCTGGCGGCGATTGTCCGGGGCGAAGGGATGAGCAGCCCGCTGGTTACTCCGGGTACGGCTTCGGCGTTCGGGGGCGTGAGCGACAGCCTGTTCAGCTACGGCATTCCGGTTGCAGCCACAGCGGACGGCCCTTCCGGCATCCGTATGGATAGTGGAGCGAAGGCGACCCAAGTATCGATTGGCACCCTGCTTGCCGCCACCTGGAATGCAGAGCTGGTGGAAGAACTGTATGTTATGGAAGGCCAGGAGTTATTGCGCAACCAGGTGGATGCGCTGCTGGGACCGGGGCTGAATATCCGGCGCAGCCCGCTGAACGGGCGTAACTTCGAATACTTCTCCGAAGATCCGCTGATCTCGGGGATCTTCGCTGCCGCATGCACACGCGGAATTATGAAGGGCGGCTCTAATGCGACGCTGAAGCATTTTGCCTGCAACAATCAGGAGAAGCACCGCAGTAAGGTCGATGCTGTCGTATCGGAACGCGCGCTTCGTGAGATCTACCTGAAGGGCTTCGAAATCGCAGTCAAGCAGGGCGGGGCTAACTCGATCATGACCTCCTACAATCCGGTGAACGGGCACTGGGCGGCTTCCAACTATGACCTCAACACCACGCTGCTTCGCGGTGAATGGGGCTTCCGGGGGATCGTTATGACCGACTGGTGGGCTATCATGAACGATGTGGTGAACGGAGGACCGGCAGACCGTAAGAATACGAACTGGATGGTTCGCGCCCAGAACGATCTGTACATGGTTGTTAGTAACTATGGGGCGGAAGTCAACGCTTACGATGACAATACGCTCGCATCTCTGGAGAATGGTACACTCACCCGCGGAGAGCTTCAGCGCTGCGCGATCAACATCTGCGAATTCATCATGCAGGCGCCGGTATTCTCCAGAAAGCACGAGATAATTGAAGCGGTCGATACGTTCAAGGCCGATCCGGCTATCGCGTCCGGGCAGATTCAGGTGCTGAGCGAGAACGCACAGGTAACTCCTGCTGTGTCCGGGCCGACCTACATTCAGGCGGATGAGGCGGGCCAGTACCGCATTATTGTCAGCATCATGTCCCCTGAGCCTGAGCTTGCGCAGAGCGCCTGCAACCTGACCCTGAATGGACAACCTGTAACCACCATTCAGACGAACGGGACGGAAGGCCGGTGGATCAGACAGAAGCTGGTTAAGGTGGAGCTGGAAGCCGGACGGTATGAGCTGAAGCTGGACTTCGTCAAGCCCGGCCTGCAGATTGAGTGGATTGAATTCAAGCGGGTGTAAAAAGCACAGCGCAGCGCGGTATTCTTAAGCTTAACATCAGTACCCTCTATAGCATCAACAGCTAGGCACCCTCCGGGGTGTCTTTTTGCAAATACAATAGGTTCCGGGCGTATCCTGATCGATCTCGCCTGAATCCGCCTGAATCCGCATACCCGCAGAGCCGCCGAATAAAATAGAGATAAAACGGCTACTATGAAGGGATGGCAGGAACGTATGCAAATACATGTAGTGCAGCCGGGCCAGACGCTGTATGGCATTGCGCAGGCCTACGGAGTAAGCACTGATACGATAACTGAGGCGAATCAGCTCTCTGCGCCGGGAAGGCTGGTGGCAGGGCAGGCGCTGGTAATCCCGATTGCCGGGCAGTATTATTGGGTGCAGCCGGGCGACAGCTACTACAGCATCGCCAAGCGGTTCGGCCTGAAGCCCAGCGAACTTGCGGAGGTGAACGGGCTGACGCTGAATCAGCCGCTGCAGGTCGGGCTTCGTCTATATCTTCCTCCTGGACCGAGGCGGCAGGCGGAAGTGAATGCGTACGTGGAGCCCCGGGGGGAGAGTGTCTCCGAGCCGCTGCAGAAGGCGGCACGTGAGGCCGCTCCTGAGCTGACATATCTCGCACCGTTCAGCTTCCGGATCAAGCGGGACGGAACGCTGGTGCCGCCGCCTCTGGACGGCCTGGCCGCCATTGCCGCAGAGCATCAGGTGACGCTGATGATGGTCGTGACGAATCTGGAGGAGGGCAAGTTCAGCTCGGAGCTGGGGCGCATCATCCTGAACGACCCGGAGGTCCAGGACCGGCTGCTGAAGAACATCATTGCGGAAGCGAAGCGGCTAAATTTCCGGGATATCCACTTTGATATGGAGTTCCTCCGGCCGGAGGACCGTGAAGCGTACAATGCTTTTCTGCGGAAAGCGGCAGGGGTCATTCACAAGGAGGGCTTCCTGCTGTCTACTGCCCTGGCTCCCAAGACTAGTGCAACACAGGTTGGGGCCTGGTATACGGCGCATGACTACAAGGTCCACGGCGAGGTGACCGACTTCGTCATTATTATGACGTATGAATGGGGCTACAGCGGAGGGCCGGCGATGCCTGTCTCGCCCATCGGGCCTGTCCGTCAGGTGCTGACCTATGCAGCAAGTGAGATGCCTGCCGGTAAAATCATGATGGGCCAGAATCTGTACGGTTATGATTGGACGTTACCTTACGTAGCGGGCGGGCAATATGCCAAAGCGCTCAGTCCGCAGGCGGCTATTGATCTGGCAAGGAACAGGAATGCAGCCATTCAATATGACTATAGAGCCCAGGCGCCGCATTTCAATTACACCGATGATGAAGGGCGGCAGCATACAGTATGGTTCGAGGATGCCCGCTCCATTCAGGCCAAGTTCGATTTGATCAAGGAGCTGGGTCTGCGGGGCATCAGCTACTGGAAGCTGGGCCTGCCTTTTCCGCAGAATTGGCTGCTGCTTGAGGATAACTTCAAGGTGGTCAAAAAATAGCTCTCCACATTCCCCTCCATCGTTACAGCATGAAGGAACGTTATAGAAAAAGGCTGTGCCTCCTTAGCAGGAAGCACAGCCTTTTCGATAGTGCGCAGAAGGTCCGGTTAGCCCATTAAGCCCTTAAGGCCGCCCAGGAAAGGCCGGATCGACTTGATCATATTGTAGCCCATCTTCATCATCGGCATCGCCTTTTGCACCATGCCGAACATACCCATGAGCCGTCCCAGACCCCCGGCACCTGCAGCCGCGCCTCCCCCGCCCATGAGCGAGCCTAATAAGGGCATGAAGCTGGAGACATTTGCTTTATGCACAGCCTTGGAGGGTCTTCTCCGTTTAGACTTCGGGCCTGGACGTGTGCCTGGTCTGGACAGGATCACCGCCTCCTGATTCAGGTCTGTAATCCAGCCGACATAAGACCGCCCGTTATGCAGCGTGATGCAGACCGGCTGGCCTTTCAGCCGCTGTGCCTGCTTGCGGAGTTTTGTTGAATTAGCCATTCGTCATTCACCTCACTGTTCTAATTACTCTATTTTACTCAGAACCTGGAAGGCGGCTTGTGCGGGTATGGAGTTCTGCTGATTTTTATTTGAACAGGGTTGAGAGAATTTTTTACAGTGAAAAAAAGGAAAACGGATATGCTTGTAGAATTACCCTGAAGTACTGGGTTTGGAGTGAAAAATCATGACTTTAGTCCCGGTTCTAATTCTATTGGGGAGTGACCTAATCTCTTGGCTATCCATCGTTTTCTTAGAAATGCCTGCTTCATAGTAATTTTATTTGTTCTATTACCATTTGCCCGCAGTTATGCAAGTACAGAGCCGGTGTCAGACATCAAAGGGCACTGGGCTGAGTCCGATATTCAGGAATGGCTGGATCAAGGACTCATTACCGGCTATCCCGATCATACCTTCCGGCCGGGGGCTGAAGTATCCAGAGGTGAGTTCGTAGCACTCGTGAACAGAGCGTTTAAGTATTCTGATACGAAGGCTATCAGCTTTAAGGATCTGAAGCCAGCGAATTTTGCGTACATAGAAGTGCAGAAAGCTACCGCTCAAGGATACATCAGCGGCTTCAGCGACAATACCTTCCGTCCTGATAAGCAGATTACAAGACAGGAAACCGCAGTGATCATATCCAGAATATTGGGCTTTGACAGTGAAGAGGCAACGGGCTCAGTCTCTGCACAGGACGCGAATCTTATCCCTGCCTGGAGCAAACCCGCTGTCCAGTATCTTCTGGATCAGGGGATCATGAGCAAGAATGCGGATGGAACCTTCCAACCGCAGCGCAATATGACCCGTGCCGAGACTGTAGTGGTCATTAAGAAGGCGCTGGCACTGAGTACAGTGGTCTATGATCAGACAGGTACTTTTGGAGAGTCCGCAGTTAGCACAGTACAGCATAATGTAAGAATTGCAGCTTCCAATGTCACGCTCCGCAATATGCATATCCGGGGTGACCTCGTCATTGCTAAAGAGGTGGCAGATGGGAACGCCTACCTTGAACAAGTTCAAGTAGATGGCGTAACACGTATTGAAGGCGGAGGCAGCAACAGTATTCATATCCGGAACAGCAAACTAAACACCGTATCTGTGAATAGGCTGAATAATGCGGTGAGAGTTGTAGCTGAGGGTACAAGTGCTGTACAGGACGTACAGATTCTATCCAGCGCGGTTATTGAGGAGAAGGATATTACCGGCGATGGTTTTGTGAATGTAACCGTGCTTCCTAATGCCCAAGTATCGTCATCAGAGCGGACAGTGATGCTTGCCGGAGACTTTAAGAAGGTTTCTGTAGGCGGCAGCCTCAAAGAGTTCAAAGTTCTCTCGGGCAGCATAGCTAACCTGCTTATCCAAGAAAACCTGGTAATCCCAACTCTGAATTTCAGCAAGAATGTTGTTATCGAAAAGCTGGAAATGAAGAGTAAGCTGACAATCTCCGGCGAGGGCCAAGTCAAAGGCATTGTATTGTCTGAAGGCGTACCTGACCCTAAGCTGCCAAAAGAACAACAGCCTGCTGCACCTGCAACTGGTGGCGGTGGTGGAGGCTCCTCTAACCCTGGCCCAGGCGGCGGTAGTGGCGGGGGTTCTCCTGATCCAGGTACAGGCGGTGGCAACGGGTCAACTCCTGTACCGGCGCTGGCTGTAACCGGAATTACTGCTGCAAACGGCATGTTAGAAGTCCAATTTAACCGGAACCTGGACAACCTGCCGGATGCTGCTGAATTCGCCATTCTCGAACAGGTTAATCATGGCGAATTCCATAAGGTTGATGTAACTTTGGTTACGCTGCTTGACAATAAAGCAACAGTTCAGCTTACAATTCCTTCGATAGCGAATAGTGAGGCTGAGCAGCTGGCGGTATACTCCGTATCTTATAAGGGTGGAAGCCCTGTATTATCTGAAGCGATTACTGTGCCTAAGGCAAATGTGACTGTGAGTGGGCGTTTGTTTATTCAGCCTTATACGGAGACCAAGCCGCTTCCAGCTTACAACCTTCATATCTATCTAAGAGGAGCGAAGGATACTCGGGGGAATTATACGGCTATCGTTGGAAAAGGCGGAGAGTTTTCTTTTGACAATGTGGTACCGGGGACTTATGTGATACTTATGCCTCTCTCCCCGTACACCTATTATACAGATGAATTTACTGTAGAAGCAGGTGAAAATCTGGTTCTGCCAGATCTCACAGTTATACAGAAGCTGCCTGAAGCTGAGGTTGATCCAATTACTTATACAGATCTGGCTTACATTAGAGGCAGCGTCCAAGGTTTGGGTGTGCCCTTCAGAGTTAAGATCGAGCTTGAGAATGGGAAGCCACTTAATACCCCTGCCGGTAAATACGATATGTTCTTTGGCATCGATTTATATTATTTCAATCCTGACTTGCAACTGAAGGGAAATGATAAAGTCTTTGTGACTTTATATACGGATTACGGCTGGTCCAGCAAGCGGTTTGAGGTGAAAGTAGTCGAACGGCCGCAGACTAAGGCGCCTGTAGTGACCAGCGTGGTGTACGAGGATACCAATAGGATTAAAGGCACTATAGAAGACCCATCTGCTGAGATTACAATTACCCGTGAAGATGGAACGATGGTTGGGAAATCTAGTAGCTATGGCAATAGGTTTGACATCTTCTTGTGGAATACCGCACCCTTACCTGCGGGTGAGAAGCTGAAGGTCTACGCTCAGGCGCAGGGTAAAAGAAAGAGTGGGCCTTCCTCCATTACTGTCATAGTACCTACTGCTGTAACAGCACAACCGGTTGTAACGGAGACAGTATACGAGAATGATTGGGCAATCTACGGCACGGCTGAAGGAGAATCCACCATTGTTGTCAAACGTGAGGACGGAACTACTCTTGGAGAGCAAAAGATCAGCTATCAAGGATACGACTTAAAATATTCGGTCCCTTTAAATCCGCGTCCTGTTGTAGGGGAGACTCTATATATTTCCGCCAAGGGCTATGAGAAACTCATTAGTAAGCCTGTTCCGATCGTAGTAGTCAGCAGACCAGTTACACCTACTCCTACAGTGGTTGGTGTGGTGTATAGTGATGATACGGAGTTTAGAGCTTTTGTGCAGTATAAGTATGATATAGACGTGACTCTCAAAGATATGAATGGTGCAGTTATTGATAGAGTTCGAACATTTAATGGTACGGCTCTATTTTGGAACGTGAAACTCACTGGTGATACTCAATATCAAATTACAGCCGAAGCACCATTACTAAAAGAGAGTAAGCCCTTCGTCTTCACAGTAATAGCTCCAACAGTAGCGACTTCTGTGCCAAGAGTAACATCTTCAGTATACGCATATAATGAAACCACATTTACTGGGACAGCAGAGCCTTTTGCCAAAGTCTATTTATATTTTGATGATGGTACCCTGCTTCATGAGTCTCAAGCAAACAGTCAGGGAGAATTCTATATGTATATGCCATCATTTCCTGATCGTCTTGTGCTTCCTGGTGATAAGCTGATCATTAGAGCTGATGCTAGGGGGAAGCTGATAAGTGATGCTGTTGAAGTTACAGCGGTGGAACTTACAGATAAGTCTAGCCAACCTATACTAAATAACAATATAGTGTACGGTTATACAACACAGTTAAGTGGTAGTGCTGCTAAAAGTACCGTCATTCAGGTATTTTACGAAAATGGCCGTCCAGTCTATGTAGGATCCTATTCAGACATGAACACAGGATATTGGCAGTCTGGAATATGGTCTACTTATTTGCATGGCGGGGATCGGATCTATGTTATTGCCACTGAAAAAGGAAAGCTGCCAAGCGACCCTTTATATATTACAATAGAACCCTCCACTAAAGCAGATACACCTGTAGTTACTGGTATTGTCAATGCAGGAGACGCAACAATTCAAGGAACATACTCTGGAGCAGTGAAGAGTAACGGTGTCTATACAACGATCTTTTTTATGAATGAAAATAATGAAGTCTATGGTTCAGAGATCGTGCAAAGTGACGGTTCATTCTCTTTTAAAACATATTTCCATCCCCTTGTATCTGGAGAGATTATTAGGCTGTTTGCCAAAGAAGGTTACAAGGAAGCTAGTGAACTATTAACAATCACAGTAAATTAGAACAAATAGAATCAAAAAAGACACCTGCGGGTGTCTTTTTTAATAGATGTTTAATACACTGCAACTCAAGTCATATCTAATCTCTAGGCCTCTGCTAAGATCAGTAATGAAAGGAGGAGGACAACAATGTACGAATGGAATGAGATGGTTCAGCGCATGATTGACTGGTTGGAGGAGGATCTTGCGGCTTCGCCTACGCTGCTGGAGATGTCGAGACATTTAGGGTATTCGCCGTATTACTGTACCAGGCAATTTCATGCGCTGACCGGGATGACGCTGCGGGATTATGTCTGGCAGCGCCGAATTGGCCGGGCGGCACTGGAGCTTAGGGACACGGATGCGCGCATTCTGGATATTGCCGTGAAGTTCGGCTTTTCCTCCCAGGAGGCGTTCACGCGAGCCTTTCTCAGAGCCTTCAAGCTCACTCCCCATGCCTACCGGAAGGCTCCACAGCCGATTCCGCTGGCTATTCGTGCCGAGGTGTTCTCTCCTTATCATTATTTGATCAGGGAGCGGGATAGAATGAGACAGGTGCATTTGCAGGAAGCGGAGATTAAGCTTGAGTTCATACCGGCGCATAAGTTTATCGGCATCCGCGATATCGGCTCTAACAATTACGGAGGATTCTGGGAGAATGGGCATGATTGCGATGAGGTCTCCGGAACCCTGGAGAGTATGTCGCACCATACGCTTCCCGGTCAACTGGGCCAGACGGCAGGCTGGTTCTTTCAGGAAGGGCGCAAAGGCTATCTGTATGGTATCCTTGTCGCGGCTGACTACGACGGGGCGGTTCCGGAGGGCATGGAGTGCCGGGATATCCCTGAATCGGAGTATCTGGTCTTTTTTCATCCGCCCTTTGATTACTTGCAGGATAATGGTCAGGTGATGCGTATTGTTGAGGAAGTGGCCTGGAATTATGATCCTGCCGTTATGGGCTATATGTGGGACGAAGAGGAGAAACAGGATTATCAGCGGCATTTTCCGGAGGGTTATGGGTATGCGGTGCTGCGGCCGGTCCGTAAATTAGACTAACTCCGAACAGCAGTCTGGCTTAAGCAAAAGCGTCCGGCGCTTCTGCTTAAGCTGCTGCCTGTTATGTTACACAGCAACGCTCCCTTAGGCGAGGCCCAGCACCGTTTGTGCAAGAGCATCTCCCCGATGCTCCAGTGATGCGACTATCGCCAGCAGCTCTGCCTGCTGCTCACGCTGCCGGGTCGTCCAGCTGTCTCTAGGGGAAGCTCCGGTTGTGCGGAGAACTGCCGGGTCGGACATCTCCTTATAGTATCTATCCAGCAGACCAGCCATCTCTCCGTAGATCTCAGTCATCTCCGCCAAGGCAGCTTGTTGTTGCGGGTGATGCTCCAGCGGAAGAGAGTCATGTAAGTAGGCGGCGGCGCTCCTGCGGGCATCTGCAAGGGCCATCATGCAGAAGTGATTGACCGATAACCTGCGGTTGAAGGCCTCATCGTCTGCTGAGACATACCAAGCATGGTCCAACAGTCCCTCGCTCCATACCTCCAGCGCCGTGTAACCTGATGTATAAGAGCTGTTGGCATGGGTCTCAGGCTGCATCGATTCCAGCTTAATATGAAGCGAGGCATACAGATTCTCCAAGGCAGAAGGGGCCGCCGTCTGCTCGCCCAACCGGATGATCCGGTAAGGCCATTGATCCACATGGAGATACCCTTGGCTTATCCTCATATGAGCCTGGAATTCAGGATCAGCTTCAAGTTCACTGAAGGTCTCATCGTCAAAATAACTGCGGCACAGCAGCACATCCCCTTCCGCCAGATATCCTGTAATGACTCCCCACTCCGGTGCTACTCTGAGGTTAATGGCAAGGGGCGGTCTGCCTTGGCGGATATCCTCCAGAATCGCCAGCTTCTCGGCTGTGCGCTGCTGCGGCTCTAACCGGTTGGCCCGGTGGGCACTTAGTCCATAAGCCTTGCAGGCGGGGATAGAGTAGTCATAGACGACAAGGGCATCCGCAGCGCTGTAATCCCACACCGGTTCAAAAGCCACCCTCCAGCAGGCTCCGGAATAGCCCATCACCTGCTCGTAGGTGGTCTCTATGTCCCTGGCGGTAAGAGCGAGCGTCATAGCGCCTGCCCAGGAGCAATCCTGACTCCGTCCGAAGCCCAGCCGCGGAATCCCTTCAATGATGCATTGATCCTGGGAGGAGAGGGTCTGATAGAGATGACTTCGATCCCCGCTGTAATGAATCTGTTCGCCTTCCGCGCAGCTTACGGCATGAATGCCATCTGCATTCAGGTAGACCAGCAGCAGGTAGTCTTCACCCCCGTAGTCGATCGGACTGGGAAACAGCTCATGTGTGGCGGTGAACTGAGTCCACCGGAAATGCTCATAATGCTTCATTTTGGCCGCAACGCTGCGGTGTGCCTGTTCATTTCCATAATGCGCAGCAATAATCTGCAGCTCATCACTGGTTGAGACATACCCGTTCGAATGGATATCTATCGTAAGCGGCTGGTCCTTCATCACAAAGGTCGAATACATGCCGTCAGGGGTCTCGTAGGTAACAAGCAGCAGCTTCAGGCGGCTGCCGGTCCATGAGTGGGGAAAGAGGTGCTCCCCGGGGATTAAGCTTAAGCGGTCCGAGGCTACGAACTGGTTCACAAGCTGGGTAACATCCAGCTCCTGCTGTCCATCCGTATAGATTGCAGAGAGCACTACAAGCTCCTGGGGCAGCAGAATGCTGTCAATCGAGTGATTCAATGCGGCGGACAGCAGGGGAAGGGTGGCCGTCTCCGGCAGGGACTTGCCGGTCTCCCATTTGGATACCGCCTGGGCGCTGACATGGAGCAGTTCCGCTAATTGTTCCTGGGACAAGCCTTTCGTTTTGCGGAGGGTCGCAATCCGTTTGCCAACTTTTTCGCTAACGATCATGTGCAATACAACTCCTATAATGGATTCCGACGTCGTAGGTCTATTATAATCTCAGCTCTCAAAATAACCCATATACTGGAGTAGGGAACGCTGTATAACAAAATCAACCGTAAGTTGCGGCAAGCTGTGATGCGCCAGTTAACCCCTTCCATATATGGCTGTATCCCGCCTTAACCAGGATAAATAAAAAGTACTTGTTTTTCTGAAGAATTCATGATATATTACTTCTTGCGTTGCATTGAATGTTTTCTTTGCGGTCATGGCGGAATTGGCAGACGCGCTGGCTTCAGGTGCCAGTGGTAGCAATATCGTGGAGGTTCGAGTCCTCTTGACCGCATAATGGTTTTAACCGTAATGCAAGCGAAGGCCCTTCTTATAATGAAGGGTCTTTTTTATGTGCAGTTGTAAGGGGGGACGGTCCAAATGTATTCGGAAAACCGAATACATTGTGCCATCGTGAGGGCGCGGACCAATGTATGCGAAAAACTGAACACAAGGTGCTGCAACGCGGTTGAACGGCTGAACGTAAGCGAAAAACCACATTCACCTCCACGCGCTACCGTGAAGTGGAACGTTAAGCAGCCCCCTCTCAAAAGGGGGCTGCTGCAGTATCGCTCACCGCTACCGGGACACCGGGCGCTGTCCTACGCTGCCTACCCCCGCCAGAGCTCGTCTATCTTCACCGGCAGGCCGGTCTTCATGGAGCGGTTGGCGGCGATGCCGGTCATGATCGACATGGCGCCGTCCTGGTGCGAGGCGGCACGGCCCAAGCGGTCCTCCTGCTTTTTGTCAAAAATATCGCTCAGCAGCACCGGGTCGCCGCCGCCATGTCCACCGCTGCCGCTCTCGAACTCTACGCGGTAGGGCTCTTTGAAGTGCGGATAGATCATGATGCTGACGCCTTCCAGCGCGCCTTCGTTTTCTTTTTTGCCGCCGGAATTGACGTAGGACTGCTCGGTAATCCGCACCTCCATCCGTCCCTGTGTGCCGTTGAACACGATGATGAAGCCCTCCCACGGCATATATGCGTTAAGCGAATAGTTCATGACGGTCTTGTTCTTGTATTTGACCATGACATTCATGGTGTCCTCGATGCTGATATTGTCCCCGAATACACTCTGGTCGCGCTGGTACCCGTCCTCGTGTTCGGCATCCAGGTACATGCTCTTCAGGTGTTCGTTACGGTCCAGGTGAAGCGCGAACGGGTCGTTCTCGGCAGCCTTGCTGCCGTAAGCACGCTGGTAGAACTCGGTGATGCCGCGCTTCTCGGCATTCTCCCTGCCATAGAAGCGCAGGTCGCCCATAGCGAAGACCGTGTCCGGCTGTGACCCCAGCCAGAAGTTCATCAGGTCGAAGTGATGTGTCGATTTGTGCACCAAGAGGCCGCCGCTGTTCCGCTTGTCGCGATGCCATCTGCGGAAATAGTCCGCTCCATGCTGGGTGTTCAGCAGCCACTCGAAGTTCACGGACAGAATCTCCCCCAGCACGCCGTCCATAATGACCTCGCGGATCTTCGTGTTATGCGGGGCGTAGCGGTAGTTGAAGGTGACCCGCAGATTCTTGCCGGTGCGCTCGATGGCATCGAAGATCTCCCGGCATTTCTCCTCGTCAATCGTCATCGGCTTCTCGGAAATGACATCACAGCCCAGCTCCATCGCGCGGATAATATACTTGTGGTGCGTCCGGTCAATCGTAGTCACCAGCACGAAGTCGGGCCGGGTCTCGGTGATCATCCGGTCGAAATCCTCGGCCTTGTACGTAGGCACCTCATGGTAATCGTATTTGCCTGTAAGCATATGATTGGCGAAATTCATCCGTGTCTGATTGACATCACAGAAGGCCACCAGCTCGGAGGTTTCGTTGTAAGCGGTAACAAGAGCGCCGTAGAAAAATTCAGCCCGGCCGCCGGTGCCGACAAGTGCATATTTCTTTTTGGACAAGGGGATCACTCCATTTACTTGGATTTGATTCTATTTTATAGTATAGAAAATGCAGAAAGTGAACGGTATTTAGTCTCTTTTACTCAAAAGTGTGCATATCTTATCCTGGCAGGGGGCTTGATGCAGGGTGGAACCTATTTTCCAGATTGAGCAGCTGAAGCGCATCGGGCATTTCAATATGGATACTGACCATTTCCATGATTTCTACGAAATATATTATCTGCTGTCCGGCCAGCGGCACTACTATATCCGCAACCGCATGTACGCGCTGGAGGCCGGAGACCTCGTGTTCATTAACAAAAATCACCTGCACCGCACAACCGGCGGAAGCAGCCTTCCGCATGAGCGGGTCCTGATCAGCTTCGATGATGCCTATCTGGAGCCAGTGGCTCCCGGTCCGGGCTGGATGAATGTGTTCGGAGGGGAGAGCTTCCTGCTGCGGCCCACGGCGCACGAACAGGGAGGAATCGCCGATCTGCTCCAGGCCATGCTGGAAGAACAGAAGGACGGTCAGCTCTGGAGCACCGAATATACGAGGCTGCTGCTGCAGCAACTGCTGATTACGCTGGAGCGGATACGGAGGGCGAAGCCCGCCCTGGTCTCTCCGGAGCAGAGCGAGGGGCAGCGCCGGGTGTACGGGATTATTGAGTATCTGGACACCCGCTTCGCGGAGAAGCTGAGTCTGGACGGGATTGCCGAACAGTTCTTCATCAGCGCTACGTATCTGTGCCGGATTTTCAAGCAAACGACCGGCTTCACGATCATCGAGTATCTGAATTATGTGCGCATCCGTGAGGCGAAGGTGCTGCTCACACAGACGGATAGGCCGATAACCCGGGTGGCGGCGGAGGCGGGATTTGAGAGCATTGCGCATTTCGGGCGGAAATTCAAGGCCATTACGGGGCGTTCCCCTCTCCAGTACCGCAAGCAGCACAGGGGATGACGACTACGGCTCGCATCCGATGTTTCATTCGACAATCACAACAAAAATGTTACATATTTTTCTATCTTTTGACACGGGGTTGGCTTTATAATGGTGAAGGATTAAATACAAATATTGGGGTTTGTTATGAAAATGAAATCAGGGGGCCTCTGGCTTGCTGCTGCCCTGCTTGCCGTATCTGTAACCGGGTGTTCCTCGGACACGGCGGGTCCCGCACCAGAAGACATGGACAAGCTGAAGACAGAGATTAGTGAGCTGCAAAAGGAGAACAAATTCCTAAAAGAACAGAATGAAATGTTAAAGGAGAGCCTGGTAAAGCCTGTGACAGCGGAAGAGGAGGGCGGTACGGCTGAACTTCTTACTACCGGAGACAGCCCCGCAGCGGCTGATTCCGGCGATGAACACAAGCTGATCGTAAAAGGCACGCCGCTGGTTATCGATGGAACGGGTGAGTATACCATTACCAGGACCTCTTTTGACAAGAAGATTATTCCGTCCAATCCGGGATCTTTCTACACCTACTATGAAGCCAAGGAACCCGGTACAACCTATCTGGCGATCACTTTGAAAGTGAAGAACCTGGCAGGTGAGGCCATGGATGCAGAGGATGTAGCGGAGGTGGAGGTTACCTACGACAACAAATACAAGTATAGTACCTTTGATACCATGGAAGAGAAGGGCGGGGAAGACTTCACTTATACCAGTCTGTCAGAGATCGAACCGCTGAAGAACGGCACTCTGGTGTTCCTGGCTGAGGTTCCTGATGAAGTGAAGTCCAGCGGCAAGCCGTTATATGCTGACTTTAACATCGGGGGCGAGACCTACCGTTATACCATTACGAAATAAGAGAAAAGCCTGTGCTGCCGCAGAATGATCTGTGGTTGGCACAGGCTTTTTTATTAGAAGAAGGAAATTATAAGACAGGTGCAGGGGCAGCCGCTTTTCCGAAAAAGGCCGGCAGATACTCCTTATTCGCCTCCAGCATCTCATCCAGCATGGCGATGGCTACTTCCACAGAAGGGACGAGCGGGTGATGGGCCAAGGCCTGGAGCGCCAGGCTGCGGTCTCCGGTGACGGCGGCGTCGATGGCGAGCTGCTCATAGACTTTGACGGCGTGGATCAGTCCTGTGGCCATCGGCGGAATCTGGGTCAGCGGCAGCGGGAGGGGGCCGGTCTTAGTCACGACACAGTTGACCTCGATGCTGGCATCGTCCGGCAGAAAGTCAAGAATGCCCCGGTTCGCCACATTCAGCGTCTGAATGTCATTGGTCCCGTTGTAGAGCGAGCGCATCAGGTTCACGGCCGCTTCGGAATAAAAGGCTCCGCCACGCTGCTCCAGCTGCTTCGGCTTCTCGTTCAGCTCCGGGCTGCTGTAGATGGCGAACAGCTCCTCCTCCACACGCTTGACCACTTCGGCGCGGTTCCCGCCTTGTGCTGCGGCTTCCTGCTGCTCTGCGAGCATCGCATCGGTCATATAGAAGTACTTCAAATAATAAGAAGGCAGAGCGTGCAGCGATTGCAGGAACTCGGGGTTCCATTCACGGGCCGGAACATTCTTCGCGCTATAGCCTGCGGTATCCTCCAGCATCTCCTGCAGCTTGTCTTCACCCTCCACATCAATGCGGGTAATCCAGTGCAGGTGGTTCAGGCCGACGAACTCGGCATAGATCCGGTCAGGGGCGGCGTCATATTTGGCCGATACCTGCTTGATCAGGCCTATGGGGGCATTGCACAAGCCGATGCTCTTCACTTTGGAGTACCGCAGCACCGCCTCGGTGACCATGCCTGCCGGATTGGTGAAGTTGAGCAGCCAGGCATCCGGTGCCAGCTCCTCGATATCACGGCAGATGCCAAGGATAACGGGGATGGTGCGCAGCGCCTTCAGCATGCCGCCCGGGCCAGTCGTCTCCTGGCCGATCACGCCGTACTTCAGTGGAATCGACTCGTCACGGGCGCGGGCATCCAGCATCCCGACACGGATCTGGGTGCTGACGAAGTCCGCCCCGGCAATCGCCTTGCGGCGGTCAGTGGTGAGGTGGACCTTGATCGGTAGGCCGGACTTCTCCACCATGCGTTTCGCCAGTGCGCCTACGATGTTCAGCTTGTGCAGGCCTGCTTCAATATCTACAAGCCAGAGCTCCCGGACCGGGAGCTCCTTATAATGCAGGATGAAACCTTCTACCAGTTCCGGGGTATAGGAGGAGCCCCCGCCAATTACGGCAATCTTAAGACCTTGGTTCGCTGTCAAGATGAATCACTCCTGTCTGGTGATGATCGTTGGAATAAGCTCAAATTCCTTGTAAGCACGCATCGTCTCATACATCTCCTGGTTGACGGTGATCCCGTCACTCTCCAGCGCCGACCAGACCGCGCCGACCACAGGCTCGGTGGACAGTGTGACCACCGCCGCCCTTGGTGCCGCTTCGCGCACTGCCTGCTCGACCGGGCCGCGAATCCAGCCGCGGTCGCCCCGGGTCAGCAGGCTTCCGGCCAGGACCACATCGAACTCATCGTTCTCCATGCCGAGCCGATGAATCACAGCAGCGGCCGCCTTGCCTAGCTCCACGCCCTGGCGGTTCAGGATCGCCAGCGCGGCGGCGTCGCCCTCCGCCGCTGCCAGGAAGAGCAGGCGGGCCGCATCCAGCGGCACCTGCTTCCCGTGATCCAGGAAGTCATTGTACATGTCTTCCACCCGCTCATAGCCGAGCAGCCTAAGGAGCGGCTCCGTCAGCAGTGTGGGCTGCTCCCGGCCGTCCCAGGCGCGAATAACGGTGCGGAATACCTCGATGTTCAGCGCGCCGCCGCCGCCGAAATCGCCGTACATATAGTCGAAGCCGCCGCACTGGAAGTGGCGGCCCTGCGGACTCAAGCCCGCCGCATTGGTGCCGGTGCCGCAGATCAGGGCCACCCCGTAGGGGCGGTCTGTTCC
Organism: Paenibacillus sp. FSL K6-1217; assembly: GCF_045040735.1. Classification (NCBI taxonomy): domain Bacteria; kingdom Bacillati; phylum Bacillota; class Bacilli; order Caryophanales; family Paenibacillaceae; genus Paenibacillus; species Paenibacillus sp. FSL K6-1217. The sequence continues at coordinate 5,410,999 of NZ_CP150271.1, forward strand.
GGCCCGCAGGCCGATCATCGTATCACCGCTGATCGTGTACTTCGTGAATCCGATGCGGCGGATCATCGGATGCAGAATAGTATAATCGGTCTGGCGGTCCGCTCCGGCCAGTCCGAGATAGGCCTGGCGGACCTGATCCAGCCGGAGCCTGGCTTCGGCCAGCGCACTGAAGGCTGCTTCACGGATACTTGCTGCCGCCTGCGTCACGCTGGTCTGGTGATTGCCGTTGCCGCTCCTGCCCTTGCCAAGGATGCGGCCTTGTTCATCGCATAGGAGGGCGTAGGTTTTGCTGCCGCCCCCGTCGATTCCCATGTAATAAGCCAAAGTTTGTCACTCCTAGAGTTTTGTCTTCGTGGATTCCCGCACGATCAGCTCCGGGTCGATCCGGATATTGGAGCCGCGCTTCATCTCCCCGCTGATCCGGCGCAGCAGCATGTCGGCGGCGGCGATTCCGATCTTGTCCGCCGGCTGGCGCAGGGTGGTCAGGTGCGGGCGGAGCTGGGAGGCGATATAGTGGTCGTCGTAGCCGACGACGGCAACCTCCCCGGGTACCTTTACGCCCGCCTCCATCAGGGCGTTAATGACCCCGAGGGCGATATTGTCATCTCCGGCGAATACCGCCCCTGGCAGCTTGCCCGCCGCGAGCCAGCGCTGCGCCGTGTTATAGCCCATGGCGATCTCGAATTCGCCGGGAACGATCTCGAACGGGGCGAGGCCCTGCTCCTCCAGCGCCTGCAGGAAGCCCGCGCGCCTCTCCCGCGTACTGCGGAACATCTCCTGCCCGCAGAGATGGGCGATGGAGGTATGCCCCAGCTCCAGCAGATGGCGGGCAGCGGCATATCCGCCCTTGAAGTTGTCGATGGTGATCGAGTAGGTGTCATTCTCCGGCAGCTGATTGTCGATCAGCACATAGGGAATGCCCCGCCGCTTCAGCTCGACAATATAATTGTCCTCTTCCAGCGGGGAGAGCAGGATGAGTCCGTCCATTCTGTCCTCCTGAATCAGGTAGTGGCTCTCGCCGGAGCCGATGCCATCCGACACGGAGATGGCCAGATAATACCCGTGCAGGGCCAGCGTCTCATTCAGCTCCTTGACCACAGCATCGAAGAAGGAGTCCTGGAGTGTCGTGACAATCAGGCCGATGATCCCGGTCTTGCCGCTGGCCAGACTGCGTGCCGCTGCATTGGGTCGGTAATCCAGCTCCTTGATGGCGTCCAGCACCTTCTGGCGGTTCTTCTCCCGCACAGTCCCGGCACCGTTTAATACCCGCGATACGGTGACCACGGACAGCCCTGATTTTTTGGCAACATCAAAAATACTCACTTTCATCTCAAACGCTCCTTGCGGCGGATTTTCCGGTGCTATGTTCTATTATCCAGTATACAGGTCGCACCGGAGTTCCGCTAAACGTATATCGTTGCCGGGCCGCCTTATCTCTTGATGATCTCCATAACCTTCTTCTGGATCACCGGCATAACCTCTTCCAGCGACTTGTGACCGGTCTCGACCGGCTGCAGCTCATTGATGAACATGTCGTTGATCTGCGAGTAGTGGGTGATCAGATGGTTATAGGATTCATAGCCGTATTTGACCGCACCCTCGTAGACTTTCTTCACATCACCCGGATCAATGCCGTCAAAATGCTTGTAATACACCTCAGCCGCTTCCGTATTGACTGGCGGATTGCCGCCGCTCAGCTCGATGGACTTCTCCTGGACTTCGGTGGTCATCAGGTATTTGATCCATTCAAAAGCTTCTTTCGGATGCTTCGAATCCTTCAGAATCAGCAGCGGATCGACGTACAGCGTGCTGCGCACCTTGTCATTGCCTCCCCATGGCACGGCGGCTACGCCGACCTTAAACGGGAAGTCATTGGCCCCGGCGAGGTTCCAGGAGCCGCCGATCGACATGCCGATCTTGCCAGCGACGAACGGGTCGCCGTTCTGTCCGGCCACACTTTTGCTCCACTCGGAGGTCGGGGACACCTTATCCTTGAACACAAGGTCGAACAGCTTCTGGTAAGCGGCAATCACCTCGGGGGAGTCGAAATGCGTCTCGGAAGGAACACCGCCGTTGGTCCAGGTATCTTCAGAGTAAGGCTCTGCTCCGAAGTACAGCGGCCGCATATCACGCTCCGCCCAGGTGAAGTCGACGCCGTATTGTGTTTTGGCAATATCGTCCGAGATGAGCGTCATCTTCTTGGCATCCTCCACCATACGGTCAAACGTCCAGTTCTTATCCTCGTAATCGCTTGGCGGATAGGACACGCCTGCGGCATCGAACATATCCTTGTTGTAGAGCATCAGGGTGACGTACATATTGACCGGTATGCCGTAGGTATGACCGTTTACGGTATAGATTTTCATCAGATTCTCAGGGATATGGTAGTCCTCAGCCTTGAAGCCGTCTTCCTTAATCAGGTCCGTCAGATCCAGCAGCATACCCTTGTTGTAGTATTCGGCAAAACCGCCGTATCCGTAGTGGCTCGTCACATCCGGGGAATTACCGCCGGCAATCAGCGTCTGCAGCTTGCTGTCGAACTGCTCATAAGGGGCCTTCTCCACCTTGACCTTGATGTTCGGATGCTCCTTCTCGAAATCGGGGATCAGCTTCTCGATAAAGGTCCGGTCCTCGGAATCAATCGTATAGTGGGATATCGTCACTTGCTTCCCTGAGCTGCCGGTATTCCCGGCTCCACTGTCACCTGCTGCCACGTTGCCTGCCGACTTACCGCCTCCGCAGCCCGCCAGGACTGTCATTGTGGTCAGGGCTGTTGCCAGCAGCAGCGCATACCTCTTGCTTTTCATGATATGGTTCATTGTCCAATCCCTCCATGATTTCAAGTGTTATAACCCGCGATTACTTGATGCCCGTCAGTACGATGCCCTCGACGAACTGCTTCTGGGCGATGGCGAACAGGGTAACAATCGGGACCATCGCCAGGACCGAAGCGACCATCAGCAGATGCCACGGCGGAATGCGGAAGCGCGATGAGGTGAGCGAGGCCATGCCGACGGGAAGCGTGAATTTGTCCGACGAGCTTAAGTAGAGCACAGGGGTTAACAGATCATTCCAGCTGTAGATAAAAGCAAAGATTGCCACGGTTGCCAGCGCCGGTGCAGACAGCGGCAAGGCGATGGTCCGCCACATCCGCAGCTCGCCGCAGCCGTCCATCCGTCCGGCATCGAACAGTTCCTCTGGCAGCGTGGAGAAGAACTGCCGCAGCAGGAAGATGTTATACGCCGAGCCGAAGAAGGCGGGAACGATCAGCGGCAGGAAGGTGTCGATCCACTGCATTTTGGAGAACAGGACGAACTGCGGAATCATGATCGCCGGATAAGGCAGCATCATCGTGCTCAGCAGCAGGATGAACCAGAAGTTGTTGCCGCGTCCCCGGTATCTGGCGAACCCGTAAGCGACCAGAGCCGAAGAGAGCAGGGTGCCGAATACGGAGAACCCGGCGATGATCAGGCTGTTTTTGTACAGTGTGCCGAACTGAAGCGTCTCAAAAATATCGGTATAATTGCTCCAGGCCCAGCTCTCCGGCAGAAAAGTCGGCGGGAACTTCAGCATTTCCCGTTTCGACTTCAGCGAGGTGGAGACCATGAAGAACAGCGGCAGCAGCATAAGGAAGGTGGTAATGATCAGTGTGACAAAGCTGGCGATCTTAACAGGCTTGATTCTCCGGCGCAGCCGGGAAGGCGATTCAAGCGGGCGGGTGGCCTTAACGGTGCTCATCGGCGGCTGCCTCCTTCATAATGGACATAACGGCGCGAGAGCCTCATAATGACCGCCGTGAACAGCATGACGACAATCAGCAGGACCCAGGCAAGCGCGGAGGAATATCCGGCACGGTATTCCTTGAAGGCACTTGTATACAGATTGTAGACGTAGAACCAGGTAGAGTAGTTGGGACCGCCCTGCGTCATAACGAAGGCTTGTGTGAAGACCTGGAAGGAGTCGATCAGCCCCATAATCAGCTGGAACAGCAGGACTGGCGAGATCATCGGCAGTGTAATATTCAGGAAAATGCGGAAGCGCCCTGCCCCGTCCAGATTGGCGGCTTCGATCAGGCTGGCCGGGACGCCCTGCAGACCGGCGAGGAAGAGAATCATGCCCGAACCTGCTGTCCAGAAGGACATGATGATTAGCGCATACAGCGCCGTATCGGGATTCATCAGCCAGGCCGGGCCGTGAATGCCGAACCAGGAGAGCATATAATTGAAGAGGCCAATCTGCGGATTGAAGATCCAGTACCATAGGAGCGACATCGCAACGCCGGAGACCATGCTCGGGAAATACATCGCAGTCCGGAAGAAGCCACGCCAAGGGAGGGTCTGATGAAGCAGCAGAGCGAACCCCAGACCAAGCAGCAGCTGTACGGGCACACTGATGAAGGTGTATCGCAGGGTGACTGTCACGGAACGCCAGAACAGCTCATTGTGGAACATCTCCGTGTAGTTGGCGAGACCGATGAATTGGGGCGGATGAATGATGTCATAGTCGGTGAAGCTGTAGTACAGCGAAGACAAGATCGGGTACAGGGCGAAGATCAGGAAGCCGACCAGCCAGGGGGAAATGAACAGATACATGTAGAACGTCTGCCGCCGGCTCTCACTCTTAATCACGAACACACCAGCCTTTCCTTGTTTAAAGTATAAGCGCTTTAACTTTAGTGATAAATAAAAATCGAATTATGCCATAATGAGTAGAAAAGATAAATCACAAGTTAAACCGCTTTAACTTTAATGCTGTCTGTTTCCCTAATCATAGTGGATGAAACGGAAATAATCAACCCTTTATTTTGGGAATAAAGCGCTACCAGTCAATAAATATAACAAAAACATGGATGATAATGCTAAAAACAAAGACATTTTTCGTATGGTAAGGAGTATTGTGTAAGGTAACCTTACTTTATTGGCGCGATTTCAGGAACAGCTCACCCGTCAGCCCACGCGCCGCCCAATGTAATCGGTTTTCCGCATCCATATCATTTCCTGAACGGCAAAAAACCGTCCGGCAGGCCGGACGGCTCTTGTACAAATATAAGAAATTATATGTTTCACACGATAACTTATCCTTCTATTTCTCGCTGAAACGGTACCGTCCCTTAAAAGGACGGTACAGCCGTTTCCACTTGCCATATCAGCCGGTGCGGCTTAATGCCACTGATGATCGCCGGACAGATACTTCTCGGTCAGCACGGACAGCAGCTCGATTCCTACCTGATTCTGTCCGCCTTCCGGGATGATCAGATCCGCGTACTTCTTGGAGGGCTCGATGAAGGCCTCATGCATCGGCTTCACCGTAGTCAGGTATTGCGTGTGGATCGAACGGATGGTCCGTCCGCGTTCTTCGATGTCCCGCAGCACCCGGCGCAGGATACGCACATCGGGATCGGTGTCCACGAACACCTTGATGTTCAGCTGCTCGCGCAGCTTCTCGTCGGACAATACATGCAGTCCTTCCAGAATGACGATATTATTCGGGGCAAGCTCCACGGTCTTCTCGGTGGAGCGGGCATGAACCGTGAAGTCATACACGGGAGCGAAGGCGGCTTGTCCCGCTTTGAGACAATCCAGATGCTCAATCAGCAGTTCCGTGTCAAAGGCCAGCGGGTGGTCGTAGTTAATCGCCCCGCGTTCAGCCATGCTGAGGTAAGAATGGTCTTTATAGTAGTTATCCTGGGATATGAATGTTACTTTGTCAGAGCCAAGACGGTCAATCACGGAGCGAGCTACCGTTGTCTTGCCGGAACCGGTCCCGCCGGCGATACCAATAATGAGCATGGTGTAATTATAAACCTCCCTAAGCGATTGCCTTTGCAATTCCAATATTGTAGCACAGCGTTCAACTTATTTCACCTTGATCGAGAGGAATATCATGTGAACATTCTAAACATTCGGTTATTTTGTAGAGGAATGATATAATTTCAAGGATTCGTACAGATCGGATGATACGGAGAAGGGAGACGGGATAACAGAATGGATGAGCAGATTGCATTAATGGAGGCATTTGACAGGACAGAAGTCCGGCTTGCAGGCCATGGCGCACGTGACATAGCAGTACTCCAAGAAGCACTGGCCGAAGTGGAGGATACCCTCGCTGCGGACATGTACGGTACGGGCGCAGTCATCGAGGAGTTCCAGGCGGAGATGGCGGAGGTGCTGGGCAAAGAATGCAGCGTGTTCTTCCCCAGCGGCACGATGGCCCAGCAGATTGCCCTGCGGATCTGGAGTGACCGCGAGGGAAGCAGACGCGTGGCGTATCATCCGCTGTGCCATCTGGAGATTCATGAGCAGGACGGGCTGAAGGAGCTGCATCATCTGGAGCCGCTGCTGCTGGGAGGCAGAGACAGACTGATTACCCTGGACGATGTGAAGAATATGGGACCGGGCATCGCCTGTCTGCTGCTGGAGCTGCCGCAGCGGGAGATCGGCGGCCAGCTGCCGGCATATACCGAGCTGGAAGCCATATCGGCATATTGCCGGGAGCAGGGGATCAGGCTCCACCTGGATGGGGCTAGACTGTTCGAGGTACTGCCATACTACGGTAAAACCGCCGCAGAGGTCTGCGGGCTGTTCGACAGTGTATACATCTCCTTCTACAAGGGGATCGGCGGCATTGCCGGGGCTGTCCTGGCCGGAAGCCGGGACTTCACAGAGGAGTCGAAGATCTGGAAGCGCCGCCACGGAGGCGACCTGATCAGTCTCTATCCCTATATTGTACCGGCCCGGTATTATTACAAGCAGAGAATCGGCAGGATGTCAGAATACTATGAGCAGGCCAAGGAGCTGGCGGCCTTGTTCAACAGCTGCCATAAGGTATCCACGCTGCCGGAGGTTCCGGTCTCGAACATGTTCCACATCCATTTCGCGCTGTCCCGGGAGCAGCTTGCCCCGGTATTGATGGGGATCTATAACGAGACCGGTATTGGCCTGACACCACGGCTTAAGCCAATCGGCGAGAACTCCTGTTACTACGAGCTGAACATCGGCGATGTCTATGGCGGCGTCTCGGGGCCGGCTCTGAGGGAAGCGTTCCGGCTGCTGGATGAGCGGCTGAAGCAGCTCTGACTCTGATAGATAAGAAACAAGCCTCTGCGGAAGCCCGCAGAGGCTGTTTGCTGATTGTGGTACAGGTTGGAAGCAGGAACACCGAAACGCAGCGCCTGGGCTCAAAGATAAGAATTTATATGCATCGCGCAATAAAAATTCCTTATCCTTCTTCTTGGAGGATGCAGACTACGCCTGACTCCGCAAAGCCATTTTTCTCACCGGCCCGGCCACCATCTGCTTCTCTGCGCCGTTCAGCCCGAACAGCCACATGGTTAGCACATAGATCAGGGAGTACAGGATGACATACATGCCCAGATACACGTAAGAAGTAATGCTCACGAAGCTAAGCAGGAACCCGCACAGACCGGCCAGCACCACCACCGGAAGGAACACCCGGATGATCTGCAGCCAGAAGTGAAGAATATCGAACTTCAATTTATATTTGTAGTACACATTATTCAGGCATACATTGATGATCATCCCGATAGCCGTAGCGATGGCGCAGCCTGTGATCCCCCAGATCCGGATGAACCAGAAGGTTAAGGCTACCTTCAGAATAGCGACAGAGAAATAGATGAAGGCCTTCACCCTGTGCATATTCATCGCTTCCAGCATGGTGGCGAACAGCGACTGCACAATGGAAGTGATCTGGGGAATGATGATGATCAGCGCAACCGTGTATGCATATTTGTAATCCGGGCCGAGCCAGATCAGAATGAAGCTCTGTCCGAATAATACGAATCCCGAGACGATGTAGCCTACGATCAGCGCCTGGATTCTTCCTATTTTGACCAGCTCCAGCATTAAGGCCGCCTGATCTGCACCCTTGACGATCATCTTGGTAAGCTTCGGCAGATAGAAGCTGGCCAGCACATTGGAGAAGTTGAGAATATACGTGTTGAGCTGGGCAGCGATGGCGAAGACGGCGATGGGCGTAGCCCCCAGGAACATCCCGATGATCAGCGGATCGGCATTCGTATAGATCTGGAAGGCGATCGACGACAGCAGGATGTACGAGGAGTAGCTGAAGATCTCTTTGAACAGCTTGGTATCGAAGCCGTGGAATCTGACCTTCAAGTTCAGCTTGGTCCGGCAAAAGACCACATTAATCACGCCAATCGCCAGGTTCAGCACAAGCGCAACAGTGACCATTCCTGTCGATCTGAAGTCGAACAGCAGGACCAGCACCATCATGGCTGGGGACAGGACTACGCGGATCAGATTGATGATTTTGAGATAGACGAACCGCTCATAGGCCGTAATAATCGAGCTGAAGATATTCAGCGGGAACGAGACAGCCACATTGATGGCGGCAATGATGAATATGGTCTTCAGAATGCCCAGCTCAGCTGCATCGAGGCTGCCGAAGATCGCATCGAAATTAAACACCAGAACCACGCTGGCCAGTAAGGAGATGAGTCCGATCGCAGAGAATAGCAGCAGGAACATTCCGTTGATATTGCGCTGGCCCGACGGGTCGTTCTCGGAGATGTATTTCGCATTGAAGCGGATCACCGCGCTGCCGAAGCCCAGATCCAGCAGGACGATATAGGCGATGATGGAGTTCACCAGCGAGAAGAGTCCATATTCGGATTTCCCCAGGGTTGACACAATGAAGGGGGTCGAGCCCAGGGAGATGATTACGCCTAGAAATACCGAAGCATAGGTTATGATTGCAGCAAGTTTTATATTCGTTTTCAAGGGTGGGATCGCTTCCTCACTACAGAGAGTGTCTTGGGCTTATCTTAAGCGGTAACGATAGACGAAGCAGGTGCTTCTGTGCTGCTGCTTGCCATGGATGCAATGATCTGGCTGTAATGCTGGGCCGAGAACTCATTATTGTACCGGGGACGCTGGATCGTCTTCAGTTCTTCCAGCAATGCCGGGATTTGCTTCACATCGTTCGTGAATTTCACATAACCCAGATGCTTAATCCATTCGTAGCTGCCTACAACCTTGTAGTTGTAATTCCCCAGCGCAATACAAGGCGTGGACGTAATCGCCGCAAAAATCATCCCGTGCAGCCGGTCCGTAATCACAACCTCCGCTTCCTTGAACTGATTCCATAGGGTGTTCAGCTCGTGATCCCGGTCTTCCAGGGAGACAGGACGGAGGATGCAGGTGTCGGTGAATGTAGTTGTGCTGTAGTGCTTGGAGGTGTACTCCTGAATGACCTTCTTGTCCTGCTCGCTGAAGATGCTCTCCTTGTCTGCTCTAATGCAGAGAAGGGCTCCGTGGCGCTCCTTGGGAGGATCGGTGATGTCCAGGGACATTACAATGTCCGGCGTTAACAGCACAGCGTTGTTTCTGAAACCTGCTTTCATAATTTCATACGACGTTGCCTCTCTGGCAACCAGCGTAAGGTCTTTGTGGGAGCCGTAGAGGTCCTGTGTCTTCTTGAACTCCGCGCGCCCAAGCTCGGTATCTCCGAAGTAGATGGTCTGCGGGAAGACGATGATTTTGTTATTAGGGAATTCGGAGATAATCTTGCGGCGTACCTCTTCCTCGCGGAAATACTCAATGCCGAAGTTGCCTCCGCCCTGAAGCACGAAGATATCCTCCGGCGAACAGAATTCCTCCAGGCACTTCATGTTATGCATCAGCCGGTTGGCTACAATCTCTATGAGCGTATAATCGGGAAAAGCTTGTCGCAAAAAATTCATCTGCGCATAAGTGATGGCGTGATCGCCGAGATTGTCATGCTCAGGGGAGCCGACCACATAGATGGCCTTGGATTTGCCCTTATATTGGTTCCGGTAGCTCAGATAGCCCTTATAGTATTGATAGACGGGAATGTTGCTTACATAATTGCGGAAAGACAGCGGCAGGATCTTCTCAAGGGCTTGGCTCATATCATATTACTTCCCTTCAAACGGAGTTTGGAATAATACAGCATTTTGTATACCGTGGAGCTGGTCATAATCAGCAGGGCTGCGGTCTTCATCTCCCGGCGGATAATACGGTTGCGCAGGATCGCGGAGGTATGCTTGCTCAGGAACCCGCCCAGCTCGGCGAGATATTCCTTGTTAACTGCAGTCTCGCCGGTAATCAGCTGGAAGTTGCACAGCTCAATGCCTTCCGTTACCGTCCGGGATAACGAGATTTCTTTGGCAATCGGATAGTTTTTATCCTGAATCGTCTCGTAGATCTCCAGCGCCGCGCAATAGCGGTCGTAATATTTCCGGTTGTTCATCGCTCCGGTGATGCTGTCGCTTCGCTTCAGATACAGATATTTGGGGGAATCCAGCGAGACGGTCTTGTTCGCCTGGAGGAATAATTTATAGGTGGTGAAAATATCCTCGAAATACCGGCCGACCGGGTATCTCACCTGGCTGAACAGCTCGGCCTTGTACAGCTTATCCCAGGCAAGGTTCTGGATCTCGGTATCCTCCAGCAGCTTGTCGATGGCATGCGCATTATCGTATACACGCACCTGGTGCGTGAAGGACTTTTCCAGCTTGACATCATCCTGCACCTCGCAATGACCGCATACAGCGATATCTGCGTTGTGGGCGGTGATGAGTCCGTACAGGGCTTCATACATGTCCGGTTCAATCCAATCATCGCTGTCGACGAACCCGATATACCGGCCCTCTGCCACATCAATTCCATAGTTGCGGGCATCGGATAATCCGCCGTTCTGCTTATGAATGACGACGACACGCGGGTCCAGCTCCTTGTAATACTCGCAAATCTCGCCGCACTTATCGGGTGATCCGTCATTGACCAGAATCAATTCAAAATTGCGGAAGGTCTGCGCCAATATCGAATCCACACACTTCCTCAGGTACAGTTCCACGTTGTAGATAGGCACAATAATACTTATCTCTGGCTTCACTCGAGCAGTCACTTCCTTTCCCGGTTCTGATTCGGGTCTACGCGTCACTATATTTGTGATAATCTTACTATCCGGGTCAAAAGGTTGTATATACTACTAAAGTGTACTTATCGTATGCAGAAATGCCGGAAACACGGCGAAAGCGCTTCATTTAAAGCGGTGTGTAAGGCGTATGTAATCAGGAATCACGGTACTCCGCAGCAGCAAAAAGAGGCTGTCCCAAAAGGGATAGCCCGCAACTTTTAAGTAGGATTAACATGAGCACATGGGTGGACGCTCCGCAAACGGACCGTTGTTACAATCGCTGTTGTGTCCGGATTTTACCTTAGCGGTGAAAATCCGGACACAAAGGCGACCGCTGCCGTTTTTACACGGGTCGTTCCGTTCGCTCCGCTGTTTAAGCGGGATGCATTCTTCATTCTTTTAAAAACGATTTCTGTGGATCGATTACGGGGTTTTCAGTTAAATGTAATCGTCAGCGAGCTTGTAAACCGGCCCTCCGGCGGCAGGGAGATTACGCCCTGCTTGTCGTGTATTTCGCCGCTGAAGCCTTCGCTGTCCGCGACGCCATGCCAGGGCTCTATGCACAGAAACGGCGCGTTCTTCGGCTGCCAGATGCCGAGATCGGGGAAGCCCGTGAAGGCGACCGTTACGCTCCGGTCAGACTGTTTGCTCTTCAGGGCCACAGACTGCGAGCGGACATTGCGGAAGACAAGGGCGTCGTGCGCGAACATCTCATGATTCAATGGCAGCAGGTTTCCGTCTTCGAGCAGAGTTTCGCTGGTACCCTGGATGATCTGGCCGGTCTTGTTCAGGAACAAGCGCTCCAGGCGCTCCGGCTGTCCGAATTCAAGGTAATAGTCGGTGAAGCTGCCCTCTCCGCCAATCGGGCAATTGAACGCCGGATGAGTACCAAGCTGGAAGAAGATCTCTTGTCCGCCTGGGTTCTCCACACGGTAGCTAATCTCAAGCGTACTGCCGCTCAGGGTATAGGTGAGGAACAGATGGAACGGGTAAGGATAACTCGCCAGAGTGCTCTCACTGTGCGATAGCCGGTAGACCGCCTGCGTCTCGCTCGCCTCCACCAGCGTGAATTCACTGCGTCTGGCGAAGCCGTGATTGGCAAGCTTGTAGGCCTGCCCGTCCACCTTGATCTCGCCGCCCATAGCTGCGCCGATAATCGGGAACAGCACCGGCGAACGGCCTGTCCAGTAAGCGGCATCCCCGCTCCACATATATTCGGTCCCGGTATCCGTTCTTTTGAAGTTGACCAGCTCTGCTCCGAGTGAACTGATTACAGCTTCCGCTGTACTGTTACGCAAAATGGTGTTCATACTGTTACCCCTCTCGTCCTGCAATATGTAATCCTGACGTCTCATATTCTATCAGACTTCCCCGCAGGTGCCAGCAAATAACGGAAATTCGCCAGTCTATAATTTTTACATTATGTCAAATGACAAACAGGTGGAATTCGTTAACATATAAGGATAGCATATATTCCAGGATTAGCGGAAACGGAGGAACAGTCCATGCAGCTGAAGCAAATATTCGTGAACGGTGTACGGCTGAAGGAGACGATTGAGGCCTTTGCGGATTTCGGGCGGACAGAGCATAACGGAGTGACCCGGCTGTCGCTGTCGGAGCAGGATGTGCGGGTGCGCGGATACTTCACCGCCTGCTGCGAAGAGCTGGGCATGACCGTGAAGGTGGATGATATGGGCAATATGTATGCCACCCTGGCCGGCAGCGAAGAGGGCCCGCCGATCGTAATCGGCTCGCATCTGGATACCGTCAAGAAGGGTGGCAGATTCGACGGTGTGCTTGGGGTAATTGCCGGCCTTGAGGTGGTAAGAACCCTGGTGGATCACGGGATTAAACCGCGCCTGCCTGTCACGGTGATGAACTTCACCAATGAGGAGGGTGCGCGCTTCGAGCCGTCGATGATGGCCTCCGGCGTCTTATCGGGCAAGTTCAGCAAGGCAGAGATGCTGGAGAAGAAGGACCCGGAGGGGATCACCTTCGGGGAGGCGCTCCGGGCCAGCGGGTACGCGGGCGATGCGGAGAACCGGATCAGGGAAGCGGCGGCCTATCTGGAGCTGCATATTGAGCAGGGTCCCGTACTGGAGAAGGAGAACGTTAAGATCGGATTGGTTGACTGTGTCGTGGGTATGGCCTGCTATGAGATTGAAGTGACGGGCGAATCGGATCATGCCGGGACGACGCCGATGGATATGCGGAAGGATGCACTGTTTGCCGCTACGGATATTATTGCGGAGCTGCGCCGGAAGCTGGCTGTGCTGGACCCTGAGCTGGTCTATACGATGGGGCGGATGAATGTGCTGCCGAATATTCATACGGTCATTCCGAACAAGGTGATCTTCACCGTGGAAGCGAGACATAAGGACATGGATGTGGTTCGTGAAGTTGAGGCGGTCATTCGCGGCCTGGCGGAGGAGCTGCTGGAATGCAGCGTGTCGAGCACGAAGCTGTGGGGCCGCGACACGGTATGGTTCGATCCGGGCGTCTGTGCGCTGGTGGAGCAGGCTGCGCAGAAGCTTGGTTACAGCAGCCGGAAGCTGGCGAGCGGGGCGGGGCATGATGCCCAGTTCGTGGCCGGATTCCTGCCGTCGGCGATGATTTTTGTCCCAAGTGTGAATGGTAAGAGTCATTGTGAGGAAGAGCTCACCTCGTATGAGGATTGTGAGATGGGTGTGAATGTGGTGCTGGAGACGGTACTGTCGGTGCTGTCGCGTGCCTGAGCGGCGGGTAGGGCAAGCTTCACTAGACCAGGCGAATTCCATAGATTGGCGACGAAGACACCTAACCGGTGTCTTTTTTTCGTGTCGGTGAAGGTGCGTGGCCAAAATGTAATCGAAAAACCGATTACAATGGGACCGGGCGGCGCGTGGTCCAAATGTAATCGAAAAACCGATTACAATGGGACTGGGAGCGGCTTGTAGGCCAAAATGTAATCGAAAAACCGATTACAATGTGCTGGCGCGAAGGGCGTGGGCCGGATATAGCCCAATGGGAGCGAATGTGGAGCATTATTGCACTAGAATCCGCCGGAAACGGGCGGTACATGGGGCTCCTCTGGCGGGGCTGGCCGACTGGGTTAAGTTAATTAACTGAAAAGTTAAGGGAAAAGTGGCGGAGGGGAATTTTGGAACTGGAGGAGCGGGAGCGGCCGGAAGTCCAAAACTTCTCTGGAGTCACGGCTCATCCCCAAACGTAATCTTTTGACAGATTCAATCCCAATTTCTCAACATCCATATGCAATTCCTGTGATGGACAGGCCATAAGCAAGATATCGATATCGCGGCAAGAATGGGAGATAGCCAGGGCGGGGGCGGAAACGGTAAGTTAGATGAGCGGGAGGGCAGCGGCCTTACGGGGCGGCTAACGCAGAATGCAGAATAAGGTTCACCTCTGGCAGCTGCATATCGATTACGAACACATGGGGGAGATGAGAAGGATGAAGAGATCGTGGAGAAGACGGATGCTGCTGAGTGCCAGCCTCCTGCTGGCCATAGGCGGACTGGCAGGCTGCTCGGGCGGCGCAGAAGGGAATAAGAACGCGGAAGGAGCGGCGGCGAATGGGCCGACGCCGATCTCCATCTGGGCGTCGCTGAATACGAATGTCTCGATCACGCTGAAGAATATGAGTGAGATCACGGCGATTCAGGAGTGGGAGAAGCGAACCAACATTAAGACGGAATTTCAGCATCCGGCGGTTGGGGCGGAGACGGAGCAGTTCAACGTGATGCTGGCGTCCAATAAGCTGCCGGATGTGATGTTCGTCTATGGTGATTACTCCAAGCTGTACACGGACGGCAGCATCATTAAGCTGAATGATCTGATAGACCAGTATGCGCCTAACCTGAAAAAGATTCTGGACGAGAATCCCGAGGTGGCGAAGCAGTTGAGAGCGGATAACGGAGACATCTATGCCATCCCGCATCTGCGGTTGGGTAAGTACAAGACCTTCGGCGGCATGTTCATCCGCCAGGACTGGCTGGATGAGTTGAAGCTGCCGCAGCCGGAGACGATTGCGGAGTGGGAGACGGTGCTGAAGGCCTTCAAGGAGAAAAAGGGCGTCACCGCCCCGCTCCTGTACGGTGCTCCGCCCAAGCTGACGACGATGGGCCCGGCGGCCGCGAATTTCCTGGAGGCTTACGGAATCACGAATACGATCTTCCTCAAGGACGGCAAGGTGGTGTTCGGGCCGGTGGAGCCGGAATTCAAGGAGTTCCTGACCACCTTCCACCGCTGGTATCAGGAGGGGCTGATCGATCCCGACTTCGCCACCAATGATCAGAAGACCTTTGATGCCAAGATTCTGAGCGGCCAGGCCGGTGCCTTCTTCACCTACATCGGCGGCGGCATCGGGCGTTATCTGCCCGCGCTTCAGGAGAAGGAGCCGCAGGCTAACCTTACGGCCGTCCAGTTCCCCGTAGTGAACAAGGGAGAGGAGCCGATGTTCACCGGCCGTTCCTGGGAGTGGAGCGGTGCCGGCGCAACGATCACCAAGAGCAACAAGCACCCGGAGGAGACCGTGAAGGCGCTGGATTATTTCTTCAGTGAAGAAGGCCATATGCTGAAGAACTTCGGCGTAGAAGGGGTGACCTATACGATGAAGGACGGGTATCCGACCTACACGGATGAGATTCTGAAGAATCCGGACGGGTTGTCGGTGGTTCAGGCGATGGCGAAGCATTTCATTGCCAATTATCCGTTTGTCGGGGAGGATGACGACCGGTACAACGAGCAGTATTACCAGTTCCAGCAGCAGAAGGATGCGGTAACGCTCTTTTCCAAATACAGCGACAACACGCTCAAGGTGGGTCTTCCCCCGGTCAGCCTGACTACTGAGGAAACCAGCGAGTACAGCAAAATCATGAGTGACATCACCACCTACCGCGATGAAATGTTCATCAAGTTCGTCATCGGTGCTGAACCGCTGGAGAACTTCGATAAGTTTACGGCTCAGATCAACAAGTTCAATGTGAAGCGGGCGATTGAAATCCAGCAGGCGGCGGTAGACCGTTACAACGCAAGATAACTCAGGATGAAGGTCACCTGCGGAGCGGCAGATGGAGCATTTTGCCCCTGCAGGCCTGTCCTGCAGAAGAAAGGAGGGAGACTTGTGACCCATAAGTTATCTCTGGTATGGCTGAATTACAAACGGAATAAAGTGATCTATTGGATGGCGCTCCCGGTGGTGTTATACTTTCTGGTCTTTAAGTATCTGCCGATGTACGGGGCGGTCATCGCGTTCAAGGAGTATACCGTCGGCAAGGGGATCTGGGGCAGTGAGTGGGTGGGCGTGCAGCATTTCCGCGATTTTTTTCAGAGCTATTATTTCTGGAGGGTGCTCAAAAACACACTGATTCTCAGCTTCTACCAGCTGCTGTTCGGCTTCCCGGCCCCGATCCTGCTCGCACTGCTGCTCAATGAGCTGAGGCATGAGATGTTCAAGCGTACGGTGCAGACGGTCTCTTATATCCCTCACTTTATCTCCCTTGTGGTCATTTGCGGGATGGTGGTCGACTTCTCCTCCCGTGACGGACTGTTCAATTCGATCATTACGTTCTTCGGCGGGGAGAGCAGCGCGCTGCTGAGTGAGCCGGGGAATTTCCGCACGATCTATACGGCCTCCTCCATCTGGCAGGAGCTTGGATTCTCGACCATTATTTATCTGGCTGCGCTCAGCGGCATTAATCCCGAGCTCTACGATGCGTCGAAGGTGGACGGGGCCAGCCGGATACGCCGGGTATGGCATATTACACTGCCGGGGATTATCCCGATGATTGTCATTCTGCTGATTCTGCGCGTAGGCGGGCTGATGGAGATCGGCTTCGAGAAGGTGATTCTGCTCTATAATCCGAATGTCTACGATACAGCGGACGTCATCTCCACCTTCGTCTACCGCAAAGGGATCAGTGAAAGTGCAGAGTTCAGCTATACGACGGCGGTCGGTCTGTTCCAGTCGCTGGTCAATTTCATTCTGCTCATCGGCGCCAACCGGCTCTCCAAGGCCGTATCCGACAATAAGCTGTTCTAAGCGGGGGATTCTCATGACCATTCAACGAACGATAGGCGAAAAACTGTTTGACAGTCTCAATGTGCTGCTCATGGTCCTGCTCATCATCATCACCTTGTATCCGTTGTGGCATGTGCTGAATGCCTCATTAAGCGACTCCAATCGGCTGATGGCCCACAGCGGACTGCTGCTGCTCCCGGACGGGTTCAATCTGGATAGCTACAAGCTGGTGCTCAGTAATCCGAGCATTCTCTCCGGCTACCGCAATACGCTGGTGATCGTGGTGCTGGGCACGGCGCTCAATCTGCTGTTCACCATCCTGGGGGCGTATACCCTGTCCCGCAAAAGCTTCATGCTGCGCAATCCGATCATGCTGGGCATTGTATTCACCATGTTCTTCAACGGCGGCATTATTCCGACCTACCTGTTGATTAACAATACGCTCCATCTTGGCAATAACCTGCTGGCGCTGATTGTACCGGGGCTGGTCAGCAGTTATAATCTGATCATTATGCGTACCGCCTTCCAGGGAATTTCCGAGAGTCTGCTGGAATCGGCCAGAATCGACGGTGCGGGGGAGATGCGCATTCTGTGGCGGATCGTGGTCCCTTTATCCATGCCGGTTATTGCGGTCATGATTCTGTTCTACGGGGTAGGCCACTGGAACTCCTGGTTCAGCGCCATTCTGTATATCCGCGACCGTGATTTGTATCCGCTTCAATTGGTCCTGCGGGAGATTCTGATCCAGAACAGTACGGATTCGATGACCACCTCGGCCGCCATGGGCGACAAGGAAGCGATCGGAGAGAGTGTGAAGTACGCAACGGTGATGGTGGCTACGCTGCCGATTCTGTTTATTTATCCTTTTCTGCAGAAGTATTTCGTGAAGGGCGTCATGATCGGCGCAATCAAGGAATAGACCAGATCCGTACCTGTAAGGTACCCACATCATGAACAAGGAGGAGGAGCGCCATGAAAAAGAAAAGCATCCTGCTGTCCTGGAGCCTCTCTTATCTGGTCATCCTGCTCATCCCCGTCGCCATCGGGGCGGCTGTGTTTGCGGAATCCCGCAATCTGCTGAAGGAAGAGGTGAACCGCTCCAACATGGTATTGCTGTCCCAGGTTCAGGAGACCATCGACAGCCAGATCCGGGATATCAGCAGCATCAGCAGCCAGCTCATGGCCGACTCCCAGCTCAGCAGCTTCATCAACCACGCGTCCGAGCAGGATGCCAGATGGCGGCTGATGGGGCTGGAGCTGATCAAGAACCTCAAGTCGATCCGGATCGGGAACGGGCTCATCCGCGAGCTGTACATCTATGTGAAGTCCTCGGATGTGGCGCTGTCCTCCTCTTCGCTGGTGTCCAAGAAGCTGCTGTATGAGATTTATTATGAGGGGACCGGGGTAAGCGAAGCGGAGTGGACCCGGCTGATGCAGGAGTCGGAGCAGAGTGCCTTCCGCAAAATGAAGGTCCTCAGCGAGGACCGCCGTACCGAGGAGACGCTGGTCTACCTTCAGCCTTTTCCGGTTCAGGTGTCGCAGAGCAGTCCGGCTACGTTTGTGGTTACGCTGGACCCGGAACGGTTCCAGCAGGCGATCAATAATGTGCGGCTGGAGCCGGAGAGTATTGTATTCATACTGGACCGCGACGGGCGTACACTTTTCTCCACAGGTACCGTTGAAACCCCTTACACGATACACCGCTATCTGCAGCAGAATAAGGACAGCGGAAGACGGACAGGTACGGCGGACTGGAACGGGGAGTCGGTGACGGTGTCACAGATTTCCTCCAATGCTGAGGAGTGGCAGTATGTCTCCATCGTTCCGACCCGGATCTATGCCAAGAAGCTGATGGTGATCCGCAGCATCACCTTCGCCGGTGTGGCTGCGGTCCTGCTGCTGGGCGGGGTCGCCGCCTGGTGGTTCACCCGCCGGAATTACCGGCCGCTCGGCCGCATTATGGATATTATCTCCGACAAGGTCAAGGGGAAGCTGGAGCAGCCGGATGATGAGTTCGGCATCCTGCAGACCGTGCTGACCCGGGCCTGGGAGGAGCAGGACCAGTTCGCCACGCGGCTGAAGGAGCAGCAGACGATGGTGCGCAGCAGCTTCCTGGCGAGGCTGCTGAAGGGGCGCGTACAGCCGGGAGAAGAGCTTGCCGGCGAGATGGAGCGCCTGGGCCTCTCTTTGGTGAGCGATTCCTTTGCGGTACTGCTGGTACACATAGAGAATTATGAGGGCCTGTTCCGCACGCGGACGCTGGAGGACAAGGAAGGGAAGCGGCAGTTCGTCCATCTGATTCTGACCAATGTGCTGGAGGAGCTGCTGGGCCCGGCCGGTCCTGTCTATTCCGCGGAGATGGATGGACGGATCGCGCTGCTGGTCAATCTCCGGGAATCAACAGCGGAAGCCATTCCCGAATTGATCCGGGCCACCGGGGAAGCGCAGCACTTCATCCAGTCCCGCTTCCTGATCTATTTCTCGGTTGGCGTCAGCAGTGTCCACACCTCTCTGGCGGACATCTCCGCCTGCTTCAGGGAGTCGGAGGAGGCGCTGGAATACCGGCTGATTCTCGGCATCGGCCAGATTATTGACCAGGGCCGTATCCGGCAGCCCAAGGAGGAGCTGTATTATCCGCTCGATCTGGAGCGTCAGCTGGTCAATTATATTGCCACAGGCAACTATGCCCGCTCTACCGAGGTGATGAATGAGATTCTGATGACCAATTTTGCCGGGGAGCCCTTGTCCGTAGAGCTGGCCCGCTGCCTGATGTTCGAGCTGATCGGCACTATGCTGAAGGCCACGGAGCAGCTCAAGACCGATGACCTGAAGGAGCTGACCCGGGGCAATGAACTGATCCGGCAGCTGTTCGCCTGTGAGACCTTCGAGGAGATGGAGACGGAGCTGCTGCAGATTCTGGAGACAGTCTGCCAGATGGTGCATGAACGCAAGCGTTCCCACAATACCGAGCTGAAGGAGCAGCTCCTGGAGTTCATTCATGAGAATTACAATGATGTGAATTTGGGGCTGACCCATATTTCGGAACGCTTCCGGTTCCATCCTACGTATGTCTCGAAGTATTTCAAGGAACAGACCGGCACCAATGTTATTGACTACATCAACCAGTACCGGATCGGAGAGGCCAAACGGATTCTTGAGGCGGATGATTTGACTGTGCAGGAGGTTTCGGAGCGTGTGGGCTTCCTGAACAGCAATTCCTTCATCCGGGTGTTCAAGAAATATGAAGGGATCACTCCGGGCCAGTATAAACAGGCCAACCGGCTGATCCAGCAAGATAACGTATAACAGGGAGGATATTCTGACATGTGGCAACAAGCGATTGAGGATGCGCTTCGCGTAACGAAACGCAATATTTCCAGATTCGGGGACCGGTTCCCCCATGTGAGCGCCGGGGATGAGCATTATACGCTGAATGACAATACGGAGTGGACAGCGGGCTTCTGGTCCGGCATTCTCTGGCTCTGCTCGGAGTACAGTGAAGATCCGGTCTACCGCGAACAGGCGTTAAGGACTGTCCAGAGCTTCCGCCGCCGTATGGACCAGAAGATTATTTTCGATCATCATGATATCGGCTTCATGTACTCTTTGTCTTCCAAGGCCCAGTGGATCATCGAACGGGATGAGGGTGCCGGGCAGCTTACGCTGGAGGCGGCTGATATGCTGATGAAGCGCTGGCGCGAAGGGCCCGGTCTGATCCAGGCTTGGGGACGGGAGGGTGATGCGGTCAACGGCGGGCGGATCATTATCGACTGTCTGCTCAACCTGCCGCTGCTGCTCTGGGCGCATGAGCAGACCGGCAATGAGGACTACCGGCGGGTGGCTGAGCTGCATGCCCTGAAGTCCCGCCGCTTCCTGGTGCGCGGGGATGATTCCAGCTATCATACCTTCTTCTTTGATCCAGTGACCGGGGACGCCATCCGGGGCGGCACACATCAGGGCTACAGGGACGGCTCCACCTGGACGCGCGGGCAGGCCTGGGGCATATACGGCTTCGCCTTAGTCAGCCGTTATCTGAAGAGCGCGGAGATGCTGGAGACGGCGAAGCGGCTGGGCCGCTACTTCGTGGCCCGTCTGCCGGAGGATAGGGTCGCGTATTGGGACTTCGACGCTCCCGTTGAACCTGGAACGAAGCGTGACAGCTCAGCCTCGGCCATTGCCGCCTGCGGGCTGCTGGAGATTGCGGCGCAGCTGGAGGCTGGCGACCCGGAGCGCCGTTTCTTCCAGGAGGCGGGGGAGGCGTCGGTGAGAGCGCTGGCGGAGCATTATTCGACCCATGGCAGCGATCAGGCCGAGGGTCTGCTGGAGCACGGCGCGTATTCGGCCAGAGCCGGGGATTCGCCGGATGATTACACCATCTGGGGTGATTATTATTATCTGGAGGCGCTGATGCGGCTGGAACGGGGGATTCCGGGGTATTGGTATGAGCGGCCCGTGTTATAGATCCCAGCTATATGGGATGGCGGTTTCCGCGTCCGGCCTTGATAATCGGTACATGACCTGTTGTGGTCATGTACCGATTATCATTTTCGGAGGGGATGGAATGAACAGCAGGACATCTAATACATTTAATACAGCCAGCCCATGGCAACAGGCCGACGGGGATCAGTATGTACAGAACATCAGCCGCAAAATCCCCGGTTACCAGCTCCAGTATGACTTGATGGATACGCTGCTGACAGCGCGGCTGGACAAGCGGGAGAAGCCAAGGCTGCTAGTCGTGGGAGCAGGCGGAGGGCAGGAGATTCTGAAGCTGGGCCTGAGCCACCCGAACTGGAGCTTCAGCGGCCTGGACACCTCGCAGAGTATGCTCCGGGCTGCCGAGCAGCGGCTTACGGCAGCGGGTCTGATGGACAGAGTGCAGCTGCACCATACGGAGATCACGGCCTGGAGCAGCAACACACAGTATGATGCCGCAACCTGTATGCTGGTGCTGCATTTCGTGCCAGAGCGTGAGAGCAAGCTGGCGCTGCTCCGCAGCATTGCCGCACGGCTCCGGCCGGGCGCACCGCTCTGCCTGTCCGCCATCTGCGGGGAGCCGGGCTCCCCTGAATGGGAGCTTCAGATGGCGGGCTGGCGGCTGCATATGCTGGGTAACGGTATCGCAGAGGAACAGTGGCAGACCTTCGAGCAATCGTTCGGAGTAACCTCCCATCCGCTTCCTGCCGAAGAGATGGAGGAGCTGCTGGAGGAGGCCGGGTTCACGGCCGTATCCCGGTTCTTCGGCGCGTATCTGATTGACGGATGGGTGGCGGTGAAGGCGTTGGAACGATAGCAACTGAATTTTGTACAATGGAATGCTGTAAAAAAGGCTTTGAAATAGAATCTATTGTATTCCGTACAATGGAATATTGAGCAAAAGCCACTTTTCACCCAAAACACAATATTCTACTGTATGAAATAATAGAACCTCATTTAGCGCTCAGCAATGCGTTTTCTATTGCAGGAAATACAATCAGCTACTTGAATTGAAGAGTGGAATTCGGCAACGGGTACATTATCAACCTAATAGTAGCTCGAACTTTATGCTCAATCATTGCAGTAAGGTATGAAGCTGCGTTTGCAGCGAATAATCAGAGCTAAGTGTATTCTGTGCAACTAAAAACACTGAAACCGAAGGCTTTCCCCTACTAACTGTATTCTGTACAACTAAATTTGCCCGAATGAGCAGAAATCCAGATATAGAGGCATTTTAGTTGCACGAAATACAGCTAAACAGAGATTCGGCGGCACATCCGGCGATTTAGTTGTACAGACTGCAATTAAGCCTCTCCCTGCACCTGAATAGGGCACGATCAGGCACCGCACCCTTCAGCAAGCGAAGAGTTAAAAGTGATTTTCACACGTTTAAAGCTAATGCTGTACTAGATTGCCTAGTTCATAGTTCCCCGCACCTTCACCCCTTCACCGCTGAGCTGGCTACCCCTTCAATAATGTACTTCTGGCCGAGCAGGAAGACGAGAATCATCGGGATGATCCCGGCGGTGGCGGCGGCCATCATGCCGTTGTAATCGACATTGTTCTCCAGGATGAAGTTCTGCAGCCCGAGCGGCACGGTGAACAGATCCTGGTCGATCAGGAAGACGAGCGCGTTCTCGTAATCGTTCCAGTGCCAGGAGAAGTCGATAATCGCCAGTGTCGCCAGCGAGGGCTTGGCCATCGGCAGGATGATCCGCGAGAAGATGCGGAAATGGCCTGCGCCGTCGATGAAGGCGGCCTCCGAGATCTCATGGGGCACGGAGAGGAAGAATTGCCGCATCATGAATACTCCGAAGATGGTGAACATGCCGGGCAGGATCAGCGCCCAGTGGGTGTTATAGATGCCGGCCCAGTCGAACATGATGAACTTGGGCACGAACAGCACCTGGGGAGGAACCATCATCATGGACAGATAGACCAGGAACATCGTGTTGCGCCCTTTGAATTCAATCCGGGCAAAGCCGTAGGCCGCCAAGGCGGACAGGGAGACCGCACCGATGGTGCTTAGCACAGCGACCTTAAGGGAATTCAGATAGTAAGGCACGAAGCTGCCCTGGCCGGACCAGACTTTGATATGATGGCTCCAGTTGAAATGGTCCGGAATCCACTGGATCGGATAGCGGAACACCTCGGACGGTGTTTTGAAGGAGGTGCTGATCATCCAGAGGAAGGGCACAATCATGACGATGCTGAAGAATAGCATGATCAGGGTGGCGATGCTTTTGGTAACGGCGGCTTTATTCATATTCTCAGCTCCTTAGTAGTGAACCCAGCGTTTCTGGCCCAGCCATTGAATGACGGTGAAGATCAGGATGATCAGGAACAGGGCCCAGGAGACCGCTGACGCATAGCCCATCTCGTAATAGCGGAAGGCATTCTGATAGATGAACAGGGACAATACGGTGGTGCTGTTCCCCGGTCCGCCCTGCGTGATCGCCTGGATGATGCCGAACTGCTTGATCGACATGATCAGCCCGGTAATCAGCAGCAGAAAAGTGGTGGGGCTCACCAGCGGCCACAGAATGCTGCGGACCGTCTGCCACGAACGGGCACCGTCGATAGTGGCTGCCTCCAGCAGCTCGCCGGACACCTCCTGCAAAGCAGCGAGGTAGATAATCATGTTATAGCCGAGCATGAACCAGATCCAGATGATATCAATGGCATACATGGACGTATCCATCGTGGACAGCCAGCCGGGAGGGTTGTCGATGCCCATAGAGCGGAGAATGCCGTTAATCGGCCCGTTATTCGGGTGGAACAGCAGCATCCAGACGAACGCCACGGCTACACCGCTGGTAATGTAGGGCATGAAGTACAAGGCGCGCAACAGCTTTTTGAGATACACGGAACGGTTCAGAATGACAGCCACCAGGAACGCCAGCCCAATCGATATGGGAACGGAGACCAGGAACAGCAGCGTGTTCTTGATGGCAATATAGAAGACCTCATCCCCCAGCATCCGCCGGATATTGGCCAGCCCGACGAACTTGGTATTAGGACTCATAAACTTGTAGTCGGTAAACATGAGATAGAACGAATACATAGCCGGTATGATAAAAAACAGCATCACGCCAATCATATTGGGCCCGATAAACAGATAGCCCAGCAGCTGCTGACGTCGCATCCAGGTTGCCTTCACAATAGCCCACTCCTTTTAGTCTTTTGAGTACATTACAAGCATAGCAAGCGTCCTCCCAGGGGATAAGGAACAAAACCACCCACTTCATGGCACAGAAATATACAATTACGCAAGCGGTGAGAGGCGTTTCTATCTGAGTTATGTTCTATCCGTGTTCAGGCCAAAAAAGCGGCATTCCCGGAGGGAACGCCGCTGCAGCGGTATGGCTATGAGACTATATAAGCAGGCTAAAGGCTCAGTGTATCCGGCTTCTCCCGCTGATTGTGCCTGTACTGGCTGGGGGTCTGCGCGGTCAGACGCTTGAAGATCTTGATGAAGTAATTATCGCTCACGAAGCCGACCCGGTTGCCGATTTCATAGACCGGCAGGTCGGAGCCGGTCAGGAGCCGGATCGCCTGATCCACCCGTACACGGTGCAGATAGTGGATCAGGGTGTGGCCGGTTTTCTTTTTGAACAGGGTGCTGACATAATTCTCGGCCATCATGACATACTGGGACATCGACTTCACCGTAATATCCTCAGCGTAGTGTTCATGCAGATAGTGAAGGATCTTCTGAATCTCCGGGTGTCTCGTAATCTCCTCATGGGCCGGCGGTGGCGGGGGAGACTCCTGAGGGATATCCGGTTCAACCTTACGGTTCTTCTCCAGCTCGCCGCTGATCTTGCGCAGCGTATCCCGGAGGGAATTCACGCTCATCGACAGCTTCAGAATATAATTGGACGCCCCGTATTCCATGGCCTGCCGCACATTCTCGAAGTCATTCATGCAGGTCAGCATGACGAAGCGCGAATCAATCCCCTCCTCACGGGTCCTTCGCAGAAGCTCGACTCCGTCCATCTCCGGCATGACAATATCCGAAATCACCAGATCGGGCGCATCCTGGCGGATCATCTCCAGCGCCTCTGCCCCGTTGCCCGCTTCCCCGCTGACCGTGAAGCCAAGCTCTTCCCAGGCGATAATCTCGCGCACACTTTCCCGTACGAATACCTCATCTTCCACGAGCAGTACCTTCCACATGTGTAATCCCTCCCGTAGTTATGCGCCTCAAGCCGGATGTTCGTTGCCGTATGGTGTGGACAGGAGCAGCGGCATGGTCAAGCGGACCGTTACACCTTCGCCGCTGGAGAGCACCTCAAGCAGTCCCTCTTCCCGGAACAGCAGCCGCAGACGCTCCTGAATATTACTCAGTCCGATGCCCGGACGCTTGCGCGGAGCCTTGGAGCCATCGGCCTGCTCCATGCCTACACCGTTATCCCTGATCTCGACAATCAGCCTGTGCTCTTCGCGGCGGACGGTCAGCTCAATGAGGCCGTGGCCGGGCAGTCTGCTGATTCCGTGATTAATGGCGTTCTCCACCAGCGGCTGGAGGCTGAGCTTCGGCACCAGGGCATACAGGACGTCCTCGTCATACTTGAAGGTACAGTCGAATTTGTGGGCGTAACGGACCTGCTGAATATGGACATAGGCTTCTACCAGCTCAATCTCATCCTTGAGGTGGATCAGATCCTTATCGGTATTCAGACTGGCCTCCAGCAGCTTGCCGAGCGACAGGGTCATGTTCGTAATATCCTCATTCTGCTCGCGGATGGCGATCCATTTGATCGTATTCAGCGTGTTGAGCAGGAAGTGGGGATTCGTCTGGGCCAGCAGCATCTGAAAATGCACCGCCTCCTTCTGCCGCTCCTCCGCCTTCAGCTTCTGGATCAGCAGATGGGTGTCGTCAAGCATCGTATTGAAGGTCCGGGTGAGCTCAAGGATCTCCCCGCTGAATTTGTGCTCCGGCAGGCGGATCTTCAGGTTCTTTTGCACCGCCGCCTTCATCTTGTTCTGCAGATGGGATAAAGGCCGCGTAATGGTCGTGGCAATCACGAAGGTCATCATCAGGAAGATGCTTGTCAGCACCAGGAACGTAATGAAGTACTGCTGCTTCAGCCCCTCAATCTCCACGAACAGCACAGACAACGGAATCCGGTTGACGATATACCAGTCCAGCGACTCCACATAGATATAATTAATCAGCGCATTCGAGTCCTTGTCGATGTAATACTGCTGTCCGGGCTGCCCGGCGAAGCCCGCCTTCACCTTCGCAGATAACTGGCTGCCCGGAACCGACTGGGAGATATCCTCGCCCGAGCGGGTAATCAGGAAATACTGCTGCTCCAGATCGGACTGCTTGTGGATGGAGCGCAGCCAGTACGTATAATCAATGCTGATCCGGGCCATGCCGTACGGCTTGTTCCCAGCATCCTCCAGATACGCGTATAAGGAGAGCAGATAGGCGCTGGTAGAGACATCGCGCAGCACATAGTTGGCATCATTAGGCACCCAGTGATAAGAGCTGTTATTCATCTGCCCTCTGTCGAACCCGGGATTTCCCCGCAGGTTGGAATAGACCAGTGAATCCTTGGGCGGGTATGAGGTGTATGCGCTTTCAGATAAGTCCAGTATCATGAAGTAGACCGAAGGATTATACAGGAAGAAGCTGTTGTTCAGGTTCTTGAAAATATTCTCCATCAGCCGCTTGTTCTCCAGCTCGTTACGCTGTTCGGGATGGAGCAGCACGGACTTCACGGTGTCATCC
Source organism: Paenibacillus sp. FSL K6-1217 (assembly GCF_045040735.1). Classification (NCBI taxonomy): domain Bacteria; kingdom Bacillati; phylum Bacillota; class Bacilli; order Caryophanales; family Paenibacillaceae; genus Paenibacillus; species Paenibacillus sp. FSL K6-1217. The sequence goes on from NZ_CP150271.1 coordinate 5,438,157, forward strand.
TGCTTCAGGAACAGCAGCGTTTTGAAGGCGATGCTGATCTGGTCCTCCAGCGTGCGGTACATCTGCTCCAGCTGATAGTGGCTCTGCTGGCTGATTTTCTTCTGGACGAGCGTCTCAATGCGCTGATAGTTATAGATATTCAATGCGCCGAAGGGCAGCAGAATCAGGCAGACAAAGGCGGTGAACAGGCGGTATTTCAACTTCTGGGGAATCAGAATACGCATAAGCTTGGCCACACGGCTGCACCTCCATACACGATTGCACCTGCCCGTGGTCCGGGAGGGGGGATATGGCTAGATTATAGCATAATCCATCCGCCGGATTGGCGATATTTCAAATTGCATGGATTTGTTCCAGCGGGCACAGGGGGATGGCGGAAATGCATAGATTTGTTCTATCCGGGCTGCTTGACAACAAGAAAGACGGATCGGAGTTATCCGTGCCGTCTTCTTAAGGGACCTCTGGAGTATGCAGGGGTATAAGATGTCAGTTTAAACGAATGATGTTGTACTTCAGCGCAAGCAGAAGGAAAATGCCAGCCAGGAGAATGACTCCCGCCGATACTAATCCACCTATAATGATTGTCCTGTCAAAGGGTTTGAAGCTTTTGAGCATTTCATCACTCCTTTGTAAAGATAGTCCCTCCTCCCTAATTATAAACTATCTCCAGTGAACGCAGTAATGAGGGTTCCTGGACGCTTGTGCCCCCTATATGTGCCGCCTATGTTTGTGGAGCGACGGACTGCGGACTGACGGACCGATGGACTGACGGATCGACGGACTCAGAGGCTCTTATTTGGCGAAAAAATCAACTTTATGCTGGTAGGCGGACTGAGAGGCCGTTATATCCCTCCAGGTAACCGGAAATGAAGGGGGAAACGGTAGTTAAGCGCATCTGAGTCCGCATAGCCTCCAGAATCGCGGGATTTGCTCAAATAAGCGCATCCCAGTCCGTAAGAATAAGGCTGGAGCTCGCCGCGTTCATTCAAGACAAAAGAAAAAGAGGCTCCATGATTCCATGGTAAGCCTCCTTATGATGAGCGATGTTTCTCTCTATTTCCAGCTTCGTCTGCGCCCGGGCGGCTACTTCTTCTGCTTCAAATACTCGTTATGCCGGGCTGCCATGGCCTGCAAAGTCTGGTCGAGCGACTGGGAGCCGAGGAAGAACTTCTCGTACTCCTGCGAGCGCAGGTCCATCACTTCTTGCGGCAGGCTGCGGACATAGGTGGGCGTCTTATTGTCGAACATGACGTACATCAGGGAGTCCAGATCGTAGGAGTCACTTTTGTCGCCGACGAGGCTCTTGAGCGCATCCTCCTGCTTGGCATCCTTGGAGGCCGGGATTCTCCCGCCCTCTGCCATCGGGGCCATGCCCCCATCGGAATACCATTTCAGGAATTCCCAGGCCGCTTCCTGCTTCTTGGACTTGGCGTTGATGGAGATGTAATCGCCGAGGCCCCCGCGGGTTACGTAATCACTGGCAGATTCTGCGAGCCGGGGTACCGGAGCGAAGGCGATTTTGAAATCACGCGGGAAGTCGGTGAAGTTATTCGAGCTGCGCAGCAGCCACGCCCCGATATTGAGCATCGGCACCTCTCCGCTGAGGAACACCTGCTCTACCGGCATCTTGGAAGTTAATTGCTCGCCAAGCGGCGGTGTGGTCTTATCGTCCTGCATCATCCCGTTTAGCGTCTCCAGCCAATGTCTGACCAGGGGGTGATCCAGATTGGAGGTGCCATCCGGCTTCGTGTAGCCTTCCTGTGACAGTACGGAATCGAGGGGGTCCACGAAGGGCTCCATATTTTGAATAAAACCGTATGAATTACCGGTCTTCAGCTTCTTTGCATACTCACGCAGCTCACTCCAGGTCCATTCCTTCGGAACCGGCAGGCCGGCCTTGTCCAAGGCGTCTTTGTTCAGGGCGATGAAGAACGAGCTTTTGGTCGTCGGAACGCCGTAGAACTTGCCGTCAATCTTCCAACTCTCCGTCTCCGCGCCCATCTTCTCTTCAATGTTGTAATCGGTGAAGCTGCTGAGGTCGAGGGCCAGCCCGGATTCCACCCGCTTGGCAGCATGGGAGATCGTATAGTTTACGAACAAATCCACATCCTGGCCGGTAACCATCGCCGTGTCGAGCTTCAGATTGCCGTCATCATCATTGACATAGCGTACATATTCCACCTGAATATCGGGGTGCTCCTTGTTCCAGTTGTCGACGACCAGCTGCGGACCGGATTCGGGCGGGACACCGCCCCACATTTTGAGGGTTACCGGAGCAACCTTGCCTGTGGCAGAACTCTCATTGTTGGCTGAAGATGAATTGCTGCTGTTCCCGCACCCTGCGGCCAGGCCCATGATCAGAACGAGTGAAGTGATTCCGGCGATAACACGGCTCTTATTCAAAAGCGACAACCTCCCTTGTGTGTGTACTGTATAAGCTTGCAACTCAAGAATAGCAGATGGCCGTAAGCGTCAGAAGGAACAAAAAACAGGAGAATATGGAACAAAACTTTACATTTCTCTCCCCGGATTAGGGCTAAGACGGTTGTGATTCAGGGAAACGTTCTATCCCGAAGGGCCGTGGCGGGCTTCAAACCCATTGTGATAAAACACAATCATGGCAGATCCTGTTTTTCTTTTTACCCAAAATGCAGCGGAGAATCCTATGTTATGATTCTTTACATAAGAGAACCATACCAGACGGGAGCGATGAAAGATGATTATTGGCGTACCAAAGGAAATCAAAAACAGCGAAAACCGTGTAGCAATTACCCCGGCGGGTGTGGTGAGTCTGACGGCAGAAGGCCACAAGGTGCTGGTGGAGGCTGGAGCGGGCGCAGGCAGCGGATTCCTGGATGAAGAGTACGCCGCAGCCGGTGCGGAATTGGTTGCAGAAGCTGCCGCAGTATGGGCCGCCGCTGAAATGGTGATGAAGGTGAAAGAACCGCTGAGCAGTGAATACGGCTACTTCCGCCCGGGACTCATCCTCTTCACCTATCTGCATCTGGCTCCAGAGCCTGCCCTTGCTGCCGCTCTTAAGGACAAAGGCGTATTCGCCATCGGCTATGAGACCGTAGTGGATGGCCGCACCCTGCCGCTGCTGACTCCGATGAGCGAGGTGGCTGGGCGCATGGCTGTACAGCTCGGTGCACAGTTCCTGCAAAAGAACTACGGCGGACAGGGCATTCTACTCTCCGGCGTTCCCGGTGTAAGCCGCGGCAAGGTCAGCATTATCGGCGGCGGTGTCGTCGGCACCAACGCGGCGAAGATGGCCATCGGGCTTGGTGCCGAGGTGACCATTATCGACCTGAGCGCAGACCGGCTCCGCCAGCTCGACGACATCTTCGGTTCCCAGATCAGCACCTTGATCTCCAACCCATACAACATCGCCAAGGCGGTTACCGAAGCAGACCTGCTGGTTGGAGCCGTGCTGATCCCGGGTGCCAAGGCACCCAAGCTGGTTAGCGAAGCCATGGTGCAGACGATGAAGCCGGGCTCCGTCATTGTCGATGTGGCGATTGACCAGGGCGGGATTGTGGAGACGATTGACCGGGTGACCACGCATGATAACCCTGTATTCGAGAAGCATGGGATCCTGCACTATTCGGTCGCCAACATGCCAGGGGCAGTCGCCAAAACCTCGACCATCGCCCTAACCAACGTCACCGTTCCCTACGCGCTGCAAATTGCCAACAAGGGTGTATTCCAGGCCATCGAAGACGATACCGGTCTGAAGAGCGGCGTCAACGTAGCCAACGGCAAAATCACCTGCCGGGCCGTAGCCGAAGCGCTTGGGGAAGAGTACTTCACGGTTGAAGCTGCTGTAGAGCAGGAGTTCACGCTAATTTAATTTGTAGAGATAAAAGTCGGCTAGAGGGGTATTGTAGTAGACAAAACAGAGCATGCCTACCTTGGCCCGGTGAGAGATCGCCGGGTTTTTTTGTGGTGAGCGAGCCGAATGTAATCGAAAAACCGATTACAGCATCGCACCCGTCAGGGTTTCTTTCGACGGCTGACTTACCTGCGCACGCTTCATGTAAGCTATCGCTCCACACTATTTTGCTTTTGGCGCAAATTCTTTATCGTGTGTCAGGTTTCCTCCACATCATTTGCATATTCCTATAGGCAACTGCCAGACGCTGTAATATAATGTAATCACTTATATAAGCTTCGGCTATTCTTTGGGGTTGGGGTGGGAGCATTGACAGAAGCAGAGCCAGCATTTGACCGTTTTTTTGACAGTATGGAATCCCTGGCAGATACCCTTAGTGAATCGCTTCAGGCTCAGGTTACGATTGAGGACAGCAATCATCATGTGATCGGCTACAGCTCCCATCAATCGGAGAGTGACCCGGCACGGATCTCGACCATCATTGGCAAAAAGGTACCGAATACGGTCATCATCGGTCTGCGCAAAAAGGGTGTCATGCAAGAGCTGGAGAGCAGTAGCCATCCGATCCGTATCCCTGCCGTAATGGAGGTCGGTCTGGGTCCCAGACTAGCCATGTGTATCCGGCACCAGCAGGAGATTCTCGGCTATATCTGGGTAGTGGACGGGGGGAATCTTGCCGAGGACCATGCGGAGCGTATCGTGGAGAAGGCCGCCGGAATCGCTGGACGTTATCTGCTGAAGCAGCGCGGCTGGAAGACGAAGCAGGAGAAAACGTTCGAGGATTTCTTTTGGAAACTGCTGACCTCACATTATGACAGCGAAGCGCGTATTCGCCAGGAGGCGGAAGCCGGATCGATTCTGCTGGCGGATCGCTATTATATCGGGGTGCTGGAGAGCAGCAGGCCGGTGGATGAGCATTTTCTGCAGAAATTCCGCAGGGTGAAGGATGCTTATACCGGGCAGCGGCTGCTTTTTCAGACCGCCGAACAGAACCGGCTGATTATTCTTTTCTCCTTTATGTTTCCGGTGGAAGGGACCGGGCGTCTGTCTTCGTTCCTGCACAAGCTGCTGGAGGAACTGGGCCAGAGCGAAGGCGGCAAGCTTACGGCGGGCTGCAGTCCTGAATACCGTGAATATACCTCGGCCGCCGAAGCGTACCGCGAAGCGCTGCAGATTCTGGAGTTGAAGAAGCTGCTGCCTTACCATACCCGTGAGCTGCTGCTCTATGAAGAGATCGGGTTCTGGGCATACCTTCCGGCGATTGTGGAACAGAAACGGAGCCGCCCCCGCCGGAGCCTGCTGCTCTATCCGCTGAAGGAGCATGACCGTGAGCATAAGAGCGATTTTCTGAAGACCGTCGCTGTATATCTGTCGCTGAACGGAAATCTGAAGGAGTCGGCTGCTTTTCTGCATATTCATACCAATACCTTAATGTACCGCCTGAACCGGATCGCCGAGATTACAGGCCGGAGCCTCAAGGAGACCGATTACCGCACCTCCATCTACCTGGATCTTCTGACCGAAGAGACCGCGCAGATGAACCTGTGGTTCCAGGAGGCTGCCGGTTCCAGAGCGTAGCTAATGTTTGCGGGCGATCCGAAATGCATTGTTAGCCTGTTCAAAGCCGATCTGAGGATAGAACGTTAAAGCTTCCTCAGAAGACAAAAGCACGATGGATACTTGATCTCCTAAGGTCTGCTGAAGGCGTTCTACCAGGTCCTTACCTATATTTTGCTTCTGATACTCTTTGATAACGGCCAAGTCTGAGAGGTAACAGCAGTAACAATAGTCCGTAATGGCCCGTGCTACTCCGACTACCCGGCCGCCATCCCAGCAGCTAATTAAGACATCGGCTTGATCAATCATTTTCCCCATACGGTCTAAATCATGGTAAGGTCGTTTGAGTCCTGATAATCTAAACACCTCGGCCATTTGTTCAGGGAGTAATTTTTCGTTGACCTTAAATTCTAATGCCATAATGACTCTCCTTTTATATTCATTTTTATTATTCTAAACTATAAATGAGCAAAGTTGGATGAAGAATACTCTTGCATCGTCTATAACTAAGTGGAGGTTTCTATGATAAAAATAGTGAGCGTATTTCTCAGTGTTGCGGTGATTTCAATGAGCATTGGAGTCAATGGTATATTTGCTTCAGCAGCTCCCTCTGGTAGTATAGCTAGTGTCAAATCTTCCAGAGAACATCCAAGTATTTTTATCAATAAAGAAAAGTTGGATATTTACGCTAATGTTACAACTCTTGGAACAACGCTTGTTCCCATGCGGCCCATATTTGAGGCTTATGGGATGACAGTAGAATGGGATAATACGACTAAAACAGTTACTGCGGCAAAAGGAGATACTAAAATAAAGTTAACAAATAATTCATTTGATGGGGTTGTGAATGGAAATAAAGTGGTATTAACTCAAGCTCCTTCTCTAGAACCTGATAGTAATATATTTTTTGTGAATTTAAGATTTATCTCTGAAGCACTTGGCGCACAGGTTACTTGGAATAAAACGGCTGATGATGCTTCCGTGTATGTTAACTTTTCTGAATAATACTGAATGATTATAGAGAGTCTGCTGTTCAACTGGGCAGGCTTTTTATATTTTTTTATTTTTTAAGTTCTGGTTGTAATCCATCCGTGTAATTTACCTTATATAGTGAGGGCATTTGTTCTGAGCCTATCTACTAACCAAAGGGAGTGTGATAGAAATGAAAAATGTGCTATATGTACCGCTCGATGATCGGCCTGTCAATTTGGATGATGTGATTGTGCAGGGGAGATCGGCGGGTATTCATGTGATTACCCCGGATCGAACTGACCTTAGGAACCGCCTGGACACGCAAAAGACAGCATCGGGCACGACTCTGCTAAGCACATCCTCGCCGGTATATGGGGACACCGCTAAGATCCGGCAATATATTCTGGATCATGCAGCGTCCGCTGACGGCTTCATCCTCTCGGCGGATATGCTGGCGTATGGGGGACTGATTGGAAGCCGCCGTCTGCGTACGGATGCGGGGGGCGCTTACCCGGCCTATGACGCTGCAATTACAGACTTGCTGGACGTCATCCGTGAAGTGAAGCAGGCGTACCCGGACAAGCCGATGTATGTAATGGATACGATTATGAGGCTGGCCACCACCTCTTTTGCGGAAGGGCTGGACTTGGCGGTGTACAACGAATCACGTAATTTCATGCTTCAGCCGCGAAGAAGCTTTGCACAGTTTGAGGATATCCTCAGCGGATATAACCTGTCCCCAACCGGTGAGTATGGCAGCACGGCTACTTTTGACAAAGAGCAGTATTACAAGTCCAGAGCGCATAAATTCAAGACGAACCGTTATCTTCTGGAGGTGCTGGCGCAGGAGGGAGCTATCGATTTCCTTGCGGTCGGTGTGGATGATGCCAATACCCAGGGTGTGCAGATCAACGAGATTCACTATATGGAGGCAGGTATTAATGAATGGCTGGGCGGGACCGATGGTCAAAATCCGGACCGGGCCGTCATCCTCCCGGATGCAGACGGACTGGGGCAATCCCTACTGGCGCGGATGGCGAATCATCTCTACCGGAACGGGGCCACCACCCGATATACCCTTGAATATTTCGGACCTCATGGCTCTACACTTACGAGTCCTTATGAATATATGAATGTGCATCAGAACATCCTGCGCCATCTGGACATTGTGGGAGGAGAGGCGGTGGGCGATGCACGTGAGGCGGAGATTATCGCGATTACCGCTGCGGATCAGGCACCGGCTGCGGTTAGCCGGATGGCGGACAACTATGCCCGCTCTGTTCCTACGGTAGTGATTGATTGTGTTGGCGCGGGCGCAGCGGATGCAAGTATAACTGAGGCTCTACTGGGCAGCAGGCATACTGGCGCGCTATTAGGATATAGCGGCTGGAATACGCCGGGGAACAAAATCGGCCTCGCACTGGGCATGGCCCAGGCCCGGTATGCTTATATCGTTACAGAGATCGATGCGGCGGCGCTGGATCTTGCGGTTAACGCTCACGGCTCGCTGCTGTTCAAGCGCTTCCTGAAGGATTACTTCTACAAAAGGCTGGCGATTGGTGAAATCCGGACCTACTCCAGAGCCCACTCGTTGTATCAGAATGTTGCAACACTTGCTGATCAGAACATGTTTTTGTTCAATAGTCCGGAAGACTATGCTCATTTGCAGGCCATGCTGAGAGAGCGGATGCAGACACTTACGGCTACCCTCGCCGGAGCATGTGCCTTCCTGAACGGCGGCTCTGAACCGGCTCGTTCGATCCGTCAGATTAACGGCGGTAGCTGGGTCTTCTCGGAATATACCAGCGCTGTCCTTCCGTACGATAACCCCGATTATCTGTGGGGCCGTGCGTTTGAGATTACTTTGAATCCTCAGGTAACTTTACAAGAATAGACGGCTCTGATAGGCGGCTCTCCGTGGATAGATCACGGGGGGCCGTTTCCACTTGAGCGCATATATTCTGTGGCCCCCCCTCGACTGCGCACCAATAGGAGGCCCGACACGTACAATAACCTATATTTCATGACAAGAAGATGGAGGGGGAAGCAGAATGGGGTATGGATACGCAGCTCCTGCAGATCCGGCATTTGAGATTAGAATGCGGGGGGAGATTATTGCGGCGGCCCGGGCAATGAATGTAGGGGGGACCGATTTCTCAACCTTCAGTAACTCCCGCTGCAATCCGAGATATTGGAATCGTACAGCGGGCGGCGGTTTTGAATTGAAGGCAGGGGTCGCGCCTTCGGCGGCGATTCATGATATTTTTGTCAATGGACAGCTGTACGCCTTTGAATGTGCTATGGCGATGGTGATGATTCTATATAGGGCAACCATTAACATGATCGGGGAGGCAGCCTTCAACCGTTATTTCACCGGCCTGTACCTGTGGGACTGGAACTATGACAGCAACCTGAAGCTGATTACCACGTTCAACCGGGCCGAGCTGCAGCCTGGAGATGTCGTCTATTTCAAGAATCCCGATCATGACCCGTCTAAGCCGGAATGGCAGGGGGAGAACGCCATTATGTTATCCAGTGACAGTTACTACGGGCACGGACTCGGAATTAAGAATGCCACTCAGATGATCACCTCGCTTAACCGGGAGCGGGTGCCGGGCAGCCGGACCTCGGCTTATCTGGCGGATGAGGGGCTTCACCCGGATTTTGCCTATATTGCTTCACTGGGCAATGCACGCCTGAGCCCGCCGGTCTCCGGCAAAGAGAATGCCAAGACCGCCATCTACTCCAGAATAGGGACGAAATCCTATATTATCCGCTAGAGCGGCGGCGGTCTAACCCTTGGCCGAACGGAATTTGAGCGGGTGGAGGCCGGTGGTTTTTTTGAAAACAGTACTGAAATAATGGGGATTCTCATAGCCGACCCGCTCCGAGATCTCCATGACCTTCAGGTCCGTGGTCAGCAGCAGCTCTTTCGCCTTGCCTATGCGGATCTGGGTGATATAGTCGGTAATCGTTCCTCCGGTCTCCTTCTTGAACAGCAGGCTGATGTAGTTAGGCGTCAGATAGACCTCCTCGGCAATCCTGGATACGGACAGCTCCGAGGCGTATCCCTCCTGAACGATGGTGCGGATGCGGCTGACGATGCGGCTGTTCCTGGAGGTGTTCTTGCCCGCCACATAAGCGCTCAGGTCATGCAGGAGAGACAGCATATACGCCTTCAGGCCGGTGATGCTGGTCTGCTGGTACAGCTTATCCATGATGCCGATCCGATCGCTCAGCACCTGCCCGATATCCTCATCAATCTCGTACAAGGCTCTGGCGGAGGTGAAAATCATCTCAGCGCAGATACTCTGCACATATTCAATCCGATGCTTGGGACCGGCCAGCCCGGTGAACAGCTGCTCCATCAGCCCGGTGACGGTGTCCGTATGTCCTGCCTTCAACTCATTCATCAGCCGGGCTTGGAGCTTATAGATAAAAGTGCTTTGCAGCTTCTCCGTGTCCGGCTGGATGTCCTTAATGTAGAGGACAGAGGCGGGCCCGGTATAGAATTTGTGCACCAGCGCTGCCAGCGCATCCTTATAGGAGTCCTCAAGCTGGCCCGCCAGCGGACAAGCCCGCCCGATGCCGACGGAGGCATCCAGCCGCAGATACTTCTGGATATTGGCGACAATCTGCCCGCATGTCCCGGAGATGGAATGAGGAAGGGGCGTCTGCGGGGTGCAGAATACCAGGATGAATTCGTTCTCGCTGGCTACGAAGCTGATGGCGCAGGGGTGGCTGTCCAGGCTCTCTTGAATAATATTCTGGATGGAAAAATAAAGCAGCTGCTTATGCTCCTCCGAGTATTTATCCACCGCGCTGCGGTATTCATCGAGCTGGAGCACACAGACGCTCAGCGCTGTTCCCTGCTTGAAGGGCAGGGCGAAATACTGGATCTTCTGCCAGATTTCCTCCTCCTTGCGGTACAGGCCGGCAATCAGATTCTGCAGGAATTTCTCCCGCAGCAGCGGCATATTGTCTTGAAGCTGCTGCTTGAGCTGCTCCACATCCATCTGCTGCTCCCGTTCCCCGGTCAGCTTGGCAACCGCCTGGCGGAAGACGCTGCGGATCTCGGGCAGCTTGACGGGCTTTAGAATATAGCCCTCGGCGTTCATCTTGAGCGCCTCCCGGGCGTAGGAGAAGTCCTGGGCGCCGCTGATAATAATGATCCGGGTAGCGCAGCCTGCCTCCCGCAGCTTCTCGGCAACCTCAAGTCCTCCCATCAGCGGCATCATGATGTCGGTGAACAGAATATCCGGCCTGAGCTTCAGGCATAATTCGTAGGCTTCCAGCCCGTCCGAGGCTTCTCCGATAATCTCAATGCCGAACTCCTCCTGCCAATCGAACACACGGATCAGGCTGCTGCGGATAAACGGCTCATCATCCGCTACGATCATCGTTAACATCTTCACTCACCTCATTCCAAGTAGTGACCACCGGGAACCGGATGACGGCCAGCAGACCGCAGCCGTCTTCGGTATTGTCGTAATAACGGATACCATAGGACTCTCCAAAAAACTGCCGGATTCTCATATGCACATTGCGGATGCCGTAAGACTGGTTGCCCGGCTGCGGGTCTGTCAGCAGCTGGTTCAGCCGTGCAGGATCGGCGCCTGCTCCATCGTCGAACACGGAGATGCTAAGCAGCTCCTGCGTCTGCTCTACCCGAATGCGGATAGTGCCTGTACCCCGCCGCTGCTGAATCCCGTGAATCAGGGCATTCTCCACCAGCGGCTGAAGACTGAGCTTCACCACCAGGCATTCCTCTGCAAGCGCCGGGTCCGTCTCCTCCAGCTCATAGTGAAGCCGGTCCTGGAACCGGAACTGCTGGATCTGGAGGTAGCTCTCCACTTGCCGCAGCTCATCGCGGAGCGGGATAATATTGCGGCCCTTACTTAGACTGTATCTGAAGAAATCCGAGAGTGAGGTAACCATGCTGCTGATCTCGGGAATATCGTGGTTAATGGCAATCCAGTTAATGGAGTCCAGAGTATTGTAGAGAAAATGCGGATTGATCTGGGCCTGGAGCATTTGCAGCTCGGCTTCCTTTTTGCGCAGCTCTGTGACGTAGAGCTTATCGATCAGCGCCTTAATCTGCTGGAGCAGCTTGTTGTAGCGGTTGAATAAATAGGAGAATTCGTCCTTGCGCCGGTAGCGGATGGGGATATTGAAGTTCCCGCTCTCGGCATGCGACATCGACTGGATGAACTTGCGGATCGGAGCGGAGATATTCTCGGACAGCAGCAGGGCCATCAGGAAGGAGACGAGCATGCAGATAACAATTACGACATACATCACCCGGCGGAACGAGACCAGCTCCCCGTTAAGCTCGCGGACAGGCGAGAAGGAGAGGATCGTCCAGCCGGTGTTCTCCAGAGTTTTGTACGAGACGAGCATCTCCTCGCTGCCGATGGAGTGACGGAAGGAATGCAGAGCAGACAGGTGTTGTGGATTGCCCGGATTGCCCGGATTACCGGTACTGCCAGTAAGGTCTGTAGCCAAGCTCAGCTTGCTGTAGTAATCCTGCGCAGCGATATTCTGGCCGATCAGTGTCGGCTCGGGGCTGATGGCGATCGTTCCGGCCCTGTCTGCGATATAGACCTTACTGCCGGGGGTAGGCTTATAGTGCTCCAGCAGCGTGCCGAATTCAGCCACCGGGATATCGGCGGTAAGCAGTCCGACATAGGGCAGCTGTACATGCCGGATACCGAACAGGCGCTTGGCGAATTTGAGGGTGAATCTGGAATCCAGCGAGCTAAGGCCCACCACGGCAAAATCGGCTTTGGCCGGAATGCTTAAGTACCAGGGCTTCAAGGTGATAAGATCGATATTGAATACACGCCTTGAGAAATTATATTGGGTATATTCCGGCCGGTTCAGCATATAGAGCATAGGAACGAAGCTGTTGCCGGAGGTCCCGTTCGCGGGGAAATCCTCAAGGATTTTGCTAAGGGCAGCCAGCTCATTAATGATTCCGGTGCTGTCAGCAGGCCGGTTGGAGGAGATGAGGTCAGCGAATTCTGAATTCAGGTACAGCGCGGTCATAGATTGATTGATGGCTTCGAACCGCCGGGCCAGATTATCCTGAACCAGATTGAAGTTATTCTCAATCGATGTATTCATATTCCGGGTAATGATCCCCGCAGATTTGTTGTAGATGGTGACGGAGATAATCGTGGTTGGAAGAAGAACAAGGAAGAGGAAGTAGAGGATCAGGCGGCTGCGGATACTGAAGTTATACAGGAAGAGAGCCTTCGACAACGAATCGTAATATTTCTTCATCGGAGTCCTCCTTCAGCGGGTGCTGAACTTCTGGTCTTGCCATTTCGCAGGGAATAATGGAAAATACCCATCAATAGCTGGTATACATTGTAAAACGCGTGAAGTCTGGATGTCAACGCAGGAGGTGCGGTGTGAAAAGGTTACTGTTCTATCTGATCGCTATGTTAGGCTGTGGGCTCGCCGTCTACACCCTTGCCTATAACCGTCCGCTGTTGCCGGACCTCACCCCGGAGGAGCAGGCCGCAGTGCCGGCAGAGACTACCCGGGTGAGGATTGCCCTGTATGACTGGACGGAGAACCTGGAAGTGAAGAATGCCATCAGTCAGTATAATACAACGAATCCCGATCACATTGAGATTACAGTGATGAATCTGGCCACAGACGCGTACGACGATACCCTGAATATGCTGATGACCTCGGGTCAGGGCCCGGATGTGTTCAGTGTCGATAACGCCTGGCTGGCTACTTATGTCAACAAGGGTTATCTGGCTAATCTGTCTGCGGAGCTGGATGCCGACTGGCTGCTGCGGTTCCCGGTATGGGCCAGGCAGTATGCCACCGGCTCGTTGTTCAAGGACGGAATCTACTTCATGCCCTCCAGTATTGATACCGTGCGCCTCATCTACAACAAGCAATTGTTCCGGAGCGCCGGACTTGACCCGGAGCAGCCTCCGCTTACCTTCGCGGCGCTGAAGCAGGCTGCTCTGCAGATCAGCCGGGCCGGAGCCCCGGTGAACAAATACGGGTTCGCGTTGCCCGCAGGGGATAGCCGGGACAGTCTGCAGGCCGGACTGGAACTATCGAATACCTACAGTGGTTATTATCTCTATGATTACCGGTCAGGCCGTTATGACCTGAGTGTGTATGCTCCATGGCTGCAAATGGTGAAGGAGATGAAGCAGGAGGGCAGCCTCTATCCGGGGGAGACTCTGCTGAAGCTGAGCAGCGCGCTCCGGCAGTTCGCGGACGGGAATATCGGCATGATGTATGTTACCAGCAAAGATTATGTCAAGCTGCAGGAGTATATGCCTAAGGATGACTGGGGGGTGGCGCTGCCGCCGGCAGCGGACCTGCCGCGGCTCCGGGCCGGGGCCTTGATGATGGTCCCCCACTCCCCGCTGGTGGTGAACAGTGCGGCCGAGAGCCGGGAGGCTGCGGTGAAGGTCTGGAAGTATCTTCAATCGAAGGAGTTCCTGTCTATGCTGTACCGGCAGGCGCTCGCTCTGCCGGTCACAGACGGAATTATGGATAAGCCGGGTTCTTCGCGGGGGCTGCGCCACTTCAGGGAATTCTACCCCACCTCAGCAGAATCAATCTATCCGCTCTCCCCGCAGATCATGGACCAGTACGATCCGAATACGGTGTCTACGGAGCCGCGTTATTCAGGGGATCGCCCAAGAATGCAGCTGTATCTGAAGATCATCGCCGGGGACCTTCCGCTTGACCAGGGACTGGATAGCGAGAGTGAGCGGCTGAATCAGATGCTGGATATTGCAGCTACCGGGTATTCTTTTCAGCGTGAAGAATATATCTACCCGCAGTTCAATCCCCGGGCCCCGCTGGAGGGGGAGAGTCTGGAGAGCCGTTCAAGCAGGGGGCGGGAATAGAATAGGCATACATTCAGGGACCTTTCAATGGCCAGAGCGGCTGAGGGAGGGTCCCTTTGTGCGGTCTCCTATTTATACAGGATGTGTGACGGAATCTAGCTGTAATACACACACCGCTCTGGATTGGAAGAATACTACTATATAAATCAATCTTTCTGCTGCTATTTTCCGTACTGGCTTCTCTACATTCAAAAGATAGATTAAAGAATAGAAGCAGGATCTGGCAGAAAAATGAAAATATGCTGCTAAAGGAGACTGGGAAATGACTCTACTATCCACAGGACCGCTGGAAAATAATGCAGTTGGAGGGGTAAGACCCACCACACAGGTTACAGTCAGAATTGATAACCGCAGTTCTGTTGCATCTTCCAATCTATTAATACAGGGCTATTATTTGCTTGGCGGTGTAAGAAATCTGTATGTCGATCAATCTCTGGTAGTAGCTGCCAATCAATCTATCACTACTACTTATTTTGCGGATTTGGATGCTTTTGAATTTGTCTTTGTCACTCCGGCTACTATGGATGACCCGGTGCAAATCTCCGTATGGGGCAAGAGCAGCACCGGCCAGCTTGTCACCGCCCACCGGCTGGTCTCGGCTGAATTATTGGGCGAGAGCGGATTGACGGGTGCGACCGGGCCTACCGGAGCTACTGGGGTGACAGGTCCGACAGGCGCAACGGGCGCGGGAGTGACGGGTGCGACCGGTGCAGGGACGACTGGAGCGACCGGGGCGACAGGTGTGACGGGCCCGACAGGCGCAACGGGCGCGGGAGTGACGGGGGCTACTGGAGCAGGGGCGACTGGGGCGACCGGGGCGACGGGAGTGACCGGGACGACTGGAGCGACCGGAGCAACGGGCGTGGGAGTGACTGGAGCGACCGGAGCAACGGGAGAAGCCGGAGTGACTGGGGCGACTGGAGCAACGGGTGTGGGAGTGACTGGGGCAACCGGAGCAACGGGAGAAGCCGGAGTGACCGGAGCGACTGGAGCAACAGGTGTTGGAGTGACGGGAGCGACCGGGCCGACAGGCGCAACGGGCGCAGGAGCGACGGGAGCAACCGGAGCAACGGGCGTGGGAGTGACGGGGGCGACCGGAGCAACAGGCGTGGGAGCGACCGGGGCAACGGGAGAAGCCGGAGTGACCGGGGCGACTGGAGCAACAGGAGTAGCCGGAGTGACTGGAGCGACCGGAGCAACGGGAGAAGCCGGAGTGACCGGGGCGACTGGAGCAACAGGAGTAGCCGGAGTGACTGGAGCGACCGGGGCAACGGGAGTAGCCGGAGTGACCGGGGCGACTGGAGCAACGGGAGAAGCCGGAGTGACTGGGGCGACTGGAGCAACGGGTGTGGGAGTGACTGGGGCAACCGGAGCAACGGGAGAAGCCGGAGTGACCGGAGCGACTGGCGCAACGGGCGTGGGAGTGACTGGAGCAACCGGAGAGACCGGCCCGAATTTTGCAACAGAAGGGTTCTCCGCATTACTGCCGACCTTATCGGTCTCGGCCAGCACTCAGCTTACGGGCTGGACCGTGACATCACCTTACTATGACAGTGCAACGTTTAATGAGACTACCGGTAACTACACCATTCCGGCAACAGGCCGATATTCATTTGAGGCGACTATTAACTATAGCACTACGGCTGCAATCTCCATTGCACTAGGTGCAGGAATTGATCCGGCTTTTGTAGTGCGGAGAACATCCCCTACCGTGACAGATCTGGTAACCGGACTGTTCCCTCTGCTGAATGTTAACATTGCGCTTGTGTTGTCTCTCCGGACGATACTGGGCAACGGGACGGTAACCTTGACGGGAGAGTTTGAATTAACGGCAGGCGATGTGATCGGACTGTTCTATGTAGCAGACGGATTAACTGTTCCGCTTGATCTTGGCGGTACCTCGTCAGGCATTGTATGGTCTGTTCACAGACTGACTTAACACCGGCAAGCAGACCAGTCCTCTGAGCTTCATATGCAAAAAGAGCGTTCCACAGCAATCATCGTGGAGCGTCTTTTTGTGTTTGGGCCGTTCTGCTTCAGGATCTTACAGCGATGGATTCCGGTACAGAAAACAGTTGGATTTTCTCCACTTGCTATCGAAGGGATCGTCCTCTGTACGGAAGCAGCGGGCCCCTCCCAAACTCCGTAGGATTTTGAACTTTTATTATAGATGGCCTTATTTAGCAGGGGGCCTCTTCCGGCTACACTGAAGTCAGGGAAGAGAAGGACTGCTGAAGGAACCGGGAGGCGGAAGACAATGGTTATCGAGTCCAAAGGAAGTGTGGCGGTCACAGGCAACGGCAGCAGCTTGCCGCCGGTAGGCCGCAACACGAAGAAGAGACACAGGCTGAAGCATCTGCTGAAGCATAAGGTGCTGCTGCTGATGCTGCTGCCGGGCGTAGTATTTTTGCTGATCAACAATTATCTGCCGATGTTCGGAATTGTAATCGCGTTCAAGAATATCAACTATGTAGACGGGATTCTTGGCAGTCCGTGGGTGGGGCTGGATAACTTCAAATTCCTGTTCGCCACCTCGGATGCCTGGATTATCACCCGCAATACGGTGCTCTACAACTTCGTGTTCATTGTGCTCAATCTGGTTTTTGCCGTATCCATTGCGGTTGCCCTGAATGAGCTGAGGAACAAGCTGGCCGCCAAATTCTATCAGAGCATCATGTTCTTCCCCTACTTCCTGTCGATGGTGGTGGTGAGTTATCTGGTGTTCGCTTTTCTGAATGTTGAATACGGTTTCATTAATAAAGGGGTCTTCGCCCTGTTCGGGCTGGATGAGCTGAACTGGTATTCGGAGCCGAAGTACTGGCCGTTCATTCTGCCGCTGATCAATCTCTGGAAAGGGGTGGGCTATGGCTGTGTCATCTATCTGGCGGCCATCATCGGCATTGACAACGAGTACTATGAAGCGGCCCTGATCGACGGCGCCAGCAAGTGGAAGCAGATCCTGCACATCACGATTCCGCTCATCCGGCCGGTCATTATTATTACAACGATTCTGGCGATCGGGGGCATCTTCCGCTCTGACTTCGGGCTGTTCTACCAGACCACACTGAACTCCGGGGCACTGTATCCGACCACGCTGGTCATCGACACTTACGTCTATAACGCGCTGATTAACATGGGTAACCTCGGGATGTCCGCAGCGGCCGGATTATACCAATCGGTGGTCGGCTTCTTCCTGGTCCTCGGCTCGAACTGGATCGTGCGCAAGGTCGATAAGGATCAGGCGGTGTTCTAGATAAAAGTCAGGCGGTGCACGTACCCTAAGAAGGAGTGGAAATCCGTGGCTAATAACGAAATATCCAGATTCACTAACGTTCTCCTCCATATTATTTTTATCATCCTGTCGCTGGCCTGCCTGCTGCCGATTGTGCTCGTCTTCATGATCTCCATTACCGACTACGATTACATCGTGCGCAACGGATATCAATTCATCCCGGAGAAGCTTAGCCTGGAGGCTTACGCGTATATCTTCAAGGATTACAGCGTGGTACTGCGGGCCTACGGCATCTCGTTCTTCGTCACCATTACCGGAACGCTGGTCAGTGTGTTCATCTCTTCCCTGTATGCGTATCCGATCTCGCGGGCCGATTTCCGGTACCGGGGGGTGTTCGCCTTCCTGATTTTCTTCACTATGCTCTTCGGAGGCGGTTTGGTGCCGTGGTATATGGTCTACACCCAGGTGCTGGACCTCAAGAATTCGATCTGGGCACTGGTCGTGCCGATGCTGCTGTCCCCGTTCAATGTGCTGATTATGAAGACTTACTTCCAGATGAGTGTACCGCCTGCGCTGATTGAAGCCTCTACGATCGACGGGGCGGGGGAACTGCGGACATTCTTCAAGATTGTATTTCCGCTGTCCCTGCCGGTCTTCGCTACGATTGGGCTGTTCAATACGCTGCATTACTGGAACGACTGGTTCAACAGCATGATCTTCATCACCGATACAGACCTCTATTCCCTCCAATATCTGATGTACAAAATGATCTCCCAGGCCGATTACCTGAGCCGCAACGGGGCACTCATTCAAGGCTCGGCCACCGAGCTGGCCAAACTGCCGGGCGAGACGATCCGCATGGCGATGGCGCTGATCGGCATTGGGCCGATTGTGCTGGCCTATCCGTTCTTCCAGCGGTATTTCATCAAAGGACTGACGCTCGGCTCTATCAAAGGCTAACCTCGGAACCTACCGATTAGCATATATTTGTTCCATCAAGGGGAGGAAAAAAGTATGGCAGGTAAAAAAGTCACAGGTCTGCTGCTGTCGCTTGTACTGATAGCCGGGTTCACCCTGGCCGGATGCTCGGGGAACAACGGCAACACAGCGGCGCCTACAGAGAAAGCGGGAGAGAGTACCACGGCTCCGGCGGCAACGAAGAAAGCTGCTGCCACGGAAGCAGCCGGAACAGAAGCGCCAGGTACGCTTGCACCGGTGGAGCTGTCCCTGTATCTGCCCGGCGGGCCGGATACGGATGTGGCATCCGTAGAGCAGGAGATCAACGCCTACCTGAAGGATAAAATCAACGCCACCCTCAAGATCAACCAGCTAAGCTGGGATAAGCCGGCCGACAAGGTTAACCTGATGATCCAGTCCGGCGAGGTGTTCGACATGGTCTATACCTGGAACTTCATGACCAATGCCGCGAAGGGAGCGTATCTGCCGCTGGAGGAGCTGCTGGATACCTATGCCAAGGAGACGAAGGCACAGATCAATCCCGCTTACCTGCAGGCAGCTACCGTCAACGGACATTTGTATGCGGTTCCAACCGAGAAGGAGCTGGGGCAGTCGGTCGGGTTTGCTTTTGACAAAGCAATTGTCGATAAATACGGCTTCGATGTGAACAGCATCCAGAAGCTGGAGGATATTGAACCGATGCTGAAAACGATTAAGGAGAAGGAGCCGGCGCTCTCCCCGCTGTTCATGAACCATACCGACAGTCTGCACTGGTTCACCGCGTATCCTGACAGCGAGGACTTAGACGGCAGCAATGATATCCCGACTCTGCTCGATTACAAGACCATGAAGGTGTTCAACGAATACGACACGCCGGCCATGACGGAGCGGCTGAAGCTGATCCGCAGCTGGTATGAAGCAGGTTACATCAACAAGAACGGAGCTACCGACAAGACTGAGCTGAAGGATGCGGTCAAAAGCGGCAAAGCCTGGTTCGTCTACGGCAATATGAATCCGACCTCCACCAATGACTGGACCCGGCTCGCCGAGAAGCCGATGATCATCAAGACGTTGCTGCCTGTTCAGGTCAGCACCAAGAGTCTGCAGGGCTCGATGCTCGCCATCTCCAGAACCTCGAAGAACCCCGAGCGGGCCATGATGTTCATGAATCTGATCCATACCGATCCGGTGCTCTACAACCTGCTGACCTTCGGCATTGAGGGCAAGCATTACAAGAAGCTGGAGAACAACACTGTGGAGTTCATTGCGGACAGCGGCTACAACTCCGTATCCTCCTGGATGATCGGCAATGTGCTGCTGAATTACCTGAATAAGGATGAGGATCCGAAGCGTGTGCAGCTCTATACGGACTGGAATAAGAACTCGAACATCTCACCGGTCATCGGGTTTGTCTTCGATTCGACCAAGGTGCAGTCGCAGATCGGGGCGCTGATCAACATCACGAAGCAGTATAAGAATACCCTGTACTCCGGGGAGAAGGACCCTGAACCGGTCCTGAAGGAGATGAACAGCAAGCTGAAGGCCGCAGGCCTGGATGCTGTGATTACGGAAATTCAGAGTCAGCTCGACGCTTTTCTGGCCGCCAAATAAGCAGTAGAGGCCATAGCACGCCGGTATGGAGCAGCAAGCAGTCACAGTGGCGGCCTGCTGCCGATACCCGGTATTCTCATTCGCTTATCCAGCACTTGGGGAGCCCCTATCTGATCTCAAGAGAGGGTGTTACGATGCGAATTCAGAGAATCACAGGCAAATTGCTCATTGCAGTTCTGGTATGGATGTCCGCTTCATTGCCCGGAGCACGAATCAGCTCCGCTGAACCGCCGCCTGTACAGGTGGTTGTGGAAGACAGCGAGTCCGCTGCCGCGTCCCCGCCGCCTGTGTCTGAGCAAGAATCCGTCAATAACAGTACCGTTACAGAGGATACCTACCAGCCGACTACGCAGCTCTGGCAGCTCGGCGAGCATGATAACAGCTCGGCAGAATTTACAGTGTATCAGGATGTGTATAGTGAGAATATTACCCTCCCCGTAAATCCCGTGAACTGGAATACGATCTCCCGCGGCATGAAGCTGGACCGCAACGGCACGATGACACTTACCTTCAATCTAACAGAAGTCCCCCTCTATGGTACAGAATTCAGCTTCAAGGTACTGGATGCAAGCACCGCTATTCCACAGCTGGCCGTATTTACCAATGACAGCTTCAGCGGGCTGATTCAGATTACCGGGCTGAACGACGGAGAGACCCCCCTTACGAAGACGTGGAAAGAAACCTATAGACTCTACATTCCCCCAGAACAGCTGAAGTCCGGCAGCAATGAGCTGAAGCTGACCGTGGACCGCGGGCTATACGCCGATCCGCAGGTACCCGGCTATGACGGAGACAAGTACCTGTGGTTCGAGTGGGATTATCTCAGGCTGGACGGATTGACTGAGCCGGCGGCCGAGCCTATCCACGGACGGTATGTCCATCTGGGAAGCACGATTGCCGCCTCGACCTTCCGGTATGACGAGCATGCAATCCGCCATCTGGCGCCGATGACCAAGTGGCTGGGCATTGCCTACAGCGGCAACTGGATGCGCACCTCCTTCTGGTCCGATACCAGCGCAGGCTGGGACCCACAGGGCCGCAAGTACCTGGAGACACTGCGCGACCTCAATCTTACCCCGATGGTCAATATCATCGGCGGCAACTGGAAGACTAACAGTGAGCTGGCGGCAGGGACGATCAGCTCCGCGCTGAGAAGCTATTATAGCGGATTTGTCAGCAAATTCGGCGATCTGTACCAGTATGCCGAGACAGGCAATGAGCCGGGATTGTTCGGCTGGGCACAGAAGGCGGTGCTGGCGCTTCATGAAATGATGGATGAGGAGAGGCAGACGAACAGCCAGCCGTACCTGAAAATTGTCGCCCCGGGCTGGGCATACTGGCCGTATAATGGAAGCCCTGACGGCTGGGAACGGGATGCCGCCCAGCGGGCACCGATTGAAGCGCTGTCGGATGTGTCCAACGGACACAGCTATGGCGGGACCGGGGTCCAGCCGTTGCCTGGCGGCAGCCTGTATGAGAATCTGCGGGTGTATGGCGATTCGGAGGAAGGCTTCGGCAAAGAAATGGCCATGAGCGAGACCGGCAGCAACGACAATCATTCCGACAATACGAAATACGGCACGTATGCTTACAGGTTCGCTTCTGCTTTTGACCGGGAGCTGCGGGGGAATATCGGTTATGTCGATCATATTATGCAGCACGCCGCTTTCTTCAATGACGGGACGGAGTTTGGGCTGTTCGATTCTGCGATTAATTGGAACACGCACCGCTATGAAGATACAGCGGCGGTACCGGCCAATATCAACGAATCCGGGGAGACCCGGCTGAAGACGTTCCGCAGACTGGCCGCCGCTTATGCTACCCATGGAAGCCCGCTGGGCTACGAGGTGCTGAATCCGGCTGAGCTGGCCGGGCTTAAGGCGTATTTCCGCGCAGTGGATACCTCGGCGCTGGGCACTTCGGCCGTCGGGGCGGCTTCGGATAAAATCCTGCTGAACTTCGTGAATTTCGAGAAAACGCCGGTAACGATGCAGGTCCGGGTTGCCATGCCTACCAGCGGAGTGTATGCCGGGGAGCGGTTCGGTCCAGGGGAGACGTACGCCGCCGCCTACTCCCGCGTGGAGCTTACGGCAGACCCGTACATTACACTTACAGTAGCACTGGACGCGGGAGAGACGGTCCAGTACATTTTGGATGAGCAGGACAATACGCTGCCTGCTTCTCCGGGCAATCCTGCGGCAACAGCCGTAAGCCATGAGCAAATCCGGCTGACCTGGGCGGCTTCCACAGACAACGATGCTGTCGTGAGCTATAACGTCTACCGTGACGGCGGAGCGGCTCCTGTGATGAATATTCCGGGACGGCTGACCTTCTGGAGTGACTATACCGTAGCGCCGCAGACCACTTACAGCTACACTGTGCAGGCCGTGGATGACTCCGGCAATGTATCGCCTCCCAGCGCAGCCGTTACAGCGACCACACCGGTCATGCCGGTTACACCGCATGCTGCCGGAGATCCGTCCAAGTTCGAGGCCGAAGCTACCGCCTTCGCCCTGCCGCTGAGGACCGGCAATAACAGCAGCGCCTCGGGCGGTAAGGTGGTGGAGCAGACGCATAGCGGAGGCTTATCGATCCAAGGCTTCCACGCCGAGAACGGAGGCAGCTACACCTTAACGATTGCATACGCTTCCAATGAAGAGTCGAAGAAAAATATTCTCGTGAACGGTGTGAAGCAGTCCATAGTAACATTGCCCTCCACGGGCAGCTGGACCGCGAATCTGAGCTCACGGCAGTATGGGATTACCCTCCAGCCGGGCTATAACACCATCAGCTTCACCTCAGCCGGGAAGGGCGCGAATCTTGATTATTTCAAACTGGAGGAGGGGCTGTATGTTCCGCTCTCCCACTGGTATCCGGCCGCACACGATCATCCTTACATTGACTATACGGGATTCACACCAGCGCCGAATGGAGTCTCCCATGTGACCTATGAGGAGGATGCCACGGCCGCCTTCAGCTTCAATGGCATCGGCGTCCGCTGGAGATCGGATATCAAGAGCGATATGGGCAGCGCGGATGTCTACGTCGATGGCGAGTTTAAGGAGACTGTAGTGATTCCGCAGGCGGGGCTGGAGGGCGATCATAAAATTGTCTATGAGCTGACGGGCCTTGCGTACGGGCTGCACCGGATTGAGATTGCAGGCAACGGAGGAAAGGTGATGGTCAGCGGGCTGGAATATGAGAGCTACGAGTCCGTGCTGCCGGTGCCGGGGCCGGATCTGACGGTGACGGATATCGGCTGGAATATCGTGAACAGCAATGGCAGTCCTTCCCCGCACAGCACGCCGCAGCTGGGTGACTCCCTGATCTTCTGGGCCAAAGTGAAGAACATCGGGGTCCGCCCCACACCGCTGAACGCTTCGACCGGACTCGGTCAGATTACCGGCGGCGCCTTCTCGGTCAATGGCGGAGTGGTCTCATGGACAGACACGAATACCAGTGTGATTCAGCCGGGCGAGGAGATCACCCTGACGGCTAACGCCAGTGCCCAGGGCACCCCCCGGTGGACGGTACCGACCATCGGCGAATTCACAGTCAGCTTTTTTGTGAATGATATCTGGCGGTATGCGGAGATGAACAAGGAGAACAACAAGCGGGGGCAGACGCTGCTGATCAGTCTGCCCTGACGGGCAAAGCCGGATGGACAGATCACCGCAGGCGGTTTATAGAATTTTGAACTTATATTATAGCTGGCTGTATGTAGAGCAGCTTCGCTATCCGGTACACTGAATGGGAACAGAACCTGCCGGGAGGAGTCGGAATCATGCAGAAGCCGTTAAGCAAGGAAGAACAGGAATGGGTGGAGGGTACGCTTGAAGCGATGAGCCTCCGTGAGCTGATCGGGCAGACGATGCAGGACCATGCGGGCAGGCTGCCGTTCAGAGGGGATGATGAGGCAGGTCTCCGCCGGTATCTGGAGCAGTATCCGGTGGGCAGCTTCTTCATCGGCGGTGAGGTCATTCAGAAGGCTGCGGGCAAAGCGGAGGATTACCGGGACTGGGCGGGGCTGCTGCAGGGCATCAGCAGATTCCCGCTGCTGTTCTCCGGTGATCTGGAATTCGGGGCAGGTTCGGCCGTGAGGAGTCTCACGGCCTTCCCGCCCCTTCTCGCGCTTGCTGCCGCTGATGATGAAGCGCTGGCCTATGAATACGGCAAGTATACCGCGCTGGAAGGCCGGGCGGCAGGATTCACCTGGGCACTGGCGCCAGGCACAGACCTGCTGCTGAACTGGATGAACCCGGTCATTACGACCCGCTGCCTTGGAGACGAGGCCGGGCGGGCGGCGCCTCTGGCTGCGGCTGTGATGCGGGGCATGCAGGAGCATGGCCTTGCGGCATGCGCCAAGCATTTTCCCGGTGACGGGGTCGATTACAGGGACCAGCATATCATTACTACGGTGAACAGCTTATCGGAAGAGGAGTGGTTCTCCACGTACGGGCAGGTGGCTCAGCGGATGATCAATCAGGGGGTGATGTCCTATATGACCGGACATATCGCCCTTCCCTGGATCGAAGACGGGGCAGGCGGCGCCGGATTGAAGCCGATTCCGGCAACCGTCTCGGAACGGATTACAACAGGATTGCTGCGGGAACGGATGGGCTTCGATGGAGTGGTGTTGTCAGATGCGCTGGATATGGGCGGGTTCTTGTCCTGGGGAGACTATGCGCAGCGTATTATAGATTGCTTCAATTGTGGTACGGATGTGCTGCTCTGGCCGGGAGTGAGGTACTTCGCGTTGATGGAGCAGGCTGTGGAGGACGGGCGCGTAAGCCGGGAACGGCTGAAGGCCAGTGTCCGGCGGATTCTGGAGATGAAGGCGCGGCTTGGCCTGCATGCGGCCGGCGCCGGGGGAGAGAACAGGAGGGCCATGCCGCTGCTGGACGACAAGCTGCCGCCCGCGCTGGACCGGCAGGTCCGGCAATTCAGCCGCGGGCTGGCCGCGCGCTGCATTACCCTGGTCCGCAATCGTACCGGCCAGCTGCCGCTGAACCCGCAGACGGTCCGCCGGGTACTGGTCATCATGATGAACAAGGTGACAGAGGGGCGCAGATATGAGCGGATGAATCTTTTTGTGGAGCAGCTTAAGGCCAGGGGGCTTGC
The DNA here is from genome assembly GCF_045040735.1 of Paenibacillus sp. FSL K6-1217. Classification (NCBI taxonomy): domain Bacteria; kingdom Bacillati; phylum Bacillota; class Bacilli; order Caryophanales; family Paenibacillaceae; genus Paenibacillus; species Paenibacillus sp. FSL K6-1217. The sequence goes on from NZ_CP150271.1 coordinate 5,463,391, forward strand.
GGTCGATATTCTGGATGAATTCGAGCCGCTGACGACGCTGCGGCAATGGGAGCTGTCCGGGGTCCGCTGGGACGCTGCCTTCGCCCCTTATTTCCTCCCGCTGCATGGAATGATGAACACCGCCCGTCCGGTAGGAGAGGCAGCCAAGGCGATCTGGGCTATGCAGCATGCGGAGACGGTCAGGCCGATCGGCATTTCGTTCGCCACGCCTTATCTGCTCCAGGATATTCCCTTCCTCGACACCCTGGTGAATGCGTATTCCCTGCATGAAGATACGGTCGAGCTGACCGTCAAAGCGCTGTTCGGAGAGATACCATTTCAGGGAAGCTCTCCGGTGAGAGCGGAGATTCAAGAAGACGATTACGGTTCAGGGAGGCTTCAGATGTCTTGAATATGAAGCGGAAGGCAGCGAACAAGCAGGAATTAGAGCAGAAGCTGGAGCGTATCTGGGAATACATGCGCTCCGGACGGCACCAGGGCCATTGGGGAATGGATATGGATCACTGGGATTGGGTACCCGGCGTAGGTGTAATCTCATTGCTGGAATACGGTACAGTTGCTGGTAAGGGTGAGGTTATCGAATACCTGCTGCACTGGGTGGGCCGGAATAAGCAGCAGGCCGAGGGGGTTCGGGTCATTAATTCTCTGGCTCCTTATGCCGTGTTTCCTGAATTGTACCGGCTGACCGGGGACCCTTGGTATCTAAGCACGGCTCAGGAGATTGCCGGATGGATACTGGAGAGCGCGCCGCGGACCCGGGAAGGGGCGCTGGAGCATACCGTGACGGAGGCGGTGGAATTCCCGGAACAGGTGTGGGCCGATACGGTGTATATGGCCGTGCTGTTCCTGGCCCGGCTTGCCGGCCTGACCGGCGACCGGGAGCTTGCCGCCGCCGCCGTGCAGCAGACGCTGCTGCACCTTCGGCTGCTTCAGGACCCGGCGACGGGGCTGCTGTTCCATGGCTGGAACAGCGGCGCGGGCAGCCACATGTCAGCTGCCCGCTGGGCCCGGGCCAATGCCTGGGTGACACTTGCGGTCCCGGAGATTGTGGCCGGGACCGGAAGCCTCACTGCTGTTCCGCAGGAGCTGTATAACCGCTACCGCAGGCTTGCTTCTGCCCTGCGGCAGGCGCAGGGGGCGGGCGGCTTGTGGCATACAGTGCTTGACCGGCCGGATTATTACGGGGAGACCTCGGCCAGTGCTGGCATTGCCTGCGGCTTCCTGAAGGCGGTGAAGAGCGGACTGCTGGAGAATTCCTATCTGGAGAGCGTGGAGGTGGCCCTGGCGAAGATTCTTCCGCTCATCCGTGAAGACGGGGAAGTTCAAGGGGTCTCGGGAGGAACCCCGGTCATGCCGTCGATAGAGGCGTATAACAGGATTGAGAGGTACCCGGCAGTGTATGGGCAGGGGCTGGTTATGCAACTGCTGACAGAGGCTCTGAATCTGGGGGATATGAAGGATCGTCTAGAGCGTCAGGGATTTCAGGAGCAGCGAGAACAAGGAGAGCAGAAAGGATATCCAGAGCGTCAAGGGCATCAGGGGCAGCAAGAACATCCAGTACGTCAGGAGAGTCAGCGACGTCAGGGGCAATCCAAGGGGGAAGCTCCCTTAAATGTTGAAGGAGAGGCAGGAGGATGATAGTGAAGGATAATGGACTTCCTGGGGGTGGCGGGGTGGATCAGCGGCAGCTGCTGATTCATAAGATGTCCGGGCTGGAATCCCGTTACGATCCAGTCATCTGCATGCTGCGCTCCCCGTTCAGCAGCCCGGGTTATCATACGACGCTGAAGCAGGCTGAATTCATCCACTCCACCAGAGACTCGCTCAGCTATGCGCTTGGGCTGCTCGATACCGGGCTGGCCGGTTATGAGCAGCGGGCATTCGATGTGATCCGGCAGGTCATCTCCTTGCAGGATACGAATCCGGCGCATGACACGTGCGGGATCTGGTCCTGGTTCTATGAGGAGCCGCTGGACCAGATGGCACCGCCGGACTGGAACTGGGCTGACTTCTGCGGCAGCCGTCTGGTGCAGGCTCTCGCGCGCCACGGACACCGCTTCCCGGATGATCTGCGCGAAGCAGCCGTCTTGTCCATCGAGTACGCCTGCGAAGCCATTATCCGGCGGAATGTCGGACCGGATTATACCAATATTGCGATTATTGGAGCATTCGTGACCCGAATTGCCGGGGAGAAGCTGGGGCGCAGAGATTATGCGGACTATGGGCTGGAGCGGCTAAGGAGGCTGCATGCCCATACACTTAAGTATGGGGCCTTCCAGGAATATAACAGTCCGGTCTACACCTACATTGCCATTCTGGAGCTGTCGAAGCTCCAGTCCGAGACCACGGACAGCAGGGTTAAGGCATGGACCGGGGAGCTGCTTGAGCTGACCTGGAGGAGCGTTGCCGGGTATTATCACCCTGCCACGGCCCAGTGGTCCGGGCCGCATTCCCGCTGCTACGGAGTGCTGCTGGAGGACCAGAGCAAGGCGTTTCTGCAACTGGCGACAGGAGGGGCCGTGATGTTCTTCCCTTGGGAGGAGCTGCCCTACGAAGAGGAATGGTATATGAGCGGCATCCACTGTCCCCCTACTTATCTGGATGGATTCAAGGTGCGTGATACGAAGGAGATAAGGCAACGATTGGAGGGGGAGGGGCATGACGGCAAGTGGGCGGTCACTTATATGACTCCGCAGTGGAGCATGGGTTCCTTCACCTGTAGTGACATGTGGAACCAGAGACGGCCGCTGCTGATCTATGCAGATAATCACGGACAGCCTGCCTATATCCGGCTCCGCTGCCTGCATGACGGCTATGACTACTGCTCCGCGCGCTTCCAATCCTTGCAGGAGGGAGGGGATGTGCTGTTCGGGATCGACTTTATTACAGATGGCGGGGATACCCATCCGAACCTTGACCGGACCAGTGGTGTGATTGCGGCCTCGGACCTGCGGCTGCGGCTGGAGGTTGGCGGCGGTCTGGAGGGAGTTACATCCGTATTAACGGAAAAAGGTGCGGTTATTACCATCGGAGAGACGGAGTTTGAACTGACAACCCGGTTCGCGGCCTTCAGCGGGCAAACGGATGCAGGGAAGCGCTTGGGATGGGAAGTTCATCAGGAGGACGGCCGCATAAATATCGATATGATTCTCTACGCCGGTCCGCGCAGGAGCCTGGACTTTACCTCCATGCAGCAGGCTGCGCTGGTGTTCTCCCTGACGGTTCAGGAGGAGAGGAGAATTGATCTGTCCCCGCTTCTGGAGCTGACGGATGAGGGCAGGCTGCGGGTAAGCGGCGGGTTAGAGCGCGGAGGGAGCAGAGCGCAGGGAGTTGCCGGAGGAACGGCGGCGGGAGCAAAGAGGGCGGATGAAGCGAATAAAGTAAATAAAGCGAATGAAGTGAACGCAGTGAATGCTGAGGAGGAAGATCGGGGTCCGGGAAGCGTAAAAAGCATGAGAGGAGGATTTGTACTCAACCTGCGGCCCGCTCCGGGAGAATAAGGACGATGGGGAGCCATCTCCGGTCTGAAAAAGGATAGAGTACAGCAAGCCATCTACCTTGTTTTTTAGGAAATATACTTTCCGACTGCTGTGGATAATATGTGTACAGATTTGTGGATAAATGTTCTTTGAATGCTTCGTAGGGCGACTTTGTTGCTGAACGCGGCTGAAGAGTCGTCGGGAGGAGCAGGAGTGTATCTGAATCACCGCTCAAAGGCCAAATGTAGGCGAAAAACTGAACACAATGTGGTGATGCGAGGGCGCGTGGTCAAATGTAGGCGAAAAACCGAATACAATGGGGAGTATAACGGCACATGTACTAAACGTAAGCGAAAAACCGAACACAATAGGCAAGTGAGACGGAACATGGACCAAATGTATGTGAAAAAGCGAATACGAGCAATAGCCGGTACAACGGGAGATAGACCAAACGTATGCGAAAGGTATCCGTGCTACCCATGGTTGACGATGTATGTATGTCGCCAGATAGCATACGGTGGAAGAGTGTGAACTATTGCCTATGCGCGGCATGAGGCACCAGCATCGTTTACCCGCAGGGTGATTTTGTTCCTGTAACTTCATAGACAACACAAGAGCTGGCCCGTAATAACGGGACCAGCTCTTGTTACATCCAGCGGATTTTATTGGGATAGCTCTACAAAATCATCTCTGAACCGCTCATAATCTGCGGCCCGGCATTCCAGCTTCAGGCGTGTGCCCTGCTCTTCATAGCTGACAGACTGCACATCGGCATGTTCGTTGAAGTAGGAGACGATGCTGCCCCGGTCGAACGGGACGAGGATCTCACACTGAACATAGTCGGTGAAGACGCGGCTGCGGATCAGCATGACCAGCTCGGCAATTCCGCGGTTTTTCTTAGCCGAGAGGGTTACCGAATCCTCCCCCACCTGCGGGTAAGGCTCCTCTCTCAGATCGGCCTTGTTGTAGGCGTACAGGGTAGGGATTCCGTCAGCGCCCAGCGCCTTCAGGGTCTCCTCTGTTACAGCCATATGCTGCTCATGCTGCGGATCGGCAATATCGACAACATGGATCAGCAGATCCGCTTCCGTTACCTCCTCCAGGGTCGAGCGGAAGGCCTTCACCAGATGATGGGGCAGCTGGCTGACGAAGCCTACGGTATCGGTTAACAGGAAGGTCTTGTGATCGGGCAGCGCAATGCTGCGCACCGAGGTTTCCAGCGTGGCGAACAGCATATCCTTGGCGAGCACCCCTTTGCCTGAACCGGGATGATAGGTCTCTACCAGGGTGTTCATCAGGCTGGACTTGCCGGTGTTGGTGTAGCCGACCAGACAGACCACAGGCACCTCGTTCTTATGCCGCTGCTTGCGCTGGATCTGCCGCCGGGAGACCTGCGTCTGCAGCTCTAATTGCAGTACGGTGATCCGTTCTTCAATCCGTCGGCGGTCCAGCTCCAGCTTGGTCTCCCCGGCCCCTCTATTCTTCAGGCCTGAGCCGCCGCCTTGTCTGCCAAGAGACTCACGCAGCCCTGTCAGGCGGGGAAGCATATATTGCAGCTGTGCGACCTCTACCTGGAGCTGGGCTTCCTTGGTCTTCGCCCGTGAAGCGAAAATATTCAGAATCAGAATCGTCCGGTCAATCACTTGGCGGTCCAGGGCGGACTCCAGATTGCGGATCTGGGAGGGCGTCAGCTCATCGTTGAAAATGACAACCGGTGCTTCGTGCTGTTCCATCAGCAGCGCCAGCTCCTGGATTTTGCCGGTCCCGATGTAATGGGACGGGTTCACCCGGCTGGATTTCTGGCTAAGCTCGGCCAGCACCTCAACTTCGCAGGCGGCTGCCAGGTTGCGCAGCTCCTCCATCGAATAAGCGAAGTTCGTGTCGTTCTGCAGTTGTACGCCGACGATAACGGCTTTCTGTTGTGTTTGTTCCATATATAGATCAACCTCCATAGTGTGTAATTTGAGCATCAAAAAAGCACAGGCAGTCTGCCTGTGCTAACAGTAGGTGGAGGAACAACAGAATAAGGTCTGGTATAGCCCGCTGCATGGGAGCAACTATACGGTCATGCTCGCCATAGACACCGTGAAGGATCTAGCGGCAGGGGTGAAGGGACCCGGCTGCTAAACCATATAGATTCAATCCTCCCGGCAAACGCAGCTCCCGGCGGCTTAGGCTTATTCAAACAAGATAGAAGACATTCTTGCGTTAGCCTAAGGGATACAAGCCCTGATGGGCACAGTGTACCGGTTCCGGGTAGCAGCGCACGGGCTGCGGATGAATGGGTGTATGCTATGGGTTGCGTATCATGGACAGACTTATCCTGAGTCCTCTGCACAGGGCAGAGCTTTCGCGCTATGAGAATGTAATTAGCCGCGTAAAGTACGAATCCGGATATAGTCTATCACACGCAACCCTCCGTTCTAAAAAAGTTACATTGATTTTAGCACATTCCTCTTCATCTGGCAACAACCTCCAGTTGAAGGAGTGACTGTGAATTGTATTCTATCACGGCCTGTTAATCGGCCAGAAACTTCCAATTTCTTCTGCATATCCTATGGAATACGGCTCGAATCGGAGGGTGATAACGTTGCCTATACTGACAACCAATATGTTAACCAAGAACCCTACCACGGGAGCGGGGCCAATCAGTCAGGCTGTAGTGAAGGTAGTGAACAACGGAATAGCCCAGGGCGCGGTCTATTTAACCGGGTTGAACAATGATGTCAGTCCTGCAACGCTGTTCGCTCAGGAGCTGTTTGAGTCAAACTATCGGGAAGTGGTGACCAAAACCTATAATATTACGCAAAATTTCTTCCAATTTAATATAGTGTATTCCCAGGAGCAGGTCTGCGTACGGATCTATCTGGTGGACAGCGGCGGGCTCTGGATTCCCGTTCCGATGCAGCCCCTAGCGGTGAGCCGGATCACTTCGGAATTCCGTAACAATATCCCCGTAACCGGCAGCGACACCGCCGCCATCAGCTTCCGCAGAAGCACTACGGTTGTCATTCCCGAAGCGGCGACTGCTGAGATTGTGGCAGACGGGCTGGAGATTCTGGCCTCTACCCCCATCCGCTATAAAGTGATCGCCGGGGGGAGTGTTAATGGGACTTTTGTGAATTACCCGACGCCGACTACAGCCATCCCTGTCACTGAAACCGCGCTGCAAGTGAACTATACCTGTACCACGGTCACAGGCGGACAGGTACTGACTCAAGGCATCGGCTCCGGCATATCCGGCGCGTACCAGAATGTGGCGGTGAATCTGCTCAATCAGCGGCTTGATTACGATCTTCAGCAAGTGCCGGTCACGCTGGTGGTCAGCTCGCTCGCCGGTGCGGACAATGTGGCGGCTGCCTTCAGAATGTCTGAGCAATGGTGAAGACCGCCGGGTGATGGCCGGTTTCTGCCACGCTGGCTGCCTGGCAACAGAGCAATGCCAGACCTGTAGCAGATAAAAGACAGCCGGAGCAGGGGGTATCCGCAGCAGCGGGTTATCCCACCCATTCCCGGCGCAGTGTGAACAGATCCTTCAGCGCGTCTGTGGACAGCTCGGTGATCCAGCCCTCGGAGCCGGAGATGACGTCATCGCTAAGCTGCTGCTTGCTCTCCAGCATCTCGTCAATCTTCTCCTCCAGCGTGCCGAGCGAGATGAACTTATGCACCTGTACATCCCGGGTCTGGCCCATGCGGTAGGCACGGTCCGTGGCCTGATTCTCGACCGCCGGATTCCACCAGCGGTCGAAGTGGAACACGTGGTTAGCGGCCGTCAGGTTGAGGCCGACTCCGCCCGCTTTGAGCGAGAGGATGAATACATTCGGCTGATCGGACGGCTGGGCTCCGGCGCCTGCACCCGAAGCAGCTTCGGGTGCAGGCGGCGCGGGAGCCTGAAACCGCTCAATCATGCGGTCGCGCGCGCTCTTCGGCGTGCTGCCGTTCAGATATAGCACCGGCTCCTGTAACTCCTGCTGGAGTACAGCCTGGAGCATTTTGCCCATGCCGACATATTGGGTGAAGATCAGGCAGCGCTCGTTCTCCTCGCGCAGCTCGCGGACCATGGCGAGCAGCCGTTCCAGCTTCGCAGAGCGTTCTATCAATGAGGCGGTGTCCAGCGTGCTACCGGCTTCCGGCTCGGGCAGCGCCTCCTTGGTCAGCAGCATCGGATGGTCACAGAGCTGCTTCAGGCTGGTCAAGGCGGCCAGAATGGCTCCCTTGCGTTCAATGCCCTCCAGCTTCTGCATCCGTTCAAGCAGGCTGTTCACGTTCTGGTCGTAGAGTGCGGCCTGCTCGGCCGTCAGATTGATGTAGGTCTTCATCTCATTCTTATCCGGCAGATCAAGCTGGATGGCCGGGTCCTTCTTCTTGCGGCGCAGCATGAACGGCTTGACCAGCCGCTGCAAATCTGCCGTCCGCTCGGCATTGCGCTCCTTCTCAATGGCATTTGCGAACCGGTCCTGGAACCCCTTCGGGCTGCCCAGATAACCCGGTGTGATGAAATCGTAGATCGACCACAGCTCGGACAGCCTGTTCTCAATCGGCGTTCCGGTCAGGGCGATCCGGTGCAGGGCCGGGAAGCTGCGCACGGCGGCGGACTGCTTCGTTCCGGCATTTTTGATATTCTGTGCTTCATCGAGGCATACGGTTGCCCAGGTGAACTGCTTCAGCAGCTCCTGGTCCAGTGCAGCGGTAGCGTAAGAGGTGAGCACCACATCCGCCTGCGAAGCCGCGCCGTAGAAATATCCGGCATCCAGCCGCCGGCTTCCGTAATGCAGCATCACATTCAGGGAAGGCGCGAAGCGCTGCAGCTCCTTCTGCCAGTTGCCCAGCACGGAGGTCGGGCAGATGATCAGCGAAGGCCAGCCGGCCGGTTCGGTCTGCCGTCGGGCCACCGGCGCGCCGGAAGCCGCCGCTTGCTCCTCCTGCTCCTTCAAATGGAGCAGGTAGGAGATCAGCTGCACTGTCTTGCCAAGCCCCATGTCATCGGCCAGGCAAGCGCCCAGCCCGAAGCGGCGGAGGAACACCAGCCAGGCGAAGCCCTCATGCTGGTAGCTTCTCAGCTCGGCATGCAGACCGGCCGGCACCTCCGGCTTCGGCCACTGGCTGCGCTGCCCCAGCTGACCGATCAGCCTCACCAGATGCTCGTTCAGCTCAACCTCCAGCCGGACGCGGACCGCTTCCTCTTCGGCACGCTGTGCTTCGGCTTCCTCCGAATCGCCGTCTGCACCTTCGTTCAGCAGGTGCAGCTGCAGGACATCCTGGAAGGACAAGCCGCGCGACTTGTCCATCCCGGCCATGGCCCGCTGAATCTGCGCCAGCAGCGCAGGATCCAGCGGAATCCACTTGCCGCGGAACTGGACGAGGCGTTCCCCGCGTGCCACGAGGTCGGCGAACTCCGCCTCGGACAGGTCGGCGTCGCCGATGGAGATGCGCCAGTCGAAATCGACCAGCGCATCCAGGCCGAACAGCGACTGCCCGCGGCTGCCTTCAGCCGTGCCGGAGCTGATCTTCGCGCGCAGGCGCGGCTTCCTGCGGCTGGCGGCCTCCCACCACGCCGGCAGCAGCACCTGCCAGCCGGCCTCCAGCAGGAGGCGGCTGTCGGCCGTAAGGAACCGCCACGCGACCTCGTCGCTTAGCGGCTCCGCCAGCACATCGGCGCCGCGCCCGATGTGCTCGGGAAGGCTGTCACGCAGCCGTGACAGCCACCCGCCCGCGCGCTCGTGGACATGCTCTGTCCACGCTGCAGGCCAAGTGCCATGCGGCTCGCCGTCCCCGGTGAGCCGCAGCGGCACAAGCGCGGACTCGTCGCGCTTGTCCTGGAGAAGCAGCTGGAGCCGCCAGTGCGGCAGCTCATCGTCAGGCTCAAGCAGCTGCAGCACCGGCCGGAACGGCGCGGTGTCTGCCTTCCAGCCGATGGACATCAGCCAGCTGTCCTCGTCCATACCGGCTGCGCTTCTCCCGCCTGTGCTGAACAGCAGCGGGAATTCGCTGCGCAGATCACCGGCCTGCGCCTCGGTGCTGTAGTACCGCTGGAAGACCGCCGCCGAGAAGGCGGCCTGCAGCCCTTCGGCGAACCCGCTGCGCTCCTGAAGACGATGCAGCGCGGCCGCATCGTCCCAGTCCGCCTCGGCGGCTTCCGCCAGCGCCTGATCCGCCCAGGCCCAGCGGAGCTGGCCTTCACGGTAGGCGGCGAAGCTGGGGGCATACTGCCGGGCCTCCAGCATTCCGGCCAGCAGCGGGGCCAGCCGGGTCAACAGCTGGGCATCGCCCTGCCAGCTCCAGCCGACATGCCGGAGCAGCCGCAGGTCCGCAAAGAACGGAAGGACCTGCTCGGCAGGCAACACCACCAGCTCAACCTCATCGGCCTTCGAAGTGCTAAGCTCCGTGCCGTAGAAGGATTCCTCATGCCAGGCGAACAGCTTCTGCTTAAGCTGGACACCGGGCATATAATCATCCCGGTCATCCACACCGTAGATCAGCGCGTCCCCGTACTGTGTAAGGGCGAGCTGGACGGTAATATTGCGCATTTTTGTAGTCATGGAATCAATTTTCCTTTCCGCAGCTCCTCCTGAAGGGCGCGCAGGCGGCTGTGCCTGTCCAAGAAGCCGTCCAGGAACAGCTCCCAGCGCGCTTCGCGCTTCAGTTTTTTGTACAGCTTGGCGAGCCGCTTCAGCAGCTTCACGGCCGCTTTGTAGCTGTGCCGGTTCTTCTCCAGCACGAAGCGCTCCACCGCCTGATGATAGAACGGCAAGAGCAGCTCCGGCGCATTTTTCTCGATGGGCTGGAGGTCGCTTACCCGGAAGTCGGAAGGCTGATGGCCGGAGGAGAGCTGCATGTCCATCCATTCCTGCCATTGGCCGTAGGCGAGCAGCTGGACTTCATAGATCTCGCGTGAGAGCGGCAGCATGCCGGACAGCGTATCCCACATCAGCGGCTCCGCTTCGGGCAGGTTCCGGACCGCCTCATCCCAGTAGCCCGCATAATCCAGCAGATTGTACATCCGGCTGTTCAGCAGCGGGCCAAGCGCGGCCAGCCACTGCGTCAGGCGATCCCACTGGCCGGCTTCCGCCAGCGGAGGCAGGAAGCTCATCAGCTCCTCCGGGTGCAGCCCGGGCCGTTCGGAAGCTGTGTGCAGCTTCTCAATAGCGGCCGCGTCCTCATGCAGAGAAGCAAGCATCCGGCTCTCCGCCAGCAGCAGGGCATGGCGGGGAGCAGCGGAGTTTAGTGCGGCTCCGGCCTTTTGCAGCTCCTCCAGCTCCTTGGTATACAGCTCCGGTCCGCTTAGATTCGGGGTAATCCAGTTCATCCACAGCAGGCTGTAACAAGCAGCGAAATAAGGCTGTTCCCTGGCGCGGTCACGGGTCTCGGACAGCATCTCGCTCCGCAGATAGGCAATCGTGTCGTAGACTCTGGTCCACTCTTCAGGGGCCTCCGCCAGCGGCAGACCTTGCTCCATCAGCTTTATGATATGTTTTTGCAGCTCGGAAATGGCAATAGAGGTATAGTAGCCCACGGAATAACCAAGGGACATGGGGTTCGCCGCGGGGGAATGCCCGCCGGGTCTGAGGATGCTCTCCAGCACACAGAGATGAGCATGGAGCTTGAACAGCTGGGCAGCAGCGGGAGGCAGCTTAGGCTGGCCCCCGGTGATGGCAGCGAGCGCCCGGTCGGCATACTGCGGGTTACGCACCGTATGGGCAAGCGGCTCGACCAGCAATGCCATGTATTCACGCCACTGCTGCACCGTAGCCTGAGGAATCAGGGCCGCCAGCTTTTTCAGCTGCTCGCCGCGCCGTCCCGGAACAGCGAAAGCCGCAGCGGAACGGATCATAGGCCGGTCCACCAGGGCCTTGGCGTTGGCGATCGAATGCACAGGCTGGTCCTGCTCCTCCGCGTATCTCATCAGTACGGCCGCCATATGCTTGCACATCCCGGATACAGGGCAATTACAGGTGCTCTCTTGCAGATGGTCCAGATCTATGGAGACCATATAATCCTCCCGGCCTTCCACAATGGACATCATTCTCCGTTCTTCCATCATCCTGAAGACCTGCACGCGCTGCTGCTTATAATATTGAAACCCCCGTTTCAGGGTCAGATCATCGAAAGAATGGGCGACCTCCGAGATGAGCTTATCCCACCCGGCAGCATCCATGATATAGTTTGACTGCATCGCTATCGTTCTCCTGTAGCAGATTGGGTGAATCCATCGTTCCATTATATCATTATTGAAATGGGTTATCCCCGAAAAGTCTGAAATCCTGACAGGTATGATATGCCCCATATTGAAATATTAGGGGAACATGCTAATCTGAAATCTAAACCTATGAGCGACCGCTGGAAGGATGAAGCTTAAGCAATGCTGCGATTTACAATGAAATATCTGCTGCACAACAAACAGAACCGTCTGATTCTGCTGCTGACGGCCGGAGTGTCCCTTCTGATTACTATGATTGGTCTATTCTCCTATAGAGAGTACCGCAATGCACTGGACACCGAGCTGAATACGCCGAATATTGAACTGCTGCAGATTAACGTGGATGTGACGAACCGGGCCTTCCGGGAATCCGACAACAAGGCGGTGGATCTGTCCTTTCATCCCGCTGTACTGAGCTATATCGGGGCGGCTGAGGCGGATAACCGGGGCAGAGCCGCAGCGGCGCAGGAATACCTCAAGGCGCTGGCGACAGAGCCGGATGTGCATGCAATCAGCGTCGTCAAGTTTAAGGACCAGTCTGTGCTCTCCAGCCGCTACGGCTATGTACCGTCCTGGGACGAGGCGCCGGAGCATGAATGGGAGTCCTGGATCGGGGAGATGAAGGAGAAGCCGCTTCTGATCAAAAGATGGCAGTATACCGGCGCCGGTTCCCGTCCCGGAGATACCGAGCTGCTGTCACTGGCCCGGCCGGTGATGGTGAACGGCGAAGTCGCCGGTGCCGTGCTGATTGATCTGGATTACGATACGCTGTTCTCCAAAATGTACACCCACCTCTCCAGCTACCAGCTCGTATTCAACCTGGAGGGAGAGCTGATCTACCCCAAGCTGAATCTTCCGTTCCCGCTGACGGAGCTGAGGAATGTGCTGGAAGACATAGATGTCAGCCCCTTTGCCCATGTCACCATCGGAGGCCAGGCCTATATGGCGAATCAGACCTTCTCCAATGTGACCGGCTGGCGGCTGCTCTCGCTGGTACCGATGGAGCAGCTGCTGAAGAATGTGAAGATTGCGCGCAATATGATGCTGATGCTGTCGCTGATCTCCATCGCTGTAGGGCTTGCCGCCATGTATTATTACAATTTCGCCGCCTTTCGTCCGCTCAAACGGATTAACAGGCTGCTGCTTCCTGAGCAGAAGGCAGCCGGGCAAGGCGGGCTGTATGATCTGGAGCCGGTCATCGGCAAGCTGGTCGGTGATTTCCGCAGTAAATCGCTGGTGGCGGACTGGAGTCTCCCTGAACTACGCTCCAAATTCCTGCAGGATCTGATCACAAGAAGTATCGGCACGCAGGAGACACAGACCAGGTTTGAGCATTATTTTACCGGCTGGAAGGAAGGGCCGTTCGAGCTGCTGGTCTTATCCATCGACCGGCATACCCAGTGGTCTGCGGACTTTAAGGAAGAAGATCAAATGCTGCTCAAATACGCGATGATCAATATGGCCTATGAAATCTGCGAGGCTTCCTGGCGGACTGTGGCCGCTTCACCGCAGCAGGACAGTCTCGTCATCCTGTTACAGGCGGCAGGCGGTGAGGAGACAGAGCTGTATGCAGATGCCCGGAGGCTGGCGGCTGCCATGCTTGAAGTGCTGAAGATTCCGGTGTCCGTTGGCATCGGTGAACAGGCGGCCTCGATTGCCGATATCTCCCGGTCTTACTTAGAGGCGCAGGCGGCGCTCTCCTACCGGTTATATGAAGGTTATGCCCATGTACGGGTATATTCCAGCACAGAGAACACATATGAAGAGAGCATCGGGGCGGCAGATGAGGTCTGGAAGCAGGAAATGCTGAACGCCCTGAGAGCATCGGATGCCGCCGCTGCACAGGATTGGGTCCGCAGAGGGATGGCCGAGATCCGCAAGCGGGGAATTCAGCCGCAAAAAGTATTCCGCTCGGTCAATGACCTGCTGGAGGAGATTCTGCATATGGCGGCTGCCGGGGGATACCCGGTGCCTGCGGAGCTGGCTGACTACACCTGGCATCAGGTGACCACGATGGAGCTTAATGAGATCGGGCAGATGCTGTGCAGCATAGCGGTTCAACTGGCGGATGCCTTCGGAGCACACCGGCAATCGAAGGAGTTCCTGCTGGTTCAGAATCTGATCCAGTATATGCAGGAGAATCTGCAATTCAATATCGGGCTGTCGGATATCGCCTCCCATGTGAACATGGGGGTGTCCTCAGTGAGTACCATCTTCAAGGAAGAGACGGGGACCACGGTATATGATTACCTGACCAACTTGAGAATCGATAAAGCCTGCGAGCTGCTGCAAGACAGCAGTCTGAGAATTGCCGAGATTGCCCTGCAGGTGGGCTACCAGAATGAGAACAGCTTCATCCGGGTCTTCCGCAAGATTAAATCGACCACACCCGGCAAGTTCAGGGAGAGCAGCAAATCTTCCAATGAATATGCAGATCGGCCAAAACCGCGTCATTCCGGCGTTTTTGAGGATTCGGAATAAGATTATACGATTGAAGGAATACCCCCGAGTGCGATAAAGTTCTATTTGAGAAAAATTTCACAGCCTCCCTGACAGGCGGCTGATACTCAGAGAAACCGGGGGTGAGGGCACGGGCGTACGGCCAGGCATAAGCATCACAATTCGGCAGGCTGCCCGATTACTTCTAATTAGAGAAGAGGGATGGACTTGAAACGTACAACTCGAATAGGACTCTGGACAGCAGCTGTAGCAGCAGTGGTCCTGCTGATGCTTAGAATCGGCAATCCGGCGGGCGGCGGCCCGGGTCAGGAGACTGCCGTCACCGGGTATCCCGGACGGCCGATCACTCTGCTTGTGCCCTATGCCGCAGGCGGGGGAACGGATGCTACCGCGAGAGCGCTCGCCACCGAAACAGAGAAGGTGCTGGGCCAGCCGGTGATCGTGGTCAACCGCACAGGCGGCGGAGGCTCCGTAGGACTGATGGAGGGCGCGAACGCCAAGGGAGACGGCTATACCGTCACTTTTTTGCCGGCCGAGCTGACGATTCTTCCGCATCTGGGATTATTGCCGATTACCTATGAGAGATTCAAACCGATCGCTCAGACGAATTTTGATCCTTCCGCTATCACCGTAAGACAGGACGCACCATGGCAGGACGTCAATGAATTTCTCGACTTTGCGAAAGCGCATCCAGAGGAACTCAAAATGGGGAATGCAGGAACGGGGAGCATTTGGCACTTGGCCGCCGTAACCCTGGAACGGGAGACTGGTGTGAAGTTTGCACATATTCCCTTTGAAGGTGCAGGACCGGCCGTCTCCGCCTTAATGGACGGATTCGTGGATGCGGTACCGGTCAGTCCCGCCGAAGTGAAGAAGTATGTGGATGAAGGGAAGCTGCGGATACTGGCAGTCAATGCCGATAAGCGCTCAGAGGCGTTGCCGGATGTGCCGACCTTGGAAGAGCAGACCGGAATTCATGTGAACTTCACGGGAACATGGAGAGGACTGGCAGTGCCGAAGGATACGCCGGATGCCATTGCGGAGGTATTGGCTGCGGCATTTATCAAAGGGACCGAAGACAGGGATTTCCGCGCATATATGAATGCGAACGGGCTGGGGCTGCTGGTGAAGGACGGCAAAGCCTTTGCGAAGCAGCTCAAGGAGAGCGATGATCTATTCGCCGCCATGATCCCGGAGCTGGGACTAAGCCGCAAGTAGTCTGCATGCAATGTGAAAGCGTCATCAAAAGTGTAAGATCACATAATTTGCAATATTATAAACACTCATCATGAGTAAGAAGGGTAAGGTAATCATATGAAAATCAAAAAGACATTGGACCGTATTCCCGGCGGAATGATGCTGATTCCACTGTTTCTGGGAGCAATCATTCACACTGCTTTTCCTGATGCGGGCGAATATTTCGGAGGGTTCACCAAAGGCCTGATGACCGGCACCGTGCCGATTCTGGCCGTATGGTTCTTCTGTATGGGAGCCGCGATTGATGTCAGAGCCACCGGCACCGTACTGCGCAAATCGGGTACGCTGGTATTGACCAAGATCGCCGTGGCCTGGGTCGTTGCCATGATCGCCATCCAGTTCCTGCCCGAGGGCGGGGTGCAGACCGGCTTCTTCGCCGGACTGTCGGTCCTCGCCATCATCTCTGCCATGGATATGACCAACGGCGGCCTGTACGCTTCCATTATGCAGCAGTATGGTACCAAGGAAGAATCCGGTGCCTTCGTGCTGATGTCGCTTGAATCCGGTCCGCTCGTCACCATGCTCATTCTGGGCAGCACCGGTGTGGCCGTGTTTGAACCGCATCTCTTCATCGGCGCTGTCCTGCCGTTCCTTATCGGGTTCGTTCTGGGTAACCTGGATCATGATCTCCGCGCCTACTTCGGCAAAGCCACCCAGACACTCATTCCCTTCTTCGGCTTCGCTCTGGGCAGCTCGATCGACCTTGGCGTGATTGTGGACACCGGCCTGCTCGGCATTCTGCTGGGAATTGTCGTAATCATCATTACCGGCATCCCGCTGATCCTGGCCGACAAGTTCATTGGACGCGGTAACGGTACCGCCGGATTGGCAGCCTCCAGTACCGCCGGAGCTGCGGTCGCCAACCCCATGCTGGTGGCGAACATGAAGCCCGAATTCCTGCCGGCCGCCCAGTCCGCTACAGCGCTGGTAGCCGCATCCGTAATCGTTACCTCCATTCTCGTCCCGATCATCACCGCCTACTATTCCGACTACATGAAGAAGAAGAACCCCCCGCAAGCAGAGGGCCCTGTCGATGCTAAAGTTCAGAAGGCAGTGGGATAAACAGCGGATAACAACGAATTAATAACATATTAGAGCAATTAAATTCTATGTCAATTAGAACCTCCGGACAGCGTTAGGGCTGCTCCGGAGGCTTTTTTGAAATATAAGAATTTATATGTTTCACATGATAACTTATCCTTCCATTTCTCGCTGAAACGGTATCGTCCTTTAAAAGGACGGCAAGGCCGTCTCCACTTGATTAGAAAAACCTTATTTCAGCAAACGCAGGCTGCGGAAAACAGAATACAATCGGTGTTGCTGCGAAGAGGGAGGGGACCCCATGCTCCGTAGCATGTAACATTGTAGAGAAATCCTGCAAGAAGTGCAGCAATACTGCCCAATAGAAACGCCAGATGCTGAAATCCTGCATGAAATGCAACAAAGCCAGCGCAAATTTGCTTTAAACACCGGAATTCCTGCAAATGATGCAACAATGTACTGTGTCCAGTAACCTTTTTCAAAGGAATCCTGCAAAATGTGCAACAATGCGATCCATACAAGCAGTCCGCGACCGGGAGCTAACTTTGGCATATAGGTTCCTTACTCGGGGATGGCCCGGATCAGCTCCGTGTAAGAGAGGCCGGGGAATTTAAAGGTTGTTACAGTCCCGTCGCTAAGAGTGTGATAGCCGCTATAAACACCGTTGCTGTAGCTAAAAGAATCCTGAAACAGATCGGAAATATACGCTGGCTGCACACCGCCGAACGTAGTTGCAGGATAACCGGGGAGATCGGCTTCCGAAGCCTGCCATACGGCTGTTGCCGTTGTGCCAGTAATCTCAACAACTGTGGTTATTTCTCCATTGCTGTAGGCATAGCGGCTGGCGTCCTTTGAGGCAAAGGAATAGGTGTAGTATTGGGACTCATCACTTTGTACACTCGTACCCGGTTTGAAAGAGTAGCGGACCGGCAACGAAATGGCCGCCAGGCGCGCCTGCTTAAGATCTGCTGAATGGATGGACTGGGCATCAGGAGTGAAATTCTTGGATTGAATGAAGAGAATTTCCCGTATCTTTTCATAGTACACATTGTATCCGAACGCCTCACTGACAAACTTTGCGGGAACCATAATTCGTCCGTTGTAATTATTGGCTTCACTATCCATTTGTACAGGTACGCCATTCTTGTAAGCAATAGGCTGTCCCTGAGTCATCTCAAAGAGGTCGTTGGAGGAATTCGTGATCGTTACCGCATGGCGGATAGCGTCCCATGAATATTGGAGTCCTAAGGAAGCAAGCGTGCGGATGGGAATCATAATTCGGCCGGATAGTATAAAAGGACTGCGGTCGGCGGAGATAAAAGCACCGTTGATGTTAACCTGTAGAGGTCTTGTGGTGGATTGGGCAGGGCTGGAAGCAGCAGCGGCGGAGCTAATGCCCGCAAATAAGAATAAGAGGATCAGACAGAACGGAACTAACCTTTTCAGTATAGGCATTGGTAGCTCATTCCTTCCAAGTTATGTATATCTTTTGATTATAACGTGAGATTACAAGGATGTTAAGATTGCGCGCAGATGAAAAACAAGCCTTCCAGACGCCGTCAGGGCATAGGGAAAGCTTGTTAAGATAGGGACGGGGTCACCGCAGAATTCTGTTAGCTATAAGATAAAGTCACAACCCTCAAAGCACTGCCCCCTAGAAATTAGCGTCACCGCATGAGCAATAGCAGCTTGTTGCAATTCAGACAGTTCAGACTCATCGCCGTTCCAATCACCCAGCCACCAGAAATAGGAGCAGATATTCCGGTAGTCCATGAACATAGGGATCTGCCCAATCCAGTAACCGGATAATACATGATACACAGAGTATCCGGTCAGAAATTCATTCAGAAAGTGAGCAGCAAAATTATTTTTGGACTGCCGGTCTTCCTTGGGAGAACCCCACCAGACAGCATGGACGGCTGCGATTGCTATATCAAGGGCGTACCAGCCATAGATGCTGTCATCGAAATCAAACACCGTAAGCTCATTTTTGTCGATATGGAAATTATACGGATGGAAATCATTGTGGATGAGTCCATATGAATCCGTATCTCTTGGCAGGCTGGAAAGGACATCCTCCAGGGCTTCCAATTTGTCTATCAGCATCCGGTAGCGGCCTTGGTGCAAATAAGGGTTAGCGATGCGCCGCCTTCCCCAGTCAGACCTTCTTGCGGCGGGATCTGCTGGAGAATAGCTGTCAAATATACTAATACTTAAGTCCAAATCATTTTATTTCTTCGCTACAGGAATCCATACCTCGCATATACATTCATCTTGCTCATCGTTCGTCCAGAAGTATTTCTCGATGCACGGTCCTTCTACTTGCTCAAAGCCTGACGACGGGAACCATTCCGAATAGATCCGCCGCCACACATTCTTAATGTCTGATCCCAGCTCCGGGTCATTGGGCACCTTATCCAGGCAATCGAATACTGCATAGGTCTGGTCAGGTATAGTCAGATTAACCAGCTCCTCTGGCACCTTCTGTCCTTCCGGCAGCTCCATTCCCATCAGGTAACGTTTGGTCCCATCCTCACGGAAGTCATAATAATAGCCAAAAAGCAGCGAGTCCGCAGGTCTTCCGGCAATTTCGTTAATCCGGTCATGTGTCCCGTCGTTCCAGATTTTCTCCACGAACGCAGGGATTTCGGTATAAGCATCCTGGTGGATGATAACCTCCTGCCCCATGACGCTGTAGCCCTTCTCTTCAACCATTCTGTAATTCATTTCGCTTTCCCCTTTGATCTGAATTTGAAAGGAGAGGCGGGGGAATGACTTGAGCTTCACGTTCTTTTTCTTCGCCATATTGGGAGTCACCCCATGTACCCGCTGAAATGCTTTGGCGAAGGACTCCGGCGTCTCGTAACCATACTTCAGCGCAATGTCGATCGCCTTGCCGTCTGTTCCCGCCAGCTCTTCCGCCGCCAGTGTGAGCCTCCGGTTACGTACATATTCAGTAACGGTAAAGCCCGTCAAGGCATGGAACATCCGCTGAAAATGATATTTCGAGGTCATTGCCGCTCCGGCAATATCCTCAACGCCAATGGCGGAGTTCAGGTTCCGCTCCACATAATCAATCGCCTGCTGCAGCAGCCGTATCGTCTCCACATCCTCACCGTTCCTTTCACTATTCATTGTAGAGGAGCAGGCAGGGAGGGGCCTGACCGGGAATGCTCTGAGTTGTCTATCCGTAGCTTAAGCTACACCAGCTCCTGCGCAATCTCCCAGATATGTCCTGCGGGGTCTGCGAAGCTGGCTGAGCGGATGCCCCACGGCCGGTTCATAGGGCCGTTGAGCAGGCTTACGCCGCGGGCATTTAATTCAGCGCATACAGCATCCACATCTTCCACGCGGATCGTGAATTGGAACCGTGAGCCGGATTCGCGGCCGGCAACCGCAGCGGGCTCAATCAGCCCGGGGGCTTCGGAGATGCGCAGCAGGTTGATGCTCATATTGCCGAAATCATAGACAGCCGAATTCTCGTCCGCGTACACCTCGTCAAGGCCAAAAACTTCCCCGTAGAACGCCTTGCTCTGCGGCAGATCCTCAACGAACAACGTCACCACATTGATATTCTGTGCTCCCAGGTTTTTCATCTTGGTTATCGCTCCTTTTCCTGTTCAAGCTGTACTTCAGCGGCTCCCAGCGTTTTTCTCCTATATTCCGTACAATGCGTCTCCTGAAACCCCACGGACGCGCATTTCATGAAAAGCAGTGGCATACAAGGAATGAGCCGGGAGAAAATCCCCGTCCACATAGGGTCTGGCAGGGGTCTCCCCGACAGGGAAGAGGCCGGCGGTCCGCTGCATATATACAAGTGAGTAGTAGGGGGCATACCCAAGCTTACCGGCAAACGCCGAAGACGCCGGAACTCCGGAACGAAAAGAAGTGCTGACCGTCCGGGTTCCCCCTGCCTGCAAATGTATCTCAGCAGCCTTTGCCATTGCCGTGCCGATTCCCTGTCTGCGTAACCGTGGAGCAACGAACACTTCTAAATGTGATTGTATTGTATGCGCTTCCATTAAGACAAGTGCGACGAGCGTATCCTTCACAAAAGCGGAAATGAACAGCTCCGGTTCTTCATCCAGCACCCGGAGGAGGTCTGCACCAGCTTCCGCATCCTGGCTTAATAATTCTCGGGCGGCAGAGCAGTTCCTGTTATTGAAGCGTTCGTAGCGGATATCTGACAGGTGCATCAGCCTCTGAGTCCTCCTTATTCTATTTAACGCCAGTGATTATGGCATAGAATACTGGGCATTTCAACCCTCTCTCTACAAACACAGAGCCGGGCAGCCTCGCTGGGGCGGACTACAGTTCCGTTATTTTGCCGAAATTGCCTGTTTGGCAGCTGTCGCGGACTACAATTCCGTTATTTCCCGGATTCCGCCTCTAATTACCCTCTGTAGCAGGGAGTAAAGTCCTCTCAGTCCGCCCGGCGCGAAAAAAGCCCTGATTCCGGCAATTAGCGGAATCTCAGTCCGCGGAGAAAGGGAGCCCGCTCCAGCCACCCCAATCCGGTACCCAACGCACCCAAAAGTACTCCACCAGCATAATCCGGCACTCAACCACAAACAAACGTCCCCACCAGCCCAATCCACTCAACCGCACACAAACGTCTCCCCTACCCCAATCCGGTATCCAGCCCCCCTCCCCGGTCCCCCATTCCTGTATGTGAACACGAACTTCAATGGGCCATCGGCTGTATGCTAATGGGGCTGATTCACTGTCGTAATCTTGCTCTCCTATTGCAATAGGCTGCATAAGCCGAAACGAATCGTTTATACTGGCGGTAAGAGGTGATGGGGATGGACCCGCAATTGTTCGAACGTATCTATGAAACGGTGGTGCGGCGCGAGCCGACCTATGACGGGATCTACTATACGGCGGTGCTGACCACGCATATTGTCTGCCGTCCGTCCTGCCGGGCGAGAACGCCGAAGGCAGCGAATGTTGTATTCTATGGCTCCTTGCAGGAGGCAATTTCGGCAGGCTTCCGTCCCTGTAAAAGATGCCGCCCCGAAGAAGGAGGCACACTCCGGCCAGATGCCGTTCTCGCCGCGCAGGCAGATGCCATTATGGACGGGCGGTTCGGCAGCAAGCTGACCCTGGAGTCCATGGCCGCAGAGCTGAAGGTCAGTCCTTTCCACCTGCAGCGCACCTATAAGCGGGTAACCGGCCAGTCCCCTGCGGCCAGACTGGACGCGCTGCGCACAGAAGAAGCCCGCAGGCTGCTGACGGAGACAGAGGCGGGGATGGCGGAGGTCGGCGGGGCGGTGGGGTTCCGTACGCCCTCTCATTTTGCCGCCTGGTTCGTGAAGAAGACGGGGCTATCCCCTACAGAGTATCGCATTAAGCATATCGAAGGAGGAATACCGCATGAACCCAAGCCGGAATAACAGCCGGAGTACAAATACCATTACAATCTACCATCATACCCTGAATCCCGGTAATGGAGAGTGGACCCTGTGGGCCAGCGATAAAGGCCTGATCCGCCTGTCCTTCCCGCAGGATGGAGGGCAATTACCCGCCTCCTGGTTGAAGACGTATGCTCCTGCCTATGAGCTTCAGGAGGATGCCGGGAGGTTCGAGCGGCTTGGGGTGATAACGCTGCTGGAGCGGTATTTTGCCGGAGAGGCGGTGGATTTCAGCGGGGTTGAGCTGGATCTGTGGGGCACTCCGTTTCAGCAGGAGGTCTGGCGGGGACTGCTTACCATTCCTCATGGCAAGATTGCCAGCTACAAGGAATTGGCTGAACGGATC
This sequence comes from Paenibacillus sp. FSL K6-1217, assembly GCF_045040735.1. NCBI lineage: Bacteria > Bacillati > Bacillota > Bacilli > Caryophanales > Paenibacillaceae > Paenibacillus > Paenibacillus sp. FSL K6-1217. The sequence goes on from NZ_CP150271.1 coordinate 5,485,585, forward strand.
GGCAGACCGCTGGCCGTCCGTGCTGTCGGTGCAGCCAACGGGCAGAACCCGGTGCCGGTCATTGTACCCTGTCACCGGGTGATCGGCGCGAACGGCACCTTAACCGGCTTCCGGGGCGGACTCCAGATGAAGCAGGAGCTGCTGAAGCTGGAGGGAATTCTGAATGTGAAGGCGGCGGGACATGAACGATTTGCTTTTTGAGCTGCCGCTGCCGGAGGATTTCGACCTGAATGCCTGTCTGGAATACATGAACCGCTCACCGCTGGAATGCCTGTTCCGCACGGATGAGGCAGGCGTTAGCCGGATGTTCAGGCTGGAGAGCGGACCGTTCCTGGTCCGGTTAAGTGTGTCTGAGGGTCACAGGCTGAGCGTAACCCGGCTGCATGGAGCGATTCCCGATGTTCTGGAGCAGGAATGGCTGGCCCGTTACATTGTGGAATGGTTCGATCTGGACCGCGACCTTATCCCGTTCTACCGGGTTGCAGAAGCCGATCCGCTGCTCGGCCCGCTGGCCAGCCAGCACCGGGGGCTGCGGATCATCGGCATCCCGGATCTGTTCGAGGCGCTATGCTGGGCGATTCTGGGCCAGCAGGTCAATCTGGCTTTTGCCTACAGGCTGAAGCAGCGGCTGACCGCTGAATACGGGGAAGCGCTGGAATGGGAAGGGCAGACCTACTACCGTTTCCCTGGGCCTGAAGTGTTCACAGGGGTGCAGATCGAGGAGTTATGCGCCTTGCAGCTAACCCGCAGCAAAGCGCAGACCGTGCTTACCGTAGCCTCGCTGATCACAAGCGGGGAGCTAAGCCGGGAGGAACTGCTGGCGCTCCCGTCTCCGGCCGCCGCCGAGCAGCGGCTGCTGCAGATCCGCGGGATCGGCCCGTGGACCTCGCAGTATGTCCGCATGCGCTGCCTGCGCGACGCGTCCTCCTACCCTGTAGGCGATGTCGGCCTCCAGAATGTGATCAAGTTCCTTACCGGCATGGACCGCAAGCCGACACCGGCGGAGCTGCTTGAGCTGGCCCGGCCGTGGCAAGGCTGGGAAGCATACGCCACCTTTTACTTGTGGCGGGCGTTATATTAGAACAAAGCCCTGCCCTCGCCGGATTCTCCGGGAGGCAGGGCTTTTTTGCAGATATATGCTGATTAAGTCAGGGAGAAATAACTGGATTTCCTCCACTTGCTAATGAACCAACTGACCTCATCCGGGCAGGAGTTGGAAAAACAGCACTTAAATGTTCTCCCTCCAGACAATCCCGGGGGAATCGGCGATAGCAGTTGCTACTTTTCCACTTATTTCAGTTTGGGGCGTAGCATCCGGGAAATTAAGCTGCATTTTTCCACTTGCTTGCCATAGAGGCCAGCTTCTCCGTCCCCTCATCCGGCCAAGGCGCTCTCCTTGCCTCGCCGCTCAAGCCCTACCGTCTATTATCCGTGAAGATCTGGAAGCATACGCCGAACTTATCGGTAACCATGCCATAAGCAGGACTGTAATAGGCTGGAGCCAGCTCGATATCGACGGTGCCGCCTGCCTTCAGCGAGTTGAATAGCTGCTGCGCTTCAGCCTCGGTCTCCACCGTGAGGCAAATGTTGATGTTGTTGCCCCGGCTGCGCGGCATACCCGATTCATAATCCCCTACAAAAAACTTGTTCTCTCCCGCCAGCAGCACCGCATGGGCAATCTGCGCCTTCTCTTGCTCCGTCATCGGGGCGTCCGGATTCTGTGGGCCTTCGCCCATCGTCTGCTTGAAGAGTACCACTGCGCCCAGCGCCTCCTGATAAAAGGCTATCGCCTCAGCGGCAGATCCGTCCACCAGAATATAAGGGTTCATTTGCAGTTTCATGTCTTGTTCGCTCCTTGGAATGGTTTATTTGCCTGTACTAACCGGCTATGGTTATAGTGTAGACTATAATAGTGACAGTTCTTGTCATAGTTAAAATAATAAATGGAGTGAAGCCCTGTGTCGAAATCCAAAAGGCTGCTGGACCTGATGATGACCGTCAACCGCAAACGCAAATTCACCGTCAGGGAGCTGGCTGACGAATTCCAAGTCTCCTCACGCACAATCCTTAGGGATTTGCAGGAGCTGGGGGAGCTGGGCGTACCGCTGTATTCCGAAGTGGGGCCGCATGGAGGGTATCAGGTGCTGAACGAACGGATTCTGCCGCCGATCGCGTTCACGGAGGAAGAGGCGGTGGCGATTTTTTTTGCCAGCCATGCCCTGCGCCATTATAAATATCTTCCCTTCAAGGAAGAATCCTTATCCGCCCTGCACAAATTCTATAACTACATGTCTGGGGATGTCCGTGACCGGATTGATGAGATGAAGCACCGGATTGACTTCCTGACCCCTGCACGGCAGGCGGAATTTCCTTATCTGCCCCAACTGCTGGAAGCGGCCACCGGGCAAAAAGTGCTGCTGATCGATTACCAGTCGAAGGGCCGCCGGCAGCAAAGATGGATACAGCCCGTTGGCATCTATGCCAGTAACGGCCTGTGGTATTGTCCGGCGCATTGCTTCCTGCGGGACGGTATCCGTCTCTTCCGCTGTGACCGGATTCAGTCTGCGGGGTATGATGAAGCGGGTCCAGCCGCGCTTGATCTGCGGCATGTCCATCTGGACAATATGGAGCACTATAGCAGCACGCCGCCGCAGGCGCAACAAAACCTAATCGGACTGTACGTGGAGCTGGGCAGTGAAGGGGTACAGGCTTGCGAAGGGGAGGTATGGTCGCCGCAGCTGCTGCATATCCGCGCAGACGGAACAGGCTGGCTGGAGGGAGAGATTCCGGGAAGCGATCTGGGCTTCTTCGCGCGGTTTGTGATTGGCCTGTGCAGCGAGGCTACGGTGCAGGAGCCGCCGGAGCTGGTGGCCGAGGTGAAGCGGACGCTTGCGGACATGCTGGAGAAGTATAGTTGATTCAAAACCTATATTGATTGAACTTGAAGCATAAATTAAGGGAGGAGTGGCGGAAGGGAATTTTGGAACTGGAGGAGCGTTAGCGTCCGCCTTTGTCTGCGGATTTCCACCGCGAACAGCGGTATGAAAATTCAAGAAATCTGCAGACAACAGCGGCTGGAAGTCCAAATATTCTCTGGAGCCACGCCTCTCCCAAAATAACAAAATTAGTAGTTCAATCCATATAGCCCAGCCATACCCCCGCCAATCTGCGGATACCTTCATCGATCAGGTCCTCGGCAATCCCGCCGAAGCCCAGGATGAATTCGGATTCATCGTAGTCCGGCTTGGTCCACCATGTATAAGACATGGGGGTAACGCGGATGCCTTCAGCTTCCGCTATTGCGGCAAGCTCCTTGGCGCTGGTGCTATTGCTAACTCTATTGCTAACTCTGGAGCCAATTTCTGCTGCGGGCGGCTTAAAGGTCAGCAGCAGATGAAATCCGGCATCCGTTCCGCTAAGCACGGCGGCATCGCCGAAATGCTGCCTGACTGAACGCAACAGCAGGTCATGCTTGCGCTGATAAAGCAGACGCATCCGGCGCAGATGCTTCTCGAAATGACCGCGTTCCATGAAATAATGCAGCGCAATCTGATGAAGCCGGGAGGCCGAATGCTCCAGGTACAGCTCACTTCTCAGGCTGTGGTAGTCCGGCAGCAGCTCCTCCGGCAGAACCATGTAGTGAATACATAAGGCAGGAGTCACCGACTGTGCGAAGCTGCACATATAGATCACCGGGCTGCCCTCGGCAAGCCCTTGAAGCGCCGGAATCGGCCGCCCGTGATAGCGGAATTCCCCGTCATAATCGTCTTCGATGATATAGCCGCCCGTGGACCGGGCCCAGTCCAGCAATGCAAGACGTTTGGTGATCGGCATCGTCATCCCCCGGGGAAACTGGTGGGAAGGCGAGATGTATACGGCATCTGCTCCGCTGCTGTACAGCTTGTCTATCTGTAATCCATCCTCCGCCAGCGGAATCGGCTTAATGCCGTATCCGCTGCGCCGGAATGCCGCCGGCAGCAGGTGGTACCCCGGATCTTCGATACCCAGTCCGCTCACCCTTCCCTTCAGCAGCAGACACAGCAACGAACACAGCGTATACTGGTCGCCGCCGATCACAATCTGTTTCTCTGTGCATCGTAGTCCGCGGAATTGCCTGAGATGAGCGGCGATGCTCTCGCGGAGAGCCGGCTCCCCCTGGGGATCGCCGTACTGGAGCAGGTCCGGATTCGCAAGCTGCTCCTGATAGAGGCTTCGCCATATTTTGTGCGGGAACAGGGAGAAATCATTCCGCGAGATATGGAAATCATATGCGTACGGCCGTGAATCACGGGGCGTGATCGGGCGGGGTGCAGGACTGGGCCGTTCCCCGGCAGCCGCAGGGCTGCCTTCCCGATGAACGGGCAGGATGTAGTAGCCGCTGCGCGGTTTGCTGGCGATGAAGCCCTCTGCCAGAAGCTGCTGGTAGGCCAGCTCCACTGGAGTGGCGCTGATTCCGCATAACCCCGCCAGGCGGCGGATAGAAGGCAGGCGCGTGCCGCTCTGGAGGGCGCCGCTCAGGATTGCTTTTGCCAGGTAATCATAGAGCTGTATGTAGTAAGGGGTCTCGCTATGTTCATTCAGATCCGGGACGAGCAGCATGCTTCACCTTCCATCTGTCCTTTGAAATCGGACGTTTCTGTATATTTTATAGTGTGCAGATTTATATTACCATAAGAGCAATTACGACAGTGGGAGTGGACAGAGATGAACGGTCATTCAAGGCTTTTAACAGGGGATAAAGTATATTTGCGCGCTCTGAACGGGGAGGACGCCGGGCTGTATTATGCGATGTTCCACGGAGCGGAAGTTCGCAGGCTGACCGGAACCAAGAACCATGTCAACAAGGAGCAGGTTGAGCAGTATATCGCCCGCAAATCCGGGGATGACAGTACCGTGCTGCTGCTGATCGCGCTGAAGGAAAGCGATGAGGTGATCGGCGACATCGCCATTCAGGATATCGACGGGGATAACCGGAATGCCAATCTGCGGATTGCTATCGGGGACGAGCGGCATCAGGGACAAGGGTACGGGCGTGAAGCGCTGCTGCTTATGCTGGATTATGGCTTCGGCATTCTGAATCTGCACAGGATTGAGCTGGAGGTCTACCGCTATAATGCCCGTGCTGCGCATGTCTATGAGTCCATCGGTTTCGTGCATGAGGGGATAAGGCGTCAGACGCTCTTCTATAACCATGAGTACCATGATGTGGTAATGATGAGTATGCTGGAGAGTGAATACAGGGAGCGTTATTTGAAGCAGAGCAGAAAGGTCAAATAAGGTCAAAAATTTAAAAATGTTAAAATTTATTATAATAAACGAGCCGAAACGCCGGATTTTCCCGGATTTTCGGCTTATACCGGTTTTGTTTTCTACGGGGACGCAGGCTATAATAAAGCCATAGGTCAGACAAAGTCAAATGAGAGGAGAATGAAAGATGTTTGATTTGGTTCCTTTTGGTAAACGCAGAGATGATGCTTTTGGTATGCTGGCGAAGTCGCTGAACGAAGTGTTTAATGATGATTTTTTCGCACCGTTGACGAGTAACGCGCTGTCTTTCCGGACGGACATCCGTGAGCGTGAAGGGGCATATCTGATCGAGGCCGAGCTCCCGGGCTTCCGCAAAGAAGAAATCGACATTGATTATTCCAGCCCTTACTTGACGATCAAGGCCGTTCGCAAAGAAGAGAACAGCGAAGAGAATAAGGAGCATCAGATGGTGCGCCGCGAACGGCGGTATGGTGAATATGTACGCCGGTTCTACGTCCAGGATATTGCCGAGGAAGACATCCGCGCTTCCCTGAAAGACGGGGTGCTGAGCCTGGAGGTGCCGAAACGGCAGAAGGCGCAGGGCAAACGGATCGAAATTCAGGATGGCGGCGGCAATACTTCGGACCAGCAAAAGCTTCAGTAAGCATAAGGGCAGCCTGTTTGAGGCTGATGGACCTCCAAGTCCGGCTGAAGCGCCGCTTCCGAAGGGGCTCCCGGCTTAGCGGCTGCAGCCGCTGGCCTATCCGGTCCCCCGGGCGGCGGCAGGAGTTCACCGGGCTTTTCATATAGCACTTCATATTAGACGCATTGTAGTGGGGGTCCCGGCTATAATGCGTCTTTTCCCGGAGGAAGGAACTAGGTTCCCATTACAAGAAAGGAGGAGGTTCCGGTGGCGGCAAATTATTATGAACGTCTTGGCGTAGACAAGAAGGCCCCGAAGCAGGAGATCAAGAAGGCTTATCAGAAGCTGGCCAAAAAATGGCATCCCGATGTCAACAAGGCCCCGGAGGCAGAGGCGAAATTCAAGGAAGCAGCCGAGGCATATGAGGTGCTGGGCGATGAAGAGAAGCGCAAAATCTATGATGAGGAGCTCCGCTATGGAGCCGGGTCAGGCTTTGCAGGATCACGGGGTGCGCAGAGTCACGGGTCAGCCTCCTCTGCGTCATGGGAATCGCCGTTTGGCGCGGGCTGGAGCAGCGGAGCCGCCTCTTCCGGCGGTATACCCGAAGAGGATCTGTTCGGGATGTTCTTCGGCAGCCGGGGTGCGGCGGACCGCGCAGGCTTCGACTTCTTCTCCGGCAGCGGAGGGTCCCGCTCAGGGGGAAGCCCTTGGGGTGACGGGTTCAGTACGATGCAGGCCCAGCTTGAAATTATGCTGGAGCAGGCCTACAAAGGCGGCAATATCAGCGTTCAGGCGGCCGGCAAGGACCTGAACGTACAGATTCCGGCACGCTCGGCGGAAGGGACGGTCATCCGGGTACCCGGCGGCGGAAGCGGGGCAGCGGGCCAGGGCGGCGATCTGCTGATCTCGCTGCATCTCCTGCCGCATGAGATCTATGAGCCGGACGGCGGCGATTTGCACGGCACCGTTGAGATTGCCCCCTGGCAGGCTGTGCTTGGCGGGGAAGCCAAGGTGCCGCTGCCGGATGGCAGCAGCGTGAAGCTGAAGATCCCCGCAGGTATAGCCAGCGGCGGGACGCTGCGCCTCTCCGGCAAGGGCCTGAGACGTCCTGACGGAACGAACGGAGACATCCTGTTCCGGATGGAGATGGTCATTCCGGCAGGGACGACCGAGGCGCAGAAGAAGCTGTACCGCCAGCTGGCGGAGTCCGGCAGCTTCCAGGCCGGTGCGAAACGGCGTACCTCCGGCGGAGCGCAGCGGCGCAGAGCGGCAACGCGGTAAGGCATATTCTGATTCAGTAAATAACAGCCGGGCATCCGGCTGATTAACATATACATTGTAGAAAGGCGATGATCCAAATGGATTTCAATAAACTTACCCAGAAGCTGCAAGAGGCCGTGGCGGAGGCACAGTCGCTGGCGGCTTCCGGCGGGCATCAGGAGATTGACAATCTTCATCTGCTGAAGGCCTTGCTGCAGCAGCATGAAGGCCTGCTGCCCCGGCTGCTGCAGAAGATGAATGTCCCCGCAGCAGAGCTGCTCCAGGGAACGGAGGCGCTGCTGCAGAAGAAGCCCAGCGTAAGCGGGAGCGGAGCAGGCACCATGCGGCGGTATGCCTCGCCCGCGCTGATTGCCATGCTGGAGCAGGCGGAGCAGGAAGCGGCCAAGATGCAGGACGAATTCGTTGCGGTGGAGCATGCGGTCCTGGCGATGGTCTCGGATGCAAGCAGCGGGAACCGTGAGCTGCGCGGATTATTCACCAGCCGGGGCGTTACCCGGGAGAAGCTGCTCGGTGTGCTTGCGGAGATCCGCGGACACCAGCGGGTGACCAGCCGGGAGCCGGAGGCCACCTATGAGGTATTGGAGAAGTACGGCCGCGACCTCGTGGCCGAGGTACGGGCAGGCAAGATCGACCCGGTCATCGGACGGGATGCCGAGATTCGCCGGGTCATCCGCATCCTCTCCCGCAAGACGAAGAATAACCCTGTGCTGATCGGGGAGCCGGGGGTCGGCAAGACAGCGATTGTGGAAGGGCTGGCCCACCGGATTGTCCGCCGGGATGTGCCGGAGGGACTGAAGGACAAGACGATTTTCTCGCTGGATATGAGTGCGCTGATTGCCGGTGCCAAGTACCGCGGGGAATTCGAGGAGCGGCTGCAGGCGGTGCTGAAGGAGATCCGCGAGAGTGAAGGACGAATTATTCTGTTCATTGATGAGCTGCATACGATTGTCGGGGCGGGCAAGACAGAGGGGGCTATGGATGCGGGCAACATGCTGAAGCCGATGCTGGCCCGTGGCGAGCTGCACTGTATCGGGGCGACTACGCTGGATGAGTACCGCAAATATATCGAGAAGGACCCGGCGCTCGAACGCCGCTTCCAGCAGGTGCTGGTCAGTGAGCCGGATGTCGAGGATACCATTTCGATTCTGCGTGGCTTGAAGGAACGCTTCGAGGTGCATCACGGTGTCAAAATCTATGACAGCGCCCTGGTCGCAGCCGGTGTGCTGTCTAACCGTTACATCACCGACCGCTTCCTGCCGGATAAGGCGATTGACCTGGTCGATGAAGCCTGCGCGATGATCCGTACGGAGATTGACTCCATGCCCGGCGAGATGGATGAGGTAACCCGCCGCCTGATGCAGATGGAGATTGAGGAAGCCGCGCTCAAAAAAGAAACTGACGATGCCAGCGCGCGCCGTCTGGACATTCTGCAGCGGGAGCTGGCCGACCTCAAGGAGAAGCATCTGGAGATGACCGCCCGCTGGGAGAAGGAGAAATCGGCCATTCAGGGCATCCGTGACCTGAAGAAGCGGCTGGAGCAGGCCCGCAAGGATCTGGTCGATGCGCAGGAGATCTATGATCTGAACAAATCGGCTGAATTAAGCTATGGCATCATTCCTGATCTGGAGCGCCAGCTGAAGGCCGCAGAGGAAGCGGCGCAGCAGGATCAGGAGACCCGGCTGCTGCGTGAAGCCGTTACGGAGGAGGAGATCGCCGATATTGTCTCGCGCTGGACCGGTGTCCCCGTAAGCAGACTGGTGGAAGGTGAGCGGGATAAGCTGCTGCGGCTGGAGGATACGCTGCATGAGCGGGTAGTCGGGCAGGATGAGGCTGTCCGGCTGGTGGCCGATGCTGTACTCCGGGCAAGAGCGGGTATCAAGGATCCGAATCGCCCTATTGGCTCATTCCTGTTCCTCGGGCCGACCGGGGTCGGGAAGACCGAGCTAGCCAAAGCACTGGCGGTATCGCTGTTCGACCGCGAGGACGGCATGATCCGTATCGATATGTCAGAGTACATGGAGAAGCATAGTGTCTCCCGTCTCGTGGGCGCTCCTCCCGGATATGTCGGCTATGAAGAAGGCGGCCAGTTGACGGAAGCTGTCCGCCGCCAGCCGTATACTGTGGTGCTGCTCGATGAGGTGGAGAAGGCGCACCCGGATGTGTTCAACATTCTGTTGCAGCTGCTGGATGACGGGCGGCTGACCGACTCGCAGGGCCGGATGGTCGACTTCAAGAACACGATCATCATCATGACCTCCAATATCGGCTCACCGCATCTGATTCAGGGCACGGATGACAATGGCGAGCTGACCGCAGCCGTGAAGGACCGGGTCATGAAGGAGCTGAGCGGGCATTTCCGTCCGGAGTTCCTCAACCGGGTGGATGATATCGTAATGTTCAAGCCGCTGACACTGGGCGAGACCCAGAGAATTGTAGTTAAGCTGGTAGATGGACTGCGTCTGCGCCTCGCAGAGCGGAATATCGGCCTCACATTGAGTGACCGGGCGGTCCGCTTCATTGCCGAGGAAGGCTTCGATTCCGTCTATGGCGCCAGACCGCTGAAGCGGTTCATCCAGCGTAGCCTGGAGACCCGGGTGGCGCGTGCGTTGATCGCCGGAGAAGCGGAGGAAGGCTCAGTGATGACGGTGGACGAAGCGGACGGCGAGCTGACCGTTCAGATCGCGAAGCCGGAGGCGGCGACGGTAAGCTCCGTTTAACCCTGAATCTGGCCCGTTGTTCCAGAGCAGCGGCACCTGTAACACACAGAAAAAGCGTTCCGCCCTAAGGCTGGAACGCTTTTTCTGTGTAACGGTGCAGGACTTCAGAAAGCCGGCATAACCGTTGCTGCTTGTATTGTGCATAATCGGATGGAGCCTCTATGCTATCGGCTGCTTATTCGCTCCAGGGCACCAGCCGGGGATTCGGGTCAAGGATGGACTGATATTGCTCGTTCCAGCCGTACCGGGCGTCCGGGTCCAGTACCATATAACGCAGATACTTCTCCAGCCGGAATTCCGGCTTCGACCAGCCCAGATGCTTCAAGCGCAGATTGCTTAACTGGTGGGGCAGCTCGAAGATGTTCTCCGGCAACCGCCCGCAGTGCTGCGGCAGATCATTCCAGGCATAGGTGACGTCTTCCCGGTAACGGAGCAGGAACGGGCGGTAGCTCTGGTGGGCCCGCCAGTACATATCCTCGCGGTAACTTGCTTCATCCCAGAAGTCGTAGAGGCGGAAGCAGAACAAGTCGCAATTATCCGTCCGCAGCAGGGAATCCACTTCGTCTGCGAATTTGGACTCGAAAACCTCATCCCCGTCCAGATTAAGAATCCACTCCGGCTGGGTCGCAACCACTGCCTCCCACTGCTGCCTGCGCAGCCCGGATTCATTATGGAAGCGGGAGACAGGATTGTGTATCAGGTGGAGCGGAATCCCCTCAAGAATCTCGCGGCAGATATCGGCTGTATCATCTGTGCTTGCATCGTCGATAATGACCGCCTCATCGATATACTTGCGGTGCTCCAGCAGCACCTTGCGCAGGAACCTTGCGCCTTCATTCTTGACGATCATCGTAAGGGTCAGCTTGGGCCGGCGGGAAGCAGAAGCTGCCGGATTATTCTTCACCCCTCTGCCTGCTTCTGCCGTCGCGTCTGCGTCGCCGCCTGCGTCAGCAGGCAGGGATTCCTTGGATAAGCGCTGCCGGGCTTCGGCCTCGGTCCACAGCACCTCCCACTGTGCGGCTGCTTCCTGCACTCTTTTGTCAGCGGGAGCCGTCTCTGCATGCTGCGGCAGATCAGCAGCGGCTGCTGAACCTCCGTCCTCCGGGAACGCCGCTTCATCCGAGCCGTCAGGCGCTGCTTCAATCCCGGCCCCGGCTGCTTCAGCGCCATCTCCGGTCTCCGCCTCTGCTATAGAAGCTGCCTTCGTGCCCGAGGTGTGAAGGATGAACTCCGCAACCAGGTCCAGATCGCTGTCTCTGTAGAGATGCAGTGCCGGGAAGTGGGTATCGACGAAGAGGGGAATGCCTAGAGTTGCTGCACGGATGCAGAAATGGCGGTCCTCTCCCCAGTACGAGATATTAGGGACCCTGTCGTAGCTGATACCGGAGCTGATGGCCGAGCTGCTGATCAGCGTGCAGGCGCCAAGCCCGCCGACCTCATAGATTCCCGGCTGCTGCATCTTCGTCAAAAAAGCATAGAAGCGGCGCTGAATCTCCTCCGGTGAGAGCTGTTCCCCAGGATGAAGCTCCCACTGGTTGTATTCGTCATGCATCCATACCTGCGGCTGAAGCAGTGTATTCGGCTGCCACTGTGTCCAGAAGATCTCGGAGATAATCTCTTTGTCTGTACGGATCAGATGCAGCAGCGTATCCGGATGCAGAATGAGATCGGAATCAATCAGGAACAGGTAGTCATAGCCGAAGGCCTCCGCCCGCCGGATCATCAGATTCTTGAATCCGGCCACCTTCCAGACCAGATTGGAATGCCAGACATGAGTATGCTCATCACGGATATAGTCATCATGATAGCCGGAGGATTGCAGGAAGACGGATCTGCCGCTCTCTGCAAACTGCTGCAGCAGCTGGCTTGCGGCTTCATCCGGGTTATCGTCAATCAGATAGAAGTGCAGATCGATATCCTTCAGGTTCAGACGCAGCAGAGAGTTCAGGAATTGCTCCAGGATTGCCGGTTTCTGATGGATCGGACTGCCCAGCAGCACCCGGGTTCTACTTCGATTCATAGCAGGCCACTCCAGAATAAGGTCAACATGATAGAACATCCCCTTGGATTCTCAAATAGTTGATATGAATTATATGTATTCAATATATTGAGAGAAGTACCAGACTAACCCCCGTTTGGAGAAATAATAAGCAGTAAGCAAGCGTAGATCCTAATTGCTGTATGCCACCGAGCTGTTGTACAATACCGCATAAAGGGAGGTTAGCGAAATGGAAGATATACAGAATAAGGTGAAACTATCACAGTGGGATGCCCTGCTGCTGGAATCGCTGCGTGCTCTGGCCGGGTCTGACGAAGAGCTGCTGCGCAGAGTCGGTGAAGGGGATCTGCCGGCGGATGAGAGTGAATACAAGTTCGATTACGGCCAGTTGTCTGTACTTGCGGGTGAACAGCCGGAGCTGTTCCGCCGGGCCGTTCTGGAAGGCTATCAGATTAAATATAATACCATTCGCGGGATCCGCAGCTGGATAGATGTTGCACTGGGAGTTGAAGCCAGGCTGGAGCTGGAGGAAGGGCAGGAAGCGGTGGAAGCGGAATTAACAGAGGCTGAGCGCGGCCGGCTGCAGGATGTATTGTCTTACGGCTGGGCAATCAACGGCGGGCCGACAGAGGACGGCAGTGCCGGAACCTGCCGGATCGAGCCGGTTCAGCGGTAGAGTCTGAAATGTTCCTTGTGAGGCTGTAAAAGACGCCGCTCCGAAGGGGAGCGGCGCTGGAAAGAGGGCCTGTCTGGAGTAGATTATATCGGCAATAGGCATGCAATTACATATTCAACTGGATTCTGCGCGTGCTAAGGACGCCTTCCAGTCCGGTAGGGTCGGTGCTGACCTTGCGGTGAACGAATTCTTCGGCCCGCTCCGAGGTGCGCAGACGCAGCGGCTTGGTCTCAAGCTGTACCAGCTCCCACATGACCTCCGCAACGGACTCTGCCGTCTGCGGCTCCACATTCCGCTCCAGGAAGGCGGCCCGGTAAGCATCCAGAACCGGCTTGTATTCATCCTCCAGAACACCGCCGGTGCTGGCGACATGCCCCATTACGGTTGAGTTGAATTCAGTGGCGATTGCCCCCGGCTCCAGCAGTGTGATGTCGATGTTGAACTGCGGCTTGTAATAGGTGGCCAGGCTCTCCAGCAGCCCTTCCACCGCAAATTTGCTGGCGCAGTAGACCTCGTTCATCGGTTGCCCGACCAGTCCGCCGACACTGGAGGTCGCCACAATGTGGGCGTAGCCAGTCTTTTGCAGCAGCGGCAGTGCCGCCCGGATCGTATGCATTACCCCGTACACGTTGGTGTTGAAGACATCCTCGATCTCAGGGAACGGTGCCTGTCCCAGCGCTCTGAGGTATCCAAATCCGGCATTACAGAATAATAGATCCAGCTTGCCTTGCTCTGCTTCTATCCGTTCTATAACCTGCTGAATACTCTCCGGCTGTGTCACCTCCAGCTCTACGAACTGCAGACCCTCCACATTCTGGTACAGCTCCTGTTCACGCTTCAGATGGCGGGTTCCGGCGTAGACCGTCCAGCCCTCATGAGCGAACTTCAGTGCCGTGGCCAGGCCGATGCCTGAGGATGCTCCGGTGATACAGATTACTTTTTTCATATAGCTTTCGCCTCCACTTGGATTGAACCTGACTGAATAACCTATGAAATGAAAAGGGTATACATTATCCAGTTTTGCCCACATTATAGCATATAGTAATAGAGCTACCTGAAAATCGACATAAAGTTCGCTGTTTCGCGGGAATTGGGCTGTGCAAAGTTGCTATAATTGTTTTCAGTACGGTACACTATAATAAAAAACTTAATCGCCAGCGAATGGAGAGGAACAAGGGAACAATGGAAGTATTCAAGCGTTATATTGCCAATTTAACAGTCCGGCGCTTCTTGATTCTGGGCTTGATTGGACTGCTGCTGTACAGTATCAGGGATATGCTGAATCTGGTGCTGTTGACGTTCCTGATCGCTTACGTCATGAACAGCTTTCAGCTGCTGCTGAGCAAACGGATCGGCAAGTTTGTGAAGGTGAACAGCAAGGTTATCATCATCATACTGTATGTGGCGCTGATCAGCATGATCGTCATGGCACTCGTCAAATATATGCCCAAGGTATTCTCGCAGATCAAGCAATTAACCACTTTTCTCGGCACGCTGACCTCCGATGATATTCCGCAGAATGAAATTATGCAGTACTTGTTCCGAAAGGTCAGGGAGCTCAACTATCAGAGCTATTTGAATCAGGGAATTGAATATGTCTTCAAAATCAGCAACTGGGGAACCACCTTCGTGCTGTCCACGATTCTAAGCCTTGTCTTCATTCTGGAGAAGAACCGGATCGTGAGCTTCACCTCCCGCCTGAGAGACAGCAAAATCTCCTGGTTCTATGTGGAGCTGGAGTATTTCGGCAGAAAGTTCATCTCCTCCTTCGGCAAGGTGATTGAAGCACAGATTCTTATAGCTCTGTTCAATACTTTGTTTACCGTGGTCGGACTGTGGGTGCTTGGATTCTTTTTCGAGCCGTTCCCGTATCTCTTTGCCCTCTCCATTATGATCTTCATGCTCAGCCTGATTCCCGTGGTCGGCTTTGTCATTTCGCTGATTCCGCTATGCATTATCGGTTATAACACAGGCGGACTGATGCTGACGGTTAACATTCTGGTGATGATTGCCATTCTGCATGTCATAGAAGGCTACTTCCTCAACCCGAAGCTGATGTCTTCCAAAATGAATCTGCCGATGTTCTACACGCTCGTAGTGCTGCTGTTCTCCGAGCATTATATCGGGGTGTGGGGACTGATTCTCGGGATTCCGATCTTCGTCTTTTTCCTGGATATCCTGGAGATTAGCCGGGACAATAAGCCTTCACTGGAATGATGCACCGAGCTATATAGGAAGCACTTAAGTTATGAACATGAAGCTTCATCGTCACTGCGGTGAACATTTGGACTTCCGGCCGCTGTTGTCACCAGATTTCTTGAATTTAACCGCTAATCGCGGTAGAAATCCGGTGACAAAGGCGGTCGCTAACGCTCCTACAGTTCCAAATTTCCCCTCCGTTTCTTTTGCTTTCAGTTAATTTCTTTTATGCTTCTTATATAGATAATCAGGAAGCTGTAGCCTATGTATAGAGGCGGTATTCAACCTGCTCAAGGTTCGGGTATCGCCTTTTCATATTATGATTGGAGGAATAGCCAGATGATCAGATATCCGGTATTAGAAGCAGGAGCCGTTATTGGTGTAACCGCACCCTCGTCAGGAGTGGGGGAGGAGCTGCGTGAACTGCTTGAGCAGGCGGTAGAACGGCTGCAAAAAAGAGGGTACGGCGTAGTATGCGGACCCACGGCGTGGACACAGGAGAAGGCCAAATCGGCTCCGGCCGCTGTACGAGCAGCGGAATTCAACGCGATGATGGCCGACGAGTCCATCGGACTCGTCGTACCTCCGTGGGGCGGGGAGCTGCTGATCGAGATTCTGGAGCAGGTGGATTTCGGGAAGATGGCGTGTAAATGGATTCTCGGTTATTCCGATATCAGTATGCTGCTGCTGGCCGTTACGCTGAAGACGGGTATCGCCACGGCCCACGGCACGAACTTCATTGACCTCAGGGGAGAAGAGACGGACCCGGTAACCGCCATGTGGGACAAGGTATTGTCCACGCCAGACGGCGGGACCATAGTTCAGAAATCCTCACAGCAGTATCAGCTGGAATGGGGAGGCGAGCCGTCGCCCCATGTGTTCAACCTTACAGAAGCGACTAACTGGAAGACGGTGGACAATCACGCCATCACCATGCAGGGCCGTCTGCTGGGCGGCTGTATTGACATTATCCGTCATCTGATCGGCACGCCGTATGGGGAGGTGCGGCATTTCCAGCAGCACTATATCCATAATGAGCCTATCCTGTGGTATCTGGAAAATTGTGAGTTGTCCGTGACCGACCTGCGCCGCTCTCTGGTGCAGATGAAGCTGGCCGGCTGGTTCGAGCATTGCAGCGGCCTGATGTTCGGCCGCAGTGCGGCGAACCCGCCTATGGAGGGGTACACCGTAGAGGATGTCTACCGGGAGCTGGCCGATGAGCTGGGCGTTCCGGTAGCCTACGACATCGACTGCGGCCATCTGCCGCCGCAGGTTACTTTGGTGAATGGCGCTTTTGCAGAGGTAAAGGTTGGAGATGGCAAGGGAACGGTGCAGCAGGTTTTCCGGAGGTGACTTATGAGCACCATTCACCTCTGATTTTCCACCCCTCCTCATACCATAAGCAGTCTGCTCTTAAACAGGTATATTCGTCATATATAATGTGAATTTATGTCGAATTTAGTTGAAAAAAAGTGTTGGAATTATTCAAGGATCGCTCTGCGTATGGCTGTCATCCTGTATAATTTATGAATATACAGACAGCTAGAGCTGCCGATTCCTGATCGCAGTTAATCCCTCACGAAAGAGAGCAGTGACCATGAAATCCATCGCCTGGGTGACTGACAGCACCAGCACCATTGATTCTGAATTCGCCATGAATAACCATGTGTATATCGTTCCCCTCCGTCTAGTCGTCAACAATGAATGTTATAGAGAAAATATAGATATTAACGCCGATCAGTTCTATGAGAAAATGCGGCAGCAGGACAAGGTAGGCAGCTCCCAGCCGCCGATTGGCGAGTTCGTGGAATTATACGAGCGTCTCAAGGAAGAGTATGACGAGATTATTGCGATCCACTGTTCCTCCGAGCTTAGCGGGACCTTCAGCACCTCGATGCAGGCAGCGGACATTGCTGGAGTGAACGTAATTGGTATCGATTCCAAAGTAGGCGCATACCCCATCCGTGAGATGTTACTGCGCGGTATTCACTGGCAGCAGGCAGGTTGCTCTGCACAGGAGATTAAGAACAGAATTGATAATATCATTGAGGAAATGTCCTTCTATATCATCCCAGCCAGCCTGAGCCAGCTGCACCGCAGCGGACGGCTCTCCGGCTCTCAGTTCCTGCTCGGCCAGCTGATGCGGATTCATCTGCTTCTGAGGTTCGATGAGGGCAAAATTGTCGTCGTTGATAAAATCCGCACCTTCAAAAAGACGAAGCAAAAGCTGCTGGAGACCATCCAGGAGGAAATCGGACGCTTCCAGGATGTATGTATTATGCACGCGAACAATAAAGAAGAGGCGCTGAGCCTGGAGTGGGCCATTAAGGCCATGTCCCCTTCGGTGCGTACAGAGATTATGACCTTTGTCCCGGTGGTAGGTGCTCATATGGGCGAGGGAACACTGGCGCTGTCTTGGATTAACCGAACGGCCCTGAATAGTATAGATGCTGAGGATGAAGTGCTGGAGTCTGTGCTCTAGAAAAGGAGCGGAACGATGTTCTTATATCATTACTATGATTCAGCTGTGGGTCCGTTTGTCAGTATATCCGATTTGCCGGGCGATCAGGCGAGGGCCGTGCTGGAGACGATTAAGCAGACCAAACCTAAGGCCCAGAGCGCTCAAAGACATGATAAGTATGTGGAATACCGGCGGAACTGCGAGAACATCATCCGGGCGGAATTTATTCGTAAAGGCGGTCTTGTCCAGCGCACCTCCCCGCATTATATGGTAGTTGAACACAGTCCGTGGCTAAGCACATGGTTCGAGAATGGCGCCTCGCTCAAGATTCCGGTAGAGGAATTTGATGTCAACACGATTTCTTTTACCTATGGCGACTCCATGCCGACCTTCAGTCCGCTGGTTAACGACGGCAAAGAGTACAGGCACACCCTGTATACCTATACCGAGATTGTGAGCATCATTGCAAAATACGGGCTGCCGCAGCATTGGAACAATGACGGAAAATTCGGTCCTGAGCGGTATGTCGAAGCGCATGTCTGGAGCGATGAGACGGTCAACCGGTACCGGGGGTGAAGGAGAGACGGTGATGTCTCTCCTTCAATTTATCCGGATACATTCCTTTTCCTTTTTTAAGAAAAATGCTGGGCGATATTCGTTAGATACCCTTCCTCATCGGTATGCTCCTTCATTCCATCCTCTTTCGGCACAATATTGTATGGTAGCTCTCCCGATGCCCGATGAAGCACCCGTGATAAAAATAGTCTTCATAACCATTCCTACTGATTCCAATCTATTCCTGCCCTAACCGAACCATAAGGCGGAGCATGATAATTATCGATCCCGGAATAAAATTTGGGCTTAACTGTTGTCATAGCGGTTCCGAACGGGTAATAGAAAAGACTAGAATTTTCGAATTGGCTGAATTTGGAACAAGAGCCAAGGGAACGGAGGGGCCAATCATGGCGGCACAGACAGTATCAGGGGTCGGCGCGGTACAGGCTATTCAAGCTTATGGCAGCACACAGAGCGATGTCAGCTCTCTGGAGAAGCAGCGGGACCGGCTGCTGATGGAGCTGGACAAGGTGAATGCGGCGCAGGGCGGAGAGATGCAGACTCCGTATCGCCGGGAACAGCTCCAGCGGCAAATACGGCAGTTGGAGGCCCACCTGGTACAGAAAAGCGGAAGTACAGCCTCGGCTTCATTGGTACCCGCGCCCCCGCTTCAAGATCATATTCCGCTCTGGGAGGCAGAAGGCAAGGGCGGTTTTAAGGGCATCGGCCTGACCGATCCCCGGACGGCGACAGTAGATGAACACGGTCACTTCGACGCATTGATATAGTTATGCGACAAGTGGCGGCTCCATTGCCAATGATCTGACGAATGAGGCCTGGATCTGCTTTAGTAACAACAAATTTGTAAATAAACTGGATTTTTTGAAAAAATCAAAATGAATAGTATTAACAAAAAAACGGCTTAGTCAGGGAAAACTGACTAGCCGTTTTGCTGCAGAATGGTTATATCAACGCTATTCTGATTTGATAATACCGATTCTCGAAGATATTACAGGCTCATCCAGACTTAAGGTCGAGTTCTGCTCTATGGGAGCGTGGGACATCAACCGTAGACTAGGTTTCTGCCCGGTAGGTCTTGCCAAGCTGATGACCCAGACCGAAATAATGGCGGAAATTATAGATGAGCGGACTCCATTTCAGAGGATCGATATGATTGTCATCCATGATAATATCCTGGTGGGCATGGACATGAACAGCCTGTGCCTCAATGATTGCAAAGTCAGGCGAATGAACGGGTATCCGAATATTGTGGATGCTTGCTTCAATTTGTAACGGGCATTCCATAATTCGTGAAGGCTTAACCGTTAGGGACGCCACAGGTGTGAGTCCGCTGGCCGCATATTTATCCTTTTGATAGGAGTACCCATGTTGTTGCTTGTCTACAGGCACAGGATTCTTACCCGTATAGGGAGCAAGCTGCTCCACATTCTCCCATAGCGAGGGGCCGGGGAGGTTAATGACGCATTCGGGAAGCCGTTCCAGGTTCTCGATGGCTTTTCCGCCAAGACCAATCCCTAGTACAATATAGTCTCCCAAGGCCCAGGAGGATGAAATAGGAGTGATATTTACGGTATCATCCTCATTCAAGGTGTTCAGTAAGATGACAGGAGTTCCATAATATAAAATCTTGGGTTGTATCGTTTCAGTGCTAATCATTTGCTTGGTGTTGTCCATTGTAGTTCTCCTCCCCTGTTGTAGATCTTACTTCAGTGTATAATATAAATGATTCAACACTCATCGAAGTATGGAATACAATAAAGGAGGGTCAGGATGCAGGCAAATCCGAATGCTGCCATCATCGCAGCTCTAGTGAGTGAAGCTTCACGGGCAGCAATATTGACCGTTTTACTGGATGGAAGGTTCCATTCGGCCAGCGAATTAGCACATATGGCAAGCATTAAGCCTCAAACGGCAAGCTTTCATTTAGCGAAATTGATCGAAGCTAACGTGATTACCGTTCTGAAACAGGGGAGATATCGTTATTTTGCGATTGGAGATCAGGAGGTTGCGAGGGTGATGGAGTCCTTATTGTCTATTGCTCCGCCTGTGACAGTGAAGTCTTTACGGCAATCCACGCAGGACAAGGCGTTGCGTTATGCCAGAACGTGTTATGACCATCTCGCCGGGAACGTGGGGGTGCAATTAACCCATGCCTTGCTAAGAAGCGGTATTTTACTTGAAGAAGCGGACAGGTATTCGGTGACGGAGCACGGGGAAGAATTTTTTGCCGGTTTCGGCGTTGATTTGAACGAAGCTGCAATGAAACGCCGCCGATTCTCCCATCAATGCCTGGATTGGAGCGAACGCCGCCACCACCTGGCCGGAGCCTTGGGAAATGCCCTTCTGGAGAGAGTCTTGGAGCTGGACTGGGTACGGCGTCTCCCGGATACACGTGCGGTACAAGTCACCAATGAGGGAAAAGCGGGTTTTAAAAAAGTATTCTCACTGGATTTGAATTAGCTGCAAGGAGCTACCACTCCATGAAGTTCTCTTCGATCAGCGCAGCGAACGAGTCCGCGACCACCTCATATTCTCCATTATCGTGATCGATGAGCAGCACACGGCCTTGCGGGTCAAGCAGAATCGGATTGCCTGAACCGTCCATAGAGAAAACAACACTTCGTGCGAGCAGCCCGCCCATAGGGGTGTCCTTGTAATCTTCGCGGAAGGACAACGTTAACTCAGTGACACTCTCCCGTCCGATGGAGGAGCCGTTGCTGAAGGCGTGTACGGAGAGTCCGGCATAGGCACCGCCAAAGCTTCGGATGAAACGAATATAGTCCTGATCCAGCGACAGACCCAGCAGCTCCTCTGCCTCAGCGATCTGTTCCTGCGTGGCCGGTGTGCCCAGCAAACTCTGATTCCCCTCTTTGGTTAAAAAAAGCTGCAAACGGTCCATTAGCGCATCATTCATAGCTATTCCTCCATTTCTAAGAATATCTATTCATCATAACAAGAGAGGCACTCGAGTCAATAGCCCGGGTGCCTCTCTTGTGGATATTCGCTGTGTCAGATGCTTCACTCACCCGAACGAAGTTTCGACACTCTGCGTCACAATCTCCCTAAGCTCGGCCTTCTGTGCGGTGAATTGCTGCGGGGTGATACTGCCGCTGGCCAGTCTGGCTTCCAGCTGCTGGGTCAGCTGTCTGACTTGCAGGTTAATAACCTGATTAATGTTGCCGCCGTGCTCTTCTGCGATGTTGCGCAGGGATTTGCCTTCATACAAGGCATCGTAAAGCTCCTCGTCGGAGGCCGGGTTCAGGTTCAGGGTATCCAGCAGCTCATCGGTATCGGCCACATCAGAGGTGGACCACTTCGCTACCGGAAGGGTATGTAAGGCCGGCTTGCCCCAGGTCGTCCCTCCGAACGACATGGCTACGATCATTGTTCCAACAATCATTACGCGCTTAATATTCATATGCTGTATATTCATGTGTATAATCCTCTTTTCGTGGTTGGTTATATCGGTCAAGGTTCGTCATGTACGGCGGCTTGTGAACTTCAGCTAAGTACATTTTACCCAACAATACTGAAATGAAGCTTAAGTCTTCTTAAAGATAACCTAAATCTTTACTTCCAGCTGCCGGTTCCTTGCTCCCGCTTCTTCTTCTGCGTTATTCTTGAAGGGCATGACCCGAACCGAACAAGCGCGAGTGGAAGGATGAACCGTCTATGAAAAAAATACTGGTCGTCGATGACGAACCGGCCATTGTAAGTGCGATTGCCTACGCGCTGCGGCGGGAAGGCTATGAGGTCGATACTGCCGGTGACGGGGAGGAAGCACTGAGCAAGGCGAATACCTTCCGTCCGAATGTGCTGGTGCTGGATGTGATGATGCCGAAGCTGAGCGGTTATGATGTCTGCCGCAAGTTGGAGGACCGGGATGATATTGGAATCATCCTGCTCACTGTCAAGAATGATATTGTCGATAAAATTGTCGGTCTGGAGCTGGGTGCAGACGATTATATGACTAAGCCGTTCGAGATCCGCGAGCTGCTGGCCCGGGTGAAGGCGCTGCTGCGGCGGCTGGAGAAGAATACGGCGGAGATCCGCAGTGAGCTGATCGAATACGGCCTCTTACAGGTTCACCCGGACCGGCGCAGCGCCGAGCTTGGCGGGGAGCCGCTGGAGCTGACCCCGAAGGAATTCGATCTGTTGCATCTGCTGCTCTCGCACCCGCAGCGGGTGTATATGCGCGAGGAGCTGCTGGAGCAGGTCTGGGATATGGACTATGCCGGGGGAACGCGCACCGTAGATATTCATATCCAGCGGCTGCGCAAAAAGCTGGGTGAGCCCTACCAGAATATCCTGCAAACCGTCTACGGCGTAGGCTATAAGGCAGTGCCTGCGGGGAGCTACCCATGAGAATCAGCATTAAGCTGAAGTTCAGCCTGTTCCTGGCGGCGCTGCTGATTCTGGCCGTCGGCGTGCTGAGCTACTTCGTCCTGCGCGGCGTTGAACGCAACGAGCAGGGGCAGACGGAGCACAATCTGGCCCAGCATGTCAACACGGTCAATCTGCGCGTGAAGCAGACGTACTATACCGGTGCGCGGCTTGCGCCGGAGGCCTTCATGCAGCAGCGGGGCAAGGCGCTGGCTGCCGAGCTGGCCGGCTTCACCGGCCTGGAGGTGACCCTGTACGACAGCCAGGGTCAGCAGGCAGGCACCTCGGCCCAAGACGGGCCGGGACCGGGTCCGGGTAAGCCGGATCTCAGCGCGGCGCTGGGCTACGCGCTGAACAACAAGGTCGCCTACCAGAAGGAAGGCGGCAGGCTGTTCTACCTGGCCCCGCTGCAGGGGCCGGAGGGGCAGATGGGCGTGGTGCAGCTGCAATACTCCCTGGAGGGCGCACGCAGCTTCCAGCAGACGCTGCTGAATCTGTTCCTGACCACAGGCGGGGCGGTGCTGGTGTTCAGCTTCATCCTGGGGTATCTGTATTTCAACCGTGCGGCCGCCGCGATCGGGCGGCTGAAGAAGGCGGCGGAGGATATCCGCCGGGCCGATTATATCGCGGCTCCGCCGGTGAAGCGCAAGGATGAGCTGGGGGAGCTGGCCGAGGGCATCTATTTCATGAGCCGGGAGATTAAGAGCAGCATTGCCGCCAAGGATGAAGAACGGCGCAAGCTGCAGCTTGCCGTAGAGAAGCTTCAGGCGCTGGAGCAGCAGCAGAAGCAGTACATCGGGAACATCAGCCATGAATTCAAGACGCCGCTGACCTCGATCAAAGCGTATGTCGATCTGTTGAATATGTATGACGATGACCCTAAGCTGCTGCACGATGCCAAGCTGAATATCGCCAAGGAAACAGAGCGGCTGTACGAGATGGTGGAGAAGGTGCTGCAATTGACGGCGCTGGAGAAGTATGATTTCGAATCCCAGGCTGAGCTGCTGGAGATTGAGAGTACCCTCAGCGATATCTGCGGCCGGATGAAGGGCAAGGCGGAGCGCTACGGCCTTACCGTTACGCTTGACGTCAAGCCGGCGCATATCTGGATCGACCGGGAGAGCTTCATGCATATCTTCATCAATCTGCTGGACAATGCGATCAAATATAATGTTCCGCAGGGGGATATTCGTCTGCACAGCGAGGTCAGGGAGCAGCGGGTCTGGATTACGGTGCAGGATTCAGGCATCGGCATCCCCGAGGCGTCGCGGGACAAGATCTTCGAGCCGTTCTATACGGTCAACCGTGACCGTTCAAGAGCCTCAGGCGGCACGGGGCTTGGACTCTCGCTGGTCCGTAATCTGGTGGAGAAGCAGGGTGGCACTATTGCCTTGCTGGAAGCCCCCGGCGGGGGGGCGGCGTTTGAGCTGTCTTTTCCGCTGCTGTCCTGAAGGGATGAAGTTTACAACTTGGATACAATTCATATGCGGTTTGGAAATAAGCGTCCGGTATGCTGGAGAGGCAACATGAGTCATGAGCTGGAGGGAAGTCTGAATGAAACATGAGAGCCATAGAACCGCCTGGGGCAAGACATGGAGCATTCTGCTCTGCGGAGCTGTGCTGCTGTCGGTCACTGCCTGTAGTGCAGAGAACGCAGAGACGCGGGAGGTTGTAGAGAAGGCAGGCCGCACAATTACAGTCCTCGACAATACCAGCGAATCGGTCTACACGAAGCTGCAGCTTGCGGGCATACAGAAGGTGGAGGGTGTGCGGGGAACGGATTTTGCCAGCGAGGATGTGATGGCAGTAACCAAGGAGAACCGCAGTCTTCCCGCGCAGGTCATCGAAGGACAGGAACGGTATCCGCTGAATCTCTATCTGCATACCCTCTCCACAGGGGAGGAGACTCCGCTGCAGGCGGGAGAACTGAATTATGGCGCGCCGCAGCTATCTCCGGACAAGACGCATGTATTCTTCAAGGAGCTGTATGACGTCACAGGCTTAGGTTATATTATGGATCTGGCCGGCGGCGCTCCGGTGAAGGTAAGCGATGCGGAGTTTCGGATAGAGGAAGGGAAATGGGCGGATAACGCGCATGTGATTTTTCCCGATATGGAGGGCAATATTCTAAGCGCAGATGTGAGCGGCAAGCGGGAGACGATCCTGAAGACGGGCATTCCTTATGTGCATGAGGTGGTTCAGACTGGCAGCCGGATTCTCTACGTTACAGGTGAAGACAGCCAGCTTAGCGCTTATGACACAGTGACGAAGCAGACCAAGCTGCTGCGTAAAAATGTGATCTGGGCGGTTCCGTCCCCGGACGGCAGCCGGCTGGCGATTGTCGAGCGTACCGGACGCGGCGAGATGACTCTGAAGCTCTGTGACAGCGAGGGCAATGAACAGTCGGAGTTAACTTCGGGACAGCAGATCTTCGGCACCAGCTGGTCGCCGGACGGCAAGCTGCTGGCTTATGCAGTCACGGCGGCCGGTTCAACGGATGACCAGCAGGATTTGTTCATTACTGAGGTGGAGACCGGAGAGCAGACGCCTGTGCTGAATGATTTTCATCTGGCTGACCCGCTCCACTGGAGCCCCTCCGGCAAGAAGCTGCTGGCCACAGCTACGGTGCTGAAGGACAATATCTATCATTTCCTGACCTACGTGGTCAGCCTGTCGTAACGCTTTTATGCGCCAAAAGCAAAAGGCTGCCCGGGATCAGCCGCATGGTGACTACCCGGACAGCCTTGCTTTTTAGTTGAATTTATAATTCATACTTGACAGGTTGGTTTAAGGGGGTATATGATAACAGCAATCATTCACCGCTAATTAAATGAACAGTGAAAGAATCGTTGTGAACATCATACCTGAGATTTGAGCTGATTGGACCACCAAAGGCTCCCGCTACAGTTCCCGAACAGGGAATGGACCGGGGGCCTATTTGCGTCCCGTGGATGAATAGCAGAGGAGAGAGGGCATGGAGAATAGACAGTGGGAGCGGCTGGAGCAGACGGATCATCTGTTCCGTAAGCTGGTACGCAGGTTCGTCAAGGAACGTGACCGGGTAAGCGTGGAGGGGGTGGCCTTGCCGGGAATGCTGATTCTGCACACAATCATCCGCGACGGGGAGCAGCGTCTGGGCGATCTGGCGGAGCAGCTTGATTTCACCTCAGGCGCCATAACCGCGCTGAGTGACAAGCTGGAGGCAGGCGGATATACGGTACGCAGACGTAAGGAGGATGACCGCCGGACTGTGCTGCTGGATATTACAGCCCGCGGCCGGGAGATGGCGGAGCGCAACGGAAACATCGGTGCCAGGTGTATTATGCTTCTGTTCGAGGGCTTCACGGAGGAGGAGCTGGAGCAGCAGAGCCGGTTCTATCAGCGGATGATCGGGAATCTGGAAGGGTTCTCGGAGACGCTGCTGGAGCTGGCACAGCAGAATGCGGCCATCCCCGTTCCCGCCAAGCCTGAACAGAAGCCGCGCCCAGGCACGAAGAGTAATTATCTCAGCTATTGAGAAATGAAGAGAATACCAACCCAACCCAAAGATGAGGAGAGATGAGCATGGGACATTCCACAATATATCCGACAGGGGCAACCGTATATAACCCGGCCAAGGCATGGAGCGGCTACACGGTATTTCAGGCAGGCGATGAGGGCGTAGTACTGATCGACATGAGCGGCAAGGAGGTACACCTCTGGCAAGGGCTAATCGGTTTCCCGGCCAAAATCCTTCCCGGCGGCTATGCCCTGGGCAGCACAGGCAGAAGAGATCCCAAATTTGGCATTCAGGATAATGTCGATCTGGTGCAGGTGGATTGGGACGGCAACGTGGTCTGGAGATACAACAGCTATGAGCAGATCGAGGACCCTGGGGCTGAGCCGCTGTGGTATGCCCGCCAGCACCATGATTACCAGCGGGAAGGCAATCCTGCCGGATACTATGCTCCCGGGCTTGAGCCTTCAGTTAACAGCGGGAAAACGTTAATCCTGGCGCATAAAAATCTGCATAATCCCGAGATTTCAGACAAGGAGCTGCTGGATGACACGATTATTGAAGTGGACTGGGAAGGCAATATCCTCTGGGAGTGGGCAGCCAGCGATCATTTCGCGGAGCTGGGATTCGACCAGGCGGCGCGCAATGTCCTGTTCCGCGATCCCAACACCCGCTCCTTCGGCGATCTGGGCGGAGGCGTAGGCGACTGGCTGCATATTAACTCTGCGTCTTATGTGGGGCCGAACCGGTTCTATGATCAAGGAGACGAGCGCTTTCACCCGGACAACATTATCTGGGATGCCCGTGAGGCGAATATTATCGCCATCACCGACAAGCGCAGCGGGGCTATCGTCTGGCGGCTGGGACCGGATTATTCCCTGCCTGAAGTGAAGCATATCGGCTGGATTATCGGCCAGCATCACGCCCACATCATTCCTAAGGGGCTGCCGGGAGAAGGTAATCTGCTTGTATTCGATAACGGCGGCTGGGGCGGCTACGGTCTGCCGAATCCGGCATCGCCGTTCGGTCAGAAGAACGCGCTGCGTGATCACTCACGCGTACTGGAGATTAACCCGGTGACGCTGGAGATTGAATGGCAGTATACTTCGGCGGAGGCCGGATTCTCCATTCCGACGGATTCCTATAAGTTCTACAGCCCGTATATCAGCTCGGCGCAGCGGCTAGCGAACGGCAACACGCTGATTACCGAAGGCTCCAACGGACGGCTGTTCGAGGTGACGGCAGCGCATGAGCTGGTCTGGGAGTATATCTCCCCGTATACAGACCGCCGCAATACGAATATGGTCTATCGTTCCTACCGGGTGCCTTATGCCTGGGTGCCGCAGCTTGCGGAGCCGCAGGAGATTGCGATTGAGCCGCTAGATGTGTCCAGCTTCAGAGTGCCGGGAGCCGCGCCGAAGGGATCGGATTCGGTTGTACAGGTAGCGACGACGCTTCCTTTTACAGAGGGGGCAGCCTGTGTAGCCACTACGGATGAAGGCAGCGTCCGGCGGGCCAGGTAGAGAGGCAGGCAGGCTTCAGAAATTCATAGACGAAGAGGTGCGTTCTTGTGACAAAATCATGGTACAGCTCAGCGATCCTGCTCTTATCCTTATTTTTCGTACTGGTGCTCTCCGGCTGCAGCTCCAAGGGAGATGCGGCAGCTTCTGCGGGAGAGGGCAGCGGTACACCGGAAGCCTTGAAGATCAGGATTGCCGATATCAACACGAATCCGACCTTTCGGGCAGCCCTTAAGCAAGGCATCTTCGAAAGCCACGGCATCGATGTGGAGATCATCAACTTCGGGACGCCGGCGGAGGGAGTGAATGCGCTGTTCATCAAGCAGGTGGATGTGGCCTTCGGCGCGGACTTTCCGGTACTGAATGCCGTTGCCAAGGGCGACTATTCGATCATTGCTTCCGCCGGTCAGGCTACGGATCAGGCAGCGGCAGTATGGAAGCTGTACGTCAGAGACGACATTCAGTCTGCTGCTGACTTGAAGGGCAAGAATCTGAGCTTCCTGCGCGGGACGTTCCTGCCGTATCTGTGGGACGAATACCTGAAGGAGCAGGGCATCGCGCTGAGCGATGTGAAGCTTACCGGACAGGGGGCGTTCGACGAATCCTTCATCGCCCTGAAGCAGGGGGATATCGATGCCGCCTGGTTCAGCGGTTCAGCGCTGACTGATAAGCTAACCGCGCTTGAGGGCGTTCATGAGCTGACTGATATGTCGAAGACTCCGGTGCGGCTGGGGATGGGAATCGTAGCCGCGGATGCTTTTGTAGAAGCGCATTCCGATGGCATTGGAGCCTTCCTGGCGGCAGTGGATGAAGCCTCGGTGTACGTACAGGAGCATCCCGAGGAAGTGGCGGAGCTGATGTTCCAGGAAGTGAAGCAGCCGAAGGAAGCAACGCTGAAGGATCTGCCGGCGAATCCGTGGAAAGTGGGCTTCACCCAGGCTGCGTATGACAGTCTCGCTGGGCAAAAGAAATATATGGTGGATACAGGGATTATCACGCAGGATTTTGACC
This sequence comes from Paenibacillus sp. FSL K6-1217, assembly GCF_045040735.1. Lineage (NCBI taxonomy): Bacteria > Bacillati > Bacillota > Bacilli > Caryophanales > Paenibacillaceae > Paenibacillus > Paenibacillus sp. FSL K6-1217. The sequence goes on from NZ_CP150271.1 coordinate 5,513,794, forward strand.
TTGGCAGCAAGCTTAAGCTGGAGGCGCTGAAGCAGGTGCTGCCGGATAAAGTGACCTACCCGAAATAAATGAAACCAAAGGAGGTGCCCCATGTCTTTATCTGCTAAACCAGCGGCAAGGCAGCATGCCATTCATATCGAGCAGCTGCGCAAGAGCTACAGCGAACCGGCAGCCGGGGATGTTCACTACATTATTAAGGATGTAGATCTGGTGATCAAGGGCGGGGAATTCTTCGTGCTGCTCGGCCCAAGCGGCTGCGGCAAATCCACGCTGCTGAATATGATTGCCGGGTTCGTCTCCAAGTCGGGCGGACATTTGCGGGTAGACAATATCGAGGTGGATAAGCCGGGCCGGGACCGGGCGGTGGTGTTCCAGCAGGCCGATTCGTCCCTGTTCCCCTGGCTGACGGTGCGGGAGAATGTAGAGTTCGGACTGCGGATGAAGAAGGTGGCCAAGGCAGAGCGCCGGAGCTTATCCGAACGGTATATCAAGCTTGTCGGGCTGAACGGCCATGAGGACAAATTCCCGAAGGCGCTATCGGGCGGGATGAAGCAGCGGGTACAGCTGGCCCGGGTGCTGGCGAATGATCCGGCAATATTACTGATGGATGAGCCGTTTGGCGCGCTGGATGCCATGACCCGGCGGACGATGCAGAAGGAACTGGTCCAGATCTGGCGGGAGACGCATAAGACGGTGATCTTCGTGACCCATGATATTCAGGAAGCACTGCTGCTGGGGGAGCGCATCGGCATTATGTCGGTAGGGCCCTCCTCCAATATTACAGACATATACGACAATACGCTGCCCTTCCCCCGGGAGGTGGCTTCACCTGAATTCTACGCGCTGTATAGCCGGATTCAGAGCCATTTTGAAGAATAGGACGGGAGGTGACACCTGATGAGATGGGTGGAAAAGAAATGGGTATCCGTATCCCTGTTATGGCTTGCCGTACTGCTTCTGTGGCAGCTTGGCGCCTGGATGTATGGTCCGGATGTCATTCCCGGGCCGTGGGCCACGGTCCGGGGCGGGCGGGAGCTGGTGGAGGACGGGACGCTGATGCAATACATCGGAGTCAGCTTGTACCGCGTGCTGATCGGCTGGGTGCTCGGCAGTCTGCTGGCTATTCCGGCAGGACTGATCACCGGCAAGGTGAATGTAGTCCGCCTGTTCGCCGAGCCGTTCCTGAATTTCATCCGCTTCATTCCGCCGATTGCCTTCATTACACTCTTCCTGGTCTGGTTCGGCATCGGGGAGCAGTCGAAGATCGCGCTGATTATGTACGCCACCTTCTTCATTGTGGTGTTGAACACCCTGACCGGGGTCATGTCGGTGGAGGAGGACAAGATCCGCTCCGCACGCAGCATGGGGGCCAGTGAGTGGCAGATTCTGCTGCATGTCATTGTGCCTTCGACTATTCCGTATATTTTCACCGGTGTACGGCTGGCAATGGGCACCTCCTATATGGCGATAATCGGGGCGGAGATGATTGCCTCGAACGAAGGGGTAGGCTATCTGATCTGGAATTCGCGGCTGTTCTTCCGTACCGATTGGATCTTCGTGGGGCTGATTAGCCTAGGCTTCATGGGCTTCTTCACAGACCGGGCCTTCGGCTGGTTCGGCCGGAAGGTGCTCTACCGCTATGGCGTGGTCAGCGTGGCTGCGCACAGAAGATAAAGGTACAGATCGGATAGAAGCAGCGGGTTTCGTGGTATAATGGGGGAATCTGCAAGCAGGATGAACAGGAAGGAGCAGTACCCCCAATGGAAGTAACCGCACAGGAAGTAGCGGAGTGGATGGTGAAGGAAATCAAGTTCACAGGGACGTTATACCAGACCGCTGCGACCCAATATGTGAAGGCAAACTTTGGTGAACAGTTTGTATTCGTGAATGAGAACGGCAATGCCTCATTATCCAAGGAAGTGAAAAAGGCATTCCGCAAGCTGCATGGCGGCAGAATCGCCTGGGACCGCGACGGGTTCCTGTGGGCCTGGACTTAAGGCTGAGTGGGCAGAGGAACAACCGCAAGAACATAATAAAGGGAGCGTTGCTTGTTCAGCAGCGCTCCCTTTTGTATGCAAATAGGGCTTACGTAACATCACTCATACATATTCCAGCATGCCCTTGTCCTTGAGCAGATCCACAATGTCTTTGACCGACTGCGCTTTATCCTTGGGACAGATCATGACGGCATCCCCGGTGTCCGCGATGATATAGCCGTCTACGCCGATGGTGGTGATCAGCCGCCCGTTGCCATAAATGATGGAATTGCGGGTGTCGATGCCGACATGATTAGCCTTGATAATGTTGCCTTCATCATCAGGCGGGAAGATGGCACCGAGTGCGTCCCAGCTGCCGATATCATTCCAGCCGAACTGGCCGGACAGGACCACTACTTCATCGGAACGTTCGAGTATGCCGTAGTCAATCGAAATATTCTGCAGCAGCGGGTAGATCCGGTTAATCGTCTCCTGCTCCTGAGCGGTACCGAGCGCTTCACTGATCGGCAGCATCGTATTATACAACCGCGGAAGATAACGCTTGAAATTATCGAGAATGACCGAAGTTTTCCAGATGAAGATCCCGCTGTTCCAGAGATAATTGCCTGAGGCCAGATACCCCTGGGCCTTCTTGAAATCCGGTTTTTCCACGAATTCAGCTACATCATATACGGCAACCGGCTTGACTGCGATCGGCTCTTTGTCGTAAGCAATGTAGCCGTAGCCGGTGGACGGGAATGTCGGTTTGATTCCTATCGTGACAATGGAATCACTCTCCATTGCGACGGTGCAGGCTTCGTCCAGCGTAAGCCGGAACTGCGGCTCATCGGTAATGTAGTGATCGGAAGGCAGGACAACCATTAAGGAATCCCCTTCACTCATCTGCTGGATGGAGAAGGCGGCAAACAGGATACTTGCTGAAGTATTCCGGGCCACAGGCTCGATCAGAATATTGCTCTTCTGCACACTGCTGTGCATGATGCTCTCCAGCAGGACCGCCTGGGTGCGGTTCGTTACAATAACGGTATTCTCCTGCGGGATGATGCCCTTGAAGCGTTCAATTGTATCGTTCAGCATAATATCGTTGCCGCTGATGTTCAGCAGCTGCTTGGGAATCTCCTGTCTGGACAATGGCCAGAAGCGGGTACCGCCTCCGCCTGCGAGGATCGTTGCATATTTATCCATGGTGAGTCACCAGATGGGCAATCGTGAAGGAGATGATGCTCTCCGACCCCTGATTGAGGTTCAGCCCCGAGCTGTGAATCCCGTCGTAGCAAGCCCCGGTCTGGGGATCAATCAGGGAGAGCTGCAAGGAATTATGTCCCGTGTACCAGGCGTAGCATAATTCAGCCTGCTTCAGATAAGCCGGCTCCTGCAGCACTGCGGCAGCCTCCCGGCAGGCGAGCAGCATCTCGCAGGCTTCAATCGGCTGTTCGTCATAGAGAGCAGGCTTGCCGCCGCGCAGCAGCCAGCCATGGCTGCCGATGGGCCGATAATAGTCCTCCGGTGCGAAGGTCATGGAGATCAGGAAATCCAGACTTTCTGTGGCTGTTACACGAAGCTCAGGATTGCCGGAGAGCGCGGCAGCCTTAAGCAGCGCCCAGGGCAGCATCGAATTTCCGTAGGTCAGGCTGTTTTCGTACCAGTTCCAGCCCTCGCCTTTGGTATGGTTGTACTGGTCATTCAGCCGGACAGCGACAGATTCTATAAGCTCTCTAATGTAGGCTTCAGGAAGGAAGGCCCGTTCCTCTTCCGTGCTTGGTATATGCGGATAAGGGAAGGAATAGATGAGTGCTCCGGGAGTCTCAAGCAAATAGCTGAGGCCGATAACAGCATAGCCTAAGGCCCGTGGAGAACGCAGGCCTGCGATATGCGGCAGCGCCTGATTGATTAGATACCGGCAGGTGTTCAGCAGATTATCCGGCAGAATGGAGGAGTGGGAGAGTACGAACCCCAGCGCCCAGAGTGTACGTCCCTGGCAATCCTCGGAGCCGCGCTCCTCCAGGAAGGACCGGCTGTAGTCCATGAAGTTCCGGAAGTTGCCCTCTTCATTCTGTGCATGATGGACGAACGAGAGGTACGTATGAATTAGATCGAGTGAAGCAGTGTCCTGATTCTTTCGGTACATCAGCACGGCTGCGATTAATGCCCGCGCATTGTCATCGGTCGTGTAGCCCTTGGCACGGTCGGGAACCCCAAATTTCGTATGCTGGAAAATGCCCGTGTCATCGGTTATTTGGTGCAGATAGCCGGGTATGAACTGTAACACCGCAGGAGCCTGCATCAGATCACGCTCCGGTCAGCCGGTGTGGCAAGGCCAATAAGTTCCTCAAAGATGACGGCATAGGTCTTCGCAACCTCACTCCACATCATTGTACTGCCGAGCGCCTGTGTGCGCTGTTCCATATCCCGGACTTTGGCCGGATTATCCAGCAGCTCCAGAATACTGGCTTCCAGGGAAGCTGAATCGCGGAATTCCGCCAGCAGGCCGCGGCCTCCGGCAAGCATCTCCTCGGCATAGCGGTAAGGAGTGGAGATAATCACTCTGCCATAGCCGACTCCATAAGCGAGCGTTCCGCTGACGGCCTGTTCCTTGCCCAGATAAGGGGTCATATAAATATCCGACATCACCAGGGACTCGATGACCTCTTCCTGGGTCAGCAGCTTGTCGACGAACAGCACATTATGGATTAGGTCTAATTCATGCACCAGATCGGTCAGCTTGCGGCGGTAGACTTCACCGATCTCCTGTTTGACAACCGGATGCGTCTTGCCCCAGATGATATAGAGTGCGTCCGGATGCTGCTTCACTACTCCGCTCATAGCCTGAATCGCATATTCAATGCCCTTGCCGGGGCTCAGGAAGCCGAAGGTTGAGAGAATTTTGCGTTCGCCGAACTTGTACTGAAGCTTCAGCTCTGCACGGGTAGAGGTCTGGACAAAAGGAACGCCGTGGTGAATGAACGCAATTTTGGCGGCATTAATATGATAGACAGTGATCAGATCATCTACCGTAGACTGGGCCATCGTAACTACCTTGACGCTGCCTTTGGCGAGCCGGGTGATGATCTCATGCTGCTTCGGAGTAGGCTTGGTCAATACCGTATGAAAGATCACCACATATGGAACCTGAAGCGCCTCCGTGAATTGCAGCAGATATTCGCCGCTCTCCCCGCCGTAGATGCCGAATTCATGCTGAATGACTAGCAGATCGGTGTCCGACTGGTTGATGTCCCTGGCTGAATCTATATAATCGGATAGCTGATGTTGGTTAATTTCCCGCATGACCTGATCCGTATAACGGTAATCTCCGTTGTTGTTCATGGCGATGATCCGCGGTTTGTTGAAGCCCTGAAGCTTCGTGAACTCATCCAGCAGATCCTGGGTGAAGGTAGCAATTCCGCATTCTCTAGGCAGGCTGGTGGACAGGAAAACAATGTTTTTATTGCGGTTGCTGTGGTTCATAATAGAAAGCCTCCCTATGATTATCGAACTTTTGGGGACAAAAAAAGAAAATAAAGAGGACTTTATTTTCCGGGAATGAGTGGTATAAAATTTGGTTTCTGCAAATTATTTCCTGTTGCCACTATAACATGACCATTTAATCTTGTCAATTTATTGACTCTCTTGAAATCACCGGATATAGTGATGTAGGAGGTGTATGGATGCCAGTCATACGCAGTAAACTGAGTGAGGTTATGGAGAAGCATGACCCGAAATTATCGATTCGCAAGCTAGCGAAGGACATTAATTACCATTTCGATTCCGTCAGGCGGATGTACAAAGACGAGATGGTGCAGTACCCCCGGGATCTGCTGCTGAAGCTGTGTACGTATTTCAATATTCAGCCTGGAGAACTGATCCGGATGGAATCCGATGAGAACGATTGGGCCATAGATAAGGCAAATGAATATGAGGAGGAAGGCAATGACAAGGAGCCCGGCGAAGACAGCAACCTGTAATGAACTGCTGGATACCTTTTATGCCAATCTCCGTACCGTGCACGTGGAGAAGCTTGTCTTCTCCGGTGTGGGCGGGCGTGATGTCTACAATATAACGGCTCCGTTTCTGCATGACGGGGAGGAAGTAATCTTGGGAAGAGTTGAGGAACGGGATAGCGAGTTCTCTCAAGTCTTCTTTTTTACATCCGGCGGAGATAGTGTATGGGTTCCCCGTGCGCATACCCATACCTATAATCTGCAGGACCCGTGCGTAACCCGCGTTAAGGGAGAACTGATTGTCGGCGGAGTTGAAGTGATTACGGCCGGGGATAATCCGCAAAAAATAGTCTCCTGGGTTACCCAGTTCTACCGGGGATACCGGATCGACTCGCTGCATCACTTCTCCTCCGGTCCGGCCATGATGAAGGATATCCGGCTGATTGAGCTTCAGGATGGCAGAATAGGCGTACTTACCAGGCCCCAGGGAGAGCGGGGAGGCAGAGGGCAGATCGGCTTCACCGTGATTGATTCCCTGGAGGAGCTGCATGAACAGACTTTGCTTGCGGCGGAGATTCTGCAGCATCAGTTCGTGCCGGAAGAGTGGGGCGGAGCCAATGAGGCCCATCTGCTGAGCAATGGCCATATAGGTGTGCTGGGGCATATTGCCTGTTTTGGCCGTTCCGGGCAGAAACACTACTATGCCATGGTGTTCTCGCTTAATCCGGGCACCTTCGAGACAACTCCGGTCAAAATCATCGCGGCCCGCAGCGATTTCCCTATCGGTCCGGGTAAACGTCCTGATCTGCAGGATGTCATCTTCAGCGGCGGATTGGTACGCGGAGCGGACGGCCGGGCGGTATTGTCTGTAGGCGTCAGCGATGCGGAGGCCTACAGAATCGAGATCCCCGATCCTTTTGCCGAATATGAAGTCTGATTGCTGCGGTTTGACTAGATTCTATGGTCATGCTACACTTGAGGTGACAAGAATTTATGGTCGAAGAGAGCGGGAACCAAGCAATGAGTAAATTTATTCAACTAAGCAATCGTACGTCTGACATGAAGTCCAACCTGAATGTGGCAAGAAAGCAGGGCCGCATCCCGGCTGTACTGTACGGAATTGGTAAAGATACTCTTAGTCTTGAAGTGAACGAGAAGGAACTGATGGAAGTGCTGAGAACGAATCCGCGGGCGATCCTGCAAGGGAAATTAACCGACGGCACAACCGTTCCGGTAGTGGTTCAGAACATCCAGAAGCAATCCATGTCCGGTAAAGTGCTGCATATTGATTTCCAGCATGTGAACATGAGCATCAGCATGGACAGCAAGGTGACCATTCATTTTGCAGGCGAAGCTGTTGGCGTCAAAGAAGGCGGCGTATTACAGGTGGAAATCTATGAAGTCGAAGTCCGCTGTATGCCGGGCAATCTGCCTACTTCCATGGAAGTGGATATCAGCAGCCTTGCCATCGGTGACCAATTGCTGGTGTCGGATCTGATTTTCCAGGATGGCATTGAAGTGCTGACCGATCCAAGCACTGTCATGATTCAGATCAAGACGGTCCATGAAGAAGAAGCTGCGGAACCGGAAGTCACTCCGGCTTAAATGCAGATTAACGAATAATAGCCCCTTCGGGCAGAACGTACTTGGAAGTCATGATGATATCATGACTCCGGTTACGTCTGCTGGAAGGGGCTTTTGGTTGTTTGGGTTGAAGCTTATATCGGTTAGATTAGCTGGAAAAGCAGCCGGGAGCCCGCTATACCGGGACGTCCCGGGTGCCCGATTCCATCGGGGAGCTGCACAGCGGACATGGCTTCGAGGCCAGGTGATCCTCGGCCCCGCCTGCCTTCTTCCGGGTCCAGCCCGGGCAGGCCTTGCCGGTGCACTTCCAGATCGGGACGGTATGTGTTCTCACTGCAGCTGGACCCGAGCGCAGTCCCGCGCCCGAGGCGGAAACATGGTTGCTGCGGGTAACAGGCGTTCTGGCTGCGCTTATGCCTCCAGCAGCCGGAGCCGGTGCCTGGGGGCGGGCCGCCGAACGGAAGGCCGCGAGCATGAAGCGCGAGACCTCCGCCTTCTTGCCCCGATGCCTGGCGGGCGAACTGATGAACAGCTCCTCCTTGGCCCGGGTAACGGCCACATAGGCGAGCCGGCGCTCCTCTTCCAGTGCGGCAATGCCCGCTTCGGCTGCGGCTCTGGCAGCCGAAGCGCTGATTACCTTGACTGAGGCCTTCGCAGGCTTGCGGTCCTTGGCGCGGTCATCCTCCAAGGCGGAGCTATGCGGCAGAATCCCTTCGGAGGCTCCGATCAGGAAGACTACGGGGAACTCCAGCCCCTTGGATTTGTGGATGGTCATCAGCGCAACCCGGTTGCCTTGCTCCTTCAGCCCCGGCTGCCGGTTCTGCTCATTGCGCTCCGTTACGTTGCCGATGAATTCGAGGAACAGCGGAATTGTAGCGAACCGCTCCGCTGATGCCTCCAGCTCATCCAGCATTTCCTTCAGCGTCTCCCGGTGCAGTGTCGCCTGATGCCGCTCGCTTCCTTCAATGAAATAATCATAGAATACAGTGCGGATCTGGCGGATCGCCTGCACCGGAGTCAGCTCCCGCAGGCCGCGGATCAGGTCCAGCCGCTCGCGCAGCTTGACTGCCTTGAAATCCTCCATGCCCGGCAGGGACAAGAGATGGATCAGCGGGCCTTGCTTCGCTTGCACCGCCTCCATACGCCGGATATGCTCCATGCCTTTGTCCCGGTTCATATAGAGCGTCGGCAGAATATTCTCCATGGCGGCGAAGTCCCGGCGGTTAAGAGAGAGCCGCAGATGATCCAGCACGGGAGAGATCAGCCAATGCTCATAGAGCAGCTGGCCTTCCCCATAATCGATATAAGGAATATCGCGCAGCAGCAGCAGCTCCAGAACCGCCCGGTTGCTGCTGGTAGCGCGGTATAACAGCGCGAAATCACGGTATTCCCGGGCACCGCTCTGAGTCTCATGCTCAATATGCTCCACAATCTGTGCGGCCTCGTCATCTGCCGTTTGCGGGCGCAGATAACGGGGCGGCAGGCCGCTGCTGTGGGCGGCCTGGAGCGTCTTGGCCCGGCGTCGGGAATTATGGCGGATAATGCCGTTGCCAAGCCCAATGATCGCCGGACCGGACCGGTAGTTGATATCCAGCGTGATCACCTTGGCCTGCGGATACAGCTTCTCGAACTCCAGGATGAACTCGCTGCGCGCCCCGTTGAAGGAATAGATCGTCTGGTCATCATCTCCGACCACCATCAGATTATCCTGCGGAGCAGCAACCATCTTCACCAGTTCATATTGCAGCGCGTTCGTATCCTGGAACTCATCGACCATCACATACTGATACTGCTGCTGAAGCTCCCGCAGCAGCGCGGGCTGCTCCCGTAGCATCCGGTAGGCGAGCAGCAGCACATCATCGAAGTCGATTTTGAAATGATCGGTCTTCCACTGCTCGTACAGAGCCAGGATCGCCTTGATCTCCTTCTCCGCTTCGGTGGTCTCCGGCAGATGCTCCGGCAGGCCCATATTCATCTTGCAGGCGGAGAGCAGGCTGAGCAGATTCTCCGGCGGATAGGCATCCTTCGGCAATCCCAGCTCACGCATAATCTGCTTCAGCAGAATATGCTGGCGGCGCGTCTCATGGAAAATATCCTGCCGCAGCCCCTGCCGCCGCAGGAAATACAGAAAGAACGAGTGGAACGTACGCGCCGTAAGGCGCGCAGCGTCCCCCTCGTTCACCCCGGGCAGCAGGGCGATCCGCTCGCGCATCTCTGCTGCTGCCTTGCTGGAGAAGGTCAGCAGCAGCAGGCGTCCGGGGGCGATGCCGCGCACAGACAGCAAATACCCGGTTCTGCAGATCAGCACCGAGGTTTTGCCGGAGCCGGCTCCGGCCAGCGTCAGCAGCGGTCCGAGATGATGCCGCACGGCTGAGATTTGTGGCGGATTGAGCAGAATACCGCCTGCCTCCAGCCGCCTGAAATAAGCCGCATCGCTGTCCCCCGGCAGTACCGTCTCCCGGCTCGTCCGGGCGGAGGCGACCTTCGCCTGCGGGATATGCTCACCGCTGGCTCCCAGCGGGATATTATGAAATAAGAGCTTGTTCATGAAGTCCACCTTCGTTTGTTTCTGAATGCGTAATCCGTTATGCTATTTTGGCCAGTATACACTATACCACATTCGGCATTCTTGTCTGTACCGGTCTGCACCCGTCTACTTCCCGGCTACATTCAGCCTGCCAAGAATGCGGTTCACCTTGCGCTCGTACAGCCGGGGCTCATTCTCCTTGATCTCCTCCAGCAGGAAGGCCAGGCATTGCCGGATTCTTAGCGGCATTCGCACAGCGATCTCGGTGTAATCCTTGCGGAAGCTGTCGTCCAGCAGAATTCTTTGGTTCAGTACAATCGCCCAGTTGCGGGCGTGCTCCAGCATCTCCGGCAGCGACTCCAGCAGCTGGGTCAGATACATCTCCATCTGTACACTCTCGACAAAATGAACAAGGCTGAACATCACCTCTTCCTGCTCCGTATCATCGTCGAATACTTTGAAAATCTGGTGAATGACGGCATCCTCCGTATCACCGGCCAGACTTTCCAGGGCCTGATCGAACTGCTCGCATTCCAGCTCGCTCTGCAGCAGCCGGTTCTCATATAACCGGGCAATCCCGGGATATAGGTTCATAGAGTAATTCCTCCCAGCAGCAAATAACGCCATTTATCATAAGGTCCATTTTTTGACAGATAAGGTTAATATATTGGACAAAGGACTAGCTGATTATAACAGATGTACAAATAGAAGTAAGGTATGGAGGGATAACATGTTTATACCGGTTCTAATGGAATTAACCAATGCTGAACGGTTGACGCTCATTCTATATCTGGCACTCAACCTGGGAGCCATCTCATTATGCTTCTACCGGCGCTCGGGAACCGGCCGCCGCTAGCGCACAACAGCCTTCATTCGAAGGCTGTTGTGCTGTTCAGAAGATGCCGGATTCCAACTGCTGCCCCATTCTCCGTATTGCTTGATGTAATGAAGTCGGCGGTCTGCTTAAGGACGGGTGCAGCATTCTCCATGGCAATCTTGTACCCCGCCATCTCGAACATAGGCAGATCATTGTAGCTGTCGCCCATCACCGCCACTTGCTCCGCAGGAATCCCGTAGTGGGCAGCGAGCATACTTACACCGGCGCCCTTATTCGCATCCTCATGATTGATCTCAATATTGTTGACATGCGATGCGGTAATAATCAGTCCGGGTATGGCGGCGAACCGCACAGAGGCTTCCTTCAGCAGCTCGCGGTTCAGAGAGAAGACCAGGGTCTTATAAATCAGATTCTCTTCCTTGCTCCAGACCTCCTCCATATTCTCCACGTAGGTCACCGCCGCCTGCTGGAACTGCTGGTCAACCATCGCCTGGAGCAGCCAGGCCAGTTCCTCCGGAACTTCGGTGTCCTTAAGAGTAGCCAGCTTCTCCAATTGTACCCGCTTGTTCAGCTCTACATATACGTTATCCTCTGTATAGACCTCGTAATACAATTCAGGAATGTCGTTCATCCAGCGCAGCGCGGGAATAATATCCTCTTTACTCAGCGGAGTGCTTGCCGCCACCGTCCGGTCAGATAATGTGATCACGGCGCCGTTAAGACTCACCACAGGGCACTCCAGATCAGCCAGCCGCAGCTGCCGTTCAGCATCCATGTAGGACCGGCCTGTAGCGATAATCACGATATGCCCCAGGCGCTGTGCTTGAAGAATCGCCTCTTTGTTCTCTTGGCTGATTTCGCCCTCCGCATTAAGCAGTGTTCCGTCCATATCCAGTGCAATAAGCATGTGATTAGTCTCCTGTTCTATCTGTTTATGATGGGTCCCCTTCAAGGGCGTGTAGGCTTTGCCTGTATTTTATCATGATTGACCGGAACATTCGAAATGAAAGTATCCGTCTGTCGTATTACAGGATAGAGTGGGCGCTGCATGCAGCGTGACGGATTTTCAGAAAAGAGTACTCACGTGGTACAATAAAAGGCAGACCTGCAACCGGACAGTCCGGTTCGTCTGCTGCATGCCAAAGGGGCGATAACCCGGGCGCAAGCGGCTTAAGGTCGCTATGTAAGGGGGAAAGATACTGATGAAATCCAGAAATTTAGCTACGATCTCTCTAGCTATTATGGCCTGCGGATTCCTGTTCACCTTGTTTCTGCCGGAGAACCTGGCGGTTATTCTGCTGAGAGGGGGCTTCGAGGCAGGTCTGGTCGGAGGGATCGCCGACTGGTTTGCCGTGACTGCGCTGTTCCGCCATCCGCTGGGCCTTAGAATTCCGCATACCTCGCTGCTGCTGAAGAACCGGGATAAGCTGATCCAGTCGCTGATCTCTGCCATGGAGAACGAGCTGCTGAATAAGGAGAGCATTGAGAATAAGCTGCGCACCTTCAATATCATCTCGCTGGGAACTGCCGTACTGACCCGGTTCTTCACCAGAAAGAAAGCGCGTCAGGAAGTGCTGGAGCAGCTGAAGGGCTTCGTGCTGCGGCTTCCGGTAGAGCAGGCCGTTCCGTATATTCAATCGGCAGCGGCAAGCTACCTGCGTGAAGCCAAGCTCGGGGTAGCCGCAGATACCATTGCCACCAGCCTGATGAATGAGGGCAAGGACATTGCAGCCCTTGATTTTGCACTGGAAGGGATCTCTGCCTGGAGCGGACGCCCGGAGACGCGGGCCATGCTGGGCAAGATCGCCAGTGAGAAGCTGGCCGAGGTCAAGCTTGGCGGGCTGAAGGGCATGGCCTTCCAGGCCTTTGTCGGGTTCGTGGATGCCGATATGCTGGGGGAAATGCTGCAGGGTATGGTGCAGTCAACGATCCGTGACTTTAAGGAAGAGGATAGCCCCTACCGCGAGGAGGTCATCCGTGAGATTCGTGTGGCGCTGTTCCAGCTGCTGAGCGATGAAGCACGGATCGACTCGCTGAAGAATTGGGCGCTGAATGAGCTTCAAGGGGAAGCCGCAGCAGCATTTGTGCTGCAACAGCTGCAAGGGCTGCGCGGCAAGGCGGTTACACTGCTGGAAGAGGATCAGGTCCGGGGCGGGCGCAAGCTGTTCTCACTCTATGCCGCGCTGGTCCGGCGGGTTGGCCAGGAGAAGGAATGGATCCAGACGTCCGAGGACCGGATTCGCGGTACGTTAATCTCCTTCGTGGAAGCTAATCATTACCGGATCGGGCAACTGGTCAAGGAGAACCTCGATCAGATGGACGATGCCGCTCTGGTGAATATGCTGGAGGAGAAGGTCGGCAAGGATCTGCAGTGGATTCGGGTCAACGGGGCCGTCTGCGGTTTTGTAGTCGGGCTGGGGCTTACCGTGATCCAGCTGATCTGATATTGCTATATAAGCAGAACATAAATATAGACCAGTAAATCATACAGGCAGCAAGCAGGCAGCAAGGCAACTCCCGGACCGTCCGCGAAGACGGAGACCGGGAGGACACTTTGCTGCCTCTTTCATGAATACAGCAGGGCTTAAGGCTGCCCGGCCTATGCTGCCCTGTACTTACCGGAGGAACATTGAAGCCGGTTAACGTGGAGGCACCAGCTTCAGGTAGATGTCCTCCAGCAGCTCTGCGGTATGCTGCCATTCATACATCTGCAGCGCATCGTTTCTTCCCTGTAGTCCGATCCTTGCGGCAAGGTCCGGATTGCGTCCGATTTGCAGCATACGCCTGGCAAAAGCAGCGGGGTCCCTGTACTGCCTGACCAGATAGCCGTTATGGCCCGATTCGATAATCTCCCGGATTCCGCCATTGCTGGAGGCGATTACCGGCAGCCCCGAGGCCATAGCCTCCACGTTCACCAGCCCGAAGGATTCATGCTGCTGGGAGGGGCAGATGAAGCAGTCCGCAGCCTGATACAGACCGTGGATATCTGCATGGGGAATATTGCCGAGAAATGACACCTGTACGCCCAGCCGCCGGGCGAGAGATCTCAGCTGCCGGAGATACAGCGGCTTCCCCTTGCCTGCGATCAGCAGCCGGGCAGGCATATGCCGTTTCAGGCGGTGCATGGCCCGGAGCAGCACAGGGACTCCCTTGCGCGGAATGACCCGGCCTACGAACAGGACCGTGAAGCCGGGACCAAGACCGTACAGCGTGCGCAGGCGCGCCTTCTCCTGCGGGGACACAGGGGTGAAGCGCGACAGGTCTGCTCCCAGAGGAACCACGCGAAGCTTGCTGCGGATGCCGGGGAACCTCCGGATCAGCCGCTGCTCCAGTGAGCGGCTGTTGGCCGTGACCGCATCGGCCACGCTCAGGCTGCGGGCGATGCCGGGCTCCTGCGGCACGAATGTGAGCGAGTGGAGGAAGGCCAGCACGGGAGTGCCGGGGTGCTGCCGCTTCACAGCAGCTACGAGCCGCGGCCGGTTATCGATCTGGATAAGATCGAACGGCTCGGCTCCCTCCAGAAATCGAAGAACGGAGCTGCGGTACGCGGAAGGGGTGCCCGCAGGCAGCCGGATGAAGCGGACTTGCTCGATCTCATCCGTGTCAGGAAGCCCGGAGGCTCTGCGGCTCAAGATGGTAACCTTATGTCTCCGGGCCAGTCGCCTGGCGATATTCCAGATGCAAATCTCCACAGAGCCGTCCCCGGGAACCGTGAACTGCTCCGGTGCAATCATGCAGATGCGCATGGTGGATACTCCTCCCGCTGCATAAATATGGTTCATAACCTAACATATGCGTTCAGGCCCCCGGAAGACACAGGCACCGCAGTGAGGGACAGCCTTCTGCGGCTTAGCTGCGGGTCTGTTTGAGCGTTGCGGAGATGACTCCGGCAACCGTCTGCTCATACTCCAGGATCTTCAGCTTTCCCGCTGCGATCTGCTTGTACCCCGAGACCATAGAAGATAAGGCTTGTCCGGCCAGAGCCGGATTCTGCTTGCGGATGGCCGCTTTGAAGTCGCTCCAGTCAGCCGTGAGCCGCTTGTTCAGTGCAGAGACGGCGCTTTTCTGGGACTTGATTAAGCTGTGCGGCCTGTCGATGCCTGACAGGGTCTTGCGGGCAGCGGCCATCCGCCGGGTGCGGGTATCCTTGGCAACCTTGAGCTGCGCTTCCTTGTCGCGGATCTCCTGGCGGGCTATTTGGACCAGCAGCTTCATGGCCTCCGACTGGGCCTTCAGGACGGAATTCAGTGTCTTGTCCTTCAGTCCTCTGAGCAGGGAGATCCGTTTGTTCAGCGCGCTGTATTGATCGAACAGCGGCTGATAACGCTGCTTGGCGCTGCTGACGGCTGTGCTCAGCCGGGTGATGGAAGCCAGATCAATGTTCTTGATGGACTCCCGGACGGCATCCAGCGCCTCAGCATTCTGATCATGAAGCGTGCGGATCTGCACCTCCCGGCTGTCGTATTGGGCCGAGAGAAGGGCCAGCTCAGTGAACTGGCTCTTCATCCGGGCGCGGGCCGTGCTGTCCGCTGTAGCAGCAGTCAGATCAAAGGAAGCCTGAACAGACGGGGTGATGACCGTCACCGCCGCTGAAGCCCGGCCCGCCGGGAAGCTCAGGGCAAGGGCAACTAGCAGGGACAATAGCAGACAGCCGGACTTATACAGATTCTTCATTACATTCCTCCGTTAGTATCCGTGTCCCGGAACACAAAGAAGCACCCGCAGTAAAGGCCGACAGGCCTCTATTACGGGTGCTTCCAGCGTAATGAGTCACGAAGATAGTTTTGCTTTTTAATATAGGGATAATCTCTTTGTTTGTCAATATTTTCAATTTTAGCTTTTGGGGCTCAAGGGGGGACTTCCCATTTCATTCCCTGGCTGTCATGGCGTATACTTGTGAAAGTAGAACGATAAGTGAAGAACAGCAGAGGGTCTGCAGAAGCGCCGGCCCCCAGATGAAGGAGGCCTTAGGTAATGGATAACTTGGCTAATAATAATAGCATTCTGGAGCAAGCATTCCAGCTGTCGCCGGTGGGGATGGCTGTAGGGTCTCCGGAAGGTGACCGGTGGATGAAGATTAATCCTGCTTTTTGCAACATGCTGGGCTGCAGTGAAGCCGGGTTTCTCACAGGGGCTCTATCGGGGGCTGGCCGGGAGCTGCAGGAAGAATTTTCGATTCAGCGAATCGGGAGAGAGCTTGCACAGCAGCAAGGACAGCCTCTCCAGGTGGAGCAGCGGTTCTCCGGCATTGACGGGCATTCGTTCTGGCTCTCTCTGACCTTCATTCCGGCGCAAGAGGAGCCGTCCGGCCGGACTGTTATGGTATATGCACAGGATGTAACCGACCGCAAAATTGCGGACCAGCTGACCGTAGACAGCCGTGATCTGTACAATTTGTTCATAAAAGACGATCAGAGCATGATCTCCTTCTCCCTGCCGGACGGGACGATAACGTTCATATCGCCTTCCTCTTACTCCCAGATCGGGTATCATCCGGAGGAAATCATCGGCAGGAACCGCGCAGAATTCTATCACCTGGACGATGTTGAGGCTGTCAACAGCTCCGGCGGTCTGCTGAAGAACGATATCTCCATCCGCCGCCTGCGCCATAAGGAGGGTCACTATCTGTGGTTCGAGACGTCCTTCCATGTGATTCGCAATGAGCAGGATGAAATCACACGGATTATGGGAATTGGCCGTAACGTCACCCGGCGCAAGCACAGCGAGGAGGCCTTGGCGTCCGCCCAGCGGGTGGCCAGAATAGGCTCGTGGGGCTGGGATCTGGTCAAGGGCAGAGTCACATTCTCCGATGAGCTGCGGCGTATTCTGCAATATAGTGTGGAGACAGGCCAAGTGAATCAGAATGCCTTTCTGGCACTGGTCCATCCGGAAGATGTTCCGATTCTGAGGGAGGCCGTCGAATGGGCTATTACATTAGGGGAGCCGGGGAATAGGGCTTTCCGGATGATTCTGCCGGATGGGGAGGTCCTGATGGTGCATGTCCAGTGGGACGTTATCCCGGGGCCAGAGGGCCGGCCGGCGCAGTTGTTCGGCATGATGCAGGATATTACCGAGCGTATGCATATGGAGGAGCAGCTGCGGGAGAGTGAACGGAATTTCCGGCTAATGTCGGAGAATTCCCTTGACCTGATCTCCCGTCATGCGATTAAGGACAGCATCTTCCTGTACTGCTCGCCGGCCAGCCGGTCGCTGCTCGGCTACGAGCCTGAAGAGATGATCGGCACCAGTGCCTACGATTATTTGCATCCCGATGATCTGGAGATGATTGTGAACCGGATGGCGGAGAGCGAGGATTCGAGCTTGATTCCCCCGTCCTCTTTCCGCTACCGCCACAAGAACGGCACCTATGTCTGGTTTGAAACGAACAGCCGCTATATTTTTGACGCGCAGGGCCGGAAGACAGAGATTATTGCCGTAGGCCGTGACATTACGGAACGCAAGCAGTTCGAATCGAAGCTGCAGGAGAATGAGCAACGCTACAAATCCCTGTTCGAATATAACCCGGCGGCGGTATATTCCATGAATCTGCAGGGGGATTATCTGACGGCGAATGCCAATCTGGAGAAGCTGAGCGGTTACCCGGTGGAGGAACTGCTGGGGAATTATTTCGGACCGCTGGTGGCTGAGAAGGATAGACAGAAGACGCAGCATCATTTCACCCTTGCCAGTCAGGGCGAGCCGCAGAGCTATCAGCTGACGCTGATCCACAAAGACGGGCATCCGGTGGAGATCAATACGATTAATATTCCTATCATCGTGGATCATCAGGTGGTAGGGGTATATGGAATCTCCCGCGATATTACAGATCATATCAGATACACGGAGCAGATTGAGAAGCTGAGCAATGACTATACCCTGATTCTCAATGCCGTGTCCGAAGGGATATTCGGTCTGGACAACGAGGGGCGGGTCACCTTCATCAATCCTGCGGGAGCGCATATGTTGGGCTTCGAGTGTGATGAGATTACCGGGCATCCTTACCTGGACCCTATCCAGCAGACAGCGCTTGACGGCAACCATTACCGGCCGGAGGAGTCTCCGCTGATGCGGGCAGTCCGGGCAGGTGAATCCCATCGGAGTCTCGACGCGGTGCTGTGGCGCAAAGACGGCTCCAGCTTCCTGGCCGAGTACCAGGTTACCCCGTTGTTCGACAAGGGCGAGCGCAAGGGAGCGGTCGTTGTCTTCCGTGACACTACCGGGGAGAAGGAGATTATCAGAGCCAAGGAGCTGGCGGAGAAGGCGGACCAGGCCAAATCAGAATTTCTTGCCATCATGAGCCATGAGCTGCGTACACCGATGAACGGAATTATGGGCATGACTGACCTGCTGGCTGAGACGGAGTTGACGGAAGAACAGCGGGGATATGCCCAGATTATCAGCGATAGCAGCGCATCCCTGTTATTTATTCTTAACGAAATTCTGGATTTCAGCAAAATCGAAGCCGGTAAAATGACGCTAACCCGCGAGCCGGTAAGCCTGGCGGATTTGCTCGGTAACATCACGGAGCTGTTCATGCCGAAGGCCCGTGAAAAGGGCATTGAGCTGTCCTGCCGCATGGCTGCGGATGTGCCGGAGCTGATTATGGGAGATGCCGCCCGGCTGCGCCAAGTGCTGGTGAATCTCGTCAGCAATGCCGTGAAATTCACCGATGCAGGAGAGGTCTCCATTCTGCTGAGCAGAGAATACAGCCGGGACCGCAGGAAGCTGACGCTCAAATTCAGCGTGGCCGATACAGGCATTGGCATCTCTCCCGAGAAGCAGCCGCAGCTGTTCCAGTCCTTCTCGCAGCTGCACCCGTCCATTAACCGCAAATACGGGGGAACCGGACTGGGCCTGGCTATCTGCAAAAAGCTGGTTGAGCTGATGGGCGGTGCCATCACGGCGGAGAGCGTGGCCGGGGAAGGGTCCGATTTCTATTTTACCCTGCCTGTAGATATGGAACTGGAACCGGAAGGAGGCTTGCAAGAGACGGCAGGCAGCCTGGAGCTGGAAGCTTCCTCTGTACAGGGTAGCCTCCCGAAAGAGGGAGAATCTGCTCCGGAGTTCGGGCCCCTGCGGATATTGGTGGCGGAGGACCATCCGGTGAATCAGAAGCTGCTGGTGACCATGCTGGACAAAAGAGGTTATGCCGCCGATCTGGTGGTCCATGGTGAAGCAGCGGTGCAGGCAGTGCTCTGTGAGCGGTATGATCTTGTATTCATGGATGTACAGATGCCGGGGATGAGCGGGCTTACGGCAACGGCCAAAATCCGTGAACAGGCGCATTTCTTTCATCAGCCGTACATTGTGGCCGTGACCGCCTATGCCAGAGAAGAGGACCGGGAACGCTGCTATGCGGCAGGCATGGATGACTTTGTCAGCAAGCCGTTCCTGACTGCCGATATTGACCGGGTGCTGGAGCAATGCAGCCTTAAGGTATCTTTATGAGCGGGAAGCCTTCCGGGAAACGACTGAAAGCGGAGACGTATACGCAGTGGGAAGCGGGGGTAACCTCGCCTTCTTCGGCCTGCGGACCGGCGACCATGGCGGCCCTCATGGAATACTGGCATTCGCACAAGGGGCGGACGTTTATTCGGGGTATCCGTCATTTTGATTCAATGGCAGCGCATATCAACTACATCTATACGCATCATGGCGGTGCGCCCTGGGGGATGAGCGTACGCAGCTTTGTCAGAGGACTGCGGGCATACATCAGCGAAGCTGTGCCGCCAGGAAGTGACTTCTCCGGGCGAATTAAGGTATCCGTGTTCAATGATATCGGGCGCTACCAGGCCGAGATTGATGCCGGGCGTCCGGTAGCTCTCAAATTCGACAAGTGGTTCAGCTTCCGCTGGCAGGGAAGCTATGCGTATGACTACCACTGGGTGCTGGGCATCGGATATGAGACTGGGGAGGACGGTTCCTGCAAGCTGGTTGTCCATGACAACGGGGTGCGGCATCCGGGCGGCGGTTATACCCCGGGCAGAGAACGGCAGATCTCCTATTCAGCGAATACAAGAATACTTACGATGGTTTCGCTGAATCTGCCGGAATCCCCGGCAGCGCCGTGACGGACAAGCCGTTTCCACTTGCAGAGTGTAATTCAAACGTTTGCACTAAAATGACGATTAGGATAAAATTTCATATAGGTCAAAGAAGAATTGTATAAAACTGAGGAGCTCTGCCGTATATTTAGTTAAGGGTAAAGGAGGCGGTTTGCCTTGTCAGTACAGAAGGAAATGAAGGAACCGATTGATTACGGGGACCCGGCGGCTACCAGCGGAATATCCGTATTCGACCGGAGTTTCGACGAGCTGTTCAGCTATGACGGAGAGGATCTTGGCCTAACCTATTCATCCTCCGGCTCTGCGTTCTGCCTATGGGCCCCGACAGCGCAGGAAGCGGAGCTGGTGCTCTATCCATCCTGGGAGGGTGCAGCGGGCCGGCATATTCCCATGGCGCGTGATGTCCGGGGAACCTGGAGACTCAGCATTCCGGGCGATCTGGACGGACAATTCTACACCTACAGGGTGCGTATCGGCGATCTATGGAATGAAGCTGTGGACCCCTATGCCCGCGCAGTCGGCGTGAACGGGGACAGAGGGGCCATCCTGGATCTGCGCAAGACCGATCCCGAGCGCTGGACGCAGGATAAACCGCCGCTCTCTGATCCGGTGGATGCGGTGATCTATGAGCTTCACCTGCGTGACTTATCGGCTCATCCGGCCAGCGGCATTGCCCATACCGGACAATACCTGGGCCTTGCAGAAGCCGGAACCCGCGGTCCCGGAGGGATTGCCACCGGCCTTGACCACATTGCCGGGCTGGGTGTGACTCATGTGCAGCTGCTGCCAATCTATGATTATGCGACAGAGAGCGTAGATGAGACCCGTCTGGATGAGCCCCATTATAATTGGGGATATGACCCCAAGAATTACAATGCTCCTGAAGGCTCCTATGCGTCAGATCCGTATGTTCCGGGCCTGCGTATCCGGGAGCTGAAGACGATGATCCAGGCGCTTCATGACCGGGGCCTGCGGGTGATCATGGATGTGGTGTACAATCATGTCTACGACGGCTTCCGTGTGAACTTCACCAAGCTGGTTCCCGGTTATTATCTGCGCTACACCGCAGATGGCCGGTTATCCAACGGCTCCGGCTGCGGGAATGATACCGCCTCCGAGCGGAAGATGATGTCCCGCTTCATCGTAGAGTCTGTACTGTACTGGGCCAGGGAATATCATATCGACGGCTTCCGCTTCGATCTGATGGGCCTTCATGATATAGGAACCATGAACGAGATCCGCCGCCGTCTGGATGAGCTGGACCCCTCCCTGATCACGATTGGCGAAGGCTGGGTGTTGGACACCGCGCTGCCGGAGGAGCTTCGGGCCAACCAGCGCCATGCCAATGAGCTGCCGGGCATCGGACACTTCAATGACGGCTTCCGCGATGCGGTGAAAGGAAATATATTCTTGCATGACCGGAAGGGCTTCATCAGCGGGGGCAGCGGCTTTGAACGGAATGTGAAGGCGGGCATTGCCGGAGCAATCTACTACGGGCCCGGTCTCGGGCAATACGCCCAAGAGCCGCAGCAGAGCGTCAACTTCGTGGAGTGTCATGACAATCATACGCTGTGGGATAAGCTGGTACTGTCTACGGCAGGGGTGGAGGAGGAGCAGCGCCGCGCCATGCATCATCTGGCCTCAGCCATCGTGCTGACCAGCCAGGGGATTCCGTTCATTCATGCCGGGCAGGAGTTCCTGAGAACGAAGGACGGGGTGGAGAACAGCTATAAATCACCAGTGGAAGTCAACTGGCTGGACTGGGAACGCTGCGCCGAACACTCCGGATCTGTAGAGTACATGAAGCGGCTGATTGCGCTGCGTGCCGCTCATCCCGCCTTCCGGCTGCGTACCGCAGAGGAGATCCGTGACCATCTGGTCTTCGAGGAGGCACCGGCGCATACGGCGGCTTTCACGCTCCGCGATCATGCCGGAGGAGATTCTGCGGAGCATCTGTACGTTCTGTACAATGCCAACCCGGAGGGCGCAGCTCTGGAAGTGCCCCTGCTGGGAG
The DNA here is from genome assembly GCF_045040735.1 of Paenibacillus sp. FSL K6-1217. Classification (NCBI taxonomy): domain Bacteria; kingdom Bacillati; phylum Bacillota; class Bacilli; order Caryophanales; family Paenibacillaceae; genus Paenibacillus; species Paenibacillus sp. FSL K6-1217. Next base: position 5,535,757 of record NZ_CP150271.1, read on the forward strand.
AGTGGAGCGTCCTCTTCGGCGGGGAGCATATCGGCGCGCTGGAGAGCGGCATTTTAACTGCTGCAGGAATTGGCATGATTGTACTGGCTGTGAACTGACTGATAGGTATCGCGATTATAGGTATTGCACAAAAGCAGGCTGCCGGGCAGTCTGCTTTTTGCTGTGGAGGAAATATGCTTAATGTATATGAAAAACCGAGCATAATGTGCTGACGGGAGGATGTATGGCCAAATGTATGAGAAAAACCGAATACAATGATCTGATACAGGGGCTTGCCGGATTATGCTCAAACACTCACCCGCGACATTAGAGCCGAAATAGAAGTAAGCAGCCAAACCAGTAAACAGAGGAGGGCAAGTATCAAGAACAAGCTAATCTCAAACATAGAACGGCCAAGACTGGTCTGAACGGCTATAAACAAAATGGCAATCAGCCAAGCTATACAGCCTGTATGCAGGAGCTGACGCTGTTTGCCGGGCCGTAGATTCGAATGTTCCAGCAGCCAGGCCGGTACCAGTAGGGTTTGGAGGGAGTGAAAGCCAATTCCATGTAGCACAATATAATTGCCTCCAGCTCCGATAAAACGGCCTTGTAAGCTCATCATGATCAGTCCTGCCAGATTAGCTATGAATACCGACAGCAGGGCATAACGGATACCGTTGATAAGTACAGGGCGCGATAATGGAGCCTTCATCCTCAAGAATTGAATAGTAAGCAGGATACCCGAGACAACAAAAGAAAGAGATATGACGCCAAATAAAGCACCCCCAAGGGTGTCAACCAGGCCTCCAGCTTTAGAGAAACGGGGATTGAAGCCCCGAAAATTCTGCAGAGTTTCAATTGCATAGCTGTAGGAAGCAGCAGCAATATTAAGCCGACGAACCACTTTTCTCATGCGGACGGTAAAGCCTGCAAAGGGTAGAATCGCAGCGATGGAGAACAGAAAAATTCCTAGTGCTGCTGCAAACGAGAATACATTTTTTATATTACCTTCCGGCAGAACAACTACTCCATGAAAGAACATAAAGACAGCAGCACATCCAGCAATAACAAACCCAAGCAGTCCAAGGATAACGAGCGATTTTTCACGCTTGAAAATGGATACGGCAGATGTCATCAATTCGTTGAACATAATAGGCACGATTAGATCACTCTCTCAAATTTATTTATCGATTAATAAATAATTATCAAAATAATTGCAAGCAGTAACAGATACGAATCTATCCGTTTGCTGCTTGCCCCTGATTCAATCTTTAGTCATTAGTATGGATTGTTTTATTTCTGGTAAATCAAGCACCTCGGATAACGTGACCAGCAGCCCCATGCTCATAAAACGGATTGCATATTCTTCGGCATTGGGTAACCCGGATTTCTGAAATTTGGCAGTCACTTCATCAAAAATAGTCTTATAGAGCTTAGCAGAATGTTGTTTGATCCCTGCTTCCGATATGGTGTAAGCCTGCATGACCATCAATACTTCGGAACGGTGTGTCTGCATTAAGTTGAAAAAACTGGCACCCATAGCGCCAACCAACTGATCAGCAGGTGCTTGAACTTTCATAAAAGTGTCATGAATCCGATCGTAGGCACGTTTTAACACAGCTATATATAAGTCTTCTTTGTTGTCAAAAAAATGAAAGATGTAGGGCTGTGTAACTCCCGCGGCTTTAGCTACCATAGCTGTTGTTGTCCTGTAGTAGTCATATTCTGCAAATAAGGTTAATGCACTTTCCATAATTTTTTGCTTTTTATCTTCCTTTGCTGCCATTGTGATCAGTTCCAATCTTTTATTTATCGTGCGATAAATAAATCATATAAAAGTATGATTTATATGTCAATGCTATACTAAGGTAAATACAGTCGAACTTATAAGGACGTGAAGCACATGACCAATTATATTAAACAAATCCGCACCTTAGTCGGAACTCATCCCATCATTATGGCAGGAGCTTGTGTGATTTTGTTGGACCCCCATGGGCGATTATTATTGCAACAGAGAACAGATAACGGCATGTGGGGATTGCCTGGAGGTTCTATGGAGCCGGGGGAAGAGATGATAGAGGTTGCGAAGCGGGAGCTTTTGGAGGAGGTAGGATTAGAGGCGTTAGGCTTAGAGCTACTGGATTTATTTTCTGGGCCGGAATTGTATTACCGGTATCCCAATGGAGACGAAGTACATAACGTTGTTGCAGCATATCTGTGCAAGGGTTACCGGGGAACCATTAGAGGAGACGGAGATGAGGTGCAGGATATTCAGTTTTTTGAGCTAGATCAACTGCCAAGTCACATAAGCCCTCCAGACCGGCCCATCATATCAAGGTTTCTAAGAGATCAGGTGTAGCACCCTGAAGCAAGCAAGTTGATGTAAAAACGGGACAGTAAAGTCCAGGAATAAGATTCAGTTTAAGCGTCCTTTGGAGGAAACTCTCCAAGGGGCGCTTTTATGTCAAGGGTCTATCCGAGCCTGCTTTAGCACGGAAACCGCCCATAAGCCCACTTTTAAAAATAAAAAATCATTCTCCCTAAATACTACTTCATCTGTCGTAGTAATTGTGCTACACTGAATTTAATTACTACGACAGATGAAGTAATAGGAGGCAGGCAATTGATCAGCAGTGATGTGATTAGGGGATATAACGACACGATGATCCTCTACATGCTTCTGGACGGGGAGTCTTATGGCTATGAGATTTCCAAGAATATACGGAAGCTATCGGATGAGAAATACATTATGAAGGAGACCACACTCTATTCGGCATTCACGCGGCTGGAGAAGAACGGTTATATCGATTCCTTCTATCTGGATGAGACGTTTGGCAAAAGACGCACCTACTACCGCATCACTCCCCTGGGCCTGGCCTACTACCGGGCGAAATGCGAAGAATGGCAGGTCACGCAGGAAGTCATCAACAAATTCATAAAGGAGCTGTGAGGAACTTGGATACCATCATTGGATACTTGAACAATATGTTCGCATCTTTGCCCAGAACAGAACAGATGTTTATGCTGAAGCAGGAGCTGCTTGGCAACATGGAGGAGAAATACCATGAACTGAAGAGTGAAGGGAAGTCGGAGAATGAGGCGGTGGGCATCGTCATTTCCGAGTTCGGCAACATTGATGAGCTGGTCAGCGAGCTGGGGGTCGGAGAGGTTCGTAAGGATGAAGGGCTGCCCCTGCTGGATGAGTTCGCTGTAGAAGGATTCATTACTGCCAAAAGAAAATCCGGCCTGCTCGTAGGCTGGGGCGTAGGGCTGATTTTGCTGGGTGCTGCGCTGCTTATCCTTTTCTCGGGTCTTGGGGAGAACGGGGTCATGGGAAATGTATTCTCTGAGGATGCTATGGGCATGATCGGACTGGTCTCCCTGTTACTGCTGCTCGGTCCGGCTATCGCATTATTTATCTACAGCGGCACGAAGATGGAGAAATACAAATACATGGAGTCGGGTTTCAGTCTGCCGTATCCGCTGGAGGCGTATATTGAGCAGAGACAGTCCGCTTTTGCCGCCACCTATACGCTGTCGCTTATCATGGGTGTCTGTTTATGTGTATTGTCGCCGATTGCCATCTTTGTATCTTCCGTGTTTGGAGATGAATACAGCTCGTTCGGGGTAGCCGTTCTGTTGATCATGGTGGCTGTAGCCGTGTTCCTTTTCGTATATTACGGGAATATCCGGAGCGCTTATCAGAGACTGCTGAAGACCGGGGATTTCAGTGAGGGGAAGCAGGAGGAGAACCGGATTGTCGGTGCGGTTGCTGCTGTGATCTGGCCGCTGGTTACCTGCGTTTTTCTGGTCAGCGGTTTTGTGTTCGACCAGTGGGAGATCAACTGGATCGTCTTCCCGTTAACGGGCATTCTGTTCGGGGTGTTCAGCTCGGTCTACAATATGTTCAAGAAAAAAGATGCTGCCTGAGTCTGCTGTACACGATTTGCCACATAACGTTAACACAAAAGGTGACATTGCTCATGTTCCCTCCCTGCGGATAGGTGGTAATATGAAGGCATTTATTCCCCTTATGATAACCGTGCAAGAGCCTGTACCGGGGTGATTTCATGCCCCGTTATAGCCTCTTGCTTCGCTGCTTTACAGTGACAGAATAACGGACGGTGACAGAAGAGTGTGTTTCTTTTTGGAGCCGGGTGTGGGCATGAATGCCGTCTATTACCTTTCGGCGGCCAATCAGAGAGACTCGGAGGATGACAGGGATGGGTAAAACAACCGGATTTATAGAATATCAGCGGCGGACGCCTGCTGAATGCGAGCCAATGGAGCGGATTAAGAACTGGAATGAATTCTCGGTTCCGATGGAGGAAGAACAGCTGCGTGAGCAGGGTGCCCGCTGTATGGATTGCGGAACACCGTTCTGTCATGTAGGACGTATATTGTCAGGAATGGCCAGCGGCTGTCCGCTGCATAATCTGATTCCAGAGTGGAATGACATGGTATACCGTGGCAATTGGCAGGTTGCGCTGAAGCGCCTGCATAAGACGAACAACTTCCCTGAATTTACAGGACGCGTCTGCCCTGCGCCATGCGAGGGTGCTTGTACGGTGGGCAAGAACGGCGATCCGGTAACGATAAAATCGATCGAAAAAGCGATTGTAGACAGAGGTTTTGCTGAAGGCTGGATCGTTCCTGAGCCGCCGCTTACCCGTACGGGCAAAAAGGTTGCTGTCGTCGGCTCCGGCCCTGCCGGGCTGGCCTGCGCTGCACAATTGAACAAGGCGGGACACAGTGTAACGGTATATGAGCGGGCTGACCGGATCGGCGGACTGCTGACCTACGGCATTCCGAACATGAAGCTGGATAAGAAGAAGGTGCAGCGCCGGGTAGATCTGCTGACGGCGGAAGGCATCACCTTCGTCACCCGGACCGAGATCGGAAGAGATATTACTGCCGCGCAGCTCCAGGAAGAGCATGATGCGGTGGTCCTCTGCGGCGGCTCTACCAAGGCGCGCGACCTGCCGCTGGAGGGCCGGGAGCTGCGCGGCATTCACCAGGCGATGGAGTTCCTGACGCTGAATACGAAGAGCCTGCTGGATTCCGAACTGGCTGACGGAGAGTATCTGCCCGCGGCAGGCAAGGATGTGGTCGTCATCGGCGGCGGAGATACGGGTACGGACTGCGTAGCCACTGCGATCCGCCACGGCTGCCGCAGCGTGATCCAGCTGGAGATTATGCCGCAGTCCCCATTGACCCGCCAGCCGGGCAATCCTTGGCCGGAGTGGCCGAAGGTGCTGAAGGTGGATTACGGACAGCAGGAGGCGGCTTCCCTGTATGAAGAAGATCCGCGCCGCTATCTGGTTAATACCAAGCGCTTCGTGGGCGATGCAGGGGGACATGTGCAGGAACTGCATACAGTGCGTATTGAATGGAAGCGTACGGAAGACGGGCGGATGGCCCCGGTAGAAGTGCCGGGCAGCGAAGAGGTCATTCAAGCGCAACTGGTACTGCTGGCGCTGGGTTTCACCGGACCCGAGGAGACGGTGCTGGGACAGCTCGGAGTGGAGCGTGATGAGCGCTCCAACGTGAAGGCAGAGTTCGGCGCGCAGGCAACGAATGTGGAGGGCGTCTTCACAGCCGGTGACATGCGGCGCGGCCAGAGCCTTGTGGTCTGGGCGATTAACGAGGGCCGCCAGGCCGCCCGCGAGGTAGACCGCTTCCTCATGGGCTCGTCCAATCTGCCTTGAGGCTGGACGTACACTGATCTTTTAATCTTATAGGATGTGGGTGTGGGCTGCGTCCGAATGTTGCATATATTGCAGTTTTGGTGCCACGATATAGGGGAGTTTAGGTGAAATGTTGCACCAATTGCAGGAATTTGTCCTACAAATCCGCTTGGAGCAGTAGGAATCCTGCCTTTTGTGCAACAATAGTGAATTGGAGCCGGAATGATGGGCGGAATGTTGCATTTTGGGCATGATTTTCATAGAGAGCATTAGCAGAGTTGAGAGCGTGCTATATTAGTTGGTGTAGGAATTCAGGCAATACAGGCAGAAAGGAAGCACGAAGATGAAGCTGATGTTTATTTCCGACATTCACGGATCGCTGTACTGGCTGGAGCAGGCGCTGGCGAAGGCGGAGGAGGAGCAGCCGCATACGCTGGTAATTCTGGGGGATTTCCTGTACCACGGACCGAGGAATCCGCTGCCTGACGGGTATAACCCGCAGGGAGTCGCCGACAAGCTGAATGCTTACGGCAAATCGCTGGTGGCGGTGAGAGGGAACTGTGACACTGAGGTGGATCAGATGCTGCTGCACTTCCCGATGATGGGCGACTATGTGCTGATTCTGCATGAAGGCCGTAAGATCTATGCTACTCACGGGCATGGCTTCAGCATGGATCACTTACCGGCGCTCGCTCCGCAGGATGTGTTCATTCAGGGACATACGCATCTGCCTGTGGCAGAGGTGAAGGACGGCATTACCCTGCTCAACCCCGGATCAATCGCGCTGCCCAAGGAGAACAATCCGCACTCATACGGGATTCTGGAGAACGGTGAGTTCAGCATTAAGGATTTTGAGGGCAATATAATCAAGTGCATCACTCTGTAAAATCGATTCATTATACTTCTATGGCAGTCCCTCTGGATATTTCCAGAGGGATTATTGCGCTTCAGTAATTGAGCGTACCGGCATATTCATGTATGATGGGTGAGGAGCTTACGGGTAGATCCCCGGCTTCAAAAACTAAACAGCAGAGGTAACTAAATGATGTATCCACGTGATTTACACTATACAATGCCGGCGGAATGGGTTAAGCATGAACGGACCTTCATTTCCTGGCCGGTGAAGGACTCCATGGTACACCCTGATAATCATGAAGCGGTTAGTAGGGGCTATGCCGAGATTATCCGGGCCATTGCCGAATTCGAGCCGGTGACGGTTATCGTCAATCCGGATGAGCTGGATACGGTAGAAAAGCTGGCGCTTGGAGATAATGTCACGCTGCTTCCGGTCCGGCACAACGATGCCTGGCTGCGGGACAACGGGCCGACCTTCCTCACAGGTCCAGGCGGGAAGCTGGCCGGAGTGAACTGGAAATTCAATGCCTGGGGTGGCAAATACTCCCCCTGGGATCTCGATGATGAGGTAGCTCCGCAGATTCTGAAGCATCTGGAGCTCAGCGCGTTCGATGCTCCGCTGGTAATGGAGGGAGGCTCCATTCATACGGATGGCGAGGGCACCCTGCTGACTACGGAGGAATGTCTGCTGAATACGAACCGTAATCCTGAGCTAAGCCGCGAAGAGATTGCCGGTTATGTCAAGCAATATACCGGGACGGAGTCGATCATCTGGCTGAAGCGCGGACTCAGCGGGGATGAGACGGACGGGCATGTCGATAACATCGCCTGCTTCGCGGCACCGGGCAAGGTGATTATCCAGGTCTGCGAGGACCCGCAGGATGAGAACTATGCGATTACGCAGGAGAATCTGCGCATTCTGGAGCAGGCAGTCGATGCCAAAGGCCGGAAGCTGGAGATTATCCGCATTCAGCAGCCGCCCCGTACAGATTATGAGGACAGCCGCCTGACCCTGAGCTATCTGAATTTTTATTTTGTGAACGGCGGAATTATCCTGCCGGTCTTCGGCGGTACGGCGGCTGAGACGGACAAGCTGGCCGAAGAGACGCTGGCCGGGCTGTTCCCAGGCCGCAGAATCCGCACCGTGAACGGCATGGCCGTGATCGGCGAAGGCGGGAACGTGCATTGCACCACCCAGCAGATGCCTGCGGTGGCTGGAACTTAACGAAAAGCAAAAAGAAGCAGAGGGGAAATTTGGAACTGTAGGAGCGTTAGCGATCGCCTTTGTCACCGGATTTCAACCGCGAACAGCGGATTAAATCAAGAAATCTGGGGACAACAGCGGCCGGAAGTCCAAATGTTCACCGCAGCGACGACCAAGCTTTGAGTTCTAAGTGTTATAAGTTCAACCAAGGAGGAACAACCATGAGACAAGTAAAAGTAGCCGCGACCCAAATGAGCTGTTCCGGCGACATTGATGAGAATATCCGCAAGGCGGAGACATTGGTCAGAGAGGCGGCCGCTCAAGGCGCGCAGATTATTCTGCTCCAGGAGCTGTTCGAGACGCCGTATTTCTGCCAGAAGGAGAAGTCGGATTACTATGCCTATGCTACAGAGCTTGAGCAGAACAAGGCGGTGAACCACTTCAAGGCAATCGCCAAGGAGCTTGCGGTGGTGCTGCCAATCAGCTTTTATGAGAAGAAGAATTATGCGCGCTACAACTCGCTGGCGGTAATCGATGCTGACGGAACAGTGATGGGCAAATACCGCAAGAGCCATATTCCGGACGGCCCCGGCTATGAGGAGAAATTCTACTTCAACCCGGGCGATACCGGCTTCAAGGTGTGGAACACCCGCTATGCCAAGATCGGAGTCGGCGTATGCTGGGACCAATGGTACCCGGAAGCCGCCCGGGTGATGAGCCTGATGGGTGCGGAGATTCTGTTCTACCCGACAGCCATCGGCTCGGAGCCGCAGGATGGGTCAATCGATTCCAAGGATCACTGGCAGACCTGCATGCTGGGTCATGCTGCTGCCAACCTGATTCCTGTCGTGGCCTCCAACCGGATCGGCAAGGAGATCGACGAGGATTCCAGCATTAACTTCTATGGCTCATCGTTCATCGCCGGCCCGCAGGGCAACAAGATTGTTGAAGCCGGGCGTGAGGAGCAGACGGTGCTGGTCAGCGAATTTGATCTGGATGCCCTTGAGGTAGGCCGGATTGAATGGGGGATTTTCCGTGACCGCCGCCCAGAGCTGTACCGGATGATTGCTTCCTATGACGGCGATTTGACCTTCTAAACTATTTGCTAATATGTATTGACCATTCAGTAAGCAGCCAGAATGCTGCCGGAGCGCTCTCCGGGACGTTTTGGCTGCTTTTTTGCATGATATGTTACAATATATCGATAATGGTGTAATATTATATAACGCAGTTGGATATAGTTTATTGTCATCAATACTTTAATCTGATAATATCTCCTTAAGTTATTTGACAAATAAGTAGGGGGATTGGAGAATGGGAATCCGAAAAAGATGGATGATGTCAGGTATAGTGGCACTGATGGTCTTAGCGATGGCCGGTTGTAGCTCAGGTAATGATGCGGACGGCGGCAGTGCGGACGGGAAGAGTCTCAAAATCGCTACCGATGCCAGCTATGCACCAATGGAGTATATGGATACGGATACGATCAAGGGCTTTGACATTGATTTCATCAAGGCGGTAATGAAGGAGGCCGGCATCGATTACACGGTCACCAACACCGGCTGGGATACCATGCTGACCAGTGTGAAGCAGGGCACTGAATATCAGGCGGGCGTATCCTCGGTCTCGATTACTGATGAGCGCAAGGAAACCTATGACTACTCCATCCCTTATTTCGAATCTACGAACATGATCATGGTGAAGGAAGGCAGCGATATCAAATCCGCCCTGGACCTGAAGGGCAAGAAGGTTGCGGTTCAGGCGGCCACGACAGCGGATGAGCTGATGAGCGGCATTATGGGCGTCGACAACGGCAGCCTGAAGCGGTTCGACAGCAATGCGGTGGCATTAATGGAGCTGAACGGCGGCGGAGCGGATGCGGTGGTAGCGGATATCGCCATTGTGAACGAATACATCAAGAACAACCCGAAGGAGAAGCTGACAGGGATTATCGACAAGGAGAATTTCGGCTCTGAGTACTACGGCATCCTGTATCCCAAGGGCAGCGAATGGAAGGCCAAGCTTGATCCGGCGATCAAGAAGGTCATCGAGAACGGCAAATATGCGGAGATCTACAAGGAATGGTTCGGTGAAGAGCCGGACACGGCGGCGCTTATGAACGCGAAGTAGCTTGAGGGCCGGCAACAGCTAAGCATGCGTAATGATTGCTATTGCGCGTGCTTCTTTTTTTGAGCAGGCCACAAGCTGAAGAGAAGGGAAGAATGCTATGGATTTCAGATTTGACATCATCATTCATTATTTACCGGTTTTGCTCAAAGGAACCCTGTTCACCATCGGCGTATCGCTGGTCTCCATTCTGTGCGGCTCCCTGCTGGGACTGGTGATCGGATTCGGCAAAATGGCGCCCAGATGGTATTTCCGCTGGCCGTTTCACGCGTACATCAACCTCTTCCGCGGTACGCCGCTCTATGTGCAGATTCTGATCGTCCATTTCGGCCTGATCCCGTTGTTCTACGGCAAAACCTATGCGCTGATGAGCGCATTTGTGGCGCTGTCGCTCAATTCAGCGGCTTATTCCGCCGAGATCTTCCGCGCCGGTATCCAGTCGATCGACCCCGGGCAGCGGGAGGCGGCCCTGTCCCTCGGCATGACCCGGCAGCAGGCGATGCGCTTCATTATTCTGCCCCAGGCGATCAAGCGGATGGTTCCCGCCTTCGGGAATGAATTCATTGTGCTTGTGAAGGACTCCTCGCTGCTGGCGCTGATTGCCGCCCCTGAGATTATGTACTGGAGCAATACCATGAAAGGCCAATACCTGCGGATCTGGGAGCCGTATCTGACTGCTGCACTGATCTATTTCATGCTTACTTATTCGCTCAGCAAGCTGCTTAATTATATCGAACGGAAGGTGTGATCCTATGGAGCCGGTTATTTCAGTCAAGCATCTGCATAAATCATTCGGTGCCCATCAGGTATTGACGGATATCAGCATTGACATTCGCAGCCGCGAGGTTGTGGTAGTCATCGGGCCGTCGGGCTCGGGCAAATCGACTTTTCTGCGCTGCCTGAATCTGCTGGAGCAGCCGCAAGCGGGCGATATTATCATTGAAGGCACTTCCTTGATGGCCAAAAGCACAAGGATTAACGATATCCGAACCGAGGTGGGGATGGTCTTTCAGCAGTTCAATCTGTTTCCGCACCGCACAGTGATCGAGAACATCATGCTGGCCCCGGCGAAGGTGCGGAAATACACGGCGGATCAAGCGAGGCAGAAGGCATGGGAGCTGCTGCATAAGGTGGGGCTTGGCGAGAAGGCGGAGATGTATCCATCCTCGCTCTCGGCGGTCAGGCCCAGCGGGTGGCGATTGCCCGGGCGCTGGCGATGGAGCCGAAGATCATGCTGTTCGATGAGCCAACCTCGGCCCTGGACCCTGAGATGGTGGGCGAGGTTTTGGCGGTCATGAAGGAGCTGGCCCTTGAGGGGATGACCATGGTTGTGGTAACCCATGAGATGGGCTTCGCCCGTGAAGTAGGGGACCGGGTTCTTTTTATGGAGCAAGGGGTAATAGTGGAGCAGGGAGCGCCGGAGCAGTTGTTTGGCAGTCCGTCTCATGAGCGTACCCGGGAGTTCCTGTCCAAGGTGCTGTGAGAATCGGCCAAAGTAGAATATTGTTATTTAATCGGTTATATTAGAAGAGTAAGAATAAGGCAATAGGACCATGAATGAATAGCTGCCAGAGATGGCGGGGAGGAGGCTCTGGGATATCTTTTTTTAAAGTATAGGGATTAGATGGGTTCTGCATAATGATATATCCTTATATTTCCGGCAGAAAAGGATAGGGTGCTTAATAGAGTGGCATACTATTACTGTTGGTCATAATTCAGAATGATAGAAGGAGAATACGATGAGCACATTCAAAAATTGGCTGAATACGACAAAAACCGGACTGACAGAACAGGTTAAGAAATTTAAGAATAAAGACTTCATGAATGCGGTAGTGGCAGGCTGCGCACTGGTTGCGGCGGCTGACGGCAAGATTGAGGAATCCGAGAAGAACAAGATGGCGGGATACATGAATCTCAGCAATGAACTGAAGGTATTTGATATGAGAGATGTCATCGCCCAGTTCAATTTCTATGTGAGCAACTTCGAATTCTCGCCCGAAATCGGCAAGCAGGAAGCGCTCAAAGCGATTGCGAAGTTCAGCAGCAAACCGGAGATTGGCCGCGTTATTATAGGTGTATGCTCCGCGATTGGTGCGGCTGACGGTGACTTCGATGAGCATGAGAAAGCGGTTGTGCGGAATATCTGCAACGTGCTGTCACTTAGTCCTAGCGAATTCAGCCTGTAACCGCAGGCTTGAATACAGCTGCCAAATAGCTGAAACTTAGGCGGATAATCGCCGTATCACTGATGTAGCACCATACGCAAACTTCTATTTGGAAACGGAGGTACTTCAAGTTGGCTGGAATCAATCTGGTAAAAGGACAAAAGATCGACTTAACCAAAGGTAATGCCGGCCTGTCTAACGTGATCGTAGGACTGGGCTGGGACCCTGCCGAACCGGCAAGGGGATTCTTTGGCGTCAAGAAACAGGCGAATGTAGACTGCGATGCTTCAGCGCTGCTGCTGAACGAGAACGGCAAGCTGACTAATAAGCTGAACCTCGTCTGCTTTCACAACAAACAGAATACGAACAATTCCGTGGTTCACTCGGGAGATAACCTGACGGGTGAAGGGGACGGGGACGACGAGCAGATTAATGTGAATCTGAAGTCGATTCCTGCCGATGTCCATAAGGTTCTGGTTGTGGTCAACATCTACGACGCCGTGAACCGCAAGCAGGATTTCGGGATGATCAAATCTGCGTATATCCGGATTATGAATGCGGCAGGGAATGCAGAATTGGTTAAGTTTAATCTGACAGATAATTACACAGGCTTCACGGCATTGATCTGCGGTGAATTGTACCGCCATGGCGAAGAGTGGAAATTCGCCGCCATCGGTGAAGGCGCCCACGCAGCGCATATCAATCAGCTGGCAGAACGGTATCTCTAAATCCAATTTGAGAAAAGAGGGCTCTATTCATGGCTATCAACTTATCCAAGGGACAAAAAATTGATCTGACCAAAACCAACCCGGGCTTGTCCAAAATTACAGTCGGCCTCGGATGGGATACGAATAAATACGATGGCGGTAAGGACTTTGACCTGGACGTATCCGTGTTCCTGACCAATGCGAGCGGTAAAGTCGATAAAGAAACGAACTTTATCTTCTTCAACAACAAGCAGAACGAGAACGCTTCGGTTGTGCACACCGGCGATAACCGTACCGGTGAAGGCGACGGCGACGATGAGCAGATTCAGGTGGACTTGCTTAATGTCCCTGCGGATGTTGACAAAATTGCCTTCACTATTACGATCTATGAAGCTGAAGCTAGAAGCCAGAACTTCGGACAAGTCTCCCGTTCTTATGTGCGTATTGTCAATGATGCGAACAGTGAAGAGCTGATCCGCTTTGACCTGGGTGAAGATTTCTCCGTTGAAACCGGCGTAGTTGTCGGCGAATTGTACCGTAATGGCGCAGAGTGGAAATTCAACGCGATCGGCAGCGGCTACAAGGACGGTCTCTCTGGACTGACCCGCGATTACGGTCTGCAATAAGACCGGGTTGATCCGTGAAATAAATTTTTCAGGAAAGAGGGTTTTTGACAGTGACGATCAGTCTTTCCAAAGGTCAGCGGATTGATCTTACCAAGACTAATCCGGGCCTGACGAAGGTAGTTGTAGGACTGGGCTGGGATACGAACAAGTATAGCGGCGGCCAGGATTTCGACCTCGATGCATCAGCGTTCCTGCTGCATGAGGACGGCAAAGCCAAAAGCGAAAACGACTTTGTATTCTATAACAATCCAAGTGGCGGTACAGGCTCTGTAACCCATACGGGCGACAACCGTACCGGTGAAGGTGACGGGGACGATGAGCAGATCCTCGTAGACTTCAGCCTGGTGCCGGCAAATATTCAGCGTATCGGGATTACAGTAACCATATATGATTATGAGACACGTGCGCAGAACTTCGGACAAGTCTCCAACGCATTCGTCCGTGTAGTCGATGCTTCGAGTGACCGCGAGATTCTGCGGTTTGATCTTGGTGAGGACTTCTCCACCGAGACGGCCGTTGTCTTCTGTGAATTCTACCGCCACGGGGCGGACTGGAAATTCCAGGCGATCGGCAGCGGGTTTGCCGGCGGACTAAGCGCATTATGCAAAAACTACGGGCTGGACGCGCAATAAGGGCTTCAAAGGCGGGATCTTCATGATCCTGCCCTTTTTATACACAAAATCTAGTAATTTGCGCTCTTATCCATGAATAAAGGTGGCGTAAGAATGAATACAGAAGTAGTCAAAGGGCAGAAAGCCGACCTGACCAAAGGAAACCCTGGAATCCGCAGTGTGACTGTTGAGATCGGGTGGAAGGCCCCGTCTTCCATGGATATTGATGCCTCTGCATTCCTGCTTGGAGCGCAAGGCAAAGTAAATAGTGACGATGATCTGATTTTCTATAATAACCCGTCTACCCCTTATATAAAGTATAAGGATGTGCCGGGTACGGCTTCTGGAGGACTTAAGCAGTTTGAAGTCTCGCTGGATAAGATTCCTGCAAATATCATGAAGATTGCCTTCACGCTTACCCTGTATGATGGCGAGAACCGCAAGCAAATGTTCGGACAAATGAGCGAGGCGGAATGCCGGGTCCTGGATCAGGCGACAGGGTCGCAAATTCTGCGGTGTAACCTCGGAAATCAGTTCTCTGTGGAAACGGCTGTTGTGGTTGGAGAATTATATAGATACGGTGAAGAATGGAAATTCAGCGCAATTGTTGCAGGCTTCTCAGGCGGGCTTAAGGCGCTGTGCGGCAACTATGGCATAGAAGTGGAGGACGAGCCTGCCCCCTCTTCCGCAGCGAAGCAGCCCGGGAAGGCAACTCCGCCGCCGGAACGTCCGCCGCTTCAAGTGCCGCCGCCCCGCACGGAGCCGTCCAGGCCGAATATTGTAATACCGCCGCCCCCTGCACCGGCGCCGCCCAAGCAGGAGGCTGCCCCCGCACCGGCGTTGAATCTCAATCTGAAGAAGATTGAGCTGAAGAAGAAGGGCGATTCCATCAACCTGAAGAAATCGGCCTCCGGTCTGGGTGAGCTGCTCATTAACCTGAACTGGAACCAGAAGCAGGGCGGGGGGCTGTTCAGCCGTAACAAGGGCGGGGTGGATCTCGATCTGGCCTGTCTGTATGAGCTGAAGAACGGCAGCAAAGGCGTGGTGCAGGCACTGGGCAATGCATTCGGCAACCTGCAACAGCCGCCCTACATCATGCTTGATGGAGATGACCGGACCGGCTCCGTAACATCCGGCGAGAATCTGCGTATAAACGGAAGTAAGGTTGCACAGATCGAACGGATTCTGGTGTTTGCCTTTATTTACAAAGGAGTTACCAACTGGTCTGAAGCGGATGGAGTGGTTACCCTGAAGCAGGATGGAGGACCGGATATTATCGTGAATCTGGACGAGCATAACAACCGTAAAGGCATGTGCGCCATCGCGCTGATCCGGAATGTGGACAATGAGACCTTCAGTATTGAACGGCTCGTGCAATATTTCAGCGGTCACAAGGAGATGGATGAGGCTTATGGCTGGGGGCTTCGCTGGGTAGCGGGCAGCAAATAATTTGATATTACCGGAGGCGCAAGTGGAATGGACTGGTTCAGTGATTTTTTTAGGAGTATCGGTGAGAATTACGGGCATTTCTTCTCATGGAGTGATATTGCAGGGACGCTATCCGACCCTGTCAGCTGGGGAATTATCGGAAGTCTGATTCTGCTGGAGGGTCTGTTGTCCGCTGATAACGCGCTTGTACTGGCGGTCATGGTTAAGCATCTGCCGAAGGAGCAGCAGCGTAAGGCGTTGTTCTACGGGATTATCGGTGCTTATGTATTCAGATTCCTGGCGATTGGTCTGGGGACCTATCTCGTCAAATTCACACTGGTTAAGGTGCTTGGAGCCTTGTATCTCTTCTACATTGCCTACAAAGGGTTGTTCAAGGGCAGCGGAGAAGAGGGAGAGATTAAGAATAAAGGCGCCTCCTTCTGGAAGACGGTACTCCTCGTTGAATTAATGGATATTGCCTTCAGTATTGACAGCGTGGTAGCCGCATTTGGTCTTAGCAGTGAAGTATGGGTACTCTTCCTGGGCGGTATCCTCGGCGTACTGATGATGCGCGGAGTGGCACAGGTGTTCCTCAAGCTGATTGCCAGATATCCTGAATTGGAACAGACAGCATTCCTGCTCATTGCACTGATTGCCGGTAAAATGCTTGCCGGAGCCTTCGGTTATGAATTGCCGCATGTAATTTTCTTCGGGATTCTGATTGCGGTGTTTGCAGGTACTATCGTATACAGCGCAAGCAAACGCAAGAAGGCTGAGAACCACAAAGCCTGATTGATCTGCGTGCTTCATTTTTTTCATATCTTTATCCTTCATAGCTGTTCAGGAAGGCGCGGAGTTCACGGGAAGGGTGGACTCCGGCACGCCTTTCGGGTAATCGTAACAGGTTTATAGCATGGCCTTTGCTTGGGTTCTAATTAAGCCGGATACCGTCCCCGAGAGGACGGCATAGCCGGTTCTGCTCGCAGCCAAAGGCCATTTGTATGGTGCTGGCACAACATTAAGGGGGAAGGGCCTTGAGATATTTCGATTACCTCACGCAAGAACAGGAAGCCTCATTATTCCATGTTCCGCCGGTTTCATTTGATCATACTACCCGCAAGGATTTACTGGCTTATGCCGTCGGAGCAGCCCTTTATATGCCGGCCACCCGTGCCAGTGTTGCCGAAGATATTATTAAGCTGAGAGCCTCGGGGCTTATCACGGTAATTATAGATTTGGAGGATGCCATCGGGGACGGTGAAGTGGATTATGCCGAAGAGTCCATCGTCAGGCATCTGGCGTTCCTGTCCGCTTATGCGGAGAATGAGCCGGAACTGCGCGGCAGTCTTCCGCTGCTGTTCATCCGCGTTCGTAACCCGGCACAGCTGCGGGATCTGATTTTTCGGCTGGGGTCATTGATCACCATGCTGACCGGCTTCGTCTTCCCCAAATTCTCCGTAGAGAACGGTACGGATTATTTCGAAGCCATTGCCGATTACAATGACACGCGGAGCTATGCAGCCCCGGTGCTCTACGGAATGCCGATTCTGGAGAATGCGCCGATCATCTACCGGGAGAGCCGGATGGACACCCTGCTGGGGGTCCGGGATCTGCTCGGGCAATACCGCGAGTATGTGCTTAACGTCCGGATTGGAGCGACGGACTTCTCCAGCCTGTTCGGACTTCGGCGCAGCCCGGATATCAGCATCTATGACCTGACGCCGATCCGTGACTGCATATCGGATATTATCAATGTATTTGGCCGGGTGGAGGAAGGCTACGTGATCTCGGGACCGGTGTGGGAGTATTTTGCCAACAAAGGGCACCGGGTACTCCGTCCGCAGCTGCGGGAGACGCCCTTCGAGGATACCTACGGCAAGCATGGCCGCGAGATGCGCAACAGCTTCATTTCCAGCTCCATGGACGGGCTGTTCAGGGAAGTGATTCTGGACAAGGAGAACGGTATTGTAGGCAAAACCATTATCCACCCCTCCCACCTCAGACCTGTGCAGGCGATGTATACCGTAATGCATGAAGAATATGTGGACGCCTTAAGTATCGTGGACAGTAACGATGGCAGCCGCGGCGTGTTCAAGAGTGAATACTATAACAAAATGAATGAGATCAAGCCTCATTTGAACTGGGCCAGACGAATTTTATTACGATCTCAAATATACGGGGTGTTACATGAACAACAGCATTTTGTCGGATTACTACCCGAGAACGAATATACACACGTTTAATATCGTCGAGAATCTGCAGGTTACGGTAACGGAAACCTCCAACCCCTTCCACATGCCCGTGGATTCCTTATTCTCCATGGCGGCACGGATCAATAAGAAGCGCTCATTCCTGTTCGTCAGCAAAGTACTGGGCAAGCATATTCCGGTAGGGCCGTATACCCCGCTGCTCAGCGGCGCGGCGCTCGCCCTACTCCTGTATCGGGAGATGAGCGGAGATACCGAAGGCCGCGAGGTTATGGGCCCGCTGATGAACCAGGCCGTTCATGGCCTGATCCATCCTGAAAGTGCGGAAGAAGCTTATCATGCGCTGCTGGCTGCACGCCTGGTTCTGCCGCAGCCCGTCTTGTTCATCGGGTTCGCCGAAACCGCTACCGCCTTGGGCCACAGCATGTACAATGCGTTCGCCGGCGGAGCGTCATATATTCATACCACGCGTGAATTGATTCCTGAGCTGGAATCGGTAGTCACCTTTGAAGAAGAGCATTCCCACGCCGTAGATCATCTCTGCTACGCCCTGGATGCCGGACTGTTATCAGGAACGGAGCCGATTGTGCTGGTGGATGATGAGATCACGACCGGCAATACAGCGATTAATACCATCCGGGATATCCAGTCGAAGTTCCCGCGCCGGGAATATGTCGTGGCCTCGCTGCTCGATTGGCGGAGCGCCGGCAATATTCAGGCTTACCGTGATCTGGAGCAGGAGCTGGGCATCCGGATTACCGCTTTGTCCCTGCTGCAGGGAAGCATTAAGGTGGAGGGAATCCCGCTGCTGCAGGCTGCAGCCGATAGCGGAGCCGCTGATTCCGCAGGCGCGGAGCTTGTAACCACTTATGTGTTCGACGGCTTAGAGCGGCTTCCGGTAACCTCGGCGGACGGGCAAGGCATAGTCAACCCATCGCCTTATCTGAAGCACAGCGGCCGCTTCGGCCTGGAATCAGCGGATAATGCGCAGATAGATGCAGGTGTAAGCCGCGTAGCCGGGCAGCTCCGCGAGCTGCGGGAAGGCAGACGTACCCTGGTGATGGGCGTAGGCGAATTCATGTATTTGCCGATGCGGATTGCCGCAGAGATGGGGGAGGGCGTATTCTACCAGTCCTCCACGCGCAGCCCGATCCATCCGGAGCGGCGTGCCGATTACGGCGTGCACAGCGCCGCTGCCTATCCGTCTGCCGGGGACACGGAGATTATGAATTTCATCTATAATGTGGACCCCGGCCAGTATGACGATATCTTCGTCCTGCTGGAGCGTGAGGTGCCCCGGCAGCGGATTGCACCGATGACGGATATTTTACAGAGGCTGGCGGGCAATAAGGTCCATCTTGTTGTGCTCACCTCAGAACCAGACAGAGGAGGCCCGGGGCTATGAAAGGAATAGATATCGAAGCCATTCACAATAGAAGAATATCCCCTCCGGTTGCGCTGGGCAGCTATCCTGCTTCGGACGTTACTTTTCTGCTCAAGGATCTCAGCAATGTATCCCTGGAGCGGGGAACGGCCGAGCGGGAGGAAGCGATCCAGTCCGGCGTCCATTATTCAGAGATGCTTCCTGTGGAATACCAGCCGACGGAGCAATATATAGAGTTGTTTCATGAGACGCTGCAGCAGACCGCCAGGAAGGTGGCACTGGCTGTAGCTGTGGTATCCGAGATGATTGTAGCCCGGCGGGGAACTGCGAATACCGTGCTGGTCTCTCTGGCGAGAGCGGGCACGCCCATCGGGGTGCTGATCAAACGTTACATTCTTGAGAAGTACGGAGCGGATCTTCCACACTACAGCATCTCCATTATCCGCGGCAAAGGGATTGATGAGAATGCGGTACTGTATATGCTCCAGCAGCACGGAAGGGATGCCGAGCTGCAATTCATCGATGGCTGGACCGGCAAGGGGGCCATCCGGCAGGTGCTGATTGAGGCCTGCGAGAGCATGAACAGGAAATACGGCATCACGCTGAATGATGATCTGGCGGTACTCGCTGATCCCGGGCACTGCTCGGGAACCTTCGGCACCCGGGAGGATTATCTGATTCCAAGCGCTTGCCTGAACTCCACGGTATCCGGCCTGATGAGCCGTACCGTGCTCCGCGACGATCTGATCGGGCCTGAGGAGTTCCATGGGGCCAAATTCTACAAGGAATGGCTGGACAGTGATCTGTCCAATGTATTCGTTGCAGCGATTACCCCGTATTTCTCTGAAGTAGCGGCAGAGGCGCTTGCACAGGCCGGAGAGATGCAGGAGCATCCACCGGAGATTACCTGGCAGGGGCTGGCCGATATCCGCAGTATCCAGGATACCTTCGGCATCGATAACATCAATCTGGTGAAGCCGGGGGTTGGCGAGACGACGCGTGTGCTGCTGCGCAGAGTGCCCTGGAGAATCCTTGTGGACAGAATCGATAACCCCAATCTGCGGCATATTCTGCTCCTGGCCGAAGACCGGGGAGTGCCGGTAGAGGTCTATCCGGGGCTGACCTACTCCTGCTGCGGAATCATCAAGCCGCTGAAAGGAGAGAGTGAATGATCTACGCCAGCGATCTGGACCGTACGCTGATCTACTCTCTTAGCGCGATAGGCGTTCCAGAGGATGCTCCCGGCCTGGTTCCGGCAGAGATTGTTGACGGAAGGACGGTATCGTATATATCACAGCAGGCTCTGGCTACACTGAAAGAGCTGGCGGCGAAGATTGTCTTCATGCCGGTGACTACACGTACGATTGCCCAGTACCGGCGGATTAACCTGTTCCAGGAGACGGTCATTCCGGATTATGCCATCACCAGCAATGGAGGCAATATTCTTGTAGGCGGTGTAGTGGATCAGGATTGGCGGGGTGCTGTCGGCAGAGCAGTAGAACGCGGCTCCGCTGCGGCCGGAGAGGCTGAGAGCATCGTGCGCTCTGTTGTGCGGGAAGAATGGATCATAAGCCGCCGTTATTGCGACGAGCTGTTCTATACCTTTGTGGTTCACCGGGATTCGTTGCCGCTGGAGGAGATTGCCCGAATGGCGCAGCGGCTGGATGAGCTTGGCTGGAGGGTATCCCTGCAAGGGCGCAAGCTCTACATCGTGCCGGAAGCTGTGAACAAAAGCGATGCCATTCTCCATGTCCGGCGCACCGTACATTCGGAGCCGATGGTCGCCTCGGGCGATTCGCTGCTGGACAAGAGCCTGCTTGCTGCCGCAGACTATGCCATAGCCCCCTGCCACGGAGAAATATTTGCCGAGCAGCAGGCGGGTTTAGTACACTTAGAGTATCCATTTACAGAGCGGCCGGGGGTGTTTGCCGCGGATGAGATTATGCAGTATGTTCAGCAGATATATAATAATTTGACAGCATTGGGAGTTGGGCCGCCACCATGAAAAAGGTAAACATATATTTCAACCGCTGGTTCTCCGTTGCCTATCATTACATGAATCTCATCCGGGCCAATGAGGACGGAATTCCGGTACAGATCTTCGCCACCCACCCGGATATCCACCATATGTCGCTGCAAGGCGCCGATGTGGCCGGAACCGAGCCGGCGCTTGAAGGCATTGAATACGTACAGTTCTGCGTTGATTTCTGCCGGCGCAATGAGATTGATATCTTCATCCCCCGGCTGCATATGCTCGATATCGCGCTGCATGCTTCGCTGTTCGATGACATCGGGACGAAGGTACTGGTCTGCCGTGATCTTGATCTGCTGGAGATGATCATGGATAAGGGCAAGTTCTATGAGAGCGTGAAGTCCAACGGAATTATGACGATTCCCGATTATCATGTAGTTAGTAATGCGGAGCAGTTCAGGGAAGCTTATGAAGACCTCGCAGCCAAAGGGCATAAGGTCTGCTTCAAGCCTACCGAGACGGAAGGCGGACTTGGATTCCGGATCATAGATAATGACCGCAGTCCCGTGGAAGAGCTGTTCGGCCATGTGACCCCGCTGATCTCCTTCGGGGAGGCACACCGCATCCTTGCTGAAGCCGGGAGCTTCCCTAACCTGATGGTGATGGAGCTGCTGGAGGGATATGAATACAGTATTGATTGCCTGTCGGATGAGCAGGGCAGACTGCTGGCCGCCGTTCCGCGCCGGAAGGCGGGTGGCCGTCTGCGGCTGATGGAGTATATTCCGGAGCTTGCGGAGGTGGCCCGCAGGGTGGCTGAGACGTACCGGATTCCGTTCAATTTCAATATTCAGATGAAATACAGCGGCGATGTCCCCAAGCTGCTGGAGATTAACCCGCGGATGTCCGGCGGTCTGCATATCTCCTGTCTGTCCGGCATCAACTTCCCCTATCTGGCTGTCAAAAGCGCGCTCGGCGGCGAGGTTCTGCCTGCGGAGTTCGAGCATAACGTCCTGGCCAGCCATGTCGAGCAGCCGCTGATCATGAGAATAAACGGAGAATCCGTCATCACGGATTCCGTGAATTGAGCGTGTAGCATTCACGCTCATAAGAGGTGAGAAGGAATGCAAGCTAAATTCAAAGTACTGGCCTATGCCGGTGCCGGTTATGTCGTAGCTGTCCTGACCAGCGGCTTCCTGCCTGAGCTGGTCTCACTGCTGCTTCCGGTGATCGGGGCCGCACTTGCGGTGCCGGAGCTCAGGCGCACAAGAGTGAATCTCCCGGTGGAGGTGATTCCTGCCGGACAGGAGCCGAAGGCCATTCCGGCGGCATCCTCCGGCGGTCCTCAGGCTCCGTCTGGCACCGCTGCTACTGCCTCTCCTGCTGCTGCGGGACACGCCTCCCCGGCCCATCCGGGAGCCGGACACAGGGAGGAAATACAGATCGGGGCAGAGTTCGCTCCGGTGGTGGAGTATCTGGGCATCCTGGAGGATATGATTATCTCCGAAGGGCAGAAGGATACGCTGGACAACGAGATTGTCGAGAAGTCGCTGGCGCTGTTCGCCAGGCTGCAGCGTGTGATTCCGCTGCTGCAGGAGCTGGGCAACGGCGAGATCAACCATACCGTCCGCAGACTGGTGCTGAAGGACCTTAATGGAGTCATCAACCCGTTCCTGCGCCTGGGCGGCGAAGCCAAGACAAGAAACCGGAGAATGCTGCTGAATGGTCTGCGTGATGTCGATGCCAAGATTTCCGATATTGCGTCTACAATTGAACACAAAGACCTGATGGAACTTCAGACCAAGGCGGAACTGATTCATCAGCGCTACAGCAGTTCCGAATTATAGGAGGAGGAGAACCATGTCCACGCAGTTGATTGAGCTTAGAAAAGAAGATGAGCAGAAGGTCGTCCAGGAGGCTTCCCAGTTAATTGAGCAGGTAGCCAAGACAGACACGGTGGCGCTGGATTCCCTGATGGATGATATCGGGAAGCTAGGGGTGAAGACGCAGGAGAAGGCGGGGCAGACCCTGAAGCTGCTGGACCGTCCGGTCAATGACCTGATGAGCGGCAAGCGGGTGGAAGTGCCGAATATGATTATGAAGCTGCGCAATGAGTGCGAGACGCTGCAGCAGAGCAAGAATGTCAGCTTCTTCGGCAAAATGCTGCGCAAAAGCCCGCTTAAGAACTATGTCTACAAATATCAGTCGGTCCGCACCAATATCGATGCCATCATCACCGGCCTGCGTGACGGCCGGGATACGCTGGAGGAGAGCATCGTCAACATGCGCCAGCTGAAGCGCACCTCGATGGAGGAGATTTACAACCTCCAGACCAAGATCGCCTTCGGCAATAAGCTGAAGGAGCTGTTCGAGGTCGAGATTGCAAAGCCCGAGAATGAATTCCGCAAAGCGTACCTGGAGCGGGGGCTGCGCAAGGTCATGGTGCGGATTCAATCCATGACCGAGATGATTCTGCTCTACAATCAGGCGATTGCGGCAACAGACATCATCAATGACAATAATGACAAGCTGATTGATTCCGTAAACAACGCGATTGACAAGACCTCTAACCTGATCACCGTCTCGGCGATGATTGCCATGTCCCTGGCCGATCAGGAGAATGTCATCAATGCGGTGGAGGCCACCAACAAGACCATCGAGGATCAGTTCAAGGAGAATGCGCGGCTGCTGCGCACGACGACCGAGAAGACCACGGAGCTGCTCTCCAAGCCGTCCATGTCGCTGGAAGCCGTGAATCAGGCCATCGGCGACCTGCTCAGCGCCCTGGATACCTCGGAGCAGTCCAACCGGCGGATCATCGAGAGCTGTCAGGATTATACGTCCAAAATGACGACCATCAACACCCAGCTGAACAACCGGCTCGGGCTGAATGAGGGTTCGCAGCCGCAGGCGTTGAAGCAGGCGGAGAACGGGCTGAGCAGCTTTTTGAATTAAGGGTCTGATTCGTTGCCGGTAGAATATCCATTCATATTATCCCGCTCCCCCACATACGTTGTCACTAAGGCGACCTGTGGAGAAAGAGGGGATAAGCGGGATGATTCTGGGATGCTTGATCGTGGTGCTTATCGTCGTAGCCAGCAGTGAGAAGGCCGAGGCGATTGCCAGCCTGAATGATCGGGAGGATAACGGCCTGTGAAGAGGGTGCGGGCAGTGGGCGGATTTCATAAATAATTGATGCTCTGTGATTCAAGCAATTTCCAGTGGTTTATTGGGTATAATAGCCTGGAGGCTGTACATCAGTCTTCCGGCGCCACTGAAAATATAAAGCGAATACGGAGGTCAAATGGAGAACGAGGCACTGCTGCAGGTTGAGAAGCTGGCACTTAAGAAACAGAAGATTTTCCGGCAAAGCGTATTCCGGTATATTGCCAGGGCTATGCTCGCCAGCATGTTTATCGGATTCGGCGTTATCGTAGCCTTTAAGACCGGCAACTTCTTCTATATGGAACAATCGCCGATGACCTATCCGATGGCTGCGATCACCTTCGGCGCAGCCATCATCCTGATTTCCTACGGCGGGGGAGATTTGTTCACCGGGGATACTTTCTATTACACCTATGCGGCACTGAGGCGCAAGCTGGCATGGACCGAAGTGGTGCGGATGTGGGTCGTCAGCTACCTCGGCAACATTCTTGGGGCTACGGCATTTGCACTGCTTATTTTTCTGACCGGATTGTTCTATGATTCCTCCGTGAACGGGTTCCTGCTGAATGTGGTGGCCCATAAGATGGAAGCCCCGGCGATGCAGCTGTTCTTCCGGGCGATTCTCTGTAACTGGCTCGTCTGTCTGGCCTTCTTCGTGCCGATGTCGATGAAGAACGACGGTGCCAAAATGTTCGCCATGGTGCTGTTCGTGTTCTGCTTCTTCATCTCCGGGTATGAGCATAGTATTGCCAACATGTGTACCTTCGCTATTGCCCTCGTTCTGGACCACCCCGGCACGATCTCCTGGGGAGGCGTGGTGCATAATCTCGTCCCGGTCACATTAGGCAATCTCATCGGCGGGGGCGTGCTAATGGGCGTGATGTATTACTATGTGAACAAGCCGTTTCTGGAGGATGATTCTCACTGAACGGCAATATAATCAGCACAGCAGCGATTCTCCGGTGAATGGGGAATCGCTGCTGTGCGTTTGCAGTACATTGTGCTGGCGTGTGGTGCGTGGCCAATATATGCGATTAAACCGAACATTGTGCCGACGCAAGGATGCGCGGAACGGATAAAGTCCAAAGAAAGCAAAATCAGGGACACTACTGCCCCTGATTACGCTTGATGCCACAGAATAAGTTGTTATATCATCCACCTGTTAGGATGAGTATTAGTTGTAGCGGCAATCTGTGGCTTACCACTTGGAGCCACCGGAGCTTCGCCCCGATTTGCCGCCGCCAAATGAAGAACCGCCGGAGGAACGTCCACCGCCTCCGCCGCCCCAGGATGAGCCGCCGGAGGAGCGCCCGCCGCCGCCAAACCCGCCGCCCGAAGGCGGGCCGGAATTGCGTCTGCGGGCTTGCTCCCGGCGCTGCTGCTCCCGCAGCATGGCCATTCTGGCTGCGCGTTCGGCCTCTTCCTTCTGGCGGACCAGCCGGTTCGCTTCTTCTACGAAGGACGCGATCTGCGCAGCATAGGAGCGTCCTGTTTCCTCCAGTTCATCCAGATCGTAGGGACCTGAGGCCAGACGCTGCTCCAGCTCGGCATACTCCGGCAGCAGGGATAGCTGGAAGCGGTTCTGCGAGGCAATCCCTCTGCTGTGCAGCAGATTGTAGGCGGCATCCACCTGGCTCTGCCCCTCCGTGAACAGCCTGCTCACACTGTCCAGGCGCTCCTCCAGAGAATCCAGACTGCTGCTGATGCTACTGAAGCTGCCTGCCGTCTCATCCTGCAAGGCAAGCAGCCGGTCCAGCCCGCTGCGTGCATTGTCATACTCTCCGCGTGCATCGCTGGTCCAGGTCTCAAGCTGCGGCACTTCCGCCGCACCTTGCCGCAGCGCACCGCCGGTCTCCTCCAGCAGCTTCTCCAGAGCGTCCAGATGCTGCCGGGCGAACCGGTTCTTAGCCCCGGCAAGCCGGCTCTGCAATTCATTGCGCCGCTGGGTTAGGGTTGCCCATGTGCTGCGTACAGTCTCCAGATCCTTGAGGTTATTCTGCCGGATCATAGCCTGGCGTTCCGTCATTGCAACGGCCTCAGTCAGCAGTGCATCCATGTCAGCGCCAATCCGGCGCACCTCATCCATATCGCCGCTGTGCAGCGGCCCTTCCATGGAACTTGAAGCAGCATCAGCCTGCTCCAGGCTATCGTAAGGCTTAACCTTCATATTGTGCAGGTTGTTCTGGTCGATCAGCCCGGCAATGCGGCTGCGGGCAGCGGCCAGGACGCCGGGAAAGGCCTTCAGCTTATCGTCAAAAGTCCCCACATCCTGCACATCCTGCTCAATCTGCTGTTGCCGTTTCTTCGCTTGTACAGTAATCTCCTGGGCGGCAATCGGGTCGAACAGCTCCAGCTGATCTGCCTTAGCAGTCTCTTCGGCCAGCTCCTGAAGATCTTGGGTAATCATCTGCAGCGCATAGCCCGTCTCCCGGGCTTCTTCCTGCCGCTTTTCCTCAAGCTCCGGGGCATCCTGCTTCAGCTCGGTGATCTGCTGCTTGACGTTCCGGTCGGCATCGCTGATGACCGCAATATTCTGCTCCTCTTCCTCCAGGGCGGCGCGGAACTCAGCCTCTGTCTGCTGAAGCTGCTCTGCCGCCGTCTTAAGCGCTGACAAGCGGTAGAACGGCGGCAAGGGGCCTTGCCCGGCTGTCTGGAGTGCCGAAATTTCGACCAGCCGGGAGGTCAGCCGCTTCGAGATGCCCTCGACCCTCTCACCGGTCTTGCCCTGCACGATTCCCTTGAACGGCTGTAGGGACTCCAGGGCATGGTTGGCCCGTACCAAGAGGTCGGCGAGCTGGTCCCGCTGCTCAGACAGCCCCTTGCGGCGCCGCATTCCGGTAATTAGTACATACAGCAGCAATATCAGCAGTGCAGCCAAGACCAGGCCCCCTGCGACCGGCAGGAGAGGGAATCCGCTGCCGTTGCCGTTAGCGCCTGAGGCAGCTCCTGCGGTCCCAGCGGCGGCACCGCCTGCCGCACCGCTGCCGGTATTGCCGCTCTGTGAGCGGCTGCCAATGGCTTGCAGCTCCTGGACCACAGAACGTATGCCTTCAGCAATATCTCCCTCCCGGGCATAAGGATTGAAATATGTCTCCAGTACCTTGTTTATTGCTGCACTGCCCGCAGCTCCGCCCTGTTGTCTGGACCAGGCATCGAGCGCAGTTTGCAGCGCAGGATTAATGAAGCTGATCTCTGTCAGCTGATCCTCGTAAGCGATCAGGAGCAGGATATCCCGGGTCTTCAGACCCCAGGTATCATATACATCCGCAGCATAACTGGACATATCGCTCCCATCCGGCGAATCCACGGTTAAGACATGGAAGGTATAGCGGTCTGTAGTGGCTATTCGGGTTAGGTTCTCTGCTTCTTGGGCAGACAATAGCCGGGCTTCATCCGTAATTACTCCTTGCTGTGCAGGAATATTCGCAGCATAGACCCCCGGAATCCACAGCAGAGATAATATCAAGACCAAGGCGAGGGTGAGGTTTTTTCTCAATGGGACACACTCCGATCTATAGGCTATTGTTCATTATAGTATGCTGATCATTATACTATATCATTAAACATTCTGAGCCCCGCAGATGCAGGCACCCCGGAATCGACGGGATAACCGCAAGAAAACCGCACCCCCTTAAGGGATGCGGCGCTGTACGAAGTAAGCTGTATTCATCTATTTCCGTATAGAACAGACTATCTGGTTTGCAGGCACAGGATATATTGCAGTCTGGACTTGATCTCTTTCTGCCATTTCATATCTCCGACTTTTACAGCAAGATTGAGCAGGTCCAGGTAATCGTCAACCTGCAGGGCGGTCCGGGTAGTGGCTGCGTTCATGGGTGTTCAGTCTCCTTTTAGCTCAAATATAGAAATTAATGAATGATATACATCCAATAATGATAATCATTATCAACCGTTACTGCTATTATCCACATATTAAGCATAAAAAGCAATATAAATCTAAAGTTTTTGATTAAATATAAAATTGTTTGCTCAGGGGTTAAGAAGACGATGCCGCAGAATGTGCACAATTTATCAGAATTGCAGGGAAAGGAGCAGGAACCCTACCATATTTTGTCGAATAAGCTTGTATACATATGTTAAGCCGATCTTACTGGGATAAAGGAGAATTGCGATGAAGCGGTGTAAATTGTTGCTTCTAATTAGCATTGTGCTCATGCTTGCACACCCCGCTGCCGCTTATGCCGAAAGACAGGAAATTAAATACCAGGCAGAACTGGAGTATCCACCTTATAAGTACATACAGAATGGTTATCTGACGGGCTTCGATATTGATCTGACCAGTATGATCTTCGAGAAGCATGAGTATCTTGTCCACTACAGCACCGGAGACTGGGAGCAGACGTACCGGCAGCTGACCGAAGGCGGGATCGATACAACCGGGCTGATGGCTGTCAGCGAGGAGCGGAAGCAGAGCATTCTGTTCTCCAGACCCGTGTTAAAAAGCTACATTTCTGTCTATGCGCGTCAAGGGCTCCAGGGTGAAGTGAAGCTGGACACACTCAGTAAGTACAAAATCGGTGTCGGTAAAGGTCAGTACTCAGAGACAGTCCTGCAGACTAAGGCGGGTATCTCCCCATCGCAATACATAGAATATGCAACCGTACCGGAGGCGTTGGACGCCCTCAGGCGGGGTGAGATCGACCTGCTCTTCGAGAATCAGGGAGTTGTCGATTATCTGATTGTGGAACAGGGCTTAACCGGTAATATTATCCGCAAAATAAGCGATTTATATCCGCAGGATGTGGCCTACGGCATCAGTGCGTCCAAGCCGGAGCTGTTGTCTTATGTCAATGAGAGGTTAGAGCGGCTGGTAAGCTCCGGTGCCTTCGAAGAGCTGTATCAGCAGTATTTCTTCGTCCATTCCGACCAGTATAATGAAATGATGCGTAACCGGATTTTTACCGTTTTCTCTATCGGGACCATTCTGCTGGTAGTCGGCGCCGTTCTGCTGCGGATGTATATCCGGCGGCTGCGCCGTACGATTCACTCCGAGCAGGAATTCTTCAAGGATGTGATTGAGAATACCGGGGTGATTGTGTGGGCCGTTCACGGGGACAAGCGGAGCGTGCGCTTCAATAAATATGCCGAGATCATGACCGGACTGAAGGAAAAGGATGTGCTGGGCGTAAGCATCGATGAGCTGGCCGGTCTGGAAGACGGAGCAGCAGTGCTTAGGGAGCTCCTTGCCAAAGCGGCAGCTAAGGAATATGTGACCAATGTGGAGCTGAGGCTTCAAGGCCATGCTCCGGATGCCCATTATTTCTCCATCCGCACGGCCCTAATTAAGGGGATGGACGAGCAGGCGGAGGATATCTTCGTTCTGGTCGGCATCGATATTGATGAGCGCAAGCAGAATGAGCTTAAGCTGCAGCTTAGCTACGAGGAGCTGGAGTCCACCTATGAGGAGCTGGCGGCGACAGAGGTGGAGCTGCAGGATCAGTTCAATAAGCTGGGGGTCAGTGAACGGCGGTTCCGCCTGGCCTCGGAAGGCTCGGGTGCTTACATGTGGGAGCTGGACTGGGACAGCGGCTTCTACAAGCTCTCGGACCGTTGGTACGAGGTGATGGGCTATACCGAGGCTGAGATTAACTCCTTCGAAGGAGGCGTTCTCAGTATCATTCACCCGGATGACCAGGAATCTGCGCGCAAGGCCAGACAGGAGCATCTCACCGGACTCACCCCGATCTATGAGACTGAATACCGGATGAGGACCGCACAGGGGGAGTACATCTGGTTCGAGGTGCGGGGGAAGGCGATCGTGGACCCCAAGGATCAGATTGTCCTGTTCCTGGGCTCCCTGATCGACATCAGCAAGCGCAAGCAGGCCGAATTCAAACTGAATAACAGCTACCAGGAGCTGGAGGCGACCTATGAGCAGCTGACAGCGACCCAGCAGGAGATTGTAGGGCAGTACGATATGCTGCTGGAGAATCAGAAGAATATACACCGTCTGGCTTATGTGGATTCACTCAGCAATCTGCCGAACCGGCTCTGTCTGCTTGAGACGATGGAAGGGTATTTCCGCCGGACGGATGGCAGAGCGGCGCTGCTTTTTGTTGACATGGATAACTTCAAGTACATCAATGATACGCTTGGACATAAGTCCGGCGATATTCTGATCCGCAAGGCCAGCGAGCGCCTCCAGTCCGTAGTGGGCGAGGAGGATATGCTGTCGCGGCTGGGCGGAGATGAATTTGTGATTTTCCTCAAGGATATCGAGAGCCGTGTGGATGTACTGAATCTGGCCGAGGATATTATGCGTGCATTCCGCAAGTCTTTTCTGATCGGTGAGAGCAATCTGTATGTCTCCTCCAGCATCGGGATCTCCTTTTACCCGGAGGACGGCGAGACAACAGAAGAGATTCTGAAGAACGCCGATGTGGCAATGTACCGGGCCAAGGAAGAGGGAAAGAGCACCTATGTCGTATATGATAAATCGATGCACACTCCCTTCAATGACCGGATGAATATTGAGAAGCATCTGCGCAGTGCGATGAACAATAACGAATTCGAGCTGCATTATCAGCCACAGGTTCAGATGGAGAGCGGGCAGATCTCGGGCTTCGAGGCTCTGATCCGCTGGAACAGTCCGGTCCTCGGGTTCGTCTCCCCGCTCTCCTTCATTAAGATCGCCGAGGATTCCAGGCTGATTATCTTTATCGGTGAATGGGTGCTGCGGGAAGCCTGCAAGTTCATGAACAGCATCCATCAGTGCACAGGAATTCCTTACAAAATATCGGTGAATATCTCCATTATTCAGCTCCTGCAGGATGATTTCGTTGAGATTGTGCTGGACAGTCTGGAGGAGAGCGGCCTTGCGGCATCCAGCCTGGAGCTGGAAATCACAGAGTCCATCTTCATGGAGTCGTTCGAAAGTACGGTCAGCAAGCTGGAGTTCCTGAAGTCCCGGGGAATACGGATTGCCCTGGATGATTTCGGGACGGGGTATTCCTCCCTCAGTTATCTGCAGCAGTTGCCGATCTCTACGCTCAAGATGGATAAAATCTTCATCGATTCCCTGGCGGATAAGGCCTTTAGCGAATCTTTTGTCCAGACCATTATTATTCTAGGCCATAAGATGGGCTTGGTGGTAATAGCCGAGGGCGTGGAGGACGCCAGCCAGTGGGACTTCCTCCGGGAAGCGCACTGCGATAAGGTGCAGGGGTATCTGATCAGCCGTCCGGTGCCGCAGCGCAAGGTCATGGATCTGCTCGTTCCGCAGAGAAGGTATGGACCCGGGGAACCGGAATAGAGTGCAGCACAGGTTCAAAACACAAGCGGGTCCCCGGCATAGGTTGCTATGCATGGTGGACCCGCTTGTTTGAAATATAGAATTCATATGTTTTGGGGGCCCCCGCAAAGTACCTGAATCATCAACGAAGCTAAGGCCACACTTTGTGGGGTTATTTAGCGTACAGAGGGATGGATGGACTTAGAAGATGACGATTTTGTTCTTGCCGGTTTTCTTGGCCTCGTATAGAGCGTCGTCCGCCTGCTGAAAGATAGAGCTCTTGGAATCGCCGCCGTTATATTCGTGCATTCCGATGCTTACGGTAACTGGCTTATTGTCCATTTCGCTGACCGGAAGGCCCGCAATCCCCGTAAGAATCTTGTCCATAATCCGTCTCGAATCCTCCAGCGGTTTGGCGGTCAGAATAATTACGAATTCCTCACCGCCGTACCGGGCAGCGAAATCATCCGAGTCGATATGCTGAAGCATGACAGCGGCGACCTGCCGGAGAACAATGTCTCCGACCCAGTGCCCGTACTGGTCGTTGACCTTTTTGAAATTATCGATATCCACAACGGCCAGCTGCATAGGAAAAGGATTGCTCTGCTGGTGGTCAATCAGCCAGCCCAGATATTCATGAAAGGTCTTATGGTTGTACAGGTCAGTCAGCGGGTCGATCTTGGACAGCCGGTCCATAATGATGTTCTGGATACGCAGCTCTTGCTCTGACTTCAACGAAATCTCCAGCGAGCGCATAAGATCCTTGCCCCGGGCTATAACACCGAAGCCGGCCAGGGAGGTTCCGGCTAAGATCAGAGTGATAATGATGTTCTGGATGCGGAGCGTGTAATCGGTAATAGAGGTGTTCAGAAATAGTATGATGATGTAGATCAGGCAGATCACAGAGGAAGCCTTCAGATAATTCTCCCTCAGATAGATCATGGATACCAGCAGGGGAAGCAGCATAATCAGCGGCTTTACATGATATTCGGAACTAAGATTCAGGATAAACACGATGCCGCACAGGTGGCTTCCAAGAATGATTGAGAATTCGGATAACAGCGGCTTGTATTTATGGACAGCCTCCAGAATCAGCAGCAGGGCGAACAGAATAGCATCTGGAATCCAGATATGTCTAAGGAGATATGGCTTGCCGGACAACTCGGGCCGGTGGCCCCACATGGATAAGCATACATATAGCTGGCTTGCCATATAAACAAAAAGCGCCATCCAAAAGGTATTGAGGAGGACGCGGTTCCAGTACATTTGGCGAGGAGTGGGCGGTGGAATTTTCATAAGATGTTCCTCTTTTCCAGTGTCAATGTACTTATATATTCGACAATGTTCTTGTTTTTCCTTCTAGGACTTATGTCCGGCAATAGGTCTGGAATAACGTTCGTGTTTATGGGGCGTTTATTAGATAGTCAAAGTGTGATATTCTGTGTAATGTCGTAAACACGAACTATTAATGCTATTCATCATTGACACATTCGGATTTATTCGGTAAAATTCCAATTGGCCCGTCATAACGGGTGAAGCTGTTCGTATATCCTCAATGATAAGGTTTGGGGGTTTCTACAGGGGACCGTAAATTCCTGGCTACGAATAGGGTGCATTTTGCATACCTATGAAGAGGCCGGGATTTTTTGTGCTGCTTGCTGAAATAGACTAACATACCGCAGAGACGCTTCGCGGCCCCTGTCAACCGCAGGCCGAAGCCGTTTCACCCTGGGAGGAACAGAGGAGATATGAGTAAATATGATGTTATTGTGGTTGGTGCCGGTCCGGCTGGAATATTCGCCTGTTATGAATTAACGCTTAAGGCTCCTGAGCTGAAGGTGCTGCTGGTGGACAAGGGACATGATATCTACCGCCGCAACTGCCCGATTCTGGAGGAGAAAATCAAGCTCTGTCCGCCAGCCTCCGGCCGGAAGGAATTCGCCGGATGTCTGCCGGCCTGTTCCATTACTGCAGGCTTCGGCGGCGCAGGCGCGTACAGTGACGGCAAATTTAACATTACAACCGAATTCGGCGGCTGGATGACGGATTATCTGCCTCCCTCCCAGGTGATGGAGCTGATTGAATATGTGGACGGAATCAACCTTGCGCATGGGGCGACTCCGGTTATTACCGATCCGACCACGGAGAGCATCCGCGGCATTGAGCAGCGGGGATATGCCGCCGGGCTGAAGCTGCTGCGGGCGCAGGTCCGCCATCTGGGAACCGAACAGAACCTGGAGATTCTGAAATCGATCTATGAATATCTGCGGACACGCGTTGATATGTTATACAAGACAGAGGTAGACGACATTGTTACTGTCAAAGAGAACGGGACACACCGCATTACAGGCATTACGCTGAAGAATGGTGAGAGTCATGGGGCGGGTCTTGTGATGATTGCTCCGGGAAGGGACGGCTCGGCCTGGCTGACGGAGGTGCTGAAGAAGCGCCGGCTCAAAATGTACAATAATCAGGTTGATGTCGGGGTGCGTGTCGAAACCTCGGATGTGGTGATGCGGGAGATCAATGAGCATCTGTACGAGGGCAAATTCATCTTCAATACCTCTGTGGGTACACGCGTCCGTACCTTCTGCAGCAATCCATCCGGGCATGTGGTCGTGGAGAATCACAGCGGGGCCATGGCCGCGAACGGGCACTCCTACAAGGACCCTGCGCTGGGCTCGAAGAATACCAATTTTGCGCTGCTGGTCTCCCACACCTTCACCGAGCCGTTCGACAAGCCGAATGAATATGCACGGGAGATCTGCAAGCGGGCGAATGATCTGTCCGGCGGCGGGGTCATTGTGCAGAAGTACGGAGATATCCTGCGGGGGCGCCGTTCTACGGAGACCCGGATCAAGGAAGGATTCCTGGAGCCTACGCTGAAGGAAGCGGTACCCGGTGACCTGGGTCTGGTGCTGCCGTACATCACGATGAAGAGCCTGATTGAAATGGTGGAGGCGCTGGAAAAGGTAACCCCCGGCATCGCCTCCGAGCATACGCTGTTCTATGGCGTAGAAGCGAAATTCTACTCCGCCCGTCCGAAGCTGACGGATGAGTTCGAGACCGAAATCTCCGGCCTCTACTGCGGCGGGGACGGGGCGGGCATTACCCGCGGGCTGGCGCAGGCCGGAGCAGCCGGTGTCTGGATCGCCCGCGGCATGATGGCGAAGAAATAGTTTCCTTAATTTAACTCTGCTGATATAATGTTAGAATACATAACATGATAGAGTGGAGTGAACGCGCAGAATGGGAATTCACCGGGGCAAGGCTGCT
Organism: Paenibacillus sp. FSL K6-1217; assembly: GCF_045040735.1. Lineage (NCBI taxonomy): Bacteria > Bacillati > Bacillota > Bacilli > Caryophanales > Paenibacillaceae > Paenibacillus > Paenibacillus sp. FSL K6-1217. The sequence goes on from NZ_CP150271.1 coordinate 5,570,402, forward strand.
ATCGTTATTATTTTACTGCTGTGTGTGGGGTTGTATGGGCTAGGGATGGAGATGCACTGGATTCATAAGGTTGTCTATCTGCTGCTGATGGCGGCGCTTGCCGGGCTTGCGCTGGATATCCGCCGGAGCGGAGTGCTCGGAGCCGGGCAATTGGCGGAATCCCGGAGCCAGGTCGAGCTGCTTGGCAATGAGATTGTCGTTACCTCGGACCGGCTGCATGGTGCCCTGGAGGAGATTACCCGCCATACCGAAGGGCTTCAGCAGACAGCGGACTATTCGCACGCTTATGAGGTTGAACTGCAGACCCGCAGTAATGAGGCGAAGGCCAACATTGAGGGGGCTTTTGCCACGATGGGAGGAGTCGCGGCGGTGACCGGACAGATTGGAGAGCTGACCGGACGGCTGGGTGCGGCGATGCAGGCGGCGCGTACAGGGATGGCGGGAATGGTGGATTCCCTCAAGAATACAGATGAGGTCATGGACGAATTGCAGGTGCAGAGTGGAGATATGCTGGGCAAATTCACGGTCTTAAGCGGGCATATTGCGCTGGTGGAGGAGATGAACTCCCTGATCGTTCGCATCGGCAACGAAACTTCGCTGCTGGCCCTTAATGCTTCGATCGAAGCTGCACGTGCCGGGGAATCGGGCCGGGGCTTCGCTGTGGTTGCAGGGCGGATCAGACAGCTTGCCGATCAGAGCCGGGATTCGGTGGAGCGCTCCTCGGCGGTGCTGCTGGATCTCAATCATGGAGTGCGGGAGGTGCTGGAGTCGGTCACGAAGGAGCAGGCTGCGGTTGCACATGGGGTGAATGAAGTGGCGAAGGTGAAGCGGCGTCTGGGCGATATCTCGGCCCGCGTGGAAGAGGTAGGGGTTATCGTTACGGAATCAGCGGCGGCTGCAGAGCGGCAGAGCAGGCTGATCGAAGAGGTGACCGGCGAGCTGAGCGGCGCGGTGGGAATTGTCAATGAGACCATAGCGGGCGTAGACCTGACCTTGGAACAGGTAACCCGCCAGCGGACACAGATTGGACAGCTTAATGAGATCAGTGCAAGCCTGCTGCTGGAGTCTCAGACCCTGCAGCAGGCTGTGAATGGAATTGCCGGACGCGAGGTCATTGAGCTGAGCCAATATACGGCGCGGCTTCAGGAAATGCAGGCATTGCTTCAAGAGATAGCAGCCAAGCAGGAGATGTACGCTGCGGATGCGGACATCCATGGCAGAGTGCTTACAGCCTGCAAGCTTAAGATGCCGGATGTGCAGGCGATCTGGTCCAACCGGACGGATGGCACGTTCATCTACTCCGAGCCTGCGGCCGGGCTGCTGAATGCGAAGCGCCGTGACTGGTGGAACGGAGCGATGGCGGAAGGCCAGTACGTCTCGCAGCCGTATGTCTCGGCCATTACTAAGCGTTCCTGCATTACCCTCTCCAGAGCGATTACGAACGGACGCGGGGAGATCGTCGGTGTGGTAGGGATTGACCTGGCAGTCTAAGTGCAGTGAACAGTGGGCGCAAACGGTGCAGTAAGGGAAGATGGTACGGTGAGAAAATGCACCTATCGCGGCAGCTCTGAACGAAAAACAAAGTCATAGACTGCCGCTATGTTGTTGAACAAACGTTTCTCGTTAGCTCAATAAACAGTTCATCAAAAATTATCACTTCACTCGTTCGGAAATATTTTTACTTATTTCTTCAGGATTTTCAACACCAATGATCAACTTTGATATTTTGAACTTACCAACTTTAACGCTATTCAAATCTAAATGAAGAGTTTCAAGCTCATTTTCAAAAAAGTGCAGTTGATAACCGCCGTTTGATCTAAATAACCCATTTCTCATTCCTCCTAATAAAGCACCATATAGTTTAAAAGCATTTGGTATCGGTCTGCCTGTTGTTATTCCTGTGATTGAAGAGTATGGGATTTGCAGCCCTTTATCTAATTTTAAAAAGGGTGAGTTTCCAAAGTCGATATTTACGTAGGTTTCCATTAGTTGAATTTTACGTTCCATATTTTAATTCCCCCATTGTCGAATAATCCATTTATTTCATAACCCATAATTACATATAATACCACAAACACCTCTTTTCTTCATAAAGGTCTTAACTGCCCGTTAGCTTAAATAGCTTTTTTTCATCGAGAGACATAGTGATTAATGCGCAATACGAAGATACAGAACTATTGGTTCATACAACGAAGCTTGCTGGCATTAACCCATAAGAGGGGCAGGCGGTCCTCCCGTTAAGGGGACAGCCTGCCCCTGTTCGGGCTGTAGAAGCCGCTCTGGCCCAGCACTACAGATGATCCGCCGGGAGTACCCGCAGCCCGTTCCAGATGCTCTGCCAGTTCTTGCCGGCAATCCGCTTCTCATACACAGGCAGCAGATGCGGATGTGCTGCGAAGTATGGCGAGGGTCGCAGGATCAGATCAATTACATCGGCAATTCCATGCGGAGCGGCCAGGATCACTTGTCCGTCCTTGTTAAGGGAGAGACCAAGTGCTGTGGCTGTCTCCGGGAATTTGGACATGCCGTTGGTGGAGGAGTGATAGGGTGGGAGGTTATTGATCGTGTGCATTCTGGCCTGATTCTTGACGGACCAGGGGATGGCGGGATGATGCGCCTTCAGCCGTGCCTCCCAGTGCTTCTCCACTTCCTCCCGCAGGTCACTGGGGTCATAATAGATAACATCAATATCTGCCAGCGGCGTTCGATGGGTGAAGCCATGCTGAACATCCCAGATCTTGGAGCGGACGAATCCGGCACAGACCCACCAATCCGGCAATTGCAGTGTGCTGACGGATTCTAAAATGTCCATCATCCAGGCATCCTCCTTCACCAGCCGGAGAAAATCGGATTCGTTAAGAATCGGCATCATTACTTGAACCTCCATTGGAGCATAGTTAATAACTTTTTCTATTATATACAACTTAAGGATGGCGGCGCGCGGAATGCTATAAGCATCACATCTTATAATGGGCGGATCGATTGGCCTGTGTGATGTGTGATGTGTAATGTGTCGAGTGAAAGTGCAAAGTGTTAGTTTTGAGTGCCAAGTGCCGATAATCCGTTTCAGTAAAGTTGCAGTAATTACAACTTTTGTTCACACTTCCCCGGTTGTTTGGCGAGATTGTTGCAGGAAATGCAGGAATTATCTTGCTTAGCGACTTTGATGGGAGGAAATCCTGCATTTCGTGCAACAATCATTCATTTTGGTCGTTTTAATGAGGGAAATGTTGTTTTTTGTGCAGCAGTTTCATTATTACTAACCCAAAAAACAGGCATCCGGCAGAGCGGGTTCGCTCTACGGATGCCTGTTTGTATATAGGTGGAGGGGTGAGAAGGCTGCGGCGAGAAGGTTACCCTTCCAGCAGCAGAGCTTCCGGGTCCTCCAGCAATTCCTTGACTTTGACCAGGAAGCTGACCGCTTCTGATCCGTCCACGATCCGGTGATCGTAGGACAAGGCGATGTACATCATCGGACGGTTGACTGTGCGCTCCTCATCCAGCGCAATCGGGCGCAGCTGGATCTTGTGCATGCCGAGAATGCCGACCTGCGGGGTATTGAGGATTGGCGTGGACAGCAGGGAACCGAACACACCGCCGTTCGTGATCGTGAAGGTTCCGCCCTGAAGCTCCGGCAGGCTGAGCGTGTTGGCGCGCGCCTTGGAGGCGAGCTCGCCGATCCGCCGCTCGATCTCAGGGAAGCTAAGCCGGTCAGCATCGCGGACGACCGGCACGACCAGGCCTTCCTTGGCAGCTACGGCAATCCCGATGTCATAGTATTTCTTCAGCAGGAGATCTTCCCCGTCGATCTCGGCATTCAGCATAGGGTACGCCTTGAGCGCGCCGATGACGGCCTTGGTGAAGAAGGACATGAAGCCGAGTCCGACCTCGTGCTTCTCCTTGAAGCCATCCTTGCGGCGCTTGCGGATGTCGAGAATGGCGGTCATGTCCACCTCGTTGAAGGTGGTCAGCATCGCAGCCGTCTGCTGCGCTTCGACCAGGCGGCTGGCAATCGTCAGCCGCCGCCGTGACATGCGCTTGCGCTCGGTGGCTTTGCCGTCCTCGGCGTGCGGTGCCTTGCCCGCTGCGGGCGGCGCGGGCTTCGCCGGCTCCGGCCGGGCGGCCGCCGCCGGAGCTGACGGCGCAGCAGCCTGCGGCCCGGCTGCGCCATGACCATCGACATCGGCCTGACCGATCCGGCCGATAGGGTCGCGGGCACTGACCTCGCCGAGGTCGATGCCCCGCTCCCTGGCCAGCTTGCGCGCCCCCGGCGAAGCCAGGGCCGCAGTGCCGGCAGCGGCTGGCTCAGCCGCTGCTACACCAGCCGCCGCCGGCTCAGCCGCTGCGGCAATTGCGGCAGCAGCCGGCGCGCTGCTGCTCTGCGGAGCGCTGCCTGCTGCCGGCTTACCGCCGCTGGCAGCACCTGCACCGGCGGCGCTGCCGATGATGCCGATGGCTTCGCCAACGGCAACGTTCTCGCCCGCCTGGCGCAGGATGGAGGAGATGACACCGTCCTCCTCCGCACTGATCTCCAGATTGACCTTGTCGGTCTCAAGCTCGGCAAGCACATCCCCCTGGCCGACAGTGTCGCCCTCTTTCACCAGCCATTTGTAGATCGTTCCTTCGGAAATTGATTCGCCCAAATCAGGTACTTTTATCTCGGACACAGGCCGTTACCTCCCCAAATATAGTGGTGTGCATGATATTGTATGACCGCCTTGCTGTGCTCAGGAAGACGGTACAGGTGCTTGCACTGCAGCATTCAATTTCAGGGCTTCTCTGACGATGCGCCGCTGCTCAAAGCTGTGGACATCGGCATAGCCGCTGGCCGGACTGGAACGGTCCGGACGGCCGATATACTGGACGGTAACCTTCTGCGGGGCGATGGCGCGCAGCCGGGATTCGGCATAAGTCCACCCGCCCATATTCTTCGGTTCTTCCTGCACCCAGACGATTTCCTCCAGCGAGCTGAAGCTGCTGAGGTGAGCGCCAAGCTCGCGTTCCGGGAACGGATAGAGCTGCTCCATGCGCAAAATGTGCAGCCAGGAGAAGTCCTGTCCGCGCGCGGCCTCAAGCTCCGTCTGGAGGTCGATGGCCACCTTCCCGCTGCATACCACGAGACGCTTCACCTCTTCAGGCTTGCTGCCAAGCAGCGGCTCGGGAAGAACCGGCTGGAAGGTGCCTGAAGAGAGGTCCGCTCCGGCCGAGGTGCTGCGCGGGTTACGGATCAGGCTCTTCGGTGCCATGACGACCAGCGGCCGGGCATCCGGTTGTCCGCAGAGCGCAGCCTGGCGGCGGAGCAGATGGAAATACTGCGCAGCGCAGGTCAGATTGGCTACGGTCCAGTTCTCCTCGGCGGAGAGCTGCAGGAACCGTTCCATTCTGGCGCTGGAGTGCTCCGGCCCCTGGCCTTCATAGCCATGGGGCAGCAAGATCGTCAGATTGCTGCGCTGCGTCCACTTGGCGCGGCCGGCGGAGATGAACTGGTCGATAATAACCTGGGCGGCATTGGCGAAGTCGCCGTATTGAGCTTCCCAGATGACGAAGGTCTCCGGTGCGAACACATTATATCCATATTCGAAGCCGAGTACGGAAGCCTCGGACAGCGGGCTGTTGTAGACGCCGAACGAAGCGCGGGAATCACTCAGCTGATGCAGCGGAGAGTAGAGTCCGCCGTTCTCGCTGTCATGCAGGACCAGGTGACGGTGGGCGAAGGTGCCGCGCTGCGAATCTTGGCCGCTGAGGCGGATCGGCGTGCCGTCCTTCAGGATGGTGGCGAAGGCAAGGGTCTCTGCCAGCGCCCAGTCCACCCGTTCCCCGTCATTCAGCGCATCCTTGCGGCGCTGGAGAATGCGTTCCAGCTTCGGATAGACCTTGAAGCCGGAAGGTACGCGCAGCAGCTCGCGGTTAATCTCCTGCAGCCCGGCCAGCGGGAAGGCGGTCGGACGCGGCTTAGAGCTGTCGTTATCCAGCGCGACGGAGGTTTTGGACTCCGCATTCTTCTGCTTGCCTTCCTTCATCTGGTCGAAGGCCTGCTGGAGGACGCTCTCGGCCTCGGCGATCATGTTCTTCACATCATCGGCAGTGATTACCTTCTCACGCTGAAGGCGTTCCGCATAGGAGCGGTAGACGGTAGGGTGATTGCGCACCTTGCTGTACACAATCGGCTGGGTAGTATCGGGATCATCCATTTCATTATGCCCGTGGCGGCGGTAGCCGATCAGGTCAATCAGGAAGTCCTTCTTGAACTGATGGCGGTAAGCGCTGGCCAGACGGACTGCGGCAATGCAGGCTTCCGGGTCATCGGCATTGACATGCACGACCGGAATCTCATACCCTTTGGCCAGATCGCTGGCATAATGGGTGGAGCGGGAATCCTCGCTCTCCGTGGTGAAGCCGATCCGGTTATTGACGATAATATGCACGGTGCCGCCATTCTGATAACCCTGCAATTTGCCGATATTCAGCGTCTCGGCGACAATGCCTTCGCCCGGGAAGGCGGCGTCGCCGTGCATCAGCACAGCCATGGCCTTGCTTGTATTCAGCTGAGGCAGGCCCGGGGCGCTGCGCTCTTCCTGTGCGGCTCGAGTGAAGCCCTCGACCACAGGATTGACGAATTCAAGATGGCTCGGGTTGTTGGCAAGCGTGATCCGGGTACGCACAGTCTCGCCTTCGCGGACGGCACGGTCAGCCCCGAGATGATACTTCACATCCCCGCTCCAGCCGTAAGTAACGCCCATGGAGCCTTCCGAAGGGAACAGCTCTTTGTTCGGCGAGTGATGGAATTCCGAGAAAATAATATCATAAGGCTTACCCAGAATATGAGCCAGCACATTAAGTCTTCCGCGGTGGGCCATGCCCATCAGAATATGCTCTGCGCCATCATGCGCGGCAGCCCGCACAATCTCATCCAGCATCGGCACGAGGGCGTCATTGCCCTCCAAGCTGAACCGCTTCTGGCCGACGAAGGTCTTGTGCAGGAAGGTCTCGAAATGCTCAACCTGAATCAGCCGCTTCAGCAGCTCCTTGCGCTCTGTATTATTCAGCGGGGCAGGGGAGGTCATGGATTCCGCTTGGCTGTTGAGCCAGCGCAGCTCCTGTTCATCGTGCACATGGCCGAATTCATAGGCGATGGTCTGCGTGTAGGCCTTGCGCATTCTATGGACGGCATCCATAGCGGTATGCACATCCGCCGGGGCATTGTCCCAGATCAGCGAAGCGGGCAGGGCATTCAGATCCTCGCGTGTAAGCTCGTAGGTCTCCAGCTCCAGCCATTTCGCCATCGGGTTACTGCTGCGCTCCAGCGGGTCAATGTCTGCGGCCATATGGCCGTATATACGAATATTGGCGATCAGCTTCGAGGCCTTGACAGCCTTCTTGAGCCACTGCGCATCTGCGGATACGGCAGGCCTTGGTGCCCTCTCGGCATCTGGAGCCAGAGGAGGGGGGCCGGATACGGTGAAGAGATCGCGGTAATGTTGTTCAACTGAAGAGGGGTCCTTAACAAATTGCTCATACATCTCTTGGATGTAGCCCAGGTTCGGGCCGTAGTATTTGTTCCATACTGTGTCGTTATAGGGCTCTTTGACTGCCATGAATAGGTCCTCCTAACGGATAAACTCCACGCGAGGCATCCAGTGTGCCACTTGGCGGAGCTGCAAATGTTTGCGGTTTCATTCTCATCTTATTGTGCTACTTTCCGGCAGGGTAATCAATTCATACTTTCGCGCAATCCGTTCGCAATTCGGCATGATTCATTACCGTATTCATACGGAACTATCATAAATAAGCTTTAATACTCTAACTGTCCATAATATATGCAAATGGGTAATTGTCTCTATACAATGTCGCCGTGTAGCGGTATGGCGGGGCGGTTACGGTTCCCCTTAGTATAATTAAACTATTACCCGGGGTTTGAACTTGGAACTGGGAATATTTATACAAGCCGCTGCCAATTTCGGCTACGTTTCCTCACATTTTATCATAAAAAAATTCCAGAAAACGACACACTAATCGCGCATGATCTTGTATAATGTTATTGCGGAGAACGGTTTCATTAATTCTTGCCAGATCCTTTCATGATGGAAAGGGTCCAGTAAAGGGTAAACCTGCCGAAAGACAGGGGCACAAAGTCTCGGATCTAAAGTAGGGATACTACACAGTAGAAATACTACTATGATGGCCGGACTGCCTGGGGACGCGAAAATTCTAGGAGGAGATTTCTTGGATATGTCCAACCAGGAGAATGACGAGTTGCAGGCAGTTGATCTGGATTTAGAATGGGTGCATTTGCTGATGTCTGCCAAACAGGCAGGGATCGCGGCGGATGATATCCGCCGGTTTCTCAGTGAAAAGGCGCTCCAGGCGATGTAAGGGCGGTCATCATTGTTCGGATACATACAGAAAAGGCACAGCGGACGGTAGCTGTGCCTTTTCTGTATGTCAGGGAGGGATTTCAGCTCCGAAGGCGGTCTCCCTGGCATGTACCCCTGTAGCTTATAATGCCACGTTTAGTTGTCCTTTTGTTCCATGCGCCATTTCTGGTAATCCAGGAATTCCTTGAATTCACGTTTGCTGATACCGGAGGCCATGGCCTCCTGAACCAGCCGGAACCATTCCCCGTCCAGGGCCTGTTCTTCCGTCTCGGCCAGTCCGCCGTACAGCAAGGCATGAATGGATACCTGAAGCGCGTCAGCGATTTTTTCGATGAATTGAATGGAGGGGTTGGATTGAATATTCCGTTCCACATTACTGAGGTATGATTTCGCCACATCAGCCTTATCCGCAAGCTCGGATAACGAATAGCCCTTCTCCAGACGGAGTTTGTGGATGCGGCTTCCCATAGTATCTGACACGATTACAACGCCCTCCGTACTTTTTTTGTTAAAAGATAAGCATCTATGATGCTTCGCGCAATCCATTGTCCTTATCTTTCTCGCTGAAACGGTACCGCCGCTAAAAAAGGACGGCAAAGTCGTTTCCACTAGTCAGTATAACAAAAAACCGCAAGACGGACAAAATCATTGAACCGGGCAGCAGGGAAAAAATAAACGGCATACCGCTCCCGGCTGGGGGAGGATATGCCGTTATTCTTGTAGTTCTCGCTGAAACGGTACCGTCCTATACAAAGGACGACAAAGCCTTTTCCGCCTACAGATTCAGTCCCTGACCTGCCTGCCTACTTGGCTTCTCCCAGTCCCTGAAGCGCATCGAAGGTCCAGTTCAGCGATAAGCCGTCACCCTGGAAAATGTTCTGATCGAGCGTGTTGTCTACGAACTCGAAAGCGATCTTGAAGGTCTTGGACCCGGCAGCGGCAATCCCGCCCGGCAGTACGCCCGCCGCTACGAGATCATAGCTGGGGGTGTTTTTCAGATCCTTCAGGGAGATCTCGGACAGCACATGGCCGCTTAGGGAACCGCCGGTATACGAATTATCGAGGAGCTTGACCTTGAAGTGGTCTCCGAGATCCTGGCCCGCGTTATCCCCCTTGGCATCGGTTACAGTATAAGTGCTGGCGAGCTTGAGGAATTTGATATCCAGTGTGCCGTCATTGGACAAGGTGAAGGTGCGGACGGTGTAGTCTCCCGGCTTCAGGTTCGTCAGCGCTACCGGTGTATTGAAGGAAGAGCCGAGCTTCAGCGTACCGGCGGCGAAGGTTGCCGTGCTGGTGGCTGTGGAGCTGAAATAAGCGAAGGTGCCCCCGCCGATTAAAGACAATCCCAGTGCTGCCGATGCTACGCCAAGACCCAATGTTTTTTTGATTCCCATGATTTAATTCCTCCTTGGATGGTTTGTTTGTTATGGATTATTTGAGAGTGCCTTTTTCCTGGTTAGCTTCGAAATTCAGTGTCAGTGCAAGCGTGTCGCCCTGATAATAGTTCTGCGGCTGGAGGGTCTCCTTGAAGGCGAACTGAATGGTCAGGTTATCCGAGGTGCCGGCTTTAATGCCGGACTTCTCTCCGCCTAAGATCGCTCCGATAATTCCCCGGGCTACCAGATCGGGACTCTCCTGCTCCAGATCGGCCAGTGAGATGACCAGGAGCGGCGATTCCTTCTTATCCTTGTTCAGGAGGAAGGTCACGATAATATCATCCTTGAAATTATGGGAGCCGTTGTCTCCCTGGGCGTCTGTAATGGCCGATGAGGTGCGCAGTACCACTTTGGGAATATTGAGCGTCCCGTCATTTTTGAGTTTGAAGTCCCGTAAGACGGTATCGCCCGGCTTGAGGTTGCTGAGATTAACAATGACAGAAGGATCGGTTTGCAGTGATAAAGTTCCATTGTTAAAAGAAGCAGAAGAAGTGGAAGTACTGCTGAAGTAAGCGAAGGTGCCTCCGCCGACCAGGGTTAAGCCTAATGCTGCCGATACAACGCCGAGACCTAATGTTTTTTTGACGTTCATTGATTCATCCCTCTCTTATGAGTCTGCTTTGTGCATAGCCGGTGCTTCCGGCAAGCTGTATTGTGGCTCCGCGTTTCGTAAACGGGAGAGAACAATCGGTCATTGTACGAGGTCAGTGAAAGTATCCGGCCCTCCGCCGCTGGCTGCGGATGACGCGACATTCTTCTTTTCCAGTGCCGCTACGGCCTTCCAGGAAGAATACAGCGCGTAGAGGAGCAGAAGCAGTCCGGGAATAATCATCAGCACTATGCTTCCGGCTTTGGAGACTGCGAAGCTCATGGCATAGCCTACATAGGGGACAGTCACGCCGGTGTACTCGCCTACCACATTCGTGGAACTGACGGCTGCGGTGTCGGCTGAATCATTACTGTCGCCCTTGGTGGTGTAGCTGGCTTCCCCCAGAGCACTGTTCAGCTCGGCATCGACCACGCGGTGGGTAATCAGAATATTATCGGGATTCAGAAAAGTGATCACATCGCCCTTCTGGAACCGGGTCATGTCCCCGCCGGGCTTAATGGCCACGATGGAACCGGTCTGGATGCCGGGCTCCATGGAGCCGGATAATACCGTCTTGATCTGGTAGCCGAAGAAGGAGGGCTCGCCGCCGGAGGCCTTGGAGATCACAACGGCTGTGATCAGCACCAGGAAGATGATCAGGATCAGTGTGGAGATGATCGTATTGGCTATTTTTCGGATGCGCATCTTATTCGCCGCCTTTGCTGGTATCGGATGGTGGAGCCGGAGTAGCTGTAGGAGAGGGCTGCCCGCCGTCCACGACAGTACCTGGAATTACGCTGCCTGGTTCATGATCTGGAGTTGCCATCGGTAAAAGAATCTCAGGCGCAGGCGTGGCCGCTGGAGCAATAACCTCTGCTGCTGCTGAAGCTGTGGGGACTGGATTGTCCGTTACAGGCGCTTCGGGAGCAGGCTCCTCTACCGGCTGGCTTTTGTCAGGAGGACTGGTTGCGGGCGGTTGATTCTTGGCTTGTTCGTTCTCCAGCTCCAGCTTCAGCGCTTCGTCAGCAGCCTTCTGCTTCTCTAGGGCGAGCTGTTCGGCTTCCTCGGCCTGGGCTTTATCGGCCTTTTCAAGCGCTAGGCGTTGCTCTTCCTCTTGCTGTGCCTTCGCCTTGTCTTCAAGGGCCGTCTTGGCCTTATCGACTTCTGCCAGCCGTTCCTGCAAGGTATGGATTGTGGAGGACAGCGTATCCTTGGAGACTGTTAATTCGGTATTCAACAGCTCATACGTACCCAGCAGCGCGGGGGATACCTGAGAATCTGCATAATAGGTGCTGGTTACCACAGAGAGAACAGGCTCTTCAGCAGGGAAGCTGTAATCATCCTGCCGGAGAAAGATACGGTCCGGATTGCCGGTGGGCAATGATCCTCCGATATCATGAATCGAGCCGAGGTACTGCACAATTCCGCTCAACGTCTCCGCCAGCGGTTCCGACAGAATCCCGCTTTGTTGAAGACTCTCCTGAAGGTTGTTGAAGAACTGTGCGTCACGGATTTCCAGACAGTTAGGGTCGAGGTTCACCATATATCCTCCGAGCTTGTGCAGAATGGCCGCTGCGTTGCCAATTTCCTGCAAAATTTGTTGCCAGACCGTCCTATTGAAGCTCAGTTGCGTCTCTAGTAGGGTGATCTCGCTGCCAGCTTGAGTGAGCTCAGACGAGAGTTCGCCCGCAGCCTGATCCAGCTCTGCAAGCGACAACTCTCCGGCAGGGACTGAAGTGTTATACACTCCACTAATGTTATAGCTGCCAAGGGAAGCCTTCAGCTCTATGAGGGTATTCAGATGCCCGCTGAATTCCGACAGCAGCTGCTCAATCTGACCCGGGAAAACCGGGCATAGCCCGATGGAGCTGATCTGTTCCTGGGAAGTCTTGAACTCTCCGTAGGTGCTGCCGATCTGACCCGAGGTATACATCAGAAGAACAGATACAGCCATACCCGATTGCAGAATCCGCAGGCCGAGCTTCCGGGTCTTCCGTGTGCGCCGCTTGGCAGATCTGGGGTACATAGCTAAGCCCCCTCTCAACATGCTGATGATTATTCGTTATATTCGTTCTTAATAAAGAACGATATCGTAAGCAAATCATACACTGCGCGGCTTGGAAAAGAAAAATGTTAATTTCAGCGGAATGTTCGCAATAAAGTACAAATCATTCGCGATATCTGGCTTTATCTGCTGATCTCGCTGTTTTTCATAAATGTTCTTAATAAAGAACGGTTGGAGGTGTAGGATGGGGAGGTGGGGTGAGGAGGGAGAGTGGGGAGAGTGGGGAGAGTGGGGAGAGTGGGGAGAGTGGGGAGAGTAATGAAGAGCACTAGTGCACCTGAATCTGCCGAAAGCGGGCAGTAGGCGGAAATGAGGAGCACTAGTGCACCTGAATCCGGCAAAAGTGGACAGTAGGCGGAAATGAGGAGCACTAGTGCACCTGAATCTGCCGAAAGTGGGCAGGAGGCGGAGATGAGGAGCACTAGTGCACCTGAATCCGGCAAAAGTGGGCAGTAGGCGGAAATGAGGAGCACTAGTGCACCTGAATCCGGCAAAAGTGGGCAGTAGGCGGAAATGAGGAGCACTAGTGCACCTGAATCTGGCGAAAGTGGACAGTAGGCGGAAATGAGGAGCACTAGTGCACCTGAATCTGCCGAAAGTGGGCAGTAGGCGGAAATGAGGAGCACTAGTGCACCTGAATCCGGGGAAAGTGGGCAGTAGGCGGAAATGAGGAGCACTAGTGCACCTGAATCTGGCGAAAGTGGACAGTAGGCGGAAATGAGGAGCACTAGTGCACCTGAATCTGGCGAAAGCAGATAATACGAGGTGGTGGCTGCAACACGATCCGACGGTGAGGGATAGGCACCAGTTGGCGGAGCGATCGGGTTAGTGTATACCGATGCAAAGAAGGTACTATCCATAAATGGAAAGTACCTTCTCCGGCGTACCTGTTCAATTTCGATGTACCTGTTCAATTCCGGCGTACCTGTTCAATTTCGATGTACCTGTTCAATTCCGGCGCACCTATTCAATTCCAATGCACCTGCTCATTAATGCGGTTCTCCAGCAAACTGCATTCTTAAGGCAGCTTCTCCCCGCGAGAGGTGACGTACAGCTCATACCACTCCTTGCGGGACAGCTCCAGCTGGTCTGCGCCTGCACAGGCGGAGATCCGCAGCGGATTCACGGTGCCGATGACGGGCTGAATAGCTGCGGGATGCGTCATCAGCCAAGCCAGTACGATGGCCTCGGGGGTCGTGCCCTTCTCGTCAGCAAGCGTCCGTACCATGGCCGCTGTCTTTACAACCTTATCCGGCTGGCCTTCAAGCGGCCGTCCGCTGAAGAGTCCCTGGGCCAGCGGGCCCCAGGCCTGGAGCTGGATGTTCCCGGCACGGCAATATTCCATAGTGCCCTCCGGGAACGTAATATCCTTCCACGGGTCGCGGTTCACGCTGAGTACGGCGTCCACCCAGCTGATTTTGGCCAGGCTCATGTGCAGCTGATTGACAATGAACGGCTCGTCGCAATAAGTCTGCAACAGCTGGATCTGGGCGGCGCTCATGTTGGAGACTCCGAAGTGGCGCACCTTGCCGGAGGCCTTGAGCTGATGCAGCGCTTCGGCGACCTCCTCCGGGTCCATTAGCGGGTCGGGGCGGTGCAGCAGCAGAATATCAATATATTCTGTGCCCAGCCGAGAGAGAATTCCATCGACACTGGACAGGATATGCTCCCTGGAGAGGTCGAAGCTGTTGGAGAGGTCGCCCGGCTCCATCAGCTTGATGCCGCATTTCGACTGAAGGATAATATCCTCGCGCAGCCCCGGGCGCTCCTTGAAGATCAGTCCGAATACCTTCTCCGCCTTGCCCCGGGTATAGATATCCGCATGGTCAAAAAAATTAATGCCCACCGACAACGCCGCATCCAGCGCCTCATGTCCCTGCTTCATATTCGCGGCGGTGATTGGCTCACGGTCCCAGCCGCCGCCCAGCCCCATGCAGCCCAGGGCGATACGGCTGGCGGGTATGCCGCGCCGGTTAAGGGGTAACGCTCTCAGCAATGTGATCCCTCCATAGCAATTTCAGCTTGTGAATGCTCCGGTAATGCTCAGGTGTAGTTACCGGAAGTAGCTTACACCTTTAGAACCCGGTGTGGTATCGCTTGTCGCTGGAGGAGCGGTGCTTCGTGGCTTCCTTATCCTTCTCTTCCTCCTGCTCCAGTGTCAGGTCCTCTACCGGTATCGGGTCCACATGCTGCTGACTCTCATCCACATCGAACAGGCTTGGCTTGTCCGTAGGGTATTGCTCCGGGTGGTCACGTTCGTCTCTGATCGGCTTTTTGTCATCGCTCATAACGGCTTCACTTCCCTTTCCAGAGTCCCGTCAGGCTGGGCGGGCACGCACTACAATTCTTGTTAACCGTATCTTGATCTAGCCAAATGCCCCAGCCGCTCACCTGCGGTTTGCTCCCTAATAAACACATATTGTCCTCGTTAAACAGTTACAGCGGCTGTGAAAGGGGATACGGACAGGAGACAACAGGTGATTTCGAACAGGACATAACGGATAATTCGCACAGGGCATAACAGCTACGCCTGACGGCAAGGGGACTGCCTGCTGCCGGTAACGGCAAAATAGACAATCCCCCTGGTTCATAGGTATTTTATTAGTCTGCAATAATTGGTCTGCCGATATCATCCAGTCTGAGGGCGGCGACATCCTCATACAGGCGCTTCAGCCATTTCAGCTCGGTCTGGGTATGCTCATATCTGCCGTACATCATATGCAGCACCGAGCGGGGCACTATGGAGATATGCTCCTCGTATACTTGATAGGCGAAGTTCACCTGATGCTCCGCCTCCCGGATGCGCTCCTCCAGCAGCTTCGCCACCTTGTCCTGGTCGATATGACGCGCGAGGGCCAGGGCCATGTACAGCGGATGATAGGGCGGGTCACTTTTCTTGATCTGCTGGAGAATGAGCTGCTCCATGAATTCTTTGCCTTTGTCCGTAATGCGGTAGATGGTCTTATCCGGCCGGTCCGGGCTGTGAATGATCTCCACCGCCGCGATATGGCCGCCTGCGGCCAGCTTGTCAACGGCATAATACAGGGAACCGGTCTGCAGCTTGATGACTTGGTCCATGGAGCGTTCCTTCATGACAAGGGTGATCTCATAGGGATGCATATCCCGCTCCAGCAGAAGTCCCAGAATTAGCAGCTTCATCGGCATAGGCTTACCTCTGATCCTGATCTGCACCATGCTGGCTGCCCTGCGGCATCAGCCGGTCCTTCGGCATCAGCAGTACGAAGACCACGGTAAGCACCGCCGGAAGGAGGGCCCACCAGAAGGTATGCGAGATCGATGAAGACAGTGAATTCGTGATTTTCTCCAGTACAGGCGGCGGAATCTGCGCTCTGGCCTCGGGCGTCAACGCGGAACGCGGGTCGCCGAAGGAAGCGGCCTGGCCGCCGTCTCCGAAGGCTGTGCTCAGCTCGGAGGCGAAGCGGTTACGCTGGATAATGCCGAAAATGGTAATGCCCAGCGTCATCCCCAGCGAGCGCATGAAGGTGCTGGTGGAGGTTGCCGAACCGCGCTGGCGCATGTCGAAATGATGGATCGAAGACAGGCTGAGTACAGAGAAGGAGAAGCCGACTCCGAAGCCGGTCAACGCCATGAAGGCATTAAGCGCCATCCGGGAGGTCTCCGGGGTCAAGGTGCTGAGCGAGTAGATCCCGCCCACGAAGCAGACCGCCGATAGCAGCATGATGTTGCGGAAGCTAGTCTTGGTGGTCAGCAGGCCGCCGGACTGGCTGCCGATTACGGTACCGATCATCATCGGCATCAGGATCAGGCCGGAGTTGGTGGCGGAGCCGCCGTATACCCCCTGGACGTAGATCGGGATATAGACCGTTGCTACGATGAACGCCGAACCATAGAATAAGCCAAGTATACTGCTGGTTGCGAACAGACGCTGGCGGAACATGGCGAAGGAGATGACCGGCTCTGCCGCTGACTTCTCAATGAACACGAAGGCAATCAGAAGCACGGCGAACGCAGCGAATAGTCCGAGAATGACCGCAGAATCCCAGGCATACTGGTTGCCTCCAAGCTCCAGGGCGAACATCAGGCAGATAATCCCCGCCACCAGAGTGAAGGCGCCGCCCCAGTCAATACGCTGTCTGGAGTGCGATATGGATTCCTTGTAGGAGCTCATAATAAGGAAGAACGAGACGATCCCAATCGGCAGGTTGATATAGAAAATCCAGTGCCAGCTCACAAATTCGGTGATATAAGCACCAAGCAGAGGCCCGATTACACTGGAGATGCCGAAGACAGCGCCGAAGAGTCCGGTGAGCTTGCCTCTTTTCTCAGGCGGAAAAATGTCGAAGACAATCGTAAAAGCAATCGGCATCAGTGCGCCGCCGCCAATCCCTTGAATCGCACGGTAAATACTGAGCTGGGTAATGCTCGTCGACGTCCCGCACAGGGCGGAGCCGATCAGAAATACGATGAGTCCGAAGATGAAGAATCGCTTGCGTCCGTACATATCGGACAATTTGCCGAAGATTGGGGTTCCGGCCATAACCATGACCATATAGGCGGAGGTGACCCAGACGATTTTATCCAGTCCTCCGAGATCGGAGACAATCGTGCCCATAGCTGCGGCAACAATGGTATTGTCCATGGCCGACATCAGAATGCCGAGCAGCAGTCCGACAATGACGAGCTTGAGATTGCTTTCTTTGGTGTGCATGTTGAAGCTCCTTTATAGTTAAAATTCAGTGGAATTTCATTATAGTCAAATTTGAATAGGGTGGCAATTGTTTTTTTGAAATATAAGAATTTATATGTTTCACATGATGAATTTTCCTTCTATTTCTCGCTGAAACGGTACCGTCCTTTAAAAGGACGGCAAAGCCGTTCCCACTTGATAGGACAGAGGGTTGGGTGCTTCTTGGGAACTTGCATACGCGTACTTGGTATTCCTTATCTGCCGGTCCTTTATTCCTGCTGCAATAGGGCAAAGTATCTGGAGGAGGGAAAAAAGGCTGCTTGTCACCTGAGGTCTTGACATACCCATAGGGGGTATATTATATTGGTACATAAGGAGGCTGATTCCTGTGTCAACAAATGAGAAAGACCCCGCCGGACAGAATTCCGCCGAAGCTTGCCATTCTTCTGCATCCGGCGACCGCAAGAGCCACCATTCCCCGGAATTCAAGAACGGGCTGACGACCCGGCTGAACCGGATTGAAGGGCAGATCCGCGGAGTGAAAGGCATGATTGAACGGGATACCTACTGCGATGATGTGCTGAATCAGCTCGCTGCGGTGCAGGCGGCCCTGAACAGTGTCGGCAAGCTGCTGCTTGAAGGCCATATGAAGAGCTGCATTATTGAACGGATCGAAGCCGGTGAGCATGAGGTGATTGACGAGCTGCTGGTTACGGTGAACAAGCTGATGAGATAAAGGTTGATTTCATGATTGATACCGTATAGCGGTAGAAATCCGTGCACAAAGGCGGTCGCTGGCGCTCCTGCAGTTTCAAAATTCCTCTCCGTCACTTTCATCTTTGTATGGGATTTAATAGTTCAAATTCTCCAGGCTGTGGTGAGGAAGAAAGAAGAATAACAAACAAGGATCTGATTGTACTTTGTGCAATAGAATTCCTGCTTAACGATTAAAATATCCATTCTATTGTATTCCGTACAATTGAAGTCAGGGAAATAAGGTGAAAGTGCCTAAAAGCAGAAAAACTAATGTACAAAATACAATAGATTCCATTCAGAGGATGATTTATCCGGCATCTGTTGTACAAAGTCATTCAAGCACAGCTACCCCTTCCTTACGTAACAATTTATATATCCGGCTGTAGAATATGAACACAAATTAAGCGTGTACCAACAATAATTAGGAGGTTATTCAAATGTCGAACGTAACACTGAAGGTTGAAGGAATGTCTTGCGGTCATTGTGTAAGTGCTGTAGAGAAGGCTGTCGGCGGCGTGGGTGCAGCGGCGAAGGTAGATCTGCCGGCGAAGACGGTGGCTGTTGAATTCGATGAGAATACAGTAAGTCTGGATAAGATCAAGGCCGCTATTGAAGATCAGGGCTACGACGTAGTGTAAGCGACGAAGGGTTGTAATATTAGGGCTTGGAGCAGGGAACCCTGGGGAACAGGGCCGGGCGCCAATGCCTTTTCTTTTCAAGATAAATATACCCCTTGGGGGTATACGGAGGTGCGTGAGAATGGAAAAGAGTACAGAATCGGCCCCGCAGCAGCAGGCCACGCTGCAAATTACCGGAATGACCTGCTCCGCCTGTGCGACGCGGATCGAGAAGGGCTTGTCCCGCATGGAGGGGGTATCCCGGGCGAATGTCAATCTGGCGCTGGAGCAGGCTACGGTAGGCTTCGATCCGGCCGCTATGGATGTGCCGCAGATTGAGGAGAAGATCCGCTCTCTTGGCTACGATACGCTGAAGGAGTCGGCGGATTTCGATATAACAGGAATGACCTGTGCGGCCTGCTCGTCGCGGATTGAGAAGGTGCTCGGACGGATGCCGGGGATCGCGGCCGTGAATGTGAACCTGGCGCTGGAGACCGCCCACGTGGAATATTCGCCGGGCAATGTCAGTACAGCCGAGATTATGGATAAGGTGAGCAGCATCGGCTATAAGGCGGCGCTTAAGCAGGACCGGAAGGATATCGCAGAGCAGCGGGGTGAAGAGATTACGCGCAAGCGGAATAAGTGGATGATCTCCGCGCTGTTGTCCCTCCCGCTGCTCTGGGCCATGGCAGGCCACTTCTCGTTCACTACGTGGATCTGGACGCCTGAGCTGTTCATGAATCCCTGGTTCCAGCTTGTGCTGGCGACCCCGGTTCAGTTCGTGATCGGCTGGCAGTTCTATGTCAGCGCCTATAAGGCGTTGAAGAACGGCAGCGCCAATATGGATGTGCTGGTGGTGCTGGGCACCTCTGCGGCGTATTTTTACAGCTTATACCTGACGATTGATTCGCTGAACATGAGCGGGATGCACCACACCGTGGAGCTGTACTTCGAGACCAGTGCGGTTCTGATCACGTTAATTCTCGTAGGCAAGTGGTTAGAAGCGCTGGCGAAAGGGCGTTCATCGGATGCGATCCGCAGCCTGATGGGGCTTCAGGCCAAGACAGCGCTGGTGCTGCGGGATGGTGCAGAACTGAGTATTCCTGTGGAAGATGTAGTGATCGGCGATATTGTGCTGGTGAAGCCCGGCACGAAGGTGCCTGTAGACGGTGAAGTTGTTGAGGGGGTGTCCTCCGTCGATGAATCCATGCTCACAGGCGAGAGTATCCCGGTGGAGAAGAAGCCGGGGGATTCCGTTATCGGAGCTACGATGAACAAGAACGGAATGCTGCGGGTTAAAGCCCGCAAGGTCGGCCGTGATACGGCGCTGGCACAGATCATCAGAATTGTGGAAGAAGCGCAGGGCTCCAAGGCACCGATCCAGCGGATTGCTGACGTCATCTCCGGGATTTTCGTGCCGATTGTAGTCGGCATTGCTGCTGTAACCTTCGGGATCTGGTATATCTGGGGGGCACCCGGTCAGTTCGCGGAGGCCCTTGAAAAAGCCATTGCGGTGCTTGTCATCGCCTGTCCGTGCGCACTGGGACTGGCGACGCCAACCTCCATTATGGCAGGGTCCGGCCGGGCCGCCGAGTTCGGCATCCTGTTCAAGGGCGGGGAGCATCTGGAAGCTGCGAAGGGCGTGAAGGTGGTGGTCGTGGATAAGACCGGGACCGTGACCAACGGCAAGCCTGTGTTGACCGATATTGTAGCAACTACCGCAATAGCTGCGCAAGGCCGGGTGCTTGGCGAGAACCGGCTGCTGGCCATAACAGCGGCTGCGGAGAAGCTCTCGGAGCATCCGCTGGCGGAGGCCATTGTGGCTGGCGCACAGGGCAGAGGAATCGACCTGCCGCCTGCGGGCCAGTTCGAGGCGGTACCGGGCCGCGGGGTGTCGGCGGTTGTGGACGGCCAGCAGGTAAGTGTAGGCACACGGCGGATGATGGTGGAGAACGGGCTGGATATCGAGCCGTGGACAGGGATCATGACCAAGCTGGAGCAGGAAGGTAAAACAGCGATGCTGGTAGCTGTCGATGATGCGGTAGCGGGAGTGATTGCCGTGGCTGACACGATTAAGGATACCTCACGCGAGGCGGTAGCCCGGCTGCATGCCATGGGTATTGAGGTTATCATGATTACCGGAGACAACAAGATTACGGCCCAGGCGATTGCGGATCAGGCAGGCATCCGCACGGTTCTGGCGGAGGTGCTGCCTGAGGGCAAGGCGGAAGAGATCCGCAGGCTCCAGAGCGGCGGAGTCAAGGTAGCCATGGTCGGTGACGGCATCAACGATGCTCCGGCACTGGCGACCGCAGATACGGGCATGGCGATCGGCACCGGCACCGATGTAGCGATGGAGGCGGCGGACATCACGCTGATGCGCGGCGATCTGATGAGCATCCCGGATGCGATCCTGATGAGCCGTAAGACCATGCGCAATATCAGGCAGAATCTGTTCTGGGCGCTTGCCTATAATACGCTCGGCATCCCGATTGCGGCGCTCGGCTTCCTGGCCCCTTGGCTGGCCGGAGCCGCGATGGCGCTCAGCTCGGTGTCTGTGGTACTGAACGCGCTGCGTTTACAGCGCGTCAAGCTGTAAAGATCATATAGCCTGCCGCAGCCGGAGTCATCCGGACGGAAGGCCGCAACGCAAAGAATCGCCGGCGTGTATCTGCCGGCGATTTTTTTTTTATCGAAGAAGCTTAATGGATTGGCGTATTCAATCTATGCTGTTCTATTCGCTGGCTGCTGCGGAAGCCGCAGCGGTCTTTTTCCGGCCCAGCAAGTTCGTGCCAATGACCCCGGCGATGATCAGGAAGGAACCGATCCAGTGATAGACCGTGATCTGCTCACCCAGGAAGATTGCTCCGGCTGCAATGGATACGATGGTGGAGAGGTTGGTGAACACGCTCATGAGTGAGGCCTCGATTTTGGATAAAATATAGGTGGAAGTCAGGGTTGTGACCAGCGAAGCTACCACCCCCAGATATACGGCGGACAGGACAAACGTGCTGCTCCTAAGCGGGTTCAGGAAATCCCCGAGGGTCCCGCTGGTTACATGTCCGGTGAGCGAGATGATCAGGAAGGTAGCGAAGCCGACCCCCATCATCAGGTAGCTGAGCTCAGCGGGACTGAAGTGGCTGGAGAGTGAGCGGGCCAGCACACTGTACCCGGCAAAAGCGAGACAAGTCATGAACAGCAGCACAATCCCGGTCATATTGGACAGCTGGATGCCGCTTCCCTTCATGACGAAGATGAACACTACGCCGAATACCGAGAGGAAGATGCACAGCTTTTGCAGCAGAGTGGTCTTCTCTTTCAGGAAAATCCCGGCGATGATCATCGTCACCACCGGAGTGAAGGAATAGAGGATTCCTCCCTCGGCTGAGGTGGCGCGCTGAAGTCCGAAGACCTGCAGGGTGAAGAAGCCGAGCGGATACATCGCTGCGAGCAGCAGTGCCTGGCCAATCGGTTTGCCCCGGTAGGATACCTTAACCCAGCCGAGGGCGACCGGAACTGACATCACGGCAAAAGAGGCAGCGAACCGGAAGGTCAGCGTGTCGAGCGGCCCGGCATGAACCAGAGCTACTTTGGTGAACAGGAAGGAGAAGCCGATAATGACCGCATTGAGTACGGCGAAGCTGTAGGCCAGCTTGAGTCCTTGTTTGTGCATGGGTACATCTCCTTGTAGGTTAGTGAAGATTGGATGCTGTAAACATTCGATCTATTACTTTAAAATTAAAGGAAAAGGCGTACACCAACAATACAAGGTTTCCTCAACTGTATCGGTACAGTTTACCGTGATCCTATATAATAAGGGAAGAATAATAGGATAAAATACACGGCATAGCATGGTAATGACGGCGAACGGAGGCGGGCGATGAACAAGTATCATCAGGTGATCACGGAGATGGAGAGACAGATGAAGGAAGGGCAGTACCGCCCGGGGGACAAGCTGCCGTCTGTGCGCAGTGCCGCAGAAATCTACGGCTGTAGCGTCAGTACCATTCTGAGGGCATACGCGGAGCTGGAGCGCACACATACGATCTACTCTATTCCGCAGAGCGGCTACTACATGGTGGAAAATAGCGCGGATTCGGCAGCGGCGGGGGGTGAAGGGATACTTGACTTCGCCTCGGCATCGCCAGATCTGAATGTGTTCCCGTACCTCGACTTCCAGCATTGCCTCAATAAGGCGATTGACCAGTACAAATACCATCTGTTCACCTATGGCGATGCCCTGGGGCTTGCGACGCTGCGCCGCACCCTGGTGTCGCATCTGGCGGAGTATCAGGTGTTCGCGAAGGCGGAGTCGATCCTGATTACCTCGGGGATTCAGCAGGCGCTGGAGATACTGGCGAGAATGCCTTTTCCCGGCGGCAAGCGGGAGATCCTGGTGGAACAGCCGGGATATGATATCTATCTGCGGTATTTGGAGGCGGAGGGGCTGCCGGTGAGCGGAATCGGGCGTTCGGCAGCGGGAATTAATTTGCAGGAGCTGGAGGAGCGGTTTGCCAGCGGGAGATTCAAGCTCTTTTACACCATGCCCAGATATCACAATCCGCTCGGGACAACGTACAGCACAGAGGAGCGCAAGGCCATTGCCGGGCTGGCAGCCAGGTACGATGTCTATATTGCCGAGGATGATTACATGGCGGATCTGGGGATCGGACGGCGTTATGACCCGATCTATGCGTATGATCAGACTTCCCATGTCATTTATCTCAAAAGCTTCTCCAAAATCATCTTCCCGGGCCTCAGGCTCGGTGCGGTGGTGGTGCCGGAGCAGCTGCTGGAGAGCTTCCGCTCCTATAAAGGCTATACAGATACCTCGCTGCTGTCGCAGGCGGCGCTTGAGGTCTACATCAAGAATGGCATGTACGGCCATCACAGGCACAAGATCAAGGCTATGTATGCCAAAAAAATCCGCGCGGTGTATGAAGCGCTCGGGCGGCATAATACGGAAGGCATTATCGAAGCCTCTGCGGACAGCTCCGGTATCTATATCCAGTTCAAGCTGCCGCTTACCGTTAATCTGGAGCGTCTGGTCAAGCGTCTGGCGGAACGCAAAATTCAGGTGGTACCCGGTAACGGCTTCTATCTGCCGGGCTACCAGGCCCGGGACAAATTCCTGCGTATCAGTATTTCCCGGGCGGGGCTTACGCAG
Source organism: Paenibacillus sp. FSL K6-1217 (assembly GCF_045040735.1). NCBI lineage: Bacteria > Bacillati > Bacillota > Bacilli > Caryophanales > Paenibacillaceae > Paenibacillus > Paenibacillus sp. FSL K6-1217. Next base: position 5,594,076 of record NZ_CP150271.1, read on the forward strand.
ATTGATGAGGGCATCCGGGTGATTGTCCAGGAGGTGAAGCGCGGGAACGGGTGGTAGGGGCGGAAGAGGCGTAAGGGGCGGAAGAAGAAGAAAGTCCCGCTTGTTGTCTGAGCCGCGAAATGGGATCATAATAGGCTATATATGAGTGAAGAGAGGCGGAACAATTCCATGAAACCCACGAATGAAACCCTTGAGCTGTTGAACCGTCACACCTCTGTCCGCCAGTATCAGGACAAGCCGGTCAGCGAGGAGCTGCTGGCAGCAGTCATTGGAGCGGGACAGATGGCTTCAACCTCCAGCAATGTCCAGGCGTACACAGTTATTGCTGTAACCGAGCCTGCGCTTAAAGAGCAGCTATCCGTTTTGTCCGGTAATCAGGCCTACATCAAGCAGTGCCCGGTCTTTCTGGTCTGGTGTGCGGACATGTACCGGCTGCGGGAAGCGTCGGCTCCGCATTTGCAGGGGAAGCCGTCCTATGAGGACACGGCCGAGAATCTCATTGTAGCGACTGTCGATGTAGCGCTTGCTGCGCAGAACGCCGCCGTTGCCGCAGAGTCGCTCGGCCTTGGCATCGTGTATATCGGCGGTATCCGCAATGAGATCGCTCAGGTATCCGAGCTGCTCGGACTGCCGGAGCTGGTCTACCCGGTTTTCGGCATGTGCCTCGGGTATCCGGCAGCCGTGAACGGCATCCGCCCGCGCCTGCCGCAGGCGGCGGTGCTGCATCATAACGGCTACAATGCTGCAGCCGCAGTGGAGCAGGCCCGTGTGTACGACACCATCTCCAGCGACTATATGCGGGAGCGGACTGGCGGCCAGAGCGCAGCCTCCTGGTCGGAGATGATGGCGGGCCGGCTGGCTCAGCCTGCCCGGCTGCACATGAAGGAATTCCTGCTGGGCAAGGGGTTTATGCAGAGATAGTGAACAGAAAGGCCTTCTCCAGAGTCTGTGGGGGAGGCTTTTTTTGATTGGATGAGGATGGACCGAACGTATGCTTAAAACCGAATATTGTAGGCTGGCGCGAAGGTACATAGGCTCAATACGCCACAGCCAGTAACAAATATTGAAATTTCCTGCAAGAAGTGCAACAATGCTGCCCGATATAAGCGGCCTATGCAGGAATCCTGCACGAAATGCAACAATGCCAGCGCTAACTTGCTCAAAACACCAAAATTTCTGCAAATGATGCAACAATGCGCCGCAGTCAGTGACATATCTAGAGAAATCCTGCAATAAGTACAACAATGCTGCCACATACAAGCGGTTACTGGGATTGCAAACCATCAAAATTGGCCAGAGATAGGCAGAACATCGCCATGATGTGCTACTGCGGGGATATCTTAGGTAAATGTATGCCGAAAACAACATACAATGTGCAACCGCAAGGGTGAGCGGGGCGAATGTATGTGGAAAACAACATACAATATGCAACTGCAAGGGTGAGTGAGACGAAGCGAGCGGATGGGTATTCTCCTGTTTGATTATTTTGCATGCATAGAAAAATTGCATCGAAAGAAAAATTGCGTGTTGCGCAAAAATATGAAAAGTGCTAAAATCTGGTCAGAGGTTGATTTCGCTGGACGCCAACATCCGGGCCCGGAATCGCGCCGTAGCCTAATTCCCTCTTCCGCTTCGCGGCTGTTTCTGCTGTGGATGATCTTGAAAGGATAGATTGGAGAAGGAGGAGAACGATATGGTACAGGTAGATGGGCAAGAGACAAAGGTGGCTGCGCGATTGACGCACAAGGTATTCTTCGAACGCGATGATATTGAATTCACGTTCCAGTGGCTGCTGTCGTTCGTACACTGCGGCGGTGTGGCACAAGGTGAAGTATTTAAGCTTGCACGTAACATCGATCCGAACTCTTTGGCCAGTTGGAAAACTGAATTCGAGAAGGAAGCCGTTAAAATCGAAGCAACGGCTGAAAACTGTCTGAAGAAGGGACATCTGATCAGCGCCAGTGAGGCATTTATCCGTGCCCACTCGTACTACAGAGCAGCCTTCTATGGGGCTTTTCCCGGTGAACCGGACTTCGCGCGGTATCACGGCAAAAGTGTGGAATGCTTCAAGAAGGCGCTTGATGCGAAGTCTGAACAGATTCCCCATGAGTGGGTCGAGGTGGAATACAAGGGGTATAAGTTCCCGGGGTGCTTCCTGAAGGCGGAGCACGGCAATGCGCCTAAGCCAACAATTATCTTCCATAACGGCGGGGAGACACATAAGGAAGATACCTATTTTCTCGGCGGGCAGGCGGCTATTGACCGCGGATATAACGCGCTGATCGTAGATCTTCCTTATGATGTGTGTGTCAGATTCTATGAGCCTGAGGCGACAGCCCGGAACTTCCCGCGCGAGGAGCTGCACAATGTCTACAGAGCCACCACGGATTTCGTCCTGGCCCGTCCGGATGTGGACCCTGAGCGGCTGGTCGTCAGCGGCATGAGCTATGGCGGAGCCAAGACGATGGTGCATGCAAGCTGTGACGACCGCTTCGCAGCGGCAGTTCCCAACTCGCCTGTGTACTCCATGGCCTCCTTTATTGAACGCGGCATGCCTTCGTTCCTTCGGGGCAGCGCGGAAGAAGCTGCAGAGCAAAGCAAAAAAATGCCGTACACCGGCCAGGTCTTGTTCGCAGGATCGGCTTGGTCCCACGGCTTCGACAGTATTGCCGAGTGGTATAATGTAGCCAGGGAAGCGATCGAAGTGGACCCGAAGGACGTCAAGTGTCCCCTGCTATCCATGTATTCCGAAGCGGAGCATCCTGAGATGCAGCGGCAGGCGGTAGATACTTTCGAGAAAGCTCCGAACAAGAAGAACGCGCTGTTCAAAGGGACGGAAGAGGATGGTGCCGACCTGCACTGCCAGCTGAATAATCTGCCGCTCAGTTACCAGGTGATGTTTGACTGGCTGGACGAGGTTCTGGATTATAACATTCAGCTACAGACGGCGCAGTAAACGATTCCGCAGGATGATACCGGATCTGCGGTGCTGTGATTGCAGCGCCGCAGATCTTTGACTACATACAGGATTGGAGCCATAGAGTGATATGACGACTGAGAAACCGGGCTTGAGAGAACGCAAAAAGGAAGAGACCAGGCGGACGCTGAGCGATGTAGCATGCAGACTTGCCATGGAGAAAGGGGCCAGCCAGGTCCGGGTAGAGGATATTGCCGCCGCCGCCAATGTCTCCCTGCGGACATTCAATAATTATTTTGCTTCCAAAGAAGCCGCAATGGTCGGCAATGCTTATCAGCGTTCCGAACGGATAGCGGCTACCCTTGCCGGCCGTCCATCCAGTGAACCGCTGCAAGACTCGGTCCGGGCTGCTGTGCTTGAAGGTTTCGCCGAGACAACAGACCGGCAGTGGTATGCACGCATCGTCCTTCTCCGTGATGATCCGGCATTGTTCGGCGCGACACGGAAGGTGGAGATAGAGATTGAACGGGAGCTTGCCAAGGTGATTGCAGAACGTACACACAAGGATGTGAAGCTCGACCTGTACCCGGACTTATTGGCCGCGCTGCTTATGGCAGCGATACGCACAGCGGTTTTCCATTGGGTAAGCGCCCCTCCCGGAGGACAGACGCTGAACGACATGCTGGAACAGGCGATTGGGCAATTGAGGTTTGAGTAATATGCACACGGAGGCGCTCCTGCTACGATAACGGAATCGTGGACAGGAGCGCCTTATTTAAATATAAGAACTTATATGTTTCACATGATAAATTATCCTTCTATTTCTCGCTGAAACGGTACCGTCCTTAAAAGAACGGTAAAGCCGTTTCCACTTGTTGCCGGGTGACAGTTGTCACTTTGAACCGGTGACAGTCCATACTGATGTTCCTCTCCGGTCTCCGGTACTATAGCAATATAGCCGAGAGGGCAGAAGGACACGGAGGGATACATGATGGAACATGTCATTGAAATGAAGAATGTTAGCCGCAGCTTCCAGGAGAAGCAGGCGGTGAAGCAGGTGAGCTTCACCATTAGCCGGGGCTCGATCACAGCAGTGCTTGGACCCAACGGAGCAGGCAAAACCACCACACTGGCGATGCTGCTGGGGCTGCTTCAGCCCTCGGAGGGAAGCGTGAAGGTGTTCGGTCTTCCGCCCGCCGACGTCAGGGTGAAGCAGCGGACCGGAGCCATGCTCCAGGAGGTCAGTGTTATGGACCGGCTGAAGGTCAGGGAGATTCTGGCCTTGATCCGCAGCTATTATCCGCAGCCGATGGAGATGGAGGTGCTGCTTCAAGCGACGGGGCTGGGGGCGGCGGATCTGAATCGCTACGCCGAGAAGCTCTCCGGCGGGCAGAAGCGCAGTCTCAGCTTCGCGCTGGCGCTGGCGGGTAACCCGGATTTGCTGTTTTTTGACGAGCCGACGGTGGGACTGGATACGACCGCCCGGCGTCATTTCTGGGAGAGGGTGCGGGGACTGGCCGATCAGGGCAAGACGATTCTGTTCACCACCCATTATCTGCAGGAGGCGGAGGATATCGCGGACCGGATTCTGCTGTTCAACCGGGGAGTGCTGGCGGCTGACGGAAGCCCGGACGAGATTAAGGCGAGACTGGTGAAGAAGTCGCTGTCCTTCCTGCCGCTCGGCGATCCGCAGCTGCTGCGCAGTCAATTGCTGGAGCTACCGGCCGTGGATGGCTGCTACGAGAAGGATGGTCGGCTGCATGTAACAACGGAGAATACGGATGAGGCGCTGCGGGCTATTTTCGTGAACGGGCTGGCTGTGCAGGATGTACGGATCGACCAGGGGAAGCTGGATGAAGCGTTCGAGCAATTGACCCTGAATCAAGAGGAGGCGGCACAATAATGATGAAACCCCTGATGACCCAGTGTAAGGCAGAGCTGCTGCGGATTATCCGCAATCCCTATTATGTATTCTGGTCGCTGCTGATGCCGATTATGTTCTACTTCATCTTCACCCGGGTGGTGAATACGGGGACGGATGATACGAAGCTGTGGCAGGCGCATTATCTGATGTCCATGGCGGCCTTCAGCGTGATGGGCTCGGCCATTATGACGCTCGGCATCCGGCTGGTACAGGAGCAGACCCAGGGCTGGAACACGTTTATCCGCATTACTCCGCTGCCGTCCCCGGTATATTTTTTCGGCAAAATGTTCGGTCAGAGCGTGATGCATCTGTTCTCGATCCTGTGTATTTTCCTAGCCGGGTATCTGATTAACGGGGTCTCGCTGACTGCCTCGGAGTGGCTGCTTAGCGGACTGTGGCTGCTTGCGGGCTCACTGCCTTTTCTCGCGCTGGGTACAATTATCGGGTCCATGAAGCGGGTGGATACGGCCAGCGGGGTGAGCAATGTGCTCTATATGGGGCTGGCGGTGGCCGGAGGCATGTGGATGCCCCTCGACATTATGCCTAAGCTGATGCAGAAGATCGGGCACTGGCTGCCGTCCTACAATTATGGAGATGGAGCCTGGGCAATTGTAGCGGGAGATTCCCCGTCGTGGAAGGCTGTGCTGCTGCTGCTCGGCTACCTGGCTGTATTTATGATATTATCGGTCTATATCCGAAAAAAACAGGAAGCGGTGTAATGTACAATGGCTCGTAAGCAGTTCCGGTTCTTTCCGCAAAAATTCGGCTTCTTCCCCTATATCTGGCTGATCTATCTGGTGTTTCCGATTCTTAACCTTCAGGGGTATAGCGGGTTCAAGCTGATGGCGGGTTATGCGCTGGTCCTGCTGTTCCTGGTTACGTACCGTCAGCTCTACTGGACGGAGGGCAAGCCCTACTCGGCCTGGCTGGGACTGCAAATGTTGATTATTGTGGTGTTATTTATAGGGTTTAGCCCCTTCAACTTATATATGGCTTTCTTCACCAGCAACTTCATCGGCTGGTATACCGATTCACGCAGCTTTGGGCGGGCCTTGACGATATTTACGGCACTGCTGGCCTCTATGTTCCTGCTGTCCCTGGTGCGGTATCAGAGCATGGACATTCTGTTCATGCTGCCTTTTCTGATGATGATGCTGGTGACTCCCTTCGGTATCCGCTCGATCAACCGCAGGCGTTCGCTGGAGCGGGAGCTGGATGAGGCCAAGGAGAGGATCAAGGAGATGGTCAAACGCGAGGAACGGATGCGCATCGCCCGCGACCTGCATGATACAATGGGCCACACGCTGTCACTGATCACGCTGAAAAGCCAGCTTGTCGAGAAGCTGGTCCTCAAGAATCCCGAGCGGGCGCAGGCGGAAGCCAGAGAGATTGAGCGGACCTCGCGGGCTGCGCTGCGCCAGGTGCGGGAGCTGGTCTCGGAGATGCGCGCGGTCTCTGTCGCCGAGGAGCTGGCCGGAGCTGAAGAGATGCTGCGCAGCGCAGAGATAGCGCTTGAAGTAGAGGGAGAGGTGGCACTGCCGGGCGTGTCCGATCTGACACAGAATATTCTCAGTCTCTGCATCAAGGAGGGCGTGACCAACATCGTCAAGCACAGCCATGCGGACTGGTGCCGGATCAGCATCACCATGACAGCCGGTGAGGTGCAGATTGCGGTGGAGGATAACGGCATAGGGGTAGAAGCCTGCGGCTCGGAGAGCGCGGATCGCCGGGACGGCAACGGCATGAAGGGAATGGGCGAGCGGCTGGCTCTGATTGACGGTTCACTGACGCTTGCTCAGAGACCCGGCGGGGGAACCCGGCTGACGGTGGTCATACCAAGAGTAGTTAAGGATGGAAAGGATGGGGAAACGGCATGATCAGCATCATAATTGCCGAAGATCAGCGGCTGCTGCGCGGCGCGATGGCATCGCTGCTTGATCTGGAGGATGATATTGAGGTAGCGGGCGAAGCGGGAGACGGGGCGGAGGCGCTGGCCCAGATTGAGCGTATCCAGCCGGATGTGTGTCTGATGGATATTGAGATGCCGCTGATGAGCGGCCTGGAGGTGGCCGAGCTGCTGAAGTCGCGGGGCTGCCGTACCAAAATCATTATCCTGACCACCTTCGCCCGCCCCGGTTATTTCGAGCGCGGAGTGAAGGCCGGGATTCAGGGGTATCTGCTGAAGGATGAGCCGGTGGATAAGCTGGCCGATGCCATCCGCCGTGTGATGGCCGGGGGGCGCGAGGTCTCGCCTGAGCTGGTGTTCGGCAGCCTGCGCGAAGAGAATCCGCTCTCGGACCGGGAGCGGGAGATTCTGAAGCTGGCCGCAGCAGGCCGGAGCGCCGGAGAGATCGCCTCGGCGCTCCACCTCTCCTATGGCACCGTCCGCAACTACATCTCGGAGATCCTCAGCAAGCTTGCGGTCAAGACCCGGATCGAAGCCGTGCGGCTGGCGGAGGACAAGGGCTGGATGTAGGGGAAGATGGTGGTTTCTGTAAGTGCGCAGGGTTAGCTCAATTGTAATTAGTACAACAGATGTCCCCTGAATCCGCAGCCAATCCGATTCTGTTGTACTCTGTACAGCAGAAATCTGGGAAAGTGGTGTTTTGCGGCAAATAAACAAAAAACTGCTGTACGAAATACAGCAGATTTGAATTTTGTCTGTAATATTGCGAATTCTATTGCACCAAATACAATCAGGTACAGTTATGCCGCTACAGGCAGTGCCGAGTCACTAGCGCTGTAGATATGCATAACAAGGAGCGCAAGCTTATCCTGCTAAGTCACCAACGCAGCAGCCCTCTTAACTCGGGCTCTTCGCCTGCTCCTCACGCATCCATTGCGAGAGCTGCCGCCTCATCCGGAGGAACTCCGGCGAATCGGCGATCTCTTCGCGGCGCGGACGCGGAAAGGGGACCTCCACGGTATGGAGGACGGAGCCGGGCCGTCCGGAGAAGACGTAGATGCGGGTGGAGAGCAGCAGCGCCTCTTCGATGTTGTGGGTGATGAACAGCACGGAGCGGCGGTTCTCCTCCCACAGCTCCAGCAGCCAGCGCTGCATCTGCTCGCGGGTCAGCGCGTCCAGTGCGCTGAACGGCTCATCGAGCAGCATCAGCTCCTGCGGCGCGAGCATGGCCCGCAGGAAGGCGGCCCGCTGCTGCATGCCGCCGGACAGCATGTGCGGGTAGGCCCGCTCGAAGCCGCCCAGGCCGATCTTCGCCAGCCAGTGGCGCGCAGCCTCGCGGGCCTCCCGCTGCGGGGCGCCTTGCAGCTCGGCGCCAAGCAGGACGTTGTCGAGCGTGCTGCGCCACGGGAACAGCGCGGGCTGCTGCGGCATATAGCTGATCTTGCCGCGCTGCCCGGTCACCGGGATGCCGTTCATGCGGACGGTTCCGGTATCGGGCAGCGTAAGGCCGCCGATAATATGGAACAGCGTGCTTTTCCCGCAGCCGGACGGGCCGACAATGGAGACGAATTCCTGCGGCTCCACGGTCAGGGACACCTGATCCAGCACCTGCGTCTCCCGGCGGCGGTGCTTGAACGACTTGCTGATGCCGCTCACTTCAAGCGCAGGCGGCACACTCTGAGTTCGCAGGCGTCCGTCTCCGTCCGCCTTCTCCAGTTCAATCCTCGTAAGCTCAGACACTTCGCCCAGCCTCCTTCTTGTTCATTATGGTTACTTCCGTTGTGGATGATCCTTCCGTACACACTAAGCTTCCTTGCGCGGCTTCCAGCGCACCAGCCATCTCTCCAGCAGGGCAATGAGTGCGAATAATACGAGACTCAGCAGCACGATAATGGCGATGGCCACGAACATCCGGTCCGCCCGGTAAGAAGCCTTCTGCAGCAGCATATAGTAGCCGATCCCTTTGTCGGCACCGATCCATTCGGCCACCACTGCGCCCATCACCGCATAGGTGGCGGAGATTTTGAGCCCGGAGAACAGGGAGGGCAGCGAGCCGGGAAGCTCCAGCCGGGTGAAGATCTGCCACTTGTCCGCACCGGCCATCTTCATATAATTCATCATCACCCGGTCGCTTTGGGCCAGCCCGCCCATGGCTGCAACAGCTACGGGGAAGAAGCAGACGAGGGTGATCAGGATGATTTTGGGCAGCAGGCCGAAGCCGAACCAGATAATCAGCAGCGGGGCAAGCGCAATGGAGGGCACATTCTGGCTGAGGATCAGCAGCGGATAGAGCGCTCTCTTGACCCAGGGCAGCAGATGCAGCAGCAAGGCGGTGAGCAGGCCGATGCCTGTGCCGACCGGGAAGCCGATCAGGGTCAGGCGCAGCGTGGCGGCGGTGTGCTCCCAGATCCCGGAGATGTTGTTCCTCGACTCACGCGCGATATCCGCGGGGCTGGGCAGCTGGTAAGCCGGGATGTCGAACAGCATGACCGATAGCTGCCATATTCCCACAAAAAAGAGGACCGCCACAAGGGGCGGCCACACTAGCTTCCAGGTGCTTCTCACGGCCGGTATTTCTCCGTCAGCTTGTTCATGCTGATGCCGCCCGGATTATGGGCGATCTTGATCTGGGAGATCACACTCGGGCTGCCGGAGGCGATCAGCGCCTCATGCATGTCGCGCACAATATCCAGCAGCTCGTTCAGCTCGCCCTCCATCGTGGTCTCCAGCGGGTTCACCTGATGCTTAATGCCCGACTTCTGAATGACCTCAATGGCCTTGTCCACATAAGGGATAGAATCCTCGTTGTTCGGTGTCTTGGGAATTACCTGAATGCTGAGCAGTGTATTAGCCATTATCAATCATTCCTCTCAAGTTATTATTCCGGCAAAAATTCATTCGTGAACGTACTCTCCGCATCCAGCGGCTTATCCAACAGCTTCAGGCCGTACATCCAGTCGGCGTAATTCTTCCAGATCTCAAGCTTCTGCTCGCCCCAGCGCGGGGCGTCATCCTTGTATTTCGGGCTGAGCCATTTCTGGCTGGCCAGCACCAGCTTGGGGTCCAGATCAGGCACAGCATCGGAGAGGACCGTCGCTGCTTCTTCCGGGTGGTCGATAGCGTACTGGTAACCTTTTGACGTAGCCTTCAGGAAAGCCTTCACTACTTCAGGATGCTCGGCGATCTCCTTCTCGCTGGTGGTCAGCACTGGTGTGTAGTAATCAAGCTGCGGCGCATAATCCTTCAGATACAGCATATCCAGCGGCTCCCCGCGCAGCTCGGCTTCCACCCCGGTCCAGGCATAGAAGATCCAGGCGAAATCGATATCCCGCTTCACGGCCGTGAAGTAGTCCGCTTCGCCGATATTCACCAGCTTCACCTTGGAGACATCCCCGCCTTCGGGGTCCATGATAGCTTTCATGGCAGCTTGCTCCGCAGGGGAGCCCCAGCCTCCGTATGTCTTGCCTTCGAAATCCTTCGGCGTCTTAATATTGCGTTCCTTCGGAGCCGCGAAGCCGGAGGTGTTATGCTGTATGATTGCAGCGATTGATACCAGCGGGACATCCTGCAGACGGGCCAGGGTGAGCGCCTCCTGGGCACTGATGCCGAACTGGGCTTCGCCGGAAGTGACCATCGTGTCCGATCCGGCAGCGCCGGGCTGAACAATCTGAACGTCAAGACCTTCCTCCGCGTAATAGCCCAGCTCCTTGGCGGCATACAGGCCGGTATGATTCGTGTTCGGCGTCCAGTCCAGAGCAATCTTGACCGGAGTCAGCGCCTTGGGTGCATCCGTGGGTGCGGCTGCGTTTGCATCAGGTGCAGCCGTGCTGTTCCCGGCAGCAGGTGCGCTGGCCCCCGCATTGCCGCTGTTGTTCCCGCCGCCGCATCCTGCTACAGTGAGCAGCAGCATGGAGCTGAGCAGCAGCGTTACAGTTTTTTTGACTCCCATTTCTCTTTCTCTCTCCTTCCAGCAACCCCTGGTCTTCAGAGCTTACAGAAACCATATTCCTGTACATCCTTAGAATCAAAAAAGCGTCCCAAAGATCGGGACGCCAGTGACTTGCGTGAGGGGATTCAGCTACAGGGCCGCTCAGGGCACTGCGATGAATGAAGATTCCTACGCTGGCATTATCCAGATCAGGTATAAGGGTCAGTATCTTGTGGGATACAATCTCAGCCGGCCAATTCCAGCACCCCTGGTTCTATAAAGTTCACGGGTATTGCTATGTTCTTACGGTGTATTATAGACGGCAGCTTCGCGGTTGTCCAGAGCTGTCTGTTCAATCCTTATCATAGTATCGCTTCCTGCGGCGGCTGCGGATAGTATTCCACGCCTCCCGCAGCGTTAAGCCGAGGCTGACCGCGATCCCCGAGAAGGTCAGGAACAGCGCCAGATATTCGAACACGGAGTACTCCAGCATTTTGCTCCAGTCGATGTTCCCTTTCAGATCCTCAATGACCTGATTCATCCCGTAAATTCCGCTGATTACCGTAAATACGGTCAGGACCATCAGCAGGGTGTCCCGGCGCTTGGCCTGGAATTTGTCCTGATACTGGAACAGGTCATTCAGCGTCATCTTCACTTCATCGAACAGGGCGTCATTGCCGTAGACCTTGCGCAGCTGGAAGAAGATCTCCCGCCCCTGCGACTGCGAGATCAGCTCCAGGAAATAGAATTTGGCCGAGAATTTATTGATCAGAAAGATCAGATTCTCGATCTCGTCGTAATCGTGGTTGATGCGCAGCCGGGAATGCAGATTGGCGAGCTTCAGCAGGACGATTTTATGAAAAATACTCAGCAGCAGCCCATAGTAATACTCTCCGTACATCTGGTTGACCAGCTCCGTGGCAATATCGGGCTTCGCCCGGCTCAGGCAGCAGAAGGTCTGCTCGTTCGTCATATAATAGGTATCCGGCCCCCAGCGGTTATAGCAGTGCTCACGGGTGTACTGCTCGATATATTCAGGGTCACTCGCGCTGGTAAAAGGCCTGCCCTCCAGACTCAGCCCATCCAGCTGGGAGGCACGGTAGCGCAGCCGGGCACTGATCTCATCCAGCTCTTCCTCGCGGTTGAAGCCATAGAAGGCCTGCACCAGCATCCGTTCATCCACGAAAAAGGGCAGGGTCTCGAAATACGCGCCATCAATCTCGGCCGGGTCGAGAAACGGCTCCAGTCCGGAGACGAGATTCTTGAACACGAAATCCTCCACCCGGCCGAAGGTCTTCTCCTGGCAATGGATAAAGGCATGTTTATCCTGATAACACACATCCTCCAGTGTACGGAACCGGTCGGCGAATTCCAGCACGGTGCTGAAGGGAAGGTTCTCCTCCTCGATAGCCACTCTTATGGTCAGAAAGCCCAGCTCAAACGGACAGAGGAACACATCGGTGGACAGAATCCGGAAATTCACAGACTGGAAGAGCATTTCCAGCCGGCACTGCAGATCGTTTACCCGGGAAAAGCGGCGGAAGGAATCGCTGTCCTTCTCACGCGGAAACAGCACATGAGCGGCAAACGGCAGATAGCTGCGCTCCATTTTCTCATGGGACACGCAGTAGCCTTCTCCGTAATAGGCATTCTCCAGTTCTTTGTTGTCGAGAAAAAAACGCGTGAACCCGTCCTTCTGCAGACTTGCTATCAGTTCTTTATCCTGTCTTGGCTTGATCGAGAAGGGGAAAATGAATTGCAGCAACGCGGTATGCAGAGTGGGCTCGGATTGCAGTTCAGCCAGTAGTTCAGCCATATACGAATTCCATCCTTATTCGCAGAATATGGATCTTGTTAGCTATATTACCCGATTCTCCAGGCGGTCACACTTAACAGGAATAATAAGGCGGCAAAAGCGGCCAATAGCCCCGAGGTCTGGGCAATTTGCATATGATCCATGGACCAGCCGGTCAGCAGCGGCAGCACAGCTCCGCCAATCCCGCCGGACGCGATCATAATACTCGGCGTCGATTCTTCGGCGCCGGGCAGCAGCTTGCTGGAGAAGACCAGCGCGATGGAGAAGATGCCGGACATAAACAGGCCAAGCAGCAGGATGACAGCAAAGGCGGCTAACCGGTGCCCGGCGAACGGGAATACGATCAGCAGCAGCAAAGCGGCAAAGCAGCTGACGAGCACATAGATGCGGTAGGAAATCCGCTCAGCGATGACACCGGCGAACAGTCTGCCCGCTGACATGGCGAGCCAGAAGAAGGTGACTGTGAGCGCTGCCGAAGATTCGCTCATGCCCAGCTTGGCGATGAAGATCGCCGGCATGAAGTTCACCAGACTCATCTCAGTGCCGACATAGAGAAAGAAGAACAGAATGAACAGACCCAGCACTACCCACTGTTTGCCCTTGTAGGGCAAGGACAAGCGTCTGGTCTTGCTCGCTGCTGCCCTTTGTGCAGGCCGCGAAGGCCGCTCATCCAGCACGCTTTGGAGCGGACCGAACCCGCTCTTAGTCCAGAAGAGCAGCGAGATCAGGGAGAAGGCAGCAACGATCAGGAAGGCCAGTCTCCACTGGCCGGCGGCAATGAGGGGACTGGCGGCCAGCGGCATAAGCAGCGCCCCGACGCCGAACAGTACCTCCAGCCTGCTCATGGCAACCGCCGTCCCTTCGGTGACTGCGGCTATAATAATCGTGCCGATGACGGCTTCGATCATGCCGAAGCCGAACCCTGCGGCTACTGCGATGACGTACATCCAGCCCCAGGGCGGGAGGAAGGCGTAGGCCAGCTCGGCGCAGAGCAGCAGCCCGGTGGCGATGAGAATGCCGCCGCGTTTGCCGAAGCGGCGGTTCAGCAGCGGCGAGACCAGCACACCGGCGAGGAAGCCCGCGAACTGGCTGAAGATCAGCTGGCCTCCTTCACTATAGTTGCGGTCATAATGCTGGAGCAGGATAGGCAGTATAGAGCCCAGGACTACATGGGCCAGGCCGATCACGAAATAGGAGAGACAGCCGATCCAGATTAGTTTTTTCAAGTGGTGGAACTCCTTATAGGTGAATTTATGAACAGGTTCCGGGATTCAGAACGAACCGGACGGGTACACTATATTAGGCACAGGTTAATCATAAATCCAAACTGCGGATGTGAATATATAAACTTATATTCACATGAATTTTGAAAGGAGATTAGACGTCCATGGATAACAAAGAGCTGGAGAAATTAATCATGCAGGCGCTGGATGACAACAAGTTCGGGTCCTTCGGTACGGTTGAAGCCGGCAATAAACCTAAGGTGCGCTATATGGCGGTATTTCATGACGGACTTGCCATTTATCTGGCTACGAACCGCAAGACTCATAAGGTAGAAGAGCTTCAGGATAATCCGAATGCCAGTCTGCTGCTCGGCTATGAACAGGGCGGCGGCAAGGATGTGCTGGAGATTGAAGCTACGGTTGCCGTGACCAAGGATGACGGCTTGCGGTCCAAGGTATGGAATGAGTCCCTGGAGAAATGGTTCAAGGGGCCGGATGATCCCGATTATGTCATCCTTGAGCTGACTCCGTCACGGATTGAATATATGGGCAAGAACGGCGAGCATGGGGTATGGCAGGCTTAAATGGCTGTTGCAGGCAACTATTGGACACCGGCCGGAGCGGATAGCTGATCAGGCTCCAGCCTATGTACAGCGCAGTCCGGCCAACCGGGCCTCTCATGAACCTTTAGGGTTCATAGGAGGCTTTTTCTGCTGCGTTCATCCTGATTATGCCGGAGGAATCATGCTATAATGACCTCAGGTTATCGACATCAAGAGGCGGAGGAGATTGCCATGAACTGTGTTGACTGTGCTGACATCGATCCGGTAGAGGATCAAGGGGAGCTGAAGCTCCGCCCTTGTTCTGATCAGCTGGCGGCTGTAATCCGAAATGCCGGTTATGAAGTACATCAGACAAGCAAGAGCTGTATCATTCCCTATCACCATAAGGAAGAGCTGATGACGCTTATAGAATGGCTGGGGGCGGCCCGGGACATGCCGGACTCCTTGTCCTTATGCGTGAAGAGCAGAGGGGCCGATGCCGTTCTGGAACGGTGGCTGACGCTCGATCAGCTGCAGGTCCGCTTCGCCAATGAGAATCTGGTGTCCATCATAATGAGTCATGATTTCTGCAGCCACATGCAGCCGATTGTGAACTTCGGCGAGGAGATTGTCGGCTTTGAATTTCTGCTGCGCCCGCTGCCCCAGGGCAGTTATTTTCAGCCCTATGAGCTGTTTGAGATTGCCCGGCGAACAGGGTTCCACTCCTTCCTTGACCGGGCCGCCCGGATCTCGGCGATCGAGACCAGCAGCAAGCTGTTGCCCAAGGGCATTAAGCGGTTCATTAATTTCCTGCCCTCTTCTATTTATAATCCCAAGTATTGTCTGACTCATACCTTCGAGGCGATCCATAGGCTGGATCAGAACCCGGAGGACTATGTATTTGAAGTAGTGGAGACGGAGCAGATCAGCGATATCCCGCATCTGCGCGCCATCTTCGCCGAATACCGCCAGCAGGGGATGCGGGTTGCGCTGGATGATGTCGGCGCGGGCTATTCGACCGTTGAATTGATGTCCAGTCTCCAGCCTGATTATGTCAAGGTTGACCGTAGTCTGATCAGCTTCTGTGACCGGGATGAGGAGAAGCAGCGGATTCTACAGGAGATTATTTCCAGAGCGGGGGAGTTCGGTGCCAGGCTGCTGGCCGAAGGCATTGAACGCCGTGAGGAATTCCTGGTCTGCCGTGATCTGGGGATGGATCTGGGACAAGGCTATCTGTTCGGATTGCCGGCGGACAAGCCGCCGGGACGTTTCGGAATCACGGCCTGAACAGCAGGTAAGGTTATCCCCGGATGCCGGCATCCGGGGATTTGTGATGTCATTTGCAGTAGAAAGGAAGGAGAATAACATGAGTGTAACCCTATTGTACGTGGAAGATGACCGTGATATCGGCAATGCCGTGTCAGCAGATCTGCGCGAACGGGAATATGCCGTCCGCTGGCTGGAGAGCGGGGACGGGGCGCTTGAAGCGGCAGAGGGCTGCCAGCTGGCGATTCTGGATGTGATGCTTCCTGGACTGGACGGCTTCACGGTCGGTCAACGGCTGAAGCGGGCCTATCCGGAGATGCCGATCCTAATGCTCTCGGCACGCACCTCTATTGACGATAAGCTCCAGGGGCTGGACTTCGCCGATGATTATCTGACCAAGCCGTTTCATCCCGATGAGCTGGCGGCGAGAATTGAGGTTCTGCTGAGAAGAAGCGGCAATGCTGCGGCTGCTCCCCTGATTCTTAAGCATCTGGTAGTGATGCCGGGCAGCAGCGTGGTTACGGAAGCCGCAACCGGACGGGAGATTATGCTTACCGGCAAGCAGTTCCAGATCTTCTCTTACCTGCTGCGGCATCTTGGCCAGATTCTGACCAAGGAACAGATTTATGAAGCCGTCTGGGGGGAGAGCTACATCGAAGGCGACAAGACCTTGATGGTACATATCCGCTATCTGCGCGAGAAGCTGGAGCTTGATCCCGCTTCGCCGGAGATCATTGAGACGGTCCGGGGAATCGGCTACCGGGTGAGAGGATGAGGGGGGCGGGGCGTTTCCAGCATCTGCACCGTTCCCTGCTTTTCCGTTATCTGCTTATCCTTCTGGCCGCCCTGCTCTTTATCCCCGTTATTGTTCCATTAACTATTATGCTGTACACCCTCTTTGGCGGGCTCACCCACGATGCTCCGCCCAAGGAGTATGCGGCATATTCCAATGTAGGTAAGCTGGAAATAATGTGGCATGAGGAAGCACGCAAGCTCCTGAATCAGCCGCCGGAGGAGATCACCCGGCGGCTCCGGGTACTCAGTGAAACCTATCATCTGGCCCGGATATTCTGGGTCGATAACGGGGGCAGCACACGGCTGATTACAGAGCCCTCCGGCCCCCCGCTGCTGGAGGACGGACCGGTCCGGCCCATCCCTGCGGATTGGACTGCTGCTGAAGCGATAGTGTTCATGAAGGACAGTGCGGTACTTAAACCGCTGGCGATTGTTGCTTTTATAGGGGATCAGGCCGAAGCCGGAGAGGGCTTCATGGTCATGCAGATTCCGGAGGAAGTCAAGAATGTCAAATATGCCGCCGGGCTGGATAAGTGGTATTCGATTATGCTGCTGGTGTTCTTAATCGTCTTCGTCGTCAGCTCCTGGCTCTTCTTCATCATGATCCGCAGAAGGCTGCTGCGGCTGCAGACTGCTATGGTCTTTACCGGACATGAAGGCTTGCCGCAGGTGGTTCCGCCGGGTAAGCCCGATGAGATTGGCCGCCTGGAGGAGGCGTTCAATACGATGGTCACGGAGCTTAAGGCCAGCCTTGCCAGAGTGGCGGAAGAGGAAGCGCTGCGCAAGCGGCTGGTGGCCGATCTCTCCCATGATCTGAGGACTCCGCTTACTGTCATCCGCAGCCACCTCCATGTGCTGGGCAAGGAGGCGCTGTCGCCGCGCGGCCAGTCATCCCTGGAGCTAATGGACCAGCGTATAGAGAGTCTGGGCATCCTGATTGAGAACCTGCTGTCCTATAATCTGCTTAGCAGCGGGCGTACCCTGCTGAATCTGGAGCAGCGGGATGTGCTGAGGCTGCTGCGGGAGAGCGCTGCTGCCTGGTATCCGGTCTGGGAGAAGGAAGGCTTTGAGGCTGAGATTGATCTGGAGGGTGCACCGCTGTACTGGAATATCGATGACAGCTGGTTCCGCAGGGTAATGGATAATCTGTTCCAGAATATTCTGCGTCATGCACGCAGCGGCCTGTATGTAGGGGTGTTTACGGAAGTCCGTGACGGCAACCGTGTGATTATCATCTCGGACCATGGCGGCGGTCTGGAGAAGAGTTCCGACTCCGCCGGAGCGGGGCTGGGCCTGTCCATTGTGGATCTGCTGCTTAAGCGGATGGAGCTGGAATGGAGCATGGAGAGTACCGGCCAGGGCACCGAGGTTGTCATCTGGAAGCGGTCCCTCTGATAATTTAAACAAAATTTAAACTTGCTGCTTCCGTGCTTTTAACCTTGGGGCGTTATGCTGTTACCGAGGTGAAGAGAATGAAGGAAACTGTGATAGAGACTAAGGATCTTCTGAAGGAATACCGCGGCCGCGCGGCCGTGAAGGAACTGAATCTGAACATTGGTAAAGGGGAGATATATGGCTTCCTGGGACCGAACGGTGCCGGCAAAACGACAACCATCCGCATGCTGCTCGGTCTGATCAAGCCGACCTCCGGCCGCATTGAAATCTTCGGCCAGGAGCTGCGTGCGAACCGGATGCAGATTCTGCGCAAGGTAGGCTCGCTGGTGGAATCGCCGTCTTACTACGGGCATCTGAGTGCATGGGACAACCTGGAGGCGATCCGCCGGATTCTGGGTGTGCCCAAGGCGAGGATCAGCGAGGTGCTGGAGATCGTCTCCCTTACCGGGGAGGAGAAGCGGCCGGTCAAGGGCTTCTCGCTGGGCATGAAGCAGCGCTTGGGGATAGCGGCAGCTCTGCTGGGCAGCCCGGAGCTGCTGATTCTCGATGAGCCGACCAATGGGCTGGATCCTTCAGGCATACAGGAGATCCGCTCCCTGATTAAGCGGCTGCCCGGAGAGCAGGGCATTACGGTTCTGGTATCCAGCCATCTGCTGAGCGAGATTGAGCAAATGGCCGGTACGGTCGGCATTATCCGCGAGGGGCAGATGGTCTATCAGGATACGATTGCCCATCTCCAGCAGCAGGCAGCAGGGCACCTGCGCCTGGCGTTGTCGGAGCCGGAGACCGCGCTGATGACGGCGGTGCGGCGCGGCTGCGGCGGCGAACTGCAGGAAGGCCGCCTGGTCCTGCCCCGGATGAGCGATGCCAGAGTATCGCTGCTGGTCAAAGAGCTGGTCGAGGAGGGCCATGCCATCTACAGGGTAGAGGAGCACAGGCAATCCCTGGAGGACTTCTTCCTGCAGGTGGTTGGGGGAGGGGAGCTATGATGTGGCGTGCGCTGTCGGCGGACTGGCTTAAGATCCGCGGCAAAGGCATATGGCTCCTCACCTTCCTTGGCCCGCTGGGACTTATCGCCATGCAGGGACTAAATTTCGGCCTCCGTTATGACTATCTTCACGGGCAGTACCGGGAGGACCTGTGGGCCGGCCTGCTGAGTGAGATCGCTCCCTTCCTGCCGATTGCCCTGTACCTTGGCGGCACGCTGATCTGCTCTCTGATTGCGAATGTCGAGCATCAGACCAGCTCCTGGAAGCAGCTTCTGGCGCTGCCAATCTCCCGTTCGGCTGTATTCCTGGCGAAGCTGCTGCTCTGCCTGCTGCTGCTTATCGGCTCCTGCCTGCTGCTGTCGGCAGGAGCCGTCATCCTGGGGCTGCTGCTCGGCTTCGGAAGTCAGCCCATTCCTTATACAGATGTACTGCGGATCGGATTCGCTTCTTATGCTGCGGCTATGCCTGTCATTGCCTTGCAGCTCTGGCTGTCGCTATCCAGCCGCAATCAGACGCTTCCGGTATCTGTGGGAATGACGCTGTCGCTCCTTAGCCCGTTCGGTATGTTTTTCTCGGAATGGGCACCCCTCTCCTGGCCGGCCTTGGCCTGGAGCGGACCGCATCCTTGGCTGTTCAGCGGAGCCGGTCTGTTGCTTGGACTCCTGGTACTATTGCCCGGAGCCATACATTTCGCACGAAAGGATGTGGACTGAATATGCGGACTTGTCTGCGAATAATGTCTGCGGAACGCCTGAAGATCGCCGGATTCCGCACCTGGCTGTTAATTCTGCTCAGTCCGCTGATCTCTCTGCCGATAGGCGCGCTTACGGACATGCAGGAGGATGGGGTTGTGACCTGGCAGGTGCTGCTGAGCACGATGTCAGCGGTACATGCGCTGCTGTTCCTTCCGGTGCTCTCAGGCCTGTTCGCTGCCTTAATCTGCCGCAATGAGCATGCGGACGGAGGATGGAAGCAGCTGCTGGCGCTCCCGGTTACGCGTACCTCTGTATACTTCGCCAAATATGTAATGATTATGGTGCTCCTGGCTGCAGTTCAACTGCTGTTGCTTGCCGGAGTTCTGGGAGTAGGATGGTATCGGGGTGCGGAAGGGGGAGTCCCGTGGGAGCTGCTGCTGAGCAGCCTGTTCGGGGGATGGTTTGCCTGCCTGCCGCTGGCTGCGCTGCAACTGGCGGTATCCCAGGGCTGGAGCAGCTTCGGGGCTCCGCTTGCGCTGAATGTCTGCTTCACTATTCCCAACATCCTGGTTGCCAATTCCTCCACCTACGGTCCTTATTATCCATGGGTGCAGCCGGCACTGGCCATGTCCCCCTTCGGTGAAGAGCAGTTCGGCGCCTTCAACCTGCCGCTGGAGAGCCTGATGATTGTCGTGTCGGGAAGCCTGCTGCTGTTCCTGGCTACAGGCTTGATCTCCTTTTGGCGTAAGGCGGTATAAGATTGGTAGGCATTTGAATTAGACTGGCGGGAAATATTACAACTATTCATACGCCATATGAAAGGATCTACGTACGATTTACGTTCACGATTAAGGTATACGTGATGCCTAGTCGGACTTTGTACAATTAAATCATCTGATATTTCACCTAAGATTAAGTTAGTTGCATTTCGTACATTTAAAAATCCATCTGTACTGGATTCTCACCCATTCGGACAGATTTAGTTGTACAGACTACAGTTAGAAGAAGGAATCCTTTCTTTTCGGGGGTTTTAGATGTACAGATTACAACTAACATTGAATATTTGGAGCGAATCCGAACGAAACTCTATATATCATCGCCGCATGTTTATATGAATTTTCTTGCGCATTCCCGCTCTCCATGGACAATGGGCGCCATTTTTTCTATAATTAATCGTAGAAGATACTATTAAGCGCCGGTGATGCCGGATAAGCATATGGAGGAGGGCGGGAGCATGGAGCCAGCAGCACTTGAAGAATGCGACAACACCTGTAATGGTTCCGAACTGGAACCGGAATCGATGGCCTTGATTCTGCCGGACCGTGAGACTACAGACAAGATGGCCGAGATGTTCAAGGCACTGGGTGATCCGACAAGAGTTCGGCTGATCTACGCGTTATCCCAGCAGGAGCTATGTGTGCATGACTTGTCATCCATACTGGATATGGGACAGTCGGCAGTCTCCCATCAGCTCCGCTATCTGCGCAATCTGCGGATTGTGAAACGCCGCAAGGAAGGCAAGACCGTATATTATTCGCTGAATGATGCGCATGTGGAGCAGATCTTCCTGCAGACCCATGAGCATATCCGGCATGAATAGATTGTCCTGACAGGAAAAAGGGCTGTCCCAAGCCATGAATGGCTTGGGGCGGCCCTTTATATTATGATGTGCGATAAACCAAATATATGTGGAAAACAGCATACAATTGGTGGTCGTGGGGGCAAGTGGTCCGAATGTATGTGGAAAACAGCATACAATTGGTGGTCGTGAGGGCAAGTGGTCCGAATGTATGTGGAAAACAGCATACATTCGGCAGGCCTACAGAATCGTTAGGCTTTTCTCGGACTCCCTCATTCTCCCTTACCCGCGTACCACCTCTTCCTCAGACCGGAAGGTGACCATGCTTCACAGCAGAATTCTCAATCTGCAGCGTGGTATGCTGGATGCCGAAATTCTCTTCCACCATTTGAAGTGCTTGTTGCAGCACCTGCTCCGCATTGACCTCATCATGGATCAGCAGATGGCCGCTGAGGGCATCCAGGCCGGAGGTGATGGTCCAGATATGCAGGTCATGCACATCCCGGACCCCTTCAATCTCCAGTAGCGCCTTCTCGACCTCGGCGGCATTTACTCTAAGCGGAGTCCCTTCCATAAGAATATGGAAGGCCTGCTTGATGACGCCCCAGGCGCTGCGCAGGATGAGCAGTGCGACCAGCACGCTGATGATAGGGTCTGCGACATACCAGGAGAACAGGTTCATAATCAGACCAGCCGCCAGTGCGCCGACGGAGCCGAGAGCATCGCTGATCACGTGCAGGTAAGCGCTGCGGATATTGATATTGTCTTTAGCTCCGCTTTTGCGCATCAGCGACCAGGCACTGACGAGATTGGCCAGCAATCCGACACTGGCAATCAGCATCATCGTTCCGCTGGCTACCGCCGGAGGGGCGGAGAAACGCTGGAAAGCTTCATACATAATGAACCCGGCAATTACGAACAGGGTCACCCCGTTGAATAAGGCCGCCATAATCTCGAACCGGTGGAAGCCATAGGAGTTCTTGGAGGATGCCGGCTTCACGGCGATAATCATGGCCACAAGACTAAGCGCAAGGGAAGCGGTGTCGCTGAGCATATGCCCCGAGTCGGACAAGAGAGCCAGGCTCCCCGTTAGCAAGCCGCCGAAGAATTCAAGGAACATGATACCGCCGGTGATGATTAAGGCGATCAGCAGACCTTTTTTATTATCCGGTGCGTGAGAATGTGAATGTCCGCCAGCCTGCGCATGAGAATGTGATCCACTATGTGAGTGTGAGTGCGGATGTGACTCGTTGTGCGTGTGCGCTGGATTCCCATCACCGGTGGACTCCGGCCCGTGTATGTTACTGCCTTTGGGTTCTGCTACATGCTGATGCTGCCCGGAGTGCGTAGCGTTATTCAGTTTTGAAGGGTTCATCTTGGATTTGTTTATTTTGTTCATTAGGAAGGACCTCTTTTCAGTTAACATATGAATGATTGCTCATATGTTAATATTATGACTGGCGCAAGCAAATTACAAGCTTTTCTTATTTTGATTTTTATTTTCTTATATAGATAAAGCATAGTTTGTCCAAAATAACTCAATCGGTTTTAAGATTTTTGCAGTCCATCATTAGAGCCGCAATCTGCGCGCAATCTGTGGGCTGAATGCATTGACACTGTGTGATTCAGGGGAATATAATAGGTGTAAGTTAACATATGAACAAATACTCATATATAGGAACGATCAAGGGAGATGAGTCATTTGAGTACGGTAGAAGGCAATGTTAAGCGGAAATGGGTGCTGGATGGACTGGACTGTGCGAACTGCGCCATGAAGATTGAGAATAAGGTCAAGAAGATTGAGGGCGTGTCCTCCTGCTCCGTTAACTTCGCTACGAAGACTATGACACTGGAGACAACGGCTGCCGCTGCGGACGAGATCGCCGAGCAGGCTGAGTATACGGTCACCCGGCTGGAGCCGCATGTGAAGCCGCGGGCGGTTCAAGCTTCGCGGGCTGTCAAGAAGCCGGTGGCCGCGGGAGGCGCAGCTCAGGTACGCAGTACCGCAGCTCAGGGACAGAGCCATGCTCATACCCACGGTGAACAACACGGTCATGAGCATGCCCACGGAGAAGGGCATGCCCATGAAGACGGGCACCAGCATTCACATGCTGCTGAGCATAGCCACAGCCATGACGATTCACATGGCCACGGGCACAGCCATGAGCACGGGGAAGGCGATACACGCCGTATCCTGATGAGGCTGGGAGGCGGCGCCATTCTGGCCGCTGCCGGAATGTTCCTGCCGGTCAGCGGCATCACCGAGCTGCTGATTTTCCTGGCAGCCTATCTGATTGTCGGCGGTGAGGTAGTCTTCGCCGCTGCCCGGAATATTGTAAGAGGCCAGGTGTTCGACGAGAACTTCCTGATGGCCCTTGCAACCATCGGTGCCTTCGCCATTGGTGAATACCCCGAAGGCGTAGCGGTTATGCTCTTCTATCAGGTAGGTGAGCTGTTCCAGGGGATGGCAGTGAACCGTTCACGCCGTTCGATTACAGCGCTGATGGATATCCGGCCGGAGTTCGCCTATCTGAAGGAAGGCAGTAATCTGCGTAAGGTGTCCCCTGAAGAGGTTAGAGTAGGGGACAGCATCGTAGTTAAGCCCGGCGAGAAGGTTCCGTTGGACGGAATCATCCTGGAGGGCAGTGCGATGATGGACACCTCGGCACTGACCGGAGAATCGGTTCCCCGCTCGGCCCAGCCGGGAAGCCAGGTGCTGAGCGGATTCATTAACCGTAATGGTGTGATTACCATAGAGGTGACCAAGGACTTCGGCGAATCGGCAGTCTCGCAGATTCTGGAGCTGGTGCAGAATGCCACGAATAACAAAGCGAAGACCGAGAATTTCATCACCAAATTCGCCCGTGCCTATACTCCGGTCGTAGTGATAACAGCGCTGCTGCTGGCGGTGGTACCGCCGCTGATTCTGAGCGGAGCAACCTTCTCGGACTGGATCTACCGGGCACTGGTCTTCCTCGTTATTTCTTGCCCATGTGCGCTGGTGGTGTCGATCCCTCTCGGGTTCTTCGGCGGGATTGGTGCCGCCTCCAGGAGCGGAATTCTGGTGAAGGGCAGCAACTATCTGGAAGCCTTGAATGATGTTAAGGTCGTTGTGTTCGATAAGACAGGAACCTTGACCAAAGGCCAGTTCACTGTAACCGGCAATGTTCCGGCAGAAGGCTTCACAGAGCAGGAGCTGCTGCGGGTGGCGGCTTACGCCGAGAGCCATTCCAGCCATCCGATTGCAGAATCGATCCGTACAGCCTATGGCGAAGCTATTCCCGGCGAAGCCATTACAGACTATAACGAGATCTCCGGCCACGGCATCGCCGTTAAGGTTGAGGGGAAGGCAGTGCTGGCCGGGAATGCACGGCTGATGGAGCGTGAAGGAATTGCCAGCGTGACCCCGCAGGAGTACGGGACGATTGTTCATGTTGCCGTAGATAAGCAATACGCAGGATACCTCGTCATTGCAGATGAAGTGAAGGACGATTCGCTTAAGGCCATTCAGGCCTTGAACGCACTGGGAATCCGCAAGACGGTCATGCTGACCGGTGACGCCGCTCCGGTAGCCGAGTCTGTCGGCAGACAGCTGGGGATTCAGGAGATTCATGCAGAGCTGCTGCCGGGAGATAAGGTCGCAGCGATTGAACAGCTGGAGCGGGAGAAGGGAGCGAAGGAGAAGATCATTTTTGTCGGGGACGGAATCAATGATACGCCGGTGCTGGCCAGAGCGGATGTCGGGATCGCCATGGGCGGACTTGGCTCGGATGCGGCCATTGAAGCTGCGGATATCGTCATTATGACAGATGAGCCTTCGAAGATTGCCGCCGCGATCGGGATCGCCAAGCGTACACGGACCATTGTCTGGCAGAACATTGCTTTTGCGCTGGGGGTCAAAGCGGTCTTCCTGCTGCTGGGAGCGTTCGGTATTGCCACTATGTGGGAGGCCGTATTCTCGGATGTGGGAGTTACGGTAATTGCTGTGCTGAACAGCATGCGCGCCTTACAGCCGCCGAAATCAGCGTAACGGTGTACCATTTATAAATAATGAAAAATCTATGAAAAAATAAGTCTTGATGATCCTAAAAACTGGGTCTCTAGGCTTATTTTTTATGGGGTGAATATATTTTTTGTCTATTTATGCCGATATATTAATATATATTTACAGCATATGGAAGACCACAATGGGGTTCTAGGGGGATTTTGCGGTGAATGAGGCAAGTGTACGGTCAAAAATGAAAATGAATGCAAAGAACGGAAAATCATTATCGCTGCAACGCAAGTATTCGCTGGTTATTTTGGCAATTGCTATTGTACCTCTGCTCGGAGTCACGATCTTTTTCATGCAGTACTTCGGGGGTGTAACCAGAGACGACAGCGAGGAGCTCGCCCAGAATATTCTGGAGATGAACACCACCCGGATTACAGAGTGGCTGAAT
The DNA here is from genome assembly GCF_045040735.1 of Paenibacillus sp. FSL K6-1217. NCBI lineage: Bacteria > Bacillati > Bacillota > Bacilli > Caryophanales > Paenibacillaceae > Paenibacillus > Paenibacillus sp. FSL K6-1217. Next base: position 5,619,493 of record NZ_CP150271.1, read on the forward strand.
ACCAGAACATCGGCGGTAGAAGAGCTGATTGCGCAACATCCTGAGTTCGACACCTCAAGACCGGATACCATTTTTCCTGTGGTCAAGGTACTGGAAGAGAGCGATACACAGTCCGAAGGCTATAGCGTGATTAACAAGGACGGGATTTTGGCCAACGCCCTTAAGCTTACGGCGGATGTGGGCAAATCGGCATACTTCCTGCAGGCTAAGGAGAGTCTGGCCCCGGCGGTAGCGGACATGTCTTATCTGGAGCAGCTCAGTAAATATATTATCCCGGTATTCGTTCCGGTAGTGGACAAGGACAAGCAGTTTGGCGGCGGTATCGCCTTCTCGGTGACACCGGACATTCTGATGGAGATGAGCAAGAATATCCACGTGGGCGATACCGGCTATGGGTATGTGATCTCGGGCAAGGGCGATTATTACGCCTATTCAGAGAGCGAACGGATCGGCAAGAACATTGCGGATTATGCCAAGACAACGGAGATGAAGCAAGCCGTAGAGCATATTCTCGGTAAGGAAGCAGGCTCGGAAGCCTACAAGGGAGAGGACGGCAAACAGGTGATTACCTATTTCCGCAGTGTCCCGGGCACAGACTGGAAGCTGCTGATTACGGTTCCCAAAAGCGAGATTACGGCCAAAGTCACCGCAGCCCAGCGAATATCCATATTGTTCATTGTGATCATCATTCTGGTGGTCATTGCGCTGGCGTTATATCTGACCCGCCTGATTGTGAGGCCGATTGCGGCAATCTCCGGGGTGATGAAGAAGGTCGCGGACGGCCATCTCAGCGAACGGGTAACGGTGCGCTCGGGAGATGAAATCGGCCAGATGAGCCAGAGCATTAATGATATGATCGGTTCACTATCCGGCATTGTCGGCAAAATTGATGCTACTGTAGCGCAGGTTGCGGTCTCTGCAGAAAGCGTACTGAACTACGCCAGCCAGACCTCGAATACGTCGGCGGAGATCGAAACGGTCGTCCAGGAAGTGGCCCAGGGGATGAGAGAACAGTTCAAAGGCTCGGAGCAGGCTGCCAGAGCTACGGAAGAGATGGCGATCGGGCTGCAGCGGATTGCGGAATCCTCTGTCAATGTGTCCGACCAGGCGGAAACGGTCAGCACCGAGGTCGAGAACGGCTATGTGGAGATTCAATCGACCCTTCAGCAGATGAACGTCATCAGCGGTGCAGCGGAGGAGACCTCGGCTCTGATCAGCAATCTGAGCGGGCAATCGGAGCAGATCGGCCAGATTATCGATGTAATCTCGGAAATCTCCAATCAGACGGGCCTGTTATCCCTCAATGCGTCGATTGAAGCGGCCAGAGCAGGCGAGCACGGGCGCGGGTTCGGCGTGGTGGCGAATGAAGTGAAGAAGCTGGCGGAGCGCACGAACAGCGCCATTGTGAACATTGTGGAGCTGATCCGCCAGATTCAGGAATCCACCAAGGCAGCCGAGGTCTCTATGGAGAAGAGTATTGCCGAGATCGGGGACGGTATGGGGAAAATGCAAAATGTAGGCACCTCCTTCGACCATATCCGCTCGTCCATCCGTGAGGTGTCGGTTCAGATTCAGGACGTCTCTGCCGTCAATGAGCAGATGTCCGCCGGAACAGAGGAGATTACGGCCTCCATATCCGATATGCTGACCATTGCCAGAGATTCGGCCGAGAGTGCCGAGATGGTGGCGGAGGCTTCCACCGAGCAGCGGAATCTGATGGACCGGGTCGTAACCTCAGCCGAATCCCTTAATCAGCTGATGAGCGAGCTCCGCAGCGAGATTGAGAAATTTCAATAAGATACGTTAAAATTATCGCAACACCCCTCTGCCGCACAGGTTACTGTGTGAAGCAGAGGGGTGTTTTGCTGCAAATGTGTTGTTGCAATGTGTTGTTTGTAAGCCTACAGCTTCTCCTCCAGCGAGAGGCTATTAATCCCGGTGCGGATGATATGGCAGGAGGCTGCGAATTGGGCCATCTCCGTCTCGCTGAGGTTCAGCTCCAGCAATTCCTGAATGCCGTTGCTGCCGATAATGGCCGGGACTCCGGCGCATACGCCGCTTTGTCCGTATTCCCCGTCCAGGATGGCGGAGACGGCGATGATTTTGTGCTCATCATTCAGAATGGAGCGTGTGATATAGGCCAGTGCACTGCCGATCCCGAAGTGAGTGGAGCCCTTGCGCGTAAAAATCTCCCAGCCAGCATCCTTCGTCTTGCGGGCGATATCCATAAGGTCCAGGCTGCTGAAGCGCTCACGGTGCTGCTCCATAATCTGCAGAATCGGCTTGCCGCCGATTGTCACATGGGACCAGGCCACGAACTGTGACTCCCCGTGCTCGCCAAGGGCATAGCCGTTGACGCTGCGCGGATCGATCGTGAACACCTCCGACAGCAGTGTCTTCAGCCGGGAAGAGTCGATGGAGGTGCCTGTGCCGATAATCCGGTGCCGCGGCAGGCCGGAGATCTGCCAGACCATATAGGTGACAATATCTACAGGGTTCGCAGCGACAACAAAGATCCCATCGAAGCCGCCCGCCATAATCTCGGTGATGATCTCGCGGGTGATTACAGCGGCGGCATCCAGCACATCCAGCCGGGTCTGCCCCGGCTTGGGATTGGCGCCTGCCGTCAGTATGACGACATCCATCCCCGCACAGTCGCTTGCGGTACCGGCATAGACCTTGGTGCGTGTTCCGGTGAAGTCCATGCAATGCGAGAGGTCAAGCGCTTGTGCCATGGCGCGGTCGAAGGTGCGGTCGATCATCATGATCTCATCGCATACGGCCTGATTCACCATGGAATAGGCCACGCTTGAGCCGACCATGCCGGAGCCGACGATTGCCACTTTTCTTGATTTACTTTTCAATTGCCCAGTCCCCGCTCTCTAGAAGTATGGTACTATTCTAACAGGATTCTTATAACATATAATATGCAGCAGGTAGGCATTCGGGAAGGCAGAAGGCAGAAGGAGAGGGTGCCCTCCGGCAGTCATCCTTATGGCCGCCGGGGGCACCCCCTGTTACACGTGATTATTGGCTTAATCCGCCTCACCCTAGACCCGGGGCTGTGGAATCTGCGGCTCGGCAGGCACCATCCCGGTATAGTGCTTATACATGAACAATCTCCAGTGGAGGATCATGCCGAAGGCCAGAATGAAGAATAATCCGCCGGATTGCGGGACAGAAACGTACCGGTTAATGAACTCATGGAGCAGGGTACGGACCAGCAGCAGTCCCAGCAGGATGAACGCGAAGCTCTTGGAGCGCTGGGCATAGATCAGCCCTTCGCGTTCTTCGAACCGCGTACTGCGGATTAGCGGATAGGCAAAAATAAACCAGCCGACCAGGAAAGCAAGGACCGCCCACCACCAGGGGAAGCGTACTTCCGGTACGATGAACATGGCGAAGCCGGTGGACATGCCCAGCGGCGGAATCCATATTTTGCGGATGGTTACCGGGCGGGCACTGGCCTTCACGCGGATAAAAATCACCATCAGCGCCATGAATACAGCTCCCAGGGTGGAGCCCACATGCAGAAGTGAGGGGTTGATGTTACCCATAATTCACTTTCCTCTCTGTGATTTCGGTCACTATTTTCTTCATTATAGCAGATAATGAACGGATTTCAGAATGATGTACACACAGCAAACCCGCCAGAGTCTACCCCGGCGGGTTTGCTTGCAAAGTATAGTTCAGCAGCTTCTGGAAAGAATGCTGCCATAGTGCTTAAGAACGGCTACGTCCGCCAACCGAACGCAGAATCAGGCTTACGATAAAGATCAGAACCACAGCACCGATCAGTGAAGGGAAGACATAGTAGTCGCTGATCTTAGGTCCCCAGCTTCCCAGCAGCATGCCGCCAAGCCATGAACCGAGAATACCAGCGATAATGTTGCCGATAATTCCGCCCGGAATGTCTCTGCCCATAATCAACCCGGCCAGCCAACCAATTACGCCACCAACAATCAACATCCATAGTAAACTCATTAACCTTCAGCTCCTTTTGTGTTTGTTGTCTTCGATGGTTACTATTAACCTCATGCACAGCGTTTAAACCAAGTGTTAAATTTTGCCCGCGCACATTTATTTAGTATTCAAGTCTGTCCAAATTTATGCTGTTTAATCCCTATAAGGTGGTGGGTACATAAAGATGTTATAGTGAATTTGTCGATCACCCGCTGAGTGAGAACAGGCGTGTACAGGTTATATAAGCTTATATACTATACAACAAAGGAGCCGCTGCTATGCACCAGCCTAATGAAGTATTATTCTATATTGGAACGTACAACAGTGAGGAGAAGGAGGCCATCCTGCTCGGTGCGCTGGACAAGGAAACCGGAGAAATGAGAGTAATGGGCGGTACCCGGGGGATAGCGAATCCTTCCTATCTGGCGGTCAATGCGGCGCAGACTGTACTATATACAGTGAGCGAGCAGGATGAGGGTGAGGTTCATGCCTACGCCATTGACCCCGGCAGCAAAGCCCTGCATCCGCTGGGCAGCAGAGCCACAGGAGGCGGTGCACCCTGCTATGTCTCGGTGGCTCCGCAGGGAGATTACATAGCCGTGTCTAACTATGCAGGAGGCAATATCAATGTGTTCCCGCTGAACCCGGACGGCTCATTGCAGGAGATGTCCTCCCAGGTGAAGCATGAAGGCTCGGGAATCCGCAGCGACCGCCAGGATGCACCCCATCCGCATTCCGTGATTCCGGACAAGACGGGGGAGCATGTGCTGGTCTGTGATCTTGGTCTGGACCAGATCGTGATCTACCGCGTGGAGGACGGGAAGCTGGTCACTCACCGGGAGGTAGAGCTTCCTCCAGGCTCAGGACCGCGCCATCTGGCGCTTCATCCTTCGCGGCAATGGATCTATCTGGTCAATGAACTGAACAATACCATCACCGTGTTCGCTAATGATGAGCCTCAGGGGAATCTGAAGCTTCTGCAGAGCGTCAGCAGTCTGCCGGAGCATTATACGGCCGGAAGTGATGATACGGCTGCCGATATCCATGTCTCGCCTTGCGGGCGTTACCTCTATGTCTCCAACCGTGGACATGACAGCATCGCGCTGCTGCATATCGATAATGCGACGGGTCTGCTGGAAGCGGAGGACTGGGTGATCTCCGGGGGGCGGACACCGCGCAACTTTGCCCTGATCAGCGGCATGCTGCTCGCCGCCAACCAGAACAGCGGCAATATCGTCTCCTTCCGGATAGACAGCGAGACCGGACGGCTGATTCCTACCGGGAATGAACTGGAAGTGCCCGCACCTGTCTGCCTTGTAGCCCTGGATTAACCTGCATAAGGATTGCTGTGCAGGAACAGCAAAGCCCCCTGTCCGCCGGAATACGGCGATCAGGGGGCAATTTGGGCTGCTGATATGGAATTGAATATGGAGAATGAGTCCGGTTAATGTACACCTGTCAGCGGGTCCTCCCGCTCATAGAAGCAGATGTCATCCAGCATGATCTTGTCTTCTGTCCCTTGCAGATAAAAGGTGATATCGGTCAGACGGTCAGGATCAAGCGCCGGCTCTTCCTCAAGAAACAGTTCGAAGGGCAGCTTATACGTCTGGTAGACGGCTTCCGAGAGGTTGCCGAATTTGCCGTCGCTGATCCGCTCCTCCAGCCATGGACTGACTGTGAATTCCGTCTGCGGCAGCGGCAGGATGTCCATTACCTCGTCCAGGGGGATTCTTGCGGCGGTATCATTGCTGTCAGTCAGCTCCACCTCCACCTCCGGGGATAGCCCGGATTCCGGCAGCGGCTTGGCATCTCCATCCTCGTTAGGATCGGAGTTATGGTTCGCCAGGGAGAAGGTCAGCCCCTCCACGGCAGCAGATTCCGCAAGTGTCCGGGTCAGCGAGTCGTTAAGCCGGATGCTGTAAGCCGCCTCAGCTTCCACAGGCTCCTGATCCGCGCTGGTGCTGCGCTCCAGCAGAACACCGTAAGAGGGCTTGTTGTTCCGCTCGCGGTCCTTCGCGGCCTCTTCGCTCCACTGAAGCCCCGTAGTCGTAGAAACGGTCCCGCCCTGGACGGCACCTCGCCTGCGGTCTTCATCATAGTCCGCCACCGTGATATAGGCTCCGCTCTGGAAGCGGCTATAGTAGGCGGTATCCGGCAGCCACCCTGCACCGCTGCGGTAGTCGCGGAACAATTGCCGGTATTCGGTTCTCCCGTGCAGCGTGGTCTCCAGGAAGGCAGACACATAGACCTTGGCGATCTGCCGCTGCTCCTCCCCGTCCATGATCCGTGAGCGCTTCAGGAACAGGCCGGTCGGCAGCGTCTGGTCATATAGCCCCCAGTCTGTGTTGAACTGGCTGTGATTGGCGTCGGCAATATAGAGCGAGCTTTTGAAGCCTGGGGTATTGCCGGTGTAGGAAGAGCGCATATATTGCCGGTCCCCGTAAAAATCATGCACATCTCCGTCACGGGCACCCTGCAGCGTCAGATAGCTCACAGCGGTTAGACGGGCCTGCTTGCTGTCGATCATTTTATCCGTAGGAGCCAGTGCAATGACCGAGGTAATATGGAACTGCTGGGTGGCGTTCAGCACCGGATCACTGCCGAACCAGCGCGAGGCATCCGCAGCCATTGCTACGGCCTGTCCGCCGCGGCTGTGGCCCAGCAGCGCAACGGAGTCATAGTCAACCTTTTGGTAGAAGGGGGTGCCGGGCTGCCCGGCGAAGCTGGCGATCTGCTGCAGATGCTTCAGAATCATCCAGGTCCGCGCCTTGAAGTCGTTGTCCGGGATACCCGACCAGGCGGAATAATTCAGGAAATTCTCATCCAGGGTAACGGCGATGAAGCCCCGGCTGGCCAGTAATTCGCCAAGATAGGCATAGCCGCCCTCGGAGAAGTCCTCCATCATATGGTTGCCATGCACCATGAGCACCAGCGGATACGGCCCGTCCCCGTCCGGCATCCATACTCTGGCATTCAGCGGAAGGGAAGCGGGATCGAATCCCCAGAACAGGGTCCGCAGCGCGGGCCAGGAGGGAATATACCCGGTAGCATCCACGGAAGCGGAGACCAGCAGGGCATCCTTGCCATACTCCTTGCGCTGCAGATCCTTGCCGCTCCCATAGGTGAAGCTGCGGAAGGTGTAGTCTCCCGGCTGGGCGGGATCGGCAGCAATTACGGGAAGCGCTTGCCCGTCCGCTGCCAGTGTATTAACCGAGGGTGCAGCTTCAGGGCTGCTTCCCTTGCCATAGCCATAGGCCAGTGCGAAGGGGGACAGAAGGAGCACGGCTGCCAGCAGGCCGCCGGTGAGCATTCGCCGGGTCCGCAGCAGACCGGCCGCAAGCCCGACTAACCCGCAGGCCCAAGCTGCGATGCAGGCGATAACGGCTGCGGCGCCAAGCTCCAGATCAGCGAAATACAGGATCAGCATTACAGCCGCATAGGCGCTGAGCAAAGAGCCTGCGAACAGATGCGGAAGACGCAGTCCGGTTAAGGAGAGCAGCACAGCCAGCAGATTGCTGGCCAGCGCCATAACAAGCGTTCCCGCGCCGGCTGCCAGCATGATATCCGCAGCGCTCCCGAGGCCGGTAGGGATACCCATGACAGCTATAGTAAAAGCCAGAATACATAGAATCCAAGGACCGCTGAGCGCAGTCCTCCATAAGGCTGTATCGTACCTGTAGGTCTCCAGGATACGTCTGCCCAGTTCTCTGAGTACGCGCCTGTGCAGCCGCGGTCTCTGCGGCGCGGGGGCATACTCCAAACCTATTCCCATGATTATTTCCCCCGGTGTAAGCGGCAATAACAGACTGCGAAGCCCGGTAATCTCCCGCTCTATTTCGCTCTATAAGATGTAGCAATGATATTACTTTGGCCCAACAATAACAAGTGGGTCTTACAGGAACGGCCTCCACTTCCTGCCCCGGTTCCATAGATTGCCGCCTTTCATCCAAAGTGAAAAAAAGGTTTGACAGCACGGGAGGCGTTCAGTATTATATCTGTATAACCTACTAAATGGGTAGGAATAATCAAATAAGTTCTTACCGTACAGACGGAGGAACGCCTGCTTCAGGCTCGCAGATACGTGTCTTTAAGACCGGTTTGACTTGCCGCAAGCGGGCTTTCCTGCGTCTATTGTTTGTTACAAGACTATTATGGGGGAGTGGGCTAAGATGACACAAGGGATCAAGAAGGGGCTTCTCGCCGGGTTTGCATTGATATTGACGGCAGGGCTTACGGCTTGCGGGAACAGTAATACAGGGAACAGTGCGGGTGTCGGAACAGCCGCTCCGGCAGCAACCGAGGCGGCTGCGAATGCTGCGGCCACACCGGAAGCTACCCAGACACAGGCAAAGGAACCGGTCGAGCTGCTCAATGTATCCTATGATCCAACGCGTGAGCTGTATGAGAACTACAATAAGGCCTTCGCCGCCTACTGGGAGCAGGAGACCGGCCAGAAGGTTACAGTCAAGCAGTCGCATGGCGGATCGGGCAAACAGAGCCGGGCCGTGCTGGACGGCCTGGAGGCGGATGTCGTTACATTGGCGCTCGGGTATGACATTGATGCCCTTCAGGAAGCCGGTCTGATCGGCGCGGACTGGCAGAGTAAATATGAGCATAACAGCTCCCCCTATACCTCCACCATCGTCTTCCTGGTCCGCAAAGGCAACCCGAAAGGCATCAAGGACTGGCCGGATCTGCTGGAGGAGGGCGTGGAGGTCATTACCCCTAACCCCAAGACCTCCGGCGGTGCCCGCTGGAACTACCTGGCTGCCTGGGGCTATGCGCTGGACCACAATAATAATGATGAAGCCAAGGCCCAGGAATTCGTGCAAAAGCTGTTCAAGAATGTACCGGTCCTGGACACCGGCGCGCGCGGCTCGACCACTACCTTCGTGGAACGCGGCATCGGGGATGTGCTGATCGCTTGGGAGAATGAGGCTTATCTGTCCATCAAGGAGCTGGGTCCGGACAAATTCGAGATTGTGAATCCGTCAGAGAGTATTCTGGCAGAGCCGCCGGTTGCAGTGGTGGATAAGGTGGCCGATAAAAGAGGAACCCGCGAGGTAGCAGATGCCTATCTGAAATATCTCTACACCGAGGAAGGCCAGAAGATTGCTGCCGAGAACTATTACCGTCCCACTCTGGAGAGTGTGAAGGCACAGTTCAAGGATCAATTCCCGGAGATCAAGCTGTTCACCCTGGCGGATAAATTCGGAACCTGGAAGGAGACCCAGGCGAAGCACTTCAATGACGGAGGGATTTTCGACACAATCTACGTGCCGGGCAGCTGACCGGAAGCTGCGGGACGGAGCCAAGCAGAACAGGCAAGTGAATCTTGCAGGGCGGGGTCCCGTCAAGGTGCTGATCGGCCGCACGCCGAAGGCAGGAAAGGATGAATGGGCACATGAATGTCACTATTAAAGCTGCTCCAAGGACGGTGTCACGGCGCAAGCTGCTGCCGGGATTCGGGATTACGATGGGGTTCAGCGTCTTGTATCTCAGTCTTGTGGTCCTGCTGCCGCTGTCCGCGCTGCTCTTCAATTCAACGGGGCTGAGCTGGGCCAAGTTCTGGGATGTGGCCACGGATGCCCGTGTCCTGGCCTCCTACCGGGTCAGTCTGAGTACGGCGGGCGCTGCGGCTCTGATCAACGTTTTTCTGGGGCTACTGCTGGCCTGGGTGCTGGTACGGTATGAATTTCCCGGCAAAAGAATCTTCGACGCCCTGATCGACCTGCCGTTCGCGCTCCCAACAGCCGTGGCGGGCGTATCGCTGACCGCCCTCTATTCCCAGAACGGCTGGATCGGCTCCTTACTGACGCCGCTGGGCCTCAAGGTCGCCTTCACGCCGCTCGGCATTACGCTGGCGCTGATGTTCATCGGCATTCCCTTTGTCGTCCGCACGGTGCAGCCGGTGCTGGAGGATCTGGAGCGGGACATGGAAGAGCAGCCGCCACGCTGGGTGCAGGCCGCGGGCGCAACTTCCTGCGGATTGTCCTGCCGGAGCTGTTCCCTCCGCTGCTTACGGGCTTCGCCCTGGCGTTCGCCCGGGGCATTGGCGAATACGGCTCGGTTGTATTCATCTCCGGCAATATGCCGATGCGCACCGAGATCGCCCCGCTGCTGATCATGTCCAAGCTGGAGCAGTTCGATTACGCCGGAGCCACCGCCGTGGCCCTGATTCTGCTGCTGCTCTCCTTCCTGATGCTGCTGGTCATCAACAGCCTTCAGCACTGGGCGCGGAAGAGCTCGCGATGAGGGCGGGCGAGTTTTGTCTGGAGCGGATTCAGGATGAATATGCTAACAAAACTTAAGCGTATGCTTCCGAGGCGAGTTTTATTGCGATGTGTAGCCATGAAGTAGATAGATACTTCATAAAACTTAGGCATATGCTTCCGAAGCGAGTTTTGTCTGGAGCGGATTCAGGGTGCATATACTAACAAAACTTAAGCGTATGCTTCCGGGGCGAGTTTTATTGCGATGTGTAGCCATGAAGTAGATGCTTCATAAAACTTTAGGAGGAATAAATATGGCCGGTACGGTTCCCCTGCATGTCCCCGGGCCGCGAACGGGCGTATCATCGCCCGCGGCAACAGAGTCACCGGCGGTGAAATGGGTACTCATCTCCCTGGCCGGACTGGTCCTGCTCTGGCTGATTGCGCTGCCGCTGATCATTGTGCTGGTGGAGTCGCTGAAGCGGGGGCTGGATGTCTACTGGGCCGCATTGACCGACCCGGACGCCGCCTCGGCGCTGAAGCTGACGCTGCTGGTCGCCGCCATTACCGTTCCGCTGAATACGGTCTTTGGGGTAACGGCGGCGTGGGCGGTGACCAAGTTCCGTTTTCGCGGCAAGGGGTTTCTGGTTACGCTGATCGATCTGCCTTTTGCCGTATCCCCGGTAATTGGCGGGCTGATCTTCATTCTGGTGTTCGGCTCACACGGCTGGTTCGGCCCCTGGCTCAGCGACCATGATATCAAAATCGTCTTCGCCCTGCCGGGCATCGTGCTGGCTACGCTGTTTATCACTTTCCCGTTCGTGGCCCGCGAGCTGATCCCGCTGATGGAGGAGCAGGGCACGCAGGAGGAGGAGGCTGCAATTACGCTCGGTGCGCACGGCTGGCAGATCTTCTGGCGCGTGACGCTGCCGAATATCAAGTGGGGCCTGCTGTACGGTATTATTCTCTGTAATGCACGGGCCATGGGCGAGTTCGGCGCCGTATCCGTAGTATCCGGGCATATCCGCGGGGAGACGAATACTTTGCCGCTGCATGTCGAAATTTTGTACAACGAATATCAGTTTTCGGCATCCTTTGCCGTGGCCTCTCTGCTGCTCCTGCTGGCGCTGGTGACGATGATTGTGAAAAGCGTGCTTGTACGCAAAAATGCTCATTGACAGCTATTGGGTGCCGTGCTAAGTTAATTCATAGTATACAACGTGGTAATAACGGAATTTAGGTGAGATAACGTCCCTAACCGGGAAAGGGAGGCTTGCGAATGGCGAAACCACTGAAGGTGGATGAGGTATGGCTGGCACGGATCACGGAACTTCTCGACGATATGGAATTCGGCTCCTTGCACATTGTGGTGCATGAAGGCCAGATCGTACAGATGGAGCGCACGGAGCGCAAACGTTTCGAGAACAGCACAGCAAATGCACGTGGTAGTGGAGAGACCGGAAGCCGGCGGACCGATACCCGTTCTGGGGGACGAGGATAATGCAGAAAGACCTTCCATTGGGCAACCAATCGAAGGTCTTTTAGGGTTGACTGTCAGTAACGCGGATTGCGCCGTGAGCCGCTCAGCCCTTCAACGAGCAGAATAATAGCGGTAATGGCATGCATGACCCAGCCGACAAAAGGAATCAGGGCAACCACCGAGGTAATCACCCCTACTGCATTCCCGATAATCGGACCGCGCTCTCTCAGCAGGATGATTATGGCTACCGCATGCAGCAGAAAAGCGATCCCGAGCGGCGCCCAGGCATTAGCCACCACAAAGCTTCCCCCGATAATCGGCAGCGCCAGAAAAGCCTCATAAGCGAAAGTTCCCCATTTAAATAGTTTCCCTGTAGGAGACATAATTACTTCACCAACCTTCCACAATAGTAGTATTACGTGTCTATCCACAGTTTACCCAAGGACAAGGGTTAAGAATAACCTGCCCGCAGACAAAGGTGCTGTGGTTGTGAGTAATTGTACGCCGGAGGAGGCGGGACGTTTCATTTTTGGACAGATACATATATATTGGTATCAGTATGGCAGCGGGGTCTGCTCGCAGATTGCAGGATACAGGAGGAAGGTTATGACAAATTCAGCGCAGACGGAGATCCGGCGGGAGCTGCCCGCAGTAGCGGATTATCTGGCCCTGCGGCAGGAAGCCGGGCTTAGCCCGATGAGCATCGAGGGGGCGTCCATCGGGCTGCCTAACTCTGCTTTTGCGGTGAGTGTATACGCAGGGGATCTGCTGGTGGGAATGGGCAGGGTTATTGGGGACGGGGGCTGTTTCTTTCAGGTGACGGATATCGCCGTGAAGCCTTCCTTCCAGGGACGGGGTCTCGGAAAGAGCATCATGCGGGAGATCCGCGCGTTCCTGGACAGTGTCCCGGAGAAGGCGTATATCAGTCTTATCGCTGACGGGGAAGCGGCAAGGCTCTATGCCAAATACGGGTTCGAGCCGGTAATGCCTGCTTCCCAGGGAATGTTCCTGCGGCGATAAGCAGTGTGAATAGGTATAAGATAAATGACAGAAGAGTAGGAAAGTGAGGCAGCGGGAGAATGGATATTGTAGTGTTTGGAGCATCGGGCAGGGTTGGAAGTGCCATTGTAGAGGAAGCGTTAAAAAGAAAGCACGAGGTCACGGCTGCGGTACGCAAGCCTGAAGCCTTCGGCATTCAGCATGAGCGGCTGCAGGTGGTGGCTGCGGATCTGCTGGACCCGGCCTCGGTCACGGCGGCGGTGCGCGGGCATGAAGAGGTAATCAGTGCGTTCGGTCCGGCCGCGGGGCATGAGAATGATCTGCTGCAGGTAGCGGATTCGCTGCTGGAGGGGCTGCGTGCGGCTGGACTTGAGCGTCTGATCATTGTCGGCGGAGCGGGCAGCCTGAAGACGGAATCGGGGGAATGGCTGATGGACACCGCCGGATTCCCGGAGGACTACCGCGCGCTGGCTGCGGCTCATGCCAACGCCTATGAGATCTACAGGGGCTCAGAGCTGGATTATACGTATCTTAGTCCGCCTGCGGCTCTGGTGGACGGGCGCCGCACCGGCCAGTTCCGTATCGGCCTCGACCGGCTTATTGTAGACGAAGACGGCCGGAGCGGCATCAGCATTCAGGATTTCGCCGTGGCGGTCATCGACGAGCTGGAGGAAGGCAATTTCAGCAGAGCGAGGTTTACTGTAGGCTATTGATGGGGCCAGCTTAACTAATCGTACGTTGAGGGTTTGCCGCGCGCCCTGGTTAGGGTACATGCACGCAGAGGCGGATGCTCAGTTGCACTCTGTACAACTAAAACGTCGGATATACCGCTGGTAGTCCGTTTAGCTGTATTCCATACAATTAAACTGCCCTCTTTGCTTGGGTTCTGCCCATACGGGCAGATTTAGTTGTACAGACTGCAGTTAGAGGAGGAGAGTCTGGTTTTTAGATGTTTTTAGATGTACGGAATGCAGCTATGAGTGCAAGTTATGGATACAACCATACAACCATCGATGCAATTATCAGTGCAGGAATGAGTGCAGGAATGAGTGTAACCATCAGTGCAACTATTAGTGCATAAAATTATCATTGGAATTCATATCTCTCCTATTCGCCTAATAGAACTCCGGAAATGAATAAGAGATCTTATTCAAAAAGCAGGTTATAAGGTGATTAGAGGTATGTGGAAGAGTGGTAAAAGCCGATTAAGGTATGTAAAGGTACTTAAAGGTGCGTAAATAGTTAGGAATGTAGATTTTGGTGAGTAAAGGTAGTTAAAGGTGTGTAAAGGTGTGTAAAAGCAGGTAAAGACGGGTAGGGAGGTCCTCTTGGGTGGCGGGAGGGCTTTTTGATGTTTTAGCGGATTGCTGTTCGCAGGCCGCCATGAGTTAACCGGGCTATTTGCTTGCTGAAACGGGACTTAGTACAATCGAAGCAACTATGAAGGAGGTCTGGACCAATGGATGTGGTGACAGCGGAGGAGATGCGGGCATTCGACCGCGACACAATTGAGCGGCTGGGCATCCCGGCCATTGCACTCATGGAAAATGCCGGACGGGCCATTGCCGAGGAGGTCATCGCCCTGTGCCGCCGCCGGGCTGGTGCGGCAGATAGCGGCACGCGCTGGGGCGGAGCGGGTGTGAGTGGGGGCGGAGTGCGGAGTGATGAAGCTGGCACAGCTGGAGGTGGAGCATGGAGTAACGCAGCGGGCGGGACTGGTGGCGGAGCGGCGGGCAGCGGGTCAGGCGCGATTGGTGCTGGAGCGCGGGATGACAGAGCGGACGCGCCAAGCGGAAGCGGATGGTCAGGCAGCGGGACTGGTGGCGGAGCGGCGGGCAGCGGGTCAGGCACGGCTGGTGCTGGAGCGCGGGATGACAGAGCGGATGCGCCAAGCGGAAGCGGATGGCCAGGCAGCGGGACTGAGGCTGCGGGCTTCTCGGTCAGCGGAGATGCAGCGCTGACGCTTGCCGCTGCCGGCGGAGAGCATTGGCTCGTCCTCGCCGGCAAGGGCAACAACGGCGGCGATGGTCTCGCCGCCGCCCGGCACCTGCGTGAGGCCGGCATCGCCGTCACGCTGGTGTACGCGGCCGCGCCGGAGTCGCTGGCCGGCGAAGCCGCGCTGCAGCGTGATGCCGCTGCAGCTATGGGCATCCCTGCCGTAGTCTACGGCAAGGACGCCCTGGACCTTGCCGCATGCAGCGGCATCGTGGATGCGCTGCTCGGCACAGGCAGCGCGGGAGCCCCGCGCGGTGCCTATGCGGAGCTGATTGCCGCTGCGAACGCCAGCGGCAGAGCCATTGTGTCCGCGGACATCCCCAGCGGGCTGGATGCGGACACGGGGGAGACGCATGAGCCCTGCATTCATGCGTCAGTGACCGTCTGCCTCGCGTTCCTCAAACGCGGGCTGCTGCAGTATCCCGGCGCAGGGGCCGCCGGGCGGGTCGTGGTCCGCTCCATCGGCATTCCCGCTGCCCTTGCCCGGGAGAGCGGCGTCCCGGTCAGCCTGCTGACGCCGGAAGTACTGACGGCGCGCCTGAAGGTAAACCTGGCGCGCCGCCGTTCGCCCGAGGGCCACAAGGGCACCTACGGGCATGTCCTGCTTGCAGCAGGAAGCCTGCGCATGAGCGGCGCAGGCCTGTTGTCTGCCCGCGCTGCGCTGCGCGCAGGCTGCGGGCTGGTAACCTGGGCGCTGCCTGAGAAGCTGCTGCCCTATGTGATCGGTTCCGTACCGGAGCTAATGCTGGCCCCGGTCGCTGGAGGCGACGGGGAGTGGAACGCCGATACGGCCGCCGAGGTGCTGCGGCTGAGCACCAGCCGCGATTGTATGGCCATCGGCCCGGGTCTGGGCCGGTTCGCAGGAGACGCGGAGTGGCTCCGCAGACTGTGGGAGGAGACGGACGGTCCTATGGTTATCGATGCGGATGCGCTGAATATACTGGCAGATGCCGATTACAGGAGCTGGAGCCGCCGCCATCCGGTGATTCTGACCCCGCATCCGGGGGAGATGGCCCGTCTGGCGGGAATCTCTACGGCGGAGGTACAGCGGGACCGGATCGGATTGGCATTATCCTATGCAGCCCAGCATGGGGTAATCCTTGTGCTCAAAGGAGCCCATACCGTAATAGCAACACCTCAAGGGCAGGCCTATATCAATATCACCGGGCATCCCGGTATGGGCACCGGCGGTGCGGGGGATGTGCTGACCGGCATCATCTCCGGTCTGCTGGCCCAAGGTCTGGAAGCGGATCAGGCCGCAGCGTTCGGAGTCTATCTGCACGGGCTGGCGGGGGAACGCGCCGCCCGGAAGCGGGACCATCCTGCCGCCCTGATCGCCGGGGATATTATTGAAGCACTGTAACGGGCAGCACCGGGCTGAATTTCTCCAACTATTCCTTTAATGATTTCTATCTCTGGTGCACGGCCATACGTTGCCCGTCTGCTCTATTGGTTCGTCTGCTCTGGCAGATAACAGGTGGATTTTGTCCACCTGTTGATGAGTGGATGAGCGCTGATGGAACATTAGTTGGATAAACGACACTTCATTTAGTACATTTCGCCCCAGGCGGCGAAATGTACTTAAATTAGTTGTCGTTTTTCCACTTGCTTGCCTATAATCGGCAGGGACGGATGATTGAAGATACATTTTTCCAATTGTTTGCTGCGGACATCCTGTTGAGTACGATGTACCACAGGTTGCGCCTGAGCCGCCCCGTCAGAATAAGATCAGACAGAGCAGCGGGATGAACAGGGCGAAGAAGGGAAGCAGGATCGGGCAGCGCTCGCCCGCGATCTGGGCGATGCGGAACAGCAGCAGCACGGCGAGTCCGGTAAGGCCGGAGACGAGGGCGTCGCCGCCCTGCTCCGAGGCGAGCCACAGGCCGGCGCCATAACCGGCAACGGCGTACAGGGCCAGTGCGGGGCTGAGCGAGGTGGAACGTAACAGGCGCAGCAGCCCGTCGGCCAGGATGGCAGCCGGCAGGCCGTAGGCGTAGATGGCATAGGGTACCGATACCGGCCAGCCCACTGGAATTCCGTTCTCGTAACCATGGATCAGCAGGAACAAGGAGATGAGGATGAAGGTTAATCCGGCGGCCGACAGCTTGGTCAAAGCGTACATGCCTGCACTCAGGCGGACAGAAGGCAGATCGTAATCATTGTACTGAGTCATCGCTATACATCCTTTCAGGTGGGGGATGAAAACGGCCGGAGTGACCGGCTGGAGCCTGGACATGGATCGGTCTGTAACCATGTCTCCGCCGTTAAAATGAATACAGGTGCCGGTTACATAAGAAGCATTGCCGCTGGCCAGCCAGACATAGGCTTCTGCCCGTTCGTAGGGCTGAGCTGAGCGCTTGAACGGAGTCGCTGTACCGGAGTTGCTGTATCGGAGTCTCTATACCATAGACACGGACCTCCTCCGCAGAAAAGCAGGTCGGCCTTTGCGGCGTTCAAACCGGACAGGGAGCTACGCTGTTGACACGGTTGCTGCTCTTCCTCGCCTGCTCAGCTCTTCCGTATATGGGTATGCATGCGCCCAGAAAAGCGTGCGGCGTGAATTGGAGTCATAAATATAGAAATGGGGAGAATGAATGATATATCGGGCAATGGTCGGGGACGATTACGAAGCTGCTTATCAGTTATGGGAGAATACGGACGGAATGGGCCTCAGTGAAGCCGACTCGCGCGGCAATATTATCCGTTATCTGGAGCGGAATCCGGGCATCAGCCAGGTCTGCGTGAGGGAGGACGGCACCCTGTTGGGAACAGCAATGTGCGGACATGACGGGCGCAGAGGTTATATGTATCATGTAGCTGTCCACAGCAGCAGCCGGGGAAGCGGTGTTGGCCGTGAGCTGGTGGCGCGCTGTCTTGCGGGACTGCGGGAAGCGGGCATCACGAAATGCCATCTTATGGTGATCGGGGATAACGCGCCAGGCCGCATCTTCTGGACCCGTATCGGCTGGCAGGAGCGGGACGGGCTGGTGCTTTTCTCGAAAATATAAGAATTTCCACCTGCAGAGCAGCGAATAGGTCACAATTCATGTAATAGTGTAGCTTTGGGGCGGACGCAGTATAATATATAGGAGCTGTACAATGAAAGGATGAACACATTCGCTGTACATTGCCGAATTCAGATAGCGGGAGACCAGGACGATGAGATTTAAAGATGTATTCTCAATTATAGGTCCGGCCATGGTCGGGCCTTCCAGTTCGCATACAGCGGGAGCGGCGCGGATCGGGCGGGCGGCCAGGCAGGTGCTTGGTGAGCTGCCGGGAGAGGCCGAGGTTACGTTCTTCGGTTCTTTTGCCGCGACTTATCAGGGTCATGGGACAGACCGGGCGATCGCCGGAGGGCTGCTTGACTTCGCCACGGACGACCACAGGCTGCCGGATTCCATTGAGCTTGCAGCCGAAGCCGGGATGAGCCTCTCCTTCGGTCAGGGAACGGGGTTGTTTCCCCATCCCAATACGGTCCGTCTGCGCCTTGTAGGCAGGGAGAGCGGGACGGAGATGACCCTGACCGGCACCTCCATCGGCGGCGGCAATATTGAGATTGTGGATATTGACGGCTTCAGTGTGAAGCTTACCGGCATGTACCCGACAGTGCTGATTCAGCATATGGATTATCTGGGTGTGCTGGCCAGTGTAACGGAGGTCATGCGGGAGGGCCAGTTCAATATCGGGCATATGTCACTGGACCGAAAGAACCGCAGCGGCGCGGCCCTGACAGTACTTGAGCTGGATGAGGCAGCCACGGCAGAGCTGCTGGAGAAGCTGCGGGCGCTTCCGGCAGTCAAGAGCGTCAAGGTAGTGGATCTGAACGACAATGCACAAGAACAGACACAGAAGGGGAAGGACATCACAACATGAATTTTCAAACACTCAGCCAGCTGGCTGTACTATGCGGGGAGCGGGAGCTTGGGATCGGCGCCCTGATGCTTGAGGAGCAGAGTGCCGAATCCGGCCGTTCCAAAGAGCAGGAATTCGCCACCATGCGCGAGTATTACGGGGTGATGAAGGAAGCGGTGCAGCGCGGTATGACCGAAGACACCACCTCACGCAGCGGCCTGACAGGTCTGGATGCCCAGCGGGTGGCCGCCTATAATGCAGCGGATGAGCCTTGTCTCGGGGGACCGGCAGGCCAGGCGATGGCCTATGCCCTTGCCGTCTCTGAAGTGAACGCCTCTATGGGCCGGATTATTGCCACACCGACTGCCGGCTCCTGCGGGATTATCCCCGGTGTGTTCCTGAGCTGTCAGGAGCGCTTCGGCTGGGACGATGACTATATGGTCTCCGGTTTGTTCGCGGCTGGAGCGATAGGGTATGTGATTGCCAATAATTCTTTTGTATCGGGTGCGGAAGGCGGCTGTCAGGCCGAGGTAGGTTCAGCGATCGGCATGGCGGCCGGAGCCTTGACCGAGATGCGCGGCGGGACTCCGGCACAGGCGGTACATGCGGTAGGTCTCGCGCTCAAAAATACACTCGGGCTGATCTGTGATCCGGTCGGCGGACTCGTGGAGATTCCATGCATTGTCCGCAACGGCTTCGGTGCCGTTACGGCGCTTGCTGCGGCGGATATGGCCCTGGCCGGTGTCCGCAGCGTGATTCCGTCCGATGAAGTGATTAAGGTGATGCTGGAGGTCGGCTCCGCGATGCCCGAGAAGCACCGGGAGACGGCAGGGGGCGGGCTGGCCCAGACCCCGACCGGCCGCCGGATTATGAAGGATCTGCGGAACCCGAAATAACTGCCCGGTCACAGGCGCTCCGCCGTCTGCGGTTGATCAGAGCATACGGAAGCGTTCCAGCTGCTCCCATAAGCCCTCCTGGCGGAGAATCTCCGCCTGCTTCGGGCCCATAAGGTCGAAGTGGGGGAACGGCTGGCGGTTATGAATATACCGCGCCGGGAGACCGTGCTTCCTGCACCACTCCCGCAGGCGGGGCAGATCACTGCACCCTACCTTGGTAACAGTCGTGATCTCAGGGTAGCGTGCATCGATCCAGTAATGGGTCAGGAAGGCAATCTCCCCTGCGGAGACGGCCTGCTTCCAGCGGGTTAATTCTGCCCGGTTGATTCCAAAAGCCATGGCTGTTCATCCTTATCTGTAAGAGTAAGTAGACTATATATAACGCAAATATTACCGGAAAGGAGAGTGTATTATGAACGGACAAATTAGAGCGGATATTCGCCCCGGCATTCAGGTAGACATCGTGCTGAAGCAGGACCAGGCCAGCGGCAAGCTCACGCACGGCACAGTGAAAGACATCCTGACCAACTCGCCCCGCCATCCGCACGGGATCAAGGTGCGGCTGGCGGACGGCCAAGTGGGACGGGTCAAGAATATCACCGGCTCATGAATTGCTCCACCAACTGGTCGGCCTTCGTCTGATTGCATAAATTGCAGGCGCAGACGCAGTTATCCGGCGTAGTATGCCCGCCCTTGGCGCGGGGAAGCAGATGATCAATCGTATCGCCGTACTGCCCGCAGAAATAACAGGTGTAGTTGTCCCTCGTCAGAATATAGGCGCGGAAGTCCTTGTTGCTGTATAAGCGGCGGATCGTCCGCCGGTTCACAACGATGGCCGCATGCTCCTTGACCAGCGTCACCGCAAGCTCGAGGTCGATCTCCTGATGCCAGCGGCGGCCCTTGTCGCTGTGCCCGCGCATGAGAATCATGCCCTTGGCTGAAGGAATCAGGGCAGAGGCATCCTGCGGATCGGGCTTCGGCCCGCGCTGCTGCGGAAGGCTGCGCCCGGTCTCGGCGGTATGCCGGGGCCGCGTCTTCCCCTTGAGGCCAGCCGCTCCCGCGCTGCCTCTGGCGTCCCGGGCATGTTCCGGCCGGGACGCCGGACGGGGCTGGGACGCGGGCGGCTTGGCCTTAAGCGGCGCCGCTGCCCCGGAGATTGAGACCGGCCCCTTGTCCCGCTTGAGGGGGCTGGCCGGTCCGGCCTGGCGCTCCGGCAGGGCAGGCGCTGCGCTTGCCCGCACCGGCGGCAAGGAAGCCTCGGCCTCGCGGAGCTTGCGGCATTCCCGGCAGGCTCCGCGCCGGGATACGCCCTTGGCGCGCTTGCCTGTGCGCCTGCGGAATTCAGAGAGCGGCTTAAGCTGATGGCAGTACGCGCATTTTTTGGTTGGAGGTAGAGTTGTCATCTCAGTCATAAGTGTACTTGGCAGAAGCAGCGCTTCAGCCGCAACTGTCCATTCCCTTCTGTATTGTGAATGATAAGTGCATATCCTGGCATCTGTCGGCTTAATTTGAGTAGTTGTCCTAATGGATACTAGTATAGCGTAAACCGGAGTCATTCACACAGCAGGCACACCCTCCCCTGCAAATTTTTCGGGAAAGTGCCAGGGAACTGCTCTATTCAGACCGTTACGCGGCTGCCTGCGGTTCAAAAATATTTTATGCTGGACGGCCGTGCCGAAAGAAGTTAGAATGTCTGTGAACATAAAAGGGCTTTCATTGAGCTGCGGGAGTGAACCGGAAATGACCACGATATACGATATTGCCAAAAGGACCGGCTACTCACCAACCACAGTGTCCAAGGCGTTCAATAACTATTCCGATGTGCGGGAGAAGACGCGTGAGGAGATTCTGCGTACCGCCCGGGAGATGGGGTATCTTCCCAATGCGCATGCACGTACACTGACGACCAAGAAATCCTGGACCATCGGTGTGCTGTTTGTGGAGAATACGGGGGCGGGGATCCGCCATCCTTTTTTCAGCGCAGTAATTGAGAGCTTCAAGCAGGTTGCCGTAGCCAAGGGCTACGCCCTGATGTTCATCTCGAAGGATGTCGGCGGCAAGCAAAGCGGCTATCTGGAGAACTGCCGGATTCGCGGAGTCGATGGGGTTGTAGTGTTCCTCTCGGATTATGATGACCCGTATTTCCGGGAGCTGCTGGAGAGTGATATTCCGACTGTGGTGCTTGATTTCGAGACGGAGCTGTCACATACAGTCTGCTCGGATAACATGACGGGTGCACTGCTGGCCGTGGAGTATCTGGCCGGTCTCGGACACCGCCGGATCGCCCACATCTCTGGAGGCGGGAATACCTATCCGGGACAACAGCGTGAGCTGGGGTACAGAACAGCGATGGAGCAGCAGGGACTGGAGGTACCAGACGAATATGTGGCCGCAGGAGCTTTCTACTCACTGGAGAACGGCTATGCTGCAATGAAGCGTCTGCTTGCGCTGCCGCAGCGGCCGACGGCTGTATTTGCTTCGGGTGACTTGCTTGCCCTGGGTGCGGTGATGGCGGCTAAGGATCAGGGGCTTGCGGTGCCGGAGGATGTTTCGGTGATGGGCTATGACGATATTGACCTGGCCGGATACGTTACGCCTGCGCTAACCACTGTACGCCAGAACACCGGACTGCTGGGAACCCGTGCGGCGGAGCTGCTTCTGGCATCCATGAACGGCCCGGGTACGGCACAGGAAGCACTGGTGCTGCCTGTGGAGATTATTGTAAGGGATTCCTGCGCACCGCCGGGCCGGTGATGAAGATGCGTTCATCCGGGATCTCTTTTTTTTCGGTAAAATCGAAACCGGTTTCGATTTCGTTCGTCCCTGCTTTCGCCCGGCAAAATAATGATAAGGAGTGATTGACATGACAACTGTTCAAACCGTAGTCACCGCCAAAGATACAGAGGATCGTCTGAGTCCCAAGGAAGGGATTCAGTTCAAGGCGGACAGCGCCGCAGCCAAAGCGGATATCGTGCTGTCCCCGGAGCAGGGGTATCAGACGATCATTGGTTTTGGCGGCGCGTTCACCGAAGCAGCGGCTTACACCCTGTCCCGGATGAGTCCGGCGAAGCGCTCGGAGGTGATCCGGCGGTATTTCGATCCGGTAGACGGGCTGAATTACAGCATGGGCCGTGTGCATATCCATAGCTGCGACTTCGCGCTCGGCAATTATACCTATGTGCAGGATGGGGATACGGAGCTGGCGACCTTCGATATCTCGCGTGACCGCAAGTGGGTTCTGCCGCTGATTCAGGAGGCCATGGAGGTGCGGGGCGGACCGTTCACCATGCTGGCTTCCCCGTGGAGCCCGCCTGCCTGGATGAAGACCAACGGCGAGATGAATAACGGCGGCTCGCTGAAGCCGGAGTATGCGGCAGTGTGGGCGCGGTATTATACCAAATTCATTGAGGCCTACCGCAAGGAGGGCGTTCCGGTCTGGGCCGTTTCTGTGCAGAATGAGCCGGCAGCGGTGCAGACCTGGGACTCCTGCGTGTACAGTGCTGAGGAAGAGCGTGATTTTGTCAAAAACCATCTCGGCCCCGTAATGCACGAAGCCGGAATGGGCGATGTGAACATCGTCATCTGGGATCATAACCGCGACATTATGATCGAGCGCGTGACCCCGATTCTGTCTGACCCGGATGCTGCAAAGTATGTATGGGGGACCGGCATCCACTGGTACGGCGGCGAGGAGTTCGGCAACGTGGAGCAGGTGCATGAGCTTTTCCCGGATAAGCATGTGCTGTTCACCGAAGGCTGCCAGGAGGGCGGCGTGCGTCTGGGAGAATGGTTCACGGGCGAGCGCTACGGCCGCAATATGATCGGTGATCTGAACGCCTGGACGGAAGGCTATCTGGACTGGAATCTGGTGCTGGACGAGACGGGCGGACCGAACCATGTGGGCAATCTTTGCGATGCTCCGGTGATTGCGGATACGGCTACAGACGAGGTGCACTACAACAGCTCTTATTACTATATCGGGCATTTCAGCAAATATATCGCGCCGGGTGCGGTGCGGATCGGCCTGGAATCGGCGGCAGAAGGTGTGCTGTCGGCCGCATTCCGTAATCCGGACGGCAGCCTCGCCGTGGTGCTGATGAACGAAGGCGACGAAGAGTGTTCGCTGACGCTGGGGCTGGGCGCAGAAACCGCCGAATGCACGCTGCCTGCGCACTCGATTGCGACGCATCTGATCACGCAAGCTTAGGTATATGGTGCAAAGTGCAATCACCCGAAAGTCATATAGCAAGAGAAAGCTCAGCCAACAACGTAGTTACTGCGGCCCGGCAGCTGGAGCGGGACCCGTAAGCATTCATTGATATTTTAGGAGGAGTAATTAATGAGCCGTTATACTTTTGATTCAGGTACATTTGTTATCGAGCAGTTCCATGAAGGCAAGCCGTTCGCCAGCTTCCTGCCCGGCCTGGCCGGACTGAAGGGAATCCCGATGTGGACGTTCTATGTGAACCGCGGCCAAGGGATCAGCAGCTTCGGCGTACGGGACAAAAACTCACCGATTATGGAGTTCTCCCCAGCCAATATATCCTACAAGAATGTAACCTCGACCGGCTTCCGCACCTTCATCAAGCTGAAGGGCAATGCGGAGATCTATGAACCGTTCCAGTCGGCCCGCCCGGGCCCTGCAGCCCAGCGGATCATGACCATTCTGCCGAACGGACTGACCATTGAGGAGTCGCATGCCGGACATGGGCTGAAGACCACGGTCCACTACTTCAACCTGCCGGGGGATAATTATGCTGCGCTGGTCCGTCAGGTGGAGATTCAGAATATCGGCGGGACTGAGCTTACGCTTGAGCTGCTGGATGGTCTGCCGGAGGTGCTTCCATTCGGGGTGGCGAACAGCAACTACAAAGAGATGGGGAACCTGCTCCGCAGCTGGATGGATGTATTCAACCTGGAGAACGGGATTCCGTTCTACAAGCTGCGCTCCGGCACGAATGACGATGCCGAGATCGGCAAGATTGAGAGCGGGCATTTCTATCTCTCCTCCACGGCGGAAGGGGAGCTGCTTCGCCCGCTGGTCGATTATGAAGTGATTTTTGGCGGGAATACTTCACTGGCCTATCCCGACCGCTTCGCGGCGCTTCCGCTGGCAGAGCTGCTGGCACAGGCGCAGTATCCGGTTAACAAGGTGCCGTGCGGATTCAGCGGTACTGCGCGGACGCTGGCTCCCGGTGCTTCGCTGAAGCTGAACACGATCATCGGGCATGTGAATGATATTGACCGGATCAATGAACGGGCGGCGGAGCTGTGCCGTGGGGAGTATTTTGCCGCCAAGTCCCTGGAAGCTGCCGCTCTGACCGAGGAGTTAACGGCGGATATCGCCACCCGGACGTCCTCGCCGGTCTTCGATGCGTATTGCCGCCAGTCCTACCTCGACAATTTCCTGCGCGGGGGATATCCGTTTATTTTTGACAATGGGGAAGAGGGATTCGTCGTCCATCTGTACTCCCGCAAGCATGGCGATATGGAACGGGATTACAACTTCTTCTCGCTGGCTCCCGAATATTACTCGCAGGGCAACGGGAATTTCCGCGATATGAACCAGAACCGCCGCAACGACGTCTTTTTCCATCCCAAGGTGGGCAGCTTCAATATCAAAATGTTCTATAGCCTGATCCAGGCGGACGGTTATAATCCGCTCAGTGTGCAGGGCACCAGCTTCGAGATTCTGCCGGAGGCGGGAGAGCGGCTTAAGGCATGGATGACCGGGGCGCTTGCGGAGCAGCATGCGGGACTTACGCAGCTCCTGGCCGGACGCTTCACCGCAGGCAGTCTGATTAACTACATTGCCGATCAGCAGATTACGTTAACGATAAGCGAGCATGAATTCCTCAGCGGGGTGCTTGCCCTGTCACAGCAGAATATTGAGGCCGCCTTCGGCGAGGGGTTCTGGTCCGATCACTGGACGTATAACCTGGATCTGGTGGAAGGCTATCTGGATATTTATCCTGAGCGCCTTGGGGAGCTGCTGTTCGGAGATGAGACGTATGCCTTCTACGACTCTCCGGCCTATGTCCTGCCGCGCAGCGAGAAGTATGTGATCAGCGGCGGCAAGGTGCGGCAATTCGGCGCTCTGCTGGAGGACGAAGAGAAGCTGCATAAGCTCAAACGCAAGGCAGCGGATACCCAGTGGCTGCGGACGCAGGGCGGTCATGGGGAAATCTACCGGACCAGCTTATTTGTGAAAATGCTGTCGCTGGTCCTGAACAAATTCGCCACGCTTGATCCCTACGGTATGGGAGTGGAGATGGAGGCGAACAAGCCGGGCTGGAACGATGCGATGAACGGGCTGCCGGGCCTGATCGGCTCAGGGATGAGCGAGACGCTGGAGCTGAAGCGGATGCTGGTCTTCATGGCGGAAGCGCTGGAGAACAGTGCGGAGCTTCCGTCCGCAGTTGCCCTCCCATCGGAGATCGCGGCGCTGCTGACACAAGTCAGCCAGGCTGTAACGGAAGTGCTGGACGGCTCGCTGGACTCCTTCCTGTACTGGGACCGTGTGGCTTCGGCGCGTGAGGCATACCGCGCGGACATCCGTTTCGGGATTACTGGTGAGACCAGTGATGTCTCCCTTACGGTGATTCGCGGAATGCTGGAGCAGTGGCTGCGCAAGACGGATCAGGGGATCGCGCGTGCGGTGGAGATGGGCGGCGGATTGGTTCCTACCTATTTCCGGTTCGAAGCCACGCGCTTCCGGCCGGTCACGGATGCAGCCGGAGAGCCGGTCATCAGCGGCTATGGACTGCCGAAGGCCGTAGTGGAGGAATTCGAGGCTTCGGCCCTGCCGTATTTCCTGGAAGGCCCAACCCGCTGGCTTAAGACACTGGAAGATCAGCAGACCGCCAAGGAAATCTACAGCAAGGTGAAGCAGAGCGGGCTGTTCGATCCGGTCACTTCGATGTACCGGACTTCGGTATCGCTGGAGGAAGAGGGGCATGAGATCGGCCGCATCCGGGCGTTCACCGCAGGCTGGCAGGAACGGGAATCGAACTTCCTGCACATGTCGTATAAATACTTGCTGGAGCTGCTGAAGGCGGGGCTGTATGAAGAATTCTACAGTGAGCTGAGAACATCGCTGATTCCGTTCCTTGACCCAGAGGTCTATGGACGCAGCACGCTGGAGAATTCCTCGTTCATCTCCACGGGCGGCAATCCTGACCCGGCTACACACGGACGGGGATTTGTAGCCCGGTTGAGCGGCTCCACGGCAGAGTTCCTGAGCATGTGGAGAACGATGATGGCAGGCAGCAGCCTATTCACTATCGTGGATGGCGAGTTAACTCTGGCGCTGCATCCGGCCCTGCCCGGCTGGCTGTTCGACGAGCAGGGAGAGATCTCCTTCACGCTGCTGGGCGGAACACAGGTGACGTACGTGAATCCGCGTCATGCGGACACCTTCGGCGGCAGCAAGGCGCTTATTCAGCAGATGAAGCTGGAATTCCGCAGCGGCGAAGAGCGTAGTGTATCCGGCGGCTTGCTGCGCGGCGCGGATGCCGAGGCCTTACGGCGCGGGGAGATTGCCGCGATCCGTGCGGTGATGGAATAACGTAACTGGCGTAGATAGTGGTGGAGAGGAGGTCCTTGGGGGCCTCCTTTCTGATTGTCTGTTGTGAATAAGGCGAGTAGGCCGAATGTACGTGGGAAACTGATCACATTGGGCGGGCGGAGGGTCTACGGACCAAATGTAATCGAAAAACCGAACACAATCGCAATGTGCTGACGCGGAGGCCTGCATAAGCGCAAATCCTGTCGAACAGTAAATTAGCTTATAATAATGGGTATAGATCTGTTAAACAGGAAAGGAGCATCATTAAGAATGAGTGAGCTGAAAATGGGACTGATTGAGAAATACTCCATGATTGTTCCGGCCGCGCAGCGGGAGGCGTGGGAGTCCAAAGGCTGGATTGAAGAAAGTACATTCAGGGACTTCCACTATGAGGCGGAAGAAGGCGAGGCGATGATGACCGCCAGGCCGCAGACTATGAAAGAGGTGGACACGGACTCGCTGATGGGCAGCCGGGTGGCCGGATTTCACCGCCATTTGGGGACTTACGGGATGGGCGGCCCCGGGTTCTTCGGACTGCTGTTGGAGAAGGAAGGCAGGAGACAGTATCTTGTGTATGCCGTCTGGGCATCGGGCCAATATATTCTGCTGGACGGCAGGGTTATTGAATGTCATCTGAATTACAACCGGAGCCACCGGCCTTGGGTATCCAGCTGGGCCGGGGAGCCTGAGGAAGAACAGTGGGATGAGCTGACAGCAGCGGTAACGGGTAGCCTTATTACCGCTGTCCATCTGGCCGATGAAGCGCTGCAATTGGAGCTGACGCGGGAGGGTGTAAGACGTCAGCTTGTTTTCTACCGGTACCATGAAGATCTGCCGCCGATGGGGAGCGGCCAGCCGCGCAAGCCTGCCTTCGAGGACGGTGTGATCGGTGACTATCTTGTATTGTCGGAGGAACATGCCGTTCTGCATGTGTAACCGGCTCCGGCAGATGATCTAAGGCGCATTCCGCGAAGGAGGCGGAGTGTGCCCGGGGAGGGGGATGCGAAGAGTCCCCCAGCCGAAATATGAGCCCCTAAATACGAAATATGAGGCCTTTTACCGGGAACCTAAAACACATACAATACATACATAGAGATGAAAACGCTTCACAATAAAGATAGGTATTTTGGAGGTCCATACGATGGAGAACAAACGTAATACCAAGCCGGACCCGGCAATGGGGCCGCTAATTCCGGCGTCAATCGAAACCGGTTCAGGTCGCAAAAACGTACTGTGGAGAAAGTTTGTAGCCCAGCGTCATCTGCAGACCATGGCCCTGCTCGGCGTAGTCTGGATGATTATATTCAACTACATCCCGATTTATGGCTTGATTATTTCCTTCAAGGAATATAACATCGTCAAGTCGATTGCCGAAGCCCCGTGGGTAGGGCTGGAGCATTTCAGGGAGCTGTTCGCGGATGAGGATCTGCCGAATGTTATCCGCAATACGCTCGGGATCAGCTTGATTAAGCTGTTCATCGGTTTTCCGCTGCCGATTATATTCGCCCTGTTTCTCAATGAGGTCCGTTCCATCAGGTACAAGAAGGCGATTCAGACGATCTCCTATCTGCCGCATTTCCTGTCCTGGGTAGTGCTTGGCGGGATTCTGGCCACCTGGCTGGCTGATGTAGGGATTATCAATAATATTCTGCTTGCACTCAATCTGATTGACAAGCCGATTACGTATCTGGCTGAGCCCAGTTACTTCTGGACGATTATCATTACTTCCGACATTTGGAAGGAGCTTGGCTGGTCCGCCATTATCTATCTCGCGGCCATCGCCGGCGTATCTCCGGAAATGTACGAAGCGGCAACGATTGACGGAGCGGGACGCTTCCAGAAAATGTGGTTTGTCACACTGCCGGCTATCCGGGCCACGATCAGCATTCTGTTCGTTCTGGCCGTCAGCGGGGTGCTGAATTCCAACTTCGACCAGATTCTGGTCCTGCGGAACTCGCTCAATGACAGTGCTTCTAATGTAATCGACTACTATATCTATCAGACGGGTATTGTCTCCAACCGCTTCTCCTATTCTGCGGCGGTCACCCTGGTCAAAGCGGTTATAGCCCTGATTCTGCTGCTGATTGCCAACCAGGTATCCAAAAAAATCAACGACACGTCGCTGTTCTAGGACAAGGAGGACCTATATATGTTTGCTCTAAAACGTAAAACCAAAGGTGAAGCCATCTTTGATATCGTCAATAATCTGGTTATGCTCTGCGTCTGCTTCCTGACGCTCTATCCGATCTGGTATGTGCTGGTCAATTCCTTCAATGACGGGAACGACGCCATGCTGGGCGGCATCTACTGGTGGCCGCGGATGATCACGCTGAAGAATTTCGAGGCGGTATTCGCAAGCCCGGGCATTATGCTCGCCATGGGGATCACGGTAGCCAAGACACTGATTGGTGTCGTTGTCCATGTATTCTTCACCGCAATGGTGGCGTACGCTTTATCCCGCAGGGATCTGGTAGGCGGCAAAATCTACATCCTGATCGGCACCATTACGCTGTTCTTCAACGGCGGTCTGATTCCGACCTTCCTGCTGAACCGCGATCTTCATCTGCTGGATAACTTCCTGGTCTATATCATCCCGGTGATGTTCAGCTTCTTCGATCTCATTATCTTCATGACCTTCTTCCGGGAGATTCCCGAGGGTCTGGAAGAGGCAGCCCGGATTGACGGGGCCAACGACTGGTCCATCTTCCTGCGGATCGTTCTTCCGGTCTCCATGCCGGTCATTGCTACCATTGCGCTGTTCCACGGCGTGTATCAATGGAATGATTATTTTGCGGGGATTATCTACATCAACAATGTGGACCTGCAGCCGATTCAGACGTATCTGTTCCGTGTAGTCGCCCAGTCCAGCTCCAATACTATGATGGTCGCTGTCCAGGGCAGCGCGGCAACAAGGTCGGTAACGTCCCAGTCCATCAAGCTGGCAACCATGGTTGTCACTACGCTGCCTATCGTATTCGTCTATCCGTTCCTGCAGCGTTATTTCGTCAAAGGCATGATGATCGGTTCCATCAAGGGCTGATGATCTGCATGTTATCAGGTAACTCCTCCAGCGCCCGGGTGTCTTATGGGCAACGGGGTTGAGCTTATAATTATTATTTTCTAGAAAAGGGGTAAACAAATGGGCATGAAACATAAGCCAAAGAAAACGGGACTGCTGCTCGCGGGACTATTGCTGACCTCCTTGGCGGCAGGCTGCTCCAGCAGCAATAACGCAACGGGAAGCAACACACCGGCAAATACGGAAGCTACCAAAGCACCAGCCACAGAAACAACAGCACCTGCAGTGAACGCAGATGAGCCGGGCTGGAAAAGCGATACTTCACCGATCACCTTCGACTGGTATCTGAACTTTGCCTGGTTCGCCAACAAGTGGGGCGTTGACCCGACTTCGCAATATATTACCAAGAAGACCGGCGTTAACGTGAACTTCATCGTTCCTGCCGGCAATGAGAATGAAAAGCTGAATACGCTGATTGCTTCCGGCAAGCTGCCTGACTTTATCACGCTCGGCTACTGGGAAGATGCGATCAAAAAAATGGTGGAAGGCGAGCTGGTGCTTCCGCTGAACAAGCTGGCTGAGGAATATGACCCGTACTTCTTCAAGGTCTCGGATAAAGATAAGCTGGGCTGGTACACACAGCCGGACGGCAATGTATACGGCTATCCTAACTCCTCCTCTTCTCCTGCCGACTACGAAAAGTATGGCGACACTTATGTTTCGAACCAGACCTTCGCGGTCCGCAAGGATATCTATGAAGCGATCGGCAGTCCGGATATGCGCACACCGGAAGGCTTCCTCGGCGCCCTGAAGGCAGCCCAGGAGAAATTCCCTGAAGTGAACGGACAGCCGCTGATTCCGCTCGGCCTGCATGAATTCACCGAGAACGGAAATGATTCCCTTGAAGGCTACATCCAGAACTTCCTGAACATTCCTTGGGAAAAAGACGGCAAGGTCTATGACCGTGAGACGGACCCTGAGTATGTCCGCTGGATGAAGACTCTCCGCCAGGCGAATCAGGACGGCCTGCTTGCGAAGGATATCTTCATTGACAAGCGTGCGCAGATGGAAGAAAAAATCGTACAGGGCCGCTACTTCGCAATGCTCTATCAACGTACAGACTTTGCTTCCCAGCTCGGTACGATTTTCCAGAAGAACCCTGAGCAGGTGTACATTGCTGTAGACGGTCCGGCTAACACCAAGATGGATCAGCCTGCACTGAACGGCCCTGGGATCTCCGGCTGGACCGTAACCCTCATCTCGAAGGATGTTAAGGATAAGGCGCGTGCGATCAAGTTCCTCAGCTATCTGAACAGTGAGGAAGGCAACAAGGATCTTTATCTGGGCGAAAAAGGGGTCAGCTATGATACAATTGACGGCAAGGACCAATTCTTGCCTGAAGCGTTGAAGCTCATGAACTCCGACCGCGGAGCCTTCGATAAGCAATACGGCTCCTCCTTCACCTTCTGGATGCTGCAAAATACGAATATTACCGACCAGTGGAAGCCGGAATCCGTTGAGCCGTTCAAGCAACTGGAAGACTGGACCAAAGGCAAATCGATCAATACTTCGGAGTTCCAGTTAATTGATCCTACGGGCAACTCACCGGAAGGCATTATTGCCACCAAGCTGAAACAGCTTCGCGGCAAGACGATGCCGAAGCTGCTGATGGCCGATTCCGATGCGGAATTCGACAAGATCTGGTCGGATTATATCGCCAAGAAGGAAAAGGAAGGTCAAGCAACCTTCGACGCCTACCGCCAGACGAAATATGAAGAGAACAAGAAAAAACTCGGAATGTAAGTGTTAAAATAAAAGACCCAATGGCCCGCATACTGCGGGCTTTTGGGCTATTTTCAAGAGGTGAGCATGCGCGAGAGAACAGGAGCATTATGGCACTCCTTCCACTACTGGTGGGGGCGGAGGTCACTGCAGAGCCGGCTGATTGCGGCCTATATCTTCATTATTCTGGGACCCAGCCTGCTGGTGTCCTTCTATTCGTATAAGGAAATCAACAACACCTATATGCGGGATTCGATCGAGAAGAACAGCTATCTGCTGCAAATGGAGCGGCTGCATGTACTCAATCAGATTGAGGCGATGGAGCGGGCCCTGCAGATGGCGTATAATGATAAAAGTGTAAGGGATTACCTGATCAGTGAGGATGATCCGACCCTCGGCGAGCTGATTGATTTCAATACGACTACCTTTTTGAATTTCAGCCAGATTCAGTTCAATAATCCGAATATCGAGCATCTGTATCTGTTCTCTGCCAGTCCGAATGTGTATGAGATATGGCCGGTTATTTTCCGTGAATCCCGGGTGTCGATGGAGCCGTGGTTCCAGCAGGCCATGAAGCTGGAAGGAAGGCGGAATCTCTGGTCCTTCCAGAATTCGGACATAGATCTGATGCAGCGCTCCTCGGGGGGAGCCGGGCAAGGCCAGCCGAAGGTATCCGTGTTGCGTGAGATCAGCATTCCGGCAGGGAATCATATCGGGATGGTCCAGGTAGATATGCTGCTGAGTAAGTTCACGCCCAAGACCTATACCTCTGTGCAGGATAACGAATCCCAGATGGTGATTGTGGATGATGCGCTGAATCTGTTCACGCGTACCGATAACTCCTTCCTGACCCTTGATTCCGGGCTGAGCGCAGCGATCAAGGAGCGGCTGGCCGTCTACCGCAAGACCGGGGAATGGGAGATGGATTACAAGGAGAACGGGAATTCGTTCCTGCTGATTCAGGCGCCGGTGGAGCAGATTGATGCCTCCCTGGTTACTGTGGTCTCCATGAAGGGCTTAATGAAGGATATTTCGCGGACCCGTAATTTGATTATCGGGGTGAATATCGGGTTTATCTTCCTGGTTACAGCGATTACTTATGTGCTGAATGCGTTCATTCTGAAGAATCTCCGCCGCCTGACAGAGACGATGAAGAAGGTGCGCCGGGGCGAGCCGTACGGCAGCATCCGGGTCAGCGGGGGCGGCGAGGTCGGGGAGCTGGCGCATCATTTCTCCAAGCTCATGAATACGATCAATACGCTGGTTGCCCAGGCGGTCTATAAGCAGGCGCTATCCAAGGAAGCGGAGCTAAGGACCCTGCATAATCAGATCGATGCCCATTTCCTCTACAATACACTGGAGAATATCAAGATGCTGGCCGAAATTGAGAACCAGCGGACGATCTCGGATGCACTGACCCGGCTGGGCGGGATGATGCGTTATAATTTCAAGTGGACCGGGGAATATGTGAAGCTGAGAGACGAGCTGCGCCACATCGAGAACTATATCGAGGTCATGAATATCAGGTTCGAACACACCATCCAATTGGAGCTCCATATTGACAGCGCTTATCTGGAAGTGGAGGTGCTTAAGATGTCCTTGCAGCCGATTGTAGAGAACAGCGTGAAGCATGCCTGGAATGCAGACGGCGTGGAGTTAACGGACCGGACGATAAGGATTGAGCTTACGGAGGCAGAGGGCGATATCTTCATTGTCCTGCGCGATAACGGGCTGGGGCTGACTCAGGAGCGGCTGATGGAGCTGCATGAGGCGATCTATGCGAAGGAGGAGCCTGGAGCGGATGCTTCCGGGATCAGCAGCGGAGGCTATAAGGCGGGCGGCGTTGGGCTGCGCAATGTGCATCAGCGCCTGCAGCTCTTTTACGGGGAAGCCTATGGACTGGAAGTGCAGAGCGAAGCAGGAAAGTGGACAGCGGTGTATATGTCTCTGCCCAAAGTTCTATTAACGGGGGATAACCAGCGATGACAAATCTGATGATTGTAGATGATGAGAGAATGATCCGTCAAGGTCTGAAGGCGATGATCGAACGGGAATATCCGTCGGTCTACAATATATCGATGGCGGGCAACGGTGCGGAGGCACTGGAGCAGTACAAGCAGGAGCGGCAGGATGTGATTATCACCGATATAAGGATGCCGATCATGGACGGGATTACGCTGCTGGCGCGGCTGTCTGCGGAAGCAGGGGCGGGTGCCGCTCCGGCTGTCATTATACTCAGCGGCCATGATGACTTCGAATATGCCAAAAGCGCGATCCGCTACCGCGTCAAGGATTATCTGCTGAAGCCGATCCGCCGCGAGGAGCTGTTCGAGATTCTGGAGCGGATAGCTAAGGAGGGGGCAGAGCAGGAATCCAGCAGCCACAAGCAGCTGCAGGAAGCAGAGGGTTACCGCCGCGAGCTGCGGGCGGCCCGCCTGCGCAGCCTCCTGATGCAGCAGGAGGGCGAGATATCGGCGGTGCAGGAGGAGGAGCTTGCCGGGCTTGCGCTGCCTTTTACCGTAGGGGTGCTGAGCTATTATCACAGTGACGGTACGCGGATGAAGCCCGGTGAAGTGCAGGGACTGCTGGAGCAGCTTATCGGACCGCTGGAGCACAAATTCACGGAGATCCTGACAGACGGGGAAGGAAAGCTGGTGCTGGTTGGCGGCGGGGAGAGCTTCCTGGAGCTGGCAAGGAAGGCCGAGGCCAAGGAGCTTACACGGCTGCTGCTTGGAATCAGCAGGGAGAGCCGCAGTGCGGAGCAGTTCCGCGCCTGTTATCTGGAAGCCTGCCGGGCGCTGCAATATACCTTCCTGTCGCCGCAGGCCAGCTTCGTGGACTACACGGATATTCAGGCTGGGCGGCTGAGCTTCCCGCTCCCGGAGGAGGAGCTGCGTAAGCTGCTCAATATGCTGGGGACCGGGCGGGAGAAGGAGATCAAGGCGCTGCTTGGCGTTGTTTTTCAGACGGAGCACTTGTTGAGGCTGGATCTGAGTTACCTGGAGAATGTGGGACGGAGTATGAATGAACGTGTGCTGGATGAGGTGTTCCGTACGCATGGCGAAGCTTCGGTGGAGGTGCTGAAGCTCTACCGCCAAGTGGGCAACCTGCACAACTTCCGCCATTTCCACGACTATTACCGTGCGCTTGAGCATCTGCTCCTGAGCGTCAACGATTATATTATAGGCATCAAATCCGCCCACACGGAGCATGCCGATATGGAGGAAGCGCTGGCGTATATCGAGGCGAATTATGCCCGTCCGCTGAATATGGCGATGGTCAGTAATTATGTGTCGCTCAACTACTCTTATTTCAGTGAAGCGTTCAAGGCCTATACCGGGGAGAGTTTCGTGCTGTATCTCAAAAAAGTCCGCATCCGCCACGCCAAAGAGCTGCTGGCCGATAACCGGGTCAAGCTGGCCTCCGTCTCCGAGTCCGTCGGCTTCGAGAACAGCAAGCAGTTCGCCCGGGTATTCAAGGAGCTGGAGGGCATCTCTCCCGGGGAATACAGGGCGAAGCTGCTGATGGGGCGTTATCCCGGCCAGGCCGAGGATAAGGAGTCTTAACGCTGGTGCAGGTGCAAGTGCAGAGCAGGTGCAGGTGTAGGAGCAGGAGCAGGTGCAGGAGCCTGTGAAGGTGCAGGTGCAGGAGCAGGTGCAGGTTCAAGTGCAGGAGCGGGTGCTAGTGCAGGTGTAAGTGCAAGTGCAGGTGCAAGTGCAGGTTCAAGTGCAGGAGCAGGTGCTAGTGCAGGTACAAGTGCAAGTGCAGTAGTAATCACGGGCGCAAGGTGTGGGCAGGGTGGCAAGGCTGCCGGTTCTGGTCTATGATAGGAGAGATGAACGGCTGGGAGGTGACTTACAATGGAGGAAGTACAAGGAACACTGATTACAGTAGACAGGCTTGCCGCCGACTTCAGGCGATTGGGCGTGCAGGAGGGGATGACGCTGCTGCTGCACTCCTCCTTCAAGTCACTCGGGCAGTGGGTGGCCGGCGGACCGGTTGCTGTGATTCTGGCGCTGGAGCAGGTGCTGGGTGAAGCAGGCACGCTGGTGATGCCGACGCAATCCTCGGATCTGACCGATCCGTCAGGCTGGAGCAGACCGCCGGTGCCGGAGGACTGGTGGCAGGGCATCCGGGAGCATATGCCGGCGTACGACCCGGACCTCACGCCGATTCGCGGCATGGGGATTATCCCGGACTGCTTCCGTAAGCAGCGGGGGGTGCGGCGCAGCGGCCATCCGATTGACTCTTTTGCTGCCTGGGGGAAGCACCGGGACGTCATTATTGACGGCCATAGCCTGGAGTATGCGTTCGGGGAGCAGTCACCGCTGGCCCGGATCTATGAGCTGGGAGGAAGCGTGCTGCTGCTCGGTGTAGACCATGGGAACAACACCTCGCTGCATCTGGCGGAGCACTGGGCTGACTATGCCGGGAAGCAGGAGGTTATCGCAGGCGCTCCGATGCTGGTGGACGGTGCCCGGCAATGGGTGGAATTCAGGGATTACAACTGGAATTCGGATGATTTTGCTGAGCTTGGCGCGGACTTTGACAAGGAGACCGGACGGATTGCCAGGGGCTTCATTGCAGCATCGGCAGCACAACTGGTCCCGCAGCGGGAGATAGTCGATTATGGGGTACAGTGGCTGGAGCGCAGCCGCAGGTAGACCCTGCGGGAGACGATGGGCACATGCTTGTGTCATAGCGTTGCCGGGATGATCTAATCTATCGATACATACTTGGGTGAAGGGGAATCGGAATTCATGACTACTACGGTGTATATTACAAGACACGGGCAGACGGAATGGAATGTGCAGAAGCGGATGCAGGGCCATCAGGATTCGCCGCTTACGCCGCTTGGGGTTCAGCAGGCGGAGTGGTTAAGAGAGGCTATGCAGGAGGTCCATCTGGACGCGGTATACGCCAGCTCCAGCCCCCGGGCGCTGCGGACGGCAGAGATTATCCGGGGAGAGCGGGAGATTCCGCTTACCGCCTATGACGAATTCAAAGAGATTAACCTCGGCGTCTGGGAAGGCCGTGAGGCAGGTGAGCTGGAGGAGCAGTACCCGGAGCAGCACCAGCTATTCTGGGGCGACCCGGCGCTGTTCAGCATCAAGGGCGGGGAGACCTTCGCCGCCGTGCAGGAGCGTGCGCTCGGCAAGCTGCGTGAGCTCATCGACCGGCATGAAGGCGGCACGATCCTCATTGCCACCCATACAGTAGTGGTGAAGGTGCTGATGGCTTATTTTGAAGACCGGGCGATGGACAAGCTATGGGATCTGCCCTACATCCACCCTACCTGCCTATGCAGAATTGACATTACAGACGGCGTGCCGGAGATTGTGCTGCACGGGGACACTAGTCATTATGTGACCACCGAGGGCGGGCTGGAGTCCTAAGCATTCCGGGATAGCAGCACAGCAGGTACGGCAGGGTTACAATAAACAGGCGATGCGCATGTTGGCATCGCCTGTTTGGCGTGGGGCTTCGTGCGGCGTGTATCGTGCGAGGGAATCCTGCACGAAATGCAGCACTGCGGCTCGATAGGGGCTGCCTGGGCGGAAATGCTGCATGAAATGCAACACTGCGGCTCGGCAGGAGCGGCGTGTGCGGAAATCCTGCACGAAATGCAACATTGTGGCTCGATAGGGGCGGTGTGTGCGGAAATCCTGCACGAAATGCAACAATCCAGCTCCGGCCAGCGCCGAATCGCCGGAATTCCTGCAAAAGTTGCAACAATGTGCCATAAACAGTAACAAATTTAGTGAAATCCTGCAAAATATGCAACACTGTGGCTCGATAGGGGCGGCGTGTGCGGAAATGCTGCACGAACTGCAACAATCCAGCTCCAGCCTGGGCGGAATCGCCGGAATTCCTGAAAAAGTTGCAACAATTCGCCATAACCAGTAACAAATTTAGTGAAATCCTGCAAAATGTGCAACACTGCGGCTCGTTAGGAGTGGCGCGTGTGGAAATGCTGCATGAATTGCAACAATCCAGCTCCGGCCAGCGCCGAATCGCCGGAATTCCTGAAAAAGTTGCAACAATTCGCCATAATCAGTAACAAATTTAGTGAAATCCTGAAAAATATGCAACATTGTGGCTCGATAGGGGCGGCGTGTGCGGAAATCCTGCATGAATTGCAACAATCCAGCTCCGGCCAGCGTCGAATCGCCAGAATTCCTGCAAAAGTTGCAACAATGTGCCATAAACAGTAACAAATTTAGTGGAATCCTGCAAAATATGCAGCACTGCGGCTCGATAGGGGCGGCGTGTGTAGAAATACTGCATGAATTGCAACAATCCAGCTCCAGCCTGGGCGGAATCGCCGGAATTCCTGCAAAAGTTGCAACAATCCAGCTCTCACCAGCGCAGAATCGTCGGACTTCCTGCAAAATGTGCAACAATGCGCGATAACCACCAGCCGCAAAAGGTAATCCCCGTAGAATCCCATCCGCAGACGCGTTCTCAGCGCGCCGCCCCAAGCCCATAACCCCTAATAAGTGTGTTTAATTTACAAAGAGATGTCGCCTGCCAGCGCAGCGTCCTTCCGCAGCAGGTCCCGCTGCTCGATTACAGACAGATCGCCGTCCAGCGACTTCAGCCCGGGCAGGCGCAGGGCCACTCCGGCGTACAGCGCCGGAAGAAGGCCTGCGGCAAGCAAAAGAACAGGAACGCCATACAGCTCGGCGACCGCACCGGCTGCCAGAGCGCCAATCGGCGACAGGCTCCCGCCAATCAGGAAGCGGACCGAATTCACCCGGCCCTGAAGCTGACCGGGTACGAGCCGCCCGTGCAGGGAGGAGCTTAGGGAACTGAAGAACGGCCCCATCAGTCCGGCGGTGAATACGGCGAACAAGGCGAAGCTATAGCTGGGGATGAAGCCCCACAGCATGGTAACGATGCCCGACAGGCCCAGGCTGCCGAGCATGACGGAACGCCGCTGCTTAATCTCGCCCATGATGGAGATGGCCCCGAGTCCGGCAAGGTAGCCCAGCGCAGAAGCTGTGGACAGCGTGCCCACGGCCGCTGCATCGCGGCGCAGCACCTCGCGGACATACGGGACCATCATCGTCCATATGGCTGTGGAGCTAAGATTGCTGACGGCGGCCATCATCATGATCGTCAGCATGGCGGGGAACCGGCGGTAGAACGAGAAGCCTTCGGCTACCTCCCGCAGATAGCCGGGGACCGAGAAGGCTGCGGGAGGCGGTCCAGCCGGCTTGCCCAGCCGGGGCAGCCACAGCAGCATGGCAATTGCAGCCATATAACAGACGGCGTTGACCCCGAGCGCCGGCAAGGCCCCGCTGGCCGCGGTCAGGATACCGGCTAGCGCCGGGCCAAGCAGCGCGGCAGCGCCCTTGCAACCGTCAATGATGGCGAAGGCGCGCATCAGCTTGCCGGTCCCGGCGATCCCTGGGATGACGGCCATGGCCGTCGGCAGGAACAGCGCGGAGCAGGCACCGCTCAGGCTGGCAGCTGCGAACAGCTGCCAGAGCTGGAGGTGGCCGGCGAGGCCCATGCCGAGCGGAAGCAGGAGCGCCAGCAGGCGCAGCACGGCGAGGCAGGCCATGAACCGCACGCGGGGCAGCCGGTCGGACAGCGGCGAGCCGAGCAGGCGCAGCACCAGCTCGGGAATCATGGAGCTGAGCGCAAGCGCACCCATCGCCACCTTGGAGCCGGTCAGCTCATAGACCAGCCACTCCATGGCCAGCAGTCCAAAGGCATCGCCGAAGGCGCTGAGTGAAACCGTGGATAACAATCCGTAATAGCTCCGTTTCTGCAATCCTCTCACCCCTTCAGGTAGTCCTCAATTTGCCCGGTCAGATCGCTCAGCGCCTCCAGCCGCAGGCTATAGGAGACACTTTTGCCGCTGGTGTGAACGATGATCAGACCTGCGGCGCGCAGCGTGATCAGGTGGTAGTGGATCGTGCTTTTGGACAGCTGAACCGCCTTCACAATCTCTGTGAAATTCATCTGGCTGCCGGTCAGCTGCCGGAGAATGAACAGCCGGGTCTCATCCGACAACGCCCGGGTAAGCCGCAGCAGCGCGGCAGCGGGACGTCCTTCTCCGGGAGGAAGCGCATCGCAGGAGTAGCTGGTGAACACAAACTCATCATATTGGGAGGAGATGACCAGCGGACGGGCATGATACTGCGGAGTGATAATAACCTGCTTCAGCGTCTTGGACGGATAGAGCCGCATCCCTTCGGTGGCTGCTTCATAGATGGCCCTATCATTCGTGCCGTCCAGCAGCGCCGCCCTCGCATCGGCCTCCTGCCGCAGCCCTTCAATGATGGCCGGATCAATGCTGCTGAAATAGCCGTCATTCCACACCCGGATCACTTCAGCCGCAGCATCCCGCAGCCCGGCAAGATTCGCAGGGACACTCTGCCCGAACCGCCCGGCAATGTCGTACAGTTCTCCCGGAGACAGCTCCTCGAACCAATGCAGGAATTCTTCCGCCGTACGCTCCCCGGGGCAGCTCCAGATGTAAGGAGAGAGACTGAAATTGTCCGTGAGCTTCAGCACTTCCTTCATGCGCTGGAGCATGACCGGGGCGA
Source organism: Paenibacillus sp. FSL K6-1217 (assembly GCF_045040735.1). Taxonomy (NCBI): domain Bacteria; kingdom Bacillati; phylum Bacillota; class Bacilli; order Caryophanales; family Paenibacillaceae; genus Paenibacillus; species Paenibacillus sp. FSL K6-1217. The sequence goes on from NZ_CP150271.1 coordinate 5,659,822, forward strand.
ACTGCGTCTGTACCTGGCGGACCCAGGAGGTCCCGGCATCCATAGCTGTATGATTTTGCTTGCCGATAAAAGCGTTCAGGCTGGTAATACATTCATAGACAGGCGCGAAGTCTACGGTTACTTTATAATCCATAAGAAATTCCTGCTTTCTGGTGTAGTAGAGTTAGGCAAGAGAGATAATAGACAATGATGATATCTGTTTTTGTTCTATAAATATAGAACTTTTATTAGTTTTATAATAAACGAAAAATTTTAATTTGGCAAATGATTCTTTTTTGGCGGGTTTGTCACAAAACACAGCTTTTTGCAGTTATACAGGCAGAGGGGAGAGAGTAGCTGTGGATAAAGCAGAAATCAGCGGGCCGGGTAACCGGCCAGAGCAGGAAGCGGCACCGGAGCAGACGGTAAAGCAGGTGCAGCAGGGCGATGTACAGGCCTACACCCTGCTCATCAGACATTTTCAGCGGCCGATCTACTTGTACTGCTATTACTTGCTGGGGAACCGGGAAGAGGCGGAGGATGCGGCGCAGGATATTTTTATCAGGGCATTGGAGCGGCTGCAGCAGTATTCGGAGATAGTCTCTTTCTCGGCTTGGCTGTACACTATTGCGCGCAACCATTGCCTCGACCGGATTAAGCGCAGGAATAAGAGCTTCAAGCTGCTCAGTCTCTACAGGCAACATCATCAGCAGGAGCAGGAGGAAGAGCAGGCCGGAGACACAAGATATACAGAGGTTGTCCACGGTCTGCTGGAGAAGCTGAGTATGGAGGAACGGCAGATACTGCTGCTGCGGGCGCTGGAGGAGCATAGCTTCGAGGAGATAGGGATCATCATGGACATGAAGGCAGGGACGGTCCGCAAAAAATATGAACGGCTGCGCAAAAAGCTCGGACGCCGTCAAAATAGTGGAAGGAGAATCGCACATGAACCAAGTTGAACGGGAGGAAGCCGAACTGGAGCGGATTGGACGCATGATCCGGGAGACCCCGGTTCAGATTGATCTGGAGGAACGCATCATGCGCCGGGCGCATGGCGGACAACTGTCAGGCGTTAAGGCAGAGCCTGCAAAGCTAAGAAGAACAGGCCGGATGCTGCGGAAAAGCGCGGGGATCGCAGCGGCTGTACTCCTGCTTACCCTGCTGATTGCAAGCACTGAATGGATCTCGCCTACGCTGGCGGCATCCATTAAGCAAATTCCGGGGATGAATTCGATCTTCCGGCTTGCCGGGGATCTGGGGCTCCGGAGTGCGGATGAGCAGGGGCTCGCAGCAGTGCCGGAGCGCAGCGATACCCACGGCGGGTTAACGCTCAAGGTGTCTGAGGTAATGTATGACGGAATTCGCGTATCCCTGGGAATCGAGCGCCATACGGATGTGGAGAAGCTGGGGCGAGGCGATATCAGCGACCTGATGACAGATATCAAGCTATCGGTGGACGGTGAAGATATTAGTAACTATGGTCCGCTTGGCGGCAGCGGCGGCGGTTCCTTTGGTCCGTTCTTGCTGCGCGGGAAAGATGCCGATTCGAGGATCATTCAGTTCACGGATCTGCAGAATCAGGGCGGGCGGGCCTTCCCGGATACCTTCGAGCTGACGCTGACCGTTGATATCCAGGGCATCGCGGAGCCTTTTGAAATCACGCTGCCTGTGGTCAAGAAGACCTATCGTAACAGCATTGCGGAGCCCATTGTCCGCAGCAGCTCCGGCATGACCTTCACGCTGGAGACGCTGGAGCTTACGCCGATCACTACAAGACTCACCACACGGGTTGAACAGCCTGCGGGGCAGCCTGTCGATGCGGTGAAGGACTTCTTGGGCTATGACCTTGTAGATGATGAGGGCCACATATTGCAGGAGATTAATGGGGGTACCGGCTGGAGCGCCTCGGGAGGAAATACTCTGCTGTCAGCAGCCCTATTCGAACCGCTGAAGCATCCGGGCGGACAGCTTACGGTCAAGCCCTTCCGGACACTGTCCATCAACAAGGACGGAGTGCGGGAGAAGGAGTATATCCCGGAATTTGAAGTGAAGGTGCCGGTATCTGTGCCAGTACCAGTGACCGAGAAGTAATCTTATGTTTACAAAAAAGGCGGTTCCCGTCAGCGCATCATGCGCCTTGGGAACCGCCTTTTTGGACTTAAACCTTCTATAACACTGGGCGTGAGTTAGTTAATGAATTGCAGAGACTTCAAGGTCTTCTCCAGCATCGTAGCCGCTTCCGCGCGGGTAGCCAGCTTCGCCGGAGCAAACGCACCGTCAGGGGTTCCCTGGATGATGCCTGCGGCGGCAATCTCTGCTACCGCTGCCTTGGACCAGGCCGGGATGCTTGCGGCATCGCGGAATTTGGCCAGTACAGCCGGATCGGCCGTCAGGGTTGTGCCGGTGTATTTCATGGCTTTGGACAGGACGGCTGCCATCTCCTGACGGGTAATCGGACTGCCCGGTTTGAAGCTGCCATCCGTATACCCGGTAATCAGACCTGCGGCAGCGGCTGTCTGTACAGCATCCGTGTACCATGCGCCTGTACGGACGTCACTGAAGGCCGTTCCTGTTGCTGCTGGTGCAAGCCCGAGGGAACGGGTGATCAATGCCGCGAACTCCGCCCGTGTGATGGACTGTGCAGGCGAGAAAGCCGTGCTGCTGGTGCCGGTAATCACCAGCTTCGAGGCCAGCTGTTCAATGGCGGATTGTGCCCAGTGCCCGGCAGTGTCACCGAAGGTCTTGGACGATTTCACCACAGTATAATAGCTGTTGCTGTTGCGCTTGATCGTTACTTCCGTATGGCCGCCAGCAGGACTTGCGAAGACCGAGGGCACGAAGGACAGCTTGCCTGTGGCCGGGTCAAAGGCGACACCTGTCGCACCCTTGGCATCAAGTGCACCAGTGGCCGTGATTGTCCGCTTCACATAAGTGCTGCCGAAGCTGTTCAGCGGCACGCTGGTGGTGCCTGCCTGGGCACTGATGCTGAATTCAATGACAGGCGCAGCAACAGCGATCGTACCGGCCTGTGCGGCGATGGCCTTGTTCAGGCTGTCCAGTATAGCAGTATCTGCCTGAAGCAATGAGACGGTAATTGTGAAATCACTGGTGCCAAGCCGGGCGGCCAGGGCCGTTCCGTTAATAAGATTCAGCGGCAGAGAATAGGAAGCACCGCCGGTAGAGATGAGGGTCAACACTGTATCCGGATGTGCCGCTGCCTGCTGCACCAGCACACTGCCTGGCAGCACAGCCTGTGCGCCGCCTGCTGAAGCCGTGAGCGGGAGCTTCAGCTCATTCGTGCCGGCAGGCAAGGCTGCAAACTGAGCGGTGAGATCCGCTGTAGTAAACGTGGTAACCTGTGGCGCTGCCGCACTGGAAGCAGGAGTCGGACTTGGTGCAGGCGTTGCCGTAGGAGTCACACCCCCGGTTCCCCCCGGATTAGATCCGCCCGGATTGGTGGTTGGTGCTGGTGTTGTAGTCGGACTTGGGTTTGGAGCGGCACCCTTCAGATCCGTGATCCGTCCTTCAACGCTCGAAGTCACCGGTTTATGGTTCTTCAGGTAAGCCAGCAGCACCTCGAAGTCAGGGAGGCCCAGCTCATAATAACGCCCGTCTGCCTTGGCTGAGGCTAGAGCGCGGTAGAAGTCCCCGCCGCCAGCCATGAAGGAATTCGTAGACAGAATGTAATAGCCTGCCGGATCAATCGGCAGATAAGACCCGTCTGCCTGCTTGATCTCTACAGAGATGATCCGTTCCCCGGCCTGGGTCACCTGACCGGTCAAAGAACTCACAATCTCCGGCTTTTTGGTCGAATCATACGTATACTTCATCCCCGAGACATGGGCGAACCGTCCCTGGTCGGACTCCAACCCGCTGACTGCATTCTCCAGGGAGGAGATGATCTCTGCGCCAGTGACCTTCAGGGCTGCCAGGCTGTTATTGAATGGGAGTGTGGTCAACACCTCACCCATCGTAATATCGCCCTTGTCAATCGCTGCACGAATGCCTCCGCCGTTCTGGATGGCGACGACGCCTTTGATCGTACTTTGGTCCTCCTTGGATACGAAGTTAGGCATTAGCTCGGTTACTTTCTCCGCAATACTGTCAGCAATCATATTGCCGATTGGCGTCTCTTCCTTACGCACCACACGGACGGATTTCCCGTCAATGTCGCGGTTGGTGTAAAGGTCAACGTCCGAGTAGCCTACCTTCTCAGCCCGAACGGCGGAGAGCTTAGAATCGTATTCAGAAGCCAGCTTGGCTTTGGCCGCCGGATCTTCAGCGTATTTGGCTACATCCAGCAGCTTACCGTTATACGATACAATGTCGCCGTTCTTGTCAAAGACAACGTTCAGCTCACCCAGATTTTGACCGTATTCTCCCGTCTGGACCACCAGTACGGGCTTACCTGTACCAACGTTCGTAACCGGCTCAGGAGGGTTGTCAATTTTGGTATGAGAATGCCCGCCCACAATGATGTCAATGCCTGAGGCGGCTGCAGCGAGATTCTTGTCTACGGTATACCCCAGATGGGTTACCGCGATGATTTTATTAACCCCTTTGGCTTCGAGCATCGCTACAGTGTTCTTCGCGCTCTCTACATGGTCCTTGAAGCTGATCTTATCCCCCGGAGAAGATAAGCCGACCGTATCCTCAGTGGTCAGGCCGAAGATACCGACCTTCTCCCCGTAGACGTCTTTGATTACAGCCGGATAGATGTTGCCGTTATACGCGGTGTCACCTCCGGCGGTGGTAACGATATCGTTGTGGTACCGGTCCGCCAGCTCGCTGTTCTTGGTAGTGAAGTCAATATTGGCACTGGCGAACGGGAACTTAGCTGCTTCCACGAAATTTCTCAGGTACTCAGGATGCTCCTTATTCTGGTCAAATTCATGGTTGCCGAAGGTCATCGCATCATAGCCGAGGTCGTTCATGAAATCGACATCCGCCATGCCTTTAAAAGTGGTGGAATACAGTGTCCCCGAGAACACATCTCCCGCATCCAGCAGCAGCGTATTGGGATTGCGTTCCTGCTTGATCGCTGTAGCACGCTTGGCAATGGTCTCCAAATGTCCGTGCGTGTCATTCGTGTGCAGCACACGCAGAGCGAAATCGGACAGATCGAACTGGGCGACCACCGGATCATGGTCGGATGCCCGTCCACGCGATGCCGGGAAATCTGCATTCAGATGGACAACGTCCACTTCTGCGGATTCTGCAATATTTTTACTCGCTAAAATATGGTCCAGTACCTGTGAATTTCCGTCATACGTATAGGTGTACTGCTCATTAAGCGGCAGCTTGTCAATCAGATTGTCCAGCTCATTGCCTTTGAGAATCTCTGCGGTCCTGGTGAATTGGAAATCATTCAAGTCGCCCATGGCAATAATATTCGCCGACGGGTTGGCTGCGAGTACATCCTTGACGAAGCCGTTCACGATGGCGGCAATCTGATGGCGTTGTGTTTCACTGGATAATACCGGAGGCTGAACGTTCTCAAACGGGCCGTTGTCCCCCGACTTGGAATTGAAGTGATTCGCAATTACAATGACCTTCTTGCCTTTGAACTCGAATTGTGCGGCAAGCGGCTTGCGGGAAGCGTCAAAAGCCTTGTTCGCCGGATCAATTCTTCCCGGATTATAGGTGAGCTTGTCCGCAGCCGCATTGTAGCTGACCGCTTGCAGCGCGGAACCCTTCTGTCCGCTGATGCTGTCCGACAGCTTGACTCTGGCCGGATTATAGAAGAACCCGACCCGGATATTGCCGCCGGGAGCACCGCCGTCTGCTTTATCCGATGGAGCAATATCAATATACTTGTAAGCCGGGCCTCCGGCGGTCTGAATCGCTTCGATCAGTTCGGCGGCATTGGCTTCCACGATACCGTTGTCAGTCTCGCCGTTGCTGTCCTGCATTTCAACGACGCTGATAATATCCGGTTGTTTGAGATTCACAGCGATGGACTGAGCCAGCTTCTGAATCTTCGCAGCCCCTACGCCAGGGTAATAGTTCTCAATATTGTAGGAGGCCACCAGCAGCTTGTCCTCAGCTACAGCAATCGTAGAGGTCTCCTGTGTGAAGCTGCTTTGGGTAATGCTTGGCAGGCTTTCATTCGCCGGAATAACCTTGAAATTCCCATTGTTGTAGCCGATTACTCCGGTAACATCGCCATTGAATTTATCGCCTGTACCGACCTCCTGGCCGGGATTGCCATAGGCGATCAGCAGCCGCTGCGGGTTAAGGTTCTTTGCGTCCTTTAGAACAAGTCCCCCAGCCGGTGTAATAACATCGTCCATCGCATTGTCCACTCTCGTAGGAATGTTGTATACGGTAGAGGTACCGCCGCCGCTGGTCCAGTACGGACTGAGAATCACAGGGGTTGGCAGCGTGACGAGCATCCCCTCAAGCGATTCATAGAAGTCCATAGCATCCTCAGCGGGCTGGAATTCGGTTAGCTTATCATCGTCGATAACGGAGGAAGGGATGATCCTCCCGCCCTTGCCCAGCACAACAGGTTCAGGCAGTTTCACGTTTTTGGCAACCGTTTTAAGTGTACTGAGTGTAATTTGGGTGGAGGTCAGATTCTTGCTGCTGCCTTCATTGTATTCGGACACCGTGCCCGATACAGTCACATGATCTCCGATATCAGGCTTCAGGCTGGCATTCGTGCTGTATACGAATATGCCCTCAGAGGTATTGTCATTGGTATCGGGATTAGGGTCCTGTATGAAAAAGCCTTTATAATTGCCGTTCGCAAATGTATATCCATATTGGGTAACAATCCCCTCGACATCCGTAACGGTCTGGCCGGCATATTCAGAGGCATGGGATTCCCCTTGAATATCATGGATACGCGGCGGCGCGGCAGCCGTATAGGTGAAGGTGTATACTTTGCTGGTCTGCTCCGGAATGGAGGCGATTGCCTTAATTACAGTATCCTTGGTGATTGTAATTGGAGCTGTATACGGTGTGCTGGATAGGGTTGGCTCTGATCCGTCGAGCGTATAATAAATCGCTGCTCCATCTGTGGGACTCGACAGCGTGACTGTGCCTCCAGTGATAATCCGGCCGGAGCCGGGGCTGGCGGTGACAGAGAAGAGCTCTTCTACCAGACTCTCTGCATTCAGCGGAACGAATTGATAGACATTATTAAACTGTTCAATCACACCTGTGATTCTATCAAAATGCTTGCCTGCAATCAGTTGAGGCAGATCGGAGTAGATTATGAAGGTCTGGCCGCCTTGGCTGGCAATGACGTTCTTTCCTTCCTTACTGTTGATCGTTACATCCTCAAGGGTAACCAGCCGCGCCTCGTAAGCTTCGCCTTTGGCTGCCGTCAGATCTGCAGCGGTAATGAGCTTAGGGGCGGGGACGCCGGCATTCGGGGTAGCTACACTGTAGTTAAGCCCGGCAGACGGCTTCAGTTCCTGCAGGTTGCTGTAAATATCCATAACCCCTTGCACATTAACGGTATCCCCGACCTTGGCGAAATCCGGGAATCCGTACAGCACGATTGCTGACGCGGCATCCTGAATGTACATTTTTGCACCGTCGATGTGTGTAACCGTTCCGTCCGTCCATACGTTCTGGCCCTTAGGTGCCGGGCGGACGGAGGCAATATCCTGTTGCTCAAGCAGGGTGTAATCATAACTCGATACCGTACTGTACACTGAATCTGATACGGCAGCATAGGTCTTGATGGTTGTGGGTGCATTCAGCAGAATGGGTCCGCTGTATGGCTTAAATTCCGTTTCTGCGCCGTTTGTGTAAACTGCGGCGTACACGGATGCGCCTACGGTTGATGTACTAAGGGAGATGACGGTGCCTGCGGGCCAGGCATTTGCCGCCGGTGAGGCAGTGACCGGTTCTACAGCCTGAGTCTGGCCATAGCTGCTGTTGCGGGGGTCAGGGGGCTGGACGGTGAAGTCCGTGGTGTTATTATCGGTATCCAAGGCGCGGTTATCGGCAGGGGCGCCTGGTAGAGCAAGGCGGATCGCTGCCGTGGAGTTGGAGAGAGCGGGTACGGCTGCAGTCTCATAGGCATTCGCTGTTCCGTATCCTACCAAGTCGATGACTTGATCTGAGCTGTTTATCAAATCAACTTTGCCGCTAGTACCACTTAAAGCTAATGTGCCCGTCCAGTCAGGAGCAGGCAGGCTGACTCCGTTACCGTTATCTCCGGCCATTTGTTGAATAAGGAAATAACCGCCTGGCTGAATCGTTCCATTCAGCGCGGTAACGTTGGAGCCAAAACCGCCTGTGGCACTGGCATAACGCACCTTCCATCCGGTCAGATCAACCGGCTGCTCCGTGGGATTGTATAATTCAATGAAGTCGTTTTTGTATTGAGCGCCGCCGTTGCCGCCGCCCCCGTAGACTTGTGAGATTACAATATTACTGTTATCCGCTGTTGCCTGAGCACTTTGTCCGGCAGGCGTTACCAGTCCGAGCAGCATCAGCACGGATAGTCCTGCAGACAGCCATCTTCGCATACTGTGAGAAATAAACATTATCCTAAACCCACTCCTCTCAAAACTATGATAGACACTCCCCATTATTCTACCATTTAATTGTTAAATAAAGGGTTGCTTCATATAAATATATATTAAATTAAGACCAATTCAACATAAATTAAGAGGATTTCATTCATAGAAACAAAAATAGCAGATTTATTTAGTAGAAACGCTAGACAAACAGCCATGTCCCCAAGTAACAAGGAATGGCTGTTTGATGATCCGTATAGAGTTATTCCGCTGGGAGACTTCTGGCTTCAATCCGCTCCGCCCCGCCCATATAAGGCCGCAGCGCCTGCGGAATATAGATCGATCCGTCCTCCTGCTGGTGGTTCTCCAGCAGCGGGATCAGGATGCGTGGCGTGGCTACCGCCGTGTTGTTCAGGGTATGGCAGTACTGCAGCCGTCCGTCTTCATCACGGTAACGGATGCCCGAGCGGCGGGCCTGGAAGTCGAGCAGGTTGGAAGCCGAATGGGTCTCCCCGTAGGCCTCTCTGCCAGGCATCCAGGTCTCGATGTCATACTGCTTGTGGGTCTTCATCGCCATGTCCCCGCTACAGACGGCGACTACCCGGTAAGGCAGTTCCAGCAGTTGAAGAATATGCTCGGCATTGCCGAGAATCTCCTGAAGCATCTGCTCCGATTCTGCAGCATCGCTGCGGCACATGACCACCTGCTCAATCTTCGAGAACTGGTGGACGCGGTAGAGTCCGCGCACATCGCGGCCGGCCGAGCCGACTTCGCGGCGGAAGCAGGCCGACATCCCGGCCAGCCGCAGCGGCTGATCCAGCTCCAGGATCTCATCGCTGTACAACGAGACCAGCGACACCTCCGAGGTCCCGGCCAGCCAGCGCTTCTCGCCCGTCAGCTCGTAGGTCTGATCCCGGCCGCCGGGGAAAAACCCGGTCCGCTCCAGCGCCTCCGGGCGGACGATCACGGGCACGTCCATCGCGGTGAAGCCGCGCTGCATCAGTACATCCAGGGCCAGCCGCTGCACGGCGAGGTGCAGGAGCACCCCGGTCCCCTTCAGCACATAGCTGCGGGGTCCGCCTGCCTTGACGCCGCGCGGAAGGTCCATCATGTCGTGCAGCTCTCCGAGCTCGACATGGTCCCGTGCGCGGAACCCGAAGACCGGCGGCGCGCCATGCCGCCGCAGCTCCACATTCGCGCTGTTATCCGGTCCGATCGGCGTATCCGCCGACACGGGATTCGGCGCAAGCAGCAGCAGCTCTCCGCAGCGGCGTTCTGCCTCCAGCAGCTCCGCCTCCAGCAGAGTCAGCTGGCCGTTGATCACCCGCACCTGCTCCTTGGCCAGCTCGCCCCCCGAAACGTCGCCCCCGCGCAGCAGGCGCTCCACTTCCTTCGTCAGCGCATTGCGCTCCGCGCGGCGCTGCTCCGTCTCCCGGCGGGCCAGCCGCCGCCGGTCATCCCACTCCAGAAGTTCCTCGAGGGGGAACTTCAATCTTTTCCACTCGGCCGTCTTCCGTACAATGTCCTCATTCTCCCTGATCCAATTCATATCCAGCATCTGCATCCGCTCCTTAAGTTTGGGTAAAAAAACGCAAAAAACGCCCTCATCCATGGGACGAGGAGCGTCAGCTCGCGGTGCCACCCAGGTTGACCTCATTCGCGTTATAGCAGCTATGCAGCGCGGAATCAGGCCCTCTTTGGTCTTCGCGGTAACGGGCGAAACCCGGTAAACTTAGGGAACAGGAATCTGCTCCGGTCGCAGACGCCTCGCGGTTGGATGCCGGTCGTTGGCCTGGTCGGGATATAGGTTTGACGTTCATTATAACCAGAGCGGCAGCGGTTTGCAAGCATAAGAGGGGTTTGACAATATTCCTTGTACTCTGCTAGGATTATTACTAATTTAAAGTATTGATGCCCGGCGAAGCAGCCCGGTTTATCTTATTATGCGGACGGAAGAGGTGCGGAAATGGCCAAAATAGTCGTAATTAACGGAACACCCTCCCTGGTCTCACGGATTAATGCCGTGATTGAGTATGCAGAGAGTGCCCTGCGGGAGCGCGGGTATGAAGTGGAGCGGATCAATGTGGCGGAGCTTCCGGCGGAGGATCTGATTCACACCAAGTTCGAGAGTGAAGCCATCGTCAAGGCGAACGGGCTTGTGGCGGAAGCCGATGCGGTAATCGTAGTCAGCCCGGTGTATAAGGCCTCCTATACCGGAGTGCTGAAGACCTTCCTGGATCTGGTGCCGCAAAAAGGGCTGGCCGGCAAAATCGTGCTGCCGCTCTTCATGGGCGGAAGTCTCGCGCACTTGCTGGCGATTGACTATGCGCTGAAGCCGGTGCTGTCGGTGCTTGGCGCCCGCTACATTCTTGGCGGCGTCTACGCGGTAGACTCGCAGGCCGTGCGTAACGACCAGGGCGTGGTCGAGCTGGCGGAAGAACTCAAGCTGCGCCTGAACAGCGTGCTGGAGGAGCTGGCGGAAGAGACGGAGCATAAGGTGGCACGTAAGGCAGGGCAATCAACAGCCGTAGAATAACGTTAGGCTGCTGCCTCCATCTGCCCGGTACAATCAAAAGGCACTACTCTACCCGAATGCGGGAGTAGTGCCTTTTTGTAAAATAAAAGAATTTATATGTTTCACACGATAACTTATCCTTCTATTTCTCGCTGAAATGGTACCATCCTTTAAAAGGACGGCAATGCCGTTTCCACTTGTATGAATTTTATACCCCTTGAAAGCTCAGCTCCGGCTCCCACAGAACGACCCTATCTCCCGCCAGACTCGCCGGAATATCGATGATCCGCTGGTTGCTGCTGCCCCGGTAGGAGAGGGTAAGGTCTTTGAGCTCTTCGACGAACCGTCCGTCGATCACGACCTGGCACAAGGCCAGCAGATTCCATTCCGCAGAGCCCGGGGAAGCCGTAAGCTCCTCGTACGTATAGCCCGTATAGATCCAGACCGGGAAGCCCGGCAGCTCGGCGCGCAGCTCGTGAATGAAGTCTGCAGCCTCCCCAGCCGAGAAAAAAGGGTCCCCGCCCGCCAGCGTCAAGCCGTCCAGCAGCGGATTGCCTGCAATCTCTTCTATAATCTCCCGCCGCCGCTCCGGGGTGAAGACCTCCCCGTAGTTAAAGTTCCAGGTCTTCGGGTTGAAGCAGCCGGGGCAGCGGTGGCGGCAGCCGCTGAAGAAGAGGACGGCCCGCAGGCCTTCCCCTTCATTGATCGACTCCGGGTAATAGCCGCAAATGTTCATAGATGCTTAACACGGTCCCGGACTTCGGCTTGCTTGGCAGCATTGAAGCGGGTCTGATAGTCACCGGTCAGATACCCGGTAACCCGGCGCAGACGGCGGATATGGGTGGTATCCTCATGGGCATTGCAGGTCGGGCAATTCGTGCCGATGACCCCTTCATAGCCGCAGCCGGAGCAGCGGTCAATCGGATGGTTAATGCTGAAGTAGCTGATGTCCTGCTCCAGCGCGTATTTGATGATTTTGACGAAGGCTGACGGATTGCTCCGGGCATTGCCGTTCAGCTCGACATAAGAGATCGCTCCGGCGTTGCAGTATTCATGGAACGGCGCTTCCAGGCTGATCTTCTTGGCAGCGCTCAGCTCATGATAGACCGGAATATGGAACGAGTTCGTATAGTATTCCCGGTCGGTTACCCCAGGGATAGAGCCTAGCACCTTGCGGTCGATCTTGGTGAACTTGCCGGAAAGACCCTCGGCGGGCGTTGCGAACAAGGTGATGTTGAGGTTAAGCTCCTCGCTCTTACGGTCGCAATATTCACGCATGTGGCGGACGATGGCTACAGCCTTGGCGTGGATATCCATGTCTTCGCCATGGTGCTTGCCGTACATGGCTTTCATGCATTCCGCCATGCCGATGAAGCCCAGCGACAGGCTGCCGTGCTTCAGCAGTTCGCCTACGCTGTCATCGGGGGCAAGCTGCTCGCCGCCTTCCCACACGCCTTCGCGCATCATGAAATCGGAGGCTTTGGCCTTCTGGGCAGCCTGAATACGGAAGCGGTGCAGGAGACCGTCGAGCGCAATATCCATATAATGATTCAGGTCGTCGAAGAATCCTTCTTCGTCAGCGGCCAGTCGGCGGCCGGTTACTGTACCATGGGCCAGTCCAAGACGCACCAGGTTGAGCGTATTGAAGGACAGGTTGCCTTTGCCGGAGCAGTGGTTGCGTCCGAAGCGGTCGCCGAGCACACGGGTACGGCAGCCCATTGTAGCGAATTCGGTATCCGGGTCAGCCGGATCATAATATTGCATGTTCAGCGGAGCATCCAGATTGGCGAAGTTCGGATAGAGTCTGCGTGCAGAGCACTCAGCCGCCTTCAGGAACAGTTCATAGTTAGGGTCGCCCGGCTGCTGGTTGATGCCTTGCTTACATTTGAAGATCTGAATCGGGAACACCGGTGTCTCCCCGCTGCCCAGTCCGTTCATGGTGGCCGTCAGGAGCGAGCTGATCACAAGCTGGCCCTCCGGGGAGGTACAGGTGCCGTAGTTGATGCTGGTAAAAGGAATCTGTCCGCCGGAGCGGCTGGACATCGTATTCAGGTTATGTACCATACTCTCTGCGGCCTGCAGGGTCTCGCTCTGCGTCTCCTTCAGGGCAAAACGGAAGGCGCGCGGATACTGCTCAGCCAGATCGCTGCGGCTCATCGTAATCTCCCCAAGCTCAGACACTTCTGCATTTTCCTCGAAATACTCCAGTCCTTTGCGGAAGAGCTTGGAGAAGGATTTGGTCACATAAGGGGCCAGGTCATAATCCAGCTTGTTGGCGGATACGCCGCCGTATTGCGCATTTTGCTGTGACTGGAAAATAATCGCCACCAGCGACATCGCCGTCATAATCGAGTTGGGAGGCCGTACGCTGCCGTTGCCGGTGTTGAAGCCTTCACGGAGAAGCCGTTCAAACGGAATGAAGATGCAGTTCGTGGTTCCGATAGCATATTGATCCAGGTCATGTACATAGACGACATTATCCAGGGTAGCCTGTACCAGCTGCGGCGGCATGGTGAAGTTGCGGGCGTACCATTTGGAATATTCACTGCCGAACTTACTCATTTTGCCGGAGAAGCTCTCCCCGTTCAGGTTGGCATTCTCGCGCAGCAGATCCAGATCCCGGCTGTCGATAATATCCCGTCCCAGATGAATGACCTCTTCTAATAGAACCTCTTGTGCAGCTTGTCCTTCGTTATAACGTTTCTCCAGCAGCGTCATTATATAACTCTCTCCTCTCGGGTATTGTAAGCGTGATATGTAATATAGAACGGTCAGGACATCATTAAAAAAGCACCTCCGGCCGGGAAGGCCGGAAATGCCCGAATGCAGGATGCAAAGATCCGGGAAGCGGAAATTTGCCTGTGGTCTGGGTGGAATATACGAGCAGACAAGGGGCGAATAGCTGAAGCCCGTTCTGGTATATTCCGCAGAGCCGATACCTGAAGGTAATCACCGATCGTCCTCAGGTATCGGCAGCCTCTGGCCCGATTGACGGGAGGCTGACTCTGCTATTGCAGGCCGCATACGGACACCTCCCCTGTTCCTCGCAGGAGTCTAAGCGGTGCCGCGAAACAGGCAGGTCTCCTGGCTTCCGGCAACTCCTCCGGCGCCTTCCCGGGGGGCGTATTCAGCCCCTTAGTGGCAGTTAGCCGGAGAATGCCGCCCTGGGGCAGCTAGCCCGGGGAGCATCCGGTTACAGTGGCGGGACCGCAGCGGTTTTGCACCGCGCTTCCCTATTAAGTCTCCTCTCTATTGAGAGAGTGAAACACCTGTTTCTACTATATTTTGTTGTTATTCATTAAAGCTACCGCAATATATTGTGTTTGTAAATGATTTTTTGCAATCCCGCACGGGGAGCGGGTTCCGCGCTTTTACTCACAGCTGATCCACAGTTAGTCCACAGGTAATCCACAACTTTCCTATCGATTTGGCCGAAATGATTCATAAATTCTCCGAAAATACGCCACAAAGAATCCATAAATAGAGTGCGTCTAATCCTCGTAATCTTTGTAACGAATAGTAAGAAAATAACGGGGTGGGCAGGAGATTTGTGGGAAGCCTGCCGAAGCGGTACAATAAGAGGATAAGCAAGGGGCAGGCAGATCAGACAATCAGGAGGGTGATTACGATGGCAATTGGCGAAGTGACCGTTATTCCGGTTGGCACAGGCAGCACCAGTCTCAGCAGCTATGTGGCCGAGATGCAGCGCGTGCTGGAGACGGTGGAGGGCATAACCTATGAGCTTACTTCTATGGGAACGATTATTGAAGGACCGGTAACGCGGATTCTGGCTGCGGTAGAAGCGCTGCATGAGTCGCCGTTCACCGCCGGGGCGCAGAGAGTCTCAACCTCGCTCAAAATCGATGACCGGCGCGACAAGCCCTCCACCAGCCGCAGCAAGCTGGAATCCGTGGAGCGCAAGCTGCAAGGATAGTAACCACTTATAGTATCTTATCAGAATCAACCGATAAGGAGCAGATTCCTGCCGGGCATATGCTGGCTGAGTTTGATCTGGGCTGGGTATACAGCAACCAGCGGAAAAAGGGGTTGCGTTTTCCGCTGGAAGAGTTATAATATTTTTTGTTTGGCAGACACAGAGGTCTGTAGGCTGGTGTAGCTCAGGGGTAGAGCAACGCACTCGTAATGCGTAGGCCGGGGGTTCAATTCCCTTCACCAGCATATTTGTGAAGTCGATAGTGGCGCGGGTTTCCGGTTTTTTGGAACTGCGCCTTTTTTCTATGCAAGCATCAACATCTGCCATTCTTCTAACCTTTAGTTAAGTAAAGTGGGGAGCCTATGGTTGGATGCTAGGAGGCAAAGATCTTATATGGGAAACCGGACATTCCTGATTGTTACCAGTGCCGATTCAGATTTAATTGATTATGAGAATACAGCTTTCGAGACGAATAATTTTCTCGCTCCAGTATGGTTTTGTCTGGTCAGCCAAGACCAGTTCCAGCGCTATAGCAGGCAGCTAATGCAAGCTTGGAGCAAGATTCAACCCCATATGGGCCAACCGGATGTGGAGGATTTGGTGGAGTGGGAACATTTTTCCGAGGCCTTCCAATGGCAGATTCCATGGGCGGATGCTGCAGAGCAGTTGCGCCTGAGTTTACCGGGCACGCTGGCCCGTTTCCCGGCGCTTGCCACTCCTGTACAGGAGTGGCTGGAAACCTTATCGACCCATGTACAGCGTTATTCTGCTGCCGTTATTCATCTGGAGCTTTCGCAATATTTCTCGTTCACGGGCGATCCCGCCCTCTATCTGAGAGACATTCAAGAATACGTTACCCTCTGGCAGTCGCCGCATCCCTCGCAGGAGAAGGTCTGGCAGGGAGCAGCTGATAACTTTTATATGCTGAATGGGGAGCATTTGCCATGGAGGGAACGAACGGCAGCTCAACCGGAGCAAGCTGCCGATATTCAGCCAGCACAGTCCATTCCTCCAGCATCCGGGATGCGCCAGTCCAAATGGCGGCAGGAGCTCTACATCTGGTTGCTTGCGATTCTATCCGCAGCCCTCTTTTTTGCCGTCTATGTCAAGACCTCCAGTGGTTGGTTGGCGGTGCTCTGCTTCTTCATCCCCTCCCTGTGTATCGTTTTGTGGAATATAATTATCGGTCCTGCACGAACCTCCCGCCGTCAGCTGGAAGCGGCTAGGACTTTGAAGAGGAACAGTCCCCCTTCTGAGGCTGTGCTAAGGATTGAGTATTTCGACGGGCGTTCACCTATTGGGATGGATGGCATGGAAATGGGTCCTTCAGAGGATAAAGCGTTACCGGATCTTATCCCCTGGCTGCAAATCCTGCAAGCAAAGGTGCTTTCATCTCATGAGGTTGAGCTCATCGTTTCTGCTAACCACTCACCAGTCTCTACCTTACAACTTCATTTGAGGCTGGATGAACAGTTGGATGTCAAGGATATCGTATCAGCGGTTAATGCGATGGTGTTGGCTCATGACAAAGCATTGGTATGATTACATTCACTAACCGGCTTAGTGGCATCTCCCTGGTCGTTAGTGCACCAGGATTGGGACTGGAAGGCCAGGAAGATAGCCACCCATCTGTTCGCGTTCTGGAAATGAATAAGCACTCCGCCGTCCTGCCATGTACCATTTTCTCGGGAATACCCGCCGGCATTGCCTTGATTCATGTGGATATTATGAACGCCCTGTCCAGGAGAGAAGCCGAAGTATTTGTCGGGTTTATCCACAGGCCCCCAAGGTTCGCCGAACGCATACAGGGTGGCCTTCTGCTTGTGTGCTTCCTCGATGTAAGAGGTGATTTTGTCATAGAGATTGTTGTGGGGATCGTTGTCTTCCTTGTCATCTTGGTTCGTATTAGGCAGGGCTACCATCTTACTGGGAATCACCAGGTTTCCTCTGATATAATCTAGGGCAAGGCTCCGGTTCTCCCTGGTGATCTTCGTGAAGCCGGACTCAAGCTTGAGCCAGCGGGCTGTTTCTTCCGATTTTAAATCTTCACCCACATAATACAGCACCTGATTGGCAGTGTCTTCCGGTAAATGCTCGGCTTTATTGCTTGATCGGATGTTGATGGCCAATCTATACTTTTTGTGGTCATCGTCTTCAACGTCAACCAGCACCTGAATATGATTGTTTTTGTAACCTAGCTTATAGACATTATCCTCATTGGATATTTTGCATTTTAATACCCCATACCCTTGATCTAATCCGTTACCCATCGCTCATCAGTCCTCCTTCATAGCTATTATTCTTTCCCATAGGAGGCCGTAGTAATTCTGACTAGTAAGGTGTTCATCAGAGGAGGCAAGCTACATTATGAAGGTTCTGACGATTCGCCAGCCGTGGGCAACCTTAATTGCGCTGGGAGAAAAGCAAATCGAAACCCGCACCTGGCGGACCGCCCACCGGGGAGCATTGGCCATTCATGCCGGGATGCAGGTAAATAAGGCGATCTGCCGGACAGAGCCTATTCAGTCGTTGCTGGCCCGTCATGGCTTCACGGCGGACAATCTGCCAACCGGCCGGATCATTGCCGTCAGCCGAATTGCGGATTGCTGTGAAGTTACGCCTGAGCTTGTGCAGCAGGGCTGGCCGGGCGGGAATGAATATGTGTTCGGGAATTATACCGTAGGAAGGTACGCCTGGAAGCTGGAGGAAGTTGTGCCGCTGGTACATCCCATACCCGCGAAGGGACGTCTGGGATTCTGGGAATATCCTGTGCTGGAGAAGGAATTTTGAATCGCCTGATCGCATTTTGACTAAAAATTTGCTCCGGACTGGCACTCAGCTGGTATAATTGGGATATTCGGCGGGAAATCTTCCTATATATTAGGATAGTGTGCTCTACAGCGGTCAACGCTGGAGATGAAGCAGAATTGCCGGGAAGGAGCGTATGCATAATAGATGGGAAGCCTTCTAATTGCATGGCTTTGTATGCTTTGTTTGTTTCTTGTGTTCAGGGATCAGGTCAGCCGGAGAATCCTGTACCCGGTAGCTGTAGTGGTTATATGCGGGACGTTGGGGTATTGGACGTTGTTAATGTAACCGCATCCGGGTCATCGTGTAATGCAGAAGTCTGCCGCTTGCGGCAGGCTTCTTTTGTAGGTACTGCGCCCTGCATGAACAGGTTCAATAAAAGTACTTCTCCCGCTGGCTTATCCCTCCGCGCCGCCCTGCTCCGTCTTCTCCATCCCCAGATATCTGCGCATATGCACAGTGGCCTGGGCGGCAATCACATCATCCAGCAGCAGCATCCGCTCGTGATAACCCCTGCAGACGAATTTGGCTTCGACGCCAGCTTCCAGGCGCTGCTGTTCATAGACCTTCAGACCACGGGCCCGCATTCCGGCACGGACCTCCCGCAGATCGGCAGCGGCAGCCTGGACGGCAGTCTGGATCACCTCCAGATAAGGCGCAGGCGTGCGCAGCTCTAAGGACATCACGGATGCATCACGCTCGAAGGCGGATAGAATTAGCGGCAGCAAAATATAAGATTTGACCAGCAGGTTGTCCTGACTCTCTGCTCTATGCATCCCTCTCAACCCCTCTAAGAGAACGTATATTCGCATTGTAACTCATCATTCAAAAAATAATCAATGGGTATTATCAACTGACAGTAACAATGTGACATAATTCACAATAAAATTCGAAGAATTATTTTATATTAAAATTGAAATAATAAAGATTGAAAAAATAAATCAGCTCAAAGGAGAATGGCAATGAGTCATGAAGGAAGTCTCCGCCGCGGTGTGGTATTCGGGATCATTCTAAGTGTTCCGCTCTGGGTATCGATGATTGGTTGGGTTCAACTGTTCATGTCTGCTTAGGCGACATTTTATTTAATAATAGATGAATCCTTGTAGCGGGTGTCGTCCATCACGGGCGGCACTTTTTTTCGGAGCGGGGTGTCTGTGAATAGGTAAAATGGCATCGAATAGGAGCAAGCTAGGAGTTAAACAGGGAGGAACAGCGACGAAGTAGGCCATATGTATCAAATTTTAATAATGTAAATTAATATTATTATAGAGCCAGGTAGCCAATGACAGTTGTAGGGGTGAGAAGGATAGTATGCATAAACCCATGGGGGACAAGGGATTGTGGGATTGGGGTTCTGAGATTTTTTCAAAAATTATACTTGGAATGGATTGACAACAGGGCGGGGGAGCGGATAAACTGAAAATAGTACAAAAGTAACAAATGTCATAGACTCAACAACGAATATACATAAGCAAAATCAACAATTTCATACCGAAATCATGTACAAACGCAAACCGTATCGAAAGAACGGGACGCAAAGTCAGGAATCTACTGTCTCTAAAGTTGAGGCTATGGTCGTCCGGCCGCCGTGAAGCTAACCCTTCGTGGCGGTCTTTTTGTTGTTATAGTCGGGTGAAAGATTCATAGAATAGTAACTAGGAGGTGTGGACTATTGAACAAAAGAGTGCGTAAAACAGCCGCCATTCTTATGGCAGGCCTATTGACCGTATCCAGTGCCTTCACGTGGGGGATGGATGTTAGAGCAGCTTCAGGGGTGCCGTATACGCCAACACCAATTTTGGGGGTCGCAGGCAATTTTAATGCTTTTATCTTAGGGGATTTCACACAAGGCGGTGATCAGATCGAAGGCCGCCTTGCAGCGGCGGGGAATATTACCCTCTCTGGAGGTTACGGAGTTGCCAGAGCATATAGGGATGCTGCACCGACGGATGTACTTGTGGCCGGCAGGAATTTTGTACATTCAGGCAGCGGAGAGATCTACGGGAACGTGGTATACGGGGATAACATTACAGCCAATGAACCTAGTGTCAATATTAAAGGCACGAAGAAGAAAGGCAATCCGATAGATTTTACGGCCGAGCAGGAGGTTCTGATCTCGCGTTCTGCAGAGTATGGGGCCTTGGCCGACACGAATGAGATTGGGAATAATCATTATGGACAGCTTACGATAAATGCACCGGATCGCTTCAATGTGGTTCATCTGGATGCCTCGACACTGGCGAGTACGAATTATATTCAGTTCAACATTGCCCAGAACGCTACGTTGATTATTAATATAAGCGGGTCTACAGTCAATGTGCCAAGCTTTTCAATGAATAACGGCAGAGCAAGCCAGGTATTATTCAATTTCTACGAAGCAACTAAGGTAGATATCGCTTATACCTCATTCTTCGGGACGATCCTCGCACCTAGAGCGGATGTCCATTATTCCGGAGCGGAGCTGTATGGGACTCTGATTGCAAAATCTTTTAGCGGCGGGGTTGAGATGCACCTTGGAATGTACGAGGGAGAGGGGCCGCCGCCGAGTCCGACACCAACGGCAACACCGACGCCGACTGTGAAGCCGACACCGACGGTAACGCCGACACCGACAGTGAAGCCGACACCGACGGTAACGCCGACACCGACTGTGAAGCCGACACCGACGGTAACGCCGACGCCGACGGTAAAACCAACACCGACGGTAACACCGACACCGACAGCAACGCCGACACCGACGGTAACGCCGACACCTACGGTAAAACCAACACCGACCATAAAACCGTCACCTACACCTGTGTGTACTCCAACTCCAAAGCCAACACCGACCGTGAAGCCAACACCGACGCCGACCGTAAAGCCGACGCCAACTGTGAAGCCAACGCCGACGCCGACCGTAAAGCCGACGCCAACGCCGACTGTGAAGCCGACGCCAACGCCGACTGTGAAGCCGACGCCAACGCCAACCGTGAAGCCGACGCCGACACCAACCGTGAAGCCGACGCCAACGCCAACCGTGAAGCCGACGCCGACACCAACTGTGAAGCCGACACCAACGCCGACTGTGAAGCCGACGCCGACGCCAACCGTGAAGCCAACACCGACGCCAACCGTGAAGCCGACGCCAACGCCAACGGCGGTGCCAACACCAACGCCGACTGTGAAGCCGACGCCGACACCAACGGCAGTACCGACGCCAACGCCAACGGCAGTACCAACACCTACACCAACGGCAGAACCGACACCAACACCAACGGTAGAGCCAACACCAACACCGACGGCAGGGCCGACACCAACACCAACGGTTGAGCCAACACCAACACCGACGGCAGTACCAACACCGACACCAACGGCAGAGCCGACACCAACACCGACGGCAGGGCCAACACCGACACCAACGGTAGAGCCAACACCAACACCGACGGCAGTACCAACACCGACACCAACGGCAGAGCCGACACCAACACCGACGGCAGGGCCAACACCGACACCAACGGCAGAGCCGACACCAACACCGACGGCAGGGCCAACACCAACGCCGACGGCAGAGCCAACACCAACACCGACACCAACGGCAGAGCCGACACCAACGCCGACGTCGACACCGACACCAACGCCAACGGTAGAACCAACACCAACACCAACGCCAACGGCAGTACCAACACCGACACCAACGGCAGAGCCGACACCAACGCCGACGGCAGTACCAACACCGACACCAGATCCAACACCGACACCAACGCCAACGGCAGTACCGACGCCAACGCCAACGGTAGAGCCGACACCAACGCCAACGGCAGAGCCAACACCAACGCCAACGGCAGTACCGACGCCAACGCCAACGGTAGAGCCGACACCAACGCCAACGGCAGAGCCAACACCAACGCCAACGGCAGTACCGACGCCAACGCCAACGGCAGAGCCGACACCAACGCCAACGGCAGAGCCGACACCAACGCCAACGGCAGAGCCGACACCAACGCCAACGGCAGAGCCGACACCGACGGCAACGCCGACACCAACACCGACGGCAACACCGACACCAACGCCAACACCGACACCGACGGCAACACCGACACCAACGCCGACGCCGACATCGACACCAGATCCGACGGCAGCGCCAACACCGACACCAACACCAGCGCCGACACCAGTAACAACGCCAGATCCAATATCGCCGCCGTTCAGTTTCCCGCCAGTGCCAACGCCGACTCCGATTATCGGATTTATCGTGAGCAATGATGTGGTTGTAGATGATGACCCGCTGCCGCTTGGACCTGTAGCAACTCCAACAGCTACCACAGTACCGGCACCATCGCCGACAACGGCTGTAGCGGTTGGGCCATTAGTAGCGACACCGGCGCCAACGCCGTTGCCATCGGCAGAACCGGCACCCGATGTAGTCGTTATCGATGATGAAGTTCCTCTAGGCGGTGTGCCTGCGGATGGAACCCTGCCTAAGACGGGCGAGTCCAGTCCTGCTCCATATTATTTTGCCGGTTTGGCACTCGCTGGTCTGGGCTTGATTCTTAGAAGAACCACCAGAAACGGCAAACGTAAGTGAGTCACCCGAACTGAGATGTATGCAAACAAACAATGATCCTGTGATTTGACAAGGGCTGCTTTCGGAGAAGACGTTCTCCTGGAAGCAGCTCTTTTTTCGTTGTTTAGGAAATTTTGGTTCCCGTCTATTGTGTATAAGATGTGTATAGATTTGTGTATAAGTGTTCTTAGAATGATTCGTAGAGTGAATTTGTTGCTGAACATGGCTGAAGGGTGGCCCCTGAGGAGCCTGGACCTGATATTAATGGTCAAAGGCTGGGTGTTTGCGAAAAACCGAATACAAATTGAGGAAAAGGGATATTAGGATTTGATACTCCTACTCTTAAACAGCGGAGCGGGCGGAATGATTGTGGAGAAGCGGAGCGGTCGCCTTTGTATCCGGATTTTCACCGACTAGGGGAATGAAAAAATCTGGATACAAGAGCGATTGGAACAACGTTCCGTTTGCGGAGCGTGCTCCCAAGCGTCGCCGTAATTCATACTCCATCCGTACACAGACTGAATGAGAACGAGAGTGGATTAATGTATGCTAAAAAGCGAACACAATGTGCTGCGAGAAGGCGATAGGAGCAAATGTATGCGAAAACCGAACACAACACAAGCGAGAAGGCGAGTGTACTAATTGGAGGGAAGTAACCACCTAGAGAAAGCGGATAGCGTCTTCGCCCTAGAGTAGAGCAGGACGCACGAGCCGTTAATGTTACTGTAGAGAAAGAGCTTCATGCTGAATCTTGCCTTAGCCCCAGCTGTATTTTTAGTTGGCCTTGCTCCCGTGCTATACTAGGCTCAAATTACGCTAAGCAAAAGATCCTATTCCCTGGCTGGAAGGGTTGCTTGCGGAAGGAGGAACGTTGATGTGGATGATATACCTGCTTGTGGTGGTGATTGTGGCTGCCGGTGGGGTGGGATATGCCGGATTCTATTTTTATGGAGTAGCCATTAAGCGGGCCCCTAAGGAATTCCTGGCCAAGACTCCTGATCTTAAAATTGATCCGCCGCCGGTGGCCGGAGCCTCGTGGGGAGAAGGGGCGGAGTGGGTGTCCCGGCAGAGCTTCCGCGAGGTGGAGCTGGTGTCTGAGGATGGGCTCAAGCTGCAAGGCTATTATCTGGCGTCGGGGCGCGCTGCCGGCCGAACCGTCATTGTGGCCCACGGGTATTCCGGGAAGGCCAAGGATATGGGAGCCACCGCCAAAAACTACTATGAGAACCTGGGGTACAATGTGCTGCTGCCAGATGCCAGAGGACATGGGAAAAGTGAAGGTGATTATATCGGCTTTGGCTGGCCGGAGCGCCGGGATTATCTGAAATGGATCGGATTCGTCCTGCAGGAGAACGGTCCGGACGCGCAGATTGTGCTGCATGGCGTATCGATGGGCGGAGCCACGGTGCTGATGACGGCCGGGGAGGAGCTTCCTCCGCAGGTCAAGGCAGTTGTCGCCGATTGCGGCTACACCTCCGTCCAGGCGCAGCTATCCTATCAGCTGAAGCGGATGTACCATCTGCCAAGCTTCCCGTTTGTGCCGGTGGCCAGTCTGGTGACCCGGATGAAGGCCGGTTATTTCTTTGGCGAGGCGTCTGCGCTGAAGCAGGTACGCAAGGCCAAGGTGCCGATTCTGTTCATCCATGGGGATGCGGATACGTTCGTACCTTATGCGATGATGAATGAGCTGTATGAGGCCTGCAGGAGTCCGAAGGAGCAGCTGGTGGTGCATGGAGCGGGGCATGGTCTGTCCTATGATACGGATAAAAGCACATATATCCGCACAGTCGGCGAATTCGTGGAACGTTATGTACACAGTCCGGCTAAGGCTGAATTCGTCCGGTAAAAAAGTCCCCGGAACGTAGACGCGCCCGATATCCGCAAACAGCGGGTATCGGGCGCTAATTATGTTCCACACATGGGGCCTTTCCCTGAACAACAGAGAAGCAGCAAACCATGTCTTATCGGTATATTAATCCCCCGCCGTCTGTGAGCAAGACGGGTGTCGTTATTCCTTGTTATTTCCAGCAGCCGTGTGGCGAGAGAAATCCTTCCAATACGACAAAAGCCCTACCTCTCTTTTGTCCTTGCGGCTCCGTGGCCGCGCCAGTGTGAATCGGAATGCTATGTTCGAATTTAGTCTCATAAAAAGGAAAAGTACTGCAAGAAAACGTAAGATATTGTGTCCAAACCGCCGATAATAAAGAGAAGTGATCCATCGGCCTGACATCTTCTTGATGGGGATAAACATACTCGAAAACAAATATTCTTTTATTATAGCACGGTGTTTACATAAATACAACTGTATATTCGGCTGAGGCCGGACGGGAATGAGGGACAGATGAGACTATACAGAAGCTTTTTGAGAATTCAGATCCGGAACTATATCTTCGGCTCTGTTGTAGCGGTGCTGGCAGTCGGGAGTCTGCTGATGCTATCTTCCCTGGAGATCAGCCGGGGTGAATATTACCGCCTCTTGCTGGTGCTTATGATTTCCTTTGTGATTATGGCGTCCATAGAGATTACTGTCTTTCTCAGACAGATCAAGCCCATCCGGGCTGCGCTGGTTCAGGAGAATGCCGCGTTGCCGATGCTGGAAGAAGCGTATCTGCACACGCACCAGCTGCCCAAACGGGCCATTCAGCGGATCATGGGGCCGCATCTGCTTGGATTATCCGTTCCGGCCCTGATGCTTACGTCATGGATGATTTCTAAGGACTGGGTTACGTTCCCTTATTTCTACCTGGTTCTTGCTACGTGCTGCGCTGTGCTGGTGGCCTGTATGCACTCCCTGATTGAATTCTTCCTGACCTGCACTGCCATTATTCCGCTGATCAAGGAATTCAGGAACCGTGCGCTGGAGCGGTATGGCGTGGATTTTTCCCTGGAGGGTCATGTGTTCGTGCCTATCCGCCCCAAATTCCTGGTGAGCTGTATGCTGATCGGCACCTTCCCGCTGTTCCTGTTCATTATGGCTACACATATCCGTATGAACGGCGGAGGGGATTCTACAGTCGTCGTCGGATTTCAGAGCTATTGGGCCTGGGCGGGGATGGTCCTGCTGATCGGGACGCTGTTCTCCTCCATTGCGGCCTGGCTGTTGACGAACAGTGTACGGCATCCGATCCATGAGCTGTATCAAGCGATGAACCAGGTGAAGGACGGCCATCTGGTGCAGGTGCAGGATGAGTACTCCGATGAATTCTCGAAGGTGGTTGCCGGCTTTAACATGATGGTCCGCGGGCTCCAGGCCCGGGAGCAGCAGAGCCGCCAATTGCTGGACAGCTATTTCTCCACCCTTGCCGTGGCACTGGATGCCCGGGATTCCTATACTGCAGGACACTCGCTCC
This sequence comes from Paenibacillus sp. FSL K6-1217, assembly GCF_045040735.1. Taxonomy (NCBI): domain Bacteria; kingdom Bacillati; phylum Bacillota; class Bacilli; order Caryophanales; family Paenibacillaceae; genus Paenibacillus; species Paenibacillus sp. FSL K6-1217. The sequence goes on from NZ_CP150271.1 coordinate 5,685,431, forward strand.
GTGTAGCGGAGTATTCGGTAATTATCGGACAGCTGGCCGGACTGAGGGGGCAGGAGCTGGATGATCTGCGCAAGTCGGCACTGCTGCATGATATTGGCAAGATCGGGGTCAGAGACAGCATCCTGTTCAAGGAAGGAGCATTTACGGATGAGGAATTCCTCCAGATTCAGAGCCATACGGTGCTGGGAGAGAATATTCTGCGGCAGATTGAACCGGCGGAGAAAATGGCACCCTATCTGGGCGGCGTCCGCTCGCATCATGAGCGTTACGACGGCCTGGGCTACCCGGATGGTCTTGCCGGTACGGATATCCCTCTGCACGGCCGGATTATCGCGGTGGCGGATGCCTATGATGCGATGACGTCTGACCGGCCTTACCGCAAGGGCATGGATCATGAACGGGCGCTGAACATACTGGAGCAGGGCAGGGGCAGCCAGTGGGACCCTGAGTTCGCCGGATTGTTCCTAAGGTATTATGGCCGGAAGCTGGAAGCCCGTAAGGATACCAAGCCAATTCAAGCCGGGTAATTCCCTGTTATATGCCTTATCCTTATATTTCTTGCCGAAGCGGATACTATCCAATTCATGGAGGTTCCGCTTCGTCTTTGCGTGCCTATTTTGTGAACTGACATGGAAATGCGACAATTAACGACTACATTCATTGAAGGATTGAGAGCGGACCGTTATAATTATTAAGTCTGGATTTTAATTAAAAAATAAGGGAGATTTCTATGAAACGCGCAGATGTGCTGCTGATTTCTATCGTCCTGATTGCTGCGCTCGCTTTTCTCGTGCCAAGATGGCTGTCAAACGATGCTGATAAAGGTGGGCCGGGCAAAGAACTCAAGGCCAATATAACGGTGGATGGCAAGTTATTCAAAACGATAACCCTGACCAAAGAAGAGCAGACTATTGAGGTCCGCACCGAGCGGGGCTATAACATTCTGAAGGTGCATGATTACGGGGTTGAGATGTTCGACGCGGATTGTCCCGATAAGGTCTGCCTCGGCTTCGGATTCATTACCCTGCCCAAGCAGACGATCGTCTGTCTTCCGCACCGCGTATTGGTTGAGATTGCAAGTGGGGCCGGGGAGGATGAAGTAGATGGCTATGTCCAGTAGTGAGTCGGCTACAGCGCTGAAGCGGACCGTAATTATTGCTATATTCGCTGCCGTTGCTGTAGTGCTGAGTATTGTGGAGGCGCAGATCCCGCTGGCTGGAGTGGGGCTGATGCCCGGGGCGAAGCTGGGCTTCGCCAATATTATGATTTTGACCTGTATTTACTTTTTGCGCGGACGCGATGTGCTGGTGCTGGTGATTCTCAAGACGCTGCTGACCGCCTTCCTGCTTGGTACACTGTCCAGCCTGCTATTTAGCCTGTTCGGCTCCCTGTTCAGCTTCATCGTGATGTTCGCGCTGGTCAAGCTCGGCCGCCGAAAGTTCAGTGTCATCGGTATCAGCATTGCGGGCGGACTGGCTCACAACACGGGACAGCTGCTGGCGGCATCGTTCGTGTTCAATTCAACCAGTATTTTCTATTACCTGCCGGTGCTGCTGATTACGGGTATTATTACGGGCATTGCTGTCGGCTTCGCCGTCCGGTATGTGGTGGACTCGCTATCCAAAATATCCTTATTTGAAGAGTTCCTGAACGGACCGGGTCACTAGCTGCGGAAGGATGAGTAACATGAATCAAGCGTACAACGATACTAAGGCCGGTGAGGAACCGGCGGTGATTGCCCTTGAGGGAGTATCCTTCGGCTATGATCCGGAGCATCCGATTCTCCATGATATCAACGTGTCGATCCCGCAGGGCCAGTGGGTGAGCATTGTCGGGCCGAACGGCTGCGGCAAATCGACCCTGGTCAAGCTGCTGAATGCGCTGCTCCCGAAGAGCGCCGGCCATATCTCCGTCTGCGGGCATACGCTCCAGGAAGAGACGGTCCAGTCGATCCGGCAATGCATCGGAATGGTCTTTCAGAACCCTGATAACCAGTTCATCGGGCAGACGGTAGAAGAGGATATTCTCTTCGGCCTGGAGGGCCTGTGCCTGCCCTATGAAGAGATGCACGAGCGGCTTGAATTCTATACCGGGAAGCTCGGGATCGGGCATCTGCTGTCCAAGCATCCCGGAGAGCTGTCGGGAGGGCAGAAGCAGCGTGTGGCCATCGCCTCGATCCTCGCCATGAAGCCAGGCATCGTCATCTTCGACGAGGCCTCTTCTATGTTGGACGAAGGCAGCCGCGACGAGCTGATGGAGATTCTGCGCGACATGCAGGCAGAGGGCAGCTATACGATTCTGCTGATTACCCATGACGCCGATGAGATTCTGGCTTCGGACCGGGTGCTTGCGCTGCACGGCGGAAGCATAGCGGCGGATGTAACGCCTGCGGAGCTGTTCCGTGATGCAGCACTGCTGGAGAAATGCCATTTGCGGGAGCCTTATACATGGCAGCTGGCCCGTGAACTGGAGAGCCGGGGAATTACGGTGGATGTACCCGCCGGCGAAAAGGAGCTTATAGACACACTATGGCTATACAACTACAGCAAGTAAGCTACACGTATGCCGACCGCAGTATGTGGAGCCAGACGGCGCTGCACGGGATTAATCTGCAGATTGCCGGAGGTTCGCTGACCGGGATTGCCGGAGCCACCGGCTCCGGCAAATCTACGCTGCTCCAGCTGTTCAACGGCATTCTTAAGCCGACGGAAGGCACGGTGCAGGTACTGGATGTAACGATAACCGCAGGGGAGAAATCACCGAGGCTGCTTCCGCTGCGCCGGAGGGTAGGCCTTGTCTTTCAATTCCCGGAGCAGCAGATGTTCGAAGACACGGTGGAGAAGGATCTGTGCTTCGGGCCGCTGAACTTCGGACTCAGCCTGGAGGAGGCCAAGGAGCGGGCGCGCAAGTCGATGACGGACATGGGGCTGGATCTGGCTTTGCTGGAGCGGAATCCGTTCCGGCTCAGCGGAGGCCAGATGCGCAAGGCGGCCATCGCCTCCGTGCTGGCGATGGACCCGGACATTGTCGTGCTGGATGAGCCGACAGCCACGCTGGACCCGGTAAGCCGCGCGGAGCTGATCGCGCTTTTGGAGCGGCTGTGCCGCGAGCAGGGCCGGACGATCATCATCGTGACGCACCGGATGGATGAACTGCTGCCGGTTGCCGACAACTGGGTCCTGCTGAAGGACGGGGAGCTCGCCTTCCAGGGCAGCGGCCGCGAGCTGGCCGCCGATCCGGCGGTTCTTGCGCGCTGCGGACTGCGGGTTCCGCAGTCTTTGCGGTACTGGCAGGCCGCCGCAGAGCGCTTCGGCCTGGAAGGCGAGAAGCCGCTCCTTACAGCGGAGGGCCTCGCCGGACGGCTTGCAGCCCTGCTCGCGGAGCGCCGCACGCTGAATGCCTCCAGCCAGGAAGAAATGGGGAATGGCCATGAATGAGCGGCTGCTGCTGGGACGCAGCATCGATACGGGCTCCTGGGTTCACAAGCTGGATGCCCGGTCCAAAATCACCGGGATGCTGCTCTATGTAGCTATCATCCTGTTGTCCACTTCCTGGATATCAATCGGGCTGGTTGCGGTCTTCTCCATCGCGGTGATGGCGACGACACGCATTCCGCTGAAATATTTCATCAAGGCTGCGAAGCCTTTGCGTTATCTGATGTTGTTCATCTTCATCGTACAAGCGCTGTCCGTGAAAGAGGGGGAGGTGCTGTGGTCGCTGGGCTCGTTCTCGCTGCATGAGGGCGGCCTGCGGATGGGGGCATTCTCGGTGATCCGCATGCTGTTCCTGCTGACCTTCACAGCGCTGCTGACCTTCACAACGACGCCCGCCAAGCTGAACCAGGGGCTTGAGGGAGTGCTTGCCCCGCTTAAGAAGCTCAGGCTGTCACCGGACCGGATCACGCTGATGATCAGCATCGCGCTGCGCTTCATCCCGACAATTCTGGATGAGGCGCAGATTATCCTGAAGGCGCAGGCCTCGCGCGGAGCTGATCTGAAGGAGCTGCCGCTGAAGGAGAAGGCGCGGATGCTTGTCTCGCTGCTGGTTCCGGTCATCGCCAGTGCGTTCCGGCGGGCCCAGGACCTGATCTACTCGATGGAAGCCCGTGGCTTCCGCATGGATGCGCCGCGCAGCCGGTATCACCGGCTCAGGTGGGGCGCGGCGGATACGCTGTTTGTGGCAATGTTCGTAGTACTGGGAGTTGCAGTAGCATTATTGTAAGACATTTAGGGGGATACGGAAATGGCACGTTATTTTAATGGTAAAGAAGTAGAGTTACTGGCACCTGCGGGAACCTTCGAGATCTTCAAGGCGGTTATTGAGTCGAAGTGCGATGCGGTGTATTTCGGCGGTCCGGTGCTGAATATGAGAATGATGCGCAAGGGCTACAACTTAAGTCATGAAGAGATTATCGAAGCCTTGAATATCGCCCATACTCTGGACAAAAAGGTATATATCACGGTAAACAATCTGTTCAGCGAAGAGGATCTGGAAGAGGCCAGAGCGTACCTGCGCTTCCTGGACACAGCCCGCCCCGATGCGCTGATCGTGCAGGATATGGCTGTGCTGGAATTGATCCGCGAGATGGGGCTGAGCCTGCCGGTTCACGCTTCAGTCATGATGAATGTGCATAATCTGGAGATGATCCATGCGCTGAAGGAGCTGGGCGTCAGCCGGGTCGTTACCTCGCGTGAGATGGATCTGCAGACCGCGAAGCTGCTGGGCTCAAGAAGCGGGATGGAGCTGGAGTATTTCATCCATGGCGACATGTGCTCCGTGCACGGGGCGAATTGTTATTTCAGCTCCCAGGTGTTCGGAATGAGCAGCAACCGGGGCAAGTGCATGAAGCCCTGCCGCTGGGATTACCGGATCAAGCGTGACGGCTTTGTCTTCCCTGCGGAATATCCGCTGGCGGTGAAGGATATGTTCATGTATGAGCATCTCCCGGAGCTGATTGAATCGGGCATTACCTCCTTCAAAATCGAAGGCCGTATGCGCGACAAAGACTTCATGGTGATGCTGTCCAACAGCTATGGCGATGCGATTGACCGCTATATCGATGATCCGCTGGGCTTCGACCGGACTCAGGATTCCAAGGAGCTGTATAACAACCGCAAGCGTGATTTCTCCACGGCGTATGCTTTTGGCAAGCCGGGACTGACGAATATCAACCGCCGTTATGAGGGCACAGGCAAGTTCTACAGCACCGGCAAAGTATTCAGTACGCCGACTGCGGAGCGTGAGCTGTCGGAGGAGCGGGTGATGCAGCTGCGCGGACGTCTGGCCGAAGACAAACGCAGCCGGCAGACCAAGCCTGAGCTGGCAGTGCGCGTGAACAATATGGAGCAGGCCCGTCTCGTGCTGGAGATGGGGGTAGACAGCTTGTATCTGCCGGGCGATGTGTTTGAGCCGGACCGTCCTTTTACGAAGCAGGATATTAAAGAGCTTGGAGCGGTAAAAGGCCAGACCAAGCTGTATCTTGGACTGCCGCGGATGATGAATGAGCTGCATTTCGACCAATATGATCATCTGCTCAGCGGAGAGCGGCTGCCGATTGACGGCCTGATCATTACTAACCTCGGAGCGATCCGCCGTTACCGGAATACCGGTTATCCGATGATGGGCGATGCCAATCTGAATGTCTACAACCATCTGTCAGCCGGACTGTATGCCGGACTGGGCCTTACGAAGCTGACCGTCTCACCGGAGATGACGCTGGAGCATTTCGCCTCCTTCACCTCACGCAGCGACCTGCCGCTGGAGGTTGTGGTTCACGGAACGCCTGCGCTGATGTATATGGAGCATGATCTGTTCGAGAATACGGAGGTGATGGAGCCGATTGGGGAGGAAGACAACCAGTATGTCCGCAATGAAGTGCTGGTGCTCAAGACCGACAAGGGCGAGAATCCGGTCTACCGTGACCAATACGGCCGCTGCCATCTGCTGTTCGCCAAGGAGCTGTGTTATCTCCCGATGCTGGACGAAATGAACGGACTGGGAATTGCCAGCTTCCGGATTGAAGGTGCAACATACAGCATAGAAGAGCTGCGGAAGATTATTGCTGCTTATCAGGCGGCGATGGATGGAACGAAGCCGGAGGACGATCTGCTGGGCGGGCTGAAGCCGGTATATGCGGGATACACCCTCGGTTCGCTGCAATTTAACTGAAGCTAATAATTCAATTTTAAAATAACGCTGCGGCGAGTATAATAAGGGCATATGGCGCAATTATAAGTACCTTTTTTCACAAACTAATAGACAGGTGTGCCTGGTTTGGCATCCGCCTTCTGGGCCATCTTCTTGGAATCATCAGCAGTTGAAAGCGAGGGAAGCTTCATGGAATTGGAACAGAGCAACTATATTGGAAGAGAAGCAGTAGCCGCCAAAAGAAAGCAGTATTTCTACCCGTGCACCGCACATTTTTACCGGGATGCCCCGCAATTGGTGCGCGGAAGCATGCAGTATGTCTACGATGAGAACGGCAAGGAGTATACCGACTTCTTCGCCGGGGTCTCGGTGGTTGCCTGCGGCCACTGCAATCCGGCTATTACCTCCCGTACGATAGCACAGCTGCAGCAATTGCAGCACACTTCGCCGATCTACCTGACCCAGCCGAATGTAGATTTGGCGGAACGTCTGGAAGAAGTGCTGCCGGGCGCGCTGCGCCGGACGTTCTTCGTCAACAGCGGCTCGGAGGCCAATGAAGGGGCGCTGCTGCTGGCGCGGATGCATACCGGCCGCAAAGGCTTCATCGCTCTGGACGCCGGGCTGCACGGCCGGACCAATCTCACCATGAGCGTGACCGGGCTGCAAATGTGGCGGACCGATGCCTACCTGGATGAGGATGTAACGTTCATACAGCGCCCGTATCATCCGGAATTGACGCTGGAGGAAGCTGCGGCGCAGTCCATTCAGCATCTGAAGGAGGTGCTCGCTGCCAAGGGGGATACCATCGCCGCAATGATCGTGGAACCGATTCAAGGGAACGGCGGGATGATTATGCCTGCGTTGTCCTACTTCCGTGAAGTGAAGGCGCTGCTTGAGCAGTACGGCGTACTGCTCATTGACGACGAAATCCAGACCGGCTATGGCCGGACGGGAGCAATGTTTGCGATGGAGCATTTCGGCGTCGTGCCGGACATTATCAGCATGGCTAAAGCGCTGGGGAACGGAGTGCCTATTGCTGCTTTTTCCACGACAGATGAGATTGCAGCTTCGCTGAACAAGCCTTCCGCTTCAACGTTCGGAGGGAATCCGGTCTCTGCGGCTACGGCGCTGGCGGTACTGGATTACATCCGTGATGAACGGCTGCCGGAACGGGCGGCTGAGCTGGGCGGGAAGCTGAAGCAAGGCTTACTGGCGCTCCAGGAGCGTTACCCTGCGCTGATTACCGATGTACGGGGCAGCGGACTCATGCTGGGGGCCGAGCTGGCCGGTTCCGAGACGGAGGATGCCGCCGGCTTGACCGATCATGTGCTGGAAGAGCTGAAGGACCGCGGATTCCTGATCGGCAAAAACGGCATAGGCCGCAACGTCCTCGCCTTCCAGCCGCCGCTTGTTGTGACTTCCGGGAATATCGATGCCCTGCTGGATGCACTCCATGAAGTGCTGCAAGCGATCCACTGAAGAAAGAGGCCTAACAATATGGTTATCCTTAATGCTTTTAAACATACGGCACTTAAAATGAAAATGTTCAGCGAGCTGGTCATGTTCTCTCATACGCTGTTCTCGCTGCCTTTTGCCATCATCTCGATGGTGTGGGCGGCGGGCGGCTGGCCTTCCGGCCATATGATGCTGTGGGGGCTGATCGCTCTGATCGGCGCGCGCAACGGGGCGAATGCGTTCAACCGTCTGGTGGACCGTACCTTCGACGGCAACAATCCGCGTACCGCCCACCGGCATCTGCCGCAGCGTCTGCTCGCCGAGAAGGAAGTCATTCTGTTCATTATCATCAATTATGCCCTGTTCATTGTGGCCTCCGGGATGCTGAATCTGCTCTGTCTGATCCTGTCCCCGGTAGCCATCGTCCTGATCTCATCCTACTCTTATACGAAGCGCTTCACCTTCCTCAGCCATCTGTATCTGGGCTTCGTGATTGCTTCGGCACCGATCGGCGCCTGGTTTGCGGTTACCGGGAACATCGCGTTCACGCCGTTCGTGATCGGAACTGTGGTAATGCTCTGGATTGCCGGGTTTGATATCATCTACGGCACCCAGGACATTGAGTTCGACCGGAAGAACGGCTTATGGTCCATCCCGAGCTTCTTCGGCCTGGAGAACGCGCTGCGGATCTCTAAGGGGCTGCATTTCATTATGGTAATGCTGCTGCTGTTCCTGTACCTCTGGCGTGATCTGGGCTGGATGTATCTGGTCGGCATCGGAATCGCAACGGTGCTGCTGATGACGGAGCACAAGATCATCAAGCCGGCTAACCGCAAGCTGATGAAGGTGGCTTCTTATAATTTGAATCAGGTGATCAGTATGGTGATATTGCTGTGTACGCTGATTGATTATTTTTACGTTAATTAGGGGTGGGGAGCGGCGCGTTGGGTACGCTGGAGGTTGGGGGAGCTGCACTGCGCGGAATATTTGGACTTCCGGTCGCTGTTAACTTCGGATTCCCTGATTGTAACCGCTGGCCGCGGTAGGAATCCGAAGTTAAAGGCGAACGCTCCGCTCCTCCAGTTCCAAAATTCCTCTCCGTTCCGTCCTAACCTCCCCCAGGCAAGATTAACTTCAAAAAGACAACAGGCCTACCCAGGAGGGGCAGGCGGCAAAAAAGCGCGAAAAGCTTAGAGGCTTCGCGCTTTTCTTTTTGGGCAGAAACCGTAAAACCGAGACCGAGACCCCAACCTCAACCCCCAGACCTGTAACGTCTATTTAGCTAAACACGTTCACGTTCGCTTCGCTGCGTTCACTTGTTTAGCGAAGAGGCAATAATCATTGCAATTGCACTCCGTACAATAGATCTATTGTACAAAGTACAATCATCAGCATTAGATTCCAATGGTCCATCCCGGTGAATCCGACAAGGCAACAAAAAAAGAGCCTGATTAAAGGCTCTAATGGGGGAATTATTACATATGAAGTGCCGGCGGGCAAGGCGGGATCAGCGGTCACGCCCGGCGAAGTATTGCAGCAGGGTCGTAAGATCCGCATGCGCCGGGAAGCCGGAGAGCTGCTCTACAATCGCAGCAGCCTGGGCCAGATAGTCCTGGCTGACGGCCTCTGAGCGGGCAAGGGCACCGCTGCCCTTAACCAGCTCCAAGACCTGCTCGATGTCCGCAGGAGATGAGGCAGGGCCTATTCTGCGGATGACAGGAGCAAGCTCCGCATCCTGGAGGGCGAAGATCACCGGCAGGGTAACCTGGCCGTGACGGAGATCGCTGCCGGCCGGCTTGCCGAGGACATCCGCCGATTGCGTGAAGTCCAGGATGTCATCCTGAATCTGGAATGACATGCCCAGTGCTTCGCCGAAATCATAGAGGAGCTGGGCAGTCTCTGCGCTGCTCTCCGCTGACAGCGCGCCTACCCGCAAGCAGGTGGCCATTAGCAGCGCGGTTTTGTTACGGGACTTCTCCAGATACTGCTCCAGCGTAAGATCATAATCGAAGGCATGCTCCAATTGCTGGTATTCCCCGAGACATAGCTGGCCCGTAGCGACAGAGGACAGATCGTGAACGTAACGGTCCTTATCCCCGGTGTACTTGCTGAGCAGTTCAATGACGCGGGCAGACATATAATTACCGATATGGACAGCGGATAGAACGCCGGTCTTGGTGTGCAGCGCAGGCTCACCCCGCCGCAGCGCGGCGTTATCAATAATATCATCATGAATCAACGAGGCCACGTGGATAAATTCGGCCGCAGCAGATAATTGCAGGGTTCGGCGTCCGGCGGGTTTCAGTCCAAACCGGCTGCCCACAATGACCATCAGCGGACGGAGCCGTTTGCCTCCGGAGCTTGTCAGTTCGAGAATGCTCTGCGCGAGCTGCGACTTTTTGGGAACATCCTTATCGCGGGCTACGAGATTCTTAATTTCATGGTTAATTTCTTTCAGATCGATATTCAAGGCTTCATGCAGCTTCATTGTTCCTGTTCCCACCTGTCAAATGGCTTTGCTGGTACGGCTTCGTTGTCTGCGCTCCTGAATGAGGAATTCATCGAGCTCCCTGGCCGGATTATGTTCCGTGAATTCTCCATTTGAACGTTCGATCTGCATTTTTTTGATGGAGGGGGCCAGATAGGCAACCAGATCCAGCTCCCGGTATTTCACTGCAAACTGCAAGTAGAAGCTGTACAGGTAATCTCCATCCAAAATGTTGCGGGTCAGGTCAGGATGATGTGGGACACATTCCATATGGCGCTGTGCAGCCACGGTAAGAATGGTATAAATGCCTAGCAAATGGATTTTGCGGTCATGTTCCAGATCATGGCGTTCCAGTACCGAGAGCAACTGCTCGCATTCTGCCGGAGAGAGAGACAACTGAATTCCGGCGATCGTTGACATTTCAGCCTGAAGCAACCGGAACGTATCTTCAATGATTTTTTGATTCACAAGCTTCTCTCCTTCTAATCGGTTTTGCCGGAAGAAACCACATCCCTGATTATCCCTACAAAACCACATGTTGAAAACGCACGACATCAATATACTTTCACCTGATTAAACAAGGAGAGTAATGTGTCCGAGGGACACATTACTCTTAAGAATATCATATTCAGCTTGCAGCAGCGCAGTCTGTGGATACGCAGCTGTTATTAATGAATGTAGTTCTTAACCACCAGTTACCCGGTTTATCAGTCGGTATACAGATACCAGCGCCGGACGAGAGGAATCCTCTTCCACTGCTTCTTGAGCCAAGGAAGAACATAGTAATCCAGGCTGAACACGGTGCCGGAACCGCCGATGCAGGCAATCGCTGCCCCAACATACCAGAGCATTTCTGTTGCTGCCATCTTGGTGGTCCAGATCATAACCGCCATACCTATCGTAGCTATAGCAGAGATAGCTGTGAACAGACCGACGATCAGCATTACACCGAAGACGATTTCGGCACAGACCATACCGATTTGGAACCATTTCGCCAGGAAGGTATAAGAACCATCCGGGTTATAGAACATGAGATCCATGAACCAGTTAGAGATATCATAAATGAAGCCTGGAACCGGAAGCGCCGATACAGCTTCTTTGGCAGTGGATACTGCGGAAGCGGCAGACTGGGCATCTACGGTAGTTTTGACTGCATCCACAGCCTGACTTGCTGCTGATGTCGCGTCTGCATAAGGAGCCGCAGGGATCAGGAAAATCTTGTTCGGATCAACCCAGATTTTGCGGATCTTCTCTATACCTTCATATAACCACATTCCCCCGAGAAGCATACGGAGCGGAACGAGCCAGAAGTTCGGCGAACGCTTGGAGAAGTAGCCTCCGACGAAGCTCTTGCGGTTCTCCACATGGAAGAACTCGTGCATCATGTAAGTCCAGACCTTGTTGAAGCCTACAACCTGGGACAGATAGAACATATTGATGAAATGTTTGGACAACATAGCCATGAAGCCGGTAAGCATAAAGAACTTGCCTGGAAGCCCAACGTTCGCTACACCGTAGCGGCTGCCGATCGAAACCATGGTGCCGTGGAAGCCTGGTTTGTATGCTTTTTTAGGCGTACCCTTGATATCGGCAGTGATATTGCCTGCGATAACCGGAGCAGCTTGTTCAGCATTCTCAACCATTTGCGGAACTGGACGTTCTTCTCCTTCAGGGATGAAGAAAATGTTATCCCCTACAACGTATACGTTCTTATGGTCAACACTTTCCAGGTGTTCATTGGTAACAATACGTTTGCGGCCTTGCTGCTGAACATCAAGGTTGCCGACAATTTCGGAGCCTTCCACACCGGCGGTCCAGACGATGGTCTGTGCATCCACGATGTTCTTCTCGCCGAGGGCAACAGAGCCTTCGCCTACTTCGGTGATTTTGGCGCCGGTAACGATTTCTACCTTCAGCTTCCGCAGACGGGCTTCGGCTTTCTGGATCAGCTTATCCGGAAGGATAGGCAGGATCTTAGGTGCCATGTCAGCCACGACCAGTCTCACTTCGGAAGGGTCGATGAAGAATTCCTTGCACAGCTCCTCGCGCTGCTCAGCCATTTCACCTACAAGCTCAACGCCGGTGAAGCCGGCACCGATGATTACGAAGGTCAGCATAGCGCGGCGTGTAGCCGGGTTCTTTTCCTTCGCAGCTTTGGTGTACATGTCGCGGATCTGGCGCTTCAGGGCAACTGCATCATCGTAAGACCAGAAGGAGAAGGTATTCTCTTCCGCTCCGGGGATTCCGAAGAAGGTTGGCTTGCTTCCTGTGCCGATGACCAGATAATCATAAGCATAGGTGGCTTTGTCGGACTTCAGCTTCTTGTTCTTGAAATCAATGTTGCTGATTTCGTCCAGAACAACATCTACCTTCAGCCCGGCAAAGATTTTCTTCAAGTCGATTTTGATCGAATCCTCTGGTGCGCGATTCGCAGAAACCTCATGCAGCTCAGTCAAAAGAGTGTGGTATGGATTTCGGTCGATCAGTTTAATTTCTACATCTTTGTCGTTCTTAAATTTCTTTGCCAGTTTCTTAGCCGTTAGTACGCCGCCGTAGCCGCCGCCCAAAATGACTATTTTCTTCAAGAGAAACTCACCTCATTCATCTGATTAGCTGCAAAAGGGTAGCGAATAATTATTTCGCGCCTTCAAGTGCTTTTTGTGCAAGTGTGAAATATTCACCAACGTGGATGGATACGCCGGAAATTGCATCTGTTTTGCCTTCAGCGTCCATGGCAGGAGCTGTGCCTTTATTCTCAAGGAAGTATTTCTCGGCAAGGGCGATTTCTTCATGCCATTCAGCAGCTGCGCCGCCGGCTTTCATGCCGTATTTGCCGTCTACAGAATATTGTTTCTTATCATCGCCAGCAGCATTCACACCGCTGAAATTAACAGCTACAACGTTACCGTTAGCAACGGTAAGAGCTACAGTGGACTTCCAGCCGGATTTTGCATCCATTTCGCCTTCAGCTTTGTAACCGCCGTCTTTGTATGGACCAGCCTGAGCAGGGCCGGCAGCAAGTGCAGCCTGAGCCGCGCCAACGAAATCACTAACGTGTACGGATACACCGGAGATTGCATCGGTTTTGCCTTCAGCATTTACAGTAAGAGCCGCTGGATCTTGTTTCTCGATCAGGTAAGCTTCAGCTTTGGCTGCTTGCTCGTGCCATTCGGATTGAGCGCCGCCGATTTTCACCAGACCGTAGTTACCGTCTTCGGATACTTTTTTCTTCAAGTCGCCCGCTTTGTTAACATTGAAAGCATTCCAGTCAGCTTTGGTGATTTTGCCGCCTTCTACAGTAAGCAGAACGAAAGTCTGCCAGCCAGTTTCTTTATCAACATCCACTGTTCCGTAGTAGGTTCCGTCCTGGTACTTGCCTGTTTCGGCTGCAGGTGCAGTAGTTGCTTCAGTTGTAGCAGCAGCAGTTGCCGCAGGTGCTGTTGTTGCAGCTGCGTTCTCCGCCTTGTTACTGTTGCCACAACCTGCGAGTAAAGTACCCAGTACCAGAGCGCTTGACAAGATTACAGAAGCTTTTTTCATTTTAATATGACCCCCAAGAAAATAGTTTAAAATATATATATTAAAATGTAAAACATTTTAATAGCTGAGGAAGTGATAAAAATCACTTTATAAATGATAAATGTCACTTGCGAATCGGTCTTTAGTCCCTTTTTGTAGCAGGCATACGACATATATCGGCAGGCAATAAGAAAAAATTTAATCATATCGTTTCTTGTTCGATGGCATTTTAGCACAAGCAGTAGATATGTCATGTGAAAATAATCACTTAAATCATAAATAAATTTACTTCTGAAGTATATCAAATTTTAAAATACTTGAATAGGCTTTTAAAAAGACTTTTATGTGACAAAAGCTGAGTTTTTCTGCATGATTTTCCCGGGGTGTAGAGAAAGCCCCCGCACTTCCAGCCGATTCAGCAAAAACGGATAAGGGTAATAGGTCACAAGCAATTATAAGCTTTCGCCAGACTATAATTAGACAACTAAGGAGATGAGCTTGTAGTGGATAACAATGTGATCAAAGGCAAATGGCTGCAGTTTAAAGGTGAAGCCAAAAAGCAATGGGGCAAGTTGACGGATGACGATCTGGATGTCATTGACGGCGAAAAAGACAAGCTGGTAGGCAAGCTGCAGGAGCGTTACGGCCATTCCAAGGATGAAGCCGAAGCGGAATATCATAAATGGGAGCAATCCCACCGCAGCTAATCAGCAGTTAACGATAAGCAGGGCAGCGGAAGGGCGCAAATCGCATCTGATTTGCGCTCTTTTGCTGCATGCAGACATCCCGCATCCGATGGATGGAAAAAAATGCTTACATCGGTCTTCGCTCACATACATATACATATGCAATAGCTCTGATGCTTCATGTTTTCATTCCTCTGGTATGATAGTATAAATATAATTGTTATCTTATTTTTAGCTGCAGGAGTGAAGCCATGGAATATGTCAAAATCTTTTTTGTAAATACAGCTTTATTAATCACTCTGTCCTATCTGGCAAATTTAATATACAAGTACACTGTAACCCATGCATCCGAGCCTGTAAAAAGAGTAAGCTGGGTGCTGCTCGCGGTTTTCGCCGGGTGGATCAGCACCTTTTTCGGCTACAGACTGCATGAGCATGTGATTTTTGACCTGCGGTATGTCCCGCTGATCATTTCAACACTGGCGTACCCTCAGCCCCTGGTGCTGATTATTATCGGAATAGCAACCGGGCTTACGCGCCTAACCTTCGGAGTGACCCAGGCAGCATTGGTTGGCGTGCTGAATCTGACCCTCCTGGGCTTCGTCTGTGCCGCTCTGAGCCTCTGGATGAAGCGTTCGTCCTCCTCGATGATGTTCAAGGGGATCGTTACGATTCTGATCGTAAATGTAGTGAATGTGCTGAATATCGCCGTATTTGGGGTCATTCCCACCCATGAATACATAACGAAGATTCTGCCGGTTACCTTTGCTGCAGGCCTTGTCCTCAGTGCTCTGTTCGCGCTGATTATCCGCGACTTCCATCTGGACCTGATGCGTACCGGACAGATCATTAGAGCCAATAAGCTCTTGTCCGAGCAGACGGAGGAGCTGCATAAGAATAAAATCGTGCTGGAGGAAAGAGCCAAGCAGCTTATGCTCGCCTCACAGTTCAAATCGGAATTCCTGGCGAACATGTCCCATGAATTAAGAACTCCGCTGAACAGCATTATCAACCTGTCCCAGATGATTGAAGAAGGTGATGAATCCCTCAGTGCCAGCGAACTGTCCGAATATGGCGGGATTATTCACCGCTCCGGGGAGGATCTTCTGGCGCTCATCAATGATATTCTTGATCTGTCCAAGGTGGAGGCCGGGAAGCTGGATATCATTATTGAGGATATGAATACCAGCGAGGTCCCTGAACTGCTGCTCCAGCAGTTCGGCGTCGTAGCCAGACAGAAACAGCTGACCTTCAGTGTCTCCCTGGACGAAGAGGTGCCGGCGGTGATCTACACGGACCCCCAGCGGGTGCAGCAAATTCTGCGTAATCTGCTCTCGAATGCCTTCAAATTCACGATGACCGGCGGGGTCTCCATGAATATCCGCGTGGTGGAACGGCAGGAAGGGCCTGCCTTGCGGAAGTGGATTGCCTTCGAGGTGGAGGATACCGGAATCGGCATTCCCCCGGAGAAGCATGATCTGATCTTCGAAGCCTTTGAGCAGGCGGATATGAATGTCAGCCGCAAGTATGGCGGGACGGGGCTGGGCCTGTCCATCAGCAACGATCTGGCGAGACTGCTGGGCGGCTTCATTACCCTGCATAGCCGGGAAGGCCAGGGAAGCATATTCTCCCTGCATTTACCTCTGGATTCAAGCGCGTCCGTATAATCCCCTCAGGTCCAACATTATTTGTGATTTCGGTGTATTGACAGGAACCTGGTGCTGAGTAGAATGAAGCAAAAGCCGCATCAAAGGAGAGTCAACACCCGAATGAACATCATGAGAAGCCGGCCGCTGCGGAACCGTTCCAAGGATTTACGCAAAGCGTCCCTACACCGCAAGAATCTGCAGATCGCTACCTTTGAGGGGATACCGTCCACTATATTCCAGGTGCTGCTGCAAGGCCAATTTCTAACAGGCTTTCTGTTATACCTGGGTGCCAGCTCCAGTCAGATCGGATTTGTCCTGGCGCTTACTACGCTGGTGAATGTCGCACAGATTGGTGTGGCCTTCCTGATCCAGAAGCTGCCGAGCCGCAAGTGGGCGCTCGTGACTTTTATCGGCTTACACCGGCTGCTATGGGGATCTACGGGCCTGGTCCCGTTTATATTTCCGCAGGAGCACTGGGTTACCGCCTTCATCGTTCTATACACCATTGCCTTCATTGCCAATACCGCCGGCGGTGTGCTCTGGAACTCGGTCATCAGTGACCTGGTGCCTGCAAGGGTCCGGGGCCGGTATTTCGGCATTCGTAATACATTCCTTAATGCACTGGGAAGCCTGGTGATGTACGGGGGCGGTATTGTTCTTGACCGTTATCCGGGCGGACACGGATTCCTGATCCTGTATATTGTAGTGTGGATTTTCTCCATCTCGAACATCGTGGTGTTCTTCTTCTACCCGGATGTGCCGTTTGAGAAATCCGAAGAGAAGGCCTTCCTGCCGATGCTCAGGAAGCCGCTTCAGGACAAGCTGTTCATGAAATCCACGCTGTTCCTGTCGGCATGGCTGCTGCTGCAGAACCTGACTGTCCCGCTGTATTCGTATGTCATGCTGCAGCTGCTGAATATCAATTATGAGAAGCTGTCCCTGCTGAATGTCGCGCAGACGGTCTTCATGATGGCCAGCTTCTATGTATGGGGCAATCTGAACGCAAGGCACAGCAACAAGAAGCTGCTGCTCTGGACACTGCCGATTATCGCAGTCTCCTCCCTGATCTGGGGACTCTTGTCCGTGCTGCCGATGCTTCCGGTATTATTTGCGGCCCATATTGTGTTCGGCGTAGGCGTGGGCGGCTTCAACCAGCTCGCCTTCAACTTCATTATTGGAGATACGCCGAAGCGCGAACGGCCGATGTATATGGCGATGTATGCGGCGCTTACCGGTCTGGCGGCCTTCTTCGGCCCGCTGCTTGGAGGGCGTATCTATGAATGGATTAAGGATTGGCCCCATTGGATGCAAATCTACGGCATGCAGCTAGTTGTCGGAGTGCTGATGATTCTCCTGGCACTGCTGCTGGGCCGGCGTATTCTAAGGGATGAATAGGGAGGAAGATAAGGAGGCTATTCCGGTGACAAGAATTGCATTGGTACTGGGAGCTACAGGTCTGGTCGGCAGTGCGCTGACCCGGGACCTGCTGGGCGGGAATTGGGATGAGGTCCGTGTACTGGTCCGCCGCCCGCTTGAGCTTGAGCATCCCAAGCTGAGACAGATTCAAGTGGATTGGGACCGGCTTACGCAATACAGCGACGAATTCGCCGGTGTGTATGCAGTGTTCTGCTGTCTGGGAACCACGATTAAGCAGGCGGGCTCGCAGAAGCAGTTTGAACGGGTGGATCTGGAGTATCCGCTTGCCGCTGCCGCCCTGGCCAAGGCGCACAAGGTCAAGCAGTTCCTGGCCGTGTCCTCAATGGGGGCAAGCGCCAAATCGCGCACCTTCTACAGCCGGACCAAAGGGCGGACGGAGGAGGGCCTGATTGCTGCCGGATTCCATGGCCTGCATCTGTTCCGGCCTTCCCTGCTGCTGGGCGAGCGGGCTGAGTTCAGGCTGGGTGAACGTGCCGCGGCTGTGCTGATGAAGGCGCTGGACTTCGCCATGGTCGGCAAAGCCGCGAAGTTCAGGGCAATTCCTGCGGCCACGGTGGCCCGGGCCATGATGAACATCGCCCAGGCCGATACCGGCGGCGTTCATATCTACACGAATGATGTCATCCATGTCATCGGCAAGCATTAAGGGCACAGCAACAGCAGGTTTGCAAACCACGGACTCAAGGACTTACAATGAGCATACTAAATTAGGATGTACACAGCGGTCTAGGGGCCGCGTGCAGCATACAGGAGGCGTTCACTATGACTAAGAAACAAGTAGCTACAAGCAAAGCACCAGGAGCGATCGGCCCTTACAGCCAGGCCATTGTTGCGGGCAACTGGGTCTACACTTCAGGCCAGCTCGGAATGGACCCGCAGACGGCGGAACTGCCGGGCAGTGTGCAGGAGCAGGCACGCCAGTCGCTTAACAATGTGAAGGCCATTCTCGAAGAGGCCGGAGCTGCAATGGATCAGGTGGTGAAGACAACCGTGTATCTGAAGGACATGAATGATTTCGCGGCGGTCAACGAGGTGTACAGTACCTTCTTCACCGAGCCTTACCCGGCCCGCAGTGCCGTTGAGGTAGCCCGTCTGCCGAAAGACGCGCTGGTCGAGATCGAAGCGGTAGCGCGCAAGAAATAAGTCAGGCCGGATACATCCGGTCAGGGTATGGTACAGGGAAATCCCCCGCACGTGAAGCAGGCGTGCGGGGGATTTTGCGTTCACATATCCCAAAACAGAAAACCATTAGTTCAATTTATCTAGTATCTGCTACGGGAACGGCGTGGTGTCAGCACCAGCCAGATACTATAGATCAGAAGAAGCCCGGCGGCAATCAGCGCGGTGAAGAATACATTATCCGTGTCTTTGTGCTCTATTGCAATGGCGATGTAGGCCCAGACGAAGACGAGCGGGAAGATGCTGTCCCGGTAAGGGAAGCTAACCAGCACAGCCAGCACTGCACCGACGCAGAGCATGATGACTGCCCAGAACGTGCCGCTGAGCCCGAAGCCGCCCCAGTCGTTCTTCACCAGCACAACGCTGACATTGACAATAGTGGCTACCGAGATCCAGCCGAGATAGAGGCTGAAGGGCAGCTTCACCAGCCATTTCTCGCCTGCCGTAGGGTCCGGGATGAAGCGGGTATTACGGTAAATGACGATTAATGAGAGCAGCAGAAGCACCATCGCCACCAGCGACAGCTCAATGTACAGGTAATGCCAGAGAAGCAGCCAGCCCATATTGAAGAGACAGCTGAGCATGAACCAGATCCCTATCCGCTGGACGGAATCCCGGCCTCCGGTATCGCTGCGGAACTGATAAATAATGAATCCGGCCAGCAGCAGATAAATCACGGACCAGATGGAAAAAGCATAGCCCGCCGGTGTAAGGTACGTATGATACTTGTCCGAGATCTCAGCGGTGCTGTTCCCGCCAAGCGGCAGGACGACCGACAGGGTATTGACGGTAATGACGCCGAGGAATAGCACTAGATTCCCCCACTTATAAGGATTAGTTCCAGTCACATGACCACTCCTTAGCTTGATTGATAAATACGTTTTGGCCTTGGCCTATCCATGGCCTATATAGAATATACCCGCTTTGTCGGCAAATAAGACTAATCCGGCAAAAAAAATGACCGATTGGTCATAAAAAACGCGGATAGTATTCCCCGGGCCCGGGGTAATATGTAGTCAAGAAGTGGATCAGCAAGCAGCGAAGGGGGAGAAATTTCAATGGATAGCAGTGAGGCGATACGCCCCGAGAAGATGGGGCCGCTGGTGATGAAAGAGACCTGGAACACGCCGGGCAGCGTGGTGTCCTGGGAACGCTCTGAGAATGTGTATATCGTCCGGGGGGAATGCGCCGGGATGGTTTTTATCTTCCTGAGTGATGATATGTTCCGGATGAAGGTCTTCCATGGCAGGGTGCCGGACTTAACCACCTCGGAGGCGGTCCTGAAGGAGTGCTGTATCCCGCATCTGTTCCCGGTGGAGGAGACAGAAGAGGAGCTCATCTTCTCTACCGGCGCCATCCGGCTGATTATTGAGAAGACCTCGTTCCAGCTCCGGGTGGAGAATACGTCCCGCAAGGTGATCATGCAGCAGAATCTGGCGAGCTGGAACCCGCGCGGCGCGAGCCATGCGGAATATGATATGCAGCCGGACTCGCATTTCTACGGACTGGGTGAGAAATCAAGCTTCCTGGACAAACGCGGGGAGCGTTATACGAACTGGAACACCGATGTGTTCGCTCCGCATCTGCCGGAGATTGAGGCGCTCTACGAATCGATCCCGCTGATTATCCATATGCACGGTGATCTCTCCTACGGGCTGTTTCTGGACAATACGGGCCGGAGTGATTTTGACATGCGCTCGCACGGCATTGCTTTTACCATTGGCTGTTCTACGGGAGCGTACGATATCTATTTCATTAATGGACCCGAGATGAAGGATGTCGTCAAAAGATACACCACACTCACCGGCCGGATCGCGCTTCCGCCGAAGTGGGCGCTTGGTTACCACCAGTCGCGCTACAGTTATATGAATCAGCAGGAGGTACTGCAGCTTGCCAAGACCTTCCGTGAGAAGAATATCCCGTGCGATGTGATCTATCTGGATATCCACTATATGGACGAGTACCGCGTGTTCACCTTCGACCCTGTCAACTTCCCTGATCCGCAGAAAATGATCTCGGAGCTCGCGGAGCTGGGCGTGCGCATTGTCCCGATTGTCGATCCCGGCGTCAAAAAAGACCCCAAATACGAGGTGTATAAGCAAGGTGTGCTGGAAAAGCACTTTTGCCGCCGCCTGGAGGGCGATATTTTCTTCGGTGAGGTGTGGCCGGGGATCAGTGCCTTTCCGGATTTCAGCGACAGCCGGACCGCCGAGTGGTGGGGAGACCTGCATCAATATTACACCGACCTCGGGATTCAGGGCATCTGGAACGATATGAACGAGCCTGCGGTCTTTAATGAATCCAAGACGATGGACCTTGATGTGATGCACTTCAACAACGGGCGGCCGGTTACTCATGAGGAGTACCATAACCTGTACGGGATGATGATGTCCAAGGCGACCTATGAGGGGCTGGCCGAGCATATGGGGGGCGAGCGTCCCTTCGTGCTGACCCGTGCCGGATATGCGGGTATCCAGCGCTATGCGGCCGTATGGACTGGCGATAACCGCAGCTTCTGGGAGCATATGGCGATGGCGATGCCTATGGTGCTGAACATGGGGCTGTCCGGGTTGGCCTTCGCGGGGCCGGATATCGGCGGGTTCGCCCATCATACGTCGGCGCAGCTGCTGGTGCGGTGGACGCAAATGGGCGTGTTTTTCCCCTACTGCCGGAATCACTCCTCCATCGGGACGCTGCGCCAGGAGCCGTGGTCCTTCGGGGAAGAGGTGGAAGGGATTCTGCGTGAATTCATCGGGCTGAGGTACCGCTGGATGCCGCATTTGTATAATCTGTTTCATGAAGCAGAGAAGAGCGGTCTGCCTGTCATCCGTCCATTGGTGCTCGAATATCCGCGTGATCCGCATGTCAGTAACCTGTGCGACCAGTTCCTGCTGGGTGAAAATGTGCTGATTGCCCCGGTCTATCGCCCGGATACGGATCACCGCTCTGTCTATCTGCCGGAAGGCCGCTGGCTGGATTATTGGGACGGAGAGATCCACGAAGGCGGACGCCATATTCTGGCCGCTGCGCCGCTGCACATCATGCCGATGTATGTGAAGGCCGGCAGCTTCGTGGCCGAAGGCCCGCTGAGACAATATGCGCTGGAGGATACGGAGGAGACAATTATTTTCCACCTCTATGGGGCGGAAGCGGCTGAGGGCTTCTCTTCGTCCTTCAGGCTGTATGAGGATGACGGCCACAGCTTCAGCTACCGCAAGGGGCAGTATACGGAGCTTGCCGTCCAGGCCGAGGGCCAGGGGGATGCGCTGGTGCTGAAGTGGGCGTATGCGGTGCACGGCTACAAGCCGCGCAGGGAGACGCTGCGGTTCGCGCTCTGTTATCCGTTCTTCACCGCAGCTGCGGTGGAGGGGCTTGCGGAGATCAGCCTGGAGCAGCTGAATGAGGGGGGATTGGGCTGGGCCTATAACGGCAAGAACGGCGCGATCATCGTTCAGGTGGCAGATGCTGCGGAGAGCGGGGAACTGCGGATTCTGGCGGGTAAGGAGCAGGGTGCAGATGAAGTTAACCCATAAGAGCTATGTAGCATAGCACGGATTGGCTGGAGTTAAGGACCGGCTT
Organism: Paenibacillus sp. FSL K6-1217; assembly: GCF_045040735.1. Taxonomy (NCBI): domain Bacteria; kingdom Bacillati; phylum Bacillota; class Bacilli; order Caryophanales; family Paenibacillaceae; genus Paenibacillus; species Paenibacillus sp. FSL K6-1217. Next base: position 5,707,570 of record NZ_CP150271.1, read on the forward strand.
CGCCTGGAAAGAGGGCGGGCCGGTTTTTTGTGGTGTGTGTGGGGGAGGGGATGCTGACCGGCAAGGAAGGAACGAGGTATAATCCTGCTCAAAAGGCAACATTCCCTTTAGTATCGCGAGCATAACTCCGAAATGTTGTAAGAAATGCATTAATCCCGCTCCCCGCAGTCGCTATTTGAGAGAATTGCTGACATTCCTGCAACATTTCCCCTCAAAGCCAACTATTAATGAGCCGGAGTTGACATTTATGCAACAATTTGGATCGTTGCCTCATTTTTGTGGCCCGTCTGCTGCTGAGGAAGTAACGCTAACTGAACTGTAATGGGCCGCTCTGAACAAAAATCTGCTGTAAATCGCAGAAAAAGCGCAGAAAGGTTTTTAAATATATGGTTTTTCGTATAAGATGAAGGGATGAAGAAAAAGTTGCAGCAATAACTTAAGCGTTCATCGAATGGTTGTACAGTTCATGCTGCGGGTGCAGCCTCATAATATACTTCTCGCGCAGAAGGAGACAGTCTTCCGGTCTGGAAGGGCTGGCTCTTGCTGTCTGCTCAAAAGAATGGAGATCAACAATGATTAAGCATCTGTATGCTATATGGTTAGGGGACGTATTATTCTGCTTCTCGGGCGAAACCTCCGAGCCGAAGGTGGACGCATGGACACGCGTGATCAAGCGGCTGGAGCTCCGCAGCGGGTGGCGTCCTTTTGCGGGTGCTGCGCTGCGGCTGGCAGAGGTTAAGTATCCTGCGGCCGCTGCTGTGGAGGGCAGGCCGGCGCGGCGCGGACTGCCCGGACGCACACTGGAAGGGCTGGCGCTGTCGCCGAAGGATGCCTTCGAGCTGCTGCTGGCCTGGGATGAACAGGCCAGCCGTGCCCAGGGCATCGAGCCCGGGGGAGAGCTGCGCTACTGGTCGGCAGCGGCCCGCTTCGCGCTGGAGCTGATGGGTAAGGGCGGGATTGTGCCCGGCGCCCAGCCGCCGCGCAAGGTCGGATCGCGGCGGCGCGGCGGCGAACAGGCCGCTGCCGTATGCTGGTCACCGGCGTTCCGGGAAGAGGCGGATAAGGAATTCTTCCTGCAGATGGCGGCTTCTATGCCGGTGCTTGCACTCGGCACACACGTTGCCGAGGAAGGCGACCTGTCCTCGCGCGAGGAAGCGGGCGGCTATGTGCTGTATTCCTTCCTGCAGGCGGTCATGACCGCCGAGATCAAGAATGTGGTTGCCGCCCATGAGAGTGCGCTGTCGCCGTATAAGGCCAATTACCGCCGCGGCTATTCTCCGCTGACTGAGCTGTGGTGGAACAGTCTGCTCACGGGAAGCCGGGATATCCCCGTGCAGGGGACCCCGGCTGAGGTGACGGAGCTGCTGACAGTCGTGAACGAGACAGCGGGCCATGAGGTGCCGCATTTCGAGACTGAGGAGGCCCGCAGCGGGCAGCTTAGCCTGGGCCTGCGGCTGGAGCCGCCGGCGGAGGAGAGCGAGTTGTGGCAGCTGACCTTCTGGGCGGAGAGCCGGGAGGAGGGTGAATTCTGGATTCCGGCGGAAGCGGTCTGGAGCAGCCCGGAGCGGGAATTCACCCTATGGGGCAAGCGCTACCGCAATATTCAGCAGCAGCTGCTTGCGGCGCTGGGACGGGCGGCGAAGAGTTCGCCGGACATCCTGCGGTCGCTGGCTGAACCGGCCCCGCGCGGTATTGAGCTTCCGCCGGAGCGGCTGTATTTCTTCCTGAAGGACAGCGTACAGCAGCTGCGGGAACGGGGAATTACGGTGCAGATGCCTTCGCGCTGGAGCCGGGAGGGACGGCGGCGGATCGGCATGAGAATGAAGATGCAGCCGCCGGCGGGCGGAACGGACGGCCCGGTGCAGCCGGCGCTGGGCATGGAGGAGCTGATCTCCTTCCGTATTGAAGCCTCTCTGGGGGATTCAGACATCACGGAGGATGAGTTGAATGCTCTGGTGGAAGCGGGTGTGCCTTTTGTACGCTTCCGGGGAGAATGGATTGAAGTGGACCCGAAGGAAGTGCGTCAGGTCCTGAGATATATGAAGCGTAACGAGAGTGGAGAGATGACGGCGGCCGACTGGATGCGTCTGGAGGCTGAGGACGGCGATGAGCGGCTATGGAAGGGCATGTCGGTTACAGGCATGGAGACCTCCGGCCTGCTGGCCTCCCTTATGCACGGCGATGTGCTGCGCGGGATGCCGCTGCGTCCGGTGCCGGAGGGTCTGAACGGAACGCTGCGCCCTTATCAGGAGCGGGGCTATCAATGGCTTACGGCACTCAGCAGTCTCGGCTTCGGAGTCTGTCTGGCCGATGACATGGGCCTCGGTAAAACCGTGCAGGTCATCACCTGCCTCCTGGACCGGGCGCTGAATGCACCGCCGGGCGAGAAGCAGGAGCCTGTGCTGATTCTCTGCCCGACCTCTCTGCTGGGGAACTGGCAGCGGGAATTGCAGCGCTTCGCCCCTTCGCTTAGCTTGCATATTCATCATGGAGGGCGGCGGGTACGCGGCGAAGGGTTCAGGGAGCTGGCGGTCAGCCATGAGATTGTGCTGACCACCTACCATCTGGCGGGCCGGGACAGCGAGGATCTGGCCGGGGTACGCTGGTCCACTGTGGTGCTGGATGAAGCACAGTACATCAAGAATCACCGCACCAAGCAGGCGCAGAGCGTCATGAAGCTGACCGCGCCGCACCGGATCGCAATGACCGGGACTCCGGTGGAGAACCGGCTGGGCGAGCTGTGGTCGATTTTTCACTTCCTCAACCCTGGCTACCTGGGGACGTATCATTCCTTCCGCCAGCGTTATGTGTCGGGAGAAGGCGGCGAACGGCTGCGTGAGCTGCACCGCCTGGTCTCGCCCTTCCTGCTGCGGCGTCTCAAGAGTGACCCGGATATCTCGAAGGATCTGCCGGAGAAGCTTGAGCTGAAGTCTTATTGTCCGCTTACGGAGACGCAGGCCGCGCTGTATCAGGGGGTTGTGGACGAGATGCTTGGTGTCATCGGCGAACGCTCGGGCATGGCCCGGCGCGGGCTGGTGCTGTCTTCCCTGACCAAGCTGAAGCAGATCTGCGATCATCCCCAGCTGTTCCGCAAGGACGAGGGGCGGAGCGTGCGCAGTGAGCCTTCGGGCAAAATGGATGTCATGTTCGAGGTGCTGGACAGCATCTCCGAGCTTGGCGAGTCGGCGCTGATCTTCACGCAGTATGTGGCGATGGGCGAGCTGCTTGTCAGCCGGCTGGCCCGAAGATACGGGCAGACGCCGCTGTTCCTGCATGGCGGAATCTCGAAGCGCGAGCGCGACGAGATGGTGCATGCTTTTCAGGAGGGGGACGGTCCCGCCTTCTTCGTACTGTCGCTCAAAGCGGGAGGCGTCGGCCTCAATCTGACACGGGCCAATCATGTGCTGCATTATGACCGCTGGTGGAACCCGGCCGTGGAGAATCAGGCGACGGACCGCGCCTTCCGGATAGGTCAGCACAAGAATGTGCAGGTGCACAAGCTGATCTGCCAGGGGACGCTGGAAGAGAGGATCGACGAATTGATTGAACGCAAAAAAAGCCTGTCCGAGCAGGTCGTCGGCTCCGGCGAGAACTGGTTGACCGAGATGTCCAACCATGAGCTGAAAGAGCTGATTGAACTGCAGGGACAGGATTGGATGTAGATCAGGCAACACATTGTAAGGCAGAAGGAGGAAGCATCTATGAATGAGCTGCTGGAGCTACGGCTGGAGGTGCTGCCTGGAGTCATCAAGGCGACCGGGAGTCTGGGACCTGCTGCTGAAGGAGCAGACAGACGCAGCGGCAAAGCCGGAGTCGGGAGAGAGAAGCAGGGAGTGCGGGGCCAGCGGGTGGAACCGGTGCGGCAAGACCAGCAGGTGCCATTACCGCAGGTACAACGGGAGGCTGTCACTCTACACATTCCGCAGTGGACGCCCGCCCGGAAGAATGAAGTGCTGCATCAGCTCTCTGCACATCCGGGTGAATTGTATGATCTGCTGCAGGGCAGTCTGAACGGCGGGCTTGCTGCGCTGGAGCTGCTGCCTGCGGAAGATGAGTTAAGGCTGGCAGCGGATGAACAGGGCACGGGTCTGCTGCCCGCTGAGGAGCTGGTGCAGCTTATCAGGCAGCAACTGACCAAGGAGCCGCTGCTTGCGTTCGCCTTGCGCGGATTGTCCAAGGAAGAGCTGCTCTCCGGCGTATTCGCCTTGTGGGCGGAGCAGGAGAATGAGCGGAGCACAGAAGAAGGCGGGCCTGCGGCCGTGTCGCTCGCGTCCGAGCTGGCCCGGCTGGAGCGCAAGGGTCCGGCTGTATCCTCAGGCGAGTGGCTGGCCGAGGCAGCGGCTGAGGGCTCATTGCATCAGCCGGGGCCGCTGTTCCATGAGATCGCCTCCCGGCCGTTCCCGGCTATGCCTGAGGTGATGGAGCCGGAGGAGGACTGGAGCACACTCCTGCCGCAGACACCCAAGGCGCGTGAAGGGCTCACGCTGCTAATGCGCCGGGTCGCGGAAGCTGCCGCCAAGCGTGCGGCAGGCTTGAATAAGCTGTAGCTGCGGGTTCGTGAGGTGGGCTTTGAGTAAGCTGTAGGTGCATGGGTTCGTGAGTAGGGGCTTGAGTAAGCTGTAGGTGCATGGGTTCGTGAGTAGGGCTTGAGTAAGCTCCGGGTTGCACGGATAGGTGCGGTGGGATTGAATGAGCTGTAGGCTACAATGTTTGTGCGGCGACTGAAGCTGCTCTTTAAGTAATATAGAGTGTAAACTAGACCAACTGGTGGAAATGAATCAGATGCCGGGACACGAACGCAAGAGATGATCTTACAAGTAATATTAGTTTTGAGAGCAGTGCGCCGGGTAGGTTGCGGGAGGCTGCAAGGGAATGAAGGGGATAAATCCCTCTGAATCGGCCGGAAGTTGACGTGCGGACATTTAGCTGATATTTAGCAGGCGGAAATGAGGAGCAGAAGTGCACCTGAATTAGCCCAAATCGGACGGTAGGGGGAAATAAGGAGCAGAAGTGCACCTGAATTAGCCCAAATCGGGCGGTAGGTGGAAATGAGGAGCAGAAGTGCACCTGAATTGGGCGAAACCGGGCGGGAAGCGGGAATGAGGAGCAGAAGTGCACCTGAATTAGCTCGAATCGGGCGGAAGGCGGGAATGAGGGGCAGAAGTGCCCCTGATTTAGCCCAAACTGGGTGGTAGGGCGGGCCCGCCACATCAAGCCAGCAAAACACAAGAGGAGCACAAAAGTGCCCCTCTTGTAGCCGGATAAAGGCGTAGCTGCGGCCAATTCATCCTAAGTTTATGTGTGTTCTGTACTGCACAATTAAGGCTCGGTGCCGCCGCTGCCTTCGGACAGCTCCAGGATCTCCCGGCGCAGGCGGAGCATCTTCTGGTCCAGCTCATCGGCGGCGCGGGCCGCTTCTTTCAGCTCCTCGGCCACATGCGAGGGCAGCTGTTTGTCGAATTTATAGTAGAGAATATGCTCCATGCTGGCCCAGAAATCCATTGCCAGCGTACGGAGCTGCATTTCTGCCTTCACCCAGCGGGTGCCGTCGAGCAGCACCAGCGGAATCGCCACAATGAGATGCAGGCTCTGGTAGCCGTTCGGCTTCGGATGGGCGATGTAATCCTTGATCTCAAGCACACGGATGTCCTCGCGGGCGCACAGGTGATCTACCAGCCTGTAAATGTCCTTGACGAAGGCGCAGACAATTCGCATCCCCGCAATATCATGGATGTACTGTTCCATATTATCAAGGTTAAGCTCATAGCCCTTGCGCTGCATCTTTTGCACAATGCTCTTCGGTTCTTTGATCCGGCACTTCACATGCTCAATCGGGCTGAAGCCGTCACGCACCTGCCACTCGGTCCGGATGATATCGATTTTATTCTCAAGCTCATTCAGAGCATGACGGTACAGCGCCGGCAACGCCTTGAAATTCTCAACCTGACTGGCGAAATCCTCGTTAATCTGCCATTTCTGCATATCCTTCACATGGACCTGCAACTTGTTCAATGTTACCTGTGTACTATCATTTTCTTCCACTGAAACTCTCCCGGTGATCGTAATTTGTGACTGTAGACCATGAATGGATGACGACGGCAATCTTATACAGTGCTTGCAGCTGATCTGATTCTATTTTAACCGATGTTAAGCCCCGGAAGCAAAATAAAACCGTAACCCTGCGCGGAGAGAAACATTCTTCACTCAGGCGCGTATTAGCACAGTATAGGCATTAGGCCGTCCTTACGCCCAAGCTCCGTTCATCCTTATCCTTATTTGTTGGTGGGAGAGCCTGTGCCGTATCCTTCATCCTGATAGCCTGTGTTCTCCAGCTTCTGCAGGACGTTCAAGCTTTCGATCTGCTGGCGTGTCTCATCGGTACCGTGGTCATGCAGATACTGGAACAGGCGGATGGTGGCGTCATCGAACTGCTCTGCGCCATCATCATGATCGGCTGACTTATAGGGGACCACGGCACGCCGGAAGGCGTAGTCATCCCCGCTGGCCAAATCGGTGAGAAGGTCCTGAAGCACGGTCAGCTCGTCACTGGAGAGCAGAACCTCATACTCGCTTGACTCGCTTCTCTCTTCCTGAATCAGACCGTGGTTCACAGAGACGAAATATCGGTTAAGGTTATCGTCAGGCACAATTCATCCCTCCATGATTGGATAATGTACGGGTACGCGGGAACGGATACAGCAGAAGACCATACGTATGATTGCTTCTTCCGCAGCATACTCATTCCAAGTAAGAACGCAAGCCGCCTATACTTGGTATTTACCACATGACGACAAATAATGAATCTGCTGTGGACTTTTGGTATGATAGAATCACGTTTTACGCTGCTGTATGGAGCGGCAATTGAAATACGCGGCTGCGAATCAGCCTATTCTCACTCTGGAGAAGGAGGAACTACAATGAATTTTCTGCAACGCATTAAAGACGGTGCCAGCCGGGTGAGTGAAAAAGCGCAAAGCTCGGTGGAAGTGAGCAAGCTGAATGGGCAGATTTCGGATATTGAGCATGAGATGCAGGTTGAATTTTTGAAAATGGGGAAGCTGTTCTACGAGGGATATCGTTCAAGGGATATGTCGGTGGCTGAAGGCCAGATGATCGAGCTTGCGCGGGGCTGTAACAAGCTGCAGGAGCAGATCGAGGATGTGCGCTCAAGAATTGCCGAGCTGAGAAATGAACGCCTGTGCGCCTGTGGTCAGATCGTAGCGCTGGAGGCCAATTTCTGTCCGCACTGCGGACGTAAGCTGGAAGCACGCAAGCCGCAGGAGAAGGAAATTTCACTGCGTAAAGAACCGGCTTCGGGAGCTGCCGCTGCCGCTGCGCCACCTGCAGTTACCGTACATACGGTTCTTGAGCATGAAGATGAGGAGGATCAGTACTACGGCGAGGAAGAACTGACCGAAGCGGAACGGGAGCTGGCCCGAAGACCCGAAGCTCGCGTGCAGTATGCCGAGGTGCTGCCTGAACCGGAAGAAGAGGCAGAGCCGGAGGAGACAGACCGGCTGGCTGCGGGTGCTGACCGGAGCCGCCGGGAGGCGGATGAACTGGAACGTGAACGGGAGCGGCAACTGGAGCTGGACCGCCGGATCAGGGACTGGAAGGCAAGCGAGCCAGCCGAAGAGTTGGTAGCCGCAGAAACAGATACACGGGAGATTGTGAAATGCCAGATCTGCCGCGCCGATCTGCCGAAGGGCTCCATGTGGTGCCCGCGCTGCGGCTCGGAACAAATATAGACCGTGTAGTACAGACAGCTTAGGGGGACAACATAGATGGAACAATTGCTGCTGCATCTGCGCAATTTGGGTTTCACAGAGATGGAATCCAAAATTATGGTTGAGCTGGCCACCAAGGGCCAGGCTTCGGGCTACGAAGTGGCAAAGCAGCTAGGAGTATCAAGATCTAACGTATATGCGGCGCTTCAGCGCCTGACCCAGCAAGGCTATGTGCGCTGCGGAGAAGGGGAGCCGGCACGCTACAGTGTGCTGGACCCGGAAGAGCTGGCCACGATGATCTCCGGGCGGGTGCAGGCTTCGCTTGCCTATATGGAGAGCGAGATGCCGCGCGGGGGCCCGGTCAGCCCCTCCTTCTACAATGTGGAGGGTGACCGGAATGTGATGGGAGAGCTGGTCCGCCAGCTGAATCTTGCCGCTCAGGAGATTGTAGTGGATGTGTGGCGGGAGGAAGCCTCGCTGCTGCGCAGTGAGCTTGAGCAGGCGGAGCTGCGCGGTGTGAAGCTGCTGTGGGCCTTTGACGGCGGCAACGCTGTGCCGGCGCCTTACCCGGTCTGGCCGCCGCTGCCGGGCAAGCCGGAGCGCAGCGGAGGCCGGAAGTTCTCCTTCGTCGTGGACCGGAGCTGGTGCATGCTCGGCATGCGCTATGAGGACGGGAGCGCCCAGGCGGTAGTGACGGAGCATCCGGTGCTGGTGGAGCTTCTCCTCAATCATTTTACACAGGAAATGGTATTGTTCGAGCTGGAGGAAGATATGGGCCCCGAACTGCAGAAACGCTACGGGGAGCGCTACAGCCGGATCTACAACAAATATGTGCTGCATGATCAGGAGGAATCCGGGGAAGAGCCGGAGGAATAGGACTGAATCAGTAAGTGCCCAAGTTCACTAACCAAGGGAGGTGACAAGCATGGAGTGTATTGTTCATTTTGAAGTGCAGCATGCAGATGGCATCAAGCCGCTGCGCGGACTGCTGTTCCTGGAAGAAGGCAAGACCCCGGGAGAACGGGAGCTGGTGGATATGTTCAAGGACATGAAGTTCAACGTGCGGCTGGATAACCGGGAGAAATGGATTTTCAAGCCCGTAGCCCCGGGAGAAAGCTATTCCGAGATCCGCATTACCAGCTTTGACAACGGGAAAAAGAGTAATAAGCCGGAGGGCGAGCTGAAGTCGATTGTCGGCAACCTGCTGCCTCAGAAACCAACAGGGCTGTAGCCCACAAGAAGCAGGCTCCGTCTGGAAATACCGGAACTTGCTGATACAACTTGATTAATCATCTGGATGAACAATAGCATAAGCCACACATACAGCAGGCCCCCCGGATCATCCTCCGCGGGGCCTGCTTAATTTGGGTTATCCTCGAAAAATTTAGTAAATCTTTAAAACTTCTTTAAAAGAACTTAGAAACTGCTGACTATACTGAGTACATTCCCAAAGAACACAACCAAAAATAAGATGGAGGAATGGACAATGAACAACAATCAGAAGGTCAGACAACCAGCAAAGAAGAAATGGGCATTAGGTGCGGCGATCGTTGCCACAATCTCTTTAACGGCAATGGGAACCTCAGCACTGGCTTCACCGGATCATGGGTTCTTTAAACTATTCACAGGCGGGAACGCCGGAATTACAGAGGGAGCTGTGACCGCCATTCATCAGTCTACAGTTCAGGCCGGCATTGTAGCAACGGTGGAGCAAAGCATAATCGGAGGCAACAGCGCGCTGATTGTCGTCTCGTTTGCGAAGGAAGACGGTACCCTTTTCCCTAAGAAAGCAGTGATTCCTGCCCTTGAACTTCACGGGGATAAGGATGTCAATTACATGGTGGAGCAGCGGGTGACAGCGGACGGCAAGAAGATCATCGCTATGTTCGATGTTGAAACACCGGCCAGCTTGAACGGTAAGAAGCTTACCGTTAAGGCGGATGCGATCGAAGATAATGACACGCGAGCCATTCTTGTGAAGGGGCCGTTCAAGAATTCTTTTACAGCAGAGGAGAGCAACTCCTCCTACAATATAGCCATAGACCATACCCTGTCGCACCAGCAGGAACAGCTGTCGATTCAAGCGGGTAATATCTCTGCAATTGGAGTAGCTCTTGAAGGGAAGCGGGTCACAGGGCCAACCGATCAATTACCGGAATATAGCCCCCAAGTGAGCGTGACGACGAAGGACGGGCAGAAGACTGTACTCTATCTAGGCTCGACCAGTACAACAGACCGTGGATTTGAATGGCATTATAATCTGGACAAAGACGGTCAAAGGGTCTTCCTGGATGCAGCGGAGGTCACCAGCCTGTCGGTCGATGGTCACATCATTCCGGTTACGAAGTAAAGAACAGGTCGGGCTGACGAGAGGGATTGTTTCATGTTACAGTCCCTTGACGCAGCCCCTTTTTCAGCCTAATTACCGATCAAGTGAAGTGGAGGAAATAGCGTGGGGCAATCCATTATGTTTACCATTCAGTCCCCTTATGTTCTGGTGCCTTTATTCGTATTGTTTGTTTTGTACCTCATAGCTGATGCGTTATTAAACAACAGGATGCACAGCGCGGGACAATATTTTACAATCTTAACCTTCAGCATTTATCTGCTCTGTGTGATGCATCTGGTGTTCTTCCCCATTGATGTGAATATCGGCAAATATGCCAACCTGATTCCCTGGTACAAGACGATTAATTATCTTCCCCTGTTAACACTCGACCTGACAACATTTGTCTTAAATATCGTAATGCTCGTACCGCTGGGTATGTATTTGCCGCTGCTCCACCGGAAGTTCAAGTCCTTAACAAAGGTAGTGCGTTACGGGTTCTGCGTCAGCTTGTCTATTGAAGTCCTTCAGTTAATAATCCGAATCGTCTGCGGCAGCGCGCGGAGCACCGATATTAATGACCTTATCGCCAATACTGCCGGTGCTGCTGTGGGTTATCTCCTAATAAGCAGACTATTTAAGTGGGGGGATGGGAAACAATGGTTGAATAAGCTAAGATTATAGCCGGGGACACAGCACATGATCCGAGGGGGAGACGTATGGCTACCGAGATACTTATTGCAGATGATGACAAAGAAATTGCCGAGTTGATCGGCGTGTACCTGCGCAATGAAGGCTATCAGATTTTTACGGTGCAGGATGGGCCGGAAGCCCTTCGATTCATGGAGCAGCACCCGGTTGACCTTATGATTCTGGATATTATGATGCCCGGTATGAATGGGCTGGAAGTCTGCCGGGAGATTAGAAAAGAGCATGAAATACCCGTCCTGATGCTAAGCGCCAAGGCGGAGGATATGGACAAAATTGTCGGGCTGATGACAGGCGCGGACGATTATATGATTAAGCCGTTTAATCCGCTGGAATTAACCGCCCGGGTGAAGGCACTGCTGCGCAGAGCCAATTATCAGCCTGCGGCCAAAGAGCCGGACAGCCTCTACATTCACTCCCTGAAGATCGATAAGCAAAGCCACACGGTCCATGTCCGGGATCAGGAGATCCGGTTGACCGCAATCGAATTTGATATTCTGTATCTGCTGGCGAGGCATCGCGGGAGAGTGTTCGGGTCCGAGGAGATTTTTGAACAGGTATGGAATGAAATGGGTTCAGGATCGAATAAGACAGTTATGGTTCATATCAGCAACCTGAGGGATAAAATTGCTGCTGCAACAGGAGAGGCTATTATTCAAACGGTCTGGGGAGTTGGCTATAAAATTGAAAAATAATCCGCTTCATATTCTCAGAGCCCTCCCGGTCTGGAGAGGAATTCTCTATGTTATGCTGTCGCTCCTGGCTTCAACGGTTACATTAACCATACTGTTGTTTTCGCTTATACAAATTCAGAAAAGGTACAGCTTGGCAGACTTCATGATGAGAACGATCACTGCCCTTCTGGGAGAGAGACAGGCGGCCTCGCTTGGATTCCTGCTGGTGTTCTTCTTCTGCCTGTTCCTGTTCTACCGGAGGGAGAGGCAGCGTTATATTGCCGCCGAGCTTCGTCAGCTGATCCGTGAAGCCGGAATGATCGCTGGCGGGCAGTTGGATTATAGGCTGGAAGAGCGGGAGGCCGCCGGTCTGGATGAGCTTGCTGCCCACATTAATCATATTGCCGTGCAGGCCCGGCAGGCCGCCGTGGAGGAGCGCAGGGCCGAACAGATCAAGAACGAGCTGGTGACGAATGTTGCCCATGACCTCAGGTCTCCTCTAACCTCGATCATTGGTTACCTGAATCTAATCAATCAGGATGAATATCGGGACGAAGTGGAGCTTCGAGCTTATATGCAGATTGTCTATGCCAAGGCTCAGCGGCTGCATCATGTATTAAATGACCTGTTCGAGTATACCTATGTTCAAAATAAAGAAATCCTTGTAAACGCCGAATCCATCAATATTGAAGAAATGCTGAACCAGTTAGTGGTGCAGCACAGGCTTCAGACGGAGGAAGCAGGCATGCACATGAGGACGTTCATAACGTCGGAGAATCCTGTCATCCCGGGGGATGGCAGTAAAATAGCCAGGGTGTTTGAAAATCTGATTCAAAATGCCATTCGCTACGGAAAAGAAGGCAAATATATCGATCTGTCTGTAAGGGACTCATGGCAGGCGGTTGAAGTGGAAGTAAAGAATTACGGCAAAACGATCCCAAGTGTGGACCTGCCTTATATCTTCGAGCGATTCTACAGAGTGGAGAAGTCCCGTTCTGAATTCACAGGCGGATCAGGCCTCGGGCTGGCTATTGCCAAAAGCATCGTTCAACTGCATGGCGGGGAGATTGAGGCGAAAAGTACGGCGGGAGCAACCTCATTTGTCGTGAGGCTGCTTAAAAAAACATAAAAAGAAATGCCCCTACTGGCGCGCGGAGCTGATCCGCGCGCCAGTAGAGGCATTTCTTGCATTTCAGGGCGTCAGGAAGCCCGATGCCTGTCTCAGATGCTGGCGTGACAGGAACCAGGCCCGGCTGCGCCCGGCGCTGCGGCTGCCGCCAGCGGCGAGAGCACGCGCAGCGCGCCCGGCTCGCAAGCCACGGCCAGCGGCGCGGTGCCCAGCGCTTCGCCGTCGCCAATGGCGTGGCGCGGCTGCGCGAAGTGCACGGCTGCGCTGCGTCCGCGCAGCATGGTGACATAGGGCAGCTTCGTGTGCCTGCCCTTCACCACCGTCGGGAACAGCCGCAGCAATTGCCCGCGGCTGACCCCGTGGACGACGCAGACGTCAAGCAGGCCGTCGCCTGATTCCGCCTGCGGGCAGATCAGCAGCCCGCCGCCGTAGCTGGGCAGGTTGCAGACCGAGACCAGCCATGCCTGGTCGAAGGCGTGCTCCTTGCCGTCGCAGGTCACGCTGACGCGGCAGGGCTTGAAGGTCATCAGCGTATGCAGAATGCCGATGATATAGGCTAGGCGCCCGGCGCCAATGGCGTTGCAGAGCCGCTTGTAGCGGCTGCCGTTCACATTGACGGCCACCTGCGCGTCGAAGCCGCTGGCCACCGCCGTCAGGGTGAGCTTCCCTGCCGCGGAGAGCAGATCGGCTTCGATGCAGCGCTCCTGCAGCGCGTTGTCGAGCGCTGCCTCAGGCGCTAGCGGGATGCCGAACCCGCGCGCGGTGTCATTGCCCGAACCCGCCGGGATGACTCCCAGCGGGACTCCCCTGCGCCGCAGTGCGCCCAGCACACTGTGGATCGTGCCGTCGCCGCCGACAACGATGGCGGCGTGCCAGTCCTCGCGGCGGGCCAGCGCGTGCAGCGTCTGGCTCTCCGCGCTGTCAGCGCTTTGTGTGAACAGCGCTTCATATGGAACGGCCCGTGCCGCAAGCAAGGCCTGCACGCTGTGCCAGGTCCGCCGCCCCGCTCCGCCGCCGGAGCGGGAATTTATGATGAACAAATACATGGATGCTTCCCCCAGCCTGTAGATTCCTGCATGTCTTATCCCATTGTAAGGAGTAGGCAGGCAAATGGGAAACTATTTTCTGCTTCACCGAAGCTACAGAATCTACAGCTGCCGCAGCTGGCTTTCGGCGATTTGTCCCACCCAGGGGAGCTTGAACCATCTGCTGCCCAGGGCATGGTAGATCATCAGCAGCCAAACCGCGAAGCTGACGAGGGAGATCAGGGCGCCAACCAGACCACCGAGAAGCGGAATGAAGCCGCTGAGCACATGGGCGATCATGAGCGCTCCGAAGGCAATCAGGGATTGAAGCGAGTGGAACAGGACGAAGCGGCTGCGCTTCTCCAGAGCGAGGAAAATAATCGGGCCGATGAACGGGAAGAAATAACTCAAGGCGGCGGCAATGTTATCAGGCAGTCCGGTGGAAGATCTGAAAGGTGACAAAGGGCTCACTCTCCTTGGATTGTAGAGGAAAAAACAATAAATATTCGTGCTTCTTCCCTACAAGCCTATGAGTTGTACGGGGAAAGTATGAGCCATGCGGGGAGGGTGTTCAATAATTTCTGGGAAAAGGGGTACACTACTATCAGGTTCCCAAACGGGAGGGCAAGCATATACTATAAAAAATTTCCATTTGCATTTTTACATGGAAAGGTGGAAGTTAATCTGGAATATGATACAATATAACGATAAGGCCCGAAAGGAGTGATTCAGCAAGTGGCTCTTCGGGTAACTAAAGTGTCAAGGTGTCTTTGCAGTGGGACATCCTTACTCTCAGCCCAAATCACGACGAACCTGCTTCACCGGCAAGGCGGATTTCCAAGGTACTGGAATGGTAGTCTGGACGGGTAATGCAAGCCGCGTATGTGTAATGGTTCTTAACTTGCATTTCAAGGTTACGGCGAACTTTTCATCATGCATTCTCTACAACGGAGCATTCATTTTCAATGTTTTGGGAGGGAACTGATCATGGCAAGTAAAGGTCATAACGAAGTCAAGGAAAGTCTACGGGAAATGACACGTATTTTCCGGCCCAAAGATCCCAAGAAATTTGTGAAGGAGTACGTCCGGAAGTATCGGATCACGGGAGGCTATGAGGAAGAGCTGACCATGGTTGTGGAGCATGAGCTGGTTAGAATGAATTCTTCCGTCTCGTGAAGCAGCGGGCAGAGCGGTTAACTCTGTTTTGTGCTGTGTGATTCCGACACTATACATTCAATTTACATTCGAGCGATAACATCCATGAGGATTCTCATAAACCGTGCCCGGGCAGCCTGCTGCATCTGGAAACGGTTTTTTTTGTATGCCGTTTTTTGTATGCCGAAGTGAGCTGTCAAATGAATTAATAGACACAATTACATATGAATACGCTTCAAAAGTAGTTTAACAGTTTTCCAGCAAGATTGAAAGCGCTTTTAAAATCAGTGTTGACAAGCTTTCCATGATCCAAAAATGATTATGTGAAATTGTTGTGAACGATTGACAAAACAGTGGGGCGAACTTATATTAATAGTGATTGTTATAATTGACAGGAAAATACTCTAATCTACGAATTCGGGAAAAGCGGGGTAGATCAATGATGAAAACGTGGCAGGCTGGTAAGCGGCTTCTTCCCATGACAGCAGCGCTTGGACTCCTTCTGGCCGGATGCGGGCGGGAGGACTTGTCGGTACTCAGACCGCAGGGACCCGTAGCAGAAAGCTCTTACGGACTGATGAAGCTGTCAATCATGATCATGATTGTGGTGCTGCTGATCGTGTTCTCCATTGCGGCATATGTATGGATTCGCTTCCGCCGGAAGAAGGATCAGGATGAGATTCCAAAGCAGGTGGAAGGCAGCTTCAAGCTCGAGGTGCTGTGGACAGTCATCCCGCTTATTCTCGTCATTGTGCTGGCAATCCCCACGGTGAAAGTGGTGTTTGCTGCCGGCAATGATCATTCGGATGACAAGGACGCCATTAAGGTCAAGGTGACCGGCCATCAGTACTGGTGGGAGTTCGAATATACGGATTACGGAATAACGACCGCACAGGATCTGATTATTCCTAAGGGCAAGCACATTGCCTTCGAGCTGAGCACCAAGGATGTGCTGCATTCCTTCTGGGTACCTTCACTGGCCGGGAAAATGGATACCAATCCCGACGGCACAGTCAACCGTTTCAGCTTCAGTGCGCCGAATGAAGGCGTTTACCGCGGGAAATGCGCAGAGCTATGCGGCCCTTCCCACGGGTTCATGGAGTTTAAGGTGAAGTCCGTCAGCGGTGAGGCCTTCGAGAAATGGGTCGCTTCCATGAAGGCGCCGGAGTCTGTGATGCCGGAAGACCCGGCACTGGCCGAGAAATTCAAGTCCCAGTGCCTGACCTGCCATGCGGTCGGCAGCATGCCTGCATCACCGGTAGCTCCCAGCCTGACCGGAATCGGCTCCCGTGAATCGGTTGCCGGCATTTTGCTGAATGACGACACCCGTGAAGACGGGGCACCGATCCTGGAGAATCTGAAGACCTGGCTGCATGATCCGCAGAGCGTGAAGCCCGGCAACAAGATGCCAAGCCCTAAGGATATGGGCTTAAGCGATGAAGAGATCGACGGCATTGCCGAATATCTGGCCGGTTATACACTGGACTAGGAGCCTGTGACTGAAGCAGAAGCAGCATATTTGATAAGGGGGTACGTTCTTTGGCTCATGCAGCGCAATCCTTGCAGCCCTCCCAGCCCCTCACGCCCGGCCACAGCGCCAAGCGGCATACCGGGCTGATGGACTGGATTACCACCGTCGACCACAAAAAAATAGCCATCCTGTACCTATGGGCCGGAGGACTCTTCTTCGGCATCGGCGGCCTGGAGGCGATCCTGATCCGTATTCAGCTGATCAAGCCGATGAATACCTTCCTGGATGCCCAGACCTTCAACGAGCTGATTACCATGCACGGTACGACCATGATCTTTCTTGGAGTCATGCCGGTCATTTTCGCGCTGATGAATGCGGTAATTCCGCTGCAGATCGGCGCGCGCGATGTCGCCTTTCCTTTTCTCAACTCGCTGGGGTTCTGGACCTTCCTGTTCGGCGGTCTCCTGCTGAATCTTAGCTGGGTGATGGGCGGTGCGCCGGATGCGGGCTGGACAGCGTATACCCCGCTCTCCGGTAAGGGATACAGCTCTACGCACGGGGTGGATTTCTATACGATCGGGCTGCAGATTGCGGGCCTGGGTACACTCATCGGCGGCATCAACTTCCTGGCGACTATTATTACGATGCGTGCGCCGGGCATGTCCTTCATGCGGATGCCGATGTTCGCTTGGGCTACTTTTATTACTTCGGCTATTATTCTATTCGCCTTCCCGGCTGTTACCGTAGGCCTTGTCCTGCTTACCTTCGACCGGATTCTGGATGCCAACTTCTTCAATGTTGCCGGGGGCGGGAATCCCGTGCTGTGGCAGCATATCTTCTGGATCTTCGGGCATCCCGAAGTGTACATTCTGATTCTCCCGGCCTTCGGCATTATCTCCGAGGTCATTCCGACCTTCTCGCGCAAGCGGCTGTTCGGGTACAGCTCGATGGTCTTCGCCACGATTCTGATTGCCTTCCTGGGCTTCATGGTCTGGGCGCATCATATGTTCACCACCGGCCTCGGTCCGGTAGCGAACGCCTTGTTCTCTGTCTCAACGATGCTAATCGCCGTCCCGACCGGGATCAAGATCTTCAACTGGCTGTTTACCATGTGGGGCGGGCAGGTGCGCTTCACGACCCCGAATCTGTTCGCGGCCGGGTTCATTCCCACCTTCACGATGGGCGGGGTAACCGGGGTGATGCTGGCCTCCGCGCCGGCGGACTTCCAGTTCCATGATACGTACTTCGTTGTGGCGCATTTCCACTACGTCATTGTCGGCGGTCTGGTGCTTGGACTGTTCGCCGGGCTGCACTACTGGTGGCCGAAGATGTTCGGGCGGATGCTCAGCGAGGCCTTGGGCAAGTGGACCTTCTGGACCTTCATCATCGGCTTCCACTTAACGTTCTTCGTGCAGCATTTCCTGGGACTGATGGGGATGCAGCGGCGAGTATTCACCTATCTGCCGAACCAGCAGTTCGATACGCTCAACCTGGTCAGTACAGTGGGGGCGTTCCTGATGGGGGTTGGCATGATCATCTTCCTGGTGAATGTGTTCCTGACCTCCAGACGGCCAGCGGATGCGCCGGATGATCCGTGGGAAGACGGGCGGACCCTGGAATGGACGATTCCTTCGCCGCCGCCGGAATATAATTTCAAGCAGACGCCGCTGGTACGGGGCCTGGATGCTTTCTGGAAAGAGAAGATGGCCGGGCATAAGGCTATGACCCCGGCGGAGCCGGTAGGGCCGATTCATATGCCTTCTGCAACGATTTTGCCGTTCCTGATGTCGGTTGGCATCTTCATTGCAGGCCTTGGCTTCATGTTCAGCCGCGATGAGTTCAGCAGCAGCATTATGAGCTTCCTGTTCAACAACTATATTGTTACGGCGCTGGGGCTTGTTATTACCTTCGGGTCCATGCTGATGCGGTCGCTGTTCGACGATCACGGCTGGCATATTGATCCCGAAGAGCTGGAAGGAAGTGAGCAGAGATGACAACGGCACATGCTGAAGCAGCGGACGGGACACTCCCGCATGAACCCGAGAAAGCGACCCTGGAAGGACGCAATAAAGTACTGGCCTTCTGGCTGTTCCTTGGAGGGGAAGCGGTACTCTTCGGCACCCTGTTCGCTACCTTCCTGGCGCTTCGCAATCAGACGAATGAGGGACCCTCGGCAGCAGAGCTGTTTCATCTGCCGCTGGTTGCGGCAGCGACCTTGCTCCTCCTGGTCAGCAGTCTGACCAGTGTGTTCGCCATTCAGGCGATGCACCGCGGGAATGTGGCCCAGCTCCGGAACTGGCTGCTGGTGACCGTCCTGCTCGGACTTGCGTTCCTGATCCTGGAGATTTATGAATTCAGCGTATATGTCAGGCATGAGGAATTCGGGATGACCACGAGTGCGTTCAGCTCGGCCTTTTATACGCTGGTCGGGTTCCACGGTGCCCATGTCGCGTTCGGGATTCTGTGGATCTCCGTACTGATTGGGCAGCTCATGCACAAAGGCTTGACGGTGGTCACTGCTCCGAAGATTTATGTATCAGCGATGTATTGGCATTTCATTGATGTGGTGTGGGTCTTTATCTTCACAGTTGTATACCTGCTCGGAAAGGTGGGGTGAAGCCATGACGACGAAGCAGCCTTCTTCAGATTCTCCGGTGAAGCACCGGCACCGCCCGGAGGGGCCGCAGCGGCATATTGTGGTGTTTGTGTTCTCCGTGGTGCTGACGCTGATCGCTTTTGCGGCTGTGGCTGCCGGAGGGATCAATGCTACCTTTGCGATCATCCTGCTGTTAGTAATGGCTGTGCTGCAGGTGTTCCTGCAGATGGGCTTCTGGATGCATCTGAAGGACAAAGGGCATATGCTGCCGATTATCTTCATGCTGGGCGGTTTTTTTATCGCAGGCACCAGTATTGTAATGGCGCTCTATTGGGTATGGTGGGATTGATTCTATGTCCGGGGAGGTCTTGAGGATGATACCGGGATTGCAATATTTCAGCTTTACGGAACTATGGAGTCCGCTGTTTCTGGCCCTGATGCTCCTCCTGACCGCCGGATATTTTGTGCTGATCGGTCCGCTGGCCTCCCGTTTTGAGGGCAGCACTGCAGTCCCCTTCTGGCGGAGGGGGCTGTTCTTATGCGGTATGCTGGCGCTCTATCTGGCACAAGGCGGGCCCGTCAGCCTGCTGGGGCATATCCTGTTCTCCTTTCATATGGTCAGCATGGCCTTGTCCTATCTGGTGGCGGTTCCGCTCATTATGCTGGGCATCCCCGACTGGTGCTGGCGCGCCCTGCTGCGGGTCAATCCGCTGAAGGGACTGGCTTTTCTCGCTAAGCCTGTCGTGGCGGCCCTGCTCTTCAATGGGCTGTTCTCGCTCTACCACATCCCCGCCATCCATGACTATGTGATGCTACATTTCACTGTCCACCGCCTGTATTATGGCGTCCTGTTCCTGACCTCGGCGCTGATGTGGTGGAATCTGATCAACCCCTTGCCGGAATACCGGGCGCTTAGCGGTCTGGGGCAGGTGGGCTTCATCTTTCTGAACATGGTTCTGCTGACTCCCGCCTGCGGGCTGATTATTTTTGCCGGTTCCCCCCTGTATGCTACGTATAGTGACCCGGGCACCTGGGCGAAGGCGATGGGCTACTGTGTACCGCAGAGTCCGGCTGCATTGCTGCAGGCTTTTGGTGGTCCCGGCTTCTTCGGTTCCTTGTCCCCCAAGGTAGATCAGCAGGTCGGCGGCATCGTGATGAAGTTCATTCAGGAATTTATTTTCGCCTCGATGCTTGCTTATGTGTTCTATCATTGGTATAAAAAAGAGAACGGACAGGAGGACACGGAAGTGTCCGCGCCATCCTCTGCTCTGGCGGAGGAGGTCTGACCTATCATAAGCAGGTAAGTGCCAAGGGGGATATTCATGGATATTTTCACATTGTTTCCTACGATCAGCACATCGTTCATCGTCATAAGCGCGGTACTGGTGGCCATCGGGTGGAGACAGATTATTCAAGGCAAACGCGAAGCGCACAAGAAGACCATGATCGCGGCTGCGGTGGCAGCGATTCTCTTCTTCCTGGTGTATTCGTCCAGAACGATATTCGTGGGCAATACGTCCTGGGGCGGCCCGGAGAATCTGACGACGATCTACCATGTCTTCCTGATCTTCCACATTGTGCTGGCTACCGTCGCTGCCGTATTCGGCATCACCACGCTGACGCTCGGCTTCAAGGCCAAGTATGCCAAGCACCGCAAGTGGGGGCGGGTAACGTCTGTTATCTGGTTCATCACCGCCATCACCGGAGTCGCTGTATACGTCCTGTTGTATATCTTCTATCCGGGCGGACATACGAAGCCGGTCTGGCATATTATCCTGGGAGGTTAAGCCGAGGGGAAGAGAAGCCTGGAATCATAGGGAAAGGCCTGTCCATCTGCCGCTGCTGCGGGGGAGGGGCGGGCTTTTTTTGTTTTATACATTGTGCTCGCAAGCAGGCACACGGCCTGAATGTATGTGGAAAACAGCATACATTGTGCTCGCAAGCAGGCACACGGACCAAATGTATGTGAAAAACAGCATACATTGTGCCGTAAGCAGGCACGCGGCCTGAATGTATGTGGAAAACAGCATACATTGCGCTCGCAAGCAGGCACACGGCCTGAATGTATGTGAAAAACAGCATACATTCTCCACAGCCCCCTAAATAAGTTGGAGTCCTTCCCCACAAAAATGTAAACTAGATACAGGAGGAGGATGAACACTATGGGACACCTAACGGGAACAAGAGAGAAGGCAGCGCAAGAGGTGTTGTCTGGCATTAAGGCGGCGGTGGTTGCGCGGAAGTATGGGGTGACTCCGTCAACGGTGAATCAGTGGGTGAGGGATTACCGGGAAGCCCATGGGGAACAAGATCATCCGTATCCCCAGGACCAGGTGGAGGAACGGAAGCGCCTGCTGGACGTCGAGCAGAAATACGAGAAGGCGGTGAAGATGCTCGGTGAAAAGGAGTTAGAGATTGAGATTCTGCGTGAACTGCTAAAAAAGCCAACCCCTGCTTATCCGAAAAAATCGAGGTAGCCGAGATGTTCATTAAGCAGGGATATTCCGCAGCGTTGGTACTACGTCTCATCGGGCTCGCAGAGTCCACGTACTACGACCGTAAGAAACGCAAGTCACAGGATGCACAGGCCGTACTCCAGGGGCGCGGAAGACCCGTACCCGGCTACTCTCTGACCGAATCGGGAGAGAAGATTAGCGACGAGCAGATCCAGGAAATGCTCCTGGAACTGGTCGCTGGAGAAGAGCACGTGTACGGGTACAAGCTGCTGGCCAAGTGCTTGTGGAACCAGCACCAGCTGAGGCTCAATCACAAGAAAAGCTACCGGCTATGTCAGGCGCTGGAGATCCTGCAGCCCCAGCGTCACAAGCGCTTTAAGCATCCCCGGAAGCTGCCGGAGAACCGAGTCATTACCGGCCCGGGCCAGCTCTGGCAGATGGACATTAAATACGGATATGTGGCAGGACGGGACCGGCATTTCTTCGTTCTGAGCATTATCGATGTGTTTACCCGGGTCATCGTCGGTTATCACCGCGGATCGTCGTGTGAGGCCAAGCACGCCTGCCAGACGCTGGGACGCGCCATGGAGCAACACTGCGCCCCTGGCAGCGCGCGCCCGGTGATCCGCACCGACAACGGCCCCCAGTTCGTCAGCCATCTGTTTGGCGACATGTGTGAAAGCTGGGAAATGACCCATGAACGCATTCCGCCTCGAACGCCGGATTTAAATGCTTTTATTGAATCGTTCCACAGCAATATCGATCGGGATTTGTTCCGCAAAGAGGCCTTCGACACGTTCGAAGAGGCCTATGAAGCGGTGGACCGGTACATGGACTTTTACAACAACCGTAGAATGCATACGAGCCTTCGCAACATGCCGCCAGCTACCTTTGCGGAGTGGGTCCTGACCCTAGAAGACCGCTCCAGCTTCTTCTGGCCGAGAAAAAAGGCGAAATAAAGAGCAGCGCTACGACAAGTACCGATTTGATACGGAGGACTCCGGGATAAGGGGGTCGCACCGCATTGCGCTCGTAAGCAGACACACGGCCTGAATGTATGTCAAAAACAGCATACATTCTGTTCACTCGAAGGTGATCTTATTCATCGGTTAGAATGATTTTGTTCAGATGAACAATGAACCTAATTATACATACTAAGGAGAAATTATGGACCCGCATATCAAACGAATGTTCCTGGACGAACATGCTGCTGAAGGTGCTAGGCGCTTTGGGATTAACCCTGAGGAGCTGACCTTCATTGGAGGCTTTCAAAACTTTATTTATTCTTATATTCGCGATGAATCCCAGTATATTCTTCGATTTACTCCGGGGACACTTCGTACCCCCGAAGGAATTGCAGCCGAAATTGAATGGATTCGTTACCTCGCGGAGAAGGGGGTGTCAGTGTCAGCTCCGGTCTCATCGGTGAATGGAAGGGATGTTGAGCGTATTCATGGGAATACGATGGATTTTTACGCAGCCTCGTTCAATTATGCACCCGGCACAAAAGTGGGATATCCGGAGTGCCTGGGGAATCCGATGCTATACGAACAATGTGGCCGTATTACAGGCCGTCTTCATGAACTGGCTAAGCGGTACGAACCGGTATTCAGAAGACATACCTGGGAGACTAACGAATACCTCGTGCGGGCAAAAGATTATTTATCGGCAGAGCTTGGGCCCATTTTGCATGCCCTTGATGGACTAAAAGCAGAGTTGGCCAGTCTGCCTGTTACCTCGGCTAATTTTGGTTTAATTCACGGGGATATCAACGTAGGTAATTTCATGGTAGATGAATCAGGGCAGATCACGCTTTTTGACTTCGATGAGTGCCAGTACAGCTGGTATGCTGAGGATATTGCTATCCAGCTCTATTATTTACTATATGTATTTGGAGAAGATTCGAGGTCTGAACGTAAGGAGCAATACGAGCTTTTTATCCGGCATTTCGAGCTAGGCTACACGGAGGATGGCCGGCAGCTCCCCGATGGCTGGAAGAGTCAGCTGGATTTGTTTCTTAAACTGCGTGAGATTATCGTAGTTGTCGGCATGCACCGTAGTTGGGATTTAACACAGGCTGACGAATGGACCCGTGGGTTCTTGCAAGAGAGTACAGTGCGTATTACCAAGGGGTTTTCGCTAATCGATGGGTTCGGGGAAGAGGAGCCACAATCATAGTTGGAAAAAGCACACTTAATTTCAGTGATACAGACGGTTGCAGGTAAGCAATTGGAAAAAGTCCACCTAATTTCTCAAAATTCCTCTGTTCAGACGAAATCGTAGATATTAAGTGTTGTTTGTCCAACTACTGTCTGCAAATGGGGCGGTGCCGCAGGAACAGATGGACAAAATCCAATAAACGCCACCGGCTGCGTTCAGAACTGTACACTATACCCGGCTGATCCCGCAAAAATAAAAAAACCTGCAAGCTCCGAAAGGGAGCTTGCAGGTACCTGAATGAACCAAGACCTACAGCCGGAACGAAGACACCGTGCTCTGCAGCTCCTCGGCCAGGCTGGCCAGGGACTGGGCGGAAGAGGCGGTCTCTTCGCTGCTGGCAGCGGACTGCTGGGTGGTGGCAGAGATGTTCTCCACCGCAGCGAGGACGTTGGTGGACTGGGCGGCTTGTTCTTCGCTGGCGGCGGCAATTTCGGAGATCTTCTGGCCGGCGTTGTTGACCATCGTCACGATTTGATGGAAAGAAACGCCGGTCTTCTGCGACAGCTCCGCACTCTCCTGCACAGCGCTCACGCTGTAGCGAGTATTCACCTGCATCCCCTTGATGATGCTGGTGATCTGCTTGGTGGCCTCGCCGCTGCGCTCGGCCAGCTTGCGCACCTCGTCGGCCACCACCGCGAAGCCGCGGCCCTGTTCTCCCGCTCTGGCGGCTTCAATGGCGGCATTCAGAGCAAGCAGGTTAGTCTGATCGGCAATATCCTCGATGACATCTATAATCTCGCCCACCTTCTGGGAGTCCTCCTCCAGCCTGGACATCTGCCCGCTGACCGTCTGCATGCTCTCCATCGATTCCTGAATGATGCTGTTCCCGTTCTCGGCAATTAATACAGTCTCATCGGAGATGATCGAAGCCTGCTCGGTATTCTGGGCGACAGAGTGGATCGCACTGGAGAGCTCTTTGAATAGCTCGCTGATCGTACCGGCATCGTCCGCGGTGGTCGTGCTGCCGCTTGCCACCTCTTGCGTGCTGGCGGAGATCTCCTCGGCCGCAGCAGACAGACTCTGGGAATGCAGCAGAATGGAACCCACCGTCCGGCGGAGGTTGTTGACCATCTCGTTCACCTTGGCGGCCAGGATGCCGACCTCATCCTTGGTATCGATCTCAGACTGGCTGCGCAGATCACCGTCAGCCACCTTCGAGAGAATGTTGACGACCTTCGCCAGAGGACTGGAGATAATCCGGGAGATGATATAGCCCAGCAGGATGCACAGAATAACCGCGCCGATAATAATGCCGAGGGTAATGTTGCGTGAAGAGCTATAGAGTACAGCTCCAGCCTGCCGGGCCTGATCCGCTTCCCTGGTATTGGTGAGAATCAGATCGTTCAGGATCTGCTTCAAGGTATCGCCCTGACTATTAAGCGTGCTGCTGCGCAGCATCTCCAGCAGCTTCTCGTCCTGTCCGCTCAGGGCGAGGCTGACCAGAGAATCGTAGGTAAGCAAATATTCATTCCATGCAGCTTCAAAAGGGGCAATGGTCTGAACCGATTCCGGGCTCAGCTTGGTTTTGCGGAAGGCGGCGATGCTATCGAGCACGTTCTGCTTCTCTTTTTTATAATCTTCTACCCGCTGCTGGCGTTCCTGAGGGGTCTTCTTAATGTACAGATCCCTGACGATGCCGCGCATGACGGAGAAGCTGTTCTGCGAGCTCTGCAGGGAGGAGACGGGAACCAGATTGTTCACATACATATCATCCAGACTCTTATTGATAGAGCCGAGATTGCTCAGTCCGTAGAGGCCCACGAAGGAAAGAATGACAGCGACGATCAGGAAGGACGAGATTAATTTCACGCTTGTTTTTAGATTATAGAACCATTTCATACCTGTATCCCCCAGTAAACTTGAATTTGTTAAGCGAAGACTCCCGTGGTTAAAAATAAGCTGGCGGTGTCAATGATCAGTGCGATGCTGCCGTTCCCCAGGATGGTAGCTCCTGATATATTCTCAGTTTTGCCCATGTAAGAGCCGAGCGATTTGATGACGATATCCTGATTGCCGATAAGCGTATCCACGGCCAGTGCCAGCCGTTTCTCCCCCCGCCCCACGATGATCAGCGGAATGGAAGCTGCGTTGCCGCCTTCGGCGGCGGGGAGACGCAGGATATCCTGCAGCCAGACCACCTGTACGAGCTGATCCCGTGCGGTAATGACAGGCTGGCCCCGGACAGAGCTGATCTCCTCTGGAGCGACGCGGACGATCTCGGCCACACTGCTCATGGGTATGACAAAGGTGGCTCCCCCGGCATGAACGAGCAGACCCCGGATGATGGCGAGCGTCAGGGGCAGGCGGATCCGAAAGCGGGTGCCTTGCCCCCGGGTGGTCTCGATATCGATCATGCCGTTAATCCGTTCAATATCATTGCGGACGATATCCATCCCGACCCCGCGGCCGGAAATATCGCTGATTTGCGAAGCGGTGGAGAAGCCGGGCCGGAAAATAAGCCGCAGCGCCTCATCCTCAGTCATCCCTTCGGCCTCTTCAGCCGTGATGATGCCCTTCCGCAGAGCGGACTCTGCGATCCGGCCGGAATCGATTCCGGCCCCGTCGTCCTCTATGACCAGGATGACCTGATTGTCCTCATGGGAGGCGGCGACGCGGACGGTTCCGGTCTTGCTTTTGCCGGCGCTGCGGCGGATTTCAGGGGTCTCTATGCCGTGATCGACAGCATTGCGCAACAGATGGATCAGCGGGTCGCCCAGCTCTTCAATGAGCGTCCGGTCCAGCTCCGTCTCCTTGCCTTCAAGGACCAGCTCAACCTGCTTGTTCAGGGAGCCCGACAAGTCTCTGACCATGCGGGGGAGACGATTGAACAGCTGCTCTATCGGCAGCATCCGTACCTTAATCATGCTCTCCTGCAGCTCGCCCGTAATCATCGCCAGATGGTCGGCAAGCTGCCCCAGCTCCTCTGTCAGTTCATTGGTCCCGTATTGCTGGTGAAACCTGCGGTTCAGCAGATGGAACCGGGTCTGGTCAATGACCAGTTCGCCCGCCAGGTTCATCAGCTTCTCCAGACGCTCCACCTGGACGCGGATCGTCTGCGGTTTGGTTAAGTCTGTGGCGGGCGGCGGAGATTCAGGCGCATCCGGGAGCCTCCGGTTTCCCGTCTCCGGGCGGGGCGGCTTCACGGATTCACCGGGACGCAGAGCATTGTTCAGCACTTCTTCTATGTAGATACTCTCGACATCCATTATGGATAAGAGCTCTTGGCGGAGCTCCTGGATATTCCCCTTGGGCGCCAGCAGCCAGGAAGCTTCTTCGATCCGGCTGTCATGGGCCTCGATCTCTCCCAGCTCCGGCTTCATCCGCAGGACCGCAGCGAGACTCCGCAGCTTGGCATCGATCAGGTGGAGACGGGGCAGCTTCATCTCACAGCCGGAAGAGAGCCGCACATGCATCCAGTAAAACTGGAGGGGCACCTCGGCCTGGCTTGGCTGCGCAGCGGGGGCAGTGTCCTGTGAATCCTGCAGCTCCTCCCTTCCGAATGAACTCAGCCGCTGAACCAGACCGGATACATCGGTGGTCTCCTGATCCGTGGCAGCGATCTCGCTCTGGAGTGCGCGCATGCCATCCAGCGCCTCGAAGAACAGGCGGATCAGCTCCTGCGTGACCGTCCGTTCCCCGCCCCGCATCTGATGAAGCAGATGCTCCAGATGATGAGTGACCTCCTTCAGCCGGTTGTAGCCCATAGAGGCAGAGGAGCCCTTAAGGGTATGCGCCGCCCGGAAGAACTGCTGGATTCCATCTTCCGTCTCCCCGGTCTGCTCCAGCCTGAGTACCTCATCCTCAATCAGCTGCAGCTGGTCCTCCAGTTCCTCCAAGAAAATCCCTCGGTATTCCGATAAATCAATCATGGTTCGCCTTCTCTCCGTGTAGCCTTTGTTTAGTCGCGCAGCAGGATCTCATCCAGCCTCAGAATGCCGACCAGCCCGGAAGAAGAGAAGCCTACTCCATTGAAGAAGGAACCGCTGATTCCGGAGATGCTGCCATTTGCAGGCTGAATATCGCTGAAGGTCGTCACTTTATTCACGTTGTCGACAATGACGCCGAGGGACTCCTCCTGGTGATGAACCACCACAATGCGTGTATGCTTGGTCGTGTCCGCCTCCTCCATATGGAGCAGCACTCTAAGGCTGAGCACCGGCACAATTTTCCCCCTGAGATTGATAATGCCCTTCACATAATGGCGGCTGCTGGGGATCTCCGTAATTTCCTGCATTCTAATAATTTCATGGACATCTGAGATAGGGATCGCATAATGCTCGTGATCTACCCCGAATTCAACATATTGTTTCTGCAAAACGGTCTCCATAGTTACCCTCCGGCTTCTCATAGTACTTAGCTGGCCCGCAGCTGCTATCGGTCTCCCGCTCCCTCCCTGAATTCTTTACGCTGCCTTCTGCTGTTCTTGCGTGGTCCGGTCTTTAGCCGTCTTCGTGTGATAATGGGACAAAATACCACAAAAATGTCGTACAATATCACTTATGCGACATTTCTATTCCTGAGGAGTGATGAAAAAAGAATGAGCCAGACCGAATCCAGCCGTACGGCGCTCAGCTTGGTGTACCCGGAAGAGGGATACCTAAGCGATGATCAGATTGTTCAGATGTTTATGGCTACCTGCTGTACGAATGTCAATACAGGTCGAAATTATAAGCGGGCGATTGCCGATTTCCGCAAATTTATTACAGGTACCTCCTTGCGGGCAGTGAGCTGGCGGGAGATTGAGGCGTATAAGATTTTTCTGACGCAGGGAGGCTACAGCTATCAGAGGCAATTGGCTCCGGCAAGCATAGCGGCATTCCTTGCACCGTTGAAATCTTTCTATAAATGGGGAAGTGACCAGCATATCGGTTTTTTTGCCGTGAATCCGACCTCATCGGTGCGTATCCCCAAAATAACCGTCACCAGCCGGAAGAACTTCCTGACCAAACGGGAGGTGGGGGAATTACTGAATGTGCTGGAGCAGCAAGGACTGCGCAATTATCTGATCGGGTTGACACTGGTAGTGCTC
The DNA here is from genome assembly GCF_045040735.1 of Paenibacillus sp. FSL K6-1217. NCBI lineage: Bacteria > Bacillati > Bacillota > Bacilli > Caryophanales > Paenibacillaceae > Paenibacillus > Paenibacillus sp. FSL K6-1217. Next base: position 5,736,086 of record NZ_CP150271.1, read on the forward strand.
GGTCTGCGGGTATCGGAGCTGACGGCGATGAAGTGGGGGGATTTCCATAATGATCTGCTGGAGACCTCGGTCTGGCTGACCGTGGAGAACGGCAAGGGGGGCAAGCCCAGAGAAATTAAGGTTCCGCCGACCCTGTGGCAGCTGTATTCCAAGTTGTCTGATACCCTGCCAAGGAAGGAAGAGGCCACTCCGGAGCAGAGGATGTTTCCGTTATCTTCACGGCAGGTGGAACGGATTATTAAGAACGCCGGAGCAGCCAGCACGATTGAGAAAAAGCTGACGCCGCACTGGCTGCGGCATACGAATGCCACGCTGGCCCTGCTCCAGGGGGCTTCGCTTCAGCAGGTTCAGGAATCGCTGGGGCATTCCCATATCAACACCACCCAGCGGTATCTCCACACCGTTCAGCAGATTCAAAAGGCTGCCCCCGATTTTGTAGAGGACAGCCTGCGGACGTTTATTCAATAGATTACTTTCGACAAAAAATGCAGTGAGACGATTGAACATATCTGCGGCTCAGAGAGGATTAATCCGGTGAAGTTTCTATACAGAAGTTAGGAAATGACCTATAATAAACGCATTGCTGCTTGATTATGCGCAAGTATGCATGGTTTCTGTTATTTCGCTTGCAAAAGGTCGCATAAGTGATATTGTACGACAAAAAGCGTCAAAGTATACATACCGACTTAGCTTCTTGTTATTTCCTGCTTTAAAATCCGGCACTTGTGCCGCTGATCGCGCGTTTCTGCATATACAGCCCAGACTCCGCCTATGTGCGGGGTTTTTTTGTTGTAATAGGAAACTATATTTCCTGCCGCTGCGGAAAAGGTGTGTGTGAATTTGTGGATAAGAGTAAACCGAATACAATGGGCAGGTATAGCGGCATATGGACCAAATGTATGTGGAAAACAGCATACATTGTGTTCGTAAGCAGGCATACGGCCTGAATGTATGTGGAAAATAGCATACATTGTGTTCTTGCAAATGTAATTTTGTTCACCCGTTAGGGTGATTTGGTTGTGATTGAAATCGAAAAAATAAAAATAGCAGAGGTTTTTTGTTGACAGTGAAAAGCACAGGTCATATACTGTGTATATAGATATATACAGTAAGCACACATTGATACACACTGAATTCAAGCAGATCGGCTATCTGCCGCTCAAAGACGAATAAAGTGAGGAGGTTAGAGGTTATGACAACGTTAAAGCAAGCCTGGGTCATCGTACGCAGCGAATTCCACGGTGATCGCTGGAAGCTGCTGTGGGCGCTGCTGTTCTCCCTCGTGTTCATGGGCTATTTCTCGGCGATCACCGGAATGGTCATTGATGATAGTCTCAGCGGGAGTGCTGGAAGGATGCTGAGCGATGTTCTGATGATTACGATGACTCTCATGCTCAGCATCAGCTTCTCCCGGCGGACGATGAAATATCTGTCCGAAGATTCCTACACCCGGATGCTGGCCTATATGCGGGCATTACCGGTGCCTGCTGCGGCCATTCTGTGCAAAAGAAAGCTGAACGTACTCTTCGCCATTACAATGAATGGCACGCTCTACTTCAGCCTAATATACCTGATCAGCCCGGGAATACGCAGTGAGCTTCCTGTACCTGTCTACCTTGCCTTCGCCTTCACCTGGGTGGGGTACGGTCTGATTGTCTCGGGGCTCTATATATTGATCGAGTTCTCGGTGAGCGGTAAAGTCTACTTCTGGTCCATATCGGCCATTATGATACTGGCGATAGGGGCTGCAGGGCTGGTCCACCTGGGCGGAGGCAATCTAATGCTTGCAAGTGTGGCCGCCTCCAAAGAATGGGGCCTATTATCTCCCTTGATGTGGGGGGCACTGGTGCTTGGCGTATTATCGCTCCAGTTGTTCTCCAAATGGACGATTCACCGGCTGAAGAGCCGCGATCTCGTATGAGACGGGGCAGGGCAATAATCCGGGGGCCGGGCCTGGAAAGCGGGTGTGAATGATGTGGATACCGATACAAATTAATGAGAACAGCGCAGAGCCGCTATACCACCAGATTGAGACACAGCTCAGATCGCTGATTATCTCCGGTACGATCACAGAAGGGACGCTGCTTCCTTCGATCCGCGAACTCGCGGGTGACCTGAAATGCAGTGTCATTACAGTCCGCAGGGTCTATCAGGATCTGGAGAATGAGGGTCTGCTGAGGACCAGACAAGGAACAGGTACCTTTGTATCCCATGTGGGGAATGCTGCGATGGAGGGCTATAAGCAGGACGCCATCCGCAAAGCGCTGGAGAGTGCCGTCGATGTCGGATTATCCGTACATTGCAGCGAGGAAGAGCTGACGGAGCTGTTTACAGAGATCGTGAAGAGCAAATACAGCAGGCGGGAATGAAGGAGGGGAAGCGGATGGTACAACAGGCTGTAGAACTGCGGGATGTGTGCAAGAAGCGGCGGCATAAGACAGTAGGACCGATTAATCTTAACCTGCCGCAAGGATATATTACTGCACTGGTAGGCCAGAACGGCTCCGGCAAAAGCACGCTGTTGAGCATGCTGATGCAGCTGAGTTTTCCCGGAGAGGGCGAGGTTCGCTGGTTCGGTGAAGCTTACCTGGACGGGTTGCCGCTGCAGCTCCGCCGGCAAATGGCTTATGTGCCGGAGATATCGCAGAGCGAGGAGAACTTCTGGACTGCCGCCGAGGCCGCGGAGTTCCGCCGTCACTGGTACCCTTCCTGGGACCAGGGGTACTACGAGACGCTGATCGGGAAATTCGAAGTGCCGCAGAACGCCAGACTGGGCACCATGTCCAAGGGCGAGCGCCGCAAGTTCGAGCTTGCCGCTGCGCTGGCGGCGAAGCCCCGGCTGCTGCTGCTGGATGAGCCGTCTTCGGGCCTGGACCCTTTTGCCTGGAAAATCATGATTGAAACGCTGCAGCGGTACATGGAGGAGCACGATGCTACGATTGTCATCTCGACTCATATTGTTGAAGAGGTCCGGCGGCTGGCAGATTATATCGTGCTGATGCACCAGGGACAGCTGCTGGGAATGGCCGAGAAGGACAGCCTGTTTGGTTCCTGGACTGAAATATGGGTACAAATTGAAGGAGCGCAGGAACTGGAGGCGCTGGCAGCCGAGCTGCCGCAGGCGCTGGAGCTGAAGCTGGAGACGCCGGGCGTGGCTTCATTTTTGACCCAGCAAATTTATCTGTATGAGAAACGCATTCACGATTTGGGCGTAAAGGTACTCAAGAGCCGCAGCCTGGAGCTGGATGAAATCCTAAGCTTATGGACCCGGGGACATCGTCCGGTTCTGATCGACCAGAAGAGAGGGGAATAAGAATGGAAGCATTGCAGTTGAAGCAGGTAGTGAAGCAGTACGGGGAGAAGACGGCAGTCAACGGAATCAGTCTAAATGTGGAGCAAGGCGAGATATACGGTCTGCTGGGTGCCAACGGTGCCGGCAAAACAACAACCATGCGCATGGTGCTGGGTCTGATCTACCCGGATGAAGGCAGCATCCTCTATAACGGCAAACCTTATAGCAAGGAGCTTCAGCATCTGATGGGCTATCTGCCGGAGGAACGGGGGCTGTATCCGAAGGTCAAGGTAAGCGACCAGATTATCTATCTGGCGCAGCTTCGCGGGATGTCCGCCAGTGAGGCAGATAAGAGCCTGAAGTACTGGCTGGAGCGGTTCGATGTACCGGAATACTACAATAAGAAGATTGAAGAGCTGTCCAAGGGGAATCAGCAAAAGATGGGCTTTGTCGCCGCTGTAGTCCATAAGCCGAAGATCCTGATTCTGGATGAAGCGTTCAGCGGCCTCGATCCGGTCAATGTGGAGCTGCTGAAGGATACGGTCCGGGAGATGCGGGATCTGGGCACGAGCATTCTATTCTCGACGCACCGGATGGAGCATGTTGAGGAATTATGCCGCAATATCACGATTCTTGACCGTTCGAACGCCGTAGTTCAGGGAGATATCCGTGAGATCAAGAAGGGGTATCCGCGGGAGGAAGTCGTACTGCGGACCGCCGGGGAAGTGAACGGTCTTGACGGGATTGCCGGAGTTACCGGAGTGCAGCGGCAGGAGCGCGGGTATCTGCTATCCATCAATGACCTGGGAGCGGCGCAGCGCATTCTGCAGCTGGCTGTGGCTCAAGGCGAGGTCGAGCATTTCGAGATTAAGGAACCGACGCTAAACCAAATCTTTATCAGAGCGGTGGGTGAATCCAATGAATAAAATGGCAACCATTATCGGCTTCACATTCAAGAATAAGGTAAGAACGAAATCCTTCATGATTACCACCCTGATTCTGGTGCTTCTGCTGAGCCTGGGGATGAATATCCCTTATCTGATCAAGGTGTTCAAAGGAGAAGACGGTGCTAAGAACGCGACACAGATCGGAGTCGTTGCCGAGCAAGGCTTCCGGCCTGCCGAGCTGCTGCTCGCCTATACTCCGCCGGCTGAAGCCGAGGATAAAGTCGTATTTACCGCCTATCCTTCCGCTGAGGATGCTGCGCTGAAGCAGGGCCTGGAGGATGAGAAGATCGAAGGGTACCTTACTTTTGCCGCAGAGGGCAGTGAAGGCGTACCTCCGGTAACGTATCACAGCAAGGACGGAGACATCAGCACTACGTTGAGAACCAATCTTCAAGCCGCCTTGCAGCAGGTGAATACCGGGCTGATTGTCGGAGATAAGCTGACGGAGAGCCAGGTGGCTGCGATCTTTGCTCCAGTTGCGATTGATACCGCACAGCTCAGTACGGACGGCGCTGCAGGAGGCGCAGACCAGGATCAGGCCAAGCCGATTATCAACTATGTCATTGTCTATATCCTGCTGATTCTGTTCTTCATGTCAGTGATGATGACGGGCAACATGATCTCGGCCGAGATTACCTCGGAGAAAAGCTCGCGCATCATGGAGATTCTCATTACCAGCGCCTCGCCGCTGACCCAGATGTTCGGCAAGGTCATCGGAATCTTCCTGGTCGGCCTGATGCAGATCGCCATTATCTCGGCCGCCATCGCCGTCAACCTGATGCTGCCGCATAATTCCACGATTCTAAGCGATTTCGATCTGAATCTGGGACAGCTTAATGTGAGCATGCTGGTGTATGGATTCATTCTGTATATCCTGGGCTACTTCTTGTACGCCCTGATGTACGCTGCGGTTGGCTCGATTGTCAGCCGGACAGAGGATCTCGGACAGGCCGTAATGCCGGTCATGATGCTGGGCTTCGTCAGCTTCTACCTGCCGCTGTTCAGTATCTCGAACCCGGATACGCTGGTGGTGAAGGTAGCCAGCTTCGTGCCTTTCACCTCCTCGCTCAGCCTGCTGCTGCGCATCGGGGTCGGTGAGGTCGCCTTCTGGGAGATCATGGTCTCGCTGGCAATCCTGCTGGCTACAACCTTCCTCTTCGGCTGGCTCGCCGCCAAGATCTACCGCACCGGCGTCCTGATGTACGGCAAGCGCCCTAGCATCAAGGAGATCAGAAAAGCGATGAAGGCTTATAAGATCTAAGTTCTCGTATGACAATTATAAATTATGAGGAGTGTTAATTATGGATAAGAAACAACAACAAAATGTAGCAATGCTGTTCCTCGCCTCTGTCTCATCAATTATCGCCAGCCAGCTCATCCAGCCGAACGGAAGCAATCTGATGGATTTCTCGCAAGGAATCTTGACGGGGATGGGACTTGTGGGCATGCTGATGACCGTTGTAACTCTTGGAAAGTTCAGTAAGAAGCGCAGTCAGTAGTGGGAATCTGTGACTGTTCAAAAGGCTCGACGGAAGTGATGACTGTACCGTAACTGGACACCACTAATCTCATTGAAAAAGAATATATCGCCTTAGAACCCACGCTTAGCGTGGGTTTTGTGTTTTTGTAAGATTTAATTTGTGTCCTTCAGTCATAGTCGCTGAGGTTATTCAGCAGATGCCGGACTTCACTGTGGATCTGATCACAGAGCCTGGAACTCCGGAAGGGAATTTAGCCGGTAAATTAGAAGAGTCGGGTCTACAACCCTATAAGCCGGAGTTCACCTCTTTTCAAGTTAAGGTGGATGAAGTAGTTACAGGTGAAGAGGTTAGTAGTAACATTAACCTGATTTATAACTCAGAGTTCAGGGGATTGTACCCGAACTTAAGCCGGGAATGAGAATTGTGGCTGCCATCAAAAAAGGTGTGGGAAAGAGCAGGAAGGAAGCTATTCTTTTACCCGTTATGGTTCATATTATGTAGTTGATGGTGACTATGCTCTATCTGCATTCGAGGGACAGAGCGAAGAAAGGAGAACCTTTTCACGGGATACGAATGGATATAAACTGGACCATCTGATCGCTGAAATTAAAGCTTCGGAAGACCAATAGCGCTACACAACCTTTTTACATTTTATAATCAAGAAGTTAATGGGAGGCTTGTTTCTCGCATTCTTATGGGGTTCTTCTATTTCCGAGAAGGTGGAAAAAAGAAGAGGTAAAAGATTCAAAAAAATATATTGCGTAACAATACGCTATATTATATAATATGAACAAGAACAGTAAATCACAATAGCTTTATAGACGAAGAAGCTACAATTATCCGGAGATTGTGGAAACTTAGGTTTATTGAAGGTATGGACACTGTTCGAATAATTATACTTCGTAACATTACGTTTCGTTGCATTACATTACATTAATTTAGGAGGAATAAATTATGCCTTGTTCTCAAACTAATCTAACACCAATTTCTTTAGCTACTCCAACACCAGTGAAATCCTATGGGTACACACCTATTACAGAGAAAAGACTTTATGTGTGTGACAACCCAGAACCGTTGCAACCCAGTTATTTCACTAGTACCTCTATGATTACCCTCTGGGATGATGTAGTCCCTGCAAAAAGTTTAGTTAAGTATCGTGTGTTTATGTGGCATCATAACGCTACGGCTAGTACAATTAAATACGGTCTGACGTTAGGCACTGCTGGAGCCGCAATAACTGTAAGGGATATCATGTATGAGACTGCTGTTACCTCCAATGGTGGGGATATCCTTACTAATGCAGGGCTTTGCTTGGCTAAATCACTTCTTGGTGAAACACTTATATCAGACCCCACAGCTATTACTGTTCCGGCGGGTAATGTTCGCACTATTAAGGAATTCACCCTTGAGCCGAACCAAGTTCGAGGACTCATTATGGAATTCACTTTAGCCAGTGCTGGTAATATGGCTGCGAAACTTCGTACTGTGGCATCAAGTAGCACATCTGCGGCTCTTAATACTCATTCGGGTAATCCTATTGCTCCAAATGGTACACATCCTAGAGGTACTTGGGGCTACGCTGATGTACAGGGGAATAACATCACACTGACAATTGGAAGCACTGGTGTTTCTAGTAACGTAGCCGTTCTGGGTAAAGAAGATCCTGCAAACGGTTCGAATTCAGTATTTCCGGGGCCGCTTGCGAATGAACCTGCTTTCGGCGGCATTTATAAGGTTAATATTACCATTACGAATTCCTCCGGCAGTGCTAAAACTGCAAATCTTTATTTAAATCCACGTGGTGGACTTTATGCAGGGGCAGTAAAGGTGGGTAGTAATCCAGTTTATGGTATTAGCAAAACTAGAGATAACGAAGCTGTGAAAATTGGTGGTTTCTCCCTTTCTAATGGGCAATCTATTACTGTTCCAGTTCAGCTTACTACTGCAGGTGGTAGTTCTTCGCCAATTGCTTTTATCGTACGTTCGTAATTTGAAAAGTTTTCAACAAGAGACCGTTCTTTTTTAGAGGACACTGAAAAAGTCCAATAACGTCTCCAAGAGACATTCTCCTCATTTTTTTGAAGAGAATGTCTCTTCTTTTCGATTAATTAAAGGATCAAATTAAAGGTTGGTGGTCTTCATGTTTCCTCAGCAGCAAAGCTTTATCTTGAGCCTGTATATCGGGCCCTTCTTTGATGTTTAAAATTGCAAATGGTGCTCGATGATAGAAGGATTATTATACGGAAGGTGCAAAAAGAAAAACGTATTCAGTGAGGATAAATAGCCATGATCATTTAGAGCAGACCATGTTTCAGAATAGTAAAACCATTAATTTAAGACCAAAGAACAATATAAAATTGAAGCCGAAATAGCGAAATCAAACACGGACCCGTTACGATGTTGTTTCCTCCTCAGGTTTAGTTAGTATGGAAATTCAGAGAGCTTTCACCACGAATGAATGCTTAAGGTTTTCAATGGCATCTTTTTTTTGTGGGCAGTCTTTTTTGATTGTAAAACAAAAAAATTATTTTAAAATATACCAATTCAATGAATATTTTGGTTTAATAGTAACATAGAGGGGATTAATTGCGTCTAAACAGGTGAATATAAATTTGGAGGCGAATGATAATGAAACGTTGGACAAAGATTGGAATTAGTGCGGCTCTTTTTACTACTGTATTCAGTGCGGGGGCTTATGCAGCAACTGCGGTGCCCAAAATTTTCGTCAATGGTAACCAAGTTAAATCAAGCATACAGCCCAAAATAATTGGTGGGTCCGTTTACGTCCCTATTCGTGCAGTATCGGAGGGGCTTGGTGTCGATATTCAGTGGGATAATAAAGCTAAAAATGTATACGTAGATTCAGATCCGAATTTCAAAATGGAAACAGATGCTACGACCTATGTATTTGGACGGAATTTAGCATTTAAGTGGATTATGGCCTATGACGAGAGGTCGGTTGCGGAGGCTAATGCTTTAGTGGCCCCGAACTTTAAAACGGATATTTACAAAGAATCTTTTCCCGGGGGAACTTACAATTTGGCAACTATTGTGGATATGAAGGTAGTTGCAAGATCAGATATTGGGCTGACTGTCAGAATTGTTCAACGAGTGACTGCAGAGGATAATTATAAGGTGAAAGTAGAAAAATGGGATTTTATCTTTGAAAACAACAAAATTAAATCGGTAAAAGTAGTGCCTAAATCCACTAAATATTTGGATCGGTATACGTTATTCCCTGGAACGAGCTTTGGTATTTAATTAGTCTAGGTTTTCTAATCCTCTAAAAAAAGCCCATTCGCCAGCAGAGGCGGACGGGCTTGTCCACATTAGCAGAATGAAGGGGAGCGGGAGGGCGCTACCCTTCCTTTTTACATTTTATAATCAAGAAGTTAATAGGAGGCTTGTTTCTCGCATGCTTATGGGGTTCATCTATATCTGAGAACTCCATCAGGCCGTAGCCTGTGAATTCCTGTGTAATCGAGCCGGCATCATAAAAGAATGTTCTCACGCCGTCCATGACTTCATAATAGTCTGTATCCAGGGGGATGCCCTTTCCGAACATCGGGGCTTTTTTGGAGACGGCTGTGAAGATCATATATCCGCCCGGCTTCAGCTGATTGTAACAATCCTGAATAAACTTCCCGCGCTCACGACGATTCAATAAGTGAATCAGCCCATAGCAGAATATACCGTCATAGAGTTTGCTGTCAAAAGGCATATCCGCTACCGGGCCGTGATGAATACGCATATCCAGCCCGTGCTGCCGCGCCAGACCAATCGCCGTTTGTGAGATCTCAATTCCTGTTACATCTATCCCATGATCCATAAAAACCTGTGCATTCCTGCCATAGCCTATCCCGGGGATAAGCAGGTCCTTCACCTTATGCTGAATAAAAAAATCCTTGGCCAGGATTGCCGAGTCAGCAGGTTCAAATCCCCACATCGTATGTTTCTCTATAAAACTGGATTCCCAGAACTCTGTCATCGTTGTCGCTCCTTACATTGAATTTAAAGGTTATTATAGATATATTATATCTATAATAACCTTGGTTTGCAATGCAGTTCATATCTGCGTCTCGCCAATGGATAGAATTGTGTGAAGGTCATATGCAGCCAACCCCACCTAAACTGGTTAAACCCCGACAGATAGTGTACCTTAATAGTATTAGTCTTTAGGAGTGGTGAATGATTGTGAAGAAAAGTAGACAAACCCCCGTGCTGGTCGCGGCCTCGATCCTGCTCATCATTATCAGCAGCCTGATCCCGTCGGATCAATCGGCTTGGCTGGGGGCGTTACAGACCCTTCTGCTCGGAGTTGGCCTGCTCGGCTGCTGTATGGCCTTTTGGCGGTTTGCCAAGGGCGGTAAGGGTGGAAAGAGCGGGAAAGGCAAGAGCTGAGTTCTATGTACTGAACGGTTGGCGAAGACAGGATCAGTTCATGGGATGGTTGAGCTATGTAAGGTGAGCCAGGCACAGTATGGGTGCGTACTGGTGCTGAGAGTCAAGGACTAAGTCGCGGCGGATGTCGATGCTTTTTTGTTTTGTAGGCGGACTCAGAGGCCCTTATTTTGTGAAAAAGACCGATTATCTCCCCGTTGCGGACTGAGAGGACGTTAACGGGCTGGGTGGAGCGGAAAATGAGGCGGAATGGGTTAAATAAGCGCCTCTCAGTCCGCACGGACTTCAGAATAGTCTCATTTGCCGAAATAGCGGATCTGTAGTCCGCAGCCCGCCCGCCATCTCCTTCTGCCGACTCCGTACCCTGATTCCGCCACAGCCATCTCCTTCTGCCGACTCCGTACCCTGATTCCGCCACAGCCATCTCCTTCTGCCGCCTCCATACCCTGATTCCCCACAGCCATCTCCTTCTGCCGCACTCTTTCCTATAGCCCGCGTATCCCGCGTTATTCCCATCCCAGTCTCAACCCGCCGAAGGGCGGTGGACAGCAGGCAGTGCTGAATGTGCGGCTGCCATCTGTTCGCGTATACCTCTAAGCCGGGCCTTCAGCTCGGGGACGCTGCACTCCAGGATCTGGCTGATCTCGGTCAGGGGGAGCTGGATGCCGTACCATAGGGCACTGGCAAGCTGATCCTCCCAGGAGAGCAGGGCAGCGGAGCAGCGGCTGCGGTCCCGCGCCAGCACGGCGCATTGGCGGATGCACTCCCTGTAGGCAGCCGGAGCAGCGGCGTCTCCTGACAGGGCGCCCTTCAGCCACAGTGGATGGAGGGCCACGAAGGTGGCGGTTGCGGCTTGCTCGGCGCGGGCGCCTTTTTCCAGCAGCAGGCAGCTAAGCGCATAGACAGAACCGCTATATTGTTCGATATAGTGGGTGAATCCGGCAGCGGTAGCTGCCTTGGGCGATAAGGGGTCAGGCATGTGGTCACGTTCCTTCCTGGATCTGTACTGTTACGTTCATTCGAGCGCGCAAAAAACCGCAGGCCAGAGGAGGACCTCTGCTGCGGTTGTGGGTCACAGGCTTCAAATGCCTGGCACAAAGCGTGGCGGATCAGGGCTCTCTCTTGGCGCTTACGAGGTTAGCTGTCGGATTCGGACGGTGAGAGTCGCCCTACCTGCCGGAGACCTGCGCGTGGCATTCTCCTTCGGATTCACCCCAAGTCGGCCTGACGGCCGGATGGTTCCCCCGTTTTCCACATGACGGAAATTCAGCGTGCATGCATATGCTCATTTTCATGAATGTGTTCAAATGCTTTCAACACGAATCATACTCTGTTCGGAGGGGGTTTGTAAAAATGGAAAAGAGTGCAATTCGCCTTGTTTTCAGCAAATGACTGACTGGCTATGCATATGGAAGCCAAAACTCATATATGTAGCAGATTATCTGCCATTTATCTCGCGCAATCGCCGTTTTTTATTTTTGCAGGCCGTTGTCAGATCACCACCAAAGGGGAATATCCTGTTTTTTCCAGGCAATGATCCGCTTGACCTCACGAACCGTTCCTGTTGTAATTTCATAGTCACTGCGTGCTGAGGCATGAAGATCCAGGAAGTGCAGCATCCCTCCGTAAGTTCCCACGGCCAGCAAGGTCTCATCCCGATTGACAGCTAACCCTGAAATGGTGCTTCCGGCATAATAACGCCACAGCTCCTGCCCCTCTGTATCAATGAGCCTCAAGTAGCCATAGGCATCGCCAATCACAACACCGTCCTTCAGCGCTGCCGCCGCATACACCCGCGCCTCCTCGTTCACGACTGGATATTCCTGGTCTGCCGCGGGCTTTCCAACTTCCAGATGTTCAAGCGGCACGGCAAGGGTAGCTCCGTTGTAGAAGTGGCAAGCATTATACCATACGCTGCGCTGGTCCTTCGTAAATAGAGTATAGTGCGGATAACTGGATTCCGGGTTGAATAAGTGAACCTGCCCTGTGGTAGTGTCATATAAAAGATGATCACTGCCCTGGCTGCCATAGGCAATCCATCGTTCATCCGGAGAAACGGCGCCATGCGCCATATCAATCCCGATATGCTCCAGCTCATCTTCCTTATATTCTTCGAGATCAGGATGCAGCAATTTCACATTCAACGGCTTCTCTGGCGAATGCTCTACCAGGAAAATTCCCTGGCTGGTGACCAGCAATAACGCCTGTCCTCCGTTAAAAGGAATGACTTGCTCCAAGGGTAACTCCTGATCCAGGCGGTCTATGTTCAAAACGGTAAAGTCCGGGTCCAGCGCTTGAATCGTTCCATTCAGCTCCCGCCACGAAAGCTCGGCCACTACTTCTCCCTGTAATGCGCTGTTCATGGATTGCAGAATGGTAATTCCTTGCGTGCCTGCCAGCGCATAGAACTGATTGTCGGGAGATGCCCCTACCAGGCTAAACTCCTTAAATACGGAGATCACATCCTCTTGCACCGCCATCACTGCATTGTTCTCCCAGGGTGAGCCGGTGCTGAACACCACTTCATCGTCACTTATGAAATGGATACCGCGAATCGCCTGCATCTCATGTTGAAAATGCCCGGCCAGCGGCCACGTTGCCGCCGGCAACTGCTCCCGCAGCTCAGCAAGCTCCTTGTGCTCGTTAGCTCTCCGAATCATCTTATAGATTTTGGCGGCATGGGCCCCGCGTGTATCCTCTGCTGGCTCATTCCCCGCGTTGTCCCAGCCTTCAGTCAGTCCCTTATGTACATATTGATTGACGCCGGCCGCATAACGTTGACCTTCTTTGCGCCATTTGGCGGCAACATCGCCTTCTAGCCACTTCACATGATCAATCCTCCTGTTCCAGATATATATAAATATACAATTTCAACATCTATGAATCGTAACAAAAAAGGTGCTGCTCCTGTTGAGAGGACAGCACCTTTGTGTATATTACAGAACAGCAGCATCCATCAGCTCCTGAAGCTCAGGAAGATTGAAGCCCTTGACCGCCCGGTCCCCGGATACGGTGACTGGAATGCCCATGAAGCCGAGCTGCTCGACCTCTTCCTGATAGACGGAGCTGGTCATCACATCCCGGACCTCGAAGGGAATCCCCTTGCTCTCCAGCAGCTGCTTGACCTGATTGCATTCGCTGCAGCCGGTGGTCGAATAGACTATTACGTTCGCGCTCATTGCTCCACTGCTTCCTTTATCGCTTTTTGGGTAATCTTCCAGTGTGAGGTGTTCCAGCGGACTTCGCTGTCCTCCAGCAGGAAGATCTGCGGAGATTCATGCTTAATCCCGAAATCCTCGGCAATCTGATTGGAGACAGAACGGTCTTCTATCACATGGACAACGGCTGCAGGAGTATCGGAATGCTGTGCATAGGCCTGAAATTCCTCGTTGGCCTTGGCGCTGATCGGACAAGTGGTGCTGTGCTTGAAGAGCAGTTTTTTGCCGGGCTGCCCGATATATTGCTGTAGTTCATCCTTAGTGTGGATTTGTTGAATAGACATCGTAGGATCACCTTCCTAAGTAAGAGTTAATGAAACCTGTTGTCAACAATTGTGTTGTTAACAACTATTAATCATGATTGTAACATAGTTCAAAATTAAAGCAAAAGTAAAGTCCAGCGTAGCCTGCCCCTCCCTTGCAGGATGTTGTTAACGGCCGTCGGCCATGCTAATGTGAGAGGGATGAACCTAGGCTCGGTGCATAATCATGCAGATATGAGGGGGGGAGCTCATGAAAAGGGTTGCTTGCGTTACCGGTGCTGACCGTGGACTCGGATTGTACCTGGTTCGCTCTCTTTTGGAGAGTAAATACATGGTGTTTGCCGGACAGTATTTGCCGGATCTGGCGGCACTGGAAGCTTTGAAAGCGCAATACCCGGATAGTCTGAGGCTGGTCCCGCTTGATATTGGCAGTGCAGGGAGCGTGAAGGAAGCAGCGCGGAGTATTGCCGGGAGTACAGGCCACCTTGATATCATTATCAATAACGCCGGGATTATCCACCGCTCGGATGATGCCTCGGTGCTCGTGGATATGGATGATGAAGCGATGGCGCATATTTATAATGTGAATACCTTGGGTGCGCTAAGGGTGAGCAATGCGTTGATGGGCTTACTGCTGCAAGGCCGGCAGCGTCTGGTCGTTAATATCTCCTCGGAGGCGGGCAGCATCGGGCGGAACAAGCGGATTAATATGTACGGCTACTGTATGTCGAAGGCCGCCCTTAATATGCAGTCTTCGCTGCTGCACAATCATCTGCGTGCGATGGGCGGACAGGTGATGGTCGTCCATCCCGGCTGGCTGCAGACCTATATGAACGGGGAGAAGGATGCAGAGGCGCCTGTAACTCCTGAAGAATCGGCGGATAAGATTATGACGATTGTGCATAACCATAAGAAGTATTTGGCGGAAAAGCCGGTATATATCGATTTGGACGGCAAGCTCTGGCCCTGGTGACAGCAGCGGACGGTAACGCATCAGGGGCGATAGGAACATTCAGGACAGGCTAACTTGGCAAAAGAGAGGTGTGTATATCATGTCTTCATTCAAAGCACTGGCGTTCGGCAGCTATACCGAAGTGAAGTATCATCCCTTCCAGGGGGTGGACCGTGAGCTGGAGCAGCTCCTGCAACCGGAGTTCCAGGTGAGTGCGACGGAGGATTACGGACGGATGAATCAGGCGGAGCTGGCGGATTGCAGGCTGGTGGTCTCCTATACGGAATTCTCCGAGGAGCAGTTACCGGCTGCTCAGAGCGGGGCTCTGCTCGCTTATGTGGCTGGCGGCGGGGGGCTGCTTGTAGTACACAACGGTATTTCATTGCAGCGTAACCAGGAGCTTGGCGCGATGCTCGGTGCCCGTTTCACCCATCATCCGGCGTTCACGGCGCTGCAGATGAAGGTGACTGCGCCGGAGCATCCGATCATGGAGGGAGTCCGTGATTTTGTCATTGAGGATGAGCCTTATTATTTCGAGCAGCATCCCTACTTCGAGACCACGGTACTTGCCGAGTATCCCCATGACGGAGCTATGAGACAGGCAGCATGGTGTCATGAATTCGGCGAAGGCCGGGTAGTCTATCTTATGCCGGGTCATCATCTGCCGTCCTTCTCGTCAGAGCCGCTGCGCCGGATGATCCGCAGAGGCGGATTATGGGCAGCGGGACTGCTGTAGGCTCACAAGGAATATTGACAATAAGTAGCGGTGAGACCAGCTTAAGCTATGCTTCAGTTGTTTTTTTGCTGTTGTTCGGCAGGTGCAAGGAACA
This sequence comes from Paenibacillus sp. FSL K6-1217, assembly GCF_045040735.1. Taxonomy (NCBI): domain Bacteria; kingdom Bacillati; phylum Bacillota; class Bacilli; order Caryophanales; family Paenibacillaceae; genus Paenibacillus; species Paenibacillus sp. FSL K6-1217. Next base: position 5,751,470 of record NZ_CP150271.1, read on the forward strand.
GGTATTGCGCGAGTATATTTATCTTTCAAAAAAACACCTTGACCCTGACACCAGTGTCAAGGTTTATACTGAAGGCAGACCATTTCTCATGAACCCCGGGGAGAATGCCATGAAAATAGGTGAATTAGCCGCACTTACGGGCGTAAGCGTCCGTTCGCTGCGATATTATGAACGTCAGGGGCTTATCCAGCCGTTTCGGCAGGATAACGGTTACCGTGAATATTCGCCGCTTGCCGTGAATACGGTGGAGACGATCAAGCTGTATCTGAATCTGGGTTTGTCAACAGAGGAGATTGCCGGATTCCTGCACTGTGTCCTTAAGAACAAAGAGGCCTTCTGTGCAGAAGTAATGCCGCTGTACCGCAGCAAGCTGGAAGAGATTGAACGCCAGTTGATTGAGCTGAATCAGATCAAGCGGAATCTGCAGGACCGGATGGCTTCAATTCTCCAAGAGCAGCAGAACGAAGAGTAACAATAGTGGATCGTGAAGGAGGAGCTTAAGATGGCTATGATAATTGCCGATAATGCCGGAGCTGTGCGTGAACAGCTCAAGGCTGGAAGTACTGTGCTGGTGGATTACGGTGCGTCCTGGTGTCCGCCCTGCAGAACCCTGCTGCCGATTCTGGAAGAGCTGAACGCCGAGTATGGGGATGAGGTGAGGATGATCAAGGTGGACTGCGATGAACTGCCGGAACTTGCCTCAGAAGCCGGGGTTATGAGTATGCCGACAGTGATCGTATACAGCGGGGGGCAACCCATGGAGAAGCTGGTCGGCCTGCGGCCGAAATCCGTGTATCAGGGTGTGCTCAACAAATTAGCCGGAGCAGTGCGCAGCACCCCTTAAGAATCCAAGGATGACCCGGGGACTGCCGGATTGTTCTTAGCATGAGGGAGGGCAACAGCCCCTTCGGACCTCACCCCAGCGACAAAGGCAGGACCCGCAAGGATTACAGCGGTGCCCTGCCTTTATTTTTTTCGGATATGAATGGAAGATGATGCCGCTATCTGGGGATTTTTTTAACAGGGACAACCTCATTCTGATACAGGGCTTCCAGGACCTCTGCCCGGAGCGCTTCGGTGAAGGCTGCCCATACTTTTTTGCCGGCATCCAGTTCTTCGCGTCCAATGGATTGCAGGGTCTCAAGGCTGACACGCTTGTCATTAATGACTCCGAGCTGCTCTTGAATGTCCTTATAGAGGGCTTCATGGGCATGGAATTTCTGGCTCAGGGCAAAAGCGGCAGCATTCGCAGTATAACGCAGCTCCTTGGCGGCGATCCGCAGCTCATGAAGTGCCTCAAAGGCTTCCTTCCATTCCGCTTCAGGAGCCTTGAACAGCGTCTTGCAGGCCTTTTTCTTTTGTTCAAAGGCGACTTCAAGCTCGCGCATGACGACATTGGCATCTTTTTTGGCTGCGAGATTCTCCAATTGGGTCTCCATAAAAGTATTCCACTGCGCTTCGAGCGTTCGGCCGGACAGCTTGGGCAGCTTGTTCTTCAGCTTCTTGCGGGAAGTCTTCCTTGTCTCCTTCTGATGCCCGATTACCGCCTCCAGAAGCTTGGCCGTCTTCCGTTCGCCCGCTTCTGTGGCCGACTTCCGCCGGGCCTTGAACGACGTGATCAGTACATCGGCATCCCGGACCTTACCGAGCTTCTTCTGTGCCTGCTTGAGACTGCTGTACAACTCTGCGGTAACGGTGTGGCCCGGATCAAGAATGGATAAGAGGGTCAGCAGTTTACGGCTATTGACTCTGGCCTGATGGATATCTTCGTCTTTGAATCCGTTCAGCGCATCCTTGCTGTAATCCTGGAAGTTGACGTACAGCTTGTTCATGGCCTGTTCCCATTGCCTGGACTTGCTCACTTGCCTGTCCTTTACCTGTTGTTCGGTTGTCATGCGGCATCACTCCTAGAGGTTGTGTATAGCATGAGCTTAAGCGAGAATCTTATGGCTGGTATATTCTTCTTATCTATTTAAGGATAACGGGTTCGCTCCGCCATTTCAAATCCGGGATGCAGACGTTCCCGGGGATGCCGCGGGAGGAGAGATCGGTTACAATATGACTAATTAATGAGACTTAGGGGGAATCGGAATGCAGAGTGAACCTTATAATGTGCTGGAGAACGGGGCGGCGGGAAGGCTGCCGGAGAAGCTGGTTCTCTTCACGCATGTGGGCGGTGAAGCAGAGGGAACAGCATCCGTGCAGGATATGCTGGTCCCGTTTGCCTTTGAAGAGGTACTGTGCCGGGATGTTGGGGCCGGGAAGGTCCCGCCGGTGCTGCATCTCTGGAGCCATCCCGGCGGTGTCGCGCTGGGGCTGCGGGACAGTAGACTGCCCCGCGCGGCAGAGGCGATGCAGGCGCTGGAGCAGCAGGGCATCCGCACGGCGGTCCGCCATTCGGGCGGCGCGGCGGTGCCCCTGGATGCGGGAGTCATCAACGTGTCCCTGCTGCTGCCAAAGCCAGCGGGCAAGCTGGACTTCCACGATGATTTCCGGCTGCTGGCTTCGGTGATTACCGAAGCGGTAGCCGCGGGCCACCCGCAGGCAGCAGCGCAGATCCGGGCTGAAGAAGTCACCGGGTCGTATTGCCCCGGTGACTTCGACCTGGCGATTGGCGGCCGCAAGTTCTGCGGCATCGCCCAGCGCAGACAGAGCAGCGCGTACTTCGTCCACGCGTTCGTGATTGTGTCCGGCTCGGGGTTTGAGCGCGGGGAGAGCATCCGCCGCTTCTATAAGGATGCAGCGGATGGCGATGAAGCCCTGGATTATCCCCGCGTGCGGCCGGAGACCATCGCCGCGCTCGCTGAGCTGGGCGGCCCGGATTCGGCGGCTGAATTCATTGCAGGAATCCGGCAGGCGCTTGTAGGCCGGGGGACCCTGCTGCAGCCGGAGAAGGAGCTGTTGCAGGAGACAGGCTATAGCCTGCGGTACAGTGATCCGCAGGTGCTCGAAGCCGCGTGTATCCTCCGGGAGAGGTACGCCCGTTGAAGCGGCGCACAGGCTGAAGGTAAGACATCCACGCTATTCACAACTACTTATATAACTCCGGTCTCCGGTCCGCGAAGACCGGGATTTGCCCCCGTACCTCGCGGACCCTCGCGAGGTCGATCTCGCCGCAGAGGATCTCTTCGCAGCCGGAGGCCTCACACACAATCTCGCCCCAAGGATCAATGATCAGGGAATGTCCGCCGAAGGTATTGGCCGGATCATCCCCCACCCGGTTGCAGGCCACAACGAAGCACTGGTTCTCGATCGCCCGGCTGATCAGCAGGGCCCGCCAGTGGGACAAGCGGGGGAGCGGCCACTCTGCGCTGATGAACAGGATCTCAGCGCCTTCCGCCATATGGGCCCGCACCCATTCCGGGAACCGGATGTCGTAGCAGATCAGCCCGGCGCAGAGAATGCCGTCCAGCGTGAACAGTCCCTTGGAGGCACCGGGCTCCAGGTAGAGATGCTCCTCCATCAGCTGGAACAGGTGCAGCTTGCTGTACTCCCCGGCACATGCCCCGCTGCGGTCAAAGACGTACATACTGTTCGTAATGCCGCCGTTCTCCTGCCTGACCGCAATGGAACCGGCGACGATATTCACGCCATATTCCCGGGCCAGCCCCGCTATTAGGGCACTGGTGGCAGCTCCTCCAGGATCTGCGATTTCATCAAGCCGGGTCAGATCATAGCCCGTGGTCCATAATTCGGGAAGGATAATGCAGTCAGGACGGCCTGCGGCAGCTTCACGAATTTTGCGCTCAGCGGCAGCATAATTCACCTCCGGTTTGCCAAATGCTATATCGAACTGAATCAGAGCTATTTTCATACAGACAGCCTCCTCCAAAAATTATTAGTTGACGGGTCAACGAATTGGGTGTAAAGTATGTTTTGTCGAAAAGATTTTGCACAATTAATTTGCGTTAGGGGGTTAATCTTGAGCCAAGTTCAGCCGGATGAACATAAGATCTTTGAACTGCTGCAGGCCCTGCACAAAGAAATCGGCCCCAAATTCGAGCGCTGTGCCGGCATGACTCCGACCCGCTTCAGGCTGCTGCAAGAGCTGTACCAAGCTTCCGAGATCAGTCAGATTGCACTGCAAAAGCTTCTGGAAATCGATGCAGCAGCGGTTACCCGCCACTTAAGGGGACTTGAGGAGAACGGGATGATCGCCCGCCGCAATAATCCGTCCGATAACCGGGTGACGCTTGTCTCTCTGACCAGTCAGGGCCGGGAGCATATCAATGCCTACCGGGAGAGCAAGACCGGGTTCATCAGCGACCTGCTGAACGGATTCAATGAACAGGAGCGCACAGTGCTCGCAGATATGCTAACCCGGCTGCAATATAATATCAATGTACTGTAGCCGCAACCTATAATCAAACCATTTTAAAGGAGCTAATTATTATGAACACTACTAAAAACAATGATTTCATCAGCATTATTACAGGACGCCGCTCGATCCGCAAATATGATTCATCCGTCAAAATCAGCAAAGAGGAAATGACAGAGATTCTGACTGAAGCTACGCTGGCGCCTTCTTCCGTAAATATGCAGCCTTGGCGTTTCCTGATCATCGAGAGCCCGGAAGCCAAAGCTAAGCTGGCCCCTATTGCCAAGTTCAACCAGACTCAGGTCGAAACCTCCGCAGCGGTGATTGCCGTATTCGGTGATATGAATAACTTCGATTACGCTGAACAAATCTACGGAACGGCTGTAGAACGCGGACTTATGCCTGCCGAGGTAAAAGAAAGACAACTGGCCGCCCTGGGTGCCCACTTCGCCAAGCTGCCCGCAGATGTGAACAGAGAGACCGTGATGATTGACGCCGGTCTGGTCTCCATGCAATTGATGCTGTCCGCCCGCGCACACGGGTATGACACCAATCCGATCGGCGGATTCGAAAAGGATCAGATCGCTGAACTGTTCGGTATGGACAAAGAACGCTACATTCCGGTTATGCTGATTTCGATCGGCAAAGCGCTGGAGGAAGGCTACGCCTCCGTACGTCTGCCTATCGACACGATTGCTCAGTGGAAATAAGCTCAGGCCTAAACTTAGGAGGAATAAACCAATGTTAATTATCCATGCCCTGCTTCATGTGAATCCTGCACGGCAGGAAGAGTTCCTGGCCACAGCGAAGCCGCTGGTCGCCGCCACACATGAGGAAGAGGGGAACCTGTCCTACGAGCTGTATAAGCATGCAGCAGACGGAAGTCTGTATCTTATGGTTGAGACCTGGCGTGACCAGGCAGCCATTGCCGCTCATAATACAAGCCCGCACTTTACCGCCTTTGCCGCCAAAGCGGGAGAGTTCCTGACCGCACCGCTTGATGTTAAGGTATACAGTGCTGAGGAATTGAGCAAATAATTGCGGAATTAAGCCGTTCACCCTATACAATCTGGAAGTCCGGGATGCTCCGGCAGTCTAATGACTGCTGTGGCATCCTTTTTTTGCAAAGTGCCATGCCGTTTATAAAATGGATATGCGGGGTATCTTACCTTACCCTCACTTGGCTTGTTCTTACATGTACAGGCAGGCGCTATTTTGGGGAGGGGAAGAACGAAGGAGATGAAGACCCCATGAATGATGTACATAGAAGTCACCGGCTAATTCCCATCCCTGCTGCTGCTGAGCAGGACAGGCAGCTGCAGCAGGATCTCATAGATTACGTAAATTATCATATCTCGGGCGGCTCTCTGTCCTCGCTCACCGCAGGCGCGGAGGAGGCAGAGCCTGCATTTGCCCCTCTTTTGCAGACGGATGCCGCCCGCGCTTACCGGCAGGAGCGCGGGGGCGCCATCACCGATGTGCAGCAACTCAGGCAGCTTCCCGGGATAAGCCCGGAATGGCTTGATCAGCTCGCGGATACCGTAGCAGGCCTCGATTCCGGCAAGCTCAGAGCTCTGGCCCCGCAGACCACCCGGCATAACCGGGTAGATCCTTATGTGAACGGGCCGCAATGCCTGGACATGCTGCTCGGAGAGATCCGCAAGGCTGAACGTTACATTCATCTGTCCGTGATGCTGTTCTTCAATGACCATTCGGGGAACCTTATCGCTTCAGAGCTGCTTCATGCGCTTGAGCGCGGGGTCCTGGTTAGAATCATGGTGAATTACACGGTCACTGCGCTCGGATACGGCCAGAATCTGGAGGTAGGGCAATTCAACGAAATTGCCGGGCGTCTGGAGCAGGCGGGAGCCAAGCTGCAAGATACCTTCCACTCCTATTACGGTGCGGAGGAATGGGCGGTCAAGCGCAAGGAGCTGAAGTCACAGGGTGTCCCTGAGAGCATCCTTTTTTTGCAGGATAAGGTACAGGAGGATGTGGAGGTTACCGGGCTGAATGTCATTGACCACCGCAAATTCATGATTATAGACGGAACGACCTCGATCATCGGCAGTCTGAATATCGGGGACCAATACACCTTTGCCACCCCCATCCAGGAGGCTCCGGATCAGGAGGTGGATGGACGTCCGCTGGGTATTCCCGCGAAGGAAGAGGAATGGCATGACGGCTGTTTCCGTATTCAGGGGGCAGTGGCCCAGTCGCTGAACGCTGTATTTCACTCCAGATGGCTGCTGCTCGGGGGAGATCATTTTGACATTGCGTCTCCCTTCTATCGTCCTGCGGTGAATTATGAATTCGGGGAGGAGGAATGCACGCTCTTCGTGAGCTTTCCCGGCAACCCGGTGAACCTGATTCAGCAATATATTCTGGATGTGATCACCTATGCGGCGGATGAGACTCTGATTGTGAATCCGTACCTGATCGATCAGGCCTTCTGGGACCGGCTGGGGGAAGCGGGGCCGGAGCGTGCCTGCCATCTGACCATCTGTAATCCGCTCCTGGTCAATGATCATCCGACGAACCGGGCGGCGGTGCGCAGCAACATGTATGTTCCCTTTTGCAACGGCGTATCCTTCTATGATTATAGTGCGACTGAACGGTTCTCCCACTGGAAAATCATCTACGACCACAGAGCGCAGGCGGTATTTCACGGCTCTTATAATATCAATGAACGCAGTGCCTGCCATGATTACGAGCTGGGCCTGCTGGTGAAGGGCAAAAGCCTTGCGCAGAAGGTGAAGCGCATGATTGATTATGACCTCAGCGTCTCCCGCCGTATCACGGACAAACACGAGTTCTTCAAGCATCCGTGGCTGCATCCCAGCACATATCTGAATAAAGCGACACAGAATTACACCTGATCTCCTCTCCGGCTCCGGGTCATGTATAATGACGTTATACCAATGAACGAAAATGGAGCGAATGAAGATGAATATACACATTCTTGAGCAAGGTCCCCGGACCGGTGAAATCAGATTCGCGGCAGCGGAATGGGGTGAAGGCAGAGCGCTCTGGTGCGGGCCTCCCGTTCAGCCAGGTGAGGTATGGGAGGCAGAATGGGAGCTGCCAGGGCTGTTCATGAGCTGGATCGATATAGTGCCGGCGCCCGGTGGTGCCTTTGGCCTGCGTACCGAAGGGGATACGGTTATCCTGACGGGAATGCTGGAGAATTTTGAGGAAGACGGCACGGGTTATCTGCGGCTCGGCCGCGATCTGATCATGTTCGAATGCCTGGGCGAACCGATGGCGCTGGGCGGCTTCGTCGAGCTCAGGACCCGTGAAGCCCGATTGTATCCGGTGAATCTGTGAAGGCGGCCAGGGGGTGCCGGACTACCTAATTTCCTGCTCCGGCATAGCCACCTTCCGTTAAATGAGCTAATATAATAAAGATTAATAAGTAACAGTATAAGGAGCAGAAGTCCGATGAACAGCGATATTCAACAATTTAAGACGGAATTCTTCAAGGCGCTGGCTCATCCGATGCGGATTCGGATTCTGGAGCTGCTCAGCGAAGGAGAGAAGAATGTGAACGAGCTGCAGGCGATTCTGGGCTCGGAAGGTTCTGCGGTATCCCAGCAGCTGGCCGTTCTACGGGCCAAGAATGTGGTCACCAGCGTCAAGGAAGGAACTACGGTCATCTATGCCCTCCGTGACCCTCTGATCAAGGATCTTCTGGCGGTTGCCAGACAAATCTTCGACAATCATCTGGTGAACACCATCTCCTTGCTTGAAGGCATCCGCGGCGAATAACCCCGGCTTCCGGGGGCGGATTCCCCGTTGACAAGAGCAGCGGGCAGGAGTAATGTGGGTTATATATTCAAATAATCAGATATTCAGAGAAAAGAAGGTTATAGGATGACTGGGTGGGGCCGTTTCAAAGGCTATAACATTGCTTCGCTGCGCAAGGATATCATTTCAGGGACAATCGTCGGCGTCATTGCCATCCCGCTCGGGATGGCATTTGCTATTGCTTCCGGTGTGAAGCCGGAATACGGAATTTATACAACCATTGTGGCCGGAATTCTAATTTCCTTATTCGGCGGGTCCAAGTTTCAGATTGGCGGGCCTACAGGGGCGTTCATTCCCATTTTGTTCGCCATTGCCATGCAGTACGGGTATGAGAATCTGCTGATTGCCGGGATGATGGCCGGGGTGATTCTTGTGGTCATGGGCGCTCTGCGGCTGGGCGTGCTGATTAAGTTCATCCCGAAGCCGGTGACGATCGGCTTCACGGCCGGGATCGCCGTTATTATTTTCAGCGGACAGATTGCGAACTTCCTGGGTCTAAGGGATATGCAGCGGCATGAGAGCTTCGTGGACAATATGAAGGAGATCGGTGCGCATCTCGCGACCATCAATCTGTACAGTATTCTGACTGCGGGGATATGCCTCGCCGTAGTGGTGCTGGGCATGCGGTTCGCCCCGAAGGTGCCGGGTTCCCTGATCGGACTCTTATGTGCTACGGTGATTGCGGCCCTGTTCTTCAGCGGCAAGGTAACGACCATTGGCTCTGCATACGGAGATATTCCGAATACACTGCCCAGCTTTCACTTCCCGGTCATTACATGGGAGAAGATCAAGCTGCTGATCCGGCCGGCTTTTGTCATTGCGATGCTGGGCGCCATTGAGTCGCTGCTCTCCGCAGTAGTGGCCGACGGCATGTCGGGCAGCCGCCATGACAGTAACCGTGAGCTGATCGGCCAGGGAGTCGCCAATATCGCCGCGCCGCTCTTCGGCGGGATACCGGCTACCGGTGCGATTGCCAGAACCGCCACCAATATCCGCAGCGGTGCGGCTTCTCCGCTCTCCGGGATCATTCACGGCGTGGTCGTGTTCCTGATCCTGCTGCTGTTCGCCCCGTACGCCTCCAGCATTCCGCTGGCAGCGATGGCGCCGATACTGATGGTCGTAGCCTGGAATATGAGTGAACGCAAGGAGTTCCTTCATCTGCTGAAGCTGAAGACCGGGGATTCGCTGGTGCTGGCGATCACTTTCCTGCTGACGGTATTCGCTGATCTGACCGTGGCGGTGGAAGTGGGGCTGATCCTGGCCGTTGTCCTCTTCGTCAAGCGTATGGGCGAGGTGCACAGAATCTCCAAGGTGCTTCCCGACCCGTCTTCCGTCAAGGTTGAGGCCCACATGGTAACAGAGAGCCATGATTGTCCACAGATTGGTATCTATAATGTAGAGGGGCCGCTGTTCTTCGGGGCCGCTTACCGCTTCGACCACACCATGCCCGAGCTCGGCCCGGATCAGCCCAAGCTCATTCTGCTGCGCATGGGCAAGGTGCCGCTGATGGATACGACTGGTGAGGCCAATCTGGCAGCGCTGGTGAAGGAGCTGCAGGCCGCTGGCGGCAGGCTGATGATCTCAGGCATCCAGAGTCAGCCGCTGGAGCTGCTGAAGAGAACAGGTCTATATGACCGGATCGGTGCCTCCCAGTTCTATGATCATACTGGCGAAGCGATCAATGATGCGCTGGGCAGCGTGAACCCCAGCCGTTGCCGGGGCTGTGCGCATGCGGCCTTCAGAGAATGCAGCGCCCTCTCGGGGCTGGAGGATTCCTCCTCGCGCAGCGCCACCTTCAAGGGGCGCACCCCGGCGGTGGCCCGCAAGCTGAGCGGCGGGGTATAAGCCGGGCGATGCAGGGCTGACGCGGGTGCAAGGCAACCTTAGTTGCCGGTCCGCAGGCAGCAGTTGCAGCTAGGGTAAATCATACACAAGCAGTGTTTCCCTTCGGGGTGGCGCTGCTTTTTTATTTTTGGGGTAAGGGCCAGTAACATTTATAGATAAATCCTGCATAATGTGCAACATTGCTGCTTCATACAAGCGGCCGGTGAGAGAGAGAAAAGTCTCAGGAGTGGCAGAGGTAGGAAAAAGAGAAGAGTTTAGACAAAAACTGAACACAATGGCACCCTGAGGTGGCGCATAGGCCAAATGTATGTGAAAAACCAAAACCGAATACAAAGCGCAGCGTGAGGGTTGGGAGAGTTACCTGTCCCATATTGGACACTCCCGCCCCATATTTGTACAATTACATCATTGGACTATATCAAGGTAAGGGGATATCCTTCATGAAAGAACTGAATTATACCAAGGTCTTCATACTCTTGGCTGCTATGACGGCGGCGACGCTTGCCGTGTACCGTGTAGTTTCGCTGCAGACCGATACGTTCTATGCTTTTCTGCTCTGGAATCTGTTTCTGGCCTGGGTACCGTTCTTCTTCTCCATGGCCGCGCATGAGCTGGATAAGCGGAAGATCGGCGGACTGCTGATTCTGCCGCTGGGCGTAGCCTGGCTGCTGTTTTTTCCGAATGCGCCTTATATTATGACCGATCTGGTCCATCTGACGGTCCGCAAAAGCAAGTATATCGTAGGCGGAACGATCCAGAACCGGTACTGGTATGATCTGACCACCCTCCTTCTGTTCACCTGGAGCGGCTGGCTGACCGGCTTCTTCTCCCTGTACCAGTTCCAGCACGTGATCTACCGCAAAAGCAATATGCTGCTCTCGTGGGTCTTCGTCCTGTTTGCCTGTATCATGGGCGGCTACGGCGTCCTGCTCGGCAGGGTCTACCGGCTGAACAGCTGGGATGTTCTGACGGACCGCCATCAGCTGTACCGGCTGGTCATGGATAGTCTGAACAGGCAATCGGTGTTCTTCAGCCTGTTCGTCGCTTTTGTGCTGCTGGTGATCTATGCTACGATGTATTGCCTGCTGAACGGGCTGGGCGGGAGCCGCCAAGGCCGGAGGAAGTTAAGCTAAGCCTCCTCCTCATCGCCGAACTCTGGCGGAAGCCCCAGCCCACACTCCAGCTCCAGATCAGGGGCCGGAATGTACTGGTAACGCTCCAGGTCAACCGCGCCCCGTTCATCGAAGACAACGCCCTCTCCGGTTAAGTATAGCTGCTGCAGGGAGGCGGATTCGTCCTCGGTGAGCGAGATCATTCCTTTGGCGTTGATGACCCTGTGCCACGGCAGCTTATACTTCCTGCTCATGGAGTGCAGAATGCGCACGACCTGTCTTGCAGCCCGGGGACTTCCGGCAGCCCGGGCAATCCCGCCATAGGTCATGACGGAGCCTTCCGGGATCGACTGAATGATGCGGATCACTTTTTGTGTGAATGGTGTCATCTTAGGGGCTCCTTTTCTTATGGTGTATAACCGAATGATCCGCTGTTTGATATCTATACTAACCATACCATAAAGCGGCTGCTGCAAGCAGCTTGTGCCGGGGGAAGCAGCGGCCTGGCGAATATCACTGGCTAATATCATACGAAGCTTGGCGTAAGTCAGCCCCTCTTGTACAGAGCGGGCTTATTTGCTGTGCCGTTCAGGGAGCAGTCTTCTGCTCAAATATAAGAATGTATATGTTTTATGCTATACATTATCCTTCTATTTCTCGCCGAAACGGTACCGTCCTTTAAAAGGACGGCAAAGCCGTTTCTACTTGTTCCATGCAGCAAATTTTGGCGAATAGAAGCCAGAGAGGCGGGGGATAATCAGAGCAACAGACCTGTGACAGGAGTGATGGCAGTGAAGAACAAGCAACCTGTACTGAACAGCGAAGCTGCCGGTAACCTATCAGCGCATCCCCCGCTAAGCCCTTCGCTGGAGGAGACGGTGGCGCAGCTGCGGAAGATTTTCAATAATGACGGGACACTCAGAGTAAGGATTATAGAGAACAGCCAGGGCACTCCCGTCCGCTACGGGTTAATCCATGTCGATGGCATGGTGGACCGGAATCTGATTCAGACCGGCATTATCAAGCCGGTACTGGCTTACCAGCCTACAGAAGAAGAATACCGCGAACCTGTCGCACTGATGGAAAGAATCCGGTTGACCGTCATTGATACCGCTGATGTCCTGGTTTCCGGGGAGCTGGATGGACTGATCGGGGCGATTGTCAGCGGGAAGGCGGTGCTGCTGCTCGAAGGCTATGCCGGAGGGCTTGTCATCAATGTTCAGGGATGGGATTCCAGAGCGATAGAAGAGCCTACTACAGAAAAAGCGGTACGCGGCCCCCGTGAGGGGTTCACCGAATCGCTGCTCGTCAATCTGACCCTGATCCGCCGCAGAGTACAGGATCCGGATCTGAAATTTGAATTCACGGAAATCGGAACACGCAGCAGGACACAGACTTGTATCTGCTATATGGAGAGCCTGGCCTCCCCCGCAATTATTAAGGAGCTGTATGACAGGCTGGAGAAGGTGGATCTGGATCTGATTCTGGACACGGGTTATCTGGCCGAGCTGATCCGTGATGAGCCTTACTCTCCGTTTGAAACCGTCGGGAATACCGAACGGCCGGACACCCTTGTCAGCAAAATTATGGAGGGCCGGGTTGCGGTCCTCATTGAAGGTACCCCTTTTGCACTGACCGTCCCTTATGTATTCGTAGAGAACTTCCAGGCCAGTGAGGATTATTATATCAATTATTATTTTGCAACGTTTAACCGTGTGCTTAGAGTCATGGGAGCCTTCATGTCAATCAGTATCCCGGCCGGTTATATTGCGCTTGTGACCTATGCCCAGGAGATGGTTCCCACTCTGCTGCTGCTTAGTATTGCGACTGCCAGGCAATCGGTGCCTTTTCCAACTATTGTAGAAGCGCTGCTCATGCTGACCATCTTCGAGGTGCTGCGGGAAGCGGGGGCGCGGATACCAACATCGATCGGCCAGGCTGTAAGCATCGTCGGGGCGCTAGTGCTGGGCCAGGCAGCCGTGGATGCGCGGATTGTCAGTGCGCCGATGGTCATTGTGGTGGGATTGACAGGGATAACGACCCTGCTGAATCCGAGGCTGACCGGGCCGCTGATCATAGCCAGACTGGCGCTGCTGGTCACCACCTTCCTCCTGGGTCTCTACGGGTATTTCTTCGGTCTGCTCGGTCTGGTTATTCATCTGATGAGTCTGCGCTCCTTCGGCGTCTCTTATATGCTCGGGGTAGGCTCGATCCGCCCCCAGGATATTAAGGACACAACCATCCGTGCGCCCTGGTGGGATATGAATCTGCGGCCGGCGGTTATTGGAATGCGCAACAGAAGACGGAAGCCGCCCAAGAGGCCGGCCAAGCGGTCATGAGGTCTGTACGGAGAGGATTCACCGCTCTTATCTCACTATTGCTGCTGACTCTGGGACTCACCGGCTGCTGGAACTATACCGAGGTGGATGATATGGCAATTGTAGCCGGGGTAGCCATTGATAAGAATAAGGATGGCAAGCTGCTGCTTACAGCAGAGATCGTGGATACAGGCGGATCGGCGGATAAGGCACAGGCAGGCTACAAGATGGTGAGCCTCAGCGGAAATACGATGTTTGAAATCGTCCGCAATATGATCTCCATCACCGGCAAGAAGCTTTTCTGGAGCCATGCGAAGGCCATAATCGTCAGTGAGGAAGCCGCCAGAGAGGGGCTCGTCAAAGTCATTGACTGGTACAGCAGGGACACGGAGACACGCTCGGATGTGTTCATCTTCGTGTCGGGGGAGAAGACGGCCCGCGAGGTGCTCAATCTGAACAGCACCACGGAAGCGATCCTGTCTTTTGAATTGGCCCAGATGATGCGTGATGAGAAGCATACAAGCAGCGCCCCTACAGTGGAGATATGGGATTTCATCGACAAGCTGGAGACTTTGGGGATTAATGCGACTGCTCCAATCATTCATATTCATGCCAAAAATGGCAAGACGAACGAGCGGGTGGAAGGAACCGCCGTATTCGTGAAGGACCGGATGGTAGGCAAACTGAGCGGGGATGAGACGAAAACGATGCTTACGGTCAAAAATGAACTGCGGGGAGGGGTGCTGGCTGTGGATGATAAGCAGGGAAATCCGGCGTATTCGCTGGAGATTGTCTTCAGCCAGACCAAACTGAAGCCCAGAATGGTAGATGGCAGACTCCATATGGAGATTAGTACCCTAACCAAGACCGGTCTGGATGAAGTGATGATAACGGATGGCTTTCTTGGGGAGGAGAGTATTCAGGATATCGAGCAAAGAGCGGCTGAACGGCTGCAGGCGGATATCCTTGCGTTAATTCATAAGGTGCAGCAGCAATATGATGCTGATATTTTTGGTTTTGGGGAGACCCTTTATGAGGACCAGCCCAAGGTCTGGGCCAAAGTGAAGGATCACTGGCCCGAGGTTTTTGCCGATCTTGAAGTGAGCGTCAAGTCCAAGGTGACGATAGAGAGCAGTGCCAAGACTTCGCGGGCTATCCGGCTGGGGGATTAAGCATGGTCATTTACGTGATATTGATCTACGCATTGATAGCTGTAATTGATCCATACGGGCTGCGCAAGAAGGGAATGAAGCGGGATTTCCTGGTCTGCTCCGCCCTGTACCTGATCTCCTTCACGCTGGCTTTCGCCCTGTCGATGCACTGGGAGATTCCCAGTCCGTCGCCGCTGTTCGTGGATTGGGTGAAAAGGCTATATTAGAGCGTACCGCAGAAGGAGGAGGAGATCGTGAGCAAAGAGATTATTCCGGCTGGCCAGTCCATCAGCATCGCTGTGTTATTTATTACCGGTGCTTCCCTGTTCCTGGGCACCTCGTCACAATCGGGTAACAGCAGCTGGATTGCTCAACTGCTGGCGATTCTGCTGGCGCTTCCGCTGATGCTGGTCTATGCGAGGCTCCATGTCCTGTTTCCGGGTAAGGATCTGTATGACATGCTGATTACAGTGTTCGGTTCCGTCCTGGGACGGATGCTCTCTTGTCTGTATATCTGGTATGCTTTACACCTGGGAGCACTGGTGCTGCGCAATTTCGGGGAGTTCAGCAAGACCATCGCCTTAACCTCGACTCCGATGCTGGCCCCGATGCTTACGATCGGCCTGCTCTGTATCTGGGCCGTCCATGCCGGGATAGAGGTGATTGGAAGAAGTGCCAAGTTCCTGCTGCTGTTCTCGCTGATTGTTATCGTCGTCCTGCAATTGCTCTCCGTACCCAAATTTGAATACCATCATCTGAAGCCGCTGCTGAATAACAGGTTCGACCTGATCCTTGCAGATACAGCAGGCTCGTTCACCTTCCCTTTTGCCGAGATTGTGGTCTTCCTGGGCGCATTCGGTGCGCTTCCGGCCAAGGGCTCTGCCAAGCGTGTACTGGTCGGCAGTACGCTGATTTCAGGGATTATCATTATCATGATTACGCTGCGCAACCTGCTGATGCTCGGACCTGATATTCTGTCCGGTCTCTATTTCCCTTCTTACGTGGCGGTCAGCCGGATTAATATCGGCGATTTCGTCACCCGGATCGAGGGCTCGGCGGCCATTGTGTTTGTTACGGCGCTATTCATCAAGGTCAGTCTATGCCTGTATGTAACCTGCAACGGGGTAGCGAAGGTGTTCAAGCTGGAGAGCTACCGGTCTGTAGTGCTGCAGATGGGGCTGATCATGGTCTATCTGTCAGATTTCATCTATTCCAATATTATGGAAATGGAGGAATTCGCCTATCACATCTACAAGATATATGCCCTCCCGTTCCAGGTGCTGATCCCTGTCCTGCTGTGGCTTACCGCCGAGCTTCTGGCCCGCAGAAGGAACAGTAGACACAAGGCCCTTCCAGAGCAGCAGCCGGAAGGTTCATAGAGCAGCGTCAGCTATTCAGCCCCGCCCTGCGGGGCTGTCCGGTTTTCAACCTGTGCTGAAGTTAGCTATAATGAGAGGCAAGAGAGAATCTCATAGAACAGGTAGGAAAGGCGTGGATGATAGATGAGCGTATCCAGCATTGTAATGTCCTCACATTGGGGCAGAGAGGTCAGACATAAGCTTATTACGCAAGGCTCCAAGATGCTGGCTGTGGTGTTTCCGGGACAAAATTATTCCGCCGAGCGGCCGCTGCTGGATTATGCGGGCAAGTTGGCCCGGGAATACGGCTGTGACCTGCTGCTGCTTGAATACGGCTACCAGGCTGCGAGAGTATCCTTCAAGCGCGAGGAGATTGATATTGTTGCCGAGGAATGCAAGATTGCGCTTGCTTCACTTCCCGACTACGAGCAGCTTTTGTTCATCAGCAAGAGTATGGGGACGATTATTGCCGGTAAGGTGGCGTCGGAGCCCGGAGTGGGCGAGAAGGTCTCGCATCTGTTCCTTACACCTGTTCCCGAGAGCCTTCCGTTCATCAGACAGAGCAGGGGCAGTGTAATTTACGGCGGGAGTGACCCGATGTTCACCGGGCAGTATCCTGCCGAGCTTAGCAGCATGAAGCAGGTACGGGTATACAGGATTGACGATGCCAACCACTCTCTGGAAGTGGACAGTGTCAACGAATCGCTGGCCGTGCTGCTGGTTATAATTAATTTCTATCATGAGTTTTTCCGCGATTCACTATAACATTCACTATAAAGGGAGATGGGCGCATGATCACAGAAGCAGCCATGCTACAGGTGAAGCCGGGATTTACCCGGCAATTCGAGCAGAGCTTCAGGGAAGCCTCGCCGCTGATTGCTTCGATTGACGGTTACCTGGGTCACGAGCTGCAGCACTGTCTGGAGGATGATCATAAGTATCTGTTGATTGTCCGCTGGCGCAGCCTGGAGGATCATACCGTGGGCTTCAGGGAATCGGCCCAGTATCAGGAGTGGAAGGCCAAGCTGCATCATTATTACAGTCCTTTCCCTATAGTGGAGCATTACTCGCAGATCAGTCTGGAGTAGCCGGGAGGGCATGCAGATGCAGGGGAAGGTAATCGGTCAAGGCAGAACGGCGGAAGTGCTGGAGTACGGGCAGGGAAGGATTCTTAAGCTGTACAGAGATGATGTTCCCGAAGAGCATGTGGATATAGAGTACCGCATCAGTAAATGGGTCTATGACCAAGGCATCGCTACTCCGCAGCCCCATGAGCGGGTAGTGGCAGAGGGCAAACAGGGAATTGTGTATCAGCAGATCGCTGGTCCTACCCTGCTGCAGCAGATGAACCGGAAGCCGTGGCTGAACTTCAGCGGCTTCAAGCAGATGGCCGGCCTGCATTACAGCCTTCATCAGCTGGGTGGCATGGGCGAAGCCGGAGCGCAGAAGAAGCGGCTGGAGCAGAATATTATCGCCGCACCGATGCTGGAGACTGAGGAGAAGACACAGATTCTGACCAGACTGGCGCAACTGCCAGACGGGGAGAAGCTGTGCCATGGAGATTTCCACCCGGATAATATCCTGATGGACGATAAGCTATGGGTGATTGACTGGATGACGGGTGTCCGCGGCAATCCTGCAGCAGATGTTGCACGTTCGGTGATCATGTTCAGTATCGGGGCTGTGCCTGAAGGGGCTTCTGTGTTCACTAAGATGTTCTTAGGATTCGCCAGGAAGAGGCTGACCGCGCAATATGTGCGCAGATATCTGAAGCTGTCGGGGTTGAGGCTTGCCGACATCGATCCGTGGATACTGCCGGTAGCGGCCGCCCGGCTGGTGGAAGGACTCCCGGTCCCCGAGAAGGAACTGCTGGTCCGTGAGATCCGCAGACGTCTGAGAGCATAGCGCTGCGGGAAATAGACTGTAGAGAGAAGGCGGAGCGCGGATGAATACATACATTGCTTGGCTGCGCGGCATTAATGTCGGCGGCAACAAAATCATTAAGATGCAAGAGCTTAAGGCGATGTTCGAAGCGCTTAATTATGGGAATGTGCGGACCTACATTCAGAGCGGCAATGTCGTGTTCGAGAGTGAAGCAGCCGCTGCTCCTCAGCTCGCCGGGACGATCAGCCAGCGGCTTCAGGAGACCTTCGGCTTTGAAGTGCCCGTGATCATCCGTTCCCTGGAGGAGCTGGAGGCGGTGATTGCCGGCAATCCGTTCCCGCAGGAGGAGCCGGAAGCCTACAAGCGGCTATATGTTTCGTTCCTGGAAGCGGAGCCGGCCGCTGAAGCGATGGAGAAGCTCCGCCCCTATGAGGATGGAGCCGACAAGGTACGGTTAATCGGCAGAGAGCTGTATGCCTTCTATGAAGTGAGTGTAAGCGCATCGCCGCTGTTCAAGGTGCCGTTCGACAAGCTGCTCGGGACAACGCTGACCGCGCGCAACTGGAATACCCTGAACAAGGTAGCAGCGCTGGCCCGTAAGTTGTAGAGGAAGTCAAACCCGTTTCTGTTAGAAGCTCTGCCAAATACCCCACCGGACCTGATCTGTCCGGCGGGGTATTTGGCATGTCTGTTGCTCCCGGTACGTTCAGCAAACATTCAGCGGGTATTCATTACGGGTTAAGGTATGGATGCCATAATACACCTAAGAAATGAACGAATCGGAGTGGATCAAACAATGAAATTGCTGAAAAGGCCGGGTACCGATGTGGTACTGCTAATGATACTGCTGCTGGCAGGCGTCCTGTACGGATACGGAATCTGGAATGAACAATATGCTAATACGTACTATACAACCGCAGTGGGGAGCATGCTGCAGAGCTTTCATAACTTTTTCTTCGCTTCCCTGGATTCAGCGGGTTCTGTAACGGTCGACAAGCCGCCGGTAGCCTTCTGGCTGCAGACCTTAAGCGCGCTGGTCTTCGGCCTGCATGGCTGGAGTGTCATTCTTCCGCAGGTGCTGGGCGGCGTAGGCTCGGTGCTCTTGATCTATCTGCTCGTGAAGCCTGCATTCGGCCGGGCGGCGGCAAGGCTCGCAGCGCTCGTTATGGCGGCTACCCCGGTAGCAGCGGCGGTAAGCCGGACGAACAATATTGATGCGCTGCTGGTGTTCACGCTGCTGCTGGCAACCTGGTTTCTCTTCAGGGGCACCCGGACCCACCGGACGGGCAGCCTGCTCGCTGCCTTCGGGCTGATCGGTGTCGCCTTCAATGAGAAGATGCTGCAGGCTTATATGGTTCTTCCGGCCTTCTATCTGTTCTATCTCCTGGCCGCCAGGGTGAACTGGAAAAAGAAAACCGGCACCCTTGCAGCCTGCACTGCCGTACTGCTGGCGGTGTCCCTATCCTGGGCGGTCATTGTGGATTCTATTCCGGCGGAAGAGCGCCCTTATATAGGGAGCAGCGGCACCAACTCTGTGCTGGGTCTGGCTTTTGGCTATAACGGGGTGTCCCGTCTGACCGGTGACCGCAGCACCGGAGGAAGCGGGAGCGGCGGCTTCGGCGGTGGCGGAATGCCCGGAATGAACGGGGAAATGCCGGACTTTAACGGTCAATTGCCGCCCATGGCTGGAGCTGGCGGGCAAGGGGGCACTGACGGGCAAGGGACGATGACCGGCCGTGATTCCGCCGCCGTGGACAATCAGAGCCGTGACAGCGGCGGGGCTGCTTCAGGCCAGGACGGACGCGGTGGCGGAATGGTGCCGGGCGATCAGGACGGCGGGCGGCGCGGAGAAGGAGAGAACGGCGAATTCGGCGGGTTCGGAAGCCCGAACGGACGCGGTGGGATGGGCGGTGGCGGCATGTTCAACACAGGCACTGCCGGTCCGCTGCGGCTGTTCCAGCAGGAGCTGTCCGGCCAGGCGAGCTGGCTGCTGCCGTTCGTGCTGCTTGGCAGCATCGGGATCTTGGCCGGCCTGCGCCGCAGAAGCTTCACCCGGCAGCATAAGGAAGCCCTGTTCTGGCTGGCCTGGCTGATCCCGGTCATGGGATTCTTCAGCATCGCCGGCTTCTTCCACCAGTACTACCTGATTATGATGGCTCCGCCGGTGGCGGCGCTGGCAGGTGCGGGCTGGTCTCAGCTCTGGAGCTACTATAAGGAGCGGAAGACCTGGCTGTCCTGGCTGCTGCCCGCAGCCGTGCTGGCTACAACGGCGCTTGAGGTATACATTATCCGTCCGTATGACGATACCATCGGCAGCGGGTGGTCCGTGGGCATACTGGCAGCAGGTATTGCCATGACGCTGCTGCTGGTGATTCTGCGGGTGCTGAAAGCTATGCGCCATAAGCTTTCCTGGCTGCATGCCGCTGCGGTAACAGGGTTCCTGGTGCTGCTGATTGGCCCGCTCTACTGGGCATTCACACCGATTGTCTATGGCAATAATAGCATGACTCCAGCAGCAGGGCCGGATAGCGGCAGCTCCTTCGGGATGGGGGCAATGGGCAACATGGGCAACGCGCCTGGCGTGGACACCAGGGCCGGAATGGGCGGCATGGGGGGAAGGAATAACGCCGCTGGTATTAATGAGTCTCTGCTGGGCTATCTCAAGGAGCATAATACCGGCGAGAAATATCTGTTCGCAGCGATGGATTATGGAACGGCAGGCCCGTATATCATCGACGAAGGGGAGCAGGTTGTTATCCTGAACGGCTTCAATGCGTCAGATACGCCCTACACCCCAGCCACTCTGAAGGAGCTTGTAGAGAGCGGGCAAGTGAAGTACTTCCTGGTCACCAGCGGCGGCATGGGCGGTGGTCGTGGCGGCAGCTCGGAGATTACGGAATGGATCACCAAGAACGGCACGGAGATTCCGGCCGCAGACTGGCAGGGGACGCAGAGCAGTGGCAATGCCGGAACCTTGTACGAGATCACCCTGAACTAACCTGCGGTAGCAGGAGAACAAGAAGCGCGTATATCCGGCCATGTACCGGCGCGCTTCCTTACTACTTTTGAGGAGGAGCTGCCCATGAGTGTCCAAGTGCGCTATTCCATCATTATACCGATGTTCAATGAAGAGGCTGTGATACAGGAGACCTACCGGCGCATCAAAAAAGTTATGGGGTCTACAGGCGAGCCCTACGAGCTGATCTTCGTCAATGACGGCAGCACGGACAACTGCGCACAGATGGTCGAGGAATACAGCTATTGGGATGAAAGTGTGAAGCTGATCGACCTGTCCCGTAATTTCGGACATCAGATCGCCATTACCGCAGGGATGGATTATGCGCTGGGCGATGCGGTTGTTATCATTGACGCCGATCTACAGGACCCGCCCGAGCTGATTCCTGAGATGATTGCCGAATGGAAGCAAGGCTACCAGGTCGTATATGCCAAGCGGATCAAGCGCAACGGGGAGACCCTGTTCAAGAAGTGGACAGCCAGTTTATTTTACCGGGTGCTGCGTTATTCGACAGATATCTCCATTCCGGTGGATACCGGCGATTTCCGCCTGATGGACCGCAGAGTCTGCGACGAGCTGAAGCGTCTGCCGGAGAAGAACCGCTTCGTGCGCGGTCTGGTGAGCTGGGTCGGATTCCGCCAGAAGGCGATTGAATACGAGCGGGAGGAGCGGCAGGCCGGTGAGACCAAATATCCGTTCAGACGGATGCTGAAGCTGTCGCTGGACGGCATTACCTCCTTCTCTTATAAGCCGCTGAAGCTGGCAGGCGTTCTTGGCGCGCTGTTGTCCGCATCCGGGTTCCTGTACCTGATGTATGTGCTGTACCTGGCCCTCTTTACAGACGCAGCCGTCAAGGGGTGGGCATCGATGATCGGGATCACCTTAACCTTCAACGGCTTCGTGCTGCTCATGCTGGGTATCCTGGGGGAATATGTCGGCCGGATCTATGATGAATCCAAGGGCCGTCCCCTCTACATTGTTCAGGAGTTCTACAGCGGCAGGCCGCAGCAGAGCTTACAGGAGCAGAGAACCGCCAGTCTCAACAAATAACAATATTTCTTAAGTGAGCGAACTTAGTTTTGAGGCAGCCCCATTTCTTTTGGCTGGATTGATTCAAATATTGGTTCTGTTGTAATTAATACAACTGAGTGCCTTTTTGGATGAATTAAAGTGAAATCTATTGTAGAAAATGCAATTGGAGTTAGTACACACACCACGGTCGTAGCGCTAACTCAAATAGACGAGCATGTCTTACTCAAGTAAAAAGGCTGTCCCAATAGTCATGTAATGACCATTGGGACAGCCCCTTGGTTAGCAGTCGCAACCTATGCTTTCAGCAAATCATGATCTACATACCGTGCACCGTTCAGTTCACTGATAATGTTGACGGCAACCTTGGCGCCGTCCCCGGCAGTTATAATCGCGTGAACACTCATTCCGGCCACCGTTCCGGCGGCCCAGATCCCGTCGATGTTCGTTCTGCCTTCCGGTGTGGCGGCGATAACCGTCTTGATTCTTGGCTCCGTACCCTCCTTGGTCGTTACCCCGGCTGCTGCAGCCAGATCCGTCAGAACACCCGTCGCCAGCACGACATGCTTGGCTTCATAAGTGGCACCGCTCTCCGTGCCGATGACGAAGCCTCCGCCGCTTGCCTCCAGCGAAGTTGCCTGTGCGGCAACCAGCTCTGCTCCGAATTTCACGGCCTGCTTATGTCCGGTTTCGACGAGATCCGGTCCGCCGATTTCGCTGATGCCGTAATAATTCTCATACCAGCCTCTGCGGGTCATGCCTTTGTCATTGTCAATCAGCAGTGTTTTTTTGCCGGCCTTGGCGGCGAACAGGGCGGCGCTTGCACCGGCAGGCCCGGCACCGATAATGGCGATTTCGTACATGAGATAACCTCCTAAAAGTTTTGTAGCATAACCTTCACTGAATCACTTCGCAAAACTCGCTTCGGAAGCATACGCCTTAAGTTTTGTAGCATAACCTTCACTGAATCACTTCGCAAAACTCGCTTCGGAAGCATACGTCTTAAGTTTTGTAGCATAATATTCACTTATGACTATTATATCGCTAACTGCAGCTCATTAGCTAATCCCGCAGACAAGGGAGGAAAACTGTGAAGACAGCGCCCTCACCCGGGGTGCTGGATACCGTAACTTCTCCCTGATGCGCCTCGGCAATAGACCTCGTAATCGATAATCCAAGCCCGGAGCCGCCGTATTTGCGTGTGCGGGAGGAATCGCTGCGGTAGAAGCGGTCGAAGATATGCGGGAGATGCTCGGCAGCGATGCCGGAGCCGTTATCCTTCACGGTCAGCGCTGCCAGTTCTCCCTCAGCGTGAAGGGAGATTTGGATGATGCCTGTTGCCGCATCGGTATGCTGAACCGCATTGTGGAATAGATTAAGAAGGACCTGTCTGATCTGGTCAGGATCAACCAGGCACTGGATACCGTAGGCGATGTCGAAGATGGTCTGCCGCTCTCCGGCCAGTACCCGGAGCTGCGGCTGCATGTCTTCTACCAGCTCGCCCAGAAGTACCTGCTTGACCCGAAGCCGGGGAGCGCCGTCCATCCGGGCAAGCAGAAGCAGGTCTTCCACCAGCTTGTTGATCCGCTTGGCTTCACCATGCATGCTGCCGAGCGCGCTGTATAGCTGTTCCCTGTTATCGGCGGCTCCGCGCAGCAGCACCTCCAGGAAGCCGTAGATGGAGGTCAGCGGTGTCCGCAGCTCGTGGGAGGCATCGGCGGCGAACCTGCGCATCTGCTCCTTCGCCTCCCGCTCATTCTTGAACGAAATCTCCAGCCGCTCCAGCATGCCGTTGAACGACTGGGCGAGCTGGTCGATCTCATGCTGGCCCTGCTCCACAGGGAAGCGCACATCAAGCTTGCCGGCATCGATAATCTGGGCCGATCTCCCCATGTTGGATAAGGGAATCAGCGTCTTGCGCAGTGCCGGCAAATACAGCAGCAGCCCGGCCAGCAGCGCTGCTGCCGACAACACGCCGAAGATGAGCAGCTGCTGGAGGATGACATCCCTCAGCGGTGCGGTCTCCACAGTCATCTGCAGGAGCATCCGGGGAGCGCCGGGCCTGCCCAGATTCATGAAGACGGCCAGATGCCGGCTGCCATCCCCGGCGGTAATCAGCCGGTAATCCCCGCCCGGCTTGTCCGGGCGGAGCTTCAGCAGCTGGTTATAGGCCTCATTGCTCATTCTCGGTGCAGATGAAGCTGACAGGGTCTCTTCCTGCAGATCCCTGAAGCTGCCGTCCTGATTGTAGATAGCGAGGGTGGTATGGGCGTCCAGCAGCAGGGGACGGCGGTCTCCGCCGGGCCGCCTGTTGCCTGTATTATTGAAAATTTCATACGGTACAGAGCGGATCTGGGTCTCCATCGCCTCGGCCCGGTTGCTGTAGATGAAATTACGCATAAGTACATACTGGAGTACGCCGATCAGTATAAGCAATCCCGAGAGAATGAGCAGCGAGGCGGCGAGCAGCTGCTTGCGCAGGGAACGCGGAGCATGGAATCTGCCCGTAAGCCTCCGGGTCCAGGCAGTCATAGCAGATCTACCCGGTACCCCGCGCCGCGCAGGGTGCGGATAATCCGGTGTTCCTTGTCACCGAGCTTCTCCCGGAGGGAGCGGATATAGACCTCGACGATATTCTCCTCCCCGCCGAAGTCATAGCCCCACACCTTGTCGAGAATCATCGGCTTGCTGAGGACCAGCCCATGGTTAATCACCAGGTACTGCAGCAGTTCATATTCCGTCGGAGACAGCTCCAGCACCTCCTCTTTATAGCGGATCTCCTTGCGGCGGCCGTCAATCCGGAAGGGGCCGCAGCGGACCTCGCCGAGCAGGCCGGGGAACTGGTTGCGCAGCCTTGCCTGAATCCGGGCCAGCAGCTCATCGAAGCTGAACGGCTTCACCATGTAATCATCTGCGCCCAGAGACAGGCCCGCCACCCGGTCGTCCACCTCATCCTTGGCGGTCAGCATGATGATCGCCACCTCCGCTTCCTCTGAACGGAGGGACCGGCAGACCCCGAATCCGTCCATGCCGGGCATCATCACATCCAGGATGACGACATGCGGCTTGAAGTCAGCCGCCGCTGCCAGGGCTTCAGTACCATCTGCGGCAGTCTGTACCTCGAAGCCTTCATTGATCAGGCCAAGCTCCAGGAACTGGAGGATATGAGGCTCATCATCCACCAGCAGCAGCCGGACACCTTGTGGCGCTTTCATTAGCATTTCCTCCATTTTAAGTAAGTATAGTTAGTGTAGTATGTCCATAGTATGAATTCCCCGGTTGAACGTTTGCTGAAAATAGGCCTTTGGAGCCACGGATTCGATTCATCCCGTCCGATTGCGGTTAATCATAATGGTTATCTTATTATAGAAATATATTAACGCCATTCATCTGAAATATAGTTATAAATTTAAAGTTTAAGGCAGGCAATAAAGGGTTTTGACGGCGGATCTAGAACACTTTAGAATATAAGGATACAAGCTGGTTTTTGCGCTTTATCACTCTGCTTAACCGGTAACCGGTCCTTTTCAGCTGTTTTCCTCCCCGTATAATTCGTATTCATCCTGTCACTGCATTTCTTTTGGGCTACATCTTTTCATAACACTTCTTTTTAGGGTATCTATTTAGGTCTACACTTCACAGCATAACTCATTCAACCTAATTTATTACATGTTACATTACCCATAAGTCAAGGAGGCTCTTCCATGAAGAAAAAAGAGATGGTAGCCATGCTATTGGCGGGAGGCCAAGGGAAAAGATTGAAAAGTTTGACCAAATCGATTGCCAAACCGGCTGTATATTTCGGAGGAACCTACCGCATCATCGACTTCCCTCTAAGTAACTGCTCGAATTCAGGCATCGATACCGTGGGTGTGCTGACACAATATGAACCGCTGGTGCTGCATTCGTATATCGGGGTCGGCAGCGACTGGGACCTGAACCGCAAGGATGGCGGCGTATTCGTCTTGCCTCCGCATGAACGGGAGAACGGAAGCAGCTGGTACCGGGGAACGGCAGATGCGATCTACCGCAATCTCAAGTTCGTGGATCAGTTCGATCCGGAGCATGTGTTAATCCTGTCGGGAGACCATATTTACAAGATGGATTATCATGCCATGCTGCAATATCACAAATCCAAGAACGCTGACTGCACCATCTCGGTCATTGACGTACCGCTGGAGGAAGCGAGCCGCTTCGGCATACTGAATACAGAAGATGATCTCAAAATTTACGAGTTTGATGAGAAGCCGGCCCAGCCTAAGAGCACGCTTGCCTCTATGGGTGTATATATTTTCAAATGGGATGTTCTGCGCAAGCACCTGCTTGAGGACGGAGAGAACGCCGGCTCATCGCATGACTTCGGCAAGGACATTATTCCGATGATGCTGGATGAAGGCCAATCCCTCTATGCTTATCCATTCGAAGGCTACTGGAGAGATGTGGGTACGGTAGACAGCCTGTGGGAAGCGAATATGGATCTTCTGAGCGATACGCCTCCCCTGAACCTGAATGATACCGGCTGGAGAATCTTCACCCGCAATCCGAATCAGCCTGCACAATATGTGGCGCCGGGAGCGAAGGTATCGAGCTGCATTATTAATGAAGGCTGCATCGTGCACGGCGAGGTGAAGCATTCGGTACTCTTTTACGGAGTGGAAGTGGGCGAAGGCAGTGTAATCACCGATTCTGTGATCATGCCCAAGGTGAAGATCGGCAAGAACGTGAAAATTCACAAAGCGATCATCAGTGAGAACACGGTCATTGAGGATAATATGGAAATCGGCATCGACCGGGAGAATGAGGATGAAATTCTGCTGATCGACAAACGAAGCAAGAAGCTCAAATCTGTAGCAGCCAAAACCATATAACCACAAGAGGACGGGGGATTAACGATGAAAGAGCTTATGGGCGTAATTAATCTTGATCATGAACTGGATAATCTCAATGAATTGACCTATTTCCGCTGCGGAGCAGCGGTCCCCTTCGCCAGCCGTTACCGGCTGATCGACTTCGTCTTGTCGAACATGATGCGTGCGGAGCTGGAGAGCGTAGGGCTGTTCGTCCGCCGCAAATACCGCTCACTGATGGATCATCTGGGCGACGGCAAATCGTGGGATATGAACCGTAAGCATGGCGGACTGTTCATCCTGCCGCCGGACTGGAATGACCCTACGGACACTTCCATCGGCGATCTCCAGCATTATCATAACAATCTCGATTTCTTCAAAAGGGCTGCGGCCAAATATATCGTCTTCTCCGGCAGCCAGCATATTAACACGGTGGATCTGCAGGACCTCTACCAGTATCACCTGGAGCAGGGTGCGGATGTAACCATGGTCTACAAGCAGATCGACGAGCTTCTGCCGGAGCATGATCCGTGCCTGCGGGTCGAGCTGGACGAAGACCAGACCGTGACGAATATTCACCATGAGAAGCATCATCCGAATGTGTATCTGGATATCTTTATTATGGAGAAGAAGCTGTTCCTGGAGCAGGTGGAGCATTGCATCGCCCATGGCGAGAGCTATTTCTTCCGCGATGCGATTCAGAAGAACCGCCACAAATTCAAAATTTCCGGCTATGAATATAAGGGTTATCATGCCGTTATCAATTCGTTGGAGAGCTACTATAAGAACAGCCTGGAGCTGCTGAAGCAGGATAATTACTTCGGCCTGTTCAAGGAAAATCCGGTACAGACCAAGATTAAATACGAAGCGCCTACCCGTTATCTGGATAGCGCATCGGTCAGCAACTCGCTGGTGGCCAACGGCTGTGTAATCGCCGGGACGGTGGAGAACAGCGTCATCTTCCGGGGCGTGCAGATCCGTAAAGGTGCCAGGATCATTAACTCGGTCATCATGCAGAAATGCGTCATTGAAGAGAATGCCGTGATTGAGAATGTGATCATGGACAAAGATGTGCATCTCAGCCAGGACCGGATACTCGTTGGAGACAGCAGGCGTCCATTTGTCATAGCCAAGAGCAGCAAGATATAATATCTGGATCAGGGGAAATGTGCCGCTAGGGGCATTTCTTCTGATCCAGTGTTGTAATAGGCACTATTAACAACAAATACATGCATCCTGTAAGGAGGAACCTGCTGTTGTTCAACGATAAAGAGACTTTCAAACAAGTGTTCCGCGAGAAACTCATCGGGAAATTAGGCAAGCCGCTTGAAGAAGCTTCGAACGCCGACATTTATAATATTCTCGGCAACATGATCCGTGAGAATGCCGGTAAGGACTGGGCGGCCACCAATCAGAAGTTCAAGATCGACAAGGATAAGCAGGTATATTATTTCTCCATGGAATTCCTGATCGGCAGGCTGCTGGGCAATAACCTGTTGAACATGGGTGTGCTGGAGGTCGTGCGCGAGGGCCTTGCGGATCTGGGATTCTGTCTGCAGGATATCGAAGAGGTCGAAGCCGATGCCGGCCTGGGCAACGGGGGGCTCGGGCGCTTGGCCGCCTGCTTCCTGGATTCTCTTGCTTCCCTGCAATATGCAGGACACGGCTGCGGTATCCGTTATAAGTACGGCTTGTTTGAGCAGAAGATTGTAGACGGCTATCAGGTGGAGCTGCCAGATTACTGGCTGCAGAATGACAATGTATGGGAAGTGCGCCGGGAAGACAAGCAGGTAGAGGTGCACTTCTGGGGACAGGTGGATACCCGCTGGGAGAACGAAGAGCTTGTGTTCGAGCACAGGGATTATGAAGCTGTACGGGCGGTTCCTTATGACATTCCGGTTATTGGTGCGGACCGCAGACATGTGAATACGCTGCGGAACTGGAGCGCCGAATCCATCACCCAGCCTTCGAGAGTCTTCGGCGCTCTGGGCGGTACGGATTATCATAAGTTCCTGGAATACAAGCGTTCGGTGGAATCCATCTCGGAATTCCTGTATCCCGATGATTCCCAGTACGAGGGCAAGCTGCTTCGTCTGAAGCAGCAGTACTTCCTGTGCAGTGCCGGCTTGCAGAGTATTATCCGGACCTTCGCCAAGACAGGCGTGCCGATTGAGAGCCTGCCTGACAAGGTAGCCCTGCATATCAATGACACTCACCCTACGCTGGTGATCCCTGAGCTGATGCGCATCCTGATGGATGTCTATAATCTGGGCTGGGATCAGGCCTGGAGCATGACGACCCGGATGGTGTCGTATACCAACCACACTATTCTGAGCGAAGCTCTGGAGAAATGGCCTATCAGCATGGTCAGAGAGCTGCTTCCGCGCATCTTCCTGATTATTGAAGAGATTAACGCCCGCTTCTGCGGCGAGCTGATGAGCAAATATCCTGGAGACCAGGACCGGATCAATCAGATGGCGATCATCCATGACGATCAGGTACGCATGGCGCATCTGGCGATTGTCGCCAGCCACAGTGTGAACGGCGTAGCTGCACTGCATACGGAGATTCTGCAGAAGCGGGAGATGCGGCTGTTCAATGAGATGTACCCGCACCGCTTCAATAACAAGACCAACGGCATTACGCACCGCCGCTGGCTGCAGCATGCTAATCCCGAGCTTGCCGGACTGATCAGCGAGTCGATCGGCACCCGCTGGATGCATCAGCCGCAGGAGATGATCGGGCTGATCAAATACAGCGAGGATGCCTCCTTCCAGGAGCAGGTGGCTGCTATCAAACGCCGCAACAAGCTGCATCTGGCCGAATATATCACCAGTA
The DNA here is from genome assembly GCF_045040735.1 of Paenibacillus sp. FSL K6-1217. Lineage (NCBI taxonomy): Bacteria > Bacillati > Bacillota > Bacilli > Caryophanales > Paenibacillaceae > Paenibacillus > Paenibacillus sp. FSL K6-1217. The sequence continues at coordinate 5,780,993 of NZ_CP150271.1, forward strand.
AGCATGGCATTCCGGTAGATCCCGACTCGATCTTCGATGTCCAGGTGAAGCGACTGCATGCCTATAAGCGCCAGCTGCTGAACGTGCTTCATATTATGCATTTGTATAATCAGATCAAGGATAATCCATCCATTAATATCGTGCCGCGTACCTTCATCTTCGGTGCCAAGGCTGCTCCAAGCTACCATCTGGCCAAGCGGATCATTAAGCTGATCAATACGGTGGCTGATGTAGTGAACAAAGATCCTGATATTAACGGGAAGATCCGTATCTTCTTCCTGGAGAATTACTCGGTATCGCTGGCGGAGAAGATTATTCCGGCCGCCGATGTCAGCGAGCAGATCTCCACAGCGAGCAAGGAGGCCTCCGGTACCGGCAATATGAAGTTCATGATGAACGGTGCGCTGACGATCGGAACCATGGACGGGGCTAACGTGGAGATGCATGAGATGGTGGGAGACAATAATATGTTCCTGTTCGGGCTCCGGGCAGAGCAGGTACTCGATTACTACCAGTACGGCGGATACCACGCCCGCGATATCTACAATGGCGACGGCCGGGTAAAAGAGGTTCTGGATCAGCTGATCGTGCCGGGCCCCTTCTGCTCCCATGCCCAGGAGTTCGATACGCTCTTCCAGTCGCTGATTGACAACAATGACGAATTCTTCGTGCTTAAGGATTTCGCCAGCTATGTGGAGACGCATGTCAAGATTGACCTGGCTTACCGGAATCAGAAGGAGTGGCTGAAGAAGTCCATCATCAATATCGGCCATTCCGGCAAATTCTCCAGCGACAACACGATTAGCCGCTACGCCTCCGAGATCTGGCATATCAATCCGGTCCGGCTGTAACGCCGCAGGAACAGGCCGCAGGATTACAATAGAAAAAGCCGCTCCATCCAGGAATGATTCCTGCGGTGGGGCGGCTTCTTTGAGTTTCAGGGCTAAGTGCTGATGAGGGAGGCTTCCCTTACAGCACCTCGGATACCATGGCGGCGAACCGTTCGAGGAAGCGGCGCTCCTCGTCGTCGAAGCGGTGCTTCAGCGGACTGTCGATATCCAGTACGCCATAGAAGGTGTCCCCTTTGACCAGCGGAACGACAATCTCGCTGTTCGAAGCCGCATCGCAGGCAATATGTCCCGGGAAGGCATGAACATCGCCGACCACAAGCGTACGGCGCTCGGAGGCTGCGGTTCCGCAGACGCCGCGGCCCAGTGGAATGCGGATGCAGGCCGGAAGCCCCTGGAAGGGGCCAAGCACCAGCTCTTTGCCGTCAAACAAGTAGAAACCGGTCCAGTTGGTGTCCGGTAGAGATAGCTTTAACAGGGCCGAGGCGTTGGCCAAGTTGGCAATGGCGTTCGGTTCACCCTCCATCAGTGCCCCGAGCTGGCTTAGAACGGCTTCGAACCGTTCGCTGCGTGTGCCATCATAAGGCATGGCTTGAAACATGTTGCATCACCTTCCTGTACCTTGAGTCAGTATGAATCCCATAACTGTTAACTATCAAGATAGTACAGGGAAGCGGGATACGTCAAGCACTAACGAAGGATTAGCAGGTTTTTCCGCTTAGTGGAAGAAGAGGAAGATGCAAGAATCCCTTAAGCCAGGATGTTTCCGGGAACTCAGGGCAGGGTAATGCTTTTATAAATACAGCAGGCTAGTAGCCAGGAGGAGTGAACCATGCGCGCCGACGTACAGAACTTGTTTATTGGAATCCATATGCTATATTGTGCACATGAGAAGGATCTGACACTAACGGAGATGCTGCCGGAGCTGGAGAACCTGGGGTACCGGGTCGCGGAGCGCGAAGTGAAACAGGAGCTGGAACGGCTGACCCAGGAGAATTTCCTCACAGCCCATGGCGACGCTTATAGTGTCACGGGAACGGGAATCGAAGAGTTCAAAGCCATTCAGGCCAAGCTGGGCGTGCTGTGCACCGAAGTGCTTAAGCCGGCTAAGGCAGCAGGTGCCTCGGGTTAAGTCTGGGGATGCAACTGCATGGAATGGAACATAACATGAGGCATAAGGTACAGCGTCTGACCGTGTGGCGGCAAGCCACGGGGGCAGGCGCTGTTTGTGATGGTTAAGCGGGAGTGGCAGGTAAACGCGCCGCCCGGGCAGAATAAGATATATACTAATAGGGTCGAAAGGGGACGGGAACATGTACGTATGCGGGGGAGTCATCCCGGAATTAAGCGGGCGGAGGGTGCATCTGCGGGCGATGCTTCCCGCAGACGCGCAGGCGCTGTTCGGGATCTGGAGCCACCCGGCGGTAGCACCCTGGGTGGACAGCCCGCCGCTGTCCTCTGTGGAGGATGCAGAAGCGCTGATTACCCAGCTCGCAGAGTGGGCCGGGGAGGAAGAGAGCCTGCGCTGGAGCATTCTTGGACCGGAAGGCGTTGTCATCGGCAGTTGCGGCTATAACCACTGGCAGCTTCAAGGCGCCTTCCGGGGAGAGATCGGCTTCGAGCTGTCCCAGGCAGCTATGCGCCAGGGGTACATGCGGGAAGCGCTGGAGCTGGTGCTTGCGTTCGGCTTCCACAGCATGGGGCTGAACCGGATTGAAGCGTTGTGCCATCCGGATAACCTCCGCGCAGAGCGGCTTCTGACGGGACTCGGATTCCGGCAGGAAGGCCTGCTGCGGCAATTCCGGCATACGGCATCCGGGTTCCAGGATGTATTGATGTATTCCCTGTTGCAAGGAGACAAGAGCGCAGGAGAGAGAACATAGAGAGAAGGTATGGATTCATTGAGTTCAATGGGGGAAAAGCAACGGAAGTTAATATTGATAGGTGTACTGCTGGCAACATTTCTGGCAGCGATTGAAGGGACGGTAACGGGACCGGCGGGACCGGCTATCGTAGGCGATTTCCAGGGGATGCAGTGGCTGAGCTGGATCTTTACAGCGTATCTGCTGGCGATGGCCGTGACCACACCTATTTTTGGCAAGTTGAGTGATCTGATCGGGAGGAAGCCCGTGTTCATAGGCGGCGCTATAGTCTTCCTCGCAGGCTCGCTGTTATGCGGGATCTCGCAGAGTATGGAGCAGCTGATTATTTACCGGGGGATTCAGGGGATCGGTGCCGGGGCGCTGATTCCGATGACTTTTACCATTATCGGAGATATCTACAGCCTGAAGGAACGGGCGAAGACGCAGGGGCTGCTTAGCTCGGTATGGGGGATCTCTTCGCTGGTCGGGCCGCTGCTTGGCGGCTATGTAGTCGATTACTTAAGCTGGCGCTGGGTATTCGTGTTCAATCTTCCCTTCGGCCTGCTGTCCATTATATTCATCTTGAAGTACCTGAAGGAAGAGAAGGTCCGCCGCAAGACAAAGATCGATGTAGCCGGCGTGCTGCTGTTCGCTGCGGGGATGGGGGCGCTGCTGTTTGGTCTGACAACAGGGGGACAGAGTCTGGCCTGGAATTCGCCGCTGCTGCTGGCCATTCTGCTCGCGGCTGTCCTGCTGCTGGTGGTGTTCATGTTCGTGGAGCGCCGGGCCGCCGAGCCCATGCTGCCGCTGGAGCTGTTCTCCATCCGTAATATTGCTGTCTCTACCGGCGCGAATCTGCTGGTCAGTACGCTGATTATCGGCCTGTCTACCTATGTTCCGTTGTGGGTACAGGGTGTATTCGGCAAAAGCGCCGCCCTCTCAGGCCTGCTCCTGGCACCGATGTCGGTCGGCTGGATGCTGGGCTCCATTGCGGGCGGGCGGATGATTCTGCGCGCAGGCACGCGCCGCACGGGAATGCTCGGCCTGTCTCTGATCGTGGTCGCGGCAGTGGGGCTTACGCTGATGAATGCAGATTCTTCCCAGCTCCTGCTGCTGGTGCTGATGCTGTTCTGCGGGGTGGGCTTCGGCTATGCCTCGACCGTCTTCACCATTATCGCCCAGTCCTCCGTGCAGCATCAGCAGCGCGGTGCCTCTACGGCACTCAACACCTTCACCCGCTCACTCGGGCAGACAGTGGGGGTAGCGATCTTCGGCTCGTGGCTCAATTTCAGTATCGACCGGAAGCTGGCGGAACAGCCGGGAGCTGCCGCCTCCGGCGCAGACATTAACCAGCTGCTTAACCCGCATAGCGGAAGCGTGCTGCCTAAGGAAGCCTGGAGCAGTCTGCAAGGTGCGCTGGAGGGCGGCCTGCATTCCCTGTTCATCGTAATGGCGGTATTCGCTGTAATATCGCTGGTGATCTCGGTGCGTCTGGACCAGGGAGTGCCGTCCATACAGGAAGTAAGCACACCGTCGAAGCGGTAGGCTTCAAGTCTTAGCGTTGTCTTCCCTAATGGGTTAATCTATCGGGCAGGAGTTTGAATATACACAGGAAATCGCTCCATTTGGGATGGATGGCGGACCTTCCATTTACCAGAAAGAGCGATTTTTTGTGTTTATTTAGGGAGTTATGATTTTCTTCTATTGTGGATAAGTATCTTAGAATACATTCATAAGAGGAGTCAGACATGTATGCGAAAAACCGAATACAATGGGTGCTGCTATGCCGAGGGAAGGGCCCCATGCTCTATAGCTAGCACCTTTTATAGAGAAATCTTGCAATAAGTGCAAGAATATTGCCCCATAGGAGCGGTCCATGCTGAAATCCTGCAGGAAATGCAACAAATTTAGCGCTAACTTGCTCTAAACATCGGAATTTGTGCAAATAATGCAACATTGTGCTTCAGTCAGTTCCTTTTATAAAGGAATCCTGCAAGATGTGCAACAATGCTGCTAGGGGAATGAAAAAAATTCTTACGATCACAGCGACCCAAACATCGGTCCGTTCACGCAGCGTTCACCCAAGTGCTCACGTTGATCCTGCTCAAAACAAAGAGCTGTTCCAAGCAGCCGGTTCATGCTTTTTGGAACAGCTCATCCTCTGGTTAGTGAATAGATTCACAACTACTGATTCATCAACTAAGTCTATTTGCGCGGGAGCGGGGAGAGCTTCTCGGCCTGCAGGCCCATCTTCTTCAGCAGAACAATCATCTGTTCCTTCTCTTCGTCGCTGAGTCCGCTGAAGGCCAGATGCAGGCGCTCCGAATATTTCGGATACATCTCGTTCATCAGGCGTTCGCCCTCGGTAGTCAGCTCGGCAAAAATAACACGGCGGTCACTAGGGCAAGGCTTGCGCTGCAGATAGCCGCGTTCTTCCAGCTTGTCAATCACATAAGTAACGTTGCCGCTCTGAAGCAGCAGCTTAGCACCGATCTGCTGGATCGGCTGCGGTCCTTTGTAAAAGAGAACCTCCATGACTGCGAAGGCCGTCGGGTTGAAGCCTTCGATCTTGCTGCCGGTTACAGCATGCTCGTTAATGCTCTTGAAGGACTTGGCAAAAACTCTGTACAGATGCAGGGTCAACTGAGTATCGCGTTCATAGGATTGTATCATGCTTCTCCACCTCTATTGTTAATCGTACGGGCTTATCCGCACGGTTTGGAATACTTGCTTTCTGATATCTAGCTTTACAATACGTCAAACAAAGTTTGAAGAACATGTCATTTGTCACAATAAGCACACTTTTAATAATAAAAAATTGAACAATCTTTTGAAGGTGCTAAAAAAATGTATACCTGCGCGAAAATTTGAAGTCGTCCACCGGTTATCCGTATAATGAAGGCTACAGGATGCGGGATGGATGAAGGGTGAAAATTATTGCAGCAAAGGCCCGTTCATGGTGCTATGATCGCATTATATTGAATGATGATGCAGGGGATGAGATAGATATGGAAGAAACGGAAGGCTCAGAGGAACGGAAGACTCCGCAGCGGACGGAGGACCAGATCAACAAGTATTACGACGAGGATGAGGACGACGAGAATATCGTGCTTGATGTAGTGATTGAGGAAGCGGGCTATGAGGCAGGGGATATACGGATCTCGGGGATATCCTTCCAGGTGCGGAAGGGCGAGCTGCTGGGACTCATCGGACCGAACGGGGCCGGCAAAAGCACAACGATCAAGACATTGCTGGGTCTGCTGAAGCATGCCAAGGCCCAGGTGAAGCTGGGCGGCGAGAACAAGTCCTACGCCTACGTGCCGGAGCAGCCGGTATTCTACGAGGACCTTACGCTGTGGGAGCATCTGGATCTGGCCGCTGCCGCCTACGGCTTAAGCTATGAAGCCTTTGAATCCACGGCGGAACAGCTGCTGGTCCAGTTCAGCATGACGCATGTGCGCGATGATCTGCCGGCGGGCTTCTCCAAAGGGATGAAGCAGAAGATGATGCTTATGCTCGGGTTCCTGGTGCAGCCGGATGTCTACATTGTGGACGAGCCGTTCATCGGGCTTGATCCCAGGGCCACCAAGGATTTCCTGCGCCTGCTGGAGGCGGAGCGGGAGCGCGGTGCCGGGGTGCTGATGTCCACGCATGTTCTGGATACAGCGGAGAAAATCTGCGACAGCTTCATTCTGATCTCCGGAGGCAAAATTGCCGCCGAGGGGACACTTGCGGAGATACGCGGGGAAGCGGGGCTGCCGGAGGGATCGCTGTTTGATTGCTTCGACGAATTAACATGAGCGTGAATTCATTTGCGTTCCCGTCCGCAAGGAGTCTCTTAAGACGAAGGCTGTTCTCCCATTTCAGGGAGCAGACGGCTATTATCCGTACGGCTGTAGACTGGACAGTCCTGCTGTATATCCTCATCCCGGGGGGCCTCCTCGGCGGCCGCTTCTATTATGGCTACTGGAACGGTGATCTTCCGGGTTGGTTCAGCCATGTACCCTTTGTGGTCGTGCCTTCGCTGCTCGCCATTCTGCTGGCTACCGGAGGCATCGTGCTGCTGCTCCAGGAAGGCGATCTGCTGTTCCTGCGGCAGCGGCAGAACTGGATCAGCACGATCCTCAAGGGCGGAATGGTCTATAGTCTAGCGGTAACTGCGCTGAAGATGGCGGCGGCGTACGTCATTCTGCTGCCGTTTCTGATCCGCGGCTATGATCTGAGCGCGGCAAGCGCCTATGGCCTGCTGGCACTGACGGTAACGTGCAGCTGGGCCGTTAAGCTGCTGGGTCATATCGTTAAGGTGCAGCGGCAGGGCTTCCGCCGCCGGCTGTGGCTGATCCTGGCGGTGGCCGTACCCTGCGGGATCTACCTGCGTCTCGCGCTCTTCTGGAAGGACAGCCCGGCCCTTCTGTTCCTTGCGGCTGCCGCCTACGCGGCAGTGACCGTCCTGGCCTTCAGAGCCCGCCTGCGCCTGCGCGGCACGTTCATGAATGATGTACGCGAAGACTACAAGCAGCGGATGAGCATTGCAGCGATTCTGCTGCGCCGTGTGCTGGATAAGCCGCGCCCGACACGCTATAAGCCCTGGATCTTCCGCAAGTCGCAGCCGCTGCTGGCTTCGAAGTTGCCTGAGAGCCGCTTCGCCGCCGCAGGGATGAAGGCGATGCTGCGCAATCCGGCCCATCTCAAGCTGTATTTGCAATTCACCGGGGTGTCGCTGGTGGCAATCTTTATTGTGCCGGTAGTGCTGAAATGGCTGCTGTACGCCATCTTGACTTGCCTGATGGCCTATTGGCTGACCTCCTTCTGGAATCTGTTCTCCGGGGATGACTATATCGGGATTCTGCCGTTCACCAAGGTGCAGAAGGCGGATGCCGGTTCCAAGGCGATGCCTATTCTGCTGACGCCCTTCGCCGTCTTATGCTCCGCAGTGCTCTGCATTCCGGCCTACGGCTGGTGGGGCTTGCTGATCTTCATCCCTGTCGGGGCTGCCGCCGGAATCTGGATCGGCCGCATATTCAGTGTCATAAGGTTTGCCAGATAACAGCAAGAAGCCTTCCTCCACAAGCCGGGGGAAGGCTTCTTGCTGTTAGGTCTATTTCGGCAGCATCCCGGATACCACACCAGGAAGCCGCTACATACAGGCGCTGCTTATCCGCCCTTACTGCGCAGCTGCATGCTTGCCGGCCGTATAGCCGGTGGAGAAGGCGGCTGTAATATTATATCCGCCGGTATACCCGTGAATATCGAGAATCTCGCCGCAGAAATAGAGTCCTGAGGTCAGCTTGGATTCCATCGTCTTGGGGTCGATCTCCTTGAGTGAGACTCCTCCGCCGGTCACGAAGGCTTCCGCCAGGGAGCGGGTCCCATGAACCTGTACGGGCATCCGCTTCACCAGGGCAGCCAGCGCCGCGAGGCCCGTCTTCGGCAGATGATGGCTTGTAATCTCCCCGTCCAGGCCGCTAATCAGCAGCAGCAGCGGGATCAGGCGCTCGGGCAGCAGCCCCTTAAGCGAGTTGCGGATCGCCTTCTTCGGCTCCAGGTCCAGCTTATTCTGGAGCATGGACTCCGCCTCCTGGAGGGACAGGTCCGGGAACAGGTCGATGGACATCTCCACGGTATCGGTTCCCGACTTCTGCTGAACCTGACGCAGGAACTGGCTGCAGCGCAGCGCAATCGGGCCGGATAAGCCGAAATGGGTGAAGATCATATCCCCCCGGTGGGAGATCACCTTCTTGCCCTTAGGATTCCAGACGCTCAGTGTTACATCCCGGAGGGACAGGCCCTGCAGCTCCCCGGACTTGATCCACGCCTCCTGTGAGAGGATGGGGACCTCGGTCGGGAACAGCTCCGTGATCGTGTGTCCGGCAGCGGCAGCCCAAGGGTACCCGTCGCCGGTAGAGCCGGTCTGCGGCACGGACTTGCCTCCGGTGGCGATAATGACAGCCTTCGCGCTGAAGGCTTTGCCTGACTCCAGGCGGATGCCCCGGACGGCCCCTTCCTCGTAGAGCACCTCACGGACCGGGCTGTCCGTCATGATCTGCACGCCAAGACTACGCACCTTGCCAACTAGTGCAGAGACTACGCTTGCGGCCTTGTCCGATACAGGGAACATCCGTCCGTTATCCTCCTCCTTCAAGGCGATTCCCAGCCCCTCAAAAAAATCTATAATATCCCGGTTGTTGAAATGGTCAAACGAGCTGTATAAAAAACGGCCGTTGCCCGGTATATGGGCGATCAGCTCCGAGGTCTCCTTGATGTTGGTGACATTGCAGCGTCCGCCGCCCGAGATTCCCAGCTTGCGGCCCAGCTTCGCCCCTTTGTCTACCAGAAGTACGGACGCCCCGTGTCCGGCTGCGGCTACGCAGGCCATCAGCCCGGACGGGCCGCCTCCAATGACGATTACATCATAGCTATTCATCTATCTGCTCCTTTGCTTAATGCGGCACTCTATTAACGGCATCATACCATTCCAGGCGGAGCGTAGCCAGGCCCTTCATGTCGAATTCTGATTATCGTTGTCAGGAATGCGCGGTTATGCTTTAATCTAAATGGAAAAGGTATTTTATCCAATTTGAGGAGTGATTGCAATTATTTATGCAGTAAAGGATATTTTATTGCAAATATCGGCTGCCTGCATGTTCCTGTTTCTTTTTCAGTGGAGGATGGACCGGGGCGATCCCTTACGCCGGAACATCAGGTTTCCCGATGATCAGACCTTCCTGATGATCTGCTGCGCACTGGGCATTACGCTGTGCATGGCACTGTCGGATACAATGTTCGGGGCGGTCTATCTGAATCTGGCGATTCTCCCGGCCTATATCGGGATCTTATATGGTAATCTGCCCTCCAGCGTCTATCTGGCGCTGTATTTCTTCTTCTGCAATGCCTTGTTAAGGGTGCCGACAGGCCTGGAGCATCTTCTATTGAATACAGGGGTACTGCTGTATCCGCTGCTCTTCGGCATGGCCGGGATGTTCAAGAAATCCGCAATACCCGCCAAAATCGGCATCCTCTGGGGCGCGCTTTTTCCAAGCATGCTGTTCATTGTCCTTGTACCGAATATGCATGGCCGGAGTGTCCTGAACATCCCGCCTGCCGAAGCCGCTCTCGCTGGACTCTATGTGCTAACAGCCTTAATTCTGGGCGCCTTGTTCATTATCTATATCGATAAAGCCTGGGACAAGCTGCAGGTCAAGATGCAGATGCAGGGGATTTCGGAGAAATTCCAGTGGGAATCGGAGAAGCTGCAGCAGATCACGAATGTGGTGCCGCTGAATATTATGGAGTTCGATGACAACGGGTATGTGACGGAGCTGAATGAATATATGCTGAGTCTGATGCAGCGTCATTGCCCCCTCTTGACCAGAGAGATTATTTTGTCCAGCCCGGCCAGTGAGATCTTCGGCAAAAGCATGGATCAGGCCACCCTGACCTTGTTAGAGGGGGTTCTGCGCAGCAGACAGCGTTCGAATAACAAGATCAGGGTGGATTCGATGACCTATCATATTTTTACCGCGCCGCTCCAGCATGAATCGGGGCTGCCGGGCGGAATCGTCATGATTATTCAGGATTTGACAGAAGAGGAGAAAATGCGCAGTGAGCTTGACAATGTTGAGCGCCTGTCGCTGGTCGGGCAGATGGCTGCGGGAATTACGCATGAGATCCGTAACCCGATGGCGGTAGTACGCGGCTTCCTGCAATTGATGCGAGAAAAGAGTCCGGAGGACCTTCACTCCTATTATCATATTGTCATGGAGGAGCTGGACCGGGCCAACAGCATCATCAATGACTTCCTGTCGCTGGCGCAGACCCGTGTATCGGACAAGGAGCCGGCCGGGCTCCAGCATATTATAGAGGAGCTTGCGCCGCTGATCTGGGCGGATGCCAATCTCCGCGGCCAGAGCGTAGAGCTGAAGATCAGCCCGGCGATGCCGCTGCTGCAGTTAAATGTCCGGGAGATCAAGCAGCTGATTCTGAATCTGGCCCGCAACGGGATGGAGGCGATGGAAGCCAAGGGTGTGCTGACGCTTGCCGCCCGTGAGCATGAGGATAACGTGCTGCTGATGATTACGGATACCGGACCCGGCATGCCCCAGAGCCAATTGAGTCAATTGTTCACCCCGTTCTTCACCACCAAGAGCCAGGGGACAGGCCTGGGGCTGCCGCTCTGTCTTAGCATTGCAGAGCGGCATAACGGCACAATCCGGGTGGAGTCGGAGGTAGGGTTAGGGACCTCGGTCATTGTTACTTTTCCGGTGGAGCTGAGAGAAGGGAGGGTCCAGAGCCCTGTATATATGTAGCGGATGGGGGGCGGAGAGTACCTTTTCGAGGCTGTACAGAGGCATGCTGGAGCAGGCTGCTTCTCTTGCTTTCGCAGAGTATGTATGTATAATAAAGTTAGCAAGTAGTGCCGGAACGCGGTAACGTTAGCCGGGTTCTGACCTGATCTCAATTCAAGTGATGAAGGAGAGTGCAGAGAAATGTCCATGTCTTTTAATCAATATATGAGAGATTCCATTCAGCCTATGCGTGACGATCTGACAAGCATCGGATTTCAGGAGCTGTTGACACCGGAGGAAGTGGAAGCCACCCTTCCCGCAGCCAAGGGAACTTCGCTGGTAGTCGTTAACTCCGTATGCGGCTGTGCCGCAGGACAATGCCGTCCAGGGGTAGCCCAGGCGCTGCAGAACGAGATTCTGCCCGATCACCTGTTCACCGTATTTGCCGGTCAGGAGAAGGAAGCTACCGCCAAGGCGCGCGAATATTTCGCACCGTATCCGCCATCGTCCCCTTCCATCGCCCTGATGAAAGACGGCGAGCTGGTTCACTTCATCGAACGTCACGGTGTAGAAGACCGTTCAGCCGCCGAGATTGCTGCGGAGCTGAAGGAAGTTTTTGACCGCGTGTGCCAGTAATAGTGCTCTGCAGCTAGAGGGCAGCAGCATGGATAAGGAATGATCCCGCATCAGCCAGCCGTCAGCCGGGGGCTTGACTCATGCGGGATTTTTTTCTACTGTCAGGGAAGGGAATACCATTATAAGAAACGGGGTGGGCCTATGAGTCTACAGGAAGAGATTATTGCTGCTCTGGGAGTGAAGCCGGAGATTGATACAGCGGCGGAGATACGTAAGCGCGTGGATTTTTTGAAAGCGTATGTGCTTCAGGCGGGGGCCAGAGGTCTGCTGATTGCGATTAGCGGCGGTGTGGACAGCGCGGTGGCTGCGGGTCTGTGCAAGCTGGCGACGGACGAGCTGACGGCTGATGAAGGCAAGGAATATATGACACTCGGGGTATTCCAGCCTTACGGGGAGCAGGAGGATATTGAGCATAGCTATGCGGTGGCCCGGGCTTTTGAGCTGACCCATACGGTGGAGACCAACATCGAAGAAGCGGTGAACGAGATTGCGCTGGAGGTTGAGCATAGCCTGAAGGCTCTGGGCCAGCACAAGCATATTACCCATCAGGGCAAGGGGAATGTAAAAGCGAGAACGCGGATGGTGATGCAGTATGCGCTTGCTTTTGAGAACAATCTGCTGGTGGTGGGTACCGATCATGCCTCTGAAGCCATTACCGGGTTCTATACGAAGTGGGGCGATGGCGCCGTCGATATTACACCGCTGTCCTCCCTGAACAAACGTCAGGTACGGCAGCTGGCTGCGGCGCTTGGCGTACCGGCGGATGTCGTGACCAAAGCGCCGACGGCCGGACTCTGGCCGGGCCAGACAGATGAGACGGAGCTTGGAATCACCTATGATGAGAACAGCGATTATCTGGAGGGGAAGACGGTCAGCCCTGAAGCCGCTGAGAAGCTGGAGCGCTTCTTCCGGAGAACGGCGCATAAGCGCGATAGTATTCCGGGAATCTAAGCAGGTTATGCCGGAGCCGCCGGAGCGCTGCGTTTGATGCAGCCGCTCCGGCGGTTTTTGTTCAAATATAAGAATTTAAACTATACTGTTATTCCGCCAGCACCCGGTCGATGAACTCACGGGAAGCTGCTATCGCCTGCTCCAATTGCGGGGTAGTTCCGGCAAAAGGATGAACGGTGCCAAAGGTATGATTGCCCCCCGGTATCTGAACCCACTGGATATCCGGCCGCAGCCGGACTAATTGCTCGGAGCCGCGCCGCAGATGCTCTGCGTCCTCACTGCCTTGAATCAGGACAACGGGGAAGCTGGCCTGCTTCATGCGCACAACAATATCATAACGCTCCGCCTGCTGCTCCAGATCTTCTATAATTATGGCATCCAGCGGCATTTGCTGTCCTGTCCGTCCGTTGAGCACGTGGGTCCGGCCCTTCTGCCGCATCTCCAGCTTCTGCTGCTCGGTGAACAGGTCCAGGTTAGTGATCCCGTTCCAGGAGATAACCCCGGTGATTTCAGCAGGATGATCCAGTGCGTAGAGCAAGGAATCGCCCCCGCCCCGGCTATGCCCTAACAGGAAGAGGGGGAGGCTGCCGAACCTGTGGTGCTGGCTCAGATAAGAGAGCAGGATCTCCATATCCTTGATCTCACGCTGGTAGGTGTTGCGGGCGAACTTATCCAGCTCGGTGAAATTCTGCAGATCCTCGCCGATTCCGGCATGGGAGAAGTTGAAGCTGATCACTTCATGCTCGTCGCTGAGCGCCTGTGCCGCATACGGGAACATCCCCCAATCCTTGAAGCCTTTGTAGCCGTGAGCGATGACCACTACACTTCTGGCCTCTCCCTGAGCAGGGAAATGGGAGCAGCGCAGCACCGCATCCTCTCCTGCGGGTAATTCAAAATTACGGGACATAAGGTATTCTTCCTTTCCTGGATATCTTGGAACGACCGGTTTGACTTCATATACCTGATTTACCTGATTACATGATTACCTGATTTGCGCGTAATAGACTTTCGCTTTTTTTTCTTTTAAGATAGCAGAAAGCTGGCGCTAAGACTATTATTAATAATACTTGGCCAAGAGCAGACAGGCTTCACTGTTACAGGAGATCTGTGGCAGCCCTAGCAAGATCATATCATTAGACGCAGGGTAAGGATAGAAGGTAAAATAAGAGGGTTAAGGAATGCATAGCCAGGAGAGGTGAGGGATGGTGATTTACGGAATCGGACATGATCTGCTGGAAATCGGCAGGGTTGCCGGGATTGCAGAGAGCAGTCTGGGCAACCGGTTCACCCGGAGAATTCTGACCGGGCAAGAACAGGTGCTGGCCGCAGGCAAAGGCGCTAATATGACGGAATTTATCGCCGGGCGATTCTCGGCCAAGGAAGCAGTTGTGAAGGCGCTTGGCTGCGGCATCGGTCAGATTGTGGGTTTCAAGGACATTGAGATTCTGCCGGATGCGCTGGGCAAGCCGGTAGCCACGCTGTCGGCGGAGGCCTGGTCCCGGCTGGGGCTGCCGAAGCAGGAGCATATCATTCATCTCACGATTACGCACAGCCGCGGACTGGCCTCGGCCTTCGCGGTGGTGGAGCGGACGTCCGGCTACAGCCTGTAACTATATGAACGGCAAGGAGAATAACAATGACGACAGATGAGAAGCACATAGAAGCGCAGCAGGAAGCCAAGTTATTCTTCAGCCGCTTCCTGCTGGAATGGTATCACCTCCAGAAGCGGGACCTGCCATGGCGGCGCCACCGCAACCCGTATTACATCTGGATCTCGGAGATCATGCTGCAGCAGACACGGGTGGATACGGTAATTCCTTATTTCAACCGGTTCATTGAACAGTTTCCGACCGTGGAGGCGCTCGCGGATGCGCCGGAGGAAGAGGTGCTGAAATGCTGGGAAGGTCTTGGCTACTACTCGCGTGCCCGGAACCTCCAGCATGCCGCGAAGCAGGTGAAGGAGCTGTACGGGGGGCAGGTACCGGATGACCGCGATGCCGTATTCGGCCTTAAGGGCGTAGGCCCGTACACAGCCGGTGCTATTCTAAGCATCGCGTTCAACCGGCCGGAGCCGGCGGTGGATGGCAATGTGATGCGGGTCTTATCCCGGTATTTCTTGATTGAGGATGATATTGCCAAAGGGCCGACACGCGTGAAAATGGAGAAGCTCGCCGCCGAGCTGATCCCCGAAGGGGAGGCGGGCAGCTTCAATCAGGCGCTGATGGAGCTTGGCGCGCTGATCTGCACGCCGAAATCACCGCGCTGCCTGCCGTGCCCGGTGATGGAGCACTGCGCCGCGCGGCTGGCGGGCTGCGAGGCTTCGCTGCCCGTCAAGACCAAGGCGAAGCCGCCGCGTCCGGAGGAGCGGCTGGCCGCCCTGGTGGAGGGCCGCGGCGAGCACGCGGGCCGGGTACTGATCCGGCAGCGGCCGGCTAGCGGGCTTTTGGCCCGCATGTGGGAGCTGCCGCACTGGCCTGCGCCGCCTGCTGAGGCCGGGGGCGCGCGCGGTGCGCTGCTGCCGGAAGCGGCAGCGCTGGACCGGCTGCGCCGGTCCATGAGCCAGGCCGGGATACACGCCCGGCCTGAGGAGCACTGGATGGCTGCGGAGCATACATTCAGCCATATTGTGTGGACCCTGCAGGTGTACCGCTGCAGGGAAGAGGCGGCGCTGCCGCTGGCAGCGGAGAGCCGCGCCGTGTATGGGGCGGCGCCTGCGGAGCGCGGCGGCAGCTTGCAGGCCGCGGACGCTGGGGCAGCGCAGGCGCAGCGCGGGGACGGCCCGCTGGGCGCGGAGGCCGGGGCGGTGCTTGCGGCGCTGGGGGCACAGCCGCCGGAAGACGCGCCGCTGGCGCTGTTCGACAGCGGGGATGCCGCGGCCGATGCGGCAGACAGCGGTGCGCAGCGCTGGATCAGCCGCGAGGACATGAAGAACTACGCCTTCCCGAATGTGTTCCTCAAGCTGCTGAACAGCTATTTCGATGAGCAAGGGAAGTAGTCTCTAAGCCACAACCACTAGGCTATTTCGTGCTGAGCCGTGCAGTTCGCGGAGGGACGAGCATCACTGCTGCTGGTTGCAGTGTAAAGATCAGTATGTTTGGTGCTAGACGGGGGTTCTTCTCTCGTGTTCTCACCAACTCTGCAACGGCTGCCGTCCTTTTAAAGAGAGTGCTACCATTTCCGTATGCTGTTGCACAAATGTGGGAGCATCGGTTATAAACAAACTGGAATTAAGTGTTACCGCACCTAAAACCGCCGAAAGTACAACACATGCACCACAGAACGCGCCGGAATTAGGCTGCAAAATTCCATTAAATGTACCGGAAGTGAGCGGGGGGCGCAATCAAAGGATGGTAGCAGAAATGAGGGGCACAAATACCCCTAAATTCGGCGAAAGCTGGAGACTGGCACGAATAAAGGGCCATTAAGCATCATCCCCACCCCCCGCGCCCTGCCCCCTGTCACAACTCCTGCTCCAACCAATCTCCCACCCCGCCCCAGTCCCCGCACCCATCCGCCCGGATGTCAGCTGCCATAAGCAAGAACGTGAGACCAAGGAGGTAAAGGATGAAGACGATTACCATATATGATATCGCCAAGGAGGCCCAGGTGTCCGTAGCCACAGTCTCCCGTGTCCTCAACAATACAGCTCCGGTCAAGGAGAGCACCAGAGAGATCATCATGGCTGTGATTGAGAAGCATCAGTTTCAGCCGAACGCGCTTGCCCGCAGTCTGCTCAAGAAGGAGACCGGGACCATCGCCATGATTCTGCCTGACATCACCAACCCCTTTTTCCCGGAGGTCTTCTGGGGAGCCGAGAATGTGGCCCGGGAGAAGCGGTATACCTTCTTCCTGTGCGATACAGCGGGGGACCATAGCCGCGAGTCGGAATATCTTAGCATTCTTCGGGAGAAAAGAGTGGACGGGATTATTTTCCTGGGCGGCAGAATTAACCTGAACCAGTGTCCGCCGGCGTTGTCCCAGGAGGTAGTGGAGCTGTCCAAGCATGTACCGATTGTACTGGTCAATGGCAATCTGCCCCGAAGCGGCCTGCACCGCATTTACACCGATGAAGAGGAAGGGGCGGCGCTGGCCACCCAGCACCTGCTGGATCTGGGACACCGGAGGATCGGCTTCCTCGGGGGGATGGAGGAGACCTCCACAACCCAGGTGAAGCTGAAGTCCGTCCGGATGAAGCTGAAGGAGCAGGGGCTTGAGCTGCGCAAGGATTGGGTCATGTTCCACGACTTCTCGATCGAGGGCGGGCGGAAGCTGATGGACCGGATGCTGGAGCAGGAGGACCGGCCGACGGCGGTGCTGTGTGTGAATGATTTTACGGCTATCGGCGCGTTGAAGTCGGCAACCCAGCATGGGCTGCGGATACCGGAGGATCTGTCGATTGTCGGCTTCGATGATTCGCCCTTGTCCAGAGCGGTGATTCCGGAGCTGACCACGGTGTCGCAGAACACCAATGAGCTGGGTGAGCTGTCGGTAGAGATGCTTCATGAGCTGATCAGCGGCAGAAAACCCAGGAAACGGACGGTGCTCCAGCCTAAGCTGGTGGTACGGGACAGCACGGGACGCCCGAAAAAGTCCGCAGAATAACCCGCAGATTACACGCAGAATAGTCTACTACCGGAATTTGCGTACCGGGCAGGTCTGCTGCACAGTCCATTGAGCATGTTCATCCAGGGCCGGTCAAGAACTTTCCAGGCGTATGTGGAGGCGTCAGCACGAGGGGGCCTGTATTCTGGAAAGTTTTTGGATTGAAGCGCGGATCGGCGTGCCTGGCGGAGTGAATTTTTGGAATTTGTGTAAAGTAGGATTGACCGGGGGATAACCAGAAGTTATAATGAAATGGATTTCATGAAACCCGTTTCATTATTTTTCGATTTTTGAGTAAGCGGTTACTCTGGCGGTACATATGGGACAAGGAGATTTTGCGAATTTACTGATAATTTGAAAAGTATAAGGATTCGCAGCCATAACCCACCAGTTACCCTGATATTCCCACGAGAGAGGCACCGCCCGTATCCAAGTTCATTTATTTCCAGGTTTTCTTTTCATCACTTCAAGGTTTATCTTCAAGACTTTCCTTAATGGCTTATATGCTGGCATCCGCCACTATATAAATATGACATTGGAAGGGAGCGGGGTACGGACGCATACAGGCTTGGATTAGCTTAATATCACTGAAATTAGGGGAGCGTGGCGAACAGTGAAACAGTTGAAGAAGAAAAGCTCGGCTTGGTTAATGCTGCTGACAGCCGTAGTTACACTTGTAACCGGTTGCAGCGGGGGCAACAACGCGTCTGCACCGGCAACACCGGCAGCGGAGGCGACTCAGGCTCCGGCAGCCAGTGAAACGGCACCGGCGGCAACGGAAGCGCCCAAGGAGGAGCCGGCGGCCGACCTGAACGGGCGGGAGATCCGCATCTCCCACTGGTGGGATGCCACTCCTGTCGGGGATTCAGAGGCAGATGAGCTGGCCCGCGAGCGGATCAAAGCGGTGGAAGAGAAATACAACGTCAAGATTAAATACCTGAATACAGAGTATTGGTCCACCGCCGAGAAGCTGTCCTCTTCCGTTATGGCGAGCGATCCGTTTGCCGAGATTGTCCGGCTGCCGGACGGATTCATCTGGGGCCTGATGCATGGAGGCTTCCTTACACCGCTGGATGATTATCTGAAGGATTCCCTCATCGAGCCGAGTGTAATTGATTCCATGCGCTTCGGCGGCGACAAGGTCTATGGCCTGGAGAGCTGGTACAGTCCGAACGACAGCGGCGTGTTCTACAACAAGCGTATTTTCAAGGAAGCAGGCCTGAAGGACCCGCAGCAGCTGATGGATGAGGATAACTGGAACTGGGATACGATGCTGGAAGCGGCGAAGAAGTTGACGATTGACAAGAACGGGGACGGCAAGATGGACCAATACGGTCTGGCCGGAGCCCATTATGTGATCTCGGAGCTGCTGATCGCCAGCAACGGCGGCAAAATCTACGACGAAGCTACCCAGAAGGCGGTCTTTGATTCACCGGCATCCATGGAAGCGCTTAACTTCCTCCATAAGCTGTATACGCAGGATAAGGTGTTCAAGCCGAACGAAGGCAATGACTGGGAAGACCCGGCCAAGTATTTTGGAGAAGGGACCGTTGCGATGTATCCTGGCGGCCTGTGGGAGATCGAGGGACGTATTCTCGGCAAGATGAAGGATGAATGGGGATATGTCTATATTCCAAAAGGACCGCAGGCGGATAAGTACTACGATCCGCTGGGCCAGACGGCAGCCTACGCCATTCCCAAAGGGGTCAAGGATGCGGAAACAATCGTGAAGATCTGGGAGGATCTGCAGCCGTTCGACAGCTGGCAGGAGAACCGCAGATTGTCGATGGAGAATGTGTTGCCGGATGAAGCCTCAATCACCAATGCGATGAATGATGCGGGTAAGGTGGAGCGGGTCTTCGGCGGACGCTACGGCGGTCTTGGCGTCAAGGATCAGCTGGATAAGGTGACTGAGAAATTCCTCAAGGGCGAGGTCACGCCGTCCACCGGGGTTGCCCAAGTGATAGGAACAGCGCAGGCCGCAGCCAAGAAGGTACTGAGCGGCGAGCAGGATAAAGAGAAGAAATAGCTGGACAGACAGCTCATAACAAGGAGAATTCCTGCTTGCCTATGGCATACCTTCTTGTCTTGTGCCATACCTGCTTGTCTTATGCCATTCCTGCTGTGCCAGAAGAACCGGCAGCCGCCCTTCTAGGGCGGCATAGCCTTGTGCGCTTGAGATATAAGAATGTATATGTCTCACACAATAACTCATGCGCTGCAACGGTACCGTCTTTCCAAAGGACGGCAAGGCCGTTACCACTCGAAATGTAACGAGCTGCATCTGTATCACTCTTAATTTGCAAGTCTGCTAGAGGAGGGAACCCGAGTGAGAATGTCATTATCCCGGCGGGCGCTTCACCGGACACTGGTAACCGTCATGCTGATCTCCATGATGGCGCTGCCTGCGGCAAGCGCAGAGCGGCCTGCTGCCGAGGTGCAGGGTGTAACGGGGAACGGGCAGGAGGTGCGGCAGCTGCCAGAGGGCAGCTATGAGCATTATCTGCAGCAATACGAGGGCGAAGAGCAGCCCCGTGAAGAAATTATGCTGAAGGGAGCCGATTATACAGGGGCCGAGGCAATGAGCCCGGAGGTGCTAAATGAGCTTGGCGGGGAGACGGGAAGATACGTCAGAACGGAGGAGAGCGGTTCGGTGGAGTGGCAGGTGGATGTGCCGAAGACCGGGCTATACCACATCTCTGTCCGGTATTATCCGGTGAAGGGCAAGAGCTCGGCCATTGAACGTGAGCTGCTGATCGACGGCAAGCTTCCGTTCGCCAGTGCCCGCAATCTGTCCTTCGGGCGGATCTGGGTCAATGAGAATCCTGAGATTCAGCAGGATAACCGGGACAATGACCTCCGGCCGCGCCAGATTGAAGCTCCGGCCTGGGAGGAGACGCTGCTGAGAGATACGGAGGGCTACTATGAGGAGCCTTATCAATTCTATTTTCCCGCCGGACGTCACACCTTGACGCTGGTGTCGGGCAGAGAACCGATGGTCATCGACTATATTAAGCTGCACAGCTACGCTGCACCCGCAACCTACGCAGAGGTGAAGCAGACTTACGAAGCGCAAGGGTATAAGGCCACGAGCGGCCATACGGTTAAGGTGCAAGGGGAAGCGGCTGCCTACAAATCCTCTCCAACCCTGTATCCGGTCACGGACCGCTCAAGCCCTTCGACAGAGCCTTACGATGTCTCCAAGATCAGAATGAACACGATTGGCGGCAACAACTGGCGCGTACCGGGCCAATGGATCGCCTGGGAAGTCGAAGCGCCGGAGGATGGTCTCTACAACATTACAATCAAGGGCAGGCAGGAGCTGCTAAGAGGGATTTATTCCACACGCTCCCTGCGGATTGACGGAGAGATTCCGTTCCGGGAAATGCTGCAAATTCCGTTCTACTACGATTCGGATTGGCAGATGAACCGGCTGGGGAACGGGACAGAGCCTTATTTATTCTATTTGAGCAAAGGAACTCACGAATTGCAGCTGGAGGTCAGCCTTGGGGCGATTGCGCCGCTCTTGCGCCAGGTGGAGGCCAGCGTGCTGGATATGAATGCCATGTACCGGAAAATCCTGATGATCACAGGCAATGTGCCAGATCCTTACCGCGATTACCGGCTGGAGGAGCAGATCCCGGATATGACGGCGGTCTTCCGTGAGCAGAGCCAGATTCTATACGGCGTATCGGAAGAGCTGGTCCGGCTTACAGGTGAGAAGAGTGATAAAACTGCAACCTTGAATAAAACTGCCTATCAGCTGGCGGACATGGCCGACAAGCCGGAAACGGTGCAGAAACGGCTGGCGCAGTTCAAAATCAATGTCGGCAGCGTAGGCTCCTGGATTCTGGAGGTACGGGAGCAGCCGCTGGAGATTGATTATCTGCTGCTGTCTTCGCCGGATGTGAAGCTGCCGAAGGCGAATGCTTCGGGGTTCAGCAAGCTTGTGCATGAGGTGTCGTCCTTCACCTATTCGTTCTTCGAGGATTACAACACGATTGGCAATACCACGGAGAACGGCGAGACCCTTGATGTATGGATCGGAACCGGCCGCGATCAGGCGCAGGTGCTGAAGGCAATGATTGATGATACATTTACCCCGCTCACCGGCATAGGGGTCAACCTGAAGCTGGTGAGTCCGAATGTGCTGCTGCGCGCCTCGCTGGCCGGGGAAGGCCCGGATGTGGCGATGCAGGTCGGCAATGATATGCCGGTGAACTTCGGGATGCGCCAGGCGGCGGAGGATCTGTCGAAGTATCCCGGCTACGATGAGGTGGTGAAGCAGTTCAGAGACAGTGCGCTCGTGCCGTACCGGTTCGAGAATCAGGTCTTCGCCCTGCCGGAGCAGCAGATCTTCAACATGCTGTTCTACCGCAAGGATATTCTGCAGGAGCTGAATCTGCAGCCGCCGCAGACCTGGGATGAGGTCTACGCGATGATTCCGGTGCTGCAGAAGCACCGGATGGATATGGCGCTGCCGCTCGCGCAGACGACAGGCGTGCCGGTACTGGAGGTTAACCGCGCTTATGCCATGCTGCTCTATCAGATGGGCGGATCCTTTTATCTGAATAACGGAGCCAAGAGCGGACTCGATACCGAGACGGGGCTGGCTGCCTTCAAGAACTGGACCAATTTCTATACCAGCTATAAGCTGCCGCTGATCTTCGACTTCCCGATGCGGTTCCGTACCGGCGAGATGCCGGTCGGCATTCAGGACTATACCTTCTATAACTATCTGAGCGTATCGGCGCCGGAAATTAAGGGATTGTGGGAATTCATTCCGGTTCCGGGCACGAAACAGCCGGACGGCAGCATCCGCAGGGATGTTGCCAGCGGGGGCACCGCCGCGCTTATGCTCAAGCAGGCCAAGAATAAGGAGGCGGCCTGGGAATTCATGAAGTGGTGGGTAGACAAGGATTCGCAGGTCCGCTTCGGCCGGGAGATGGAGGGCCTGATGGGCGCGGCTGCGCGGTATCCGACCGCCAACGTTGAAGCGCTTAAGGAGCTGCCGTGGCCGACAAGCGATTACCGCCATCTGGAGGAGCAGTGGCAATGGGTGCAGGGTGTGCCTGAGGTGCCTGGTGGTTACTTCACAGGCCGCCATCTGGACAATGCCCTGCGCGAGGTCATCAACAATGGAACGAACACCGCCGATGCCCTGTACGATTATGTGCAGGAGATCGACTATGAGATTGATCAGAAGAGAGCAGAGTTCGATTTGAAACGAAGGGAATAGGGAGGGACTCTTGTGCAGAAAGTGAAAAATACGGCCGAACCCTTGATTCAGCCCCGGCTGTCCCCTTCCGGGCTGCGTAATTACTGGGCATTGTTCGGCAAGGATGTGCGGCGGGATAAGCACCTGTACGTCCTGCTGGCTCCATATATGGTGCTGTTTCTGTTGTTTACCGTACTGCCGGTTGTTATTTCGATCATCTTCAGCTTCACGCACTTCAATATGCTGGAGATGCCGCGCTGGATCGGCTGGGAGAATTACTCCAAGCTGCTCTGGAACGATGATGTGTTCCTGATCGGGGTCAAGAATACGCTCATTTTCTCGGTGGTTACCGGACCGGTCAGCTATATCGCCTGTTTTCTGTTTGCCTGGCTGATCAACGAACTGAATCCCAAGCTCCGGGCGTTTATGACCCTGATCTTTTTTGCGCCGTCGATCTCGGGGAATGTCTTCTTCATCTGGCAGATTATCTTCTCCAGTGACTCCTACGGGATCATCAACGGTCTTCTCATGCAGCTTGGCGTAATCTACGAGCCGATCCAATGGCTGCAGGACCCCAAGTATATGCTGGGGATCATCATGCTGGTACAGCTCTGGCTAAGCCTGGGGACCAGCTTCCTGGCCTTCATCGCCGGACTGCAGACCGTTGACAAGACGCTGTATGAAGCAGGAGCCGTGGATGGCGTCAAAAACCGCTGGCAGGAGCTGTGGTTCATCACCCTGCCTTCCATGCGTCCGCAGCTGATGTTCGGCGCGGTCATTCAGATTACGGCGTCCCTGGCGGTTGCCGATGTGGCTATGGCGCTGGCAGGCTTCCCGAGTGTGCAGTACGGGGCGCATACGATCGTAACCCATCTGGTGGATTACGGTACGATCCGCTTCGAGATGGGCTACGCCTCGGCGATTGCCACCGTGCTGTTCGTAATGATGCTGGGCAGCAATCTGATTGTTCAAAAGCTGCTGAAGAGGGTGGGTGAATAAGCGGGATGAAGTTGGCTCTACGTCTGAACAAAAAAGTTAACCGTTCCTGGCAGGTCGACGCCCTGCTGTTCCTGGCCCTGGCCGGATTCGGCTCCTTCATGGCGATTCCGTTAATTTATGTCATTAACAATGCGTTCAAGCCGCTGGATGAGCTGTTTATTTTTCCGCCTACGCTGTTTGTACGGAATGCTACATTTGAGAACTTCGCCAATCTGTTTCAGGTGATGAAGAATTCATGGGTGCCGTTCTCCAGATATATATTCAACACGGTATTCATTACCGCAGCCGGAACGGCCGGACATATCCTGCTGGCCTCGGCGGCGGCTTATCCGCTGGCGAAGCATAAATTCCGCGGCTCTAAGGTGCTGTTCACCGTGGTTGTTCTGTCGCTGATGTTCTCGCCGCATGTCACCGCGATACCGAATTATATGATTATGTCCGCGCTGGGATGGATGGACTCCTACCAGGCGGTTATTGTTCCAGCCTTTGCCTATCCGCTTGGACTCTATCTAATGAAGCAGTTCATGGAGCAGATCCCGGATGCGCTGCTGGAGGCGGCGAAGATTGACGGAGCCAGTGAATACCGCATCTTTTGGCAGGTCGTCATGCCGCTGGTGAAGCCGGCCTGGCTGACGCTGCTCATCCTGATGATGCAGATGCTATGGGGCACGGACGGCGGCAGCTTCATCTACAGTGAGCAGCTCAAGACGCTGCATTATGCGATGGGCCAGATTATTCAGGGCGGGATCGCCCGTGCAGGAGTCGGGGCCGCGGTAGCGGTGATTATGATGACGGTGCCGATTGTGACGTTCATTCTGTCACAGAGCAATGTGATTCAGACGATGGCTTCGTCCGGCATGAAGGACTGAGGCGATGGAGGCGTTAGGGTTGAGAATAAAGTCATCGATACTGGTGCTTGTATCCGTGCTGCTGCTTGCGGGCTTATGTCCTAAGCCGGCCGGGGCGGCGCCGTATGAAGGATATACCTACTCCTACTGGGGCGAGGCGGTTCAGTCGCCGATTGCTTATCTTCCTTCGAGGGCCATCACCGGGCAAGAGGCGGGGACGGGAGCCTGGAACGCTCCGGGGGACCTGTTTGTTTCGGCTGAGGGGCTGCTCTATGTACTCGATTCCGGGAACGGGCGGATTGTGGTGCTGGATCAGGAGTGGAACACACTCCGCGTGATCGAAGGCTTCCGTAACGGGGATCAGCAGGACAGCTTCAATAACCCGGAGGGGATCTTCGTTACGGACGCCGGCCGGATCTACGTGGCGGACACGGAGAACAGACGGCTGGTCGAGCTGGACGGAGAAGGGAGCTTCGTGCGGGAGATCGGAGCGCCGAAGGCGGATGTGATCGGAGCGTCTTTTGAGTATTTTCCGCGGAAGGTGATTGTGGATAAGGCAGGCCGCATCTATGTGGTCGGCAGAGGGGTATACGAAGGGCTGATCGAGTTCGACAGCGACGGGCAGTTCACAGGCTTCATGGGCACGAACAAGGTGCAGTTCGATCCTGTGGATCTGTTCTGGAAGTCGGTATCGACCAAGGAGCAGCGCGAGAAGATGGTGCAGTTCATTCCGCTGGAATTCAATAATCTAGATGCCGATGAAGATGGCTTCATCTATACCACTACCGTGGATAAGAAGACCTTCTCTCCTGTAAAAAGACTGAATCCGTCTGGCATCGATGTCCTGCGGGTCAGCAGGGAGATCCCGCCGATCGGCGATCTGAGCCTGGACCGCTCCGCCTTCATTGACATTGATGTGACCGGAAGCGGTGTCTACCGGACACTGGACGCCACGCGCGGGCGGGTCTTCACCTACAATGATGACGGCAAGCTGCTGTATGTCATCGGCCAATTGGGCAGCCAGCTCGGCACGTTCAAGAACCCGGCGGCGGTGGAGAGCGATGGGGATGCGCTCTATGTGCTGGACCGTGATCTGGGGAGAATTACCGAGTTCACGGTGACCCGCTTCGGCAGCATGGTCAATGAAGCCAACACCCTGTACAGCTCCGGCAAGCATGATGAAGCCGCGAAGCTGTGGCGGGAGGTGCTGAAGCT
This sequence comes from Paenibacillus sp. FSL K6-1217, assembly GCF_045040735.1. NCBI lineage: Bacteria > Bacillati > Bacillota > Bacilli > Caryophanales > Paenibacillaceae > Paenibacillus > Paenibacillus sp. FSL K6-1217. The sequence continues at coordinate 5,806,457 of NZ_CP150271.1, forward strand.
GGATGCCAACTATGAGATGGCCTATGTCGGCATCGGCAAATCGCTGCTCCGCCAAGGCGAATACAAGGAAGCTATGACCTATCTGAAGCTGGGCAATGACCGTGAATATTACTCCAAGGCGCTGGGCAAATACCGCAGGGAATATATGCGCGATCACTTCAGCCTGTATATGACCGGAATGCTGGCCGTGCTGCTGGGCGGCTACGTCATCGTCCGCCTGGTGAAGCGGCCGAGAAAAGGAGGGAGGGTTCAGGATGCCGTTTCTTAAGGACATTAAATATTCACTGCATGTAGTAGTCCACCCCTTCGACGGATTCTGGGATCTGAAATACGAGAATAAGGGCAAGCTGCGCATGGCACTGGGCATTCTTATATTCCTTACCCTGACCATGATTGTGAAGCGCCAATATGTAGGCTATGTGGTCAATTATAATCACCCGCTTGCCCTGAACAGCATCAATGAGCTCAAGTATATTATTTTCCCGTTCCTGCTCTGGTGCCTGGCGAACTGGTCGCTGACAACGCTGATGGACGGGGAAGGGAAGTTCGGAGAGATCGTCATTACGACAGGCTACGCCCTGCTTCCGCTGATTCTGATCAACATTCCCAACATCCTGCTCAGCAACGTGATTACGCTGCGGGAGGCTTCCTTCTATCATTTGCTGGATGCTGTTGCCACGCTGTGGTTCATGTGGCTCTTGTTCATCGGGACCATGACGGTTCATCAATATACGGTGCTCAAAACGATTACAACCATGCTGCTGACACTGGCCGTGGTGGGCATCATCATCTTCCTGGGCCTGCTGTTCTTCAATCTGATCCAGCAAATTGTCAGTTTTGTATATACCGTCTACCAGGAGCTTTCACTTCGCGGATAAGAAAGGAGGAGCCAGGCTTTGAAGAAGAAGCTAACCATCATTGCAGTTGTGCTTATGCTCAGCGGCGCAGCCGTGCCGCCCTACGTGAACTTGGCGGAATCCGCGCCTGAAGCTGCAGCGGCGGTACAGTCTGAAGTGCAGAGCGGGCAGGATACCCGCACCCCGAAGGCGCCGGAGCTATCCGCAGACATGAAGGCGGTCCTGGACAATGAATATTTGACCCTATATCTGAATAAGGCCACAACGGAGATTGCCGTTAAGGATAAGAGCAGCGGAGCGCTCTGGTATTCCAACCCGCAGGACCGCGAGCAGGATGCTGTAGCCACCGGATATAACAAATCGAAGCTGAATGTGCAGGTCGGGCTGACCTACTATGATAACAAGGGCAATCTCATGAACTACGACAACTACACCCACAGTGTGCAGAGCAGCCAGTTCACCATCGAGCAATCCGGCGACAGCCTGAACATCGTGTACACGCTCGGGGAGGTCAAGAGCAACATCGACGGAATTCCCAAATATATCAGCGAAGAACGCTTCCGTACCCTGATTATCGGTCGCCTTGAGAACGACAGTGACAAGAGGGAGATTGAGAAGCGCTTCAGGTACGATGAGCCGAACAAGCGGTATGAGCGAAGAGATACATCCTTCAAGGGCGTGGGGCTTAAGAAAGTCACCTCCCTGTTCGAGCAGGTCGGCTATGATGAGGCGCAAACCGCCATCGATAAGGCGGCCTACGGTGAAGAGGATGACGGAGCCGCCCTCGTAACGCTTCCCCTGGAATACAGGCTGGACGGGAAGCAGCTAAGGGTAAGCATCCCGGGCGACAAGGTCCGGTATCCGGATACCATGCACATTCAGACGTTGTCGCTGCTGCCGTTTTTTGGGGCGAGCGGGACGAAGGATGAGGGCTACAGCCTGGTGCCGGACGGCTCGGGGTCACTGATCCATTTCAATAATAACAAGCTCTATGCCTCGCCTTACCGGACTGCGATGTACGGGCCGGATGCTGCGCTGACCCAGCTTGGACAGGTGCAGAAGGAGGAGACCGCACGGCTGCCTGTATTCGGCATGAAGGTTCAGGACCGCGGTTTCCTGGCGGTGATCGAGAGCGGGGATGCGGTTGCGGCAGTGGAGGCGGATGTCAGCGGCCGACTGAATCAGTATAACAATGTCTTCTCCAGCTATACGCTGGGCAGTCTGGAGGAAGTGACGCTGACCAACGGCTGGCGCTCCAGTACGGTGAAGCAATTTCAAGCGGGTACCTTCTCCGGAGATATCACTGTAGCGTACAGCTTCCTGGATAAGGAAGAAGCCAGCTATTCAGGCATGGCCGCGTATTACCGGGAGTACCTGACCGAACATACCGGGATGACAAGGCTGGACGGGACAGAGGGCGTGCCCTTCTATCTGGAATTGATCGGCGGCATTCCGAAGAAGAAGTTCTTCCTGGGCATTCCCTACAGCGCTTATGAGCCGCTTACCTCGTTCAAGGAGGCCAAGATCATCCTGGAGCAGATGCAGGAGAAGGGGATCGGGGACATTCAACTGCGGTATACCGGATGGTTCAACGGCGGCATCAATCATGATTATCCGAAGAGCGTATCTGTGGACAGCAAGCTTGGCGGGGCAAAAGGCCTTCAGGCCCTACAGTCCTACACGCAGGACAAGGGAATTACGCTATATCCCGATGCTTCGTTCCTGCAGAGCTTCCCGGAAGCCAAGGGCCTCGGCAAGTCACAGGCCTCCCGGCTGATTACGGGTAAGCTGGCGCATACCTATCCCTATGATATCTCTAACCTCAAGCAGGATGTGAAGCAGCCCTCCGGCTATGTCGTCAGTCCCCGGGTGCTGCCGGATATGGTGGACGGCTTCCTTAAGGACTATACAGAGCTTGGAGTGAGCGGCTTGTCCCTGCGGGATTTCGGCAGCGGGCTGAATTCCGATTTCAAAGCGGAGGATCTGGTAGACCGCCAGCGGGCCGAGGGGATTATTAAGGAGCAGCTGGAGCGCATGAACAGCTCGGTGCCCCGTCTGATGATTGAAGGCGGCAATGCGTACGCGGCTCCCTTCGCCCGTCATATTGTGGCTGCGCCCATGCAGAGCAGCGGGTTCAATATTACGGATGAGAGTATTCCCTTCTTCCAGATGGTGTATCACGGCTATCTGCAATATACCGGAACCGCCTGGAATATGGCTGAAGATCAGGATGCGGCATTCAGTCTGCTGAAGGCGCTGGAGACCGGGAGCGCACCGCACTATACATGGTTCTATGCCGATCCCTCCAAGATCAAGATGACGGGCTTTGGCAGCCTCTACTCGGCGGATTACCGCAGCTGGATGGACCAGGCAGCGAAGCAGTATCAGGAATTGAGCCGTGTACTGAAGCGTGTCCAGTCCCAGACGATCAGCGAGCATAAGAAGCTTGCGGAAGGTGTCTATCAGACGGCTTATGAAGCGGGCACCACAATCATAGTGAATTATAACCAAACGCCGGTTAGTGTGGGCGGAGTGACCATAGACGGACGGAATTACCGGGTAGGAGGTGAACGGCAGCCATGAGACTTAAGAAGCTGTCCCTGGAGCAAAAAAACAGATATTACGGCCTGTACTTCATCCTTCCCTGGTTCGCGGGCTTCTGCTTCCTGTTCCTGACGCCGCTGCTGTCTTCCCTGCGGTTCAGCCTCAGTAATCTGCAGGTCAATGACGAGGGCTTCACGCTGAAGTATATCGGACTCGCGAACTTCCGGGAGGCGCTGTTCTCCCATGAATCCTATGTCCGGACATTAACGGAATCCGTAATGAACATCCTGCTGAACACTCCGCTTATTCTGATTTTCAGCCTGTTTTTCGCGGTGCTGCTCAATCAGAAGTTCCATGGCAGAGTGCTGGCCCGGGCCATCTTTTTCCTGCCGGTCATTCTGGCCTCGGGCATTATTGCCAGCATTGAGAACGGGGATCTGATGCAGTCCGTGGTGCGCAGCGCCAGTGATTCCACGGGCGGAGGCCTGTCTGTAATCAAGAATCTGGAGCTGACCACGCTGCTGATCGAATCCGGTCTGAGCCCTACTGTGGTACAGTATCTGACCGGAGCGGTCAGCCGGATCTATGAAATTGTCAGCCAATCGGGCGTGCAGATTCTGATCTTCCTGGCGGGGCTGCAATCGATCTCCCCTTCGCTGTATGAGGCGGCGAAGATTGAAGGCTCCACAGGCTACGAGGCCTTCTGGAAAATTACGTTTCCCATGATCAGCCCGCTGATCCTGACCAATCTGGTCTATACCATCATCGACAGCTTCATCAGCGACAAGACCAGCCGCATGGTGGTGGATACAGCGTTCAAGAGCTTCAATTTCGGGCTGAGCGCTGCGATGTCCTGGATGTATTTTGCCATCATTGCGCTGCTGCTGTGGATAACGACGGCGCTGATCTCACGGAAAGTCTTTTATCAAGACTAGCGGTTTGGAAGGAGGAGCATTCATGAAGACAGAGACCGCAGCAATGCCGCACCGTCCGGTGAAAGAGCGGCTGCACCGGCTGGCTTCGGCCGCCTATTGGGTGGAATTTTCGAAAAAATGGTTATGGGTGACCGCCCGTTTCGTACTGGTCTTCGGTATATCGTTCGTCATCCTGTACCCGATCCTGCTGAAGCTGTCGATTGCGTTCAAGAGCATGGACGATTTGTATGATTCCACCGTGATCTGGATCCCGCAGGCCTTCACCCTGGAGAACTTCAGGCTGGTCTTCACAGCGATGAACTATCCGGCAGTACTGCGGAACACCCTGCTGTTATCTTCGGCGGTCATGGTGCTTCAGACCCTTATCTGTGTGCTGGCCGGTTACGGTTTTGCCCGGATTAAGTTCAAGGGGAGCGGGCTGCTCTTCGCGGCAGTGATCTTCACGATTCTGGTCCCGTCCCAGACGATCATGATTCCGCTGTACCTGCATTTCAAGAACTTTGACCTGCTTGGCCTGATTGAGCTGTTCACGGGGAAGCCGGCCAATCTGATCAATACGTATTGGCCGTTTATTATTTCCTCGATGCTCGGGATGGGCGTCAAGACAGGGCTGTATGTCTATATTTTCCGCCAGTTCTTCAAGGGCATTCCAAGGGAGATTGAGGAAGCGGCCTATGTGGACGGAGCTGGCTATTTTGCCACCTTCGCCCGGGTCATTCTGCCCAATGCCGTTCCGTCTATGGTGACGGTGATGCTGTTCTCCTTCGTGTGGCAGTGGAATGACTCCTTCTTCACCAATATGTATCTGAACGAGCCGAAGGTCATGTCATCGATGATGTCATCGGCCGGCTATGGCATTGCTACCTATATGACAGGCGGCGGACAGGCGGCGAATTCGCTCGTTCAGGACCCGTTCTTCATGTCCATGATGATGAATACCAGTGTGCTGATGGCGATTCTGCCGCTGATTATCCTCTATGTATTCGTGCAGCGTCATTTCGTAGAGAGTGTGGAACGGTCCGGTCTGGTCGGTTAGGAGGAGAACATGAACATGAAGCGGCTGGCGGTTACAGCGGTTACCGGCGTTATTCTAATATGTATGATTGTCATTCTGTTCAGTAATAGGAAGAAGGAGGAAATCCCTGTGCAGCACCAGAAACCGCCGGATGCGGCAGTGACGATAGACGGCAAGCTCCGCTATCAGACTATCGACAACTTCGGCGCATCCGACGCCTGGTCCATGAACCCTCTGGGGAAGGAGTGGACCGAAGAGAATAAGAACAAGGTGGCAGATTTGCTGTTCTCGCGTACCGGGGGAATCGGGCTGTCAGCCTGGCGCTTCAATATAGGCGCAGGCTCGGCAGAGACCGATCAGGCGATCATTCCAGATCCGTGGCGAAGAACGGAAGCCTTCAAATTAACGGAGAAGGATCCGTACGACTGGAGCAGGCAGGCAGGCCAGCAGTGGTTCCTGCGGGCGGCTAAGGAGCGCGGAGTCGAAACGCTGATTGCCTTCGTCAACAGCCCGCCGGTCTGGATGACCAGGAACGGTCATGCCCAGCCTGATCCTGAGGTAGGGTCGAGTAATTTGAAGGAAGGCGCTGAGGCTGCCTTCGCCTCCTTCCTGATTGATGTGCTGGAGCACTTCAAACAGGAGGGTCTGGAATTCGATTATATCAGTCCCGTTAACGAGCCGACCTGGGACTGGAATTATGCGCAGCAGGAAGCCAGCCGTTACAACAATGACGACTTGAAGCGGGTGATTCTGGAGCTGCATGGCCAGCTCCGCGCAAGCGGGCTGGAAGCGCAGATCAGTGCCCCTGACGGGGTGGAGATTATCTCTCTGCTTGATGATGAGCATTACCAGGAGTTCGCAGGAAGCGGCGTCTATTCCAGCGGGGCAGGCAGCCTGGGTCTGGGGAAATACCGGGAATACATTAAGGATCTGCTGGGTGATCCTGTGCTGAAGGAAGCGGTCGGCAACAAGATCGCCTCGCATTCCTACTGGTCCGATTACAGCCATTCCGGCGATGACCGGCTGGTGAAGCTAAGACAGCTGCTGGAGCGCAATCTGAAGCAATATGATCCGCAGGCCAAATATTGGGTCACCGAATACTGCATTATGGGCGATTATGGCCCGGGACGGGATCTGGGAATGGAGCCGGCGCTACAGGTGGCGCGCACCATTCACTTCGATCTGACCGAGGCGAATGCTGCTGCATGGCAGTGGTGGACGGCAGTATCCAAGGTGGATTACAAGGACGGCTTGCTGTACACCGATTACACTCAGCCTGGGGACGGGCAGAACATTCTGACCTCGAAGATTCTATGGTCGCTCGGCAATTACAGCAGGTTCATCCGCCCCGGAGCGGTGCGGATTGGACTCTCCGGTCTGAGCCAGGAAGCCGGGAGCGAGCTGCTCGGCTCTGCTTATGTGCACGAGGAGGAGCAGAGCCTGACGGCGGTGCTGGTCAATGACAGCCTGGAGGAGAAGCGGGTGCAGCTTACCTTGAGCGGACTGGGACTGAAGGCATCAGCCTTGCGCTCCTATATAACCAATGCGGAGCTGGATCTGGCCCGCGGCGCAGATGTGACCGCCGATGCAGCCGCTGATGGGACAGCAGATGGGGAGCAGGTATTCCAGGCCGTTATTCCGGCCAAGTCGGTGGTGACCCTGGTGGCAGGCAGGCCGGAGTTAGAGGAGGAGGCTGGCCAGCCGGGTGAGGTTACAGGAACTCAGGTTACCGGGACTCAGGCTGCACAGGGCATTCCGGCGGCGGTGGAATATGCGGGCTATCTGTTCAGCTATTTCACCGGCGAAGGGACCGAAGATGGCGAGCAGGTATACTTCGCCCTCAGTAAAGGCAATGACCCGCTGCATTGGAAGGAGCTGAACGGAGGGAAGCCTGTGCTGACCTCCCCCTTGGGCGACAAGGGAGTCAGAGACCCCTTCATCATCCGCTCGCCTGAAGGGGACCGGTTCTATCTGATCGCCACCGATCTGAAGATCAACGGCAATTGGGATTGGGGCGCAGCCCAGACACGGGGCAGCAGGTCGATCATCGTGTGGGAATCGGATAATCTCGTGGACTGGTCAGAGCCTTGGGAAGCCAAGGTCTCGCCGGAGGAGGCAGGGAATACCTGGGCACCTGAGGTGATCTATGATCAGGAGAGCGGGAAATATATCGTATTCTGGGCCTCGCGGATGTACGCCGATTCCAGTCATACCGGGGACGCCTATCAGAACATCATGTACAGCACAACGCAAGATTTCCGCACGTTCACAGAACCGCAGGTCTATATGGACTATGGGCATTCGGTCATTGATACAACTATGGCGGCGTATAACGGCAAGATCTACAGATTCACCAAGGATGAACGCGAGCAGAGCCCGGAATCTCCGTTTGGCAAAAGGGTATTCCAGGAGTCCCTGGACTCCATATTTGCACCTGAGGCGAAGCTGCTTAGCGGGAGTGTCGGCGGACTGAAAGGAATTGAAGGGCCGACCCTGTTCCAGTCCAACACGGAGAAGAAGTGGTATCTGTTTGTGGATGAATTCGGAGGTAGAGGGTACATCCCGCTGGAGACGGAGGATCTGAATTCCGGCAAGTGGACGGTATCCGCTGATTATGAGCTTCCGTCCAGCCCCCGCCATGGTACGGTCATTCCGGTCACCCGGCAAGAGTATGACGCACTGCACGCCAAGTTCATGCAATGAATCAAAAAACAGGTTCACCCTTGCCGTTAAGGCAGAGGTGAACCTGTTTGCTTAGAGCATCATGCTGAAAGCTGATGCTTATTTCGCGCTTTCGTAACGCTTGCCGACTTCTTCCCAGTTCACTACGTTCCAGAACGCCTTGATGTAGTCAGGACGTTTGTTCTGGTAGTTCAGGTAGTAAGCATGCTCCCATACATCGAGACCGAGGATTGGAGTTGCGCCTTCACTGATCGGGTTATCCTGGTTAGGAGTGCTGGTTACAGCAAGCTTGCCGTCCTTCACAACGAGCCAAGCCCAGCCGCTGCCGAAGCGTGTAGTAGCCGCAGTAGCGAAGTCTTCCTTGAATTTATCGAAGCCGCCCAGCTCGCTGTCAATGGCAGCAGCCAGTGCGCCCGCTGGTGCGCCGCCGCCGTTCGGTCCAATCACTTCCCAGAACAGGGTGTGGTTGGCATGTCCGCCGCCGTTGTTGCGGACCGCTGTGCGGATCGCTTCCGGTACAGCGTTAAGATCGGTCAGAAGCTCATCGATGCTTTTGTTTTGCAGTTCGGGTGCCTTTTCCAGTGCGGCGTTCAGGTTCGTCACATAAGTGTTATGGTGCCTGTCATGATGAATCTCCATCGTCAGTGCGTCGATGTGTGGTTCAAGTGCGTTGTTCGGGTACGGTAGTGCCGGTAATTGAAAAGCCATGGAAAAATCCCTCCTGATTATATGTTGGTTTTTGGTATATATCCGTTGAGATACTACTATTAAAACGTATCTGGAACAATAATGCAACACTAAATAAACATTATTGTTTAAAAAGTATTTTTTCGTCCTCAGCTCACCGAAAGTGTTAAGCCTATGTTAAACTGATAAGACTCGTAAGCGGGACGTTTGGACTACTGCAATCTCCTAATACATGTTAAATATGAAACTATATTCAATGTAAACGCTTCATATCAAGCGCTTTCAAAAGAAAAATGGTGATAACGCGAGAAAAGTGTGCTTTAATAGAGACAAAAGCAGGTATTCCTCGGTTTTTGATGCTTTTTCCACTTTATACTGTTATGGAAACCCCTTCTTTTTGTAAAATCATAAGCCATAGAAAAGGGAGACTTGAAAGTATGCACGTTCGTTCCTTTCAATTAAGCGATGTTACTCCAGTGACTGAATTGCTGCAGACTGCATTATCGGAAGAATGTTTCGAGAGCACGATCGAGCCTTTCTCCAGGCAATTGTCATGGGACTCTGATCTCATTGTAGTTGCTGAGGATGAAGGAGAAATCATCGGTGCGCTGATTGGTACGATTGAGAAGAATCACGGCTGTTATTTCCGCATTGCCGTCCATCCGGATTACCGCCGCAGAGGAGTCGGCAAGAGTCTTGTCACGGCTATGGAGAACAGATTTCAGGCGCGGAAGGTCAGCGGTATCTATGTTGCCGTGGATGAACACAATTCTTTTGCAATGCCGCTCTATGAGGCCATGGGTTATGACGAGAACCAAATCTTCAAATCCGTGCGCAAGCTGAGCATTGTCGGGTAACTGTTGCTGAACCGGTGCTGTAAGCGGAAACAAATGTCAGAGTAGAGAACTGTTGCAGGGCGGATACTTCAAGCCAATGGGTATTCCTGCATAGTCTGTTTCATTATACTAAAGCATATCTTCCCTATGTCCATTGCAAATGGGCGGGAGATATGCTTTTCTATTGTTAAGGAACGGATAACCCAATCGAAGCAAGTAGGTGGCCTATGAACCGGGAGCTTGAAGAAGAGATCATGCGGAGCCGCAGGCAAAGATACCGGTCGGCTACGCATAGCAAGTCCAGACAGCAGTCCAGAAGAACGTGGATCAAGGATATGCGCGAGTGGATCATTACGGCGGGTATTGTGTTCGCGGTGATGTCGCTGCTTAATATTTATGTGTTCAATGTGTCTACTGTAATTGGCCAATCTATGCAGCCTACCCTGTATCAGGGAGAGAAGCTGATTATTAATAAAATCGCCCTCAGCTTCGGGAATCCGGGCCGCGGGGAGGTTGTCGTCCTGCATGATCCCAGTACGGGACCAAGCCGCAAGGAATATCTGGTGAAGCGGGTGATCGGCATTCCCGGCGATATCATTGAAGTGCGGGACCAGCAGCTCTATCTCAACGGCAAGCTGCTGAAGGAGCCTTATATCGATACGTCTATAGAAGATCCCGATTTCAGCAGCCTGACAGTAGAGGCAGGGACCTACTTCGTCATGGGGGACAACCGGCATGCCGGAGCCAGCAAGGACAGCCGTTATTTCGGCGCTGTCGCAGGGGAGAGTATCGTGGGTAAGGTGTCCCTGATCTGGTGGCCTGTCTCTAAGATGAAGGTCCTGTAGAGCTATCTTATTCAATCTATAAAGGAGAGGCGGATATGCAGCTCAACATCCAGAAAGGTTACGCTCCGCCTCCTTCCAGGTGGGAGGAACTCAAGGCAGAGATTAAGGCGGCTCTACCTGCGCTCGGTATCGATGATATCGGGTTCACCACTGCGGAGCCGTTTTTATATTTGAAGAACATTCTCCAGGAGCACCGGGATAACGGCTATGAATCCGGGTTCGAGGAGCCGGATCTGGACAAGCGGACGGTCCCGGCCCTAGAGTCCGGAGAGCAGCCGCTCTCCATCATTGCCATTGCGGTGGCCTATCCCTCCAAAATGGAGGACCCGCCCAAATCCGAGCCGGGGGCGCGCAGGGGCATTCTGGCCCGGGCCTCCTGGGGACAGGATTACCATCATGTCCTCCGGGAAGCGCTGGCGAAGCTGGAGAGCTTCATCCGTGAGCGCGTCCCGGATGCCGTGCTTGAGAGTATGGTAGATACGGGAGCGCTTGTAGACCGGGCTGTAGCAGAGCGGGCGGGCATAGGCTTCAGCGCCAAGAACTGTGCCATTATCTCACCCAAGTGGGGATCATGGATCTATCTGGGGGAGATGGTGACGAATCTCCCGCTTCCCCCGGACCAGCCTGTAGAGGAGGGCTGCGGCGACTGCACCAAATGCATCGATGCCTGCCCTACCGGCGCGCTGGTCGGCCCGGGACAGCTTAATGCCCAGGCGTGTATCTCCTTCCTGACCCAGACGAAGGGCTTCCTGAGCGATCACTATATGACCAAGATCGGCAACCGGCTGTACGGCTGCGACACCTGCCAGATTGTCTGTCCGCATAACCGGGGCAAGAACTGGAACCACCGCCCGCAGCTTCTGCCCGATCCTGAGGTGGTCAAGCCGCTGCTGATGCCGATTCTGGACCTCAGCAACCGGGAGTTCAAGGAGAAGTTCGGCAGCAGCTCGGCGGCTTGGCGCGGCAAGAAGCCGATCCAGCGCAACGCGGTCATTGCGCTGGGCAATTTCAAGGAGGCTTCGGCTGTGCCGAAGCTGACGGAGCTTCTGCTGAAGGAGCCCCGGCCGGAAATGCGCGGAACCTCGGCCTGGGCGCTCAGCCGCATCGGCGGCGAAGAAGCGCTTGCGGCTGTGGAGCAGGCGCTGGAGAGCGAAGAGGACATGACGGTGCGCGGCATGCTGGAGCAGGCCGTAGGCAAGCTGCGCGAGCAGGGGGCGGCAGACGGGAAATGAACCGGCTGCCAGCGGGATTTGCCAATTGCTGTCCAGTTGTTGAAATGCTATGATAGATTCGCGTGCCTTAACAGGGTTATCGCCAGACAATAGAGTACAAAGGTGGATTACAGATGAATATTGCATTGCCTATTATTGCGCTTGTTGTAGGTCTGATCGGCGGATTCTTCATCGGCGTGTATTATCTGCGCAGACAGATGACAACGATGCAGAATGATCCTGAGATGCTGCAGAAGGTTGCCAAGCAAATGGGGTATAACCTGAACGGGAAGCAGATGCAGCGTGCCCAGCAGATGATGAAGAACGGTAATCCTCCGGGGCGTCCCGCTGCGGGCAAAGGACATTCCCGCAAGAAGTAATAATGATGATCGTATAATAGATAAGAGTCAGCTGCAGGTGTGGAAGGGGGGAGTTTTCATGGGGGGCATCAAGGAGTACAAGAACGGGAAGGTTACTTCAAACCGTGAGCAGATTGAGTATCATGTAGAGAAGATTCTGGAATTAATCGGTGAGGATACCAGCCGCGAAGGCCTGCTCGAAACACCGGCCAGAGTGACCCGGATGTATGAAGAGATCTTCGGCGGTTATTCCGTTGATCCGCGCGAAGCGCTGGGCGTCACCTTCGACGAGTCTCATGAAGAACTGGTCATTGTGAAGGATATTGTCTACTATAGCCAATGCGAGCATCACATGGCTCCATTCTTCGGCAAGGTGCATATCGGCTATGTTCCAAGCGGCCGTATTGCCGGACTCAGCAAGCTGGCCCGGCTCGTAGAAGCGGTCAGCCGCCGGTTGCAGGTGCAGGAGCGCATCACGGCCCAGATCGCCGACATCATGACTGAGGTGCTGAATCCGCACGGAGTCATGGTTGTAGTCGAAGGGGAGCATCTGTGCATGTGTGCCCGGGGTGTGAAGAAGCCGGGAAGCAAGACGGTGACAATGGCCACCCGCGGCTCCTTCCGTGAGGACGCTGCGGTAAGGGCTGAGTTCCTGGCCCTGATCAAAGAATAGGAACGGATAAGCCCGCCTGCCACCTCGACAGTGGCGGCGGGCTTTTTTTGCGCGAAGCTGTGTGGCCCAAATGTATGCGGATAATAGCATACATTGTCTCTCAAGCAGGCACACGGCCTAAATGTGTGTGAAAAACAGCATACATTGTGCTCGCAAGCAGGCACACGAACCAAATATATGTGAAAAACAGCATACATTGTCTCGAATGCAGGCACATGGCCTAAATGTGTGTGAAAAACAGCATACATTGTGCTCGCGCGAAGGTAATCTTATCCATCCGTTAGGATGATTTTGTTCCGCGAAGGTGCGTGACCCAAGCTTCTAATAAATTTAGAGAAATCCTGCAAGAAGTGCAACAATGCTACTCCATACAAGCAGCCGGTGAGAGTGAACAACCTCAGAATTGGCCAGAGATACGCAGAACGCCGCCGTGAGAGGGAGGAATCAGCCTTAGAAGGGCTGCCAGACCAGCTTGCGGGCGGCGCCGTAACGCTCGGCGGCATAAGGCCAGTTCACGACCTTCCACCAGTTCTGGATATAGTCGGCGCGGTTGTTCTGATGCTTGAGGTAATAAGCATGCTCCCAAACATCCAGCACGAGCAGCGGAACGACATCCCACTGGGACAGGTTCTGATGCTTCTCGGCTGTCAGAATCTCCAGTCTGCGGCTGCGCGGACTCCAGACCAGAATAGCCCATCCGCCGCCCTCAACTTTATTAGCGGCCTCAGTGAACTGAGCCTTGAAGGCATCATAACTTCCGAAGCTGCGTTCTATGGCATCCAGCAGCGCACCGGAGGGGCGGCCTCCGCCCTGCGGGGACATGACGTTCCAGAAGATGGTATGCAGATAATGGCCGGCCCCGTTGAAGGCAAGCTCCCGCTCCCAGTGCTTAACCAGATCATAATCGCCACTCAGACGCGCTTCCGCCAGCTTGTTCTCCGCCTTGTTCAGTCCGTCTACATAGCTCTGGTGATGCTTGTCGTGATGAATAATCATCGTCTTCTCATCAATATACGGCTCCAGTGCATTGTAGGCATAAGGCAGAGGGGGGAGCGTATGCCCGCCGACAGGAACCGCTCCTGCCTCGCGGGACTCCCATAACGGGACGGCGAAGCTTCCCGTTCCCTGGAAGCTCTCTGCGCCTGTAGCCGGAGCTGGTGAAGGAGCGGGCTCCCTCTGCCCCGGCGGATTCATCCGCAGCATCCCTGAACCGTAATCGGCAGGGGTCAGAGCGGTCAGTACAGCAAGGAAATATTCAGACTCCCGGATGAAGTGCAGCAGCGTGGTTCCCGCCAGGGGGAAGGCATTGACGGCAGCACTGGCCTCCTTCATGGCCTTCAGGTGCCTGATGAATTCGGCTGACTGGTCGCAGGCGGTATGCAGCAGCATCCCTGCTTCGGCCGGACCTCCAGGGCCGCCTGTGTCCGGTGCCTGCGGAGCGGCAAGCAGATGCTGCGCCGCCTGTTCTGTAGCCAGGAAGACAATGGCCCAATCCTGCAGCAGCTTCACATACGGCTCCTCCAGGCGTGGGATGATCTGGATCAGAACCTCGGCATGCTCCTTCTCCTGGTTTTTCCAGAAGGCGATTTCTCCTAGAATCTGTACTGGCGGCGGTGCAACGAATACATATGGCATGACATGCAGTCCTCCCGTCCTAAAGTTGGTGGCGGTCCATTATATGCCGGAGAGGGGCAGCTTATGAGACTGGCCTGTGCGGGACCATGCCGCAGACTGGAGAGCTTTGCTGCATCGCACATAAATAAACAGGCATGCACAGCATGTATCTCAGGATACATCTGCACATGCCTTAGGGTAAGGATGCGGTGCTTATTTGCTTGCGGTGGGGTTGCCCTGGCTCCCGCTGATCTGGGCCATCTGCACATTCCCCAGAAAAGCGGATACCCGCCGCAGATACTCACGCGGGTGCTCGCGGAACAGCAGCTCATGGTGGCTGTCCTCCACGATCCATGAATCCGAATACGGATTGCTCTGGTTCGCCGCCAGCTCCTCGGCAATCGGATAAGGCGCCTTATCGTCCTTGGTGCCGTGCATGAACAGCACCGGGAACGGATAATCCTCCGACTTGACCTTGGAATAAGGAATCTGGTTCAGTCCGGTGCCGTTCAGCACCGGGAAGAGCATCTCCATAATCTCCAGCGAAGGCTGGCGGGGAAGATTAATGTTCTGCTTGATATTGTGGTACAAGGTGTCCGGCTCCAGCAGGAAGGTGCTGTCCAGAATCATCGCATCCACATCCTTGGTTACTAGACCTGCCTGCAATGCCGTGCCTGCGCCCATCGAGAAGCCCCAGACCACAATCTGTTCGGCTCCCTTTTCCTTGGCGAAGGCAATGGCTCCGAGCAGCTGCTGGGATTCCTTTTTGCCGCCGGTTGCGATATCCCTGTCGGTCTTGGAGGCGAAGCCGTAGTCGAACATAATGACATTGAATCTCAGGCTGTGCGCATAATGGGCCAGGTCATACATGGGCACCCAGCTCTCTTCGCGGTTCGCGCCGTAGCCATGGCTGAAGACAATGGTCTTGGTGGCCCCTTTGGATGGAATATACCATCCTTCCATAGTCCGGCTGCCGTCCTTGGCGGGGAAGGTAATATCCTCATATGCGAGCCCCTTGGCCTGATACGGATTGGAGTAGAGGGGAGCTACCGTAGGATTCGAGAGCACCCAGGCGATATAAGCATGCAGGGCGATGAAGCAGAATACAAAGAAGAAGAACACGGATAACAGCAGAGCCACAATAATGTGCTTGACGCGTATCATCCGCAGTGGGATTAAGGGTGACGAAGCGGAATTATCCTCGTTAGGCATGCGGGAGACCGGCGCGCCGTGATGACTTGTTGCCAGATTCATAAGGTCCCCTCCTAAAAGTTGTGATAGCATGGACATCTTTGTTCAGAGCATGAATAGTTCATATATTTAATCGTAAATTTATGCCCTTTCAAAGTCAATGGAATTAGGACTTTTGTAATGTAACTGTAAACTGCGGACGGCTGATGATGGGTACGGAATCTGCTGGACTTTATTTAGGCTTTTGCACTAAGATAGGGATATCTTAATAATTATGTAACCGGGTTTCAATAGGTGAAACATGTGAAGGGGAGATCGGGGTGGAAGACCGGAAGCTGACTGTACGCGCCGTAGAGCGTGCGCTGGATATATTGCTGTGCTTCACGCAGGATAATGATGATTACGACCTTAGTCTGACGGAGATCTCAGCGAAGATCGGCCTGCATAAAAGCACAGTGCACCGCCTGCTGACCACGCTGGAGGAGAAGGGCTTCCTGCAGCGGGATGAGGGGACGGACAAATACCGCCTGGGTATCCGTATCTGGGAGCTGTCCACACATCTCCCGACACTGAACGAACCGGCGGTGCTTCTGCTGCCTGCCATGGAGCGGCTGCGCGACCGCCTGGGAGAGACTGTCAGCCTGTATCTGCGCGACAATCTGGAGCGTGTGCGCATTCAGGCTGTGCAGAGCCGGCAGGCTATCCGCAGGGTGGCCCAGATCGGCGCCAGGCTGCCGCTCTCGGTAGGCGCATCAAGCAAGGTGCTGGCTGCCTACGCACCGCCTGAGGTGCAGGTAAGGCTGCTGGCCGACCCCGCATGGCCGGACAGCGTAGACCGCAGCCAGTACCTTGAGCAGCTGAAGGAGATTACCCGCTGCGGATATGCGACCAGCTTTGAGGAACGCGAGCCGGGGGCGGCAGCCGTGGCCGTGCCCATAGCCGGACGGGCCGGGGGCGTGGTGGCGGCGCTCTCGATGTCCGGCCCGGTCAGCCGCCTGTCGCGGGAGACCCTGGAGGAATATGCTGTTATCCTGGCCGAGGCCGCCGCTGAAATGGGCCTGATGATGGGCTGAGCCGGGGAAGTTGGCCAGCGGAGCGGTTCAGGAATAATTTAGGAAATTAAGGCTATTTATCGTTCGTCATTCGTTGTATATCTAGTTAAAATGAACTATAATTAACTTCATTTAAATGAATAAATCATAGGAATTCAGAGCATGAGGTGATGGGATGAAAGCAGTTATACCCGATTCACTGATGGGAGAAATTCAAGAGCTCCAGGATACGTTCGGCTCTGTTACGGGTCAGGCGATTGTGCTTACGGATCAGGCCGGGAATGTAGTTACGCGCCCCACGCTGTCCGGAATATTCTATCAGAAGATGTTTAAATCTTTACAGGGAATGGAGCGGCCCTTCGAGCCTGCGTTGCTCAGATTAGGCCCCTTATCTTATCCTGCCGTACTGGAGGAGTGGGTTCCCGGACTGAAGTATGCGGTCAGCCCGCTGGTCCCTGACTATGGGCAGACATACTATTTATGGTCCGGCTTATATATGGAGGAAGGCACCCGAGCGCTTGTATTGCAGGCATTCGAGGCGAAGATGCGGAATCACCCTGACTATGAGATGCTGAAGGATGTACTTGCAGCCATGCCTGAGCTTAGCCGGGAAGGCATTGGCAGCATCAGGGGCAAAATGAGCGTGCTCGGGAATGTGCTCTCCAAATTACTGGCGGGCTGCGCGCTGAAGCCGCTGGAACAAAGAAAGGGCCTCGTGATTTCCCAGCTGTTATCCAATCTGGAGAATGAGTTCCTGAAGATAGAGGTTGTGCTGCAGCAAATGGCCGGTACGTTCTCTGACGCAGAGCTGTATGCCTTCGCCCAAGAGGAGGAGGCCGGCCGGTTCACAGTGAAATATTCTGCCGGCAAAGAAGCGGGACTCCTCATGAACGCCGGGTTCCAGCAGGGAGACGGCTTCCTGGGGCAGGCGGTTCTCGGCATGGAGCCCCGGCACTGGCAGAGCGTGGCCCAGGACCCGAGAACAATGTTCTTCACCCAGCGCGGAATGACGCAGCCGGAATATTTGTCATGCTATCCGGTGAGGATTCACAGCGGGAAGAGAGCACTATTGCTTGCTGTAGGCTTTGGAGCGAGCCGCCCTATTCAGGACAACGCTCATTATGAGCAGAATGTTGCTGCGCTCCTGGGCTTATCCGGGAGAGGAGAGCGTCTGGTGCAGCGCGAAGCGCTGCGCAGGGAGGCTACCCAGCGCCTGAAGGAGGCTGCCAGGCTGCTGCCGCAGGCCGTATCCACCCAGGAGCTGGGCACCGGGCTGCTGGATATGATTATGGGCATGCCATTCTTCCCGTCCTCGGTGCTCGTATTCTTCGAGGAGCAGCCGGTGGACATGCACTACGCCAAGGGATGGAGGCCGGAGGAGATAGCGCCATATATCCAGGACCTCCAGTCCCGGTACTCCTCGCAGGCCTTTATCTCTTCTGCGATCATCAACGGGGAGGCAGAGGGACAGGTCTTGCTCGAATGTCCGCTGCTTGCCGGGAAGGAATTCAAAGGCATTCTGTCTGTGGGCTTCAGACGCCGCAGTGAAGCCGAGGAGTGGCTGTCCTTAACCGGATGCCTTGCCAGCCTGGCGAGTACTTCCATCCGTCTGATTGAGAAGGAAGCCAGACATATGAAGCAGGCAGGGGTGTTCACGGAGCAGACGCTTCATTATCTCCGGCTCAGTAATTCCGAGCTGCACCGCCTGTCGGCAGAGGCTTCTGCCATGGCGTATGAGCTTGCCCGTTATACAGGGCTGACGGAGCGGGAGACAGAGCTGATGAGAACAGCGGCTCTGCTGGCCCCGTTCAGGCTTGACTTCCTGCAAGGGTACGGGTTCTTCCCGGAAGAGATTTCTTTGCTGAAGCAGGTGGACCAATTCGCTTCGTTCTACTTCGAGATCAATAAGCCTTCGGTCTCGCTGTCTGCCCAGCTGCTGGCGCTGGTGCTTCATCATGTCGGCAATGGCGCGGATAAGGTGCTGCTGGCGGATACGGATCTGGAGTGGCTGGACCCTTCCCGCTTCCGTCTGGATGATTATGTGGTCGCAGAACTGTACAATGAGCCGCGCAGCACTTTTCAATCCTTCTTGCGCAGCCGCTCGGAAGCCCTGCCCGAGAGAAAGATGGTTTCGGCAGTGAAGCTGCTCAGCAGTTCGGCGCTGAAGACGCCCAAGGAGGAATGGGGAATCTCGCCGCGCGAGGAGGAGGTGCTGGAGCTGATTATTCTGGGCAAGACGAATAAGGAGATTGCCGGCGCCTTGTTTATCAGCGAGCATACCGTCAAGAATCACCTAAGCCGCATCTTTCATAAAATGGACGTTACGGACCGTTCCCAAATCATTGCCCTGGTCTACAAAAGAATATTCGACTCCGAGCGTATCGAGATTTCCTGATGCCCGGAGCAAAGCAATCTCCTTTCCTGCGAAAGGGGATTTTTTGTATACAGGAGAGTTGTCAGCCTGCGAACTCTGTGTTATATTACAGATGATAATGATTATCAATATCACAACATCATATACATAGGGGGATTATTTTGCGATATTCTAAACCAAGTCTTGTCCTGCTCGTCTTCACTCTCGCCATGGCTGTCCTGCTGGCTGGCTGCGGTTCATCGGGTAACTCCGGCTCTGGCTCCGGAGCGGCAGCGAATGCGCCTGCACCTACAGCTTCTGCAGCACCCGCTGCTGCTCCGACTAACGGCGAACCTTCCGCTGAAGCGGAGATGGTCACCTTCCAGGATAGCGCCGGTGAGGTTCAGGTGCCGAAGAACCCGCAGAGGATCGTGGATACTACAGCCTTTTACACAGGATATCTCCTGGCGCTGGGCGTGAAGCCGGTAGGGGTCATGGAAGGAGCCAAGGCCAGTCCGTATCTTGCAGACCTGCTTGAAGGGGCAGAGGCGCTTGGAGACGATGTCACCCCAGAGAACATCCTGTCCCTGGACCCTGACCTGATTATCGTGTATTCCGGCACGGAAGGCATCGACAAGCTGAAGGAAATTGCGCCTGTGGTGCAGATTCAATATGGTGCCAAGAATTATAAGGACCAGATGCTCGACTACGGCAAGCTGGTGAACAAGACGGATGAAGCCAAGGCGTGGATCGCACAGTGGGAGACCCGGATTGCTAAGCTGAAGCCGCAGGTGCAGGCTGCTGTAGGCAATAAGACGGTGTCCATCCTCAATCCGTATGCCAAGGGGCTGTATGTCTTTGGGCATAACTACGGCCGGGGCGGTGAGATTCTGTATGGTGAGTTCGGCTTGAAGGCTCCTGCTGAAGCGCAGAAGGAGGCCATCGACAGCGGGACAGGCTGGGCTTCCATCTCCCTGGAGAAGCTGCCGGACTTTGCGGGAGATATTATCTTCACCTGCCCTTGGTCCGGGGATACTACAGATCCGAAGATTGTCTATGATAATCCGCTGTGGAAGGGCCTTCCGGCGGTAAAAGCAGGGAATGTATTCCAGCTCAATCCTGCTGCCGATACGTACAATGATCCGATCTCCCTGGAGAAACAGCTGGATGTCATTACGACCAGCTTGCTGTCAGTCAAATAAGGCCTATTTAGATAAAATAAAAAGCTGCGCCGGTATCAGACTGAAATCTGATACCGGCGCAGCTTGTATAATGATCTATCCTTATGAAGCCGAATTATTCTACCGGCTGAGCCGCTTCCGAAGCTGTAGCATCTGCCAGCATCTGGCGGAGTACCGTCTGCAGAATGCCGCCATTGCGGTAGTAATCGATGTCTACGGTACTATCGAGACGGGCAATGACCGGGAAGTCGAACTGGGTGCCGTCTTCGCGGGTAGCAGTGACCGTCAGCTCCTGTCCGGGCAGGACATGGTTGTCAAGACCGGTAATGTCGAAGGTCTCGCGTCCGGTCAGCCCCATGCTGCTCCAGCCATGGCCTTCCTGGAACTGGAGCGGCAGTACACCCATGCCGACGAGATTGCTGCGGTGAATCCGCTCGAAGCTCTCGGCGATGACGGCTTTGACTCCGAGCAGGAGTGTTCCCTTGGCGGCCCAGTCGCGGGAGCTGCCTGTGCCGTATTCCTTACCGGCGATGACGATCAGGTTCTGTCCGGCCGACTGGTACAGCATGGAGGCGTCATAGATCGACATCACCTCGTCGCTTGGCAGGAAGGTGGTTACGCCGCCTTCCGTACCAGGAGCTACTGCGTTGCGGATACGGATGTTGGCGAAGGTACCGCGCATCATCACCTCATGATTCCCGCGGCGCGAGCCGTAGGAGTTGAAGTCGGCGCGTTCCACGCCATGTCCCCGCAGATATTCTCCGGCTGGACCGGATGCGGTGATATTCCCGGCCGGTGAGATATGGTCGGTAGTGACGGAATCGCCAAGCAGCGCAAGTACACGCGAGCTTCTGATATCCTTAATGTCAGAGACACCGTCTGCCAGATGCTCGAAGAATGGCGGATTCTGAATGTAGGTGGAGTTGCTGTCCCATTCATACAGCTCGCCTTCCGGTACCGGAATGTTATTCCAGCGTTCATTGGCCGTGAATACATTCTCATATTTGCTGCGGAACATTTCAGGACTGAGCGAGCGCAGGGTGGCTTCGCGGATCTCGGCTGTAGTCGGCCAGATATCGGCCAGGAAGACAGGCTCACCCTGCGGGTCGTAGCCAAGCGGCTCGGTCTTCAGGTCAATATTCACCGTGCCGGCCAGGGCATAAGCGACAACCAGCGGCGGTGAAGCCAGGTAGTTGGCTTTGACCTGGGCATGGACACGGCCCTCGAAGTTACGGTTCCCGGAGATTACGGCGGCAACCGTCATATCGTGTTCCGTAATGGCTTCGCTGACTTCATCCGGCAGCGGGCCGGAGTTGCCGATACAGGTGGCACAGCCGTAGCCCGCCAGGTAGAAGCCGAGAGCTTCCAGCGGCTTAAGCAGATCCGCCTTCTGCAGATATTCCGTAACGACCAGCGATCCGGGAGTCAGACTGCTTTTGACATATCCGGGCTTGGTCAGACCGCGTTCCACAGCCTTCTTGGCCAGCAGTCCCGCACCTAGCATTACGCTCGGGTTAGAGGTATTCGTACAGCTCGTGATGGCTGCAATGACTACCGCTCCTGTAGTGAGCTTGCTGCTGCTGCCGTTCTTGTGCTGAATCTCCACTTGTTCGGCAATCTTCTCGTCGCTGAGGCCATAGCCGCCCTTATCGACAGGTGTACGGATAATGCCTTCGAAATTCTCCTTCATATGGGTAAGCTCTACCCGGTCCTGCGGACGCTTCGGTCCGGCCAGGCTGGGAACCACAGAAGCCAGATCCAGCTCAATGATATCGCTGAACGTAGGGTCCGGTGTCTCCGCGGTGCGGAACATGCCCTGCGCCTTGTAATAATCCCCCACCAGCTCTACCAGCTCATCCGGGCGTCCGGTGCTGCGCAGATAGGCCAGTGTCTCATCATCCACCGGGAAGAAGCCGATGGTTGCGCCGTATTCAGGAGCCATGTTGGCCACCGTTGCACGGTCTGCCAGACTGATGTTCGCCAGACCCGGGCCGTAGAATTCGACGAATTTGCCGACTACGCCTTTTTTGCGCAGCATCTGGGTCACGGTAAGGGCCAAATCGGTAGCAGTGGCGCCTTCCATCAGGCTGCCGGTCAGCTTGAAGCCGACGACATCCGGGGTAACGAAATACAGCGGCTGTCCGAGCATTCCTGCCTCAGCCTCGATTCCGCCGACGCCCCAGCCCACTACGCCAAGGCCGTTAATCATTGTTGTATGGGAATCCGTACCGACCAGGGAATCCGGGAAGACTACAGTCTCTCCATCGATGGTCTTGGTGGCAGCAACAGAGGCCAGATACTCCAGGTTCACCTGATGCACAATTCCGGTTGCCGGAGGAACCGCACGGAAATTATTGAAGGCGGTCTGTGCCCAGCGCAGGAAGCGGTAGCGCTCCTCATTACGCTCGAATTCAATGTTCATATTATATTCCAGGGCATCGGCCGTTCCGAACGCATCAACCATAACCGAATGGTCAATAACAAGGTCAACCGGTACCAGCGGATTTATCTTCTTAGGGTCGCCGCCCGCCTTCTTGACGGTGTCGCGCATAGCCGCGAGATCGACAACTACAGGCACGCCGGTGAAGTCCTGCAGGACAATCCGGGCAGGAATGAACGGGATTTCCTTATTGCGGTCAATGCCGCCGGACCAGTTGGCCAGCTGCTTGACATGTTCTTCGGTAATCGCCCGTCCGTCATACTGGCGGACAGCGGCTTCGAGTAATACCTTAATGGAGAATGGCAGGGAGGAAATGTCGCCTGCACCTTGCTCTTCCAGAGCATTCAAATGATAGTAGCGATAAGTTTTGCCGCCTGATTTCAGGTTCTTGGCCAATGAAAAATGGTCCTTGCTTGGCATATATGCGCCTCCTCGTTTCATCTGGTGAAACTACATTTCATAATTCCTATACTGTTAGTATAACGTTTACAATGGGGGGAGTAAAGTTTTTTTTGCTCTGCAATGTAAGGTATATTCAGGGCCGGAAGGGTACAGGACCAGTCCTGTCCGCTCCGAAATGCGGGCATCCGGCAGCTCCGCCTATTTAAATAGTAGGATCATCCTTAATCTTTCCGGTGATGGATGAAACAGCCTTGCTCCCGCGCTCCCCCGGACTTAAATCGCTTCCGCTTCCGTATAGGTGCAAGCAATCCTTCATATACATAGGACAGCAGCCATTACGGCGGTAATCCTTGAAGGATATTCATAGGTTAAATCATATACATTCTTATCTTTGAATGAAAGGGCGGAGTATGAATGGAGCAGCAATGGAAGAAAAGTCTCTATGTCTATGTGGACCTGCTGAACAAGGGGCGGGTTGCACCCGGCACCGCACCGCGCCATACCACGATCAGGGATCCGCGGTTCCAGGATGAACAGCGCACGCGTTCCCGCCGGATCGCCCAGTGGTACAGCCGCCGGGGCATTACTCCGCTGCGCGGGGAGACGGGAGTGCGGACCATCCGTACCGTGCGGGAGAATCCTGCCGAGGTAGTGGCTGATGTGGCGCTGCACAGCGCCTTCTATTATGAGAAGGGCGGCATGACGCACCGCGAGGATGTGGTGGAGTCGGAGCGGCTGACCTTTGAACGTGAAAAAGGCGGCTGGGAGATCGTGAACGTGGAGCGCCGTGTGCCGGAGCGCAGCGGGGTGCGCAAGGTGGTGGAGAAAGATCCGGCCCTGCGGCTCTCGGTGTGGGGGGAGGCTCTGCCCGATCCGCGCCCGTCCCAGCCGCTGCTGAACCGCCGTGTCCTGCGCAGCGCAGGCCGTGCGAAGGAGGTGCTCTACCGCCGGGAGGAGGCCGCAGCCTATGCCGACCGCTGGTGGAAGGAAGGGAATCCGGAGTTCGAGATTTTCGAGGTGGACTGCACCAATTATGTCTCCCAATGTCTCTTTGCAGGGGGAGCGCCTATCAACTATACTGGTAAAAGAGAAACGGGCTGGTGGTACAAGGGCTATAATGGAGCCCAGGAATGGTGGAGTTACAGCTGGGCGGTCTCCGACAGCCTGCAGCGTCACCTGAGCGGAAGCCGCGACAGCGGTCTGCGCGCGGAGATTGTCGAGCGGCCGGAGCAGCTTGAGCTGGGTGACATTATTCAGTATGACTGGGATGGCAACGGACATTTCCAGCATAGCACTATCGTTACCGCTTTTGATGCGGGAGGCATGCCGCTGGTGAATGCACGGACGGTCAGCAGCCGTCACCGCTACTGGGATTACAAGGATTCCTACGCCTGGACGGACCGGACGGCTTATCGTTTTTTTCATATTAATGACTATTTATAGATCAGAAAGAGGTTAGGGCATGGGGAACGCTAAAACTACCGTAGGACTGGTGTACGGCGGCAAATCCGGGGAGCATGAGGTATCGCTGCAGACGGCTTATGCGGTTATGAACGCTTTTGACTACGATAAATATGAGATTATTCCGTTCTATATCTCCAAGCAGGGGGTATGGAAGGTAGGTTCGGTGCTGGACGCTCCCTTCGCAGCGATCGAGCAGCTTAAGCTATCCGGGGCTGCCGGAGATATGGGCATGGCCCTGAATGCCTTGTTCAGCGGACTTGGCGGAGGCGAGCAGGTAATAGACGTTATGTTCCCGCTGCTGCATGGCACGAACGGCGAGGACGGCACCATTCAGGGTCTGTTCGAGATGGCGAATATCCCGTACATTGGTGCAGGCGTACTGGCTTCATCGGCGGGTATGGATAAGGTTGTCATGAAGAAGCTGTTCGGTGAGGCGGGGCTGGAGCAATGTGAATATTGCTATTTCAATGCGGCGAACTGGAGACAGCGCAAGCACGAGCTGATTGTAGGTCTGGAGGATAAGCTGGGATATCCGGTATTCGTCAAGCCTGCCAATCTGGGCTCCAGCGTAGGAATCTCCAAGGCGAGCGACAAGGACAGTCTGATCAAGGCTGTGGATTATGCCTTCCGTTATGACACGAAGGTAATTATTGAGGAGTTCGTGGATGCGCGTGAGGTGGAGGTGGCGGTTCTCGGCAATGAGGAGCCAGAGGCTTCGGTTCCGGGTGAAATCGTCTCTTCCGGTGAATATTATGATTATGCGGCCAAGTACACCGACGGCAAATCACAGATGCTGATCCCGGCACCTGTCGATCCTGAGGTAGCGGACCGCCTGCGCGAGTCGGCCATACTGGCCTTCAAGGCTATTGAGGGCAGCGGAATTACCCGGGCGGACTTCTTCCTGCGGAAGTCTGACGGCAAGATTCTGATTAATGAAGTGAACACTATGCCTGGCTTCACCCCGTTCAGCATGTATCCTCTGCTGTGGCGTGAGACCGGTGTATCCTATAGAGTGCTGCTGGACCGTATGATCGGGCTGGCGCTGGAGCGTTACCGGTTCAAACAGGGCCTGAAGTACGATAATGAATAATATAAGGTGAGCGGCGGGAGCATTCCGGCCGGGAAGGAGAGAGAAGCATGGGGTTTCAATCAGAATTCAATTCGGTGTGCAAGTTCAAGAATGAGCAGGAGCTGTACGAACTGCTGGAGTACGGACGTACCAAGATGGTGAAGCAGGGCTTCCGTGTCTATCCGACCGGCCAGAAGGTCATCGCCTATGATACGCAGAATGTTGCGGTGGCTATTGTCAAAATCTCGGCGTCGATTGCAGAAATTAATTTTCAGGGCAATGAGGTTACGGCGGTGGAAATGGACCTGGTGCGTAAGCTGAATGAGGAAGAATCGCGCGTACAGACGGCTCTTGCCTATGAGATGTTCTTCGGGGACGAGGGATGACATGATTGTCCGCTTCGGCTATGTCGCCATGTCTACCGTGATCCCGGACTGCTCCCCCTCCAAGACGATGACTATGGCAAGCTTCAGCAAGCTGGGAGACCGGGAAGCCGGACTGCGCAAGCTGGAATCCATCGCCCGGACGAATCTGCATAATACGCTCCGTCTGCTGAAGCATAATGTCGGCTCGGATATCAAGGTCTACAGGCTTACCTCCAAGCTGGTTCCGCTGGCCACCCATCCGGATCTGGCGGACTGGAATCCGCTCGCCGCCCTTGCGGAGGAATTCGCAGAGGTGGGCAGCTATGTGAAGAAGCACGGGCTGCGCGTCAGCTTCCACCCGGATCACTTCACGGTGCTGAGTACGCCGCGGCCGGAGGTGCTGGCCAGCTCTGTCCGCGATCTGCAGCACCATGCGGCTATGTTTGAAGCGATGGGTCTGCCGGCGACGGCCAAGAGCAACATCCATATCGGCGGCGCATACGGGGACAAGCCTCTGTCTGCGGAGCGCTTCTGTGAACAATGCTCCGCGCTGCCGCTTGCGCTTAGAGAACGGATGACGCTGGAGAACGACGACAAGACGTTCAACGCGGTGGAGACGCTGGAGGTCTGCCGGAGAATGGAGCTGCCGATGGTGCTGGATATCCATCATCAATGGGTCAACAACGAAGGCGAGCTTCCCTGGGAGCTGTGGCCGGAGATCTTGAAGACATGGACAAGCCCTCTGGCGCTGAAGGATGTGCCGCCCGGCGGTGAGCTGCCGCCGAAGATTCATGTGTCCAGCCCGCGCAGCCCGTCTGATCCGCGCAGCCATGCCGATGGCGTGGAGCCGGCACCGCTGGTCGCCTTTCTGAAGCGGATTGCTGCGGATACTCCGGCAGTGGACGTCATGATTGAGGCGAAGCTCAAGGATGGCGCCCTGTTTGGTCTAATGGAGGAGATGAAGGGACTGGCTGAGGGCGGGAATGGAATTATGGTACTAAACGGAGCCAGCGTGAATATAGAACCATAACTGGCAAAAAACTTGACAGTTAGGCCTTATAGCGGTGCCAGCCGTGACTTGATAAGTCAGCTGAAATGAGGTACGTTGAAAGAAAGTTGAGCAGTCAATGTTCTAAGGCAGAGAAATGGGCATCCTGCGGAAACACGTTCCCCGGGAGAACAATCATGCTCAAAGAAAGCGGAGTGAAGAGATGAGTCCTGTAAGTCCTGATAACCGAAATGAACGGCAGCCCTATGTAGTGACAAGCAAGGGACATACGGCGGCGGCCATCAATGCTGCGGCCAAAGCGGGGGAATGGATCAAGAGCAGACAAGGCCAGGTGAAGGAGCTGGGCAGCAAGACCTCGGCTCAGGATCTGGTCACGGAGGTCGATAAAGGTGTGGAGCAAATGATCCGCCGGCTGATCCTGACCCATTATCCTGACCATGCCATTCTTGGCGAGGAGGGCGTGGAGCCCGGTGCGGATGCATTGACGGCCGCCCTGGATGAAGCGCGGGAGCATGACTATCTGTGGATTGTCGATCCGATTGACGGCACGACCAATTTCGTGCACGGCTTCCCGTTCTATTGTGTATCGATTGCTCTGGTGGTTAAGGGTGAACTCACGGTAGGCGTGATCTATGATCCGACCCGGGACGAGATGTTCGTGGCCGAGAAGGGGAAGGGCGCCTATATGCACGGGATACCTACGAAGGTATCAGCGGAGACATTGCCGGGCAACAGCCTGATTGCCATGGGCTTCCCGCCCGACCGGGTGGTGGCCCAGCCGGCGAATATGGCCGGGCTGCAGCAGATTCTGCCGCAGGTCCGGGGTATCCGTGCCGGAGGCTCGGCAGCGCTGCATCTGGCTTATGTGGCTGCCGGACGGGTGGACGGGTATTGGGAGGTCGGGCTGAGCCCGTGGGACTGCGCGGCCGGGGTGCTGCTGGTGCTGGAATCCGGCGGTAAGGTTACGAATACGCAGGGCGATCCCTACGATATCAGCACACGCCATGTAGTCGCAAGCAATGGACGAATCCATGATTATCTGGTAGCTTCCCTGCAGGCCGCAGATGCCACAGGCTTCAAGAAGCAGTAGGAGGGCTTACATCGCATGAATGAGAATGAAGATCTGGAGCGGAAGCTAAGTGAGCTTCTGGAGGACGGCGAGATGGAACAGGCGGACCGGCAGGCCAAGGAGCTCCGTCAGATTTCGCCCAAGTATGAGATCCGCATACAAACTACGCTCGATCCTATAGTCGAAGAGACGCTTCGTTACCGCAAAATCGCCTATGAGCTGGATGACCGGTATGATAAATATGTGAAGCGCTCAGACCAGGCAAGCGGTCCGCTAAGCACTGGCGGACCGAAGAAATCTTCAGAATCCGGCAGTGGTAAGTAATATAGCTGCTGCCGTCCTCAGGAGCGGTCTTCCGTATTATCGGGAGACCGCTCTTTTGCGCCGCTATATGCTGCTGTAACAAAAATACGGCAAAGCTGATTCCACATGAGCGGGGCGGGATGATAGAATAGAATTATATTCATTTAGGAGGAATACGATGCTGAAGACATGGAGAAGGTTAATATCAGCTTCTGCTAGCGGACTGCTGCTGTTCACCGTATTAATCAATGTGCATGCAGGTCCGGCGGATGCCGCTGCAGCAGCCGTGGCGCAAGGAGCGGAGCAGGATGTCTTTCGCATCGTGGCACTCGGGGATTCCATTACCGCCGGGTATGAGCCGGGGATGACCGATCCGGGCGTGAAGCCGTACGGATACGCCGAAAGATTACTGGAGCAAGGCTGGTATCACGGGAGAAGCGAACTGAAGAATTACGGCATCCTGGGCCTGAAGACAGCTGGACTGCTTCAATATACCGGGGCGATCAAGGACGGTGCGGCAATTACAGCGGAGGCCATTCAGCCGGGGCTGTCTGATCCGCGTACCGGGCAATTTGCCGCGCTGGCCCCGCAGATTAGAACGGAGCTTGCGGCGGCAGATCTGATTACCATCACAATCGGCGGCAATGACGTCAGCAGCCTGTTCCTGAATTATAAGGCACTGACGGATGCCGATTTCGCTGCCCAGCTTGCGGAGCGCCTTACGGAATACAGCAGCAATGTCACAGCATTACTGAAGAATATCCGGGAGGTGAATCCGCAGGCAACGATTCTGCTGGCCGATCAATATCAGCCTGCTCCGCGGATTGCCCTGGGTGCTGCGTATGATAAGCTGATGAATGCGGCAGCACAGTTCACCATAGCGGCTGAGAATATTGCGGCCACCTTGAACCAGGCAGGCGCTCCGCTGAAGGTAGCCCATGTAGCTGCAAAGTTCGCCGGTGTAGAGGGATCGCTGACCCATATTATCGGGGAAGGGGCAGCAGACTTCCATCCGACACAGCTTGGGTATGAACGGATTGCCGCTGTATTCGCTGAGCTGCAATGGGGGGAATACCGTACGCCGGCAGTTACGGCGATGGCTTCCGAGACGGCGCCGATGTCCATCGTTGTGAAGGGCAAGGAACTGGATACGCCCAATAAGCCCATTCTGAAGAACGGGCAGAATTTCCTGGCGCTGCGGGACATTCTGAATGCCGTCGGCGCGGACGGCAAATGGGATAACAAAACCTCCAGTGCGACCGTCATTTACGGCGGGAGAACGGTGGTCATTACCATCGGGTCGAAGACCATTAAGGTTAACGGTGCGGATGTAGCGATCGATACTCCGGCTTTTCTGCAAAAGGTCGGCAAAGAGGATAAAACCTATCTTCCGCTCGCCGCACTTGCTACCGGACTTGGCTTCGATGTGAATTACAGCAGCAAGCTGCGGACAGCTTTCATTAACCCTTAATTGCGCATAGTCTAATCATAGCATCATCAAATCACAAATCAGGCCCGTAGTGGAAAAGGTGGATGAACCCAGTTGTCTAGTTCAAAGTATAATGCTGATTACATCATCACGATGGATGATATCGTACGGGAAGGCGACCCTGTCCTGCGTGAGGTAACGGAACCCGTACAGCTGCCGCTGCAGGCGGAGGACCGCGGTGCGCTGCAGAGCATGATGCAGTTCCTGAAGAATAGTCAGGATGCCGAGATGTCTGCCAAGTATAAGCTGCGCTCAGGGGTAGGCTTATCCGCTAATCAGATCGGATTGGCGAAGCGGATGTTTGTCATGTATTTGAAGGATGATAATGGCAAGAATGTGGAGTATACCTGGGTGAACCCCAAGATCATCAGCCATTCGATGGCAATGGTCTATCTGCCGGAGAGCGAGGGCTGCCTGTCCGTGGACCGGCCGGTGCATGGCTTTGTCCCGCGTTATGAGTCAGTGAAGGTGAGGGGCTTTGATCTGAACGGCGAGGTGGTTACCCAGAAATTCAAGGGCTATCAGGCGATCATCATCCAGCATGAGATGGACCATCTGGACGGAATGATGTTCTATGACCGGATCAATCCGCAGAACCCGTTCAAGCTTCCGCAGGATGTGGAAATCCGCAGCCTGTATGAGCAGAAGGGGCAGTAGACAAGGAACCTTTCACAAGCACTTGATGTCTGAAGCAGCCATCGTGATAAGCTATGTAGTGGTTGCCTTCACGGGCGGGAGCATGCCGCTTGCCGTAGGGCTGGTGACCCCGCTTGCGGTGGCTGCGTTGTTCCAATAGACTACCTTTAATAATAATGCATTGCTCTGATGTCTTTTTCATCAGGGCATTTTTTATTTTATAGGAACTATAGTTTCCTGCTACTTTGGAAAAGGTATGTGTATATTTGTGGATAAGAGTTCTTTGAATGATTCGTAGAGTGACTTTGATACTGAATGTGACTGAAGGCTAAGCAGCATATGGAAAAGTGTGTGTGGAAAACAGCATACATTGTGCTTGTAAGCAGGCATATGAACCAAATGTATGTGGAAAACAGCATACATTGTACTTGTAAGCAGGCATATGGACCAAATGTATGTGGAAAACAGCATACATTGTGTTCACAGCAGGCATATGGACCAAATGTATGTGGAAAACAGCATACATTGTGCTTGCGGGAAGGTAAAACGAAACCCCTGCCGCTTAAAGCTTAATGGCAGGGGTTCTCCTATGGTAAAAATCGATTACTTCTCCGCAGCCATAGCCGCGAACGAAGCCTCCGCCGCCTCCAGGGTGAGGTCGATGTCGGCGTCCGTGTGGGCTGTGGTCAGGAACCACGCCTCATACTTGGACGGGGCCAGGTTGATGCCCCGGCTCAGCATATGCCGGAAGAAGCTGGCGAACTGTTCACCATCGGTATCCTGCGCCTCCTCATAATTCGTAATGGGATGGCTGCAGAAATGCGTGGAGAAGGCGCCGCGAATCCGGTTGATGGTCAGCGGGATGCCGTGACGGCCGGCAGCTGCCTGAAGTCCTTCGGTCAGGCGGATGGCCAGCCGCTCCATCTCGTCATAGACACCTTCCGCGCTAAGCACCTCCAGGCAGGCGATCCCTGCCGAGATGGAGGCGGGGTTACCGGCCATCGTGCCGGCCTGATAAGCAGGACCAAGCGGAGCGACCTGCTCCATGACATGCTTCCGGCCGCCGTAAGCACCGATTGGCAGCCCGCCGCCGATGATTTTGCCGAGGGCCGTCAGATCGGGGATGATCTCCTCATGACCGGCAAGACCGGCATAGGTCTGCGTGGAGCCGTAGTGGAAGCGGAAGGCGGTGATCACCTCATCATAGATAACAAGCGAGCCGTTCTCATGCGTCAGCTTGCACAAGCCTTCCAGGAAGCCGGGATGCGGCATCACCATGCCGAAGTTACCGACAATCGGCTCGACCATAACGGCGGCCACATCCTGGCCCCATGTCTCCAGCGCTTCACGCAGGGCGTCCAGATCATTGAAGGGAACGGTGATGACCTCCTGGGCAATGCTGGCCGGAACGCCTGCGCTGTCCGGGATACCCAGCGTTGACGGGCCGGAACCTGCGGCTACAAGCACAAGGTCAGAGTGCCCGTGATAACAGCCGGCGAATTTGATGATTTTGCTGCGCTTGGTGTAGGCGCGGGCGACGCGGATGGTCGTCATGACGGCTTCTGTACCGGAGTTGACGAAGCGTACCTTGTCCATCGAAGGAATAGCTTCCTTCAGCATCTTGGCCAGCTTGATCTCAAGCTGTGTTGGCGTTCCATAGAGCAGTCCGTTCTGAGCAGCCTCTGTAATGGCGGCGGTGATATGCGGATGGGCATGTCCGGTTATGATCGGGCCATAAGCGGCCAGATAATCAATATATTCGTTGCCGTCCTCATCCCAGAAGCGCGAGCCTCCGGCGCGCTTCATGAAGACGGGTGCACCTCCGCCCACGGCCTTGAAGGAGCGGGAGGGGCTGTTCACACCTCCGACGATATGCTGGAGAGCTTCCTGATATAGCTGTTCTGATGTGCTGCGGTTCATAGGTAATGTTCCTTTCTTCTTGCCTTGTGCCCAAGGGAAAGGGCGAACCGCGGTTAATTTCCGCTGTCCGCCCGCCCCGTGTGCCAAGCATGGTTATATTGGATGTTACTTTGTTCCCGGTGATGCAGAAGGGCTGCTGCCCGGTGAAGCCTCTGCTCCAGGAGTTGGCGATGGTTCTGGTGCAGTGAGCGTATCCTCTACGAACTTCTTCAGTGCCTTCTCGCTGCTGAACCCGATCACCTGGGAGCCGTCCTTGAGGGTCTTCTCCCGGATCAGCTTCATCGGCGGAATCTGCTCGCTGCCGCCCATAGAGCTGTCATAACCTACAGCGCCCAGCTTCCACATGTCACTCGCGTCAAGGTTCGTGTCGATATAAGGCGTAACCTGACCGAGAATATTCGGCAGCTTGATGATCGAAGTGGTACTGATCACCTTGTCCGCCACCGCCTTAAGAAAGCCGCGCTGGCGCTCGGTCCGGGTGAAGTCGGAGGTGGCATCATGGCGGAAGCGTACATATTGCAACGCCATTTTGCCGTCCAGGTGCTGGAAGCCTTTTTTGAGATCAATGTCGTATTCAGGCCCGTCTGCCTTGGTGGTGTAGCGCATGTCCTTCTCGACTTCATAGTCCACACCGCCCACGGCATCCACCAGCTTAATGAAGCCCTGGAAATCGGTATAGACATAATATTGAATCGGGATACCGAGCAGGTCGCTGACCGTCTGCATCGCCGTATTGGGTCCATAAGTAATGGCGGCATTGACCCGCTGTGTACCGTGGTCGGGGATATCAACATAAGTATCACGAAGAATAGAAAAGACATAGAATTTCTTCTTCACCGGATCCAGAGAGGCCACCAGCATCGTATCCGAACGCGGCACCTCGCCCTTCTTCACCCCGCGGCCGTCCACGCCCATGAGCAGGATGTTAACCGGCTCTGTGCCCTCCCATTCAGGTGGCTTAACCGCCTCTGCCGAGGCTGTAGGAACATTAGCAAACGGAGAATCTTCGCCTGTTTTATGAAGGTTGTCCAGCTGGTTGTAAATAGCAGTGAAATAGTAAACCAGACCTCCGATAATTAAAAGGAGTATGATTGCCAGAGTCCAGAGCAGCGTTTTCTTCTTTGACTTGCCGGCTTTTGCGTGCCGGTTCTTTCTTGGCGGCATTTCGTTCGTCCTTTCCAGTTCACATTCTCTACATTATAATTTCTTTTGGGAAGACACGCAATTTCAGAAATCATTAACCATATTACAAGGAGTGAATAATAAATGAATATCACTATAGGCGACAAGGTTCCGGACTTCACACTCCCTGCTTCAACAGGTGGCAGCATCAGCTTAAGCGACTATCGCGGCAGGAAGGTGCTGCTCTATTTCTATCCCAAGGACAGTACTCCGGCCTGTACTCAAGAGGCCTGCGATTTCCGGGATGCCCATGATACCCTTGCCGCGAATGGGGCAGTTGTCCTGGGAATCAGCGCAGATCCTCTAGCGTCGCACAGCAAATTTATTGCCAAGAACAGCCTGCCCTTTCCGTTATTGTCCGATGAAGAGCATACAGTGAGCGAATTATTCGGCGTATGGCAGCTTAAGAAGCTCTACGGCAAGGAATTTATGGGCATTGTCCGTTCTACTTTTCTGATTGATGAGGAAGGCATTCTGAGAGCGGAGTGGCGAAAGGTCAGAGTGAAGGGCCATGTAGAGGCCGCATTAGAACAAATCGTGAAATAATTAAGTATGCTGGGAATTAATTGTATTTGTCTGTTACTTTTCTAACAGCTATAGCCACGCTCACTCGTGATATAGTTGCCTCATATTACTTCAAATTTGGGGCAAGGGTTGGGGGAAGACATGAAGAGACTGCGCATTGGGCTTGACGTCGGATCAACTACAGCCAAGTTGGTGGTTATGCAGCGGGATATCATTATATATCAGGATTATGTGCGTCATTTCAGTGATATCAAAAAAGCGGCGGTTACCCTCCTGACAGAGGTACAGCAGCGGTTCGCCGGCAGTGAAGCAGCGCTCACTGTAAGCGGCTCCTCCGGGCTGTCCCTGTCCAAGCTTGGAGAGATTCCGTTTGTCCAGGAGGTCATTGCCTGCACGAGGGCGATCAGCGGACGGATTCCGGCATGTGATACAGCGATTGAGCTGGGCGGGGAGGATGCCAAAATCATCTATCTCAGCGGCGGCATCGAGCAGCGGATGAACACAGCCTGTGCAGGCGGTACGGGGGCATTCATCGATCAGATGGCCTCCCTGCTGCAGACGGACCCTGCCGGGCTGAATGAGCTGGCATTGAAGCACGAACGCATCTATCCTATCGCTTCGCGCTGTGGTGTATTCGCCAAAAGTGATGTCCAGCCGCTGCTGAATGAAGGAGCGCGCCGTGAGGATGTGGCAGCCTCGATCTTCCAGAGCATTGTCAACCAGACGATCAGCGGGCTGGCTTGCGGACGGCCGATCCGTGGGCGTGTTGCTTTTCTGGGGGGACCGCTGACCTTCTTGTCCGCTCTGCGCGACCGGTTCACGGAGACGCTCGGGCTGAAGGAGAACGAGGTGCTGTTCCCGGAGCACTCCCAATATTTCGTGGCCATCGGTTCGGCACTTGCCGAGTCTGATCCCTTGTTCTTGCCTGTTAGCGGCTGGATTGCCCGGATCATGGCTGTAGACTTCTCGCAAGACCGCGCGGAGGATGCAGAGCTGGCGCCGCTGTTCAGGACACCGGACGATCTGGCACAGTTCCGGCTGCGCCACAGCAAGGCGACAGCACCGCGTTCCGCGCTGGCCGCTTACCGGGGACCGGTCTATCTCGGCATTGATGCCGGCTCTACAACGACCAAGCTGGTCGTTACCGGAGCGGCGGATGAGATTCTGCATACCTTTTACGGGAGCAACGGAGGCAATCCGCTGCAGTCGGTCACGGATGCGCTGAAGGAGATCTACCGGATTCTGCCCATCGGCTGCTCTATAGCGGGAGCTTACGCAACCGGTTATGGTGAGGGGCTGGTCAAGGCAGCGCTGCGGATGGACGGCGGGGAAGTAGAGACCGTGGCCCATTACAAGGCAGCCTCCCGGTTCATGCCGGAGGTTGATTTCATTCTGGATATCGGCGGTCAGGACATGAAGTGCATTAAGATCCGCGGGGGAGCCATCGACAGCCTGATGCTGAATGAAGCATGTTCGGCGGGCTGCGGCTCCTTCCTGGAGAGCTTCGCTTCTGCGCTGGAGCTGGGCATAGAGGAGTTCGCCGCTGCGGCGCTCGAATCGGCGGGGCCGGTGAATCTCGGCTCACGCTGTACCGTGTTCATGAACTCCAAGGTGAAGCAGGTCCAGAAGGAGGGAGCATCACTTGCCGATCTCTCGGCCGGGCTGGCCTACTCCGTGGTGAAGAATGCGCTGCAAAAAGTGATCAAGATCCGTAATCCCGAGGATTTAGGCCGCAATATCATTGTCCAGGGCGGCACCTTCTACAATGAGGCCGTGCTGCGGGCATTTGAGCTGCTGACGGGAAGAACGGTAGTCAGACCCGACATCGCCGGTGTGATGGGCGCATACGGCTGCGCGCTGATTGCCAGAGAACAGGCTGCCCCGGAAGGAAGCAGCACGATTCTTGGACCGGAGGAGCTGGAGACCTTCCAGTATTCAGTCGCTCCCGGCCGCTGCAGCCGCTGCGCCAACAACTGTGCGCTGACGATCAGCCGGTTCCCGGACAAGAGCTTCCATGTGACGGGGAACCGCTGTGAACGCGGCGCAGGCGGCAAGAAAGAGAAGAATACGCTGCCGAACCTGATGCAATACAAATATGAGCGGTTCTTCGCCTATGAGGGCCTGCCTGAGGTAGCAGCGGTCCGGGGGACAGTGGGTCTTCCGCGCACGATGAACATGTTCGAGAATTACCCGTTCTGGCATACCTTTTTCACTTCGCTGCGCTACCGGACAGTGCTGTCTCCGAAGTCCAGCAAGAAGCTGTATG
Source organism: Paenibacillus sp. FSL K6-1217 (assembly GCF_045040735.1). NCBI lineage: Bacteria > Bacillati > Bacillota > Bacilli > Caryophanales > Paenibacillaceae > Paenibacillus > Paenibacillus sp. FSL K6-1217. Next base: position 5,842,631 of record NZ_CP150271.1, read on the forward strand.
AGAGCGGAATGGATACCATTCCTTCGGAATCGATCTGCTATCCGGCAAAAATGGCCCACGGGCATGTGCAGCAGCTGATCGTCCAGGGCGTGGACTTCATCTTTTACCCGGCGGTGGTGTATGAGAAGAAGGAGGATGATGCGGCGCAGAATCACTTCAACTGCCCGGTGGTTGCCTCCTATCCTGAGGTGATCCGCAATAATATGGACGGTCTGAAGGAGCAGGGGGTTCCCCTGGTCAGCCCGTTCCTGACCTTCGATGATGTTCCGGCGCTGACCCGGGTGCTGGCGAGAACGTTCGCCGAAGTACCCAAGGAGGAGATTGCTGCTGCTGTGCAGGCGGGTCTGGAGGAAGCGGATCAGGCGAAGAACGATGTGCGCACCAAGGGCGAGGAGACGCTGGTCTTCCTCTCGGAGACAGGCACGAAGGGGATTCTGCTCTGCGGACATCCGTATCATGCCGACCCGGAGATCAACCACGGGATTGCCGATATGATTACCGGGATGGGGCTTGCGGTGCTGACCGAGGATTCGATCTGCCATCTGGACCGCAGCGAAGGGGACGTCGGTGTGGTGAACCAGTGGACCTACCATGCGCGGATGTACCGTGCGGCCCGGCTGGCGGCAGGAAGAAGCGATCTGGAGCTGGTCCAGCTCACCTCCTTCGGCTGCGGGATCGATGCGATTACCTGCGATGCGGTTCAGGAGATTATGGAGCGCCACAACAAGGTCTATACGCTCATCAAAATCGATGAGATCAGCAATCTCGGAGCCGCGCGGATTCGCCTGCGTTCCCTCCAGGCCGCGATGCGTGAGCGCGAGAAGGGCGAAGTTAAGCCACAGCTGCTCTACAAGCCGCAAGTCAATGTGCCGTTCACCAAAGAAATGAAGGACACCTATACCATTCTCGCTCCGCAGATGTCGCCGATTCACTTCGAGCTGTTCGAGCGGGTCTTCCAGGATGCGGGCTACCGGCTGAAGATTCTGGAATCGACCGGCCCGCAGGAGACGGAGGAAGGCCTCAGGTACGTCAATAATGATGCCTGTTATCCGGCGATTGTAACGATCGGACAGATGCTGTCGGCACTGAAGAGCGGCGATTACGACCCGGACCGGACTGCTGTGATTATGTCGCAGACTGGAGGCGGTTGCCGGGCGACCAACTACATCTCTCTGCTGCGCAAGGCGCTGAAGGATGCGGGGCTGGGGCAGATTCCGGTGATCTCCCTGAATGCCTCCGGGATGGAGAACCAGCCGGGCTTCCGCATCAGCCTGAAGCTGGCGAACCGCCTGATCGCCGCAGCCTGCTACGGGGATCTGATGATGCGCCTGCTGCACCGCTTCAGACCGTATGAGGCGGTACCGGGAAGTGCAGAGGCCTTATTCCGCGAAGGAATGGGGCGCTGCAAGAGCAGCCTGTCGAATTTCTCGTTCCGTGAATATAAGCGGCTGACCCGTGAGATTGTTGCCGGGTTCTCACGGCTGCCGGTCATCCCGGCGGATAAGCCCAAGGTAGGCATTGTCGGGGAGATTCTGATCAAATTCCATCCAGATGCCAACAACCGCATCATCGACATGATCGAGGCGGAGGGCGGAGAGGCCGTGATGCCTGATTTCCTGGACTTTATTTTCTATTGTGTCTACAATCCGATCTACAAGGCCGAGCAATTCGGCAAAAGCAAACGGCTGGGCTATATTAATCCCATGCTGATCTCCTATCTCGAAATCTACCGCAAGCCGGTCAAGGTAGCGCTGGAGCAGGCCGGACTATCCAAAGGCCGGGAGAATATCTACGGTCTGGCCGAGAAGGCGGGCCGCCTGGTGTCTGTCGGCAACCAGATGGGCGAAGGCTGGTTCCTGACGGCAGAGATGATGGACCTGCTGGATAACGGCGTGAACAATATTGCCTGCATCCAGCCGTTCGCCTGCCTGCCGAACCATATTACCGGACGCGGGATGATTAAGGGGCTGAAGGATTTGTATCCTGGCGCGAACATCGTCGCCATAGATTATGATGCCGGGGTTAGCGTCGTGAACCAGGCCAACCGGATCAAGCTGATGATGTCGATTGCCAGCGGTCTTGCGGGCGGCAGCCAGCCGTCAGCGGACGAGGTGGCGCAGCTGGTGCCAGTACTGGCGGGCAGTGCAGGCTGCCAAGGATAAGATTATGAATATAGCGGACCGGCCAATGCGCCGGTCCGCTTGTTCGGTGTGCAGGAGCAAATCGGAAGGTATGCGGAAAACCGAACACATTGTGCTAGGACGAAGGTAAGGGGCCGAATGCAGCCCAAGGGGGGATGAGGGGCAGAAGTGCCCCTAAAATCGCCGGCCTCCCCCGTGTTTTACTTCTGCAGCTGTTGCTTCACCTGCATCGCTTTGTTCAGATGGACGAAGTTATGCCGGGTGGCCGGCATCAGCACATGACCTGCAAAGGTCTTGCCGGCCCAATAATCGAACAGCCACTGCTCAGAGTCCAGGACAGCCTTCTCCTCCCGGACTCTTTCGAATTGGGCCGGAGTTGCCTTCGTCCCGAGCTGTCCCGGCTCCAGAGCGGATAGGATGGAACGCGTTCTGCGGGCGACAGCACGCCGGTACTCGGCAAGCGCTCCGAGGTTCACCTCACGGCTGAGTGCAGCAACATCCTGTTCACTCATTCCGTTGCCGGAATGAACGTAAGGAACCTCCAGCCTCCGGGCATACTGACCGGAGTATAGCACCTGCTCACGGTCTGCCCCCAGGATGTTCATGGTGATATCCTCAATCCGCGCACTGTGCCACAGATGCCAGACTATAGAATTACGGCTGCCGGGTGTCTGCACCGGGTAACTTCGCGCAGTGGACTCCAGCAGCATGTCCCATAAGGAATCCTCATAGGTTACCTGTTCCCCGCTGCCTTCAGAGGCGTACAGGGCAGAATGCAGCTCCAGAATGATAGCTATGGTTTCAGTATGCGCCTCCGGCTTGGTGATGATCCTGGGCAAAATTGAATGCTGCCTGTTCCAGTGATTTCGTTGTTCTGTATTCATGTTTAATCCTCGCTTTCCGTAATTTTTCAGAAAATTTCTGCAAGAAAATCATTGACGGATAAATAGGTAAATTGTAAAATAGTTCGTATGCGAAGTATTATTGTGCATTATGCTAGTGGAGGGATAAGGCTTGGAAGAAAAGGAAAAGCAACTGGACGATATTCTGTCCTCTTTCCGCTGCATTACCCATAATTTCCAGCAGTTGCTGTGGAAGGATGCAGAGGAGCTTAACATCACATCTACCCAGCTGATGGTATTGCGTAAGTTATCCTTGCATCCCGATATCGGGATCACGGAGCTGGCCGATCTTCTGCATCTGGGCAACAGCGCAGCCAGCGGTGTAGTGGACCGGATGGTGAAGGCCGGACTGATTACCAGGGAACGCTCGCAGAGCGACAGACGAATATTCAAGCTGGCGATGACTGAGAAAGGCAAGGAGATCCGTCTGCTCAGCAGACAGTCACTCCGAAGACATTTGCAGCCCTTGGCAAATATTCCTGCGGAGGATGTACAGGAGCTGCTGCGGCTGCATGGTGAAATTATCCGAATTCTAGAACAAGGGAGAGACAACAAGAAGCTATGAGTACAATTACAGCCGGTAATGCACCGTCCAAGACGATCCGCAGAGGACCGATTATCGCAGCGCTTCTGATCGGCGCCTTCGTGGCGTTATTGAATCAGACGCTGATGAATGTGGCACTGCCCAAAATGATGGAGGACCTGAATATCCTCGCCAATACAGCCCAATGGCTGACGACAGGGTTCATGCTGGTTAACGGTGTGCTCGTGCCGATCAGCGCGTATCTGGTGGAGAAATTTACGACCCGCCAGCTTTTTACGACAGCAATGATGTTATTTTCAATAGGTACACTGGTCTGTGCAATAGGAACAGGGTTCGAGATGATTATGGTCGGCAGAGTGATTCAGGCCGTTGGTGCCGGAATTCTGATGCCGCTGATGAACATCGTGTTCCTGCGTATCTTCCCGATTGAAGAACGGGGCAAGGCGATGGGACTGATGGCGGTTGCGATGATTTTTGCTCCGGCTGTCGGACCCACCTTGTCGGGCTGGGTTGTACAGAACTATTCCTGGCGCGTGCTGTTCTACATCGTGCTTCCGCTGGCCATCTTCTCGATGCTGCTCGGCATGAAGACCATGCAGAATGTCGGTAAGCTGACTTCTCCAAAGCTGGATAAACCGGGTGTGATCTTATCGACCCTGGGCTTCGGCGGGCTGCTCTACGGCTTCAGTGATGCCGGAACAGACGGCTGGGGAAGCACAACCGTTATTCTCTGCCTGATCCTGGGTATCGTGTCCCTGGGACTGTTCGTATGGCGTGAGCTGACCACGGATAAGCCGCTGCTTGAATTCCGTATTTTCCGCTACAATATGTTCTCACTGACTACCGTGATCAATATTATCGTCACCATGGCTATGTATGCAGGGATGATCCTGCTGCCGATCTATCTGCAGACCATCCGCGGCTTTACACCGATGGAATCCGGACTGATGCTGCTCCCGGGTGCGGTTCTGATGGGCGTGATGTCACCGATCACCGGAATTATATTTGATAAAATCGGCGCCAGATGGCTGGCGGTTATCGGCCTTGCCATCACCACGGTGACGACCTGGGAATTCAGTCAGATCAGCACCACTACCACTTATACTCACCTGATTCTGACGTATACGGCCCGGATGTTCGGGATGTCGATGCTGATGATGCCTATCGTCACGGCCGGTCTGAATCAGCTGCCGCAACGTCTGGCTTCCCATGGTACAGCGATGTCCAACACCCTGCGTACCGTAGGCGGCGCACTGGGGATGGCCCTGTTCGTCAGCCTGATGACCAACCGGACGAAGAGCAACATTACCGATGCGCTGGTCAGCGGTGCGGTGTCGAAGACCGATAAGGTGGCGATGCTCAAGCTTACACAGGACGCAACGATTAACGGGATTACCCACGCGTTCGCTGTAGCAACCTGGGTGACCGTTGTTGCCCTGGTGCTGGCGCTGTTCATCCGCAAGACCTCACCGCAGCCCGACTTCCTGAAGACGGAAGAAGCGGAAGGCGGACAGCCGCAGCCGAACCTGGTGAAATCACAGAGAGCCTAAGCGTGAATATAGTATAAAAAAGACGACCCGCCGTAACCGTTCAACGGTTGCCGGGTCGTCTTTTTGCGTCTGGGGATGGGGGAGAACTGCTCCCTTGTCCTGCATCATCCCGAGCCACCCCACCAATCACCGGCTTCTCCCTTAGAGTATATACCGGCAAACCTGACAACATAGATTCAGGTTCGTATTCGGATGGAAAAAGATTGTATATGCTTTAGTGCCGGGTGGGGCGGATAGGGCGGTTAGTGTTAGCCGGGGACAGCACAGAGATAGCCAAGGCACGGCACAAACGAAAAAGGGTTCAAAGCGCCGCAGTTACTGCCGCTCCGGCAGGTCTGCCGTATACGCCGCCGCAACGCCACGGGCCACCTCGCCTAATCTGCGGCGGACATGCTCCGGTCCCAGCACTTCCAGGACGGTCCCGAAGCTCAGCAGGAATCCATACAGCCAGTCATTCTCAGGATACTGAAGCGTGAGGATGTATCCGCTGTTATCATCCCGCTCCAGCGTCTCACAGTCGAAGTATTCCTCGGCGAGATGCTTGCCTTCCGGCTTGAAACGCAGCGTGATCGGCGTGAGACTCTGAGGTTCTTTCCAACCACGGCTCCACGGCAGCTCTGTAAGCGGAATATCCTGGCGGATGTAGTGCCGCGCCTCCTTCACCAGCGCCTTCATCCGCAGCAGCTTGAAGAGCCGGAAATCCTGACGTTCCGGGCAGAACCCGTATAAGTACCAGAACTGTCCCTTAAGGACCAGCGTATATGGCTCGACCGTGCGGCGGCTTACCTTGCCCTCGGCCGTTATGTATTCAAAAGTGACCATGACAGCTTCCTCCAAGGCTTCCTTAAGGAGGCTCAGCCGCTCCTCCAGCGGGCCCGTCAGCTCCCAGGGGGAGAAATCGACGATCACTTGGGTGGTTTTGCTGCGGAAGGCGGAGATCTGGGAGGGAGGGACAACGCTGCTGATCTTCTCCATCAATAGCTGATGGCCCCCGCCTCCGATGGAGGAGGCGCTCTGCAGCGCACTGAAAATGTCGGCCAGCTCGCGTTGCGATAATACGTTGCGGTCCAGCCGGTAGCCCTGCATGAGGCCGATGCCGCCCCCTGCCCCCTGATAGGTAACCACCGGGATGCCTGCGCTGTTAATGCTGTCTATATCGCGGTAAATTGTACGCACGGAGACCTCGAACATATCGGCCAGCTCCTTGGCCTGAATCAGCGGCCGGTTGAGCAGCAGAATGACAATGGAGAGCAGACGGTCTATTTTCACAGGGATCCCTTCTTTCAGGCGTTAGGTGAGGTTCTGAGTCAGCGGGTCTTGGAGGTTTCTTTGACCTTCACTTGGACCTTGGCATCGAGCGTAGCCACCGGCTTGCGGCGGCGCAGCCGGAGAGAAATGGCCGTCCGGTAACGGTAAATGACAATCAGCGCGGCGATGGCCAGCACGCCTACCGCAATCCAGAGGGCGTAGGATTCGATCAGGTGGAAGATGCCCATCCACTGGGGGCCGAAGATTTTGCCGATTCCGAGGAATAACACCACCCAGAACAATGCGCCGCCATAGGCATACATCGCGAATTTACGGAAGGGCAGTGCGATAATCCCGGCGAAATAGCCGGTGAAGTGGCGGACGCCGGGGATGAAATAACCGATCGAGATCAGCACACTGCCATATTTCTCGAACCAGCGCTGGGTCTTCTCCAGCTTGGCCGGAGAGAACATGAACCATTTGCCGTACCGCTGGATGAAGGGCAGACCGGCCTTGAACCCGATGAAGTAAGTAATGGTCATCCCGATTGTGGTCCCTAAGAAGGCTACGATCACCAGGGTGAAGAAATCCAGCCTCCCCGTGTAAGAGAGGAATCCTGCGAAGGCCATCGTGGTCTCCCCGGGAAAAGGCAGGGCGACAAATTCGAGCAAAAGCCCGAAGAACAACACGCTATATCCGTAGCTCGCAAACAATTCCTGTATCCATTTCAGCATATCCATAGATTCTTCACTCTCCAAAGGCTGCGCGCCAATTCTATTCTGAAGCTTGTCTTCATACAATCTACCAAATGACGCGGGTAGCGCCAATAGAATGCTGGAGGTAGAGAAGATGAAGGACAACCAGGAAAATCCTATACGCCGCATCATGATCTGCGGGTTGCTTGTTATTGCCGTATTGCTGTGTCTGGGGGTGTCAGCCTATGGAGGACAGGGGAACTCTTCTGCTTCGCGGAGTATCTACTCCCCGCAGGCTGAAGCGGGCAGTGCGTTACCTCTACTCTCTAAGAATAATGCTCCGGCTGTCCCGGTGCAAGATTTGCCTCCGGCAGCCGGCAGAATGACAGGGGCAGAATCGCGGCAGACGCATATTTCCGGCGGCGGTTCAGCCCCTAAGGCGGGCGCAGAGCGTCCCGCTCCTGCGATACATCAAGTATCCGCAGCTGCAGGTAAGGCTACTCCTTCAAGCGGACAACATAAGGAGAAGCGGGTCTACCTGACTTTTGACGATGGGCCAAGTGCAGTGACCCCCAAGGTGCTCAGCATATTGCAAGAGCAAGGAATCAAGGCTACCTTCTTCGTGCTGGGTGAGCAGGCGGAAGGCCGTCCCGAGCTGATCAATGCCATCTGGGAGCAGGGGCATGCGATCGGCAACCATACCTATAATCATAACTATCATAATTTATATAGCGGATTCACGGAATTCTGGCGTCAAATCAAACAGACGGAGGAAACGGTACGTGAGATCACCGGCGTCCGTCCGCAGCTGGTCCGCGCGCCTGGCGGGACGTTCGGCCATTTCGACAGCACCTACTTTACGCTGCTCAAGCAGGCAGGCTACAGGGTGATGGACTGGACGGTGGACAGCGGGGATTCCCGCCGCCGGGGAGTGCCGGCTGCGGAGATTATGCAGGCTTCCGTTGCCGATCTGACCTCTCCAAGTGTGGTACTGCTGCTGCATGACGGATCGGGTCATGAACAGAGTGCGAAGGCGCTGCCAGCCATCATTGAACGCTATAGGGCGGCCGGTTATGAGTTCGGCGTTCTGGATGCGCAGAGTGATCCGGTACAGTTCAGGGTGTCCTCCAAGGCAGCCGCACTTCAGCGGGGCAAGCCGTCCGGGGAGTGGATCTCGGCGAATATTGTCCCGAACGCGGAATTATTTGCGCCCGGCAAGGCCCTCGCTCTTGAGATTGGCCGGATGGAGACCTTGCTGAAGCCCGGGGAGTACCGTCTCCAGGACGGGCAGTACTATGTTCCGCTGCGCGCCACCGTGGAACGGCTGGGCGGACGGGTCGGCTGGAATGCGGCCACCCGCAGCGCAGCTGTAAGCTGGAACGGCCACAGCATGAAGTTGGACTCACAGAGGCAGGAGATTGGCATTCACCGGCCGGACGGTACGGCAGAGTACAGGGGGACACCGGTGCAGCTCCGGGGCTCCTCCCTCTGGGTCCCCCTGCGTACCCTGCTTGAAGCAGCAGGGCATCCGGGTGCCGAAGCGGTTGTCAATGCAGAGGAGCGCAGGGTTACCGCTGCTTAAGGCAGATATTCGTGTTAGCTAGGAGAGAGCGGCGGGACAGATAGGAGAGCAGGGGCAGGCAGAGCTGGCGGGAAAAGCAGGTGAAATGTCTGGGTAACCTTTTTCGTGGAAAGAATAGATAGCAACAGGCCTCAGCAAGCAGTATAGCCAGTGAAAGCACAGGCTGTCAGGGGGCTAGTCTATAACCATGGAAGGGTGTCCACCTTGTCCTCATCCTCATTGATAGATCCGAAATCACAGGTATATTCACAGCAAAACAGGTACGGGAACGCAGAGATTGCAGGGTTTCCCCGGAAGCGCGTCCGCCGCACGGCGAAGGAATGGGGGCGAATGCTGCTCCTGATGGCGGTTACCGGAGGGCTGTATATGTGGCGTGGAGGAGAATCGCTCCTGCTGCTGCTGACAGCTGGCGGAGTGGTCATGTCCGGCGGCCTGCTGATGCAGCTCTGCGGTCCCCGGAGAGTTAACGTACAGCGTACGATTTCTCCTGCGCATCTGTCTGCCGGGGATCATGCTGTTGTTGAAGTGCAGATTTCTTTTGCCTCCGCAATCCCGCTGCCCTGGATGATCGTTACCGATTACTGGAGCGGGGGCAGCCATCAGGAGCTGCTGTTTCCCGGCTTCCGGCGCTCCTTCAGCTATTCGTATGAGCTGCTGTCCGTTCCCAGAGGGGTGCATCAGCTCCATGGTTGCAGTCTGGCCTGGGGAGATCTGCCGGGGCTGTTCACAGGCGGCTGCCAGCCGGACGGCAAGGCGGGCTTCAAGGTGCTGCCAAGGGCGCTGTATATGGGCTCAGCAGTGCCGGATACAGGCTTGCTGCCCGGAGACCGTGCATCCGGGCGGGGGAATCACAGCAGTCCGCAAGCAGCGGATATCCGTGATTATGCACCCGGTGATCCGTTCAGCCGGATTCACTGGAAGAGCAGCGCCCGTAAGGGCAACCTGCAGAGCAGAGTGCCGGAACGTGAAGCCGGACAGATGACCTGTATTGTGCTTGCGAGCAGCCCGGCGGATTATGAGGTTCCCGGAGGTTCGTATGCACCGCGCAGCCAGCGCAGGTCGGTAATTCCGGCCTTCGAACAGGCGGTATCCGCTACTATGGGGCTGCTGCTCTCTGCCGAGCGCTCCGGCAGCTACATCCAGCTCTTCAGCGGCGGCTGGCCGGAAGGGATGGCCAGACATGAGGGGCTGGGCCAGATTCCCGGAAGGGTCCGGGATCTGCTCACAGAGATTGCCCCCTCCGGCTCACAGAGTCTCCGCAGACTGCTGGAGGATGCGTCGCAGAGCTGGATTCCCGGAATGACGGTAACGGTCATTACCGGGCGGCTTGAGGAGGAGTCGGCGAGAACGCTGGCCCGCTTCCTGGTCCAGGGGATCAGGGTGGAGCTCTATTATGTCTGGGACCAGCCTTCTCCAAGCCGGACCCCCGGTAATCCCGTTCGAAGCCCGGCCGGAGCGGCGGGGACACTGCCGGAGTTATCCCGCAGCAGCAGGCTGGCAGCAGAGGGATGGCCAGCGTCCGGGCAGCGTGATCCTGCGGCTTCCGCGGACAGCAGACCGCCTGCTTCGGATACCATTGCCGGAAGTCTGATGAGGCTTGGAGCGCGGGTTCACTGTCTGAGCCATGCCGCGCCTGCACCAGCGTACAAGGGGGCGGAGCCTGATGGATTCCCGGATAATCCCTCCTCCTGCTAGAGTGACTGCGGATGGCGCCAGTCCGAAGCCCTCTACAGACAGCAAGCCGCGGCGTCACGGAAGCATTGTATTTACAGCGGAAGGCATGCAGGAATCAGACCTTGCAGAGAGCAGTCCCGAAGTTAAAAGTGAGAACAGCCCTCTGTACTATCGCGGCCTGTTCTCTTTGGCGATTATGGCCGTGTTTGTTCTGTGGCTGCTGCCGCTCTACTCATTGCCTGTGACCACGGACCATACACAGCTCCTGCGGCTCCTGATGCTCTCGGCAGCGGCGCTTCTGGCTTGGGGCTGTCTGCTGCTGCCCCGTCTTGTCCAGGCAAGCGGGCAGTTCCTTCTAATCTTCATGACCTGGTATGCCCTCTGTGCTGCTGCCGGGGGAGATGGCGGGTGGCTGAAGGCCTATGCCTTGGAGAAAAGCGGACAGGATGCCCTGCTGCTGCTCTCCGGCAGGATCTCCGCCTTAAGCGAGGACAGCAGGCTGCTGATTCTGGTGCTGGGCTGGGGGCTGCTGGTCTCCTCTGTCCAGCAGCTTGCGCTGTACAGGGGAAGTATTACCCTGTTCACCGGTGTAACGCTGGTGTATCTGCTGGTGCTGGATATGGGCTACGCCGTTAATACTTCCGGCGATGTACTGATCACGGCGGGGCTGATCCTGTGGCTGCGGGCCTTGAGCGGTTTGCTCCACCTGCAAGAACGGACCGGAAGCCGTGTACTTCCTTACGGCCGCTGGGGAGCCGTGGCATTCTCTGCGGCCGTATTGGTGACGATGGCCGCCTGGATAGCCGGGCAAGGGCTGGGTGCACGCCCGGCTGCCCCGGTTACACTGCAGCCGGTGCTGGACAAGCTGGAGCACTGGGCTGCGGCGCAACGGCCGGAGGAGCCTGACGTATCCCGCACGGGCAGCACCGGCTATAGCATGGAGGACAGAGAGCTTGGCATGCCCCTGACTCCCAGCGGGGAGGCGGCCTTCACGGTCACTGTCCCCCGTCCTTACTATTGGCGGGGAGAGAGCATGGCATATTATGACGGCCGCCGCTGGATCAGGAGCGGAGCTGCGTATGCAGCGCTGAATCTGCCCCGGCTGTCCGGGGCGCTGCCCGCCCTGGCCGATAATGCGGCAGCCGGGGGAGAGACCCTTATCCAGCGGATTCAGCTCGCCTCTCCTTCTCTTGGAGGCGTGCCGCTGTTCAGTGCAGGCACCATAACGGACGTACAGAACATTCGGCTTGCAGACGGAAGCCAGCTGGGGTACGTGCTTGCCAGCCCGGATAAGCTTAGCTTCCGCCTGCCGGAAGTCTATGGCTCCGCAGGGGTTACAGAGTACAGCGTGAAGTCTGTTCTGCCGCCAAGCGATCCGGCGGTGCTGCGGAAGCTGAAGGGAAGTGATCCCGAAGGGGTCCGCAGCCTGTATTTGCAGCTTCCCGCTGCTGTGCCGCCCAGAGTTCGTGCGCTGGCCGGCCAGCTTACCGCTGCCGCAGGGAGCCGTTACGATGCCGCCGTAGCCGTAGCCGGCTATCTTCAGGACGGCTACTCCTATTCGCTGAAGACCCGTGTGCCGCCATCCGGTGCCGATTTCACCGATGATTTTCTGTTTGGGACCCGTCAGGGGTATTGTGTGCATTTTGCCACGGCGATGACGGTCCTGCTGCGCAGCAGCGGCATTCCGGCACGGTACGTCCAGGGCTACGGCCCGGGGACCGCCGTGCCCGGCTCCATGCCGCAGCGCTACAGCGTGACCGGCGGGGATGCCCACGCCTGGGTCGAGGTCTATTTCCCCGGCGCGGGCTGGGTCCCCTTCGACCCCACGCCCTCCGCCGCTGCCCTCGGCGCGGCGGCTACGGACCCGGCGGCTGCCTCCGCGCCGCCGGACAACCACCGCTCCGCTGCGCTGCACGCGGACGCGCTCTCTGCCGCCCTGCCGCAGGCGGGCGGCCCGGACCGGGCGCCGCTAGCTCTGGCGGCGCTGTTGCTGGCTGCCGCCATCCGCTGGCGGCGCAGCCTGGCTCTGCTGCCGGCAGTGCGCCGCGCCGGCAGGCTTGGCCGTGAGCGGCAGCTGCGCGCTGCCGCTCTGGCCTGGCACGGGCTGGCGGCGCGGTATGGGCCGCCGCTGCCCGGGGTTACCGCCAGGGAGTACGCAGACTCCCTGGCTATCGAGGACGGGCGGCTGCGCGCCGCCGTCCGGGCTTTTGTACGCCAGTGGGAGACCCTGGCGTATGGCGGCGCCGCAGGCGGCGTGCCTTCAGCGGCGCCGGGCCACGCTGGAGGCGCCGTGCCGTTAGCGGCGACGGGCTCCGCCGGAGACGCCGTGCCGTTAGTGGCGCCGGGCTCCGCTGGAGGCGCCGTGCTGTTGCCGGCGTCGGCTTCCGCCGCAAGCATCCCGCCGCCCCGCCCCATCCCCGGTAACGCTGCTGATACCATAGACGCGGCGTCATTCATGACCCGGTGCTTGCTGATTACCTTTCATCTGACCTGATCAAGACATGGCGTCCCTGCATTTGCGGCGGACGTCTTTTGTTCTTGTTCAGGAAATGATTGTTTCCGCCAACTGCCCACCTTCGGCGGATTCAGGTGCACTAATGCCCCTCATTGCCGCGAACTGCCCACTTTCGCCAGATTCAGGTGCACTAATGCCCCTCATTACTGCGAACAGCCCGCTTTCGCCAGATTCAGGTGCACAAGTGCTCTTCATTACCGCCAACAGCCCACCTTCGCCGGATTCAGGTGCACAAGTGCTCTTCATTACCGCCAACAGCCCACTTTCGCCGGATTCAGGTGCACAAGTGCTCTTCATTACCACCAACTGCCCACTTCGGCAGATTAAGGGGCGTAGGCTCTCCCTACTACTCATCGTCCACCCGCAGGGTACTTTTGTACTTGTACCATTTACTTACTGGACCTTCCATAATTCGAGGGGGCCAGCTATCAAGCTACATTTCCCCAATTATTGCGGCCGAAGGCGTCAGCTCCTCATCCCATTCATCCGCCAAAGTGCTTTTCCTGCACTTTGAGACTGCCAGTGGGCGGGGGAGTTACTATTCTCACTGGCTCAACGGACACGATTACACTGGAATCAGGCCAATCTTCGCATGATTTGGATACCTTTTCCAGTCACGGGCATTCCGTAGCAATCTGCTCAATACATATATTTTGCCGCACCCTGACAGCCAGCTAGTTCCAGCCTTCCGCCACCGCGCTGCGATTCTCCCCAGACCTGCCGCCCATAGGCCAAAACCTTGAAGTGGAGGGAGTCCATATCCTTGACGCTGAGAATTAACCATGAGTATAATGAATCCAATAATCAAGGGAGGCAAGTAATGAACAAGCCAAATGAAATAATCGTTGTTCTGGATTTCGGGGGACAGTATAACCAGCTTATCGCGCGCAGAATTCGTGACCTGGGAGTATACAGCGAGCTTCTGCCGTACAATACACCGATGGAGAAGATTAAGGCTTTATCGCCCAAAGGAATTGTTTTCTCGGGTGGGCCAAGCAGTGTCTATGCAGAGAATGCACCGCATGTAGACCCGGCAATTTACGAGCTCGGGCTTCCGATCTTCGGAATCTGCTATGGGATGCAACTGATGGCACAGCAGCAGGGAGGCAAGGTGGAACGCTCCGCCAAGCGCGAGTACGGCAAAGCAGATGTGGAATTCGCACCCAGCTCCGTACTTGCAGCAGGCCTTGAGAGCAAGCAGACGGTATGGATGAGCCACGGCGACCATGTAGTGGAGCTTCCGGAAGGCTTTAAGCTGGATGCAGGGACAGAGAGCGCGCCGATTGCAGCCATGAGCAATGATGTCCGTAAATTCTTCGCCGTTCAGTTCCATCCTGAGGTACGCCACTCCGTGAAGGGGAATGAGATGATCTCGAACTTCCTGTACGAAGTATGCGGCTGCGAGGGCAAATGGACTATGGAGTCGTTCATCGAAGATGCCGTTAAGGATATCCGTGATAAAGTCGGCGACAAGAAGGTACTCTGCGCACTCAGCGGCGGCGTGGATTCCTCTGTTGTGGCGATGCTGATTCACCGTGCGATCGGCGATCAGCTCACTTGTATGTTCATTGACCACGGCCTTCTGCGCAAAGGTGAAGCGGAGAGTGTTATGGAGACTTTTGTCGGCAAGTTCGATATTCATGTTGTCAAGATCGACGCCCGTGACCGCTTCCTCGGCAAGCTGGCTGGTGTGTCCGACCCCGAACAGAAACGTAAAATCATCGGCAATGAGTTCATCTACTGCTTCGACGAAGAATCGGCCAAGCTGGGCGATTTCTCCTTCCTGGCCCAAGGTACACTGTATACCGATATCGTAGAGAGCGGTACAGCAACGGCGCAGACGATCAAGTCGCACCACAATGTAGGCGGACTGCCGGAAGATATGAAATTCAGTCTGATCGAGCCGCTGAACACCCTCTTCAAGGATGAAGTCCGTAAGCTGGGTGAAGAGCTTGGTATGCCGCATGCCATCGTATGGCGTCAGCCTTTCCCGGGTCCGGGTCTGGCAATTCGTGTGCTGGGTGAAGTGACTGAGGAGAAGCTGCAGATCGTCCGCGATTCCGACTATATCCTGCGTGAAGAGATTGCCAAGGCTGGCCTTGACCGCGAGATCTGGCAGTACTTCACCGCACTTCCTAACATGAAGAGTGTTGGCGTAATGGGTGACGAGCGTACGTATTCCTACACCGTCGGCATTCGTGCGGTAACCTCCATCGACGGTATGACCGCCGACTGGGCACGTATCCCATGGGATGTACTGGAGAAAATCTCCGTGCGCATCGTCAACGAAGTCGACAACGTGAACCGCATCGTCTACGACATTACCTCCAAGCCGCCAGCGACGATTGAGTGGGAATAGGTAAAAGAAAAATAAAAACTCTCATCTATCTGCAATTTTCTGCAAATGGATGAGAGTTTTTTTGTTCTAGGGACTTACAGGCTTCAAGCTCTTATTGCCCATGTCGCCTGCTACAGATTTCTCAATTCATACACCTTCTCCAGCGTACAAAGACACTCCTTCTTCTTATCATCATCCTCTGCATGAAGATATCCCTCCACCAGCCGGTATCCGAAGACGAGCAGGATAAATTCGTAGACGCAGTGGCCGGCAAGCGGGGCAATCTCTCCCGCATACTCTGCGAAGCCCCGGTAATAAGCAGGGACACACCGCTGATAGTATTCAATCATGTGATCCAGATCCGCCTCATCTGCAAGCAGACTGGCGATGTCCTCGCCGAGGTAGCCCCAGCCGCTGGTATCCCAGTCGATCAGCGCGATGGTCCCGCCAGTATAGATGATGTTGGTTACCCAGAAGTCCCGGTGGCATAACACCAGAGGCAGGCGTTCAATCCGGGCAAAAATATCGTCCGAATGCTCATCGATATCAATGAGCATTTGCCGTATATGCTGCGGGAACTCACAGTCCTCCGAGCGGATATAGTCGTAGACGAGCGGCCAGGAGCGGTAATGCAGGTACGTGTTCTTCATCAGATCCGCATGGCTCAGGTTGATCAGACTTTGCGGTACCTCAGGCTGCTCCGCGTACAACTTCCCTTGATACCGTCCCAACTCCAATGCCGCCTGTTCATACATGTCACCGGTCAGCTCCAAGCCGGAGATGCCATCCATATATTCCAGCCACAATCTCATTTCATCCCCGACTTCATTTATCTCAGCGTGATAACACACCGGCCAGCGGAAGGATTCTGTGAAGGTTGCCCCCAGTGGGGAAGCGTAGAGGTCATATTCCCGACGCCAGGAATGCGGATCATCGTAACGTTCCCATTTCTTCTGGATTTTCAGCACAATACGGTACGGCAGCTGCTCTCCGTCAGCCATTTCGGCTGTTCCGGTAACCAACTGCACATCCCCCAAGGTCCCGCCATGTAGCTGTAACGTCTGGTAGTCAGCAGATGTAACCGTTGTTTTGAAAAGCTCACTTAGTGCAGTATATAACGCTTCAGTTGGAATCTTCATTTTTTTCGTCCTCCGTTTTTCTTCATTTGCTTGCGCTGCATAGCAGCTGACTGATTGCGGGCATCCTTGCCCCTGAGATAGTTAGTTCTGTTCTGCACGAATTGGTTCTCCTGCTGCTGGGCCATGTAACGCTCCCAGCGTTCACGCGGCAAGGAACCATCCGCAAGAGCGGCAAGAACGGCGCAGCCCGGCTCGGCCTCATGGCGGCAATCCTTGAACCGGCATGCGGAGAACCGTTCCTCCACATCGTTGAAGCCTGCAGAGATGCCTTCGTCAGCATCGAATAATCCAAGCTCACGCATCCCGGGGGTATCGATTACCATTGCTCCCGAGGGGAGCATGAACAATTGGCGGTGCGTGGTAGTATGCCGTCCCCGGCTGTCTTCCTCCCGGATCGAACTAACCTTCATGACATCCTGTTCCATCAGCGCATTAAGCAGTGACGATTTGCCGACACCGGACATGCCAAGGAAGACGACAGTTGAACCAGGCTTGAGGTAGGCATCAAGCTCATGCAGCCCGAGACCGTTGTGACTGCACACGGCGTGCACCGGAACATCCGGCATGCTCTGCCGGACTTCTGCCAGCGGGAGGCTGTAGTCTTCTGTGAGATCAGCCTTGGTCAGAATGACGACCGGCTGGCCGCCGCTCTGCCTGGCCTGGGTCAGATAACGCATCATGCGGGTGACATTGAAATCCCAGTTCAGGGAGGACAGGATGAATACATAGTCAAAGTTGGCGGCCACGACCTGCTCCAGAATGGTTTTGGTATAGCCTGCGGCATGGCCGGAATAATTCGCCCGCGAGAACTTGGAGCGGCGGGGGAGAAGGGTAACAAGGAGCGAATCCCCGCTTCCGTTCGGGCGCAGTAAGGCAAAATCACCGACGCATGGGAAGTCCTCCCGGGTTTCTGTACTGTGATAGAACTTGCCTTTGAGTACAGCGGTCAACTCGCCCCGCTCTGTGATTACCGTGAAGCGCTCCCGCCGGAGCTCTGTAATTCTGCCAGGCAATAGCCCGGACGGGATTTTTTCTATTTCTGTATATCCATAGGTTTTTAGATCAATCATGTTTTTGGGTTTAGCTCCTTTTAAAGTTGTTTTGTGGACGCAAAAATGCCGCGGAACAGCAGCCTCAAGAAGAAGCTGCTGATCTGCGGCATCAAGATGCAAAGAAGATACGACCTTTATCGTATCCCGCAAACAGCAATATTCACGAAAGGTTACTTGGGATGGCACACCAAATAATACGGGCTTTGCCCGCCTTTTTAAAAAGCATGCCTGCTATGCAGTTCTAAACTGAAACCACCATATAAGTAGTAGCCAATTCAAACATCCCCTTTCGGATTTGAGGAACTTGCTTATCGCTAAGCTAGTTCAGGTTAACATATTTTAGCGTGCGAATACCATGTAGAGTTTGATTATACTTAATAAAGTCCGGTTCTATCCGCATTTATGCTGCAATGTTTGGCGGATTCTCACTGAACCAAACAGGATTTGTCATAAAAATGTTCAATTTACGAACAATAGTGCGAACCTTACGTTCAATGTTCGTATTTACCATTGACAAGAGCTGTGATCTGCCCCTAAAATGATAAAGCGCTACAGCAAATATCTATTCGTATAATTCCGGGAATGGGCCCGGAAGTCTCTACGAGGTCACCGTAATGACCTGGCTACGATTAAGAAGAGCAGCTTGTCCTGGGATCACCGGCAATTGTCCGGGATTCGGGGCAGCCATCTCTTTTTCGGGCCGGTGTCTTCCCAGATGCCGGCTTCCTGTGTTGCTGTATTGGCACAACATATAACCTTAGGGGGAGAACCATTTGAACCGCTTTTTCAAGCTGAAAGAGAACGGCACCACAGTACGCACAGAGATCATGGCCGGTATAACCACGTTTATGGCAATGGCTTATATTCTGTCGGTTAATCCAAGCACCCTGACTGCCTTCGGCCGCATTGATATGGGCTGGTATTCCGTATTCCTCGCTACGGCGCTGGCAGCTGGTATTTTCACCATTGCCATGGGGGTCTTCATTAACTTCCCGGTCGCTCTGGCACCTGGTATGGGCCTTAACGCATATTTTGCTTCCGTAGTCTTATCCTCCGCCACCACTGAACATGAGTTCACTTGGCAGATGGGTCTGACCGCCGTATTTATCTCCGGGATTATCTTCATCCTCCTGACCATTACCCGGGTCCGGCAAATCCTGCTCACTGCCATTCCTGACAGCCTGAAGCATGCGATCACCGTGGGTATCGGGATGTTCATCACCATTATCGGCCTGAAGAACAGCGGACTGATGACTATCGGCGTTGAAGCCGGCAGCGATATCGCCGCTAACAAATTTACAGACGTTCTTTCCTTCGAAACGGTTATTCATATGGGCAGCCTGGAGAACACCAATGTCCAGCTCGTCATTATCGGTCTGCTGCTGATCTCCATTCTGATGGTACTGCGCGTTCGCGGCGCCATCCTGTTCGGAATTCTGGGCACTACCGTGGCTGCGATCCTGATGGGTGCTGTAGATTTCAGTTCACTGAGCAATCCGCAGACGCCTTGGGTTCCTGACTTCACACAGCTTAACTTCTGGGAATTTGACTGGGAAGGCATTATGCACACGGGTATTGTATCGGCGATTGCCACCTTTACCTTCGTAGAACTGTTCGATACCTTCGGTACGCTGGTGGGTACTGCTGAACGTGCCGGAATCATGAAGAACCCTGAAGAGGGCAAAAAACGTGTCGGCAACGCCATGTTCGTAGATGCGGTAGCTGTTGCGGGCGGTGCGATGCTGGGTACTTCCACCACTACCGCATATGTTGAGAGTGCTGCCGGTGTAGCCGAAGGCGGGCGTACGGGTCTGACAGCAGTAACTACAGGGATCTGCTTCCTGCTTGCCTTGTTCCTGGCTCCGGTAGTCGCTCTGATCCCTGGTCCGGCAACGGCGGCAGCGCTGATTATTGTCGGTGTACTCATGGCTCAATCCATCCGTGATATTGACTTCCAGGACATGGTGCTGGCCATTCCGGCCTTCCTGACCTTCGTGATCATGCCGTTCACCTACAACATTGCCAACGGTATCTCATTCGGGATTGTTACTTATGTGATTCTGGCTTGTGTAGCCAATATCGCCGGCAAGAAGAAATACGATATCCACTGGATGATGTGGGTGCTGGCGGTGCTGATTGTTCTGCGTTATGTTCTGATCGGCAGCCAAGGCTAAGGCTACACGGATTCTGATCTCCATTGCGGTCTCTTCATTATATGAAGGGGCCGTTTTCTTTTTGGCCATGTAAGGAAGGAGTGGCCGGGGCCAGGCGGGCTTTACCCTTTTCATCAACCAATATTTAGATTATATTGTTGAAGAGGTGATAAATGGTGTCCGGTGTATTCAATCGAGTGTACAAGTCCTTCCGTAGTCATCCCTGGCCGGTGCTGCTGTTCCTGCTTGGGGTAATAGTCCGTATTCTATACATAACTTCTATTCCACCGGGACTGAATCAGGACGAAGCCTCTATCGGCTATGATGCCTACTCCATTTTGCACTACGGGATGGACCGGAATGGTGTACATCTGCCGATTCATTTAATTGCCTGGGGGAGCGGACAGAATGCGCTTTATGCCTACTTGTCCATGCCGTTCATTCTGTTGTTCGGACTGACGCCGTTATCTGTGCGGGCGCTCAGCCTGATCATGGGACTACTGGGCATGCTGTTCTTTTACCTCATTATGAAAAGATTATTTGCCTCGCCTGGAGCCGGGACTGCTGCGATGTTCTTTATCGCCATTAATCCGTGGCATATTATGATGTCCAGATGGGCGCTGGAGTCGAATCTGTTTCCTACAATGATATTGATAGCCGTATACTTTCTGCTGCGCGCTTTTACGAATCCAAGGTGGCTGTTCGCCTTTACCGGCATGCTGGCCCTCTCGCTGTATGCGTATGGAACAGCGTACTTTTTCGTCCCGCTGTTTGCACTCGGTACGGCTATTCTTCTATTATATAGCAAGGTCCTGCGACCCCGTGCCCTGGCTTGGAATGTTGTATGGTTTGCGGCACTAGCGCTGCCCATATTACTATTTATTATCATCAACCGTTACGGCATGCAGGATATAGCTACTCCGCTGTTCACGATTCCCAAGCTTACGACGCCGCGTGTGGAGGAGATTTCATCCCTGTTCGGGGGCAGGCTGTGGCAGGCGGCTGCGGATAACCTCAGCGCTTTCAGCAAGCTGATGTGGAGCGGGAGCGACGGGCTGCCCTGGAACTCCATTTCGCCTTACGGGTATGCTTACCCGCTGGCGCTGCCTTTTGCGCTGCTTGGCTTGGTTGTTCTCCTGCATTCCTGGTGGACAAGGCGGCGGGAGAGGGAGAATGCGGGTAGAGGAGTCCTGCTGCTCTGGTTTCTGGTGGCGGTGCTGATGGCGTTGATTACAGCCGTAAATATTAACCGCATTAACATTATTTTTTACCCGTTCATTATGCTGGTAAGCACCGGATTCGTCTGGCTGGCCGGCAGAGTCAAAGGGGTTGCCATCCTGGCCGCAGCCGGGTTCGCCGTGATGTTTGCCTTATTCTCCAATACGTATTTCCGCGAATTTCCTGAGCAGATCGGTCCGGCCTTCTATGATTCCTTCGGAGAAGCCGTGAAGTATGCTTCGGAACAGAGCAGCGGTGACATCTATCTTACGAACCAGGTGAATATGCCTTATATTTATGTACTGTTCTATGAGCAGATCAATCCGCATGATTTCCTGAAGTCCGTTCAGTATGCCAACCCGGGAGAAGCCTTTCAACGTGTTTCTTCCTTTGGAAGATACAGGTTTGAAGATTTGAACAGGGTGCCTGGCCATGCCGCATATATCTATGCGAACAATGCTGCGCCTCCTGTGGTAAGCACCGGATCCAGAGTGAAGCATTTTGCCAACTACAGCGTACTGCTCACTGGTGAACAGACGGAAGCATACATAACCGGCGGTAAGGGCTGGATTAACATTGACGAGGTGAGGGTAGAACGATGACCAAGAATGTACGTGCAGCGGTAACTGTTATACTGATGCTACTATTATTTATTCTTCCTGTAACAAACATCTATGCCGAAGGGAATCTATTGCAGAACCCGGGCTTTGAAGAAGGAGAGGACGGGGCACCGGCAGGCTGGAGTAAGGATATGTGGATTGCCGGAGATGCCGCAGGCTCGATATCCGTTCAGTCCGAGGAGGTTCGTTCCGGCAGCAAAGCGGCGGTTATTGAGAATCTGGAGCCCAATCACCTGAAGTGGGTGCAGACCGTTACCGTCCTGCCGAACAGTTATTACAGAATCTCGGGATATGTCAAAATAGCCAGCATCGCAGGCGGGGGACTCGGGGCCAATATCTTCCCGGTAGGCATTGGCGGCGGTTATCCCGCTACCAGCGATACCGGCGGTGAGTGGCAGCATCTGGAGTTCATCGGCCAGACCGGCAAGGAGCAGACTGAGATCGGAATCGGCGCTGCGCTGGGCGGCTATGCCAATCTGATTCAGGGCAAGGCCTATTTCGATGATCTGTCCGTAGAGAAGCTGGATACCGTGCCGGAGGGATCGAATATCATCTCGCTGGACAGCGGAGCCCAGGCTCCCCCGGCAGATGCGGACGGCGGGACCAAGCCGGAGGAAGTGCCGCATAAAGTATCGCCGGCCAAGCTGCTCCTGCTTTCCGGAGTATTCAGTTTGTTCTTTGCTTTTCTATATACCAGAGCCTTCCGCAGTGAGCGTCTGCTGAGACAGGAGGATGTCATCTACACCCGCTGGCTGTATGTGTTGTTTGGGGTGGCGTTCATCCTGCGGATCTGGATCGGTCTTACGGCGCAGGGCTACAAGAATGATATGAATACCTTCATGGCCTGGGGCCAGCGTCTTACCGACCTTGGACCGGGCAAATTCTATGAAGAAGGTTATTTCGCCGATTACCCGCCGGGTTACTTATATGTGCTGTACCTGCTTAGCCTGCTGCGCGGATTATTTAACTTTGCCGGCGGATCAGGCGCCGAGACCGTTCTCTTCAAGCTGCCCGCGATTCTCTCTGATCTGGTGCTCGGCTGGATGATCTATAAGAGCGCGCGCACCCGGCTCGGCCCGGGACTTGCGATCGGGCTGATGATGCTGTTCCTGTTCAATCCGGCTGTGCTGATGGACTCGGCAGCCTGGGGGCAGGCGGATTCCTTTTTCCTTATCTTCCTGCTGCTCAGTATGATGGGTGTTGTCGATAAGCGCTTTGTACGTGCCGCGGTCTTCTTTGCCGTTGCTACATTGATCAAGCCGCAGGCGCTGATCTTTACACCGGTGCTGCTGCTCGCCTTCTACCATCACCGGGCCTGGAAGCAGCTTGCGCTGGGTGCCCTATACGGTCTGGGGATCTTTGTTCTCCTCGCAGCCCCGTTCTTCTGGAGTAACGGCGGTTTTGCGGGAATGATTAACCTGTACAAAAGCACACTGTCCTCCTATCCGTATTCCACAGTGAACGCGTTCAATCTGTATGCGTTGACCGATCCGATGTGGTCGGCGCTGGATGTAACCTGGCTTGGCATACCGTACCGTATATGGGGCTTTATTTTCATCCTGGCGGCGGTTGCCTTTGCAGCGTATTATTCCTTCAATACCAAGGACCGCAAGGATCTCTCCAAGTCCTACTTCATCGCAATGGTGCTGATCACGATTGTCTTCGTATTCGGTACCAAAATGCATGAGCGCTACTTGTATCCGGTACTGATCCTGTCGTTATTCGCGTTCATAGAGAGCAGGGACCGCCGATTCCTGACCCTGTTTCTCGGATTCTCCCTGACGCAGTACATCAATGTGGGTTATACACTGGCGTATCTGAATACCGGCGGGAACCCGCCAACTGACGGAATAGTGCTGGTTACAGCGATTACCACTATTATACTTGCGTTATATCTGCTCTATATTGGATACGATGTATATATCCGCCGAACTGCGAAGCTCTTGCCTGAGCCGGTTACCCCCACAGAGACCTATGCAGCAGATATGCTGCTTGCAGAAGGCATTAAGCCGCTGGCCAAGTCAGAACGGCGTTCTCCGCTGAAGCTGAAGCGCAGGGACTGGGTCTGGATGATGGGGATCACCGCGCTATACGGGGCGCTTGCCCTTTATCATCTGGGAGACAACAAGGCACCTGAGACGCTGTGGGAGCCGGCGGCCAGCGGAGAGAGCTTCTATGTGGATCTGGGGCAGGCCCGTCAGCTGGAGCGGGTTAATGTGTTCGGCGGTGTCGGGACAGGCAAGTTTCAGCTGGAATTCAGCCAGACCCCTGATAATTGGAGCAGCCCGCTTGAGGTAAGCGAGGATGTCGGCAATGTCTTCATCTGGAAAAGCCAGCCGCTTAACGTATCCGCAAGATACGTCAAGCTCTCGGTTACGTCTCCGGGCTTCACCCTCAATGAGATGGCCTTGTATGAGCAGGGGGCACCGAAGGTTCCTCTGCCCATAGCAAGTGTTATACCTGATCCGGGAGCGGCAGCTAAGAGGGGGACGCCGGCCAATCTGTTCGATGAGCAGTCCATCATCCCGGAGAACACTAACTTCATGAATAGTACGTATTTTGATGAAATCTATCATGCCCGCACCGCTTATGAGCATTACCATAATATTGTGCCTTATGAGAACACGCACCCGCCGCTCGGCAAGCTGCTGATTGGAGTAGGGATGGAGCTGTTCGGCGTCAATCCGTTCGGGTGGAGGATCATAGGCACCTTGTTCGGAATTGCGATGCTGCCGCTGATCTATATCATGGCCATGAGGCTCTTCCGTAAGACTACGTATGCAGCACTGGCAGCGGGACTATTCGCTCTGGACTTCATGCATTTCACCCAGACGCGGATATCGACCATCGATGTGTATGGCGTATTCTTCATTATGCTGATGTTCTACTTCATGCAGCGGTATTTCACGATGAATTTCTACCGGGTACCGCTGCGGACCACACTGGTTCCGCTGTTCTGGTCAGGACTGTTCTTCGGCATCGGGGTGGCTTCCAAGTGGATTGTGATCTACGGCGGCGCGGGACTGGCTATTATGCTCGCGTTGGTACTCTTCGAACGCTACAGGGAATACAAGGCAGCCGGACGTCTGCTGGCTGAAGGCAAGCTGACCGGACAGGAGCTCAAAGCCGCCTGCCGGACTGCGGATCAGTCCTTCTGGAAGAATACAGTGATTACCCTGGCCAGTTGTATAGGCTTCTTCATTGTCATTCCGGTCATCGTCTACAGTCTGTCCTTCATTCCTGCGCTGTCTGCATCGGCAGAGGGCTTCACGGTTAAGGGACTGATTGATGCCCAGAAGAATATGTACAACTATCACAGCCAGCTTGTTGCTACACATCCGTTCGCCTCCTCCTGGTGGGAGTGGCCGTTCATGAAGCGTCCGGTGTGGTTCTTCAGCGGCGGCGAAGGCTTGCCGGCAGGCAAGGCTAGCAGCATAGTAACGATGGGCAACCCGCTGATCTGGTGGACAGGAATCTTCGCGATGCTGGCCGCCGTATGGTTGACCGTGAGACGCCGGGACAAGAGCCTGTACATGATCTGGATCGGTTTCTTCTCGCAATATGTTCCATGGATGCTTGTGCCGCGTGAGACCTTCCTGTACCATTACTTTGCGATGGTGCCGTTTATGATTCTGTCCATTGTGTACATCCTTAAGCTGCTTGACGCTAAGCTTCAGGGTGCCAGATATTTGCGGTACGCCTATGTGGCGGCCGCCGCCATCCTGTTTGTAATGTTCTATCCGGTGTTATCCGGCATGCAGGTGAACAGCAATTATATCATTCATGTACTTCGCTGGTTCCCTTCCTGGGTCTTCTAGGAGGGGAGCTTCAGAAGCCGGATATATGTTCAAAGCTGATGTTGATGAAGCGCATCAAGGAAGCTGTGGCTTACAACAAATTTAGGAGGAACCCAGGTGAAAGCCAGATATAGTGTGATTGTCCCCATGTACAATGAGGAGGAAGTCATTCAGGTAACCTACGAGCGGCTCAAAAAAGTAATGGATGGTTGCGGCGATTCCTATGAGCTCGTATTCGTCAATGACGGCAGCCGGGACCGAACGGCTGAGATTATGCGCGGCATCAGCAATACGGATGAGCATGTCAAGCTGATTGACTTCTCCCGTAATTTCGGCCATCAGGTGGCGATTACGGCGGGAATGGATTATGCTGAAGGCCAGGCGGTTGTGGTGATTGACGCAGATCTCCAGGACCCGCCGGAGGTCATTCTGCAGATGATCGCCAAGTGGAAGGAAGGCTATGAGGTGGTTTATGCCAAGCGGCTGAAGCGCCACGGGGAGACCTTTTTCAAGAAGGTGACAGCCAAGATCTTCTACCGTCTGCTCAGCAGCATGACCAGTGTGGAGATTCCTACCGATACCGGGGACTTCCGGCTGATCGACCGCAAGGTCTGCGATGTGCTGCGCGGCCTGAAGGAGAAGAACCGTTATGTGCGGGGGCTGGTGAGCTGGGTTGGCTTCCGGCAGACTATGGTGGAATATGTGCGGGAGGAACGCTTTGCAGGGGAGACGAAATATCCGCTGAAGAAAATGATCCGCTTCGCGCTCGACGGAATCACCTCCTTTTCACACAAGCCGCTCAAAATCGCCTCCTATGTCGGCTTCTTCCTGTCCTTCTCCAGCTTCATCTACCTGTTCCTGGTCTTATTCCAGAAGGTCTTCACCTCCTGGACGGTGCCGGGCTGGGCATCCATTGTCGGGGTTAACCTGCTGTTTAACGGCATTGTGCTGATGCTGCTGGGCGTAATCGGGGAATACATTGGACGGATCTATGATGAATCGAAGGATAGACCGCTCTATATCGTACGCGAGACCAGAGGCTACCCGGAGGCAGAGTCCGTAGATACGCGGAAGGAAAGCGATTATGCAAGATAAGGCTTGGAGTGCAGGCATGATCCAATTTTTGAAATTCAATGCAGTGGGCCTGCTTAACACGTTCATTGATTTTGCGGTATTTACTCTGCTGCATTCCCTGGGGATGCTTAACACCCCTGCACAGATTATTTCCTACAGCGCCGGAACGGCCAACAGCTTTTTCTGGAATAAGAAGGTAACCTTCAAGGGCCGGGACCGGGGCGGCAATAGCGGCTTTGACCGGATGCAGCTGGTGAGATTTATTGTCCTGAATCTGCTGGTGCTGGGCATCTCCGTGCTGCTGATTCATCTGCTCACTGACAGCCTGGGGATTCAGGTGCTGATGGCCAAGGTGCTGGTTACCTTTATTACAGTGATCATTAATTTCTTTGGAAGCCGGAAGTGGGTATTCTAAGGTAACAGTACATCTTCCCCGTATCCTGCGGGGGTAGCACTTATTCTATATTGCGGAGGCGATTGTCATGCGGAAGTTATCCTATTTGATCATACTTGCCGGGGTCCTGATTATGCTCTACCCCAAAGGAAGCGAATGGTACGAGGACCGTCAGCAGCAGAAGCTGCTGGAAGAGGCTGAACAGGCCTACAGTGAAATCGTTCCTTCGGCTACTGCTCCTGCAAATCCGGATCTGAGCAAGCCTTATGCGGAAGTCACCCAGCTGCTGGCGGAAGAATCGGCTGCGGAAGAGCCGGTTCCCACTACAGCGCCGGAGATTGAAGTCGGAGGCAAGATCACGGCCATTATTGAAATCGACAAAATCGATCTGAAGCTGCCTGTACTGGAGGGCGCCACGAAGGCCAATATGAAGCATGCTGCGGCGCATATGAAGGAGACAGCTCCGATAGGTGCGGTAGGCAATGCGGCGATTGCGGCACACCGGTCAAGAACAGCAGGGCGGTTGTTCAACAGACTGAATGAGGTCGGTAAAGGGGATACCATTACTCTTATTACAAGCGGTCAGGAATACAAGTATGTAGTATATGATGTATCCATTGTAGAGCCTACCGATATTTCGGTACTGAAGGGTAAGGACGACGATAAGATTCTGACCCTCATTACCTGCGATCCGCTTGTCGATCCGACCCACAGACTCATTATTCATGCGAAGCTAACCTGATTCTTGCAGGACAAGACGGTAAATGTCGAAAAAAACATAAAATTTTAGCGTTTTTTTGGTGGAATCTAGCAATTTGGGTCTTGATAATAGAGAAGGATATGGTAAGATAGAAATATAAGAAGCTAATACACGATAACGGCAAACCTATCGAAAGGTAGGGACGCAAAGCTACAGGGCCTTCCCGTCATGGATGGCAGCCAGCTACCGAATGAAGAGGCTTTTTTTGTTTGTTTTTATTCTGAATCTGTCATTATGTGGTAGTAGATTGGACAGATAAAGCTTATACGATAACGGCAAACCTATCGAAAGGTAGGGACGCAAAGCTAAAGGGCCTTCCCGCAAGAATGGCAGCCAGCTACCGAAAGGAGTTTTATCCATGAAGAAAGTTTATTTAATGTTGATTACGCTTTTTGTACTTGTCGCTTCCGTGCAGACAGGCACTGCTCAAGCAGCTAATGCAGATTCAAGCTGGTTGAATGTAGGGCAATTGGATCAAGGGGTCATCGGAGTTTCGTATGACGTTCCTAAGGACAAGAAGATGAAGCTCATGATTACAAAGGACACTAACAGCTATACTTACAACTTATACACCTCCAAACCGAATGAGACGTTCCCGCTTCAGCAGGGAAATGGTTCTTACAAGGTGTCCATTCTTGAGAATACTACCGGCAACAAATACAAAGTGCTATCTTCCGAGACTGTATCCCTCGCCATGAGCAACACGAATGCCGTATATTTGAGCTCTGTACAGAATGTGAAATGGAGTTCTTCCGATAAAGCAGTTCAAAAGGCAGCACAGCTTACAAAGGGTCTGACTACAGACGCAGACAAAGTGAAGGCTATCTACAATTACATTGTAGCTAACGTGAAATATGATTACTCTCTGGCTAATAGCGTAAGCACGGATTATATTCCGAACAACGATAACACATTGGCTACCAATAAAGGGATCTGCTACGATTACGCATCCTTGTTCGCTACTATGCTCCGCAGTGAAGGCATTCCAACCAAACTGGTTATGGGTAATACAAGCTATGTAACTTCTTATCATGCCTGGAATGAAGTGTTCTTGAACGGCAAATGGGTAACGATTGATACTACAGTGGATGCGGGCCTGGGTAAGAGCAGTGCGTCCACACAACTGATCAAAGCAGCAAGCAAATATACTGCAGCGAAATTCTACTAAGAGTAGCTGTAACCTATAGTATTACTGAGAATAACCCGCTTAATTATTAAGTGGGTTATTTTTATTTATATATATTTATATAAAGGTTGCATTTTAATATAGGGATAGGTTATTATAAATAAGCGTTCTTGAAGCGGCAAAGGAAATGAGAAATCACTTAAATAAGTGACTTCAAAATAAAGCTTGCATTGCTTGAGTGAACGTGATATATTATAAGAGTTGCTGGTGACGCGCTAAGCGGCGCTGACAACGAGCTTGATCTTTGAAAACTGAACAACGAGTGAGTATCGGAAATCACTTCGGTGAGATCCAAAATTAGAGAATGTAACAATTCTCGTCAGATGTTTCAAAATGAGCAATCGCTCTTTCTAAATACCAATTTGGAGAGTTTGATCCTGGCTCAGGACGAACGCTGGCGGCGTGCCTAATACATGCAAGTCGAGCGGAGTTTGAAAGGAAGCTTGCTTCCTTTCAAACTTAGCGGCGGACGGGTGAGTAACACGTAGGCAACCTGCCCTCAAGCCTGGGATAACTACCGGAAACGGTAGCTAATACCGGATAATTTCTTTCTTCTCCTGAGGAGAGAATGAAAGGCGGAGCAATCTGCCGCTTGGGGATGGGCCTGCGGCGCATTAGCTAGTTGGTGGGGTAACGGCCCACCAAGGCGACGATGCGTAGCCGACCTGAGAGGGTGAACGGCCACACTGGGACTGAGACACGGCCCAGACTCCTACGGGAGGCAGCAGTAGGGAATCTTCCGCAATGGGCGCAAGCCTGACGGAGCAACGCCGCGTGAGTGATGAAGGTTTTCGGATCGTAAAGCTCTGTTGCCAGGGAAGAACGTCCGGTAGAGTAACTGCTGCCGGAGTGACGGTACCTGAGAAGAAAGCCCCGGCTAACTACGTGCCAGCAGCCGCGGTAATACGTAGGGGGCAAGCGTTGTCCGGAATTATTGGGCGTAAAGCGCGCGCAGGCGGTTATTTAAGTCTGGTGTTTAAACCTTGGGCTCAACCTGAGGTCGCACTGGAAACTGGGTGACTTGAGTACAGAAGAGGAAAGTGGAATTCCACGTGTAGCGGTGAAATGCGTAGATATGTGGAGGAACACCAGTGGCGAAGGCGACTTTCTGGGCTGTAACTGACGCTGAGGCGCGAAAGCGTGGGGAGCAAACAGGATTAGATACCCTGGTAGTCCACGCCGTAAACGATGAGTGCTAGGTGTTAGGGGTTTCGATACCCTTGGTGCCGAAGTTAACACAGTAAGCACTCCGCCTGGGGAGTACGGTCGCAAGACTGAAACTCAAAGGAATTGACGGGGACCCGCACAAGCAGTGGAGTATGTGGTTTAATTCGAAGCAACGCGAAGAACCTTACCAGGTCTTGACATCCAACTAACGAAGCAGAGATGCATCAGGTGCCCTTCGGGGAAAGTTGAGACAGGTGGTGCATGGTTGTCGTCAGCTCGTGTCGTGAGATGTTGGGTTAAGTCCCGCAACGAGCGCAACCCTTGACTTTAGTTGCCAGCAGGTAGAGCTGGGCACTCTAGAGTGACTGCCGGTGACAAACCGGAGGAAGGTGGGGATGACGTCAAATCATCATGCCCCTTATGACCTGGGCTACACACGTACTACAATGGCCGGTACAACGGGAAGCGAAGCCGCGAGGTGGAGCCAATCCCAGCAAAGCCGGTCTCAGTTCGGATTGCAGGCTGCAACTCGCCTGCATGAAGTCGGAATTGCTAGTAATCGCGGATCAGCATGCCGCGGTGAATACGTTCCCGGGTCTTGTACACACCGCCCGTCACACCACGAGAGTTTACAACACCCGAAGTCGGTGGGGTAACCCGCAAGGGAGCCAGCCGCCGAAGGTGGGGTAGATGATTGGGGTGAAGTCGTAACAAGGTAGCCGTATCGGAAGGTGCGGCTGGATCACCTCCTTTCTATGGAGAATCGTTTCCTGCAATGGAAACATTCAAATCGGAAGCTTTGCTTCCACAATGAACCCTTGGGTTCAAACACTCACTCGTTGGTCAGTTTTGAGAGCTCAAACTCTCAGTAAGACTTGATCCTTGAAAACTGGATACCGAAACGAATTTGCGTTTTAGAACATTCCTTTAAGCTGAACTTGTGTAAACAAGTTTTGAATTAATGGCGATGCTACGATGATCTTGAAGGAAATACAGACGTTGAAGAAATTCATTGTCCGATATTTTCCTGACGGAAAAATCGAGGTTAAGCTACTAAGAGCACACGGAGGATGCCTAGGCGCCAGGAGCCGACGAAGGACGTGGCGAACAACGAAACTGCCTCGGGGAGCTGTAAGCAAGCTTTGATCCGGGGGTGTCCGAATGGGGAAACCCAGCTGTGGTAATTCGCAGTTACTCGTATCTGAATACATAGGATACGTAGAGGCAGACCAGGGGAACTGAAACATCTAAGTACCCTGAGGAAGAGAAAACAATAGTGATTCCGTCAGTAGCGGCGAGCGAACGCGGAACAGCCTAAACCAAGGGGCTTGCCTCTTGGGGTTGTGGGACGTCTCACATGGAGTTACAAAGGAATCGAGTAGGCGAAGAGGT
This sequence comes from Paenibacillus sp. FSL K6-1217, assembly GCF_045040735.1. Classification (NCBI taxonomy): domain Bacteria; kingdom Bacillati; phylum Bacillota; class Bacilli; order Caryophanales; family Paenibacillaceae; genus Paenibacillus; species Paenibacillus sp. FSL K6-1217. The sequence continues at coordinate 5,873,772 of NZ_CP150271.1, forward strand.
CTGGAAAGGCCCGCGATAGAGGTAAAAGCCCTGTAGCCCAAACTGTGTTCCCTCCGAGACGGATCCCGAGTAGTGCGGGGCACGTGAAACCCCGTATGAATCCAGCAGGACCATCTGCTAAGGCTAAATACTACCTGGCGACCGATAGTGAAACAGTACCGTGAGGGAAAGGTGAAAAGCACCCCGGAAGGGGAGTGAAATAGAACCTGAAACCGTGTGCTTACAAAAAGTCAGAGCCCGTTTTAGGGGTGATGGCGTGCCTTTTGTAGAATGAACCGGCGAGTTACGTTTAACATGCAAGGTTAAGGTGAGAAGCCGGAGCCGCAGCGAAAGCGAGTCTGAATAGGGCGACTAAGTATGTGGACGTAGACCCGAAACCGTGTGATCTACCCCTGTCCAGGGTGAAGGTGCGGTAACACGCACTGGAGGCCCGAACCCACGCATGTTGAAAAATGCGGGGATGAGGTGGGGGTAGCGGAGAAATTCCAATCGAACTCGGAGATAGCTGGTTCTCCCCGAAATAGCTTTAGGGCTAGCCTCGGTGAATGGAGTGGTGGAGGTAGAGCACTGATTGGGTGCGGGGCCCGCAAGGGTTACCAAGCTCAGTCAAACTCCGAATGCCATTTACTTCTTGCCGGGAGTCAGACAGTGAGTGCTAAGATCCATTGTCAAAAGGGAAACAGCCCAGACCATCAGCTAAGGTCCCCAAGTGTGTGTTAAGTGGGAAAGGATGTGGAGTTGCACAGACAACCAGGATGTTGGCTTAGAAGCAGCCACCATTGAAAGAGTGCGTAATAGCTCACTGGTCGAGTGACTCTGCGCCGAAAATGTAACGGGGCTAAACACACCACCGAAGCTATGGCTAGATGCGTTGCATCTGGGGTAGGGGAGCGTTGTATGTGGGTTGAAGGTGTACCGTAAGGAGCGCTGGACAGCATACAAGTGAGAATGCCGGTATGAGTAACGAAAAGATCAGTGAGAATCTGATCCGCCGAAAGCCCAAGGTTTCCTGAGGAAGGCTCGTCCGCTCAGGGTAAGTCGGGACCTAAGGCGAGGCCGACAGGCGTAGTCGAAGGACAACAGTTTGAAATTACTGTACCACCGTAATCCGCTATGAGCGATGGGGTGACGCAGGAGGGTAGTGACGCGGACTGATGGATGTCCGTCTAAGCAGTGAGGCTGGTGTGCAGGCAAATCCGCACACTACTAAGGCTGGGCTGTGATGGGGAGCGAAAATTATAGTAGCGAAGGTCATGATCTCACACTGCCAAGAAAAGCCTCTAGTCAGGAGAAGGTGCCCGTACCGCAAACCGACACAGGTAGGCGAGAAGAGAATTCTAAGGCGCGCGGAAGAACTCTCGTTAAGGAACTCGGCAAAATGACCCCGTAACTTCGGGAGAAGGGGTGCCTCGGTAGGGTGAATAGCCCGAGGGGGCCGCAGTGAAAAGGCCCAAGCGACTGTTTAGCAAAAACACAGGTCTGTGCGAAGCCGCAAGGCGAAGTATACGGGCTGACGCCTGCCCGGTGCTGGAAGGTTAAGGGGAGCGGTTAGGAGCAATCCGAAGCTGTGAACCGAAGCCCCAGTAAACGGCGGCCGTAACTATAACGGTCCTAAGGTAGCGAAATTCCTTGTCAGGTAAATTCTGACCCGCACGAATGGCGTAACGACTTGGGCGCTGTCTCAACGAGAGATCCGGTGAAATTTTAATACCTGTGAAGATGCAGGTTACCCGCGACAAGACGGAAAGACCCCATGGAGCTTTACTGCAGCTTGATATTGAATTTGGGTACGATCTGTACAGGATAGGTGGGAGCCGGTGAGGCAGGAGCGCAAGCTTCTGCGGAGGCGCCGTTGGGATACCACCCTGATCGTATCTAGGTTCTAACCTGGTGCCCTTATCGGGTACGGGGACCGTGTCAGGCGGGCAGTTTGACTGGGGCGGTCGCCTCCTAAAGAGTAACGGAGGCGTTCAAAGGTTCCCTCAGAATGGTTGGAAATCATTCGCAGAGTGCAAAGGCATAAGGGAGCTTGACTGCGAGACCTACAAGTCGAGCAGGGACGAAAGTCGGACTTAGTGATCCGGTGGTACCGCATGGAAGGGCCATCGCTCAACGGATAAAAGCTACCCTGGGGATAACAGGCTTATCTCCCCCAAGAGTCCACATCGACGGGGAGGTTTGGCACCTCGATGTCGGCTCATCGCATCCTGGGGCTGAAGTAGGTCCCAAGGGTTGGGCTGTTCGCCCATTAAAGCGGTACGCGAGCTGGGTTCAGAACGTCGTGAGACAGTTCGGTCCCTATCTGTCGTGGGCGCAGGAAATTTGAGAGGAGCTGTCCTTAGTACGAGAGGACCGGGATGGACGTACCGCTGGTGCATCAGTTGTTCCGCCAGGAGCATGGCTGAGTAGCTACGTACGGACGGGATAAGCGCTGAAAGCATCTAAGCGTGAAGCCCCCCTCAAGATGAGATTTCCCAGTATGTAAGACCCCTTGAAGACGACGAGGTAGATAGGTTGGAGGTGGAAGTGCAGCAATGCATGGAGCTGACCAATACTAATCGGTCGAGGGCTTATCCAATATCTAGTACGCAGATTCGTTTCGGATTCAGTTTTCAGGAATCAAATCCTGAAGCATTTACGCTGTAAATGCCCGTTTGGTGGCGATAGCGGAGGGGTTCCACACGTACCCATCCCGAACACGACCGTTAAGCCCTCCAGCGCCGATGGTACTTGGACCGAAGGGTCCTGGGAGAGTAGGACGTTGCCAAGCACACAAGACCACTGTTGATTCTCAAACAGTGGTCTTTTTGTATATTCGGCGATGCGTGAAAGTAGTTATCTACAATTGCCTCAGCACTAAAATAACTAAGAGCCAGGAAGTTCTGGATGTGGACAGTTTGTGCGCAGAATACAGGTGAATTCAAGATGAAGAATACTTATACACATGTGGATAGATTTAGTTTTTTTGATACTTCTCCCCAAACGATGTGGATATCCGTTAGAATAATGTGGATAGGTACCGAAAATTGGGGATAGATAGGTGAAGGAGCCAAAAGTTATGGACAAGCATAGCAGCTTTTTGTGGACAGAGCATTTCAGGGTTCAGGCAAGTGACACGGATTACCGGTCAAGGGGCAAGCTCTCCTTCCTGCTGGATATTATGCAGCGTGCTGCGGATTCGGCTGTAAGCAGTCTGGGGCTAAGTATGGAGAGCATGCTCAAGGCGGGAATGGGCTGGATGATCATCACCCTTGATCTGAATCTGCAGCGTCTGCCGTCCCCGGGTGAGCTTCTCGATGTACATACCTGGAGTAAAGGAAACAAAGGACCCCTCTGGCAGCGGGATTACCGGATCTATGATGCCCAAGGTGTAGAGCTTGCTTCGGCGCGCTCGATCTGGGCGCTTGTGGATATCGAAAAGCGGAAGATTCTGCGTCCTTCTGCACTACCTATTGCGGTGGAGCCGTATCTGGAGGATTCCGTAGGGAGTCTGCCGGATAAAGTGATCATTCCACCTGAACTTTCCTTGCAGGAGGCTTACCGTTATCAGGTGAGATACAGCGGGCTGGATAACAACAAACATCTTAACAATGCGCGATATGTAGATTTATGCTGTGATGCACTGTCGCTGGAGGAGTGGGAGGAGTTAGAGCCTATAGGGCTTCATATTACCTATACCCATGAGGCCAAGTATGGTGAAGAGATCCGTGTTATGCGTTCCCCTCTGACTGAAGAAGGATTATATCTGCGCGGACATGACGGGGAGCGGATATTTTTTGAAGCATGCCTGAAGCTTAAGCGTTAGGTTGATTACGGTTAAAGTTACTTTCATAGCATAAAATTTGGACAGTTGCTCGGATTACAGGGAAACTGTCTTTTGTCGTATTCGGCTATTTCTCTAGATGTCACAAATATACAGTTGGCATTCGTTATACAGGTGTAAAAGGAAAATGGAGGTGATTCCTTTGGAGCAAGGCAACCCCGGGAGCCCATTGAATCCAAATAAGATTGAAGATGCCATTCTAAAGGTACACGCAGGTGACAGGCAGGCGTTCACAACCATAATCACTGCGTATGAAAGAAAGATCTACACGTATTGCTACTATATTTTGAGGAGCCGTGAAGAAGCAGAGGATGCTGTGCAAGATATATTCGTTAAAGTGTATCAGCAGCTTAGGCGTTATGAGCAGCGGGTTTCTTTTTCGGCCTGGCTGTATAAGGTGGCTTATCATCATTGCCTGGACCAGCTTCGCAGGCGTAAGCGCCGCAGCCGGTTGCTGTCCCTGTATAAGCTGCAACTGATGACGAATCAACAAGCGTTGCCGGAGGAGTCGCCGGTAGACCGGATTTTTGAAAATCTCACTTCTGAAGAGCGGGGGCTATTAATCCTTCGTGTCATTGAACAATACAGCTTCGAAGAGATCTCACTGATTACAGGAAGCAGTTCGGCGGCGCAGCGCAAAAAGTATGAACGGCTCCGTAAAAAACTGATTCAGCAAAAAGCGGATGAAGGAGGATGTGCTCATGGCAAAATGGCAGAGTCAAACTGAGAAGCAAATGCTGGAACAGATTCGCGGCAGCCTCGCAAGCGTGGAGTTTCCTGTGGACAGCTATAATGAGCAGATTATGAACCGGATTGAGCATTTGGAGACTAGAAGAGGAAGCAAATTGCTTAAAAAGACGTTGGCAGCCGCAAGCATAGCTGTAGTGATAGGGGTAGGTACAATCACAGCAGGATTCATCTCCCCTGCCTGGGCTGATACATTGAGTCAAATCCCCGTGTTCAACAGTATATTCAAGCATACGGAGAACCCGGGACTGAAATTGGCGGCGGAACAGGGCCTGACGACTTCACCTAACATGAGCGTGACCAAGGATGGAGTGACGTTAAGTGTTACGGAGGTGTTTTATGACGGGATTCAGCTGGCTATTGGATTTGAAAGAGCTGGAGTAGAGGATGGGCGGATGCTGGCTGAAATCACTGATTATAAAACTCACGAATTCGATCAATCGACCAAAGGGCTGCTGGGGTTGCCTGAACTTACCCTGGAATCCGGGGAGCCTATCGGTTCCGGTTCTTCTTCTACAGGAAACGTAAAGGGACAACCGAATACCCTTTTATTGGAAATAAGGGAATTGTGGAATGCATCAGCTTTGGGAGATGAATTCAAGGTGAACATCCGTGTGCCGGTTGCCCAGATCGCCGAGCCCTTTGAGTTCCAGGTAACGGCGAAGAAGCTTGCGGAGGGAATCATCAATCTTACTCCGGGTCTGGGGGCAAGTAAAGACTCCTTCCATTATAAAGTAAAGAGTCTGGACATCACGCCTGCTGCTATGAGGCTGATCGTCACCAGTGAAGGAGAGGTGCCTGCATCGCCGGAGCAGACAGGGGAATATGGTCCAACGGCGGTATTTTATGAGCTTGTGGATGATGCCGGTAATGTTGTTACTTCCAAGCAAGGATATGCCTTGATGAAGGCAGTTCAGCATCCCATTGTGGATAGCCTGTATAATACCTTCCCGCAAATCCCTAAGACGATTACGGTCAGACCGTATACAATGACTTTGGATAATGAGCTGAAGCTCTTGCTGGATGCCAATGGGAAACCGGTGCGAACTTATCATAAGGACCTTGAGAGCACTATTGTGATTCCGTGAACCCGCGAAAGCGGGAATGGTTAAAATTTGGATGTTTCTGGTCCGCGTCTGCTGTGCAGATGCGGGCTTTTTTTGATAGATAAGAATATATGTTGTGGGGTTATCTTGCTGATTAGAGCAGCGTTAACGGGATGTAGATTTCACTTACGGAGTCCGGATGGTGGGGGCCCAGATAGTCTTGGCCGTAGTATTCAAATTCATAAGAGAGGTTCAGGCGGTAATCGGTTCTAGGCAGAAAAACGCCATAGATATATTTGTAGGTGGCAGAGACTTCTGCAGATGGCCCTGTATGCTTAAATCTGAGATAACGTGCTGGTGGCAGTGTGTGGATAGGCAGGCTGTTGCCTAATTGTCCACAGCTAGTCTGAAGGGTAGTGCCGGCACGTACAGTTGTTGAGGCATTCAGCTCGCAGGCAATGTGAAAGGAGATTCCGTTATCTTCATAGTTATCAGGCCAATAGCCTAGCTGGTAATACTGTTCTGGAACCTTACGGTCAGGGATGACGGAAAGACTGCTGAATAGCTGTTCCCATGCCGCACCGATGACTGACTGATCTTGGGTAATGGTAATGAACGGCCCCTGCAGCCTGATCTCACCAAGCTCAATCAGGTCAGGAGAGGCGCCCTTCTGATCTGACCAATGAGGCAAATCAGCCGGCTGTAACGGATGCAGCAACAGAGGGATATCCGGGTTAGACTTGTGGCGGATATGGGTGGGGGTAGTGTGCAGCAATCTTTTGAAGGCCCGGGTGAAGGTCTCGTAATCATTATAAGCATAGTCCAGTGAGATCTCGTGAAAGGTCCGCTCGGGTCTGCCTAGAATATCTCTGGCCGCCTCGGAAATCCTCCGTCTTGCAATATAGTCGCCCGGTGTGAGTCCGGTAACTCCCTGAAACAGGCGGATGAAGTGGAACAGCGAATAGCCCGTCTCCCTGGAGAGGGTCAGAACAGACAGCGGCTGCTTCAGATTGGCTTCAATATACTGGATGGCCTGCAGAATAAGCTGGCTGTTCTTCATGTAAATCCTCTCCTTGACGTTCTATTCTACAGTCCACTCTCCCCATGTGGCAGCCCATCCGGGTACTCTAACCTCACGGACACGGTCGGTGGAAGGGAAATAAGCTTTGATATCAAGCACTGGCGTTCCCGGATAGGCATCCAGTCCGCTGACCTCTACAAATCCCTGATCAAGGTCGACGGAGATAATACGGGCAACCGTAAGTCCAAGCGGATTAGGGCGGACTGGAGACCGGGTCGCAAAAACACCGCTTACCGGGGCATCATAGGGAGGCTCGATCTGAGTAGTCCCCCGGAAGCAATCTTCTGCAAACTCATGAATCCACCACAGGATCTGGCAGTGGCTGAAAGCATCTAACCCCTTCAAGGCAGGTCTGTATTCGGGTCTAATCTCAAGTCGCAGGTTATGCTGTGTTCCCGTTACTACTCCTACTGGTATAATATTATACGATTCTAAGGCGGGCATTGGCTGTGACTCCTTTCGGCTGGGGGATGATTCTAGTCTATCGGAAGTGAAGGGAATTCGGCCTGATGATAATTGCGGACTTGTATGTCATGGTATAATAGGTTGTTGATGACAGGAAGGGGATGGAACGATGAAGGTGCTGGTATTGGCGGAGAAGCCGTCGGTGGCCCGTGAGCTTGCGCGGGTGCTGGGGTGCGGGAATAAACAGAAGAGCTATATGGAAGGTCCGAAATATGTGGTGACCTGGGCGCTGGGGCATCTGGTGGGCCTGGCTGAGCCTGAGGACTATAACAATAAATATGCAACCTGGGCGCTGGAGGATCTGCCGATTCTTCCAGAGAAGGCCAAGCTGAAGGTGCTGCGCGAGACGAGCCAGCAATATAAGGCTGTGCAGCAGCTGATGAAACGGCAGGATATCGAGGAGCTGATTGTAGCAACGGATGCGGCGCGTGAGGGTGAACTGCTGGCGCGCTGGATTATGAATATGGCTGGCTGGAAAAAGCCGTTCCGGCGGCTGTGGATCTCTTCGCAGACGGATAAGGCGATTAAGGAAGGGTTCGCTTCGCTGCGGCCTGGGCGGGACTTCGACCGGCTGTATGAATCTGCCCGTTGCCGGGCCGAGGCGGATTGGATGATCGGATTGAATGTGACACGGGCCTTAACCTGCAAGTTCGGCGCGCCGCTCTCGGCAGGGCGTGTACAGACCCCTACGCTGGGGATGATTATGGACCGGGAGAATGAGATTACCGGCTTCCGTTCCCAGGAATATGATCTGCTGACGGCAGATTTCGGGAATTTCCAGGCAGGATGGCGCGCGCAGGGCGGGGATGGCCGGATTTTTGATAGAGAGAAGACAGGAGTTCTTAAAGATAAGCTGACAGGCCGCAGCGGGCGGATCACCAAGGTGCAGAAGAGTGAGAAAAGCGAGCCTCATCCGCTGGCCTATGATCTGACAGAGCTGCAGAGGGATGCCAACCGCAAATTCGGCTTCTCGGCCAAGCAGACTTCAAGTGTGCTGCAGAAGCTGTATGAGCAGCATAAGCTGGTCACTTATCCGCGTACAGACAGCCGCTATTTGACCGCAGATATGACGGGGACGCTAAAAGAAAGACTCGACAGCGTGGCTGTCGGGCCGTATGCGGCCCTCGCCAGACCGCTGCTGCGGAAGCCGCTGCCGATCACGAAGCGGATTGTCGATGACAGCAAGGTCAGCGATCACCACGCGATTATTCCGACCGAGCAGACGGTGCTGCTCAATCTGCTGAGTGCGGAAGAGCGGAAGCTCTACGATCTGATCGTACGGCGGTTCATCAGCCTGTTCTATCCTCCGGCCCGCTATGATGCGGTAGCTGTGACGGTAACTGTGGAAGGAGAAAGCTTCCATGTGAAAGGGACCACCGTCAAGGATGCCGGCTGGCGTGAAGTGTACGGCGGGGATATGAGTTCCGATGAGGATGAAGATGAGAGCAATGCGGGGGATGAGCCCGCAGCAGGCAGTGTGAAGCTGCCGGAGCTGCGGGAAGGTGACAGTGTGAAGGTTGCGCGCTGCATCATCAAGCCGGGGCGGACACAGCCGCCGAAGCGTTATAATGAAGCTTCGCTGCTGACGCAGATGGAGAAGCATGGCCTGGGGACCCCGGCTACCCGTGCGGATATTATCGAGAAGCTGGTCAGCTCGGATACGATTGAACGGCAGGGGAATCTGCTGCATCCGACCGGCAAGGGCAAGCAGCTGATCGGGCTGGTATCCGGCAAGCTGCGTACTCCGGACCTGACGGCGCGCTGGGAAGCGGAGCTGGAAAGAATCGCGCGCGGGCAAGGGCGCCCGGAGCCTTTTTTGCAGGGTATCCGCAGTATGGCCGAGGAGCTGGTGTCCGGGGTGAAGAACAGCGGAGCGGAATACAAGCCGCATAATGTCTCTAACAGCCATTGTCCGGAGTGTGGAACAAGGATGTTAGAGAAGAAGACCAAGCGCGGCAAGCTGCTGGTCTGTCCCAAGGAAGACTGCGGCTACACCCGGGCGGGCGAGAAGCAGCTGTCGAACCGCCGCTGTCCGCAGTGCCATAAGAAGATGGAGATGAAGGAAGGCAAGGCCGGGAAGTATGTGCAGTGCCTCGGCTGCGGGATTACAGAGACGATGGATAAGGACCACAAGCATATCAACAAACGCGAGCAGCAGAAGCTGGTTCAGCAGTACAGCAAGACGGAAAGTGCAGGCAACAATCTTGGAGATCTGCTGAAGGCTGCGATGGAAGCAAAGCAGAAGGGCAAGTAGCCGCAAGAAGGTGGAAGGCTGTACAACCGGGCAAGCTAACCTGATGTGGGATAGAGCTGTTAGGTGGATGGGCTCATGATGAAAGACTAGGTAACAAAGAAAGGCGCCTAATAAGACTGCCGGGACATACCGGTGGTCTTATTGCGGCTTAAGGACTGTCCAAGGGACGGCAGATATGATTTACTTAGAGGGTTGAAACGGGATCAGGGGTTAGGGTTCCGGTAAATAGAGCGGGGCGGGTGATGAAGTGGCGGCGGCTGAAGGGATGGAGAGAGTGGTGAAAGCGGCAGAGGCTCCGGGGAAGAAGGGGAGCAGCCGGTTGTATTTTTTGGTGATTGTCTTCATGTTCTGGTTCTCTTCTTATATCTATGTTCCGGTGCTCTCTCCGTATGTGGAGCATCTGGGGGCTTCTTATGTCATGGTGGGATCGGTGCTCGGCGTATACGGCCTGATGCAGATTCTGTTCCGGCTGCCGATAGGTATCGGCTCGGATATTCTTAACCGGCGGCGGCCGTTTATTGTTCTGGGTCTGATCGCAAGCGGGGCGAGCTGTCTGCTATTCCTGGCAGGGGCACATCCGGGCTGGGCACTGGCGGCACGCGCGGTCTCGGGGATTGCGGCATCGGCGTGGGTGGTGTACTCGGTGATGTTCGCGGGATATTTTCCAAAAGAAGAGGCGGGCAGGGCTATGGGCATGCTCCAGTTCACCACGGTGATTGCCCAGTTGACCAGCATGATGATCAGCGGCTATATCGTAGATCACTTCGGCTGGAATACCCCGTTCATTATCGGGGGGATTGTGGCGGCGGCCGCGATGCTGCTGGTCATCCGTCTTCCAGAGCAACAGCTGGAGAAGCGCACGGCGATCCAGATCAAGGATCTGGCCGGTGTGGTGAAGGAGCCGCTGCTGATCAAAGTATCCCTGTTGTCCGTGCTGGCACATTGTGTGCTGTTCATTACGATGTTTGGCTATACGCCGAATCAGGCGCTGTATATTGGAGCGAGCAAGGGGAGTCTCGGCTGGCTGACGCTGGCTTTTATGCTGCCTCATGCGATAGCTACCCTGTATGGCGCGCGATTATTCGGCCGGTGGCTGGGGGACCGGGGGACGCTGATGCTGGGTTTTGCCGGAAGTGCGGTGTTCACGCTGCTCATTCCTTCGATGCCGACGCTTGCAGCGCTATGTGCAACACAGATCGGGAACGGCTTCATGCAGGGCCTCATCTTCCCGCTGCTATTAGGTAAATCGGTCTCGGGGGTAGCTCCGTTCAAGCGTGCGACGGCCATGGGCTTCTATCAGGCGGTGTATGCGATCGGCATGTCCGGCGGCCCTTTTGTGGCGGGATGGATGAGTGCGGCGTATGGCCTGCGCGGAGGTTTCTGGCTGGGGGCCATTGCAGCTGCGCTGGCTGCGGGTCTGTCCTGGTTCTGGATCAGAGAGGCCGGAGAAGCAGGCGAAGCGGGCCAAAAAGGACGGCGGATGCCGGGCCGGTGATGGCAGGTTATTGGTTTTTTGCCGGAAAGGGTAATATAATAGAGAGCAGGATAGGATGCTAGGAGGAGGGGCCGGAGGGATGGTCAAGGTTGTATTGCTGTGGTTCGCGCTGATCAACATTATCGGGTATGTGGTGATGTCGGAAGACAAGAACAAGGCCCGGAAAAGACGGGATCGGGTGCCGGAGAAAACACTGTTTCTGCTGGCGTTCATGGGCGGTGCGCTGGGTGTGCTGATTGCCATGTACCGCAAGCGCCACAAGACAAGGCATACTTCCTTCAGACTCGGAATTCCGCTGCTGCTGCTGCTGAATATGGTGCTGTACGGGTATTTTTTGAGGTAAGTGGCTTGCAGGCTTGGCTAAGATGTAAATAATAGAAAGAGGTGGCGTATATGTTATTCTCTAAAATCGTGCTTGCCTATGACGGTTCAAAAGCTTCGAATCTGGCCCTGGAACGGGCGATCGAACTGGCTAAGGTAACGCCAGGGTCCTCCCTGTACGTCGTACATGCATTTGAATTCCCGCGGTTCTTCATCGGGGAAGCTCTCGCGCCTCTGCCGGCATCGGTGAACAAGGACTATTATGACCTCGCGGTCCAGACTACGGATGAAGTGAAAAGCCGCCTGGAAGCCGAAGGCCTGAATGCTACAGTAGAGCTGCTGCAGGGATCGCCTGCGGAAGTGATTCTGAATTATGCGAAGGAACAGGGTGCAGATGTGATTGTAATCGGCAGCCGCGGGCTGGGCGGAATCCGGGAGTTCGTCCTGGGCAGCGTCAGCCATAATGTGGTGCAAAGTGCACGCATTCCGGTGCTGGTTGTTAAATAATAGGAAGTTTAGGAGAGGAGCGCTGCGGCGTTCCCCTCTTTTTTAGTATGCAAATGGGTAGATTAGCGGGAATAAGATTTTTATTCATGCTCAAAAGCGAACAATTTACAGTCATGATATGACAATGTTCGTGTTTAAGTTGACATGATGTGTAGGGCATTGTTAAACTGAATCTATGAAGAGCTCGTATAAAGCCGGGGATAGGGCCCGGAAGTTTCTACCCGGTAACCGTAAATTGCCGGACTACGAGGAAATAGGATAACTGGAACGGCAGCCGTTGCCTCCCTCTATACCAGGGCGGTGTTCCTGCACCCTCCTCTGTTCAAGGACGGGTCTGAACAGGTGCCGGCCCGTTACCTCCTGATTCCTTAGTAGTCCGGGTCCACCCGCAGCACAATGCGTCTGGAATCCGGGCTATTTTTTTGTCGGATGTGCGGGAATACGACAGGAAACGGGATACACTTAAATCAGAGAATTCTCTATTACGGAAATGGAAGGCTGGGTGAACGATGTCTGTGCAAGTAGGTGTCATTATGGGCAGCAAATCGGACTATGAAACGATGGAGCATACCTGTGCGGTGCTGGAGGAGCTGGGCATAGCTTATGAGAAAAAGGTTGTCTCCGCACACCGCACGCCGGATCTGATGTTCCGTTATGCCGAGGAGGCGGCGGAGCGCGGCCTGCGGGTCATTATCGCCGGAGCGGGCGGCGCGGCGCATCTGCCGGGTATGGTGGCTGCTAAGACCACGCTGCCGGTCATCGGTGTACCTGTGCAGTCGAAAGCCTTGAACGGCATGGATTCGCTGCTGTCTATTGTGCAGATGCCAGCGGGTGTCCCCGTAGCCACGGTAGCTATCGGCCGCGCCGGAGCTATTAATGCGGGGCTGCTGGCGGCGCAGATCATCGGCGCCTTCGAGCCGGAGGTGGCGGAACGGGTGCAGCAGCGGCGCGAGGCGACTCAGCGCGAGGTGCTGGAAAGCAGCGAGAGCCTATGAGGCCGGAGGAGCTGAAGGCCGGAGGCCTGGAGGGTAGCGCGGAGCAGGTTGGGGCTGAGCGGGCGATCAAGGCTGAAGGTGCCGGGGCTGATCGGGCGGTAAAGGCTGGAGGCAGAGAGATAGCTGCCGGGGCTGAAGCGGAGTCGGAAGAGACCGGGGGGCAGCCGCCACGGACGCTGCTGCCCGGCGCAACGATCGGCGTGCTCGGCGGCGGGCAACTCGGGCGTATGCTGGCGCTGTCCGGCAGCGCCATGGGCTACCGCTTCGTGGCGCTGGACCCAGCCAAGGATGCGCCGTGCGGGCAGGTTACGCCGCAGATCACCGCGGCGTATAATGACCGCGATGCCGCGCGTGAGCTGGCGCGGCGCTCGGACGTCATCACGTACGAGTTCGAGAACGTGGACGCGGGCGTAGCCGCGCTGCTGACGGAGGAATCGTACGTGCCGCAGGGCAGCGCGCTGCTGTACACGACGCAGCACCGGCTGCGCGAGAAGGCGGCTATCGAGGCGGCGGGCGTGCCCGTTGCCCCATACCGCAAGGTCGGCAGCCTGGCGGAGCTGGAAGCGGCGGCTGCCGGCCTGGGCCTGCCCTGTGTGCTGAAGACAGCCACAGGGGGGTACGACGGCAAGGGACAAGCCGTCATCCGCAAGCCGGAAGAGCTGACGGCGGCGTTCCGGCAGGTTGCGCCGGGCGCATTGGCCCAGGCAGACGGGGCCGCGCCAGTGGACGTCCCCGAGCTGGTGCTGGAGAAATTCATCACCTTCAAGTGTGAGATTTCGGTCATTGCCGCCCGCAGCGCATCCGGAGAAGTTAAGAGCTTCCCGCCTGCCGAGAACATTCACGTGGATAATATCCTGCATCTCTCGATTGTGCCCGCCAGGGTGCCGGAGGAGATTCAGCGGCGGGCCTGCGAGCTGGCGGAGAAGATTGTCTCCGGCATGGGAGCTGTTGGACTGCTGGCGGTAGAGATGTTCGTGACGGAGGACGGAGAGCTGTTCGTTAATGAGCTGGCGCCGCGTCCGCATAACTCCGGGCATTACACGATGGATGCCTGTGTGACCTCGCAGTTCGAGCAGCATGTGCGGGCGATCTGCAATCTGCCGCTGGGGGATACCTCGCTGCTTACGCCAGTTGTGATGGTGAATGTACTCGGCCAGCATTTGGATGGAGCCATTCAGGCAGCCTGCCTGCCGAGCGAAGAAGCAGACAGGCTTGGGGTATCAGCCAAGCTTCATATATACGGCAAGACAGAGAGCAAGACCGGCCGCAAAATGGGCCATATCAACCTGCTCTGCAAGGATACCGGCGACGGATTGTCCTGGGTAGAGCAAACTAACCTTTGGAGGAACTGAAAAGCTATGATCGAACGTTACAGCAGACCTGAGATGCGGGCCATTTGGACCGAAGAGAACAAATTCAACGCGTGGCTGGAAGTTGAAATCTGTGCCTGTGAGGCGTGGGCTGAACTGGGTGTGATCCCGCAGGAGGATGCCGCGAAGCTGCGCAAGGATGCCAAATTCGACATCGCACGGATCGACGAAATTGAACAGGAAACGCGCCATGACGTCATTGCTTTTACCCGTGCGGTATCCGAGAGTCTGGGGGCAGAGCGCAAATGGGTGCATTACGGTCTGACCTCCACGGACGTTGTCGATACGGCGCTTGGCTATCTGCTGCGTCAGGCCAACGAAATTCTGGAACAGGATATTATCCGCTTTATTGAGATTCTGAAGGATAAAGCCATCGCCTACAAGGATACCCCTATGATGGGCCGTACCCATGGCGTACATGCGGAGCCAACGACCTTCGGGCTGAAGATGGCGCTGTGGTATGAGGAAATGAAGCGTAATCTGGAGCGTTTCCGTCATGCGGCAAAAGGGGTGCAGTTCGGCAAAATCTCCGGGGCAGTCGGCACCTATGCCAACATCGACCCGTTCGTTGAGGAATTTGTCTGCCGGAAGCTGGGCACAAGCCCCGCTCCAATCTCGACGCAGACCTTGCAACGTGACCGTCACGCGGAATACATGGCGGCGCTGGCGCTGGTTGCCACTTCCCTGGATAAGTTCGCTACCGAGATCCGCGCTTTGCAGAAGAGTGAGATCCGCGAGGTAGAGGAAGCTTTTGCCAAGGGTCAAAAGGGTTCATCAGCTATGCCGCACAAGCGCAACCCGATCGGCTGCGAGAACATCTCCGGCCTGTCGCGCGTGATCCGCGGCCACATGATGACAGCTTACGAGAACGTGCCGCTGTGGCATGAGCGCGATATCTCGCATTCCTCGGTAGAACGGATTATCCTGCCGGATGCGACCATGCTGCTGAACTACATGCTGAACCGCTTCGGCAATATCGTGAAGAACCTGACCGTGTTCCCGGAGAATATGAAGCGCAACATGAACCGTACCTTCGGCGTTCCGTTCTCCGGCCGCATCCTGACGAAGCTGATCGACAAAGGCTTCAGCCGCGAACAGGCATACGACACTGTACAGCCGCGTGCCATGCAGGCCTGGGAAGAGCAGACCCAGTTCCGTGACATCGTGGAAGCCACCCCGGAGATCACGGCCGTGCTCAGCCCGGAAGAGATCGAGGATGCGTTCAATCCTTCCTGGCATCTGAAGCATGTGGACACCATCTTCCGCAAGCTGGAGCTGATCTAATTATTTTTTTAAAAAAGGTAAGTCAGTGGTGAACTGATGAGCTGGAGAAGATATGGCGGAGCGGTGGGGGCAGTAGTTGTTCTGGAGTGTAAGCGACAGGGGGGACACGATTAGACATTGGGGTTAAAAGAGGAACGGAGAGGAATTTTGGAACTGTAGAAGCGACAGCGTTCGCCTTTATGTTTGGATTTCTACCGCTGCCTGCGGTTCAAATCAGGAAATTCAAACATAACAGCGATCGGAAGTCCAAAATTTCCGCAGTGACCCTATTAACCCAAAGGAGTAATTCAGTTTCCGCTCAAGCGAAGCGAAGGAATCTCAGCGCCTCAAGCGCTTTTAGCCCAAATATACGCAAGATCATTTGTTCAAGGGAGGAAAGGTCATGACATCAACGGCCGTATCCACTGCCGTGGAACTCGTAAATGCGCCGCTGCTCTACAAAGGCAAGGTTCGTGAGCTGTACGATTTGGGGGATGAGGTGCTGATTGTCGTTACCGACCGGATCTCCGCATTCGATTATGTGCTGGACCCGGCGGTGCCGGACAAGGGCAATGTGCTGAACCGGCTTAGCGCCTTCTGGTTCGGCCAGACAAAGGAGCTTATCGAGAACCATGTGGTTCATATCGAGGTGGATAAGCTCGGGGATATTGCGAAGGACCGCGAAGCGCTAAGGAACCGTATTATGGTGGTTCGCAAAGCCCAGCGGATCGATATCGAATGTGTCGTGCGCGGCTGCATTACAGGCGGCGGCTGGCGGCAGTATCAGGAGACCGGCCGGGTGAACGGCATCGGGCTGCCCAAGGGACTGCGGAAGAATGCAGTGCTGGCGGAGCCGATTTTCACACCTGCGGCTAAGAATGATGTAGGTCATGACGAGGACATTCCGTTTGAGCAGATGCAGGAACAGATCGGTGCGGAGCTTGCGCAGGAGCTTAAGGAGAAGAGCCTGAAGCTGTTCGCTTTTGCCAGAGAATATTGTAATGAACGCGGGATCATCCTCGCCGATTGCAAATTCGAGTTCGGCCTGCTGGACGGTAAGGTGATTCTGATCGATGAGATTTTTACACCGGATGCTTCCCGCTTCTGGGCCAAGGACAAGTACGCTCTGGATATTGAGATCGACAGTATGGATAAGGAGCCTGTGCGGACGTACCTGGCAGCCTCCTCCTGGGATAAGAATAGTACGCCGGACCCGTTGCCGCCTGAGGTGGTCGAAGAGACATCGCGCCGGTACCTGGATATCTACCATAGACTTACCGGGATGTCGCTATAAGGAAAACCCTCTTTTGTAGATTAACCATTAAGTGTTAACTGTACTTTGTACAACTAAAACGTTCGAGAAGCCTGAAATCCGCAGTTTAACTGTACTCTGTGCAACTAAAACCTGCAGAAGCTCTTAAAAACAAGGATTCGCTGATATTTAGCTGTACGAAATACAACTACAATGAATATTGTCCCTGAAAACCGGATTTTAGATGTACAGAATGCAATTAAAGTTCCAGTTACTACCGACCGCAAGCGTAGGTGAGCGTTTCTTTTCAGATAAAGGCCTAATTCAGTTCATTAAACTCTAGGAGGAACTACAAGCGTATGTTAAAAGCGACAGTCTACGTCACCATCAAGAAAAGCGTGCTCGATCCCCAAGGTGTTGCCGTGCAGGGTGCCCTGCACTCCGTCGGTTTCCAGGAAGTTGAAAGTCTGCGGATCGGCAAGTATATGGAGCTGACGCTCGATACCGATAACCGCGCAGAAGCGGAAGGACGTCTGAAGGAAATGTGCGAGAAGCTGCTGGCCAACACGGTGATCGAGGATTACCGCTACGAATTGGAGGACTAACCATCATGAAATTTGCAGTACTTGTCTTTCCGGGCTCCAATTGTGACATTGACTGCTACAAGGCAGTAGAAGACAGCCTCGGCGAACCTGTAGAATATGTATGGCATACGGCGACAGACCTGTCGGCATATGACTGTATTCTCGTGCCGGGCGGCTTCTCTTATGGTGACTATCTGCGCTGCGGCGCAATCTCCCGGTTCGCTCCGGTAATGGCTGAGGTGGCTAAGGCGGCAGAGCAAGGCAAGTTCGTACTGGGCATCTGCAACGGGTTCCAGATTCTGACCGAAGCGGGCCTCCTGCCGGGTGCGCTGCGCCGTAACATGTCGATGAAGTTCCGTTGTCATGACACGGTGCTTAAGGTCGTTAATAACACAACCCCGTTTACTATTGACTATGTGAAGGATGAAGAGATTGTCATCCCGATCGCGCATGGCGAAGGCAATTACTATTGTGATGAAGAGACGCTCGCAGAGCTTAAAGCGAATAATCAGATCGTATTCACCTACAGTGACAACCCGAACGGTTCGGTAGCCGATATTGCCGGAGTCAGCAATGTGGCAGGCAATGTGGTTGGCATGATGCCTCACCCGGAACGTGCAGCGAATAGTCTGCTGGGCTCGGAAGACGGCAAACGGATGTTCACATCCATTCTCAAGACATGGAGGGATCGTTATGACGCAGCAAGTATCCGCTAAGGAGCCGACCGCAGAGCAGATCGCGGAGCAGAAAATCTATAGTCAGTTCGGGGTATCGGACAGCGAATATGAGCTCATTACTTCCTTCATGGGACGTAAGCCTAACTATACAGAGATCGGCGTATTCAGCGTAATGTGGTCCGAGCACTGCGCATATAAGAACTCGAAGCCGCTGCTGAGCCGCTTCCCGACAAGCGGGCCGAAGGTGCTCATGGGACCGGGCGAAGGCGCGGGGATCGTGGACATCGGCGATAACCAGGCGGTTGTCTTCAAAATCGAAAGCCACAACCATCCGTCAGCGGTAGAGCCTTATCAGGGCGCGGCGACCGGGGTGGGCGGGATTATCCGCGATATTTTCTCCATGGGTGCAAGACCGGTAGCTCTGCTCAATTCCCTGCGGTTCGGGAAGCTTGAGAGTGACCGGGTAAAATATCTGTTCGAGCATGTGGTATCCGGGATCGCGGGCTACGGCAACTGTATCGGCATCCCCACGGTCGGCGGGGAAATTATGTTCGATGACAGCTATGACGGCAATCCGCTGGTCAATGCGATGTGTGTCGGCCTGATTGATCACGATAAAATCCAGCGCGGTGTCGCCAAAGGGGTAGGCAACCCCGTATTCTATGTAGGTCCTCCTACCGGCCGTGACGGGATTCACGGTGCGACCTTCGCCTCGGTTGAGCTTAGTGATGAGTCGGAAGCGAAGCGGACGGCGGTTCAGGTCGGCGACCCGTTCATGGAGAAGCTGGTGATGGAATCCTGCCTGGAGCTGATCGACAGCGGTATCGTACTGGGGATTCAGGATATGGGTGCAGCCGGACTGACCTGCTCCAGTGCTGAGATGGCAAGCAAGGCAGGCAACGGTCTGGAGCTGTATCTGGATCAGGTGCCGCAGCGTGAGGACGGCATGACTCCTTATGAGATGATGCTCTCCGAATCACAGGAGCGGATGCTGTTCGTGGTAGAGCCTAAGGATGAAGCACAGGCACAGGAAATCTTCGACCGTTGGGGCGTTAT
Organism: Paenibacillus sp. FSL K6-1217; assembly: GCF_045040735.1. Taxonomy (NCBI): domain Bacteria; kingdom Bacillati; phylum Bacillota; class Bacilli; order Caryophanales; family Paenibacillaceae; genus Paenibacillus; species Paenibacillus sp. FSL K6-1217. Next base: position 5,892,708 of record NZ_CP150271.1, read on the forward strand.
CTGCCGCAAGGTGGGGAAGGTTACGGATGACGGCCGCCTGAAGCTGTTCCATCACGGCGAAGTGGTCGGCGATATGCCGGTAACGGCACTGGTGGATGAATGCCCTATTTATAACAAACCATCGGCAGTTCCTGCTTATTATGAGGAGAATGCCTCGGTGGATACGCTCCGTTATGAAGAAGTAACCGATCTGGGCGGCGCTCTGCGTACCGTACTGGGTTCGCCTACGGTAGCAAGCAAAGCATGGGTGTACAACCAATATGATTACATGGTACGCACCAGTACTGCGGTTCGTCCGGGTTCCGATGCGGCAGTGGTAACCATTCATGGCACCCGCAAAGGTCTGGCCATGACTACAGACTGCAACGGACGTTATGTCTATCTTGATCCTGAAGTGGGCGGACGGATTGCTGTCAGCGAAGCGGCGCGCAACATTGTCTGCTCCGGTGCCCAGCCGCTGGCGATTACGGATAACCTGAATTTCGGCAGTCCCGAGAAGCCGGAGATCTTCTGGCAGATGGAACGTGCGGTAGACGGTATGGCTGAAGCCTGCCGGGTGCTGGATACGCCGGTTATCGGTGGTAATGTCAGTCTGTACAATGAAAATGCCTCTGGAGCCATCTACCCGACACCGGTTGTCGGCATGGTGGGCCTTGTGGAAGATACCGATCATATTACAACCCAGGCCTTCAAGCAGGAAGGCGATGCTATTCTGCTGCTCGGGATTACGAAGGCAGAGCTTGGCGGCAGCGAGTTCCAGTATGCCGTTCACGGCTTGACCGAAGGCCGTCCGCCGGAGCTGGACCTGGCGACAGAGCGCAAGCTGCTGGATGCAGTACTCGCTGCAATCCGCAGCGGGAAGGTGCGCTCGGCGCATGACCTGTCGGAAGGCGGTCTGGCCGGAGCACTCGCCGAGAGCTGCATCAGCGGCAGCATCGGCGCGAATATTGAATTGTCCGCCGGCGGGCTCCGCCCGGATGTAGCGCTGTTCAGTGAGAGCCAATCCCGGATTATCCTGACTTCGGCGCCTGACCGTGCAGAAGAATTGCGGGCAGCGGTTGCCGCTTACGGCGTACCTGTAGAGATCATCGGAACTGTGGGCGGGGACCGCCTGCGTGTTACTCTGGACGGATCAGCTGCACTGGATGAAGCTGTTACTGAACTCAAGACCATTTGGGAGGATGCTATTCCATGTCTTATGAAATAAAGACCGGGAACAAGCAGGAAGCCCCTATCCTGTGGACCGGCGACTTTTACAACGAAGGAACGGGCTCGGGAGATATTTTTGACACGTTAAAAGAAGAATGCGGCGTCTTCGGGGTCTTCGGACACCCGGAAGCCGCCTCCATGTCTTATTACGGCCTGCATGCCCTGCAGCACCGGGGAGAAGAGAGCGCGGGCATCTGCGTGGCGGATGGACGCGACTTCAACTATCACCGCGGCATGGGCCTCGTGAAGGAAGTCTTCGACAAGGACAAGATTGCTTCGCTGGTGGGAGACATGTCCATCGGCCATGTGCGTTATTCCACCAGCGGAGACAGCCGCCTGACCAATGCGCAGCCGCTGGTCTTCAAATACCGTGACGGCGATCTGGCGATTGCCACGAACGGCAACATCGTCAACGAGCCGCTGATCCGCAAGCAGCTCGAACAGGGCGGCTCGATCTTCCAGACGACCAGTGATACCGAAGTGCTGGCGCATCTGATTGCGCGGTCGCAGAAGGATTTTGTCGAAGCTACGAAGGATGCCTTGTCGCAGCTGGTCGGCGGCTTCGCCTTCCTCTTGATGACCAATGACAAGCTGATTGTCGCCTCAGACACCCATGGACTCCGTCCGCTTGTTATGGGCCGTCTGGGCGAAGCCTATGTCTTCGCTTCTGAATCCTGTGCGCTCGAAGTGATCGGCGCCGAGCTGGTGCGTGATATCGAGCCCGGCGAGCTGCTAGTGCTCGATCAGAACGGCTTCCGTGAGGACCGCTTCGCAGAGCCTAAGCGCAAAGCACTGTGCGCGATGGAGTACATCTACTTCGCCCGCCCGGACAGTGATCTGAACGGCTCCAACCTGCACTCTGCGCGCAAGCGGATGGGCAGCCGGATGGCGCTCGAAGCCTTCGTGGACGCGGATATTGTAACCGGCGTGCCGGATTCCAGTATCTCCGCCGCCATCGGCTATGCCGAGCAGACGGGCATCCCGTACGAGCTGGGACTGATCAAGAACAAGTACACCGGCCGGACCTTCATCCAGCCCAGCCAGGAGCTGCGTGAGCAGGGCGTGAAGATGAAGCTCAGCGCCGTGCGCCGTGTCGTGGAAGGCCAGCGGGTCGTCATGATCGACGACTCCATCGTGCGAGGCACCACCTCGCGCCGGATCGTTAACCTGCTCCGCGAGGCCGGAGCACTTGAGGTTCACGTGCGGATCACCTCGCCGCCGTTCAAGAACCCTTGCTTCTATGGCATTGATACCCCGGACCGCCGGGAGCTGATCGCCTCCTATAAGACGATCGCCGAGATGTGCGAGGAGATCAACGCCGATTCCCTGGCGTTCCTCTCCCCGGATGGGCTGATCCAGTCCATCGGCGGCTATAATAGTGACGATTACAAAGGCGGCTTATGCCTGTCCTGCTTCGACAATGATTACCCGACGCAGGTGGATTTCGGCGGGGAAGAGAAGGACGGATGCTCGTGTTAGGTGAGACATCCCCCTAAGTCTGTGGGGCTCATCCCCCTAAGTCCCCCTTGCGAAGGGGGATTCCAGAGGGCGCTGCCCTCCGGCCACCCGAAAGCTTGGCGGTCTGTGTCTGCTCTAAACTTGCTAAGTAGGCTTGGGTGCGGGTCCCCGCTTTGTCCCTGTGTGCTGCGCACGGACGGGACACGCTTCACGGCGCTGCACCCCCGGCGGCCTGCGGTCCGCCGGGCCCGCTGGCTCCAGAATCTGTCCCGTTTGCTGCGCAAATCCGGAGATTCTGTCGCCTTAAGGCCCGCACGGCTTCGCCCCGTGCGAGGAATAGCTCCCGCCCCCGTCCTGTTTGCTGCCGCAAAATCGGGGTGACGGTCGCTCTAGAGCCCGCACGGCTTCGCCCCGTGCGAGGAATAGCTCCCGCCCCCGTCCTGTTTGCTGCCGCAAAAACGGGGTGACGGTCGCTCTAGAGCCCGCACGGCTTCGCCCCGTGCAGGCCTAGCTCCCGCCCCCGTCCTGTTTGCTAACGCAAAGTCGGGGGACCGGTCGCCTAAGGAGGCGCTGTGCGAAGCCCAGCGCCGACCCCTTGCCGCTGTGCAAGGCGCGAAGCTTCGGCTTGCGGCAGGGATTTAAACCCGGTGGTGTGAGTCATGGAGAGGAAATTTGGAACTGTAGGAGCGGTAGCGTCCGCCTTTATATTTGGATTTCTACCGCGACCTGCGGTTAAAATCAAGGAAATCCAAATATAACAGCGGCCGTAAGTCCAAATGTTCCTCGTAATGACGACTATAACCACCTCCCCTCTTAAGGGGGTTCAAATCCCTGCCGCCCCGAACACGCGCTCTAAACTAATCTAAATGAGGTGTCCAAACGTGTCAGAAGCGTACAAGAAAGCCGGAGTGGATATTGCGGCTGGCAATGAAGCAGTAGAACGCATGAAGAAGCATGTGAAGCGCACATACCGTCCGGAAGTGATGACAGAGCTGGGCGGCTTCGGCGCCCTTTTCGGCCTGAATAAGGACAAATACGAAGAGCCGGTCCTCGTATCGGGCACAGATGGTGTGGGCACGAAGCTGAAGATCGCGTTCGCGGCTGACCGCCACGACACGATTGGCATCGATGCCGTCGCCATGTGTGTGAATGACATCGTGGTGCAGGGCGCGGAGCCGCTGTTCTTCCTCGATTATCTGGCCTGCGATAAAGTGGTGCCGGAGAAGATCGAGGCCATTGTAGCCGGGATCGCCGAAGGCTGCCATCAGGCGGGCTGCGCGCTGATCGGCGGCGAGACGGCCGAGATGCCGGGGATGTATGCGGCAGGCGAATATGATATCGCCGGATTCACCGTAGGCGTGGCCGATAAGGCCAAGCTGGTAACCGGAGCGGATATTGCACCCGGGGACATTGTCATCGGCCTGGCTTCGAGCGGGATTCACAGCAACGGCTTCTCGCTGGTGCGCAAGCTGCTGCTGGAGGAAGACGGATACAACCTGGATGAGGTTGTACCTGAGCTGGGAGCGCCGCTCGTGGACGTTCTGCTGGCTCCAACCCGGATCTACGTGAAGCCGCTCCTCGCTCTGCTGGAACAGCTTCCGGTCAAGGGGATGGCCCATATTACGGGCGGCGGGTTCATCGAGAATATTCCGCGCGTGCTGCCGGAGAACGTGAATGTTGAGATTAACTACGGCTCCTGGCCGATCCAGCCTGTATTCAGCCTGATGCAGAATAAAGGCAATGTAAGCAACCGCGATATGTTCACCACCTTTAATATGGGGATCGGCCTGGTGCTGGTAGTAGCGGAAGCGGACGGGGCGCGTGCGCTGGAGCTGCTTAAGGCGAGCGGGGAAGAGGCTTACCGGCTCGGCTCGGTCACTGAAGGAGAGCGCATCGTTACCTTTACAGGAGCTGAAGTCTGATGGAGCGGAGCCGAATCGCTGTGTTTGCCTCGGGAACGGGCAGCAATTTCGCTGCACTGGTCCAGGCACAGCGGGAGGGCAGGCTGGGCGGAGGCAGCATAGAGCTGCTGGTCTCGGATAAACCGGAAGCGCCTGTAGCACAGCGGGCGGAGGAGGCGGGAATCCCTGCTCTGCTGCTGCGGCCGAAGGACTTCGCGGGCCGGGAGCAGTATGAGGCTGCGATTGTGGCCGAGCTGCAGCGCCGGAACATCGGACTGGTGGTGCTGGCCGGCTACATGCGGCTGATCTCGCCGGTTCTGCTCGCCCCGTATGCCGGACGGATCATCAACATTCATCCTTCGCTGCTGCCGGCCTTCGCCGGGAAGGACGCCATCGGGCAGGCGCTGGAGTATGGCGTGAAGCTGACGGGCGTGACGGTGCATTTTGTCGATGGAGGCATGGATACCGGACCGGTGATCGCCCAGCGCTGCGTGGAGGTTCAGTCTGGAGATACCGCCGAATCGCTGGCTGAACGCATCCATCAGGTGGAATACGCGCTGTATCCTGAGGTAGTGAGTGCTTTTGCCGCCGGAAAAGTAGAATTGAACGGAAGATTGACGACTCTTGGCAATTAAGCGAAATTGCTGCATATCTGCCTGTGCTGGCTGTTTAACCGGAGTATTTTCGACATTTCAGGCAACCCCCGGCCGATTCTGATATTTCTCAGGAAATAGTTCAGAGGCGTCAGGATTTGACGGAATATCTGGCGGGCATGGCCTGAAATTGCAAAAATACAGGTTTGCTGGCGTAAGGACAGTAGCACAAATAGCAGAACAGAAACACCAGGAAATTCTAAATTAATAGTTTGTTCTACAGGATTCGTTGCTGTAATCATCCGGAGTTCTCCGGCAAACATTCATAGGCACGGGGATAATCTGATTTAAAGGTTCAGTATTCCCAACCCAATAAGCTAAGCTGCTGGAAACAGGTGGATTGTCTCCACCTAATCTGGTTGATATGTGCGGTGAACGGAGCGTAAGTGGAAAAAGTACAACTAATCCCGCCCCAATCGAATGATTGACCTTATCAGGCGTCATTTAAGTGTACATTTTCCAACTACTGCCCCGCTACGTGCTTCCCCGCCGGAATTAGATAACAAAAATCCAACTAAATCAGCAGCGCCAATGATTGGTTGCAAGCCGTCTTCAAGAGCAGCCGATTCATCAAGTAACTCTTACAACACCCCAATAATCTAGCGTGAATCCAGAGGAGGACTATTCAAAGTGAGTATCAAGAGAGCGCTGGTCAGCGTATCGGACAAACAGGGCATCGTGGATTTTTGCCGCGAGTTGTCTGCACTAGGCGTAGAAATTATCTCCACAGGCGGCACCAGCACACTTCTGGCGAAGGAAGGCGTTCCGGTCATCGGCATTTCCGATGTCACGGGCTTCCCTGAGATCATGGATGGACGCGTTAAAACTCTGCACCCCGCCGTACACAGCGGCTTGCTTGCAGTGCGTGACAACGAAGAGCATACCCGTCAGATGAATGAGCTTGGCCTTGATTACATCGACCTTGTCGTGGTGAATCTGTATCCGTTCGCGGAGACGATTGCCAAGCCGGATGTGTCTTATGAAGAGGCGATCGAGAACATTGATATCGGCGGACCGACGATGCTGCGTTCTGCGGCGAAGAACCATGCTTTTGTCAGTGTGGTGGTCGATGCGGCCGATTATGCGAATGTGCTTGAAGAAGTGCGTGCCGGCGGAGATACGACCCTTGCCACCCGCAAACGTCTTGCAGCCAAAGTCTTCCGCCATACGGCGGCTTACGACGCCCTGATTGCCGATTATCTGGCGAATGTCACCGGTGAACCGCTGCCGGAGCGCTATACGGTCACTTATGAGAAAATCCAGGATCTGCGTTACGGGGAGAACCCGCATCAGAAGGCTGCGTTCTACCGCAAGCCGCTGGCGGCGCAGGATACCCTGACGGCGGCCGAGCAGCTGCACGGCAAGGAGCTGTCCTACAACAATATCAATGACGCGAACGCAGCGCTCCAGATTGTCAAAGAGTTCGAAGAGCCTGCCGTTGTAGCCGTTAAGCATATGAATCCTTGCGGAGTCGGCGTGGGAACGAGTGTCTATGAAGCCTATCAAAAGGCGTACAATGCGGACCCTACCTCCATCTTCGGCGGAATTGTGGCGGCCAACCGGATTATTGATGCCGATACGGCTAATCTGCTGAAGGATATTTTCCTCGAAATCGTCTTGGCACCGGGCTTCACGGACGAAGCGCTGGAGATCCTTACGAAGAAAAAGAATATCCGGCTGCTCAAGCTGGGTAACCTCAGCACCGCCGCTTCCCGCAAGAGCAGCTTTGTTGTAACCTCTGTTGAAGGAGGTATGGTGGTGCAGGAAAGCGATGTGCACTCCGTGAATCCTGAGGAATTGCAAGTGGTAACAGACCGTAAGCCTAGCGAAGAAGAGCTGAAGCAGCTGCTGTTCGGCTGGAAGGTCGTTAAGCATGTGAAGTCCAACGCCATCGTGCTGGCGGCTGATGATATGACGGTCGGCGTAGGGGCAGGACAGATGAACCGTGTCGGTGCCGCCAAGATTGCCATTGAGCAAGCCGGTGAGAAAGCCAAGGGTGCTGTGCTGGCCTCGGATGCCTTCTTCCCGATGGGGGATACGCTGGAAATGGCCGCTAAGGCCGGTATTACAGCTGTGATTCAGCCGGGTGGCTCCATTAAGGACGAGGAATCGATTAAGGTCGCCAACGAATACGGCATTGCCATGGTCTTCACCGGCGTACGCCACTTCAAACACTAGCACGCTGGGAGGATCAGAGCCTTATGGATATTTTAGTAGTCGGCGGCGGCGGACGCGAGCATGCCATCATCTGGAGCTTGTCCCGCAGTCCCCGTGCCGGTAAAATCTACTGCGCTCCCGGCAATGCCGGGATTGCGCAGCTTGCGGAATGTGTGCCGATCGGCGTCTTCGAGTTCGATAAGCTGACCGCTTTTGCCAAGGAGAAGAAGGTAGGTCTGGTAGTCATTGGACCGGATGATCCGCTCGCTGCAGGCATTGTGGATGCCTTCGAAGCCCAGGATATCCCGGTATTCGGCCCGCGTAAGAATGCCGCAGAGATTGAGGGCAGCAAGACCTTCATGAAGGATCTGCTGCATAAGTACAGTATTCCGACAGCGGCATATGAGAAATTCAGCGATTATGATACAGCACTGTCTTACCTGCGGACGCAGGGGCTGCCGATTGTGATCAAGGCGGACGGACTGGCCGCAGGCAAAGGGGTAACCGTAGCGCATTCCCGTGAGGAAGCGGAGCAGGCCCTTCAGGAGATCATGGTCGACAAGGTGTTCGGGGAAGCCGGTGCCCAGGTTGTGATTGAAGAGTTCCTGGCCGGGCAGGAAATGTCGATTCTGGCCTTCGTGGATGGCGAAACGGTGCGGCCTATGGCTGCGGCCCAGGACCATAAGCCTGTATTCGACGGCGATAAAGGACCTAATACGGGAGGCATGGGGACGTATTCCCCGCTTCCGCATATCGATGAGGCGGTCATCCGTGAAGCGGTGGAGACGATCATTGAGCCGACGGCCAAAGCGATGGTGGCGGAGGGCCGTCCCTTCAGCGGGGTGTTGTTCGCGGGGCTGATGATCTCGCCGGACGGCAGTCCGAAGACCATTGAATTCAATGCCCGCTTCGGGGACCCCGAGACACAGGTGGTTCTTCCCCGGCTGCGAAGCGATCTGCTGGAGATCTTCCTCGCTGTGACCGAAGGCAGACTCGCCGATATTCCGATCGAGTGGAGTGACGAGGCGGCAGTCTGCGTGGTTCTGGCCTCGGAAGGGTATCCCGGGCCTTACCCGAAGGGTGTGCCTATTAGCGGGCTGGAAGACAGCGGCTCTGCGCTGGTCTTCCATGCAGGAACGGCACGCGCCGGGGACGGCGGCTGGGTGACCACCGGCGGCCGTGTGCTTGGGGTGGTAGGCCTGGGGGCAACCCTTGCCGAAGCACGTACATCGGCCTATGCCAGTGCGGAAAAGATTACTTTTCCGGGTAAACAGAACCGCAGCGATATCGCTATGAAGGCGCTGGTCTGAGGAGAAAGTCCCAAAAAAAGGACTGACAAGTTGTAGGAGAAGTGCTATAATACAACTCGTACGGGGGAAAATGTGCGGATAAATACAGATAAAGGGTCTTTCCTTTCAGGGAAAGGCCTTTTTTAAAAATATAAAAATTTATATGTTTGAAATCATAGCTTATCCTGCTATTTCTCGCTGAAACGGTGCCGTCCCTAAAAGGACGGCACCGTCGTTTCCACTTGCAATTCCAGAACGAATGCTATAATAGCAATAACAGTGGTGTTTATGCAGATGTACAGTTACAGATTTAAGGGGGAATTGGTTTTGAGTAAGGTAGGAAGAAACGACTTATGCCCGTGTGGAAGCGGGAACAAATATAAGAAATGCTGCATGGAGAAAGACAGAGCGGCAGCCCTGTCGAATCTGCGGCTGGTCACCGCCGGGGATGCAGCGGCGCAAGCGCCTGTAACCATACCCGGCGTAATCGTGCATGAGGAACAACCGGCTGCGGAAGGGACTGTCTCTGCCGCGGGCAAGCTTACGCTGCCGAAGCTGAAGAAGATGGTAGCGAAGGAGCTGAAATGGGAGCATCCGGCCCATGAACAGCTCGCGCTGGAGCTGATCGAGAGCATGAGAGACCGGTATGACCGGGAGCTGATCCTGGAAGCACTGGTGCTATGGAATGGCTTCTCCCGTCAGACCAAGCCGGCAGTGAAGAAGACCGGCTCCTTCTGTGCGGCGATCGAATACCTGCTGTCCGAGGAATACGGCTTCATGCTGTCGCAGGCAGAGCTGGCCGACAAATACGAGGTTACCACGGCGACGATCTCCCGCAAGGTTAAAGAGATCTATAACTATGTCGAGGAATACGGCATGGCCGGAGAAGCGGATGAATTGATTGCACTGAACGGTGCGGGAACTCCGCAGGAGAAGGCGAAGGCCTTGCTGGGCAAGGCGCTGGAGGCGACTTCTGTGAAGCGCCGGGTCCAGCTGGCGGAGAAGGCGCTTGAGCTCTATCCGGACAGCCCGGAAGCCTACCTTATTCTGGCTGAGGAATCGGAGAATGAGGAGGAGGCCCGTGAACTTCTCAAGGCGGGAATCGCCGCAGGCAGACGGGAACTGGGCGAGTTGTATTTTACCAAGCATAAAGGGCATTTCTGGGGGCTGTATGAGACCCGTCCTTATATTCGCATCTGCCAGAGCTACGCGGAATCCTGCTGGTTCGCCGGCAATGCGGAGGAAGCGGCAGAGATGCTGGAGCATATTCTGGAGCTGAATGAGGACGATTCTACCGGTGCCCGCTATCTGCTGACGGCTGTATATCTGTATAGCAACCAGTTGAAGGAAGCGGAACAGATCATGAAGGACTATGGTGCAGAGGATGCCGCAGCAGCCTTTGCCTATGACCGGATCGTGCTGGAGTTCAAGCAGAACGGCATCACCTCGCAGCTCAAAATGCTCTACCGGGTTGCCCGCGGAGTCAACAAGCATGTGCCTGACTATCTGCTGGGTAAGAAGCGCCTGCCGCATAATCTTCCGGATTATGTCGGTATGGGCGATTCCAATGAAGCGATTGAATATGTGATTATGCACTCACGGTTGTGGGCGAGTATGCCGGATCTGCTCAAGTGGATGCTGAAGCAAGAGACACTGTAATAGACACTATAGATGCAATACCAGACACAGTCCTCCGGGGCTGTGTTTTTTGATGATTCAGGAATTGTAGGAGAAAAACTGAACACAATGGCGGAGGCATTATGTTACGGAGAATACCCCTTGCCATCTTAGTCTAATTAGACTATATTATGAATTGTAGTCTAATTAGACTAAATTTTCAGAAAAGAGGTCCTTGTCATGTTATTTATTACTGGAGCAACAGGAACCGTTGGAAGTCGGGTTATACAAACCCTCAAGCTTAAGGATGTTACATTTAAAGCCCTCACCCGGACACCCGAGAAGCTGTTAGCAGACCGGACAGATCAGATGATTGTCGTGACCGGCGATATCAAGGATTGCAGCGGCTGGTCAGACAGCCTGCGCGGCGTGGAGACCTTATTCCTGATCCTGCTGGATGATGCCGAAGAGATTCTGCAGGCTGCCCGGGACCAAGGTATACGGAATATCGTGTTCTTATCCTCGGCCTCCATTAACCGTTCGGATGCAGGCTACAACGAGAATGCAATGAAACATAAAAAGGTCGAGGAGCAGATTCAGGCGTATGGCTTTCAGTACGTTTTTATCCGGGCCGAGGCCTTCATGCACAATACCGTTTACTGGAGAGACCTTTTTAGATACAATAAGGGAACGATCCGGCTGCCGGCCCTTGAGGCTAAGCTGGCCAGTGTGCACGAAGCAGATATTGCCGAAGTGATCAGTGTGGTGGTAACCGATTTTGACAGATTCTCCGGGAAGGTCTTGACCCTTACAGGGGCGAATATTCTTAGCCAGCGGAACATACTGTCAGAGATCTCCAAGCAATTGGGACAATCCATTCAGCTGGAAGAGCAGACCATCGATGACTTCCGTTCCTATATGGGCAACTACATCGCTGAAGAGTATATAACCCTTAGAGTCCAGGACTGGGAGTATTCCCTGAAGCATAAGCTCGCTGTGACCGATACGGTGCTGATGATTCTTGGCCGGGAGCCTTATACGTTCAGAGAATGGATCGCTGAGCATATCCGTGATTTCCAATAATCGTATAGAAAGAGGAATTGCTATTATCCCCTTATTAATACTGGGCCTGCTGAAGGATTGCGGACAATCCAGCGCTTATGAATTATTGAATGTCTTCAAGGAGCGGGATTACAGGTATCTCGTTCATATGACGAAGGGATCGCTGTATTACAACCTGCAGAAGTTAGCGGGTGAAGGCTTGGTGCGGCTGGTTGAAGTCGTTAGCATTAACAACTATCCTGAACAATACATTTATGAGATTACAGCGCAGGGTGACGAGCATTTCACAATGCTGATGGCCAAATATTCGCTGCAGACGGACGATATTACATTAGCCTTTTATATGACTACGCTGTTCGCCCACCAATATGATGCTGAGCAATTCAAGGCGGCCGTAGCGGTGCAGATGGAGCAGACACGGCGCAAAATTGCCGAGATCGATCATGCGCTGGATGCCAAGCAAGAGAAGATCTACGATATGGCGAAGTCGATGATGAATAATGTCAGGGCGCATCATGAACTCAACCTGAAATGGTTTCAGGAGCTGCTGGAACAGTAGTGCGGCACTCCCAGGGACAATGAATTGAATAGCGGTGTATGAGCGCATACTCCCTTTTATTTGCTGAATACGGCAGATACATGGGAGTATTTTTGTGCACACGAACGAGCGGGGACTGATAATATGTCTCTATAATTCCACTGTCAGTGGATGATGTGTTGTGTGGAGAGGACAAGGGTTGAAAAAATGTCCTTGGAAGAGTATGTTACAAGAAGCGAAAACGATAAGAAAGAGACAGTGAGGCGGGAAAACATGAGAGAAGGCGAAAACCGGATCGTAGGAATGGAAGATATAGTACGCGCACACCATGTGCTGCGGGAGGTAATCGTCCGTACGCCGCTCCAGCTGGATGCGGTATTGTCGGCTAAATACGGCTGCAATGTGTACTTGAAACGCGAGGATTTGCAGATTGTACGCTCCTTCAAAATCCGGGGGGCCTATAATATGATCCGCAGTCTGTCTGACGAAGACAGGGCCAAGGGGATCGTCTGTGCCAGTGCTGGGAATCATGCCCAGGGTGTGGCCTATTCCTGCAAGGCGCTTGGCATCAAAGGCAAGATATTCATGCCTAGCACTACACCTAATCAGAAGATTAAGCAGGTCCGGCGCTTCGGCGGCGAATTCGTGGAGGTTATTCTGAAGGGGGATACCTTCGATGATGCCTACGATGAGGCGCTGCAGGCCTGCATTGACCATAGCATGACGCTGATCCACCCGTTCGATGAGCCGCGCATCATTGCCGGCAACGGCACCATTGCCATGGAGGTGATGGAGAACCTGGACAAGCCTGCGGACTTCGTGTTCGTCACGATTGGCGGCGGCGGGCTGGCGGCCGGTGTAGCCACTTACATCAAGACGGTGAGCCCGGCGACTCAGGTCATTGGTGTGGAGCCTAGCGGCGCAGCCTCCATGAGCGAAGCCATGCAGAGCGGTGAGGTGATCACCCTGAAGGAGATCAACAAGTTTGTGGACGGCGCGGCGGTGAAGCGTGTCGGCGGCTTAACCTTCGACATCTGCTCGAAGCTTCTGGATGATGTGGTGAAGGTGCCGGAGGGCAAGGCGTGTACCACGATTCTGGAGCTGTATAACGAGAACGCCATTGTAGTGGAGCCTGCCGGTTCCCTGCCGATTGCTGCTCTGGACATGTACCGTGATCAGATCCGCGGCAAAAGCGTGGTCTGCATCGTCAGCGGCGGCAACAACGATATTGACCGGATGCAGGAGATTAAGGAGCGTTCCTTGATCTACGAAGGCCTTAAGCATTACTTCATGGTGAATTTCCCGCAGCGCGCGGGTGCGCTGCGCGAGTTCCTGACCGAGGTGGTGGGACCGGACGATGATATTACCCGGTTCGAGTACACGAAGAAGAACGAGAAGGAGAACGGCCCGGCGCTGGTCGGCATTGAGCTGATGTCTACCGAGGCCTACGCTCCGCTGATTGAGCGGATGAAGCAGAAGGGCGTCGATTATGTGGAGATCAACAAGGACGTTAATCTGTTCAGTATGCTGATCTAAGGTGGCCGTATAGTAACATATAGACAAAGCAAACCCCGTCGAGCAAAATCTGGACGGGGTTTTTGATCAGAAAATGATAAATTAAGATACGTTGGCCCAGACGAACCGTCTACAGCTCAGGAACCTCAGTCTTGAGATACTGCTCAGCTGCGTCGTCCAGCAGGTAGCCGTTACTCTTCATCAGCTTCATGAAGCCGTCCAGCTTCTGCAGGAAGGCGCTGGAGCTGCCGTTCTTGGCCAGGATGCTGGCGTAAGCCTTCTGCGCCTCCAGATCCATCTCCTGATTATCGTAATGGAAGAGCGGGGTGTTGTTCTGGCCGTAGAAGGTATTCACAGCATACTGGTTATACAGCTTCTTGACGGCCTGTACCCGGTTGGATTTGGGATAGGTCTGGATGAACTGCTCCTGGGTCAGCGCACGGTCGGCTACCTCGCCCCAGGCAATGATCAGCCCGTTATCCTTGGACGGGGGCAGATCTGATTCAGCCGCCATAATGGAAATATAGCTGCTGATATCCTCTGTTACGTAGGGCTTATATTTGCGGTAAGCCGCATAATCAATCACCGGGTAAAAGCTGCCCTCGGCGGTATCCAGCTTGTACCCGCTCTCTCCCGCACTTTGCAGCATGGCGCGCAGGGCGGGGCTCTCCGTACTCTCGGCCAGCTTCGCCATGCTGACACCCCCTCTGTAGACGGTGAGGAGCTTCCGCTGGATATCGCTGCTGCTGAATTTCTTCTCCCAGGAGGGCAGCAGCGCCTTGTGCAGGTTCTCCAGCTTCAGCGTCAGCAGGGTCGCCTGATAGGGAGTGACCGCATACAGCTTCGTCTTCATATACGCAATGGTGCCCGGCAGATTGCCGCTGGACAGCAGCGGCAGCGCGCCCTTGTAGACTGCTTCCGCATGGCTGGCGGCAGTGGCCCCGCTTCCGCCGGACTTAGCGCCCGCAGTTGACCCCGGAGTGCCTGTGCTGCTTCCGCTGCCTGCGGCACCGGCCGGGGCGGACATCATTGCCTGAAGCCCCATGAGCAGGGCGATTGCGGCGGATAGAACGTGATGCTTTTTCATTCAAGTCTCCTCCAGTGTGGAATAGATATGGGATACAGCCTCTAAGATGGGAAGAAAATAAACTTCAGCCCCAGACCTCCGGCAGCTGCCAGCGCCAGACTGACCCAGGGCGAGACCGGAATGACGGGGAACAGATTGTCCAGGAACATACCGGCGAATACCGCAATAACGGCAATTCCGATGTAGATGCCCAGGCCCTTGATGTCGAAGGTCTTGGGCTTCGGGCTGTCGTCCTCCGACAAGGAGGTCATCCATTTCATTATAAGTTCAACCAGCGGGACGGAGCCTGCGCCGACGGCGACCAGCGTGAACAAGCTGAGCTGGCTGAATACTTGCTGCGGGCCGCCGATCCACTGCGTAATCAGGCCGGCAATGCCCATCGTCCCGAACAGCAGAGTCAGAGCGGCCCAGGAGATCATCAGGGAATTCTTCAGCCGGCTGCGCGGAGTACGCGGGGGAGCGCTCTCCATCACCGCCTTGAAATAATCGCCCGGCATCCCTCCGAAAATCTGCTTGGCGTTCTTCCCCTTGGCTTGTCCCTTCAGCAGCAGCACAGCCGCCTCCAGCAGCAGCTCCTCTGCACGTACAGCATCTACGGAACTGGCGCGCATCGCCAGAATCATATCTTCGAAATAAGAGCGGTTAGACGGCGTCATCTGCTCCCGCAGCAGGTTGTTCTGCTTAATCATAGCTTTGACTTTCATAGTGTGGACCTATACCTCCAGCATTGAGTGATCAGGATACCTTCAACCTAGAGTATACGTTTGTGCACCAGCCGTGTGCAAGGACAACGTTTGTTCACGAAGAGCTGAATAATCCTTTTGGAAGAGTAAACACTGAAGAGGTGGTTGCTCCACAAATCAGGCTAGAGGGAAGGCAGGGAACGTTATGGAACAGGAGAACAAGCAAGAACCCGGCAAAGCTGTGAACGGCGGCACCGCGCCTGCACCGACTAATAATGTGGGGGACTGGGGCAATTCTGACGGCTTCAGCCTATGGGATGCTGCGGCGCAGGGCGAGGAGAACGGGCTTGAGGATTGGGACGGCCGGCAGGAGACTCACGATATGTTCCACGACAGCTATGAATGAGTGATGCTTAAACGGGCAGACATGGGCCTCTTTTGCTCCTGCGGGAGTGAAAGGGGCTTTTGTCAAATACAGGGGAGTGGAATTGCGGGCTTGATGCTTATTGACAAGAAATTAGCACAGATATTATAATGGAGGCATAAATCATACTAAGTTAATCGGAATTATTATCTTTCAAAATAAATCAGTAATCCAGGGGAGGACGCCGCAATGGAACGGAATATCATCATCCGGCATAACGGAGAGGAACTGACAGCGAGCATACACTATCCGGCCGCAGACCGGGCAGGGACAGGACGGTGCAAGAACCGGGTGCCGCTTGCTGTAATCTGCCACGGCTTCGTAGGCAGCCGGATCGGTGTTGACCGGATCTTCGTTAAGGCCGCCCGTGAGCTGGCGCAGGATGGCTACATGGTGATCCGCTTCGATTATGCGGGCTGCGGGGAGAGCAGCGGCAATTACGGCAGTGAGGATATGGAGTCGATGATCGGGCAGACCCGGGCGGTGCTGGATTACGGCATCAGCTCGGCCGATGTGGACCCGCAGCGTGTAACGCTGATCGGGCATAGTCTGGGCGGGGCGGTGGCGCTGCTGACCGGTGTCCGTGACCGGCGGGTGAAGAACCTTGTGCTCTGGTCCGCCGTCGGCTATCCCTTCAATGATATCGTCAAGATTGTCGGAAGAGAAGCCTTCGACCGGTCGGTGAAGAGCGGGTCGGCCGATTATGCAGGTTATTCGTTCACTCCGGTATACTTCAATTCCCTCGCTGCCTTCCAGCCGTTCCAGGAGGCCGGAAAGTTCAGCGGCGATGTGCTGGTCATCCACGGAACCTCCGATGATGTGATCCCTGTGGACTATGCGTTCCTCTACCAGAAGCTGTTCTGGACCCGGCCGGAAGGGCGGTGCGACAAGGAGATTATTTTCCAGGGCGATCATACCTTCTCTTCGGGTCCTGCGCAGGAGCAGGTGCTGAAGCGCACCCGGGATTGGATGAACCAGCAGGAGCATCTGCAGGAGGAATGGCAGAACTGGATGATATAGGAGCATTGCCGCACTCGCAATGGCCGGGAATTAGCTGTAAAATAAAGGGGCAGACCATTACTTGGGAATGGAGGCTCTTACCCTATGAAATTACCGGCCTTTTTTATTGCGCACGGCTCCCCGCTGCTGGTGCTTGAGGATAACGACTATACGCGTTTCCTGGAGCGGCTGGGTTCGGATCTGGGGAAGCCCCGCGGCATTGTCATCTTCTCAGCCCATTGGGACAGTCCCGAGCAGTTGATTACAGTGGATACGCAGCATGATACGCAGCATGATTTCTACGGGTTCCCGGAAGAGATGTATCAGCTCACTTATCCTGCTCCAGGTGATCCCGCACTCAGCAGCCGCATTTCGGAACTCTTCAGGGACGGTAATCTGCCTCATCAGCCAGTGCTGGGCCGGGGGCTGGATCATGGCGTCTGGGTTATCCTGAGCAAAATGTTCCCGCAGGCGGATATCCCCGTCGTGGCCTTATCCGTGGATTCGCTCCGCTCGCCTGAAGAGCAGTATAACATCGGACGGCTGCTTGCACCGCTGCGCGAGGAAGGTATCCTCCTGATCGGCAGCGGCGGCCTGGTTCATAACCTCAGACTGCTGAAGCAGGATGATCAGCCGGAGCAGTGGGCGATGGGCTTCGACGGATGGATTGCACAGCGGCTCGAAGCCTGGGATCTTCCCTCCCTGTATGCCTATGAGAAGCAAGCCCCGCATGTGCGGGATGCCGTACCTACCTACGGCAAGGAACATTTCGTCCCGCTCTTCTATGTAATGGGCACAGCCGATGAAGGCCGGCGGGCCCAGTTAATGATTCAAGCCTATCAATATGGTACGCTCAGCCTGAACTGCTGGATGCTTGACTGACTGACGGATAACTGACTAAGGGTTGACTATTATATGAATGAATACAGGACACAGCCGCTATAAGGCTGTGTCCTTTTTCTGCTGATCTCAAGACAAACTCTGCCAGCTATGATTAAATAAAAGAAGCAAGCTGTAACTTAACGATTAGGAGGAACAACGTGTCAATATCGATGAACCGTTATGCATCCCGTCCTGTATATGCTCTGATCCTTGCTGCGATGCTGCTCTCTGCCTGCAGTAACGGGCAGGCCACGCCTGTGCCCGTACCAACATCTGCACCCACAGCAGCGCCAACCCTGGAGCCGCAGCCGACAGAGGCGGTGGAGCAGACACCGGCCCCAGAGCCTGCCGCCGGGACGGTCTCCGGCTTAACGGGCCTGCCTGCGGAGGAAGGGAGCCTGCCCCGGCCGCTGGCGGTCATGATCAATAATGCCCCGGCGGCCCGGCCGCAGTCCGGGATCAGCGAGGCGGATATTCTGTACGAGGTGCTGGCGGAAGGCGGAATTACCCGGCTGATCGGTATCTTTCAGAGTCATTCCGGCGTGGTGAAGATCGGGCCGATCCGCAGTATCCGCCCGTATCTGCTGGATATCGGCGAGAGCTACAGCGGCATAACGGTCCATGCCGGAGGCAGCCCGGCCGCTTATGCCATTCTGCAACGGGAGAAGAAGGCGGACATGGACGAGATCGGCCGGGCGGGAGCTTACTTTTGGCGGGACAAAGAGCGCAAGGCCCCGCATAACCTGTACAGCAATGCCGCCAAGCTGCGGGAGGGCGCAGCGAAGCTGGGCTATGCGGAGAGCGTGAAGGTTCCCGGTTTTCTTTTCCACGATCCGGATTATATTCCTGTGGAGGGCGACCCGGTGCTTGCGCTGAGCGTGAACTTCCTGCTGAAGAGCTACAATGTCGGGTACAAATATGACGCAGAGCAGCGCATATATGCCCGCTGGGTGAACGGCAAGCCGCATCTGGATCTGAATAATGCCCGTCCGGTGGAAGCGGCGAACATCATCGTGATGGGTTCGGACCATAAGGTGCTGGACGATATCGGCCGGCTGCAGGTGGACACGGAGCTGGGGGGAGAAGCGGTGCTGTTGCAGCGCGGCGTAGCTCTTAAGGGCAAGTGGTCGCGCAGCCCCGGAGACGTCATCCGGTTCGTGAAGCAGGATGGCAAGGAGGCGCTGATGTTCCCGGGAATCACCCATATTCTGATCGTCCCGAACAGTCCCTCGTTCAGCAGTCATGTCGAATATGCGCTGGCACCTGCGTCCCGCTGAGTCCGGCTGGAGAATTGAATGTTCGGATGATAATTTTCGCAATTACAGGGAATTGTTATTATAGTGTGAAAAAGTTCGGTTTTTTGTCTTCTATCCCTTCTATCGATATGATAAGATAACAAGGGTTGTCATTCATTTTCATGCGTTTTACATGGAATGACTTCATTTTTTTCACGGCAATATTATGTAAAGGGGTCCTAGACTAATGAAGCTCAGAAAAAAGGATATATTCTTTGAGACGCTGGAAAACATGGCTGACACCATTGTTCAGGCGGCCGATTATTTCGCTCAGAATATCTCGACTCTCGAGGGCAATGTGGAGAATTTCGCTGCGGAGATGAAGAAATACGAATCCCAATGCGACACTTACACGCACACTGTCATTAAGGAATTGAACAAGACGTTTATTACGCCGCTGGAGCGGGACGACATCATGGATCTGATCACCAGCATGGACGATGTCATTGACGGGCTGGAGGCCTCTGCCTCGCGTTTCTATATGTATAATCTGCTGGATGCGGATGAATATATTGTTCAGTTCGCTGAGATTCTCCGCCAGAGTGCGTACGAGATCCAGAAGGCGGTTCATTTGCTATCCCAGAAGAAGCTTCTGGCGATCCGTGAATACACCATCCGCCTGAATGATCTGGAGAACCAGGGCGACGAAGTCCTGCGCATCTGTACCAAGGCCTTGTTCGAGAAGGTGAAAGACCCGATTGAGCTGATTAAGCGCAAAGAATTGTACGAGCGGCTCGAGACAACCACAGACAAATGTGAAGACGTAGCCAATATGCTGGAATCGATCATCATGCGCAACTCATAAGGGGCTCTGAAATATGGATACATCTATATATGTACTGGCTTTTGTTATCTTCCTTGCGCTGGCGTTCGATTTCATCAACGGGTTCCATGATACCGCCAATGCGATTGCGACTTCTGTCTCCACACGTGCGCTGAAGCCGCGTACAGCGATCATGCTGGCTGCTTCCATGAACTTTATCGGCGCCTTGATGTTCACCGGAGTGGCGAAGAAGATCGGGGGAAGCATTACCGATCCGACCTTGCTGGACAACGGGATAGACATTGTGACAGCGACGCTCATTGCGGCGATTATCTGGAATCTGGTCACCTGGTGGCTCGGTATTCCATCGTCCTCTTCCCATGCACTTATCGGTGCGTTAGCCGGTGCGGTATACGTTGGGGCAGGTACGGAGCATATCAAATGGAACGGATTCATTGAGATTGTGGAGGGGCTGGTCTTCTCCCCGCTGATCGCTTTTGTAATCGGGTATATTGTGATGACGATTCTGAAGTGGATCTTCGCGAAGCGCAGTCCGCACACGGTCAACAAGGGCTTCCGTTCGATGCAGATCATCACAGCAGCACTTCAATCCTTCACCCATGGTACGAATGACGCGCAGAAGGCGATGGGGATCATTACCTTTGCCCTCGTGACCTCGGGACGGCTGGATACGATGGAGGTTCCGCTCTGGGTTAAGATCGCTGCGGCTACATCGATGGCGCTCGGAACGTCTATCGGCGGCTGGAAGATTATTAAGACGATGGGCACGAAGATTTTCAAAATCGAGCCGATCAACGGCTTCGCAGCGGATATTTCGGCGGCCTCTGTTATTTTCACAGCGACGCTGCTGCATCTGCCGGTAAGTACGACACATGCGATCACCTCATCGATTCTGGGTGTAGGTTCAGCCAAGCGCTTCTCCGCTGTCAAATGGGGAGTGGCCGGACGGATCGTGGTCACCTGGTTCATTACGATTCCGATCAGTGCCGTGCTGGCGGGAGTGATCTTCAAGCTCTTCTTCTAGATCCGAACAGAATAGATTGCCTGGACAAAGATGTCGCGGAAGCCATGGATGGCTTTAGGACATCTTTTTTTGTGTTCAGCGGTCAGCCTCCGCCTAAGAGGGGTTCTTTGATTTTTCAAGCGAGAAATGTCACAAAAAGTCACAACAACTCGATAAAAAACGTTAATAGGCGTTCGAAGAAAATGAAATACATAACATAACTAAAAGAAAATAACATTATGGAATTAAATTTTACATAGTATTATGTAGGATTCGGTAGTCTCTACAGTAAGGTGTGTTTTAAGTGTTACCATTGCTGACAAACACCCGAATAGACAAAGGAGGCTTAGCTATTGATCGACTTTCATCAGGTAGACAAACATTACGGACAATTCCATGTACTGAAGGCCATTGACCTGCATGTTCAGGAAGGGGAAGTTGTTGTGGTAGTTGGTCCCTCCGGCTCCGGCAAGAGCACGATGCTGCGCTGCATTAACCGTCTGGAGACGATCACGAACGGCGGATTAACCGTGGACGGTATAACTGTAAATGAACGCAAGACAGATATCAATACCCTGCGCAAAGAGATCGGAATGGTCTTCCAGCACTTCAACCTGTACCCGCACAAAAAGGTGATCGACAATATCACTCTGGCTCCCGTGAAGGTGCTTGGTCTAAGCAAGGCGGAAGCGGAGAAGACCGCGATGTATTATCTGGAGAAGGTCGGCATTGCCGATAAGGCGCAGTCCTATCCTTCCCAGCTATCCGGCGGACAGCAGCAGCGGGTGGCGATTGCCCGGGGGCTGGCGATGAAGCCGAAGATTATGCTGTTCGACGAGCCGACCTCGGCCCTGGACCCGGAGATGGTCGGGGAGGTGCTGGATGTCATGCGCGCCTTGGCGCGTGAGGGGATGACGATGGTTGTCGTGACCCATGAGATGGGCTTCGCCCGCGAGGTGGCGGACCGGGTCATCTTCATGGATCAGGGGCAGATCGTGGAAGAGGCTGAGCCGGAGCAATTCTTCGCCAGCCCGAAGGAAGAGCGGACGCGAACTTTTCTCAGCCGTGTGTTAAGCCACTAGACCAAATATATAGGAATCCGGGGAGGAAGCGAAATGAAAATGTCCAAAAGCTTCAAGGTGTTAAGTGTGCTGATGATTGCGGCTATGCTGGTGATTGCCGGGTGCGGCAACAACAAGAGTAAGAACGAACCTGCGGCAGGCGGCAATGCTGCCGGAGGGGCAGCCGCTGATTCTGAAGCGATTGCCAAGATCAAGGAGCGCGGCAAGCTGCTCGTCGGCGTGAAGTTCGATACCCGCCTGTTCGGTCTGAAGGACCCGGCCTCTGGCAAAGTGGAAGGCTTCGATATCGATATCTCCAAGGCCATTGCCAAAAAAATTCTGGGTGACGAGAATGCGATCGAGCTGAAGGAGGTCACCTCCAAGACACGCATTCCGATGCTGAATAACGGCGAGATTGATATGGTAGTGGCTACAATGACCATTACGGAAGACCGCAAGAAGGAAGTCGATTTCTCCGATGTCTATTTCCAGGCCGGCCAATCGCTGCTGGTGAAGAAGGGCAGCCCGATTACAGGTCTTGAGAGCGTTACGAAGGACACGAAGGTCCTCGGCTCCAAGGGGGCAACCTCGATCAAGAATATCAAAGAGAAGGTGCCGGGTGTAACCGTGCTTGAATTCGATAACTACCAGGATGCCTTCAGCGCGCTCAAGGCAGGTCAGGGCGATGCGCTCACTACGGATGATGCCATTCTGTACGGGATGGCTTCACAAGACCCCGGCTTTGAGGTGGTAGGCAAGCCGTTCACCGATGAGCCTTACGGTATTGCAGTCCAGAAAGGCAACGCCGATGTAGTTAAGGCCATTAATGATACACTGGCTGAACTGAGAGCCAATGGGGAGTATGATGCCATCTATACGAAATGGATTGGTAAAGCTCCGGCCAAGTAAGCCTGTTCCAAGCAAGGGCTTCACACGAATTTCCAGTAGAAACGGTACCGTCTTGTCTAAGGACGGCAACGCCGTTTCTACTTGTGTGTAGGAACAGCCGCCGTAGTCCGGGCAGGAAAGAACTCATACCCATAGGGTAAAGGCAGGTGAAAATTGATGGATTTCTCGATTCTAACGAATTACTTCGGATTGTATATGGAGGGCTTCTACGGTACGCTGCTGTCCAGTGTGCTGGCCCTGATCGGCAGCTTTCTGATCGGCGCGGTCGTTGCCGTCTTCCGCATGACTTCAGTCAAGGGTCTGCGCTGGTTCGGCGCGGTGTATGTGGAATTTATTCGCAATATCCCGCTGCTGCTGGTCGTGTATATTTTCTATTACGGGCCTTCCGCTCTGGGCTTCACGCTGGACGGCTTCAAGGCAGGAACGATCGGTCTCGCCGTATATACCTCGGCCTTCATCGCAGAAGCGATCCGTGCCGGAATTATGGCCGTGCCCAAGGGACAGATGGAGGCGGCACGTTCCTCCGGCCTCAGCTACATACAGACCATGCTGCATATCATTCTGCCGCAGGCGATCAAGCTGGTCATTCCTCCGCTCGGCAACCAATTCATTAATCTGATTAAGAACTCCTCGGTACTGACTCTGGTGGCCGGACTTGATCTGATGTACTTCGCCGACGGCATTTCTACCGAGACTTACCGTACCTTCGACACCTACATTTTCGTGGCGGTATTCTATCTGTTGCTTACGCTTCCGCTCAGCTATGGCGTGCGGATCTGGGAGCGCAGACTGCAGCGCAACTATTAAGAGAACTCTGAAGCTGAGGGAGGAATATTATGGATTTCGCAGGTGCGTATTCCGCCGATAATCTGAAGTTTCTGCTGGACGGACTATATGTGACGCTGATCGTTGCTTTTGTATCGATCTTCCTGAGCTTTATCATCGGCTGTATGATTGGCGTCATCCGCTACTCGGAAGTGCCGGTGCTGTCTCCGGTCATGTTCTATCTGGTGGAGCTGATCCGTAATCTGCCGCTGCTGCTGATCATCTTCTTCATCCGATTCGCTTTGCCGGAGGTCGGGATCAAGCTTGGACTGATCACTGCGGCCATTGCAGCACTAACCATTTTCGAAGCGGCAATGATTGCCGAGATCGTCCGTGGCGGCTTAATGTCGATTGACAAAGGGCAGATTGAGGCGGCGCGTTCTTCAGGGTTAAGCAATGCCCAGACCTTATGGCATATCGTGCTTCCCCAGGGACTGCGGCGGATGGTTCCGCCACTGGTCAGCCAGTTCATCTCCCTGCTGAAGGATACGTCACTCGCCGTGGTGATTTCCCTGCCGGAGCTGATGCATAATGCCAACATTGTGATCGGTCACAGCTATAGCTATGCCATCCCTACGCTGGCGCTGGTTGCCCTGATCTATTTCGCCGTCAATTATCTGCTGTCGCTGCTGTCGAGAAGGCTTGAGCATAGAGTGATATAACCTGAGCAGAATGAGGATTAAGCCATATTCAATCCAGTGCCGCTATGATACTATAATTGTCAACCTCTCTAGGCAGGAGCAATGGCGATGGGACAATCGATTCTGAGAATACAGGCGGTACAGATTCTGCTGGTGGCCGCCGTTACTGCGGTAGCCGGAGAATTCAAGATCAACCCGTTTGACGGAGATCTTTTCCGGATTGCCATGGGCAGCAGCGCGTTTCTCCTCTTCCTGTTGTTAATGAGACAGCTGCCGTATATCCGCACAGGCTGCGCTACCGGGGTGGTCGTGCTGTTATTCCGCACCGCCATGGATATGGCGGAAGGCAGCGGGATGGCGGTAGAGCAGAGTCTCAGCAGCCACTTCTCGGCGATGATCTATTATATAGTGTTCGGCGCGCTGATGCATGTCATCAAGAGCCGGATCGATACCTTCCATCCGCTGGTGCTTGGCGCCGTTGCCGCGCTGATTGATCTCCTGTCGAATGAGATGGAGCTGCTGACCCGGCTGATCGTGCTGGATTCCGCGACCTTCCGCCTGAACGAGTGGACGTACCTGATGGCGATTGCGGTCCTGCGTACGTATTTCACCACCGGGGTATACAGCAGTATCTCTGTCAGCCAGCTGCGTATCCGGGAGCGGGAGCAGCAGGAACGGACCCGGCAGATGCTCGGCTTCGGCTCCGGCCTGTACGGGGAAGTGTTCTATCTGAAGAAGTCCATCGGAACTCTGGAGCAGGTAACGCTGAACAGCTTCGAGCTGTACAGCAGACTGAAGGACGGGGAAGACACGGGACGGCACAGCCGGCAGGTGCTGGACATCACCCAGCAGCTCCATGAGGTGAAGAAGGATTCGCAGCGGATTCTGGCCGGGCTGGTGAAGCTGGTGGAGCGTGAGGTGAACGGGGACATGCCATTATCGGAGATTCTGCGCTTCGCGGTCAAGAGTAATGCCAAATATGCGGAAATGCTGGGCAAAGAGATCCGGTTTCAGGTGCAGATCACCTCCGATTACACAACCGACAGCCACATTCCACTATTAACCCTGCTTAACAATCTCACCGCCAACGCGGTGGAAGCCGTTCAAGGGACAGGCAGCATCCACCTGAACGCTGATGAGAAGGACGGGATGACGATTCTATCCGTGGCCGATAGCGGCCCAGGCATCGGGAAGCGTGATCTTGACCTGCTGTTCGAGCCGGGCTTCACCACGAAATTCGATGAAGAGGGCGTCGCGGCCACGGGGATCGGGCTTTCTCATGTACGGGATATAGTGAATATGTTCGGGGGAAGCATTATAGTTCAGCCGGTATCGCATACCGGAGGGGCCATGTTCCAGATTCTATTGCCGGGCGCAAAGCTGCGGAAGGAGGAATAGAGGATGCCGCTATCATTCTGTATTGTTGATGACGACGCGTCAGCGAGAAGGATGCTCCAGCATATTATAGAAGACAGCGGGCTTGGCGAGGTAACCGGTATCGCGGAGAGCGGGCAGGAGGGAGCAGCCCTGATTCTGAGCGGGACCCCGGACATTGTGCTGATGGATCTGCTGATGCCGGGTCAGGACGGGATTGAGACCATCCTCGCTCTACAGGCCCAGGGCTGCCGTTCCAAGTTCGTAATGATCTCGCAGATCGAGAACGGGGATATTGTCAGCCGCGCCTACAAGAGCGGCATTGAATTCTTCATCCGCAAGCCGATCAACAAGATTGAAGTCGAATCTGTACTATATAAAGTGAATGAGCGTTACGCCATGAGCCGTTATCTGGATGAGATCAAGCTGACGCTGGGGAAGCTGGAGGGCCTGCAGTTCGGACTGCCGCAGCATCCGCCCGGCAAGCGTACCGTCAAGGAGATTGTCCAGCCAATTCTGATGAATATGGGCATGATCTCGGAGAACGGCAGCCGTGATATCATCACGATCATGGAGCTGGCGGTAGCCGAAGGGAACAGCGGAAGTCTGCCGTCACTGAAGGAGCTGTATGAGCTGACCGCTGCCAAGTACAGACCGGTGCCTGCGGAGGCAGCCAGAGAGGTCAAGGCCATCGAACAGCGTCTGCGCCGCGCCTTGGCGGCGGGGCTGACCCATCTCGCGTCCATCGGTCTGACGGATTACGGGAATCCGAAGTTCGAGCATTATGCGCCGCTGTATTTCGACTTTGAAGAGGTGCGCCTGAAGATGAAGGAGATTGAACAAGGCCGGGATACCGGCAAGGTGAAGGTGAACATTAAGAAATTCCTGCAGGTGCTGCATCTGGAGGTACTGGAAGGCTTGGGCCGCTAAGCCGAATAGGGGACAAGGGCCGGGCCCCCGGATGCCGCAACGGCATGTACAACGATAGAGACAAGACCAAGAAACCACCGGAGCCGCTGGTCAGCGGGCTGGCGGTTATTTTTTTGCGGATACATGCGGTACAATGATAGGAAGCAACTAGAACAGCGCAGCTCTGCTGCGGATTGCCTGGATAGGGCGGAGGACTTATATTATGATACGAACACTTGCCGTAACCCATACGGGTGAGGTACTGAACGATCTGCAGCTTCAGGATATCGTGCTGGATGATTATGCCTGGATCTGGGCGGATTTCGCTATGCCGACGGAGGAAGAGACGTTGGCGCTCGACACGTATTTCCATTTTCACCCGCTGGCGATTGAAGATTGTATGCATGTCTTGCAGCGGCCGAAGCTGGATTATTACGAGGATGTGCAGTTCTTCGTGCTGCATTCGCTGAATGAGCGGACGCTGGAGGCCGAAGAGATCGACCTGTTCCTCAGCCGGAAATTCCTCGTCTCCTACCATCATCAGGATAAGCCGGAAATGGAGGAGGCGTGGCAGATGGTCAAGGCTGAAATACATAGCCGCAAAGGCTGGTCGGGCGGGCCAATGGCCGCTGCCTACACGGTGATGGACAAGCTGGTCGACAAATACTTCCCGTCACTGTATACGCTGGAAGATGAGCTTGCGGATCTGGAGAGCCAGGGCGGCAACGAATCGGTGGAGGATCTGATGAGCCAGGTCTTCAATGTGCGCGGAAGGCTGCTGAAGCTGCGGCGGACGATCGTGCCGATGCGTGACCTGATGTACCGGATCGTTAATTCGCAGCATGTGCAGAGCAACGGGGAAGAGCGGGTCTACTTCGGCGATATCTATGATCATCTGCTGAAGCTGACCGATATGATTGAAGTTGACCGGGAAATGACCGCCGATCTGCGTGACAGCTACATCTCGCTCAACTCCAACCGGATGAATTCCATAATGAAGACACTCACGGTCATTACCACGGTATTCATGCCGCTGACGCTGATTGCCGGAATCTATGGAATGAACTTCAGGGTGATGCCGGAGCTGGAATGGAAATATAGCTATTTCGCAGTGCTGCTGCTTATGCTGGTGCTGGGTATCGGAATGTTCGGCTGGTTCCGGCGGAGCGGCTGGTTTAAGTAAATGGAAAAAGCGCGTTAAACGCCGCCGCTTAGGAACGGCGGCGCTTAACGGAGGAGGGGCCACCGGATTTACGCTTCTTGGGGGTGGTGTGGCGGCGCTTCGCGGCAGGGCGTCTTTTTTTGCGCCGTTTGGGGGTATAGAGGGCTGCATCCTCTTCGGCGGCGAGCTCTCCCGCTCCACTGCCCTTGCCTTTGCCGAATCCGCCCATCACGAGCTTGACCATCGGAGCCATCTGTGAGAAGCCCTGCATCACCTTCTGCACCTTGCCCATAGTGTTGACGATGCCGTCAATCCCGCCCATCCGGTCAACGATTCCCTTGATCTGCTCCATATTCGCCAGGCTTCCGAGATTTCCAAGCCCGCCCAGCAGGCCTCCGGCCTTCGCGGCAGAAGCATCTGCAGCGGGTACAGCGAGAGCGGTATCTGTAACTTCAGTGCCATAAGCAGGCAGAAGCGCAGGTTCTCCGGGAAGCGGGGCAGGCGTATAAGCAGAGAGTCCCGGATAAGGCGACGGATTGTAAGGTTCAGCCAGTGAACGGCCCTGCTGGCGGGAATGATTATAGTAATGCTGAGGCATAGGATCACATTCCTTCGTTAGTGGTTTGCTATACTGTATGTCATGGGCGAACAGACGGTATAGACGAATGCCCGGGTAACCGGGATACCAGCGGAAAAGGGCGAATGCCTATAGAGCGCAGGCGGAAGTGAAGAAACCGTGTCCATGCTTGATTTCGCACGGTTTTGTAGTACTATGATTAAGGCGGTCTAACCTGGGAGACGGAAGTAGCAGAGCGTGAACTCCCGGTTATGTTGTGCGCCCGGGGCGGACGTTTGTCCATCGGTTTCACTCTTTACAGCGTGAAACCGTTAATGCTTGAAAAATGTGCTCCAGTACAATATAGTAGAGGCAAGATAATCACATTCAGTTAATGCTTAGGGGATGATATGGCGATGCAGCTAAAGAAGCTAAACGATAAAAGTATCGATCAATTATTTGAGGCTATTTTAACATTAAAAAATATGGAAGAATGCTATGTATTCTTTGATGATTTGTGCACAGTAAACGAAATTCAATCGCTCTCGCAGCGTCTTGAAGTCGCGCGGATGCTGGGCAAGGGGTCTACATATAATCAGATTGAAGCCGAGACGGGGGCCAGTACGGCGACGATCTCCCGCGTGAAGCGCTGCCTGAACTATGGCAATGACGGTTATAAGCTCACGCTGGAACGTCTGGGCCGTTAATCCATGGTTCCGGGTGTATTGCTGATCAGTCACGGCTCGCGGGATCAGACCTGGGTGTCTATGGTGGACGAGGCAGTGAGCCATCTCACGCTCCGGGAGGAGCTGCCTATGGCGGTGGCTTTCCTTGAGCTGGTAGAAGGACGATTGATACAGGATGGAATCGATAAGCTGGAACATGCAGGGGTCACAGATATTATTGTGATCCCCTTGTTTGTTTCTTCCGGCAGCACGCATGTCGATGAGATAGAATATGCGCTGGGTGCGAAGCCGGTTCCTGAACGGGAGACCGATCTTGAGCCGTTCAGGGTTGCTGCGGAGATTCATTACGGTTATCCGGTCGATGACGATCCCGATATTGCGCAGATGCTGTGGGATAAAATCCGCGGGCTGTCGAAGCATCCCGGGCGGGAGATGGTGCTGCTGGTCGGACACGGCAGCCGGCATGAGGGCTTCCGGCAGCGCTGGGAGCAAGGCATCTCTTCGCTTGCGGCGCGGGTACGTGAGGTCAGCGGGCTCGCTGCCGCTGATTACGGGCTGCTGAACCCGGACAGTGTCAGAAGCCGGGTGGAGTACTGGCAGGAGCAGGGCTATGATGTGCTGGTGTCTCCGCTATTTTTGAGTGAGGGATACTTCACCAAGGTGGTCATTCCGCAGCGGCTGGAAGGGCTGGATTATGCCTACTCCGGCCAGACGCTGCTGCCGCATCCGCTGCTGCCGCGCTGGATTCAGCGGCAGGTGGAAGCAGCACTCCGGCACCTTGGTGGTCAGCGTTAGCCGGAACGCCGGAGATGAAGCTAATCATAGGGATGCGCTCAGTGTTCAATGGAGCCTTTGCTGCATACATATATCTATACTCTCTGCCGTTCTTCTAAGCTTGGAGCCCGGGCAGCGGGTATAAATATATTCCTGCTCCGTCCCCCGACATTGCTTGTGGGGTAGAGAATTGGGTATAATCAGTAAAGTTATCCATTATATAAACAGGTGGCGTTCCGGTAATGAAAACTGCGAGATTGATTTATAATCCCACTTCTGGTCGGGAAGAAATGAAAAGACGACTCGCCGATATTCTAGACCGGCTGGATGTAGGCGGGATCGAAGCCACTTGCCATGCAACTACGGGAGAGGGCGATGCTACTGCGGCTGCAGCCCAGGCTGTGGAACGCGGTACTTATGATCTGATCATAGCTGCAGGAGGCGACGGTACGCTCAATGAAGTGATTAACGGGATGGCGGAGAAGCCGAATCTTCCCCCGCTCGGCATACTGCCGCTGGGAACGACGAATGATTTCGCGCGGGCCATGGGCATTCCGAAGAACTGGGAGGAATCCTGTGATCTGATTCTGCGTCAGGAGTCCCGCCTGATCGATCTCGGCAAGGCCAATGACCGTTACTTCATTAATATAGCAGGCGGCGGACAGCTGACGGAACTGACCTATGAGGTTCCCAGCAAGCTGAAGACCATGATGGGTCAGCTCGCCTATTACCTGAAGGGCATTGAGAAGATGGCCAGCCTTGCTCCGCAGGAGCTGTACATCCGTGCGAACGGCCAGGAGATGATCCACGACGAATTCATGCTCTTCCTGATCGCCAATACGAATTCGGTCGGCGGCTTCGAGAAGCTGGCTCCGGGTGCGCGCATCGATGACGGCCTGCTGGATGTGATTGCCGTCAAGAAATGCAATCTGGCCGAGTTCATCCGGCTGGTGCGTCTGACCATTCGCGGAGAGCACCTGAGTGACAAGAAGGTTATCCATTTTCGCACCGATGCCATGGAGGTAACCTCTCCCGGCCATGTACAGCTGAACCTGGACGGTGAGCTGGGCGGCACCCTGCCGGGCAACTTCAGCATTTTGCCGCAGCATCTGCAGATTTTTGCGCAGAATTAATCGTGAAGAACATGAAAGAAGTGAACCTATACACATGAATAAACAACGCAGCAGGCGCAGCGCAAGCCGCCGGGAACAAGGGGCGGCCCCTGTCGCCGGACTGCCGGTGAATAAGAATGATGAGGTCCTGCTCGATATCATCGGCATGACCCATGAAGGTGAAGGGGTAGGCCGCGTGGAGGGCTTTACCCTATTTGTGCAGGGCGCTCTTCCCGGTGAGAGAGTCCGGGCCAGAGTGCTGAAGACCAAGAAGCAGTATGGCTACGCCAAGCTGCTGGAGCTGGTGCAGGCCAGCAGCGACCGCATCGCGCCGCCCTGCCCGATCTATGATCAGTGCGGCGGCTGCCAGCTTCAGCATATGGACTATACCGCGCAGCTCGCGTGGAAGCGGCAGCTGGTGGTGGACAACCTGCAGCGGATCGGGAAGCTGAACGTGGCCGGTGCGCCAATAAGGGGCGCGGAGCAAACCCTTACGCAAGGCGAAGCAACAAGTGCTGCCGTTACGGAAGGCGAAGGTATCCGCGTACTGCCTGCGCTCGGCATGGACGAGCCCTGGCGTTACCGCAACAAGGCCCAGGTGCCTATCGGGGTAACCGACGGCGGTCTGGTCGGCGGCTTCTACGCACGCGGCAGTCACCGGATCATTGACATGGAGACCTGTCTGATCCAGCATGAGGACAACGACAAGGTCGTTGCCACTGTGAAAAGCCTCGGCCGTGAGCTGGGCATCACCGCCTATGACGAAGAGACCGGCCGTGGACTGCTCCGCCACGTTGTGGTCAAGAAGGCCTTCCGCACCGGCCAGATGATGCTGGTGCTGGTTACGAACGGCCGGGATATCCCGCATCTCGATGCCTGGATCGGCAGTATCCGCGGGCAGCTTCCGGCGGTTGTCAGCATCTGCCAGAATATCAACACCCAGCGCACCAATGTCATCTTCGGTAACGATACACGCGTCCTCTGGGGCAGCGAGGTCATCTACGACTACATTGGTGATGTGCAGTTCGCCATCTCGGCGCGCTCCTTCTACCAGGTGAACCCTGCACAGACTGAGGTGCTATACGGCAGAACTCTGGAGTATGCTGCGTTAACCGGCAAGGAGACTGTAATCGATGCCTACTGCGGCATCGGCACCATCTCCCTGTTCCTGGCCCAGCATGCGGATCAGGTCTACGGGGTTGAGATTGTGCCCGAAGCCATCGAAGACGCCCGCGCGAACGCGAAGCTGAACGGGATGAACAACGTGAAGTTTGAAGTCGGCGCATCTGAGGATGTCATCCCGGCCTGGAAAGAGCAGGGCATCACCCCGGACGTCATCGTCGTCGATCCCCCGCGCAAGGGCTGCGACCCGCGTCTGCTGGAGACCATCCTGTTGATGCAGCCGGAGCGTGTCGTGTATGTGTCATGCAACCCATCGACGCTGGCCCGCGACCTGCGGGTGCTGGAGGATGGGGGCTACCGGACGGTGGAGGTTACGCCGGTGGATATGTTCCCGCATACGGTGCATGTGGAGTCGGTGGCTTTACTTGATCTGAGGTAGTACTTCAAACTGCATTATCTTGGAACAGAATATGAAGGCGCAGGGGAGGCATGTCCGCAGAGCGGAGGTGGCCTCCCTTCTCTGTATTAAGCTGCTGTAAAAATCTGCCCTTAATGTGGGCTTACCCGCCTTATCCGGATGCACCAATCCGTCTATAATCAAAAATGTAAGCGAATACAAAAAAAGGGGGGGTATAAGGGGAACTATTAATGATGAAGCGTATACTAATCACATCTCTGAATATCGACTTTATGAAAAGAGCAATAGAGCATCACTGGTGAAATCATGATTCACTGATGACCTAGTGTTTGTTTGCTAAAAAAAATATGAAAGAGGTGTTTAATGATGTGGAAAAGGTTCAAATTATTAAGTGCATTATTAATTTTTTGTATGGCCAACCTGTTACCAGTCTTTCCTTCGACAGCAAGCGCGGCGGGTACAATTGTAAGCTATCCATTACCTTCGATCTATACCACAACTAGTCAATACACGGTAACAGCAGACTCTACCAATATACCGGTAATCGACACTTCGGCGGTATTTGTAAACTATAATTATTGTAATTTCTCTTTTTCAGGTACGACTACAATCACAATAACAGCAAGCGAGCCAATCAATACCTATAATATTTCTCCCAAAGCTTTGGGAATTACTGCTACAAAGAGCGGAAATACACTTACTTTTACACTTTCATCACCAACCTATCTGATCGTTAAAATCAATAATCTGAAAGATCTGGTGATTGCGGCAGATGCTCTTGAAACCAATGTTCCGGCTTCATCTGGTACAGGGATATACAATGTTAAAACCGGGTACGGTGCTGACAGTACCGGTGCCACTCTGGCTACAACTGCCATACAGAATGCCATCAATGCGGCTAACGCAGCAGGCGGTGGTATCGTATACGTTCCAGCCGGAGTGTACAAGAGCGGAAACATTGTTCTAAAAAGCAATGTTTCGGTTTATCTGGAGGGTGGTTCTGTGATAAGGGGCTCAGGAAATCCAAGCGATTACACCACCCATTTTCATAAGAATTCTCTGAATAAGGATGGAACCTGGTTTATCTATACCGAAACCAATGCAAACAATATTAAGATATACGGCAGGGGAACTATTGACGGCAATGGCCATTACATGAGAAATACCAACAACTATTTGAACAATATTCTTGTACCCTTGCAGTGCAGCAACTTCACGGTTGACGGCATAACCCTAAGAGACAGCGGCGGCTGGGCTACAATCATTACCAGATCTAATAACGTAACCTTCCAGAATACCAAGCACTTCAACAACAATGAACTGGATTATGAGAATGATGCAATAGACATTCAAGAGAGCCAGAATGTACTCATCAAGCACACTGTAGCAGTATCGGAGGATGACACCTATTCATTTAAGACATGGGATGTAGCAACTACGGATATCGCTGCAAACTGGCCGGGAAGCTCTGAAGAACAGTCAAATATAGTTGTCGATGATGCTTTGGCCTGGAGCAGATGTGGCGCCTTCAAGGTTGGAGATGGGGTGAAACAGCTTCAGGATGGCATCGTTGTTAAAAACTCTTTTGTATACCGGTGCTGGCGCGCTTTAGCGGTAGGTCATCTCTATGGAACTCCAGCAGCACAAAACATCGTATTTGACAATATAGATGTAGAAGGCTTCTGGCCAAGATCCGGTGTTCACTCCAGATGGTTTGATCTTTCTGCAAAAACCGGTCCGATCAAAAATGTGGTCTACAATAATATCAATTTACGCGCTTTAGGTGAAGTTTCAGTAATGAAGGGGTGGAGTGACACCTCTACTGTCTCCGGAGTTACATTAAACAATGTTCGCGTCGGTGGAGCTGCGGTAAATAATTTGGCAGATTTGAAAATAACGGATACAAACAGCTATGCTGCAGATCCAAAATTCAACACATTGAAATTCGAAGCGGAAGGCTATAACCTTAGTTCAGGTGTTATTTCCTATGAGTCAAGCACTGATGGCGGGATTGATGTGGGTGGAGGCAGTAATGGCGACTATATCGCATTTAAGAATGTAGACTTTGGCAGTACAGCTAAAACAAGTATTGATCTGAAGGTTGCATCCGCTAATTCCGGCGGAAAGATAGAATTCCACTTGGACAGCCCTACAGGCCCTATGCTGGGTTATTGGACGGGAGAAAGCACAGGCGGATGGCAGACATGGTCAGTCAAGAATATTCCGCTTACTGCCGGGACAGCGGTAGGAACCCATACGGTATATGTTACTTTTGTGAAGTCAGATTCAACCACCGTTGCAAATTTAACCTGGTTCCAGTTCAAGTAGAATAGAAACGGTTTGATTTGATTGTAATAAGAGGGATAAAGGGGTATATCAACCGATATACCTCTTTATTCAGCTAAAGGACTCCTCACTAGTGTTGCATAAAATTTAAAATTGTTGACAATTGGTATATTTGCAATTTATACTAAACATATCCATTTAAGGGTGTCATTCATCGAAGTTAACTAGAGCATTTTCGGCAGGGCTTTATCGCTTGGGAAAATGCTTTTTTCTGCTTTTCACTCCTGCACCAAGACATATTCCGCCTCCAGCATCAATTGCAGCATCTCTGCAAACAACTCTTTTGGTTCGAATGCACATTGTCCATCATTTTGAGATTATTCTCCTTCGCACTCACTTTCACCTACTCATTACTGAATATCACCATGTATGCTATCCTCTCTAATTAGCCTTTCTAAAGATTATCTAACGGAGGAAACATGATGTCTAAATCAATAGAATTTATCTTGAGAGATGAAATTTTTGCTGAGCTTGACATCGAGTATCCAGATGACCACGATACCCCTTTGTTGGATCAAGGGATCGATTCGGTCGGCTTCATCAAGCTTATTGTTTCAATGGAATCGAAGTTTAATATCTCGATCCCTGATGAGGATCTATTGTTTGAAAAGTTCTCCACGGCTGGATTAATCCTTAATTATTTAACCGAGAAAACGATATGATGACTATCATTCAGCGTTTATTCATGGAGGCTTGTGACCGCAAGGATCATATTATCCTTCAAGATCTAAAGCAGCAGTGGACTTATGCGGAAGTGATGACAGAAGCATACTTAATTGCTTTATATATCAACAAGAACTTTGAGCTTGAGGCCGGAAGCCATCTTGCAGTATACACAAATAATGAGCCTTTGTTCATTACTGCGGCGCTTGGCATTCAGTTCTGCGGTCATGTACTAGTACCGGTTCCTTACTCTGTATCCAAAACTGAGCTTGAAAATATTCTAAATGCCAGTGACGCCAAGCTGGTAATCAGCAAATATGCACAGCCTGCGCATTTAAATTGTGATATTCATTGGGTTACCGCTCAGGATTTCTCGCAAGAACCGGTGCCTTCGTTTGAATCCATCACGTTAACGAATCCGTCCGATCCCCATCCATGTGCGATTCTCCTTCCTACATCGGGCACAACCGGAAAATCTAAAATCGTTATGTTATCCCATGAGAATGTATTAACGAATGCGCTGGCCCATGGCGAAAAGGTCAGGTATACGGACCAGGATTCGTTTCTTGTAACGATGCCCGTTCATTTCAGTTCTACGATTGTCACGCAATTGATTTCTTGCATGCTATTTGGAACCCGAATTTGGCTTATCAGCTTGCCCTTGCTGCCGCGCACAGCGTTCAGACTGTTTCAGGATAAGGCGGTCACGGCATTCTCAGCGGTGCCTACGCAATTGATGCACTTTGTTTCCGATTATCATCAGACAACCAACTGGAGTGCCTTTGATTCCATTGAATTTATTGTGATAAGCGGTGCGCCGGTTCCCGCGAAATTAGTAGACCATCTTCAGACTGTATTTCCCCAAGCGGACATTATTCAAACCTACGGATTGACAGAAGCCTCTCCGCGGGTGAGTATGATGGACCGGGGAGACCGCTTTTTATCCTGTGGATCACCCATCAGTAACGTTTCTATTCGGCTTGTTGACGAAGAAGAGAATGAGGTTGAAGGAGCGGCTATCGGAGAAATTTGGGTCAAGGGCCCAAATGTAATGATTGGTTATTACAACAACACGGAGTTAACGAACGCTACCATTGTTGAGGGTTGGTTAAAGACAGGAGATTTGGGATATTGGAATGAATCCGGGTGTCTCATCCTCACAGGCAGAAAGAAAAATATCATTATATCCGGCGGTATCAATATCTATCCGGAAGAAATCGAGGAGTTTTTATATAGTTTGAAAGAAGTGGAGGAAGTCATGGTTGTTGGTGTGCACGATGATCTATTAGGCGAAGTACCCATCGCATTTCTGAAGGTTTGTGGAGAATGTCTGATTGATATGACTGCGCTGACACAACATTGCAACTTGCATTTGTCTTCGTATAAGGTGCCTAGACAATGGAGGATTGTAGATGAAATTCCAAAAACAAAAACAGGAAAACTGGATAGGGCAAGTACGAAGCACTTATTGCTAAATGAGTAGGGGTGAACGAAAAGTTGAAGAATACAACTCACACCTTGGGCAGGGGAATATTGCCGGTAAGTTATCCGCTGATTACAACCTATACGCAACATGCTCATCTCTTGTCCATACTTACCCATTACGAGTGCGCACACCCATGGATATTCAGCAATTATATTCAATTATTCATTAACAAAGATTATAAACATAATTGGGGGGATTTTTATTTCCCTCTGACTTATGAGCTGCGGCCTTCAGATGCATGCAAATGGATTTCTACTCAAAAGATACATAGAGATACTGTAACAACTAAATGGGACTCTGTTATTCATTTTATTATAGAAAATATTAATGCTAATAATTATATCCACACTATGGTGAATTATTTCTACGTGCCCCTAAGCGATCGGTATCAGAGACTCCAATTGCATCATGACATATTTGTTTACGGCTATGACTTAAATAGAGAGATATTGTATGTTTCCGATTTCTTTAAGAACGGCATTTATAGTCAAGCTGAGATATCATTTACCGATTTCAATCTTGCGTTCAACACTAATCATCTAACAACCAATCATGATTATCTAAGAGAAATGGTGTATCTGTATAGATTCAATGATCAAGTTCAGGATAAATTCAGTGCAGATACCCTAGTGAATTCTATAAGAAATTATTTCACTAAGAGAACGCCGGAATATTGGGAGATGTTCAATTATGGGGGCGACAGGGATCATCTTGACTTCGGCATGCAAATATACACAACTCTATTTAATTATGTGAAAGAGACAGCGGACAATGAGTCTAAGCTTGATATAAGACCCTTTCATTTACTTTATGATCATAAGAAGATAATGACGCTGAGACTCAAGTATTTGTACGATAATCAGCATCTTATGAACTTACATCAAGAGCATATAGATGAATTCACAGCCATTGAACTTAAGGCAAAGATACTTGTGAATGTAGCGATTAAATATAATTTGACAAGGGATATGAGTATTTCAGAAAGCTTATATAGGCTGATAACGGATATAGAAAATGAAGAATCAATATTCCTTGAACGATGGCTGAAGATGGTAAGTATTCCGAAGCCGGCGGTGTTCTAGGTATTACATATGGAGGGAGTGATGCTGGGATTATAATCATTGTGATATAGCGTATTGAATAAGCTCCACACAGTTCCTGCTTGTTTGACAAACCTTAAGCAATGGGGGGGATCTTTATATTCATCGTATTAACAGGGGTCGCAGGCTTCATCGGTTCCAACCTTGCCGAGAGGCTGCTGCGGGAAGGCCATACCGTTATCGGTGTCGATAATTTTCTGACCGGGTCCGCTGTCAACATAGACAATCTCTTACGGTCGCCAAATTTCAAGTTTATCGAGCATGACGTCATTTATCCGCTCACAGTTGAAGGCCCGGTCGATTGGGTGATGCATTTCGCAAGTCCTGCCAGCCCGCCCAAATATTTGGCCTATCCGATCGAAACGATGAGGGTCAACAGCGAAGGGACGATGCATCTGCTGCATCTGGCCAATGAAAAGCAGGCCGCTTTCTTCCTGGCTTCAACAAGCGAGATCTACGGTAACCCAACCGTCCACCCTCAGCCGGAGAGCTACTATGGAAACGTGAATTCGATTGGATCAAGAAGCTGCTACAACGAAGCAAAGCGGTATGCAGAGGCGATCACCTACTGGATGAACAGGAAATACGGCATACCGGTAAGGGTCATTCGGATCTTCAATACATTCGGCCCGAAGATGGATTTATATGACGGACGTGTCATTACCAATTTCATTAATCAAATCATGTCCAAGCACAACCTTACGATTTATGGCGACGGCAGACAGACGAGAAGCTTTCAGTATATCGACGATTTGCTGGAAGGGATTATAAGACTGCTGGGCACCACGTATGAACAGCCGGTCAATTTGGGGAATCCGCATGAAGTCACCATACTTGAAGTCGCCCAAGTATTGAAGGAGCTCATGAAGTCCAACGCACAGATCGAGTTTCTCCCGCTGCCGGAAGACGATCCTAGGAGAAGGAAGCCGGATATTACCATATCAAGGACGATTATGGACTGGGAACCGGCGATCGGTTTGCATGATGCACTCGCTAGAACGATCCATTATTACCAAGGTCAATATATCCATTAAACGGGAGGTACTTATGCAAGAACAGATCATAGCGATGATAAGCGAAATTAAGGACGACGCCCAGCTGGCAAACCGCTTGAACGAGCATTCCAGCATCATGGAAGACGGGGGACTCGACTCGTTACAGCTAATTACTTTCTTATTAAAGGTGGAGGAGCGTTTCGATATTGAAATCGATTTCGAACAATTTGACTTCGATTTTTTGGAGTCGGTTACGGCCTTCTGCAATTATATCTCGGAGCTGCAGAAGACGGCATCTGTATGAACGATAGAGGCAAGCGCTTGAAACCATGGATGGAGGAAGAGAATTTATGGGTAAGCGGAAAGTAACGATTCTATGCTCGGGGTTCGGTCTGGGTTTCTATATTCCCGGCCTATTAGCTGCAAGCGTTTTCAAGGAAAGGGATATCGCAACGGAAGTGCTCGTGTTCGAAAGCTATTTGGAGCAAGACAAAAGGGATCATATTGCAGACAGCAGGAAGGCTTACCACAATAATTTCGCACTTGCCAATTTTTCGGCCCGAATGCCGATGGATATCCGGAGCAGCATTGATGATGCCCAGGTAGAGCTATTGCTGGAGGCGTGGAAAGCGGAAGAACGGTACGAATTCATATCGCTATCCGGACACTGGGTCTATATTCTGGATTTGTACAGGGAGAAGATGCGGCCGAATCCAATTCATGTAGACCTGCTCTACGTCGATTCAGATCTGGCCCCGTCTTGGAAGAGCCTGAAGAAGTTTCATCCCCGGTATGACGAGCATTATTACAATGCTTGTCTGTATGACACCGATAAGATGGAGATTCGATACGAAATCCCGGTTCTTCCTGGTACGCTAATACCCTTCGAATCAAGGAAGCGGCGGCTTGTTGTTCATGGCGGCGGCTGGGGGATGGGCACTTATCAAAGTAAAGTTCCGGAGCTTGCCGGCCATAACTATGGGCTTGATATCGTAGCTTACGACTGGAAGGAAGCGAAGCCCGATCCCGACCACCGGTATTGGATGAACGATCCGGATTGGTGTTCATGGGTGAAGAGCGGAAGCGGCCTGCACGAGTTTCCGCCATACATTGAAATAGCGGGAGAAGATACGAAATCATACGCCGCTAAGGCTGATCATCATTGGTTATTTGACGTCGCTTCGGAGGCGATGGCAATTGTGGCCAAGCCGGGAGCGGGTACATTGATCGACTCGCTTGCCTCCGCAACCCCTCTTATTCTGCTGGAGCCGTTCGGCAGTCATGAGCTTAGCAATCTGGAATTGTGGGAGTCGCTGGGGTTCGGAATACGCTACGAGAAGTGGCGGGAGACGGATTTTTCCGTAGATGTCCTTAAGGAGATGCATCAAGCGATCAGGAACAGACCCGGAGAACGGACGAATTATGTGGATCACTATTGTTCGAGGGTTGCGTTAGTGAAGAGGTAAGATTTTAACGGCAGAAGGGGTTATGCTATGAGCGTAAATAAATTGAGTATCGCCCGAGATACGACGAGCTATCCGAGATGGATCGTCTTGCAGCTGCTGGAGGAGTGCAATTTGCGATGCAAGATGTGCTATGAGTGGGGACTCGAAGGGCCCTACAAAAGCAAAAAAACATTAGCGCAGCTGGACCCGGAGCTGATCAAAAAGATCATCGTCCAGTGCAGCCCCGGCAAGCCGTATTACGATTTCTTCGGCGGCGAGCCGCTGATGTACCCTTGGCTGGGCGACATTCTCGCCATGATCAATCATTATGGAAGCAGAGCGGACTTCCCCACGAACGGCACATTGCTCGAGCAGCATGCCGAGATGCTTGCCGAGACGGCGCCCAATAAAATCTGGGTGTCGCTCGACGGCCCGGAGGCAATCAACGACAGGCAGAGGGGCAAAGGCGTATTTAAGAAAGTCATCAAGGGGATCGAGAAGCTCTATGAGCTCCGGCAAAGTAAAGGCAAGCATTTTCCGAAGATGGGTGTATCCTTTATCATTACGCCCTTGAACTATATGTTTGTCGAGGAATTTTTCTTCAAGCATATCGACTTGTCGATGCTCGACCATATCAGCATGGAAGTGCAGCTCTATGCCACGGAAGAGCAGTATGACCAATATGTGGAGGTTCTTAGTGGGGAATTCGGCGTGCATGAAGCTCCTTATGCCAAGGGGATGGTGTGGCGGGACATCAGTTCGTTCAGCGAGATCGATATTCCGGAATTGACGAGACAGCTTAATAAGGTTAAAGAGTATTGCTTGAAAAACAGCATCCATGTGATCACCTATCCGAAGACGATAGATGAAGTGAATTTGCGCAACTATTTCTCGGGGCAATTCCATCAGATGGCGGATAAACGAAGTCAGTGCTCTCTTCCATGGGTTTATGCGGAGATTACGGCAAGGGGCGATGTTTCGCCCTGCCATGCCTTCTATGATTTGACCTTCGGCAACGTGAATGAAGAGAATTTGCTGGATATCTGGAGTAGTGACAAGTACAAAGAGTACCGCGCGTATATGAAAAAAAATATGCTTCCGATTTGTACGGCTTGTTCAAGATATTATATCTACTGATTCATGTGAATGACCTATCACATTTAAGAAGGGTGTGTTGATATGAATCCGAAATCAGAGATTAAACATTCCGCAAAGGATTTGCAAATATTGAAACGTACCATCAGGAATACATTGGAAACCAAGCGGAATATGGAGAAAATAGCGGGTTACGCGACACCATTGCCGGAGTCGGTCGGGATTAAACTGACGAACCAGTGCAACTTGCGCTGCAAGCATTGCTATCAATGGAACGACACCGGCTACCATCACTTCATGACACCGGAGCAGCAGCGGGAACAGCTCGACTTCGGGCTGCTGGAGAAGCTGATCCTTGAGACGGAACCCGCCAAGTCGAGACTCTATATCTGGGGGGGCGAGCCGCTCGTATACAGCCATTTCGACCGTTTGGCCGATTTGCTTGTAGCCTATCCCCGGGAGACGACGATCTGTACGAATGCGGTGCTGATCGAGCGAAGGCTGGACGCCTTGCAGAGAATCTCCGACAACCTGGAGCTGCTCATTGCGCTTGATGGATTCGAAGACGAGAATGACGCGCTTCGCGGCAATGGGGTATTTAATAAGGCGATAGCTGCCATCCGCAAGCTGGTCGAGCTGCGCAAGGAGAATCGGTTCAGGGGCAAAATTTCGATCCATACCGTTGTTAACGATGGTATGACCGACAAGCTGTACGATCTGTTGGATTTTCTGGAGGGCATCGGCGTAGATCTGGTCATCGTCTGCTTCCCGTGGTACATCTCGGACGAATGCTCCCAGGGAATGGACGATCACTTCGACCAGAGGTTCGACTTCCTTCCGGCGAGCGGGCACAAGGGCGAACGAAGCTGGCACGCCTTCAACTATAAGCTCGATCCGGAGCGTATCCCTACTCTCATGAGCGAGTTGGACCGGGTGAATCATCGGGTCTGGAAAATGCGTCTGCGCTACCAGCCGAATCTGGATCAAGACCAGATCGAAGATTTCGTGCTCGGCAAAGAGGTGAAGGGCAAAGGCACGATGAACAAGAAGTGCCTGGCGCTCTCGAACCGGATGGACATTACGCCCGATGGAACGATTATCGCGTGCAAATTCTTCAAGGAGTTCGAGATCGGCACATTAAAGGAAGCGTCCGTACAGGAATTATGGCATAGCATGACCTACAGCAGGATAAGGGAAATGATGGACGAACGGCTGACACCGGCATGTTCCAAGTGCAGTGTCTTGCATTTGCACGGTGTTTAACGATTCTAAATGAACATAAATGAGGTGCACCAGTGAGCATTATCCAAGTGGAACACTTATCCAAAAGCTTCAAATACTACGAAAAAGAATTGGGACTCAAAAAATCTCTGAAAAATTTAGTGAACCGGAAATCACTGATCAAAGAAGCGGTTAGCGAAATATCATTTGTCATCGAGCAAGGCGAGATGGTCGGATTCTTAGGCCCGAACGGTTCCGGCAAAACGACTACGCTTAAGATGCTGTCCGGCATCTTGTATCCGACAAGCGGGCAGGCGAATGTATTAGGCTATGTCCCCTGGGAACGAAAGAAAGAATTCAAGATGCAGTTCTCGATCGTGATGGGGCAGAAATCGCAGTTATGGTGGGATTTACCGGCGAACGAATCGTTGTACCTGAACAAATGCATCTATGAGGTCGAGGATGAGCCCTACAACCTTGTCCTGGATGAGCTTACAGAGATGCTTGATGTTAAAGACCTGCTCAACATTCAGGTACGGAGACTCTCGCTGGGAGAACGGATGAAGATGGAGCTCATTGCATCGCTCATCCACCGGCCCAAGGTGATTTTCCTGGATGAGCCTACCATCGGACTCGATCTGATTTCGCAGAAGCGCATTCGGGAGTTCCTGAAGTATTATAACCAGCAGACGAAGGCAACGGTCATTCTGACAAGCCACTACATGGCGGATATTGAGGATCTGTGCAAACGAACGATCATCATCAATCAAGGGAAGATCGTATACGACGGTGATCTTCGGCGTGTGAACGAGCTGTTCCATGCCAAAAAGATCATCAAGCTGCAATTTACGGACGAAGTGCCGAGACAAGCGCTAAGCGACTATGGCACTATTACTCAACATGACGGCATGAATGCCATCATGGAGATCGATAAGCATGATCTCCAGCGGCTTTCCAAGATGATGCTG
This sequence comes from Paenibacillus sp. FSL K6-1217, assembly GCF_045040735.1. NCBI lineage: Bacteria > Bacillati > Bacillota > Bacilli > Caryophanales > Paenibacillaceae > Paenibacillus > Paenibacillus sp. FSL K6-1217. Next base: position 5,936,132 of record NZ_CP150271.1, read on the forward strand.
GACCGGTTCCCGATCCTCGACTTCACAGTTGAAGATATACCTGTCGAGCGAGGCATCGAAAGCTTATATCAGAAAGATGGGGTCAGACATGAAAGCCTTGCAAAAGTATAAAAGGACGTACACTCTTGCGCTTCAGAATGCGATGGAATATCGGACTGATTTCCTGATGAGTATCATCAGCGGCGGCTTCATCATACTCGTCCAATGCTTTCTCTGGACGGCCGTGTTTCGCAGCTCGCCGCAAGAGATCATTAACGGCTATTCGTATTCGCAGATCATCATTTATTCCGTGTTGTCCGGCGTCGTCTCCAAGCTGGTTTCTGCCGGCTTCGAAGGGGAGATCGCGAATGATATCAAGACGGGTGGACTGAGCAAATTTATCGCTCAGCCCATTCATTATTTCAGCTATCGGATATGCAATTTTTTCGGGGGGAAAACGGTTCAGACCGGGGTCGTCCTTGTCTTATTCGTCATCCTGATGATCGTGTTTACTCAGATTTGGGAGTTTCAGCTTAGAGCGGGGCAGATCGTGATGTTCCTGGTCAGTATTCTGTTCGGGCTGCTCATCAACTTCCTGCTCTTTTATTCGATTAGTGCGCTTGCGTTCATCATTACTGAGGTTTGGGGCGTTTTTATCGCGTTCAACCAAGGCGTATACCTGCTCAGCGGCGCCATCTTTCCGCTTAATATTTTCGGAGATACGTTTGCCAGAATCTCCAGCTATTTGCCGTTCCAGTATGTCGTATTCTTCCCGGTGAAGATCATCAACGGGAGCTTGGCGGTTCATGAAATCGTGAACGGGCTCCTCTTACAGGCGGTTTGGGTCATTGTGCTTATGATCATTTCTAAGTTGTCTTGGGATTCCGGGATGAAGAAATATGTAGCCGTTGGAGGTTAGATCTGTGAGTATCCGCTTGTCTGAGATTCGGAAGCACGTACGTATGTATTTTATTTTCGCAAAGAACAGTTTGATCGGTTACATGGAATACAAAGCGAATTTCTACTCCGGTTTGATCATGGAGACCGTATTTCTGTTTTCCAAGCTGATCTATATCATCTTCGTTTACCAGCTGGGGATCGAAATTAATGGAATTTCTCCTGACCAGATGATGATCTTCACCGGGACCTATACGATTATGATCGCAATCTATACTGGACTGTTTATGGATAACTTTTATAGATTCGCCGGCCATATCCGCAACGGGACGCTGGACTTGTATATGACGAAGCCGCTATCGCTGCAATTCATGATTTCATTACGGCACGTGAACTTCGCGTTTCCGATTCCGAACCTGATTGCCGGGATCACGATGATCGTAATAGCCTGGCAGCGGCTTGGCATCGAACCAAGCTTTATCCACTTGGCCGGATATATCGGCGTGATCTTGAGCAGTACGATCGTGACCTACTCAGTGCTTCTGCTTCCGCAGATTCTCGCCTTCTGGACGGTGAAGTCCGGTGCGATCTTCGACATACTGGACAAATGCTGGGATTTGAATAATATGCCGATGTACATATACCCCAAATGGCTGCGGAGAATAGGACTGTATGTCGTGCCTATCTTGTTTATCACCAACATGCCATCGGTTTATTTGATCGACCGGTTGGACTTGTTCCTTGGGATATGGATTTTTGCAGCTCCTGTGATATCGCTTGTAGTGGTCAGGCTGTTCTGGAAGCTGGCCGTCAGACACTATGAGAGCGCCAGCAGTTAGAGAAATGCCAAAAAACAAATTGTTGAGAAGGTGAATCGGATGAGCAGGATGGAGCATGAGCGCCTTTCGTCGCAGACAGAGGCCATCGCCAAGAAGCGGCTGCACAACGGGATCGAAATCTATCAAAACAATGAAGGCGAGACCGAGTTCCTCTACAACGAGATTTTCCACAAGGAGATGTATTTCAAGCACGGGATTACGCTCCCGGATCATGGCACGGTCATGGATGTCGGGGCTAATATCGGCATGTTCACCCTATATGTCAGCAGCAAGAGCAACTGCAGGGTGTATGCCTTTGAGCCACTGCCTCCGACGTTTGAACTCTTGAAGATGAATACGGGCTCGCTGCCTCGCGTAACGACGGTTAATGTTGGGCTATCCAATGAGATCAAGGATGCGGAGTTTGCCTATTTCCCTACGATGTCCACGGATTCTGTCCAGATCAAATACCGGGAGAACCACGATCAGGATCTCCGGTACGGGTTAATCAACCATTACAGAGATGATTTCCCTGACCCGCGAATGCTAAACCGATTTGTTGATCATCTGATGTCGCCGAGGCTTCTGAATGAACAAATCTATCGCTGCAAGCTAACTACGATCTCCGAAATGATCCGCTATTACGATCTGAACCCAATTGATCTGCTCAAAATCGACGTGGAAAAAAGTGAATTTGAGGTGCTGGAAGGCATCCGTCCGGAGGATTGGGGCAAAATCAGGCAAATTGTAATGGAGGTACACGGGCTGGACGGAGAACAGATCAGCAGGCTCGAAAACATCTTCCGAACCAACGGCTTCCATGTCTCGATCGATTACTACGAAGACTTGAATATCCCAAATTACTATAATGTGTACGCGTTGAATCAAACGCATACATCGACTGAGTGATAGTCATGCTACAGCATCTGCATGCAAGGTTGGTATGCTCCAGCTGCAAGGGCGGGCTGGTCCGGTCGGATGCATTGCTGCAATGCCGCAACTGCGATGCGGCATATACGATCGATCATCGTTATGTATCGATGCTCGACCGGCGGGAGCAGTTTGTCCACCCTTCCGATTGGAATCGTAAAGAGGGCGAAATTCGAGATTATAGCGAGATTTCGAATTCCCTTGCGCTTTCCGGCATCGGCCGGTTCGCCACCTTCTTAAACTATGGTTACGTCCCGCACGGGAATGAGCAACATGCGGTGATCGAGCCCGACGATGCATGGAATAGAAATTCAGTCAAGCTGCTGCTCGAGGTAGTGGGCAGAACGGCGATCCGGGAGCGGCTGGTTATCGACATCGGATGCGGCAGGGGAGGGAATATAGCAGCTTTATATAAATATTTCAAGCCTCTGTCTGTTGTTGGTCTCGACATCTGCCCTTCGAATATTGCGTATTGCAGTGCTAAATCCCGATGGGCTGAAGCTTTCTATCTCGTCGGCGATGCGGAGAATATACCGTTTGCAGACGAGAGCTTCGATGTTGTATTGAATATGGAATCCGCACATGCCTATCCGAATCGATCACGCTTCTATGAAGAAGTGTACCGGATCATGAGAACTGGCGGCGTATTTCTGTATACGGAGCTGATGCTGGAAGAGCAGGTAGCGCAGAACGTGAGGCTGTTAGAGGAAGCAGGCCTGTCCGTAATCCGCAATCAGGATGTGACTTCGAATGTCCTTCTGTCGTGTGAGGAGAATGCAAAGCAACGTACGGGCACACAAGGGATTGCGAACAACGCCAATGCAAGCACGAATATTGGAGATATCAATGATTTCATCGCATTGCCCGGCTCGAAGAAATATGAAGAGATGAAGGCTGGAACGTGGCAATACCGGATGATGAACCTGGTTAAGAGGTAACATCGCTGTACTATCGACAATAATTTTAGTATAGGAGAACTATTTTATGGATGAAATTGTTTCCCTGAATACCTTTCAACCCTTCGACGGTATGATCAAAATGTTTCCTCATCATAATTTTCCTTATTTTAATTGCGACTACAATTTGTTATTAACGCTTGCTAATTATTTCGAAAAAGATGAGCTGCCGATTTTGAATAATGTCATTACTATTTATAGATTTGACAAACAAAAAATAAAAACAAGAGGATATTTCAAGTTAGAAGTGTTGGATCTCGAGAATGAAGAGAAGATACTTGAGGAAATGGGTATCTCTGTTCGCAGAACATCTCCTGCATTAGATACTTTACAAGATGAGATCATACACTCTATTTCTAGTGGTCATCCGGTTTCCATTTTTATCGATTTATTTTATCAACGCGGGAGAGACTTTTACTATAACAAAAAACATGGACTGCACCCTGTTTTTGTCTATGGCTTCAATCTTACGAACGGGGAAATATATACGGTGGATGATATTACAGAATACAGACAATATTCTCTGCCATTTTCAGAATTTAAATTATCATGCCTGACATCGGAACACGTCAAAATGCCAAACTACTTTTGGGAATATGCCCTAGTGTCCCCTGGTGATCATGAGATTTCGAACCATAAGAAGATAGCACACACCAATATCAATAAATTTGTAGATAATATGTTCAGGTATCAAAATGAAATCACGGAAAGCTTGAATAATATATTGTTGCTGGCAGAAAATTACGAGCTCATTCTAACCAATGAAACGATTATAGAAACACTAAGCAGTACTATTTATAGAAAATGTTCTGAGAAATACAGGTTAAATACGCTCTATAAGTACAACCTTGATCATATCCATGCCAAAGATACGCTTGACCCGTTACTGGACCAAATTATTAATGACTGGAAGACGGTAAGGTTCTATTCGAATAAAGCCATCATGTCCCAAACGTTCACTGGGGAAATCATGGACAAGTGCGTGGGTTTATTTACAAAAATATATAAGAATGAAGTGCATTTTCATCATCAATTTTATTTAATGTTAGAGGCTGCGAGATAATTAAAGCTGAATCCACGAGCCAACCGTTGTAATTACAAGACCGCAAGCCTTTGCTGGGAGGGCGGTCTATTTTGCGTTGACCTGAAGATATTCCATTACCACACCAGATTTCCTTTTTCCTGGCAGGGTGAGCCGAGAAGTGTGTCCATTTTCGTAATATATTATAATGAATCGTGCATTACCCGTATTTAGACTTTCGCTTCCTGTTGTTAATATGAGAGCAGTTAGAAGAGTTATAAGCGTTTCAGCGCTGCAAAAGAAGGCGTTTACAGTTGCTGCCCATCTGCTTTTGTGAATACGCTTTCAGTGGATGTCCCATTTCAGTTCAGAGGGGGTGTATGGAGCTGTCGTCAAGCCAGGCATGATCATTACTACAGGAGTAAATATGGTTTCCTTAAGAAAAGGAGTCAAACTAAGATGAACAGTAGAAAATATGTAGTCAGTATCTCCCGCCTTCTCGTACTCATCATGTTGTTCTCCATCTTCACGTATACTCCCGTCCCGGCTGCTGCGGCCGAAGACGCACCAATAACCGAACTGAGCGACCTTATTGCGCAAGCCGAAGCCCTAAAAACCGGCAATGCGGAGTTCCCGCTCCAAGTCAGCCAGTCTGTGTATGGGTCGGTCTATGGTTCAGATGTGAACCAGGCGTTGCCATGGGTGCATGTCGACGAACTTCAAGCACTTAACGATGCGCTTGAGTTCGCACGTAATGCGAACACTCCTGCCGAAGAAGCTATTGCAAGTCTTAAAGAAGCTATAATGAAATTTACTGCAAATATCAAATCTGACGGCTCTGACCCGTATTTCCGGCTTGATCCGGGTCCGGGTAAGGTTCCTGTCAAAGTGACCGCGCCTACGAATGCCTGGAAAGCTAGAACTCCGCTGGATAACCGTGTCCCTGCCGACTTTGCCGGCGGCACATTCAAGACGATCGCGTATCCTTTTGCAGATGCCCAAGGGAAAGCGGAAGTGCTCCAGATTAACTACGCCCACAACGGGAAAAGCACGTTCGGCGGCATCAGTCTGGAATCCCCGTTGTCCCCGGCCGTTAATGTCACAGCGGGTTCAACCATTGAATTCGATGTCTACTATCCCAAGAGTGCGCAAGGCAAATTCATGAGATGGAGAGTCAGAAATACCAATGACAACCTTGACAGCTACCTCAGGGATTACCAGTATAGCAACCTGAATCCTGACTGGGTGGGCAGCTACAACGGTGAATCCTGGCTGAAGGCGCATCACAGTATCACCGCCTCAGCAGGCAATTCCTCAAACTTCATTCTTGAGCTTCATGGGGAGAATGCCCGGCCTGAAGAAACGGGGATTCTGCTGGTCTCGAACATCCAGATTACCGCCCCAGATCCGAATGGCGAGGCCCTTCCGAACGTAGTCAACAAGGAACACCAGAGTGCCGTAGCGCCTCTAAAGAGTGTGTACAATAAGGAGAATGGCCTGTTCATGGTCGGCGCAATCGGCACCGGGCCCGTAACCGGAACCCGCGCCAATCACTATGAGATCTTCGTCGACGGCAACAATCTGAAGGCCGAGGGTACGCATCCCCGTGGCCCGGAATGGCTGAAGAACGTGAACGGCGAGGCGCTGAACGGCGCAACCGCTGCCCCCGGCTTAGCGGAATACAGCTTCCCTACCAGTTCTTATCAGGCGATCCGAGATTCGGGAACTCCCGGACAGTACAAGTCTCATGGCCATGTTCTGGCATGGTATAACCAGGCCCCTGGTTGGATGGCGCAGATGATTCCTGCAAGCCTTCCTTCCGGTTATAACGGCTCTGCCAATTTCTACGGGCTGGGCAATGGCGTTACAACCACGGTTAAGGTAGACAAAGACATGGCGAGAAGAGTGCAGTTTAACCACACCATGTATGTGATGAGGCACTTCCTGACTACAGATACGAAGTATGGCTCAAGCGAAGCCCGTGGCGTCATTCCTTTCAATTCCTGGGATGTACTCAACGAAGAGGTACACGAGAGCCGCCACAGCGAGATCATCCCGGGGGATGCGAACAGCTGGAGAGCGAGCCTGAAACACACCAACTGGCTTGCTGCGATGTCGGATGATCAGATTGGCGGCGACATCACCGACCATTACATTTACCTGCTCTTCCGAAATGCGCACATCGCGGCCCCCAACGCCAAGATGGCGGAAGCTTACAAAGCCAATTACGCGAACCTTCCAGAGTACATGAAGTTGGATGGACACGACACTAAAGGCAGCATTGACAGTTACATCGTTGACAATCCTCCGAAGCTGACCTACAACGATTACGGGCTTGCCACCCGCAGTAAAGCTAGAACCGTATACAACATGGTTCTCGAATTAAATACCGCATGGCGCTCCGATCCGCTGTATGACGGAAGACCCCTGATCGAGGACATCGGTATCCAAGGACATGATGCGGTGGGGAAGACCCTTGCCAGCGATAACCAATACGCGATGGCCCTCTATGCCTCACTGGTTGACCGCGGCCTGTTGTCGGGTATTACCTATTCAGAGCTTGACCTGAAGGTGCCGACGGATGCCCCCGGAGGCGGCGCGACCGCTCCCGCAGTGCTCAATGTGAGACAGTCGGACGCCCTGGGTTATCAGTACGCACTGCTCTACAAAATGTTCAACAAATTTGCCCCGTATATCGATCACATCATCAGCTGGGGCGTAACCGGTTCGGGATGGCAGGGAAGCTATGTCCTGTTTGACGGTCAGAGCAATGCGAATGCCGGTTATTATGGCGCCATGAAGCCGGACCGATTCATTCTGGGGCATTCGTATCTGGATGATTATTTTGCAGGCGAATACGGGCAAATCCAGAACAATGCCATCGACCTTGGCGATCTTGGAGTCTATACCCCAAATAGTGTGAATGCCGACCTCAGCAGCTTGTCCCTGAGTGCGGGAACACTCGAGCCGGCGTTCATCGCAGCCACCACAGAGTACGAGGTGTCCCTGAAGGATGCCAGCAGCATTACCGTGACAGCGGCAGCGGCAGATAGCAGGTCAACCCTTAAAGTCAACGATAAGGTGGTTGCTAGCGGTACAGCTTCCGAAGCTATAGCGCTGACACCGGGCACCAAAACAGATATAAAGGTTGAGGTCACAGGTGCTGACGGCAGGGTTAAGATATATACCCTACAAGTAACCAATAGCAAGACGGAGACTCCGTCCACTCCAGAACCAGGAACACCATCTGCAACACCTGAACCAGCAACACCAGCGCCTGCAACGCCTGCACCTGGTGGAACCTATGCAACCTCTGCACCTGTTGCATCTGCAACACCGTCACCTGCAGTACCCGTTGTAGAAGGTCAGACAGTAACCATGCAGGCAACAGTGAACAATGGGACTGCATCAGTTAAGGTATCGGATCTGGCACAAGCAAAGGAATTCATCAAGAACAATGTGACGCTGGACATCCCTGCCGTGCAAGGAGTGAATACCTACTCGGTAGGCTTGCCTGCCGCAGCGCTGACCGGCGGAACCAGGGATAACAAATTGACCCTTTCTACCGAATTCGGTCAGGTCGTCATCTCCGGTAATATGTTGACAGGCACACCTGAAAGCAGCGGCAAGGAAGTATCGCTGGAGATTGGAAGAGGCGACAAGTTGGGGCTCCCGGCAGAAGTGCAGGCGGCTCTTGGTGATAAGCCAGTCATTCAGCTTAGTCTTAAGGTGGACGGCAAAGAAACAGCCTGGAGCAATCCCGGTGCACCTGTAACCGTATCCGTGCCCTACCAGCCGTCAGCGGACGAATTGAAGAATCCTGAAATGATAGTTATCCGGTACATGGACGGAAGCGGAAAGGTGATGACCGTACCAAGCGGACGTTATGCTTCCAAGACCGGTATGGTAACCTTCACAACTACTCATTTCGGCGACTTCGCAGTAGCTTATGTATCCAAGACATTCACAGATCTCGGAAAGGCAGGATGGGCCAAGAACGCAGTCGAAGTTCTTGCATCGAAGGATATTCTTAAGACAGAGGGCCAATTATTCAATCCGTCAACAGATATCTCCAGAGCGGATTTCCTGTACTCCCTTGTCAGAGCACTTGGCTTGAATGCAAAGGTAAATGGCAATTTCAGCGATGTACAGGAAAATGCTTACTACTATAATGAGATTGGAGTGGCCAAAGCGCTTGGGATTACGAATGGCCTGGACAATGGCAGATTCGGCAGCGCGCTTAAGATCACAAGACAGGACATGATGGTCTTGACCGAAAGAGCTTTGAAGCTGGAGAAGAAGCTGAATAACCAGGGTACGGCTGCGGATCTGCAGAAATTCTCCGACAAGTCCAAGGTTGCATCCTATGCGCTTAACAGCGTAGCCGCCATGGTCAAGGAAGGGCTTATCCAAGGCAGCGGTAACAAGGTCAATCCGGCTGGCAACACCACTAAAGCAGAAGCTGCTGTATTCCTCTACAGATTGTATAATAAGTAAGAGATTCGCATAAGAACAGGGCATGTCAAATAGACCGCACTCCCTTTGCCGGGAGGACGGTCTTTTGGCTTTTATCGGGCAGGGGCATGATCTTAAAGCAAATGTCCGCCAGATACTTCAATGTCCTGGGCTGTTACCCACCCGAATTCATCGGACAACAAGCTCATAATAACCTTCGCTATATCTTCGGGGTGGCCGATTCTGCCAAATACAGATTGCTCCGCCAGCGGCTTAATGAATTCGGGATGTTTATCGAATACTCCATCGCCAAAATTGCTGTGTGTTGGACCAGGCGATACGGCGTTGACCCGAATCTGGCGGGGGGCAAGCTCTTTGGCAATGTAGCGGGTCCAAGTTGAGAATGCTGCTTTTAACGAGCCATAGACGGAATAGCCCGGAAATGATTGATTTTTGGATGAACTCGTAGTATTTACAATAGCTCCGGCGTCCTCCATGAATCCGGCAAGCTGTTGGGTTAGAAAAATCGGTCCTTTAAAGTTCGTATTCAGAATCTTGTCGAAATATTCTTCACTCATCTCACTGAACAGGATGGGTCCGCCGATACCGCCATTATTCACCAAGTAATCAAAGGTTGTCCGGTTCCAAATGTCTTGGAGGCTCTGTTTCACTTCTAGAATAAAGCCTGCAAAAGTTGAGATCTGAGTCAGATCCAGCTTCAGTGCGACTGCCCGGACACCTGCATTTTTCTCGATATCCAGTACGACATCTTCTGCACGGTCCTTATAGGAATTGTAGGTGAGAATGACGCTAATTCCGTGATTGCCAAGCTCCAGTGCCGTCGCTTTTCCAATGCCATTACTTCCACCCGTGACTATCGCAATTTTCATAAGATCCTCCTTGTTTTGTGTTCGGCCTGGTTCTAATTGTAGCGGCAGCTGACATATCAAAATAGACCTGAAAGTGCCTATTGATTGCCTAAAAGCACCATTCGTGTGATAAACTATGTGCATGAAAAACGTCCTTGAAGAAATAATGGAGCTGATGAAAGATGCGGGCACCAGGCAGATGGAGACCGGAGTACCGGGGCTGAGTATGATTAAGGGAGAGATCCCCAATCATCAACTTGCAGCGCTATACGAGCCAATGATTGGCTTTACGGTTCAAGGAAGAAAGATTCTATCAATAGGGGGGCGCAGCACGGAACTGGCAGGGCCATCATATTACGTGTTACCCGTGCATGTTCCTGCAACGGCGATTGTACATCCAGACCGCTATGGCCATCCTTACATGTCCCTTGGTCTCAAGTTGAATCAGAATGTTCTTCAGAGTCTGCTAAGAGATCTCCAGGAGAATCTATTACCGGCTGCCTCCGGGCCATTCGCAGCTTGCGACATGGATATTGAATTGATGGAGGCCTGGCTGCGTTTATTGCGATTATCAAAAGCATCCAGAGATATTCCGGCTCTTGCACCAGCTTATGAGCGCGAAATCCTGTATCGCGTACTGATGGGACCACAAGGAGGGAATCTGAGGCAATTTGGTCAGCGGGAAAGTGATTTGTCCAGGATATCTCAAATTGTAAAATGGTTTCGGAGTAATTTTATGAGTCCAATAGACATTGGCGAGCTGGCATCGAAATCGGGGATGGCTATAAATACCTTTCACCGACAGTTTAAACGGGCTACGGGGTTAAGTCCTATTCAATTTCAAAAGCAATTAAGGCTCCTGGAGGCCAGAAACCTCATTGCCTTCGAGGGCTATCCAGTAGCAAGTGCCGCATATCATGTTGGCTATCAGAGTCCCTCGCAGTTCAATCGGGAGTATTCTCGCTTCTTCGGTGCATCTCCAGCCCGGGACACGGAGAGCCTAAGACGAATTGAAAGCATGAGGGATTAGAAGGTCAGGCAAGAGCTGCGGGGAATGCAGGAAGTCACTCCTGAGCTCCCGCGGCTGTCCCCGCTTCATTGAATAACGCCGGCTGTTTGCCGAAAAGCATGTTCAGTGTCTCCAGCACTTCCAGCGGATTGTCCTCGTTAAACTGAGTAATAAGCAGCTCCTCAATACGGGAGCTGCGTCTTCGGACTGGAGCTCACAAATTTGTTAACCACTGTTAACATGAGTTAACACCTGTGGTATAGTATAAGCAGAACGGGCGTACAATGCTAAGAGAGCCGTGCGTCAACACGACTCTCCAGAGCAATAGCCGCTTTTAAGGGCGGTAGGCATCAACAACAGGATACGACAAATAGACCGCATACCTTTGTGGGGGGCGGTCTATTTGCGTGTATTGGACAGCAGCGCTACGATAAGCGAACCAAAGGTTAGCATCAGCATGATTGCTTCAAACACTGTCACAAGGCATCCCTCCCTTCTGAGAGAGGTAGCCGACCGGCCCTTCTAAGCCTATTCTATTGCTCAATCAGTATAACATATCAGATGCCGTAATATTACCTATGTTTGGAAAAGTTTTGACGTAAATGCGTAATTATTATGCGTAAAGAGCAGCCCCCCAATACGGGAGCTGCTCTTATTTGCGCTTATCCTTACACATCGGTGCAGGAAAGCATCCTACAACTTCTCCAGAAGCTCAGTATAGTACCCGTTACCATTCCGCTTATCCAGCTTTTCTGCGGTGGCTTGAGCTAATTGCCGGAAGTACTTCGCAAGCGCTGCTACATCCTCAGACTGACGATCACACGGGTGTCCGGCTGGAAGCTTGACCTGGAACCGGATGGATTCCTCGGACAGACGGCGGAACATCTTGGCCGAATAAGCATTGAAGATCATCTGATCGACCGGGTTCTCATGATCGAGCGAGGAGGCGATATACTCTTCGAAGACCTCCAGCGCCTTGACCGGGTCGGTCAAGGTCAGGTAACCGATATGCTCTCCCTGATGATACAGGAAGTCGCGGTTGCCTTTGACCAGCTTGTAGCCCTTCTTCTGAAGCTTATCCGCTTCCGCCTGGCGGCCCAGCCGCAGGAGAGGGAACAGCACCTTCGTAATGGTCACATGAGGGACCTCACCGCAGGTCATCCGGCCCTTGAGAATCGGCTCGGCTGCCTTCACGGTTGCTTCGTCGTCCCCCCGCTTCGCCAGGAACTCGACCAGGCTATGCTGCTCACAAGCCTCACAATCGCTCATCTCGTCCCGGTCCATGGTCTGGACAATCGCCCATTCGGCCTGTGAAGCTTCCAGCTCCCCGAAATCTTCGAGAATATTTGCCCGGTAATAGTGATAGGTACGGCTGCTGTAGCCTTCGGCCGCATAGCGGGCCTTCATATCCTCGAGCAGGTTCTCAATCTGAGTGCGGCTGATATCTGCAAAAGCAGTGATACGGTCCAGCACCCATTTGTACGACCACATCAGGCTGTAATCATCGAACCGGCCCGGGTTCTTGTCATACTGACCAAGCTGCCAGGAGAAGGCGACCAGCGCCTTCATCGGATACCCGTGGAAGCTGCCCAGCTCTACAATTTCACTGCGGGCCTCATAGCCCTGATCGATATCGCCTGCGGCGTCGGCCACCCGTACCGCCTGCTCCAGCAATTCCAGCTTAGCCTTGCCTCCGGGCAGGCTATAGGCTTCTTCCATCAATTCATCGAAATCCATCTCGGTAACGTTCATTTATTTCTCTCCTTCTGCGGATCGACTGGCCGTCAATCCCCAATCAATAAATTGAATAATGCCTTGGTTCAGGAGCGCGATCTCCTGGCGGTTCATCGGATAATGTCCCATCAATAGCGCATTGCAGTATAGCATCTCGACAATAGAAGGCAGCGTGGCCTGATTCCCCTGATGGAATACCTTCTCAATGACGGGATTGTTCAGGTTAAAGTAAAGGGTAGCGTATGCCGTATCCTTAAGCGAAGCGCCCAGGCTGCCTAGCACGGAGGAAAGAGCGTCGGTGCTCACTTCCTTCGTTGCCTCAAGTACCCGCCACTGGGCGGATTCCTCGGACAGTGTGTAGAGCACCGGAATCTCTTCCGGCTTGAAACGGCGAAGCTGCACCTGACAGCGGAATTTCTGCAGGACACTGTCTGCGAGTCTTACAGATTCATAGTAGTCCAGACGCTCTTGAGGGGTAATGTCGGTAAAGGATAACGAGACCTCCTCCGGCAGCAGCCGTTCCGTCTGCACATCCGGGTCAATGAGCGGCAGCCGGGACAGCAGCTCAGCATCATAAATATACCCGCCGTTCACCACTAGCATGGATTGGGCAGAAGCCACATGCGTAATCTGACGGTATTCGTCCAGCGTTGCCGTGAAGTACAGGGGAGGCTGCTGCTTCAGCTCGCCAAGCGTTTTTCTGCCATACGTGCTCTCAAACGGCAGCCACTCATGAATGATAGAATAGAACGACGAATCTTCCACCGCGAGCGCCTTCATGGATAAGGCGTGCAGTGAAATGATCGATTGCAGGCGGTCCGGGTCATACTCGGCCATCCGCATCAATTCCTGACGAATGGCATTCCCGAGCTCTTCCCGCACCTGCTCCAACTGGGCATTCTCATAGAAATGCTCCCGGGACGCGGTCGGCTGGAGTTCATCGGTCCAGATCAGGCATTTCACGAAGAAGGCCCAGTCCGGCAGGATATTGCTGGCAGCTTCGGAGACCAGCATGTGCTTCAGGTACACCCGATGATTGCGCTTGGCGTTCAGATTCACCGCATGTGGCAGAATGAAGGCGATGCCTCCCGTCCGGCCCGAGGCGGTGTGCAGGGGGATGAAATCGCGGAACGTCTCTCCAAGCACCTGCTTGCCGAAGGCCAGCACCTCTTCACGGTGCTTCCGGGCCAGCTGCGGATCTTTGACCCACGGCGGGGTCAGCGGATTAATCAGGCGGGTGTTACGGTCCGACACCAGCTGAATCGGATAAGGCAGTAGTGCGCCGTAATGGAACAGCCCTTCCTGCAGGTTGTTCTCCTCGAAGTAGGCTTCGGAGCCTTCTTTGCAACGCAAAAAAACCTTGGTGCCAGGAGCATGTTGCCCCTCGAGCTTGCGGATCGTATAGGTGCCGTCCGGCTTCCCGCGCCATTCCAGGGCAGGGCCGCCCTTGGCCGATTGGGTAACCATGACGATATCGTCACTCACCATGAAGCAGGACAACAGCCCGATGCCAAACCGGCCGATAAAAGAGGTATTGGTGGAGAGGAAGTCCTCGCCCCGCTTGGAGGATTGTCCGATCATGGCCAGGAACTCATGAATCTCTGCCTCGTTTAACCCGATTCCGTTATCTTCGACCAATAAAGTCGCCCCGGTGGACGTTCCGCTGACCTCGACATGAATCTTGCCCTCGTATCCTTCCGGCGAATAAGCCTGCCGTGCAGTAATCGCGTCTATGCCATTCTGGAGCAGCTCCCTTAAGAATACCTTCGGGCTGCTATACAAATGGTTAGACAAAATGTTGATCATACCGCTTAAATTCACCTGAAAGCGGTAGGTATCCCGGTCTTGGTTCTCCATCTTGATTCTCCTGTTCTGTAATCATTTTGCTTGTGCTCATGCCAACAATCAATAACTATGTAGACGGACGCAACCCTATGTATTACCCAGATGCTGTATGATGAGAAACATATATTCCCAAGCGTTCTCTATCATTGCATTATAAAAGAAACCCAAGGTCTTGAAAGGACCGGGGCTTCTAGTCAATATGAAGGCAATCCGCTTATCTAATACTCAGTTTGCCTGCTGCACTGCACAGACCCGCAGCCGCCGGTAGTCGGCGATCCATTGCCCCTGCCGGTAATGCTCCGGCCGCAGCTGTTCTTCAACCCGGTGATAGACTGCAACCTTGTCCGCTGCGTTGACATCGAAGAAGAAGTCATCGGCCATCATGTCCAGCCAGTCCCGGATGCCGCTCTCTCCCTGCAAGGGAGTCGGCCGCTCGAAATGCTGGACCAGCGTGACCAGGAAGCCATGTGCCTCCAGCACTGCCGCATATTCTCCGGCGGTAGGGAAGTACCATGGATTGCGCCCCTGCGGGTCATAACCATGCGCGGCCAATGCCGCCTCGGTAGCTTCAACTAGAGCGGCAACGTTGCGGTAGCCGCCGAATTCGGCGACGAACCGCCCGCCGGGCCGCAGTGCACTTGCTACCGTCGCGGCAACGGCGTGTGCGTCCTTCATCCAGTGCAGCGCAGCGTTGGAGAATACCGCATCGAAGGGCTGAGCGGTCCGGTAAGTATACGCATTCCCTACGCTGAGATTCAGATGCGGGTACTTGCTGCTGCCGCGCGCGATCATCTCCGGCGACAGATCAATGCCGACAGTCTCAGCTCCGGCGGCTGCAATCTTCGCCGTGAGGTCGGCTGTCCCGCAGCCGATATCCAGCACGCGTTCGCCGGGCTGAGGCTGCAGCAGCGAGAGGACATCGCCGCCCAGCTTGGAGACGAAATCCAGTTTGTGATCATACGTGTCCGCCTGCCATTGGTTGTTGGAAGTTGGTTGAGTCATGTACTTCTCCTCCTTTTGAAATTCAGTATAGTGCTGCGCATCTTATAAATGAAATATATAGTGTCTATACAGTTAATAAGATTTCCCTATAAGAGTACTGTCGACAAAATAGACCGCGAACCTCTGCCGGGAGGGCGGTCTATTTGCGCATTCATGGGGATTTAATATACCAGCACGCCCGCATCAAGCACGGACTTATTCGCCACGGAATTACCAGCCAGGAATACCTGTTGCAGCTTGGGCAGCTTGCTCAGAAGCTCTATATCGGAAATCGCGTTGTTCTCCAGATGAAGCTCTTCAACAGCCTGCCACTTGCTCATGAACTCCAGAGAAGCAAGGTTGTTGTCCTGCAGGGTGAAGGATCGCAGGGCGGACAGGTTCGCGAAATAAGGCATTATCTGGTCAACCTCACTGATAGAGGTGTTGTTCCTAGAGAAATAGGGCCGGTCCAAGGTCAGACGTTCAAGCGCGCTGTTTGGCGCGGCTGCCGCCTGACCGAAATTCAGGCGGCATTCCGAGCACACGAGTGAGTTCACCTGCTTCAGGCGGAACAAGGCGTCGCTCTCTGAATACAGCGATGAATCGTAGATGCTTAGTGTCTTCAGCCGTGGCAAGCTGTCCAGCTTGCCAAGCTGGGTGATATCATCAATGCCCCAGAGGGACAGCTCCGCAAGCGCCGGGAATTTCCCCAGACCGGCCATGCTCAGCTCCCCGTTTCCGCCCCGGAGTGTCAGGTTCGTCACCGCAGGAGCCTTCAGTCCGGAGAGAAGGGAGGTTGGGATCTCTACCCGCTTGGCTCCTGGCAAGGTTAACGCCTTAGCCTCCTCATAGTAACCGGACAATGTGAATTCCCTCAGAGAGGTCAGGGTGTTCACAGCCGCTACCGATCCAAGCTTGCTTAAGGAAGCCAGGCGGAGTGAAGTAAGGGAAGTTTTGCCGGCCAGACGCTCCAGGCTGGAGATATTAACATTTTCGAGATCAAGCGTCTGCAGGGCAGGCATATTCTGCACGAAGTCGATCGATTTCACATTGGCCAAATAGGATAGCTTAAGCTTCTGGAGCCCGGTTAAGGCGTATAACGGCTGCAGATCTGTGGTTTCACTGTGATAGATAGCCAGAGAAGACAGCCCGGTCATGGAAGATAACCACCCCAGGTCATTAACGAAGGTAAGGGACAGGGACTTCAGCGGCAGCTTACTCAGCAGATGCAAATCCGTTACCGACTCGTCGACATAGGTAATGGCCAGAGAGCTTAGATTAGGGAAATCCAGCAGCATGGCGAGTTCCTGATTGCTGCGCAGCTGAGTGGACAGCTCCGTAATCTTAGACTTGTCGCCGAAGTAGCCGGAGAATTTACTGAAAGATTCGTTAAAGGCGCCGCCGTAGCTTTTTAATCCGGGCATGTGGGCAAATGTAGTCTGATCTGGCTGGTTGATCTCATAGGTACCCTTCAGGTCCAGTGCCGTCAGCCCCTTGAACGCCTCGAAATCCCGCTGATCAATCCGCTGGGTATTCAGCTTCTTGTCTTGGGTCACATAAGTGAGCTTCTCAGCCTGCGCATTGCTGAAGGGGTCGGAGAAGCTGTAGGTAAATTGCCACTGGTCATTGTCTGTACGTTCCACGGTCAGATAGCGCAGAGAGGCCAATTCCTCCTCTGTCGGCATCGCTGATCCCTTATTCAGAATCTCCCGCAGGAAGGTGAGCAGGACCTCGCTTTCGGGCATCGTCCGTACAGACAGATTCGCTTTGGTTGCCTTCTGCGGAGAGCTGAGGCTGGAATAAAGATAAGTACCGACGGCCCCTCCCAGCACCAGCAGCAGAATCAGCACCAGCCTTATGGGGATGGAGACGGAGACGGTTGGCTTCGGCGCAGCCTCAGGAGGGGGTGTCCCGTGATAATGATTAATGG
Source organism: Paenibacillus sp. FSL K6-1217 (assembly GCF_045040735.1). NCBI lineage: Bacteria > Bacillati > Bacillota > Bacilli > Caryophanales > Paenibacillaceae > Paenibacillus > Paenibacillus sp. FSL K6-1217. Next base: position 5,953,556 of record NZ_CP150271.1, read on the forward strand.
TCTGATCCACATAGTAGACATTATTTTGCTTCAGCAGCAGCTCTGTTTGGCAATAAGGACACTTGAGGATGGTCCCTTCCTTGTATTCAATTCTTCCGCTGCAATTGGGACAGTTCAAGGGAATAAAAGCCACGAATGCCTCCTCCTTCATGATGTGATGATGACCTCTTTAATATTGCTTTTATTCCATTATACCTGCCTGAGAAGAGAGAGCCAGCCAACTGATGGCAAAAAGAATTTTATTTGAGCGCAGCAGGGTGTGGCTGCCTCTGGTGGAATACTGCGGCATTGCGGGGGATGAGTGCCGATGTAATACCAATAGACCGCCTTCCCTCTACAGGGAGGACGGTCTATTTTCCTCTATCTACTCACTGGCAGGCTGCTTCTCCGTGCCTCTACCCGCGAACCTGATAAACAGGAACAGGCCGATCAGAACCACGACTATCCCCGACCAGAAGAACCAGAACGGCACCCCGAACCGGTCGGCCACAGGTCCTGCCAGTGCCAGCCCGATCGGGGAAGACAGCAGTCCGATGCTCGTCACAAAGGAGAGCACACGCCCCAACAGCTCAGGCTCATAAGACTTCTGGATCATCGCCATGTAAGGGCCGTTGAACAAGGGCGCTGCGGCACCCATCAGGAAGGAGAGGACGGTAAAAGCTAGAAACGCCTCGCGCCCTACTACCCCGCTCAGGACACAGGTAAGTCCAATTACGACCAGACTCACACTCATGTAGGTGGTGTCCTTCCACCTGGAAGCAAGCACCGATAGCAGCGCGCCGCCAAGGATCATCCCGATCCCGAAGACGGCTTCAATCAGGCTGGCGCTGTACCCGCCGCGTCCGAAGTGGGACAGCGTCATCAAGGGAAACAGCATCGCCAGCGGCATGAACACCACGCTAAAGACCGCCATGGCCACCGTTATCGTAACAATGGGTTTTTGCGACAGAAACGCTCTCCAGCCCAGAGTAAACTCCTTACGGAACGAAGGTGTCTCTACGATCTCCGGCTTCGGCTGATGAATCTGTACGAACAAGAGCATCAGATTGGCGATTAAGGCGCCAGCGACATCTAAGAGCAATACGGTTCCTAGCGAAGTAGCCGAGTATACCGCTATTCCAAGGGCCGGACCAAGTACGCTGGAAGCGGAGAATACCAGTTGATTCCAGCCTGCTACCCGGGTTAGTTGGTCTTCCGGCGCAATCAGTGGGATCGCAGCCTGGAACGAAGGGGCATGGAAGGATGAGGCTGCTGAACGAATGAGCAGGATGGCATACACAATCCATAAGCTCGGCTCCCCCCATAGATAATAAGCACCCAGAATCAGACTGGTTAGTGCAATGGCGCTATCCGCGGCGATCATGGTGAGCTTTCGGTTCCACCGGTCGAGCCAGACGCCGATGAACGGGCCTAAGACCGCTTGCGGCAGGAATCCGGCCAGACCGGCAAGCATCAGCACGGCAGCCGACCCCGTGGTTGCAGTCAGATGCCAGATGATGGAGAACTGAACCATCGCAGAGGTTAAAATTGAGAAGATTTGCCCGCTGAAGATGAAGGCGAACGTCTTTTTCCATTGAATATTCATAAGTTTGTACCCTCCCTAAATAAAGACAGACCCAAGTCCGCATAGGGGCTTGGGTCTGCAACAATTACATGATGGGACAGTGCGAAACCGGGCATAGTGAAATAAGCCGTAGCGGATCGCAGCCGATGTCCTTAACGTAAATAGCAGCAGCTCAAAAAAGCCCACACATGGTGAGAAATCAGCTTTTGTTGAACGTGCTTACCATATACGTGGAATCATCGGCTGCCATCCTCCTCAAATTTTATAGCTGGAGTTTAACATTGGAATGTTGGAGATGTCAATAGTATTGAAACCTGCATCAATGTATCCGTCTGCTCGTAAACAGCCATCCGCCAGCCACGAAAAAATATAAAGCAGCAGGTTAAAGCCGACGCCCAGCCAGAGAGAGCCGCTAAGCAGACGCGTTATCCAGCACTCACCAGCAAATCCCGGATCCATATGATCAAATCGCTGAAGGGTTTGGAATAGCGGCGGGACGGCTGCGTCTTGATCCTGTTTCCGTAGCTTCAGCCTCCTATGCTATAGTGGGATTAATGAAGCGGATACAGGGGGCTGGAAGATGTTCTTTTTCATTGTATTGGTTGTGTGTTTCCTCGTGTTTGTGACGCTGGCTTATGTATTCAATGCGAAGCATAAGATTGTGATGCCGATTGTCAGCGCGGTGGCGGTCAGTATGCTGGTGCAGGTGCTGGAGCAATTCTACATGAGCAGTATTATTGTCGTGGCGTTCATTCTGTATTTCATCATAAGCAGCATCAGGACCTTCAAGCACGAACAGTTCCAGTTGATGGTAGCTATCTTGTTCAGCACATCTATCGTAACCCTGGTCATAACCTCAACCTACTTCAAGCAGCCCGTGGTTCCCTCCGAAGCGGAGATGGTCAGGGTGATGTTCATCTATTACCCGCTGCTGATTCTGTTTATCTCCTGCTATGTCTACATGCTGCTTAGCGTATTCCAGTTCAAGCTGCTGCAGTCCGGGAACCCGCTCCGGTATATCATGGGCAAGCTCCGCGGCTTCAGGCGTATGATCCGTCTGCTCTGGATCGCTTCGCGCAAAGGCCTGAACCATCTGCTCCAGCAGGATCATGCGAAGCTGCCGCAGGTCATTGCTGCCATTCTGGATAACATGGGCGGAGTCTTCGTGAAGTTCGGGCAGGTCTTATCGACCAAGAAGGATACGCTGCCGGCGCAATACATCGAAGCGTTCTCCAGTCTGCATGACCAGGTCAAGCCACTCAGCCAGAAGGAGCTGAAGGAGATCATCGACAGTAAGATTGGTGATCTTGAGGAGACATATGAAGACTTCGGGATGGAGCCCATTGCAGCCGCTTCGATCGGGCAGGTACATCTGGCGCGGCTGAAGTCTACTGGAGAGAAGGTCGTCGTCAAAATCCTGCGGCCGGATGTGAAGCAGAAGATGAGCGTGGATCTGGATTTGTTAATCCAATTCGTGTCCTGGCTCTCCGAACGCTCCTCCAAAATTCAGAAGCTAGGCTTAATCCAACTCGCCCAAGGCTTCAAAACGAATCTTATTGAAGAGACGGACTTCGATATCGAAGCGCTCAATACCAACCTGCTGCGCCAAGCGTTCCAGGAACACGATATTCCGATACAAGTGCCGAAGATCTACGCCGAATATTCGACCAAACAGATTCTGACCATGGAATATATTGAAGGGCACCGGTTCACGAAGAAGGTGACCAGCGACGTATCGGAAATGATCATGCACGCGTTCCTGCAGCAGATTCTGATGATCGGCATCTTCCATGCCGACCCGCATCCCGGCAATCTGATGCTGACCCGGGACGGGAAGGTGGCGCTGATTGACTTCGGTTCCGTGGGGTATCTGACGGAGGAAGAGCGGGCCGGGATGTTGAACTTCCTGGTGGGCTACAGCCGGAAGGATACGAAGCAGATGGCCCAGGGCCTGGCCGGGGTCTGTGAAGAAGGAGAGCTGCTAGATGTCAAAATGATTGAGCAGCGCCTCGGCAGACTTTTATCCGAAGCCTCCTTCTCACCTGATCCTACCAGTGTCATGATGAGACGGCTGATGTCGATGATTACCGAGCTGGGGATGTCCTTGAAGCCGACGGTGGCCGGGGCCTTCCGGGCGATTATTACCGTGGACGGGACCTTGTCCTCTGTAGATGAATCGTATTCCTTATCCGCAGCAAGCCAGTCGTTCGCAGGCCAGATGGATCAGGGAGAGATCGTCAAGGAACAGTTGGGCAAGGTTAAAGGACGGCTGGAGGATTATATCCCGAAGCTGCTGGAGCTACCTCTCTTGAAGGAGAACCGGATCACGCTGGCGCGTGAGGACAATCATAGTCTGACCGATTTCGTGGGGACGCTGACGGTCGGGATGTTCACGATGATCTGTATGGTGATCATGCTTGCCAGCTTCTGGGTGCAGGGGGAGATCATGCGGTTTGTCCTGGCCCCGTTATCGATGTCAGGCTTCGGCACGGGGATGATCATCCTGATCATGTCTGTAATTAAGCAGTTGAAACCCAAGAGCTAACGGAGGGCAGATCAGACTATGGCAAACCCGCTCCTGAACAAGAAAAAAATACGCGGCTGGAAGCGCAGAGTGAAGCAGATTGAACAGTGGAAAAACCGGTATATGCACCTCGACCTGGAGGAGCTGCGAGCCAGCCCGAGAGATTATGTGAAGCTGTGGATCGACCCCTTCTACAGACTAACAAGGCGCAATCCGCCGGTGTGGTATTCCCGCCTGCTGCTGGCGGCGATGATTAAGGTGTACCACTCCTGGTCCCGGCAGATGGCCGGGTTCAATGAACCTTTTTACCTGAGAATCTGGTTCTATCATCCGAACTTCATCCAGTCGCAGATCGTGGTCGCCTTCCGGGATGCGCTGCATTTCTACGATAATACCTTCGAGACAGGGGGGGGAGAGCCAGAAGTTCCCTTGGGAGCTGTACGGGGCAGTGCCCGGTCTTGAGGACTTCACCTGGGTGCCTGCCGCTGAACCGGAGCCGTACTGTCTGCCCGGACAGCCGAGGTCCCAAGCCGCACAGGTATGGTTAGGCAGAATTCAATAGCAGTGAATACACACACAGCCTCAGAGACTTCTCTGGGGCTTATTGTCTGTAGAAGGGGGAGACCTCTTGGCTGGCGGCTACAAATCCCAAGGAGTTATGATATAATTTAGTTTTACTACGGCCGGATAAGGGATTATCCCGGCACGCATAGAGAGGTACTTCAGATGATAAATAATTTCTGGCGTGAATTGCCACGCCCTTTCTTTATACTGGCCCCGATGGAGGATGTGACGGATGTGGTGTTTCGTCATGTAGTGAGCGCGGCGGGCCGGCCGGATGTGTTTTTTACGGAGTTCGTGAATACAGAGAGCTATGCTCACCCGGAGGGGAAGCAGGCGGTGCGGGGGCGTTTAACCTTCACCGAAGATGAACAGCCCATGGTCGCGCATATCTGGGGGGACAAGCCGGAGTATTTCCGGAAGATGAGCATCAGCATGGCCGAAGAGGGCTTCAAGGGCATCGATCTGAACATGGGTTGTCCTGTAGCGAATGTAGCCGAGAATGGCAAGGGCAGCGGCCTGATCTGCCGTCCGGAGACCGCAGCGGAGATTATCCAGGCAGCGAAGGCCGGAGGACTGCCCGTCAGCGTCAAGACCCGGCTCGGGTTCACGGATGTGGACGAATGGCGGGGCTGGTTGACTCATATTTTGCAGCAGGACATTGTGAATCTGTCCATTCATCTGCGGACCAGAGAGGAAATGAGCAAGGTGGATGCCCACTGGGAGCTGATTCCAGAGATCAAGAAGCTGCGGGATGAGATCGCGCCGGATACGCTGCTGACGATCAACGGGGACATACCGGACCGGGAGACGGGCCTGAGGCTTGCCGCAGAGTACGGAGTGGACGGGATTATGATCGGGCGCGGGATTTTTCATAATCCGTTTGCGTTCGAGCAGGAACCGAGGGAGCACAGCAGCAAGGAGCTCCTGGATCTGCTGCGGCTGCATCTGGATCTCCATGACCACTATTCTGCGCTGGAACCCCGTTCCTTCAAGCCGCTGCCCCGCTTCTTCAAAATCTACGTCCGCGGCTTCCGCGGCGCCAGTGAACTCAGAAATCATCTAATGAACACCAAGTCCACCCGCGAGGTGCGTGCGCTGCTGGATGAATTCGCCAGCAAAGAGCAGGACGGGACCGGAGAGCTTGGGGAAACGAGGGAGGGCGTATGAGAAACTTTATTATTTTCGGAGCAAGCAAAGGCTTAGGAGAGGCCTTCGTCAAGGCGTTGCCGGTGCCGGGCGATCAGGTCTGGGTGGTCTCCAGAACATACCCGGACAGCATGAAACTGGAGGATGGGGTGCAGCGGACCTGGATTGAGGCTGACTTGGGGAAGCCGGATGCTGCGGGCCGGATTGCAGAGACATTGAACGGCGTTCCCCTGGATGTATTCATCTATAATGTTGGCGTATGGGAGAGCAAGGGGTTCAGCGATGACTATGATTTTGAACAGGACGACCCGGCTGAGATTACCAGCATCATTAACATTAATGTGACTGCGGCGATTACGTGCATTCAGAAGCTTTTGCCGAATCTGAAGCAGTCTGAGCATGCGAACATCTTCTTCATCGGTTCTACGGCAGGCCTCGATCATAATGACTACACCCAGGTCTCGTTCACCGCTTCCAAGTTCGGTCTGCGCGGAATTACCAATGCCATCAGGGAGCATGTGAAGCCGTATGGCATCGGGGTGACCTTAATTAATCCCGGTGAGATTGCTACCCAGATTCCGCTGGAAGCCGGGGTAGAGCCCGTCTTGTCCGCCTACAACGGCGCGCAGATCCCGCTTCAGGACATCGTATCACTGGTGCAATGCGTCATGAACCTGTCCAAGGCTTCCTGTGTGAAGGAGATTAACATTCCGGCGATGCTGGATACGAATGCGTAGGGATGAACTCTTAATTTGGAGGAGAGCCTTATGAAAATGAAAGTTATAATACCGTTTCTTGTTTTCATCATGGCCGCATTAGGCTGTATTCCAGTATCCAGTGTGAGTGCAGCAACACCTACTACGTATGGCTCCGTTATTGTTGACGGGAAGCCTCTCGGCTTCGATACTAAGCCCATCATCATCAATGGGAACACAATGGTACCGTTTCGTAAAATATTCGAAGCATTAAATATGGAAGTCCAATGGGATTCCAAAACCGGAAGTGTTACGGCCCAAACTACGGGGACAACGATTAAAATGACAGTGGATAGCCTTAAGGCCAATGTCAATGATAAAGAATTTACTTTAACTCAAACGCCATTTAATACTCCTGAAGGTACGGTTTATGTGAACCTCCGTTTTATTAGCCAAGCCATAGGGGCAACGATAAGCTGGGATAATGTGAGAAAGATTGCAACCATAAATACTAAATAAAATCTTATGTGATAGTAAATAGGCCGATTCCGTTACCGGGGCGGTCTATTTATGTTCTCGAATTCCGGCAGCGTATGCTACATTGTTAGATATCCCCAGTTCGTAATACTTCCGCCATGTACTTGGGGTCCCGGATAAGCGAATATAGACACAGAAGCTTAAGAGAGCATAGAGGACACTGCAGCATCATCGTAGTGTCTCGATCATAGGAGGTTGAACAAATATGGCGTATCAGAATATAGACGGTGTGCGCGTGTGGGGGAAGCCGGATGAAGGAGCCATGGTGCAGGCCCGGATGTGTGCGGAGAATGGCAACGTGGTGCAGACCCTGCTCATGGCGGATCATCATAAAGGCTACAGCCAGCCGATCGGCGGCGTGGTGGTGTACGATGGACAGATTTCCCCGTCTGGAGTGGGCTACGATATCGGATGCGGGAACAAGGCGGTGCGGACCGGCTTGACGATGGCGGAGCTGCGGCCGCGGCTATCGGGGGTTATGGATGAGATTGCCCGCCGGATCTCCTTCGGTGTAGGCCGCGTTAATAACGAGCGGGTAGATCATGAACTGTTCGATGACCCGGATTGGGCCGTGTTCAATGCGGTTGGTAACGGAGTGCACGATAAACTTAAGACTCTGGCCCAGAGCCAGCTCGGCACCGTCGGCAGCGGGAACCACTTCGTAGACATACTAGAAGAAGACGCAACCGGCCGGGTGTGGATCGCCAACCATTTCGGCAGCAGAGGGTTCGGGCATAAGACAGCGAGCGGCTTCCTTAACCTGGCAGCAGGCAGAGACTTCTTGGCGAATGCCCCCGGTGAAAAGATGGATCAGCCGCCCGTTCTGCTCGACCTGCACAGTGAGCTGGGCGACATGTATTACAGAGCCATGAAGCTGGCTGGACGCTACGCTTATGCGGGAAGAGACTATGTCATCCGGCAGGTCCTGGCGATTCTGGGGACGGAAGCGGACATGGAGGTGCATAACCATCATAACTATGCCTGGAAAGAGACGCATGACGGCAAGGAGGTCATTGTTGTCCGCAAAGGAGCTACTCCGTCCGCACCCGGCCAGATGGGCTTCATCGGCGGGAGCATGGGAGACATCTCCGTGATCGTCCAAGGCAAGGACAGCGCGGAGAACCGGGAGGCTTATTACAGCACCGTTCATGGAGCGGGCCGAATCATGAGCCGGACCCAGGCAGCGGGCCGGATGAATTATAAAACCCGTACCCGCAGCGGCGGTCAAATTACGACAGCGCAAATGCTGGAGGCGGTCCGGCAGTTCGGCGTAGTGCTGCGCGGCGCGGGGACGGACGAGAGTCCGTTCGTATACCGGAAGCTGCAAGAGGTGCTGGATGCACACGCCGGAACCATTGAGGTTATGCATGTGCTGAAGCCCGTAGGCGTATGTATGGCTGGTGCGGATGAGTTTGATCCGTATAAGGATTGAGGGGGAAGTATGGTATCATAGGACTTCAGGAAGAGGCCGGCAGGCCTTTTCCCATTTTCATGGAGGTGAATACATGTCCTGGAGCAAACTAAAGCAACAATTGGAGGGCTTCCTCAGTCCTGCGGTAGAGGGCCGGGTGGAGTACCGTGCGCCCGCTTACCGATATTCGCCAGATAAATCAGGTACCTGTTATATTACGGTGGACAAGAAGAACATCCTCACTATGACCGATAAGTCCAGCCCCATCCGCTGGTACTCGTCCGAGCTGGAGGTTAAGAATGACCCGGAGCTGCATATCTCCGTCACCCATGAAGACATTGAAGCAGTCAGACTGACGGCCAAGGGGCCGATCCCTGAGGACCGCCTAGTCATCATGGCCCGAAGCCGCTTAACCACCGAACACGCTAAGGCATTAATGTTGGCCCAGGCTGCCCTGACGAAATCGAATTTCATTGTGGTGGCGAATAAGTTCCTGGTTACTCCTATTGAGGAGAGCCTGGAGAGCAGTGATATTATCTTGAACATTCTGGCCCTGCTGGACCGGAGAGTCGGGCGGAAGCGGATCGAGGGGATGGCCGGGAAGATGCAGCGGAAGCATCCGGCGGTGGAGTATTTCTATGATTTGCGGCGCGGGGCACGATGATTGTTATAGCCGTTTCCGCTTGTACTCAGCGTTTCCCGGCAACCAGCATATATCCGGCCCCCCGGACGGTAATGATCCGCTCAGGATGGATAGGGTCGTCCTCGATTTTTTTGCGCAGATTACTGATGTGGACAGCGACCGTCCGCGTATCCTCCAGACTCTTCATCCCCCAGATGAGGTGAAACAGCGTATCGGCAGTGACCACTTGATTCACGTTCTGTGCCATGTAGGAGAGCAGGCTGAATTCTTTTTTGGACAGGAAAATCGTTCTGCTGCCCACGTTGACCGACTGTGCATAGAAATCAAGCGTTAGTCCCGGCAGCTCCAGCAGCTGTTCCCTTCTGCCCGTGGATACCCTGCGGAGATGGGCCTTGATCTTGGCCATGAGTACGCCCGGACTGAACGGCTTGGTCACATAATCATCCCCGCCATACGATAAGGCGCTGATCTTCACCTCATCCTCCTCTTGACTGCTTAGGAACACAATCGGCGCATTCGTGTAATTGCGTGCGTTCTTGCACCAGTCAATGCCGTTCTCATTCGCCAGCAGCACATCCAGTACGATCAGGTCTGGATTAAATGACGCAAGCAGCAGCATAGCATCGGTCCCGCTGTGGCAAGACGAGGAGTCGAAGCCCTCCCGCTGGCAGTATAGCTGAACAATCTCACAGATATGGGGATCGTCGTCGACAATCATAATTCGGTATGTGTCCATTCTATTGTCACCTTCCTGCTTCTCAGATCAACGGTAATATGACCTGGAAAATCGACCCTGTCTTCCCGTCACTCTCCGCCCGGACACTCCCGCCATGCGCTTGTACAATTTCCCGGCATATTGCCAGCCCCAGCCCGCTACCCTCTACACCCATGTCCAATCCCGGCCGGTCCACCCGGTAATTACGGTCGAAGATCTGCTCCAGCTGCTCTGGAGGAATACCCATGCCGGAGTCCTGCACGCTGATGACCGCAGAGCGGGTGTCATTCACCTCGTCCAGAGCTAAGGTAAGACGCACCAACCCGCCGCCAGGCGTGAACTTCATCGCGTTCGACACCAGATTGAATAGTGCCTGTTCTAATCGTTGGGTATCGATCCGGGCAATAGACTGGTCCGCGCTTGAAGCTGCTGTATCCCCGATGTCCAGATCGAAATCCAGCCCCGCATCCCGCACCACCAGCTCATATTGTTCATAGAAGCCGCGCAGGAACGGAATGACCTGAACCGGCTTCATCCGGTATTCCACTTGCCCTGTCTCCAGATGGGACAAGAAGCTCAGCTCCCCGATCATGCGGTTGATCCTTATCGTGTTATCGCGGATATACTTCAGGTACTGGTCATTGCGCTCCGGCTTCACCCTGTCCATCACCGCTTCGACATAACCGAGCATACTGGACAGCGGCATACGCAGATCGTGCGTAATGTAGGCTAGCAGCTTCTTCCGGCCTTCCTCGGAGTGCAGTAACCGCTCATACGACAGGCGGAGATCCTCGTGGGCTGCGGATAAGGCATGGGTGCGCTCCAGCACGATCTGCTCCAGGTTGGCATTCATCCCGGTCAGCTTGTGGTTGGCCTCCTGCAGTTCCCGGGCAATCCGCTCTTCATTCGTTGCTGCCCGGGTGAATCTGGAAGAGAGCAGCAGCATCTGGGCGACCGTGAAGATGAGCAATCCGAACGGGGAGGTATTTGCGATGGGCGACCATTCGTTGTAATACAGGAAATCGTTGATCACTGTAGCCAGAGCCACCACCGCCACCAGCAGGAAGATCAGCGCTCCCTCCATCCGCCGCCAGGCCGCATGAGCTAGCCCGACCATCAGATACACCATATGGAGAACCACGACCACACCGATCAGCACCAGCATCCGGGAATAGACGAGGGCAGGCGTTACCATAACCACCAGACAGAGTGCGCCGGTGACGATCCGGGAGCCATAGCGGAACCACCGCGACACATAATCCGGGAAAATGCATTCAAAATACATCGTGATCATCCACCCGCCCAGGCATAGAATCAGATACTCCAGCTTGAACTGTAACTCCCACGGAAAATGCGGCAGCCACTGGGTAAGCATCAGCTCGCCGTTCAGCAGGGAGCGGATAGCGAACATCACAGTGAACAGACCGAAGTATAGTGGTGCACGGTCTTTACGCCGCAGCATGAACAGCAGCAGATGATACACGCCGATCACCAGCAGGCTGGCCGTGATGAACATATCCGCAGCAATCTTCAGATGGGTCCGCACCGTTAACACATTACTGCCGCCCAGCTCGATATCCTTGGTGATGCCGCCCCGCTTATGATGGAAGTTCGCTACTTGCATCACCAGCTCCACCGTGTCGCCTTCAGGCTGGAAGAACACCAGTCTCGTCGCCAGACTCGGCGTCATGCCCTCCTTGTCCTGATCCACCACACCGACCTCTGTCAGCAGCTCTCCATTCACCCACAATTTATAGGCATGAAAAATAGTAGGCAGCCGCAAAGCCAGCCGCTCCTTGCTATCCTGCTCACTAAGGCGGACCACCAGCCGGAAGGTGGCATAGCCCTCGCTCTTCAGCGCTTGACCATCCAACTGGTAGCCCAGCCAGGAGCTGGGAATGTTGATATACCGGTCCCGCTCAGCCGGTTCTCCGCCTGCCGTCCGGCTTTGTATATCCTCGGGCGAGAGCAGCTCTTGCCAGTAGAAGTCCCATTCACCCTGTAACTTCAGCGGATTCTGATAGATAGAGTCGTGCGTTAGATCCAGAAGGCCTTCTTTGCTTCGAGGCTTGGGGGCATCCGGCGTTGCAGACAGGATGGCATAGCTTGCGATCAGCCCGATAACTACGACCACAGCGATATGTAACCAGATATTACGAGAACCGGATCTTAGTATACCCCTCATCATGAAGCCGACCCCAATCTACAAAATTCGTCATTCTTAAGCTCAATGCCTTAATGATAGCATCATTGCCGAAAATTGTGTGAAATTGCACTATTTTAAGTTTTCTTTTCTTTCATGAACAGGCTGAATTCCTGTGTAGAATGCTAGGTAAGGAGATGGGGATGTCGAAAATTGTAAGTTTCTCGGGGTGATTCAAAAACTACATAAATGTTGGAATGAATTAGAAAATCGGTAATAAAATATAGTACCCTGTGGATGGCTTCTTGAGGGGCCTTTTTTAGTGTTATGTTTTGGGGCCCCCGCAAGGTACCTGAGTAAGCATCGAAGCTTAGCATCACTTTGTGGGGTTATTCTATGGGAAACGATCTGAGGAGGCTTGGCTATTGTATACCAAAGTGTCAGCTAGAGCTGTATCCCTGTTGGCCGCATTCGCATTATTGATCTCTGTGTTCTTCACCGCCTTACCGAATGCAAATGCAGCCGCGAGAGGAGCGTGGTCGCCGAACACGGCCTATGCGGTGAATGACACCGTAACCTATGGCGGAGGTACATATACCTGTCTGCAAGCGCATACGTCTCTGACCGGCTGGGAACCGGTGAATGCCCCTGCACTATGGAAAAGCGGCAGCACCACCACACCGACGCCCACTAACCCTCCCGCCACGAACGGTGCTATCTTCTATGCAGACAGGGACTATGGCGGCAAGGCCGTCACCTTGGGAACAGGCAATTATGTGCTGTCCCAGCTCAACAATGCGGGCATTCCGAATGACTGGATGTCCTCGCTCAAGGTACCGAACGGCTGGACAGTCGAGGTGTATGCGGACGATAATTTCAGCGGCACCAAGTGGACCTATACCTCAAGCTCCTCCTGGGTCGGCGACAGTGTGAATGACAAGATGTCTTCGGTCAAAATCTACACCGGTTCACCGCCCGCAACCGGCGTCACCCGCCCCTCCGAGGTGCCCAGCCAGATCTGGACGTATGTCATGAACGTGGACAATAAATTCGGCAAAGGCGGAGACTTCGCTCTACTCCTGAGCGCGGTGATCAAGAAGGAGAGCAGCTTCGGAGCAGGCCTGCCGGGCAGCCCTTCCGCCGGTGACGGATTGATGCAGGTCGAACCGAACACACGGGCCGCGTATGCCGCCCAATTCAGCGCCAGATTCGGCCGCTCCTATAATCACAGCAGCGAACAGGATCAGGTAGCCTTAGGCGGACTGATTCTCGATGATAAGATCAGCAGATTCGGCAACATCTACAACGGACTCTTACACTACAACGGAGGCGACAACTGGTATCCAGGCGCCACCGATTCCTACGGCCGCCCGATTCTGGCGGATCAGTATGCCAATGCCGTATACGGGACGTATAAGGGGTATGGCGGGAAGAATTAATAGAAGGTATGAGGACGCTCGGGAAGTTCCCCGCAGCGTCTTTATTTTTGCGTACATAACGGGCTGTAGATGTTAATATCTAATCATATACCAGGAATAGCAGAAAAGAGGGGTTATATGACATTATCCAAATGCCTTAAGCTTTCAATGACATTGTTTCTCGTATTCATGTTTTGTACATCCTGCCAGAATAATAAGGGAGCAGGAGAATATATTTCTTTGCATGAATTAAAGAGCTTATCTGAAAAGGGAACCTCACTGAGTTGGAATGATCTGGGCAAGTATCCGTTCGAAGATATCGGTTCAGGCGTGTATATAAGAAAGTACCCCATCGAAGGGGAACGGCAGTTGCTGGTTAGGGGAAAGAGCCTGGAAAATCCGCCTGAGCAAATTTCCATTGTTGATTCAAATGGTACAGAACGGGAGTTTACGCCAGAGATTGTGGGCGAGATGGAAGATGTGAAGTGAAATGGTATAAGGGGGATGGGCGGATAATTAATAAAAGGTAAGAAGACGCTCGGGAAGTTCCCCGCAGCGTCTTTATTTTTGCGCTTGTGCCAAGTCCAGGTGAAGGGTCATACCCAATACGGCACGCCACTGAAGAGGAACGATTCATTGTTTAAGTAGGCCTTAATCTCTCTATTGGCTAATTTACCGATATGCCCGGGCAGCCATTCCTGCCAGTCCGGCAGGCCCAGCCAGAAATTCATCGTCTCCAGCTGCGCTGCAATGAAAAAGCCCTCTAACCGCTGGGTATAGTTATCCGGTAACGGATGGTGCCTGGAATAAGACTGAAGCAGCTGTTCTCTGAACGAAGGATGGATGTAGGAGAACGTCCAGCCTAAATCCACTAAGTAATAACCGAACCCGCAAGCGCCAAAATCGATAGGCCGCACCTCTTGTTCATGGAACACTAAATTACTTGGAATCAGATCGGCATGAATCATGCCCCAATTGCTTGTTGTTCGCTCCATAGAGTTCATCATGTGAATGACCCGCTCACCTGCATGAAGTAGAAGCTCCGTATCTCCTGCATCAAGCAGTCCGGCATTAGCGCGTTCCTTAAGCATATTAAGGGATTGCTTGATCCGGGAGGGATCAAAGGCCGGGCGTTCAAAGGCAGCGGGGATGCTCCAGTTCGAGGCTTGCTTATGTAACTTGCCGATCAATTCACCTATGGCCCCGGCATCTTCTATAGTAGGAATGAAAGGCTTCTGTTCACCCTCCACCCATCGTAATAAAGTGCAGTGGGTATGGTTCACGTCCGTAATGAATTCTCCGCGAATGTTCTTGCAGGGTGAAGGCAGGGTCACATCGGTATCCAAGGTTAACGCTTCCAGCCAGACCATCTCGGATTGAAGCACTTCCCGCTTACTCCAGATTTGCTCAAGGGCGTCACCTTTGGAGATATGCAGCCGGAGGCTGTAACTATTGTTGTCCAGATCAGTGACTTTGTAGATCGTATTGCCGCTCTGTGCAATGAAATCAACCGATTTGCAGCTTATAGGGTAGTGCTCCAGTGCTTCCATTGCGGTATTTAAGTGTGCATCCAATCGCAGCTCGCTCCCTTATTTATCAAAGTATAATAGGTACGATATCATAGTTGTTCATGGGCGGGAATGGAACCGTTGACTATATTTGTTTTTTATTGATAAGGGGAGCCGGAGCTTATTCCGGAGCTGTAGATGTTAGTATTTCTGCTCTTTGACTCTCTTGGCGCGACCGATAGCTTATCCTGCCGAACAACGCAGCAGAAATCATAGCCGCTACAGCAACGGAGGCAGCAGCGACCCACATAATGGCTTGCAGCGATAAATAGTTAATGACAATGCCTCCGAGTCCAGCCCCCGCCGCTATCGCCAGCTGCAGCACAGATGTGTTGAGGGCAAGCATGACACCAGATGTCTTGGGAGACAAGGTAAGAAGATCATATTGCTGGCTTGGAGAAGCTGCCCAGGAGAAGAGCGACCACAGCACCAGCATCGAGAAAACAAGGAATATGGAAGTGCCAGAGACTACCGATAACAATATCAGCATCACCATATTTAACAACGTTGCTCCAGTTAACGTTCTGCCTACACCCCATCGATCGGTGCCGCTTCCCCCTGCCTTTGACCCGATCAGACTGGCGATGCCGTATGCGAACAGGGCTCCGCTTACCCAGCGATCGCTCATTCCGGCCACTTCCAGCAGATAAGGCGACAAATACGTGAAGGCAATGCCATAACCCATCGTCATAAAAAAGTTAATGGCGAGAGAGAGTGCGATTCGCGGTCTCTTCACCATAGCCAGTTGTTTGGCAAAGGAGATCGGCTCATCGCCTTCCATCCGCGGTATTGAGCTTGCCAGGATGGGCAGACTGGCCATAGCAAGAAGGCTAATGCCGCCGAAAATCAGCCTCCAATCGTACGCGGCGGCAATCACCCGGCCAATGGGCACGCCCAAGATAAGTGAAGCGGTGACACCCATTAACACCGTTGCAATCGCACTCCCCTTCTTGTTCGAAGGCGCTAACTTAGCGGCTAAGGCAAGCGATGTCACGACAAATACACCAGTTCCGAGCGCCATGACTACCCGTGCAAGCAGCATAAATCCATATCCCGGCAAAATCATGATTATCGCATTACTCACGATAATTAAGCCAAGCGAGTACAACAACAGCTTTCGACGGTCAAACCGGGCCGTGGCCCCCATTAGGACCGGGGTACCTATGGCGTAGGCTAGCGCGTAGACGGTCATTAACTGTCCAGCCTGAGATAATGTCACTCCGGTATCTGCGGCGACTTTATCTAAAATGCCCGTGATCATGTATTCGGATGTCCCGACAATAAAGCAGACCACAGCAAGTATGAAGATTTTCCAGTTTTGTCCCAAATTAATCATTCCCCCTCGTTAATCAATGGCTGATGTTAGTGTAAACAGTAAATAAGAAATGTAGAAGTACGCACTTTTAAGTCCTATAGGATGATGCTGGTGCTATAGGAACATGGAAGTTCCCTAGAAAAGAGGACAGAACTAAATAGAAGGCACCCAAGACGCCCAGGTTTGCCTGCGGCGTCTTGGGTGCGCGAAGGGGAGGGGGAAACCAGCTTATGATATACTTGGGGATGAATGTAAGTTCGATATCATGACGAATGAGCAGACAAGGAGATCAGTACACTGACCTTCATTCCTGGAAATGACGCAGAGAGCGAATTCAGGATTACCGGCGATGAACATATTAGCGATCTCATAACCCGGCTCTCCAACCTGCAAGTGAAGGAAAAGAGAAAAAGTGACCAAAAAGGAGCCGATCAATTCGACTCCATATTTTTAGGCGTCCAGGGTGGCCTAAGAGTGATTCTGGATGTCTCCGAAGATAGGAAGGAGCTGCTTCTGGCGAAGCTTAGCAAGGATAACACAAACACCCGCTGGTATTCTGTTCTTAACCAAGAGGAGTTGGAGCAGATCGTGAGCTTAATATTGGAAAAGAGGACAGATTGAAGCTTACGATTTTTTGCATACGCTAATAAGGAGCGGGGAGCTGGAGGTGAACGGGGTACGATCCCAGTCCGCATACTGATGCTCGATACGGAATCCGTAACGGGCCAGTAACTCCGCCAGCACAGCCGGTGCTGTGAACCGGCAGTCGATCCGTGACTCTGTCCGCTTATTGCCCCAATCGCGAAAAGTTACCCAGTGCATGATGGAACGTTCCGCATCGTAGGTCTGTGTGCCCGATACCTTGACTACGTTGCCATCTGAATCGGTGAATTGGCCCCAATCCGTCTCCCCTTCATCGGACAGGTCAGTTCCTGCGGGATTGCGCGTCTCGAAGATCAGACGTCCTCCGGGCTCCAGATGATTGTAGACGGTGCGGAGTAAGGCGGCCTGATCCTCATCACTCAAAAAAGCCTGAAACGCATTCCCCGTTAAATAAATCATGGCAAACCGCTTATCGGAGCGGAAGGTTCGCGCATCGGCTTCGATAAACTCTACAGGCAAGTTCCCGGCCTTCATCCGCGCATAAGCCAGCATAGAGGAAGCAATATCAACGCCAGTCATTGCTATTCCCGCCTGAGCCAGCGGCAGAGTCGTCAATCCGGTTCCGCAAGCCAGCTCCAAAACCTCTCCGGCAGACGCCTTAGCCCATTCCAGATAGAACTCATATTTCCTTGTCTCCCCGCCGAACTCCAGATCATAGTTGACCGGGTCACGGTACTCTTCCAGATTGTTGTGTGCAGTCAATGCCAGCTCCTCCTTGCCAATACAATATAAATGCATAAAGGTAAGATAGCATAGCTGTTCATAGGCAGGAATGGAACTGTTGATTATAGCTGTTTTTTATTGATAGGAGGGAAAGGAAATATGTTCAGCTTAAACAGCTTCACTGACAGCAGTTGTCAGTGAAGCTGTTTTATTATAGAGATAGTCATAGAGAGAGGAGCTACACATGAAACATACAGTATATCTATATGTGTTAGACACCATGGCAGACTGGGAGATAGGGTATCTAACGGCTGAACTGAACTCGGGAAGGTGTTACAAGGAGGGACAAGCTCCATCTACAATAGTTACCGTAGCCAATGAGAAGACACTGATTACTACCATGGGCGGACTGAAAATCATGCCTGACATCACGGTAGATGAGTGCAGCTTGGTAAGCGGAGATGCCTTGATCCTACCCGGCGGTGAGACATGGACCGAAGCCATCCACAAGCCGATCCTTGGGCTCGCTGAGAGATGTATACAGGAGGATATAGTAGTGGCAGCCATCTGCGGAGCCACCATGGGACTGGCCCAGGCCGGACTGCTGAATGCACGCCCGCATACAAGCAATGACCTGGAGTACCTCAAAATGTTCTGTCCCACGTACACCGGCGAAGAGTTCTACCAGAACCAGCCTGCTGTAACGGACAGCAAGCTGATCACAGCAACCGGCATCGCCCCGCTGGATTTCACGGTCCATGTCTTGAAAGCTCTGGACGTAATGACTCCACAAAAATTAGAGGCTTGGTATGGTCTGTATAAGACACAGGAAGCGAAGTATTACTATGCGTTGATGGGATAAGATCAGTTAATAAGGTTACCCTCTCTTCACGGAGAGGGTATTTGTGCTGGTCTGGGGGAATCCAAGATATGGTACGATGTAATTATAGCCCAATTGAAGGTGAAGGCTAAGGGGGAAGGCTAATGGATAGGATACGCTCTCATAATTGCAATCTGGACATATGGTATTATCTACCCGATGAAGTATGGAATAAAGTTGCTAAGTTATATGAGCGTATGCCTGGTTGGATCGGGTACATCGACGGTATTCCACACTGGCATGGGCAGGAAGAGGATGATGTATACATTAAGGCATCCGTTGAGCCAAGCGGATTATCATTTTTTGCGCGAATGAATCAGAGTGATTGGGATTCTTGGATCGAAAGGTTTAAATCAGAAGCGACCAAGGTATTGGGGTTCGAGGTGGGGGAGCCTGAGGATGGGTTTGAGTGAAGGATATGTATTCAACACCAAATTACTACGCAGAGCATACCGGCTTCATCGTAAAGGTTAATTAACTTAACTGTACCCCTAAGGAGGATAATGACATGTCTGTTCTAGCTGCTTCCAGATCATTGCTATCGTGGTGTGCCGTGTTGACGGTTATTATCCTCATATGCGTTGTTGTTTACCGGACAGGTTCCGCATTGTATCACAACCATCAGTCACGTAAGGATTTCTCTACTGCCGCAACGGCCAGCCCCTATCAACAAGGGAATCCTCTGGAGCAAATGAACCTGAAAGCGTATAGTCCTATTTTCCCAGCATTTTTGCAGAGCCTGCTTATTCGTTAACGCGTATAGAAACCCCTGTATTCTTGCAGTATTATACATAGATTCCATCCGGCGAAACGGCCGTTGCCTTAGAAATCCCCAAGGGGAACGATGAGTGTGGCCATTCCGGAATAAACACAAGGCTCCTCATTCTATGGGTTAGGATATGGCTATACCAGCTATCCTACTTATGAGAAGGGGGGGCGGTATGTTCGCCAGTTCAAGACGACAGAGGATGCAAGCTCTGCATGGAGCGAAGAGTATTATTATGTGAAAGCTTAGAGGAAGTATTGGATACAGTGATTGGTGCAAACAAGCCTTTTCGTGCCGCTGTACGTCAGCAGCATTGAATCCTGAATCGGGGAACGTCTGTGATTGCACTATTTATCCTTCAGTAGAATTTTCCACCTCTAAATTAATATAACAACCTGAAGCCTGAATAACTCCTCTCCTACTCTACTAAAAATGCTACTATAGCCCGCTCCCTATATACATAAATGGTGTATAATGGAATGCATATGTATTCATTGAGAAAAATATCCATATCCTTTCAAGGAGGTGTTTTGATAGATATACTATGATTTATATGTAACTGTAAATTTAAAAGGAAGAATATCTAAGTGAAAAACAAAAAGTTACTTTTTATAGGTTCTCTTTTACTTACAGGATCACTTTTAGTTAGTGGAATGGCTGCTCCTGCTGGATTTTCTGGTTGGCCTACTCTGAGTCAAGGTTCGTCTGGAGGTTATGTTAGGGGGCTGCAAGCCAATCTTTATTCCTTTGGGCAACAATCCAACGTGGGTTCAATAGTTGGAAATTTTGGCTCTGGCACAAGAAACGGATTAATTAATATGCAAAATTCCACCGGATTAACCGCCGATGGTGTAGCAGGCTCTGGCACATGGAATACGATGAGCAACTACTCCATTTTCGAGACACAATACAATTGGATTGTTCATACACCCTTTAGTACGACATATAAGACATCGTATTCCAAACGTTGTAGCTCGTTACAATATCGCCTTATGTATAAAAATACAAGTACTACTGTACAAAGCGGTTACATCTATTAAAGGAGGATCATACAATGAAGAAGAAAATTATTATTGCTGCCTTAACGAGTGCACTTGTGTTGACAAGCAGCGGCATAGTATATCAGGCATATGCTTCAGACGTAACTACAACAGTTCCAGTTGAAGAGGTAGTACAAGATGGGATTACTCCCGTAACTGCACCGCAAAAGGAAATAAAGATAGATCTTGATCCAAGTGTCCAACAAATAGGCGTCGATCTATCGGAAATCCCGAAGGAAGAACTCATTCTTCCTCAGACTATTGTAAATACTTCCAGTAAATTATCGAATAGCACCGTTTCTGCGCCTGCATTAAAGCAAACAAGCTTAAATGCCAAAAATTTAAATAATCAATTGAGCTTCCAAGCGACTTACGAAACTCAGGATGGAACTGAATATTTGGTCCTACAAAATCCAATTGACACAGACGCAAATACAACGATTGAACAAATCAAAGGTTTTTACAAGGAACCTGTTCAGGATACAGAACTAAACGGCCAACCAGCGGTTTATATTGATGGAATGGCTAGAAAAGTTGTACACTTCTTCTTAAAGGACCGTAGTTTAGCTGTATCATCTTACAGCGGGACGATTGAAGATGTATTAAATGTAGCCAAACAAATCGTTGAGGCATCTTTACTAGAAAAATAAAATTATAACTCTCTCATGATTAGAATTCTTTTTTAAAAACTGCTTACTCCAACTGGAGTAAGCAGTTTTTAAATATAAAAGAATTGATAGTTTCTAACCTACACTTCTAGTCCCAGCGGCTATTATGATATAGCGGCGGACCAGTGTATATGAAGGATGGAAGTGCGAACAAGCTGCATGGCATTGTAACGGCCAGAAGCAATCCGACGAGCGGGCCTGCTAAGATTATGTATTCCACCCCGATTTATTATGCGGAGCATGCCGGCTTGACCGTCAAGGTGAATTAGTTCAACTGTACCCATAAGGAGGATAATGACATGTCTGTTCCCTCAGTCTCTAGACCATTTCTGTGGTGGTGCGCCGTGTTGACGGTCATTATCCTCATTTGCGTTGTTGTCTACCGGACAGGGTCTGCGTGGGTTCACAATCACCAGTTACGCAAAGACTTCTCAGCTGCGGCAACGGCCAGCCCCTATGTACAAGGCATTCCGCTGGAGCAAATGGATCTGAGTGCGTATAGCTCCTATTTTCCCGGCATATCTGGAGAGCCTGAATATTCATTAACACATCGTATAGAAGCGCCTGTGTCTCTGCAGTATTATACTGAGATTCCAGGCGGGGCAACGGCGGTTGCCTTAGAAATTCCCAAGGGAACGATGATTGAGGCCATTCCGCCAAAATCCCAGGGATCTTCATTCTATGAGTTAGGGTATGGGTATACCAGCTATCCTACCTATGAGAAGGGGTGGCGGTATGTCCGCCCGTTCAAGACGGCAGAGGATGCAAATCCTGCATTGAGCGAGAAGTATTACTATGTGCAAATGGACAGCTTAGAGGCTGTATTGGATTCAGCGATTAGAGCAAACAAGCCATTTCGTGCTGCTGTACGTCAGCAACATTGGACCCTGGACCAGGGGAAGCATACCTTTGCACGGTATATTGACGACGTACTGTATCAGAATGGAGCGTACCTCTCACCGGATTTGTTCTACCGGACCTTTGACCGCTGGAACATCATGCTGCTTGGGGCGGTGGTGGTGATCACCATTGTCCTGTTAAGTCCAAGCTCATGGTTTGCCCGAAAACGAAGATAGAGAGATCTTAGAAGCTACGTGATACTGAATGATTAAGAGAACGCCGTGGCGTTCTTTTTTTCTGTGCCAGCCTATTATTCACGAGCCCGAATCACCAGGAAAAAGGGTATAATTAATTAAAAATGGAATTAATATGGATTATATGGGGAGGGGTTACAAAGTTCACTTCGCGTTCTAAAGGCTTGTGAACACGATGATGATAGAACATTCATGAAGAATTTATATGAGAACCACTATCCTTTAATGAGAAAGAAAGCATTTAATATTATTAAGGATCAAGAAGTCATTGATGATCTAATTCAGGAAGCTTTTATTAAGCTGATCCCCAAAACATCTCTATTGCGCTCCTTAAGCGGCTGCAAAGTTACCTCTTATGTCGTTAACACCATTAAGCATTATTGTTATGACCATATCCGAAGGCGCACCCGCCGTTCCAGGAAGGTCTATACCGGCTTGAAGAACGATGTAGCGGAGCAAATCCCAGATCCCGCAGCCGCGACAGAAGAGAACTACATCCAAGCTGAAGCCATAGGAGCACTTACGGAAGCAATGCTACGGCTATCTGAACACGACCGGAATCTGCTCTACTTCAAATACAAGCTGGAGCTGCGGGATCAACAAATCGGGGAGCTTTTGAATATTCCCACGCAGCATGTTCGGCAGTATATATCGAGAGCTAGGGGGCGGGTGCTGCGGGCTTTGAGGGAAGAGGGTGGGGTATAATGAAAAAGATAAAAATACTACTTCTGGTGATTGTTCTGATGGCTTGCGCTTTAGGAGCGGCCGGATTAAAAATCTTCATAGATAAAACAACGAGCGAAGTTGAAGCATACTTATTAGAAAACCGAGGGTATAACCCTAATGATATTTATGAAATTTATACTCAAATTGGTAAGGCTCCTCTGGTAAGTACGACCGTTATTTTTGAGGACGATAGGAGTTCCAGATATTTGTATCGTAAAGAAAATGGAAATATATATCAATACAGTATGGCTCCAGTTCAAGGTGTGGACGATGGAACAAAACGATATAAGCATATTGAAGAATGACAGGGGCGAGGTCTTTATTCCTAATATTTGTATGGAGGAATATCATGAAAAGATTGATAGGGATTTCTCTATTAATAATATTGACCGCTTGCTCAAATTCTCAAGAATCTAATACAACAAAGAAGGATATTACTTTTACAGAAATTAAATCCTCTCAGAGTAACGCAGCTCCTATTTTAAAATGGAATGACCAGATTTATTTAGTAACTGACGAAAAGGTATCTGCCAGTGAAGTTGAGTTGGAAATCGGAAAAGTTACCAGTTACTCTATCACAGGCGAAAAAATAACACCGAACAATTTTTCGAATTATTATGATACTGGCACACCTTTTTTTATTATTAAAGGGAAAGACAAATTAAAAGAATTAGCGATCCAAACTAGTAAAGAAACCTTTGTGAAGGCAATAATTCCATTGGCAGTTACCAGCTCCAATTCAGAATTTCAACTCTAAATAGTTCTACACCTTGTGGCGAACCCGGGCTCCAATAGGAGTCCTTTTCTGTGTAATTTTAGGAATATCATAGATTTACATTAAGGATTGGGCTATCATCATTACATACAGAGAAATTGTGGAAAATTGAATTTGACCAACATGATGGGGGTACATATGGACGAATTAATGAAGAAAATAATCCAATTCCGTGACGATAGGGACTGGAAGCAATTCCATGATCCCAAGGATCTGGCGCTCTCGATCACGCTGGAGTCTAGCGAACTGCTGGAGCTTTTCCAATGGAAGAACAGCCAGCAAGCCATAGAGCAACATTATTCCGACATGCAGGACGAGATCGCTGATATTCTCATCTACACGCTTACGCTTGCGCATGATCTGCAGATCGATGTTAAGGACGCTATCCTTCAGAAGATAGACAAAAACGCGAAGAAATACCCCATATCCAGCTCCAAGGGAAGCTCTTTCAAGATTACATAGATAAATACCGGTCTTTATTATCTACGAGGTCTATGCTATATAGAGTACCTCTGCTGTAACAGGTTGCTGATATCACAATGTTGGTGCCTTTACAAATAAAGTGACTGATACCTCATCGTATATCATAAGTTGGGCGAAACACCTATTTTTCAGAGCTTTTAGTGAAAGTCATTTTATCTTAATTTTGGAGGTGCACTATGAATGATGTTGTAAATACTCAAAAAGAAAAGTATAAAGCTTGGGTTACGGAAAACTTGGGTGAAAAAACAGGTGGATGGTACACGCCATATCTTGAGAAACTTGGGCAGTTGTTAGAAAAGTTTGCTTTAGGTAGCGGTTTTAAGGGGAATTTCTTTGATTATCAATCATATTCAGAATATAAAAATATTTATCAGCAAATAACAGAACAAAGTGATCAGGATATTGAGAGGTTAGTAAGTGGTAAAGGTACACCACGATATCCAGATAAGTTTGTTGCGAGAAAAAATCAATTTATAAAAAAATATGCGGAAGAAGAATACAGTCGCGGCGTAAGAAGTAAGCCTGATAGTATAGGTGGGATACCTGACTGGGGCGTTTTAATGCGATCATATTTAATATTTCTATATTATGATGAGAATCCTACTTTAACTTATCCTAAAAAAGAGAAGAAAATTGCAAATCAAGAAGATAAAATTGACAACAGTGTTAATTATTGGTTGATTTCTCCGGGTGAATATTCGAGATTATGGGATCAGTTCCAAAACGAAAATATGATTGCCCTTGGTTGGGACTATTTAGGGGATCTAAAACACTATGATTCAAAGGAAGATGTTGAACGAAAAATAGCTGAGCAAAGAGCGGATGGGGTGCGCCCTGTAAATGATACAAAGGCTGTATGGGATTTCTATAGGGAAATTCAAGCTGGTGACATTATATATGTAAAAGAGGGAATTAAGAAAATCCTCGCGCGCGGAGTTGTTACGGGAGATTATTATTTCGATAATGAAGCATCAGAATATAAACATAGAAGAAAAGTAGATTGGCTTCAAGTTGGAAAGTGGGAATTAAATCAGACTTTTGCTCAGAAAACGTTAACATGTCTAAATCCTTATCCAAATTACATTCAAGAAATTGATCAAGTAATGAATGAAGACTTTATTGATCCAAAAATGGCTGAAGTGAATGAATTTCGAAATTGGTTATCCAATCAAGTTACGGATACAGGAGTTAGCTTAAATGATAAAACAGTTACGCAAAAAGTAAGTGCGTTAAAGGATATAGAGCACCATTTTGATTCTCTAATTTTTGGTGAAACAGATATTGAGCAACTAAAACAGTTGAAAGATGTTGTTGTATCAGATAAATCCTACACAAAATATAAAGGTGTATCGGGCAGTTCAATTGACTACTACATTCGTTTTATTGAATCTAAGCCCACTGTTCAGGAAAATGAATCCTTTACAATGGAGGATTTTCTTTCGGATGTTTTTATTGAAAAAAAGGAAATTGCACGTCTGATTTCTCTACTTGAAAATAAGAAGAATCTTATATTGAAAGGTGCACCAGGAGTAGGTAAGACGTTTATTTCCAAACGATTAGCGTATGTAATGATGGAAGAAAAAGATGAAACGCGTATTCATATGGTTCAGTTCCACCAAAGCTATAGTTATGAGGATTTTATTGAAGGGTTACGTCCTAAAGCTGAAGGGGATGGATTTGAACTGAAACAAGGTCCGTTTGTGAAGTTTTCTAGAAAAGCAGCACGAGATCCTGAACGAGACTACTTCTTTATTATTGATGAAATTAATCGTGGAAATATGAGTAAAATACTCGGGGAATTAATGATGCTTATCGAAGCGGATAAGCGAGGTGAACAGATCAATCTTCTATATTCTAATGATAAGTTTTCTGTCCCGTCGAATCTATACATCATTGGAATGATGAATACAGCCGATAGAAGCTTAGCCTTATTAGACTACGCACTTAGAAGAAGATTTTCGTTTTATGAAATTAAACCAGCTTTCCAAAATGATACATTTAAGTCCTATATAAATGATTTAAATAATCCACAATGTTTAAATCGTATCATTGATGAAATCAAAAGATTAAATAATCAAATTGTTAAAGAGCTAGGGTCAGGATTTCAAATTGGGCATAGCTACTTTACAGGCGATGCTTATAAAGTAGATACCGCAAAGCGTGTAGAGGAAGTAATTGAATATGAAATTATTCCACAGCTATTCGAGTATTGGTTTGATGATGAACAGAAGGCAGACGATTGGGCTAAACGACTAAGAGGTTGTTGCGATGGAGAGAAATAATAATATTCCAATTCGTAATATATACTATATGCTTTCTTATGCATATCAAACGTTACATCTTTCCGAGTACAAACAAATTGGAACAGAAAAGTTTGAGAATGTTGAAGAGCTGTATTCAGAAATTTTAGCGATTGGGATACCCATTTTGATCCGTGGAGGATTAATAAAAGATTATATAAGTATCGAAGATGCTTCCAATGTCATTAAAGGGAAGATTGATATCAATTCAACGATAAATAAAAATACATTGATAATTAAGAAAGTTTCAGTAGTTTATGATGATTTCTCTGAAAATATATTGTTGAATCAAATTATCAAAGCGACACTTGTGTACCTATCACGCTCAAATAAAATAAATAGAAAGACACGTAGAATTTTTTACGGTTTACTGCCTTATTTCACAGAAGTATCAGATGTAGAGCTAAACTTGAATCTATGGAAAAACCTTAGATATAACCGCCAAAACATTCGCTATCACTTTATTGTAGATGTGTGCAGATATCTTTATGAGCAGTTATTATTCGATGAAAGCTCAACATCCCAAAGGATGAAAGAGATTCAAGAAGAACAAAGATTATGGTCTTTATATGAAAAATTCATTTATGCATTTTTCAAACGTGAAACGGAATATAACGTATCTCATCCTCAAATCCAGTGGATTGTTGATGATGAATTTACAGATGCCTTACCGATTATGCAAACAGACCTTGTACTTCAAAAGGATAAAAAAACATTGATTGTGGATGCAAAATTTTATTCTGAGAATATGGCAGCGAGGTTTGAAGGTGGAGTTCCAAAGCAAATATCTTCTAACCTATATCAAATGTTTGCATATTTAAATAACTGGAAAAAACAGAATGATGAGACTGTGGCAGGTATGATACTTTATGCTAAAACAACCGCTTTAAATCAACCTAACCATATTTACAGTATAAAAGGTAATCAAATTTTAGTTGTATCTCTTGATTTACAACAAGATTTTAACGGCATAAAGGAAAACTTAATAGCTTATGCTAATCAATTTTTTGCATAGCTTCATAAATTCGCTTTTGTGCCGGGGAAATTCGATGTAGCATGATAAGATAATATGAAACTTAAGAGGGATCATTATAAATGCACTGAGAAATAAGGGCATCCCAGCCAGGTGTCTAAAATCGCTTTATTAATGATAAGGTAAACCCTAGAAATAAGTTGGGCGAAAAATAATAAAATAATAGGTATATTTTAAAATATCACGAAAAAAGTTTTAATTAAGTAACAAGCTTTGACAAATTTCTACCAATGAACTATATTTCCATTATAATGTAATGTTTATTAAAACCTCAGGATCACGAAGACCTATTATCGCTTAGAGAAAGATTTTGTTGTTTCTTAAAAAGTAAACCAATATTATAGGAGGATATTCAGATGGAATATGGTAGTCAAAGTGAAAGCCTAAAGTACGTCCAGGTTTTTGGAAGTGGGCTTGAGAAGGCTGTGAAAAATGCTTTGGGATGGAACAGTGGAAGAGTAATATATAACAACCATAAGGGTATAAAGTATGATATACAAGTAGACTCTTGTTGGCCAAATACTACTTCACCGATGGCCTTCGTATCTGTTACATACTGCAAACCAGATAAACCTGGACATAGTAATGAAAACAAATTGCAATTAAAACTTGGAGAGCTTATTTTATTGAAGGCGGCATATCCGAATATAAGAGGTATCCTAGTAATAGGAGGAAATAAGCATACGTGGGCCCCATATATATTAGAAGCGTTTCAATACTTTTTTGATAAAACTATATTTGTGTGGGAGACTAATTTTGACGATGAGATAAATAGAGTAAAAGAAAATCCTATGAATATACCTTTAAAGCATGAAGTAACTTGGAGTAAACTTGCAAGTGAATGGAAAGCTAAAGAAACAAAACTTTGGGATGCAGAACCAATTAGCTCTTCGCTTCGGTTAAGTATGTGGGAGGCAATGAGCGAGATTGGCTGCGAGGGAGAGCTTCCCTCCTACATAACAAACGAAATATTTAGACATTGTATGGACACAGCATATCAACGTTCTGTTGAAACGAGAAATAGAAATGGAAAAGAATGGACAAATTATGTAAATGATGATTGGAGCAATATTTGGGAATCTAGGTCATTCTTTAACCCTGCTGAAGCGGCCATAGATTTACTCTTAAAATATGATGGTTTTGCTTATTTAGGCGGATTAGCAAAAGATGTTAGTGTACCATCATTAATACATCATCTGGGTGGTATGCACGTAGATAATACAAAAGTATCAGAAGATTTTGTGCTATATTCAAATAAGCTTGATATGCCAGTTTTTATACAATCTAAAGCAACTGGTGGCGGAAAAGAAGGCCATGGAAAAAACATACAAAACAGAACTAAAGAGCAGGTAGCAAGAAGCCTTTTTTATAGAGGAGAAATCATAGATAAAGAGATAAAGATAAGAGAAAAAGATTTTTACTGGATAGGAGTACTGGACGGAAATTGGGGAGTAACTAAAAAAACACCTCTTAAATACCTGCATATGTTGGAAATGGCAGGGTATGACTTTTTAATTGGTGCCGATTCTCTAGTTACAGATGAGTTGAGTTTGCTAAGAGATAATTCTCTATTAGAGAATTTAAAATGGTTAGAATGCATAACGGATGAAAGTGAATTTACGATAAAATGGAATACATGGAAACGGGCGAGATTTAAAAGATTGGACTTGTAATAGTGAATTCTCAATTTAATTGATGCTAACCTCCAGACTCATTTGTTGAGTTTGGAGGTTTTATTAATATAAATAAAATAGATTAAATGAATTGTCCTAATAGTGCAGTATAACAATCGATTCTCGCACAGGAATTTTACCATGTCTTTTCATTTGTTGAGGACTATTCCCTTTAAAGCGTGTAACTAGTGTTTTTTCTGTGGTGAAACCAACCTTCTCTGCAATCAAGGATAACAAGTGATCTACTGGAATAACTACCCCACCCCATCTCACATTACCGACTACGAATGCCATCTTTCCATTTTTGCGCATCATTTTTGACAAATTTAGTAGAGTGGCACTCAAGTCATCAAAGTACCCTGCAACCATATGAGGAATTTTTGCATTATTGTTATCCGTCAAAACTATCTTTTTTATGATATCATTTACCTCCGGAATAACAGACTCGGGGTATTTGTTAAATCGTCCTTCAACGTGGGATCGTAGTGAAGATTCAACTATACTTTTAAATTGCGCTTCATTTTTTAGTAGTCCTAGAATACTAAGCTCTGCTTTTTGCTGAGTTAAATAATTATTTCTATTAAGGTATGGTGGAGATGTAATAACATAATCAATTTTTTCATGAGTCGGAATGCTGACTCTTGAATCTATATTAAAGATTCTAGATTTAGCTAAGGGATCTGGGAAATTCACTTTATGAACATCGTCAATCATCAAATGCAATTTGTTTAATAAAATAGGTCTGATATTAGCAAAATCATTAATTACTTTAATATTTAGTTTTTTGAGACCAACACTATCAGTATTATCTAAAAAGCGATAATGAGACCCATGTTTCCTTATCTTGCTAATCTCCTCAAGTATACTGATTAAACCCAAGAATAGAAAATCCTTATAGACTGAATCCAATTCTAGTTGGTTTATATAATTTTTCCATCCAACAATTTGAGTTAAGATTTCAGGAGAAAATGCTTTATTTAAAAATTTTAAAAATAATAAATCCCCGTAAGACTCATGGTCAGTAATTTCAGCATTCTCTATCAGCTCTATCATTGAGAGTAGTTTATTTGTGTCCCATTTAGTTACTTTTAGCTGTGCTAACCATGTCATTAATGGAGAAACGTCGCTTCCTAGTGAATTAATACCAACTGAACGGCAAGTTAACAATGTCGTCCCACTCCCTAAAAAAGGATCATAAACTAAAGAGGAAGAGTTAGCATTAAATTCATTAAGCAGAATTTTAACAAGATCGTCAGAATATCCTTGAGTATAATTATACCAACGGTGTATAGGAGTATCTTTCTTATTTTTAGTGAATGTAACTAATTTTCCAAGATCAAATCTTTGTCTGTGGGTCTTGTTGTATTGCATAAGTTCAACTGGATAATACAGACTTCTTTGTTCATCTGTAAGTTCAGGATACGCCGTTTCTTCTTGATCTATGTTCGTAGAAATAGAGAGGATTTCCTTATCAAGAACATTTTCTTTTTTTACAGGACAAGATATCGCGTGTATAGGAGTAAGATAATCAATAATTTTAGTTCTCATATCGGACGTGAGGTTAAATGCTTCAGCTACTACTTTATCTAAATTATCCCACAATAATAAATTGAGTGGATCATTATTAATTTTCCTAGCTAACTCTTTAGCGTTCTCCCTTTGATTAATGGAAAAATTAGGTAATTTTAATCTATTCAAATGTTGCTTTAAAAGTCTAAACCAACCGCTGTGCAATTGAGTGGAGAGAAATCTTAATTGAAACTCAATTGTCGGTGTAGATAACACAGCAGCCCACATTTTAAGTTCTAGATCTGGCATACTATCAGTACAAATCAAACCATATCCAGAACTGAAAATAAATTCTCCTTTTATATCTGCTGCAAATTGAGAGGCAGGCATCATCTCTTTTACTAATATTTTTCTGCTTCTCGATAAATTTAAATTTTGAACACGTGAAAAGCTATACCATTTATCTGTATTATCTACATTTCGTTCTATTAGTTCGTTTTTATGTTTTTGAAAATAGTCCCAAGTAGCTATATATTTGTTTTTCATTAACTCCTCAGGAATCAATACTGTTTTTTTGGTTTCTGAGCTATATTTATAAGGCCAAATTAATGAATGTGTGGGTTTAATAATTCGACCTGCTTTAATATTTTCACCACTGATGAAAGGGAGAAGTAGCTCTTCCTCAAGGCCATACTCCTCTAATAAAGAATTTTCAATGACAAACAAATTATTAGCCCCTGTTCTAACTCCTTGAAGAACTTTAGGGAAAATATCTGTAAGATTAGGAAGATCAGCATGTTGCATTAGATTGAAAATCTTATCGTGCATCCCAGTAGTAAAAGTCCAGGGATGTGATTTTAAGCGATCAGCAGGGATCTCTATTTTTCGAGCATCTGCTAAATGACTACCCTCCATATCCCACTTCAATCCAGGAGGGAATTGATGTAAACTGAAGCTATCCGCAGGAGGCAATTTAACAAAAGTTAGTATTGCAGTATAAGTTGTTTTTCCAGTGAATACTTGACCGTCACCAAAGTCAACTATATCTAAAATACGAACTTCCTCTGAAAGCATTTTACAGATAAAGGCACCGTATTTCGAGCTCATAAACTTACTAGATACAATAATTGAGGCTACTCCACCAGTTTTCAACGCTTGTATCGTTTGGAGAATAAATAAGACTGTCATATCGAAATTTCCATTTGTGATCTCAGGATAAAATTGTTTCAATAATTTACTATATGAAGGGTCTAATAATTGAGAACGAATATAAGGAGGGTTTCCTATTACAATATCAAAATCATGTAATATATAGCTGCTTTCATTTGAAACATTAGAAAATAAGTTGTAATTATCGATGAGACTATCAAAACAATCAATACTAATGGATTTCCTTTTATCATAAGAAATTGTATGGAGTCGTGCGAGTGCAACATACTCAGGGCATGAGTCGACACCGATAATTTTTGTTTTCTCTGTTAAATTATTAAATAAGTGGTATAAAAAAATGCCCGGTCCACAGCTAAAATCACCAGCCAATTCAGGCTCTCCTTTTCCGTTGTTAAATTGTCTCCAGTAACGCAGTGCTTTTTTTGTGATATAAGAAGATAACCAAGAAGGAGTGAATATTGCACCTTTAGATTTAGTTTCTTCAGGAGTGAAAATATTCTGAGCACTCTTGTTAATTAAGTTGTCTGGTGTTAATTTTAAAGTCTTAGCTTTTACGCTTAGTTCCTCATATTCTCCCTTAGATAAACTAAAAAACCAAAATTTGAATTGTTCAAACTTCGTTGATGAAATACAATTAAGAGACGATTTAATAACAGGATGGGACAATAGTTCCTTTTTCGAAAGAGAAGCTGTGGTTAACATTTGGGAAGCGTTAATTATCCCTTGAGCAAGAATACTATGAAACTCTAAATCAAAATTTGTAATATCTTTTGTTAACATTAATTAGCCTCCAAAATCACGAGAAGTATATACACGTAATAATTATAATGGTATTTTGATTTAACTACAACTTAATTTTAAAATAAAGGTTTTCGCTTAAACATTTTCTCCGGGAGAAACTAGAAGAGGTATTGCTGAGTATATAGGTCATGATTTTATCTAATTTAGACTTTAGAGAGGGAGTACGGTTACCCCTTTCTTTTTCTTAGTTATCTCTAGTTTTAACTATCAATAAGCTATAGAGGGAGTCTACACACTCCCCCAACAACTCCCCTACCGAAACCTCCAGTATCTTCGTAACAGCTACCACCTCATAATCCTGTAAATCTATGCTGAACTTCCAATCGTAGAAATTGGTCGGGTTAATGTCCAATTCAAAGGTTATAACCGGGTGATGAAATCTTTTCTGCTTCATTTTCTTGGAATTTCAATTTTCTGAAACAGGATATACTCGTCGCTCCGGGGCTCTAAGAGTTGTCTTATGAAATTTATTTTTAATTCGATATTCGCATTAAAATTATACTTACCTCGTTTACACTTTAATCAATATAATATATTCCCGCAAGAAGATTGGTTTAGCCAGAAAGCACTCTCCAGCAAAGAAGTTCCCTTAGTTTTTCAATGAAGTGCTTTAATTCCATAAATGGAAGTAAATGATTTAGAGCAGATATTCAAAGGGTAAACTACAGTTTAGGAGGAGATACGATGAGCTTTCCAGCATGGTTTATAGAAACAATTGAAAGCCGTTTGGTTGAGGTGAGTGCACAGATTGAACATGAATCAGAGCCAAGACAAACTTTTGACGAAGAACGCAAAGCCTTTCAAGCGTTGTTTGCTTCTATGGATATTGCACATAAGTCAGAATTTGAAATCTGGGAGGATAAGCTTTCTATAAAGCAATCCGTTATTTATGAACGTCTATATCTTCAAGGACTCAAGGATGGAATGCAGCTTGCACATGCTTTTAATGCTCCTTCAGTTCTCTCGGAGTAAGCAAAATAGACAACATAAGCATATTCACGTTTGGGCTGTCCACGCGACAGTCCTTTTCTTATGCTTATTTTCGGAAGGGAATCCTTCCCATATTGTCGAATTACCATACATATTGTAAATCCAGAGGATATGAGGTTGGGGTATGTTTGAAGCACTAAAGAAACTCTTCCAAAAGTCAGACCCTAAGCCGCCACAGACATTACATAAGGCACAAGCTTCTAAGGCTAAGCCCAAGGTTGCTCCCACCCGAATTGGTGAACTAGGCGAGCATAAAATTAACATTCAGCTTGATCAGCTACCTAAGGACTGTAAATCACTAAGTGATCTATTGCTCCCTAATCCCAAGTCTAGAACAGGTTACGCTCAGATTGATCATGTTGTTATTTCCCCATATTGCATATTTGTCATTGAGACGAAAAACTACAATGGAGAAATTAAAGGTGGGTGGGCGGATCAGCAATGGTCGGTGAGTAACCGGTACAAGATGTATAATCCGCTGAAGCAGAACTATGGGCATATCAAGGCCATTGAAAGTCTGCTAAAAGATGTAGCCACCGTAAAATACATCTCTATGATTTCATTCACGATGAGATGTAGGTTCAGTATTGACCCGGAGCTGCGGAAGATCCACTCGGACGAACTGGTTGTCTATGATGTGGAATTAAGCGAGTTTATCTCCAGGAAGCTGATCAGCTTGAAAACGGTGAACCCTGAGCCTCCTATTTCTGCGGTGCAGCTCCAAACTGTATATGATCATTTGGTTCAGGCTAATATTACCGATGCCGAGATACGCAAGCTTCATATCGATAAAATCAAGAAACGGAGCTGATTGGAATGCCGATCTACAACAAGCTTGTTCGTGACAAAATCCCTGAGATTATTCAAGAGTCGGGTAAGGACTGTAATTGCATAACGTTGGAGTACGAATCCTATGTTTCTGAATTGAAAAAGAAGCTTCGTGAAGAGGTAGAAGAGTATAATCAAGCTGCTGGTGATGCAGAAGCGGTGGAAGAGTTGGCCGATATTCTTGAGGTGGTTCATGCTCTTGCTCAAATACATAAGATCCTGCCAGAGGATCTAGAGAAGGTACGGGCAAAGAAAGCGGAGGAACGTGGAGCCTTTAGAGATCGAACTTTTCTAATTGAAGTGACGGAGTAGTCATTAGGCATTTAATTCTATTCAAATTATTCACGACGAAGGGAGAGAAATATTATGAAAAAATATCGCCATCGTCCATTCTTTCGGCTGGCTATGAAAACCTTGATTATGCTGCTGTGTGTTGGTCTGCTGCCAGCCATACATTCGGCGGCTCCGGCGCAGGCCACACCGGTAGTGGGGAACCAGATTAGTCCGCTGCTGATCAATAGCCAATATGTGCTGTTTCCAGGTAAGCTGGCTCCCTATATACAGGCAGGCAGATTGATGGTACCTGTCCGTGCGTTCGCAGGTGCGCTGGGTGCACAGCTGACGTATGATGCTACAACAAAGAGTGCCACGGTATCCCTTCTTGGGGAGAGTGTAGGACAGTTACGGGCCGGGCAGGCTACGGCGGTAACCAAAGACGGGAATACAATAGCGCTGGGAGTATCCCCGCAGCTGCAGGAGGGCGTGCTGTTTGCGCCCATGAACCCGATCCTCTCTGGGCTAAAGAAGGTGAAATGGGAGAACATGTATAAGGTGCTCAGACTCAAAGTACTGATAGTGCAGGGCCGGGGAGACACGGTGCTGCCGCAGGCCAAGTCTTGGCAGAGCGTGACCCCGTTTGGAGATTTGGGAGGGGAGCACCACAATCCCTTTTATCCGACACTACTGACGCAGTCTGCTGATAGCAAAGGCTTCCGGCTGAGTCTCAGTGTGATTAATGCCTCTGGGTTTGTTATTCCCAAGGGCGCTTCCAGCTTGGAGTTTGTCGCTGTGAACAGCCAGGGGCAGGCCGTAGTCCGGCAGCTTCCCGGCCCTTCGCAACCGACTCCTAAGGCGGCTGCCCTGTCATTCACCATTCATGTTCCCGCAGCGCCGGATTATGTGATTTTTAATTCACGGATTGAGTAAAGAACACAAGGAGGCCAGGCACGGAAGAGTGGGCTCGGGCTAATGAGAAATTCTAAGAGAGCGGTGCAATAGGCAGGAGAAAGTATAATAAAAAGAGAGCCGTGCTGGTAACACGACTCTCGGAGCAATAGCCGTTTATAAGGGCGGCGGCTTCTAAAGGTTATCCATTGAAATAGGACGCTTACCGTTGGCCGGGGTGGCCTGATTCTTTTTGTGGAAAGAGAGAATCAACACAACCAGATAATAAAAAAAGAGAGCCGTGCGCTAACACGACTCTCGGAGCAATATCCACTTTTAAGGGCGGTGGCTTGGTAATAGGTTTAGGCAGAAATAGACCGTCTCCTTTGACCAGGGCGGCCTATTTCCTTTTGTAGTAATTTTGAATATACAAACCCAATCCCCCTAACCAAGCCCAAAAGCAGGCCCCCCACCTGCTTTTGGGCTTTTTCCTGTGCCTCATACAATCCCCCCTGGAAATTTATTCTCCCATCGTAATACTTCCGCCATGTTCGCCCCGCTGGATATCAGCGATGATAGACCCTGTAAGGTAACGCCAAGCGCGTTCATCCTACAACCGGTTCTTATCCGGGCGGGCGTAACGAGGCGGGGATCTCTGGTGATCCCGCAGTGCCGGCATGTATGTTACGGTATCCTGTACGGTCCGTTGCGGTAAGAGCAGATAAGGGGTTCGATTCCCCGATCGCCTTCACAGCGACGTTGGTTACACTACTCGATTTCCATCGAGCCACAATTGAAGCACAATCTGAGTAAGGAAACCAATGGACAGAATCCCTGGCGGCTGGTCTAGCGCTACTGTGGCAGGGCTTTGTAATCCGTGGATACCGGCAGCAGGGAAGCTTGCGGAGACTGAGGTAAGGACAGAAGGGAACGAAGGCTGGCTGAAGGTTGGGTTAGCTCAGGTCTCAAGTAGTCCTCCCGGATCTCCCGGCAGATCGGCTGTCTCAAGCGTGATTCCGTCCGGGTCCGCAGCGGGATTCTGTCTTCCATTGGTCCAATCATGAAGGGGGTAATACATATGATGTTGAAGCCAATCACGATTCAAGCGGACCAGCGCGGTCTGCTCTTTCATAAGGGAAGTTATGTGAAGCGTCTGCTGCCGGGAACCTACCGTTATTTCTCCTGGTCGCAGCATACTGTGGTGGTACTGGATATTGCTAAGCCTTTTAGTGCTGGCGGGAAGGACCTGCAGCTGTTCTTACAGGATGATGAGCTCCTGCGGGAGCTTGAGGTGGTCCGGGTACAGGATCATGAGAATGTGCTGCACTATGAGGATGGTCAGTTCATGCAGCTGCTGAAGCCGGGGGTGTATGCGTATTGGAATCCGCTGAGGAAGCACACCTTCGTCCACACGGACATTCGTGTGCCGGAGCTGCCCGCCGGAATTGACCGCTCAATCATCGCGCGGCTTACGCCGTATGTACAGAGCTGCGAAATCGCCAGCCACGAGCTGGGGTTCCTGTTCTACGATCATACGCTTCAGCGGGAGCTGACGCCGGGGAAGTATTATTTCTGGAAGGGACCCGTCTCGGTGCTGACCAAGAAGGTCGATCTGAGACAGCAGCAGATGGACCTGCTCGGCCAGGAGATGATGACGGAAGATAAGGTTACGCTGCGCCTGAACTTCGTCTGCCAGTACAGAATCGTAAGTCCGCACCGTGTGTTGGAGATGAAGGATTTCGATGAGCAGATTCACATCCAGCTTCAGCTCCTGCTGCGGGAATATGTCGGGACGCTGAGATTGGACGATCTGCTGAAGCAGAAGGAGGATGTGGCGACGTTCATCCTCGATCGTATCCGGGAGAAGGAAGAAGAGTTCGGGGTGCGCTTCCTCGGGGCAGGGGTGAAGGATGTGATTCTGCCGGGAGAGATGAAGGACATCCTGAACACCGTACTGCTCGCTGAGAAAAAAGCCCAGGCCAACCTGCTCACCCGCCGGGAAGAGACAGCCTCGACACGCAGCCTGCTGAATACGGCGAAGCTGATGGATGAGAACCAGACGCTGTTCCGGCTCAAGGAGCTGGAATTCCTGGAGAAGATATGCGACCGGATCGGGTCCATCTCGGTTACGGGCGGCGGCGATCTGCTGGAGCGGTTAAGCTCGCTCATCGGCGCAAGTAAATAGACAAGAATCGCCCTCCGTACAGCTCAGCGAATGAGCTAGTGGAGGGCGATTCTTGTTATATGAGAAGCTCCTTACATCTGTACGATTCCGCTTAATCTACTTCACCAACCCCGTCAAATACCCGTAATGCTCCCCCTCCATCTGGTCCAGAGGAATGAAGCGGATAGAGGCGCTATTGATGCAGTAGCGCTTGCCGCCGCGGTCAGCGGGACCGTCGTCGAAGACGTGGCCCAGATGAATGTCGCCGGATTGGCTGCGGACCTCGGTGCGTTCCATGCCGAAGTTGGTATCCGTATCATAGGTGACGACCTGCGGGGCAAGGGGCTTGGTGAAGCTGGGCCAGCCGCAGCCGGAATCGTATTTATCCTTGCTGGAGAAGAGGGGCTGACCCGTGGCGATATCGACATACAAGCCAGGATCGTAGTTATCCCAATAGTCGTTGCTGAAGGCACGCTCGGTGTCATTATTGACGGCTACCGCGTATTGGTCGGCGGTTAACCGCTCCTTCAGTTCTGCGTCGGAAGGGCGCGGATATTGGGCCGGATCGATAACCGGCTCTTGCTCATCCAGGATGCTTAAGTCAATGTGGCAGTACCCGTTCGGATTCTTCGCCAAGTAGTCCTGATGATATTCCTCCGCCAGATAGTAGTTCTCCAGAGGAAGGACTTCCGTTACGATCTTCTTGTCATACTTGGTCTGCTCCTGCGCTACAGCCTGCTGGATAACAGCCGCATCCTCCGGGGACGCATAGTAGATTCCTGTCCGGTATTGAACGCCCCGGTCATTGCCTTGCTTGTTGAGGCTGGTCGGGTCAACGACCTTGAAGTAAGCTTCCAGGATCTGCTTCAGGGTGACCTGCTTCGGATCATACTTCACATGCACAGTCTCCGCGAACCCCCGGTCCCCGCGAATAACATCCTCATAGGTCGGATTCTCGCCTGTCCCGTTGGCATAGCCGGAGGTGACATCCTGAACCCCTTGAATGCGGGCCATATACGCTTCCACGCCCCAGAAGCAACCGCCCGCCAGGTACAGGCTACGCAGATCCTTCTCGGCTATAGCTGCGGTCTTGACCGCTGGAACCGGAGCGGCGGCTGAGGCGGAGCTCATTCCTGCGAAGGTGTCCTTAATCTGCTCGTTGGAGGCATGACCCGGGAGGGATTTTACCAGCAACCCTTCTTCATCGATATAAAAAGAGCTCGGATATGCCCGTACCTGAAACTCCTTAGCCCATGTCCCGTCTTCATCGAGCAGCACAGTCAGATTGTTATACGACTGCTTGCTGAACCAGTCCGTGAACTCCTTGGCAGATTTCTCGCCTTTGTAGCCGGGAGTTACAATCGATACCACCTGGAAATCCTTCTCCTGTCCGGCCAGCGTATTCAGGTCTTCCAGACCGGCAAGACAGATGGAGCACCAGGAGGCCCAGTACTTTACATAGACCTGTTTGCCTTTCAGATCCTCGAGCTTCATAGGGTCGCCCTTCAGATCATTTAACGCGAATGCGGGTGCTGGCTTCCCCTTGCTCATGGAAGCCGGGGAGTCCATCTTGCCGGATGCTGTATCGGGCTTCGCACCGCATGCGGCCAGGATCGACAGCAGACCGCCAATCACCAGCATATATCCCATCCACTTCCATATCTTGTTCATGCCTGATTCCTCCTCCCGTTATTGAATCCAGCTCACAATCGTATTCAGCTGGTCTGTCATTAGCAGCAGCCCCATGGCGATCAGCATACAGCCGGAGGCGATCTTGATCCCTCCCATGAACCGGTACAAGCGGCGAATCCGCTGCACCAGAACTTCCGAGAAGACGGATAGTATGAGAAAAGGAATCGCCAGACCCAGCGTGTACAGCAGCATGAGGAACCCTCCGTAGGCAGGGGAGCCTTCCCCAGCGGCGATGCTGAGAATGCCCGCAAGTACCGGGCCGATGCACGGCGTCCACCCGAAGCTGAACGTCAGGCCGAGCAGGAAGGCCCCGATATAGCCGCCGCGTGCTGCGCGGGGACTGGACAGTTTTTTTTCCCGTTCCAGCCAGGAGATCTTGATCAGTCCGGTCTGGTAGATTCCGAATAAGATGACAATCGCTCCGCAGACGGCAATGAATCTGGAGCTTGAAATGACACTGCCAAGGATACCGGAGCCGAAGCCCAGGGTAATGAAGACTACAGACAGTCCAAGCACGAATATTAGCGTCCGCAGCATGAATACCGAACGGAACCGCATGGAGCCTGTGTCCACCCCTCCCTGATTCACATTGCCCGCCAGGCTTCCGGACAGATACGAGACATAGACCGGAAGCAGCGGCAGAATACAGGGTGCAAAAAACGATAATACCCCTGCGCCGAAGACGCCGAACAGGAATACAAAATCACCAGCCATCTCTGTCACCACCTATATGAATACTGCTTCTCTAACGCTAAGGCTTACCGGCTGGTGTAGATGGGGACCGTGAACCAGAAGCAGCTTCCAGAACCCTTAGTGCTCTCTACACCAATCTTGCCGCCATGCAGCTCCACAATGGATTGTGCAATGGCAAGACCCAGACCGGCGCCTCCGCTATTCTTACTGCGTGATTTATCTATCCGGTAGAACCGCTCGAAGATCCGTGAGGTCTCTGCCGCATCGATTCCCTGACCCTCATCGCTCACAGCGATCCGCAGGAACGGCCCTTCCTCAGCGGCGGACAGCACGATATGGCCTTCTTCAGGGGAATGTTGAATCGCATTCTGGACAAGATTGGACAGTACCCGCTTAATCTGCGTGGGCATCATCAGGGCCGCGGGCAGCTTATCCGGCAGCTCAATCTCGACCTTCAGCCGCTTCTCCGCCAGATGGAAGGAGAAGCTCTCCAGCGTGCTGAT
This sequence comes from Paenibacillus sp. FSL K6-1217, assembly GCF_045040735.1. NCBI lineage: Bacteria > Bacillati > Bacillota > Bacilli > Caryophanales > Paenibacillaceae > Paenibacillus > Paenibacillus sp. FSL K6-1217. The sequence goes on from NZ_CP150271.1 coordinate 5,994,077, forward strand.
CAGCAGCTCATCTGCATGGCACGGCTGCGGGTCGAACGTTCCGCCGCTGGCCTCCAGGCTGGATAGTTCAAAGAGGTCCTGGATCAGTCCGGCCAGCCGCTTCGTCTCGAGCCGGATCGTATTCAGATACCGCTGGAAGGTCTCTTCGTCCTTGATCACATCATCCTCCAGCGCTTCCACGAATGACTGAATGGAGGCAAGAGGGGTCCGCAGATCGTGCGAGACATTCGCGATCAGCTCCCGCCGGGCGGACTCGGACTGGTGGAGATGGTCGAAGCTCTCTTTTAACTTACTGCTCATCTCATTGAATTGCCGGGCCATCAGCTTGAACTCGTGCGGGCCGATGGTGGGAACTTCGGTGTGGAAATCCCCCTTGGCAATCCGTACCGTCTGCTCGGTAATCCGGGCAATGGACTTCTCCACCGGCCGCGTCAGCAGATGCTGAACGATGAAGGAGAACACGCCGATCCCGGCTGTGATGCCGGACAGATAATAGAGCTGATCGATGGTCAGCAGCATTTTGGAATAACTGACGAACAGACAGATCAACAAGACGCCGATACCCGTGAGACTGGACAACATTAGATACGTACGCAGTTTCATTAGATGCCATCACCCGCAAACTTATAGCCGATTCCCCAGACCGTCTTGATGTATTTCGGGTCGGAGGGAGTCTGCTCGATCTTCTCGCGTAATCTCCTTATATGCACCGTAACGGTAGTCGTATCTCCTTCATAGCTGAAATCCCAGATCTTGCTCAGCATCTGCGTCCGGGAGAACACCTGCCCCGGATGGCTCGCCAGCAGATACAGCATTTCGAATTCGGTCACCGTCAAGTCAATCGCCTGCCCGCTGATCTCCACCGTACGCTTCCCGACATCGATAGTCAGTCCTTCGTACTTGATCGTGTGCTCAGCGGCGGTAGCCGGCGATACCTGCACATATCTCATTCTTCGTAGAATCGCCTGCACCCGCAGTACGAGCTCCCTTGGACTGAAGGGCTTGGTCAGATAATCATCCGCTCCCATCGTCAGCCCCATCAGCCGGTCCTGTTCCTCGCCGCGCGCCGTCAGCATGATGATCGGGAGATCTTCGGTCTGCCGTATCTCGCTGCACACTTCCCAGCCATTCTTATGCGGCATCATGAGGTCGAGCACAATCAGGCTTGGAGACTGGCTGCGCCATAGCTCTAGCGCCTCCAAGCCGTCCTTGGCGGTGGTGACCAGATACCCCTCCCGTTCCAGATACCTGCGGCACACATCGGTAATATTCGGATCATCATCCGCGACTAGCACTCGTTCATTCATCCTAACCCACCCCATATCCGGAAAAATCCATTTGATTCCATCATATCACAGGGTGAGGGTATCGCTCATCCCGTCTTATTTCATGGCCTTGGCAGGCTTCATGTACATGGTCACTACCGTATCCGCCACATAAGTGCTGCCATCGTACAGGGCAGTGGCCATGCTCAGATTAACCGTCTTACCGTCGACCATCATTTTTTTCGACCCAATCATAACCTTGATCATCTTGGCTGCCGGCTTCATGCCGTCGTCCATCATCTTGCCATCATCCATCATCTTGCCGTCGTCCATCATCTTGCCATCGTCCATCATCTTGCCGTCATCCATCATCTTGCCGTCATCCATCATCTTGCCGTCATCCATCATCTTGCCCTCGTCCATCATCTTGCTGTCGTCCATCATCTTGACGTCCTCCATCATCTTGCCGTCCTCCATCATCTTGCCGTCCTCCATCATCTTGCCGTCGTCCATCATCTTGCTGTCGTCCATCATCTTGTCCATGTACATCAGCGATACGGAGCGGTCCTTGCTGTTCCATTCAATGCTGTAGCCGTACATCATGGCGGCCTGTCTTAGGTTCATTAGCTCCATGCCGTCTTTTTTCATCGTCTTGATGCCTGCCGCTGCGCCGGAGATGCCGGACACCGCCAGAGAAAGTACCAATACTGCCGCCATCATGAACCGTTTGCCTGCTTTGCTGTTACCCATGCTTATCACGCTCCATATCTTTTTAGTGGTTTACATGGAACAGCATAAGCGGAAGAGCTTACGATTCTCTAAGCGAAACCTTACGATTGTATTACGGCAGCGAAAAGAACGTATAACTTCTCCCTATAGCCAGATATCAGTTATAAGTGTTACGTCTAAGGCCGCACTCCATGCTAGAATTTATACACAAAGACAGAACAGTGGAACTAGAGGAGGGCTAATCATGTGTGATAGATTTCAGATCGTAGGCAGCCTGCTGCGTCCGGCGGAGCTATTAGAATATAAGCAGCAAATCGAACACCGGGACGATATTCAGTATCCTTTTTACGGGGATTTCCAGGGCTATGAGCAGTGTGAGGCGAAGGCGATTCAGTCGGTAGTCGAGCAGGCGAGCGAGAATGGGCTGAGCATTCTGACGGATGGGGAGTATTCCAAGTCGATGTGGCATCTGGACTTCGTATGGGGCTTCCAGGGGATTGAGCGCTATATTGCACCTCACGGGTATTTCTTCAGAGATATTGACGGCACCTCCAAATACGAGACGCGAAAAGACATCGGTCTGCGCATCACAGGCGAGCTGGGCGGGAAGAATCACCACTTCCTTCAGGCGTACCGCCAGCTTCAGGAGCATGCCGGAGACCGGGAGACGAAGCTGTGCGTGCCTTCGCCGTCCCATATCTTCGGAGAGCTGTCCTGGTCGGATAACCTTGGCGGCGAGGGTGCAGTGTACCAGAACCGTGATGAGCTGAAGGAGGGTCTGGTGACGGCGTATAAGGATTTCGTAGGGGAATTCGCAGCCGCTGGCGGTAAGATTCTGCAATTCGACGACTGCCTCTGGGAGCTGTTCGCGGACGATAATCCGAATTCGCCCTTTACCGGCGAGAAAATCAACCATGAAGAAGTACAGAGTCTCGCCACAGAGTTCATCGATATTAATAACACCATTATTGATTACGGACATAGCCTGGGGCTGAAAATGTGGACCCATAACTGCCGCGGCAATTATGATTCCCGGAATATGGGCGGCGGCTCTTATGTGAAGATTGCCAACCTGTTCCTGAAGCAGCTGAAGTACGACCGCTTCTTCCTGGAGTGGGACGACGAACGCGCTGGCTCGCTGGAGGCACTTGCTGTGTTCAAGGATAGACCGGAGACGGAAATTGTACTTGGCTTGCTGTCTTCCAAAACCAGTACGCTGGACGATGAGACCCGTGTCCTCCGCATGCTGGATGAAGCGTCCACGATCATTCCGAAGGAGAGATTACTGCTCTCCCACCAATGCGGCTTCGCCTCCTGTGACGGAGGGAATGAGCTGACGGAAGCGGAGCAATGGGCGAAGATCAGACAGGGGCAAAAGATTGCCCAGCAATATTGGGCTTAATGCATTAATAGATAGCAACTGTTCATAAAAGTAAGCCCGCATCTGACCACAGGATGCGGGCTTGTTGATTGTTTAGGTAACATTTATAGAGAAATCCTGCAAGAAATGCAACATTGCTGCCCATTAGAAGCGTCTTACGCTGAAATTCTGCACGATATGCAACAAATCCAGGGCTAACTTACTCTAAACACCGAAATTTGTGCAAATAATGCAACATTGTACTTCAGCCAGTAACATGTGTAGAGGAATCCTGCAAGAAATGCAACAATTCTCTCTATAAACGGTCGGTGAGAGAAGGCATCAGCAACCTTCACCCGTTAGGGTGATTTTGTAATGTTTCCGTCTATAGCACCTGCTATATAGATTAAACTTGAAAATTTAAGTAAGGGAAAAGTGGCGGAGGGGAATTTTGGAACTGTAGGAGCGGAAGCGTCCGCCTGAAGGCTTTCCGCAGGAAAGCTCGCATCGTAAGCATAGGCTGTGTTTGGATTTCCACCGCGCGTAGCAGTTTTAATCAAGAAATTCAAACACAACAGCGGCCGGAAGTCCAAAACTTCTCTGGAGTCACGGCCAATCCCAAAACATAAAAAACCATTAGTTCAATTTATATAGCTAAACACCATGTCGCATTTATCCGGCTGCAATGTCGCAAAAGTACATGGAAACAGAGGTTGCAAATCGGCTATACTCGCTGTAACAATTATGATAATGAAAATCATTATCACATAATACATAACAGGGGGAGTCAGCGTGAACAGAGCAACAAGGAGACAGAAAGCGGGCAGGAAGAAGTACGCCGCCCCAAAATTAGGACTATTCATGGTATGGATGCTGGCACTGGTACTGGTAATGACAGCTTGCGGATCTGGAGAAGGAGCTAATGCCGGTACAGCCGCACAGCCGTCTGCGTCAGCGGAACCGTCCCCGTCGGCTGAAGCACAGGCGCAGGCATCACCGGAGGCACAGGCTACAGCGGCTTACCCGGTCACCCTCACACATATCAAGGGTGACTATACGCTGAGTGAGAAGCCGAAGGTGATTGCTGTGCTTGATGTGAAATTCGCCGATCAGCTGATCGCGCTTGGAGAGAAGCCGGCAGGCAGCGTGGTTGCCGGAACCAAGGACGAGTTCCCGGAATATCTGAGTGCTCAGATGGACGGGGTGAAGGTCCTGGGTACACGCGATGAGCCCAATCTGGAAGCGATAGTGGCATTGAACCCGGATCTGATCCTGATGACAGATTTTCAGGAAGAAGCTTATGAGAGTGTGAGTAAAATTGCGCCTACTATCGTCCTGGACTTCTATGAGGATTGGCGGGATACGCTGGCTACCATCGGTACAATAACAGGCAAGCAAGCAGAGGCCGAAGTGGTGAAGAAGGCCTATGAGGATAAAATCACCGGATTGCGTGAGCAACTGTCGGCGAAGCTGGGCGACGAGACGGTCGCGCTGATTCGTCCGAGACCGGAAGGGATTCGTGTACATGGTCCAGAGCACCGGACCGGAAGCATTTTGTATGAGGATCTGGGCTTAAAGGCTCCTGCCTTCGTTCAGGCGATTAAAGATGACACCTCGGTTGAAATATCGATGGAGACTGTTGGTGATATCGGGGCAGATCACTATTTCCTGCTCTCGGATGATCTATTCGCCAAAGAGGCAGAGGTTCTGGCAAGCAGTCCAATCTGGAAATCCCTAGATGCAGTCAAGAATAACCGTGCCTATGATGTGAATTCAACGCTCTGGATCGCGTACTATGGTCCTCTTGCGATTAATATTATTGTAGATCAGGCCTCGGAAGCGCTGCTTGGAGCTCACTGAGATGGACCGCTATCTGTCGTCGGCCCCCTGGAGGGAACTGGCGGAGGATTACCGGATGAGGCTGGGGGAGCCGCCTGCGGGCAGCGTTCGCACCATCGCTCTGAGTGAGCTGCAAGATGAAGCCGCCTGCCGCGAATATGTCAGCTGGTTGAAGGATTATATCGGCGCGCCGGACATGCAGGTGGCGGCTTCCATGCTGGCCAAACGGATCGGCTATCTGTGGATCGCGCCAATATTGACCGCCATGACCTTTCATCATCGTGAAGTCTTCTTCCCGCTGGACAGAAGCTTCCTCTATCATCCGGCCTCAGCAGAAGAGACGACATTCCCTTTCCTGGCACTGGACAGGCTGCAGTCAGCCTCCCCGGCGGATGATCGGGGAGTATGGCGCGAAGCTGTTGTTAAGGAAAATTTTGCAGTACGGCTTGCGCCGATGCTGCAGACGCTTGCCACCGTTGGACCTGTCTCCATGGCTGTGCTGTGGGAGAATATTATGGTGCGTATTGCCCCGCTGTATGCGCCAGAAGCAGGTCAATCCGGCGAAGAAAGGCTGCGGATTCAAGAGGATTTTGCGTATCTGACCCGGACGGCTCCCGGCCAATGCTTCGGCGCAAGACGTAATCCGTTCACCCGGTTCACAGAGGGGAATGACGAGGCTCCGGTTGCGAAGAGCAAGCGCCTTACCTGCTGCTTTTATTACCGGATGTCCGGGGAGTATTGCCGCAAATGCCCGAAAATTGACAATGAGAATGAATCTCAATTAAAATGACAGCAGGTCTATCCGTTTAGCAAAGGATACTGTTGTCAGGAGATGAGAGAAATGCCGCAACAAGAACAGGCGAGTCTATGGAGTGATACGGCGGTCAAGATGCTTGATGTGCGCAGTGGTACTGTGCCGCCCGGCGGCGTGCTGAGCGAAACGGAACTGGCGGCAAATCAGCTGCTGCTGGCCATCGGCGGGCAGGGAAGGCTTGTGATGAATGGTGAAGGCAGCCATGTCCAGGCCTCTTTTGCTTGTCATGCTGCCAAGGGATCAGCCTACACTCTGAGTGCGGAATCAGACAACATTCATTATACAGTTATTAGCTACAAGGCCATTCCTGTGGCGGGAGCCGCCCATGTGCTCTTCCCGCAGCGTAATCACCCGCTGCGGACTTCGTTCATTCACTACTCCACGCCCCCGGCGGATCTGCATATGGCAGCGGAGAGAATTGCAGCCAAATGGAGCCGGGGAGAAGGGCTGGAACGCTTCCATGCCAATGCGTTGCTGCAAGGTATGCTCTACGAGCTGATTATGGAGCAGGAACGTGGTCAGGGCGGCAGAGAGCCGGATATGGTGGAGGTTGTTGCCGCCTATATCGCGGGGAACTATCGTCAGGAGCTGGGGCTTAAACAGCTGGCTGCACTGGCCGGATGCGGCGTGCGGCAGCTCCAGCGGCGGTTCAAGCAGGAGAAGCAGCTCGGGCCCATGGAATACGTAATCCGGCTGCGGATGGAGAGCGCAGAACGGATGCTGCGTTATACGGACGCTTCCATCGGCGAGATTGCTGAGCGGACAGGCTACCGCGACATGTATTATTTCAGCAGGGCGTTCAAGAAGCATTATGGAGTTCCCCCGCAGCTCTACAGGCGTACTGCTGCTTCAGCTCCCGGTACGCTTATCGTTCCTTCGGGACGGTCAGAGCGCTTGGCCTCCCTGAACGCTTCACCACGGGGTCCGGTGATCTTCCATCTGCGGGGCGAATATCGTGTCACCGCTGCTCCGCGGCGGATCGCTGTGCTTGACGTCCAGTATGCTGACCATTTGCATGCGCTGGGGATATCCCCCGCAGGAAGCGTAGGCTTCGGAAGCGGGGCGCTGAATTTCCCCGCTTATTTCCGGGAGAGACTATTGGAAACGGAAATGCTCGGAACCTATGAGTACCCGGACCTGCTGGCTGTAGAACGGCTGCGCCCGGACCTGATTATCTGCACTGAGGTGCATGAACCGCACTATGAACGCTTCAGCCGGATTGCGCCAACAATTATGTTCAAGCGCAATGAGAGCTGGCAGACGATTCTGCGCCTATTCGGCGAGCTGACAGGCAAGCAGGCGGAGGCCGAACGCATTATTACCGATTACCTGCGCCGTACGGCATTGCTGTCCGCAGAGCTGGCCCCGGTACTCGCGGGTAAAAGCGTGGCTCTGATCCGTCCGCGCGAGTCCATCGTCAGGGTACATACGGCTTCTCACCGCACAGGCGCTGTGCTGTACCGCGACCTGGGTCTGCCTGCTCCGCGATTCGTGGCAGAACCGTCCTCTGACACGGCTTATCATATCTCCGTGGACAGACTGCCGGCTGTGCATGCCAACTATTACTTTTTGCTGAGCAACGAGAAGATGCAGGAGGGGATATCCATGACAGAGCACAGTGTGAGGGGGATGCTGGGTGCAGACCGGCGGCAGCTTATATACCCGGTGGATGCTGCTACCTGGATCGGCTGTTACGGACCGACTGGCATCAACTGCATTCTGGATCAGGTGGCCCGGGCCTTACTGGCTTGAGCGGACTAGCGGCAGACGGAACCCATGCCAACCAGTCTATCGGTACGTAGCCGCTCACATCTCCCGATCATACTTGAACCGGTAATAGACGCCGTACCCAATCGTGAACAGGTAGCCGAATACCAGTAACAGCACAACGGTGAGGTCAGTCTCCATTAAGGCGAGAGCCAGCATTAAAGCCCCGAATACAAAAATCATCATGTCATAGGCCTTCGCTTTCGCCCGGGTTGCAATGGCGATATTGCGTTCATCGTGCTTGTTGATCTCCATCTGCTTGGCGATGGCGGGGCTATTCTTCAATGCGCGCCGTCCGATGAGTTCTCCCATCCCGCTCCCGAACATGCCGGAAGCAAGCCCGATACAGACATAGGGCAGTGTCCGCATTAACCCCTCCGGGTCTGGATTGGCTCTAATAAGGTACAGGCTGCCAGCCAATAAAATTAGACCTGCAACGACCCCAATATAAGCGGTGACCGATTTCTTCATTTCTTTTCTTCCTCCTCATAAATAAAAATCTCCTCTATGCTCAGCCCGAAATAACGTGCGATCTTGAACGCCAGCAGAATGGACGGATTATAGCGGCCGTTCTCCAGTGAACCAATCGTCTGCCTGGACACCTCAAGCGCCGCTGCTAATTCCTCTTGCCTGATCCCGCGTTGCTTGCGTAATTCTTCCAAACGGTTGTTCATGGAATCACTCTCTTCATGGAAAGTTAACTTTACATATGGAGTGTACTGCATGTTGTATTGAATGTAAAGCTTACTTTCCATTTCGGGGTGGGAGAACTTCTTCACTCCACCTATGCGAACATCCGTGCTACAATATTCCTTGTGAATATATGGAAGGCGGTGGGGCAGTGACTGCAAGACGGCAAGGTGGCAGCCTGCGATACCCATGCCAACCTGCGTAACCGGAATGAAGCGTATGATCTGCTGTTCCGCAGTCAATACGCCTCCTTGATCAATACCACAGAACTTGTTCATTGACGGCGTCTCCGCCCGGTAATATATTAAAATTAAGATTTAATAGGCGGCCCGTGACGGACTGTAGAGGAGAAGAGAAATGAGCCCGACCCATGTGTGGATACCTGTCGTATGTTATTGGCTGCCGATGCTCTTCTTTTTCTACATGGGAATGGATGTGCTGCTGCGCAACCCGAGGAAGATTGAACATCGTCTGGTAAGCGCTACAATTCTATGCTACTTCCTGCTGTTCCTGGAGGAGTACATCCGGTATATGCTGCCGATTGAATATAGTCCGCTGCTGGCTGCGGTCTGGTTCGCCAATGTGGGGATTCTCATTCCAGGGCTTGGCTTCCATCTGATGGCCCGGTTAATCGGCTTGCATAAGCGGATGGCCCGGCCGTGGTATCCCTATCTGTTCCATATATTAACGCTGGCTATTCCAGCAGGACTTATCGGTCAACGTTCCTATACCTCGGTCGAGCTGTTCACGGCCTCCGGGGTGTGGAAATGGCCGGTGGCGAATGGAGCCTATTACGGAACCCTGACAGCCAGCCTGCTGCTGAGCTTCGTTCAGATCGTCATGCTGCGCCGCACGCGCAAGTGGAGTGCAGCCGATCCTGACCAACAGGAGCATGACGGCATCTTCAAGCTGCTGGAGTACGGCTCCTGGGTGACGTTCCTCTGGGTAGCCGTATTTGGCTATTTCCGCTTCCATGAAGTGCTGCCGCCCTATACGTATATCTATGGGGGGTTGATCTGGTGCTTCGTGCTGCGCCTGTCCATGCAGAGATACGAGTTCCTTAATCATTCGGGGCAACGCTATAAAAAAATGTTCCAGATCAACTCGCAGGCTGCGCTGCTCGTCTCGCTGTCCGGCAGCATCAAGGAAGCGAATCCGAGTGCCGGCAAGATGTTTGACCGGCTGACACTCGGGAAGGCCAACCTCGCGGATCTGGGAGGTGCGGATATCGTGGCGAAGCTTCAGGCACAAGCGGATATCGGCGAGCTGGAAATGGTATTGCGCAACGGGGACAGTCTGATTGAGGTCATGATTAATGGGGATTACGTGACCGTGGATCATGAGATTCATGCTGTTCTGCTCATCAGGGATATCCGGCTGCGCAATCAGCATCTGCGCCAGATTGCCTTCATGGCCTATCATGACCCGCTTACCGGGCTGCCGAACCGCAGACAGTTCTATGACAAGCTGGAGGAGGCTCTTGCCGAAGCAGAGCGCAGCGGCGGGGAAGTGGCAATCCTGCTGATCGACCTCGACCGGTTCAAGCAGGTGAACGACCGCTGGGGACATGAAGCCGGAGATCTGGTCTTATGCCATGTGGCTGCCATGATCCGCGAGCAGGTCCAGCCGGACGGGCTTGCGGCCCGCTTCGGCGGCGACGAATTCGTGCTGTTCTGCCCTGTGGGCCGGAACGGGCTGAGCGCCGCAGAGCTGGAGCACCGGCTGCACACGGCTGCCAGTCAGGCTGCACTTGATTACGAAGGCGAAGAGCTGAAGATTGATATGAGCATCGGGATCAGCCTCTACCCGCAGGACGGAACCGCCCCGGATGCCCTGCTGCGCCAGGCGGACAGACGGATGTATGCGATTAAGCGGGGAGAGGCGGAGGGAAATCATGAGATTTGAGATTGGCGGGGGGATGTCGTTAATTGAGGAAACCGTGCGGGAGTTTCTGTGTGAGACGGCAAGGGTCCTCCATATGGAGAGCACTCCGTTACATTCAGGATACCAGGCGGTAGGCTTATTCCGGCACAAGATTCTGCTGGAGAATGAAGGCAGACAAGAGTATATCTCTGTGATTACCAAAATGGCGAATAGTATTGAACGCCGGGTGATGAACCGGTTATGGCAACAGAGAGCTAACGTTCCTTTTAACAGAGCGGTTAATCTCAATTCGGACCAACGGGCGCTCCTATGCATTCAGGATGTAGATTATCAGACGGATTATCAGAATCTGGATATCGGCAGGCTTCAGCACAAGGAAATGCAGGCGCTGGCTTATATTCATAACCATAATCGTGGATTGCAGGAGGAGTTAGCCGGGCTCCCCCGGGTTAACCGTGCATACATAGAGACTATAATTCATGGACTATGGAAGCCCGCATGGGAAGAGGCCAAGCACAATGAACGGTTCGTGGAGACCTTCGGGGCGTATATGTCTGAGATAGATGCCGTATCGGGGAACATAGTGGACGAGCTTGAAGCCGTCTGGAAGGATGACACCACTCACACGCTGATACATAATGATCTGAACCCCGGCAATGTATTGGTACACAATAATGATGACGTTATGTTCATTGACTGGGAAGAAGCGCGCTACGGTTCCCTGTTTCTGGACATCCCGATGCGAGTTGACCGGTCTCAAGCTGGAGAATACCGTGAAGTGCTGGCTTCACTGGGCTGGAAGCTTCCTGCGGATACGTTCGAGCAGAGGTATAGGGCTGCTTCGCGGTATCTCGGCCTGCGTTATATGACTTGGAGCTTGGGGGCGTGGCTTAAGGACCCTGGTACTGAGGGCGGGCTGCGGCGATATTTGGATATGGTTATTGTGTAGTAGAATACTGAACTAGCGAAGTTTAGTGCCTATCGTTTATACTAATACAACCAATTGATTTCATAGGAGCTGTGTCACAACCCATGATCAAGAAAGAAGCCGCACATATCCGCAAACAGTTCAAGATGGACCACGACCAGTTGAATCTGTACGATATTCTGAACGTCTATATTATGAAAGAAACGAACGAAATCTACCACTTCGAGCGCCAGCCGTTCGCCATGCTGGAACGCGAGAAGCAGGAGCTGTATATGAGTAACTTCCGGAAGCTGCTGACGGGCGAGCTGGATCAGAAGCTGTTCGAGTTGAAGTTCCTGGAGGAAGCGGAGGAGCCGTCGCAGGTGATGCTGCACCAGGGGCTGATAACCGGTGACCCGGAGGAGTGGCAGGATCTGATGCTCATGCTGGTGGACAAAATGCTGGTGGATGCCAAGTATGAGAAGGATGCTGTAATCACGTTCGTCCGTGGGCAATACTTCCGGCCGACCAAGGCGCGTAATGACGAAGCGGAGGAGACCGGGAAGGACGAGGTGTTCGCGCATCCGTTCATTCTGTGCAGCGTGAATTCCACGGAGCAGCAACGCAAGACGCTTTTGTTCGATTATGTGGAGCGGGAATTCAAGTATAATATTATGGTTGATCCGATCATCAAGCTGAGTACACCGGAGCAGGGCTTCTTCTATCCGAGTGTGACGGACAACTATTCGGATATTAACCGTGTGCTGTACTGCACGGGAAGCGCGAATAATCCGAACCCGCAGTTTATCGAGCAGGTGCTGAATGCGGAGCGGTCGGTGACGGCGCTGGAGGAACGGTCTATTTTTGAGGACATCGTGAAGGAAGTGGCGGGCGAACAGATCGATGTGGCGACCATTGCCCAGGTATACGAGGAGATTCACCAGGTCATTGAGGACAATGCGGAAGAGGAAGAACCGCCGAGACTCGATTACCGCGATGTGGAGCGTGTGCTGAAGGCCAGCGGCGTGGAGGATGTGACGGCGGAGAAGGTGGAGCGCGCGTTCGAGACCATTGTGGACAATAAGCACTACGAGTTGAAGGCCAGCAGTGTCATCCCGAAGTTCACCTCCAAGTCGATCAAGATCGATACGAAGGTCGCTTCCATCACGATTAGCCCGCAGGACCTGAGATATGTAAGACAAGTGAATTACCAGGGCAAACGCTGCATCATGATTGAGATCGATGAGGATGCGGTGATCGAAGGCTTCACGCTGCTGACGGAGAACTTATCTTAATCTGTACAGATGTATATTGAAAAAGGGCTATCCCGATCTCTCCTAACGAGAGCGGGAGGCCCTTTTATTTGTGGAGGGTGGCTGTGCTAGGAAGAGCTTCCGTATTTCTCCCAGACCGCCGCAAACTTCTTCTCCCAAATCGCCCAGCGCTTCTCGGCGCCGTATTTCGCTTGGAGCTGCTGCAGGTATTGCTCCGCAGTCTCTGTATCCCCTGTATCCAGCAGGAACCCAAAGGTCTCCTCACTTAAATGCAGTGCTATCCGCGGCATATAGTATTCAATAATGGCCCTGGCATCGGTTAGGGTGTACATGAATTGGAGACCCTGATCCAAGTGGAGCAGCAGGTCTGCCGTGAACTTGTCCACATCTACCTCCGGCGTCAGGAAGTAGCGTTCCGGGGCGGCGGGGACGATTTGGTTGATCCGGGCATAGAAGTGAGGCAAGCCCAGAGACGAAGCAGGCCTATATTGCGCAAGCTCTTCGGAATGAAGATTGTAATTCACATAGAAGCTGAGTTGCTTGTGTGTATTGTACTTGAATTTCTGGATATTGATTTTATAGCTGAGTTGGCCTTCTGTTTTGTAGAAATTCAGATCTTTTGTACGATAGCCCTGTGCGGAGAACAAAGGTTTGACGTCCTGCTTGATGATCTGCTTGAACAATTCCTTCATATCTAACAATTCATTCATAGTAAGTAAATCCTCCTTCACCTGGGTTAATTATAGACTACATTTATAACATGTCGGCTGACAGCTATAATTGTACTATAAACAGGATCGCCTCAAATGACTTCATTCTGGGTAAATATAGGATAGGAGGCAGGAGAGGAGGAATGAAGGTAGTGATGAAGAATGTTAAGATTTTATTGTTTTTCTTTGGGTTTGCGGCTGTTATGGTGCTGCTGTTCGGGTGGGGGCTGCCGGTAGTTTTTCAATTATTCCTACATAACGATTACATAAGAAGTCTGACTTTGCTGGTTGTGTTCAGTATGGTGGTATTAGTCAAAAGGTTGAATTGGTCTAATTATCTAGTTTTTGCTGTCGCCATATTCTCGTTCTTGGGCATGATGATCGATACAGCCGGGAACCCCGTAACCAACAAGCCGCTGGAATGGATTGTCTCACCTATAGGTCAGTTGCAGCTGGACCAGGATATCAATAATTATGCGCCAGGCCAGTACGTCATTTCGGATAACCTCTCCATTCTGAAGCCAGGCGGGGAGATGGTTACGCTAAGTACAGTATGGTTATACCTGTACCGGTGCGCTCAGTATCTGGTGCTCTACTCGATTGTAGGCACCTTGCTTGCAGTGATCCGGGGGAGTAAGCCAGAGCGCTGGCCGGTGCCTGCCGCGACCGTAGACGAGACGTTGACACCGGATATGGAGCAGCGGGTAGCCGCTGAGCTGAAGCGCCGGGAGGCAGCAAGCACTACGCTGAGGGTCCTGCCTGAAGAGGTCCAGGAGCATGTCCGGCAGTTAAAAAAGGACGGCAAGCTCATTCTTGCCATCAAGCTCGTCCGTCAGCATACGGATATGCCCCTTGGCGAAGCCAAGCGGTATGTGGAAGAAATGTAGAGGATATTTTTCAGCCCGTTCTGTTCAATCGACAGAGCGGGCTTTTTTGTGCGCATTTTCGTCTTTTTAAATTATACAAGGACTTAAAGCGCACTTATTGACGATATGACTGATATTTATTTGTCGAATTAGTTAAATTTAGCGCGGAAAATGTCGATAAACCATTATGGAAAACTAATGCTTGCTAATGCCGGGCATGTGCAGAATGTGTGCAGCATGTTCAGAGTTTTACGGAAGCGTTATCAATATTATGGAAATGTTCATTCGACAAGGAGGAAAGCGATGTTTGGAAAAATTGGAAAGATAGTCCTGGCTCTGGTATTGGTGGTTGGGCTGCTGCCCATGATGTCGCTCCGTGCTTATGCGGCGGTGCCGTCATTTAATGAAGCGGCTGATTTTGTAATTGAGCCTCCGGTTACGTATTCGGCGGGCAAGAATCTGGCGGATGCGAAGGGTCTACAGGATGGAAGTACGGCGGTTCTGCTGAACTCATTTGTTTATCAGGGGAATTCTTACACAGCCTCTAATTTCTTAAGGGTCTTTAACAGCACAGGAACGCTTATAACGGACGTTAACCTGGGCAGCCTGATGGACACCTATTACAAAATGACGTATGTGAGCATGCTTGCGCTCAATAACGGCAATCTGCTGATTATGTACAGTAAAAGCGACTCCAGCGAATACAACCTGCAGCTGGGCACAGTTACTGAGAGTACACCCAATGCCTATTTCATGGTGCTGGATAAGAACGGCCAGAAGGTGACCGGCCAGACCCGGCTGAATACCTTCAGTGCGGCCAGTCTGCCGCAGCTCACGCGCTTTATATCTGCGGCTGAGCTGTCTAACGGCGATATCGCTTTTTCCTGGCAACGAAATGATAATAAAAGCACGGTTACCCGTGTGTTCACCGCTGCGGGCGTACCGGTATCAAGCGAAACCCTGCTGATCGACGCTAATGCAAGCATGTCCTACGTAGCTGCTGGTGACGGCGTGTATATGGCTGCGTATAATTCAGGACCCTCGAATGATAATATTTACCTGAAGTTATTCAATAACAACGGAACCTCCATAACCACCATTAATGTTGGGGCGAGAACGAATGAGAAGCAGCTGTATCTGTCTACACTGAGCAACGGGAATTTCATGTTCAGCCAGTATAGCTGGCAAACCGGAATCACCAGTGTCTCCTTATATGACAATGCGGGTGTAAGCCAAGGCGGATTCAACGTAAATGGTTCGCTGGGCGAGGCGTCAGCCGCTGTCTACAAGAAAGGCGCGATGCCGGGATTCGTAACGGTTAGTACAGATCCTGTGTCGAATAAGGCCATCGATGATGCCTACAATTACGGTACAGAATGGTCTGGAACCCAGTACGCATACCTGAATTACTATGACAATGACGGGACCCTGCTGTATACAACGGATCAGCCGGTGAATTCTGCTCCTGCTGTATTTCAGGGATACAATGAAGACACCTGGATGTTCAATGTGGAATATTATCCGAAGTTTGCCGTATATCCGGCCTTCGGCGACAAGATTGTTTTCATCACAACAGATAATACAGATGCCACTCATTTCCGAATCACCGGCAAGCTGTTCAACAGGGAGGTCTTAACTCCGGTTGTGCTGCAATCGGCTGTAGCGGACGGTGTGCCGGGAACAACCACTTCAACGAAGATTGATCTGACCTTTGATGCTGCGATTGCCGGATTGACGGCAGACGATATCACGATTACAGATGGTACAGGCTCTGCGGTAAAAGGGTCCTTAAGCGGGTCGGGAACCGCTTGGAGCCTAGCGCTTACTTCAGTCACCGGCGAGGGCGATGTGTCCGTGGCTGTGAATTCGCCAAGCGGATACACGGTTAGCGGTTCGCCGCAGACGGCAACTGTATCGCTGTTCAAGCCAGCGCTGGAGCCGACACCGGCAGCGGTGATTGACTATGAGGCGGAGCAACTTAGCGGTCTGACGGCGAATGGCACGTATACCGTGAACGGTACGGCGGTAACGGCGAGTGCGGCTGGCACCCTGGTGCTGGATCAGAGCTGGCTGGGAGAGTCACTGAGTATTGTGAAGAAGGGGAATGCTTCGACAACCGTAGACAGTGCGGCGCAGGTGCTGGTCATTCCATCCCGTCCGGCAGCCCCTACGGGTGTGACGGCAACGGATGAACTGGCCATAGATGCGAACAACGGTACGCTTGTGAATGTGACTGCTGAGATGGAGTACAAGCAAGGTGCCTTGGGAACGTGGACCGATGTGACGGGTACAACGGTGACGGGGCTTGCTCCGGGTACGTACGAGGTCCGTGTGAAATGGACGGCGGGGTCTTTTGTATCGGAGCCGCATAGTGTAACGGTGAAGGCGTATGTGCCCACACTGGAAGCAACTCCTGCTGCAGTCATTGACTACACAGCCGAGCAGTTGAGCGGCCTGACGGCGAATGGAAAGTATACGGTGAACGGCACGGCGGTAACAGCCGATGCTGCGGGCAAGCTTGCACTGGACAGCAGCTGGCTGGGAACGTCACTGAGTATTGTGAAGCAGGGGAATACTTCGACAACCGTAGACAGTGCGGCGCAGGTGCTGGTCATTCCTTCCCGTCCGGCGGCGCCTACAGGGGTGACAGCAACGGATGAAATGGCGATAGATGCGAAGAACGGTAAGCTTGAGAATGTGACTACTGCGATGGAGTACAAGCAAGGTGCCGCAGGAGCATGGATCGATGTGACGGATACAACGGTGACGGGGCTTGCTCCGGGCACGTATTACGTCCAGTCAAAGGCGACAGCGGGGGCTTTTGCCTCGGAAGCATATCCTGTGACGGTGAAGGCGTATGTGCCAACGGCTGAAGCCACCCCGGCAGCGGTCATTGACTACAAGGCTGAACAACTGGGCGGTCTGTTGGCGAATGGTCTGTACACGGTGAATGGCACGTTATCGGTTCAAGCGGATGTGGCGGGCAAGCTGGCACTGGATAGCTCCTGGCTGGGAACCTCCCTGAGCCTTGTGAAGCAGGGGAATACGTCAACGACTATTGACAGCGCGGCGCAGACCTTGAATATTCCAGTCCGTCCGGCAGCCCCTGCCGGAGTAGCGGCAACGGATGAGACAGCGATTAATGCGAAGAACGGTACGCTTACGAATGTGACTCCGCTCATGGAGTACAAGCAAGGTGCCGCAGGAGCATGGATAGATGTGACGGATACAACGGTGACGGGGCTTGCTCCGGGTACGTACTACGTCCAGATTAAGGCGACATTGACGGCTTTTGCCTCGGAAGCACAGAGCGTGAATGTGGTGGCGTATGTAGCGATACCGGAAGCCACGCCTACAGCGGTCATTGACTATGAAGCAGAGCAGCTGAGCGGGCTTGCGGCCAGTGGCACGTATACACTGAACGGTACGTTGACCGTAACAGCAGATGCAGATGGTAAGCTGGCGCTGGATAGCTCCTGGCTGGGCAGCTCCCTGAGCCTGGTGAAGCAGGGGAATGCGTCCACAACCATTGACAGTGCGGCGCAGAGCTTGACTGTTCCTGCCCGCCCGGCAGCACCTGCCGGAGTAACAGCAACGGATGAGACCGCGATTAACGCGAAGGATGGCACACTCACGAATGTGACTACAGCCATGGAATACAGAAAAGGTACAGCAGGTGCATGGACAGATGTTCCAGGCACCAGCGTAAGCGCACTAGTTCCGGATACGTATTATATCCGTACAAAGGGGACGGTGACAGCTTTTGCCTCGGAAGCACAAGCTGTAACAGTGAATGCTTACGTTCCCATACCGGAAGCTACTCCTACAGCGGTCATTGACTATGAAGCGGAGCAACTGAGCGGGCTTGCGGCGAAAGGCACGTATACAGTGAATGGTTCGTTGACTGTAACGGCGGATGCAGACGGCAAGCTGGCGCTGGATAACGGCTGGCTGGGAAGCTCCCTGAGCCTGGTGAAGCAGGGGAATGCATCCACAACCATCGACAGTGGGGCGCAGACCTTGAACCTTCCTGCCCGCCCGGCAGCGCCTGCCGGAGTAACAGCAACGGATGAGACCGCGATTAACGCGAAGGATGGCACACTCACGAATGTGACTACAGCCATGGAATATAAAAAAGGTGCCGCTGGCGCATGGACAGATGTTCCAGGCACCACGGTGACAGGGCTTGCGCCGGACATCTATTATGTCCGCACGAAGGCGGCAGTAGAGACATTCCGCTCGGCTGCGGCGGCAGTGACGGTGGCATCCTTTGCCTCTGCGGCGGAAGTGACACCTGTTGCGGTGATTGATTTTGCCGCTGAGATATTGACGGGTCTGATCCCGGAAGGCTTATACACTGTAAACGGTGCGGCTGTAACAGCGACAGCGGATGGAACGCTGGTTATAGATAACAGCTGGCTGGGCACCGCATTGAATATCGTGAAGACGGGCAACGGCGTGACCACTACCGACAGTGATGCGCAAATGCTGAGTATTCCTGCCCGTCAGGCTGCTCCGGTTGGGGTGAGTGTCACGGATGTGACCTATAACGGAGCCAATGACGGAACAATGGGGAATCTGACCGTCCAGATGGAATACCAGCTTGGTAACAGTGGTGCTTGGACAGAAGTTACAGACACCACGCTCACCGGTCTAACACCGGGCATGTATTATGTCCGTGTGAAGGCAACGTCAACAGATTTTGCCTCAAATATTGCTCAGGTTACCGTTCATGACTCGGATGCAGTTATCCCGTCTGCACCTGAAGTAGCGGCAGATGATCTGAACAATAAGATTATGGGTCTGAACACCAGCATGGAATTCTCTGTAGATGACGGACCTTACGTAAGGTATGACGGAACCAACCTGCCGGACCTCAGCGGCGAGCATACCGTGAACGTACGGGTTGCGGCCAGCGGATCAGTTCCGGCAGGACCGGCGGCTACACTGACTTTTACAACGAATGTCTTGATCCCTGCCGGAGACCTGGCTGTGAGTGCCAGCGACCCGAGTGGTGCGGCCAATAACGGCTATACGCAAATTAATGTAACGCCTGCACCGGCTGAAGGGCATAAGCTGCTGTATAAGAATTTCGGTGCCGGCAGCATCATCGTTCCGAATGTGGGAGACCTCCTGACCGGATACACACTTGTAGGCAGTCAGGGTCTGATTCCGGCAGCCGATGGAGATACGATTGGCGTTGCTGAGGTAGATGCGGAAGGAAATGTGGTGAAGTACGGCAGTGTCATTGCAGTGGTTGCGGCTACTAATCCGGTAACGCCAGATCCTGATCCGGTCAGTCCGGGCAGTGGAAGTAATCCGAACAGTGGCGGGACTCCTTCCGGAACTCCGGCCATTACGGTCACTGATGTGATTGTCCTTGTGAACGGCAAGGAGGAGAATGCAGGCAAAGCAACCACAACGACCATCGGCAATATCAGAACAACGACCATTGCTGTAGATCCGGCCAGACTTCAGGCGAAGCTGGATGCCGAAGGGAACGGAGCTGTAGTAACCATCCCGATGATGCTGGATTCCAACATTGTTGTCGGTGAGCTGAGCGGCCAGATGATTAAGAATATGGAGAATATGGCGGCAACCCTGGTGCTTCAGACCAGCAAGGGAAGCTATACGTTGCCTGCCTCCGAGATTAACATCGGCGCATTGGCCGGAAGATTAGGAAATGGGGGTAAGCTGGAGGATATTACACTGAGAATTACCATTGGTGAGGCTTCGGCGGCCATGAATCAGGCGGTTACCGCTGCGGCAAGCAGGGGCGGACTTACCCTTGCAGCGCCAGCCCTGGATTTCACAGTTACGGCTTCTTCCGGTACCTCGACCGTAGAGTTGAGCCGGTTCAATGCTTATGTAACACGTACCCTGGCGCTTCCGCAGGGGGTTAACCCTACCCGGGTTACCACAGGGATCGTTGTAGATCCGGATGGAACGGTGCGTCATGTACCGACCAGAATCCTTTTGAAGGACGGTAAATATTATGCAGAGATCAAGAGTCTGACGAACAGTACCTATTCGGTGGTCTGGCATCCGCAGACGTTCGCGGATGTGGAGAAGCATTGGGCGAAGAATGCAGTGAATGACATGGGCTCCCGTCTGGTCATTAACGGGGTGAACGCATCCACGTTCAACCCGAACGCGGACATTACCCGGGCAGAGTTCGCAGCGATTATCGTACGCGGTCTGGGTCTGAAGCTTGGAGAGGGAGCCGCGAAGTATGCAGATGTTCCGGCGAATAGCTGGTATGCCGCAGCTGTCGGGACAGCCTCCGAGGCGGGGCTGATCAACGGCTTCGAGGACGGCACCTTCCGTCCCGATGTCCGGATCACACGTGAGCAGGCCATGAACATCATCGCCAAGGCGATGAAGCTGACCGGTCTCGCGGACCGGACCGGCACAGTGGACACCGCAGGCGTGCTTGCAGCCTTTACCGATGCAGGCCGCGCAGGAGCCTGGGCGAAGGACAGTCTGGCGCTCGCAGCATCCGCCGGCTTGATCACCGGCCGCGGCGGCAATAAGCTGGAGGCGCAGGATAACGTCACCCGCGCAGAAGTGGCGGTACTGATTCAGCGTCTGCTCCGGAAGTCGGAGCTGATTGATTAAAGGATTAGACTAAGATATTCGAATTAGAAAAAGCGGATTCAGGCATTGTGCTGAATTCGCTTTTTTTTGACCGATAAAGTTTAGGGTTTGCCGTATAGCCAATTAGGATAAGGCTCGATCTGGACCTTGGATAACCTGTGGGGAGGGAGATAGCAGGATGGCGGGCGGAAGCAGTTGGATTTTATACACTTACTGCCGAGCGGATGAGTCCTGAAGGGATAGTAGTTGGATAAATGATACTTAATGGATCGCTATTCAGAGAAATTGGCACAATCCCAAGAATTAGTTGCTGTTTTTCCACCTGTTTGCGTACAATCCCCGGAAAGCGATAAATTAAGATACGTTTGTCCACTTGCTGGTTGAACTGAGCGGCAGGAGGCTAGCCCCCCCAAGAAAGTAAGTCCCTCCTCGCGTTATCCATCCTCACCACAATCCCTCCTAGCGCCAGTCCTCTTCACCATCTTTCTTCACCGTCAGTCCTTGGCAGGTCGATTCGCCAGGGGGGAGTAGGACGAGCGTAAACCAAGCTCCTTCATGAACTTGCCTACGGTCCGTTCGCTGATAATGTAGCCTTCTTCTCTTAAGAGAAGAGTAATTCTGGGACTCCCGAATTGGCCCTGGTTAGCTTCGAAAAGGTCGGTGATCCGCGTCAGCAGCAGGGCCTTGCGCTTCGCCTGGTTGCTGACCTCGGCGTTTCTCCATTTGTAGAATCCGCTTCGTGAGACTTCAAGAACCTTACACATCTTCTCTATAGGGAACTCGGAGCGGTGATCTTCAATGAACTGGAACCGCAGTGACTTGGACGGCGGGTGCTCAGGCAGGCACTTTTGCAGGCGGGCAAGCTCCTCATCAGTTGATGACACCGGCTCTGTCGAATCATGCCTTCGATCTGCGTTCTTCATGGGAAAGACCTCCTAGTTACGTTCAGTATGAGGCTCACACCCACCCCGTGAACTCCAGAATACTGGCCTTAGCCGATTGCGCCTCAGACTGCGCACCCTTGCGCCATTCCTTGGGGGAGACGCCCATCAGCTTGGAGAAGCAGCGGTTGAAGCTGGAGATGGAGTGGAAGCCTACTTTTTCGGAAATGTCCAGAATCGAATCCTCTGTGCTCTTGAGCTGTTTGCAGGCTTCTTCGATCCGGGTGCTGCTCAGGAAATCCAGGGGGGCGGTGCCCATCATGTCATGGAATTTGCGGCGGAAGTGGGTGGTGCTCAAATGGCAGAGCTCGGCCAGATCATCAATGGTCATCGGCGTCATATAGTTCCTGGTGATATACTCCAGCGCCGGAGAGATCACAAAATCGCCCTTCAGGCTATGCCCGGCCTCCTGGCCGCTCAAGGCTTCGTTCGTGGAATGGATGCGGAGCAGCTCGATGTACAGGGACAGCAATAAGCCGTAGGCACTCTCCTGATAATAAGGCTTCTGCTGCTGCAATTCGAGGACAATGGAGGTGGCCAGCGTATAGACCAGGGGGTACTTGTCCCTGCTTAGGATACAATTGCTGCCCTGCACTGCCCAGAGATTCGGCTCGAAGCCAGCGTAAGCGCTCTTGAAGGAATGCTGAAACAGATCCTCCGGCGAGAAAAACAGATAGGACCACAGACTGGCCTCTCCCGGAGAACTGTACGTCGTATGGGGCAGATACCGCGGCAGGAAGGTCACATCCCCGGCGGCAAAAGGGACGTCCTCGCCCTTAATCTCCATAATCCCGCTATCCGAATAGCAGATCCCGATCTCCAGATGGTTGTGGAAATGAAGGTGCTCGCTCTTGATATCGGAAATCTTCCAGCGTTCGCCGCTGAGCAGCAGGACAGGGAATTGGATCGGCAGGCTGTAGTGGCGGTACTCGATGACGGGCTTCTTTTTTCTGGGCATATTCAGCAGCTCCTGTCCTTCTTGCGTTAGAATAGGAATGAGGAATAAAGGGTCGAATCTGCGCAGTTTTGATATGAATGTGCTTAGATGTAGAACATTTTACTGCTTACAATAGATTCTGTAAAGCGCTTGCAAGCGGATGGACGGAGGATAGCTGCCTTCAAGAAACGCAGGGAACAGGAGAGGGGAATACACATGCTTCGAGTCAAAGTGAACCGGGAAGAAATCTTGAGCGTAATCGATAAGGTCACCAGGAAGACGCTGGCGATGGACTTAACGTGGGAGTGGCCTTGCGGCGTTGCCTATTACGGGGTGTCCAGAGCCTACCAGACCACGGGGAATCAGGAGTATCTGGACCAGCTGGTGAAGTGGGTGGATGAGTATATTGAGCTGGGGCTGCCCGACTGGACGGTCAACACCTGTGCGATGGGCCATATGCTGATTACCTTGTACGAGGAGACCGGGGACCAGAAGTACTGGGATATTGTGTTGAGTAAAATCGGCTATATCCGGGGGAGCGCGCTGCGGTTCGGGGATCAGGTGCTGCAGCATACGGTCTCGGTATCCAATGA
The DNA here is from genome assembly GCF_045040735.1 of Paenibacillus sp. FSL K6-1217. Taxonomy (NCBI): domain Bacteria; kingdom Bacillati; phylum Bacillota; class Bacilli; order Caryophanales; family Paenibacillaceae; genus Paenibacillus; species Paenibacillus sp. FSL K6-1217. Next base: position 6,017,250 of record NZ_CP150271.1, read on the forward strand.
CTTCCCGGAGCAGGCCTGGGCGGATACGCTGTTCATGGCGGCGTTCTTCCTGCTGCGTGTGGGCAGCAAGCTGGAGGATCAGGAGCTGATCCAGGACGCGCTTAACCAGTACTACTGGCACATCAAATACTTACAGGACCCAATCACAGGCCTCTGGTTCCACGGCTATAACCATGTGAAGCAGGACCATATGTCCGGGCTGTACTGGGGCCGGGCAAACGCCTGGGGAGCTTATACGATGTCGCAGGTAAAGCCGCTGCTTAAGGAATGGTACCTGTATCCGCAGTGCATGGATGTGGAGTGCTCGCTCCGGGATCAGCTGGCGGCGCTGAAGCTGGTGCAGACGGAGAACGGGCTGTGGCGCACGCTGCTGGACGATGAGGAATCCTATGAAGAGGTGTCGGCGTCCTGCGGGATTGCGGCGGCAATGGTGAATAACGGCAATCCGCTGCATACCAAATATGTGCAAAAGGCCCTGAAGGGCATCCTTGAGAACATTACTGAAGACGGCCGGGTACTGAATGTATCAGGCGGCACGGCTGTCATGAAGGACCGTGATGGCTACCGGCATATCCCGAAGGACTGGACTCAGGGCTGGGGCCAAGGCCTCGCGCTTGCGTTCCTGTCGGATCTGCTTAAATAGGAGGGATTGGCGTTGGCGAACAAATCCACAGGCTCCACAGGAGCTTTTACCCTGCCGGGGGAAGCCGGTTATGAAGCCCTGACGCTGAAGCTTGCCGAACGCTGGGGGGCCGATGTCATTCGTGACAGTGACGGCACGCAGTTGTCGGAAGAGATTACGAATGCCGGATACGGCATCTATTCGACCCTGTGCATCATCCGCGACCATAACGGCTGGGCGGCGAAGAACCCGGACAAGCTGCAGCAGACCTTCCTCATTACAAGTCCGAAGGTGGCTGTGCAGGATTACATATCCATCTACCTGCTGGAGGATTTCTTCGCTGAGCAGTTCCGGGTGAATGATTCCCGGGAGGCGTTCAAGTACTGGCAGGTGTATGACCGGACGACCGGGGAGGAGGTGCCGGGGTGGCAGTGGAATTACGACCGGGAGTCCGGCAACGTGGTGCTGACCGGAATTACGCCTTGGCATAAGTATACCGTCAGCTTCATGGCCTACCGGATCTGGGAAGAAATCTCGATGTACAACCATACGACGAATCACTGGGACAAAGAGCATCTGATGCAGATCGATCCGATGTATGAGGGGACCCGGCAGTACCTGCTGGACTGGATGGAAGACTGGTGCGGGGAGCATCAGGCGACGACCGTGGTCCGGTTCACCTCCCTGTTCTACAATTTCGCCTGGATTTGGGGCAGCAGCGGGCGGAACCGCCATCTGTTCTCGGACTGGGGGTCCTACGATTTCACGGTGAGCGCCCGGGGACTGGATCAGTTCGCCCGGAAGTATGGCTATTCGCTGACCGCAGAGGATTTCGTGAACGGCGGCAAATACCGCGTCAGTCATATCCCGGCGGAGCAGCGCAAGCTGGACTATATGGCTTTTATCAACGACTTCGTTATTGGATTCGGCAAGCAGCTAATTGACATTGTGCATAAGCACGGCAAGCTGGCGTATGTCTTCTACGACGACAGCTGGGTGGGCGCAGAGCCGTATAACGACCGCTTCGGGGAGTTCGGCTTCGACGGGATGATCAAATGCGTGTTCTCGGGCTATGAAGCCAGACTCTGTTCAGGGGTGAAGGTGGATACGCATGAGATCCGGCTGCATCCGTACTTGTTCCCGGTTGGCCTGGGCGGCGCACCTACCTTCATGGAAGGGGGCAATCCCACGCTCGATGCCAAGCAATACTGGATCAGCATCCGGCGTGCCCTCCTGCGGGAGCCGGTTGACCGGATGGGCCTGGGCGGCTATCTGCATCTGGTCGAGCCTTACCCGGATTTCTGCGCGTACATCGAGAAGATTGCGGATGAATTCAGGGAGATCAGGGAGCTGCACCGGCAGGGCAAGCCGTATCAGCTCAAGACTAAGGTAGCTGTTCTGCACTCGTGGGGCAAGCTGCGGTCATGGACCCTGTCCGGCCACTTCCATGAGACGTATATGCATGACCTGATTCATATCAATGAGGCCTTATCCGGCTTGCCGGTGGAGGTGCGGTTCATAGACTTCGAGGATGTCCGCCAGGGGGCCTTGCAGGATGTGGATGTAGTGATTAATGCAGGCAGCGCCGGTTCCGCATGGAGCGGCGGGGACCACTGGAAGGACAGCCAGGCGGTGGATGCCTTGACGGAGTGGGTGTATCAGGGCGGTACGCTCATCGGGGTGAACCAGCCTTCCGCCGTGGACGGCTACGATCACTACTTCCGCATGGCGCATGTTCTTGGGGTAGATGAGGACACCGGCGCACGGGTAGCGCACGGCAAATGGGCTTATGAGGTTCAGGCCGTGCAGGGTCTGGTGCCGGAAGGCGTCAGCCTCATACCGAAGAACGGGGTCTATCTGACGGGCGGGGCTGCTGCGGTGATCCTGGAGGCAGAGGGCAAACTGGCCTTGACGGTGAATAGCTTCGGGAGAGGGAAGGGCATCTACCTGCCGTCCTTTGCCTTCAGCTGGGGGAATGCCCGCCTGCTGCTGAATCTGATCCGCTATGCCGGCAACGAGCTGGAGGAGACCCGCTACCTCCCGGATAACCTCTATACCGAGTGTGCGTATTACCCTGGGAGCAGGCATCTGGTTGTGATTAACAATAGCGACCAGCCGCAGAAGACCACCATCGGGACGGACTATGGTCCGCAGAGTGTGGAACTGGAAGCTTTTGATACGGTGATTCGGGTGATTGGGGAGTAGGGGGATTCTTACACGGGGCCGGCAGGTGGATAGTATGATAGTATAGAGGTACATTTATTTTCCCGTAGGGGTAGAAAAGAGCGTATCATGAGAATCATCATTTCACCTGCCAAAAAGATGAAGACGGACACGGATTTCCTGGAATCCCGCCAGGCTCCGCAGTTCTTAAACGAGTCACAGACGCTCCTGGCCCTGCTGCGCAAGCTGAACTACGAGGAAGCCAAGGCGCTGTGGAAATGCAATGACGCTATTGCCGCGCTGAATATGCAGCGGATTGAAGAGATGGATCTAACCCGGAATCTGACCCCTGCGATCTTCGCCTATGAGGGTATCCAGTACCAGTACATGGCTCCGGGGATTTTTCAGACGGAGGAGCTGGACTATCTGCAGCAGCATTTGCGGATCCTGTCCGGGTTCTATGGAATCGTCCGGCCGTTCGACGGGGTGGTCCCTTACAGGCTGGAGATGCAGGCCAAGCTCGGCGGGCCGGGCTTCAGTTCGCTCTATGAGTTCTGGAACAGAAGACTGGCGGACCAGCTGTTCGCCGAGACTGACACGATTGTGAATCTGGCCTCCAAGGAGTACAGCAAATGCATCTCTCCCTACTTGGGCAGCCATGTCCGGATGGTAAGCTGTGTATTCGGGCAGAGAATCGGCGGCAAGGTCGTGGAGCGGGCGACACTGGTCAAGATGGCCAGAGGCGAGATGGTCCGGTTCATGGCAGAGCGGCAGATTACAAGCGTCGAGGAGATTCAGGGCTTCACCGGGTTTGACTTCCGGTACGAAGCGGCCTTGTCGGATGAGAACACGTATGTGTTCGTCCAGGCGAAGCAAGACAAAGAGTAGACTGATAGAGTGAACAGTATAGAGGGTAATCTTGAAGATGGTGGAAGCGCCGGATTCGGGGTTATCCTTTTGTTTGAAATATAAGAAATTATATGTTTCACACAATAACTTATCCTTCTATTTCTCGCTGAAACGTTACCGTCCTTCAAAAGGACGGCAAAGCCGTTTCCACTTGTTGCGGGCGAAAGCTCGCTTTTTGTAAAATAAGGAAGAACTCAGTGCAGATTCAAGAGGAGGACTTATGACTAGGAGACGAGACCCATTGAATAAAGAGCGCTTACTGGGGGAACTGGATGCCCTGGGGTATTCCGATAGGATCAAAACAATCACAGGACTAGGCCGCGATCACCTGGGGTCCCCGGAATACTCACAGTTACTTACCTCCTTACTTGAGGGCGGAGCTTATGAAGCGCGTCTGGCCCTGATGGGGGCAATAGCCACACTGGATGCTCCTGTGATCCGGGCTGCGCTCCGTCATCCTATGGCGAGCATCAGGAATACGGCGGCTGGACTGCTGCCCAAAGTCGCCTCAGCCGAAGCGATTGAAGGCGAGCTTCCCGATCTGTCACAGGACTGCCGCCGCAAGCTGCTGCGCACGGTTGCCCTGATGAACCGCCAGGAGCTGGCGGAACGGCTATTGCCAGTGGTACAGGTCCGGTGGGGCCTGGAGGAGGCAGCAATTGTGCTGCAGGCTTGCTCTGCGGAAACCGTCCGCGCGCGGCTGGCTGAGCTGGGGTACGCCATTAAGGATTGGAAAAAGCTGGCCAGCCGCCATCTGGAGGTGGTCGCTGAGTATTTCACCCGTGCGCTGGAAGATAGCCCGCTGAGGGCCAGGGGGATGGTCTGGTCGCGGTTCTCCTCCGCGATGGAGCATCTGTGTAACCACAAGCCAGACCTTGTGCTGGCCTGTGCGGTGAACCATGGGCCGGCAGACGGGCTGCCTCCTGCGCTTAAAGCGAATCTCGGCACACTGATGCGACTTAGACCGGACGCGGTATATGAGCTGCTGATCCGGACGCAGATGCGTAGTGAGCTTATGACTTATGGTGTGCCTGAAGCTGTGCTCAAGCGGGCGAAGCTCCTCTCTATGGACCAGTGGTCGCAGCTTGCCAAGCTGCTGGCGGACGAGCCCTACCATGTGGCGCGGCTGCTGGAGCATCTTGCGCCGTCCTGGCGCCAGGAGATTTTCGAAGCTGCGTATGAGGAGGAGAAGCGCCGGGAGTGGATTTTCCCGGAGCAGCTACTGTATGTATTGCCGCATGCACTGCGTGATCAGGAAGCCGCCCGCATGCTGGACCTGCGTGAGATCAGGGAGAACCGGGAGCGCACCCTGCGTATCACCGCCGCCCGCTCGATTCTTCAGGTCAGAGAGCAGCTGGAGCAGGCAATCCGGGTATCGAATGCAGATGAACGCGCTACGGCGTTGATGCAGCTGATCCGCAGTACGGTGCTGGCAAGACAGGGCATGGATGCTACATTGCTGACCTTAGGCCGCATCCGCAATGATCAGGACCCTGTGCGGGGAGCGGTATTCAAGGAGCTGTCGGAGAGTCCGGCGTCCGTGTATGAGGCTGCCCATGTCCCGGCGCTTACTGTGCTGGTGGATAGTGTGATCGATGCCCGGGACACCTCTTATGGTACGAGGTACTCTGTGCAGCAATTGGCTTTCTCAATGCTGCGCCATTATGCGGCGGAGCCGGGCGGGGAGCTGTTCACCTTCGCCCTGAACACGCTCCAGAAGCTGGCGAAGCAGGATGGGCAGCTCTCGCTGCCGTCTTTGGAGAAGAATATGCCGAAGGGCGTTGAAGAAATCATCTTTGAGGGCATCTATTCCTACGCTGCGCAAGCGGGTAAGAGAGAAAATTACAATCTGGTGCTGAGTCTGGCGGGTTCTTTTGGCAAAAGGGGGTACGGCATCGTCAAGCTGCAGCAGCTCTTGCGGGAAGCGACCCGGGCCAAAGCAGAGGGAACCGCGATCCGGGCAACCCGGCTCTGGCTGGAGCCGCTGCAGACACGGGATGAACGGGTGAAGGAGCTGCTGGATGCAGATCCATCGTATATTTCCATCTACGAGGTGTTTCAGCATCTGCATCTGAAGCGTCAGGAATGGCTGGACCCTTATATTTCAGGTTTTGCCGTCAAGGGCAAATTCCTCTCGGGCAAAACAGTCTATCTGGTTCCGGCTGCGGACGGATTCCACCGGTGGCTGCCACGCCAGCAGGAGGCGTACGGCTCCCTGTTAAGCACGATTGCCTTCGGTCCCAAGTACAGCCTGTTCGAGCGCTCCAGAGCGATCAGAATTACGGCCAGCATGCCGGATGTGAACCCGGAGCGGCTGTATGAGCTTGTTCAGGACCCGGAGGTGGCTGTGGCGGAGGCGGCACTTCACGCGCTGTCCCTGACGGAGGAGCCGGAGAACGCCCTGCCTGTACTGCTGGAGCATCTGGGTGGCGACCGGGCCCGTGTGGCGATGTACTCCATCCCAAGGTGTATCCGCCGGGTCAGTCCGGTGCTGCTGTCCCGGGTGCTGAAGGAGCTGCTGAGCCGTGAGAAGCTGAAGATCACCGTCCGCAAGGAAGCCGTCCGCCTGCTCGGTGCGTATAGAATTGAGAATAGCCTTCCGCTGCTCTTGAACGAATTCGCGAAGCCTAATGTGCACAAGGATGTAGTGATTGCTATAGGACATGCTGCCAGAGGCCTGCTGGATGATGAACGGAGCTGGGAGGCGCTGCGCGCCATCGCTGCTTCTCCAGAGCGTGATATCGCCGTGAGCTTGTTGTCCCAGCAGCCTGATGCGCTTCCGCTTGTCTACAGACGGTGTTATCTGGACTTGATTATAGAGATTGCCGATCATCCGGATGCATCTGTCAGCAGCCAGGCCTATGGTTCCATGAAGAGGTGGACTAATGGTTACGAAGGCACCGTTGCCGCGGCTGCGGCTCAGGCGGTTACGGATCTGGAGGACAGCCCCAGCTGGGAATTTGCGATGCTGACACTGATTGAAGCCGCCCGGGACGGCAAGGCTAATGCGGTTGTGGCCGATATCTGCCGGAAGCTGACGGCTGCCGCGATCAGGCAGGAATGGAATGCGGCGGCGGACAGAGATCTGCCGCACCGGCAACGCTTGCAGGTGCTCATCGGGCAGCTTACCGGTCTGCCCAAGAGTACCAGGGTACAGCTTACCCCGTTGTACCTGGAGCTGGCCGATATTCTGGCCGCCGATGAGACGTTACTACAGCTTGTTCTGGCCTTGTATATTGCAGTGATTGATTGGAGTAACGTAGCGGAAGCGTCCGATTATATGAAACGGGTCGCACAGGCGGTAACCCGCCAGCCGCAGCTCTTAAGCGGGTTATACAGCGGGATTGCCGCTAACTTGGAGGACAGCGCCGGATACTGGACGCCGGAGACGCTGCTTGCGATTGTGGATGTGCTGCGGGCAGAACCGTCTTACGAAGCTCCGTATCTCGGATTGTCCTTGCTGGAAGCAGCGGGAACCGCGCTTCGCTGGAGCCCGGAACCGGCAGAGCGTCTGCGGGAGTACAGGAATCACGCGAATCCCGCAGTCCGCACGCAGGCGCTGAACCATTGGACGGCGAAGGAGTCCCGGCTGTTCATGCTATAGCCGCATATGCAGGATAGGCCAAGGCTTACCTTGTTCATCGTGATCAGACCGGTCATAGACGCGGAAGCCTAAATGTTCGTAGAATCCGGCAGCCTGGGGATTGTCCTCATTCACATCCACAGCATGCACATGCAGAGCGTGTATGGCGTAAGTGACCAGCGCTTTGCCGATCCCCTGCCCCCGGGCAGCCGGATCTACGAACAGCATTTCAATCTTCTGCTCCTGAATGCCGATGAAGCCGAGGAGATGCCTATCGGGATGGGTAACTGCAAGCAAATGGGGGATGGCTGCAATGCCTTGCAGCACTAAGGGGCGCAGTTCTTCAATATCCTGCGGGGTGAGGAACAGGTGCGTAGCCCGCACAGCACTCTCCCAGATGCCCAGCAGCTCTTGAGAGACGGTCTGATTTCGGTCTGTAATCTCTTGAATCGGGTTCATTGGTTTCTCCTTGGCTGATTTTTTTTGATTATAACATACCCCTTGCAGCAAGAAGCTGAACGGAGGTCATCACTGAGCGAAGGCGGTTCAAGCTTTCGATCACGGACGATCCGAAAAGAATAATGACGAGACTCCCAATCATTGCTACAATATAGATACAATAGTGAAATTTTTCACAAATAAAGCAGCCAGATGATTGCAAAAAAGGGTGCGATTGAATATTATATTTATATAGATTATAAAGTACATTTGTAAAAGTCAGGGGAATCCGTATGGCGACACATCGCTTGAACAGTATGGAAGTTAAAAAGATGAACCGGAACGCCATCTACCGATACCTGTATCACCGTGAATCCACTTCCATTCAGGAGATTGCGCAGGCGCTTAATCTAAGTCTTCCCACCGTAACACAGAATCTCAAGGAGCTGCAGGAACGCGGGCTGATCGAGGAGACCGGGCTGTATGAATCTACCGGAGGCCGTAAGGCCAAGTCGATGGCCTGTAACAGTGTGGCGGGATATGCCGTCGGGCTGGATGTTACCCTGAACCATGTGGGGATCGTCATCATTGACCTGAGCGGCAGAATTATTAAGAATGTCAGGAATCATTATCCGTTTGCGAATGAGGAGACCTACTTCCAGGGGGTAGGCAAGCTGGTGGAGGAGTTCATAGAGGATTGTCAGCTGGACCGCAGCCGGATTCTGGGCGTAGGCATTGCCCTGCCCGCGATTCTGTCCGGTGACCGGCAGACAGTGAGCTATGCTACAGTCATCGATTTCAAGGGAGGCAGTGTCCGGCGGTTCGCCGAATACATCCCGTACCCCTGCGTTCTGAGCAATGATGCGAATGCGGCGGGCCTCACTGAGCTATGGGGAGAGCAGGACATGCACAATGTGGTCTATCTGTCTCTTAACAATAGCGTAGGCGGTTCCATTATTGTCAGTAACCAGATCTATACGGGCGAGAATCACCGCAGCGGGGAGTTCGGGCATATGACGATTCTGCCTGAAGGGCGTACCTGCTACTGTGGACAGAAGGGCTGTGTAGATGCCTACTGTTCAGCGAGAATCCTCTCGGACAGCACAGGGGGCAGCATAGCGGAATTCTTCCGCCTCCTGGGAGAGGGCAAGGAGGAGCAGCAGGCCATCTGGCAGGAGTATCAGGGCTATCTGGTGATTACGGTGAATAACCTGCGGATGCTGTATGATTGCGATGTGATTCTCGGCGGCTATGCCGGAGCTTACATGGAGGAATACATCGATGATCTTCAGGCGCTGGCCGCGCGCAAGAACACCTTCGAGCAGGACGGCTCCTACCTTCGGGTCTGCAAATACAAGCTGGAAGCGACCGCTGTAGGCGCTGCTCTGGAGCTGGTAACGGAATTTATCGACAGCATCTAGGTCCAGGTTGATTGTACTCAAATCTAATCCAATCTCTGTTTTCCCCGCTCCTCCGGAAGAGGGACGTTGCTGCAACTGCGGCCCTGTCCTTCTCCGGGGGATTTTTTGTTGCCTGCTGCCCTGAGCATGCCGTCTTTTGAATGCAGTACATTTGCTTTTAAATTTATGTTGACTTCATTCCATTTCAGATTATAATCTTATTAATAGCGTTTTATAAAAGTTATTTATATAAGATGCTCATATAAGATTCGACAGCTTCAAACTCAGTTCATCACTTACTACATGGATGACTGAAGTTTCACTGTTGCTCGTGCTGGGATTTATAGAGCACGCTAATGTCTCTGAGGAGGAGAAACGGATGAAGAACAGAGCTTTTTATATGACAGATCTGAAGCAAATGGCAATGAAGGAAATCGGCATGCCTGTGGCCGGGGAGGGCGAGGTGATTGTGAAGCTGGAGGTTGTCGGCATCTGCGGCTCGGATGTGCATTACCTGGAGCATGGCCGGATCGGTGATTTCGTAGTGGACGGAGATTTCATCCTGGGTCATGAATGCGCCGGAGAAGTGGTGGAGCTTGGCCCCGGGGTGAAGCAGCTGAAGGTGGGGGACCGGGTGGCCCTGGAGCCTGGGGTGACCTGCGGCCAGTGCGAATTCTGCAAAAGCGGCAAATATAATCTGTGCCCGGATGTACAGTTTCTGGCGACTCCGCCTTATCACGGCTGCCTGATGGACTATATTGCTTTTCCAGAGAACATGGCGTTCAAGCTGCCGGGTAATGTCTCCTCGGAAGAGGGGGCGCTAGTGGAGCCGCTGGCGGTGGGACTCCATGCTGCGGCGCAGGGCGGGATTAAGCTGGGGGACCGGGTTGTGATTCTGGGAGCAGGCTGTATCGGACTGGTTACCCTGCTGGCCTGCAAGGCTTATGGCGCAACGGACATTATCGTGGTAGACATCATTGAGAAGCGGCTGGAGGCAGCGATGAAGCTGGGGGCCTCGCAGGTCATCAACGCCAAGCAGGAGAATGTGCTGGAGGTCATTGCTGCATTAACGGACGGCCAAGGCGTGGATAAGGTGATTGAGACCGCAGGAAGCGAGCATACCGTGAAGCAGACGCCCTATCTGGTCAAAAGAGGCGGAACCATTGTCCTCGTTGGCCTCGCAGCCAAGGATATCATCGACTTCGACTTCATGCAGATTATGTTCAAGGAAGCCGACATCAAGTCGGTATTCCGGTACCGCAACCTGTATCCGGCAGCCATCGGAGCCATCGCGGACGGCAAGATTGACGTCAAGGGCATCGTGACCCACGAATTCGACTTCGAGCAGACGCAGCAAGCGTTCGATTTCGTGATCGGCAATAAGGAGGATGTGGTCAAGGCAGTCATCCGGATGGGCTGAAGAGACTTATAGGAGCGCTTATCAGCGCTTAGGAGAAATTAGGAGTGCCAGTGCAAAGCTGTCCCGTACCGGGGTGGCTTTTTTGGATTGTAGCGGGGAGCCGCGAGGGCATCATAAATTGTTACATCGTTCACCTTTTAAGGTCATTTTGCGCGTATTCGTCCCAATAATTTCATAATACCAATAAAAATTGGGGGTTAATCTTTAGTTTGCAGAGAGAAATGTAAACGCTTACTAGATATAATCATCTCGAAAGGAGGACAAGTAAATATATGGGATAACCCTCAGGATAAGTTATATTCTGCGGGGAGAAGCAAGCTGCAAGCAAACACATTATAATCGGGAGGTAATCATTTATGTTTAAAATGAAAAAGAAACTTCTAACGGTATTAATGACAGCGGCAATGAGCTTCAGCGCGTTCGCAGCAACTGCAGGCGCAACAGATTATTGGCAGAACTGGACCGATGGCGGCGGAACTGTGAATGCGGTGAACGGATCGGGCGGGAATTACAGTGTGAATTGGTATAACACCGGGAACTTCGTAGTCGGTAAAGGCTGGACCTACGGCACGGCGAACCGGGTCGTGAACTATAACGCGGGTGTCTTTGCACCTTCCGGCAACGGTTATCTGACCTTCTACGGCTGGACCCGGAATGCCCTTATTGAATATTACGTGGTAGACAGCTGGGGGACTTACAGACCTACCGGCCAGTATAAAGGTACTGTGAACAGTGACGGAGGCACCTATGATATCTATACCACGATGCGTTACGATGCCCCATCCATCGACGGGAATGCCACGTTCCCGCAGTACTGGAGTGTAAGACAGTCGAAAAGACCGACCGGAAGCAATGTTCAGATCACGTTCAGCAACCACGTGAATGCCTGGAAGAGCAAAGGGATGAATCTGGGCAGCAACTGGTCTTACCAGGTACTGGCGACCGAAGGGTACCAGAGCAGCGGCAGCTCCAATGTAACTGTGTGGTAAGGGACAAGCTGATCGGTATCATGCCGGTTCCGGCAGTCGCGTAAGCTCAGCTAACCGTTGACAGGCTAAGGCCGGCCGGGTGTACAAGCTGCCGGCCTTATCATTTTCACGCACCGATCTGCGCTTAGATCCTGTATCTTGCCCATCTGTTCAAAGGAGAGCTATTCATGAGAAAACCATTAACGATTCTGATTCTGTGTATGGCAATCGCGGGGATTGCCGGTGCCTGCTCGCAGGAGAAGCCTGCCAAGGATGAGCGTTTAGTACGGGTTGAAGGCGGTACTTTTAAAGATACGAAATCCAATTATTACGGAACCGAGATGACCCTCCCGGACTTCTACATCGGTAAATACGAGGTCACCCAGCAAGAATGGATGGAAGTGATGAAGAGTAACCCCTCGCAGTTCCAGGGGGACAAGCTGCCGGTCGAGAGCGTAACCTGGTATGATGCCGTGGAGTATTGCAATGAGCGGAGTGTGAAGGAAGGCCTGGCCCCCTATTATAATATAGACAAGAATGCGGTCGATCCGAATAATACAAGTGACCGGGATTTCATGAAATGGACTGTAACGGCCAATGAAGGGGCGGACGGCTACCGTCTGCCGACAGAAGCCGAGTGGGAATATGCAGCAGGCGGAGGCCGGATGAGCAATAGCAGCCCGTATAGCGGAAGCAGCAATCCGGAGGAGGTAGCCTGGTACTGGAGGAACTCCGGCGATCAGTTCCTGACCGGGGACTGGAACTGGCCGGCGATTGAGAACAATCATGGCCAGCCGAGAAATACCGGGCTCAAGCAGCCCAATGAGCTGGGACTGTACGATATGTCAGGCAACGTAAGGGAATGGTGCTGGAACTGGTATGGAGAGACGGATTCGAATAGCAAGACCGGCTCGGTCCGGCTGGTGAAGGGCGGCGGCTGGATTGGCGGGGTGAACAACACAGAGGTATCCTTCCGGGGCAAATTCGAGCCGAGCAGCCGGGGGAATGACCAGGGGTTTCGTGTGGTTCGTGCTGTAGCTGGCAAATGATTCACCCGTGCGTATTCACCAGGAACAGAAGTAGGACAGACTGGCAGCCCGCCTTCGGGGAGCCTTTCCGGCATGACCGCATCTATGGATACGGTGGCTGGAGAGGACCCGGAGGCTTTTTTGTAAGGCAAAACCGTTTCCGCTTGGCGCGTCCGAAGAATCCTTTCAACTTACATTCAGGTTCACTATGTATACTCCTCATATGGATTATGGCACATGCGAAGAAATCGCCGGACGCTGCCAATCAGGAGGGTATCATGGTAAAAGGAATCCAGCAAATCGTAACGCTCATCCTCGCCCTGTTCATCGGGCTGTTCATTGCTTCATCCTTCTTTCTCCGGGCGGAATATAATTATTCCCTGTATGGGGACCGGGCAGTGCTGGAAGGGCAGCAGCCGCTTGTGTTCCTGCTATGGATTGTGGTTGTTCTGGGACTGGGCTACGTGCTGTACAGACTCTCCCGGAAGCTTGAAGGGTACAGCCGGGCCAAGGTTATTCCCGCCGTTCTGCTGGTGTCTTGTATTATGCAGGCCGTGATTATTTTCCTGTTCACCCGCATGCCTACAGATGATTCACAGACGGTGCTGTCCCTGGCCTGGGCGATGCTCTATGACAAGGATTATTCCTCCTTCCAGTCAGGCGGATACCTCTACATGTTCCCTTTTAATTTCTCCTTCGTGCTGTATCTGAAGACGCTGCTGCTGCTGTTCCCGGACAATTATCTGGTGATCAAAAGCTTCAACATCCTGTTCTCGCTCGTAACCACGCTGGTTATCTATCTGCTCTGCCAAGAGCTGAAGCCCAAATCAGACCGGAAGGACTATGGTCTTCTGATTGTGGCTGCGACCTATATACCGGCTATGTTCATGAGCAACTTCATCTATAATGATGGAATTGCCACGGCTCTGCTCACCAGCGCGCTCTACTTCGGAGTCAGGTTCATCCGCATAAGATCCATGAAGGATATGCTGTTCGCGGCAGTACTGCTGACACTTGGCAACTACTTCCGCAGTATAGGTATGATCTTCCTGATTGCCATTGTTCTCAGTCTGCTCCTGAACCTGCGGGCGGTTGGCGTGAAAAGGATCATTGCCGCCATTGGCATAACGCTGCTGCTGTGGGGGCTTCCATCTTGGATCCAAAATGCGGCACTTCAGGCAACCGGAGTCGTGAGCGAATCGCCGTCTAGCCATTCCGCTCCAGTGTACATGTGGCTGAATATGGGGCTTAATCTGGAGACTCTCGGGTTCTAGGATGACCGGGAGAGCTATAATATCTACCAGCAGGAGGCCGGCTATAATAAAGCGGATAGTGTAGAACTGTTCAAGGCGTCCATCCGCAGCAAGCTCTCTGACGCGACCTTAACTGAGCTTGCAGGAATGTATTATAAAAAGCTGGTCTGGACCTGGACGGAAGGAACCTATCAGATAGAGCGCTACGGGATAGGAAATGAAGGAGCCTCCTCTATTGGCGGGAGGGGCAGCATGGTGATGGGCCATTACAGCTATTCCACCGCCGCAAGCAGACTGTTTGAAGGTGCTTCTATGTACCGGAGCGGCCTATTGTGGGCCTTATATGTCCAGAATTTCCTGATGTACGTCTTCATTCTGATCCGGCTAATCGGGGGATTGCGAGCTAAGCGCTTCGCGGAGACCCCGCTCCTTCTGGTGATTCTTGGCTTCATCGGGTTCTATCTGCTCTGGGAGATCAAGGCCAGATATCTGTATCCCGTATATCCGCTGCTGCTCGTCTTATCCTACTTGGGTGTTCAAGACGTATATGTACTGCTGACAGGCACAAGGACAAGGAGGTTCCATGATGCAGACTAAAAAATATTACATCCCCTTAATCATTAGTATGCTTAGCTGTTCGCTGCTGCTCACTTCCTGCGAAGCAATCACTGCCCAGAATATTACGAGTGCAGACTTCAACTCCCGGCCCGGCGGGTTCCCCGGCATGAACGGCGGCGGCACCAACTTTAAGGATGGGGGCAGGGGGATGGATCGGGAAGGCCCAGGAAGAAGGGGGACGCAAGGCACAGACGGGAGAGCAGGCGGTACGCAATAATTCCCGGGCAAGGGGGATGCCATTTTGCCGCAGCACCTCTATCTTGCTATGTCACTCTGCGACTATGTCACTCTGTCAGTCCCTCGGGGAAATACTTTTTCCACTTTCGGATCTTCGCCCGGAAGGTCTTGAACGGAGCAGCAGAGTTGATATGAATCCAGCGGGCCATCGGCCAGTCCTCCTTGCTTCCGGTCCACTTCCGTGCACCTTGGATAAATAGTTCCTCTTCCGTCAATGTGCCGATCCAGTCCAGCCACTGCTGCTCCGCTTGCCGGAAGAGTTCACGCAGTTCGGGCAGAGAGTACTCAGCATATTTACTGTAAAAGGATTGGTACAACCCGCCCAACTCATTCCACTTGTAATCCTCAGCGGGCATGGAGAAGGTCTGACCTTCCAGCTCCTTTTGATCCCAATCTCTCACCAGTTCCAGCCAGCCCAGCTGATAAGCGATGATCTCGGCAGGAGTTTTGTCCACCTCGGGAATGCGCGTATCCTTATATGTATTGTTAATTCCGTCATACTCGGCATCCAGGAGCAGGTACAGGGTATGGATCGTATCCATCAGTTCCTGCCGGGACGAGTATTCATAGCTTGCCATAACAATCACTCCTTTCCTTTGGTTATACCATAGGGTTGTGACAACAGTCTGTCCAGTTTACAATATTTGTACTGAATTGTAACATGAATGAACCGGAGGATTCAGCCATGAATGAGGAGTACAGAGAGCGGATCAGAAAGGTCATTGCCTACATAGAACAGAACAGCAGCCAGCCGCTCCGGCTGGATCAGTTGGCGGAGATCTCCCATTTCTCCAAATATCATTTCACCAGGATATTCACAGCCATTGCGGGCATGACGCCCATGGCTTTCGTAACCAGGAAGCGTATCGAGCGGGCACGGGTACTGCTGACTGAGACGGATCTGGCCATTCTGGAGATTGCGGGGGAGAGCGGGTTCGAATCGGTATCCGCGCTGAATGTCCATTTCAAACGGCATTTCGGCTGTACCCCCAGCAGGATCAGGACTAACGGGCGGAAACATAGCAATTTCCCGTCAGTCCTCAGCAATAAGCAGGCAGAGCCGGTGCCCCTGGCGGATTACAATAGAACAGAAGGTAATCCGCTGTTAAGGAGGGCATGGGACAGTATGGTAGAACTCAGAGAAATCACGGAGGTTGAGGTTGCGTATGTCCGGCATATTGGAAGTTATCTGGACACGCATAACGCATGGGACAAGCTCAGCCACTGGTCTGCTCAGCAAGGGCTCCATCCGGCGAATCAGCAGTTCATCGGAATCTCACTGGATGACACTGAATATGTCGATGAGTCCGTCTGCCGCTATGATGCTTGCATCACACTCCCGGACGGGTTCAAGCGGGACGCCCAGCGGAAGGAGGTCGAATACAAAACATTATCCGGCGGGCTGTATGCGGTGTATTCGTACTATGATACGGTAGATAGATTTGTCCTTGCGTACGATACCATGTTCAGCGTATGGTTACCCCGCAGCGGCTATGAGGCCGATGACCGGCCATGTCTTGAATTCTGTCTGAATGATCCTGCGCAAGACCCGCAGGGCAAGTGCATGGTTGGTCTGTACGTCCCCATTAGGCCAAGCGCCTAAGGATCAGAGAAGGGAGTGCCCCGGGTGAAGCTGGAGATTGTGTTTGACCAGTTCCCTGTCCTAAGGTCAGAGGAGCTTGTATTGGGCAAGATTGAGGAGCAGCATCTGGACGAACTGTTCGGGATTTACAGCAATGACCATGTATTCGAATATTGCGGGATTATCCCCAAGCACAATAAGGCTACGGTGAAGAGTATGATCGGTCATTATGAACGGGATTATGGCAAAAGATCGCGGATCAAGTGGGGCATCTTCGCCGCAGAGGATGACACGCGACTGCTCGGCATTATTGAAGCCTGCGACTTCAACCAGAAGGTGAACATGGTGACCATCGGCTACTTCCTCGCGGAAGCCGAGTGGGGGAAGGGCCTCGCCTCCAGGGCCGTTGAGCTGTTGACAGCATTCCTGTTCCAGCAGGCTCAGGTGAACAGAATTCAGGCGGAAGTGATGCTGAATAATGAGCCCTCCAAGAAGGTGCTGCTGAAGAACGGATATGTCAAGGAAGGGATGCTGCGGCAAGCGGCCCTTTGGTCCGGCAAAGGGGTTGTCGATCTGGAGATTTACAGCATGTTGAGGGAAGAGTATATGAAATTTCTACAACCGGACCATAAGGCTCTTATCTTTTGAAAAAGACAGCTTTATCGCACGCACGCGGACTGAGAGGCCGTTATAAGGCCAGCTGGTGATGGAAATGAGGCAAGAGCGACTAGTTAAGGGCATGTGAGTCCGCTTAGCCCGCAAAATGGTGCAATTTACAGGAATAGCGGCTCTCCAGTCCGCATGGATCGCAGCAGGAGTATCCGTATTGCTTAATTGCACGAAATTGAGAAAGCCAGCAATAGTAGTCTTAGGCGGTAATGGGTCTTGCGCACGGAACTATTCTTCACTGAATATATGCTGTATCGTCCACCCAAGCACGCCAAAAACCGCAGACAGGGGAGAAGCCCTGCTGCGGTTTTTGGCGATTTCTTATTTGAACCTATATAAATTGAACTTAAAATAAACAGACAGGGAAAAGTGGCGGAAGAGAATTTTGGCACTGTAGGAGCGTCAGCGTCCGCTTGAAAGCTTTCCGCAGGAAAGCTCGCATCGTAAGCATCAGCTGTCACCGGATTTCTACCGCTAGTAGCGGTTCAAATTAATTCAAGAAATCTGGGGACAACAGCTGCCGGAGGGCCAAACATTCTCTGGAGTCACGGCAATCCCAAAACTGAAAACTACAAGTACAATCTATATAGCCTTATTCTGTGTTGCACCTCAGGCTTCCATCTTCTGCGCCGTATACAGCCGGTGATACAGGCCGCGGCGGGCGATCAGCTCGTCATGGGAGCCGCTCTCGGCAATGCCCTTGTTCGAGACATACATGATCCGGTCGCAGTTCTTCACCGTAGACAGGCGGTGCGCGATGATGAACGAGGTGCGTCCCTTGAGCAACTCATTCAGCCCCTTCTGGAGCAGACGCTCGGTCTGCGCATCAATGGAGGAGGTGGCTTCATCCAGGATCAGAATCCGCGGGTTCGCGAGCAGCGTCCGGGCGAACGAGATCAGCTGCCGCTGTCCCTGGGAGAGCTTGGAGCCGCGCTCATTCACCTCTGTCTGGTAGCCCTGGTCAAATTCGCGGATGAAGTCGTCGGCACAGACCGCCTTCGCTGCGGCAATGACCTCCTCTTCGGTAGCATCCGGTCTGCCATAGCGGATGTTATCCAGAATGGTTCCCGAGAAGATGAAGCTGTCCTGCAGCATAATCCCCATCTGTCCGCGCAGCGATTTCAGCGTGATCTGCGAGATGTCCTGGCCGTCGATCAGAATGCGTCCGCCGGTCAGATTATAGAAGCGCGAGATCAGGTTGACGACCGTCGTTTTGCCGGCACCGGTCGGGCCGACCAGAGCGATGCTCTCTCCGGCTGCGACCTCAAGCGAGATATTCTCTAGAATATTCAGGCCCGGATCATAGGCGAAGGTGACATCGTCGAAGGTAACCCGGCCCTGAACGGGCGGAAGGGCCTTAGCGCCGGGGATATCGCTGACAGTCACCGGCTCATCCAGCGTCTCGAAGATCCGCTCCAGATAAGCTACTGCATTGATGAAGTTGTTGTACAGGTTCGAGAGATTCAAGATCGGCTGCCAGAAGCGGGCCGCGTAGCTGCTCATGGCGAGGATAACGCCAAGAGTCATGCTCTGCGGGTCCAGGGTCAGCAGGCCGACCAGGAAGATCATAGCCGTAACCATAGTAGACAGGTTATCGACACTGAATGGAATCAGCAGGTTGTAACGCTGCGCCTTCATCCATGCGGTGCGGAAATTGCCTGCCAGACGGGTGAAGATCCCTTCATTACGCGTCTCCCGGGAGAACATCTGCGTGACACCGATGCCGCTAATGCTCTCCTGCAGATAGGCATTCAGATTGGAGCTTTTGTTCGATACGGCCTGCCAGGCCCGGCGCTGCCGGGTCTTGATCAGCAGCATGACGCCGAGGAAGACAGGCAGTCCGGCAAGAATGATGAGGGAGAGCCGGACATCCACGGCGAACATGAACACAGCGATGAAGATCAGATTCACAATTTCCAGGATGAAGTTAATAATTCCGTTGGATAACACATCGGATACCGCATTGACATAGTTCACGACCCGGATCAGGATCTTGCCCTGTGGCCGGTCATCGTAATATTTGAAGGGCAGATCCTGCAGATGCTTGAACAAATCTGTGCGGATATCGAAGATAATATCCTGTCCGACACTTGTCATAATCCGTGAGCGGATCGTAGCGAGAATTACGCTGACCACGATAGTCGCCAGCATTAGCATGGACCAGCCTACCAGCGGCCCCATGGCTTTGGCCGGAATGGTGACGTCCACCACATGCTGCATAATAAGCGGTGCTGACAGGGCGATAGCCGCCGACAATGCACTAAGCACAAATGCGATAAGCATCGGCTTTTTTTTGCGTCTGATATAGACCATGGCCCGCCGGAAATGCTTGATATTAAACGGCGATTCCAGATTCTCATCGACATCGAATTTATTCCTGGCCACTCTCGGTCACCTGCCTTCCAATACCCTCGTTCTGCAGCATAAATACATCATAATAGTAGCCCCGCTTCGCCAGCAGCTCGGCGTGGGTGCCTTCCTCAATCAGACGGCCGCCCTCCAGAATAAGAATGCGGTCCGCCTGGGCGGTGGTCGATACCCGCTGCGCAATGATGATCTTCGTGCAGGGGTACTCCAGCTCGCGCAGGCTCCGCTGAATATGCTCCTCCGTCTCCAGATCGACAGCAGAGGTCGTATCATCCAGGATCAGGATCGGACGGCGGACCGCCAGAGCTCTGGCAAGCGCAATGCGCTGCTTCTGCCCCCCGGATAATCCGACGCCGCGTTCCCCGACCACGGTATCATATCCCTCAGGCATTTTGACAATGAAGTTATGGGCAGCGGCGAGGCCTGCAAAAGCCTTAGCATCCTCCTCCGGAAGCTCCGGATCGCCATAAGCGATGTTGCCGTCAATGGTATCGGAGAACAGGAGCACATCCTGTGTCGCCATACCGATATTACCGCGGAGTTCATCCAGCTCCAGCTCCCGGACATCTCTGCCGTCTACCAGCACACGTCCTCCGGCTACATCATAGAACCGGGGAATGAGGTTGATCAGCGAGGTTTTGCCGGAGCCGGTTGCGCCCATAATCGCAATGGTCTCACCGGGCTCAATCGTGAAGCTTACATCATCCAGCACGGTAGCGCTGTCATATTTGAACCGTACATGGTCGAATTCAATCCGTCCCTCGTAGCGGCGCTGCTCTATCTTATTATGATGGTTGACAATCGCAGGCCGGGCATAATAGAGATCGATGATTTTGGACAAGCTGGCAAAGAAACGCTGAATATCATTAATGATGATCCCGATATTGCGCATAGGATTCGAAACCGCCCAGATTAGTGATGAGAAAGCCGTGAATTCACCGAAGGTAATCCGGCCCTCCATCACGAAGTAGCCGCCGGCCAGCATCAGCACCACATTGAAGCCTTGAGCGAAGGTCTCCAGATAAGGGAAGTAGTCAAGCCAGACGAGAGCTGCTTTTTTGTTCGCCACAGCGTAATTGACGTTCTTCTCTGTGAATTTCTCAATTTCAAACGCTTCACGGGCAAAAGCCTTGACCACACGGTTCCCGGAAATATTCTCCTGGGTCGTCGTGTTGAGCTGGGACAGCCGTTCACGCAGGTCGATGTACATCGGGCGCACTTTTTTGGCGAAGATGAAGGCCACGACGAAGATCGGCGGCGACAGGATCAGCATCCACAGCGTCAGCTGGACATCAATAGTAAGGAAATAAATCACAGCCGCCAGGAAAATCGTCAGCGATTCAATAATCGTCTTGAAAATCCACGCCATCGAGTGCCGCACCATATCCAGGTCGCCTGTCATCTTGGTCATCAGGTCGCCGGTACGGTTGCGGTCGTAATACTCACGGTCCTGACCCTGAATCTTGTTGTACAGATAAATGCGGATGTTGTACATCATGTTCTGCGAAGACATTTCGTACTGCATCGTCGTGAAATATGCCAGCCCGGTGCGGAGCAGCGAGAAACCGATCATGCCCAGGCAGAGTGCAATGAGCAGTCCGCGTCCGGTAGCAAGATTCTGTCCTGCATGGTCGCCGGCAATGAACGTATCGACGATACGCTGGCTGATGTAGGGGTTCACAATCGTAAGACTAGAGCCCACTACCGAGAGGCAGAGTGCCACGACATACCGTGCCCGGTTGCCTTCCAGGTTCTGCCACAGCCATTTGAGTTCAAACATTTGATCACCTGTTTCCTGTTGTTCTTGATAAATAAACACAGTGATTATAACACTATGGTTCAGAATGTATAGGTTTTCGGGCAAATTTTTATTACAATTCGCAAAACTTTTTGCTGGAGTAATTCTGCATTGCGTTAATGTAGATCACAGCATACAATGATTCTTGCATATTATGATAGTTAGCGTCGTATACATGCGGGCTTTACATATGAGGGGGAGCATTGTGTTGGAATCGAAACAGTTGACTAGAGGACTGAAGCCGCGGCATATCGAGCTGATCGCACTGGGCGGCACGATTGGCGTGGGATTGTTCATGGGCTCGGCAAGTACGATTAAGTGGGCGGGGCCTTCCGTGCTGCTGGCCTATCTTTTGGCGGGAATCATTATGTTTTTTGTGATGCGGATCATGGGCGAGATGCTGATTGTTGAACCGGTGACCGGCTCGTTTGCCACCTTTGCCCACAAATATATCAGCCCGCTGGCCGGCTTCCTGACCGCCTGGAGCTACTGGTTCCTGTGGGTGACTGTCGGGATGGCGGAGGTTACGGCGATTGGAATCTATGTAGGGTACTGGTTCCCGGACATTCCGCAGTGGATTCCGGCGCTGGTCGGTGTCGGCATCATTGCGGCAGCCAATCTGGCGGCGGTGAAGCTGTACGGGGAGTTTGAATTCTGGTTTGCGATGATCAAGGTGGTCGCTATTGTCGTGATGCTGGTGATCGGTACCGGGGTGATTTTCTTCGGTCTGGGGAATGGCGGGCAGCCGCTCGGAC
Source organism: Paenibacillus sp. FSL K6-1217 (assembly GCF_045040735.1). NCBI lineage: Bacteria > Bacillati > Bacillota > Bacilli > Caryophanales > Paenibacillaceae > Paenibacillus > Paenibacillus sp. FSL K6-1217. The sequence goes on from NZ_CP150271.1 coordinate 6,039,060, forward strand.
TATCCAATCTGTATAGCCATGGCGGATTTTTTGCCGGAGGACTAAAGGGCTTCCTGTTCGCACTCTGTATAGTCACGGCGGCCTATCAGGGCATTGAGCTGGTGGGGATTACGGCAGGGGAAGCGGAGAATCCGGGGCATACGCTGCGCAAAGCGATCAAAAATATCATATGGCGCATTCTGATTTTCTATGTGGGGGCCATCTTCATCATTGTGACCATTTACCCCTGGAATGAGATCGGCGGGATCGGCAGTCCGTTCGTGTTGACCTTTGCCAAGGTGGGCATTGTCGGCGCTGCGGGCATCATCAACTTCGTCGTGCTGACAGCAGCCATGTCGGGCTGCAACAGCGGGATCTACAGTGCGGGCAGAATGCTCTACACCCTGGCCCAGAACGGACAGGCTCCGAAGTTCTTCGGCCGGGTCTCCGCCAGCGGAGTGCCCCGGAACAGCATTATTACCACGATCTCCCTGCTGCTGGTCGGTGTGCTGTTCAATTATCTGATGCCGGACTCCAAGCTGTTTCTCTATATTTACAGTGCCAGCGTGCTTCCGGGAATGATTCCGTGGTTCGCTCTGGCCTTCAGCCAGTTCAGGTTCCGGGAAAAGTGGAAGGGCGAGATGGCAGCACATCCGTTCAAGTCCCGCTTTTTCCCGGTCAGCAACTACATTATTATCATCTTCCTGTCGCTGGTCATTATCGGCATGTGGTTCAATCCCGACACCCATCTGTCGCTGATCGTCGGCGCGTCTTTCCTTGCTATTGTTGTGGCGGGGTACTATGCTTTTGGGATCGGCAGACGCCGGATGCCCGGGGATGGGGAGGAAGGCTAGGCTTCGTTCTATATAAATCAATAACAGCCACCCGAAAAAATGCTTCCGGAGCGTAGTTTGCTCCGGAAGCATTTTGCATGTCTACATCTAAGACGAAGCTGCCGCCGCAGCAGCAGAGGCCGCAGCTACAGCAATCGCCGTCTGCTGGGCAATGATGATGTTGGTCAGGCTGGTAGACAACGCGGAATCAACAATGCCGTTTCTCACATCATCTACATATTGATAGGAGACCAGTGCGGCAGACAGCAGGAGCAGCTCCTGCTTGTTGATCGACCAGCCGCCGAAGCCCTTCTGCGGGCGCAGGAACTCATAGGTGTCCGAGACATCGCTTACCAGCTGCTGCTGTTCGTGCGGGAGCAGGGACAGGATACCCAGCGACGAGAGTGTATACTCTTTATCCATTCGGATATCCCGTGCCCGGAACGCTTCACGCAGGCTTAGCACCCGGCTGGCGAGATCTCCGCCGCCCAGCACCAGCACCTGTGTCAGCGCCTGCACGCTGTTGCCAGAGAAGAACTCGGGCTTGAGCGTAAGATAGAGCTGTTCGAGCTGCTCCAGCCCCCGCTCCACAGGAATATCGGAGAGGCCCAGCATAGCAGCGAAGATATAGTCATCCCGCCCGGTCAGGAAACGGTGCTTCGACCGCATCCCCTCATAGAATGCCTGAGTGCGGTCTATGGCTGCGTCATATTGATTGTACGGGGTATGGGCAGCGATCTGATAGGCGGCAATGACCAGGTAGTCGGAGGCCCGGAATTTGCGTTCCTTGAGCAGGTCATATACAGCCAGCGTATTTGCCAGCTGCTGTTCCGGCTGGGCGGAGAGGGAGAGCAGAGCAGCAATACAAATGGCTGAGGTTCCCCGGAAGGAGGAGAAGCCGCGGGTGTTATCCTTGACCATCTCGTGGTACATGCGGATTGCCCCCACATCGGCGCTCTTGTCCTCCACTGCGTAGAGCAAGGCTGCCAGCCGGTTCACGGAGGCATTTTGCCAGGGGAATTCCTGTTTGATCTGTTGGGCGTTAGTTACGAATAATTCAAGTCTGGCTATGTACGATTGCTTCATTAAATGCACCTCTCATTATGTGGTAGTTGACTTGGGTATATTCTACTATAAAACCCAAAACGATGAAATTGAAACGGCTCCGGCAGACTTGCCGCCAAACCTATGAGAGCGTATTCTTAAAGCAAGATAGAATAGAGAGCAGACTGATAATCCGGAAAGCGAGGCATGAGAATGATAAGAGCATCTGAAGATAACGAATATTATGAACTGTCCAGTCCCACCATTCTACCCAAGGCTTCGGGGTTCCTGTGGAATGAGCAGATGATGATTCATATGAACTGCCGCGGCTATGCGGTAGCCCAGTTCATGCAGCCCGAGCCTGCCAAGTACTCCTATGCGCCGAATCTGGAGGCCAAGACCTTCATGCAGCCGGAGCAGCCGTATTACGCCCACCACCCCGGCCGCTTCGTCTATGTCAAGGATGAGGAGAGCGGGGAGCTGTTCTCTGCCCCTTACGAGCCTGTCCGCACACCCCCGGATCATTATACTTTTGCTGTTGGTAAACATAATATTGTATGGACCATCGAGAAGAACGGGATCGCCGTTGAGATGACGCTGAGCCTGCCTAAGTATGAGCCGATGGAGCTGTGGCGGGTGAAGGTGACCAATTTGTCTTCGGTCCGGCGGAGTATCAGCATCTATCCCTACTTCACCATAGGTTACATGTCATGGATGAATCAGTCGGGCGAATATAAGGAAGACCTGCAGGCCATTGTGGCTACAGCGGTCACACCATATCAGAAATATCAGGATTATGCCAAAATCAAGCATCTGAAGGACAAAACCTTCCTGCTGGCCGATCATGCCCCGACCTCTTGGGAGGTGAATCAGGAAGCCTTCGAGGGCGAAGGCGGAATCGGCTCGCCGTCTGCGCTTAAGAGCCGGCGGCTGGCGCAGGGCGAAGCCCGTTATGAGACCCCGGTTGCCGCCTTGCAATACAGTCTGGACCTGGCTGCGGGGGAAGAGCGCGAATACCGCTTCATCTTCGGACCCGCCCGAAGTGAGCAGGAGATTGCGGAGGTCCGCCGGAAGCTGTTCCTGGATACCGATTCGGCAGGCGAGGACGGATTCGTGCGCGCTGAGCGGGAATATGCGCAGTACATCGCAGAGGGCAGAGGGAGCATTGAGATTTCCACGCCGGATGCGGACCTCGACAATCTGGTCAACCACTGGCTGCCCCGGCAGATGTACTATCACGGGCAGACCAACCGCCTGACTACAGACCCGCAGACCCGGAATTATCTGCAGGATAATATGGGCATGAGCTATATTAAGCCGCAGACGGCAAGAGCAGCCTTCCTGACGGCCTTAAGCCAGCAGGAGGCCAGCGGAGCGATGCCGGACGGCATTATTTTGCATGAAGCGGCTGAACTGAAATATATCAATCAGGTTCCGCATACGGACCATTGTGTCTGGCTGCCGGTCTGCCTCAGTACCTATCTGGATGAGACCGATGATTACAGCATTCTGGATGAGAGGGTACCTTATGCAGGCGGGGAAGAAGCGGGGAGCGTTGCAGAGCATATCGACCGGGCGGTGCAGTGGCTGCTCCATGAGCGGGACGGGCGCGGCCTTAATTATATCAATCAGGGTGACTGGTGTGACCCGATGAATATGGTAGGGTACAAGGGACAAGGGGTGTCCGGCTGGCTGACCATCGCTACCGCGTATGCGTGTATGGTCTGGGCGGATATATGTGAACGGAGCGGACGCCCGGATGCGGCCAAGACCTTCCGCCACACAGCGGAGGAGGTGAATGCGCTCGTCAATCAGTACTTCTGGGATGGCGAGTGGTATGCGCGGGGGATTACCGATGACAATGTGGTGTTCGGTATCAGCAGCGATCCGGAAGGCCGGATCTTCATTAATCCCCAGGGCTGGGCGCTGCTCAGCGGTGCGGCGGATGAAGAGAAGCGGGCGAAGCTGATGAAGTCGGTTCACGAACAGCTTGAGACCCCGTATGGAGTGGAAAAGCTGGCACCCTCCTATACCGCCATGCGCGAGGATGTGGGCCGGGTAACGCAGAAGCATCCGGGCACAGCCGAGAACGGCGCGGTCTACAACCATGCCGCAGCGTTCTATATCTATGGCCTGTATGCCGTAGGAGAGCAGGATCAGGCCTACCGTCTGCTGCGCAAAATGCTCCCCGGACCGGACATCGAGGATATCATCAGACGGGGCCAGCTGCCGGTGTTCATCCCCAACTACTACCGGGGGGCTTACAGGCAGTTCCCGCAGACAGCCGGACGCTCCAGCCATCTGTTCAACACTGGAACCGTTCCCTGGGTGTACCGCTGCCTGATCGATGGGCTATTCGGCCTGCAAGGCTGCCGGGAAGGCCTCCAGGTGAAGCCGCAGCTTCCGTCCGACTGGCAGGAGGCAACCGTGAAGCGCAGCTTCAGAGGCGCGGAGCTGCATATTGAGATGAAGCGTGAGTCCGGCATCTCCGCTACCGGGGTCTATCTGGAAGGCAAGTTAGTGGAAGATAGTGTTCTCAAGGAGCTGAAACCGGGTAAGCAATATCAGGTGCGGGTTAAGATTCCGGCAGAGACTGTTACTATCTAAACAAAGGAGGCTGAATGAACATGGCAAATCATATTCCGGAAGTACTGCTGAACGATGGAAGGAAGGCACCTGCAATTGGCTTTGGAACTGCGCGGATCAGAGGCGCTGAGGGTGTAGAGAGTGTGAAGACAGCGCTGGATTTAGGATATCGTCTGATCGATTCAGCATTCAACTATGAGAATGAGGGCGTTGTCGGGGAGGCGGTGCGGCAGAGCGGCGTAGCCAGAGACCAGCTGTTCATTACCTCCAAGCTGCCCGGACGCCATCACAAGTATGAGGAAGCAGTCAAGACGATTGAGGAATCGCTGTACCGGGCAGGACTGGATTATTATGATCTGTACCTGATCCACTGGCCGAACCCCAAGGTGAACCTGTATGTGGAAGCGTGGCAGGCGCTGATTGATGCCAGGGAAAAAGGGCTGATCCGTTCGATCGGAGTCAGTAATTTCCTGCCGGAGCATCTGGACCGCCTGATCAAGGAGACGGGTGTGGTGCCGAGTATGAACCAGATTGAGCTGCATCCCTTCTATAATCAGGCAGAGCAGCGCGCATATCATGAGAAGCACGGAATCATTACAGAATCCTGGAGTCCGCTGGGACGCGGCGAGGATCTGCTGAAGAATGAACAGCTCCGGAACCTTGCCTCTGCCCGTGGCAAGTCCGTCTCACAGATTGTTCTGCGCTGGCATGTGCAGCTGGGAGCCGTTCCGATTCCAAGGTCGCAGTCGGAGGCGCATCAGCGGGAGAATATAGATATCTTCGGCTTCGAATTGTCGGAGGAAGAGATGAAGGTGATCTCGGACATTCCGACCACCGGCCCGCTGTGGGAGCAGGACCCGGCCGTGTACGAAGAGTTCTGATTCATGAAATGATATACAGTGGCGGCCCCTTGCTCTTTTGGCAGGGGGCTTTTGTTTTTTTTTGTTGCTGCACTCATACATAATTCGTTTAGGAAAAAGGGAAGCTGGTTACATAGAAAGAGTCAGAAGCCTACAAAATCAGAAGCGAACAGAGGAGGAATATGATCATGAGTGATCAATATAAGATTCAAGATCCTGTGCAGCAATATGAAAAGGCTACGCCAGAATTCGAGCAGCAGCAGCCCAGCCCCGGCCTGGAGACGAGGATGCACCCGCGTCCCGATGACGGAGCGGGCACCTACAAGGGCAGCGGGAAGCTCACCGGACGGAAGGCCGTCATTACGGGAGCGGACAGCGGGATCGGGCGGGCGGTAGCGATTGCTTTTGCCCGGGAAGGCGCCGATGTGGTGCTGGCCTATCTGCCGGAGGAAGAGGCTGACGCGAAGGAAGTCGTTAAGCTCGTGGAGGAAGCAGGCCGCAAGGCGGTGGCCCTGCCGGGCGATCTGAAGGACGAGAAGTACTGTGAGCAGCTGATTGCCAAGGCCGTAGAGGAGCTGGGCGGGATTGATATCCTGGCTAACATTGCCGGTAAGCAGCAGTTCGTGAAGGACATCGCAGATCTGACCACAGAGCAGTTCGATGCTACCTTCAAGACGAATGTCTACTCGCTGTTCTGGCTCTGCAAGGCAGCGGTGAAGCATATGAAGCCCGGGAGTACGATTATTAATACATCATCGATTCAGGCCTATGAGCCTTCAGAGATTCTGCTGGATTATGCCACCACCAAGAGTGCCATTAACACCTTCAGCAAAGCGTTCGCCCAGCAGGTTGCGCCTAAGGGAATCCGCGTGAACGTTGTTGCCCCCGGACCGGTATGGACTCCGCTTCAGATCAGCGGCGGACAGCCGGAGGAAGTCCTGAAGGACTTCGGAGCCAAGACCCCGCTGGGACGTCCCGGCCAACCGGCTGAAATGGCCCCGGCCTATGTATTCCTGGCCAGCCAGGAATCAAGCTATGTCAGCGGTGAGACCCTGAATGCCAACGGCGGAATGCCGACCCCATAAGTTAAGCTTGAGTAAAAACACGCATGAGCAGGAACCTCCGTTAGGAGGTTTTTTGCCGTGGGTGGAATGCTGGCAGGTCAAGTTATCTGAATTCAGCGGAGGCGGTGCAGCCTCACTTTTGCCATCATAGGGGGTTCATGTGCTACACTTGAGTCATTGAATCGTAACTGCCGGTTCTGGTACATAAGCGGTTTATGGAGAAGACAGGAGGAGTGGGCATGGCATTCGTATCGGTGAAGGGCGAATATAAGCGCTATAAGATGGGGGAGACCCTGATTGTCGCCAACGACGGCATTGAATTTGAGATTGAAAAGGGTGAATTCGCTGTAATTGTAGGGCCCAGCGGGGCGGGAAAATCAACGGTGCTTAACATACTGGGCGGGATGGATTCCGCCGACGAAGGCCAGGTCATTGTGGACGGTACTGACATCGCATGTTTCAGCGCCAAGGAATTGACCGGCTACCGCCGCAATGACGTGGGTTTCGTATTTCAGTTCTATAATCTGGTCCCTAATCTGACCACTCTGGAGAATGTGGAGCTGGCTTCGCAGATCTCGCCCCGGGCACTCGATGCCCGGAAGGTGCTGGAGGATGTCGGGCTTGGCGCACGGCTGAATAACTTCCCGGCCCAGCTCTCGGGCGGGGAACAGCAGCGTGTCGCTATCGCCAGAGCGCTCGCCAAGCAGCCGAAGCTGCTGCTCTGTGATGAGCCGACCGGGGCGCTCGATTACAATACCGGCAAGCAGGTGCTCAAGCTGCTGCAGGATACCTGCCGCGACACCGGCACCACGGTGATTGTCATCACGCATAACCTGGCGATTGCTCCAATGGCCGACCGGGTCATTGAGATCAACAACGCCAAGGTACGGAAAATGGTGAAGAATCCATCACCGGTATCCGTGGAAGATATCGAATGGTAAGGAGCCGGGAATCATGAAGAAACGGGCATTATGGAAGGATGTTTTTCGGGAGATCGGCCGCACCAAAGCGAGGTTCCTCTCGATCTTTGCGATTATTATGCTGGGGGTCAGCTTCTTCTCCGGGATCAAGTCGGCCGGGCCGGATATGCTGGATACCGCAGCAACGTATTACAAGGATCTGCAGCTGATGGATCTGCGGGTCCAGTCCACTTACGGGCTGTCGGAGCAAGGGATTGAGAAGCTCCGGGATATTCCCGGGGTGCAGACCGTTCAGCCTGTATACAGCTCCGATGTCTTCCTTGGCGACAGCGGGCTGATTGCCAAGGTCTATTCCTACAAGGACGATAATGAACTGAACGGCTATAAGCTCGCCGCCGGGCGTCTCCCGGAAGCTTCGGGAGAGATTGTACTGGATGAACATCTGCGCGAGGACAAGAAATTCGCACTCGGAGATTCCATTACGTTCGGCGGGGAAGCCGGGGAGAAGCCCGAGCAGAGCTTCCGGACCAAGACCTATACCGTGGTAGGCTTCGCGAAGAGTCCGCAATATATCGAGACCGCGAACCGCGGGACGAGCCGGATCGGCAAAGGGACCGCCGATGCTTTTGCCGTCATCCCGGAAGGGGATTTCTCACTGCCGGTTTACACCGAAGCGTATCTCAGCTTCAAGGATACGGCCGCACTAACCGCCTATACGCCCGCTTATGACAAGCTGATCGAGCGGCATCTTTCCGAGGTGGAGGAGGCGCTGAAGGATTACCCGGCGCAGCGTCTGGAAGAGTTGAAGGCGGAGGCTGTAGCGGCGGCCAAGCAGGCTGCGGCTCAGCAAGGGGCTCAACAGGGGACGCAGCAGCAGGCAGCATCCGCCGCCGCACAGAGCCAGCCGGAGCCGCCCAAGGTGTATGTGGCTGACCGCACGATTAACCCGGGATACGCCGAATACAAGGATAATGCGGACCGTCTGTCCGCGATTGCATCGGCATTTCCGGTATTCTTTTTCCTGATTGCAGCGCTTGTCAGCTTAACCACGATGACCCGTATGGTGGAGGAGCAGCGGCTCCAGATCGGGACGATGAAGGCACTTGGATACGGCGCTATGGACATTATGACCAAGTTCCTGGTGTACGGCACACTTGCCAGTTTGTCCGCCTCGGTGGTAGGCCTGGCGGTGGGCTTCACCTTTTTCCCGGACCTCATCTATAATGCCTACAGTTCGCTTTACAACCTCCCGGATGTGATCAAAAGCTTCTACATGGACTATGCGGTGGTCTCCATCCTGGTGGCGCTGGTCTGTACAACGATGACGGCGATGATCGCTTCCCGGGTCGAGCTGCGGAGCAACGCCTCTGTGCTGATGCGGCCCAAGGCGCCGAAGAGCGGGCAGCGGATTATGCTGGAGCGCTTCAAATTCCTGTGGACCAGACTCAGCTTCGTGCAGAAGGTGACGGCCCGCAACCTGTTCCGCTATAAGCAGCGGATGTTCATGACCGTTATCGGGGTGGCAGGCTGTACCGCGCTGATCCTGACCGGCTTTGGACTGAAGGATTCCATTGGCAGTATCGCTGAGCGGCAGTTCGGCGGGATTATGAAATACAGCGCTCTGGTAGCCCTGCACGATAATGCAGCTGCAGCAGATCAGGCTTCCTATAAGGAGCTGATTGAACAGGAGACTGCGGTGACAGGCACGCTGAATGTGCTGCAGGAGGCTATGACGGCCCGGGCCAAAGGCGTTAACGACCAGGAAGTGCGGATCTTTGTTCCCTCGGATACGGCTGAGCTGGCATCTTTTGTTCATCTAAAGGACCGCAGCACCGGTAAGCCGCGTGTATTGAGTGACGAGGGCGCGGTCATTACAGAGAAGCTGGCCAAGCTGTATAATGTGGCTCCCGGGGATACATTGACGGTTCTTGACAGCAATAATGAGCCATTCCAGATCAAGGTAGCGGCGGTCACCGAGAACTATGTGCTGCATTATATGTACATGACCCCGGCGTATTACACAGAGGTGTTCGGCAAGGAGCCGGTCTACAATACTCAATTGTTGAACTACGGCGGCAAGGATAAGAAATGGGAGAGTACCTTCGGTGAGAGGCTGACGGCGAATGGACAGGTGGCCTTGGTCAGCTTTTCCAGCGGAGTGGGAGAAGCCTTCGAGGGAACCATGGACAGTATGGATATCGTCATTGTGGTGCTGATTGTCTCTGCTGCCGCGCTGGCCTTCGTGGTTCTGTACAACCTGACCAATATTAATGTGTCCGAGCGGGTCCGCGAATTGTCTACGATCAAGGTGCTCGGATTCTATGATAAGGAAGTCACTCTGTATATTTACCGGGAAAATATTCTGTTGACCCTGCTCGGCATCCTGTCCGGCAGTGCCCTGGGGGTGATCCTGCACCGGTTCGTCCTGTCGACTGCTGAGCTGGATGCCACCATGTTCGCTCCGCTCATCAAGGGGCAGAGTTACATCTATGCAGCCTTGCTAACCCTGCTGTTCTCAGGCATCGTAATGGCATTCATGCACATGAAGCTCAAGCGGATTCATATGATTGAAGCGCTGAAATCGGTCGAATAGCACAAGCAAGCGAATGAGGAAGGATTATTAGCTGAGGGCAGAGCTGCCCCCAAGCTATGATCCTTCTTTTTTGTATCTAAAAATAAGAGAAATGATAGGGTATTCAAGGACATTTAAGGCTGAAAGTTGGAATTATATGATGAATGATGTCGAAATAACGCAAAAATAACAGAATCGTGTCATTAAAACTAACTCAACTAACACGTTGCATAAACAAAGAAGATAATTAAAAACGCTTTCATTGTGGTATATTGGAAGTATATGTTTCGGAAGCAAAAAAATAAGATTCTATACCGGCGAATAAATATATTGACGTAAGATATATTCACATGTAATATAAACCATAATTTATTAGGGAAGTTGTGAGGCTTCCCGCCGGGAAAGTTGTCCCTGACCCTAATTGACCTGCGGTCTATTCATCGCATTCCTACAATATATATCAGGTGTGATGTTATATCACATATAATGCGAAGGCGGTCATTAGCAGTCTCAGGCGCATAACGATCCAGAGCATCCCAGTCTCCCGAGAAGTTTTGAAGAGCAGGTACAAGCACTTAACTAAGGAGGAGTAAAGGAATGGCGAAACAGAGAAAATGGTGGTCAGGTTTACTTGTCGTATCGTTGGTAGGGGTTCTATTTACAGGTTGCAGTACGAATAACACTGCGGGTTCTTCAACAAATGCGCCTGCAGCCACTACAGCTCCGGCAGAGAGCGCGGCTCCTGATGCTACTGAAGCACCTGCGGCTGACGCGCCCGTTGATGGCGGGACCCTCGTTACAAGCACATTCTCCGATATTGTTAATCTTAATCCTCTCTTAATCAATGACACTGCTTCAGGCGATGTGGCGCAATTCGTCTTCGCCAAGCTGTATAACCTGGACCGTGAAGGCAATGTGCAGGCCGAGGATTGGTCGCTGGCAGCTGCGCTTCCTGAGATCTCCGAAGATGGCTTGACCTACACCGTGAAGCTGAAGGATACCGCCAAATGGAGTGACGGCCAGCCCGTCGTTGCAGATGATGTAGTCTATACCGTTGAAACGGCCAAGAATAAGGAGACAGGCTCACCCCTGATCAGCCAATATGACAAGGTGAAGAGCGTGGAGAAGGTTGATGACCACACGGTGAAATTCACGATGTCCCAGATTTATGCCCCGTTCCTGTACGCGCTGGTTCAGGAGATTGTTCCAGCCCATGTCCTTAAGGATGTGAAGCCGACCGAAATGCAGAAGAACGCCTTCGGTACAGATCCGGCCAAGACGGTCACAAGCGGACCGTGGAAGTGGACAGCCTGGAAGCAGGGCGAGAGCCATACCCTGGATGCTGATCCGAACTATTGGGGAACGGTGAAGCCTCATATCGCTCAGATTATCTACAAAGTCTACGCCGACCAGAACACTGAAGTTCAGGCGATTATGAAGGGCGACACGGACCATATCAGTGCGATTCCGGTAACGCAGGTTGAAGCCGTTAAGGCTGCCGGGAATATCGATATCATCCAGAAGCCGGGCGCGCAGTATGAATATGTAATGTTCAACTTCGACGGCAAGAACTTCCCGGATAGCTACGGCCTGTTCCAGGGACAGAAGACCAGACAGGCAATCGCCCATGCCTTGAACCGTCAAGGAATGGTAGACAATATCCTGAAGGGCGTAGGTGCGCTGATGAACGCTCCGTTCCTGCCTGATACCTGGGCTGATCCGAAGGATGCCGCTGTGAATTATGATTACAATGCCGAAACGGCCAAGAAGCTCCTGGCTGAAGACGGCTGGGTTGCCGGAACGGATGGCATTCTTGCCAAAGACGGCCACCGCTTCTCCTTCGAGCTGCAGTACAATGCCGGCAACAGCCGCCGCGAGCAGGTAGCCGCTGTTATCCAGCAGAACCTGAAGGATGTCGGAATTGAAGTGAAGCCTAAGGCAATCGACTTCGCGGCATGGATTGACCAGAACGTGACACCGGGTAAATTCCAGGCCCTGCTGCTGGCATGGTCCCTGAATACACCGGACCCGGATGCTGAGAGTATCTTCTCCTCCAAATACTTCCCGCCTGCCGGACAGAACAGCGGCTGGTATAAGAACGAGAAGCTGGATCAGCTGTGGGTAGACGGATATTCCACAGTAGACCAGGCCAAGCGCAAAGATATCTACAAAGAAGTAGGCAAGGAAATCTCCACTGACCTTCCTTATGTCTTCCTGTATCAGTATGGTCAGGCGATCGGAACAGGGCCTAGAGTACACTGGGCAGAGGAAGATGCTCCTGAGCCGTCACTGGGCTACGGACAGTTCTTCCACGCTATTAAATGGTGGGTAACCGAGTAACGCACTGACTAACTGAATAGACTTGCGGGAGGTGAAAGAGAATACTCTTTCACCTCCCCCTTTTGTATAAATGGGGGGCTTCCGCAATCTAGCGCCTTACCATCTCTAGGAGGATAACCTATGACAGAATATCTGATACGCCGTATACTTCAATCGGTATTGGTCATCTTTCTGATTACCATACTAACCTTTCTTCTTATCCATGCGGCTCCGGGCGGACCCACACAAGTGATGCTGTCCCCGGGCTTGACTCCGGAAATCTTCGAGCAGCAATCCAAAAATCTGGGCTTGGATCAGCCTATATACGTACAGTATGTCCGCTGGATCGGCGACCTGCTGCAAGGGGATCTGGGCTATACCTTCAAGAACCATATTGCGATATCGGACCTGCTCTGGCCGCGTATCGGCAATACCGTAATTCTGATGGGGGCGGCATGGCTGGTATCCCTGCTGATCGCAATTCCCTGGGGAATCTACAATAGTACCAAGGTCTATGGTTTATCGGATCAGACGGCTTCATTCATTTCTTATCTGGGCTTCGCCATGCCAACCTTCTGGTTCGGGATTCTGTTGCAGCAGTGGCTGTCACTTAAGCTGGACTGGTTCCCGTTGTCGGATATGCATACAAGAGGCAAGGAAGACAGTATAGGTGATTTATTCATGCATCTGGTGTTGCCGGTAACCGTACTGGCACTTGGTTTCCTTGCTTCTTATATGAAGTATGCGCGGGCCAGTATGCTGGAGGTGCTGGATCAGGATTATATCCGGACGGCACGGGCCAAAGGTGTCAAGGAACGCAAGGTCGTCTTCCGCCATGCCCTGCGCAATGCACTGATCCCAATTATTACAATACTCGGCCTTGATCTTCCGATTCTGGTGGGCGGGGCCGCATTAACAGAGAATGTATTCAACTGGCCGGGAATGGGCCGCTGGTTCGTAGAGATGGCCACTGCACGCGAATATTCGGCACTGATGGCTGTGACGATCGTAACGGCTGTGATGGTCGTCATTGGCAACCTTCTCGCAGATATACTCTATGTAGTAGTTGATCCCCGGGTCAAGCTCGGCAAGCAAGGGGGGAAGGCAGCATGAGTACAGACAATCCTGAGATTACCAAAGGAATTGTATCCAAGCCGCTGGGGACACCGGATATGAATCCGATGCCGGGCGGGACAGACCCGGAAATTCCGGTGGTGGATATGGACAGACCTCCCGGCCCGTGGAGAGTGCTGTGGAAGAAGTTCTCGCGCAATCCTTTTGCTATGGGAGGTCTGGTAGTACTGCTCATATTTGTATTCATTGCGCTCAGCGCTCCGCGCCTGACCCCATATAATCCGGAATCCATTGATCTGATGTTCGCTAACCTGAAGCCGGGAGCGGAAGGTCATGTACTGGGTACCGATGAGCTGGGCCGTGATATTCTCACCAGACTGCTTTACAGTGCGCGTGTCTCGCTGCTCATCGGCTTCTCTGTTGCTTTTGTATCCGTGCTGGTCGGATCGGTGGTCGGAGCAATTTCGGGTTACTTCGGCGGATTCGTAGATACGGTATTCATGCGTATTGTTGATGTCATGAACTCCGTACCGTCCCTGTTCCTGAATATCCTGGTCATGGCGTTATTCGGCACAAAGATCGAATTCATGATCCTGATTCTGGCGTTCACCAGCTGGATGAGTATTGCCCGGCTCGTCCGGGGAACCTTCCTGCAGCTGCGGGAAATGCAGTATGTGGAAGCGGCCAGAGCGATCGGGGTATCCAGCTGGGGCATCATCTTCCGGCATCTGCTCCGCAATGCGAGCTTCCCGATCATTGTCAATGCCACCTTGATGGTCGGCGGCGCGATTCTCAGTGAATCCGCGTTGTCCTATCTGGGCCTTGGCATCCAGGCTCCGGCTACGAGCTGGGGGCTGATGCTAAGCAGTGCACAGGAATTCATGCTGATTGATCCAATGCAGGCCGTATATCCGGGTCTGTGTATCCTGCTTGTCGTGCTGGCGGTTAACTTCATCGGCGACGGCATCCGGGATGCCCTTGATCCCAGACAGCAAGTGACCAAATCCCGGAGGAGGCTGGAGCAATGGCGCAAAAACTACTCGAAATCCGGAAACTGACCGCCGGCTTTGCTACTGAGAAGGGACTGCTCAAAGCAACAGACGGCATCTCCCTTGCGGTGGATAAAGGTCAGACGGTCTGTATTGTAGGCGAATCCGGCAGCGGCAAAAGTGTAACCTCGCTGGCGATTATGCGCCTGATTGATTATGCTGGCGGGATGATCCTGGATGGGCACATTGACTTCCATGGACAGGATCTGGCAGCGAAGAGCCAGGAGGAGATGCGGAAGATCCGCGGCAACCAGATCGCCATGATTTTCCAGGACCCGATGTCCTCGCTGAACCCGGTCTTCACCATAGGGGAGCAGATCGCGGAGAGTCTGCGGCTCCATCAGAACAAGAGTGATGCGGAAGCATTGAAGCTGGCGGTTGACCTGATCCGGCTGGTCGGCATTCCGGCCCCGGAGATCCGTGCGAAGCAGTACCCGCATGAGCTGTCCGGCGGGATGTGCCAGCGTGTGGTCATTGCGATTGCGCTGGCCTGTAAGCCCGAGCTGCTGATTGCCGATGAGCCGACCACCGCGCTTGATGTTACCGTCCAGGCGCAGATTCTGGATCTGCTGCGCAAGCTTCAGTCCGAGCTGGGGATGTCTATCCTGCTGATTACCCACGACATGGGGGTGGCCGCCGAGATGGCTGACCGCATTGCTGTCATGTATGCGGGCGCCATCGTGGAAGAGGGCGGCGTGGAAGAGATCTTCGACCGTCCCAGCCATCCGTATACGATAGGACTGCTCCAGTCGATTCCGGGATTTGAAGGCGGACGGGGAGGCGAGCTCTATACGATCAGCGGAACGATTCCGCCGATTGGCCAGCTGCCTGCGGGCTGCCGCTTCCACCCGCGCTGCCCGCATGCAATGGAGATCTGCCGGAGCCAGGAGCCGCCGGATTTCATGATCTCTGAGGATCACCGGACCGCCTGCTGGCTGTTCAAGGATAAGCCGGTTGCAGCGGATATCAGCAGGGAGGCGAAGCGCGCATGATGAACAAGACATTGTCCAAGCCGGAGCGTAAGGCAGCGGCCTCCTCGGAAGTGCTGGTGGAGGTTAAGAATATTAAGAAGTATTTTCCGATCACCAAGGGCCTGCTTAACCGGACCGTCGGTCAGGTGAAGGCGGTAGATGGAGTCAATCTGGCGATCCGCCAAGGCGAGACCTTCGGGCTGGTCGGGGAATCCGGCTGCGGCAAATCCACCTTCGGACGGGTGCTGCTCCGGCTGCAAAGTGCGACCGGGGGACAGGTGTTATTCAAGGGCAAGGATATCCATTCGCTGCGTTCGCGTGACATGCGGAAGCTGCGGGAGGAGATGCAGATTATTTTCCAGGACCCGTTCGGGTCGCTGAATCCGCGCTTCCTCGTCAAGGATATTATCGGCGAGCCGCTGCGCATTCACTGGAAGATGTCTGCCAAGGCTATCGATGCCCGGGTGGTCGAGCTGATGGAGCTGGTGGGTCTGGATGCCAGCCGCCGGAACCGCTATCCGCATGAATTCTCCGGCGGACAGCGCCAGCGGATTGGTATCGCCCGGGCGATCGCCCTGAATCCGCAGTTTATTGTGGCCGATGAGGCCGTGTCCGCGCTGGACGTATCGGTGCAGTCCCAGGTCATTAACCTGCTGATGAAGCTGCAGAAGGAGCTGGGCCTAACCTTCCTGTTCATTGCGCATGGTCTTAATGTAGTCCGGCATATCTCGGACCGTGTCGGGGTCATGTACCTGGGCAAGCTGGTGGAGGTGGGGGAGACAGAGGCGCTGTTCGCGGCTCCGCTGCATCCGTACACTGCAGCCCTGCTCTCGGCCATTCCCAAGCCGACTCCAAGGCGCAAGCAGGAGCGCATTATGCTGGAGGGGGATGTGCCCTCCCCGGCCAATCCGCCCTCTGGCTGCCGGTTCCATACCCGTTGCCCGTTCGTGCAGGACAAATGCCGCGTCGTGGAGCCGCTTATGGAAGAGGTCTTGCCGGGCCGTCCGGTAGCCTGTCATTTCCCGCTGCTTCCGAAATCCTGATCAACGAGTACCTATGCTGTGCCGAAGAGGAACGCTGCTGAATATTACGCGGTGTTCCTCTTTGCTTGTCATATCGTGCTAAACTAATCATTGTGCTACAGGCATTTCTATAAGAAAATGAGAAAAGCGGATTCTTGCAATTCCATATTTGCATTTCAATAGAAGTCTAATCAATACCGCACAGGTTGCGGAACCGGAGGCTATAGTGAAAAAGGTAAATACAGCAATTTCAGCACTCTTTATACTTGTTATGATTGTAGCCGTCTGGGTCTGGGCAGTGTCGGTGTATACCTGGACCCTGGCGGGAACCCTGGCTTCCCTGCTCTGTCTGGCCCTATTTATCTGGACAGGCCTGCGGGCCATTCCTGCAATAACCGGGTACATCATGCGCCCCGGCGCACTGCGGGCAGTGAATACGGACGACTCGCCGGAGGAGCGGCAGCGGACCTGGTGGAAGATTGTGCTGTGGCTGATCGTCAGCCGGGTGCTGCTGATTCTTGCCGCTTATGTATTCTGGGTGCTCCGCGAGGGAGGCTCCGGCAGCCTGTTCTCCCGCTTCATTGAGATCTGGCACCTCCGCGGAATTGATGCGATGTCTTACCTCGGCATTGCGGAGCGGGGGTATGTGACGGAAGGGGACCCCAGATTTCATATTGTATTTCTGCCGTTCTTCCCCGTTATGATCAAGCTGGCGCAATTCTTCACAGGCAATTATATGGCTGCCGGATTTGTCGTAGCCAATCTCTGCACGCTTGCAGCAGCCTTGTTCGCTTATGAGCTGGCCCGGCTGGATATGGGGCGCAGGAATGCCCTGCGGGTAGTGAAGTATATCTTCATCTTCCCCTCGGCCTTCTTCTTCTTCATTCCCATGACTGAGGCGCTGTTCCTGCTGCTCTCCCTGATGGCACTTCATTATGTACGCAAAAAGCGCTGGCTGCTGGGCTGCCTCTGTGCGGCGCTGGCCGGATTCACCCGTTCCCCGGGGATTCTGCTGGCCGTGCCGATTGCCGTGGAGATGGCCCGGGAGCTGGCCATCGGGTACAAGGGGATGGCCCGGAAGGCTTTTACGAACAAGCTGATCTTGGCCGTCATCTCCCTGGTGACCGTCTCTTTCGGTCTGCTGGCCTATCTCTACATCAATTACAGTGTGACAGGCAACGCGTTCCAGTTCAGTATTTATCAGCGGGAGCACTGGTCGCAGCGGTTCTACTTCTTTTTCGATACCTTGAGATATCAGATGGAGTATGCGGTGAATACCTTCAAGGATGCCGACTACCGTTCGTTCCTGGGGCTGTGGCTGCCGAATTTGAGCGCGATCTTCCTGGTTCTCATCATGATGCTCCGCAGTGCGAAGAAGCTGAATCCCGCCTACATGGCGTATATGATCGTCTATTTCGTCTACGTGGTGGCCCCGACCTGGCTGCTGTCCGCTCCGCGTTACTTCGCCGTAGCGTTTCCGCTGGCCTTCGCGGCTGTGCTGTTGACGGAAGAGAAGAAGTGGAAGGATATCCTGCTCACTGCGTTATTTATTGCGGGAGGACTGCTTTATCTGGCAGTGTTTGTTGCCGGTTATCCGGTGTATTAGCGTGTAATTAGAAATTACAGAAATGATGGTGGCTATGCAGATTCAACTGGAAGATCAACTGGTGACGTTACATGTCCAATATGCCAAGCGCAAGAAGCTTTCCGTAACGGTGGACGGCTCGGATCTCATCACCGTCAAGGCGCCGAAGGGAACGGGCGAAGAGGCGATTCTCGGTGCTGTAGCAAGCCTGGGCCCGAAGATTCTGGAGAAGCTGCGCAGCAATGCGGCGGCCCGGCAGGTGCCGAAGGTTAAGGCGTATCAGGGCGACGAAGAAGCCTTCTTGTACTTGGGGAAGGAGCATGCGCTGCATGAGCTGATTGGGGACCGGCAGGCGGATGCGGAGGAGCTGAAGCTTGCGCTGAAGAAATTCTATACGGCCAGTCTGAAGAAAATCATTGCAGAGCGCATCAAGCCCTACCAGACGCAGCTCAGAGTGAAGCCGAAGAGTATGGAGATTGTGGAGTCGCGGACCAAGTGGGGGAGCTGCAGCTTTGACGGCAAGCTGACGTTCAATTACCGCCTGGCCATGGCGCCGCCTGAGGTGATCGATTATGTCATCATTCATGAGCTGTGTCATCTGCTGCATATGAATCATGACCGTTCCTTCTGGCGGCGCCTGGGCAGTATCATGCCGGACTATAAGGAGAAGGAAGCGTACCTGGCCCGGCAGGGGCAGTTCATGACGCTGTGACCTATGTGACATATCGAAAGAAATGAATTCATTCTAAAGATGCGGTAATGTATGGACTATCGTTCTTTCCGAAGCGAACATTCGGTGATAGTTGTATTCTGTACACTTAAAAACAGTGGAAAAGAAAGATTTCCTCTCTTAACTGTAGTCTGTACAACTAAATCCGCCTGAATGGGTGAGAACCCGGTGCAGAGGGCATTTTAGTTGTACGAAATACAGCTAAACGGAGATATGGCGGCACATCAGACGATTTAGTTGTACGGATTGCAATTAAGCATACCACTTGTACCTTCATCGGGGCATGGCAAACCTTCAACAAGCGACTTAGTTAAGCTGTTCTCACATATTGCAATCTGATGCTTCACTAGGCGATGGAAGTAGCCGGATGCTTAACGTTAGCAGGATATTGCTGCCCGCCCTGAGTCCGGACGAATAGGCCCTCTGAATGGCTGCTGGCTGACAACTCCAGGTCAGGATCATCCGGGGTAAAGTGGAAGACGATCGTCTCCGTATCGCTATCTGCAAGCTTCAGGGCGATTTCGCCGCAGGAGACGGGCTGTGTGCTGATCAGATCGAAGATCTCAAGCTGTCTGTTCTCCTGCTGGCAGATGGCGATAAGATTCTCGTCCTCCAAATAGTAGAGCTGATCGCTGAACACATTCAGGCAGTAGAACATCAGCAGTCCATGGGCGCTGTTGACGCCAAGACGCTCGGATACCGGTACCCGCTGCGCTCCAAGGGTGGAGACCAGGCTCAGATCACGCGGGTCGTCTAGATCCAGCTTGCGGATTGCCGCAGAACCGGCAGTGCCCCCGGGGCAGGCCATGGAGAAGATCTGCTCTTCCACCGGGTGGAAGCCGAACTTAGGATAGAACTCCAAGACTGACTCATTGGCAAAAAGATACATGAATTCACACGCTTGCCCATACTCCTCCAGCACCTTGTCCATCAACCGTGCTGACAGGCCACGTCCTCTATAGTCAGGATGAGTCATCACCGTCCCGATCTGCACAGCAGGGGACTTCACCCCGTTAATGGTTAACTCTATTAGATTCACCGAGACATTCGCCACAATCCGGTCTCCCTCCGCGTAAGAATAAGGAACATACTTATCCGTCCAGAAGCCCTCCTCATACCAGCGTTCCAGTTCCAGCTCGAACGTGTCTTTTGCCAGCTCGAAAAAGCTGTTCCGCAGCATCTCATCCTCTTTATAATTGCAGACAAATTTAAAGCTATCCATGGTAGTTGCTCCTTCGGCTAAGTAATCACGTTAATATTCAATTCCGCGAACCTTTGAGTAAATCATCGTGTCTCTTAAGTTCCCCTGTACATCGGTCTTGTCATTGCGCAGAATGCCTTCCAAGGTAAAGCCTGTACGTTCGGCTACTCTGGAGCTCTGTGTATTGCGGGAATCACAGCGAATCTCCAGCCGATTAGCTTGTAACTCCTGTATGGCGAAATCCGTAATGGCATTCACCGCTTCCGTGATGTAGCCCTGACCCGTGTATGAAGTGTGTGCCCAATATCCGATTTCGAATTTACGCACCTGCCAGTCGATCCGGTGCAGGCCGCTGCTCCCGATTAACTGCCCCGTTGACTTATGGAAGAGCAGTAGCCGGATATCGCTGCGTTCCAAGAACTGCAGCCGTGATTTCCGGATGGAGACCTCGGATTCCTCTACAGTCGGGATACGCTGGGCCCAGGGCATCCAAGGGCTTAATTCATCGGCACTTTCCCGAACGGCTTCGTTAACAGCGGGACCGTCCCCCCACCGTGCTGCACGGATGTGCAGGCGGCTGCTTTCGAAGCTCTCCGGTACGGGAATCAGAATGGGGTCTATTGAATAATTGTTCATATAATCTCGCTCCTGTAGAGGGGATTTGGTGAATTAATCTCTTTTAGTATAAGCCATTATATCCCATAGGTCATATTTCAGGGTTCCAATACCACAGATTTTAACTATAGTCAATACGCTAAAGGATACCTTAAAGTACTCTCTGGTACTATTCACATTTAATGGCAAGAACGTTATCTTAGGTAGTAAGAAGTGTTCACGATTAAGAATCTATTGAACTGAACCTATGAAATGAATCGGTATTGAATCCATAGACAGCTGGAGGTTAACCCATGAGCGCAATCGCCGGGATCTATTCTATGCAGCGTGGGCCGCTGGACCCGGAACTGGGCCCGCGCCTGATGCAGGAGCTGCGGCGTTATCCGGCAGATGATGCCCGGGGCTGGAGTGCGGAGGGACTATTCCTGGGCTGCCACGCGCAGTGGATTACTCCGCAGTCCCGGGGCGAGGTGCTTCCCTATTATGATCCGCAGCGGAGGCTGGCGATTGTGGCTGACGCCATCATTGATAACCGCAGCGAGCTCTTCGGACAACTTCAGGTGGTCCGGGAGGATCAGGCGTCGATGCCGGACAGCCTGCTGATTCTTCTGGCCTATGAGAAATGGGGAGAACAGGCCCCGGTGCATCTGATCGGAGACTTCGCCTTCATGATCTGGGATGCCGGCAGGCAGCAGCTGTTCGGGGCGAGGGATTTCTCGGGGAGCCGGACGCTCTATTTCCGCCGCTCGGGCACACAGTTCTCCTTCTGCACCGTGATTCATCCACTACTCACGCTAATGGACGGAGCACATGCTCTGCATGAAGGCTGGATCTCGGAATATCTGGCGGGCCAGGGACGGATGGATGTCGCGGATATGTTCTCCACGGTATATCAGGGCGTGGAGCAACTGCCCCCGGCGCATTCCATGACGGTCAGCGCGAAGGGGGTTTCGTTCTCCCGGTACTACACCTTCCAGACACCAGCTCCGCTTCGGCTTCGCAGCAACGGCGAGTATGAGGAAGCATTCCGTGAGGTGTTCGGACGGGCGGTCAGAGACCGGCTGCGTACCCACCGAGCAGCAGGCGCGAACTTAAGCGGCGGGCTGGATTCCGGGGCGGTGGTCAGCTTTGCAGCGCAGGAGCTTCGCAGCGAAGGCAAGCCGCTCTACACCTTCAGCTCGTATCCGCTGGATCACTTCACAGGATTCAAGCTGGGCCAGCGGGTGACCGATGAACGTCCATATATTCAGGAGACGATTGACTATGTCGGGAATATTGAGCCCAGCTTCTATAACTTTCCTGAGCGCAGCTCTTATGGCGACATCGACGAATGGCTCGACATTATGGAGATGCCTTACAAATTCATAGAGAATTCCTATTGGCTGAGGGGCATATATGAACAAGCAGGACTGAAGAATGCCGGTGTGCTGCTCAGCGGACAGCGGGGCAACTGGAGCATCTCCTGGGGACCGGCGCTGGATTACCAGGCGAAGCTGCTGCGCGAATTCCGCTGGTTCAGCTTTTACCGGGAGAACAAACTGTACAGCGATTCGATGGGAGTAAGCCGCAAAAGAATGCTGAAGATTGCCGGACGCAAGGTATTCCCCGCGCTGGGCCAGCTGATCGCCGGAAAGCCGGAGGCTGCGCCGGAGCTGATCCATCCTGAGTTTGCCCGGCGGACAGGGGTGCAGGAGCGGCTGAAGGAGCTGGACCAGTCGCCTGCTTCCCAGACTGTGTACGATATCCGTAGAGAGCATTTCCGCCAGCCGCATGTCTGGAATGTGAACGGAACGGCGGCTACCAAGCTGTCACTGAAGTACAGGGTATGGGACCGGGATGCGACGAATGACCTGCGTGTCATCAACTTCTGTATGTCGGTGCCCGAGGAGCAATACGTCCAGAACGGAATGGACCGCTCGCTGATCCGCCGGGCAATGGAGGGGCGGCTGCCGGATACGGTCCGGCTGAACCAGACCCGGCGCGGCATTCAGGGGGCGGATGGAATTACGCGTATGCTGCCCCAGTGGCAGAAGTTCCAGCAAGAGCTGAAGGAGATGCTTCAAGACCCCCGCACTTCGTCATACCTGAATCGTCCCGGGCTCGCCGGATGTTTGGACCGGCTGGGTAGTGAGCCCGAACCATTATTAATCTTTAACACGGATTTCCGCCTTCTTACGCGAGGACTGGTGTTCTACCGCTTTTTGAAGCGGCTCTCCTGAAGGACGTTTCTTGAAAGGGGGTGACAATATGAAAAAGGAATACAGCAAGCCTGCATTGGAAGTGCTGGATGTGAAAATGACTATGGCTGGCCCTGGGGTATCCATTGCCGATGCATTCCAAGCCGATCCGGATGAGATCGTTAGTCACTCCTAGTCTTCCTGCCTTACCGTTCAGCCCTAATCCCTCTTAGCTTGCTGGAGGGGGATCAGGGCTATCCCTTTATCCGAAGTAACGACGGTACCGTCCTTTGAAAGGGCGGCAATGCCGTTATCACTTGTCATCCGCAAGACAACGGGTGAAATTGACTGAGATGGAGTGAGCAGTATGGCTGGCACAGTGCAATGCCCCGGTTATAAGGCCTTTGGCCTGCAAATCCTCAGTGAGTTCCCGTTGCCGGAGCTTCCCCGTACGGATCAGCCCGGAAGAATAGGCAGCCTGTCTGTAGTTGAAGGCCATCTGTCAGAGCGATGGGAAGCGATACCGAAGATTACGCCGAATCTGGGCATCGCGGAGCATGAAGTGATGTTCATGGTGAAGGGTACTGCTATTTTTTCCATACAGAACGGCAGCACGATTACAGTCTCTCCTGCAGCAGGCGCCGACCCGGATAGCATCCGCTTGTTCATTCTGGGCAGCTGTATGGGCGTAGTATTGATGCAAAAAGGCATACTGGCCCTGCATGGCAGCTCACTTGTGCTGGACAATAAGGCCTATGCGCTGGTGGGGCGTTCCGGTGCGGGTAAATCCACACTAGCCTCCTATCTAATGGATCAGGGACATCTCCTGGTCAGTGACGACGTTATTCCCGTGTTGGTGCATAATGGACATCCATTAGCTGTTCCAGGTTACCCGCAGCAGAAGCTGTGGCAGCAGAGCCTGGACTATTTGGGAATGAATTCGTCTGTGTACCGTCCGCTGTTCCAGCGGGAGACCAAGTTCGCCGTACCGGTGCATGACCGGTTCCAGAGTGAGCCGCTGCCGCTGGCCGGCATATTTGAACTGTCTGTGGTGCAGGACGGGCCGGTGGCCGTAGAGGCTATAAGCGGCTTGGACCGGCTTCATACCTTATACAATCATACTTATCAAAAAGCGCTGGTAGACCCGATGGGTGTCAGAGAATGGCACTTCGGGCTGCTGGCCTCGTTCGTGAACCGGCTGCCGATGTACCGGCTGACCCGCCCCGGGCAGGGCTTCAGTGCACCGCAACAGACGGAATTGATATTTGAGACGATTATGCCCAAGGTGAAGGAGATGAACCTATGAATATGAATACTACAGAAGTGCTGTCGCTGGATTCGGTGCTGGTTCAACGGGAGGGCAACATCGCAAGTGATATGGACGGCGAGAAGGTCATGCTGAATGTGAAGAACGGCAAATACTACAACCTCGGCGAAGTCGGCGGTGAGATCTGGGAAGCGCTGGCTTCACCGGTATCGGTCCGGCAGATTGCCGTGAAGATGCAGGAGATCTTTGAGGTGCCGGCAGAGCTGGCGCAGCAGGATGTCATTGATTTTGTGCAAAATCTGCTGAATGAGGATCTTGTCTCCATCGTTAGCGGGCCATGATGACCCTGCGGCGGCTCCGTCTTCTGCTGATCCATGACAAAGCCGTGCTGGGACTGATTCCCGAGGCGTTATGGCGGCTGATGCTGGTCCGAATCCAGCTGTTGTTCCCCTTTGCCAGGACGGCCCCGCAGCTTGGCGTGAAATCCCGGGAGACCTCCGCAGTGTCCAGACCTTCCGATATTCGCCGCATCCAGCAGATTACCAAGGCGATCCGGGTGATGAGCCGCTATACTCCCTGGAAAAGCACCTGTATGGTCCGCGCGGTAGCCGGACTGAAGATGCTGGAGAAGCGGGGAATTGAGAGTACCCTCTATATGGGGGTGGCCCGTGATAAGCAGGGAAAAATGATTGCCCACGCCTGGCTGCGCAGTGGAGCCCATTATGTCTCCGGGGATGATGCTATGCAGGGGTTCGTGGTGGTGGAGAAGTTCGCCAAGGTGTTACAAGCCGAGTAATCGAGGTGGGTCCATGCAAGTGATAATCTACTACGTCCGGCAGCTTCAGCGGTTGTCGGGCGTGAAGCTGTATCTTAATCTGTTTGGCATGGTGGTCAGCGGTCTGCTGGAGAGCTCCGCCATTCTGCTGCTGGTGCCCATGCTCGGCATGGCCGGCATTCAGCTGGGCGGCGCGGCAGCCGGCTATCATCTTCCCATGCTCGGGTTCATCACTGAACTGCCGCAGTCCACAGCGCTGCTGCTGGTGCTGGGCAGTTATGTTCTGATTGTCCTCTGCCAGAATCTGATCTCAAGGTTCGTGGCAATCCGCAATGTGGAGATTCAGCAGACCTATGGCAGACAGCTGCGGTATGAGGTCTATAGCGCATTGCTGCGGGCACAGTGGTCTTTTTTTCTGAGAAAACGCACCTCTGATTTGATCAATATGATGACCACCGAGCTGGCCAGAGTCCTGGCGGGCATCAGCGGCTTCCTGCAGTTTCTCACTTCGCTGTTGTTCACTCTTGTGCAGATTGCCTTTGCCTTCTGGCTGTCCCCCAAGATGACAGTGGCGGTTCTCGTCTGTGCGGCGCTGCTGTCCATCTTCTCCCGGCGGTTCATCCGCAAGGCGAAGCGGCTGGGCAGCCGCAGCACGGAGCTGGGCAAGACGTATCTGGGCGGCATTACCGATCAACTGAACGGAATCAAGGATATCAAAAGCAATAATCTGGAGCAGTCCCGCCTGGAATGGCTGCATGCCTTCACCGGCGAGGTGAAGCAGGAGCAGCTTGACTATACGCGGCTGCGTTCTAATTCCCAGCTCCTGTATAAGCTGTCCTCTACGTTGCTGATTGCCGTATTTATCTTCGTGTCCTTCCGGTTCATGCAAGTGGAGGGGCCGAATCTGCTGCTGGTTATTCTCGTCTTCACCCGGCTATGGCCGACCTTCTCCACTCTGCAGTCGCTGCTGGAGCAGCTCGCCTCGGTAGTACCTTCCTTCAAACAACTGCAATTGCTGCAGAAGGAATGTCTGGCCGCTGTCGAGCATGACCCGGATCAAGGCGGAGAGCCGGTGCAGCCTATGATTCTGAAGCACAGTCTGGAGGCGCGGAATGTCGATTTCCGCTATCATGCAAGCGAGCCGCAGTATTCACTTCAGCATGTGAATGTTATGATCCCCGCCCGGCAGATGACGGCTATTGTCGGACGATCAGGCGCTGGCAAAAGCACACTTGTCGATCTGCTTATGGGACTGATGCAGCCGGAGAACGGGGAGATCCTGGCGGACGGCGAGCCAATCACAGGGAAGCGGCTGCTGTCCTACCGGAGATCCATCGGGTATGTGGCACAGGACCCGTTCCTGTATAACGCTACCATCCGCGATAATCTGATGATGATCAAGCCGGATGCAGTGGAAGCGGAGCTGTGGGAGGCGCTGGAATTCGCCTCCTCGGCGGACTTCGTCCGCAAGCTGCCGGACGGACTGGATACGCTGCTTGGCGACCGGGGCGTCCGCTTGTCGGGCGGGGAGCGGCAGCGTCTGGTACTGGCGCGCGCCATTATCCGCAAGCCGTCGATTCTGGTGCTCGATGAGGCGACCAGTGCGCTCGACACTGAGAACGAGCAGCGGATTCAAGAGGCGCTGGAGCGGATTAAGGCATCGGTGACCGTCATCGTCATTGCCCACCGCCTGTCCACAATCCTTGGAGCCGATCAGATTCTGGTCATTGACCAGGGCCGGGTCATCCAGCAGGGAGTCTATAGCGGTCTGGCTTCTGAGAAGGGCGGCATGTTCAGCCGGCTATTGAAGGGGCAGGAAGAGGTTGGATAAGGGTATACCTTAAACGCGAATGTAGGCGAAAAACCGAACACATTCGGTGCTGCGTGGGTGTGTGGCCCAAATGTAATCGAAAAACCGATCACATTGGCTGACCGCCACCTGGCTCCGGAACCGTAAAAAGGCAAGTGCTGCTAATCTAACGCAGCACTTGCCTTTTTGGTATGGCTGTCCCTGCCTACATCTCCTTCTCCGTACCCGTCACCTTCCGCCAGCTCCACAGCAAAGGACGCAAAGGGAAATACAAGAAATGCAGCATCCTCGGCAGCGGCAGCGTCTTGGCATCCGCAGCATAAGGATACAGGAAGCTCGCGGAGCGGAGCATCCGGCTTCGGGTGGATAGAATGCTGGGCAGATACCGGTTGAAATGCTGCTCAACCTCCGGCTCCAGCGGAGGAGTATTCAAATTCACGATCCGTGGGAGATAGAACAGAATGTCCTGCGCCAGCCTGCGGGCCTTGGGGCTGTCCATCAGAGGGGCAAGGCTGGAATCGACCGGCGTCTCCAGCAGCTCGTTGGCCAGAATCAGCGTCTGTCCTCCTATGGCGTTATGATTATAGCGCTGCAATAAGCGGACCAGCTTGACGGAGTCGGGCGGCTGCTGTCCCAGCAGCAGCATCTTGATGTCCTGCAGCCATCTCAGCCGGGACCAGGCATGTCTGGCTCCATGCACAGCCAGGAACATGAACAGATCCTCCGGCCCCAGATAGCGGACATTCTGGCCGAAGGTGCTGCTGGTCCGCGATTGACGCCATAGCTCGTCGAACGCAGGCTCTTTGGCGGGACCTGGTCCTAACCGCCAGTGAAGCTCCAGGTTGACATTGCTGAGCGGATGCACGAACGTTGAATGATGCTCCCGCCATTTCCAATCGCCGAGCAGGCTCTCGAATTTGTCTTCCTTTACATAACCCAGCCGGATCAGCAAGGTTTCGGCATCCTCCAGCTGTTCCATCGGCACCAGGAAGTCGAGATCCCGGGAGGTGCGCTGCGACAAGTCTCCGTACAGCTCCTGCCCAAGCACCGGCCCTTTGAGGAACAGGCAGCGGATATTCAGCTCGGCCAGCTGGCCCGCGATATTGCTCATTTCACCGCTAAGCTGGAGCATCTGAACCGTATTCCTGCGGTATTGCCATTTTAGCTGCTCCAGAACCTCAGAAGGGACCACCTTCTCTTCCATCTTGCTCAGCCTGGAATAGAGGTAGGGATAGACCCTATGCTGCCGGTTCAGCTCCACGAATAAGTCCCAGTTCACCTCTGTGAACAACTGCGGATGCTTCCGCGCCGTCTCATCTGGATTTCCGGAATTCAGAAGTGCAAGAATAAGGGTTACTTCCTTGGTTAAGCTTGCCTGATTAAGGATATTCCGGTCAGTCATAGAGACGCTCCTTACCTGAGTTGTGAACAGATCCGCACCGGATTTGTTCAAATATAAGAATTTATATGTTGCACACAATAACTTATCCTTCTATTTCTCGCTGAAACGGTACCGTCCTTTAAAAGGACGGCGAAACCGTTTCCACTTGTATTAAAAAAACGATATTAGTGAGCGTACCACCGCTAACCGAAATTTGTCAATTTTTCGCCGGGGCGTCCCGGAGCCTGTCAATCCTGCCGGCAGAGAATAATCTTGACTCCGCAGTGACGGCTGCCCTTATAATGCAGGTTAAGAGAGAAATGAATCGACGGGAGAGTTGCAGAGGAATGGTACTGCTCGGAGCAATCGTGAATGGAATAGCAATTATTGCCGGAACTCTGCTGGGCAAGCTGCTGGAACGGATACCGGAGAGTATGAAGAACACTGTGATGCACGCGATTGGTCTGGCGCTTATGCTGCTGGGGGTACAGATGGGCCTGAAAAGCGGGAATTTCCTCATTGTCATTCTAAGTCTGGTAATCGGCGCAGTGGCCGGGGAGTGGATCAATATTGAAGACAAGTTCAGCCGCGCAGGCGATTGGCTGGAGCGTAGAGCAGGTGCGGGCGGACGGGGGAGGATCTCGGTGGGTTTTGTCACGGCAAGCCTGGTGTTTGTTGTAGGGGCAATGGCTATTCTGGGAGCGCTGGACAGCGGTATCAAGGGCAATCATGAGATTCTCTACGCCAAATCCATCATGGACGGGTTCATTGCCATCATTCTGACTACAACGCTGGGCATCGGTGTGATGTTCTCGGCCATTCCCGTTGTTCTGTATCAAGGGGCCATCGCTTTACTGGCTACGCAGATTACCCGGTTTGTGCCTGATGCGCTGCTGAACGACTGCATTGCAGAGATGACCGCAACAGGCGGAGTGATGATTATCGGAATCGGGCTGAACCTGCTCGGGATTATCAAGATCAAGGTAGCCAACTTACTGCCCGGTATCCTGGTGGCTGTGCTGCTGGTCGTGCTGGTCCATAACTTTCAACTGAATTGAGGGAGGGACTTCTCCGCTTGAGCTTCATTGAACCTGCTTGCGTCTCTCATTAATGGAACTAACCCACTGCTGGGTTTGATCTACTTTCCAAGCGGCGCATTCTTCCTGTCCTCCGTCTGTATATGTAATTCTTAACAGCAGCTGGCCGGCCTTGCCGGTTTTGCCGAGATGTGCAGGGGTTGTGTCGACACTCAGGATAGATTTCAGCGGAATGGCCAGGCTTCGGGCGGGCAGATACATTTCCCATCGTAGATCGTCCTTTATCATAAGAAGCCAGCCATTACCGCGGATTTGTCCCTGACCCTGTGTAGAGCGGCCGTAGAAGTTGGCAAGACGGTTCGAGAGAATAATCGTCTGTTCGTGTAACTGGCGGCGGATTCGCAGAATCCTGACAAATACTATGACTGCAGCAAGCAATAGTCCTGTGAATACAATGATAAATGTAATGCCGATCATCCCCTTACCTAATTTGTGCAGCTTCAATGGGGAGATTACCATATACTGCGGCTGATGAAAATGAGGTTGCACACAGTATAGTCAGATTCGCTCGTACAGCTACGGCTAATGCGTATGCTCCGGTTATTCTCTACTTTTTAATTGTAATAGCAATAACACCCCGCGCTTTCCCGCTTACGCTGAGCGCATGTGCAGTGCGCAGTCCTTCTTCACTCAGCGCAAAAGAACCGCCGATCAGCGCCTGGAGCTTCCCTCCAGCCGTTAGCCGGGCCAGCTCGGTCAGCTGGTAGGGATCGGCGGCGGGAGTCAGATAAGCTGCTGTAATTCCTTGCTGTGCAGCCAGGGCCGGATCAGGAGGCTGGGCAGTGGAGACCAGCCTTCCGCCCGGAGTCAGTACCGCGAAGCTTCTGCTTAGCGCATGGCCTCCTGCGGTATCGATCACCACATCGATGCTCTGGCCCAGAATCGCGGCAAAATCCTGCCCGCCGCTGTTAATCGCCTGATCAGCCCCAATTCCCCAAGCGGCATCCAGCCCCTCATCGCCGTTGACGGTAGTGATCACCGTGGCTCCCCGGAGCTTGGCCAGCTGCACTGCGAAGCTGCCGGTTCCTCCGGTACCGTTCTGCACCAGCACGCGGTCCGTGCTTGCGACCTTGGCGGCTGACAGCGCCTGCCAGGCCGTAAGCCCGGCAGCGGGTAACGCCCCGGCAACTTCGAAGGATAACGCCGGTGGCTTAAGCGCCAGCTCATCCTCCCTGGCCAATGCATATTCCGCATAACCTCCGCCCTCGGCTGCGGGCTTCAGACCAAATACCTCGTCGCCAGGCTTGAAGCGGCTCACCCCTGCACCGGTGTCTGCAACGATTCCGGCTACAGCAACACCCGGGATGAACGACCGGGAAGCTGGGCGGGCCCCGCCGGCAGTCCGTGCTCCATCCAGTATCCTGCAATTTGCCGGATGAACTGAGGTCGCATACATCTCAATCAGCACCTCCAGCTCACCCGGAATGGGCAAAGGGAGTTCTATTTCTGTTAAATCCCCGGACGGGCCGGTCACGTGTATGGCAATGGCTTTCATCTGTAATAAGCCTCCTTATTCGGCTGGCGGAATATTTGGTACATACTATACTCATTCGGCTGCCGTTAGTCAAAATCAGTCATTCCAGGCTTTTTTACGCGAATGTTTGGACAAAAGATTGAAATCAAGCCGCGCAGTACGGTAGAATTGCACTAGGTAAGATGATTACGTTCGATATATCAGATTTAACCAAGAAGGGGATTGTAACGCTTGAATAATGAAGAAGTCATCCAAGAGCTGCCAGAGAACTATGACGAACTGAAGAAAGCCGCCGGCCGTTCCGCAGACTGGAGAGCGCGTCTTGAAGCAGTAGAAGAGCTGGGCCGCTACAACCACAAACAAATTATCGATATCCTGAATCGCCTGATGATCAGCGATCCTGTATATACCGTGCAAGAAGCTGCATATCACAAGCTGGTGGCTTTTGGCGAAGAGGTCAAGGTTCCATCGAAGAACAAAGCAGAACTGTTCAAAGGGGTATCCAAGATTATTCTGCGGATTAAGAAGAGCCTGCCTAAGGACCATTCTTACGAAGAATTCAAAGAGAAGCTGAAGAAGATGCGGGTTGATGTCTACGATGCCTATGAAGGCGAGAAGGGCGCGGATTTCGATCAGTGGCTGGAGAAGATGTGGGCTTCGGCTGCCAAGTAACCAATCTCAAAATAACATAGCACATTAGCATGGCAGCACCAAGCGGAGAGATAGGGGCGTTCCCTATGGCTCCGCTATATTTTTGTGATAAAGGATGATTACATGCTTACTGGTACATTTCAGGAATTCCTTAAGCTGTCCACGCAGCTGCGTCCCGGGTACACCGCCAGTCTGGGGAAGGCTCCGGCAGGAGGCAGTGATGCGATATTAGAGTTTACATCCGAAGTGCCTGCGCTTCTGCGGGCAATCTATGATACGGTTCTGGGAACGGGCGGCGCTGAGGAAGATCCCAGCCTGCTGGAGTTCATTCCGGGCTACCGGCTGATTCATATCGGGGAATACGGCCATGAAGTGAACATACTGTCAGGGATTCTTCAGGAGAAGGGATACACCGGCGGTGGAACCATCTTGCCGCTGCTGACGAACTATGGAAGTGATTATATCTGCTACTACCGCTCTGAAGAAGGGGTGGAACGGATCTGTGATTTGCTGCACGACTACGGCGATCTGGTGGTAATGTACGATTCACCGGAGAAGTTCCTGGAGACACTGTGTGAATTCTATAAGCAGGAGGTCTATTTCCTGGATGAGGAAGGGTATCTGGACTGCGATCTGGTAAAAGAAGGCGAGGTAGGCGCGACGCTCAACCCGGAAGCGGAATATTGGTCCGAGTAAGGCATGTGCTGCACGCTTAGGCGTCCAAAAACACAAAAATCCCCGTCCTACATCACTGTAGGAACGGGGATTTTATAGTTTCGGCTGGCGATATAGCTGCCTAATTTGCAGGATTCCCTGGATAGAGCAGCTCTTGCTACAGATTAGCCTGCTTTTCCTGCTCACGCAGCTCGATTCTGCGGATCTTTCCGGAGGTTGTCTTCGGAAGATCTGTAATGTATTCGATTTTGCGCGGATACTTGTAAGGGGCGGTCTGCTCCTTGACATGGGCTTGCAGCTCTTTGGTCAGCTCCGGTGTTCCGGCATGGCCGTCTTTCAGCACGATAAAAGCCTTGACGACCGAGCCGCGGATCTCATCCGGGCTTGCGACCACAGCGCATTCCTTAACGAGGGTATGCTTCATCAGCGCCTCTTCCACCTCGAATGGTCCGATGGTATAGCCCGAGCTGATGATGATGTCATCACCGCGCCCCTCGAACCAGAAATAACCGTCCTCATCCTTGCGCGCCCGGTCGCCCGTTACGAAATACTCCCCATGCGAGCAGTTCGTTTTGCGCTCGGGATCTTTATAATAGTTCTGGAACAGGGCAGGCATGCTCAGATGTACGGCGATATCGCCGACCACTCCGGCAGGCAGCGGATGTCCGTCCTCGTCGATTACCTCGACAATGCCGGGGGCAATCGATTTGCCCATGGAGCCGACCCGGATCGGTTCATCCTTCAGCGCTGCGATGATGAGTGTGCTCTCCGTTTGTCCATAGCCGTCACGGATTGTAATATTGAAGTTTTGCTGGAACGTGTGAATGACTTCCTGATTCAGCGGTTCACCGGCGGATACGGCGCAGCGCAGATTGGACAGGTCGTAATCGGCCAGACCCTCAGTCTTCGCCATCAGGCGGTATTCAGTTGGAGTGCAGCATAATACCTGGATCTTCTCGTCCTGCAGCAATTGCAGGTAGCGCTCCGGATGGAAGGCTCCGTTATAGACGAAGCCGGTTGCCCCGTTGCCGAGTACCGTCAGGAACGGACTCCAGATCCACTTCTGCCAGCCCGGTGCGGCGGTAGCCCAGACCGTATCCGATTCGCGGATATCGAACCAGAGGGAGGAAGTGATCCGCAGATGGGCATATCCCCAGCCGTGGGTATGAACGACTGCTTTGGGGTTGCCGGTTGTGCCGGAGGTATAGGCCAGAATGGCGATATCATCACGGCGGCTGGCAACCGCAGGGAACGAATCCGCTTGTCCTATCATTAGACCCTCCAGGTCGATCCAGCCTTCTTCTGGCTCAGCCTCGCCGCTTGCGACAGACAGGCGGTAGTCCAGTGCGGGCAGGTCATCGGAGATTTTGTTCACTTCACCGGTAACCTCGGACCAGACAATCACAGCCCGTGCTTCGGAATGGCGCAGCCGGTACGAGAGATCCTTCGCCCGCAGCATTTCAGATGATGGAATAACAGCCAGTCCCAGCTTCAGGCAGGCCAGATAAATCGCATAGGCGATAATCCGGCGGGGCACCATGACCAGGACCCGGTCGCCCTGCGTAAGTCCGAGTGCGGCCAGCCCGCCAGCGAGACGGTTAGCCTGAGCCATGAGCGCACCATAGGTGATTTGCTCCAGGCTCCCGTTTTCATGTAACCATTTAATTGCAATCTTGTCTTCAGGATGCTGCTCCATTTCCGAAGTGAGATTGTAGAATTCAGGTGCGATCCAGCGTTGATTATCCAAATGAACCTCTCCTATATAATCGTGATGATGTATCTGTTAACTTCAGTATAGCATGTTCTCCTAGTACCAGATGCTAATCGGCTCACAGGACACCGGAGAACGTTGTGTGACAGTCTTTATTTTGAAGCTTCTTGATGCTTAAAGAATCCCTGGAAAGTATTCTTAACCGGATACGGGTACAATACCTTAGAGCCCTTCGCCCAGCGAAGCGGCAGAAAGCAGGCAACGGCAATGGACCGGAATACAGTGATCAATGCAACAGTTATTAATGAAACCGAATTTAATGAGATATTCGCTATTATGGAAGCTTCTTTTCCGGTAAGTGAGCTCCGCACCCGCAGCGGACAGCAGGCTTTACTGGAGCATCCGAATTATCATCTATATACGAGTAAGGATGCGGAGGGGCGGATATTGGCTTTTTTGGCGGCATGGGAATTTCCCGGACTGCGGTTTATTGAGCATATTGCCGTGAATCCCCAGCGGCGGAGCGGAGGGATCGGCCACAAGCTGATGAGCAGCTATCTCATGCGTTCGGACAAGCCGGTGCTGCTTGAGGTAGAGCCGCCGGACGGCGAGCTGGAGCGGAGAAGGATCGGATTCTATGAGCGGCTGGGCTTCCACCTGAATCCCTATGATTACGTGCAGCCGCCGCTGCGTGCAGGACAAGCTGAGCTTCCACTGCGTATTATGACCTGCCCGGAGCCGGTAACGATGGAGGAATTCTGCCGCTTCAGAGATATTTTGTACACAGAGGTGTATGGGTTGAGCGTTTGAATTACTTCTTTACAATCCGGATACAAGTTGGAAACAAGTTAATGGTTTAATAAGTCTATAGCAAGGAACACACACACTAACATCACAACTAAGGGAGACGATATTCAATGAAAAGCAAAAAAATGATCATAGCCACTATGGTATTCGGAATGGCCGTTACAGGTTCAGCAGGTGTCTACGCAGGAACGAACATGCAGAAGATCAGCGCCTATCTTAACCACGGCATCGGATTCAAAGTAAACGGAGCAGCCTACACCCCGGTAGATAACAACGGTAAAACCATGGCGCCGATCACTTATAAGGATACGACATATCTTCCGGTCCGGGCGATGGCAGATGCGCTGAAAGTGCCGGTTACATTCAACGCCTCCACGAATGAGGTTATCCTTGGCACTGGAACAGGGACCACCACGCCGGATAATGGTTCAGCTGTGAAGCTGACAGAGGTACAATACAGTGCAGCACAGAAGGAGCAGATTGCTAAGGAGTTTGCGAAATTCGAGGGCTTTGAGACAGCCTATGCCCCTACACAGATGATCAGCGGAGATGCTTTCCAGAAGGTTGCAGGCGGCGGTGACGGCGTAAGCTTCCTCTTCAACAAAATGCGGGTGAATATCTCGCCGCGTGACTATTCCGAGGGCTATAACAGCAGCACAGTGAAGCTCTCCAATGGAACAGAGGCGAAATGGTACACCCCTTCGGATACGCCTATGCTGACCTTCAAGCTGGCCGACCGTTTCGTAACCATCAGCTCCGCTGACAAATCACTCAGCAAAGCGCAAATCGAGAAAGTGGCTGTAGGTGTAGCGAAACTGAGTAAATAAATAACTATTCATGCAAAAGGGATGTCCACGCAAGCCGTAACTGGCTGCGCGGACATCC
The DNA here is from genome assembly GCF_045040735.1 of Paenibacillus sp. FSL K6-1217. NCBI lineage: Bacteria > Bacillati > Bacillota > Bacilli > Caryophanales > Paenibacillaceae > Paenibacillus > Paenibacillus sp. FSL K6-1217. The sequence continues at coordinate 6,074,194 of NZ_CP150271.1, forward strand.
CTTTCTGTTTTGTATTGTGCTTGTAATGGAGCAATCATCCCGCACAAGCCGGAGCCTGGCAGGTTAACGGGACGTCAATGTTTGCGCTGGATGCGATGTGCTGGAGGTGCTATTTCTGGATGTACTATTTGTTGGAGCTATGCTGTTTATTGGCCAGCCGTGCGCCAGGGGTACCTTTACCCCGTTTTCTGTTCTTTAGCGCTTTACGCTGATTCTCCTGGAACTTCTCCACGAATTCATGAGTGTCCATTATGATCCCCCTATAACGTTTGATTACGTAAGCTTCCGGCTTCCAGAGCTAACGTTTAGATACTCGGTTATTCTACCCACATAAGGCTAATATCATTCGAAGATGTTGCTTATAAAATAATTCTTGCAACGAATTGCTATACATGATATATTCTATTTCTGGCCGCGAAACATCAAGTCCTGGCTCGAAAAGAAGTTGAAAAAAAGAGCTTGCATTGATTGGCTGGATGTGATATATTATAAGAGTTGCTGGTGACGACAACATCGACACTAACAACGAGCTTGATCTTTGAAAACTGAACAACGAGTGAGTATCGGAGATCGCTTCGGCGAGATCCAAAATGAGAATGAAAATTCTCGTCAGATGTTTCAAAATGAGCAATCGCTCTTTCTAAATACCAATTTGGAGAGTTTGATCCTGGCTCAGGACGAACGCTGGCGGCGTGCCTAATACATGCAAGTCGAGCGGAGTTTGAAAGGAAGCTTGCTTCCTTTCAAACTTAGCGGCGGACGGGTGAGTAACACGTAGGCAACCTGCCCTCAAGCCTGGGATAACTACCGGAAACGGTAGCTAATACCGGATAATTTCTTTCTTCTCCTGAGGAGAGAATGAAAGGCGGAGCAATCTGCCGCTTGGGGATGGGCCTGCGGCGCATTAGCTAGTTGGTGGGGTAACGGCCCACCAAGGCGACGATGCGTAGCCGACCTGAGAGGGTGAACGGCCACACTGGGACTGAGACACGGCCCAGACTCCTACGGGAGGCAGCAGTAGGGAATCTTCCGCAATGGGCGCAAGCCTGACGGAGCAACGCCGCGTGAGTGATGAAGGTTTTCGGATCGTAAAGCTCTGTTGCCAGGGAAGAACGTCCGGTAGAGTAACTGCTGCCGGAGTGACGGTACCTGAGAAGAAAGCCCCGGCTAACTACGTGCCAGCAGCCGCGGTAATACGTAGGGGGCAAGCGTTGTCCGGAATTATTGGGCGTAAAGCGCGCGCAGGCGGTTATTTAAGTCTGGTGTTTAAACCTTGGGCTCAACCTGAGGTCGCACTGGAAACTGGGTGACTTGAGTACAGAAGAGGAAAGTGGAATTCCACGTGTAGCGGTGAAATGCGTAGATATGTGGAGGAACACCAGTGGCGAAGGCGACTTTCTGGGCTGTAACTGACGCTGAGGCGCGAAAGCGTGGGGAGCAAACAGGATTAGATACCCTGGTAGTCCACGCCGTAAACGATGAGTGCTAGGTGTTAGGGGTTTCGATACCCTTGGTGCCGAAGTTAACACAGTAAGCACTCCGCCTGGGGAGTACGGTCGCAAGACTGAAACTCAAAGGAATTGACGGGGACCCGCACAAGCAGTGGAGTATGTGGTTTAATTCGAAGCAACGCGAAGAACCTTACCAGGTCTTGACATCCAACTAACGAAGCAGAGATGCATCAGGTGCCCTTCGGGGAAAGTTGAGACAGGTGGTGCATGGTTGTCGTCAGCTCGTGTCGTGAGATGTTGGGTTAAGTCCCGCAACGAGCGCAACCCTTGACTTTAGTTGCCAGCAGGTAGAGCTGGGCACTCTAGAGTGACTGCCGGTGACAAACCGGAGGAAGGTGGGGATGACGTCAAATCATCATGCCCCTTATGACCTGGGCTACACACGTACTACAATGGCCGGTACAACGGGAAGCGAAGCCGCGAGGTGGAGCCAATCCCAGCAAAGCCGGTCTCAGTTCGGATTGCAGGCTGCAACTCGCCTGCATGAAGTCGGAATTGCTAGTAATCGCGGATCAGCATGCCGCGGTGAATACGTTCCCGGGTCTTGTACACACCGCCCGTCACACCACGAGAGTTTACAACACCCGAAGTCGGTGGGGTAACCCGCAAGGGAGCCAGCCGCCGAAGGTGGGGTAGATGATTGGGGTGAAGTCGTAACAAGGTAGCCGTATCGGAAGGTGCGGCTGGATCACCTCCTTTCTATGGAGAATCGTTTCCTGCAATGGAAACATTCAAATCGGAAGCTTTGCTTCCACAATGAACCCTTGGGTTCAAACACTCACTCGTTGGTCAGTTTTGAGAGCTCAAACTCTCAGTAAGACTTGATCCTTGAAAACTGGATACCGAAACGAATTTGCGTTTTAGAACATTCCTTTAAGCTGAACTTGTGTAAACAAGTTTTGAATTAATGGCGATGCTACGATGATCTTGAAGGAAATACAGACGTTGAAGAAATTCATTGTCCGATATTTTCCTGACGGAAAAATCGAGGTTAAGCTACTAAGAGCACACGGAGGATGCCTAGGCGCCAGGAGCCGACGAAGGACGTGGCGAACAACGAAACTGCCTCGGGGAGCTGTAAGCAAGCTTTGATCCGGGGGTGTCCGAATGGGGAAACCCAGCTGTGGTAATTCGCAGTTACTCGTATCTGAATACATAGGATACGTAGAGGCAGACCAGGGGAACTGAAACATCTAAGTACCCTGAGGAAGAGAAAACAATAGTGATTCCGTCAGTAGCGGCGAGCGAACGCGGAACAGCCTAAACCAAGGGGCTTGCCTCTTGGGGTTGTGGGACGTCTCACATGGAGTTACAAAGGAATCGAGTAGGCGAAGAGGTCTGGAAAGGCCCGCGATAGAGGTAAAAGCCCTGTAGCCCAAACTGTGTTCCCTCCGAGACGGATCCCGAGTAGTGCGGGGCACGTGAAACCCCGTATGAATCCAGCAGGACCATCTGCTAAGGCTAAATACTACCTGGCGACCGATAGTGAAACAGTACCGTGAGGGAAAGGTGAAAAGCACCCCGGAAGGGGAGTGAAATAGAACCTGAAACCGTGTGCTTACAAAAAGTCAGAGCCCGTTTTAGGGGTGATGGCGTGCCTTTTGTAGAATGAACCGGCGAGTTACGTTTAACATGCAAGGTTAAGGTGAGAAGCCGGAGCCGCAGCGAAAGCGAGTCTGAATAGGGCGACTAAGTATGTGGACGTAGACCCGAAACCGTGTGATCTACCCCTGTCCAGGGTGAAGGTGCGGTAACACGCACTGGAGGCCCGAACCCACGCATGTTGAAAAATGCGGGGATGAGGTGGGGGTAGCGGAGAAATTCCAATCGAACTCGGAGATAGCTGGTTCTCCCCGAAATAGCTTTAGGGCTAGCCTCGGTGAATGGAGTGGTGGAGGTAGAGCACTGATTGGGTGCGGGGCCCGCAAGGGTTACCAAGCTCAGTCAAACTCCGAATGCCATTTACTTCTTGCCGGGAGTCAGACAGTGAGTGCTAAGATCCATTGTCAAAAGGGAAACAGCCCAGACCATCAGCTAAGGTCCCCAAGTGTGTGTTAAGTGGGAAAGGATGTGGAGTTGCACAGACAACCAGGATGTTGGCTTAGAAGCAGCCACCATTGAAAGAGTGCGTAATAGCTCACTGGTCGAGTGACTCTGCGCCGAAAATGTAACGGGGCTAAACACACCACCGAAGCTATGGCTAGATGCGTTGCATCTGGGGTAGGGGAGCGTTGTATGTGGGTTGAAGGTGTACCGTAAGGAGCGCTGGACAGCATACAAGTGAGAATGCCGGTATGAGTAACGAAAAGATCAGTGAGAATCTGATCCGCCGAAAGCCCAAGGTTTCCTGAGGAAGGCTCGTCCGCTCAGGGTAAGTCGGGACCTAAGGCGAGGCCGACAGGCGTAGTCGAAGGACAACAGTTTGAAATTACTGTACCACCGTAATCCGCTATGAGCGATGGGGTGACGCAGGAGGGTAGTGACGCGGACTGATGGATGTCCGTCTAAGCAGTGAGGCTGGTGTGCAGGCAAATCCGCACACTACTAAGGCTGGGCTGTGATGGGGAGCGAAAATTATAGTAGCGAAGGTCATGATCTCACACTGCCAAGAAAAGCCTCTAGTCAGGAGAAGGTGCCCGTACCGCAAACCGACACAGGTAGGCGAGAAGAGAATTCTAAGGCGCGCGGAAGAACTCTCGTTAAGGAACTCGGCAAAATGACCCCGTAACTTCGGGAGAAGGGGTGCCTCGGTAGGGTGAATAGCCCGAGGGGGCCGCAGTGAAAAGGCCCAAGCGACTGTTTAGCAAAAACACAGGTCTGTGCGAAGCCGCAAGGCGAAGTATACGGGCTGACGCCTGCCCGGTGCTGGAAGGTTAAGGGGAGCGGTTAGGAGCAATCCGAAGCTGTGAACCGAAGCCCCAGTAAACGGCGGCCGTAACTATAACGGTCCTAAGGTAGCGAAATTCCTTGTCAGGTAAATTCTGACCCGCACGAATGGCGTAACGACTTGGGCGCTGTCTCAACGAGAGATCCGGTGAAATTTTAATACCTGTGAAGATGCAGGTTACCCGCGACAAGACGGAAAGACCCCATGGAGCTTTACTGCAGCTTGATATTGAATTTGGGTACGATCTGTACAGGATAGGTGGGAGCCGGTGAGGCAGGAGCGCAAGCTTCTGCGGAGGCGCCGTTGGGATACCACCCTGATCGTATCTAGGTTCTAACCTGGTGCCCTTATCGGGTACGGGGACCGTGTCAGGCGGGCAGTTTGACTGGGGCGGTCGCCTCCTAAAGAGTAACGGAGGCGTTCAAAGGTTCCCTCAGAATGGTTGGAAATCATTCGCAGAGTGCAAAGGCATAAGGGAGCTTGACTGCGAGACCTACAAGTCGAGCAGGGACGAAAGTCGGACTTAGTGATCCGGTGGTACCGCATGGAAGGGCCATCGCTCAACGGATAAAAGCTACCCTGGGGATAACAGGCTTATCTCCCCCAAGAGTCCACATCGACGGGGAGGTTTGGCACCTCGATGTCGGCTCATCGCATCCTGGGGCTGAAGTAGGTCCCAAGGGTTGGGCTGTTCGCCCATTAAAGCGGTACGCGAGCTGGGTTCAGAACGTCGTGAGACAGTTCGGTCCCTATCTGTCGTGGGCGCAGGAAATTTGAGAGGAGCTGTCCTTAGTACGAGAGGACCGGGATGGACGTACCGCTGGTGCATCAGTTGTTCCGCCAGGAGCATGGCTGAGTAGCTACGTACGGACGGGATAAGCGCTGAAAGCATCTAAGCGTGAAGCCCCCCTCAAGATGAGATTTCCCAGTATGTAAGACCCCTTGAAGACGACGAGGTAGATAGGTTGGAGGTGGAAGTGCAGCAATGCATGGAGCTGACCAATACTAATCGGTCGAGGGCTTATCCAATTTCTAATACACAGATTCGTTTCGGATTCAGTTTTCAGGCGATCAAGCCTGATATGTATATTCCCTGATAGCTCAGTTGGTAGAGCACTCGACTGTTAATCGAGTTGTCACAGGTTCGAGTCCTGTTCGGGGAGCCATATGGAGAGGTGTCCGAGTTTGGCCGAAGGAGCACGATTGGAAATCGTGTAGGCGCCACAAGCGTCTCGAGGGTTCGAATCCCTCTCTCTCCGTAGCGTTACTTCCCTGCAAAGGGATGAGAACCCTCCGTGGTTCGTTGGAGCATAAGCTTCGTTAGCACTACATCGCAATCTCGTAACGAAGTGAAGAGTATCCCTCTCTCTCCGTAGCGTTACTTTTCACTGAATACTTTTTACACAGCATGGCTCGTTGGTCAAGGGGTTAAGACACCTCCCTTTCACGGAGGTAACATGGGTTCGAATCCCATACGAGTCACCAATTTCTTCTTCGATTAATGGGATGAGAATTCCCTGGGTTCGTTGAAGCATAAGCATCGTAAGGAATACTTCGCAATCTCGTAACGGAGTGGAGAGTATCCCATACGAGTCATATATGGAGGCTTAGCTCAGCTGGGAGAGCATCTGCCTTACAAGCAGAGGGTCGGGGGTTCGAACCCCTCAGCCTCCACCATCTATCTTAACCGAATAGATATTGTTCAATGACGCGGGGTGGAGCAGCCCGGTAGCTCGTCGGGCTCATAACCCGAAGGCCGCAGGTTCAAATCCTGCCCCCGCAATTGTTCCCCACAAGTGGAAGATTTGCTCTGAAGCATATTCCGAATACTTTCCGGGGGACCCAAATGCCAACATGGAACCGTGGTGTAGTTGGCCTAACATGCCTGCCTGTCACGCAGGAGATCGCGGGTTCGAATCCCGTCGGTTCCGCCATTTAATGGCGTAAGGGATGAGAAATCCCTGGGTTCGTTGAAGCATAAGCTTCGAAAGGAATACTTCGCAATCTCCTAACGGAGTGAAGAGTATCCCGTCGGTTCCGCCATTTTTATTGTATCCTTGTATCAAGGTGTAAGGGATTGAGCATCCTATATCTCGAAGTATAGAGTATCCATCCGATTCCGTAGTGTTCTGCTAATTATAATATTGGGGATTAGCCAAGCGGTAAGGCAACGGACTTTGACTCCGTCATTCCATAGGTTCGATTCCTATATCCCCAGCCATTTTTTTGAATGTTTCTCTTATGAGAGCCATTAGCTCAGTTGGTAGAGCACCTGACTTTTAATCAGGGTGTCGAAGGTTCGAGTCCTTCATGGCTCACCATTTTCTTGTAACGTGTGCGCGTGTGGCGGAATGGCAGACGCACCAGACTTAGGATCTGGCGTTTCACGACGTGGGGGTTCAAGTCCCTTCACGCGCACCATGTTTTTGCGGACGTGGCTCAGCGGTAGAGCATCGCCTTGCCAAGGCGAGGGTCGCGGGTTCGATTCCCGTCGTCCGCTCCATATAGATTTTGCGCCCTTAGCTCAGCTGGATAGAGCGTTTGACTACGAATCAAAAGGCCGGGAGTTCGAATCTCTCAGGGCGCGCCATTATCACATCATTGATTCAACAAAGTGTCCTCAGATTCGAACGAGTTCGTTGGAGCATAGGCTTCGATAGGATCACTTCGCAATCGGATGTGCAGCATCCGAATCTCTCAGGGCGCGCCATTTTTATTATCGGGATGTAGCTCAGCTTGGTAGAGCACCTGGTTTGGGACCAGGGGGTCGCATGTTCAAATCGTGTCATCCCGATATTTCATTTCACCTGTGCGGGTGTAGTTCAATGGTAGAACTTCAGCCTTCCAAGCTGATAGCGTGGGTTCGATTCCCATCACCCGCTTATATCTGTATCACCTAAGTCCGTCAGCCCTATGGGGAAGACGGACTTTTTTGTTGTATTAGGAAACTATAGTTTCCTGCTGCTGTGGAAAAGGTGTGTGTAAATTTGTAGATAAGAGTTCTTGGAAGGATTCGTAGAATGACTTCGATGCGGAATGTGACTGAAGGCTGAAGGTATGCTTAAACCGAATACAATGGGCAGGTATAGGCATACGGACCAAATATATGTCAAAAACAGCATACGTTGTGCCCGCAAGCAGGCATACGGACCAAATGTATGTCAAAAACAGCATACGTTGTGCCCGCAAGCAGGCATACGGGCCAAATGTATGTCAAAAACAGCATACGTTGTGCCCGCAAGCAGGCATACGGGCCAAATGTATGTGGAAAACAGCATACATTCGGTGCTGGTAAGCAGGCATACGGGCCAAATGTATGTGGAAAACAGCATACGTTGTGCTCGTAAGTAGGCATACGGATCAAATGTATGTAGAAAACAGCATACATTGTGTTCGCGCAAAGGTAATTTTATTCATCCGTTAGGATGATTTTGTCGTGTCCTTTATTTAGGAAATATGTGCGGAAATCCGAATACAATTGGTGCTGCTCCGATGAGGAATGGGCCCTACGCTCCGCAGGCCGTAACATTTTAGAGAAATCCTGCAAGAAGTGAAGGAATACTGCCCAATAGAAGCGCCGGATTCAGAAATCCTGCATGAAATACAACAATGCCAGCGCTAATTTGTACTAAACACCGGAATTCCTGCAAATGATGCAACAATGTACCGTAGCCCGTAACATTTCTAGAGAAATCCTGCAAAATGTGCAACAATGCGGCTCCGAGCAAGTGGGCGGTGAGAGAGAACGCTTAGAATTGACTAGAGGTAGGATACGGGAGTACCGCCATGAAAGGAAAAACACTTCAGAACGCGTGCGACCAACCCCGACCAACCGAATACATTCGCTGCTGAGGAGCTATCCTCCTACCTTGCTAGGCTGTAGTCGTCAAAAGGTCGCCAGAAGGCGGTTGATGGAGAAAAGTGAGCTCCCTGTAAGCGTGGTATAGAGGGACCAGTATGGTTCACCCACCAGGGGGATTTTGATGTAGTCAGGGGAATGTTGCAATAGTATTGCGGAGCGTTATGTTTCTATAGAACTGATATAGTATAGCTATGGGAACATAGACAACATTGACTTGGAAGCTGAGGAGCATATGCAATGACAGACAAAGTAATACGGATTTTCAGAATCATTAACGCTATTCAGTCGAACCCCGGGATTACGGCGGCGGACCTGGCCTTCAGGTGCGAGGTGAATATTAGAACGATCTACAGGGATCTTGAGGTGATCAGCCACTTTGCTCCGGTTACGAATCAGGGAAGAGGCACGGGGTACCGGTTCATGGGGAAGTTCTTTTTGTATCCGCTGGATTTCTCGGAGCAGGAGTCGCTGGCGTTCTCGCTGCTGCCATCGGTCCTCAATCAGGATCGAATCCCGCCGGGATTCCATTCTGCGTACGACAAGGTGATGGGCACCCATCTGAAAGAGAAATCCAGGCAGAACGGCCTGCTGGAGGATATAGCGGATATTATCCAAATGGGCACGCCGGCCTACCGCAAGGAGAGCAGGAACTTCCTGCAGCCGCTCATTGGAGCGATTCTGGAGCAACGCAGCATCCGGACGGTCTACCACTCGCAGTCACGCAACGCCACTACAGCACGGGAGATTGACCCGTATTATCTGATCCCGCGGGATCAGCGCTTTTATCTGATTGGCTATTGCCACCTGAAGGGAGCGATTCGTACGTTTCGGATTAGCCGATTTGAGCAGGTAGAGATGACGGCTTCCACTTTTGATAAGGGGAATTTCAATATTAAGAAGTATCTGAAAAACACCTGGTCGATCAACCGCGGAGCCCGGAATATCACGTTCAAGGTACGGTTCCATCCGGAGGTGGCGCGTTATATTAAGGAAGAGGAGCTGTTCGTACAGCCCCGGATGAGCGAAGAAGGCGATGGAACCCTGCTGTTCGAGGTCACGGTTAATAATGAGCAGGAGTTCACGAAGTGGATTCTGCAATATGGCCCGAACGCGGAGATTCTGGAGCCGGAATCGGCCAGGGTACGGTTGAAGGAGCAGCTGGAGCAGTGGCTGGATGTATATCAGCAGTAGTGTTGGGCAACAATATTACATATTTTGGAACGAGTTGTGTCGAAAAGGTTAGTTTGATTGGCTCAACTGGAGAATAAAGGGCTTTTTAGCGAGATATATGCTGTGAATGAATTGACCGGAGCGATGAAGCAGGTTATTATTGGAATATAATGGAATGATAGGAGGCAAGATAGAAATTGCTGGAACTGGATGGGATGAATGAAGACTCTTTGACAGATATGCTTAAAGTTTCGTTCTCATGGGAGAACTGGACAGCCATTCTCGAGATTTCTGACAAGCTCTTTGAACTCGCAGTTCTAACCTACGGCTCCCATCAACAGGGTGCAAAGAAGCATTTTTTGAAAAAAAATATAGTGTATTATCTCGGGTACAGTGCGTGCATGAAGGGAATTGCCTATCAGAAGCTCGGTAACCTCGCTGAATCCAGGAAGTGTATAAGCTTGTATTCGGATTTGAGCTGGATCACGGATTTGGATCATGAGGCTGCCGCCGAAGTGGAATACTACAAGAATATTGCGACAGCCAATACCTTTGTCATCGATCTGCTGGAGGGGAAGGTTGAGGTGCTCGCAGATTATGTTGAATTCATCCGCACGGGGGACCAGGAGGAGCTGCTTGCCTGTCTGATTACTGTGCTGGAATCTGCCATTAAGTATAACTTTTCGATCGATTGGGTGCTGGATGAGTTCAATGAGCCGCTGAAGGAACTGAGCTGCAGAGAGAAGCAGGAAGACATCAGATACTACATAGACTATATGCATCTTAGTGCAATTTATTTGTATAAAAGGGAGAAAATTCATGATGCAATTAATCTGACTCTCTATATTTTGGTAATAAGCAGTAAACTTTATGATGGGACAGGCTTTAGGAAGATCGTGTCGTTTTATGAACATATCCGAAGCCATGCTTCTGCAGAACAACAAGAGTCTTATCAAAATATAATGAAAAATATCTTAGAGAGGGAGTTTTTAAAAGATGAAAAAGGCGATCTCGTTATTAACAGCCGTATTGTTGATTAGCGCAAGCGTAGTGGTAACCACGGTAAGCGCAGGCGGTTACGTGTCCCCATCCTCCGGTAATATCTCTATCAACAATCACGGAGCCGGGCACTAGTCTGAAATCTCTCTGTCCTCTGGAATCTGGGAATATATGCTGTACCAATAACGCAAAGAAGGGGTAAGCGATGCTTACCCCTTCTTTGCTGTGGATAGAGGTTACTCTACGGCAGCCAATCCCAGCCCCTCTGCGATGCGCCGGCCGAACTCCGGATCGGCTTTGGAGAAGTGGCCAATCTGGCGGAGCTTGATCTCGTCGGACTTCACTGGGGTCATGGCACCGACAATATTGCTCACGAGCCGGGCACGTTCCTCTTCACTGAGCAGACGGTACAGGTCACCCGGCTGGGTGTAGTGATCGTCATGGTCATAAGATACGCTGTCCGCCTGGCCGGAGACTTCAAAAGCAGCCGCTTTATGCTGCGCAGACTCGGTTGCCCCGCCGGAGCTGTTGGGCTCGTAATAGACGGAGCCTCCCCCGTTACTGGTGGCATTCATCGCGCCGTCGCGCTGATTATTGTTGACCTCTGCGATAGGCCGGTTAACCGGCAGGTGGTTATGGTTCGCTCCTACCCGGTAGCGGTGGGCATCCCCGTATGCGAACAGGCGGCCCTGAAGCATTTTGTCGGGAGAAGCCTCGATGCCTGGAACGAACGAGCCGGGAGAAAAGGTAGCCTGCTCCACTTCGGCGAAGTAATTCTCAGGATTGCGGTCCAACACCATGCGGCCTAGCTCAATCAGCGGGTAATCCTTCTGCGACCACACTTTGGTGACATCAAACGGATCGAAGCGGTAGGTGTCGGCATCCTCCACAGGCATGATCTGCACATGCAGCCTCCAGGCCGGGAAGTCCCCAGTATCAATGGCGTTGAACAAATCCTCCGTATGATAGTCCGGGTTGTCGGCGGCAAGCTGTGCAGCCAGCTTAACATCGAGGTTCTTGACGCCCTGCTCTGTCTTGAAGTGGTATTTCACCCATACGGCTGCACCTTCGGCATTCACCCATTTGAAGGTATGGCTGCCGAAGCCGTGCATATGGCGGAAGGTGGCCGGGATGCCGCGGTCGGACATCAGAATCGTAACCTGGTGCAGAGACTCGGGGGAGAGCGACCAGAAGTCCCAGACCGCATTCGGGTTCTTCAGATGAGTCTGCGGATGGCGCTTCTGGGTATGGATGAAGTCCGGGAATTTGATCGCGTCGCGGATGAAAAAGACAGGCGTGTTATTGCCGACCAGGTCATAGTTGCCTTCTTCGGTATAGAACTTCACAGCAAAGCCGCGCGGATCGCGCACGGTATCGGAAGAACCGAGTTCTCCGGCCACGGTGGAGAAGCGGATGAACATCGGGGTGCGTTTGCCGACCCCGGACAAGAAGGCAGCCTTCGTATATTGGGAGAGGTCATTGGTGACTTCGAAATAACCATGGGCACCGGCACCCTTGGCATGGACGACACGTTCAGGAACACGTTCACGGTTGAAGTGGGCCAGCTTTTCCAGTAAATGAACATCCTGCAGCAGCACGGGGCCACGGGCACCGGCGGTCATTGAATTCTGGTTGTCGCCTACGGGGGCGCCCCAGCTTGTTGTTAGTTTGTCGTTATTATTAGCGGTCATGATCGCAATCACCTCGTATAGGATTTGATTTTAGATTAAGTATAAGTTCTATGATACCAAGAATTTAAATAAAATCAATCCTTTTTTATAATCATTATAATTAAGCTTATGTAGATGAAGACAGATTCATGATATAAACAGAACAAAAACTCCCGCCCGCAGCAGCGGACAGGAGGGGGATTCTGGAACAGAAGCGGCGCAGGAAGGGGTACTGGTGACGGAAGCAAGAAGACCTGCAAGATAGCTGATGATACCACACTAATACGAGTTAGCTGGTGATATACATCCGGTTATAGTATTCGTCCAGCATACGCTTGGTGGCGAACTCGGTACGGGTGGTCTCGATGCTGCGGTGCATCATCTGCACCCACTTGGCCTGATCCTCATAAAAGACGGGAAGGACACGGTTCAGCAGCGTATCGTACAGTGCATCGCTGTCGTGCTGGTCAAGCACCGCAAAGTCGGTGGTCTCGAAGCCGTCGCCGATCTGCCAGCCGTTCTCGCCGTCGATGCAGGCCTCCGGCCACCAGCCGTCAAGGATGGAGCAGTTCAGGACGCCGTTCATGGCGGCCTTCATGCCGGAGGTTCCGCTGGCTTCAAGCGGTCTGCGCGGATTGTTCAGCCAGATATCCGAGCCGCGGGTGAGCTGGGCCCCGATGGTCATATCGTAGTTCTCCAGGAAGACGACGCTCTTCGGATATTTTCTCATCATGGCTACGAGGTTGCTGACGATTCGTTTGCCGTTGTCGTCCAGCGGATGCGCTTTGCCGGAGAAGACAATCTGGATCTTACCGCTCTCCAGGTACGGTTCTATAATGTCCGGCTGGGAGAAAATCAGGTCACTTCGCTTATAAGGAGCCGCACGGCGGGAGAAGCCAATCAGCAGATTCTCCGCATTCAGGGCGATGCCGGAGCGTTCCTCGATGAAGCGGATCAGCTCCTGCTTGATCTCCTTATGGGCAGCCCACAGATCGCCGCCCTCATCAAAAGCGCGGGTCATCCGCTCATCTACCCAGGTAGGGGTGTGAATCGCATTGGTGATGCCGATGATCGCTGATCTGCCGGCGACTTCCTTCCACATGGTGTTCGCGGTATCGGCATGAAGCTGGGCCACCGCATTCGAGATCCGCGACAGCCGCAGACCGGCAACCGTCATGTTAAAGGGTTCACCGCCGATCCGCTCCATCTGCGCGCGGGTTAAGCCATTGAAGGCCCCCATATATTCCAGACGGTCCAGCGGATGGGTCTCGTTGCCCTCCTTAATCGGTGTATGTGTAGTGAACACAACCTCTTCCCGTGTAGCCTTCCAGGCTTCTTCAAAGGTACTGCCGCCGGACATCTTCTCCCGGATCAGTTCAATCGCAGCGAGCGCCGCATGCCCTTCGTTGAAATGATAGACATCGATCTTAATTCCCAGGGCGCGCATGGCTTTGACGCCACCGATGCCCAGCACAATCTCCTGGGCAATCCGCTCTTCCCCGAACCAGCCGTAGAGCTGGCCGGTAATCCAGGCATCACTGTTCTCGGGGATATCGGTGTCGAGCAAATAGAGCGGACGGTTGCCGAACCGGTCTGTTCTCCACACTTTGCAGACTACATCGGTCTTTCTGACTTTGACCGTGACCTTGACGCCCGTATCTTCCAGGAAGTCGTACACATAGTTGTGGTAAGAGTCGTAGGGGTTGCCGTCCGCATCAATCTTCTGGTCCGTGTAGCCCTGTTTCCATTTGAGTCCGATGGGGATGATGGGTGCCCCGATATCCTGTGCGCCCTTGATGTAATCTCCGGCCAGGATGCCCAGGCCTCCGGCGTACATTTTGAAGTCGGAATGCAGTCCGTACTCCATGCTGAAATAAGCTACTGACGGTAAGTGGTTGTCGCTCACTTGATAAGCCTCCTAAATGCGATTTAGATGGTACTGCGAATAAGAAATGCTGCAGGCTGTATCTAAGATGCAAACGTTTGCTCAATGGCGCAGGACAGGATCTGGAAGCGATTGCACCATCATTCTAGCATAATTATCCTTGAAAAGCACAGCGAAGTTTCGCTGACGGATAACTGCCCGGGGAGCTGATAATAAAAATTTGATTAACCTGCCGGAAGGCCATAAGATAAGGAGAGAATAAATGTACAAGGTTCATCTGAACCATAAGCCAAACAATAAACCAAGTGGTGGTGTAGCGGGTTGAGTATAGTCGTAATTGGCAGTCTGAATATGGATATGGTTGTGCGGGCAGAGCGTGCGCCGGAAGCCGGTGAGACCCTGTTCGGTCAGGGGTTCGCTTTGTCTCCGGGCGGAAAAGGGGCGAATCAGGCGGTTGCAGCCGCCAGACTTGGCGCGGAAGTGACGATGATCGGCCGGGTGGGAAAGGATACTTTTGGCAGCGGCCTGCTAGAGATTATGGAGCAGGAGCAGGTTCACACCGCGTACATCTCACAGAGTGAATCCCAGGCTACAGGGGTTGCTTCCATTGTGGTGGATGGTGCTGGGGAGAACCGGATCATCGTCGTGCCTGGTGCGAATGTGGAGATGACGCCGGAGGATATTGCAGCGCTGGAGGATGTGATCAGCGAAGCCCGGATCGTGGTGATGCAGCTGGAGACGGATCTGGCGATGTGCGGGGCTGCGGCTGCGATGGCGTCCCGGCATGGGATTCCGGTAATTCTTAATCCGGCCCCGGCCCAGCCGCTGGGCGATGAGCTGCTGCATCATGTCACCTATCTGACCCCGAATGAGACAGAGGCGGGTATTCTGGCCGGTATCTCCGTGGAGAGCGTGGAGGATGCAGAGCGTGCGGCCCGGATCATGCTGCAAAAAGGGGTCCGGCACGTGATTGTAACGCTGGGCTCCAAAGGGGCGTTAATCGTGGACGCTGCCGGAAGCCGCCATGTCCAAGGGTTCCCGGTGCAGGCGGTAGATACGGTGGCGGCGGGCGATTCCTTCAACGGGGCGCTGGCCTGGCAGCTTACCTGCGGCAGGACGCTGGAGGAGGCGGTCCGCTTCGCCAATGCGGTCGGTGCGCTGGCGGTCGGCAAGAAGGGGGCGATCTCCTCGCTGCCCCGGTTGCAAGAGGTAGAGCAGTTCCTGCAGGCAGCCTCTGAGTAAGAATCAGGGTGCAAGACAGGCAGGATGGGCAGAGCTGGGACCAGGGGCGGCAGAGGGGTCTCTGGTGCTCCTGGATCAGCAGCTGGGGGAGATGCAGCACCCGCAGATCAACGGAGATATAACAGGCAGGCAACGCCTGATACATAAGGAGCTGATACGTTTGAGCGGTACAGTAACCGTCAAGAATATAACCCTCGGAGAGGGGATGCCCAAGATCTGTGTTCCGCTGGTCGGGGCGACACTGAATGAGCTGCGCGATGAAGCTGAGGCATTGCTCGCACTGGCGCCGGATGTGGTGGAGTGGCGCAGTGATTTCTTCGCAGAGGTGGAGGATATTGCCGCTGTAACCCGGGCGCTGGGAGAAATTCAGCGTCTGCTGCCGGACATTCCGCTGATATTCACCTTCCGCAGCGCCAGGGAGGGCGGGGAGAAGGAAATCTCCACCGCCTATTACTTCGAGTTGAACCTGGCTGCGGTAGAGAGCGGGCTGGTGGATATTGTGGATGTGGAGTTGTTCCATGAGGAAGCAGAGGTCCGCAAGCTGATTGCCGCAGCGCATGGGCAGGCGGTGTTCGTGATTGTCTCGAATCATGATTTCCACGGGACGCCGTCCGAGGAGGAGATCGTATCCCGGCTGCGCCGGGCGCAGGAGCTGGGCGGCGATCTGCCGAAGATTGCCGTGATGCCGCAGGGTCCTGCCGATGTGCTGACCCTGCTGGCGGCGACGAACCGGATGCAGGAGCAGTATGCAGACCGTCCGATCATAACGATGTCGATGGCCGGGGAAGGCGTGATCAGCCGTCTGGCCGGGGAGATCTTCGGCTCGGCGCTGACCTTCGGTGCGGCGCATAAGCCTTCGGCTCCGGGGCAGGTGGCGGTTGCCGAGCTGCGCAGTGTGCTTACGCTGCTGCACCGCAGCTTGTAGCGGCTGCGGGGTTCAGAAGCCGCAGGGATATAGAGGGTTAATGGGTGTTTCCGGGCCGGTGATGAAACGGTGGAAGCACCCTTTTGCATACATAGGGAGATAGCAGATAGCGGGCGGAGTTTGAAACTGTAGCAGCCGATGCCCTACAATGGAGGCAACCAAGTAGAAGGGGCGGAGCGCCGATGACAGAATTGATCCTGGTTGTGGAGGATGAGGTGAGAATTGCCCGTCTGCTGCAGATTGAGCTGGAATGTGAGGGATACCGGGTGTCTATGGCCGGCAGCGGCCATCAGGGGCTGGAGATGTACCAGGAGCAGCAGCCGGATCTGCTGTTGCTTGATGTGATGCTGCCTGGATTCAGCGGGATAGAGCTGCTTCGGCGTATCCGGGCGGGCGATGCCGAGACTCCCGTTCTGCTGCTTACGGCCAAAAGCTCGGTAGAGGATAAGGTGTCAGGCCTGGATCTGGGGGCCAACGATTATATTACCAAGCCGTTCCAGATCGAGGAGCTGCTGGCGCGTGTCCGTGCTGCGCTGCGGCTGGCCTCGGGCCGGAAGAGTGCAGAGGCTGCCCACCTGCTGACGGCAGATAATCTGGAGCTGAACGAAGCTACACGTGAAGTTACGCGGGCGGACCGGAAGATTGAACTGACTCCAAGGGAGTTCGATCTGCTGGTATACCTGCTGAAGAATAAGCGCCAGGTGCTGAACAGGGAACAGATCATGGCCGCCGTCTGGGGGTACGATTATTACGGCGATACGAATATTGTGGATGTCTATATCCGCTATGTCCGCAAAAAAATTACGCTGGATTCCCAGCAGGAATTGATTCATACCGTACGCGGCGTCGGTTATGTACTGAAGGATTCCCCATGAAGCTGCGGAGCAAAATCCATCTGTATTCCAGCGTGCTGTTCGCCGTGCTCCTTATCCTCATGAATCTGGTTATCTATGCCGTGTTCAGCCGGATGTCCTTAGACAGCCAGCTCGGGCAGGCGTCTGCCGAGACGGCAAGAATCGCTGCCGCTATGAGAAATGCGGGAAACGGGGTAACAGCACTGGAGCTGCTCCGGGCGTATGTGCCGGTGGAGGGAATGCTCCGGCTGCTCACTGCGGACGGAGGCGGACCGGCACCGGTCACCTCAACCTCCGGGCAGGGGATCAGCCGGTTGAAGCCGGTCTACCATTCCGGGAAGCAGGCGGAGCTGGTCCGGGCGGACGGACGCTTGTATGCGTTCGTGAGCCATCCGGTCATTTGGACGGACGGGAACGTCCTTAATGTGCAGATGACCAAAAGTCTGGAGAGCACGATGGATACCTTGCGGGTGCTGCGGCTGGTCCTTGCCGGCGCTTCGCTTGCGGCGCTGCTTCCGTTGCTGCTCTCCAGCCGCCTGTTGTCGGGCCTGATTATGCGGCCCATTGTCCAAATGACGGCGACCATGCGGGAGATCCAGCGCAGCGGGAAATTCCGCAGGCTTCCGCTGAAAGCACACTCGAAGGATGAGCTGGTGGAGATGGGGCATACCTTTAACGAAATGATAGGCCTCTTGGAGAGCAATTATGTGAAGCAGGAGAAATTCGTCTCGGATGCCTCCCATGAGCTGCGCACACCGCTGACGGTTATTGAGAGCTATGCCAGCCTGCTGAAGCGCAGAGGGCTGGACCACCCGGAGCTGTTCGGTGAATCGGTTGAGGCCATCCATTCGGAAGCTGTACGAATGAAGGAAATGACGGAGCAACTGCTGCTGCTGGCGAAGCACCCGGAGCAGTGGGATCTTGAGCTGAAGGTGATTAATCTGGAGGAGCTGGCCCGTTCTTCGGCGAAGGCTTTTCATAATGCATATGGGAGAGAGGTCGTGGTTCAGGTTAAGGGACCAGCCGAAGGCTACAGCGATGAAGCGAAGCTCCGGCAGCTCCTGTTCATCTTCCTGGACAATGCCCGCAAATACAGCGATGAGGAGATAACTATCCGTGTGGAGGCCTCCGGGCAGGAACGGATGATCGTGATTACCGACCGCGGCATCGGAATTCCGCCGGAGGAGCTGCCGAAGATATTCGACCGTTTCTACAGGGTGGATGAGGCCAGAACGCGGGAGAACGGAGGGGCAGGCCTGGGCCTGTCGCTTGCTGCCGAGATCGCTGAAGCGATTGGAGCCAGGCTGTCCATTGACAGCACGATAGGCCGGGGAACCTCGGTGACGATCTGCATGGCTGCGGAGAACAGGGGAGGAGGACAATGAACCGGAACCAAGTCAACAAGAGGATGATATTCAATGTCGTCATGGGTATAGCTGCCCTCCTGCTGCTGGCCTTGGCAGCCTTCTGGATGTTCGGCAAGGATTCGGAGCCGCTGTTGTCCCAGGATCAGGCGGAGCAGGCGGTGCTGAGCGAATATGCCGGTAAGGTGGACAGCTTGAAGCTGCAAGCCGGAGCTTATGTAGCAGAGCTTCAGACGGAGCAGGGACGGTATGAACTGAAGCTGGACGGCGTCACCGGCGAGATCCTCTCCATCGTGCTGCTGAAGCACGCAGACGAACCGGCGGTGCAGCCTACCTCTGCCGCTTCTCCGGCTCCATCTGGCGGAGCTGCCCCAACCCGGTCGCCTGCACCTACCCCGGCGGCGCAGAGCCTCGTCTCCGAGGAGGAGGCGGTCCGGCTGGCGCTGCTTGAGGTACCAGGGGAGCTGGATGATGTGGATACGGGAATCGATGCAGCGGGTGCTTTTTATCTGGTGGAGATCCATACTTCAGACGGACGGGAGGCCGTAGTCCAGGTGAACGCGATCTCGGGCAAGATCATGTCTGTAACCTGGGAAGAACCGGATGGAGAGGATTCCTGAAGGGGCTGCTTGGTTGTTTCTCAGCGAATTCTAATGTTGCTCCCGCTGTTCTCTCAGATTGTAGCGTTATAGTTACTACATGAAGCAGCACAGAATGAACTTGGGAGGCGTTAACATTTAAGACAAAGATATGGAGCACTATTACGGCGGCAGCGCTTATTCTTGGAGGCGCTTATGGTATAGGCGAGATGAAGGGCAATACGGCAGAAGCAGCCGCATCGGTGAAGAGTCAGAGCAAAACGTTAATCGGTGTAAGCAAAGCCGAGCAGATTGCCTTGAAGGCAGCGCCGGGACAGGTTGAGAATATCGAACTGGAGAAGAAGGCCAGCGGCACGTATTACGATATCGAAATCCAGCAGACTAAGCAGGAGATGGATGTCCGGGTAGATGCGTATACGGGAAAGGTGATAAGCGTGCGCAAGGATTCGGACGATGATGATTCTTACAAGGCAGCTCCGGCCCCAGGTGGCAAAATGATTACCGCAGGCAAGGCGGCTGAGGTGGCTCAGGCTGCTGTGAAGGGAACGGTTACCGAGATAGATCTGGACGGGGACCACGGGGGTGCCGTCTACGAGGTTGAAATCAGGAACGGGCAGGTCAAGACAGAAATTGGAGTCGATGCGTATACTGCCAAGGTTGTGTACACCGATACAGATTCAGACGATGATGATGATTGAGCCACAAGGGCGTTCCAGCAGAATAAAATACCCCACAAAGTGGGGCTTTAGCTTCGATGATGACTCAGGTACTTTGCGGGGACCCCAAACCATATAAATTCTATTAAAAAAGAGGCAGCCGTTCAATCCGGCTGCCTCTTTGCTACGCTAAACTATATGCCTACTGCTTCGCTCCTGTATACACATGGACAGCATCCCGCAGGAACGCCGCCATGCCCGGGCGGCGCTGGTCGTAATAAGCGGTAAAGCGCTCATCATCGACATACATCTGGGCGACACCGGCATGGGCTTCCTTGGTGTACTTATCCCAATAGAAGCTGAGCCACTGACGGTGCAGGCCGGCGGCCTTCTGCGCCAGCTCACTTGCCGGGTCGCCTTCCTCCATCGCCTGCTCCAGTGAAGCGAACATGTCGGCCTCCAGCTGCTGAAGGGCAGCGTACTGCTCCTCCGTCATATTGCTTAGCTTGCGGTTAGACTGCTCCACGGCTTCCGCGCCGTAGTTCTCCCGGATCTCCTGCCCGTATTTCTCTTCGTTATCCTCGATCAGCTTCTGCTTGAAGCCTGCGAATTTCTCCTGATTGCTCATTGTAATTCTCCCTTCTGTGTGTGCAATGGTCTGCTCGACGTTCGCGATGAGCCGGTCCAGCTGCTGTCTCCGCTGAAGCAGCTGGTCATGGTGCTCACGCAGGGCGCGGGCGCCGTCGAAGGAGGGCGAATCGACAATATCCCTGATTGCTTCAAGGCTAAGTCCCAGCTCCCGGTAGAACAGAATCTGCTGCAGCCGGTCCACCTCGGCCTGGCCGTAGATCCGGTATCCTGAGGAATTGAGTCTGGCCGGCTTCAGAATCCCGAATTCATCGTAATACCGCAGGGTCCGCGCGCTGATCCCTGCGAGCTTCCCCAGCTTCTGCACGGTGTACTCCATGGTCATATCTGCCTCCAATCTATCTTGGCGTATACAGCAGGGAACGGGTTCAAGGCGCTCCCGCGGGGTAAGCGGCCGCTTACAAAACCAACTGTACACCTTAACGTAACGGCAAGGTCAACTACTGATTTTAGAATAACCAGACAGCGGGGCCAGTAACCGGGGCGGGCAGAAAACAGCAAACAGCGGCAACCGCCCAGGCTATGCCTTGGGAGGTTGCCGCTGCTGCGCGCGGGTATTGGTCTATTTCTTGCCGAGCTGGGCGGTGAAATACGCCTTGAGCTCTGCTACCTTCCGGGGGTCCGCCAGGGCATCCTCCGCAGGGAAGTAATGCTCGGCGACCAGCTCCCAGGTGGGGACGATCTTCTGGGCGGTCATCGCTTTGATGGCGATCTTAACCGTCTTGCGCTCCCGCGCGTTCGAGAAGGTATCGACATAATGCTGCGACCGCCCGAAGTCCAGCTCGCTGAAGACTGCGCGGAAGATCTCCGCCGTCATCTTGGCATCGTCCAGCGCGCGGTGGGCGGAGCCGGAAGGCTCCAGGCCGAAGAGGGCCATTGCGCCCTCAACGCTGATGTCGTTACTGAGGCCGCGGGCGCGCAGGACGCCCTTGAGCAGATCGAAGTAGGTGGCCTCCATCCAGTAGGCATCATCCATTTTGTGCATCCGCACATCCTGGATAATCCGCTTCATGTCCTCGCCGCCCCAGGTTAAGAGCAGTACGCCGTCCGCGCTCTGGTCAAGCCACGCTCTGAAGGCGGTAATCACCTTCGGGAACCGGCTGGCGACGTCGATATCCTCCTGGGGGATGCCGGTTTTTTTCTTAATGAAAGAATTCAGGGTGGAGAAGTATATGGGTCTGATTAAGGCTGAGAATTCATCCTTAACCTGCAAGGAAGCGTCTAACCGGACTGCTCCGATCTCAATGACCTCCATGGGATGCTCGCTGGCAAATTTGCGGCCGTTGAATTCTATGTCCAGAATAATATAATCCACAGGTAATGCCTCCGTTTCAGTGACTGGCGCCAAGATTGCACGGAAATGCGCCGACCCTTCTATTTTAGCAAAAAAAGCGCTGCACAGATACCGGATGCCGTGCATCCTTACAAATTTGAATTTTCGGCCGGCGGAACGGGTTGATTTCTGCAAAATCGGGTAATGAACTAGATAATCTGTCGAATAGCGCTATTGATGTAGGGAGGGAAGGCCATGAAGCTGTATGTTACCGTCAAAAGCCTGGGGAAACGCAAGGCAGTGCTGGAGCGCAAGGAGCTGCTGCTTGCTGCCCGTCCGCAGACGCTGCGCGCGCTGATCTCGGAGATTGTAGCCGGGCAGGTGCAGGCGATGCTGGAGCGGCAGGAGCGGGGAGATCTAATCCCTTACCTGACCGCAAATGAAATTGCGGAGCAGGGTGATAACGGCAAGGTCGGATTCGGTACGGTGTACGGTGAGACGAAGCCTGAGGTAGAGCAGGCTACGGCTGCGGCACTGCTTGCTTACGAAGACGGATTGTACAAGGTATTCGTGCAGGAAGCGGAATGTTCCGCGCTGGATGAGCCGCTGAGGCTCGAAGAGGGCGATGAGCTGACGCTGATCCGGTTCACGATGCTGGCAGGAAGACTATGGTGAGGGAGATGACAGGATGAAAATCGGAAATGCAGAGTGGGAGACTCAGTGGTACGCGGATGTTGAGAACAAAGCCAAGGGGCTGAAGGGGGAAGGCGCGGAGCTGGCAGGCCTGCTCGCGGAGTTCAGCAAGAACCGCTACCTTCATGAAGGGGAAGATTCGTTGGACCGCTTCCTTGTTATCATGGATGATCGCGCTGCGGCGGCTCAGGCTGATTTTACCGGATACTGGGAGCCGCTGATGGGGATCATGCAGCAGCTGTACAGCACACATACCGTTGAGCTTGCCCGTTACATAGTTAAGCATGCAGTGGAGTACCCTTATTCCATAGGGTATCTGCGCCGGCCGTTCCGGACCCGGGAGGTTCAGGCGCACCGGATGCAGATCCTCCGGAAAATCAATGCCCTGATCTATATGGAGCTAATTGAATTCTCGTTGCCGGAGTACCTGAAGGGGGATTATGAAAAGGATTACAGTATCTCTTACCGTGTAGATGTTGCCGTTCCCGATGTAGTCGCCTATGAGCTGGACCGCAGCGGCAGCGGAATGGAGGAGCTGCTTAAGGATGCGGTGTACGGGGACAACCAGGGGGCAATGCTCAGCCGCAATATGATAAAGGGTGCATTCCTCAGCCGTAACCAGGCCGCTGTTCAGATGATTGGCGAGCTGCTGCTGGCTGCCCGGCTGCAGGAGGGACTGCGCCAGTCCATTATGGAGACGATGGATGAGGGGACGATAGAGAATAACCTGTATATGCTGAAGGTGATTCTGGACAATGATCTCGTGCGCTACAGCTCGGTGGTGCGTGCCCTGGGCGTATGGACGGGGATGGGTCTGGAAGCCCAGAACCAACGGGTGGCGAAGCAACTGATTGAAGGAGCCTATCAGGTGCTGACGGATGAAGCGCTGCGGGCAGACTGGCTGACCAGCGAGAATGCCAACCATGTCTATCTGAGCCTGTGGGCGACGGCAGTCTATGAGGAGAATGAGCTCATCGGCAAGGTGGATACTCTGATGGAACAAGGGCAGTCCTACCAGAAAATCGTAGCCCAGTATGTACTCTCGTGCAGCCAGAACCGGGAGGTGCGCCTGCACAGCGCCCGGAAGTACCTGAAGGAGCAAGAGCCGGAGCTGCTGTACTGGATTCTGACGAACTATAATTATGATTATAACCGGATGTGGAGAGGGCCGAAGGATAATGGTCCGAAGATCGAGGTTGTAACCAGCCCGCAGCTTGAGGATAAAAGCGAGCGGCAGCGAGACTTCAGCCTGCTGATGGACATCTTCCTGAACCCGGACAGCAAGGAGCTGACCGGCACCTCCAAGGTGCTGGATTTCCTGCAGGTCAGCTACACCCGTGATCTGCCGGTCCAAAAGATGCTCTATCTGATCTCCTATGACATGGACCCGGCCTGGGTGAATGAACTGCTGGCGCTGAAGGACAAGCTCAGCACGGATATACGCGGGGAGCTGCTTAATTATTTCGTGCAGCATACGGATGATACCGTGCAGCGCGAATTCATCTTCGCCAGCCTCTCCGACAAGAGCATCAAGAACCGGGAGCTGGCGCTGGACCTGGCGCAGGAGCTGACGCTGACGGAGGATGAGCTGCTGATGGCCGAAGGGCTGCTGAAGCTTAAGACCGGTACGCTGCGGCAGAGCGTGACCCGGATGCTGCTGAATCAGCCGGATGAAACGCTGAAGGAGTCCGTCCACAGACTGGTGCAGGGCAAGAATGCCCTGCAGCGGCAGGCAGGGCTGGAGATTATGACCGTGCTGTTCCAGGATGAGGAGCGTCAGGAGCTCTTTGAAGCGGTGCGTCCGCTGGCGGAGGCGCTGGACAAGCCTTCCGACCAGGAGCGCGAGCTGATCGCGAGGCTGAGCCAGAAGAATGAGTATACGAAGGCTAATGGCTTCGGCTTGTTCGATCCCAAGCAGACGGAGGAGTGGCTGACTCAGGGGCCTGTACTTGACGGATTCGCCTGGGATCAGGTGTTCAAGCTGTCCTTGGAGCAGATCAAGACATTCCTTAAGGGACTGGACAACACGATCCACAAGCACCGCGACGTAGAGTACGAGGTTGAGTATTACAGCGGCTATAAGGACACGGTGCTGATCGGCACTAACCTCAGACCATTGCAGGGGTACTTAATTAACGATGAGGAGAGCGGCAAATCCGCCCTCGAACAGTACCCGCTGCATGAAGTATGGGCTGAATATTGGGACAAGAGCGGCTGGAGCGCCCGGGATCTGATAGAGTTGAACTTCTATATCAGCCTGGAAGAGCTGGATGAGACTCTGGATAACTATGACGGTTACGACACCTTAGGAATTGATGATAAGGAACTTAGCAAGCAGAAGCTGCTGTCCGGGTGGCGCAAGGAGTTCGCGTCAGAGGTCTACCCGTTGGAGCAGATCGAGGCTGTGCTGAAGCTAGTGGACAAGCTGAAGTACAGATGGCAGGTAGAGACGCTGCTGGATGCGTACCGCGCGGACCACAAGAGCCCGGAGGGCTTCCGCCAAGTGAATGGTGCGGTGAATGCGCTGATGGCTGCGTTCCCGGAGGAGAAGCTTGCGGCGGACTGGCCTTTCCTGTCTGTGCTGGCTGATCCGTGGCTCGATATGGTGCAGAAGCTATGGAACGGAGCAGAGGAGTTCAAGGAGATGTTCCGTACCTGCTACCGGTTCGAGGGGATCAGCGGAGGCGAAGAGCGGGACAGCATCATCGGACTGAAGCACTATGTCCAGGCCTTCACGGATGGAATCATCGGCGAAGAGACGCTGCTTAAGGAGCTGCTGCTGAGTACGGATGCACGCAACCATATGAGCTGGATCAGCTCACGCAGATACGATTGGATTGAAGACAGTCCGCAGATGGTTGCGCTGCGTGCACGGATCATCGACCGTCTGCTGGCCATTGAGCTGGGGCGCGGCGACCTGCCGACTGAGGTGACCGGCATGACGATGGGGCTGCAGCGGATAGAGGGCCTGGAGTATTGTATCCGTATCCTGTCAGGGCTGAACAAGGATACCTTCGTGCGCGGGTATGTGTATGGCTATGGCAACAATATTACGAAGAAGGAATCCTTCAGCCATCTGCTCAAGGTATGTTATCCGCGTGAGGGCGATAATGCGGAGTTGCTGAAGACCTTGCTGCAGGAGTACAAGCTGTCCGATCAAAAGCTGCTGGAAGCCGCCATGTACGCCCCGCAGTGGATCGAGATTATTGCCGAATACCTGGACTGGGAAGGGCTTCGCAGCGGGGCCTGGTACTTCCACGCCCACATTAACGAGAGCTTCTCGGCCGAAAAAGAGACGGTGGTGGCACATTACTCGCCGATCACGCCGCAGGAGTTCAATGACGGCGCCTTCGATGTGAACTGGTTCCAGTCCGCCTACAAGGATCTTGGACAAGAGCGGTTCGAGCTGCTCTATGACTGTGCCAAATACATCTCTGCCGGTGCGAACCACCGCCGTTCCCAGCTGTTCGCCGACGCCACGCTCGGCAAGCTGAACCTGGAAGAGATGAAGCAGTCTGTGGAGCAGAAGCGGGGCAAGGATCATCTGCTCAGTTATAGCCTGATTCCGCTGGGAGAAGACCGCGAGCAGGATATCCGCGTACGTTATGAGTTCATCCAGCGTTTCCTGACGGAGAGCAAGAAGTTCGGCGCACAGCGCCGCGCCAGCGAAGGCCAGGCCGTACAGATTGCCCTCGGCAACCTGGCGCGCAATGCCGGATATGCCGATGTCACCCGCCTGATCTGGGATATGGAGGCGCGCAAGCTAGATGATTATGCTGCATACTTCGAGCCTTATGAGCTGGACGCAGAGACCTTCGTCTCCCTTAGTATTGATGAAGAAGGGCAAAGCGATTATGTGGTCACCAGCAAGGGGAAGGCGCTGAAGTCGGTGCCTGCACGCTTCAAGAAGCATGAGTGGATCGAAGCACTGAAGGAGGCTAAAAGCGAGCTTACCGGGCAGTTCCGGCGCGCCCGGGCCGAGTTGGAGCGCTCGATGGAGTCCGGCAGCAGCTTCACACCGGCAGAGGTTGCCGGGCTGAGCCGCAACCCGGTGCTGGCACCGCTGATTAATAAGCTGGTGCTGAAGAGCGGCGATGCGCTGGGGTATTACGATGCAGATCAGGGCGCGCTGGTGAGCCCTGCGGGAGAACGGCAGGGCGTGGACGGGGAGGCTGTGCTGCAGATTGCCCATCCGCTGGATCTATACCGCAGCGGACAATGGAGTGTGTACCAGAAAGATCTGTTCGACCGTCAGGTGCGCCAGCCGTTCAAGCAGGTCTTCCGCGAGCTATACCTGCCGAATGAAGATGAACTGGCTCATGGCGTGCTATCCCGCCGATATGCCGGCCATCAGGTGCAGCCGAGCAAGACGGTGGCCCTCCTGAAAGGGCGGCAGTGGACGGTCAGCTACGAGGAAGGGCTGCAGAAGGTGTTCTATGCCGAGAACCTGATCGTCCGGCTCTATGCGATGGCCGACTGGTTCTCCCCGGCGGACACCGAAGCGCCTACACTGGAGACGGTGCAGTTCTTCGACCGGAAGACCTACAAGGGAGTGCCGCTGGATCAGGTGCCGCCTGTGCTGTTCTCGGAGGTCATGCGGGATGTGGATCTGGTTGTCAGCGTGGCCCATGTCGGCGGCGTCGATCCGGAAGCCAGCCTGACGACTGTAGAGATGCGCCGGGTCATCGTCAGCGAGTCGCTGCGGCTGCTGAAGATTGAGAACGTCCGGCTGGACGGCAATTATGCACGGATTGACGGTACACTGGGCGAGTATGCTGTGCATCTGGGCAGCGGCCAGGCGTACAAGCAGGCCGCGGGCGCCCTGTCGATTATTCCGGTGCATTCGCAGCACCGGGGGCGGTTGTTCCTGCCGTTCCTGGATGAGGACCCGCGTACAGCGGAGGTACTCTCCAAGGTCGTGCTGCTGGCGGATGATACCAAGATCAAAGATCCGCAGATTCTGGTGCAGCTGAGCAGCTGAACAGCTGAGCTGGCGGGGGACAACGGATGGATACATGCCCAGCCGTTGATAGAGGAATGCCGCAGGCACCGGTGCTGAATTTCAGCGCCGGTGTTTTTGTCGCGGAGGGAGGGAAGGTGTCTCTTATGGCTGGGCGAAGGCTTGTGGGCCAAAAATGTATGCGGAAAACCGAACACAATGGGTGCTGCGATGAAGCATGGGGCCCCCATGCTCCACAGCCAGTAACATTTATAGAGAAATCCTGCAAGATGTGCAACAATGCTGCTCCTTACAAGCGGCTGGTGAGAGAGGTACCAGCATCCTTCACCCGTTAGAGTAGTTTTGTTTGTTTGCATATGGCATAAAGCTAACTATATCGATCATTATGATAAAAATACCTTACATTATTTTGGGTCATTTTAATCATATCCCTAACTTGTATTATACAGTCAATAGTCATATGGAATCGGCACCTTAAGAATTAACTCCATCTATATGTTCTTAAATCTATCCTAAGGAAGTGACGCTATGTCATCTCTTTGATAAAAGGGTAGAGGAATTATCCAAGGGCAACCAGCAAAAAATTCAATTCATTGCAGCAGTAATACATAATCCGCAGCTTCTCATCCTGGATGAGGTGTCCCGATTGGGAGCATCTTCCTGTTTCGCCTGATTCCTCTACGGCGAACTACTACCGGTCCCGGATCACATGACCCGGCACTGGTGTGATCTCGCTGAAGCCGGCCATGTGGCGGGACTGGCAGGGGATCGGCCGGGCGCTGGCGGTCATGAGGATATTGCAGAGATCGGCCTTGCCCTCCCCCCGGAGAATGAAGGTTCTGGTATAAGGATACACCTCGCGGAGCGTGGTATGGATGGCACTGATCAAGCGGTCATTGCCGCTGCGGCCCATCAGATTCATGATGATCTGGCCGTGTCCGTTCAGCTTGGCACGGGTAAGGCGGAAGAACTCCAGCGTGGTGAAGTGAGGCGGCGTCCCGGCAGCGGTGAAGGCGTCGAGCAGGATGTAGTCATGGCCCTGGTCCGGCGCGGCTTCCAGCAGGCTGCGGCCGTCACCGATCAGGATGTTATCCTGCGTGTAGCCAAAGCGGGTTCTGCTAAATTCCACCACCTTCGCGTTCACCTCAGCCACCGTAAACTGCCTCTCTGCGAAATAACCGGCAATCGTACCAATCCCGTGTCCGATCAGGAAGACATGCTCGAAATAAGGATTCCCCGCCTCCATCAGATGGATCATCGCCCGGGGGTACTCGAAGATCACCCGGCGCGGATGGTCCAGATCCAGTGCGCCCTGAACAGCTTCCCCCGAGAATTGCAGAACCCGGAACCGTCCGGTCTCACCATATAGCTCGGTTGTATCATAGACCTCGATGTCCTGAGAGTCGGGGTTAGTAAGGGATGGTGCGTCCAAGCGGATCAGACTCCTTCAGCAGATGAGATTCGTTACAATCTTCATATTAACATAAAGCAGCCGCAGGAAGGATTTCCTGCGGCTGCTTGTATTTCTCAAAAGATAAGAATGTATATGCTTCGCGCTATAATTATCCTTATCTTTCTCGCTGAAACGGTACCGTCCTTTAAAAGGACGGCAATGCCGTTTCCACTTGGAGGCGGCTTAAGCCCACTTAATGCACCAGACTCTCGAGTTCAGGCTGAAGCTTGTGCCGCAGGGCGTACAGCATAGCTGCACCGACCACAAAGGCAGCGGCATCGGCAATGACCAGCGACCAGACCACCCCGTGGAAGCCGTTCATCCGGTTGGCGAAGAAGAGCACAGGGATCAGTGTAACCCCTTGAATAATCGACATTACGAATGCGGCCGTTCCCTGCGCGGTAGCCTGGAAGATGCCCATGAACAAGGTGGTCAGCCCTGAAATGAATAAGGACAAGAAGGTGACATGCAGAATGTAGCTGCCCATTTGAATCATTTGCGGGTCGTTGGTGAACAGACCAATCAGATGGTCGGAGATCAGATAGACGACAATGCCGAATACGGCAGCCATGGCGGCCATCGATTTTACCGTGAATCCGATGGTATGCTTCATGCGCAGCTTATCCGCTGTGAATGAGAAGGCAATGAGCGGCACCACTCCCTCGCACAACCCCATCAGAATAAACTCGGGAAATTGCAGCAATCTTGAGGATATCCCGTAAGCGGCTACAGCCGGATCCCCATATTCGATCAGGAACAGGTTGAAGATCAGCGACATGGCTCCCAGAAAGACACTCATGATAAAGACCGGAACGCCGATTTTGAACACATTGCTGAGAATATCCTTGGTGGCCTTGAACCATTTGAAGGAGACCGTGAGGAATTGACTTTTGAAGCCCATGTGGAAGGCATAGTAGGCACTTGCAACCATGTTGGCAACAACCGTTGCCGACGCTACGCCGATTACACCCCAGTGGAGCACGAAGATGACAAGTGCATCAAGCAGGATATTCACGACCACACTAAGCATCATACCGATCATGGAGACGATGGCTGCACCCTCGGAGCGGACCATATTCTCCAGCGTAAAGAACAGGACGACGAACGGCGCGCCAATCAGCATGACAGTGACGTAATCCTTCGTGAATCCATAGGAATCCGGCGTTGCCCCGAGGCTGTTAAGGATGGGGCCGATCAGCGGCAGGCCTACGGCCATGACGAGGAGACCAAGCACGAGACTGCTGTAAAAGGCGAAGGAAGACACATTCTTGACTTCATCATACTTGTGCTCACCAAGCAGCCGCGAGATGTAGGTGCCGCTGCCTATGCCCACCAGATTGCCCAGCGCCATGATAATGGCGAACAGCGGCAGGGTCAGAGCGAGTGCGGTCAGCATGGCCGTATTGTGGAGAGTGCCCAGAAAATAGGCATTCAGAATCGAATAGATGACGTTCATGGATGTGCCTAACATCATGGGCACGGCGAAATGGGCGACGGCTTTGGTGATGGGTGCTTTTTCAAAATAATAAAGGTTTTCGGTATCCATTAGGGATCACTTCTTTCACTGATTTTTGTCAATCTAACGGCGTTAGATTGAACCTTACAGTGTTAGATGATATCATGAACCTAAGAGACTGTAAAGCATAAACTTACACTGTTAGATAAAAGGGCGGATAGCGATGAAAAAAGCACAACCTCAAATCTCGGAAGACCGGATTCTGGAAGCTTCGTGGGAGCTTCTCAGGGAGGGGGGAATCGAAAAATTCAGTATGCGGCGTCTTGCTGACCGGCTGGGGATTCAGGCTCCCTCGCTGTATTGGTATTTCAAGAGCAAACAGAACCTCTACCAGCGGCTGGCCAACCACATCTCCAGAGTCATCCTGGAGGAGCACCGCCCGGAGGGCGACTGGAAGGAGCAGCTGACAGAATTTGCGGTAACGGTACGGAGTGTGCTCAGCCGGTATTCCTGCTCTACGCAGCTTATGATGATGACACTGCCCCACGAGCCGGACATTATCCGGTTCAACAACCGGATGCTGCACTGTGTGGAATCCACGCCGCTTGAGGAGGCGCAGAAGGTGCAGGTGGTCACTACACTTGTGAACTTCGTGTTCTTCTTCGTGCTGGATGATTACGAGCATGAGCGTAATGTCTCCATGATGGCTAAGGAACAGCAGGAGCCTCCGGGCGAGGAACTGCTCCGCCTGATGGACTCCATGAGCGAGCAGGAGGTTGGGTTGTTCCGGAGGATGTTCAAGAACGGACTGTTCGAGCTGCTGGGGACCGATGGGGCTTTTGAATTCGGCCTGAGGCTGATTCTGCTCGGGACGGAGCAGGTGATTAAGGAGCATGAGGAGCAGCAGAGGCAGAGACATTGAAGAACATTTTTTGGCAGAGATTGATAATAATTGAGATAACAAAACTAACGAAATGGAACTTCGTTAGTGTAGGTGTTATTGCAATAGCTGGGTAGTATACTGTTGGGTCTATGTTTGAGAGGTTCTAGGTGATGTTTGTTTTGTTTGTATTGTAGCTGCTTCAAATATTGTTATTGCTAACGTAATTATAACAAAATATAATGAGGGTAGCTAAGCGCCGTAATGTGCAAAAACAGTATAGGAGGAACTATGAAACAACTACAAGTCGACCTGTCGAACTGGGAATTCAGAGCCTGCGGAGATGAAGAATGGCTTACGGCTGTTGTACCGGGAACGGTGCATACGGATCTGCTGCGCAATGGCGTTATCGATCAGCCCTTCTATGGAACGAATGAACATGAGCTGCAATGGATTGATAAAAAGGACTGGGAATACAGAACCCGATTTGTATTAGAAGAGGCATGGCAGACGCTGGCGGTTACGGAGCTGGTGTTCGCCGGGCTGGATACGTATGCCGATGTGTATGTGAACGGCGTGCACGCCTTGTCCGCAGATAATATGTTCCTGTCCTGGACCGTGAATGTGAAGGGGCTGCTGCGGGCGGGTGAGAATGAGATCCGCATCGTCTTCCGCTCGGTGGTGACAGAGGATCTGCCAAAGCTGGCGGCACTGGGCTACAATCTGCCTGCGCCGAATGACCAGTCTGAGTTAGGTGGTCTTCAAGAGCAACGGATCAGCGTATTTGCCCGCAAAGCGCCGTATCACTACGGCTGGGACTGGGGTCCCCGATTCCTGACCAGCGGGATCTGGCGGGAAGCTGTGCTGACGGGCCGGAACGCGGCGGCGATTGAGGATCTGTACATCCGCCAGCATGCGGTGAATGAGCAGGAGGCCCGGCTGACAGCCGTGATTGAAGCGGACGCACCGGAAACGTGGAGCGGAATGCTGCGGTTAAGTACCGAAGGGCAGGAATGGATGAAGGCGGTTACGCTCACTCCGGGCAAGCAGACGCTAGAGCTTGAGCTGGTGATTGACCGCCCGCGCCTGTGGTGGTGCAACGGCCTGGGCACGCCGGAGCTGTACCATTTCTGTGCAGAGCTGCTGCAAGGAGCGGATGCTGTAGCAGTATCGGAGGTAACGACGGGGTTTCGGGAAATTAAGCTGGTGCGTAAGCCGGATGCGCAGGGGGCGTCGTTCCATTTTGAGCTGAACGGGGTGCCGGTCTTCGCCAAGGGTGCCAATCATATTCCGAACGACAGCTTCATTACGGAGGTTACGGAAGAACGTTACCGCCATGAGATTGCCACGGCCGTGGAATCCAATATGAATATGCTGCGGGTGTGGGGCGGCGGCTTCTATGAAGAAGAAGTGTTCTACCGGTTGTGTGATGAATACGGGCTGCTGGTCTGGCAGGACTTCATGTTCGCCTGCAGCATGTACCCGGGCGATGAGGCGTTCCTGAATAATGTCCGCGCAGAAGCGGTATATAATGTCCGCAGATTGCGTAACCACCCTTGTATCGCGCTCTGGTGCGGGAACAATGAGATTGACTCGGCCTGGTCGCAGTATGAGGAGTACATGGGCTGGGGCTGGAAGGAGAAGCTGAATGCTGAGATTCGCCAGAGCTTATGGACTGCCTATGAGGAAATCTTCCACCGGATTCTGCCGGAAGCTGTGGCCGCGAACCATCCGGGTATGGATTACTGGCCATCCTCGCCGCTGCGCGAACTCACAGGTGGTCAGGATCAGCATGCCACGCGGATTATGGGTGACGGAGATATCCACTATTGGGGCGTCTGGCACGCCAAGGAGCCGTTCGAGAACTATAATCTCAAGGTAGGCCGCTTCATGAGCGAATACGGCTTCCAGTCCTTCCCGGAGCTGAAGTCGGTGCTGAGCTATGCAGAGGAAGCGGAGCTGGCGCTGGAATCAAAGGTCATGCTGGCCCATCAGAAGAATGGAGCGGGCAATCAGCTGATTAAGGAGTATATGGATATGTATCTGCCGCAGCCGAAGGATTTCCGGGGCTTCCTGTACATGAGCCAGGTGCTTCAGGCCGAGGCGATCCGCATGGCTATGGAGAGTCACCGCCGTAACAAGCCTTATTGCATGGGCACGCTGTACTGGCAGATGAATGACTGTTGGCCGGTAGCTTCCTGGGCGGGCATGGATTATTACGGGCGCTGGAAGGCGTTGCAATATACGGTGCGCCGCAGCTTCCAAGAGGTGCTGTTGTCTGTAGACAGCACGGATGAGGAGAGCGTCAAGGTCTATGGGGTGTCTGACCGGCGGGAGGCATTGGACGCAGAGCTGGTTCTGCGGCTGCATGATATCAGCGGCCTATTGCTGCGCGAATGGTCACAGCCGGTAACCCTTGCTGCGGATTCATCGGCTGTGCTCTTCACACTGCCGCTGGCCGAAGTGTTGGAGGGCCGCGAACCGGCTCAGGTGCTGCTGATAGCTTCCCTGCTGGAGAGCGGGCAGGTGATCGAGCAGGGGCCGGAGACAAGGCAAGTGCTGGAGCGCAAGGAGCATTACTTCGCAGCTGCCAAGGATATTCCGCTGCGCCAGCCGGTTATTACCGTGACCGAGGTGCCGGGAAGCGGCGGCAAGAGCTTCACGCTGAGCAGCGATGTGCTGGCGCGGGGCGTGCACTTGACTGTAGAAGAAGAGGGCATCTTCTCCGATAATTACTTCGATCTGCTGCCGGGCGAGCCGAAGACGGTCGGTTTCCTGCTCAGAAGCAGCGGCAATGGAGGGGGCGACTTTATTCCGGCAGCTCCGACGGGGCTTGTAATCCGCTCGATGGCGGATTATATGTAGGAATAGGCTTGGCGGACTGACATGACCTTATTATTCATATACTGTCCTGATTTCTGCTCTTGCGGACTCAGCGGCCCTTATTGTCTTCCGGACTGGCCGTTTCAGGGCGAAATCGCAAGCATAAGGGCTCCTGAGTCCGTGTGATTGGGCAAAAGCGGCTATTTACGCGGAATAGCGGATTTTCAGTCCGCATGGGCATCATGCTTCGGTATATGGGCATTATGATTCAGTATCATCCAACAAACAGCGGTCCTCCGATGACGGGGGACCGCTGTTTGTTGGATACGGCCGTCTTCAGGCCGGTTCAATGTACATCTCACCCAGGATCTGCCGGGTGCGGTAAGAATGCTCTGGAAGCGCAGCGGCGGTGAAGGCCTCCACTTGCTCTTGCCCGATATCGTACATGGCCTCGATTTCTCTGGCGAAGAGAAGCTGTCCTTCGGCCAGCAGCTCCGGCATAGCCGGGAGAGCAGCAGGAACAAGCGGTTCCGTGATAAGCTGCTGTAAGGCGTCTACGTAGTTTTGCAGGGTACGGGACCCGACAAGCTTGACTCCTTGGTTCTCTTCATTGACCATGATCAGGGTCGGGAAGCCGCGTACGCCGAGCTGGGCCACCTTCTGGAAATCTGCCTCCAGCAGCTCCTGCGCCGCTTCCAGACCTGCGGCCTGAACGATCTCTTCACCGGGTAATCCAAGGCTGTTAACGATATCGGTGAGCACCTGATCTTCTCCGATATTCCGGTTGAAGACGAAGACAGCTTCTCTGGCACGCCGCAAGTAGGCGTGTTCCTTCCCCGGATGGCTGTTCTGAATGACCTTGAACACCCGGGAGGGCGGATAAGAGGACATGACCGGGTTGTTCAGCCATAGGGTGCCGTCAATAGGCATACGGTAATGCTCGCCGACTTCCTTCCAGTGTCCCGCTACATCGGCTGGCTGCTGTATTCCATTCGCCTTGTCAGCGAAGCCGTTCCAGCCAGCCAACAATCCGCCCATAAGGAGCTGTACTTTGAAGTATTGACCGTATTGGCGGATGAACCGGTTCAGGGTAGGCTCGATCGCCCAGCAGTGTGAACAGATCGGATCCGTCGCATAATAGAGTGTAATTGCGGGCTGCTGCTGCGCATTGAAATCTATCATTTGTGTATGTTCTTCCTCGCTGACCCCGCAGACACCTGTCTTCAGGTCACAGATCATAGGATTGGTATTCATATATTGTTTACCTCACTTTCTTTTATAGAATATAAAAAGCGCTGAAACGGTACCGCCTGTTAAAAGGACGACAAAGCCGTTTCCACTTGTAGTATGATTATAATATCTGGGAGCAGATTAACAAGTACTATTGTTTTTAATACCTGGTATACTATTTATACTATTGGAGGAATTCCTGATGAAATATGAGATTGACTTAACACAGATGTGCCCCGCTACCTTTGCTTTTCAGGTTATCGGCGGGAAGTGGAATCTGCCTATCCTGGCTTTGCTGAGCGAAGGCGGGCCGATCCGCTATAACGAATTAAAAAGAAGGCTGCACGGCATCACCGGAACAACGTTAACGAACAGTCTTAAGGATCTCATCGATTACGGGATTATCCATCGTGAGCAATATCATGAGGTACCGCCGCGCGTCGAGTATTCCCTTACCCCCTCCGGGCAGGAATTGGTTCCGCTAATTGAAGAGATTGTAGCCTGGGGAGCCAATAATATACATGCACCGGGCGCGCGGAAGGGATAGCCATTTTTTCCCCGAGAATCTGTTGACTCCGGTTGACTTGCACAGGACCCGCCCCTATGATGATAAATAATATGTAACATCAACGCTCGCACACAGAGGAGAGAAACAGCATGGCTATGGAGATTGAACGCAAATTCCTGCTGCCGGAATACCCGGAGAAGCTGATTGAAGCAGGACAGCTGAAGGTGCTGACCCGTCACAGTATTGACCAGACGTATCTTGCCATTGAGGACGGGCAGGAGCTGCGGGTGCGGAAGATCACCGATCTGGACACCGGCGAGGTTACTTATACGCATACGTTCAAGGATGGCAAGGGCATCAGCCGCCAGGAGATTGAATATTTCATTTCCGCAGGCATCTATAACCAGATGATTGAGGCTGTGAAGGCGGTCCCGCTGGTCAAAACCCGTGTTACAGGTGTATGGAACGGTACAACAGTGGAGATTGATCTCTACACCCAGCTGGAGCTTACGGTACTTGAGGTTGAGTTCGATTCGCTGGAGGAAGCGGAAGCCTTCGCGGCCCCGGAGTGGTTCGGCCAGGATGTCAGCACAGAGAAGAAGTACAGTAACAAAACCGTCTGGAAAGAGCTTCAGGGCAAATAGCCCCGGGAAGCCTTAATCGCACAGAATCAGCGGACTTTAACGCGTAAACGTGGTACTATGTAGAGTAACTAAAGAGGGGTTCAGGAGGATGAGACGGGTATGGAGTATATAAGCACAAGAGGCAAGGTAGCAGCCAGAGGCTTTATTGATACGGTTCTGATGGGGCTGGCGGATGACGGCGGGTTGATGGTGCCGGCTGAGATTCCGGTGATTTCCCCGGAGAAGCTGGAGGCTTGGAGAAGTCTGAGCTTCCAGGAGCTGTTCCTTGAGATTTTCTCTTACTATACCAATGATGAAATTCCCCATGAGGATCTGCGCGCGATGGTCTACACCAGCTACGGCAACTTCCGCGCTCCGGAAGTAACGCCGCTGCACCAGGTGAACGATTCCCTGTACGTGCTGGAGCTGTTCCATGGGCCGACGTTTGCCTTCAAGGATGTGGCGCTGCAGTTCATGGGTGAGCTGTATTCCTATATTGCCAAGGTGCGGGGCGAAATTATCCATATTCTCGGGGCGACCTCCGGCGATACCGGTGCTGCGGCCATTCAGGGCGTGCGCGGCAAGGAAGGCATCAAGATCTGTATTCTTCATCCGCACGGCAAGGTCAGCAAGGTGCAGGAGCTGCAAATGACCACGGTTGATGACAGCAATGTGCTGAACCTGTCCGTAGAGGGTAACTTCGACGACTGCCAGAAGATTATCAAGGAGCTGTTCGCCGACCTCGACTTCAAGGGGCGGTATCACCTGCGGGCGATTAACTCGATTAATTTCGTGCGCATTCTGGCCCAGACGGTCTATTACTTCTATGCGTATCTGCAGCTTCCGGCGAGCGATCAGAAGAAGGTGAATATCAGCGTGCCTTCGGGCAACTTCGGCAATATTTTCTCAGGCTTCCTGGCGCAGAAAATGGGTCTGCCGATCCACAAGCTGATCATCGCCACCAATGAGAATAACATCCTCGAACGGTTCGTGTTAACCGGCGAGTACAAGCCTGGCAGCTTCACGGGCACCTATAGCCCGTCCATGGATATTCAGGTGGCCAGCAACTTCGAACGCTATCTGTATTATCTGCTGGATGAGGATGCGGAGAAGCTGTCCGGGTACATGGCCGCCTTGCAGAGCGAGGGCGCGATTAAGTTGGATGGCGAGCTGCTGGACCGGGTACAGAAGGATTTCTCCGCGCTGGGTGTGAAGAACGCACAGTGTCTGGAGATGATCGGCAAGTACCAGCAGGAATCCGGCTATCTGCTTGACCCGCATACGGCGTGCGGCGTAGCGGCTTATGAGAAGTTCAGCGCAGCGGATGAGACAAGCATTGCCTTCGCTACAGCACATCCGGCCAAGTTCGACGAGGCGATTGCCTTGACCGGCATCAAGCAGGAGTTCCCGGCGCCGATCGCCGCCCTGTTCGAGCAGCCGCAGCATCAGGTTGTGGTCGATCATGATAAGGCGGAGATTGTCCGCCAGCTTGTGGCTTTTTACGGTTAAAATAGGGTGCGGGTCCAGTTAGGCCCGCGCAGGATATAGACAGCCCCCGCCGGGATGAGCGGGGGCTGTTTGCTGCAGCTTGTATTGTGGGACACTGGATAGTGGGCGCGCTGTTCGCTGTAGCTCGTATTGTGGGATACTGGAATAGTACGCGCGCTGTCCGGTTGTAGCGCATCAGATGTGAATTTGTGAGAACGACGTTAAGCAATCGCTGACTGGGGGGTGCTGTGCCCACTACCAGTGCTCTCTGCTCATTGCTCACCGCTCACCGCCCACTGCCCACTGCCCACTGCCTACTGCCCACTGCGCCTAACCTGCTTCCACCAGCTGGGTGATTGCATTTTGTGCAATAGAAAGTCTCCAAAACACCTTTAAAATCGATTCTAATGTATTTGATACAGCTGATTTATGGGAGAAGGCCTGCTACAGGCCCAAACTCCGAATTCTGTTGTACGAAATACAGCAGAATGGCAAAATGGGAGCTTTACACCGGATTCTATTGTACAAAGTACAATTGCAGGCACTGCTGTGGGGAATGCAAGGCTAGGTTGGATTGGAGTGGCCCGGCTGTGGGGAATGCAAGGCTAGGTTGGACTGGAGTGTGCCCGGCTGTGGGGTATGCAAGGCCAGGTTAGAGTGGAACAGCTCTGCGGGAGTATATGCATGGCTCCACTGTGGGGGATGATTCCGCCAGTGATTAATGCATAGCCCCCAGCAGGTAACGGCTGGATGAATGGCCTCATGGTCCGAGGGGCGTTGGACGAATCAAGGTGAATCCTATGCTTATCCTAAGGTGCTTTTTTTCACAAGCGAAATCTAGCGGAATTTGTCGGAAATTACGGTATATAAGTGGACAACCCTATCATGGAATGAGAAAATAACAGTTATAGCTTAACTTTCAAGTGGAAACGGCTTTGCCGTCATTTTAAAGGACGGTACCGTTTCGGCGAGAAAAAGAAGGATAATGTATAGCGTGAAACATATAAATTCTTATATTTTGAAAAAGGACGGGATCATTCATGACTATTCGTTTCGGGGTTGTAGGGACTAACTGGATTACAGACCGCTTTGTGCAGGCGGGACTTGAGAATGAGGAGTTTCTGCTCACGGCCGTATATTCCCGCACAGCGGAGAAGGGACAGGCTTTTGCCGCAAAGTATGCGGGAGCTTCGATCTATACGGATCTGGAGGAGATGGTATCCAGCGCTGAGGTGGACGCGGTCTATATCGCCAGCCCCAACTCGATGCATGCGGAGCAGTCATTGATCTGTCTGAACCACGGCAAGCATGTAATCTGTGAGAAGCCGGCGGCCTCCAACAGCAGGGAGCTGAAGGCGATGATTGAAGCAGCGCGCAGCAATGATGTGCTGTTCATGGAAGCGATGAAATCCACGTTCATGCCGAATTTCGGCGTGATCCGGGATAACCTATATAAGCTGGGTCAAGTACGGCGGTATTTCGCCGGCTATTGTCAATACTCCTCAAGATATGATGCCTACCGGCAGGGGACGATCCTTAATGCCTTCAATCCGGAGTATTCCAACGGTTCGCTGATGGATCTAGGCATCTATTGCTTATATCCGATGGTGGCGTTGTTCGGCAAGCCGGATTCGGTGAAGGCCGTAGGGCTGATGCTCGCTTCGGGAGTGGACGGGGAAGGCAGTATGGTCATGCGCTACCCGGACATGGATGCGGTGGTTATGCATTCCAAGATTGCCGATTCGTATCTGCCCGCCGAGATTCAAGGCGAGAACGGAACGATGGTGATCGACAAGATCAACCAGCCGTATCAGGTCAAAATCCACTACCGCGACGGAACCGTCGAGGAGCTTACGCTGCCGCAGGTGTTCGAGCCCATGTATTATGAGGTACAGGAGTTCATTCATCTGCTGAAAAGCGGACAGCGGGAGAGCGCGACCAACAGCCACGCCAATTCCCTGGCGGTTGCGGAGCTGATGGAAGAGGCGAGAGCCCAGATCGGGCTTCGTTATGCCTCGGATCTGTAGCTATACGGGCAGACACAGCCTGCATCATTCATGTGAAATGGGGAGCGGAACTTGAAGACGTTCAAAAAGGTATACATTGAGATCACAAGCGTCTGCAACCTGGCCTGCAGCTTCTGTCCGCCCACGGAGCGGCAGAAGAATTTCATGAAGCTGGAGACGTTTGACAAGATCCTAGATGAGATCAAACCGCATAGCAATCATATCTATCTTCATGTCAAAGGCGAGCCGCTGCTGCATCCGAAGCTGGGCGAGCTGCTGGATGCAGCGCATGCCAAGGGCTTCAAGGTCAACATTACGACCAACGGCACGCTGATCCGTAAGGCAGGACCGAAGCTGCTTGGCAAGCCGGCGCTGCGGCAGATGAACTTCTCGCTGCACAGCTTCGACGGCCATGCAGGCTCGGAGAACCGCGAGGGCTATCTCGCGGAGATCATCCAGTTCGTCCGGGAGATCTCCGCGAGCGGCGTCATTGTTTCGTTCCGGCTCTGGAACCTGACGGAGGACAACCGGACGAATCTGGAGAAGCAGCGCAACCGCGAGACGCTGGCGCTGCTGGAAGAGGCCTTCGGACTCGACTACAGGATTGAGGAGAAGGTCGTGCCCGGCAGCGGGGTGAAGATTGCTCCGCGCGTATATCTGAACCAGGATCATGAGTTCAGATGGCCGGCGCTGCATGAGCCGGAGGATGACGGCAAGGGCTTCTGCCATGCGCTGCGCAGCCAGGCGGCGGTCCTGGTGGACGGCACCGTTGTGCCGTGCTGTCTGGATGGCGAAGGGGTGATCAACCTCGGCAATATTCATGAGCAGCCGTTCTCCGAGATTGTCGAGGGGGAACGGGCGAATAATCTGTTCTACGGCTTCTCGCGCCGGGAAGCGGTTGAAGAACTATGCCGTAAATGCGGCTACCGGCAGCGCTTCGGCACCTAGCCCTGGCAGAATGCCGGGGTGGGTGCCGGACCAGGTGCATACCGGCAAGGCTGCGGGGTGAGACTGTAGGTAGATATAACCAGACCATACAGCCGGAACATACGAAAAGAGGGAATCGATGCCTACTATACTTGTTGCAGACGACGATGCGAATATCCGCGAGCTTGTCTGCCTATTTCTGCGCAATGACGGATTCGACACCGCCGAAGCGGCAGACGGCCAAGAGGCGCTGGCGGTCTATGCCAGAACGCAGGTTGATCTGGTCATTCTGGATATTATGATGCCGGTGATGGATGGCTGGGCGCTGTGCAAGGAGCTCCGCAGAGCGGACCCGGAGCTGCCGCTGTTGATGCTGACGGCAAAGGGTGAGACCTGGGAGAAGGTGAAGGGCTTCGAGCTGGGAACCGATGACTATCTGACCAAGCCCTTCGATCCGCTGGAGCTGACGGTCCGCGTCAGGTCTTTGCTGAAGCGCTCCGGGATCGGCAAGTCGCATACGATCCACATCGGGGAAGTAACGCTAGACCGGCAGACCTACAAGGTGATGAACGGGACAGAAGCGCTGTCTCTGCCGCTTAAGGAATTCGAACTGCTGTATAAGCTGGCGGGAACACCGGGGCAGGTCTATACCCGCGAGCAGCTGATCGACCAGATCTGGGGGATTGATTACTCGGGGGATGACCGGACGATCGATGTACATATCAAGCGCCTGCGTGAACGGTTTGCGGCTTCGCCGGATTTTCGGATCGAGACTGTACGCGGTCTGGGGTACCGGCTTGAGGTTAATGAATGATCAAGTCCTTATATACCCGTGTGGTCCTGACCTTTCTGGTCTCCGTCATCGGGGGGACGGTGATCTCCTTCAATCTGTCGATCTGGATATACAAAGATGAATTGAACGAGAATCTGCAGGTGCTCATGCTGCGCTTCGCACAAGATGTCGTACAGATCTATGATACCTTCCCGCTGAATGAAGCCGACAAGCTGGTATCGGGCCTGAAGCAGCTTGAGACCTACCATGTGCGGATTTATGATGAGAACGGCGGGGTCCGGTCTTATGGCGGGCCTGACAGTCTTAAGCTGGAGACCGTAACTAGGGGGCAAGTGGAGCAGGTGCTGGCCGGCGGCATCGTTAAGGTTAATCCGTCAGGCATCTCGGTCAGCCTCCTGGGACTGCAATTAACTACGGAGACGGGCACAGAAGCATTGTTCGTAGAGCCTGTCGGTCCCCCGTCTACCGAATTTGTGGTGAAATGGCTGCTGAATTTCGCGCTCTATTCGCTGGTATCCGGGAGCCTTGTGATTCTGGTGGCCGCGATGTTCCTGGTCCGCCCGATCAAGAAGCTGACCAATGCGACGCGTAAGATCGCAGCCGGAGACTTCAACGTGAAGCTGAATATCAAGCAGAA
Source organism: Paenibacillus sp. FSL K6-1217 (assembly GCF_045040735.1). NCBI lineage: Bacteria > Bacillati > Bacillota > Bacilli > Caryophanales > Paenibacillaceae > Paenibacillus > Paenibacillus sp. FSL K6-1217. The sequence goes on from NZ_CP150271.1 coordinate 6,116,216, forward strand.
CGGGGAGCTCGGCACCCTCGCGCGCAGCTTCGAGGAGATGACGCGTGATCTGCAGCAGCTGGAGCAGATGCGCCGTGAGTTCGTGTCGAATGTATCCCATGAGGTGCAGTCACCGCTCACCTCCATCTCGGGTTATGCCGTGGCGCTGAAGCAGATGAATATCCCTGAGAGCGAGCGCAGCCGCTATCTCGATATCATTATCGGTGAAGCCGAGCGGATGTCCAAGATGAGCGACAGTCTGCTGAAGCTGAGTCTGCTTGAATCGCAGTCCCAGCAGCTCCGGTTCACTGCCTTCAGCCTGGATGAACAGCTCCGGCGCGTAATTGTTGCCCTTCAGCCGCAATGGTCTGCCCGCCGTATTACCTTCGATCTTCAGCTGACGCCTGCCGTGCTGACGGCGGATTATGACCTGCTGAGCCAGGTATGGACGAACCTGCTGGGGAACAGCATCAAGTTCTCCGGCGATGGGGGAGTAATTAGTGTCCATACGAAGCAAGATAATAAAAGTGTGACCGTGCGTGTATCCGACACCGGCATCGGGATTGCCCCCGAGGACCAGAAGCGGATCTTCGAACGCTTCTTCAAGGCCGACCGCTCCCACAGCCGCAAGTATAACGGCAGCGGGATGGGATTGGCCATCGTGAAGCAGATCGTCCTGCTTCATCAAGGCGACATCCGGGTGGAGAGTGAGCTTGGCGCAGGCACAAGCTTCATCGTCACCCTGCCGCTTCAGGTGCCGGCAGAGTAGTCTTTTCTCCCTGTTCATTCTCCGTTCATATACCCGTCACGGGGAGTACATTTTCATTGTGTACACTATCCTTAGCAGTTGATTAATGCAGCACATTCGATTCATAAGGACAGGTGATTGTATAATGAAAAAAGGACTCAGAATCCTGCTTAAGTCTATAGCGGCGTTGATGATTGTAATCGTCCTGTTTTTTGCCGTAGTATTTGTTGTCAATATCATCAGCAGCAAATCGGAGCTGAAGAAGATTGAGCCCTACGGGCAGCTTGTGCCAGTCGATGGCAAGAAGATGAATGTATTCATCCAGGGAACGGGCCCGGAGACCGTGGTGCTGCTGACGGGGTATGGCACAGGTGCGCCTGCACTGGACTTCAAACCGCTGGTGGACGAGCTGTCTCCTAACTACAAAGTAGCTGTGGTGGAGCCGTTCGGCTATGGCTTAAGTGACCGGACCGATAAGGAACGGACTTCAGCGAATATTGTCAGTGAGATTCATGAAGCGCTGCAGCAGCTTGGAATCAAGCGTTACACGCTGATGGGACATTCCATCGCCGGAATCTACGGACTGGATTATGTGAACAAGTATAAGGATGAAGTGACGGCCTTTGTAGGAATCGACAGCAGTGTGCCCAACCAAGGGGGCTTGGACGATAAAATACCGGTGGGAACACTGAAGTTCCTCGACAAATCTGGTATCATGCGATTGCTCCAAAAGATAGGCGGCGACGCATATGCCGGGCTTTCGTTCGACGAACACACCAAGCAGCAGATGAAAATGATCGCCACCAAGAATTCAAACAATGACACTGTTGTGAATGAAATCGAGCATTTTAAGGAGAATTTCATTGCAGCCCAGTCGTTGACCTTCCCTAAAGAGCTTCCACTGCTGCTCTTCGTACAGTCGAATAATACCGATGTGGAGGGCTGGATGAAGCTGCATGAGGAGCAGGTGAAGGATTCGGTGTACGGTAAGCTTGTGCCGCTTGAAGGCGGTCATTATCTGCACCATACGCTGTCGAAAGAGATTGCCAGGGATTACAGGGAGTTCATGGCAGGCGTGAAATGATATAATTGAACAAGTGCTCTCCGCAGCCGCAGGCTTCTATCCAGAAGCTTGCGGTTTGTTCAATTCTGCGGCCCCACTGATTCAAACCCTGAGCACATGGGCTATTGTATATAGATTGTTATTACATAGGGAGGCATGCACATGCTGCAATCATTACAGGCTATAGAGGCATATCGTGAAGGAGGGTGGCCTGCCGGAGAAGGCTATCCGTGGCTGGAGTATATCGTGCAGGCGGAGCAGACGATTGTTAACCTGGAGCGGATAGAATCGCTGCAGGAGCTTGCGCAGCAGAATCCGGTGCTGGATTATGTGGAGCGGAGCCTGCGGGTGCTGGACAGTCTGCCGCTGTCCTATTGGATTAAGGAACTGGCCGAGGAGACGCTGATCTGGTCGGAGGCGGCTAAGGGCGGCACCCTCCGTCAGCGCCGGAGCTGGCAGGAAGAGAGCGTTAATATCTTCGTTCACAATATCGGGTCCGCGCAGCTATACCAGCGGTATGCAGACAGCGTTCTGCAGGAGGAGGCAGGCTCTGCGGAGAAGAGACGGGTCATACATACATTGATCGAGACCCACGGGCTCATTGGACAGCAAATCCGCGGCGAGGTTCCGCCCGCCGTCAATCTTCCGTTGTCCGGGCTGGTGGAGCAGGGCCTGCTGAGCGCCGGGGAGCTGGAGCGGCTGTTGTTCGCACTGAATCACTGCATCATTGCTGCGGTCTCCCCGGAGCTGTGGCAGGAGGTCCGCCTGCAGGTCATGGAGCTGATTGCTGTAATCGCCTCCGGGAATCTGCAGCCTGAGGTCCCGATGAAGGAGCGTCTGCGGAGAATGCGCGCCGGGTCCATTGCGCAGGGGGAGGATTACGAGACGGAGTGGGACCTGCTGGTGCAGGAGGGCTTCCTTCCGGGTGCGCTGGAGCTGCTCCAGCCCGCCACCTTCTGGTATGTGGAATCGGCGCTGCAGACCTTCTCGCTGGAGCAGTTCCTGAAGGTCATGAGTCTGGTGGCCGCCAGCGGCCCGCTGGAGTTAAGCCATCTGAGCTTCGAGGCGGTCATGAACAGTATTCATTATGACTATAAGGGCAGCAAGAAGATCAATGTATATAAGAAACGGATTATAGAGAAGTATCTCTCGGAGCTGAGCTGGGAGGAGATCTACAGCGGAGCGAAGCCTTCCGGCGGCAACCCGCATCTCACGCACCGTCTGCTGGGCAAGGAGCATCTGCCGGATACGCTGTTCTTCCATTTCGAATTCTCGGCGGCGGCGGAGAAGCTGATTGAGTTCTGCATGGAGGCCGAGAAATCGGCGCTGTATGAACGGGCCGTTCTGCTGCTGTTCGATCTGTTTGATCTGCGGCGGGATGCCTTCGACCGCTTCCATAACGAGGACACCTACTTGAGCCAGATGAATGATACGGCTGATTATAAGGCGGTGATTCTGGACTACGTCACCGGACGCAAGGTGCTGGACATCGGGCCGGGCGGCGGGGTGCTGCTCGATCTGATTGAGGAGCGGATGCCGGAGGTCGTGGCGGTGGGGATCGATATCTCCAGCAATGTGATTGAAGCGCTGCGCCAGCGCAAGCAGCGTGAAGACCGCCGATGGGAGGTACTGCAGGGGGATGCGCTGAACCTGAAGGAGGATATCGAGCCGGGCACGGTGGACACGGTGATCTTCTCCTCCATTCTGCATGAGCTGTATTCCTATGTGCCGCTGGACGGCCGGAAATTCAATCACAGCACCGTAGCGGCAGCCCTGAGCAGCGCCTTCGGGGTGCTGGCGGACGGCGGTACGATCATTATCCGCGACGGGATTATGAGCGAGCCGGAGGATCAGCAGCGCCGGGTACGGTTTCTGGAGGCGGACGGCATGGCGTGGCTGGAGCGGTACGCGAAGGATTTTGCCGGACGGAATATCCGTTATGAACCGCTTGGCGCACAGGAGGTTCTGATGCCGGTGAACGACGCTATGGAATTCCTCTACACCTACACCTGGGGGGAAGAGGCCTACATTCACGAGGTTCAGGAGCAGTTCGGCTACTTCACACCCTCGCAGTACGCCGCATTCATTGAGCAGACGCTGGGGGACCGGGCCAAGATTGAGGTCTTCCGTCATTACCTGCAGGAAGGATACACGGAGGCGCTACAGGACCGGGTTGAGATTATGGATGAGCACGGCGAGCCGGTGCCGCTGCCGGACAGTACCTGCTTTATCGTGATTCGTAAGGCAGACGGGACAACCGCTGCTCCCTCAGCACCTGCGACCGATCATGAGAACTGGAGGCAGCCGAAGTGAACAATGCGAATCTCAGTGTACTTGTGGTAGAAGATGATGCCGACATTAACCGCCTGCTGTGCCGTATGCTGACAAGTGAAGGACTGACGGCCGTGCCTGCATTCTCAGGGAGCGAAGCCTCCCTCCGAATGTCGCTTGAAGACTACCAATTGATCCTGATGGACCTGATGCTGCCGGGCATGACCGGCGAATCGCTGATTGCGCAGATCCGTGAACAGTCTACCGTACCCATTATTGTAATCTCTGCCAAAAGCACGCTGGAGGACAAAGTGGGCCTGCTGCGTCTGGGAGCCGACGACTACATCACCAAGCCCTTTGACCAGGAGGAGGTGATGGCCAGAGTGTCCGCGCAGCTCCGCCGGCTGCAATACGCACCGGCCGCAGGTCCTGACGGCGAGATGCTCAAGGTACGCGGGCTGGTCATGGACAAGCAGCGGCGGGAGGTAATGCTGGACGGCCAAGTCCTGGCTTTAACCAAATACGAATTTGAGCTTCTGGCGGTGCTTCTGTCGAGGCCTGATCACATTTTCTCCAAAAGCGAGCTGTACCGGCAAATCTGGCAGGGCACTTACCTTGGGGACGATAACACCATTAATGTACATATCAGCAATCTGCGTGCCAAATTTGCCGCAATCACGGAAGAGGAGTATATCCGTACCATTTGGGGCATCGGGTTCAAGCTGGTCTAGCGGATTTCTTTAAAGTTTCTTAAGACTTTGCTTAAAGCTTATTAAAAGTGTTCTTTATACAATGGAATTATCAAACGGCAAGGGAGTCATAACGATGATGCATTGTATATTGGAGATTAAGGCGCTCAATAAGACCTATCAGGAAGCTTACGCGCTCCGGGATATTAACCTGCAGATTGAATCAGGGGATATCGTGGCACTGATCGGTAAAAATGGCGCAGGCAAAACCACGCTGTTCAAATGTATCACAGAGCAGGTGTTTCCATCGAAAGGCACGATTGCGCTATACGGACACCAGGATGATGCCGGTCTGCGGAAGGGGCGCCGGAGCATCGGGGCGATGATTGAAGAGTCAGCGTTCTTCCCGGACTTCACGGCCAGGCAGAACCTGGAGTATTTCCGCCAGCAGAGGGGTCTGGCCGGTAAGGATTCCATTGATCAGGCGCTTAAGGATGTCAATCTGCTTCATGCCGCAAACAAGAAGTTCAAAGCCTTCTCCCTCGGGATGAAGCAGCGGCTGGGACTCGCGCTTGCGCTGATGACCCGCCCCGAGCTGCTGATTCTGGATGAACCGACCAATGGCCTTGACCCGGAGGGGAAGGCGGAGATCCGCCAGCTCCTGCAGACGCTGAATGAAGAGAAGAAGGTCACAATTCTCATCTCAAGTCACGTATTGTCTGAGCTGCAGAGTGTGGCCACGCGTTATATTTTCATGGACCAGGGGCGGATTGTGGAGCAATTGACAGCAGAAGAACTGCAGCACAAGACCCGGAAAAACGTGGAGATTGTGGTGGATGACAGCGGCAAAGCGTCCACCGCTCTGGAGAAGCATTTCCCGGGTATCCCTTACCGGATCCTGCCGGGACACCGGATTCTGCTCTCCGGCGGTATGGATAAGACCGATCAGCTCAACCGGGTGCTTCATGCCCAGGGCGTCAGCGTGTATTCCATTGCGGCCACCGGCGGGGATCTGGAAGAATACTACCTGGGTCTGCTGGGAGGTGAGCGTCATGCTTAATCTGATGAAAAGTGAGCAGTACCGTTTTGTCCGAACCAAGAACTATTATTATTACGGGCTGCTCTGTGCGGTGTTAATGGCCGGTGCTGCGGTGACGCTCACTGTTTTTCATCATTCTGATCCGGGTTTCCCCTATGGGAATGAGCGCTTCTTCTACCGCAATGTGCTGGCTATGATGCCGGTGTTATTCGCATTGCTTACGATTTTTACCGGAATCCTGATGGGGGATAACAAGCATGTGCTCAAAAATACCGTAGCCTATGGCTTCAGCAGGCGCTCGATCTACACCGCCAAGCTGCTGGTTACACTTGCCGGCTTCCTGCTGTTCGCGCTCGTTCTGGTCGGGATTTCTGTCCTGCTCGGCACGAGGCTGCTGCTGCGCAGCTATGAATATGCGCTTACTGAATACTGCAAGATACTGCTGGGTATGTTGCCTGTTATGATTGCCGGGGTAACCACCTACTTCTGCCTCACCGCTGTGATGAACAAGAATGCACAGGTAACTACCGTATTCCTGCTGATTTATTTCCTGCCCTACATGATTCTGGGCGCTCTGAAAGGCAAATATGTATGGGCGGCCTGGCTCCACAGCCATAGTCCGGCTTATTATTTGTTCAATGCCTATGATATGGGGACTTATCCCGCCTGGGAGCCTTGGATTACAGGAATGGTGTATACGCTGTTCTTTTATCAATTAGGGTTGTATCTGTTCAATAAAGAAGAGTTCTAACAGGTGCAGCTAAGGAGGGAGGACGTATGTATCTTGCTATAGTCATCATTGCCGCTCTAGCTGCTGCAGGTATACTCCTTGTGTATCTGCTGCAACGGCAGAGCATTATTCAAGTGCGGCGGCAATTGGCGGAGGCGGAGGCGTCATCCCGGCAGCACCTGCATGTCAAACTGCCTCTGCCTGGGAAGGAGATGGAGCGGCTTATCGTGGCTATTAACCGGCTGCTGGATCAGCGCCAGAAGGAGCGGGTACTTCACCGGTCGAGAGAGCTCACAGTGAAGGAAGAGATTGCCAATCTGTCCCATGATCTGCGGACTCCGCTGACGTCCATGCAGGGATATGCATATCTGCTGAAGGATCCCCTTGCTTCCGAGGCTGAACGGCAGCAATATATGGAGATCATCATGCATAAGATGGCGGTTATGAACAATATTGTAGAAGCGTTCTATGAATTGTCCAGTATAGACTCTGGGGACACTCCTTTGGACAGCCAGCCGGTCTATCTCTATAGTCTGCTGAGCGAAGTGATTCTGGCGTTTCATCCGGACCTTATGCAGAAGGGCATCGAGGTGCAGCTTCATCTGGATGAGAATGTCAAGTCCATCCCGCTGGATGAGAAAGCCATGATCCGCATCTTCTCCAATGTGCTCCAGAATGTGCTCCGTTACGGTAAAAACCGCTTGACCGTCTCCCTCTATACGGAACAGCAGCAGGTTAAGCTGAAGTTCGTTAATGAAACGGAGCATATCCGCGAGCAGGATCTGCCCAGGCTGTTCCAGCGGACGTACACCAGCGATCCTTCGCGGTCAAGCGGCCAGCTTGGTCTCGGTTTGGCCATTGTTAAGCAACTGGTGGAGAAGCAGGGAGGTACGATTGCCGCTGCTCTGGAGGGCGGAGAGTTTCAATTGTCCATAGCATTCGGGGAATAGAAGTGAAGGGAGCCGCTAGTCTGCGGCTCCCTTCGTGCGTAAATCTATCGGAATTCCAGATAGAAGTTGGTATAACCTGCAGTAGCGTTGCTACTTATCCTGCTGAAGTGTGATGTTTAAGGAGCTGATTTTGCCGCCTTGTACCTTGAATTCATGTCTGAACAACTGCGGGGCAGGGACGCGATTCTTATTGAATTCGCCCTCCATCTCAGCCGTCACCGCAATGCGGCCTCCGGCTTCCTCAATCTCCATAATGGTGAAGCGGACCTTGGCCGAGAATAGCTCGGATTCTCCCCAAGCCGCTATGGCTTCAGTGCCTTCGGCCGATTTCCCGTTATCCTTGACGGTAGCGCCGGGAGCGAACAATTCAATCAGAGCATCGGGCTGGTATTGGTTCACTGCATTGTAGAAATCCTGTACCTCAATTGGCAAGGTAACATGTTGATTCATGAATATCTGCCTCCTGTAAGTGGATTGGTGGGGGGACGGCTCGCTGCCCAGGCAGCTTGTCCCGGAATGAGCCATTAGGCTACCGCTGAAGCGGCAGGTGCCGTGGTCATCCTTACAGGGTACTTAAACGTATCCGCACATCCGTAAGCAGGCAATCGCAGGGGTCCGTGGACAAGCCTAAGGATAGAGCTGGCTCTGCCCGGCGTAAGGACCGGCATCCTTGCGGAATTCGGAAGGCGAGCAATTCATCATTTTGCGGAACACTTTGATGAAGTAGCTGACATTGTCGAAGCCGACATCCATGGCGATGTCGGAGATTTTGCGGTCCCCCTGCTTAAGCAGGGCTGCGGCCTGGCGGACCCGGTAGGAGTTGATGTAATCCACGGGCGTTTTGCGTGTCATGCTTTTGAAGAACCGGCAGAATTGCCCTTCGCTCATCGGAATCAGTCCGGACAGGTCGCGGGTACGAATCGGCTCCTGATAGTTGTCCTGAATATAGAGAATTACCCGTTTCAGACGGTCAATCTTCGTAGGTTCGGCACCCTCCGACTGGCTGTGGTTGACCGAACGTCCCGGCAGCGCAAGCTGTGAGAGCATAATGAGCAGGGTTCCTTTCATGAAGGCTTCGAATCCGGGCATTTGTTGGTCATATGCCTTCATCATGCTGTTCAGATGCAGCAGCAGCTCCGCCTGCCAGGGGACGGAAGGGATGAGGTGGCGCGGAAAGCTCTGGCGTTTCTCCTGAAGCGGCAGAATGATGCTCTGCTGGATGGTATCATATTGGGCGCTGGCCAGCAGGTCGGGGTGGAAGACAAGAGCGCAGAACCGGCAGGGTGCTTCCGTAAGCGCGTATGCGGCATGGATATCGCCCGATTCAATGAAGACCGCCTCACCGGGGCGAAGCGTGAAATAGTCTGTGTCCACCTGAAACAGAATTTCGCCTTCCAGCAGCAGGAAGAATTCGGCTTCCTCATGCCAGTGGGTATCCAGGACATGTGCTCCGGCGGGAAGGTCGATCCAGTAGGCAGCGAGGGGGAACATAACATCCCCGTGTTCGCGGTCTTCCTTGAGCAGGCGCTGCGAGGTACGGTCCATTAGGGGCCTCCTTATCAGATGACGTCAGAATAGTGTTATAAATGAGCTATATATTATTAGTTTTGAGCTTTTGTTATCGGTATAATGCAACTATATACACCAAATCGAAGGGTGGCAAGTGCACATATGAAATTTACAGACGGCTTATGGCTGGTTCGTGATGGAATTACAATCAATGGTGCAGTGCAGAACTATGTAGTAGAAAAAACAGAGGAAGGCCTGACTGCGGTTACGCAGACGACTCCAATTACAGGACGTTCGGCTACGCTTAACTCGACGCTGCTGACCGTGAAATTCCACTCCCCGCTTCCGGGCGTAGTAGGAGTTAAGATTATTCATAACGACGGCGTGATTGAGCGCGGGCCTTCGTTCGAGCTGACCGAGGGCACCGGCGATCATGTGGAAATCGAGGAGACGGAAGCGCAGACGGTGCTGATCAGCGGCGGACTCCGCGTAGTCATCAACAAGGGCACTCATTGGTCTGTAGATTTCTACCGCGGCGACGAGCGCATTACCGGCAGCGGTTACAAATCGATGGCCTATATCACGGATCAGGACGGCAACACCTTCATGCGTGAAGAGCTGGATCTGGGCGTGGGCGAATTCGTGTATGGTCTGGGCGAGCGCTTTACGGCTTTTGTCAAAAACGGCCAGGTGGTCGATCTGTGGAACAAGGATGGCGGGACAAGCTCCGAGCAGGCCTACAAGAACGTTCCGTTCTATGTAACAAGCAAGGGGTACGGTGTATTCGTGAACCAGCCGGAGCTGGTCTCGTATGAGATTGCATCCGAGAAGGTGAAGAAGGCCCAGTTCAGCGTAGCCGGAGAGAGTCTGGAATACTTCGTGATTGAAGGGCCGACGATTAAAGAGGTCATCACCAAATACACCTCCCTGACCGGCAAGCCTGCGCTTCCTCCGGCCTGGACCTTCGGCCTGTGGCTGACGACTTCGTTCACTACGGACTACGATGAAGCTACCGTTAACTCCTTCGTGGAAGGAATGGCGGAGCGCGATCTGCCGCTGCATGTGTTCCACTTCGACTGCTTCTGGATGCGCGAATATCAATGGACGGATTTCCAGTGGGATTCCCGCGTGTTCCCGGACCCGGTGGGCATGCTGAAGCGTCTGCACGACAAGGGGCTGAAGATCTGTGTCTGGATCAATTCTTATATCGGGCAGCGTTCTCCGCTGTTTGAAGAAGGCCGGAAGAACGGTTATCTGCTCAAAAAAGCCAACGGCGACGTCTATCAGACGGACCTCTGGCAGGCGGGCATGGGACTGGTGGACTTCACAAACCCTGCCGCTTGTGAATGGTATGCCGGTTACCTGCGCGACCTGGTAGATATGGGCGTAGACAGCTTCAAGACCGACTTCGGCGAACGGATTCCGACGGATGTTGTCTATTTCGACGGCTCCGATCCGTACAAGATGCACAACTATTATACCCAGTTGTATAACAAGGTAGTGTTCGAGGTGCTCGAAGAGAAGCTTGGAAAAAATGAAGCCGCCGTCTTCGCACGCTCCGCCACCGCCGGCGGGCAGCAGTTCCCGGTTCACTGGGGCGGCGACTGCTATGCCGACTATGAATCCATGGCAGAGAGCCTGCGCGGCGGCCTGTCGCTCGGCTTGTCCGGCTTCGGCTTCTGGAGCCATGACATTGGCGGATTCGAGAACACCGCTCCGGCGCATGTCTTCAAGCGCTGGCTGGCCTTCGGCCTGCTCTCCAGCCACAGCCGCCTGCACGGCAGCACCTCGTACCGGGTGCCTTGGGCTTATGACGATGAAGCTGTCGATGTGACCCGCTTCTTCACCAAGCTCAAATGCAGCCTGATGCCATACCTGTATGATGTAGCCGGACAGGCGCATGAGCAGGGCTGGGCTTCGATGCGGGCCATGGTGATGGAGTTCCCGGAAGATCCGACCTGTGAAGTGCTGGACCGCCAGTACATGCTGGGCGATTCCCTGCTGGTCGCTCCGATCTTCCAGGAGAACGGCGAAGTGAAGTATTACCTGCCGGCCGGCCGCTGGACACACCTGTTAAGCGGTGAGACCGTACAGGGCGGAGCGTGGCGCAAGGAGAAGCATGACTTCTTCAGCCTGCCGCTGTTCGTCCGCCAGAATTCCCTGCTTGCCGTGGGCAGCGAGGACAGCCGTCCGGATTATGATTTTGCAGACGGCGTGAAGTTCGGTCTGTACTCCCTGGAGGAGGGTACCGCTACAGCAGCGACTGTACGCGATATCCACGGCGCACCTGAGCTGAAGGTAGAAGCTGTACGCAGCGGCAGCACTGTAACCGTAACTGCTGAAGGCAGCGGCAAAGCGTTCACCTTCGCGGTGAAGGATCTCGGCGCTATCGCTTCCGTGGAGGGTGCGGAGCAGGTGGATGAGACTACGGTGAAAGTGGACGCTGGAGCGAAGTCCGTATCGTTCACAATTACGCTGAAGTAGGACACCCGCAAGACTGAATTAACAGACTCCAACACTGGCTTAGCCCATGGCTGTGCCTTTAAGTAACCAGGCTCTCTGATGACAGGGGACATTCGTCTCCTGGATCGGGGAGCTTTTTGGGGATTGGCGGCGGTGGGGGAGGATTGTTGTACGCAATGGCGCAAAATGGGCTAAATCCTGCAAGAAATGCAACATTCCCCTCAGCAGGATCAGGGCTATGGCGAAATGTTGTCAAAAATGCAGCATTTCAGTTTCTCAGAGCGAACAAGTGGCGAAATTGCTGCATTATCTGCAACATTGTACTAAAATAGTGGGTTTCACAGGCATCAGTGTTGCAGATAATGCAACATTAGTCGGGCAGGAGTCGGGGCAAAGTTTGGTCAAAGGCGAGCTACAGTCGGGAGGAAGCCGGGCAGAAGTTGGGCCAGTCGGGTCGAAGTCGTGTCAAAGTTGGGCCAAGTTAGTGTCGAGTTAAGTTTCTGTACAGCACCAGCCGCCCTACCCACCACCCATCAGCCAGAGAAGCAACATCAGAATAAAGGAGTCGATCACTATGAACAATATTGAGAACCGTTCAAGCGGAGTGCTGAGCCAGCCGGAGTTCAGCTCGGCCACCGCGCTGTCTACTGCCGCCAACTATATTATGAATTCACCGGAGCTGTTCACCCGTACATACCGCACCTATATCCGCTTGCGGGAGAATGGCTGTCTGACGCTGAAGTTCTGGCACAGCAATGCTGTGGATTCAACCTGGGACTTGGGCGTGGACGCCAATGCCAGCGAGCCGGGCGGGGAGTGGAGCATCGAAGCGGCGTATGTTGCCGATGGCGGAGCTATGCCGGACGGCAGCGTTGTGCCGGGGTCGCAGGTTCCGGTCACCTTTGGCGGCGACCTGTCGCGGCAGGTGAAGTCGGGAGAGCAGTTCTGGAGCGATGAGTTACTGCTGGAGCTGCCGGAGGGCCATCTGCTGGCCTTCACCTGGACCTTGAAGACAGCTGGTGCAGGCAAGTCATTCCCCTTCAATGTGGAGGGAATGCTGGTGTCCGGCTACGATGCGCCAGGCACTCTGGCTGCTCAGGAGTCGGCGTCCGGGTTCAGTGAATCGGACAAGCTGCAGGTCCTTCCAAGCTTCCTGGGGTACAAGAAGGACGTAACGAAGAAGCTGGTCTTCCTGGGCGACTCGATCACACAGGGGGTGCGGACCGCCAAGGATCAATATGCGCACTGGGCAGCGAGAATTGCGGAGGGGCTGGGAACACAGTTCGGACTGTGGAATATCGGCTCCGGCTGGGGCCGGGCCTACGATGTGGCCACGGATGGTCCCTGGCTGCACAAGGCGCAGCAGGGCGATGAAGTGCTGATCGTGCTGGGAGTGAATGATCTGGATATCGGCCAGCGCCCGGCAGATGAATTGCTGCGGGACCTGGCACACATCATCTCCAGGATCAAGGAAGCCCGGCCGGAGGCAGCGGTTATTCTCAGTACGGTGCCGCCGTTCAACTTCGAGGGCGGGGGGCGGGAGACTCATTGGCGCAAAGTAAATGATTGTATCCGCACGAGCCCTCCGGCTGGTGTGGACCGCGTGTTCGACATGGCTGCCGTGCTGTCTGTTCCGGCTCCCGCCGATCACAGAATCAAGCCGGAGTATATGAGCGACGAGTTCGACCCGCATCCGAACGGTGCCGCAGGCAAGGCGGTGGCGGATGCTTTTCTGGCATGGTACGGGGACGTCCACCAGAGTGCCTAATGCTCCGCCTGGCCCCGGTAGTCCTTCGGTGAATGGCCAGTCTGCTTCTTGAAGACCTTACTGAAGTATTTGACGTCGTGGAAGCCGACCATCTCCGAGATCTGGGCCAGCTTGAGGCCCGGATTCTGCATCAGCAGCTTGGCCTTCTCGATGCGGACGCTGACGATGTAGTCGGAGAAGTTGATGCCGTATTCCTGCTTGAACCGGCGTGAGACATATTCGCGGCTGACCTGGAATTTGCCGGCAACCTCCTGCAGGGAAAGATCCGACGGGTAGTTCTGCTCGATGTATTTAACGATCTCAGTCATCGGGTTCCGCTCTTTCTGCTGTCTGTCCGCCAGCGCCCGGGATAACTGCTGCATGAATGCAAGAGACCAGTCACGCCAGGCGAACAGGGAGAAGGAGTAGCCACTCGGCTGCGGAGAAGGGTTCTGCTGGTCGCCCTGCTCCAGCTCAGCCAGCACGCGAGCCGACTGGCTGCCCAGCGCTTCACGGACCAGCCGTGCGCGCAGCAGCAGCGCGTCCGCCTTCCAGGCGTTCAGCATCTGCGGGGTAACGACACCCCGGCGGCTAAGCTCCTGGGTCCAGTGCTGAGCCGCCGCGGTCAGGGCTTCGGGCGTCCCGCTGATGACCGCCATCCGCCAGTCCTCCTGGACATCGGCGAAGCTCAGCGGGCCTGCGGTCTCCCGCTTATCGCGCTGCTCCCTACCCGGCAGCGACCCCGCTCCTGTGCCTGTCAACCTGCCTGACATCGCGCCTGCGCCCGTGCCTGGCAACCCGCCTGACATCGCGCCTGCTCCTGTGCCTGTCAACCCGCTTGCCATCGCGCCTGCTCCCATGCCTGTCAACCCGCCTGACATCCCGCCCGTCAACACCTCCGTGCCTGTCAACCCGCCCGGCCCTATGTCCGCACTCCGGACGGATTCAGCGGCCGCATAATGGCAGTAATCCTCATGCCTAAGCAGATTCCGCCGCAGCAGGGCTTCGGCGGCTTCGGTGCGTCCTGCCGGCAGATGCGCGGGGAAGGCTCCCGGCGTGCTGATTCCGAAATGCATGCGGAACTGCAGCGTAAGGAAGATCCCCTGATTCATCCGGCTGATCAGCGAGGTGACGGATTCATGCGGCTCCCAGAGCAGGATGGCAATCTCCGGCGGACCGCCCCAATAGCGGAAGGCGATGCCGTTGCCTTGCTGCTGCAGAAATTCGTTGCAGATGTTCACAATGGCGTAGTAGAGCAGTTCGCTGTCGCCGCCGAAGCGCCGCAGCAGCGGATTATTGCCGCTGTCCGTCTGCACGAGGATCAGGCGCGAAGTCTTGATGTCCGGCGGAATGATGCCGTCATGGATCAGGCGGCGCAGCGAGGCCTCGGCGTTCACCCTGTCATCGATCAACGCGGAGAGCAGCTTCTCCCCGAAGATCGGCTTGATCTCATTCAGCCGCAGGCTCTGGCGCTGGCGGAGATTGCGTTCCGCCTCCTCGGCCCGCCAGGCGGATACCGCCTTGGATACCGCGCTGTTAATCATATCCGGCTCAATCGGCTTCAGGATATAATCGATGCCGCCGTGGCGGACGGTCTGGCGGACGAAGTCGAAATCATTATGCCCGCTGACCACAATGAATTTGGTGCTGCCTGCGAATTCATCGACCCAGGTCATCAGCTCCAGGCCGCTCCCCGACTCCATCATCATATCCATTATGACCAGCGCGGGCTTCTCCCGGCGGATCAGGGCGATGGCCTCGTTGCCGTTGCCGGCCTCCAGAATCTCCTCAATCTGATGGGCCTCCCAGTCCACCAGCAGGCGGACCGCCTTCCTGACTCTTGCTTCGTCGTCTACAATCAGTGCCTTCATATCCGTTCACTCTCCACTACGATATCGATTTCCAGGCGGATGATTACTCCGCCTTCCTTCAGATTATCCACCGTCAGCAGGGCATTATCCCCGCAGACCAGCCGCAGCCTGGCCAGCACATTCCCTAGGCCGATGCCCGCCCCCGGAGCATCGCGTCTGCTGTAGCTGTCCTGGCCGGCATTCTGGAGCAGCTCCCTTTCCTCAGCGGACCGGGGCTGCTCCAGCTCCTTGCGCAGCGCCTCCAGTCTGCCTGCCGGAATGGGGAGGCCATTGTTGGCGATGCTGATCTCCATCCGCTCCGGGGTTAACCCGGCCACACTAATCTCAATACATCCGTCCTGGCGGTCAAGCTGGAAGCCGTGCTTAAAATAATTCTCCACAATCGGCTGGAGAATCATCTTGGGCATCAGCGCCTGGAGCAGCGGCTCCTCCATATCGTAGCGGAAACTGAACTTATTCTCAAAACGCTCCTTTTGCAGCTCAATATACGCTTTGACATGGTCCAGTTCGTTCTGGACCGTCACGATCTTCTCATCATTGTACATGCTGTAGCGCATCATCTTGGCCAGCGCGGAGAGCAGGCCGTAGATCTGCGGCACCTTCAGCTCCAAGGCGAGCGTACCGATAATCTGCAGCGTGTTGTTCAGAAAATGCGGGTTAATCTGCGACTGCAGCGCCCTCAGCTCATTGGTCTTGTTCGACAGCTCCAGCCGGTACTCCCGCAGAATCAGATTGTTGATCGTGTCCATCATACTGCGGAAATGCTCGGTGACGACGCCGATTTCATCTTTTCCCGCCGGGCGGATATCGATCTCAAGATTCCCGGTCTGGACCTGATTCATGTACCGGGTCAGCTGCTTGATCGGGGCGGTGATCCGGAAGGAGACAAGAACGGTCAGGACAATGATCGTAATGAGCAGCAGGACCAGCAGTAACACGTTGATCCCCGCAGCCTCTTTGGCTTCCCGGAACAGATATGAGACAGGAATTTGCTTGACCAGCGTCCAGCTGAGGCCAATGCTGTCGATTTGCTGATAGATGAACACAGCGCCGTCCTGCTCGAAATACCCCTGGGTCCCGCTGCGGTCCGCGATCTGCCTGTTGTACCACGCTGCATCCAGCGGTTGGCCCAGAGCAGCGGTGTCCTGGCCGTAGACCAGTCTGCCGCTGCTGTCCAGCAGGTAGATCTGCTCCTGATCCCGCTCGTACAGCTGGTCCACAATATCACCGATTGCGGCCAGCTTGACATCAATCGACAGATAACCGAGGGCCTCTGAGGAGGGGATACGCTCAATCCGGCGGTGCATCGTAAAAACCGGCTCCGGCACGAACTGTGTTAACGGCAGGTTCAGCCCGTAAGCGTTGCTCAGATGCGTGCTTTGTACCTCCACCGGAGTGCTGCCCGTGACCCTCGATTCCCGGTATGGCGTATTTCTCAGCCAGCGCTTGGGCGTGGTATTGTCTGTAATCAATGTAGCTTTCGCGTCTTTCACACCATATAAGTACACCTGCGAGATATTCGGGAGCGAGGTGGAGATATAGCTGAGCGAGTTATAGATGGCGATATCGGAGGACAGGTCGTCATATCCTGCTTCAAGCAGCCGGTAAAAATCGCCGTCCGAATACACATTTAGCGACAGACGGTTGATCTCCTGGAGCAGGCTGTCGATGTTTTTGTAGCCCTGATAGAGCAGATTCTTGTTCTCTTCAACCGCCCGGTCCCTCAGTGACTTGGTGGTGTGGGAATAGCTGACATACATCGTAGCCATAATGCAGATTAAGGTGGGTACGAGCAGGAAGACGATCAGCTTCGTGCGGATACTGGTCCATTTCATGGGGCGGGTCACATCCAGGTCAATATTTTACACCCTAAAGATCACTTGCGTAGGTGTAAGCGGCTCTGCAAAAAACAGATAATATCTTTAGATCATAAACAAGTGAGTGAGTAAAAGAAAGGGGGGCCATAACATGCGCGGCAATAAATTGTCCCAGTTCGGTCAGCAGGTATTTTTCGTTGGCCCGGCATTATTGTTTTTTACCTTGATCATGATTATTCCGTTTCTGATGGGGATGTACTACTCCTTCACAGACTGGAACGGCGTATCAGGTAATGTGAGCTGGGTCGGCTTTGAGAATTTTAAAAGTATTTTTACGAATGATCGCGATTTCTGGTCATCCTTCTGGTTTACCGTGAGGTTCACCGTGCTGGGTGTGATATTGACCAACATAGTAGGCTTCTTCCTGGCCTATCTGCTGACCAAACCTTTGAAGACACGCAATATGCTCCGGACCATATTTTTCATGCCGAATGTGATCGGGGGTCTGCTGCTGGGGTTCATCTGGCAGTTCATCTTCATCAAAGGCTTCGCCACCATGGGTGACCTTACAGGCCTGTCCTTCTTCAACCTTCCCTGGCTCGGGGATGCGACCACCGGCTTCTGGGCGATTGTCATGGTATTCATCTGGCAGTCCTCCGGCTATCTGATGGTCATCTACATCGCTTCGCTCAGCAATGTCTCCAAGGAAGTGCTGGAAGCTGCCGAGATTGACGGCGCCTCGCGGATGCAGGTGCTGCGCAACATCATCTTGCCGC
This sequence comes from Paenibacillus sp. FSL K6-1217, assembly GCF_045040735.1. Lineage (NCBI taxonomy): Bacteria > Bacillati > Bacillota > Bacilli > Caryophanales > Paenibacillaceae > Paenibacillus > Paenibacillus sp. FSL K6-1217. The sequence continues at coordinate 6,133,868 of NZ_CP150271.1, forward strand.
TGATTATGCCTGCGGTTACGATCGGACTGTTCCTGGCGATCTCCTGGTCCTTCAAGATGTTCGACCTGAACCTCTCGCTGACCAAAGGCGGACCGTTCAAATCGACGGAATCTGTAGCGATGAACATCTATAACGAAGCCTTCCTGAACAACCGTTATGGTCTGGGTACGGCAAAGGCGCTGTTATTCTTCCTCATTGTAGCGCTGATCACTGTCATTCAGGTCCGTATAACGAAGAGTAAGGAGGTAGAAGCTTAATGAATGCCAAGACCAAAAACAGATGGAATATCGGGATTGAAGTAATTATGATCCTGCTGGCGCTTCTGTTCCTCTCTCCGTTCTACTTCCTGCTGGCGAACTCGGTGAAATCCTTCGGCGAGATTCTGAGCGATGCGGCCAGCTGGCCGCAGAGCTTCATGTGGGAGAACTATGCGAATGCGTGGAAGCTGGCCCGGTTCTCCGAGGCCTTCCGCAACTCGCTGATCATTACGATCATCAGTGTAACGCTCATCTCGCTGTTCAGCGCGATGGCGGCGTACCGCATGGTGCGTGCCAATACCCGGTTCAACCAGATTCTGCTGCTGCTGATGGTAGCGGCGATGGTGGTTCCGTTCCAGACCATTATGATTCCGATCCTGAAGGTTGTGAATGTCCTGGGCGTGAACAACTCCTTCACAGGTCTCATTATCTCCCATCTGGGCCTCAGCATTCCGATGGCGATCTTCCTGTTCCACGGCTTCATCAAGTCGGTACCGCTGGAGATTGAAGAGGCGGCTACGGTGGATGGCTGCAACCCGATCTCGGCGTTCTTCCGGATTGTATTGCCCCTGCTGAAGCCGATGCTGATGACCATTATCGTGCTGAATGCGCTGGGGATCTGGAATGACTATCTGTTGCCGTCCCTGATTCTTCAGGCACCTGAACTGCGGACGATTCCGCTGGCGACCTTCTCCTTCTTCGGCCAATATACGAAGCAGTGGGATATGGCGCTTCCGGCCCTGACCATCGGGATTGCCCCAATCGTCATCTTCTATCTGTTCATGCAGCGTTACATTGTTGAGGGAATAGCGGCCGGCTCGGTGAAGGGTTAATTCACCGGGCTCCCGTTCCACATAAGAAGCAGTTAAATTATTCAAGGGGGAAATATCTAATGAAGAAGAAACATTCTGCACTGATGATGTCATCCGTAATGCTAATGTCAGTAGTGCTCGCGGCTTGCGGCGGCAATGCCGATAAGTCTGCCTCAAATAATACTTCGAATGGAAGCGCTGGCAACAGCGGAGCCGTGAAGACGGTTAAGATTTTCCAGTTCAAGACAGAGATTGTGGAAGGCCTCAATGAGCTGAAGGTGGAATTCGAGAAGGAGCATCCGAACATTAAGCTGGATATCCAGACGGTCGGCGGCGGCGCAGACTACGGTGCAGCCCTGAAGACGAAGTTCGCTTCCGGCGATGCTCCTGATATTTTCAGTAACGGCGGGTATGCCGAAATGGCACTGTGGGCAGACAAACTGGAAGACCTGTCTGACCAGCCTTGGGTGAAGGATCTGATTCCACTTGCAGCAGAGCCTATGACCAAGGACGGCAAAACCTACGGGATGCCAATGAACCTTGAAGGAATCGGTTATGTGTACAACAAGGACCTGTTCGCCAAGGCCGGGATTACAGAGACGCCCAAAACCATTTCACAGCTTGAAGAAGCAGCTAAAAAGCTGCAGGCGATTGGCGTAACTCCGTTCGGCAACGCCTATCAGGAATGGTGGCTGCTGGGGATTCAGGGGATTAGCGTAGCTTTTGCACAGCAGGATAATGTGGATGAATTCATCAAGGGCCTGAACGACGGAACTGCATCCATTGTAGGAAATGAGAAGTTCAAGGATTGGAGCAATCTGCTGAACCTGACGGTAAAATACGGCCAGAAGAATCCGCTGACCACCGATGCTAACACTCACCTGGCGCTGTTCGCCAAGGGCGAAACGGCTATGATGCAGGAAGGCAACTGGGCACAGACGCTGGTAGATAACATTACGCCGGACATGAACATCGGGATGTTCCCGATGCCAATCAACGACGATGCGGCGATGAACGATAAGCTGTCGGTGGGCGTTCCTGCGAACCTGGTAGTCAACAAGGAATCCGGCTCCAAGGAAGAAGCCAAGACGTTCCTGAACTGGCTGGTGACTTCGGATATGGGTAAAGAGTATATCGTTAAGAAATGGAAGTTCATTCCTGCGCTGTCGACCATTCCGGCAACCCCTGAAGATATCGGTCTCCTGGGTGCGGATGTCTGGAATTATGTAAAAGAAGACAAGGTATACGGACTGCAGGCGTCCAAATTCCCGGATGGTGTCACTCAGGAATTCGCCAGCTCCATTCAAGAGCTGATCGCCGGCAAAGTTGATGAAGCAGGCTGGGAAAAGAGTATGCAGGCTGCCTGGGATAAGCTGAAGAAATAACAAATAGATTCAAATGGATCGGCCCGGACGCTTCCGTCTATCTCTGCATATGAGGTGGGCGGGAGCGTTCTTTCCGGTTGGGCCCCGAAGCGGCGGACAGGTCAGGTGTTGCGGCGGAGCTGCGGAGCAAGAGCGGGAAGAGACGGGAGAGAGTAGAGATACCAGAGAGACGGGAGAGACGGGAGAGACGGCTATGGCTAGTGCAGCTTCCTGAACTGCTCCGGCGTGACCGCCGACTGCTTGCGGAAGGTGGCCACGAAATGGCTGACGTCGCGGAAGCCGACCTGCTGTGAGATGGCCTTGACGGTTAGCCCAGGCTTAGCAACCAGCAGCTCCTTGCTCTTGCGGATACGCAGCCGTACGAAATAAGCATAGGGCGAGAGGCCGAAGGTCTGCAGGAACAGGCTGTTCAGATATCTCCCGGACACCCCAAGCTGCGAAGCGAGATCGTTCAGGCCTATTTCGGGATCGCCGTAATGGTTGTCCATCCATTTCAGCAGCGGCTGCAGCTTGTCTACATTACGGGAGATCGCCGTGTTATTATGCAGCTGTCCGTATTTGTTCAGAGTCAGCAGGAACCGGTAGGCATCGCTGGATTCTCCCAGGCTGAACATGTCGCTTGAAGCATCGTGGCGGTCCAGCATCTCCTTCAGCATCATGCGCAGCGGAGCCTCACTCTCCCAGCGGTAGAACAGGCTGGTATTCATCCCGAGCGAATCCAGAATATACCGGGCTGAGGTCCCGCCGAAGGTGAGATAATAGGTGCGCCACGCCACCTCGGAGGAGAGAGATTCATAACGATGCGGTGTACCCGGCATCAGCAGAATGCCGCTGTCTCCGGTGAGGGTGAGCTTCTTATTGTCGAAGTGAATAATTCCTCCGCCGGATGCGGTCTGCAGCCAGTGATAGGTGTGATAGCCTTGCGGGCGGGAGACTTTCTCCTGATCGGGGTTATAGCCCATACTGTCTAGCGTAATGGGGAGCAACTGGCCGCTCTCCTGGGCGAATACGATTCTGCGGACGGCATCCACTGACATTGCTGCTTCACTCCTGTTGTTCCATATTATTATACTCAAATTCATTAATATTATATTTATAGTGACCCGGATAGATCTTAAAATAAGAATATACTTATACTATAAAGGATGTGCTAAGTGTGATCAACGAGAAGTTACCTAAGATATGGTACGGTGGAGATTATAACCCGGAGCAATGGGATGCCCCGGTATGGGCTGAGGACGAGCGGATGTTCAAGCTGGCGGGAATTGACGTTGCCACCATTAACGTGTTCTCCTGGGCGTTGATCCAGCCGTCTGAGGATACGTACGATTTCACCGGTCTGGATGAGTTAATCGACCGCTTATATAAGAATGGAACCTATGTATGTCTGGCTACCGGTACAGGTGCGCATCCGGCCTGGATGGCCCACCGTTATCCTGAGGTTACGCGCGTGGATGTCCAGGGCAGGAAGCGTAAATTCGGCGGACGCCACAACTCCAATCCGAACAGTGCAGTGTACCGCAAATATGCAACATTGCTGGCAGGCAAGCTGGCTGAACGCTATAAGGATCATCCGGGCCTGATGGCCTGGCATATCTCCAATGAATATGGCGGATATGATTACTCCGAGCAGTCCGAGGCTGCTTTCCGGGTCTGGCTGAAGAAGCGTTACGGTACGCTGGAAGCGCTCAACAGAGCCTGGAATACCCGGTTCTGGGGCCATACCTTCTATGATTGGGAGGAAATCGTAGTCCCGAATGAGCTTAGTGAAGAGTGGAACGGCAACCGGACGAACTTCCAGGGGATTTCCCTGGACTACCGCAGATTCATGTCGGATAGCCTGCTGGAATGCTATATCCTTGAGTATGAGGCCATTAAGCAGCACAGCACGGATATCCCGGTTACGACCAATCTGATGGGCTTCTACCCGGAGCTGGATTATTTCAAGTGGGCCAAATATCTCGATGTGATCTCCTGGGACAACTACCCGTCCCTGGACACGCCGGTCAGCCACACGGCCATGACGCATGATCTGATGCGCGGCCTGAAGAACGGCCAGCCGTTCATGCTGATGGAGCAGACGCCGAGCCAGCAGAACTGGCAGCCCTACAATACGCTGAAGCGTCCCGGCGTCATGCGCCTGTGGAGCTATCAGGCGGTAGCGCGCGGTGCAGACACCGTGCTGTTCTTCCAGCTCCGCAGGTCCATCGGAGCCTGCGAGAAGTATCACGGAGCGGTGATTGAGCATGTGGGGCATGAGCATACCCGGGTATTCCGTGAATGTGCCGAGCTTGGCCGGGAGCTGGAGCAGCTTGGCGATGAGCTGCTGGATGCACGCAGCGCGGCGCAGATCGGGATTATCTACGACTGGGAGAACCGGTGGGCTCTTGACCTCTCCAGCGGCCCGTCTGTTGCGCTGAATTATGTGAATGAGGTTCATAAATATTATGATGCGCTTTATCAGCAGAATATCGAAGCGGATATGATCGGCGTGGAAGAGGACCTGTCGAAATACAAGGTTGTCATTGCACCGGTGCTGTATATGGTGAAGCCGGGGTTTGCCGAGAAGGTCGAAGCCTTCGTTCAGGCCGGCGGAACCTTCATTACGACTTATTTCAGCGGCATAGTGAATGAGAATGATCTGGTCACGGTTGGCGGTTACCCTGGAGAGCTGCGCAAGGTTCTCGGCATCTGGGCAGAGGAGATCGACGCCCTGCTGCCGGGCATGAGCAACGAGATCGTGATGAACAAGGAATGGGGAGCACTGAACCGTTCCTATGGCTGTGATCTGCTCTGTGACCTGATTCATACCGAAGGCGCAGAAGTACTGGCCGAGTATGGCACTGACTTCTACAAAGGGATGCCGGCCCTGACTGTGAACAGCTTCGGCGCAGGCAAAGCCTATTATGTGGCCACAAGCCCCGATGCCGCCTTCCTGCGCGGATTCCTGGCTAACCTGTGCGGGGATAACGGCATTGCCCCGCTGGTCAGCGCACCGGAGGGGATCGAGTCTGTCCGGCGGGTGAAGGATGGCGTATCCTACCTGTTCCTGCTGAACCATACCGCCGGGGAGCTTAGTGCGGACATCGGCACCGGCGAACGGACCGATCTGCTTACCGGCCAGAAGTTCAGCGGTTCCACTGTAGTTCCCGGCCGTGGAGTGCTGATTTTGTCAGACAAACCGTAATTGGCTGCACCTACGTTAAAAAAGCAGCGATTCTCCCGTAATAGGAGAATCGCTGCTTTCTAGTTTCTGGTCCATTGCTGCTTGCTTCAATAGATTATGGGCGTACGAAAGTTGGGTCGTTGCCGGTTTGAAGAGACGAATAGACTCACTGAGTATAATTGAAGAACCTTTTTCCGTTCACGCAGCGTCCATCCAAGCGCTTAAGTTGATCTTGCTTGTGTTATGACGTAAAGGAACCGAAGTCCGTAATCTTCAAATCAACCTCAAGATGGATGGGAGTCCGGCTGAACACCTCATCCCAGTTATCCTCCAGCTTGCGCCATAGGGCGGGTTTCTGAATCTTGAGCATGCTTGAGAATCCGATGGCATCTGCTTTGTAATCGGACTGTACCTTGTGGAACAGGCTCTGCATCATCTGCTCCAGCCGTTTTTTGAACAGCTGTTCTGCTTTTTGGGGGAGATGAGTGGCCGCAGGGTATTCCTCGACGTTCCAGGTCTCACTTAGCCGTCCCTCCGTTGAAATCTTGACATCGAAGGACAGATGGTCATCGTCTACTTTGGCAGTGATTTTAGTTTTCATGGCCTTGAGTTCATAGGTTATCGGCTCATTGCTCCAATCATAGGTTTTGATGACACCGCTCTGCCCCCTGTTGGTCAGCCAGGACAGGCATTCGGTATCCTCCTGATTCAGCGCTCCCACCCAGCGCCCGGTACCTCCCTTGATCACCCCGGCTCCAGAGAATTCAACCTCGCCGTTCGCCGACACCAGGTTCTGCAGCGCATAACTGCGTTTGGAGTACATGAAGGAATCCAGCTTGGATAAAATAACCGGGTCGAGCACCTTGCTGGTTCTCTTCTGATTACGCAGCATATCTCTGATGTGAAAGGAAGGGATGACACTCTTTTGCTGGGAAATCATCGTATCCTCCGCCCGGCCCTGGCTGATGAATACCATCGTACTGGGGCGGATATCATTGTCCCGAAGCACAAAATCCATTAACTGGTTCATGCTCTGCTGCTTGAGCAGCTCGGTGGACACGACAATTACCTTGAGGTGATGCCCGATAATCGGCCGGTCACGCAGGATGGAGTACTGCCGGAAGATCTCCAGCACAGAGTCTCCGGTTCCTGTTACATTCAGATAAGGGGCTTGGTTGCTGTTCGTATTCTCTGCGCCACCTACCGAATTAGCCGGAACCACCTGAACCGTAGCTGTAATCTTATTCCGCTTGGTATAAGTCGCGCCTTGCTCCTCCAGCTTCTGCTCTGTGGGCGACAGCTCCGCACTATCCAGAGCCAGCCCTGAGTATAGGGCCAGATCCTCAATCTCCTTGCTGCTCCAGCAGGAGGTCTGTGTAGCAAGGATCAGCAGGCTGCACAGCAGTACCAGAATTCGTCTACACACGCTGCTTCAACCCCTTCGTCCGGATGAGCCACACTATCGAGAGCAGGACAGGCACGAGCAGGAACAGCACCGCGCCCATCCTGCCGATGGCATCCCCAAGTGCAAACAGGTCGCTTAAGGACTTCGGCACCATCGCCGAGATGAACAGGAGCGGAACCAAGGCATAAATAATCGGATGGACCTTAAGCTTGAAGATCTGTGAAATGCCCAGCGAGGCCTGGAAGAAGAAACTGCTGAAGTTGCAGAACATCTGCATCAGCCAGATGACCATGAACGGGAATTCCATCCGCTCGAAGAAAAATCCCGGCACCTCAAAGCTGCGCATCAGGTCGATGGTGGGCCAGGTGCTGGTTCTGGCGGAACCGATAGAAATCCCGCCGATGACTATAATAACAGTCAGGAGGTAGATTGCCGTCAGAATGGCCATCCCTCCAAGGATAGCTTTGACAGCTTGCTTAGGGTCCTGCATGAACGCTACGAGCGTCATAGTAACTTCGCAGCCCGTGAATACAAGCACTGTGGATTTCAGTCCTGCGAATACGGGAGCTACTCCATTGCCGAGTACAGGCCGCAGATGCTCGGGATCAAATATCCGCAGACTGAGCACGAAGGAGATCAGCAGAATCATAACACTGATCGGAAACACAATGGTATAGACACGGGCAATAGAATTGATTCCTCCGCATACCAGATAGGTGCTCAGCCAGAGGAAAGGCAGAATAACCGCCCAGATGGGGGTCCCTTCCAGCAGGAAGAACAGGGTGACCTCGGCCAGGGTGCGGATCTCAAAGCCGGCGATAGTGACGAAATACAGAATGAGCAGCAGGGACAAGATTCCACCGATGAACCGGCCGGTGAGCCGGCGGGAATACTGGAAGACGGTTTGCCCCGGGAACTGCTGGCTGATCTTCACCATGACAAGTACAGCGAGCATCACAATCGCTCCGCCCAGCAGGACGGAAATCCAGGCATCCGGAGTTTTGACACTCTCGCTTACACTGCGCGGTAGCGTGAGAATTCCCGCGCCCAGCAGCGTATTGTTCAAGAAAATGGCCGTTTGTGCAGCAGTGATTTTGTCATCAGTGCGTATGAACATGATACGTCCTCCTTACGCGCAGGCGCGGTTATGACTTTCGTTTGTTCTGCCGGGTCTTCATCATGAGAGGTCTGCGTTTCATCAGAGCCATCGGAGCGCGCAGGAACAGATCCTTCCAGTCACTGAGCCGGAAAGGGGAGATCGGCGACAGATAAGGTACGCCGAAGCTCTTGAGCTTGCTCAGATGGCAGCAGATCAGCAGGAAGAACAGAATGGTACCGTACATCCCCAGCACTGACGCAAACAGCATGCCAGCGAAGCGCAGCAGCCGCAGTGTGATCCCCGCGCTGTACATGGGAATGGAGAAGGAAGAGATGGCAGTCACGGCAACCACAATAACCAGGAACGGACTGACAATACCCGCCTGTACCGCAGCATCGCCGATAATCAGACCGCCGACGATCCCCATCGCCGGACCGATCGGCTTCGGCAGCCGGATACCGGCTTCGCGCAGGATCTCGATGGAGACCTCCAGAATCAGCACTTCAATCAGTGAAGGGAAGGGTACGCCCTGCCGGGTCTTGATGATCGTAATCGCAAGCTCCGTAGGAATCAGTCCCGGATGATAGGAGATGAACGAGATGTACAGGGCCGGAGCCAGCAAGGCAAGGAAGGAGGCGGCGAACCGCAGCATCCGCAGCAGGGTGCCCGGAAGCCAGCGCTCATAATAGTCTTCGGGCGACTGCAGGAGCATACTGAAGGTCACCGGTGCGATGAGCACGAAGGGCGTGCCGTCCAGCAGAATGGCAACCCGTCCTTCCAGCAGGGCGCTGATGACTCTGTCCGGCCGTTCTGTATTCTGGAGCTGCTGGAAGGGACTAAGATAATTATCCTCAATCAGCTGCTCGATATAACCGGATTCGGCCAGGAAATCAAAGTCGATTTTGCAGATCCGGTTCTGGACCTCCTCCAGCAGGTCGGGATTGACGATATCCTTCATATAGGCGAGCACAATGTCCCGTTCAATCGTGTTGCCTGCCCGGTAAGTTTTCATCTCAAGCTGATCGCTCAGGCCCTGGCGGCGGAGCATGGCCGTATTCTCGCTGAGCACCTCGGAGAAGCCCAGCCGGGGCCCGCGGAGCAGTGCTTCGGAGACTGGCTCGCCAATCGTGCGGTTAGCAGATCCGGGCAGCTCTATCAGGAGCCCGCAGGGCAGGCCTTCAATCAGCAGGCCGCCGTGTCCGAAGAGAAGAAGTTTATTGAAATTGTCTATAGCAGCCTCTTCCTTAAGCTCACTGAAGGGTAGCAGCCGGTCTGTAATGTCTGCGGAAGCCACAGGTCCGGCGGGCAGGCCGTACATCAGAAACTGCATAATCTTCATATTCAGCACCCGGTCATTCTGCATGCCGTTAATATGGATAAGCACAGCCCGGGCTCCGGCATTCGCAATCGTGAATTCTCTGAAATGCACATCGCTGTTGCCTCCGATGGCAGCCTTCACTGCAAGCAGGTCTGTATTATAGTTGCCGCTGAAGGAAGCCGGGCGTGGCGCGTCAGAATGCGCTGGAACCGGCGGCTGTGACTGGCGGGCGGTTTTGGTACCATAGCCAATCTGCCCCCGCCCGCTTCCTACGAACCGGTAGAGCGATCTATATATAAATCTAAGGAACAATGGAACAAGCAGAGCCGCACCCGCCTGTCCAAAGACTGCCCAGCCGGGTACAAACGATATAATGGTAGCGAACAGTGTGATCATCCCCAGCCGTAAGAATTGAACATCCGTGTTGACAGAATATCTGTGCTTATGAAGTTTCCCAAAGTTTAATTGATTTTACTCATTCTGGAGGAAAAAAGTTCTGGCAGAGACAGTTTGGGCGATTATCTATAAGCAGGGCGGCATATCAAAGTGAAGTAGAAGGATAATTGATAGAAGTGGTATATAATTCATAATAGAACAGGCTGTTTAAGGCAGCAGGAATGAAGCAATCAGGAAAGAGGCAGCGCATGAGAACCTTACTGGTCACAGGCTACCGGGCCCATGAGCTCGGCATTTATGACAGCAAGCACCCGGGCATTCCCTATATCAAAAAAGCACTCGCAAACCGGATTATCCCGCTGGTGGAGGACGGGCTGGAATGGGTCATCACTCCGGGACAATACGGTGTTGATCTGTGGGCTTGCGAGGTTGTGCTGGAGCTGAAGCAGCAATACCCGGGACTTAAGCTGGGTATTATCACCGCACATGCCTCACCGGAGGAGAAATGGAAGGAGGAGAAGCAGAATGAATACCGCCGGATTGTGGCCGGTGCCGACTACTACGGAGCCGTAAGCAATGCCCCCTATGACGGGAGCTGGCAGTTCAAGGCCAGAGATGATCTGCTGCTGCGCAAAAGCGACGGGATTCTGTTGTTCTACGACGAGGATGCAGCGGAGAGCAGTGCGAAATTCACCAAAGAGCGGGTCGTCAAGCTGCATGCCGAAGGCGATTATGAGCTGCACCTGATGCATGCCGAGGAGATTCAGAGCATTGCCGATGAAGAGAATCGGCATGATTATGATTGAGAAGGGGCTGCGCACCTGGGGCCTGTCCCGTGAAGGCAACAGGCATATGGGCATAGCCGCAGATTAGGCATTGTATCAAGAAGAATAGAGTACTTGGAATTGAAAGTGGTCAGATAAAGCTCTGGAGCGAAGGTGCCTTGCGCACCTTATAGTTCTGTTCGTAAGCGTAGGCCAGTCTGATAAGCACCGGTTCTTCATAGGCCCGGGCGGAGAAGGTTACGCCGAAGGGGGCGCCGGCTGAGGTATAGCCTGACGGCACCACGATGGACGGGTATCCGGCTCTTGATGTAATCCGGGCGCCGAAGTCGGCCGGGAACAGCAGGGCATCGAGCTGATGCTCGCGCATAGTGGCATCGATTCCCTGCTCCTTGCAGAGCCTGAGATCGGTCATCCGGTCACGCAGATATTGCGGCTCGGTGAAGGTGCCCGAGGTCGTAAGTTCGGCATCGAGCAGGGTAGCTTGCCCGAACTTCAGCGTCTCGGCCGGATGGGCATGATTGAAATCGATAATATCCTTCAGGGTGCGCATTGGGGCCCCCGGACCCAGGCGGGCGAGGTAGGCGTTCAGCGATGTTTTGAATTCATTCAGCACCACGGACGAATAGCTGATCTCCCGCGCCGTTGTAATCTCGGCCGGATCAATGATCGTGGCTCCAAGCTCCCGCATGCTCTCCACCGAGGCATTGAACAGCGCAAGCTGCTCCTCTGTCAGCTCCTCGAAATAATAATCCCGCGGAATTCCGATCCGTGCCCCCTGAAGCCCGCCCGCATCCAGGAAGAGGGTGTAATCCTCATGAACCTTACCTCTGTTCGTGCCCATGGCCGCATCGCCGGTATCCTGGCCGAGCAGCGCATTCAGCAGCAGGACGGCATCCCGTACGGTTCGTGCCATGGGCCCGGCGGTATCCTGTGTGCTGGACAGCGGCAGAATGCCGGAACGGCTGATCAGCCCAACCGTGGGCTTAATGCCGATAATGGAGCCAAGGTTGCCGGGGTTGAGGATGGAGCCGGAGGTTTCCGTTCCAACCGAGACCGTGCAGAAGTTGCAGGCCACCGCTACCGCAGACCCGGCGCTGGAGCCGCCTGTCGGAGTGGAGATATTGTATGGGTTAAGCACCTGGCCGCCCCTGGAGCTGTAGCCGGAGGGCATGCCGTTCGTCATGAAATTGGCGAATTCCGTCATGTTGGCTTTGCCCATAATGACAGCCCCGGCCTCGCGCAGCCTGCTGACGATGAAGGCATCCTCTCCTGCAAAAGAATCCGCTAAAGCGAGCGAGCCCGCGCTGGTATGCATGTTATCCCCGGTATTAATGTTATCCTTCAGCAGTACCGGTATACCATGCAGCGGACCGCGCGGGCCTTGATGCAGCCGCTCGGCATCCAGAGATTCAGCGATGAACAGCGCATCCGGATTAAGCTCCAGCACCGAGTTGACGGTCAGGCCGCTTTTGTCATGATCGGCTATCCGCTCCAGATACATCAGGACTAATTGTCTGGAGGTGATCTCCCCGGAATCCAGTGCAGCCCCAATCTCATCTATAGTAGCCTCTACGATTTCAAAACTCATGCGGGTCCACCTTCTTCCCTTTAGGATTTTGAAGTTTTCTTCCTCATCTAAGCACAGTTTTGCCTGTGTTGATAGTGTTCTTTTACCGCCCGGACAACCATGACTTTCGATGTAACTTTTAAACAGGTGATTAAAAGGGGGGCTCCTGTGGTTAAATACATCACAAGATTTAACAATACTACTTGCTGATATCATTAGGAGGAATCGAACTTGAAGAAATGGACTACGGTATTCATGGGTGTTATGCTATCTGCTGCCTTGGCTGGCTGCGGAAATAAAGAGGAGCTCAAACCATCAGAAGGGGCTGCCACCGCTCCAGCTTCAGCTGCTGCAACTACGGCTCCGGAGGCTTCTGCATCGGCAGCGCCGGCTGAACAGACATCAGACGGCGTTCCAACGGTGGAAGAACTGATCCAGAAGACGGCTGAAGCGGGAGCTGAGCTGAAGGGCTTCGCCATGGAGTCGCAGGTGAAGCAGAAGATTAAGATTAAACAAGGGGACCAGAATACAGAACAAGACACTGATATGACAATGAAATCCCAATACACCAAAGACCCGCTGCAAATGCATCAGGAAGTGGATATGAAGACCAGTCAAGGCGACCAGAAGATGGAGCAATATGTTACGGCTGACGGCTTCTATTCCCAGGTGGGCGGACAATGGATGAAGATGCCTTCTTCGATGACGGAGCAGGTCGTAACTGCCATGAAGCAGTCTGCAAGCCCTGAGAAGCAGCTGGAGCAATTCAAGGCGATCGCCGGGAAGACGAAGGTCACCGAGGATGGCGACAATTACCTGCTGGCCGCAGAGGTATCGGGCGATGATGTCAAAGAACTGGCGAAGACTTATATGAACCAGGGCGGCAGTTCCGATCCGCAGATGGCTGCCATGATGGAGCAGATGAACATCAAGAGCATGAATATCGCTTATGCGGTGGATAAGAAGACCTATTATCCAACCAAGACGGATGTGACCATGGTCATGGATATGACCAGCGGAGAGCAGACTGTATCGATTGATATGGATATGAAGGCGACTATCAGCGATCATAACAAGGTTACGGAAATCAAGATTCCGCAGGAAGTACTGGATGCCAAGGAATTTGAAATGCCGGCAGCACCGGCTGCCCCAACCACTCCGTAACAGGCATACCCAGCTGAATACAAGTGCAACACATGCAACCGGCGCTGCCGCCCCTACTAAGGACGGCAGCGCCGGTTTTGGTGTGCGTTGTCATTTTACAGATTAAACGAGTTGCTGATCATCCCAAAGGCTGCTCCGGCAATGACGGAGGTGATCAGCTTGTAGAAAATATATCCGGTCACAATATTGGCGATGGCAATCGGGTAAAAGGTGTCGATTCCCCGGCTGCCGCCTGTGTTCAGCGGATACTGAAACAGAACCGTATTCATGCTGATGAAGACGAACAGGAAGGCGAGCGCAAGCAGTGTGGTCGAGAAGGACAACAGGCTGACCGTGAGCGACAGGATCGCCAGCACCAGCAGCGCCACGGCCGGAACCAGCAGCGTCCCCAACCGGGTAATCAGCAATTTAAAGTCGAAGCTGACCTTCTCCAGCCGGAGTACGGCATAGACAGCTCCGCAAGCAACGGCAAGACCGGCTGCCGTTAACAGCAGCGGCTTCAGGAAGCCGGGGCCAAAGATGGCCGAGACATCCCATTTGATGAACAAGATGAGGAAATATAGAGCTGTCAGTAATGCGGTAAGTCCCATAGTGATCAGGCTGTTTATGAAATGGGCCGCAGGAATGTCCCTCATCGTACTGTAAGGGCGGGCAACGGCTCTCAGGTAGAAGCTCCAATACTGTTTGCCTACCGCCTGTGCCTGCTGTACACGTTCATCTTTGAGCAGGTTATTAAACTGCTCGGTTACCTTGCGCTGAGGCTGCGGTTGCCCAGGCTGGTTGTTTGGCCCCTCAGGATTTGTGAAGGGTGCTCCGCCTTCCGGATTGTTCATTGTGATTGATTCCTCCTTGTGAAATTTATGGAAAATGCCATTGGCTTTAGTATAAGGGGACTCACCGGTAAATTCTATAAATTTGCCGGAATATGCAGTAATGCACGCAAAAAAGCCCGTAAATCGCCGATAAGTGTCGATTTACGGACCTGAGCCCATTCTATTCCAGTGGTCCGTCCTCTACCCGGCCAAAGCCCTCTTCAGCCAGATATTCCTCCGCTTCTGCCGACGTCTCGAAGGCCATCTCCAGCTGTAGTCCGGCATAGAGATACCACAGATCCTCCTCGAATCTCAGGCTCAGCGTATGCCCATCCTCATTCTTCCACAGCGATTCAGCTTCCGCTCCGCCTGCCTGCGCTTTTTTCTTTCTTTTGGAAGGGGCAGGGGCCTGGGGAATGTACGTCAAGAGAGAAGTGATGGACGCATCCAGCAGCTCGCGCAGCGCCGCCTCCGAATAATCGCGGATATTGACCAGTCCCTTATCATCCGTCTCATAGCCCCGCAGCAGCCCGGCATAGACGAAGCCGTTCCCGTTAGGGTGAATATGCGAAGCCACCGTCTTCTTGTCATGGCGGCTCTGCTCCAGATGATAATTCACCCGTCCGAGCGAGACCTTCCGCGCCTCCAGCTGGGGATAGGAATCGAGTATTGCTAATTTCTGTTCAAAAGTAAGCATAGACAGCCTCCGGTTCACTTGAAATATAAAAATGTATAGGTTTCACGTTATACATTAGCCTTCTATTTCTCGCGGAAACGGTACCGTCCTTTAAAAGGAAGGTACCGTTTCCGCTTGTAGTCAGTTGATTATAGCATGCAGCGGGACAATGGACTACAGCGCCTCTCCCTGGCTTGTTACTCTGCCAGCGGCAGCCGCAGCACGAAGGAGCAGCCCTGCGGCGGGTTGCTGCCCAGCTCCAGACTGCCGCCCATGGCCTCGGCCAGCAGTCTGCTGAAGGTCAGGCCCAGCCCGAGTCCGCGGAGCAGGCTCTGCTTGTCCGAGCTCCGGTAGAAAGCCTCGAAGATCCGTTCCCGGCTGTCCGGATGGATGCCCGGCCCGTTATCCGTCACGGTGATCTCGGCTTGTCCCTGCGGCGTAACGGTAAGCGCAAGCTTCAATTGCAGCTTGCGGTCCGCTGTCTTCGCCTGCACACTGTTGCCAAGCAGATTCACGATAATCTGCTGGATGCGCAGCGGATCACCCCGCAGAAGGAGCGGGGCTTCCGGCAGATGAAGGATGGGCTCACAGACCTCCTCGCTCTGGGTCAGCATCCATTGATAGACAATCTCCTCCAGTAGCGGGGCCGCTGCAAGCTGATCATGCCGGACGGCAACCATGCCCGCTGTCAGCGCATTGTAGTCCAGCAGATCGGCGACCATATGCTGCAGCCGTTCGGTCTCAAGCAGAGCGATATCGAGGAATTCCCCGGCCTCCTCGCCTTCGACAACCCCCTCGCGTACCGCATGGAGCAGTCCTTTGATCGAGGTGACCGGAGTCTTAAGCTCATGGGACACGCCCGCCAGCATGATGGCCCGTGACTGCTCGAACTGCTGCAGCTTGCCCGCCATCTCCTGGAAGGAGACGAGCAGCTCGTGAATCTCGCGTTCCTTGGCCCCGGTCTCCAGCACGATATTATACTGGCCGCTGCTGATCTGCGCGGCGGCGGCCGCCACCCGCTGAACCGGCTTGGCCAGCTTGATCGACAACAGATAGATCGTCAGCCAGCTTAAGATAATCAGGAAGACGATGATGATGGAGAAGAAGGTGATCTCCTCCGTGGGGATGTGGCGCAGGGAGCGCTTGGACTGCATGACCAGCACTTGCCCCAGCGTGCCCTGGTCCCCCTGGATCTGCGCAGCAGCGGCTTTATATTCCGAAGTCCGCGAATCGGTCAGGCTATCATTGAGCTTGTACCGCATCTCCTCGTTTGTCATCGGGGGCTGGGAGTACAACAGCTCGCCTTCTGGTCCGGTGATGATTACGCACATCTCCTCAGTTACCTTGAAGAAGCGTTTGCGGTCCTCCACCAGCTTGTTCAGGCTTGGGGTAATGGCCAATTGACCGTCTGCGTCCACGCTGCGGTCAGCAATCTCCTGCGCCAGCAGGCCTGTCGTCTGCATCCGGTTGTTCATCGCCTCCTGCTGAATCCACCAGAAGGTGAACAGCGCCGTCAGCAGCAGCCCGATGCTGATGATCAGCAGATACCGCAGAGTCCAGTAAGTGAGAATGGAGGTGGTTTTCTTCTTGCTCTTATTTATGTTGTCCATAATTGATAGCCTGTTCCTCTCAGTGTGCGGATCTCGCCCTCACTGTCCGGCCAATGCGACAGTGCCTGGCGGAGTCTCTTGATGGACAGATCGACGGCCCGGTCGCTTCCCTCGTAATCCATCTCCCACACATGCTCCAGCAGCTGGTCGCGGGTGCAGATCTGATTCGGGCGCTCGGCCAGGAACAGCAGCACGGACATGTCGCGCGGGCTGAGGCTGACCTCCGCCCCGTTCAGAAAAATACTGCGCGCCGAGAAATCGATGAACAGGCTGCCGAAATGACGCTTGCGGCTGCCGTCCGACCACTGCGAGGGACGGCGCAGCACGGCGTTCACCCGTGCGACCACTTCCTCGGGAATGAAGGGCTTGGACATATAGTCGTCGGCTCCGCCATCCAGTCCCGCTAGCCGGTCGTTGATGCCGTCCCGGGCGGTGAGCATGATGACCGGGCAGCTGCTCTTCTCGCGGATCAGCCGCAGGAGCTGGAAGCCGTCCATCTCCGGCAGCATGATATCGAGCAGAACCAGCGAGGGCGGCGCTTCCTCGAAGGCTTCCAGGGCGCTCCGGCCGTCTGCGGCACGGGTAACGTGGAAGCCCGCTTTTCGCAGATACGCACTGAGCACCCTTGCGATAGCCTCTTCATCCTCAACGATTAGAATCGATTTCATGAGCTTCAGTCTCCTAGTTAAAATTACGACAATTCTATCATACTTGCGGGCCGGTGTGCTTTGACTTATTCCCGACATATTCCTTTGTTAGAATGGGAACCAAGCCAGACAGGCATAGAGATCATATTTAGGATGGAGGAATACGATGAAGAAGAAAACAATCGCCTTAGCCGCAGCTGTAGTGGTTATCGCAGGAGCTGTCACAGCATTCCTATTACTTAACAAGAGCCTTGGCAATAATGTGGAGATCGAATCGGTTATTCCTGCGCAGAGCCAGGGAACTGAGACCCAGAAGGCAGGAACTGCAAATGCGGCGGCAGCAACAGGTGCTGCGGTTACAGCAGAGCAGCTTAATGGTACCTGGACCATTGCCGACACCTCCAAGGTCTATTGGTCTGTAACCACATCCAAAGAAACGGTGAACTTCGTTGATCCGTCCGTGAAGGGGACCTGGAATGTGAACCTGGAGGATGCCAGCGCCATGAAGGGCGAGGGAACGGTAGAGATGAGTGCGCTGGATTCCGGCAACGGCCAGCGGGACGAGCATGTCAAGGGAACGGACTTCCTCTCAGTCACAGAGTTCCCGCAGTCCACCTTTGAAGTCAAATCGTTCTCGGAGCTTCCGAAGGAATGGACAGAGGGTACGGCGGTGCCGGTGAAGCTGGAGGGTACACTGATCGTCAAGGGTGTCCAGAAGGACGTAACTTTTGACTCGCAGGCCTTATATAGCGGCGGGCAGCTTATGCTGTCGGGTACAACCATGGTAACCTTTGAAGATTTCGGCATGAGCAATCCGCATTCGATCGTGCTGGATACCGAGAATAATCTTGAGGTCCGCCTGGAGCTTACATTAAGCAAATAAGATAAGGCTGTGGCCTTCATCATACGAGACTCTCCCTGTTACCGTGGATTCGCGGCTGGCGGGGAGAGTCTTTTGACGTTGCAAACTTTGTCTTAAGGGTTAAGTATAAGAGATACATAATCATTGATCAGGACGGAGGCTGATGAATTTGGACAAGAGAGCCACAACCATTCTGCAAAAATCTTTCTGGAGCGCGAACGGCTGGAAGGGGACATACGGTCCTTTTTCCGGTGAAGATTTCGACTATGCGAAGAGCAAGGGGGTTATGTTCGACCCCCTGACGATCACCCACGATGAGCTGGTGGAGAAGCTTCAGGAGCTGCACAGCGGAAGCGTGACCCGGGACAAGGTAGCGGCGGCCTTCCTGCACAGCCTGTCTACGCGGAAGGTGCATCTGCGGAGCGCCTTGTCCAGCTGGGCCTTGACCTCGGAGCTGCCTGTGCATGCCTACGCCCAGCCCCCGGCAGAGCAGCCAAGGTACAGCGGCTGTGCTGCCTGTGATGCCGGGCGGCTGATGTCTGACCCGCTCACCCATGAGGATCTGAATGTGCTCAATTTCGAGCGGGTCAAATGGGGCGGCATACGGCTCAATAAGCTGCTGTATTGCTGGCTGGATCTGGAGCTGTTCAGCCGGCAAGAGGAGGTGGAGGCTACTCCGCAGGATCTGCGTATTTTGCAGGATATGGCCGAAGCTGTTAAGCTTTGCGGCAGCAAGGATGGGGCACGGAAGCTGGAGAAGCTCTGGAAGGATATCTTCCCCTCGAACCGGCACGAACGGGATGTGATCATGGAGATCTGGGGCTATGCCGGTATACTGGTGCCGCAGGAGGAGCCGCGCCAGGGGCGGGGCGGAGGCAATGACTTCAATTCTGTAGCCAACTGGCGCGGGGAGGACGGTTACTCGCAGGAGCGGCTGCGGTTTCTGTTCGGGCTGTAATCCGGGGCAGATCGCTGCGGGCGGGAAGCGTGTACAGAGCAGAGAGATTTTGATAGAATCAGAGGGACCTGAGCTTCATTAAGAGGAGGATATATCAATGGCAGAAGATAACGCTTACACGATAAAATGGGGCATTCTCAGCACAGGCTGGATCGCCCACCAGTTCGCTACAGATCTGGCCCATGCCAGCAATGGCATAGCTTATGCCGTAGGCTCGCGCACGCAAGAGAGCGCGGATAAGTTCGCGGCGGATCATGGCATTCCTGTGGCATATGCCACCTACGAAGAGCTTGTGAGCGACCCGGAAGTGGACGCAGTATATATCGGAACACCGCATCCGATGCACAAGGAGAACGCGCTGCTGGCGCTGCGTGCAGGCAAAGCTGTGCTGTGCGAGAAGCCTTTTACCGTGAACAGTGGTGAGCTGGAGGAGGTAGTGGCCTATGCCCGGGAGCATAAGCTGTTCCTGATGGAAGCGATGTGGAGCCGGTATATTCCGGCTCATGTGAAGGTGAGGGAATGGCTGGCCGCCGGGCGCATCGGTGAGGTGAAGCTGGTGAAGGCAGACCTTGGGTTCCGTTCCGACTGGAAGCCGGAAGGACGCCTATTGAATCCGGCTCTCGGCGGGGGAGCGCTGCTGGATGTCGGCATCTATCCGGTCTCCTTCGCCTCGATGGTCCTCGGACCCCAGCCTGAATCTGTCGCCAGCACAGTCCATATCGGGGAGACCGGCGTGGATGAGCACTTCTCGCTGCTGTTGTCCTACGGGAATGGCGTAGCTGCTTCACTTAACGCAGGTATCCGCCTGAATCTGGACGATGAAGCCTATATTTATGGAACGGAAGGACGTATCGCAGTCAAAGGTACCCTGGTCAATCCGAAATCAGCCGAGCTCTACGTGAACGGCGAATTGGAGGAGACGTTCGAAGATGACCGCACCTCGGTCGGATACTGCTTCGAGGCGGAAGAGGTAGGCCGTTGTCTTCAGGCCGGACTGACCGAGAGCCCGGTGATGCCGCTGGATGAATCCGTAGCCCTGATGAAGCTGCTGGATGAAGTCCGGGCGCAGTGGGGACTGAAGTACCCCGGCGAATAAGTGCAGGCAGGAAGCTTCCGGGAAGGGGGAGAGCAAGTGACATTGACGAAGGACCGTTATCAGGGCTGCCTCCAGGGGCTGGCCGCCGGGGATGCGCTGGGAACAACTGTAGAGTTCCAGGCACCCGGAACCTTCAAGCTAATGACGGATATGGTCGGCGGCGGGGTATTCGCCTTGCAGCCGGGACAGTGGACGGACGACACCTCGATGGCGCTCTGTCTCGCAGAGAGTCTGCTTGCTGTGCAGGCCTTCGATCCGGCGGATCAGATGGAGCGTTATGTGAAGTGGTACCGCGAAGGCGCGCTCAGCAGTACCGGCCGGTGCTTCGATATCGGCAATGCGACGCGCGAGGCGCTGCACCGGTATGAAGCCAGCGGGGAGGCGTACAGCGGTTCAGAGGACCCGTTCTCTGCCGGAAACGGCTCGATTATGCGGCTGGCTCCGGTAGTCATGTACTACGCGGAGCAGCCCGCCGAGGCGATCCGCTATGCGGCAATGAGCTCAAGAACGACACACGGGGCCGCCGAGTGTCTTGCGGGCTGCCGCCTGCTCGCGGCGTATATTCTCGCCGGACTGCACGGGTGGAGCAAGCAGGAGATGCTGGCGCCGGATGCTTTTGGCGAATGGCTGGATGAGGATGATACCCTGACCCCGTCTATGCTGAACATCATGCAAGGCACCTACAAGATGAAGGAGCCGCCGCAGATCCAAGGCTCGGGCTATGTCGTGGAGTCGCTGGAGGCGGCGCTGTGGGCATTCCATAAGTCTGCCAGCTTCGCGGAAGGTGCGCTGCTCGCCGTGAATCTCGGCAATGACGCCGACACCACCGGTGCCATCTACGGCCAGATCGCCGGGGCGTACTATGGCCTCAGTGGCATTCCGGCGGAATGGAGCCGCAAGCTGGCAATGCGTGAGCTGATCAGCGACTATGCGGGGCGGCTGTTTACGGAGCGGGTGCAGTAAGCGGGAACTATAAGCTGCATGAGGCAGGCTGGATGCATGTGTTGAGCGCCCAGCCTGTTTGTTGTGCAGAGCGTGAGGTAGAGGTTGTGGTAGAGTATGAGGTTACGTTCGAAGCGTATATGGGAGACAAGTGTATTCTGTACAATTAAAACCGTTGAAAAAGCAGACTTTCCTCCTCTAATTGTAGTCTGTACAACTAAATTTGCCCGAATGGTTGAGAACCGGGGGATAGAGGTATTTTAGATGTACGAAATACAGCTAAGCCGCGATTCGATGGTACATCAGAGGATATAGTTGTACAGAATGCACTTAAGCTAACCGCTTGTACCTTAATGGGGGCATGAATGATGATATTAGGCAGATTCTGCACCCATCGCCGACTTCTACGCTTGAATTGAAAGTAGCCGATTGTATTTCCTGCAATAGAAAACGCATAGTTGATTGTGAAATGAGGTTCTGTTGTATTTCGTACAGTAGAATGTTGCGTAATGAGCGAAAAGTGGCCTTTATTCGACATTTTAATGTACCGAATTCAATAGAATCTATTTCGATGCCATTTTAGCAGCATTCCATTGTACAAAATACAGTTACTACTGTTCCAGCGCCTACAGCATACATATGACTGCCGCGGGAATGAGACACTTGTTATCTTTTTCGGAACAAGGCCGTCCATAGTAACCCATAATACAGTATGAGACAATCCAGACAGTAACCCTCCTAAATTATGTTATAATATTCCGGAAATATGTTCTGTGCGGTTGGTTGCAGGGAGCGGAAATTCTATGAGAGGGAGGGGAGCGTATGCTCTGGACGGCAAGTCTATCCAGTCTGCTGCTGAAGCCGGATAACCGGCAGCGGCACAGCGAATTACTTCAGGAGATCGCCAGCTACATAAGTACGCATATTCTGAATCACCCGCTGCTTGCTGAAGATTACGGGAATATCAGCATCCTGCTGGATGGATCAACGGCCTTGGGGATTGTGGACGACAGCTCGGATATCGATCTGATTCTGGTCTGCCGTGACGAACACTATGAGCCGATTACGAGCCGGTTTGAACAGGCCGGGCTGATCCCGGAGAGAAGCAGCTTGTTTGTAGATGTTCATCTGCCCAGCGGCAAAACAGGACACTACACCCTGCTCAAATTATCGGAGCTGGAGCAGGCGCTGGGGAAGGGACAACTGGACTGGCTGTGGAACGCAGCGGTCTGCTGTATCTATCATGACCCGCTGGACCTGAAAGGGTTGTTCGCGTATGCCGTTCCGCTTCCTCCAGAGCTTCTGATGAGCCTGCGGAGGAGAGCGTACATAGACCTTAGGAGTGCTGCTAAAAGCCTGGATAATCCCGTGCGCCGGGGAGAGGCTTTCCCGATTCTTTTTCAGGCGGTGGAGGTGTTTAAGCAGTCTTTACGTTGTGCCATCACGGTTGAGGGCTACCCCTATCCATATGACAAATGGCTTGTACAGGTAGCAGAGCAGCTTCCAGTAGGGAAAAGGGTGCTTGATTGCATGAAGGATTTCCGGCGCTACCTATCAGATGATCTGTCCTACGCGCCAATGTACCAGGAGGATAACAGCTTTGTGAAGATGGAGAAGCGGGTCCGACAGGTGCTGCTGGAGGAATTCCGCCTGCGCGGCGTAGATGAGCCATGGCTGGTGGAATGGTGGAAGTACTTCGAGGATTGACGGAAAAAGAAGCGCAGGAGAAATTTGGAACTGTAGGAGCTATACAGTCTATAGAAGATAGAAGAAAGGGGCTAAACCCGTGTCCAAGAGCTTTGAAGTGGTGCTTCGAAAAGTAGTCGATCACTCTTATCCTATTGAAATTGGTGAGCATCTGTTCAGTTCCCTAATCCGCGATTTGCAGCAAGGGTTGATAAAGGGAGTCAGCAAATATGCTATCATTACAGACTCTACGGTGGAGCCGTTGTATGGCCGCCCTTTACTGGAGCTGCTGCGGCGTGAGGGGTTCCAGGCGGACTTGTTCTCTTTTCCGGCGGGGGAGAGCTCGAAGACTCGTGAGACCAAGGCGCTGCTGGAGGACCAATTGCTAAGCCATGCCTACGGCAGGGATTGCTGTATTATTGCGGTGGGGGGCGGAGCGGTGACGGATCTGGCGGGTTTTGTGGCGGGAACCTTTGGCCGGGGAGTACCTTCTCTGAATTATGCTACCACCTTGCTGGCAGCAGCGGATGCCTCTGTTGGCGGCAAAACCGGCGTGAACACCCCTGTCGCTACCAACCTGATCGGCGTCTTTCACCAGCCCCGTAAAGTATACATAGACTTGGCTGCTTGGCGCACACTCCCGTCCCGTGAATTCAGAAGCGGTCTGGCCGAGACCATCAAGCACGCCTGTATGAGCGATGAGCAGTTCTTCAGCTACCTGGAAGCGAACATGGACAGAATTATTACAGAGGATGGGGAGCTGATCCTGGATGCCGAAGTGTGCGAGCATATTGCGCTGACGAACTGCCGGATCAAATATGAAGTGGTGGAGCAGGACGAGCATGAGCATAATCTGCGGCAGATTCTGAACCTGGGGCATACGGCAGGCCGGGCGCTTGAGGCGCTTAGCGGGTATCGGCTGATGCATGGCGAAGCCATTGCTGTGGGACTTGTCATCCAGGCGAGACTGGGGGCGAAGTACGGATATATGACGGAGGAAGAGGCTGATCGTGTAGCAGCTCTGCTGAAGAAGGCCGGTCTGCCGACAGAGATTCCTGAGGACATTACAAACCGGGCGCTCCTGGATAAGATGTACACGGACAAAAAAGTGCGCAACGGCCGCATCCGCTTCGTCTTCCAGGACGGTATCGGGGCGATGAAGCGTTTTGAGGACGGCTCTTATTCTGTTCCGGTAGAGGAGTCAGAGGTGATGGAGCTGCTGGAGGAGTTACGCGCAATCCATTAATCACTCTCGATTTCGTTTATGATGAACACGGGCCAACTCGATTTTCACTCTGCAAAAGTTGAGTTGGCCCATTCCATTCTCCTTGCTATAAATAAGCTCCAAAATAATACTCTACCTTCTCTTTCGCATAACGATCTATGCCAAGCCATGTATCTACGGATACAAAGTCCGTCCCTCTGCCGCGTTCAGGTCCAAGCCGTTCCTCAGAAGCTAATATACCTGCAAAACCCCATATCTCCATCATAGCATCCCGTTCATACTGGTTGGAGGATAATACATTCTTCCAACGCTTCTCTAATTTACGCGCGGAATCAGTCTCAGCGCAAGCATCCACCTCTGCCAGTAAACTTTTCAGAATCTGAACATCCTCAGAGGTCACCTCTACCGGCTCCTCCTTCGCTAGCAGTTCTATATCCATCCAGCAATAGAGGAGCCAATTTAAGCGGACACCACCCCATTTTACCCGTTCAAAATTTAAAATATTAATATCGGCATTATTCCATTCCTCATGAGTCATTAATTTATGATCGTTACAATAGAAGCAATGGCTGTAGCTGGCACGCTCCAAAAGCTTGTCACTATATTTATGCAGGGTAAGATTGCTGGTTAATGCATAGCTGGATAACCCGCTTCTCAGATGTACTTTTCTTGTGGATAAGCTATGTAAAAAGGCAGTAGCTACCCTGTCCTTCGTCACCTCATGCTCCAGCAAATGACGGATTCTCGACACACACTCATCATGCGTCATCGTCACAGGATCGAACATGACCCCTTTGCTTTTAGCATATTCAAACTCTTCTCCTGCAAAAGGCAGTCTTGACCCGGCAGGCTTCCATCCCTGTGCAGACCAAAACGTTTTGTTTAATATTTTTTTCGCTTTTGCGTCCATCATTTCCCTCCAATTCATTTAATTATGTTATATAGTATCATCGTGATCATTAATCTTTCAATATCAGGTGAACTGAATTCCGCCTCCTCCATTCTGGGTAATATAGAGCATGAGATCTTAGAAGGAGGGACGATCATGGGCAACCCGCTGAAGGAATTCAAGAACAGCATTGATGGCCTGAAGCAGTCGCTGGACGGTGTGAAGCAATCGGTGGACGGGCTGAAGGCGCCGGTAGATGAGTTCAAGACGAATGTGCAGGAGACGGTGGATGAAGCGAAGCTGAGATCGGACGGGGTGAAGTCAGAGCTTGGGCGGATGAAGCGGTCGGTCAAGGAGACCCAGGCGGTGCTCGGTGAGGTGAAGGAGACGCTTAGCGCATCAGCGGAGGTGCTGTACAAGAGGAAGCGATATCTAAGACTGTTCAGCCGCAAAAGAAAAAAGCAAACGGCCAAGGCCCGCCGTTTGTAACCCACACCTACTTGTGCGGGACATATTCCACGCGCTAAAAGAAAACGCAAGAGTCAGTGCGGGATCCATACCGCCTCAACTCTTGCGTCTTTGTGTTCCGGTCCATGCGGACTGGAGGGCCGCTATTTCAGCGGTTTATGCCTTTTCGCAAGCTACGCGGACTCAGATGTCCTTAATCCGCTCGTTTCGCCTTATTTTCAGCGTCAGTGCGCCTTTTAACGGCCTCTCAGTCCGCAGCGAGGCAGAAAAGTTGTCTTTTTGACCAAATAGGGTCCTCTCAGTCCGCGAAGCATCCAGTTGGCCGCCATCAGTCCACACCACGCCACACACCGCTCCACCACGCCACTCCTTGATGCCTCTCAGAAACGGTGCAACACCCGGCGATGACAACGCGGCCGTTCCTCAGTAGCCTGTGATCTTAGGATTCCGCACATCAAGGCGCCATCAGGCTTAAGCTCTGGGCGGAATCGACCACAAACACAGGCACAGACTGTACCCCAAGCTCCGTCTCCACCTCTCCGAATTCATTCCCGAACTGGCCGCTGACTGTGGCGGGGCCGGTAAACAGCGGCACCTCGCCCTGAAGCAGCAGATCACGCCCGTTCGCCCGGGCGACTGCTCTTCCAGAGGCGTCGATAGAGATCTCGCAGGACAGCATCACTTTCTCATAAGGGAACAGCTCAAGCTGTGTAGCATCTATAGGGGTGTAAGTGAACTCCTGATAGAGCTCCGAGAATTCATATGCCCCGTTCACTTGGCGGAAAATAGCGGTCTGGTCAGCAGCACCATTCGCCAGATCCGTGTTCATTACGCGGATGGAGCCATCCTCCGCCATTAGCTCATAGCTGCTGCCTGTGAAGCTGAACAGCCGGGAGATTCCCTCCGGCCGGATGGCATAGCCTGTGAAGATGCTGCGCCCATCGGTAGCAATACCGTTAGCCACAACTACGGGAACTTCAGAGTAAGCCGCCAGCGGCTCGTCAAAAGAAAGAGCGCTCAGCGCCGCCGCCTCAGGGATCACATCCCCGCTCCGGGTCGAGACCGTGCCGTCTCCGCTCATCTCGGCGTAGACCAGCTTGCCGCCAGCGTCTACTCCGGCTACGGCCACCTTGGCACCGTACTTGTCAGTGACGGAGGC
This sequence comes from Paenibacillus sp. FSL K6-1217, assembly GCF_045040735.1. Lineage (NCBI taxonomy): Bacteria > Bacillati > Bacillota > Bacilli > Caryophanales > Paenibacillaceae > Paenibacillus > Paenibacillus sp. FSL K6-1217. Next base: position 6,160,252 of record NZ_CP150271.1, read on the forward strand.
GGTAAGGGAGTAGCTGCCCTGCACTTCGCCGCCCGGCAGCAGCCGGAGCGGCTCGGCCAGGTTCCAGGCCAGCGTTGCGGTTGCGGTCTCCCCGGAGGTATCCTGTACCGGGGCCAGCTCCGAATAGAGCCTGATGGCATCCGCATACCGGCCGCCGCGTACATGGCGCGTGCCCTCGCGCAGCAGCCGGGCGATGCTGCTGTCGATCTGCTTCAGCACCTTCGAGGAGGTGATGCCTGCTGATGCCGCGTAGCTGCGGTAGCGGGCGGCGTGTCCGGCGAAGGCCGCGGTGTGGTCACCGTCCAGGTCCTTGTTCAGGATCAGCGCGGCGCTCTTCTGAACCTGCTTGCCAAGCCAGGGTGCGGTATAGCTATGGCTCTTATAAGCTTCTTCCATAGAGAGGGCGCTGTCCAGCATAGGCCCGAAGCTTCCTGCTGCGGCCAGTGCCTGAAGTCTCGCAGTATCATAGGCCTTGAATCTCGCTGCCAGCAGCTTATCCTTGGCGGCAGTTCCCCCGTAATAGTCTGCCGGAATCTGCAGCAGGCTCCATTTGAGATTGTCCGTACTGCCGCTGTCCGCCCCCGAATCTGCCCCCTTAGAACCTGCGGCAAGTCCGGCCAGATACTCATCCTTGAACTGGCGGAACCCGGCTGTCATCTTGTCTGAGAGGCCTGAATCCGCCGAGAGCTGGCGATAATAGGCTTCATAGGGTCCGCCCGGGTTCATATACTTGCTCTTCAGACTGAGCAGGGAGGCATAGCTCTCCATAATCCCCGCGAAATCCTTGACAGTCAGCTGATCCTCCAGCGTTAAGGACAGCCGGCTTAGACTGCTGCGGATGCCCGTGATGGGAGCAAGCTCGGTTAGTCTTGCTGAAATTACTTCTTCTTGATAGCGAATTGCGTGATTGGCCGATGCCAGACGGTACCGGTTCTCGGCAGCGATAAGCTTCCCGGCAGCGTACAGTTCTCCGGCTTCCCGTACGTCCTGAATTTTGTTCTTTATCCCCAGAGCCTTCTGGCCCAGCGGGATCAGCATCAGGATACACAGAATGATCATAATATTCCGCAGGGTTATAGCCTGTTTGATCGTCATATAATATAGCCCCTTTATTCATATATAAGGATTAGAGCGGCAGTCTGCTTCTAACCTTATACTTCAGGGTCCCAGCGGTACTTAAGCTCACGGATCTCATCCACCTTGGCATCCAGGCCGTTCCACGGCTCATAAGGGTTCGCGGCAATCAGTCTGGATAAGCGCAGGAACCGGTCCTTGGGCAGCTCCTGCACATACCGGCCGATCATGCCGGAATAGAGCAGCGCGTAGCGTTTCATGCGGACAGCAGCACTGGCAACGGCGGTCATAATGACCAGCCCCCGGTCCATTTCGAGAATCTGCACCTCGTAATTCTTGACATAGCGCAGCGTGCGGTCTTTGATCAGCTCCGGCCGGACCCTGGCGATCTCGCCGATGTATTCAGCCAGCAGCGGCTCGAAGTCCTTCAGCAGCAGCTGCTCCAGCTCCAGCGTCATGTCCCTGCGCAGCTGGAAGCCGTGCAGCAGGGCGACACGCTGGCGGGAGATCCTGTCTCCGCGCAGCAGCACGGAGATCTCGCGCAGCTTCTCATAAGCGAGCACATCGTTCTCACGCAGTACCGTTACGGCTTCCTGACGGTTCAGCTCCAGATCTTCCTTGATGCTATAGATATTACGGCCAAGCAGTTTGTTCAGTGCGTACAGATTTTCGTTCTGCCGTACTTTCCGCTGCGTATAGTAGACCAGTCCGGCTAATACAAGACCGCCTGCACCGCACAGTACCATCTGCTGCAGATTCTGCCCGAAATAGATTCCGGCCAGGGTCAGCAGGAGAATAACGAGTAGCCGGGTCTGGACCTTGCGTCCGGCCAGAGATACTGCATACTTCTCCACCGGAGTCAGCGAGGCGCGGCCGCAGCGGGTGCAGCGTTCCTCGCCCAGCGCGGTGTAACGGTGGCAGCGGCGGCAGATGCGCAGCTTCTCGAAGGCGTAACGGGGAGCCTTGAAGGGACGGAAGATCACCGGTTTCTTTTTACTCACGGGCTGTATCTCCTCCGTTCAATGCTGCCAGCAGGCGCTCGTCGATATCCTCACGGGTGAGCGGCTTCCGCTGGCGGGAAGCATATAGAATGATCTGAATCACAGCATAGAGAAACGTTATCCCGAGTATGGCGTATGTAATCATGGAACTCTTCCTTTCTGCTCTGGTTACGGTCTTTTAATCAAATATTCAGGAATGCAGCGTATACTTAGAATAGTCTATCCGGCTCAGGATGGCGATTGCCACTAGCGGAAGTGCCGGTCCAGCGGTCACTATGTTGAAGTTTACAAGGTTTAATTATATCATAATGGCATGCTATTGACAGAATTTAGCTATGCGTTACGGATCTGCCATATCCGCCTAATTTCACACAAGAGGAGCCCTATTTATGCTTCGTACCGAACGTGATTACAGCAAGGCCAAGAATAGACTGCAGCGCATATTGCCTGTATTGCTCATGATCTTATGCATCACTGTATCTCCATATGCTGCTTCGCGAGCCAGCGCGGCTTCAGCCGCACCGTCACATATTGACGCTGTGCTGCTGATCGATGTCAGCAACTCGATGAACAAGAGCGACAAGAACAAGATAGCCAATGAAGCGATGAAGATGTTCATAGATATGCTGTCCACCCAAGGAGATAAGGTAGGCATTGTGGCCTACACCGATAAGGTACAGCGCGAGAAGGCGCTGCTCGGCATCAAATCCGCCGGCGACAAGGAGGATTTGAAGAATTTTATCGACGGGCTTAGCCGCGGACCCTACACAGACCTGGCGGTCGGGATGGAAGAGGCAGTGAAGGTGCTGGAGAACGGCAGCGATCCCGGCCATGAGCCAATGATTGTCATGCTGGCGGACGGCAACAATGACCTGAATGAAGCCAGCGGCCGGAAGCAGTCCGATTCCGACAAGGAGCTGAAGGCGGCAGTAGAGTCTGCCAAGCAGAAGGGGTATCCGGTATATACCATAGGGCTGAATGCGGACGGCAAGCTGAACAAGAATATTCTGGCCGGACTGTCCACCGAGACAGGCGGCAAGGCGTTCACCACGAATTCTGCCGATGATCTTCCGCAGATTCTCAGCGAGATTTTTGCCAGCCACTTGAAGCTGAAGGTGGTGCCGGTGCCGTCTATTACGGCAAACGGCGATTATCAGGACGTAACGGTGAACGTGCCGAACAGCAGCGTGCTGGAAGCGAATATCTCCATTATGTCCTCGAAGCCGGTGACGGCGAAGCTGAGCGATCCTTCCGGGAAGGAAGTCGCCATTCCCTCGGATAAGGTGCTGCTGTCGAAGTCGTCCACCTACACACTGATCAAGCTGCTCGCGCCGGAGCAGGGGGACTGGAAGCTCCAGGTCAAGGGCGTGCCCAAGGACAAAATCGACATTAATCTGGTGTTCAACTACGATCTGGAGCTGAAGCTGGATGCTCTCCCCTCCAAGTCTTACGGCAAAGGCGACAAGGTGGAGATCTCTTCTCATCTGTACAGCAACGGGGCGGAGGTAACGGAAGGCAGCCTGTATCAGGAGATGAAGGCGGTGCTGCTGGCGACCGATGTCGATACCGGCCAGGTGCAAGAGATTCCGCTAGACAATTCGGGTGCTGCGTTTAAGGGCACTTTTGAGATACAAGACAGTCATGAATATAAGCTGAAGGTCCGGGCCGAGGAGAGCAGCTTCTACCGCGAGAGCGACGAGCTGACCATCAACGCCAAGACGGGAACAGTGGCGACCACCCCGCCGTCAGCAGGCACTCCTGCGGGTGAAGAGCCAGCCGCTGAAGAGACCTCGAACACGCTGTACTATATCATAGGCGGAATTGTGCTGCTGCTGGCTGCTGCTGCCGCATTCTGGCTGCTGCGCAGCAAGGCTAACCGGGGGTTCGTCGGACAACTGGTAGTGGAAGTGGTGGACGGCAACACCGGAGAGAAAACCTATCCGCAGTACAAGAAGCTCGCCGCCTTCCGCGGCAAGTTCACTCTGCACCAGCTCCTGCAGCTTGCTCCTGAGCTTAAGGAGAGCGAAAAGCTGGTCTTCACCCCGGGAACCCATGACCGGCTCCTGCTGCGCGGGGGTGAAGGCCTGTCTGTAGAGCGTTCGGGGCGTGCCACCGATACTTCACGGGGTCTTGAGATGAAGAGCGGGGACCGGGTAACGGTCACTCTGCAGACGGTAGATAAGACGATTCTATTGGAATATTTGATCTGATAAGCAGACTAAGTGTATGCCGCTGAAGCGAGTTGTGCCATTGGATTCAGGACGCGTATGCTATCACAACTTTTGGGGGAGAACCTATGAAACCGGTAGTAAGAGAACATATTCAGCAGCTGGATGTATCGCTTGGCGGAGGGATCGTCAGCGACAAGATCAGAGTGGATACCATCGACAACCCGATCCTGATTATCGGGCTTGGCGGCACGGGCATCGATGCCCTCCTGCGGCTCAAATACCAGATTAACCGCCGCTTCAAGCTGCCCGAAGATCCATTGTCCAAGAAGAAGCGGGATAAGCCCGACAACGTGGAATTCCTGGCGTTCGAGACCAATGAACAGGACCGCGGCAAAAAATACAAGGGCATCGGCCTCGACCCGCAGAATGAATTCGTGCTGCTGGCCAATGCCGAGATTGGCGGGCTGCTGCAGAACCGCAGCATTCTGGATTCCTACATTACAGACTGGCTGTCGCCGGAGCTGAGTATTACTGACGGCATGAACGGGGCCGCCGGGGTGCGCCAGGCCGGACGCCTGCTGCTGTTCACGAAGATCAACCAGGTAGTTGCCGCCATCGACAAGAAGATCAAGACGCTGTCTGTCGGCACCAGCAAGAAGCTGATGGTCTTCCTGCTCACCGGACTGTCCGGCGGAACAGGCAGCGGGTCCTTCCTGGATATTGCCTATATCGTGCGCGGTATTATTGAACGCGACTACGGCGCAGCCGGGATTGACCGTGTCAATACGCTGGGGTATCTCTTCACACCGGACGTCAATCTGTCGAACAAGAGTCTCAGCGAGCATACCCGCGAGTATATCCGCAAGAACGGGTATGCCGCGCTCAAAGAGCTGGATTACTGGATGAATGTGGACAGCCGGGGCGAACGCTTCCAACAGAAGTATGGCAATATTCTGAGCGTAAATTCGCCGCTGCCTCCGTTCAATCTCTGCCATCTGATCTCCGCAACCAATACGGAGGGCAAGCTGCTGGAGAATGCCTACGATTACTGCATGAACGTGACGGCTGAGAATATCACCAACTTCATGGCCAGTGAAGAGAAGGCCTCCGGCGAGGAATTCGCCATCCATGACTATATCAGTAACATCCGCACCAACATCGCCCAGATGAACAAGACCTATCCTGCCAACTATGAATACAACATTATCGGGGCATCCTCGGCCGTACTGCCGATTGAAGAGATGACCACATACCTGGCCTACCGCCTCTTCGACAAAATGGACAAGATGTTCCATCACGCCCCGAATCAGGAGGATGTGGAGAAGATGGCGCGCAAGCTCGGCATCGATCTCGATACGATGATCAAGACGTTCGAATCCCGTGTGCCGGAGCCGCTGCCGGGCTATCAGAACAGCGAGCGTCTCAGCCATGCCAATGTGGTCAAGAATCAGGTTGTCAGCATGGATACGGAGCTGGAGCAGAACTTCCTGGCCCGTGCGCGTGAGGAATATATCAAATCCAAGAAGCAGCTTCCGGGCGAGATTGCCGGACGGTTCGGCGAAGAGCTGGAACGCATCTTCCTGCATCCCGAGCAGGGGCCGTTCTATGTGTCGCGGCTGCTCTACACAGAGAAGGGCTTCTGCATCCTGAAGCTGATCCAGTCTTATATTGAAGCGCTGCGCGAGAGCCTCTTGCGCCTGCCGCGCGATATTGAGACCGCACAGGAGAGTGCAGAGGATAAGCTGGGCGATGCGCGGAGCGCTTTTGTGTCCAAGGAGAAGAAGAAGAATGCCTACATTGAGGCCAAAATCAATGAATACTGGCTGCACGCCGATGTCGAGCGCACCGAGCAGATGATTCAGTTCTATGAGGATCTGTATGAGCTGCTGAACGAAGAGAACAGCCGGATCTACGGGGTATTCACCGAGATCCTGACCGCGCTCAGCTCGATCTTCGAGAAGAACGGCGACATTCTGATTAACGGCGAAGAGCAGGCAGACCACAAGGGCAACAAAACCTACTACTGGAATATCGTCAACGTGCCGGATATCTCTGCGACCATCTCCAAGGTCATGGACCAGAAGGACGGCGATGATCTCATCCGTGACTTCACGCGCGAGATGCTGAAGCATTCCGGGCGCTGGGTCAAGGAGCAGGAGATTGATATTGTCCGCTCCATCTCCGAGTTCCTCAGCGACAAGTTCGGGGATCTGATTACCCGTTCCATGGAGGATTTCCTGGTGATGAAGTACGGGCGGGATGAGCCGCTGGATAAGTTCGTAGAGCGGATTATTGCCGGACGTCTGGATGAGGATGCGGTGCCGATCTTCCACCTCAGCAACAGCTCCGGCAGTCTGCACTTCCCGTCCTGGGGCTTCGTCTCCGTGCCGGTGAAGGCGCCGGGGATTCTGAAGGGTGTACGGAATTATCAGAACAATGCGCTGGGCAAGTCGCAGTTCACCATTAAGGAGAGCGAAGTCAAGAACCGGATCTTCTGGCTGAATACACGCAACGGTGTACCGCTGTTCGTCTACACGCCGCTGCGGGTGTTCGAGGAGAATTATGAACGGACCATCCTGGATAAGGAAGGGATCGGCCGCCATCTGGTAATGACCGACAAGGACAACTGGACCTATCTGCCTTCGCCGATTCCGGAGAAGTCCTGGGGCGATACGTATGCCAATCCGCGGGTCCGTGAGTACAATGCCAGAGTGCGTGCAGACTTTGGCCGGGCGCTGGAGTCCGGTGTGATTATCGAGAAGGGTGTAGATGAGAATACCAGCAGCCGCTTCTTGGTGATCTTCACGAAGCCGCTGGATCTGGGCAAGCTGCTGGGTTCTTATGATCTGCAGCTGGATGCGCCGCGTCCGAATCTGGGTGAAGTGCGCAAGGCCGCTGAGGAGCTCAAAGCGCTCCGCACAGGAGGTCTTGAACGCGAAGCCGTGAAGGATATCTTCGGCAGCATTAATATGGAGATGGCCCAGGAGAACCTGATCCGTTCCCCGCAGCTCATTGCCCGTGTCCGTGAGGAACTGGCGAAATACGATGCGCTGGCGGCCAAATCTGCGGAACTGGAAGCACTGGTGCATCAGCATCTGGATGAAGACAAATGGCTGGACCAGTTCATTGAAGCATTGTACACCGATACGATCACCAAAAAAGGTGCGCTCTATGTCTACGACCGTGATGAGGACGAGGATGCCTGGGAGCCGTTCGCCAATCTAATGAAGGAACGCAGCTATGTGGAGTATGCGGTCTACCGCCATTTCCGTGAGCTCGATGAGAAGAGCCGCAGTCTGCTGCTGCGCAAGGCGGCGCGCCGGGCGGGAGAGATGACCGCAGCCGAGGATGTAACTCCGCTGCTGTATAAGCTGGAAGGGATGTATGTCTCCTTCCTGGAGGCGCGCGATACTCTGGAATATGAGCGGGTTGAGCATGCCAACGGTGATGAAATGTACGGCTTCTACAAGAGCCTGACCGGCAAGCTTGGCAGTATCCGCAGAAAGCTGAAGTAGGCCTATGATCAGAGATCAGGCCTTACAATATGCCGAGCAATACGCTGCCCAGGAGGAAGCGCAGCATCACAAGGGGGATGGGCGCAGCAGCATCCATTACCCTGCGTTGTTCCTGTTCCTGGGCGACAAAGTGACGCCTGCTATCGGTCCGGTGCTGGAACGCTGCCAGCGCAAATGGGACAATGCCGGCGGCGTCATGGCGCTGCATGCCGGTTCGCATAACGGCAGCGGCAGTACCCAGGAGAAGGAGGGAGTCCAGGGGCGGATCGGAAGCGGAAACAGCAGCGTCCATGAACGCGTGATGCACATGACCCTGCCGGATACGGCAGGGCGTGATCCGCGTACGGTCCGGCGTGAGCTGTACCGCGAATTTCATGAGGATAGCCAGTACTTGGCCGGAATGAACCGGACGCTGCGTCAATTAAGCAACAGCATAGCGGATTACGGGCGGCTGTATTCTTCTTTTGACGTCATCCATCTGTCCGTCATTACACGGGTCGATGACCCGCAGAATGTGCTGCTGCCGGAGATTATGCTGCTGGCCCGTGCGATTCTCAGCCAGTCGTTCAAGTCGGTGCAGACGGATCTCTATGCACTGATTAACGAACGTGAGCAGGGGGATAACTTCGGCTATTCCAGCTCGGTCGGGCTGGCTTTTCTGCGTGAGCTGGACGGGATGCAGGCGGCGGACTATGCCTTAAGCGCTCCGCTGCTGGTTACGGAGGAGGGACTGTCCATTCCTGTGGTACATGGCCCCTCGGCACTGTTCGACCTGGTCTATCTGCTCTCCGACAAGAATGAGCGCGGATTGATGTCAGTCCATGGAATGGACGACAATTATGAGATTATCGCCCACATCAGCCTGCTGAAGAACCGGGTCCGGCCTGCGGCCGATCAGGCCTCCGGGCACGGCGGCTACAATAATATGACGTTCAAAAGCGGCATCCGCGGCAGCACCGGAAGACAAGGCTACGCTTCTGCCGGGTTCTCGGCAGTACGGCGTCCGAATCGCCAGATCGCGCTGGCGGTGCTGTACCATGCGCTGCATTATCTGTCCGGGAAGCTGCGTGCAGACCATACCCGCAGCCTTAAGGAACGGCAGTCGCTGCTGGGTCTTGGAGCGGATACCCTGCGGGACCGCGCGGCGGAATTGCTGCCGGATGCGTCCGCTCTCGCGGAGATGACCGGGCTGATGAGCCACGGGCGTCCCTCCTATTCACAGCTCCGCATGCTGTCGCTGCGCGAGGCCGAGGAGCTGCTCTTCGGGGAAGGGGCGCAGGCCTACTTCCGCAGCAATTTTGCGGAGGTGTCCGCGAGAAGGGCGGCGGGCATTGATCCGGCCCGGGAGTGGGCCGGAGTGCTGGCTGCCGAGGAGGCGGGAACCTCTCCGGTCACCTTCTACCAGCTGGCGGAATGGACCAGTGAGAAGACAGGTGAGGGAGGCAGCGTACTGCAGGCCTTGCGCCAGCATATGGGCGGCCTGCGCTCCGCCCTGCTCTCGGCGCAGGAGGAGCTGGAGCGGCTCTATGCGGAGAGTGTGGAACGCCAGCCGTTCCAGAGGGTACCGCTGCTGGATAAGCGGACGGTACGCAATTTCATTCATTATCTGTTCGAGTCCGTCTACGGCAAGAAATATGAGATTCTGTTGCTGGAGAGCGAGCTGGCCCTCTGTCTCCGTTATGATGCTGCACTGGAGCAACTGCAGGAGGACAGCAGAGCGAAGGTTGCGGCGATGGAAGCATTGGAGCAGGAGCTGCAGCGAGTGGCTCTCGCCAGCATTGGCCGCAGCAAGGAGACCGTGGACCAGAACATCATGGAGTATTACCGCAGTGTGACGGATGAGGTGATGAAGGATATCGAGACCCGGCGCGGTGTGGGGATATTCTTCAGCGAGCGGTTCATGGGCAGCCTGTCCGGGCTGCTGCTGCGCGGGGGCGGCGAGGCGGTTGCCGAGCGGCTGATTGAGCTCTGCCGCCGGGAGGTGCTTACGGCGGAGCCGTTCACGCTTCCGTTCGAGGAAGAGCTGCTGCGGCGGGCCAATGTCGCAGCCGCCTACGAGAACCGGGACATCGTCTCCAAGGAGGAGCTGTTCAAGCAGCTCTACCGCAGTCTGGAGGAGGAGGCGGCGATGAATGTCCGCCTGTTCGAGTATACGCAGGAGCACCGGCATGAGGAGAAGTACTTCTTCGGGGACAGCTCCTCCGAATTCCTGCGGTATGCCTTCAGCTTCGATGAGACGACCCGCATCTACAGGCTGGGCTTCGTGGATGAGCAGCGCCGCAGCGGCGTGGAGAAGCTGAACCTGATGGGCGGCTTCCACCTGGAAGACCTGCTCTATTACCGCAACGGGAAGGTATACTACGAGACGTATGCCGGCAACGGCTACTCGCTGCACGGTCTGGAAGAGGAGCAGCTGCCGGAGATGAGATGAGTGGAGTGCTGATGAGCGGAGATGGGATTAGATGAGTGGAGTGCTATGACAAACTATTATTTTAGGTCAGGCTACCTCAGCCGGAGGATCAATAATTCGCGCGAGTTCGGCGGCTGACGGGGTGGCTGGTGAGAAGGGGAAATCCCTCTGATGCTGCTGAAGGTGGCAATAGCTCACCTGATTTCACCAAATGCCCGCCGAACCACCAAATGAGGAGCATTAGTGCACCTGAATTCGCCGAAAGTGCGCCAAACCACCAATTGAGGAGCATTAGTGCACCTGATTTCGCCGAAAGTGCGCCAAATGAGCAAATGAGGAGCATTAGTGCACCTGATTTCACCAAATGCCCGCCGAATCACCAAATGAGGAGCATTAGTGCACCTGAATTCGCCGAAAGTGCGCCAAACCACCAATTGAGGTGCATTAGCTCCACAGCCCCCTAATGAAGTTGGAGTCCTCCCCCACAAAAAGGTAGACTAGATACAGGAGGAGGATGAACACTATGGGACACCTAACGGGAACAAGAGAGAAGGCAGCGCAAGAGGTGTTATCTGGCATTAAGGCGGCGGTGGTTGCCCGAAAGTATGGGGTGACTCCGTCCACGGTGAATCAGTGGGTGAGGGATTACCGGGAAGCCCATGGAGAACAAGATCATCCGTACCCCCAGGAGCAGGTAGAGGAACTGAAGCGCCTGGTAGAGGTCGAGCAGAAATATGAGAAGGCGGTGAAGATGCTCGGTGAAAAGGAGTTAGAGATTGAGATTCTGCGTGAACTGCTAAAAAAGCCCACCCCTGCTTATCCGAAAAAATCGAGGTAGCCGAGATGTTCATTAAGCAGGGATATTCCGCAGCGTTGGTACTACGTCTCATCGGGCTCGCAGAGTCCACGTACTACGACCGTAAGAAACGCAAGTCACAGGATGCACAGGCCGTACTCCAGGGGCGCGGAAGACCCGTACCCGGCTACTCTCTGACCGAATCGGGAGAGAAGATTAGCGACGAGCAGATCCAGGAAATGCTCCTGGAACTGGTCGCTGGAGAAGAGCACGTGTACGGGTACAAGCTGCTGGCCAAGTGCTTGTGGAACCAGCACCAGCTGAGGCTCAATCACAAGAAAAGCTACCGGCTATGTCAGGCGCTGGAGATCCTGCAGCCCCAGCGTCACAAGCGCTTTAAGCATCCCCGGAAGCTGCCGGAGAACCGAGTCATTACCGGCCCGGGCCAGCTCTGGCAGATGGACATTAAATACGGATATGTGGCAGGACGGGACCGGCATTTCTTCGTTCTGAGCATTATCGATGTGTTTACCCGGGTCATCGTCGGTTATCACCGCGGATCGTCGTGTGAGGCCAAGCACGCCTGCCAGACGCTGGGACGCGCCATGGAGCAACACTGCGCCCCTGGCAGCGCGCGCCCGGTGATCCGCACCGACAACGGCCCCCAGTTCGTCAGCCATCTGTTTGGCGACATGTGTGAAAGCTGGGAAATGACCCATGAACGCATTCCGCCTCGAACGCCGGATTTAAATGCTTTTATTGAATCGTTCCACAGTAATATCGATCGGGATTTGTTCCGCAAAGAGGCCTTCGACACGTTCGAAGAGGCCTATGAAGCGGTGGACCGGTACATGGACTTTTACAACAACCGCAGAATGCATACGAGTCTTCGCAACATGCCGCCAGCTACCTTTGCGGAGTGGGTCCTGACCCTAGAAGACCGCTCCAGCTTCTTCTGGCCGAGAGAAAAAGCGAAATAAAGAGCAAGACTACGACAAGTACTGATTTTATATGGAGGACTCCGGGATAAGGGGGTCGCACCGTTAGTGCACCTGATTTCGCCGAAAGTGCGCCAAATGAGCAAATGAGGAGCATTAGTGCACCTGATTTCACCAAATGCCCGCCGAACCTCCAAGCGAGGAGCCATAATGCACCAGAATATCACCAGACGCTAACGGATATAAACAGGCGGATGAACAATAGCGGGTGTTTTTTGTACAAACAGGGTTCGTAGGACAATTCTCATTCATTCCGCTGCCGGAAGTGCACTAGAATGGAATGGGGATTCACATGATGATCAAGTTTTTCCCGGAAAGGATGGAGTTCAATGCAGCGAAAAATCAATCTGCTCCTGCTGCTGTTCAGTCTGCTCGGTGCCGGTGTAGCCTTTGTGCTCGGCGAGCTGCTGCTGGACCGCAGGCCGTATGATTTGCCCCAGATGGTGCTGGTCGGCATCTATTTTGCCATCGTGGCCTTATGTGTTGGAATAGGCGCTCTGGTGGCAGAGACGATCTCGCCCAAGCTGTGCGGGCAGTCCTGGAAGCTGCGTTACCTGGGCACCTCGTGGAAAATGTTCCCGCTGATGGTCGTGCTGCTGCTCGGCGTGGGAACGCTGACCGAGTTCGTGTATGAGCTGAACTTTGGCGGCAGCAAGCCGGTTAAGAATGTCGTCATGGTGATCGATGATTCCGGCAGCATGATGCAGAGCGACCCCTCGGACAGACGCTACGCGGCGGCCAAGGATCTGGTGCAGCAGCTCAAAAAAGACAACAAGGTGGCCGTAGTCACCTTCAGCAATGAGGCTTCCGTAGTCCAGCCGCTGCTCCCGCTCTCCAAAGCGGCGAACCGCGAGAAGGTGATGGAGGTCATCAGCAGTCTGAAGACCACCGAAGGCGGAACGAACATCAGCGGCGCGCTGGCCGAAGCGATGAAGGTGATTCACGAAGACGGCGCAGACCGCGGGGCAATGGTCATTCTTTTATCCGATGGCGTCAGCCAGTTCAATACCTCTACAGAGCTGACAGACTATGTGGAGCGGGGGATAAAAGTGAATACGATCGGGCTGGCCCTCGATGATCCGTCCGGCGCAAGTCTGTTGCAGAATATCGCCAGCGGCACCGGCGGACAGTATTATGATGTGGCAGATGCGAACCGGCTTGGCTACGTATTCCAGCAGATTTACGACCGCCTGGGAGACCGGACTCTGCTGACCGAGCGCAGCGACCAGACCGCAGATAGCCCTTATTATGCTGTGGTGCGTGTGCTGGCCCTGATGCTGCTCGGCACAGCGCTGGGTCTTGGGCTGGGAATCGTGTTCGATAACCGCCATCTGGCCCGAAGCTTCAGCATCGGGGGAGCGGTATCGGGACTCGTTGCGGGACTGATTCTGGAATCCGGTCTGAACGGCGACACGCTCTGGGACCCTATCACCCGGCTGGTGGCTCTGCTCGTTCTGGCGGCTATTCCAACCTTGTTCACGTATATCGTGCCTGTAGGGGAAGGTCGCCTGTCGCGCCGGGGAAGAGCTGCCGGAGCTGCCAATGCGCCTGCGGACAGTATTCAATCACCGCGCCGTAACCGCGGCAGCAAAGGGTTCTAAAGCCATATGCAGGGAAAGGGGCTGATTGCCATGAAGTTCGCCGAGGCTGATGCCGTAGCGCCGGTTATTGCCGAAGTTGTATCCAGAGTGGAGGACCGGTTCTGTACACTGCGCTGGCGCTGGCCGGATGGCGTACAGGCGGTATATATCCATAAGGCCTCTGCGGAGGCACCGGACCATCAGGAGCATCCGCCCCAGGGCATGAAGCTCTATACTCGTGAAGAATACAAAGCGAATAACGGCTACCGGGACCGGCTGGATGAGATCGGGATGGTGGCTTATACCATTTACGTACGGCTTAGTGAGAATGGGGAGACGCTGCTGGTCCGCCAGCAGGATGGCGGTAACCGGGCGCTCGTCAGTGCGGGCAAAGCGAGGATCTATTACGCGGTCCAGCACAAAAAAGGGTTATTCAGCAAGCTGAAAACCGTTCAGATGACGATCACTGCCGAGGTGCCGGTGCCGAAGGAAGTGCTCTGCTATGTCAAAAAGCGGGACGCGCATCCCTCCTCCAAGGAGGACGGCGCACGGTTCCCGTTCGTTCAGGACTTCGCCCCCGGGCGCAACCAGCTCCCGCCGATTGAGGTCGGCAAAGACGACTTCATCCGTATTTTTTTCACCGACGGGCGCAAGTATGGAGCGTATTATGAGCTGGTTCCCGAGTGAGCGGGAGCGGCAGTTCGAAGCCAGTTACGCAAGCTGCTCTATCAAGCCGCTCAATCCTGAGCGGAAGGCAAAGCTTTAAGGAGGATATGACATGTCTTTTTTTAGCCGTTTCATGAAAAAGAATCAGCCCGCAGCGAGGCCGCTGTATTACGATATTGTCTGCCCGTTCTGCTTCACGCGCTTTGAGCCGGAGGAAGTGGTGTTCCGGGCTATGCACAGCCGTGAGGATGATGAGAATTATGCACTTGGTGAGGATGATCTGCTGAATAAATACCGGGAGCGCTTCGGTCTCGATACGGTGGACGATATGGAAGCGATTCTGAATCCGGCAGATATCCCGGAAGAGTATCATCACTACACGGACCATGTGCTGACCGGCGTCACCGACCGCTATGGGGTGATGACCCGCAGACGGCTCTGTCCGTCCTGTCATAACGAGCTGCCTGTTACGGCGGGCAAGGTGCCAAGCAATATTATCTCCATTATCGGGGCTTCCCAGGTCGGGAAGTCTGTCTATATGACCTCGCTGATCCATACGCTCCAACATACGACAGCAGGGCATTTCGACGCAGCCTGTATGCCGCTGAATGCCGAGATCAGCCGCAAGTTCCGCACTCTGTATGAAGAGCCGCTGTTCGAGCGGGGTGATCTGCTGGCTTCTACCCAGAAGGAGAAGATGCAGGAGCCGTTTATTTTCCAGTTCGTGTTCAAGGATGAGTCCAAGCCCCCGCTGACACTGGTGTTCTTCGATGTGGCCGGGGAAGGAATGGTCGATCAGGATTACCTGGGCCTGCACGGCCAGCATATCAAGAACTCCGCAGGGATTCTGTTCATGGTCGATCCGCTGCAGATCCGCTCGGTCCGGGAGAAGATCCGCATCAACTTCGGTGACCGTCCGGGCGAGTGGGTATCGCAGTATGATGAGCCGCGCGATGTGGTGCTGACCATGTTCGGTGATTTCATCGCCTATCAGGAGAAGAGTAAGACCGAGATTCCGACCGCTGTCGTACTGGCCAAAAGCGATATGCTGCACTCCCTCAAGGATGAGGACGGCGACTACATTAAGTCGAACAGCAATGTGTTCAACAACTATGTGCACCGCAAAACGCTGAACCTGAATGAGTTCCATAACATTGACGGTGAAATCCGCCGCTTCATTGAGAAGGTGGACCGTCCGTTTAAGGATACGATGGATGTATATTTTGCCAATACCGGGTATTTCGCCGTGTCCGCGCTGGGCAGCAATCCGGTCAATCAGAAGGTGGAGGGTGTGGTCAGTCCGATCCGGGTCGATGAGCCGTTCATCTGGCTGCTGCACAAGCTGAATTATATTGAGGGGAGCGACGGGCCGTGAACAGATTGTCAGGGTCCATGATCACCCAGCAGATGTATACCCGCGAGCGCCGCGGCGTGTACCGGGCGACAGAGGGCTTCGATACGGTAGCGAAATCGGAGAGTCTCGACAACAATTTTGTCAAAAAAATTCTGCACCCCTTCTGCCTCTACGATGCCCCGGCTGAGCTTACGGCACGCGGTGAGAAGGATGAGGAGCAGTATCCCGCCGCGCTGCACCTGTTCCATACGGAGAGCAATGAGACCGTGATCGGTCAGAGCCGTTATCTGGCGGCGGATTTCACGGGGCAGCGGAGCGCTTTTTTTGCCCATAATTTCGTGGTGCCGCCTATCCGCTCGGAAGAGATTGTCGAGGGGTACGGGAGCTGGCTGCATGCGGGGTTTGCCCGTAGCTATGAGGGGGAGCCTGGCGGAACACTGCCTGAGCTGGGCTCTATTCCGGTGGAACACCGTGAACGTATAGAATCGGCAGACCCGGCAGACCCGCGTACAGTCCTGAGCGGCCTCGGGTTCACGGAAGAGCTGTTCAAAGCCCTGCTGCAGGCAGTAATGCTGTCCGTAGCCGGGAAGAAGAAGATTTATGTAGCGCTGGATGTGCCCATCAGTGAGTTGTCGCAGCGTGCGGTGGAGCTGACGGAGGTCCTCTACGCTTCATTGCCGTATGACTTCCGCCGCAGGCTGGGAGTGATCACTTATGCCAAAGAGCCGCAGAGCCGCAAATACATCCACCTGACCTTCGTGGAGAAGGGCTCGCTGCGTCCGGGTGACCGGAATATTGAGAAGGATTATATCTTCGATCTGGCCGGCTCCCGGATTCTGAATGCCGACTTCGGCGAGTCGCGGCAGATCTATGCCGATCTGGCCTGGAAGACGCTGGTAGAGAAGGGCGGAAGCCTCCGCGATTTCGCTAAGTTTGCCGATGCGCTGCTGCTAGGGGAGAGTGCGGACCGCAAGCTGTCGCTGGCGCTGTACAACGAGCTGGCGGTCTTTTATGAAATTGAGCAAGGCAACGAAGCCCTATATGCAGACAACAAGAATGCTATACTCGGCGGCCTGCTATCCTATCTGAAACCAGAGGGGAAGCTGGACTCGCGGGTGCGGCTGAATGATATGTTCCTGGAGCGGTTCGACCGCGAATATGATCTGATCCGTAAGAAGGGGATTCCGGCCGTGGAGATCCTGGAACAGTTCAAGGATTATTACGCACTGCCGGGCCACAATTACCGGGTGAAGATTGTCGATTACTTCATCAACGGGATGCTGAACTGCCAGTCCGGGGGCCGGGAGGATGTGCTGGCGGCGGCTTACGGGATTATTGAGAGCGATGCGGCACTTAGTGAGGCGTTCTTCAAAAAAGTGCTGTCGCAATCGCTCTTCCGCAGAGCGCTGTTCGAGCCGTATCTGGAATCCCGGCTGGCGGCGGCCGCCGGAACAGCGGATGTGCTCCGCATCGTGGGCCACTTCGGCCGGAGTCTTCCGGAGGTGCTGGAGCAGGCTGCGGTACGCGACACCTTCAAGGAATACCTGCTGGAGAAGCTGCAGCGGGAGCCTGATCCGGTAGCGGCGGTAACCGCCGTTCATGAAGCGGTCCAGCAGGCGGAGAAGCAGCGCCGCAGAGGCGGCGTACACCCGGAGGCCTTGTCTGTTATAGAGGAGCTGGGCACGGTTGCCGACCGCTTCCTGCTGAACCGGCTCTCGCTGGACGAGCTGACGATGGAGCAGCTGCTGGAGATATCGTTCCTGCGCTACCGGGACACGGCAGACTGGCAGCCGCCGCTCGACGCGATTGCGAAGCGCAAGGCGAATGCCCTGCGCGCGGCCTACCGCTGGTTCGGGGAGGAGTCGCCGGATGAGGAGATTTTTGCCGGACTGACGCCGCGTGAGCTGGACGATGTTCAGCTGCTGGGAGCGCGGTGGCTGAAGGAATCGCGGAGCCTGGAGCCGTTCGACCGGCTGCCGCTGGCCTTCTATCATAGCAGTGAACGTGAAGGCGGACCGCTGGATTACGATGCACTGCTGGATCTGGTGGCCCGTAAGGCTGGCAATGACAAGGAACTGGTCTACCGGTTCCTGGACTGGTCGCAGCATAGCTGGCTGTTCGCAAGCTCCGGCAAGAAGCTGTGGCCGAATTACAAGCGGGCCGTGCTGCGGTATTTCCTGAAGAGCGACCGCGAGGCGTTCAAGAACCGGGAATTCCGCAAAACCCATCTCGAGACAGCAACGCCTGCTATGCAGACTGTCTACAATGAAGCCCGCGCCCAGCTGGCTTCGCCGCTGGCGCGGTGGGTCAGCCGCAGCCGATTTCAAATCCTGATCTCAGGGAGCATCCTCGGGATCATTCTAATTGCGGCTGTCATCCTTATCAGCCAGCTTGGGGGGCGCGGTAAGGATATAGCCGCGCCGGTATCCAGCCCCAGCCCGCTTCCGGCAGTGACCGGAGAGGCCGCTGGAGCAGCCCCGGTCTCGGTCCGGCTTATCGGCGGTGACGCCGGAACCGGAGGAGATGCGGGGACTGGCGGGAACAGCGGCGGTGATGAGGGAACTGGCGGGAACAGCGGCGGTGATGAGGGAACTGGCGGGAACACGGAAGGCGGGACAGCGGGTAAGAACAACGGCGTGAAGCTGTTGTTCAGCTTCACCGACGCCGTAGAATGCTCCGCCTTCAAGCCGGAGCGGATCGGCGTGGAGTCCGGCAGCGGCGTTACGGACTACGAGGTTAAGGCAACGGTTAACAGTTGCCAGATTAGTGCAGGCGCCGGAGCGGACGGCGGTGCGAAGGGTGAGGGCGGCGCCGGAGTTGACGGCGGCGCGAAGATTGAAGGCGGCGCCGGAGCGGACGGCGGTGCGAAGGTTGAAGGCGGCGCCGGAGCGGACGGCGGTGCGAAGGTTGAAAGCGGCGCCGGAGCGGACGGCGGCGCGAAGGGTGAAGGCGGCGCCGGGGCGGACGGCGGCACGAAGGTTGAAGGCGGCGCCGGAGTTGACGGCGGCGCGAAGATTGAAGGCGGCGCCGGAGCGGACGGCGGCGCGGACAAGGGAGCCACCACCTCTCCGGCGGCGGCGGGGACTCCGTCACGCGTACACGAGGTGACGGTGGAGCTCGCAGCGGGCGCGAAGCTGGCGGCAGGTGATATGATCACCGCCGGACGCTACACGCTGAAGCTGCATGCAGACCCGGGCAGCGTCCCGGACGCTACCGCTACAGCGGCGCCTAGTGCGGAGCCATCCGCTTCCGCAAGCCCGGAAGCGGACGCGGAGTAAAGCCGCGGGGATAAGCGGACAGGCTGTCAGGCTTTCGTTCAAAGCGAACCTCCAGAGACAGGTGTATTCTGTACAACTAAAAACAGTGAAAAGCAAGACAAACCTCTCCCAACTGTATTCTATACAACTAAATTCGCACGAATAGGCGAAAACCCGTGTATAGAAGCATTTTAATTGCACGAAATACAGCTAAAAGGACATTTGCCAGTACATCAGACGGTTTAGTTGTACAGATTACATTTAAGCATACCGTTTGCACCTTAATCGGGGCATGCCATCCCTCAGCAAGCCACGGGTTAGTGCGCGGGTGTCGGTAAGCTACTCAACTGAACTTTATTTCGCTCTATTGCACTTTGTACACTAGAATCAGGTATATCGAGCTTGATATGGCGTTCTGTTGCATTTGGTACATTAGATTGTCCGGATTTGGCCTGGCTGAGGAGGAATTGGCGCAATCAATGGTATGAAATGCAATAGAATGCGTTTCCGGCTGCTTTTATACTAATTCTGATGTACATAATACAATCGGTCTTCTGCCAACGTCTCATAGGTGAGTCGATATGTCGAATAGCAGCAGAAGTGTGACTCCATAGTCCTGAATAGCAACATGTGCCGGGGAGCGGGTGTGTGCTGTTCAGGATTTTTTGGTGCGGGCTGGGCAGGGCCTGAGGTTAAGGTTAGCTGAGCTGTAATAGAAATAGCTTGTCTATAGACATACAGGGGAATAGTAGATATGATTGGTTCAGAATATTAAAATTTAATAAGCTTTGGGAAAAGGTGCGGATTTCCTTGGAGGCCTGGCGCTATCGCCATCAGATGCTGGCAGAGCTATGTCTAGGAGAGAAATCTGCTTAAAAGGGAAGCCCGGTGCAAGTCCGGCGCGGTCCCGCCACTGTAAATACGGAGCGACTCCTGAGAAGCCACTGTCTGTTCACTGGATGGGAAGGCAGGGGAAGCGGTGAAGTATGAGCCAGGAGACCTGCCTTTTTCGTTGTTGTTCCTATTCTTCGGGGGTAAGAATGTGGAAGCAGATGCTGAGGTCGACGAGAGCTGCAGGTATGAGAGCAATCACTCACTTCAGCCGCCCTGTGCCCGATTCTTCCCCGGCCGCCCTGCACAGGGCGGTCTTTAGGTTGCCGCGTGATTTGCGGAGGAAGCAGGATTCATCCATTCTATTTCAGGAAAGAGGTTAGTTATGAAGAACCATTCTTTATCATCCCGGCTCGCACGGCTGGGGCTTACTGTTATTATGCTGTTCGCTATGCTGGGAGCAGCCGTGGCCCCGGCAGGACAAGCTGCTGCACAGACAGACGGAGCTTCCGCACCAGCGGTAGCTGCTCTGCCCGCAGGTACGGCGGCCAGCGTAACCGATGCAGTCTATGCCACTGCCGAGTTAATACTGAAGAACGGAGTCCAGTCGGACTGGCAGGCCATTGGCCTTGCACAAGCGGGCTATAAGGTTCCTGCCAGCTATCTGAAGGCGCTTGAGGGCAAGGTAGCCGAGGCTAAGGGTGTTTTGGCCAGAGCTACGGACTATGCCCGGACCACGCTTGCCGTCAAGGCACTCGGCGGTGATCCGGCGAATGTGGCAGGCTATAACCTGATCGAGAAGCTGTACAATAACGATAAAATCACCGGCCAGACGCTGAATAATCCGGTCTATGCACTGCTGGCTCTGGATTCCGGCAGCTATACAATCCCGGCAAATGCGAAATGGACACCGGCCAAGCTGCTGGCTGAGATTCTGGCCAAGCAGAACCCGGATGGCGGCTTCACCCTGACTACGGGTGCGAGTGATCCGGATATGACCGCGATGGTGCTGACTGCACTGGCCGGACACCAGAAGGAAGCGGCAGTGAATGCTGCCGGTCAGCGGGCGGCAGCCTGGCTGGCTAAGGCACAGGACAAGAACGGCGGATATGGCGACAGCAGCGAGAGTGTAGCACAGGCTATCATTGCGCTGTCTTCCTTTGGCATTGATCCGGCGGGAGCGGAATATACCAAAGGCCAGATCAACCTGGTCAGCAAGCTGCTGAGCTTCAGCGCAGCAGGCGGCGGGTTCGCCCACACCGCAGGCGGCAGCTCGAATCCGCTCTCCACGGAGCAGGCGCTGGAGGCTTTGGTAGCGTACAAGCTGCTCGGTACAGGCGGTAAGCTCTTTGACTTCAGCAGCACCCCTGTAAAAAATCCTCAAGTGAATGTCTCGGTAACGATTGAAGGTCCGAATGCAACCTTGGCTGAAGGCAGCGTCTACGCTGGAAATGTGCTTAAGGCACTGGAAAAGACAGCAGCGGCCAAGCGCCTGGCCCTGGTCAATGAAGCAGGCAACTATGTGACGGGGATCGGCGGCGTGAGCGCGGGCGCTTTTGGCGGATATGACGGCTGGATGTATGTAGTCGCCCGCGGCGGAGCATGGATCTATCCAAGTGTAGGCATGGGCGAGTTCGCGCTGGAGGAGAATGACCGCATCGTAGTCTATTATGGCGGAGACAACACGCAGGTGGTAGATTCCATAACCGTTACTCCTGCGCAGCCGCAGCCAAAGCAAGATCTGAAGGTGCAGGTGAACCAGAAGAAGTGGGTATGGAATGAAGCTACCTTCACCTCCGATCCGGTAACCTCACCGGCAGCAGGCGTACAAGTGACCGTAGGGGGCAAAACGGCAGTTACAGATGCCGCAGGCCTGGCGGTTGTTGCCGGCGGTCTGCCAGCCAATAAATATACCTTGACGGTTACGGGCTATCTGAAGGATAAAACCCCGGCAATCGTCCGTCATACGGCCCCGGTAACGGTGGCTTCTGCTGCGGCGGACCGTCCGGCTTTTGGCGATGTGAAGTCGATCTCGCCTTGGGCGCTGGAGTCGGTATACACGGCATATGACCGTAAGCTGATGAATGGTGTGAGTAAGGGCAGTCTGGTATTTGCACCGAAAAAGAATATTACCCGCGCTGAATTTGCAGCGCTGCTGCTGCGCTTAACCGGCAACGAGCCGTCTGCGGCGGCTTCCGCTGCGGCCTTCAGTGATGTTAAGGCCGATGCATGGTATTATGGAACAGTGAACCGGGCGAAGGAACTGGGAATCATCAGCGGCGTGACGGGCAAGACGTTCAAACCGGACGGCCTGGTGACCCGGCAGGATATGGCTGTGATGATGGTCAGAGCTTTTAAGCTGGATGCGGCATCAGCCGGAGCCGGAGCAGGGAAGTTCAGCGATGAAGACCAGATTAGTGACTATGCCTTGTCTGCTGTCCGCACGGTGACAGGACTTGGATATATGAGCGGCACCGGCGGCGCCTTCGAGCCTTCTGCGGTTGTAACCCGTGAGATGGCCGCTGCTGTGGCGGTTAGATTGCCTTAGCTCTTAGTTCATAGTTGAGCAGGAAGCAGACTATATGCTGGAGCCGACGATAAGTGGATCAATGACAGCTAATTTGTTGGAATTTGCTGCGGATCGGGAGCTAGTTGGATAAACTACACTTATTCAAGCCCGAAGCTGCATAGTGTTGAGGTACGGGCAGAATTAAGTGTCATTAATCCAACTACATTCTGTGCAGCTGCGTAATACGGATGATTAAGTGTAGAAAATCCAACTAACGTACCAGCTCGGCTGAGCAGTTGTGAGTATAGGATTGCCATGCGTTGTTTGGCTCGTTGTACGGGCGAATTTGCTTGAAATTCGTTTAGATATGTGTTGAAAAGTAAGCTTAGGTGTATGGAGGAACGGGGAACAGGCTGACTGCCCCCGTTCTTTTCCCTTTTTGTGGAGGTGTGCAGGTAATGTTCAATCTATGCAAAACAAGCCGGGGAAGGCTGGCTCCGCTGCTTCTCCTGCTGATGGTATTGCTGCTCCCCGGCTGCTCTTCTTCGCAGCCGGAGCAGGCAGACGGCGGCCCGCAGCCGTCCGCCGGAACCCAGGCCGCGCAGACGCCGCGGCCTGGAGACGAAGCGGCTCCGCAGCCGGGAGCCGCTGAGGGCACTGCGATACCTTCCGCCACGGCGGAAGGTATCGCAGCTCCGGCGTCGCCAGGCGCAGCCGCGACGCAGCCTCCGGCGGGCGCAAGCGAGCCCGCCGCGCATGCCCCGGCGTCGCCAGGCGCAGCCGCGACGCAGCCTCCGGCGGGCACGGGCAAGCCCGCCGCGCGTGCATCGGCGTCGCCGGGCGCAGCCGCGACGCAGCCTCCGGCGGGCACGGGCAAGCCCGCCGCGCATGCCCCGGCGTCGCCGGGCACAGCCGCGACGCAGCCCCCGGCGGGCACGGGCAAGCCCGCCGCGCAGTCTCCGGCGGCCACAGCTAAGCCGCCTGCTGCCAAGCCGCATCCGGCGGCCACACCCAAGCCGGACAACGTGGTCACCCTCTCCATTACCGGAGATGAGGAGCATGGTGTGATTCTGGCCGCTGCCCCGTATGAGTTTGTGAAGGGCGAGAGTGTGCTGGAGCTGCTGAAGCGGATTACGCGGGGGCAGAAGATCCAGATGGAATATCAGGGCAGCAAGACGTTTGCTTATGTGGAAGGTATAGATAATTTGTACGAGAATGATCACGGGTCAGAGAGCGGCTGGATGTATAAGGTGAATGGAGAGTTTCCATCCAAGGCTGCGGGCAGCTGGATTGTAGAGCCGGGGGATACCATCGAGTGGCTGTATACGCTTGATCTCGGCAAAGACCTGGGGGCCAAAGCGCCATGAGCAGCGGCTTCCGTTCCATGCATCCTGTAGTAGCCCTGCTGTATTATGCAGGACTGCTGCTGTTCGCACTGCTGGTCTTCCATCCGTTATTTCTGGCTACGGAGATAGCCGGACTGCTGGCACTTCTGCTGCTGCAGGGCCAAGGGCGGCTGCTTGTGAGCGGCTTGCCTTTTATACTGCTGATGGCAGCTTCGGTGGCTTTGCTGAACCCGCTGTTCTCGCATAGAGGGGCGCATATTCTGTTCTACTGGCTGGATCAGCCCATTACACTGGAAGCTGTACTGTACGGACTGATGATGATGACCATGCTGCTTACCATTTTTATCTGGTTTGTATCCTATAATTACACGGTAACTACAGATAAATTCATGTATTTATTCGCGGGGGTTGCACCGAGAACGGCACTGCTGACGCTGATGGCCATCCGGTTCGTGCCGCTATTCCAGCGGCGTCTGCGCCAGATTACGCTGATCCAGCGTCTGCGCGGGGTGGATACCGGCACGGGAAGCCTTAAGACAAGAATGACAGACGGCATGACGCTGCTCAAAGTGCTGCTGACCTGGTCGCTGGAGGAAGCCCTGCAGACAGGGGATTCCATGACAGCTCGCGGTTACGGCAGCACCAGACGCAGCACCTATACGATATACAAGGCGGATCTGCAGGATAAGCTCGTTATGCTGCTGTTAACCGTTAGCGGTGTGGTTACACTGCTGTTCTGGGTGCAGGGCTACGGCAAGCTGGAGATCTATCCCCGGATGAGACGAATGGAATTCGGCTGGCAGGAGGCCGTAATGTACGGCAGCTTCTGCCTGTTCGTGCTGATTCCTGCGGGACTGGAAGGAAAGGAGAAATGGTTATGGAGATCCTCAAAGCACAACACGTATCCTTCCGATACCCTGAAGAAGACAGGGACACGCTCCATGAGCTATCGTTCATCATAAAAGAGGGGGAATTCGTCGTACTGTGCGGACCGTCCGGCAGCGGCAAAACCACCCTGCTGCGCCATCTGAAGCGGGAGCTTGCCCCGGTAGGTTCGATCAGCGGAAGCTTAACCTACAAAGGGCAGCCTCTGTCCGGGCTTCCGGCAGCGGTGGCCGCGGGAGAGATCGGGATGGTCTTCCAGAACCCGGATGCACAGATTGTCATGGATACGGTCTGGCATGAGCTGGCTTTCTCCATGGAGAATCTGGGGATACCGCCTGCTGTCATGCGGACCCGGCTGGCGGAGATCTGCGGCTTGTTCGGGCTGGAGCCGCTGCTCTACCGGCCGGTCCACGAGCTGTCAGGCGGACAAAAGCAGCTCCTGAACCTGGCCTCGGTGCTGCTGCTCCAGCCCAGAGTGCTGCTGCTTGATGAACCCACCTCCCAGCTTGATCCGGTTGCTGCGCGGGAATTCATTATGGCGCTGCAGCGGCTCAATGAGGAGATGGCGGTCACGGTGATTATCAGCGAACATAGGCTGGAGGAGGTGCTGCCGCTGGCTGACCGCGTGCTGATGCTGGAAGGCGGCAGGCTGCTTGCGGATGCCGCCCCCCGCCTGTTCGCCCGGCAGGCCGGCAGCGGAGCCCTGAGCCCGGCTGGGCGTTACCTGCCGGCCGCCTCGCGCCTCTATTTGTCGCTGTCGCCGGAAGCGCATTCGGCTGCGCCGGAGAATATTCCGCTGACCGTGCGCGAAGGCAGACGCTGGCTGCATTCTTTGCAAGCGTCTACGGCCGCTGCGACCGATTCCTGTCCCGCCGCAGGGGCGGATTCACCTGAATTGCCCGCCGGAGTGTCGTCCGTGAAGACCTCCTCAGAAGGACTCCAAGCTGCCGGAGCTGAGCCTCTGCTCACCTGCCGTGAAGTGAGCTTCCGCTATGAGAAGGAGAGCCGGGAGGTCCTGAAGAAGCTCTCGCTGACACTTAAGCAGGGGGAGTTCCTGGCAGTCATGGGCGGGAATGGTGCGGGCAAGTCCACGCTGCTGCATGTGCTGAACGGGCTGATGAAGCCGCAGCGCGGCAAAACTGAGCTGGCCAAGGGCAAGACAACCGGCCTGCTGGCGCAGAATCCGCTGCTCTATTTCAGCTTTGATACGGTGGCTGAGGAGCTGCAGCATATGGCAAGCTACGCCGGGTTATCTCCTGAGGCAGCAGCAAGCAGGATCGAAGCTTTGCTCGAAGTGTTCGAGCTCCGGGAGGTGCTGCAGAGTCATCCGCATGACCTCAGCGGCGGCCAGCAGCAGCAGACCGCTCTTGCCATGATGCTGCTGATGAAGCCGGATATTCTGCTGCTGGATGAGCCGACCAAGGGGCTTGATCCGGCTGCCAAAGACAGGCTGGCCGCCCTGCTTCAGCAATTGCGCATGCAGAGGATTAGTATCCTTATCGTGACGCATGATGTCGAGTTCGCGGCTAAGCATGCTACGCGCTGCGCACTCTTGTTTGACGGGGGGATTACGGCGGAGGGAACACCAGCTGAATTCTTCAGCAGCAATTACTTCTATACCACGGCAGTCAACCGGATAGTGCGGGACTGGCTGCCGCAGGCATTGACAATGGAGGATGTGATTCGTACATGGCCCGCTTCCGCTTACCGCTGCTGATAGCCCTGGGGTTATTCATTGCCGGGCTTGCGCTTACCGCAGCATTCACCGACCGGCATTATGTGCTGCTGAGTGTGGTATTGCTGCTGGCTGCCCTGCTGCCGCTGTTCATCCGTCTGGAGCGCCGTCCGCTACAGTCCCGTGAGCTGGTGCTGCTGGCTGTATTGTCCGCGATCGCTGCGGTCAGCCGGATTCCTTTTGCCGCGCTGCCGGGGGTGAAGCCGGTGTCGGCAGTGGTCATCCTCTCGGCCTATGTCTTCGGGGCAGAGGCGGGCTTCGTCATCGGGGCCGTCGCTGCACTGGTCTCCAATATGTATTTCGGGCAGGGGCCCTGGACGCCATGGCAGATGTTCGCGTGGGGCATGACCGGACTTACAGCCGGGTGGCTGCGGAGGAGCCGGCTGCTTAGCCGGCGGGCCGGACTTCTGGTCTTCGGCTTCATCTGGGGCTTCCTGTTCGGCTGGATTATGAATATCTGGGTCCTGCTCAGTCTGCCGGATGCCTTTAGCTGGCGGCTGGTTGCCGTTACGTTCGCCGCAAGCTTTTATTTCGATCTGGCCCATGCCTTGTCGAATGTGTTCTTCCTGGCTGTGCTGGCCGGAGGGTGGACCAAGGTGCTGCAGAGATTTCGCAAGAAGTACGGACTGCTTCAAGAGTGAACGGCGGCGGTCATCCAGGGGTTCAACGTAGTGCCGCCAGCGCTTCAAGAGTGGATTTTAAGTGCGACTTATATAAAACGATAAATTTCTTCTTTTTTCGACAAATTTCTTACAAGGGCCATCAACAATTCAATGTTATTCTCCGATAATTAAGGTTACAGCTAGATATCGAGAAGGCGGGATAACAGGAAATGAGACATCTGAAGATTAAGCATAAAATGATTGTACTGATCGCAGTGGTTATCCTTCTGCTGATCGGGATTGGAACCACAGGTATCCTGACGACAACCCGAATGGCTGAGAGGTCCGAAGAGACTTACCGGCAGAATCTGCAGCCTATTTATTTCGTAACGGAGATCCGCGGGAATAACCGGGCGATTGAGTCTTTTCTGCTGGAGGATCTGATTACTACGGATGACGCGAAGAAACAGGAGCTTAAGGCTAGAATTCAGGAGAACATCCAGACGAACAATGAGCTGATGGCCGAACTGAAGAAGATTGAATTTAACAATGACAAGATTGCCGCGTATGTGAACGAGTATTCCCTGCTGCTGCCGGATTACCGCTCACAGCGGGATAACATCATCCATCTGGCCGATAACAATCTGAACGATGAAGGGTACCAGGTGTATACGGGCCGGACCTTTAACGAGCTGCGTGACAAAATGGTCAGACTGCTTGAAGAGACCGCAGCGCTGTTCATCCAGGATGCGTCTGCCCATAATACACAGACCGTAGAGAGTGCCAGGAGCTCCGTTACGCTGAGCAGTGTGCTGATTACGCTGGCCTTGCTGCTCAGTATTGTCCTCAGTATCATCATCACACGGCTGATTACAAGACCGCTGAAGGAATTGCAGGGGCTGATGAAGCGGGCGGAAGCGGGAGATCTGACGGCCTCGGCCGCGTACCGGTCCAGGGATGAGATTGGCCAGATCAATACATCGTTTAATACCATGCTGGACGGCTTGAAAAATATGATGCGAGGCGTGTCGGAGAGCGCCGAGATTCTCTCGGCCTCCTCCCAGCAGATGAGTGCCAGTGCCGACCAGACCGCACACGCCTCACAGATGATCGCCGAGACCTCGGGCGAGATCGCCGCCGGATTCGATGAGCAGGCGGAGAGTATTGCACTGACTGCACAGTCTGTGCGGACGATGTCCTACGATATTGCCGAAGCCCGGCATAGCGGCAATGAAATGGCCCGCCTGATGGAGCAGGCCGCGTCCTCCACAGAACGCGGTGTGGATGCCGTAGAGCAGATTCTGGCCCAGATGCGGGAGATTGACTCCAGCGTCACGGAGAGCCGGCAGATTGTCGGCAACCTGGGCAGCCTGTCGGAAGAGATTAATACGATCATTACGACCATTAACGAGATAGCGACACAGACCAATCTGTTGTCCCTTAACGCTTCCATCGAAGCCGCCCGGGCGGGAGAGCATGGCCGTGGCTTCGCAGTTGTTGCCGGTGAGATCCGCAAGCTGGCGGAGGCTACCGGAACAAGCTCCCTGCGGATTACCGAGATCATTAACCATATCCGCCAGCAGACCGCCAGTGCCGTTGAATCGATGGAGCAGGGCTCCGAGATTGTCTCTCATGGCGTAGCGCAGAGCGAAGTGGTGTCGGCAGCCTTTACGGCGATCCAGACCTCCATTCAGGCCGCCAGTGAGCAGACAGAGCAGATTACAGAGGTCATCGGACATGTCGCGCAGGAATCGGAGGGAGTAGCCAAGTCGATGACGACGGTGAATGAAATCTCGCGCAAAGGTGCTGAAGACGTTCAGGGCACCAGCGAAGCGAGTCTGGAGCAGCTGACTGCGATGGGAGAGATGTCGTCCTCCGCACAGTACCTGGCTACCCTTGCCGAAGACCTGCAGAAGCATCTGGCCCGGTTCCGGCTGTAACAGCTATAACAGCTATAATCGTCACCACCCTGGCCCGATTCGGCCGGAGAACCCAGGAGATTCCCGGGCATCTTCTGCTGAGCCGGGCTTTTGAGCGTATAGCGGCGGGTGTGGGCTGCTACACTAAGCAACATGCAACAAATGCCATCCGGTTAACGTCATTAATGTAGCCCGGAGGCAAAATACGGGTATTAGTTAGCATTACCCTAAGGAGGATAATCCTGTAATGAATAATCGAACATGGAAGCTGGCAATAGCTCCAGCCTTGTTAATGGCACTTGCAGCTTGTAGCTCGAATCAGGGCAGCGCTCCGGCGGTCAGCCCCAGTCCGGGGATAACAGCGGCTCCCGTAGAAGCTTCTGCCCAGCCGACCGAAGGACCGAAGGTTACACCGGCACCTGCTGAAGCTGCGGATGTAACAGTAGGGGAAATTAAACAATATGAGAAGATAGCAATCTCCGACTGGAAGGACGATAATACGGTTGTCTTGTCCAAGGCGAACGATAAGCTGGGACCGATCAACTCGGGAGAGCTGAAGGGTTCCTATCCGCAGAGCCTGTATTTCTTCCATCTGGATACGGGCGAATTCGAATTAATTGCAGAGAAGGAGAAAATGATGCTGGGGGATGCCAAGCTGTCCGCCGATCAGTTGTTTCTGCTCTATAGTGAATTCTCCCTGGGTGATCCTGCCTACAATGTAATGGACCTGGGGTCCAAGAAGACCTTCACCATCAAGGGCGATACCATTGGTGGGGCCATGGGCGCCGAGTGGGCGGATAAGGATACGGTAGTGGGTCCAGCGTACAGCGGCGGTGCTTATACAGCCACTACTTCCATGAAGATTGCTCCGGTGGAGGGACTGGACGGGGAAGGCCTGATTGTTGTAAGACAAATCAAGGATAAGATCTACTATACTTCTAATTCCAGCAATGCCTTGCAGACCCTGGACCTGAATACCAAGGAGAAGGCTGCCTTGCCTATTGATCCTGCCGGCAACGTGATCCCTTCGCCGGATGAAGAACAAATGCTGGTCCTGCAATATAAGGAGAATACCCAGTCGCTGCTCCTCAGCGGCACGGACGGTAAGAATCCGCGGACCCTGGTGGAAGGGGCCGAGCTTGGGGCGATCTCGTGGTCCCCAGATCAGCGGCTGATTGCCTATAGTGTAGCTATTGAAGACAATGGTACAACGAAGAATACCTTATATGTCTACGATCTCTCCTCTGACAAGTCGGTCCAGATTGCGGAGAGCAACGGGACGATGACCACCTCATGGAGCCCCTCGGGCAAGCAGCTCGCTTATACGGAGCGAGATGACAGCGGCAGCAGCAGCAGTATAGTGCAGTTAAAATATTAAAAGCTCTTGTAGATTTTGAACTTGAACAGACCATGCCAGGGTGGAAGTGACGGAGGGGAAGTTCAAACATTCCCTGCAGTTACGACTACATCACAATGCTGAATTCAAAAAAAAGCGGTCCGTACCGGTAAATCTACCGGATACGGACCGCTTTTATTATAGATTACTAGAAGGAGCATAACGCCCCTCTGCTTCTTACATGCTAAGCATACCAGCCCCATACGAAGATGAACAGGGTGCCGAAGATCGTGACCAGAGCCACGAACATGGCGTATGCGATGTTGATATACAGTTCTTTCTTGGAATCGGCCGATTCTCCGATGTGCATGAACACAAACAGCTGCAAGGAAGCCTGGATCAGCGCTGTGATTAGCAGCACAACCATATTGGCAGTGGAGGATAGATCTCCGTAAATTACAATCAGTGCAGCGGCAGAGAGGACCAGAGAGGCTACATAACCCATCACATGCTTAATTGGGAATAGTTGCTTCATCATATCACATCAGTCCTTTCAGATAGACGAAGCTGAAGATAAAGATCCAGACGACGTCTAAGAAGTGCCAGAACAAGGAGAAGATGAACGTTTTGTTGGCGGTAGCGGGCGTAATGCCGCGCTTCCACAGCTGAATCATAATGCCGATTCCCCACAGCAGACCGAAGCTGACGTGAAGACCATGCGTTCCCAGCAAGATGAACAGACTGGAGAGGAAGCCGCTGGTCTGCAGAGTAGCTCCTTCATGCACATAAGTGAAGAACTCATCGATTTCGATGCCGACAAAAGCAAGACCCATCACCAGCGTAATCGCCATGAAGACCATCATTGCTTTCTTGTAGCCAAGCCGCATGGCATGGACGGCCAGACCGATGGTGAAGGAACTCGACAGCAGCAGGAAGGTCTCCATCAGCACCGGGCCGATCTCGAACAGCTCGCTGCCGCTCGGCCCGCTGGCGAAGCGGTTAACCATTACGAAATATACAGTGAACAGCGTAGCGAAGAGAGGGATCTCGGCTCCGAGAAAGACCCAGAAGCCGAAGATCTTGTTACTGTTCTCTTCCGTTGAATATTCGAGCGGCTTGGACGCATCTATTTTCATACAGTCTCACCCCGCATCAGTTTCTTTTCGGTAGCTGCAATCTCTTCTACAGGAATGTAGTAGCCCTGGTCCTTATCGAAGGACATGAAGGCCAGCACGACCAGAATTCCAATCCCCGAGACGATCGCCGGAATCCACATGCTGAAGACCAGGAAGAAGCCTAGGAAGAAGAAGACTACACCCAATATGAACGGTTTGCCGGTATTGCTTGGCATATGAATCTTGGTGTATTTGGTGTCTGTATACAGCGGAATATTCTCGTGCTTCGCAGACCATAGAGCATCGCGAGTCTCTACCTTAGGCACAATCGCAAAGTTGTAGAGCGGGATCGGGCTGTGTGTAGCCCATTCGAGCGTCCGGCCATCCCAAGGGTCGTTGGTCGTATCTCTCGGCATGTAACGTGTACTCCAGTAGATATTGTAGACCAGGATCACGAAGCCGATGGCGAGCCCGACAGCCCCGACGAAGCTCAGCATATTGAGCGGACCGAAGCCTGATTCCTCAGAGTACGTATACATACGCCGCGTCATTCCCATGAGACCCAGGAAGAACAGCGGGAAGAAGGTTACGTTAAAGGAAATGATGATCCACCAGAAGGCATGCTTGCCCAGCCGTTCGTTCAGGCGGAAGCCGAACACTTTAGGGAACCAATAGTGGAACCCGGCGATGACGGCGAATACGGCACCCGGAATCAGCACATAGTGGAAATGCGCAACCAGGAACATTGTGTTGTGGTACTGGTAATCGGCGCTGGCCATCGCCAACATGACGCCCGTTACCCCGCCGATCGTGAAGATCGGGATAAAGGCGAGCGTATAGAGCATCGGTGTCGTGAAGGTAATCCTGCCCTTTCGCAGGGTGAATAGCCAGTTGAATATTTTGACCCCGGTAGGTACCGCTATGGCCATCGTTGTGATCGAGAAGAAGCTGTTGACCATAGCACCTTGACCCATCGTATAGAAATGGTGCGCCCATACGAGGAAGGACAGGAGCGAGATGATCAGCATACTGAATACCATGGAGGTATAGCCGTACAGGTTCTTCTTCGAGAACGTGGCGATAATCTCGCTGTATATCCCGAAGGCCGGCAGTATAACGATATAGACCTCCGGATGTCCCCAGACCCAGAACAGGTTGGCCCAGAGCATATCCATCCCGCCGTTGGCCATCGTGAAGAACTGGGAGCCGAACAGGCGGTCGAACATCATCATCGCCAGTGCTACGGTAAGTACCGGGAAGGCGAAGACAATGATGACGTTGGTGATCAGTACGGACCAGGTGAACATTGGCATCTTCATCAGCGTCATGCCTGGTGCGCGCATCTTGAGAATCGTTACGATAAAGTTAACCCCGGTGATCAGCGTACCGATACCGGATATCTGCAAGGCCAGAGAGTAGTAGTTGTTACCTACGGTCGGGCTGAACTCAAGGCTTGCCAGCGGGAAGTAAGCGGACCAGCCCGCATCCGGTGAACCGCCGATGACGAAGGAAATGTTCAGCAGCATGGCACCCATGAAGAAGAGCCAGAAGCTGACGGCGTTCAGCCGCGGGAAGGCGACGTCACGTGCCCCGATCTGCAGCGGAATAATGACATTCATCAGACCGATGATGAACGGCATGGCCATGAACAGAATCATGATCAGACCGTGTGTAGTGAATACCTCATTGTAATGCTGCGCATCGAGGAATTTCATTTCCGGCGCAGCCGTCTGCAGACGCATCATCATCGCATCTACACCGCCGCGGAACAACATCAGCAGCGCCGCGAGGATGTACATGATCCCGATTTTTTTGTGGTCAACGGTGGTCAGCCATTCACGCCACAGGTATCCCCATTTCTTGAAATAGGTAAGCCCTACGAGAATCCCGATGGTTGCCAGCGCGATACTGATCATGGCCCCGTATATCAAGGGTTCGCCGTGAACCTTAAATTTGTCCAAATCCATTAGGGTAGCTCCTTTCAGTGTGTTGCATTAAGCTCTTCAGAGAGCTAGTGTCCTTCATGTGTGCTTTCATCCACAGGGGAGCTTGGCAGCGGCTGATCGACTTCCGGATCAGGCTTGCTGTCGAATTCCGTTCCGCTGGACGGCTCGGGAGACGGATGGATTTCCTTGTTATCCTGATGCTCCGGATTGCCGTTGTCCATATCCATCTCCTTGCCGCCGCCGCTCATATGCTCGCCGTGGTCTCCAGGAGGCGGGCTGAACTCCAGATGGGTGGAGGAATAGGTTTTGCGTCCGAGGTAGTCCGTGGCCAGCAGGCCCTTGAATTCTTCCTCAGTCAGCTTAGGTGCAGTTTCCTTCACTTCCTTCACCCAGTCCTCATAACCCTTATTACTGAGAACAAGCGCTTCGAATTCCATGTGGGCGAAGCCTTTACCGCTGAAGTTGGCATTCTTTCCGATATAAGAGCCTTCCGTATCAGCGGAGAGATGAAGCGTTGTCAGCATGTCGCTCATGGCGTACTTTTGACCAGCAAGCTGTGGAATCCACAGACTGGTAATGGTGCCGAATGAGTACATTCTGAATTCTACCGCACGATGCACCGGCATATTCACGTAGTTCACCGTCTCGATGCCTTCCTCAGGGTAGCTGAAATGCCATTTCCAGTTGGAAGAGGAGGCATAGATGACCAGCGGAGTCTGATCTTTATAGTCCGCAGCCACATTTTCCACTTCAGTGGTTGTTTTGACAGTTACAACGGACAGGAAGGCTACGATAATAATCGGGATGATAATCCAGATGGCCTCCAGTACCTTGTTGCCTTCCTCATGTTCAGGGATGTAGCCCTCATTACTCTTCTTCGCACGATATTTCACCAGTACAAAGATATACAGAATGTAGACAACAGCCAGAACCCCGAGCATAACAAGAATAGAGAGCAAGATGGTGTCAGATAACGTCCTTGCAGACGGCCCCTTCGGGTTCAGAACAGCGATTGAGCTGCATCCCGGCAGGAGAAGGATCAGGCTTAGAAACAAAGCGTATAACGGTCCCTTTTTCTTCATATAGAACTCCTTCCTTCAATACTACTTTTCATTCGCCGTTCATTAACGGGAGTACATTGATCTGTATCTATAGTAAGAACTACTTACCCATAATGCAAAATACATATTTTGTATAAACATATAAAATAGACCTTAAAAATGGCGAACAAGTTAAATATGTGTGATCAAATTGTTACAGCTGTCTAAGAGTATGATAAAGATCACTGTAGTGGCGCCCTTTAGCTAATTTTAAGGTTGTTCAATTTTTGTTCATAATTCCGATATTGTTATTAATTTTGTCACAATTATTCTGCGCCAAAAACCGCTAATTTAACCGCCCAACGCCTGGTGTGACAGCATTCGACGTTTATTGCGTTCTTTCTGAAAATACTGGCGCAACTTCATTTATCATTGCATAAGAGTAACAATTTCTTAGCTTGCGGTTACAATCTCTCAAATTACGTTAAAAGGTTATGTGATAAAGTGATAGACAAATATACATAGATTGGAGACTGCTGCTGTGCGTATCAAGAAAACTCTGCTTTTATTCATGTCTTTATTCCTAATGATGGGGCTTGTGCAGGTCCCGGCTAACGCCAAAGCTACTAGCACTACACTTAAACTCGGAGTCAACGATAAATTAAGTGCGATTGAAGCTGTATCCGTAAAAGGTACCTATTATGTACCGCTGCGCTCGCTGGCGGATGAACTGAAATGGACCCTCACCGGACTCAAGGAAGGCATTCACATATCCGGCGGAACCGGTTCGCTGACCCTTCTCAGCAAGGATGGAGGCGCGGTGCTGAAGGACGGCCAGACTGTGCCAATGAGTACTTTCCTGCAGGACGGCAAACTCATGGCTCCGCTGAAAGTCAGCGGCTACCTCGGGTATAGCATTTCCTATGCAGGAGATAAATATTTACTCCGTGTGAAGGACGGCTCGGCGCAGCTTACCGATGCGGCGTTTACCGATAAATATGCCGCTGAGCTGAAGCCGAAGGCTCCAGTGACTCCAGTCACTCCGGTTCAGCCCGCTGAGCCGGGCAAGCCTGGCCGGACCGTATACCTGACCTTTGACGATGGCCCGTCAGCTACAACTGGCCAGCTGCTGGATATCCTGGGCAAATATGATGTACAGGCGACCTTCTTCATGCTGGGGAACAACATGAACCAGCACCCCGCCCAGGTGAAGCGGACTGCGAAGGAAGGCCAAGGCTTAGCGCTGCATGGTGTGACTCACCGGCAGGAGAAGTTCTACGCCTCCCCTTCAGCGGCGCTTGCCGAGATGTCAGCGGCAAATGCGACACTGAAGAAGCTGACAGGGGTCAGCACCAGCCTGATCCGTACACCCTACGGAAGCAAGCCCTATTTCACCAAGTCCTTCCGCGATAAGGTCCTGACTCAGGGGTATCATCTCTGGGACTGGAATGTGGATTCCTATGACTGGAAATACAAACAGAACAGCGACAGAATCTATAACACCGTAATGGATCAGGTGAACAAGTTGAAGGCGTCCAAGACCAATCCGGTCATTCTGATGCATGATCAGAAGGCAACACTCAAGGTGCTGCCGCGTATTCTGGAGAAGCTGAAGAAGGATGGCTATACCTTCAAGCTCATTACGAAGGATATGGAGCCGCTTAATTTCTGGAAGGATAAACGCTGATTCGTAAGAGTTAATAGAGAAGAGCAAGCTGCGGGCTACCCTGCGGTCTTGCTCTTTTTTTGCGCTGAATCGAAATAACTTAAAAAGTTAATGATTGACATTAATCTTCAGCTGTATTAATAATAGTAGTACAGTTAATACACTATGATACTGCAGCCGGAGTATCAGATGAAAGGAGGACTGTCATGTTCGAGTTGGATGTACGCAGCCGCAAGCCGATCTATGAGCAGCTGACCGACAAGGTGAAAGAGTTGATTATGCATGGTATTCTGCGGGCGGATGAACAGCTGCCTTCGGTGCGGGCGTTATCCTCGCAGCTTACAGTCAATCCCAATACGATCCAGAAAGCCTACCGGGAGCTTGAGCGTGAGGGGTATATCTATTCACTGCAGGGCAAGGGCAACTTCATAGCCGCGCTGCAGCAGGGGCAGAGTGAGAGCAAACGGGCAGAGCTGAAGGAAGAACTGCTGCGGCTGATGGCAGAAGCAGTCTACCTTGGGTTCACGGAGACGGAGATCAGTTCCTTGTACCGCCAGGCGCTGGATATGAGAAGAGAGGAGAGCAGCCATGATTGAGATACGCGGAGTGAGCAAGATTTTTCAGGAGGAAAAGGCTGTGAACGGCCTCTCGCTGACGGTACCCAAAGGGGCTATCTACGGATTGCTGGGATCTAACGGGGCAGGCAAAACCACGCTTCTTAAGATGCTTGCGGGCATCTATCGTCCAGATAACGGGAATGTCAAGGTAGGCGGGCAGCCCGTCTATGAATCACCGGAGGTCAAGCGAAGTCTGTTCTTCATGCCGGACAGCCCGTACTTCTTCCCGCAGGCTACAATGAAAAGTATGGCGGAATTCTACCGCTCAATCTATACAGGGTGGAGTCAAAAAAGATACGAGGAGCTGGTTACAGTGTTCCGGCTCGATCCCCGGCGCAGACTCAGCCGCTTCTCCAAAGGGATGCAGCGGCAGGCCGCCTTCCTGCTGGCGCTTAGCTGCAAGCCGGATGCGCTGATTATGGACGAGCCGATCGACGGCCTGGACCCGGTGATGCGCCGCCAGATCAAGAATCTGCTGTTCCAGGAAGTCGCCGAGCGCGAGCTTACCGTGCTGATCTCTTCGCATAATCTGCGCGAGATTGAGGATCTGTGCGACCATGTTGGCATTATGCATGAGGGCCGGATGCTGGTGGAGAAGGATCTGGACGATCTGAAGGCCGACACGCACAAGATTCAGGTCGCTTTCCGTGACGTGCGTCATGCGGCGGCGCTGGAATCCAAGCTGCAGATTCTCCATCAGGAGCAGCGGGGAAGCGTGAGCCTGTACATTGTAAAAGGAGAGCGGGAGCGGATCAGTCAGGCTTTTCATGTCTATGACCCGTATGTGTATGACCTGCTTCCGCTGACGCTGGAGGAAATCTTTATTTATGAAATGGGGGATGCCGGTTATGACGCGCAGCCGATTATTCTGTAACAGCAGCATTATCCGCCAGAACCTGCGCCAGTATGGCTGGATAGGAATTTTGTACACACTTGCGCTCTTATTCATACTCTCGCTGCAACTGTTCATTAACGGAGAAGGGCTAAGGGAGCCTGTCGTATTAGAGGGACTATTCGATCTTGGCATGGACATTGCTGTAATTGTTATTCCTTTTCCGATCATCACCGGATTGTTCCTATCCCGTTACCTGCAGTCCAGAGGCTCCTCCGATCTGATGCACAGCCTCCCGCTGCGCCGCTCGCATCTGCTGTCTTCCTATATGCTGAGCGGTCTGCTTCTGCTGCTGCCGCCCATCTGGATTACAAGTGTGGTTACGATGCTGGTCCGCCCGCTGGAGGGCAATATGTATATCTATCACGGAGCGGAGGTCTGGCAGTGGTGCCTGACCCTTACTGTGCTGACCCTGTTCTTGTTTGCCTTCACTGTTTTTGTGGGCATATGTGTGGGGCAGACCGTCCTGCAGGGTGTGGTGATTATCATTTTGCTGGTTCTCCCGGCGGCAATCCTGACATTTATCGATATGCATCTGAGCAGATATTTGTACGGGTACCCGGATAGAATGGGTTCACGGACAGATACGACGGATTGGGCGCCGATGCTGCGGATTGTAGATATGTCCTACAAGCCTTTTAGCCATACTGAGCTGTGGGTCTATGCTCTCCTGACCGCTGCCTTCGTATCGCTGTCCTTCGTGCTGTACCGTAAGCGCCACAGTGAGAAGGCGAGCCATGCGATGGCCTTCACCTATTTCGATCCGCTGTTCAAAGCCGGGGTAATGCTCTGCAGCATGCTGCTTGCGCTCAGCTACTTCGGAAGTATCAAGCAGGGAACGGGCTGGATCATCGGCAGTGTCATTGCCGGAGGAATTATCGGCTACATCATAGTAGAGATGGTTCTCCGCAAAACCTGGCATATTCTGAACCGCAAGCTGCCGCTTGAATTGACAGTATACAGTATCCTGCTTGGATTGCTGATCTATGTTCCTGTATCGGGCTTGACCGGATATGAGACCCGGGTTCCGGCGAGTGATAAGGTAACTGCTGTATTCGCCGGTGGCAATTATGAAGACCTGATGCAACGCCCGTACGGCGCTCAGAACATTACACCTGCGGAAGAGGCTGATATCTACTCCAAGGACCCGAAATATATTGAAGCGGTAACTGCGCTACATCGTGCAATAGTCATAGCTAAGCCGGACCAGAAGAAGGGTCCTTGGAGTGAGTATTCTAAGACCCGGAATTTTACACTGGTGTACCGGCTGGAGAGCGGGCGGAAGCTATTGCGGACCTACAATGTTCCTATATTGGGCTACGAGCCGGAGCTGAAAGCGGTCATGGAGCATGAGGAATACAAGCGTGACAGGTATCTGATCAACCGGATGAATGAGAACATTGAGAGCTTCAGGCTGAATCACAGGAACAAGACAGTCGTCATTTCCGACCCGCAGGAAGTACTGGAATTCACGGCGCTTCTGAAACGGGAGATTCTTAATAAATCCTTTGAGGATGAGATCTCTGATCAACGGGAGAAGGCATCCATTCAAATCGTC
The DNA here is from genome assembly GCF_045040735.1 of Paenibacillus sp. FSL K6-1217. Lineage (NCBI taxonomy): Bacteria > Bacillati > Bacillota > Bacilli > Caryophanales > Paenibacillaceae > Paenibacillus > Paenibacillus sp. FSL K6-1217. The sequence goes on from NZ_CP150271.1 coordinate 6,199,071, forward strand.
TATAAACCGGATTCATCGCAGTTCCCGCAGAACTCCTATACGTATAACTGGAATCCTTCCTACAAGGAAATGACCGCCTGGTTGGAACAGAAGGGCTATGCGGATAAGCTCAAAGTTACAGCAAAGGACGTGGTATCCGCTGAGATGTTTAGAGATATCCATCATAGTGCTATCCCCTCCCGGCAGCTTTACAATGCGAACTCCCGTTTGCAACTGGCGCGCGATGAGAAGCGTTCCGTTATCATTACAGACAAGACCCTCTTGGATGATATTCTGCTGCACCAGCGTAAATTTACCAGCCAAGAGGGAAGGTATGTAATGCTGATAGAATATAAGAGCGGAAATAATGATTTTGTTTCACTGGACGAACAAGAGATGACGCCGGCACTTAAGGCCCTTCTTCCATAGTTTGCTTATCCTATTGAAGTGAATAACAGTCCAATCTATGCCCCTGATCACTGGTGAATTTCCTGTGCAGGGGCATTTCTCTGTTATACCCCGGGGACAAGCAGCGCTTAAATATGGGTTATATTAAGTGAAGGATATTGATTATAATGTGTTCTATGTAAGGAGGGACAGAAATGGAAGAGGTACAGGATCATCTGGATCACGGACTCCAGATTGTCTTCATCGGATTTAACCCCAGCATTCGCTCCGGGGAATTGGGGCATCACTATGCCAATCCGCGCAATAATTTCTGGCGCATACTGCATAAGTCCGGGCTGACGCCGCGGTTATATGAGGCCTCCGAGGACGGGGAGCTGTTAAAGCTGGGGTACGGATTCACCAACATCGTTGCCCGCCCCACCGTAGGCGCTGAAGATATCACCCGGGAGGAGTACGCCAAGGGCCGCGCGCTCCTGCGGGCCAAGCTGGAGGAATACCGCCCGGAGATTGCCTGCTTTGTCGGCAAGGGCGTGTACACAGAGTTCAGCCGCAGGACTACAGCCGCCTGGGGCTTCCAGGAAGGCATCGCCCCCGTGGTGGACGGCGTCCGGGAGTTCGTCGCCCCTTCATCCAGCGGGCTGGTCCGCATGCCGATGCCGGAGATCATCGGAATCTACTCGCAATTGCGTGACTTCACGCAGGAGCGGGAGCCTTAAGGCCAGGCCCGGGATCTGGTTCACGAGTAACCGGCCTGAATGTATGCGAAAAAGCGAATACAATGCTCAGTCGCGAGGGTGTGTAGGCCGATGTATGCGAAAACCGAATATAATATGCTGACGGGCGGAACGTGGACCAACTGTATGCGAAAAACCGAACACAATGCGCAGGTACGAGGGGAAGAGGGCCCAATGTATGCGGAAAACAGCATACATTTGCTAGCGTGCAGGCGTGTGACCCGAATGTATGCGGAAAACAGCATACATTTGCTGGCGTGCAGGCGTGTGACCCGAATGTATGCGGAAAACAGCATACATTGTGCTGGCGCGAAGGCGTGTGGCCTGAATGTATGCGAAAAACAGCATACATTTGCTGGAGAAGGTACGTGGTCCGAATGTATGCGAAAAACCTAACGCATGAGCTGACGCGAGGACGAAAGGGTGTGTGTAGGGCGGGGGTTGTGGTTATATTTCGCATCCGCTTAAACAGCGGAGAGAACGGAACGACCTGCGGAAAAGCGATAGCGTTCGCCTTTGTCTCCGGATTTTTACCGATTAGGGAAATAAATAAAATCTGGAGACAACAGCGCTTGTAACAACGGTCCGTTCGCGGAGCGTTCACCCAAGTGCCCGCGTTGATCCTGCTCAAAAGTAAAAGCCTAAGTAACCATTTCATGTGGAACAACGGTCCGTTCGCGGAGCGTCCACCCGAGCGTCCGCGTTGATCCTACTTGAACTAAAAGGCGTCCACCCCAGCGCCAAACTAAAAAGGCTGTCCCCGCAGCCATTTCATGACTTGTGGGAACAGCCCTTGTCATACATAGTAACTTCATTACGTCTGGATCAGCAGCAGGATGATGGAGGACAAGGACAGGCAGACGCTGACCAGATAGAGCACCCCAACCACCTGTCTCTGGTTCAGGCCGGCTTTGAGCAGGCGGTAATGAACCTGAGTGGCGTCAGCCTGATAGATGGCTTGTCCCTTCAGGAAGCGTCTGATGACGACAAAAATATTGTCGAAGATCGGTACGCCCAGCGCGAGAATCGGAATGAACAGCGACAACACCGTTGCCTGCTTGAAGGCGCCGTCCAGCGCAATCACAGCCAGAATGAAGCCGAGGAAGGTGGCGCCGGCGTCGCCCATGAAGATTTTGGCCGGAGCCTTGTTGAAGCGCAAGTAGGCCAGGGTCACCCCGATCAGCGAAATTGCCATGAAGGCTGAAGTGGATTGGCCCATCGTGAGCGCGACAACGAACAGCGTTACTGCCGATATCGCCGTCAGTCCGCCAGCCAGACCGTCCATGCCGTCAGAGAAATTAATGACCGTAGTGACGCCGAAGATCCAGATAATCGTCAGCAGGAACTGCAAAATAAACGGCAGTGAGATATAATCACCTGAGAACGGATTAATGAAGCCGGTAAACGCATTGCCGGAAAAGAAGACCAGAACGGCTGCGGCAATCTGTACGATGAATTTGGGCAGTGCAGGGAAATCCTTGCCCTTGGTTTTGTACCAGTCATCGATGGTTCCTATAGTCAGCAGAAGCACACCGCCAATGAACAGGGCAAGTGTCTCCAAGGTGAATTCACGTGCGAAGAGCAGATATGTAATGAAAAAACCTACGAATATGGCATAGCTAGCCGTAAGCGGGATGGGCTCCCTATGGATCTTGCGTTCAACATCTTCCCTCGGCCTGTCCACGAAATCCAGCCGGAAAGCGAGCCTGCCCAGAGGAGGAATCAGCAGATAAACGATAAAAAATGACACGAGAAAAGCTAAACCGTATAAAATGACAATCACCCCGTTGATTTTTTTAAGCCCTACCCCAGATTATATCGCAGAAGGATGTATGTTGTCGAACTACATAAGCGAGATGGAGGAAATGATGAAATACGATTGTATCTTATTTGATGCCGATGATACCCTGTTTGATTATGGAATGGCTGAGAGCCACGCCTTGAGCCATGCCTTCGCCCATTTCGGCCTGCCGACAGGCGCGCAGGAGTATGCCGCCAGCTACCAGGAGATCAACCATGCCTTATGGAAGGATTTCGAGCAGGGAAAAATCACCTCTGCCGCCCTGCGGGTGGAACGGTTCAACCGGCTGTTTGCCGCCCGGCAGCTCACGTTCAAGCCGGAGGAATTCAGTGAAGCGTATCTGCGCTTTCTGGGGGAGGGGACCTTCCTGATTCAGGGTGCAGCCGAGCTCTGCGGCGAGCTTGCCGGGTGCAGGCTGGCTGTGATTACGAACGGAATAAGTGATGTGCAGCATGCCCGGATTAAGGGCTCCCCGCTCAGCGAGGTATTCGAGGCGGTTATTGTATCGGAGGAGACGGGCTACCAGAAGCCGGAGACCGGGATCTTTGATTATGCTTTTGCGAAGCTTAACCTCTCGGATAGACGCCGGGTGCTGATCGTCGGGGATTCGCTGACCTCGGATATCCGGGGCGGGAACAACTACGGCATCGATACCTGCTGGTTCAATCCGCTGGGCAAGCCCGGTGATCCTGAAATATCGCCTACCTACGAAATCCGCAGTCTGGACGAACTGGTGGAGATAGTGAACCGCGCTTGAACGGGCCTGAATGAAGGCGGGCAGGTTGAAAGTTTCACTTCTGGGTTTAATATATAGGGACGCTACGTTTCTACTTTTTTAATAACAACATACGGGAGAGGATATTACATGAAGAAAAAATGGCTGATTGCCGCGGTTGTCACCGGCATGACCGTAACAGGCTCGGCAGGGGTATATGCGGGCACCAAGCTGCAGCAGATTAAGGCTTATCTGAACCACAGTCTGGGTATTGTGGTGGATGGCACTCCTTTTTGGATGAAGGACGGCAACGGCAAAACCCTGACGCCGATCACGTACGAAGGTCTCACCTACCTGCCGGTCCAGTCGATCGCCACGGTGCTGAAGGTGCCTATCAATTATGACTCGGTCAACTATAAAGTGAGAATCGGTGCAGGCAGTGCGGATATTCCTGCCCCTACGCCTGCTCCGGGAACCTCCACCGGCGGGGGGAATACAACTCCTGCTCCTGTAGTAGAGGGAACGGCTAGGCCGGTTAATCTGCCGAAGGATTTTCCGATTCCCCAGGATGCCATGATTGCGATCACTCTCGATACGGATGCTAACGGCCTCAAGAAGGTAGCGTTCACCTATTCAACACAGGAGACACTGGAGACCATGGGCTTCGTGTACAGTGAATATGCGCGGATTAAAACTCTGGATAATCCCTCGGAGTCAGTATCGGCCAGCAATGTCAAAATTTCCGGCAAACTCGGCGGGACAAGCCCTGTATCGATTACAGGCAAAGCCTCCACGACCCGGCCCGGCTTCAATCTCTTCACGATCACCTGGTCAGAGAGCTGAACTGAGCCTGTAAGGTAAGAGTTAAGCTGCTATGCAGGCTTGGCCAAACATAAAAACTCCGGCTTGCAAGTCAGCCGGAGTTTTTATGTGTAATTCACAATAAGCTTAGACTTGCGGGCGGGTATCCAGCGGCTTCAGGTGGGCCTCAATCTGTTCGCGCTTCGCTTCCAGGAACGGCGGCAGAGCCAGCGCCTCGCCCAGATGCTCGACCTCCTCATCCGTGGCGAATCCCGGTCCGTCCGTAGCCAGCTCGAACAGAATGCCGTTCGGCTCCCGGAAATACAGCGAGCGGAAGTAGAAGCGGTCCACGAAGCCCGAGTTCGGGAGCTGCACGCTGCGGATGCGTTCAATCCACTGCTTCAGCTCCTCTTCGTTATCGACGCGGAAGGCTACATGATGTACGCCGCCCCGTCCCAGTCGCTCCTGCGGGAGATCGCTGCGTTCCTCCAGATGGATCTCCGTGCCGGAGCCGCCTTCACCGGTCTCGAACACGAGAATGTCCGGCTGGCCCGCCACCGGAGAAGGATAACTGCCTGCGCGGCGGAAGCCGAGCAGGTCCTCCAGAATCAGGGCCGTATGTTCAGCGGTCTCAACCGTCAGATGTGCCGGTCCCAGCCCGACAATGGCATGCTCGGCCGGAACCGGGCTCTTGGCCCACGGCTTGCCTCCGGCCATGCCCTTGTTGTGCTCATCCGAGACGAGGATGAGGCGCTGGCCCTCGTGATCGGTGAAGGCCAGCGTCTTACGGCCGCCGCGTTCGGTGATCTCCTCATGCTCTACGCCGAGCAGCGTGAAGCGCTGTGTCCAGAAGAGCAGGGCATCATCTCCGGGAACGCGCAGGGAGAGCGCGGAGATGCTGTTGTTGCCATCACGGTTACGCCCGGCGTTAGGCAGCTCGAAGAAGGTAAGCTCCGTACCGGGATTCCCGGTCTCATCCCCGTAGAACAGGTGATAGACAGAGACGTCATCCTGGTTGACGGTCTTCTTGATCAAGCGGAGTCCGAGCACTTCTGTATAGAATTTGTAGTTTTCCGGTGCTTTGGCGGTAATGGCAGATACATGGTGAAGACCTTTTAATGTTAAACTCATGGGAATACCTCCTGGAATTTGGGGTGGTTGTTATATAAGACACACTTAAGAGTTGAACTTGAAGCTAGGTCGTCACTGCGGTGAACATTTGGAAAATTACTTATTAATATTAAGTTACTATAATTTTAATAGTAAATGAGTAATTTTGCAAGATGTATTTCAGGGTGTATTTCAAGATGCATTTCAAGCTGGTATTTATTATTCAGGAAAGCGGGGTTAATCATGCACACCAGATCAAGTCTGATGAAGCAGCTGGAGGGAATGGGAATCGATCCGCAGGGGACACTGCTGGTCCATTCCTCACTCAAAAGCATCGGTGAAGTCGAAGGGGGAGCGGATACTGTACTGGATGTTCTCTCAGAATATATGAAGGAGGGGCTGCTGGTCCTGCCCACCCATACCTGGTCGTATATCGATGCGCAGAATCCGCGCTTCTCCGTGCTGGAGTCGCCCTCCTGCGTCGGAATTCTGCCGGAGCTGTTCCGTAAGCGGCCGGGTGTGATCCGTTCCTGGCACCCCACGCATTCGGTGGCTGCGCTGGGCGCGGATGCAGCGTTGTTCACAGCCGGAGATGAGCGCTGGGATACGCCATGTGCACGCGGGTCGGTCTACGGCAAGCTGCTGGACCGGGGGGCGGAGATTATGCTGCTCGGGGTGGATCTGCGGAGAAATACGTTCATCCACGGAATTGAAGAATGGGTGGATATTCCCGGCCGGATGACGGACGGGCATGAGGCGCTCTATACCGTGACGCCGGAAGGCGGAGAGATCGCGGTTCCTTCGCGCAGGCACTGCGGACTGTCCTGGTCGCAGCATTTTTGGAAGGTGGAATCCGTGCTGGAGGATGGCGGGGCGCTGCGCAGGGGCAGCTTCGGCGATGCGGCGGTCATGCTCTGCGGCACCGCAGAGACCACCCGTATTCTGAGCGATATGCTCCGGGAGAACCCGGATCTGTTCTCGGATAACGAGCCGCTGTCCGGGGAGAGCGTGCCTGAGGCTCTGCCGAAGACGAAGCGGGGGCAACCCGAACAGGCAGTGCAGGGGTATACCCGGAGTTAATCCCAGGCCGGATATTTACAGGTCTCTGGCAGGTATCTATCAATGTATGGTATATTATTCTCACAAAAACATAGTAAGGAGATTGGAAATGACAAAAACTTTGATCTTTGGTCACAAAAACCCGGATACCGATACCATTTGTTCAGCAATTGCCTATGCGGCACTGAAGAAGGAACTGGGCTGGGATGCCGAGTCGGTCCGCCTTGGAGACATCAGCGGGGAAACGCAGTTTGCCCTCGACCACTTCGGGGTGGAAGCTCCGCGTCTGGTGGAGAACGTAGCCGCAGAAGCTGAACAAGTGATTCTGGTGGACCATAATGAACGCCAGCAAAGTGCGAATGATATCGATCAGGTCCGCGTGGTTGAGGTAATTGATCATCACCGGATTGCGAATTTTGAGACGGCCTACCCGCTGTATTACCGGGCTGAGCCGGTGGGCTGTACGGCTACTATTCTGAACAAGCTGTACAAAGAGAATGGTGTTGCCATTCCTAAGAACATCGCCGGTCTGATGCTGTCCGCTATCATTTCTGATTCCTTGCTGTTCAAATCGCCGACCTGCACGGAGCAGGATGTGGCTGCTGCGCGTGAGCTGGCGGCCCTTGCCGGAGTGGATGCCGAGAGCTATGGCCTGGACATGCTCAAAGCCGGTGCAGACCTGAGTGACAAGAGCATTGCCCAATTGATCTCCCTGGATGCCAAGGAATTCAAGATGGGTGAGTACAAGGTGGAGATTGCCCAGGTCAACGCTGTGGATGTGAATGATGTCCTGTCCAAACAGCCGGAGCTGGAAGCGGCTCTTACCGCTATCATTGACGACAAGGGACTTGATCTGTTCCTGTTCGTGGTTACCGATATCCTGAACAACGATTCCGTGGGTCTCGCCCTGGGCCGCGTAGCAGGCGCTGTGGAACAGGCCTACAATGTGAAGCTGGACGATAACAAGGCAGTGCTGAAGGGTGTAGTGTCCCGTAAATCACAGATTGTCCCGGTTCTTACCGAGACTATCGCCAAGCTGTAATTGCGGCTTCCGGTGTACCCGGAGCAAGAAGGTTGTACCGTGACCGGCTGTGCATTTCCTCAGGAAATTGTGCAGCCGGTTTTATTTTACAATTCACAGCAACTCCTTGCCGCCTGAAGGGTATAAACAGCATAGGACAATATAGGGAGGACGGGAATAATGGGGAAGATGCGCAAGCTGGCGATTTCAACACTGTGCCTGATGACGGTCTCGGGAGGAGGCCTGCTGTATGCTGCTGCCGGCAAAACAGATCTCTCATTCTATGTCAATAATATGCTGCTTAAGCAGCCGGCTATCTCCTCGGAAGGCGGGGTCTATGTACCTGTGGAGCAGCTTCCGGACAATATGCAGGCGATTGTATCCGTAGACGAGTCAGCAGGGACGGTCAAGATCTATAAGCCTAATGTGAACACGGTGCTGCTGGATGAGCAGGGCAAGATTTTCGGCAAAGTCAGAAGCGACTCCAGTAATACCTTCTCTGCCCTGGTGCAGGTGGATCACCTCAAGACGGATATCTCCGATCTGAAGATTACCATTACAGACCCGGCAGGCAAGACGGATGTTGTAGATAGCCAGCCGATTTCCGAGAAGAAGGACAGCTTCTGGTTCAAATCGGCAGCGTATAATTATAAGGTTACCGACAAGGGAAACTATATGATCCAGGTGTATTTCAAGGATGCTGCGTCCAAGAAATGGTTCATCGTGTCTGAACTGCAAATCTCAACCACTTCATAACAACCACAGGAGGCGATTTCCATTGATTACTATCTATCCTGCTGCGTCTGCGCACCAGTTCGATCTCGGCTGGCTGAAGGGCAGCCATCTATTCTCCTTCGGGGATTTCTATGATCCGGACAACACGGCCTTTGGGCCGATGCGGGTCTGTAACGATGATACGATTGCCCCGGGCAAAGGCTTCGGCGCCCACCCGCACAGTGACATGGAGATCGTCTCGATTGTGCTGTCCGGCGTGCTGCGTCATGAGGACAACCTGGGCAATGTCGCGCAGACGTCCTTCGGCGGCATTCAGCGGATGTCGGCGGGGACCGGCGCGATTCATACAGAGCACAACCCTTCGGACAGTGAGCCGGTCCGTCTGCTTCAGCTCTGGTTCATGCCCCGGACCCGGGGGACGGCCCCGTCCTATGCAACCGGACGCTTCGATCCGGTCAAGCTTGAAGGAAGCCTGCTTCCGGTCGTAGCGGCCGACGCCTCGGCGGAGGTTGTCGGTATTGCCCAGGACATGACGATTTATCTCGGGAAGGCCGGGGCGGGGGAACAGCTGGATTTCCGGCAGGAGCCGGGGCGGCGCAGCTTCGTGTATCTGGTCGAAGGACAGCTTACCCTGAACGGGGATGAGGTGCTGAAGCCGGGAGATTCGGCGAGAATTCAGGGCGTGGAGCGGCTGGAGCTGAAGGCGGATGAGAATATACTGGTCATGGTGATTGATCTGCCGTAATTCGGGAGGCAGGATACAGACATAGAGGAGGAACGCGAATGGCAGAACAGGAACGAGTGCTGGTAAAGCATTCCGTAACCGGACGTATGCTTGTAAACAGCATGGAGGGAGTAGGGTATACCTTCGATGAGCAGGGCGGACTGACCTTGATTACCCTGACGGATGTAGCGGAGGATAAGGGGGCTGCGGTGGTGGAGCTGAAGGCCGAGCTTAACGTATTCCGCTTCGAGGAGCCTGCGGACGGGCCTGTCATCAAGCACTGGTACTACGTAGGGGATAATCCTGTCACCTATGACGCGGACACCGGGCGCTTGATGATCGCGGTACAGTCCGAGATTGAATACCGTCCGGATCAATACTGGGCCTGAACCCTTGGCCAAGGTTGAGCATACCGTGGTGGAGGTGCAGCGCCTGCGGTTCGACGGGACAGCCGTCAGCCTGTTCGGACAATGGATCAAGTGGTTCCTGCTGACGTTGATTACGTTCGGGATAGACATAAGAATAGGCATGATACGCGAAGAGCCATCCTCCGGCAACAGGGAATGGCTCTTCGTGTTGTGTTGAATTCTCGCTGACGCTGGCGGCAAGAAGTTTCTATTGTACCTTCTGCGGCTCTGGATAAGTTACGCCAAGGGTATCGACCGTGACCTTCTTCATCACCGGCGGCACATCAGGACGGTCATTCTTGCCGCGCGGCAGACTGACGATGGCCTGGACCGCTTCGAGTCCTTCGGTAACCTTACCGAAGGCAGCGTAATCGCCGTCCAGGCTTGGATAAGCAGCGGCCATAATGAAGAACTGGGAGCCAGCAGAGTTCATATCGTGCTGTCCTCTCGCCATGGACAGCACGCCCTCTGTATGCAGCAGATTGTTGGTGAAGCCGTTATTATTGAATTCTCCTGCAATGCTGTAGTCCGGTCCGCCCATTCCTGTGCCATCCGGGTCCCCGCCCTGGATCATGAAGCCCGGAATGACCCGGTGGAAGATGGTTCCGTCATAGAATCCCTTCTGGATCAGGGAGATGAAGTTGTTGACCGTATTCGGGGCAACCTCGGGATACAGCTCGGCCTTAATGACAGCGCCGTTATCCATTTCAATCGTCACCACCGGATGGCTGGCCGTGGCGGAAGGCACGCCTTCTGTTGCGGGGGCGCTCTCCTGCGGTGCTGCTGTCGCTTCGCTGCCCGCCCCGGTAGTGCTGTTACCATTCCCGGCAGCATTGCCGGAATTCACGGGCTTATTGCCGCAGCCCGCCAGAATGACGAGCATCAGGCACATCATCGCAAGCAGGATGACGGGTTTTCTTGTTGTTGGCTTCACTTCGGAATCTCTCCTTTATTAACCTTGAATAATCTGGTGCCTACACCTTTGTATCATACCTTCTTTGTCCTTCTTCTGGCAAAGCCTGCTTGTGCGGCCTGCCGGGTTCCGCTACTTTGGTGCGGGCCGCTCTTTGGCGGCAGCGAGAGTCGTCCCCTCAGGAACCGGCAGCAAAGCGCTCTTGGAGATGCCGATCAGCTGGGAGCTATAGATGCCGCTGTGTCCGGAGAACAGATAGCTGATGATACAGGCGATGAACATATAGACCGCTCCGCCGGAGCCGAACAGCTCAATGCCCATAATGAAGCAGGCAAGCGGGGTGTTGGTGGCTCCGCAGAAGACGGCGATGAAGCCAAGCGAAGCCAGAAAAGGCCCGTATAGATGAAGCACTCCAGCCAGGCTGCTTCCCATAGAAGCTCCGATAGCGAACAGCGGCGTCACTTCGCCGCCCTGGAAGCCGGTCCCGAGGGTGAAGGCAGTGAAGATCAGCTTCCATAGAAAGGCGAAGGGCGACACGCCGTCTTCGAAGGAGCTGCTGATCAGCGGAAGGCCCAGCCCCAGATAATCTCTGGAGCCGGCTATGTAGACCAGGACGATAATGATCAGCCCGCCGGCGGCGCTTTTGAGCATCGGATTACGGATCAGGGCGGTGAAGCTCCGCTTCAGATAATGGGTAAGCTCACTGAACAGCAGGCTGCAGAGGCCGAACAGGACCGAGGCGATTATAACCTTGACCAGCACCAGTGCATCCATACCGGGGAAGCTATCCACTTGATAGTGGATATGGTGAACGCCCCATAAGCGGGAGGCGACAAGATCACCGGTGAAGCTGGCGGCAAAACAGGGCAGCAGCGCCCGATGGCTGATCAGCCCGATGGCGATGACCTCCAGGCCGAACACCGTTCCGGCCAGCGGGGTTCCGAAGATGGAGCCGAAGCCGCCGCTGATGCCGCACATCAGCAGGATTCGGCGGTCCAGCGGACCGATTCTGAGCCATCGCCCGAGGGCATCGGCCAGACTGCCGCCCATCTGCACAGCCGTGCCTTCGCGTCCGGCCGAACCGCCGAAGAGATGGGTAATTAGCGTCCCGCCCAGGACCAGCGGGGCCATGCGCAGCGGAATCGCTTCATTTCCCTGGCGGATCTGCTCCAGAATCAGATTGTTCCCCTTGATGCTGCTCTGGCCGTAACGCATATACATTCCGCTGACGAGTGCGCCTCCCGCCGGGAGCAGGAAGAGCAGCCAGGCATGCTCCAGTCTTACCCTGGTGACTGCGTTGAGACTGGCGAGGAACAGGGCCGAGGCACTGCCTGCCAGCAGTCCGACTATTCCCCCCAGAATCACCCATTTCACGAATGTACTCCAGAGCGCAAGCTGGCTCTGGCGCGCGGCCAGCGCTGCCCACTGTTCATACTTTCTTTTCATTATGGCTAGTGCCTCCCGTGCCCGATATAATACCCCTGAAATCAAAACAGACTCCTACCAGCGGAGTAACCACTGGTAGGAGTCATTAGCCCCGAAGGACGGTTAAGGCGAACTCCATCGCCGCAATCGAATGAAACTATCGTAAGTCGATTCTCTCCAAAAGTCAATACGGACCGCAGATAAACGCCCGGCAGGGCTGCTTCGTCCACGTATTAGCGTATATGCCCTTACAAAGGACCGCTTAGCCGTTTCTACTCGTCGCCGTTTGAGCCGTTCAGTACATCGGTACCGGGCATGGCGTCAGGGTCCGGAGAGACCGGGTCAACGCTGCTTCCTGGAACCAGGTCATCCGCATCCGGGACATCCTCCAGCGGAGCGGCTTCCTCCGCTTCCTCTGCCAGCTCCTCCCCGGAGTCGGCATAATCAATGGCACTTCCGGTTAATCCGGCCGCCCCGGCTGTATATATAGCATCCGACTCCAGCAGCTCATCCCGCTGCGGACCGGGGGTGGCGGCTGGAGGAGCCGGGCGGTCTGCCCGCGGTCCAAGCCCCGAATCCGGTGCATTCAGTCCGATATCGGCTGCCAGAATAGGGTCGCCCACAAGCGTCGGATCTGAGCCGTCATCCACTACACCGTCGAAATCGATAGGTGTAAAGTGGGCAGGGTCATGACTGGCCAGCGCGGATTCCAGCGGGCGGTTCCCGGCGTCTGAAGTCTCCTCACTGGGGCTTTGTTCAGTAATCGTGCCAAGCGGACGCAATTCTTCCAGCGGGATATCCTGCTCCGGGGAGACACCGCCCATTGTGGTATAACGCTCATATACAAAGTCGGCTTCCGTCTTATTGAATTCATTACCCATCGCCAATCAGCTCCCTTTGTTGTAAGTCTTCATCTTAATAGTACTTATAGTACAACTATACCCGTTTAAGCGGCGGCGAATCTTCCCGGCATCCGGGCAGCCGTTCTGATTAATATATTCATTCCCCCGGCAGAATAACCGGAAATGAAGAATTAACCGAGCGATTTCGAGGTTATTTGCAGGCTATGGCAGGTATAGTGCAAACGTTGTCGAAAATAAGAATCATATGGACTACATAAATACGACTATAGATTCACTGAGGTGCCACAATGAAGTTAGCATCAGCCAAAACAGCCGCAGTCTTTATTATGCTGCTGATTGTGATAACTATAATTCCACTGGGAATCGCCATGGAATGGGACGGACATACAGAAGCGGAAATTCCGGCCTGGGAGCTGAAGTGGGAGACAGGAACAACGGACGGCATAGAAGCTGCATCGGCATGGCCGGCTGCCGGATGGACACGGGTCCAGTCCGGGGATGCCAAGCCGCTTCCCCCATCCGGTACATCTTCCGCCTGGCTAAGGCTTACCTTGCCCCCTGGAGGGGCAACTCCCGCTATTCTGATCGATCAGGTATTTGGCGACAGCCTGAAAGCCTACATAGACAACCAGCTGATCTACGATTCCAGCGGGGATGGGGGATATAGCGGCAATAAGGTGCTGATTCCGCTTCCGGCACAAGACAGCACGAAGCCGCTCTATCTGTGGAATGCGGGCAGCGGGGAGTTTGGAATTGAGGGGGGCGTTAGGGTCGGCAGCTATAATAAGCTGCTGTCCTTTTATGTGAAGCAGGACCTGGTGGATGTGGTGCTCGGAGCAGCGATGATCTTCATGGCGGGAGCGTTATTGATCTGCCTGCTGTTTCTCAAGCCGCAGTTCTTCTACAGCGGATTCTTTCTGGCGCTTGTCATCCTGTCCTTCGGGGTGCTGCTGATTACCTATTCCCCGTTTCTGACCCTGATTCTAAGCAGCGGGGACCGTCTGAGGCAGATCTGCTTTGATCTGGCCATGTTTACGCTTATGCCCGCGTTCACGCTTTATTTTGAGCAGCTGTTTGGACCCGGCAAGCGGGGGCTCACTACCCGTGTGCGTAATTTTCAGCTGGCCTACTCCCTGTTCTGTGCTGCGGCACTTCTTCTGAATGCGGCACTTTCCTTCCGGCTGGACTCGCTGTATTCAGCTCTGACAATTAACGCAACCGGTGTACTTATGATTGCACAGTTTGTTTACCTGCTGAGTCTGGCGCTTTCTTATGCCCGCAGGGGCAATTCAGAGGCCATCCTGTTCACTGGCGGCTTCTCTGTATTTGCCCTGGTCTCCTTGGCCGAGCTGCTGCGCTACTTCCTCTCGATGGAGAGATATCACCTGTACTGGTGGAAATGGGGCATGGTGATATTCGTTCTGTCCCTGATCGCTATTCTGGGCAGACGGTTTGCGGGAAGCCATGAGAAGGCGCTGGAATACTCCAGGGAGCTGGAGAACTTCAATAATGAGCTGCAGCGTTCGGAGAAAATGGAAATTATCAGCGAGCTTGCCGCTTCGGTGGCTCATGAGGTGCGTAATCCGCTCCAGGTCACGCGCGGGTTCCTGCAGATTCTGGGCGAACGCTCCGGCAACAAGGAGAAGGAGTATCTGCAGATGGCCGTGGAGGAGCTGGACCGGGCCTCGGTGATCATTACCGATTTCCTGACCTTTGCGAAGCCGGGTGTGGATACCGTGGATGTATTCGAAGTCTCGGACGAGCTGAAGCATGTGTCGGGAATCCTGCTGCCGCTGGCTAATCTGCAGGGCGGTTCGATCGAGCTGCGTCTGCAGCAGGAGCTTCAAGTGACGGGCAGCCCGGCCAAGTTCAAGCAGGCATTTATTAATCTGATCAAGAACAGCATTGAATCGCTGCAGGAGGAGGGGCAGATTGTGGTAACAGCCTGGAGGACCGGCAGCTTGGTAATCATCAGCGTGAAGGATAACGGCGAGGGCATGAAGGTCAGTGAGCTGGCCCGGCTGGGAGAGCCGTACTACTCCAATAAGACCAAGGGCACGGGACTAGGCCTGATGGTCACCTTCCGTATTGTTGAAGCGATGAACGGCACCATTGAGTTCAACAGCCGCAAGGGCGAAGGGACCGAGGTGCTCATTAAATTGCCTGCCTCCACTGTGAATTAGAAAATATTTTTGTTTATTCCGTTTTTTTGAAGGGATGGGCGGAGTATGGGGCGAAATATTAACACTACAGAACTTTGTTCCTAAAACTTTCCTCTGAGGTGCTTGCATGTCTTTGATGGTCAAAAGTTTACATACAGCGTTGGTATTTGTTCTGCTCTGCTTAACCTGCGGCAGCCTTCTGGTGTCCGCCCAAAGCGTCTCCCCCGCCGGAGAGATCAGACATTGGCAGATGAAGTGGCAGGAGGGGCCGGATGATGGCGGGCGCAAGGCTCCGGTAACGGAGTCAGAGGGGTGGATGGAGGTGGAGGCGAAGGCCGAGATGCCTCAGAAGCCTCCCGGAGTATCGTCCGCCTGGATGAAGATTACTTTGCCTTCCTATCATTACGTGTCTCCCGCCCTCTATATTCAGACGATCTATGCGCTGCATGTGAAGGTGTATGTGGAGGACCGGATAATTTTTGAAGGGGACCGCGGCTTCATTATGGATAATTATTCCTTGCTTGTGCCGCTGGACATGCGGGATAACGGGAAGACGATCTATATCTGGACGCAGACACTCCAGGACCGGATCGGAATCAAAGAGCAGGTGATGCTCGGCGAGCACAGTATTCTTATCAAGGACTATATCAAAAACGGACTCATCGATGTGATTCTGGGCGGCGCTTTTATCTTTGTGGCGGCGGTTTTGTTTGTGTGCGCATTTTTCCTGAACAAGGAGTATTTCACGGTGGCGGCTTCGCTGTCCATTGTCATTGCCTCTACCGGCGTGCTGTCGGTAACTTACTCGCCCTTCACGTACACCTTCTACAGCTATATAGGCGGGATCAGTGTGTTTTTGTTCGATGTGGCGCTGTTGTCCCTGTTGCCTGCGTTGACCTTCCTGTTCGAGAAAATATTCGGCGGTGGCAAATACGGCATCATCCGCAGATTCTGTAAATTCCAGATGGCCTATTCGCTATTCTGCTGTGTCTTCCTCATTATTAATGCCCTCTCCGGGAGCCGGTTTCTGGAATTCTACTACTTCATCTCTACCAAAATAATCGGCATTATTATGATTCTTCAATTCATTCTGCTGATCGGCTGCGTAATCGTGTTCTCCCTGAAGCGCAATAAGGATGCGATTATCTTCGCATGCGGCTTCGGCACGGCTGCCCTAACCGGGATCTTGGAACTGCTATGGTATTATTTCAAACGCGGGAATTATGATCTCTTCTATTGGAAATGGGCGCTTGTTGTGTTCATTCTCTCGCTGATCGTGATTCTGGGGCGGCGGCTGGCACAGAACCACAGCCAAGTGGTGAAGTATTCGCAGGAGCTGGAGCTGTTCAACAACGAACTGCAGCGGTCGGAGAAAATGGAGATTATCAGCGAGCTGGCAGCCTCGGTAGCCCATGAGGTGCGCAATCCGCTTCAGGTGACCCGGGGGTTCCTCCAGCTGCTCAGCGAGAAGTCGAGCGGGGACGAGCGGAAATACCTGTCCATGGCGCTTAGTGAGCTGGACCGGGCGGCGAGCATTATCACTGATTTTCTGACTTTTGCCAAGCCGGAATTCGAACAGGTCTCCCTGCTCCATGTGAATGAGGAATTCATGCATATCCAGAGCATCCTGCTGCCTTTATGCCATTTGAACGGGGGCAAGATGATTCTGGAGGTTGAAGACGGACTGTGGGTCAAAGGGAATTCCTCGAAGTTCAAGCAGGCGATGATCAATATCATCAAGAACAGCATTGAATCCCTGGGGGAGGAAGGCACGATTCATCTGCTGGCCTACAGCCGGGGAGATAAGGTACATATTCATATTAAGGATAACGGGGCAGGTATGGAACCGGCTGTGCTTAGCCGCCTGGGCGAACCGTATTTCTCGTCCAACAAGACGAAGGGCACGGGGCTGGGGCTGATGGTTACCTTCCGTATTATTGAGGCGATGGAGGGTGAAATCCGCTTTATGAGCAAAAAAGGAGCCGGAACCGAGTCCATCACCATTCTGCCGATTGCAGAAGGACTGGACGATTCCAACTCCCGATAATAGTATGACTTAAGTATGCTACCAGGTGCCCATGGGGGTGATGCGTGTCTTCATTACCCCGGAAGAAGGGCTTGGGGGAATGACCAGGTAGAATTCATTCGAGCCTTCCTCAACGGTCTTCAGTGTAATGTTGTCAGGAAGGTTAATGCCCAGCGCTTCCTGAAGCGCTGCCTTCGGATCTGCAAGCAGTCTTTGTTTGAAAGCCGGGTCCTCCCATGCCTTCTGAATCACCTGATTCTTAAGAACTCCTACTGACAATACAATCACCCTTTCGAAATGGTTATAATTGCCTTTTTAGTATAGCATAGGCCATTCTATAATTCTATTGCTATTTGCATAAATTATGAGAGATTCGGCTGGGTGGACAGCCAGTAATCCAGCCCTCCGCCAAGCAGTATTTGCTTCTGTGCTTCAATGGTTTCAGCGATCTGCTGGAGGTTCTGCACGAGCACGAGATGGAAGGATACCAGCAGGGGCAGCTCTAAGGCGGCTTCCAGCAGTTTAAGGTGGTTGGCCTGGGCCGTCGCCGCATAATCCGCAAGTCCGCCTGATACATAGATGAAGTTCTTCACGGCTGCTTCGGTCAGCGGTTCTCCGGCAGCTATTCCGGTACTGGAGCGTGCCAGTGACAGCAGGCAGTTGTAGCTGCCGTCCTCCAGATCCTGCTCCCAATCTTCGTAGTCGTCAAGCAGCTGCAGGGTCAACAGCACAGTGTGAATCATCTCTTCGGCCTCGGGAATGGAGGAGGACTGGCCGGAGAGCAGCAGCGCAGCCGTGCTGCTGAGCTTAAGCGGGCTGGCCTTATGGGAGATACGGATACGGTCATTCAGGAAGTAATCGCTGCCGGCTTCACCGTTCACGCTGTCTGCCCACTCGCGGATGTAACGGCTGAAGCAGGGCCAGAAGGGAGAGTCCGCCGGGAACAGCGGAAGGCAGGTAGCCAGAAACTCGACATAGAGCAGATTGGCAAGCGGCAGCGTTTGCGCAGCCGAGGCCTCCGGGCTGTCCATCAGATCATCCTGGAGGAAGAAGTAGAGCATGAGGAAGATGTTACCTGCGGACATCCTGCGGGCGAGTTCAGGACTCAGGCTACAAGAGTCCTGGAGCCAGAAGGGCAGCAGGTAACAGATGTAATTCTTGTGGCTGTCCGGGTGGAACACGTTGAACTGATTGAGATACGACAGGCCGCGGGCATTAAGCGGCTCTGGAAACGCAGAGATCACCCTGCGGCTCTCCTCAAAGACCACACGGAGCTCGTCCTCATAAGCATGAAGCCAATCCATAGGCTTATCTCCTGTCAATTATGTATTGTCTTACTAACAATAGGTAAAAAGTGGGTATGTGACCTGATTATAATCCTACGTCCGTCCTATTTCAATCAAAATTTGGAAAGTAGGTCCGGGGAGGGTAATCGGGCTATTCTACCCACGAAAATTAGTGCTGGCGGGGCAGAGAAATAACAGAAATAGACCATAGTGAGTAATTACAGAAGGGGAGTGGGGTCATGGGAATCATCAGATTTGGTCTGGTGGGCGGAGGCTGGCGGGCAGAATTCTATCTGCGGATCGCCAAGGCCCTGCCTGAGCGCTTTGCTATTGCGGCCATGTACGTCCGCAATAAGGATAAAGCCGAAGAATTGAAGAGAATATGGGGAGTGGAAGTGTACACCTCGCTGGATCTATTTGTTGCAGCGGGCGGTTATTCCTTCGCAGTAATCTGCCTGAAGCGGGAGGCCGGCAAGGACTACATCCTAAGACTGGCGGCTGAAGGCATTCCGCTCCTGGCCGAGACGCCTCCGGCGCCGGATCTGGAACAGCTTCTTCAGCTATGGAATAAGCTGGACCGTTCAGCCGTTGTCCAGATTGCTGAGCAGTATATGTACCAGCCGATGCATGCAGCCAGAATCAGGCTAGTGCGTTCGGGACGACTCGGGAGAATCAGTCAGGCGCAGGTATCGGTGGCCCATGGCTATCACGGGATCAGCCTCATCCGCAAGCTGCTGGATGTCCGCTTCGAGAAGGCGGCTATCCGGGCTCAGAGCTTCGGTTCAGCTATTATGAAGGGGCCGCAGCGCAGCGGGCCTCCTCTTGCGGAGGAGCTGATTCAGACCGGGCAGACACTGGCTACCCTGGATTTCGGGGACCGGCTGGGGGTCTATGATTTCACCCGTGACCAGTATTTCTCCTGGATTCGGGCCTGCCGGCTGCTCGTCCGGGGAGAGCGCGGTGAGATCATGAATGATGAGATATCCTGGCTACAGAGTTATGACACTCCGGTCTACACTAAGCTGCGGCGGATAGATGCCGGTCATGGCGGCAATCTGGAAGGCCTGCATCTCCGGGGAATCATGGGGGAAGGGGAGTGGCTGTACCGCAATCCCTTTATTCCTGCCCGGCTTACGGATGAGGAGATTGCTATCGCCGAGTGTCTGGTTAGAATGCAGCAGCATGTAGAGGGCGGCCCTTCATTCTACAGTCTGGCGGAGGGCTGCCAGGACCAATACCTGGCCCTGCTCATGGAGCAGGCGGCGGCCAGCGGGGAGACGGTCCTGTCCGTTGCCCAGCCCTGGGCGGCGGAGTGACGTACAAAGAAACCTTTCCATGCTGGCGGAAAGGTTTCTTTGCTTGTTGTATAGGATGCAAGGTCATCACCTGCCTGAGGGGCTTCATAGCAGCATCACGGAAACGGTGAACTGACCCTATACACTTTGCCATTTATGTATTCATTTTCTTCGCTATCCGTAAAAAAGACGATATAAATAACATATGAGGATTTAATTGCCATGATAGGACTGGTTATAATGCAGGTACACCGCTCCAAGGCACAGCGGTGTACAGCCTGACATTTAAATGACTTCATGGAGGTGATTGGGTGAGGCGGGCGGCTTCATATAAATTACAGCACCTTGCACGTGAAAAATGAAAGGGCGTGTACAAAGATATGAATTCACCGGATTCGGTTCAAGCTAGTGTAAGCGGCATATTTATAAGGGTTAACCAGGTTGGATACAGTCCGGCTGCGGCTAAAATAGCCATCGTATTATCAAGCACGGGCTTGAGCGGAGTTAGATATGATGTGTTCAATTCAAACAACACCTCGGTATTGAACGGAACCATTACCACAGCCAGTAAAGGGAGCTGGGGTGACGCGGGTGGTGCAAATTGTGCTTATTCCTATGCTATAGATTTCAGTGCACTAACTACTGCCGGAAGCGGATATTATATAAAAATCAACGCCTATAAGTCCCCGGTCTTCGCTATAAGCAATTCGGTTTACAGCAGTCTGGCCGATCTGTCCATGCAGTTCTTCAAAGTGCAGCGGTGTGGAAATACCAGTCCGCAGGATCATGGCGTATGCCATATGACGGGAACGAACTCATCCATTGACGGAAAGCCGGATGGTGCTTCCGGCACCAAGGACTTTACCGGGGGCTGGCATGATGCCTCGGATTATATCAAATTTCTGAGCACCATCGGACATGTTACGGATGTGATGCTGACGACTTATATCCACCATCCGGAAGCTTTTCCTGCTCCCGGAGGCGCGGCCGGAGCATTGACGGAAGCGAAGGTAGGTCTTGATTTCATTCTCAAGCTGTGGGACAACACCAACCAGATTCTGTATATGGAAGTAGCCGACGGCCTGGACCATGATGTCGAGAATGATGATCTGGATTCCCGCAGCAAAACCTGGCCGCAAAATGACAATACGATCTATGGCGCGGCGCGTCCGGTGCATCCATGCCCTGCCGGTACAGGCGCAAACTTGGCCGGAAAAGCTGCAGCTGCCTTAGCACTAGGAGCTAAAATATGGGGAGATGCTGCCGGACCGGTCTATAATGCTGCATTAGCTGCCGGCTATTTGACTGCAGCCCAGCAGATCTACACTTGGGGGAAGACAAGGACGGGAATTGCTGGGGATGCGGACGGATTCTACGTGGATACGGACTATAAAGACGATATGGCCTGGGCGGCTGCCGAACTCTACCGGGCCACAGGTACCGCCGCCTATTTAACAGAAGCGAAATCGTTCTGTGACAGTGCGGGAGAATGGTACAACAAAAGTAACACAAGCCTCAACTGGTCCAGAGCCTATCACTGGGCAAACTATGAGGTCGCCTCCCTTGATCCGGCTTATAAGAATACTGCCGCAGGCCGGATGAATAATCATCTTAACCTGAAAAAGAATTATGCTGCCGGGCAATTCTGGAATACCAGCAGTGAACCCAAATGGGGTACGTATGAAGCCATGAGTAATAATGCGGTAGAAGCCATGATGTATCAGGAATTAACCGGAAATACCACATATGCGGTTCTGGCCCAGCAGCAGATTGATTTCATGCTGGGAAGGAATCCGTGGGGTGTTAGTAAGTTAAATGGTGCGGGTACCACCTGGTTTAAAAATCCCCGCCACCGTGTAACCACATTGAACCGTGTGAATAACCCGAATTATCAGCTCCGCGGAGCCTGGAGCGAGGGGTTTGAGACCAGCAGCCAGTACGCTGTAGACCAGCAGGACCCGCTGCTGGCCGGGCAGGAAGATCCGGGTATCGTGCAGTTCAATGACAACCGGATGATCTGGCATGATAACCGCAGAGATTATGCTACCAATGAGGTTACCATATCAGGCAATGCAGCGGGTATGGCGATGGTCGCCTTCATGGGAGGAGGCGCATCCTCAGGTGCACCAACCGACTATATTACCAATGGAGATGCCTATGTAAGAGACGGCACCTATGCGGCAACCAACTATGGAACAGCAGCAACAGTCGATGTAAAGGGAGATGCGGATGAGGGCTATAACCGGAAAGGGTTTGTAAGATTCGATCTTACCGGTCGTACGGGATCACCCGTTGCTTCTGCTCTCTTGAAGATGTACTGTAATGCCGTATCTGCGTCAACGCCTGTGAAGGTATACGGACTTACCGGCAGTGATGAATGGATAGAGTCGGGAACAGGAGGCATCACCTGGAACAATCAGCCGGGCAGTACAGGTGCAGTGCTGGTTGGAACAATTAATGTATCTACAGCCGGCTGGTACACTATCGATGTAACAGGTTTTGTGAATAGCCAGCTCGGCGGCGATAAGAAAATGACCTTCAAGCTGCAGGTTGAGAACAATAATGGTGCAACGATAAGCTTCAACAGCAAAGAAAACACAGCCAATAAACCGGTTCTGACTGTGAGTTAGGCAGGTGATTAATAGGAACCACAGAGAATCCGGACTGGAACGGAAGGCTGCTGAGCTTAGATCAGCAGCCTTTTCTTTGAAATATAAGAATTTATATGTTTCACACGATAAATTATCCTTCTATTTCTCGCTGAAACGGTACCGTCCTTTAAAAGGACGGCAAAGCCGTTTCCACTTGCGTGCGTATGGACCATCGAGGCATAGGAAGCGGACCGCCTCAAGGCCCGTCTTCCGCAGCGGGCAGTCCTCCGCTGGCATGGCTTTTGCGGTATTCGCCGGGAGTAAGGCCGGAGGCGCGTTTGAACATACGGATGAAGGAATTGACATTCAGGTAGCCGACCTGGAGTGCGATCTCCTGAATGCGCAGGTCGACGTTCATCAGCAGCTCCTTGGCATGGCTGATCCGCAGGTTGTTCAGATAGTCGCTGAAATTGATGCCTTGCTTCTCCTTGAAGAAGGTAGACAGATAGCCCGGACTCAGATTCAGCTTGTCTGCAACAAGATTCAGATTGATATTCTCTCCGTAGTGCTTATCCAGATAGTCCAGCATATAGGCAAGTACGGGGTCCCTGGTCTCGGATTTCGCCCGCATGGCGGCAAGGATCGGCCGGACCATTGCGTGAAGCCATTCCTTATACTGCCCGGTGGAATAGAAGCTCTCGAAGTTCTCCTTAAGAGCTGGCTGAATCAGTACAGCCTCCTCCAACCCCAGCTTCATTACCGTCTTGCCCGCCTGCTCCACCGCTCCCGCGGCAAAGGCCCGGAAATCTTCGGCCGCAGCGTCCTTCTGGTTCAACTGCTCCAGCTGTCTGGCCAGCCATCCCAGCACCGCTTCCTCATTGCCTGACAGCAGAAGGCCCGACAGCTCCTCCCCATGGGTTACCTTGACATGAAAGGAACGGGCCGATGAAGCGCGCGGCTCCACGATAATCTGGGTTTCTTCGTTCAGCCTGCGTTCTTTAAGCAGTGAGGAGAGAATCCCGTAAGCACCGGTAATCGGAGTCTCTCCGGAGTAGACAGGACTTACCGCGATGGTCAAATAAAAGGCGGGCTCCACCTCCAGCAGCTCCTTCAGAGTCTGGAGTGTCTGAAGAATAGCGCTCTGCGGTCCGCATTGGAACAGCAGCAGCAGGAGCTGGTTCTGCTCCGGCTGCACAGCCACTATATCCCCTTCGCTGCCCAGGAACAGGTGCTGGATCAGCTGCCACAGCATCAGGGTATCCTTCTCCGGGCTCTGGGACGGCTGCTTGAAGCTGAGCTTGAACAGCACGGCTGCATACGGCCGGTCTTCCGCTTGGGCATCCTCCAGATCCAGCAGATTGGGGTTCAGGGGGATGTTCTTAATTTTATGGGAGTAGGCGTACTGGCGCACCAGCGAATTTTTATGCTCCAGATCGGTCTGAATGAATTGGTTGGTCTCCAGAATACGGCTCATGCGGTCCCCGATGATAGCGAATTCCTTCACGCTGCTTAGCTTATCCGCGCCTGTACCCGACTTGCGCTCCAGTGCTGCAATCAGCCGCTGCAGCGGCCGGTTAAGACGGTAACTGAAGAACAGCGAAAACAGAATACTGGTGAGCACGGCGGCAGTCAGCAGGGCGGCCAGCAGCAGCTGCATCTGGCGCATTCCGGAAGTCACTGCAGCGGCTGGTGTAACCTGGACATAAGTGAATCCGGTGTGCCCGCCTTTTTGATAGAAATAATATTGGTCTCCGACCTGTTCATGGTAGCTGATGCTCCCGGAGATGTCGCCTAATGCCGGCCGGTCTGCCGAGGTGGAGAACAGCATGACGCCGTCTGCATCCAGAATATAGAACGGATTTGCGCTCCCATCCCCGTAAGCCGTGTGCAATTCGCGTGCATTCAGCATGACAATGCCATAGACCTCCTTATTGGGCAGAACCTGGGTGACCAGCGGCAGCAGCGACCCGAGCGGACGTGAGGAATTCACCGTACTCTCTATAAAATTAGCTGCAGGCAGGACCCTCATGTACTGATCCCCCATCGTCTGCCGCTTCCAATAATCCGGCGGATACTCCTTGCTGGCATAATATTTGGAGAACATATCGTTCATACTGCTGGTGCCGTCCTTTTCAAAAACATAATCCGCTTCTTTGAAATAGAGAATGAAATTCTCAATATGCAGGAACGGGTTGGAGTAGACGGTCGCCAGATCCGATTTGACCTCACGGACCACATCATAACGCCTGTTCTCGCGGACCTGGCTCAAGAGGCCCAGGTTGGCCGTCCATGTATGCGATTGGTTAAGGGCTAGAATGATGTTCTGTGTCAGCCGGAAATGATTCTCGTAGCTCAGGGCGGTCTGCTTGAGACCCAGCTCATTCTGGCGGACCATCTCCTGATAGACCTTCTTGCTCAGATATAGATGAGAGACAAGATTGAAAGAAGCCAACAGCAGGATAACGCTGAGAAAGCTCAGCATTAGCTTCACGAACAAGGCGTTGAAAGCAAATTTAAAGTCTGTTCTTCTGCGCATGATGGTCCCCCTTGCTATGGACATTCTTTTTATATCATCATAGCTCCCGAAAGCTCACACGGACAATATGCACTTTCTTCTTTTTATAAGCCGATTCTTAGAAAATCGCTAATCGGGCGATATGTAATATAACATGCTGATAGCGCTGTCACTGATTTTTTTTCTATAATTCAACCATAACTCCCGGCTTGAAAGGGGAAAAAAGCTAACATCACTACAGTATTTAGGGGGAATGCGTATGGGGCAAGCAAATGCACTGCCGGAGACAACCGCCGCGAGAAACCGGGACCGGCCGCAGCTGAGGGAACGGGTGATGAAGACCTGGAGAAGAAACAAATTATTATGGCTGCTGTTTCTTCCCTGTCTGCTGTATTATTTGATTTTCAAGTATCTGCCGATGTTCGGGCTGGTGATCACGTTTAAGGATTACAATCTGTTCAAGGGGATCTGGGCCAGCAACTGGGTGGGCTTCAAATATTACCGGATGTTTCTGGAGAACCCGGATTTCCTGCTGCTGATGAAGAATACCTTTCTACTTGGGTTATACCGGCTGGTATTCGGCTTTCCTGCCCCGATCCTGCTCGCGATTCTGCTGAATGAGGTAAGGAAGGCGTCCTTCAAACGCCTCGTGCAGACGGTAAGCTATCTTCCGCATTTCATCTCCAATGTCATTGTTGCCAGTATGGTGATTATGTTTCTCTCGCCAACGGGAGGGCTGATCAATAATCTGCTCGGCGGCCTTGGCATCGGGCCTGTTAACTTCATGAACGAGCCGGGTTTCTTCCGTATCATTTATGTACTCTCCGAAATCTGGCAGCATATCGGCTGGGAGACCATCATCTATCTGGCTGCGCTAACCGCCATTGATCCCCAGCTGTACGAAGCGGCAGAAATGGACGGAGCAGGCAGACTGCGGCGGATCTGGCATATTACGCTGCCGGGTATCTCTCCCGCGATTGTCATTACACTCATTCTGAATATCGGGCAGGTGCTGGAGATAGGCTTCGAGAAGGTCTTCTTGATGCAGAATCCGGCGATTTACGAAACTGCGGATATTATCAGCACTTATGTATACAGAGTCGGTATGCAGCAAGGTAATTTCAGCTACGGGGCTTCCATAGACCTATTCATGGGGATGATCAGTCTGGTCTTCATCTATAGTGCCAACTGGATCAGCCGCCGCATAAGTGAAACCAGTCTATGGTAGAAAAGAGGTGCTTATTATGAAATTCCGGATTAACCTGTTCAGTATAATCAATGGGATTGCGCTGCTGATGGTTGCGGTCGTTACGCTGTATCCGTTTATACACATGCTGGCGGTGTCGCTTAGCAGTGATTCTAATGTCATCCAGAATAAAGTGTCCATCTGGCCCAAGGGCTTTAACCTTGACATGTATAAAGTGGTACTGGAGGACTCCAAGATCTGGGCAGCTTACAAGAACACGATCGTCTACACCTTTACGGGTACACTGATCTCCCTGCTCATCACCTCCACGGGAGCTTACGCCTTGTCGCGGAGCGATATGGCGCTGCGCAAAAGCCTGACCATGCTGATTGTGGTCACCATGTTCTTCAGCGGCGGGATGATTCCCACCTTCCTCGTGGTCCGCTCTCTGAATCTGGTCGATACCGTATGGGGGATGGTGCTGCCGGGTGCGGTGAGCACCTGGAATCTGATTCTGATGCGCACGTTCTTCGCGGGCATTCCGAAGGAGCTGGAGGAGTCGGGGCGTATGGACGGATTGAATGACATCGGTATCTTTGCCCGTATCATCGTGCCCTTGTCCAAAGCTTCATTTGCGACGATTGCGCTCTTCTATGCGGTGAGTATGTGGAATAATTTCCTCGGCCCGCTCTTGTATCTGCGCTCCTCGGAGCTGTTCCCGCTGCAGGTACTGCTGCGCAATATGGTCCTTGCCGGCACCTCCAGCTCAGGAGATGTAACCGGTATTGGGGGGGATAATCAGATTGTTGAAGAATCGCTGAAATATGCGACGATTATGGTATCAACACTTCCGATTCTAGCCGTGTATCCGTTTATCCAGAAGTATTTCGTCCAAGGCGCAATGATTGGAGCCGTCAAAGGCTGACAACGAACAGTACAATTCATAGGAATGGGAGTGGCTTAATATGAGAAAATGGATGACTGCAAGTCTGCTTACCGTGATGGCATCGCTGCTTCTGTCCGGCTGCAGCGGCAACAATAAGAATGCAGCCGCGCCGGAAGCTGCTGTGCAGGAGGGCAGTGAAGGTTCGGGAAGTCCGTCTGCATTGCCGGTCAAGACCTTCACGGCGCTGCTGGACAACAATGCTACGTTTCCTTATTCGGAGTCCTGGCCGGTCTGGAGCTGGCTGAAGGAGAAGACCGGTGTCACCCTGAAGGTGCAGACGCCTTCCGGGGAGCTTGAAGAAAGCCTCAATCTGGCGATTGCCTCCAAAAACCTGCCGGACATCCTATATATGCCGAACCGTAAGGAATCTAACAAATTCGGCCAGCAAGGTGCTCTGGTGGATATCAAGGAGTATATGGACAAGATGCCGAACCTGAGCAAGTGGATCCAGCAGTATCCTGATGAAGCTAAGGCGGCGTTGTCCGCAGACGGGAAGATGTATATGTTCCCGAACCAGGGCTTCGGAGAGACGAACCGCTTAGTCTGGATGTACCGGAAGGATGTTTTTGACAAGGAAGGCTTGAAGGCGCCAACGACCTATAAGGAGCTTCATGAAGCTCTTCAGGTGCTGAAGGCGAAATATCCGGATAGCTTTCCGCTCTCCATCCGTTACGGGCAGAACCCCGATGAGCTGAATGCCAGCATGACGATAAACTTCGGGACCAGTGAGGGCGCATATTTTGATTTTAATAACAGTGAGTGGCATTACGGGCCAACGGAGCCCGCTTATAAGGAAATGCTCGGCATGTGGAAAAGCTTCTATGATGAAGGGTTAATTCCTCCGGATTTCCTCTCGCTGCAGACAAAGCAGTGGCAGGATATGGTATCTACCGGCAAGTCTTTTGTCACCGTCGATTATATCAGCCGGATTGATTTCTTCAACAATGCGATGCAGAAAGACAACCCTGAATACAACATGCAGTTCCTGGCTCCACCCGCAGGTCTGGCGGACGGCAAGCAGCTCAATCCTTATTTTCACTATCTGGAGAGCGGTCTGACAGTGGCTTCGACCTCGAAGCAGATTGAAGACATCATGGCCTATATGGATTTCTTCTATACAGAGGAAGGGCGTACACTTGCCAGCTGGGGCAAGGAGGGGGAGACCTATACCAAAGAAGGCGGTACGATCAAGTTCAAGCCGGAATACAGCGATGTGACCGAAATGCGCAAGCAGACCGGGCTGCAGACCAGCGGCACGTATACCTGGATCGACTTCAATGCCCATCTGTCGCTGTTCTCCGATAACCTGAAGCATGCTTATGAAGAAGCGGCCAAGTATGACCCGTCCGCCATGCAGCCCCGCCCGGCCTTCACCGAGGAGGAGAATGAAGTGATCTCGCTTACCGGGGAAGCGATCAACAAGCACCGGGATGAGAGCTTCGCCAAATTCGTCACCGGCTCCAGAAATCTGGCCGAATGGGATAAGTATGTGGAGGAAATGAACAATCTGGGCGTGGATAAGCTGGTAGGCGTATATAAGGAAGCTTACGACCGTATGCAGAAGGTGCAGCTGAGCGGGGAATGAAGCTGCAAGATAAGGAGGAGAGCCGTGTATAATTTACTGCCAGAACCGCAACAGTTGAAGCTTGAGGACGGAAGCGCTTTTCAGATCAATGACGGAGTATGGCTGAGTCTGATGATGGAGCAGGAGGAGCCAAGACTGGAGTGGCATTGCCGCCGTGCTTTTCCCGGGGCGAAGCTGGCCAGCTCCACAGAAGGCAGCGGCTATTCTCTGCTGCTGCACAGCGCGGCGGGAACGTCTGCTGGTGAGCGTCTGCAGAAAGGAGCGTTAGGAGGGGGCAGCGGTGAGAACGGCGTAGCGGGAGCCGGGCTAGTTGGAGTGCCGGAAGCGGAGCTTTCGCTGCTGGAAGGCCGGAAGGAGAGTTACCTGCTGGAGGTGTCTGAGCATCGCGTTCGCATCCGGGCTACGGATGCCGCCGGGCTGTATTACGGGCTCCAGACCTTGCTGCAGCTGAGGAATCCGCAGGGAGAAATCGCCGCAGTCACCATTATGGACTGGCCGGATACCCGTTTGCGTGCGATGAACTATGACCTCCGCCAGACCTTCTCGAAGCCGGAGCTGCTGGTCCGTTATTTGGCTGATTTCTCCAACTACAAGATCAATGCGGTCCTGATCGAATACGAAGACAAGTTTCCGTTCCGGAAGTATCCGGAGCTGACGCACCCGCAGCATGCGCTGAATCCGGAGCAGCTGGAGGCGCTGCTGGGCGCTGCGAAGGAGCATTTTATCGAGATTATTCCGCTTCAGCAGAGCTTCGGGCATCTGGAATATGTGCTTCGGCACGACCGTTGGCGGCATCTCCGGGAGACCGAGTCTTCCACCGGAGAAATCTGCCCGTCCCGTCCGGAATCCTATCAGCTCATTACGGATTTGCTGGAGGAGATGATGGAGGCTCATCCGGACTCCCCTTATATTCATCTAGGCTGTGATGAAGTGTATAGCTTGTGTGAGTGTGCGCAATGCCGGGAAGCCTTCGGCGGAATCCGGGAGCGGGCGTTCATCGCCTTTCTGAACCGGCTGATTGAATTCACTTCAAGCCGGGGCAGAACGCCGGTATTCTGGCATGACATGCTGGATAAATGCCCGCCTGAGGAACTGGCGAAGCTGGACCCGCGCAGTGTAGCGATGATCTGGATCTATAACGGCCGCAATATTGAAGCGGAGGTCTCAGGGCTTGCGGACAAATTTCGAGCTCTCGGCATTGAAGTGATGGGTGCACCGGCGGTCCGCAGCTTCGACTCGGCAGAGCATCAGAATTATCCCGTGCTGGATAACAGGACGGATAATCTGCGGCAGTGGGCTGAAGCAGCCGGTCGTCTCCACCTTGATTGCGTGGTGGCTACGAACTGGACCGGCCCGTTCAGTCTGGGAGTCCCTTACGGAATCTTTGAAACGACCTGGTATCCCATGCTGCTTCATGCTGAGCTGGTCTGGAACCGGAAGGCGGATACGGAGACTTTTATTGACCGTTTCCTGGAGCGGTTCCACGGCATTCCTGCCGGGAAGGCGCATGAGCTTCAGGGAAGGTACAGGCTGGAGGATTATTATAATCTGATCTGGAAGCTGGTTGATGAAGTCCGGCTCAACAAAGATGCAGCCGGACTGATTGCGGTGATGCATGATTTTGAAGATGCTACAGATCGTTCGCGGGCTATCCATAAATACGTCTACCGCTGGGAGATGTATCCCGGGGATGAGGCGGAATGGCAGTCTCTGCTGAACACTTATCAGCATAACCGCCGTGGGCGAGAGGCGGTCCGCCCGCGAATGACAGCAGCGTTGGAACAGTATCAGTCTCCCGATATGGCCGCTCATTTTGTAACCTCGCGTTTCTTTCTGCATGATTATCTGGAGCGGACCTTATACCGTGTGATGGGGCTTCATTTGGATCACTCAGCAACCAGTTGATGGAACTCTTCAAGCAGAGTCAACAGGACAAGTCTCCTAGTTAACAGCGGGGCTTGTTTTTTTGGCATGGAATGATGTTTACTCCACAGCCGCTCCACTCAGCTTAGCGGCAAGCGCAGCATATTCCCCCCGCAGGCGGACCAGCTTCGAGACACTTTGCTCCAGGCCGCCCAGCCGGTTGCGCCGGGTCCATAGCTGGCGGTACTGGTGGAGCAGCAGATCCAGGTCATGGATCAGCGCCTGGACCTGCGCTGCCTGGGGCTGCGAATCGGCTGCGGCGAGCTGCTGCTTGAGCCGGGTCAGCTGCACGGCATGCTTCACGAAGTGAATGCCGCTGCGCAGCTCCAGGATCACCAGCTCTGCATCGCTGCATTCCAGAACCGGCTGCTCAAGCCGGGCTTCAAGGCCAAGGATGTACTGCTCAAGCCTGTCAAGCTGCTCTACAGGCAGCTTCGTAGCCAGTTGCACATGCTCCAGATGGCTGCGCAGCAGCATAGACATCTCCGTGTCATTCGGGCGGACCGTGCCCGACTCCAGCTTATAGTAGTTCCCCAGATCTAGCAGCAATTGCCCGATGGTTTCTGAGCGGTCCTGGAAGACCGCCGTGTTCAGATAATGCGCCACATCCGCCTCCAGATTCCCCTCTACATTCCAGGCCAGTGCTGCCCCGTAGGCGAATCCGGCATAGCTGACCGGCAGCTGCTGCCAGTGGCCGAAATCACCCCAGTCGGTAATCAGGTAGCCGATAGCACCGTTTCTCTTGCCATGCACCGCAGCGCTGCGCAGATTGGCGAGCATGTTGTCGGTCCTGCCGGTGAGTGAGTTCCAGGAGCTGGTTCCCGGACAGACATAGAACGGGATGCCTGCTTCTTTGAATTTGCGGGTATCCGCTTCAAAAGGATGAGCCGCGCTGTACCCCCATTCCATGGCGATGATCTCCTTGGGCAGCCGGGGGATCAGCTCGGGATGCTGGATGATGATATCGCCCCAGAACTGCATGGTTTTGCCGCGCTGCTTGACCAGTTCGTGAATCTTCTGCAGGAAGGAGAGATATAGCTCGCCTTTGCCGGAAGACTCGGCCAGTGCCTGGCTTGCGCCAAGTCCCAGTTCATAGGTCTCATCACAGCCGACATTGAACATCTTCGAGCTGAAGTAAGGAAGGAGGTCATCGTACATCGTGCCCAGAAGCTTCAGCACCTCAGGCTCTTGCGTGTTGAAGGTTCCGGGATGCATAAACAGTCCGTCCGGGTATAAGTCGCTGTCATACATATGATCGGGGAGCATGAAGCCACCGGGGATCTCCGCCAGATGATTGAACTCCGGCCGGGTCAGCCAGCCCTCCATATGGCCGAAGCTGTTCTGGTTAGGCACCAGCTCAATGTAACGCTCGCGGCAGTAGGCATCCAGCAGCAGAATTTCATCGCCGGTCACCGGAGTCTCCAGCTCCCATACCTGCGGGAAGGACTCATAAGCGTACGGTGCTCCTTCTATATATAGCTGCAATTGATTCAGCTTCAGATCTGCCATGAGATCGATGATCCGGTACAGTGTATCCAGGGTGGGGATTTTGTTGCGGCTGATATCGAGCATGAGTCCTCTGGCCGTGAAATCCGGCTTATCTTCAATATGCAGATAAGGCAGATTCCGGCCGCACTGCTGCAGGAGCTGCTTCAGCGTTGCGGCTGCATAATAAGCGCCTTGCGGAGAACCGTAAGCGGCAGTGATGCCTTCTTCGTTAATGCGCAGCTCATAGGCCCCTTCTGTAAGCAGTGCGTTATAGCGGAAGGTACAAGCCGGAATGTTGGCAGGCCGCAGCCCAATGGACAGCGGCAGGCTGAGACGGATGACTCCGGAAGCCGTCTGCTGAAGCCTGCGGGCTGCGGGAAGCGCGGACACCTGGTCTTCACCGGCCAGCACAATGCGGCCCCGGGCGGGAAGCCGGAACAGACCTTCGGTTACCGTAATCTTGTGCGGCCGGGGAAAAAGCTGTAATTGAACAACATCAGACATAGCGTGGACACCTCTTATTCCTGTAGAATATGATCATCTTCATTACTAACTTATCACTCCTGAACACATGGAGGAATGCAATGTATGCTCAAGCTCATGGATTATATGATCAGTCCGTATCCTGTAAGGATTATTGACCCGAAGGTGGAGGCCGCAAGGCTGCGCCTGAAGTCGGTCCGCGTAGGTCAAGCCGGGCATCTGCCGGGAAGGACGCTGTATCGTACGGGTGTCACTTTTGAACACTGGGCACTTGTATATATAGTCGCGGGAGGCGGAACTTATACGGAGAACGGAGGACGAGAGCAGCAGGTGCGTGAGGGAAGCCTGTTTTTTTTCAGACCAGGCTGCAGCTACAGCTTCGGGCCCCCGCCTGGCGGGTATTGGGATGAATACTATATTAATTTCAGCGGAAGCCGGGTTACGGAATGGCTGGAGGCCGGAATGATTGCCGGTGGAGAGGTGACCCGGGGGTACAAGGCGGAAGGGCTGGAAGCGTCCTTTGAACAGGTGCTGGAGTACATGTCCGGAGGGATTCCCGGTGATGCGGACCGGGCTGCACTGCTGCTGGAAGAGATGCTGCTGGAATGCTCCCTGCAACTTCAGAGCGGCAGCCGCCAATGGCAGCAGGGGGCCATGCCGCTGATCCGCGAAGCGCTGAATGCCTGCATCTATGAGAAGCCGGATCTGCCGCAGATAGCCGAAGGCCTGCATCTCTCCATGTCTACCCTCCGCCGTACTGTGCGGCGGAACAGCGGCTACCCCCTGCACGAATATTTGCACCGGCTGAAGATGGCCGAGGCCAAGCATTTGCTGCTCAATACCTCCCTGCAGGTGCAGGAGATAGCGGGGATGCTTCATTATAGAGATAGTTTTTATTTCTCAAGGCTATTCAAAAAATATATGGGCCTCTCTCCACAGACCTGCCGCAATCACCTGTGACATAATAAACGACATATTTCTACTTTTTATCTTAAAATACCTCGAAAGAATGTCGTATTTTGCAGATTATTGTTGACACGCAGAAAAAGACAGTGCTATGCTTTAGATAATATTAGCAGTTCTAGAATAGTTCTTCTAGACTATGCCGGAGATGAGACTTTTGAGAGAGTATTACTGCATCAGTTGCCGCAGTCTCCATAAGGTGGAAGCACGCAGCCATACCTTACGTATTTTGTCCACCGGGTATCATATCGTTGGCGAACAACGCTATCAAATTTGTATATGCAATATGGCCAAGCAGCAGCAAGCCTTGCCGGCGGTGACCGAATAGACTGTGCCGTGTGAAATGACCCTGATGAGCGAAGACATACTGTCTTTTGAAGAGCCTGTCCCTGGTGGGAGAGGCTTTTTGTCTTACCCGGAGATGTGCTGGATAATTTTGCATACGCTATCATTTGGGGAGATGGATATAGTTGGTGCTTTTTTCATGAAAAAAGTATAATTATACCCATTTTATTTTCAAAGTAAACGCTATCATTAGAAATCGAAACTTGTTATTGTGATTTTTCTCATGTATGATGCTTTTAAACATAGCTTAGAATAAACTCGAATTTTCCACAAACTGGAGAATAGGGTGGTGGGATGAACATTAAACTAACAGTCGAAGACCGTACTATCGCCTTTTTCAGAATCTTTTCTTTGTCCCTCACATCGTTTATGTACCTCATAGTTCCTGCGGGGCCTTCCGTAATATACAAATCCCTACTCATCATTGTGTTATTCTTATTTGCCCAACTATTCCCGTACTATTACCGGAGGTTCCATGGAAGAGGCCGTACTCTAATGCTGCTGATCGGTATGGAGACGGCACTGATTGCGGTGTTGATGTTATTTACCGGAGGATACGATAGTCCTTTTAAGCTATACGTACTTAACCCTGTGCTGTTTGCTGCTGGGGCGCTCTCCTTTTATTTTGTCTGGATTCTGATCCTGGGCTATATTGCCATTGTGGCGGCATCCGGCTATACGGCTTCTGGTTTCCCCGGTCCTACCCTTGCTGAAATTATACTTGCCAACGGTAACCTGTTTCTAGCACTGGCTCTCGCGGTTATAGTTATGCAGATGGTTAAGGGGATAAAGCGGCAGCGGGAGGAAGCAAACGCGCGGACCAACGATACCATGGAACATATCAAATCGCTTTATCACATCGTGGAAACATCGAGCCAGCATGACTTCATGAATATTGGCCAAGTCATTACCGACTATGTGGTCAAGCTTACCAAGCTGGAGAAGGCCCTGTTCTGGTTCGCCAAAAAGAGCGGGGAGCCTGCTCCGCAGAGCCGCCAGACGGGCTGGCAGCAGGAAGAGGAGCGCTTTCTGTTCATGGAGCTGGAGAAGCATGAGCATGAATGGAGGCTGCAGCGTGAACCGGTCTTCAAGAGTATGCCGGGAATCGGCGACTTCCTGCTGATGCCGGTAAGAATGAGCACCAGGTTCGTCGGTATGATCGGCGTGAAGCTGGAAGCCTCGGAAGGGCTGGAGGGCCGCAGATGGTACATCCAGCAGCTGATGTTCCTGTCGGAGCTGAGTGCGATTATTCTTGAGCGCCATGAGCTGGGCGTGATCGAGAACCGGCTGATCATCACGAACGAGCAGAACCGGATCGCCGATGAGATGCACGACAGTGTCTCCCAGAGTCTGTTCGGCATCGTCTATGCGACCCATTCCCTGAAGCAGACCTGGCGCAAAATGTCTGAGCGGGAGCTGGAGGAGCAAATTGAGCTTATCCATGATTCAGCCACCAAGGTGGCCAAGGAGCTGCGGATTACAATCTACAGCCTCAGCTCCAAGAAGAGCGGCGGCCCGAGCTGGCTCGGGATGGTTCGCTCGCATCTGAAGAGCCTCTCCCGGCTTAACGATGTTGAGATTGAACTCAAAATAACGGGGGATGATTTCAGTCTCCCTTATCCTTACCACAAGGCACTCTTCCGGATTATCTCCGAAGCTACCGGCAATGCCATACGACATGGCGCTGCCAGCCGGGTGGATGTTGAACTGTCACTCAAGCCGAAATGGATCAGACTATCGATTGTCGACGATGGCGTCGGTTTCGATACGGACCTGATCTGGACTGAATCTGAGGATCACTCAGGTGGACTGGGAATGAAGAATATGCAATATCTGGCACAGTCCCTTGGAGGCGATTTCCAGTTGTCCAGCAGTGAGAATGCTGGGACCAGAATTTTAATCTCTATACCTGTCGGTGTGGCTGAACTGAAAAATGCATAAACTTTAGGCAGGAGGTCGTTCAAGTGAAAATCGTCATTGTTGATGATCACCCTTTGGTGAGAAGAGGATTGGCATCTGTAATCTCGATGCAGTCCAATCTGCAGTTTGCCGGCGAAGCAACGAATGGCCAGGAAGCTCTGCTCGTCATTGAGGAGATACAGCCTGATCTTGTGCTGATTGATCTGAAGCTTGCCGATGAATCGGGCCTGGATATTATCAAGGAAGCACGCGTACGCGGATTCTCATGCAAGTTCATCCTGCTTACGTCCTCAGCCAGCCGGGAAGATTTCCTGAAGGCGGAGGAAGTGCTGGTAGACGGTTACGTACTGAAGGAAGCACTGCCGGAGGAATTGCTGTTTGCGATTCAACTGGTGCATAAGGGCAGGAAGTATTATGATCCCGGGCTGATGGAAGACAAGATGCGGATGAGCGGCAATAGTCCTACGGATGAGCTGACACCCAAAGAGAAGGAAGTTCTGATTGAGCTGGGGCAGGGGGCTTGCAACCGCGAGATCGCTTCCCGCCTGTTCATCAGCGAATTCACCGTCAAGAAGCATGTCAGCCAGATTCTGGCGAAGCTGCAGGTGGCGGACCGGACACAGGCGGCACTGTATGCCAACGCTGTCGGGCTTACCAAATATGAGATGTCATACGATTAATAATTATCCCTATGAAGGATTCGGGGACGGAGCACGGACAATGTTGTCCGTGTTTTTTTGCGTTCCGGGAAATACGGAGTGGACCGGACACAGACCGGATGTATGCGAAAAACAGCATACATTATACTCGCAAGCGGTCACACGGCCCAAATGTATGCGAAAAACAGCATACATTGGACTCGCAAGCGGACACACGGCCCAAATGTATGCGAAAAACAGCATACATTGGACTCGCAAGCGGGCACACGGCCCAAACGTATGCGAAAAACAGCATACATTGGACTCGCAAGCGGGCACACGGCCCAAATGTATGCGAAAAACAGCATACATTATACTCGCAAGCGGGCCCACGGCCCAAATGTATGCGAAAAACAGCATACATTCTCCTCGCGCGGAATGCTGACACGAAGGTGCACCGGCATCCTTCACCCGGCTGGGTGATCTTTGTGTTTGGGCAAGTAAACACCTGAAGGAGGCAAGGCTCACCGAAGGTGTTAGCATTTTCCATGGATATGGTACTAAAGTATACCATCCACCCCCTCTGGCGGACCAATCGGAGTCACTCAAAAGTGAAGTGTAAAGTGATGCTAGGGGGCATGTGATAAATCCTGCGCATTGTTAGAATAAAAGCAAGACATCTGAAACTTTCATGATTGCTTTCAAAACGAACACAAGCGGAAGGAGGGTTACTGTGGAAAAGACGATTCTGGATTACATTAACCTGATAAAGAAAAAATTATGGTTAATCATGGTGTTTGTACTGATCTCCTGCGCCACCACCTTCTACGTCAGTAAAAACTTCGTTGCACCCGTCTACTCCGCCTCTGGACAGTTACTGGTCAACAACGTTGTAAATGTCCCCGAGAGCAACAATCTCAACGCACTGAACTTCAGTCTTAACCTCATCGAGAGCTATAAGGAAATCATGAAGTCGCCAACGATTATGAAGAGTGTTATCGCGGAGCACCCGGAGTTCGGTCTGACGGCGGGCCAGCTGGCTGCCAAGCTGCAGATCAAATCCTCGGACAAAAGCCAGGTGATTAATCTGAGCGTGGAGGATAAAGATTACGCTACCGCAGCTACGATTGTAAACGCGGTTTCGCAGACATTCATCCGCAGCCTGCCGGCTCTGATGAACCTGGATAATGTAACTTTCCTGACGCCGGCTGATCCTGCGGCACAGCCTCTGCCGGTCAACGGCGGGGTAACCATGAATATTCTCATCAGCTTCGTAGTGTCGCTGATGGCAGCAGTCGGAATCATCCTGCTGATGGAGACGCTGAACAGCACGCTGAGAAACGAGAAGGAAGCGGAATTCGACCTTGGCCTTCCGGTCATTGCCAGTATTCCAGCGATCCGCAAACGTGATTTCGGCAAAGCGGCGAATGACAAGGCAAGAGTAGGGGAGGGCAAATATGTTACGGCTGAATAGAAGTCTAATTACAGATATGAACCCGTCCTCGCATGTCTCAGAGTCCTTCCGCTCCCTGCGTACCTATATCCGCCAGCTCGGCTTGCTGAAGGGTACAGGCGGACAGGTGCTGCTCTTCACTTCAGCGGAGAGCGGCGAAGGCAAGACCACCATTCTCTCCAATCTGGCCGTATCCTTCGTTCAGGATGGCAAGAAGGTGGCGGTGGTGGATTGTAACCTGCGGAAGCCCGGCCTGCACAGCGTGTTCGATGTTGAGGGCAGCCAGGGACTGGCAGCGTACTTAAGCGGCTATGAGGAAGCCAAGGATGTTCTGGTGTACGGCAGCCTGGCGAATCTGGCGGTAATCCCTGCCGGAGTGAGCACGGTCAGCCCGCCGGATCTGCTCGGCAGCGAAAGAATGGCCGGGCTGCTTACGGAGCTGAAGGCCAGCTTCGATCTGGTTCTGCTGGATTCACCGCAGGCGGTGGATTACAGCGATGCACGGATTCTGGCCCCGCTCTCGGACGGGTTGATCATTGTAGCCAGACACGGCAGGACGAAGCGGGAAGCGCTCCGCAAGCTGAAAGGTCTCATGGAACAGACAGGTGTAAGGATTCTCGGGATTGCAATGAACCAGACCAAGTAGAACGCCGAACCGGCAATGTGAACGAAACTTTTGGGAGGTATGTGTGATGAAAAAGGTAAAAAAGGTAATTATCCCGGCGGCCGGGTTAGGCACACGTTTCCTTCCGGCTACCAAGGCGATGCCCAAGGAAATGCTGCCTATTATCAACAAACCGACGATTCAGTATATCGTGGAGGAGGCCATTGCCTCCGGGATCGAAGATATCATCATTGTAACCGGTAAGGGAAAGCGGGCGATTGAGGATCATTTCGACAATGCCTTCGAGCTTGAATCCAGGCTGCTGGAAGACGGTAAGCTGGAGCTGCTCAAAGAGGTGCAGCGCTCCTCCAAAGTGGAAATTCACTACATCCGGCAAAAGGAACCCAAGGGTCTCGGCCACGCCGTATGGTGTGCCAGACGGTTCATCGGCGATGAGCCGTTCGGCGTGATGCTCGGCGATGATATTGTCACCGGACAGGTCCCTTGCCTGAAGCAGCTGATCGACCAGTATGAGGAGACGCAGAATTCGGTCATCGGGGTGCAGGTCATTCCGGATGAATTCACGAACCGCTACGGGATTATCGAGCCGGATATGCAGGACGGAAAGCTCTACCGGGTGAACAATTTCGTAGAGAAGCCTCCGCTTGGAACAGCGCCTTCCAATCTGGCGATCATGGGCCGCTATGTATTTACCCCTAAGATCTTCAAGTATCTCGATCTTCAGGAGAAGGGCGCAGGCGGCGAGATTCAGCTGACGGATGCCATTCAGAAGCTGAACCAGAGCGAACGCGTCTACGCCTATAACTTCGACGGCACGAGATATGATGTCGGCGAACGGCTCGGTTATATTTTGACCACACTGGAATTTGCCCTTGCGAGCGAGGATTTACGCTATCAGGTCATGG
Source organism: Paenibacillus sp. FSL K6-1217 (assembly GCF_045040735.1). NCBI lineage: Bacteria > Bacillati > Bacillota > Bacilli > Caryophanales > Paenibacillaceae > Paenibacillus > Paenibacillus sp. FSL K6-1217. The sequence continues at coordinate 6,238,101 of NZ_CP150271.1, forward strand.
ATGCTATGGCAGAATGGCTGAACAAGGCGGGACAGACCACACTCAGCAGCTGAGAAGGTCCCCCGAAGCGATCGGCACAAGCCGGAGTCAAGAAGTAAGGCTGCATAAACCTTTACGAGAAATGAGGAGAGATGAGCATGCAAAAACTGCCGGAAGACTATGAGGCCGTCCTGCCGAAACTTTACATGCTGCATTCGGGTGAAGAAAGCAAGGGAATGGAATCCTATCTGGTCATGAAGCGGATCATCGACATCTTGTTCTCCGCTCTGGGGCTGCTGTTCCTGCTCCCGCTGTTCGCAGTGGTGGCTGTCCTGATTAAGCTGGAAGATCCGAAGGGCAAGGTGTTCTTCCGCCAGATGCGGGTCGGCAAGGACGAGAAATTGTTCCCCATGTACAAGTTCAGATCGATGGTGTCCAATGCCGAAGAGCTGAAGGCAAATCTAATGGCTTATAACGAAGTAAGCGGCGCGATGTTCAAGATCAAGAATGATCCCCGCATTACCCGGATTGGAAGATTCCTGCGCAAGACCAGTATTGATGAACTGCCGCAGCTCTGGAACGTGCTGATGGGGCATATGAGTCTGGTAGGTCCCCGTCCTCCGCTCGTTGAAGAGGTGGAGCAGTATACGGAATACGACAAACAGCGGCTGATGGTTACCCCGGGCTGCACCGGCTACTGGCAGGTGAATGCCAGAAACAGCGTCGGCTTCGACGAGATGGTTCAGCTCGATCTGACGTACATCCACATGCGCAGCACGATGCTGGATCTGAAGATTATTGTCAAGACCGGTCTGATGCTGCTCGGTTCCAAAAATGCTTATTAAAAATATGGAAATTAGGTGATGCCGATGTTTGTACACGGAGATGTACCTGAGATTTCCATTATCATCTGCACCTATAACCGGTCAGCTCTGCTGGTCAAGACTCTTCATTCGCTGCTGCCGCTGGAGAATTTGCACCAGGCCGAAATCATCGTTGTGGATAACCAGTCCACAGATGATACGGCGGCCGCCATTAAGGGGTTCATCAGGACCTATGGTGATGATATGGATATCCGTTATCTGCTGGAGCCGGTTCAAGGGCTGTCGGCCGCGCGGAACACAGGGATTTTGGCTTCCAAATCGCAGCTCATCGCGTTCCTGGATGATGATGCAATTCCTTGCCGGACCTGGATTACGACTATTGTCAGCACTTTTGCGGATAAGCCGGAGGTGATGGCTATGGGCGGCAAGATCGCTCCGATCTTCGAGAGCAAACGTCCGGACTGGCTGATCAAGCCGTTCGAGCTTCCTTACACGATTGTCGATCTGGGGGGCCGGATCAGAGAGTATCCGAAGCGGCTTCACCCTTGCGGTGCCAACATGGCGATGCGCAAGCCGGTGTTCGATATCAGCCTGTTCCCGCTGGAGCTGGGCCGCAAGGGCGACTCGCTGCTCTCGGGTGAAGAGACCTGGCTGTTCAGCCAGCTTCAGCAGGAGGGGCATTCGATTCTCTATCATCCCGAGATGGCCGTGGATCATTTCGTTCCGGCGAACCGTCTGACGGAGGACTGGATCATGAAGCGGTATTACAGCCAAGGCATATCGAACGCCATGAAAAGTGAAGGAATGAAGGGACACCTGCTGCTCCTGGGCAAGACAGGTGCCAAAGTGATTTACATTCTGGCAGATTCCGTTCTCGCCCGCAGTAAGGGAAGAAGACTGCTGAATAAGTGCCGGCTGGAGAGTATTCGCGGAACTCTCCATATGATTCTTAACCGGAAGAGGGAATCCGCAGCGGGGTGAGGGGAGGACGTGCGATGACCAATTTTGAGTGGGGCTCCAAAATAAATAGTCTGCCATACGGAATGCTCTATCTCGTAACTGCACTGTTCCTGGGAACAGCCGTCATCTTCCAGCCGGTCATCGCAGTCGCTGCCGTATTCTTCATTCTGCTGCTGGTTGCCTCCATATCACGCCCTGAGCTAATCAGCTATTTCGTTCTGCTGACCACGGCAGTCTCGATTAACTTCCTGTACAGCGGCAGTATGTTTGGTATTGAGATCCTGTCGCTCTACAAGCTGGTTATTCTGATGCTGCTCGTGCCGTGTATTCTGGTCAATGGCCTGAAGTTCAGGCTCAGCCCTCCCTTATGGGCGATGCTGGCTCTGATCCTGCTCACGTTCAGCTTCTCCATCTGGCTGCCGGAGATGAGCGCATCCATTGCAGTCAAAGCCTTCATCGGGCTGTCCCTGCCTTTCGTCCTGCTGCTGATCAACTGGAAGAAGGAAGTCGCCGAGAAGCAGATCCGGATCATTACCCTGCTGCCTCTGGTCAGCATGCTGATTGGCGTAGTGCTCCAGGCTGCGAATCTGCATTCACTTGTAGCCGTCGAGTTCACTGGCGCGGTGCGGGTGCAGGGGGCGAACATTCCGCCCCATCTGGCAATGCTGGCCTTCATGGGTGTGGCGATCGCGTTCATTGAGATCAAGCGCAGTCCGCAGTATACCCGGTTCAATTACATCATGCTGGGCCTGAATTTCTTCATTCTGGTGATCACAGGAACACGCGGCCCGATTCTCGCTCTGGTCCTGATGGTGCTCTATTACTTCTATGACATCTCCCGCGCTTTTCTGAAGGGCAAGAAGAAGTACCTGATCCCGCTGCTGTGCTCGCTGCTGGTCATCACCGCGGCGGTATACATGCAGCTCGACAACATCAAGAAGCGCTCCTTCGAACGGACGACCGAGACGGGAATTGACCTGTCGGGGCGGGCGGAGGCCTGGGAGTACTTCCTGAACAAGGCGGCGGATTCGCCGCTTGCGGGACGGGGGCTTGGGGCTGTGACGGTGGCGAATGACGGAACGCTCTACGGAGGGTTCGTGGTTCCGCATAACGAATATATCCGCTTCTACTATGACGGGGGATACTTCGGGGCCATCCTGCTGCTGCTGTCCTTGCTCGCTGTGTTTCTTATGGTATACAGAGTTCTTTTGCCGGCGGTCAAACCCTATTATCTGCTCTTTATTGCAGCATTTCTGATCTATTCTTTCACGGATAACACGCTGTCGACGGTCCAATTCATCATTCCGTTCTGTTGGTACCTGAACTGCCTGTATCGATCTTCACAGCTGGCCGATTCCCCACAAAAAGAAGTGATACGATGAACCAAGTGAACATGTTCGATGTCAATTTCGATAACTATGATTTCATGGACCTGCTGGATTACATCGACAGAACCATTCAGGAGAGGAACCAGTCCTATATCCTGACCTGTAATGTCGACCATGTAATCAAGCTGCGCAAGGACAAAGAGTTCCGGGAAGTGTATTCCGAAGCAGGCGCCGTGGTAGCGGACGGGATGCCGATCATCTGGGCGTCCAAGATGCTCGGCAAGCCGCTGAAGCAGAAGGTGTCCGGCGCTGACCTGTTCAGCCGCCTGGGCAATGCGTTCGAACAAAGGCAATACCGGTTGTTCTTCCTGGGTGCCGCCGAGGGTGTGGCGGAGCAGGCCACGAAGAATCTGAAGGCCGCCTTCCCGGGCATCAATGTAGTGGGCTGTTACTCTCCTTCCTACGGCTTTGAGCACAACGAAGAAGAGAATCAGCGGATTATCCAGATGCTGACCGAGAGCCAGCCTGACATTGTGTTCGTAGGGGTAGGCGCACCGAAGCAGGAGAAGTGGATCTATCGCCACTATACCTCTTATCAGGCGCCGGTCTCGATCGGCGTGGGCGCAACCTTTGACTTCCTGTCAGGCTCGGTGAAGCGGGCCCCGGATTTCATGCAGAGAACCGGCATGGAATGGCTCTGGAGGCTTAGCCAGGAGCCGGGCCGGCTATGGAAAAGATACCTTGTCGATGATGCCCAGTTCCTGGTGCTGCTGCTCAAGGAGCTGCGTAAACGGGGCAAGGTGAAGAACGGAAACAAAGATTGAAGCGAAGCGGCGAAAGACGGGAGGCAGGGAATGAAGATGCTAAGCAGAGATGAGAATAGTCTGAATCTTCCATCGGCACAAGCCGTGAAGTCGGCCGCAGTGATGACCCTGATCTGCGCCTTGGGGCTGGCCCTGCCATTGCTAATCGGTTTTGCCAGTGCGAACCTGAGCCCGTCGAACAGCCTGCAGGGCGTCATTCTGGCAGGCATCCTCTTTCCGGCATTCCTGCTGGCCCTGCTGAACCCGCGCCTGCTCATCCCGTATACCTTGCTGATCTGGGCGGTTGCCCCCGAGCTGCGGCGGATCGCAGACTGGTACGAAGGCGTGTATCACTCCGTCTCCCTGCTCAGTCTGGCTCCGCTGCTGACCGGAGCGACCCTGGCGATTCCGGTGCTGAGGGAAATTCACCGGATTCGCAAATCCTCCACCCGGATCATTCTGCTGTTCTCGATCGCACTGGCCTATGGCGCTTTGATTGGCCTGGCGAAGAACGGCATCGGCTCGGTATATGACCTGGCGAATTACATCGTACCGCTGCTGCTGATTCCGTTCTTCGCGGTAACGCCGTTTAAGCCGAAGGATATAGACCGGCTGCTGTATGCTTTTGCCAACATTGCCGTGCTGGTTGCGATCTACGGAATCGTGCAGTATCTGACCGTTCCTCCCTGGGACGCCTTCTGGATGCGGCATGCCGATATGATCTCGATCGGGACTCCGTATCCGCTGGAGATCCGGGTCTTCTCGACCCTGAACTCCCCGGGTCCGGCAGCAACCTTCCTGGTCTTCGCCCTGGTGCCGATGATTCTGGAGAAAAGATGGCAGGGCACGCTGCGCTGGCTCGGTGTTCTGCTCGTAGTGGTCTGCCTGCTGACTACGCTCGTCCGGTCCGCATGGCTGGTCCTGCTGGTGATGCTGCTGGTCTACATCGCTTCCTCTCCCTCCAAGGGCAAATGGAAGACCTTGCTCCAGCTGGTATTCGTGGCAGCCGCACTGTTCTGGATTGTTCCGAAGCTCCCCGGAGCAGAGGGGCTGGTGGCCCGGATGGAGACGCTGACCTCCGTACAGGAGGATCATTCCTACAAGGAACGCCTCAGCCTCTGGACCAACATGCTGCCCATGGTGGCAGGCAATCCGGTAGGGCAGGGGATCGGCAGTGTAGGCCAGGGCACGAAGCTCGCCAACGGCGGAGAGCTGGGGGAATACGGGAACATGGACAACGGCTTCATCGCGCTGCTGCTGACCTTCGGCGTACTCGGCGCCTTATTCTTCTTCGGGGCGCTCGGTGCGGTGATCAAAGAGATCGGCGTCCGAGTGACCCGCAGGAATGAGCTGCAGCCATACGCCAGGCTGGCGCTGGCGGCGTGGATGGGGGCTGTAGCCAGCCTGATATCGGATAACGGTTTTCCCGGTCTTAAGGGATATCTGATCTGGATGCTGATCGGACTTGGCCTTGGCGCCAAGGAGCTCACTCAAAGCAGAAAGAAGGGAATACCGCATGCAGCAGTCAAGCGCCAAATCACTACCCGCTAACCGGGTATGGTCCACCTTCCGGAGATTCACGAAGAGTAAGGACAATAGCTCGGCTGCTGTCAAAACGATGTTCGTCAGCGTGCTGATCCTGCTGGTCAATATGCTGACCGGCGTGCTGACCGCCCGTTATCTCGGCCCGACAGGCCGGGGGGAGCAGACCGCCATGGTGAACTGGTCGCAGTTCCTGGCGTTCAGTATGAGCTTCGGCATCCCCTCGGCGCTGATCTATAACGCCAAGAAGAATCCGCAGGAAGCCGGGGTGCTGTACCGGATTGCCCTGATGATCGGCCTTACGTTCGGAACCATCGCCATGACGGTCGGGATACTCGTGCTGCCTTATTGGCTGGGGTCCTTCAGTCATGAGGTAGTGGTCTTCGCCCAGTGGTCGATGATTCTCTGCCCGCTGATTGTAGTGTCGCAGATCAACAACGCAGCCTTCCAGTTCAGGGGGGACTACAAGACCTTCAACTGGATGCGGTATCTGGTGCCGCTGCTGACGCTGGGAGCCATCGGCATTCTGATCCTGACCGGATACATGAATCCTTATACAACTGCACTGGCCTATCTGGTTCCGTCCGTACCGCTGTTCATCGGGATGACCATCCTGCTGCTGCGGACCTATAAGGTCAAGCTCCGGGATTCCTACCGCAATTTCAAAAGATTGTTCACCTACGGTCTGGGCTCCTACGGGAACGACCTGCTCGGACAGTTCTCGGTATACATAGACCAGATCATCATTGCCGGACTGCTCAGACCGGCAGATCTGGGGCTCTATGCGGTAGCGGTAAGCCTGTCGCGTATGGTCAACTTCTTCGCCAATTCGATCACGGTGGTGCTCTTCCCGAAGGCCTCCGAGATGTCGAAGGACGAAGCGGTCGCCCTTACCTTCAAGGCTTTCCGGATCAGTACTACCTGTACTCTGCTTGGCGCAGTCTTCCTGATGCTGGTAGCGCCCTTTGTCATCCCGCTGCTCTACGGCAAGGATTTCAACACCGCGCTTACCGTGTTCCGCCTGCTGCTGCTGGAAGTGACCATCAGCGGCGGGACGCTGATTCTGGCCCAGGTATTCATGGCGCTGGGCAAGCCGAAGTTCGTATCCATCCTGCAGGGGGTCGGCCTGATCCTGGTGATTCCGCTGCTGTTCCTGCTGGTGCCGAAGTTCGGATTGTTCGGAGCCGGGGTAGCGATGCTCGCTTCAGCTGTATTACGGTTCCTGTTCATTATTCTTAATATCAAGTACAACCTGAAGGTGAAGCTGCCGCGGCTGCTCATTAACGCCCAGGACCTTCAGTGGATGAAGACGACGATGAATTCGTATATTCGCAAGAAACCTATGGATGTGTAGCAGTTAAGTAACTAGTTGTTTTGGCGAGCCGAGTACACGAGGCGAGCCCTTATCTGCTTAAAAAACCAAGGGACGGTGCTTGGAGAAGCGGAGAGAAAATTTGGAGCTGTAGGAGCGTTAGCGTCCGCCTTTGTTCTCTGATTTCACCCGCCATCAGCGGCTCAATCAAGGAAATCAGAGAACAACAGCGGCCGGAAGCCCAAACTTTTCTCGCAGCGACGACACACGCCGGACCCTACCAGGCAAAGGAGGATACCTATCATGGATTCAGTAACAAGCGTGCTTGGCGGCCGGGGCAGTTACCCGATCTCGGCGGTCATCATTGCCCAAGACGACGAAGTTCGGATCTCCAAAGCGATTCAGTCCTGCCGGTTATTCGCCGATGAGGTGGTCGTAATCGACGGAGGAAGCAAAGACGGGACAGTAGGGCTATCCGAGAGCCTGGGATGCCGGGTGTATGTCAACCCATGGCCCGGATATGCGAAGCAAAGGGAATTCGGAGTGGAACGCGCCATCCATGATTGGGTCTTCCTGATTGATACCGACGAAGTGGTCAGCGAGGAGCTGGGCCGGGATATCCTGGAGCGCAAGCCGGGGCTGACCGATGCTACAGTGGCGTTCTCACTGTACCGGATTGGTGATTTTCTCGGCAAATGGCTGGATAAGGGCGAGTATCTGGTGCGGCTGTATAACCGCAAGGAATACGGTATCCGCAATTCTCTGGTGCATGAGATGCCCGAGGTGTCCGAGGAGCGGACCGTGAAGCTGAATGGAACGCTGTGGCATCAAGGCTTCCGCAGCATCAACGATCATGTGGCCCGGTTCAACAAATACACCGATCTGGAAGCAGAGAGTGCGTTCGCCAGCGGCAAGCCGTTCAAGCTGAGTCATCTGCTGCTGCGTCCGCCGGCACGGTTCCTGCAGAAGTATTTCCTGCATGGCCTGTTCAAGAAAGGCATCTCGGGCTTCGCGGTATCCGTCTTCTGGGTGATGTATGAATTCATGGTCGGCTTCAAGCATTACGAATTGCACAGCGCAGGCAGGCTGGCCCGGCATAACGAAGCGGGCCAGGCCGAGAAGGAAAATAAGGGGGAGAGAAGCTATGTCGTACAATGACGGACTCAACATTATGACGACCGGCCTCAGCTGGCCCTCATTACAGCCCGGAGGACTGAATACCTATTTCAAATCCGTGTGTGAGCAGCTCTCCTCACGGAACCGGGTGCATGCCCTGATCTGCAGCCAGGAGACGCCGGAGACCCCGAAGGAACTGATCATCCACAATGCCGGTGATCCGAAGGAGACGATCTGGAAGCGCAAGGATGCCTTCCAGCGCAAGGCGGCCTCCCTGATGGGCGATGGCAGCGGGCGGATTGATATCCTCTACACCCACTTCGCGCCTTACGGCATCGGGCCGGCAATTGAAGCGAAGAAGCGGGGGATTCCGGTGGTGATGACCTTCCACGGGCCCTGGAACGAAGAGATGAAGATCGAAGGTCAAGGCATCAAGCATAAAGTCAAAACAACGATTGCCAAATCGATTGAACATAAGGCTTACAAGCTGGCGGACAAATTCATTGTCCTCAGCGATTACTTCCGTAATATGCTGCACGAGCTGCACGGCGTGCCCCTGCACAAGATTACCGTCATTCCCGGAGCGGCCAATGTCGAGCGGTTCACGCCCGCCACGAACCGGCTGGCGGTCCGCCGGACGCTGAATCTGCCGGAAGGCGCAACAACGGTCCTGACCGTCCGCAGACTGATGAACCGGATGGGGCTGCTGCAGCTGCTTGAAGCCTGGAAGCAGGTATCCGAGCGGTTCCCGAATGCGATTCTGCTGATCGGGGGCAAGGGTCCGCTGCGCGGGGAGCTGGAAGAGAAAATATCCGATTACGGGCTGGGCAACAAGGTCCGGCTGCTCGGCTACATTCCCGATCATGAGCTGGCTTCGTATTATCAGGCAGCCGACATGTTCGTGGTTCCTTCCCAGGCACTGGAAGGCTTCGGCCTGATCACCGTTGAAGCGCTGGCCTCCGGACTTCCGGTAATGGCAACACCTGTCGGCGGCAACAAGGAGATCCTTCAGGGCTTCCGCCCGGAGCTGCTGTTCAAGAGTGCAGCCAGCGACGATATGGCGGAAGGTATGATTCATATGCTGAGCAACCGCAAGCTGCTGCCGGGCCGGGAGGAATGCCGGAATCATGTGCTGGAGAAGTACACCTGGCAGCATGTAGGCGATCAAGTAGAGTCTGTATTCCTCGAAACCTTGGGAAAGGGTGTGAGCGTAGGATGATCAAAGTCGCTTATATCGACCACACCGCCAAATGGAGCGGAGGAGAGGTCGCCCTGTTCAACATCCTCACCAACATCGGTGAGCAGATTGAGCCGCTGGTCATCCTGGCGGAAGAGGGGACGCTTGCTGAACGCCTGCGGGAGAAGGGCATCGATGTCCGCATTATCCCGCTGGATGAGAGCATCCGCAGCCGCGGCCGCAATGCCGTGAACCTCGGCGCTCCGGCGGCAGCGATGAAGCTGCTGGCGTATGGCCGCAAGCTTGCCCCGCTGCTGAAGGAAGAGAAGGTGGATTGTGTGCATACCAATTCATTGAAATCGGCCTTCTACGGAGCAGTCGCTGCCAAAAAAGCGGGCGTGCCGCTGATCTGGCACATCCGGGACCACATCGGAGCGCCTTATCTGAAGCCGGTTGTCGCCAAGGCGATCCGGCTGCTGTCACGCCTGCTGCCGAACGGGGTCATTGCCAATTCCCATTCCACGCTGAATGCGCTGGAGCTGCCGCGCTCGAAGAAGACGCTGGTCGTCTACTCGGCGTTCGCCAAGGCGATCGGCGAAGGGATCGGCAAGCGGGATCAGAAGGACTTCAACGTCCTGCTGGTCGGACGGCTTGCCCACTGGAAGGGCCAGCATATTGTGCTGGAAGCGGCCAAGGCCTTCAAGCAGGACAGCCGGGTGAAGTTCTGGCTGGCCGGCGACGCCCTGTTCGGGGAAGAGGAATACAAGCAGGAATTAATTGCGCAGATGCAGCAGGGGGACATCACCAATGTCAGCCTGCTGGGTCATGTAGATGATATACAAGGACTCATGAACCAAGCGGATCTGTTGATCCATACGTCAATTACCCCTGAGCCGTTCGGCCAGGTCATCGTCGAAGGCATGGCAGCCGGACTGCCGGTAATTGCCTCCAATGAAGGCGGACCGGTAGAGATCGTGGTTCCTGGTGAGACAGGACTGCTGATCCAGCCGGGAGATGCTACTGTACTTGCAGACTCCATCACCTGGATGCTGAACCATCCCGAAGAGCGTAGACGGATGGCGGACAATGGAATGAGACGGGTGAAAGAGCATTTTGTCATCGAGAATACGGTCAAGGATATTGTCGCTTACTACAAAGGTCTGCTGGCAGTCACCTGACCTTCCCGCTCCATAATGCTTAAGGCTTGCATCATATCTGTCTCTAACCATGCGTGTACTGCTTAATGATGCTGCTCCATCAAACTTTGAGGATGATTCACATGAAAATTGCGATAGCGCACGATTATTTAATCCAGATGGGCGGGGCGGAACGGGTGGTGGAGGTTTTCCATCACATGTACCCGGAAGCTCCGATCTTCACAACGGTTTTTAACGGAAGCCGCCTGACCGATAACCTCAAAGACGCCGATATCCGGGCCTCCTGGCTGCAGAATATTCCGGGAGTGAAGCGTAATTTCAAAGGGGTGCTGCCGCTCTATCCCATGGCTGTCCGCGATTTGGACTTCAGCGGGTATGATATCGTTCTTAGCTCCAGCAGTGCTTTTATGAAAAGCATCCAGGTGCCCGAGTCCACCTTCCATCTGTGTTACTGCCATACCCCCATGCGCTTCGCCTGGGACTATGACACTTACATGGAACGGCAGTCGAATTCCGGATTGTTCAAAAGACTGCTCAAGGTGTATATGCAGCGGCTCAAGAACTGGGATCAGCGCACCTCCAAAAATGTCAACCAGTTCGTCGCCAACTCGTCTGTCGTGAAGACACGGATTCAGAATTATTACCACCGGGATTCCGATGTGATTTTCCCGCCGATCAATACGGCCCGCTTCTCCAGCTCCTCGACCATTGGAGATTATTATCTGATTGTCTCGCGGCTGGTCTCCTACAAGCGGATCGATCTGGCGGTGGAGGCGTTCAACCGTAACGGCCTGAAGCTGTATATTGTCGGGGACGGACCGGACCGGAAGCGTCTGGAAGGCATGGCCAAGGGGAATGTATCGTTCCTGGGCCGGCTGGAGGATGAGGAAGTCACGGGGCTGATGTCCCAGTGCCGGGCGTTTGTTTTTCCCGGGGAAGAGGATTTCGGTATTACGCCGCTGGAGGCGAATGCCGCAGGAAGGCCGGTCATCGCCTATCAGGCCGGAGGAGCGCTCGACACGATTATTCCTTACGTCAACGGCGTATTCTTCCAGCACCAGGAAGTTGATGATTTGCTTAAGGCCATTGATGAGGTGGAGTCCTATGCGTGGGATATCGACCAGATTATGGGCCATGCACGCAAATTCGATGAGCAGGCGTTTATGGTTCAGTTCAAGCAGTATGTGGAACAGGCCTACGTCAATTTCCTAAAAGGAGGATGAAAGTATGAAACTCGCAGTAATTGGTACCGGCTATGTAGGACTTGTATCAGGGGTGTGCTTTACCCTTAACGGAAATCATGTCATCTGTGTGGATAAGGATGAACAGAAGATCGAGAAGCTGAACCGGATGGAATCCCCGATCTATGAGCCGGGCATTGAGGCCCTGATCGAAATGAATCTGCGCGAGGGGCGGCTGAGCTTCTCCTCCGATCTTCAGGAGTCGGTCCGCCGTTCCGATATTGTCATTCTTGCTGTGGGTACCCCTTCACTGCCGGGCGGCGAAGCGGATCTGAGATATATCGAAGGGGCGGCTGCCGAGATTGCCCAGGCGATGGAAGGCTACAAGATCATTATGACCAAGTCGACCGTACCTGTCGGCACCAATGAGCGAATCCGCCAGCTGATCTCCTCCCTCACGAATCATCCCTTCGATATCGTCTCTGCGCCTGAATTCCTCCGCGAAGGCTCTGCGATCCGTGACACGCTTCATCCCGACCGGATTGTCATCGGACTCGATAACCCTGCGCTTGAGCCGACCATGCGCGAGCTTCATCAGGGGTTCACAGACAACGTATTCGTTACGGATATCCGCAGCGCCGAGATGATCAAGTATGCCTCCAATGCGTTTCTGGCGACGAAGATCTCGTTCATTAACGAAATTGCCAACATTTGTGAAAAAGTAGGAGCGGATGTCACCGAGGTGGCAGGCGGCATGGGGATGGACCGGAGAATCGGAGCTACCTTCCTGCAGGCCGGTATCGGCTATGGCGGCTCCTGCTTCCCGAAGGATACCAATGCGCTGATCCAGATTGCCGGCAACGTGGATTATGAGTTCAAGCTGCTCAAATCGGTCGTTGAAGTCAATAAAGGCCAGCGCTTCATGATTATCTCGAAGCTCCATGAATCGCTGGGCAGCCTGCGCGGCGCAGTCATCGGGATCTGGGGACTTGCCTTCAAGCCCAATACCGATGATGTCCGTGAGGCCCCGGCCCGCGAGATCGTCGAGGCGCTGGTTGCCGAAGGCGCCATCGTCAAGCTGTACGATCCGATTGCGGCCGATAACTTCCGCAAGGAATACGATCATCCGCAGCTCCACTGGTGCGGACTCGCAGAAGAGGCGGCCGAGGGCAGCGATGCCGTCTGCCTGCTGACCGACTGGAGCCAGTTCAAGGAGATCAACCTGCACCAGCTCGCCGGAACCATGCGCCGCCAGGTGCTGATTGACGGCCGTAATGTCTACACCAAGGAGCAGATCGAAGGCACCGGCCTGGAGTACATCTCCGTCGGCCGCCCGCAGATGGGTGGGCTTAGCGGCTTCTCCGCCAGCGTGGCTGGGGCGATCTAAGGCCGGCTCAGCCTTGCTGAACGCGCCACGCCGAAAGTCGGCTGGGCGGTGGATGAGAGGGATAGATCCCCTTGAATGTACCGAAAGCGGGCTGCACGGTGAAATGAAGAGCACAAGTGCACCTGAATCCCGGGAAAGTTGGCTAAACGAGCAAATGAGGAGCACAAGTGCACCTGAATCCCGGGAATGTTAGCTAAATGAGCAAATGAAGAGCACAAGTGCACCTGATTTCTCAAGTGTGGTTAACTAACTAGCTTCAGCCGCCGCTAACTTGAGCGGCGAGCCCTTGGCACAAGAGTCTTGAATTCCGGTCTTGAATCCTGATCTTGGATTCCATTGTCTTGGAACTCTTGGTTTCTCTAGCCGCTAACTCAGCGGAGACGCCTTGGAACAAGCGGCACTTAAGAGTCTTTGAGTCTTTGAGACTTTGAATCTTTCACCGCTGGAACAACAGCAGCGGCAACCAGGGTTTCAACTGCTGCCGCGCAAGCATAGCGGCAGCCCGGCCCTCCTTGCCGCTACAACAAGCGGCAATATCGGATCTTTAGCCGGGAGCTTCGCCTGCGGGCGAAGCGGATATAAAAAGTAAAGCCTGTTATGAAATGGAGTGGAGAGGAATTTTGGAGCTGTAGGAGCGTTAGCGTCCGCCATTGTCTCCGGATGTTATCTGCTGCAAGCAATATAATCAACAACATCTGGAGACAACAGCGGCCGTAAGCCCACAATTCCTTGCAGCGACCCTCATAACAGGCGGGATTTTAATTTACGATTCTCCCGCAATAAGAAATACCCAATAACAATACGATACGGAGGGTTCACATATGAAACTGGTACTTCTATCAGGCGGTTCCGGCAAGCGGCTGTGGCCGTTGTCCAATGATTCACGCTCCAAACAATTTCTGAAGGTGCTGGAAAGCCCGGCAGGTGAACCGGAATCGATGGTCCAACGGGTATGGAGACAGCTGGAGGAGACAGGAATGGCAGAGTCTTCTTATCTGGCGACCGGACGCAGCCAGGTGGAGATGATTCAGAGCCAGCTCGGCAGCGAAGTGCCGATCATCGTGGAGCCGGAGCGGCGGGATACCTTCCCGGCGATTGCGCTGACGGCCGCCTACCTGTATTCCATCGCTGGGGTTTCCCCGAGCGAGACCGTGGCGATTCTGCCGGTGGACCCTTACGTGGAATCCTCCTTTTTCGAAACCGTGCTGCAACTGGAGAACACCATGCTGGTGAGCGGGGCGAACCTGGCGCTGATGGGGGTAGTTCCCGAGCATGCCTCGGAGAAATATGGTTACATCATTCCGACGGGCGCAGATGCGGGAGCGAATGGCTACCTGCAGGTGAGCCACTTCCAGGAGAAGCCGGACCGCGTGCAGGCCGAGGAGCTGATCAGCCGGGGGGCACTGTGGAACTGCGGAGTATTCGCTTTCCGTCTGGGCTACCTGCTGGATATTCTGCAGCGCAAAGGGCTGCCGCTGAATTACGAGGAGCTCCAGAAGCAGTATAAGCTGCTGTCCTCGATCAGCTTCGATTACGAAGTGGTAGAGAAAGAGGAGAACATCGTGGTGCAGCCTTATGACGGGTTCTGGAAGGACCTGGGCACCTGGAACACCCTGACCGAGGAAATGACCAGCAACCATGTCGGCAAAGGCTTCATCACCGCTGACTCCGAGGGCACCTGCCTCATTAACGAGCTGGATATTCCGATCACGGTTATCGGGGCGAAGGACCTGATTATCGCGGCCAGCCCGGACGGCATTCTGGTGACACATAAGGCCGAGAGTCCGCGGATCAAGGAAGTGCTGAAGACCTTTGAACAACGGCCGATGTACGAAGAGCGCCGCTGGGGCCACTACAAGGTGATCGATTATGTGAAATATGATGAAGGCAACGAGGTACTGACCAAGCGGATTTTCATCAACGAGGGCAAAAATATCAGCTACCAGCTGCATCACAAGCGCTGTGAAATCTGGACTTTTGTCAGCGGTGAAGCAAGCATTGTGATTAACGAGAAGATGCACAACGTGAAGGCAGGGGATGTGGTAAGGATACCGGAAGGGACTAAGCATGCCATTCTTGCCCTTACAGATGTGGAGTTCATTGAGGTGCAGACAGGGTCTGAGCTGGTAGAGGAAGACAATATCCGTATTACTCTGGACTGGGAGGATATAGCTCTACATCAGTTCATTTCGTAGGTCTAACTTATCTATTTAACCAAATGTTACAATTTTAAATCAGGCACATAGAACTATTTTTTCGAGGAAATTCTCCATTACTATACATTAAATTTGCATATTGACGATATTTACGGTAAGAGGGATTGATCCTTCCAAAACGACAAAGGCAAACCTAATCGAAAGATAGGGACGCAAAGCTATAGGGCCTTCGCAAGAGTGGCAGCCTGGCTACCGAAAGGAAGAGAATATTGTGAAAACTTACCGTAAGTCTCGTTTGCTCCGCGCTGTGTTGTCGCTGGCCGTTGTATGGTCTGTTGTACCTGCGGGACTGGGAATCGCCCCGTCCACTGTCAAGGCTGCCTCCTCTATAGGAGCGCCAGTGAATCCGGGGGCCTCAGCCGAGGCGGTCGAGCTGCTGAACAATCTGTATGACATCACGGGAAATGGGATCATTACCGGGCAGCATGACTATTTCGAGAGTCCTGACGAATTAAGCAACAAGCTGAAGGGAACAAGCGGACAATACGCAGCACTGCACGGTTATGAGCTTGGAGCGATTGGCGGACAGACGGAGAGCGGAGTAGCCAAACAGCGCAAGAATATCGTCTGGAGTGCGACGAACTGGTCCAGAGCAGGCGGCATCGTTGCCATGACATTTCATCAGAACCTGCCGGGCACCAGATACGAATGGTCCAATGTGCAGAAGTCAATCAGCCAGGCACAGTTCAACAAATACGTAACTCCCGGCACCACGGAGTATAATGCGTTGATAACCGATCTTGATAAGGTAGCCGTCTCGCTTAAAAGCCTACGGGATGCCAAGGTTCCAATCCTGTGGAGACCGTACCATGAAATGAACGGCGGCTGGTTCTGGTGGGGCAAGAAAGACAACTTCACTGCACTATGGAATATTATGTATGACCGTTTCGTAAACGTTCATCAATTAAATAATCTGATTTGGGTATGGAACCCGAATGCGCCGAATGCCAACTCTGATCCCTATGCACGGACCTATCCGGGCGCGGACAGAGTGGATGTGCTGGCAGCAGATATATATAATAACGATTATTCGACAAAATATCATGATGATCTGACCAGCCTGGCTGGCGGTAAACCGATCGGCATCGGCGAGAACGGTGAAATGCCGAATATATCGAAGCTGAAGCTTTCCCAGCAGAATTACGTGTTTATGATGAACTGGGGCAAGATGCTCTATGAGAATAACAGCACGACAACGATCAAGAATTTCATGAATGACAGCTACACCCTGACCCGTGACCAATATAAGGCCTGGACTGCTCCGGTGGCGGTCCCTAAGCCAACCGCAACGCCATCACCAACACCAACACCAACACCAGTGCCAACGCCTACAGCAACACCAGTGCCAACGCCTACAGCAACACCAGTGCCAACGCCTACAGCAACACCGGCTCCAACCGCAACGCCAACTCCGGCTCCAACCGCCACGCCGATCCAGAAGCCGGACCCAACTCCCAGTGATACGGGGAATAAGCCTGCCAGGAACGGGCTGCTTGGAGAATACTTCAAGAACGTGACGCTCTCGGGGACCCCGGTTATGGTGCGGAGTGATGACGTCATCAGCTTCAATTGGCGTCAGGGTACGCCCAGTGCCGCACTCGGCGCAGATTACTTCTCCATCCGCTGGACCGGCCAGATCAAGCCGGCCTACAGTGAGACCTATCAGTTCTATACAACATCGGATGACGGTATCCGCCTGTGGGTGAACGGCACAGCGGTCATTGACAGCTGGGTCAAGCAGAGCGGAACGGCCCGTACCGGAAGCATAGCCTTGACTGCCGGGCAACTGTACGATATCAAGGTAGAGTATTATGAGAATGCAGGCGATGCGAATGTCCATCTGATGTGGCAGAGCCCAAGCCAGGTGAAGGGAACCGTGCCTGCAAGTGCGCTTTTCTTGGCAACAGGCAATCTATCCAACCCTGCTCCGGCTGCAACAGACGTACCGGCAGCTACAGCAGCTCCGACAACAACGCCGGCACCAGTAACGACACCAATGCCAACACCAGCGCTGACGCCAGTACCTGCACCAACGCCAACACCGGTGCCAACGCCGACAGCGGCTCCCGTTCCTTCTCCAACAGCAGCACCGGAGGAGCCTCCGGTTGTTGAAGCCCCTGCTGCCAATGGACTGTACGCGGAATACTTCAATAACATGACACTGTCGGGTGATCCCGCTGCAGTGCGCACCGATGCGGTGCTTGATTTCAACTGGCGCCAAGGCTCACCGGATGCCGCCCTCGGTATAGACTTCTTCTCTGTCCGCTGGAGCGGGAAGATTAAGCCGCTGTACACGGAGACGTATCAGATTTATACCAATTCCGATGACGGTATCCGCGTACGGGTTAACGGTGAGCTTGTAATTGACAGCTGGGTGAAGCAGAGCGGCACCGAACGCATGGGCAGTATCAG
Source organism: Paenibacillus sp. FSL K6-1217 (assembly GCF_045040735.1). Classification (NCBI taxonomy): domain Bacteria; kingdom Bacillati; phylum Bacillota; class Bacilli; order Caryophanales; family Paenibacillaceae; genus Paenibacillus; species Paenibacillus sp. FSL K6-1217. Next base: position 6,255,495 of record NZ_CP150271.1, read on the forward strand.
CCTGACCGCAGGCGAGCTGTATGATATTCAGGTAGAGTATTATGAGAATCAAGGGGATGCAAAAGCGCGTCTGATGTGGCAGAGTCCCAGCCAGGCCAAAGGAACGGTTCCGGCAAGCGCGCTGTTCCTCCCTTCCGCTTCCTAAGCTCATAAGGTCCGCAGCTGTGTTCATTATTGGCGCTGTTACTGGTTAAGACGTTACAATTATAAATCCTGTAAGCCACTCTTAATGGCCCTGCTTACCAGCAGGGCTACTAAGCTATAGACGACCATCCGGGAAGCGTAACCGCTCCGGGGTCTGCCGAAGCGGTGTGGCTGGAGAAAGGAGATTACATTGAACACTAACCGTAAGTACAGGCTATTTACAACTGTTTTTCCTCTTATCCTTATCCTTTCATTGCTTCCATGGGGGGAAGGGCGCAGTCTTCCGGCAGATGCCAAGGTTACCACACTGGCCGCCCCTGCCGCCGCTCCCATTAAGCCCATTAATCCTTCGGCCTCCAAGGAGGCTTCCGCACTGTTAAGCTATCTCCACGATCTCAGCGGCAAGGGGATGATATCCGGCCAGCATGATTACCTGGAGAGTCCCGATGAATTCAATAACAAGCTCAAAAATACAAGCGGCCAGCAAGCCGTTCTGCACGGATATGAGCTGGGAGCCATTGGCAACCAGTCCAAGGAGACGATCGCCAGGCAGCGGCAGGCTGTCGTGAACAGCGCCATCCGGTGGCATAAGGGCGGCGGCATTGTCGCCATGACCTTCCATCAGAATCTGCCGGGAACCGCGCCGATATGGACCAATGTGCAGAAGCCGCTTAGCCAGGATCAATTCAAGCAGTACGTCACTCCCGGAACTCCGCAGTACAAGGCTCTGGTTGCCGAGCTGGATGAAGTGGCGAAATATCTGGGCGAGCTGCGGGACGCCGGAGTTCCGGTGTTATGGCGTCCTTATCATGAGATGAACGGCGGCTGGTTCTGGTGGGGGCAGAAGGATGATTTCGCGAGGCTCTGGGATCTTGTGTATGACCGGATGGTGAATACGCATAAGCTGAACAATCTGCTGTGGGTATGGAATCCGAATGCCCCCAATAAGTCATCCGAGCCTTATGCTGCGTATTATCCCGGCACTGCCAAGGTGGATATTCTGGCCGCCGACATTTATGACAATGACTTCAAGCAGTCTTATTATGACAGCCTCCTGAAGCTTGCGGGCGGCAAACCGATAGGCATCGGGGAGAGCGGAGAGCTCCCAGACCCTGTAATCATGTCTCAACAACAAAGCAAATGGGTATATACGATGACATGGGGCAAGATGCTGGTTGAGAATAACCCGCCCCTCAAAATCCAAAGCTTCATGAACCATAAATACACAGTGTCCCGGGATGACTACAAGCTCGCCATGGGCATCAAAACGCAAGCCGCAGCGGCTATCAGCACAAAGAACGGTCTGAGAGGCCAGTATTATGGCAATATGGACCTGTCCGGCACACCGCTGCTTACCCGTAACGACAGTACCATTCAGTTCAACTGGCATGGAAATTCACCGGCATCCGGCCTTCCCAAGGATTCATTCTCGGTACGCTGGACCGGGACCCTTAAGCCTCTCTACAGTGAAAAGTATACATTCACCGCTTCTTCGGATGACGGCATCCGCGTCTATATCGGCGGCAAGCTCCTGATCGACAGCTGGAAGAATCAGAGCAGCGCCAGCAGGGAGGGCAGCATCACGCTCTCCGCGAATACCCCGTATGCTATCAAGGTAGAGTATTACGAGAACCGCGGGGATGCCAGCGTCAGTCTGATGTGGAGAAGCCAGAGCCAGAAGCAGATGATTGTTCCCCAGAGTGCGCTGACGCTTCCTTAAGGAAGCCTCGCAGAAGACGAAGCGTGACGTAAACCCGGTGTAGTACAGACCCCCGGAAGAAAGCGAGGACAAGGGAATGAGGAGTAGACTTCAAAAGAAACCCACTAAACACTTTCACCGCCTACTAAAATTTGCAGCACTGATCATCTTGATTCTGTTGTCCGTCTCTGTCTTCGGAGATGAGAGGACGAATGACGGCGAAGCGGACGTCGATCTGTCTTCATTGTCGGCGGCCAAGGATGCCGGTCCTGAGATGCCGGAAGGAACTCTTCTATGGAAGCTTGGCAAGCATGACGGCTCTGCCGCTGAGTTCAAGGCGGCGGGTTCAAACGGGGTGAAGGAGAGGCTCAGCATAGCTTCATCCACTGCGAGGTCGGCAGAGCTGAAATCGCTGCCCTCCGGCCTCCACGGGGAGACCAACCCGGAGCTGCGGATTCAGTATGAGCTGGATAAGATCCCGGAGCACGGGGTCTTATTTCGCGTCAGCATTATCGATGCGTACAAATCCGTACCCCAGATGAGCGTGTTCTCCAACCGCCAGCTCTCAGGCATCATTCAGATTGCCGGGATTGCCGGAACCGGCAGCAAATACGACTTCCGCAAATCCTATGAGCTGTACATCCCCAAAGAACAGCTCATCAGCGGCACCAACGAGCTGACGCTGCGGACGGCCCGGGGAATCTATTCCTCGGAGGCCGAGGATAAGTACAACTGGTGGACATGGGATAATCTCAGTCTGGAGGCGCTGAAATCTCCGATTAAGGAGCCGATTCACGGCAGCTATACGCTGACCGGGACGGTGGTGAACAACAAGCAGTTTTATTTTGACGAGGGTGCGGTTACCCATCTGCCCTATATTATGAAGTGGCTGGGCGTAGCCTATAGCGGCAATATTATGCGGACCAGCTGTGCCAGTGATGTGGGCCGCTCCTGTGAGAACATGGATGATTACTACAAGGTCCTGAAGGATTACAATATGCAGGCTGTAGCTCTCTATCTGTACACAGGAGATATCAAGCTTAAGGCGGACGGAACCCTGCCCGAGGAAGCCGAGAAGAAGCTGACGGATTATTTCCAGAAGTACAGCCCGTACTTCCAGTATTACGAGGTGGATAATGAACCGGGCCTGTTCAACCGTTCCAAAGCGGTCAATCTGGCTATAGCCGAGTGGCTGAACAGCAAGGGCAAGACGATCGCCCCGCATCTTAAGACGGTCGCACCCGGATGGGCCTACTGGCCGGGCTATAGCGAAGACTCCTGCGGCAACCAGAAGGGGGCGCTTAAGCAGTGTGGAGACCCGGACGGCTGGGAACGCGATCCGAAGCAGCGGGATGAGCTGGAGGCAGTAACGGATCTGACGAATGGCCATTCTTATGGCGATTCCTATATTTTTAGCCAAGGCGGAAGCTTCACGGAGAACCTGAAGACCTTCGGGGGATCGGTAGACGGCCTCAGCAAAAAAATGCTCGCCACCGAGTTCGGCACCTCGGACTCCCATGTGGATGCGTATCAATACGGGGCCAAAGAGCGGACCTCGGCGGTGTTTGACCGGATTATGCGGGCGCATCTCGGCTATGCCGATATGTTCGTGCAGCATGCCGCCTTCTTCAAGAATTTCAGCCTGTTCAAATACGGCTTCAACCTGGAGGATCATGATCCGGCTGCTACAGAGATCTACTACACCAAGGAAGGCGAAGACTCCCGCGTCAGTATCATGCGCAGGCTGGATCTGGCTTATGCCACACACGGCGCACCGCTGACCTACCAGATCAGCAATAAGGAGGCGTTGGCGGATAAGCTGGTCTACGTCAGGGCGGTGGACACCTCCACGCTTGAGCCGCTGGCGGGCAGCAAGGCGACATCCAACAAGGTGCTGGTGAACTTCGTCAATTTCGAGCGCACTGAGCAGACCGTTAAGGTTAAGGTAACCATGCCGAAGAAGACGGAGTACGAGGGAGAACGGTTCGGCAAGGGTGATACGTATGAAGAGGCCCGCAGTTATGTATCCGGCAGAGTCGCTGCGCCGGAGCTGGAATTCACCGAGACGCTGGCCCCGGGAGAAGGCGTACAGTACATTCTGGAGCCTTCCTCCGAGGTGGCGGATACCGCGCCCCGGGGCCTGAAGGCGACTGCCGTCAAGGGATTATCAATGCATCTGAACTGGCTGGAAGCCCCCGGAGCAAGCTATGAAGTGCTCCGGGCGGACGGCCCGGAGGAGAAGCTGAAGGTCATCGCTACAGCGGTGAAGGGCACGGAGTACAACGATAGCAAGCTGAAGGAAGGAACACTTTATACTTATGCTGTAAGAGTGTCGGGCTCTGGCGTAATGTCAGAGAAGACACAGATTACAGCAACCGGACTTGTCCCGCTGGACCGGGCAGACTGGAAAGTGACGTCCAGTGTTAATAAGGAGGCCTCCAATCCGGCAGGTGCCATTGACGGAGACCGGCGTACCCGCTGGGATACGGTCAAGCATCAGGCTTCGGGGGAGTACTTCCAGATTGATCTGGGCGCAGCACATACGGTAGAAGCTATAGATATGGATTATCCTTTATCGCCATATGACTATCCGCGCGGCTATACTGTTCAGGTATCCGATGATGCCAAGAGCTGGAGACAGGTCGCTTCGGGCAAAGGAGAGCTGGGAAAGACCAAAATCAGTTTTGCACCCGTGAAAACCCGGCATATCAAGATTATCCAGACGGGCTCCGGCGGCAACTATTGGTCCATTCAGGAGCTGCAGGTGTATTCAAGAGAATGAGGGACGGCATAATAACCTCCGTGGAATTCAGCCCACCGGGGTTTTTTTCTGTCCGGATATGAAGCATATAATTTCTTATCTTTGCATCATAAACATACTATAAATACAAATACATGGGGCCAAGGCGGATACCCGGCTCCGGGGAAGGTGTGAAACGGTTCATGACTCATCTTGCAGATCAAATCATCCTGCTGCTGGCGGCTTTGCTGCTGATCGCCGTGCTCTCCACCAAATTCTCCACCCGTTTTGGAATGCCGGCACTGGTCCTGTTTATTGCAGCCGGCATGGTACTCAGTCATTTCATTTATTTCAACAATGCTTCGCTTACGCAGATTGCCGGCATTTTTGCACTGGTGGTGATCCTGTTTGAGGGCGGCATGCAGACGAGCATGAAGGATATTCGCCCGATTCTGAAGCCGGCGTTGTCGCTGGCTACATTCGGAGTGCTGCTGACTGCGGTAATCGTCGGTATATTTGCCAAATTCGTGCTCGGTGTGCCCTGGGCGGAGAGCTTCCTGTTCGGGGCCATTGTCGGCTCCACCGATGCGGCGGCGGTCTTCTCCGTGCTTGGCGGCAAAAATATCGACAAACGGCTGACCTCGACACTTGAAGCCGAATCCGGCAGCAATGATCCGATGGCAGTATTCCTCACCGTGTCGCTGATTGAATGGGTGCAGCACCCGGATACAGCAGTATGGAGCCTGGTGCTGTCCTTCTTCTGGGAGATGGGGGTAGGACTGCTGGTGGGGATCATCATCGGCAAGCTGGCAGTGTATCTGATCAACCGGATTAATCTGGACTCCACCGGGCTGTATCCGGTCATGGCGGTCGGCTTCGCGGTTCTGACGTACGGGGTCTCGGCCATGGTACACAGCAGCGGACTGCTTGCCGTCTATGTCATGGGGCTGGTGCTGGGGAATTCCGAGCTGATGTACCACCGCACGATAATGAATTTCAATCATGGCTTTGCCTGGATGATGCAGATTGCCATGTTCATACTGCTCGGAATGCTGGTCTTTCCGCAGGAGCTGGCGGCTGTGGCCTGGCAGGGACTGCTGCTGTCGGTCATCCTGATGGTCGTAGCAAGACCGCTCGGCGTATTTATCAGCCTGTTCTGGTCCCGGTTCTCCTTCCGTGAAAAGACACTGATCTCCTGGGCCGGACTACGGGGAGCCGTCCCGATTGTCCTGGCGACCTACCCGCTGCTCGCGGGGCTGCCGCATGGCCGGCTGTTCTTCAATGTCGTATTCTTCGTTGTCCTGACCTCGGCCGTGATTCAGGGAACGACGATTTCGCCGCTGGCCTCGCGGCTGAGGCTGGTGGGCCGGGAGCAGGCGTCCCAGCCGTCCTTAATGGAGCTGGTCGCGCTCGGCAAGACCGATTCCGAATTCAACCATATCGGAATCAACCGGCAGATGCCGATCGCCGGGATGCAGATCGCAGAGATCGGTCTGCCGGATGACATCCTGTTCACGGCCATTATACGGAATAAGACCATTGTCACACCACATGGCAGCACGGTGATCGAGCCTGGGGATACGGTATATGTCCTTAGCCCCAAGAGCAAGCGGGAAGAGATGCGCGCCATTTTCCGGAGCGGGCCGGGACGGGAGGCAGAGACGGATATCCCTACGGTATAAGGGATATCCTACTGGAGATGTAATCGCCTCTTCCGCTTCAGGTGATTAATGTCAATCCATATGCACGTGCATAATTGTGATTCAAATTATAGGATTGGCCCCCGAAGGGGTGCTAGAATGTGTAGTACATCAATTAGATTGCAAAAAAGCAAAAAGTATGGTAAATTGTATATAGATTTAGAACGAGTCTAAATACAATAACTTATAAGATACACACTACGGGAGGTTATTTGAATGAGTACACAAGTCAACAGCCATACTGCACTATATGCTGCCCTGAACCGGCAGACCGCGAACTGGACTCTGCTGGGAGTGAAGCTGCATCACTACCACTGGTATGTCAGCGGAACGCAATTCTTCACGTTGCATGAGAAATTCGAAGAGCTGTACAACGAAGCAGCGGGTTACGTCGATGAGCTGGCTGAGCGGCTGCTCGCTATTGGCGGCAAGCCGGCTTCCACCATGGCAGAGTACCTGAAGCTCTCCAGCCTGAAGGAAGCTGCCGGCGGTGAGAGTGCGAAGGAAATGGTTACACAACTGGTGCAAGACCTGGCTGGTGTGGCTGAAGAGCTGAAGCAGGGCATCTCTTGCGCGGAGGAGGCCAGCGACCAGCCTACCGCCGACCTGCTGATCGGAATGCGGACAAGTGTAGAGAAGACAGCCTGGATGCTGAACGCTTATCTTGCGTAATTCATAGGACATATAGAAGAGCGCCCGCATGTGTTACACGGGCGCTCTTTGCTGTGACTGGATGCTTGGACTACAGCAGGGATCTACTTAATAAATACACCGCCGAAGGGCAGGGCTTCCCGCAGGAAGCGCTTGATAATGCCGTCTTCATTATTATCGCGCTCGAAGCGCCTGCTCTGGCGGCCGGCTTGGAACAGAACAGGCCCGTGACCGGTCATCTTCCAGTGATAGCTCATATGCTGGCTGGCGAGATGGTTGCCGTAGACTGTCAGCTCAAGCTTCGCATTCTCGGGGTAGGCGATGATACTGCCGGCATCGACATACAGCGGATCGAACGGATGCAGCTCGGCCTCGCAGACCGTGCCCTCCGTCAGAATACCGATACTGCCGCGGCCGGAGAATTTGACCTTGACGATATCCCGGGTAATCAGCATATTCTTCATGCTCAGCACCCTCGTCTGCATCGTGACTCCCTTGCTGTAGAAGAAGAGATGTCTGAAGTCGTAGAGCAGATCGCTTTTACTGTCGAGCTGGATGGTCTTGACCCGGTAGCCGGGCGGCAGCGCGGCTGTGAACCGGCAAGGGCCGGTCAGATCCGCACGGATCAGCTTGCGCTTGCGGTACATGCCCTTCACATCCATGAACCGGTCGGCCCGTCCCGCCGAAGGGCCCTGGTAGGCAATAATCTGCTGCGGATGCAGCACATGAACCTCTTCGTTCTCCTGAACGGTAAAAGCAACCGCCTGTCCGCTGCCGCTGTCGCCTTCATCCTGAATGTCTATGTTCATTCTTCATCCTCCTTAACGCAGCCGGTCGCTTCTTCTGGAACGGTGGCGCATCGTGAAGCGCAGCACCCGGATCAGCAGGAAGTACCCCAGGAGGAGAGCCAGCCCGGAGAGGACCGTCACCTTGATCCGGTTGAAATAATTCTCTCTCGCTGTCCGGTCGTTCTTCAGCTCGTCCACGACCTGGCTGAGCTGACGGTTCTGCTCCTGCAGAGCGGCATTCTGGGACTGATACGTCTGCATTTGCTGCAGGCTGTCCGTCAGCTGGTCCTTGGCTTCACCGAGATCCTCCTTCGTCTGCTGAAGCTCTTCTGCAGTCTTCTGATAACTCTCCTGCAGCTTGGTGACTTCTCCGGGAAGCTCCGAGAAGCTCTGTATTCCATTGTATATATCATTCAGATAATTGGCCTTGGCCTGGGGGGCAGACCAAGTGAGCGATAGGCCAAGTAGCAGCAGGGAAGAACCCAAAAGCCTCAGCATCACTCCTGTTACCCGTCTTTTCATAAGCTGATCACCACCTGTTAGAGCTAATTGTCTTCCTATTTTATCATAGCTGCCTGCCGTTTGGACAACCTGGACGGCTGTAGGCATCATTACCCTTCGCGTCCATGCAGAGAACCATACGGGTAATACAGTATGAAGACAGGGATGGTTCCCTTCATATTGAGTGTCGCTGCAAATTAACGTATACTGTGAACGGAAAGAAAGGGGCTGTATCCAATGAATCGATGGCTCAAAACACTGTTGTTCCTGGCAGGCTCCGCCCTGTTGACAAGGTTTATTCCGTTCTCCTCCTTATTCCGTAATCTGGATACGATGTTCCATGAATTCGGCCACGCTCTGATGACCCTGCTGCTCTCCGGCAACGTGCTGCGCATTGAGCTGTATTCCGATCACAGCGGTGTGACCTATTCGGCGATTGCTGCCGGAGGCAAGGCGATCCTGGTGTCACTGGCGGGTTATCCTCTGGCTTCCCTGTTCGCGTTGCTGCTCTTCTATTTCTATAGTAGAGATACGCAGCAATGGGGGCTGATTCTGGCCAGCGGGGTTGCGCTGATCATGCTTGTCCTGTACGTTCGGGGCGGCTTCGGGATGATCTGGCTGAGCGGCTTCATTCTGCTGAATGCTGCCATGCTGTTCCTCTGGCCGAAGGTCAGCAAGTACTACTATCTATTTCTTGCGTTCCTGACCCTGGAGGAGTCCGTGATGGGGACCTTATTCCTGGTATACGCTTCAGTCTTGACGCCTTCCCGGGCAGGGGACGCGGCGAATCTGGCCAGATTGACTATTTTACCGGCCGCCGTATGGTCTCTGCTGTTCTTTCTCTTCGCACTGCTGTGTGCAACCTGGGCCCTTGGGCTGTTCTTCCGGCACGAGAAGGCGGGCAGACGGGTGAGACTAAGGTAATGCGCAACACTTTGTTCGTCATAATTTGACAAAAGAATAGGCTTTCGTAAAGAGGCAATCACCTTTTGGGGGCGGTTGGCTCTTTTTTTGTCGATATTATAGGACCGAACATACATTCCATGACAAGGAGTTGTCCGCCAATATTGGTACATTAATAGAAGACCCAAAATAAGAAAGAGGTGGAAATATGCAAGCAAGTATTCAGACGTTGTTTACATGGAGCCAGGAGCGTATTTTGGCGGGCAGCGCAAAGAAAGTAGTGCTGCTCGTGGAGTGGAAAGGAATATCGCAAGGGGAGGATTTACGCAAGAAGAGCCGCAAGGTGGTAGCCCGGGATATAGAGTTGCGTATTTGGCTGGAAAGTCATGCCAAGGTAACAGGATGTTACGGCTGTAGTGCAGAAGAAGGAGAGGGGCGGTCAATGCTCCTGAAGCTCGGCAAAATCCATTCCGGGCAGCGCAGGTACATCGCCCTGGAATTCATGATGGCGGGTATGCCTGCAGGCATACATGAAGCCCTCTGGCTGCAGTGGCAATACAAGCAGCCTGCGGTGGAGCGTATCCGGGAGCTGCCGCTTAAGAAGCTGGGCATCGAATATTCCCATCATACCGACCTGCTGGGAGCCCGAAGCTGCTTTCATGTGGAGAAGCACCTGGCGCTGCTGCAGACAGAAGCGCTGCTCGCGGAGGCTCAGGAGGCCCGGATGAGGAACAAGCCGGAGGTGCCCTCTGACATTCTTCGCAGGCAGGCGGACGAGCTGCTGCTGATGGCTGCCCGCTCAGGGGATATGCAGCTGCTCAGAGAAGCGGAAGCGCTGTATAAAAGACTGGAGGCAGAGAATCTGCCGCTCTGCAGGGCGGGGATGAGATAATTACCGGGAAGCTGCGTAGATAGTACAAGAATTCCCCATACATAGGGCTTAAATATAGAACTTCATTCGGCGTAACAGATAAAGAAATGCGTAATATCTAAATGTGGTAACATAGTAAAATAGTTCTATTATATTTTCTTATCTCGGTTATTACATCCTTGGTTATAGATATATATAACTAGTTTATTTAAAAATAATGGGTCTATTTTACCATAAGTCAAGGAGAACTGAATATGACAGACCGATTGATCCGGCTGATGCGCATCATTACGCTAGTTCAAGCCAAACCGGGAATTCTGGCCCGTGAGCTGGCGGAACGATGCGGCAACAGCGAGAGAACGATTTATCGGGATATGGATGCGCTCAGTGCCATGCATATCCCCATCACTCATATGGGACATGGCAAGGGGTATGCTTTTATCGGGAATTTTGCGCTGTACCCCTTGGATTGGTCAGAAGAGGAAGAAGAGGCTTTTTCACAGTTGCGCAGTATTATGGCGGAGATCAAACCTTTGCTGCCCCCGAGCTTTGAAGACGCATACGAGAAAGTGATGGCGGCAGATTATAAGCGAAAGGCAGAGAGGGAAGAAACAATGGAGCGCACGAAAAAGGAAGCCGGACCAAACTGGACGGAAAAAAACAGATCTCCGGGAGATCAGCCCTTCTTTCTGACCGAAATTCTGGATGCCGTAATGAAGCAGAGAAGCATACAGGCTGACTACAGTGAGAATGCCTACGAAGAAAAAGGTATCCGAATTGATCCCTATTGCCTGGTCCCGCTAGAGAATCGTTTTCACCTGATTGGTTTTTGTCACCGCTTTGGGATTATCCGCACCTTTCATATTAACGGCTTCTCCAGTGTGAATCCGCTGGACAGGTGGTTCTCCAAAGATCAATTCGATCTGCAGTCCTTCATGGAGCAGAAGTGGTCCCTGGAACAGGATAGCCTGCAGGTTGAATTCAAAGTCAAATTCTCGCAGCGGATGATGGAGCGGCTGAAGCAGGAGGAGATGTTTGTGAAGCCGAGCAGGGTGGACCGCCAGAACCGCAGCCTGCATTTCAAAGTCAATGTGGAACAGGACATCGGCTTCGTTCATTGGATTATGAAATACAAGGAAGAGGCTGAGATTATGGAACCGCTCTACTACCGGGATGTGCTGAAGCAGCAATTGGAGAAATGGCTGTCGCTGTATAAATAACGGCGATATATTTCCGCTATTACGCCCTGCTATATTTATATAAAATTCATAGGATTAGTTGAATAGTTTTCCTGACCGGACATTTGACCTTCGTTCAATTTTTATGTACCAGGAACCGATCCGGCCCGTTGAGGCGGATTGGTTTTTTTGGCTTGCGTGGACCTAGTGGAATCATTTTTTGTAATAAACAGGAATTTGTTTGTGAAATTCCGAACAATATCCATAACACTTCGTAATGTAGGGTGAAAGGGCGGGCGGAGAACAGATGATGACCGACAAACAGCTCGTTGCTGGATGCAAGTCCGGTCAACATGAGCATCTTGAGCTTCTCATTGTCAGGTATAGGGATGATTTGTACCGGTTCTGCCGCCATCTTACCTTGAACCGGCAGGATGCGGAGGATCTGTTCCAGGAGGTATGGGTACGTGTGCTCCGCAAGCTGGCGAAGTATGATGTGGAGCGTCCCTTTAAGCCTTGGCTTTTCCAGGTGGCCTTCAATATGTACCGCGACCACTACCGGAAGTGGAAAAGCGTGTATGCCCTCTGGACATGGTTGTCCTCGGATGCAGAGCTTATTCAACTCAGAGATCCGGCTTCGCTGGCGGAAGAGGAGCTGCTGCGCCAAGAGGAGCACCGGTTACTGGAGGAATGCCTGCGGAGTCTGCCCAAACGTTATCTTGCCCCTCTTGTACTGTATTACTATGAGGAGTTCAGCTATGAGGGCATTGCGGATGTGCTGGGAATTCCCGTCGGAACCGTCAAATCCCGATTGAATCAAGGCAAGAAGCTGCTGCACAATCTAATGAAGGAGATGAACTAGTTGAAGGAGCCCAGAGACGAAGACCGGCTGCTGACTGAATATTTTAACCTGCCGCTTACGCCATCGCCAGAGCTTGTTTCTAATACGATTCAGCGGATACACGGGCGCAGAAGAATGGGAATCCTTTCCGGGTTAATGGTCCTGCAATGGCTGGTATTCCTGGTGCTTGGATTGTATTTCCTGGCCGGCCCGGCGGCTCTCCAGTGGAAGATCAGCATGGGGCTGCTGTTCATCCTGTCTCCAATGACCGCCGGAACCTTGCTTTTGTACTGTACGATGGGAGGCGGGGGAGGAGATTATGAAGGTTCACTTAACCGTTGAGAAAATTGTTTTTTGGGCGCTTACAGCTACCACTTTGTTAAGCTGTATTGCGCTGGGAGTTGTCATAAGCCCCTATATGGGCGATTTTGTGGAGGAGAATCAGATCTGGCTTATCGTGATGAGTCTGCTGGCCCTGCTGTTCCTGGGCCTCAATGTGCTAGTCGCAGTCTTCATTTATAAGGATGCCTCGCGGCGGCGGATGAATGCCTGGCTGTGGATGACGGCGGTCATCTATATTCCCAATTTCATTGGTCTGATCCTCTATTTCCTGGCAAGAAAACAGCATCCCATGCACGCTGCATCCGATGCAGGCCATAAGGGCAGCCGATGTCCGCACTGCGGCCATCTAATCTAAACCGGGGAGTGGTAAGAATATGAACAAGAAATGGATGACACTGGGGATCTTGATCATCATGGCGTCGGTGCTGCTGACCTCCTGCGACAAAAGAATAATGTTCGCCGGGTCCAGCACGAAGAGCAAAGTAAGCGCCTCTTACAAGTTTTTTACGGGCACAGAGGTGAAGAAGCTGAGTATGAAGAGCGGCGAAACGATCAGCATAGATTACAAATCCAAGGTCGAAGAAGGCCAGCTGTCCATGAAGGTGTATGGCCCGGACAATGAGGTATTGAAGGAGCTTGGAACCAATGAATCCGGTACGGAGAAGGTGGAAGCCGATAAGGACGGTAAATACCGGATTGAAATCAAGGGCGAGAAGACCAAGGGAAGCTTCAAGGTAGCCTTCAAGGTCGAATAACTGGAGAGAAGATGGTGTGAATAGCCAAACAACGGCCTCTTCCCTATACATGGGGCGGGGTTTTTTGTCGTGTGGATTAGGGGAATCCCTGATTTAATACTAATTATAACTAAACATATACAAACATAATCAAATGTATTGTATAATTCGGTTTAACTTACTAGAGTCTGATCAAATTATAAAGAGTTAGGATTGGGAGGTATGGAGGGTGTTGAAGAAGTGGTTGGCGGGATTACTGGTATTGCTTATGGTTGGGGGAGTGTCCGCAGGTTCAGCGGGAGACGTAGAGGCGGCAGCCAAGAAGACGGAGATTATTGTCTCCGCAGCGGCGAGTCTGCAGGATAGTCTGGACAAGATCGCGGTGCAGTATGAGAAGCAGCATCCTGGGATTAAGCTGGTATTCAATTACGGCGCCTCCGGTACGCTGCAGAAGCAGATTGAGCAGGGGGCTCCGGCTGATTTGTTCTTCTCGGCAGGCGATAAGCAGATGAACGCGCTGGTGGATAAAGGACTGGTCGGAGATCACAAGGCGCTGTTGAAGAACCAGTTGGTCGTAGTGGTGCCTTCGGATTCGAAGGCCAAGCTTACAACCATCACAGATCTTACCGGGCCAGCCTTCAAAAAGGTAGCCGTAGGCCAGCCGGAATCGGTACCAGCCGGACAATACGCCCAGCAATCCTTGACTGCGAAGAAGGTGTGGGATACGCTGCAAGGTAAGCTGGTCTTCGCCAAGGACGTCCGCCAGGTGCTCTCCTATGTGGAGACAGGCAATGCGGATGCCGGGTTCGTCTACAAGACGGACGCGTTAACCTCGAAGAAGGTGAAGATTGCCCTCACCATAGGCGGACATGTTCACAAGGCGATTAATTATCCGGTCGCCATCATTAAGGATTCCTCGCATCAGGCAGAAGCCGCAGCCTTCTACAGCTATGTGCAGACTGCCGCCGCAAGCTCGGTCTTTACAGGCTACGGCTTTCAATTGGCGAAATAAGTAACATCTATTAGATAGGGTGAAAAGAGATGGAGATCAATTGGCCCGATTTTTTCGCCCCGGTCTGGCTGTCCATCAAGATTGCGGTCTTAACCAGTGCGATCGTATTCCTGCTGGCCACGCTGGCTGCCCGGAAGATGGCGGGACGCCGGTTCTTCGGACACAGCCTGGTTGAGACGATCCTGCTGCTGCCGCTGGTACTGCCGCCTACCGTGGTCGGCTTCGTCCTGCTGGTAATCCTCGGGCGGCGCAGCTGGATCGGCAGGCTGTATGAACAGTTCACAGAGCAGACTATTCTATTCACCTGGGGAGCGGCGGTGATTGCCGCAGTCGTGGTAGCTTTTCCGCTGGTATACCGCACGGTCAAAGCGGGCTTCGAGGGGGTGGAGAAGGACCTGGAGGATGCTGCGCGTGCGCAGGGAGCCAGCGAGCTTCAGGTGCTGCGTTATGTTACGCTCCCGCTGGCCAGTCGTTCGCTGGCCGCCGGTTATGTCCTCGGCTTCGCCCGCGGGCTGGGTGAATTCGGGGCTACCATTATGGTGGCGGGAAATATCCCGGGACGCACCCAGACGGTGCCTACCGCAATCTATGTAGCGGTGGACGGAGGCAATATGACGCTGGCCTGGATGTGGGTAGGCTCAATCATTTTGATTTCCATGCTTATGCTGATGTTCGTGAACCGCCGTACCTGACGGCTTAGGTAAACAAAGGCAGCCCCCGTCCTCACTGGGATTTCCGGTGAGGGCGGGGGCTTTTCGGTAAACCGGGGACCAATTTATATGTTTTGGGTCCCCTGCCTGCGGTAATCGGAGGGGGAGACACCGGTCTCCTTTTTGAAGATCCGGTTGAAGGAGCGGTAATTCTCGAACCCGATGGATTCGGAGATTTCGAAGGTCTTATGATCGGTGGTGAGCAGCAGCAGCTTGGCCTGTTCAATCCGCAGGCGGGTCAGATATTGGACGAAGCTCTCGCCGACCGCTTTCTTGAACATGGAGCTGAAGTAAGGCACGCTGTAATTGATCGAAGCCGCCAGCTCCTCCAGCTTGTAGGGATAGCTGAGATCTTCGCGCATCTGCTGAATGATCCGTGTAATGGAGGCATCGATCTTCCGGCCGCCCTCCTGAAGCTGCTGGAGCTTGCGGAAATAATCGCAGGTGATCTCATGTACGGAGTTGAACGTCTGGCACAGCTCAATATGAACACGCAGCTCCGCTTCGAGGTCCGCCCCGCCTTCCGCCCCAATTACGTTATGGCTCATATCCAGGAAGACTCTCAGGTACAGGGACTTGATCTGCTCCGGGTCCCAGGCTTGCTCCATGGCCTGACGGTGCAGGGATTGGCGCTCCTGTTCCAGAGCGGCTGTGCTGAGATGCGGCTCCAGCAGCGCCTTCTTCAGCACCTTGCTCCAGAAGCGGCTCTGCGGCTCGGGAATCCGCTGGAAGCTGGAGAGCTGCCCCCACTCCCCGATCCCGATAAGCTCATTGCAGCGGTAAAAGAACGGATACGGTGCAGAAGCCAGCCGCTTCAGCGCCTCCGGCCGGTCCCCGAGTCCCTGTTCGAAGCTGCACAGCAGGGCGATGCAGCTCATCTTGAGATTCGCGGCAAAGGATTCCCGCACCTGCTCCAGGATCTGAGGGCGTCCGGTCTTCAAGGGATCGGTATAGAGGGACAGGAACCGCCCTTTGTCGAGGGCAATCACCTTATGCGGGCCTATGCTGCCGAGCAGCTCCTTCAGCACGTTCACCCCGGCGAATTGCCAGAGCTTCAGCTCCTCAAGCTGGTCGATGGGGAAGCGCAGGGAGTTGCGGTCCAGCTCCAGCAGCAGGGTCATGAAGCCTTGGCCGTGAAGCGGAAGCAGCGAGTCTTCCAGACTGCGCAGCCATTTGGCTTCGGCCCCCGGGCTGCGCAGCATGTCCAGGAACAGGCTCTGCTCGATCTCCACCTCGCTCAGGCGGACCTGCTGTTCCAGCTGCAGATAATTGTCTCTCGTCTCGCCGCGTGAATCCGCCAGAGCCGCCAGCTCCTCCATCGTCCGGGTCAACAGGCCCGGATCGGAGAGGCAGTCATCCTTAATCAGATAGGAGGCCGCCTTCAGATGAATGGCCTGCTGGGCATAGTGGAAGTCCTGATGGCAGGTCAGAATAATGATCTGCGGCGCACGGACCCCGCTCCGTTCAATCTCGCGCAGCATCTCCAGTCCGTTCATGCCCGGCATCGTAATGTCGGTGACGATCAGCTCCGGCTTATGCTTCAGGAATAGCTCCAGCCCGTCCCGGCCATCCTCGGCTTCGCCGACCAGGGTGAACAGATCGGCACGCTCTTCAATGAAATGGCGGAAGACGGTTCTTGCCGGAATCTCGTCCTCCACCAGGACAACTCTATAGTGATTCATGAGGTTCCTCCTTAATCAGAACGTTCCCGGACGGCAGCAGCATGCGAATCGTTAAGCCTTCGTTCGCAGCGCTGGTGAGCAGGATCTGTGTCTCTGCCCCGAACAGCAGCTTCATGCGCATCCAGACATTCTGCAGCCCGATGTTCTCCGTGGACTCTTCCTGCTGGAGATGGAGCTGCAGCTTCCGCAGCTCCGCCTCTTCCAGACCGATCCCGTCATCCTGGACTTGTACTATAATATGGCTCCCGCCGGGGCTTCTGAATACGCGTACACTGATATGCCCTTCCGGTGCCTTGCGCGGGAGAATGCCGTGGAACACGGAGTTCTCAATCAGCGGCTGCAGACCCAGCTTCGGAATCATCATGCCCCGCAGCGGCTCCTCAATCTCCGCCTCCAGATGGATCTGGCATTTGTAGCGCATATTGAGCAGCCCGACATAATCCGCCAGATAATCAAGCTCCTGCTGGAGCTGCACCGTCTGCTCGAAGTTCTCCATCGAATACCGCAGCAAGGCCACCAGCCGTCCCATCAGAGAGTTGATCTTCTCATAATCCTTCATCATGGCGAACATACGGATCGTATTAAGGGTATTGTACATGAAATGGGGGTTGATCTGCGATTGCAGTGCCCGAATCTCCAGCTTGCGCTTCAGATCCTCCGAATCATGCAGGTCTGCCAGCAGATCCTGAATGCGGACAGCCATGGTATTAAGCATCCGGCCCAGATCCCCGATCTCATTGTTCGCAAAATGGGTGACCCGGGCATCGAAGTTCCCTTTCTTCAGAGCATCGACCTGCCGCTTCACAGCCTGTAAGGGCCGGTAGAGCTGATAGCCGAAGCCGACCACGCACAGTGCTCCCAGACAGACCAGAATCAGCAGAAAATAAGTCACCGTCCGGCGGATGATCTCGGCGCTGGCCGTAAGCTCCTTGGACGGAATCTCCGAGAGGACGATCCACTTGTCGTAGGTGGAGGTCTGCTTGACAGAGACGATGGAGGAGCCTGCCGCGAACTGATCCGGGCGCTTCAGCTCCTTCCAGAGCTTCAGAATACCCTGCACCCGCTGCGTATCCTCCTGCTTCTCCAGCTTGCTGGTGGTGGCTATAGTCAGGCCGTCTTCCGTCAGCAGGGAGATGGAGCCCTTGCTCCCCAGCTGAATATTCTCAATCTGCTGCTGATATTGGCTGTTGTTCATGGAGATCAGCAGCACGCCCTTCAGGTCCTTATATAAATCGAAGGGGACGCGTGAGATATAATAGGTGGACGATTGAAGGATAGCTAGTTCAGGCAATGAGTGCTTGTCCAGAAAAAGATTCGGCCGTCCCGAAGCCAGATACGCTTCAATCAGCGGGCGGTACGGGGACTCCTCCAGCATGGCCGGGGCTTCCGTAGAGGAGAGGACTTCTCCTGTAACGGCTGAATAGACCTGCAGACCCTCCACGTTCCCGATGATGGCGGAGGCGCCGCTGAGCACCGAGATCAGATCCTTTTTGCGGACCACCTCTTCAAAATATTGGGCCGAAGGCGAGACCAGCGCACTCTGAATGGACGAGATCCGCGAGTATTGCTCGCTGAGCTCCCGCAGCCGGGTCATGGTTAATTCAATCCGGTCCACGACCTGATTGACGAGCTGGGCATTCAGGCGGTTCACCTGCTGCTCCACAGTCGTGCTGGATACGCTTACAGAGATGAAGGACAGCACAATCAGCGGAACCACCGAGATGGCGAACATGACCACAATCATCTTAATATAGAAGCTCCGCCGCAAAAAACTGATAAAGGGTGAGTTCATAGGTTCACATCCGTTAAGGGTTTTGGTACTTCGGATACCGGGCAGGCTATCCTATACAGATTATAGTACATTGGAGAACGTGGAGATACCTGCGGACCGGCAAATCTTAAAAATGGTGACACTTTGGCTGGAATCCGGCATGTTCTTAAACTCAGGCGTCTTCTATAATCCAAAGTGTAAGCACGATGTAAACGCAATCAATACAAGCAAATGGGGGATGACAATGAGTATCACGAGAAAGCTTGTACCGCTTGCAGCTTCAGCGGCATTGATGGTAACTGCACTTTCGGGCTGCGGCGGCGGTAACAATTCAGCGGCAGGCAGCACCACGGCACCGGAAGGCGGAACACAGAATGGTGCAGCCGGCAAACCGGCCAGCATCAAGGCAATGACCATTCTCTTCGGCAATCCGCCGGAGATGAATAACAACAAAGCGCTGGAGGACCTGGAGAAGCGCGGCAATGTCGATCTGAACGTAACCTTCGTGCCCTCCGAGGCCTACACGGACAAGCTCTCTGTGGCGGTATCCGCCGGAGATTCCTATGACCTGCTGCTGATGGATGGCGGGAAGGATGATAAATTCAACAACCTGGTGAAGATGGGTGCTTTTCATGACCTGACGCCTTACCTCACAAAGACCAAGAATATCAGCCAGATTGATGAGGTGGTCTGGAACGGTGCCAAGATTGACGGCAAATCCTACGGGATTCCCCGGCCGCGCGGTCTCTACGGCGGAGGCGAAGCCAATATCCTGATCCGTAAGGACTGGCTGGATAAATATAATCTGCCCGTTCCGAAGACAATCGATGAGCTGACGAACGCGCTTGCGGTGTTCAAGGAGAAGGACCCGGCCGGCGGCGGCAAAACCATTCCGTTCACGATCTACGGTTCAGACGGCGTGAACAGCCCGGGACCATTCTCGGGTGTCCTCCCGATCCAGTATGCCTTTGGCATTCCCAATGTGTGGAAGCTGGACGGAGACAGCGTGGTCCGTGATTTCCAGACTCCTGAATACAAAGCCTTCCTGGAGTGGCTGAGAGATTCCTGGAGCAAGGGCCTGATCGACAAGGATGCGCCGGTACTGAAGAACCAGGGGCAGGCGCGGAGTAAGTTCCTGGCGGGCACAGCCGGTGCTTTTGTCGGGAATGTCAGTGATATCGTGGAGACCAACGTGGAGAAGCTGAAGCAGACGGACCCGAAGGCCGAAATCGCGATTGTCGATGTGCTTGAAGGTGCGAATGGACAGAAGGGCGCTTCTGTACTCTCCGGGTACTACGGACTGTGGGCGATTCCAAGCTCCGTGCCGGAGGATAAGGTGCAGCAGATTGTAGATTTCCTTGATTTCACTGCCTCCGAGGAGAATGTAGCCTTCTCCAAAGCGGGAGTTACCGGCATTCATTCCAGCGATTTCAAGGATGGGGTAGCGGTGCAGACCGAGGAGCAGAAGAAGCAGTATGAGCTGGATAAGCCGAACAATTTCATCCTGGAGAACCGCGCAGATCCCTATGTGTACGCCAACTCCAAGGAGCCTGACATCCTGGCGCTGCAAAAGGCGACGCTCGATACGATCAGCAAGATCGGGGTGGAGAATCCGTTCCTCAGCTACAACTCACAGTACGCGAGCAAGAATCCGGACAGCTATAAGAAAATGAGTGCGGTCATGACGAAGTATGTGCTGGGCGAGGGAGCCTGGGAGGATGTGCAGAAGGAGATTGATACCTGGACTCAGGGACCGGGCGCGCAGATCACCAAGGAACTGCTGGACCAGTATAAAGCAGAGCATCAATAAATAACAGATTCACTATAAACAGAGGCAAAGGAGGGGGCTTTCCCTTTCTTTTGCCCATTTGGATAAGGAGGTTTAGCCTGTGCAGAGAGCTTTACGCCCCAAACGGTTTCATCAGCTATGGCCCTTTTACTTACTGGCAGCACCGGGTATTCTCTACTTTCTCACCTTTCATTACATCCCGATGACAGGACTCATTCTGGCCTTCAAGGAATACAGCCCGTTCAAGGGCATGATGAACAGCCCCTGGGTGGGGCTGGATAATTTCAGACAGTTTTTCGGAACCTCCGATTTCTATATGTTGCTGAAAAATACACTGCTGATCAGTCTGCTGAATCTGGTCATTTATTTTCCCTTCACCATCTTCCTGTCGCTGCTTCTGAATGAAGTACGGCTTAAGGTGTTCAAGCGTGTCTCGCAGACCATCGTATATCTGCCCCATTTTCTCTCCTGGGTCGTGATTTACGGGATTACGATTTCCTTCTTCGGACCTTCCGGCGTCATTAACCATTATCTCAGCCAGTGGTTCGACGGCAGCGCCAATTTCCTGGTCAGCAATGAATGGTTCCGGCCGCTGGTGATCTTCCAGTCGATCTGGAAGGATGCGGGCTGGGGCACGATTATCTTCCTGGCGGCGCTGGCGGGAATCAACCCCGAGCAGTATGAAGCGGCCAAGGTGGATGGAGCGAGCCGCCTGCAGAGCATCTGGCATATTACGCTCCCCGGGATCAAGGGGACCATCGTGATTCTGTTGCTGCTCCGTCTCGGCTCCTCCATGGACTCCAACTTCATGCAGATCTTCCTGATGACCAATAGCCTTAACCTGGATGTCTCCAATGTATTCGATCTGTTCGTCTACCACGTCGGTCTGGAGCAATTCAATTACAGCTTCGCGATTACGGTAGGCATGTTCAAATCCGTTGCCAGTCTGATCCTGGTCCTCGGGGCCAATTATGCGGCGAAGCTGCTTGGCGAGGAAGGCATATTCTAGAACAAGAACAGGAGTGGAGAGGTTATGAAGCTTAAGGCAACCTGGTTTGACACCATTATTGTAGTCATTATTTGCTTAATCAGCTTGCTGGTTATTCTGCCTTTTTTATATATTATCGCGGTCTCATTCAGTCCGCCGGGAGATTCGATGGCCGGGAATTTCTTCATCTGGCCCAAGCACTGGACACTGGATGCCTACAGCTATCTGTTGAATGCGAATACGTTCCTGACCTCTGTCAAGAACTCGGTTATTATCACGGCCATGGGGACGGTGCTCAGCCTGTTCGTCTCCATTACACTGGCCTATGCCCTGTCGAAGAAATTTCTGCCCGGCCGCCGGATCATGCTGCTGGTTATTTTCTTCACGATGATCTTTCACGGGGGCATGATTCCCAACTATCTGGTCGTCAAAAATCTGGGTCTGATCGATTCCTACTGGGCGGTAGTGCTTCCGGCAGCCTCCAGTGCGTTTAATATCATGGTCATCCGCTCCTTCTTCCAGAGCCTGCCCGAGAGTCTGGACGAAGCAGCCAGAATTGACGGGGCGGGGGAATTCAGGATTCTCTACTCGATCGTGCTGCCGCTGTCCAAGCCGATTATTGCCACCTTCACCCTGTTCTTCATGGTGCAGTTCTGGAATGAGTTCTTCTCGGCGGTAATCTACCTGAATGATACCTCACGCTGGCCGATTCAACCGCTCCTTCGGCAGATGGTGGCAATCAGCGCCTCCAATATCTCGGCAGAGGCAGCGGTGGATGCCTCGCTTGCGGCCAACCTTGGACCCAATGTCCAGAATGCGGCCATTCTCCTGGCGATGCTGCCTATTGTAATTGTGTACCCGTTCCTGCAAAAGTATTTTGCCAAGGGTGCCATGCTTGGTTCGATTAAGGAATAGACACTCAGGCGGAGAGATCCGTGAAGATAAAGGTGATGATTGAATTGACTATGGGTTATAAGGACCTGCGGCATAATCCCGCATACACGAAGCCGCAACTGCCGGACGGGGAATTCCTGCGCACGATGCTGGACTTGAACCGGCCAGAGCTTGCCGGTGTAGCTGCGATGCTGGGCAGAGGCGATGTCCCCGGCGCGCGGGATGCTTATTTAGAAGTGATTGCAGCGGGTAACAACGGAAGATATTACTTTGATGTGAAGGATGTTCCCAAGCTGCGGGCATACGCCGCCAGCCATTACAGCGGGGAGGAGGAGGCGCAGCAGGATATTGCCGAGGCGGACCGGATTGTGGAGGGGGATATTCCCCTGTTCAAAGGGAAGAGAGTGGTGTTCCGGCAGGGCAATTATGACTGGAACAGCTGGCTGTTCGACAGCTCGCAGTATCAGCTCCATCTGACCCGGTTCGTCTACGTGAAGCGCCTGTCCAGAGCCTATGCGCTGACCGGTGACGACAAATACGCCAGATGCTTCAATGATATGATCAGCCATTTCATTGACGATAATCCTATGCCGGTCGATGGTACATTCCGCGCGGAGCATTCGACCTGGGACCCCCTCTCGGTCGGTGTACGGATGTTCATGCTGCCGGAGGCTTTCATTACTTTCTTCGGCTCCCCCGCCTTCGAGCCTGAGGTGAAGCTGAAGCTGATCAAGTCGTTCCAGCAGCACGGGGAGTACGTCCGGAGTTACCATGCCAGCGGCGGGAATCATGTCTGCATGCAGCTCCGGGGGCTGATTCAGACGGCGCTGCTGCTGCCGGAGCTGAAGGATTCCGCCGCGTGGCTGGAATACGCCGGACGTAAGCTGCCGGGGTATATCCTTGAGAATGTCTACCCTGACGGGGTACAGTTCGAGGGCAGTCCGAATTACCACCTGATCGTCATGCGCGATCTGTATGAACTGGTAGCCTTGTACCAGAAGCTTGGCATCGATGCCGGAGAATACCGGGAGACGCTGGAGAAGATGTATGTCGTCGCAATGCATCTGCTGGCCCCGGACGGGCAGCTGGTTAAGTTCGGCGATACCGATGTTCAGGTCGTCAGCGAGCTGCGCAATGTCATGAGCCTGGGTGCTTACCTGTATCAGCGGGGGGACTTCAAAGCGCTGGGGCATGAGCGGCTGCCGTTCTCCCTGCTGTGGAGAATCGGGCCGGAGGCTGCGGCGGAGTATGCTCAGCTTAAGGCTGTAGAGTCTTCGGAGACGGCAGCCTGCTTCCCGGCAGGCGGTTATGTGACCTCCCGCTCGGGCTGGAGCCCAACCGACATGTACATGGCGATGCGGGCGGGCGTCGGCATCGGCGGGCATGCGCATTCCGATGCGCTCAGCCTGGTGCTCTACGCCGGAGGACGCGAGCTATTGGCGGATTCGGGTATGGGCTTGTTTGAGTGGAACAAGGAACGTAAATATACGGTCTCGACCCGGGCACATAACACTGTGGTTGTAGACGGGCAGGACCAGCATGTCCGCAGCTTCCACTGGAATACGCCGCCTACGGCGAGCTGCAGAATCTGGGATACCCAGTTCAATGAAGCGTATGACTACACCTTTGCGAGCCAGTACGGATATACCCGTTACGAAGATCCGGTGGTTCACTCCCGCAAGGTACTGTTCGTCAAGAACAGCTATTGGCTGATCGTGGACCTGTTCGAAGCGCAGGGAGAGCACCGCTATGAGCAGTACTTTCACCTGCCGTCAGGCGCAGCAGCCTACGACTCTCTAAGCGGGGAAGTTGTCTCGCAGCTGGAGGGGGCCAATCTGCTGCTGAAGCCGCTGCCTGCCGGGTTGGCTGCGGACCGGCTGACGCTGGAGCAGGGCCTGATCTTCAAGCAAGGTCACTACTATGAGAGTCCGGTCATGAAGCGTTCCCTTACCCTGACCGGCAGTGCAGCCATCGTCACTCTGGCGGTTCCGTTCGGGGCAGCGAAGCCGCAGGTGAGTGCAGAACGGCTGCCTGTACGGCAGCATGGAGAACTGCTCTCGGTGCAGGAGGCCACGGCGCTGCGTATCGTCATGGATGACCGGGTGGATGACATCTGCCTCTACCATAAGAGTGTCGATGTCACCAGCTACCTCGATCATACCGGCAATATTATCTCCGAAGCGCTGCTGCCCCGCAAGACGGAGCCGGAGGGCATCACGTTTGCCGGAAGCAGCTATAACAGGGATGTAATTGTCAATCGTAGTCCCAAAGAATAGCACAGCAGAAAAAAGCAACGCCCATCCTGAAACGGGGATGGGCGTTGCTTAAGTATCCAATATACGCCATCGCTCTTCCGGAGAGAGCTTGGGGCAGGTGCTGCAATACTCTTCGGCATCAGGCCCGATCCTGATCCGGTAGGCCAGGCAGCAATGCTTGCGCAGATAGAAGGGACGGCCTTGCAGCTTCGGATGCTCAACCTTGCGGAACCGCATGGATAATTCACCCGGCTTTCCCGGCTGAAGCAAAGTATTATAATCCTGGCCGATAATCCGGCCCCGATCCTCTGAGTCCCAAAGTTCCCTGTCCGTATCCAGCCGTCCATACAGGTCATGCAAATTATGCGCAACCAGCGACCACATGACTTTCTCCTTGGCCCCCGTATAACCTGATACAGCCTGGAACACCTGCCGCAGATGTGCCAAGAGGTGTTCCAGATAGTTGGAAAGGCAGGCTTGACGGACTTCAGGATTGTTACCAGGCAGTTTGTCCGTAGCTGCCGTCTCCGCTTCATAATGCATCATTCCTGCATCCGTTAGCCTGAACCGCAACGCGCCGGGCTGCAGAGAGAGCGGGGTATCGAAGAGAGTGATGGAGGCGGCCAGTCCCATGATCAACACCGAATACCTTTTGGCAAATAAAGTTCCGACCACAATTCCTCCAGGCTCTCCAAGCTGAACCGATTGCTGGCCGATGATTAACGGGAGCTTCGCTTCATCTAACAGATTATCTGTACTGTAAGGAAAAGATGAACTCCGGTTCTCCGTAACAGTCACGGCAAAATGCTGCTGCATGAAATTCTGTATCCACTGGCTGCCAAAAGGTACAACGCCACTCATTACTCTACCCATGCCATTATTTCATCTATAATCTCACCCCGGCCAATAACCCCCCAGCCCTTGAAGAGCCAAAAGGAATCGGTCTCATGGACCCTTCCTTCCTGTACGGCGGGGATGTTCTTCCAGAGCGCACTATTCTGCATGTTGTCCAAAAAATCACGGGCATTCGGGTCAGTCTCAAGGACGATAAAGTCTGCTCCCAGCTCCGGCGTTTTCTCCAAGGATAAATCTGCTCTTTGCTCTTCCGGCGTAAGTGCTGCAGGTTCAAATCCGAGATCCTGGTAGAGTAAAGCACTGGTCGGATGCCCTTTTTGTGCATACACCTGGAGCGTCTTTTCGCGTACACGGAGGTAGGCGAGTTTTTTGTTGTCCAGCGCTTTGATTTTTTCGCTGGCCTGGACCGTTTTCTGTTCCAGTTCAGCAATTTTTTCCTTCGCCAGTTCCGTCTTGTCATACATTTCCGCAATGGTTAGCAGATCCTTGGTCCAAAGGGAAGTATCGTCGCCATAATCAAGCCATTCATTTCCAAGAACGATGGTAGGGGCGATTTTGTTCAGTTGCTCATACATATTCTCGGCCGTCCGGCTCTCGATAAGAATCACATCCGGCTCAAGCAGGACAATGGCTTCCAGGTTGGGGTCATCCGCCGAACCTACACTTTGTACACCTTGCAGCTGGTCAGCAAGATAGGGAAGATAGTCTCCTCCGTACCGTACCTCTGTGTTCACACCGTAAGGCTTCTCTCCGATAGTAAGCAGATGATCTATGTACTCGGCTGAGAGCACAACGATCTTTTCGATGTTGGCCGGAATCACGGCTTCTCCCTTAAGATGGGTAATTGTGCGTGTGCCCGGTTCCGCAGCCGCCTGATCCCTGGTTTGCGAAGCGGAGGGACTCTGTTCTTCGGAGACCGGTTGTCCCGCTTTATTGCTGCAAGCGGCCAGTATCAGCAGCAGAACGGCAAGGAGCATGACCTGGATGGATTTCATTCGATTCATTTATTTCTTGTCTCCTTTGTGTAATAGATAATAATAATCATTATCATTATGATAGGAGATCGATCCATACTTTTCAATGGATTATAACCCTGTGTTGCCGTGGATAATTCTATCGTCCCGCCTGCCAATCCGGGAGGCAACATAGGACATGGCCCACTTTCTGCCCGAGGGTCCAAGTGTTTTGAACAACAGATCTCCGGCATCGAATACCCGGGACTGCTTCACTGCATCCAGTGAAGACCATTCTTTGGACGAGAGCAGTGCTTCCAGCCGTTGTCTCGATTCCAGGGTAGGGTCCGCAGCCAAAAAGATGGTTCCCGGGTTATACCGGGGAAGCTCATGAATCTGGAAATCCACTGCTCCCGTCTGCTCTGGGGTTGAGGGGGGCGGGCTTAGTCCAAGATCCTTGTATAGCAGAGTTCCTGTCTGATTGGAGGCACCGTACAGGCGGTAGAATTCAGAGCTGACTCTGATAAAAGAAACTGTGGGCAGCACATCCTGTGCTTCCAGCCGTGATCTAAGGAGGTGCTTCTGCTCTGCGTAGCGGTTCATCCAGTCGTCAGCCTGCTGCTCTCTGCCCAGAATACGGGACAACCGGGACAACTGCTGCTCCACATTATCGGTATGCTTAAGGATAACCGTAGGTGCGATGGACTCCAGCAACTCACCTGGTAACAGGCGGTCGCTCCCGATAATCAGATCAGGCCTCAACCGTGCCAGCTCCTCGTAATTCAACCGGGAACCGTTCAGGCGGACAATCTCCTGTTCCAGCACACCCGGCAGGAGAAGGGCATAATTTCTTGACACCCGCTCCCGGTAAGATAGCGCAGCCACCGGTGTCAGTCCAAGTGTCATCAGGTAGTCATCCAGTCCATAATATAGGACTGCGATACGGAGATGACTGTTTTTCAGATAGCTGGCCGGTGCCACCCCTTCCGATTTCTTGAACACCCGGCTGAAATAATGCTCGTCCTTGTAGCCCACTTCCTTGGCGATCTGCTTGACCCGTTCGGAGGAGAACAACAGCTGCTTGGCTTTTCTTATCCGTTCCTGCAGCAAATAAGCCATAGGTGTCTTTTCTGTATGCTGTTTGAAGGCTCTGATGAAATGATTGGTGCTTAGCCCTGCCATTAAAGCCAGTTGCCCGACTCTAAGCTCTTGGTTGTAGTTGTTCTTCATGTAGGCCAGCACAATGTCCATCCCGACGGCCTTGTCCTGCACAATCCGCTTACTTGGTTGAAGGAGCATCGCGAGCAGCCGCTGCAGCCGGTACTTTGCGCGCAGGATATCTTCCAGTCCGCAGGTACGGCCGGATACTGTCAGCTGATGCATGATCTCCGCAGCCTGTGGATGGCCGGATGCTTCGAGCTTCCCGCTAACCGGAAATACCGGAGGATGGAGCTCCTGGTGCTTGTGATCCTTACGAAGCTCTATACAGGAGAAGAAAATGATCATATAACGCAGCGGTTCTGTCGTCAGCGCTTTGCCTTCCACTGAAGTTTCGGGCAACAACAAAAAGAAATCTCCTTTATTCGCCGTAAGCAGCTCCCCATTTAGGATAATCTGCCCTTTACCTTCTGTTACATAACACAGGGCATGGTGGTGAAGAATCCTTCGGGGCAAAGACTCCCCCTCCGCAAATCTTCCGTAATAGCTGTGTACGCTGGGAAAAAACAAGCGCTCCAGCCTTAATGCTGTCTGCGGTATTGTGGGTAACATGCGTTCCTCCTCGTTCGGCCGGGAAAATAGCAGCTGCTATTTTCGGCAGCAAAGATAGCAATTGAAGGGACGTCCCGGCGGCAAGCTCGCAACCGGACGTCCCTTTGGTGTCTATTTCTATGTCTCGTAGATAATAGTGCCCGTCTCGCTCAGGTCATAGCTGTGGATCGAGCTTAGCTCACTGCGGAAGGCTTCGGAGCGCAAAATATCAAGAATGGCGTTAATCCACGGTTCATTCTCCGGCTTCTTCACCATGACCAGATCATAGCGCTCGCGGATCAGCGGAATGAAGTCGATGCCGTCAATGATTCTGGCGGCTTTCTCGGTGCCGATGCCCACATCTGCGCCGCCTCTTGCCACCAGGCTGGCCACAGCCAGATGGCTGTTCTCTTCACTGGTGTATCCATGTAAGCGGGCGGAGGGGATGCCATGCAGGCGCAGCTGTTCATCCAGCAGCACCCGTGCGCCGGAGCCGCGCTCACGGTTGATCAGCGTCAGCCCGTCCTGCCGGAGGTCACCCCAGCTGCGGATGCCCAGCGGATTGCCCTTCTGCACATAGAAGCCTGCGCTGCGCGTCAGCATATGCACCACAATATAGGAGAACCCTACGAGCAGCTTGCGGATATAGGGCAGATTATATTCGCCGCTGTCCCCGTCCAGCAGATGGGTGCTTACAATGTCGGACTCTCCCTGATACATGGCAATGAGGCTGTCCAGACTGCCCGCATAGGAACGGAGCGGGCGGGTGGACGGCAGGGTCCGCTCCAGATGGGTCGCCAGAATATCCAGCGACATATCCTGCCCGGTGATGACCACGTTCACGCCGCTGTTCTTCATGCTGTGCGGCGGCGGGGGGGCGAAGGCCTGATAAGGCGCGGCGAACGGGGCGTTCAGCTGCGGGAGCTGCGCCTGCGGCAGGGAAGCCGCCGTGAGCCCGCCCCCGGGCAGCGGTTGGGCATAGGCCCCGCTATTGCGGGAATTCTGCTTGTATTTCTCCAGATCAGAGAGGTCAACCCGCATCTGCTTGCCCACACGGTAGGAGGGCAGCTCGCCCTTTTTGATCAGATCGTAGACCTTGAGCTTGGAGATTTTGAGCAGCCGGGCGATTTCCTCGGTCGTATAGGAAGTATTCTCGGTCATAGATTTAATCCTCCTGGGGGATGGACTGCGGCAGATTCACAAATAACCCTATTATGATAGCTTTATTATGGTCAAGACTACCTTATTTCGTGAACCTGTGCAATCCGGGGAAGCCCCCTAATAAGTCATCTGCCGGTCCGTCTTCGCCTGCTGCACATCGGATAACCCAATCAGCTCCGAGACGGTGACGAACCGGAAGCCCTGCTTCTCCAGCTCGGGGAGAATAATCTTCAGCGCCTCCTTCGTCTGTGACGGTCCGTGGACATGGTCGTGGAACAGGACGATATCGCCGCTTTTGGCATTGCGGATCACTCTGCTTGAGATGTTCCACACGCCGGGCCGGTTCCAGTCGCGGGTATCCTGATGCCAGGACCAGAGCACGGGCTTCAGGCCCATGCTGTTGGACACATCGATTAGGGTCTCGTCATACATTCCGCCCGGCGGTCTGAACAGGCTGCTGTGTCTGCCGGAGATCTTCATAATCTCCTTCTCCGTCAGTGCAAGCTCCTTCTGGATCTGCTCCCCGGAGACGGGCTTTTTGAAATAGACATGATTATAGGTATGGTTCGCCAGCTCATGCCCTTCATTAATGACGCGTCTGGCGACATCGGGATAGGCGGCGATCCGTTTGCCAATTGCAAAAAATGTGCATTTCGCATGATACTCATGCAGAACCTCCAGAATGCTGTCCGTCTCCAGAGGGTCCGGGCCGTCATCGAAGGTCAGCGCAATCACCTTCTGGCTGGTGCGCACTTCCCAGATCATATCGCCCCGCTCTTCATAGTAGTAGCGGTTCTTTGCCTTGTTCGGACTGCCCAGGGCAAGGTCGGAAGGGCTGTGCATCAGCGCCAGTGCTGCAAGAACTGCGGCGGTTATTCGGGTGGCTGTTCTCATGGGTCTCCGGTTCACTCCACACTTGTTTTTATAAGCGGTCCTGCTGCTTAAGTCTTAGAATGCTCTATCCCCCTTGGTAACTATGCATTTGCCGCAGCCTATACGGCGAATTGCATTTTAGAGTGAAAGTTCCGGCGGAAATGACTTATAATAAGTTACTAAATACAGATCAAGGAATAGGGGCAGCGGAGATGACACTGATTGAACAAAGAGAGCATAGACAATATCCCGAAATCACGAAGCTGGAGACCTCCAGAGCCGCATATGAACGCGATTATTCGCGTCTGATCCATTCGCCGACCTTCCGCCGGCTGCAGGGCAAATCCCAGGTGTTCGGAGCCGGAACCGGTGATTACTACCGGACGCGCCTGACCCATTCGCTGGAGGTGGCACAGATCGCCCGTGAAGCGGCCAAGAGCCTGCTGCGTTCGTACCCTGAGGTCGAGACGGCAGCGGCGCAGAATCCGGGACTGGTGATTGACCCCGAGGTCGTGGAATGTGCGGCCATCGCCCATGATTTCGGCCATCCGCCCTTCGGGCATAAGGGAGAGGAAGTGCTGGATAATCTGCTTGAGAAGCTGGTGACCCGCAAGACGGTGGAGGCGGTCGCCAAGTCCGGGGCAGGTCCCGTTCAGCAGCAGACCATTCATGAGAGCATGAAGCGCAAATACGAGCATTTTGAAGGCAACGCCCACAACTTCCGCCTGATCATGTTCCTGGAGAAGCGCGAGAATATCGACGGCCTGAACCTCTCGGATGCGGTGCTGCTGGGCATTAACAAATATCCTTTTCCGGGGACGGTCCTGAAGAAGGGGATGTATCTGCATGAATGGGAGTATATCCACGAGATCCGCAGCCAGTGGGGGATTCCGGAAGGCAAAAAGACGCTGGAAGCGCAGCTGATGGACCTGTGTGACGATATTGCTTATTCGGCGCATGACCTGGAGGACGGCATCAAGGCCGGGAAGATTGAGGTGCACGAGCACTTCATGCATGACGACTACATCCAGCGGCTGATTGTGGAGAAAATCACTACACTTGAGGATGCCTTCTGGTCCGGCTGGAACAAGTCAGCGATCCGCTTCAAGGTGGAGGAGGTGCTGAATTCCTTCCTTCGGGTCTGGAAGGAGAAGATGCCGACCTGCGAGAACGACTATTCCCGCACCCGCCGTGAAGTCAAGGCGTATTGGGTCAGTACCTTTGTCGCCAGCCTCGGCGTGATTGAAGACGGGGACTGGAAGAAGGTCACCTTCATTAAGGAAGGCAGGGAGGATGAGGACATGCTGCGGACCGTCAGTGTGCTCAAAAGCTTCGCCTGGGTAACGATGATCCGCGATCTGCGCGTACAGCGCCTCCAGAAACGGAGCGAGTGGATCCTGCGGCGGCTATGGGAGGCATTCCTTGATCCTGAGACATCACGGAGTATCATCCCTTCAGACTGGCTGCAGCGCTTCGAGAAGGACCAGAAGTCGGCCAGACCGATCTGGACCTGGGAGCATATGGTGACTGATTATATCGCCGGAATGACCGATGCCTTTGCCGAGAAAATCTACAACGAGCTGTACGGGCTGAAGGTCGGTTCGATTTACGATCTGGATTAGACTTATATAGTAGGAACTTTATCTGTCGGCCCTTTGGGCTGGCAGGTAAAACCTTACAGCGTAAGAAACGTGTAAATTTTTAACCGCCTGTTGCCGACATAGTACATATAACCTATTTTTTTTGTTTTTTTATGAAAAATAAATGTAATCAGATGGAAAATGGTGAATCATCCAGATTATTTCAAGGGGGCACACAGGTGTGGGGATAGGTCAGCGACTGAAGGATTTGTTAGGAAAAGGGGGGGATGAAGCAGGCAGGAAGCAGCAGGCGAAGCTGTCCACGGGCAGAAGAGGCATCGGCTTCAAGATCGCCTTGGGGTATGCGGCTCTGGCAGTATTCGTTATGATCAGCGGCGGGGTTTCGCTCTATCAGATGAACAGCATGCAGAAGAACACCGGGAATGTCATTCATAACATCATTCCCGAGCTGAATAAAATTCACAATGTCAATTACCTCACAGAGCATGTTATGGCACTCAGCCTGCAGCATATCCTGAGTACTGACAGCGCGGACAAAAGCGCAATTGCGGAAGAGCGGTCCAAATTCATCAACGAAGTATCGGCTACCTTCAAGGAATATAAAGCCAATCTAAAAGGGGAAAAGGAGCTGGGACAATTAGAGTCGCTCGTCGGGAAATGGGCCGAGTTCTTGACGGTCAACAATCAGGCGATCCTGCTCAGCAGCTCCAATGACGAGAAACTGGCCCTGGAGGTATCGCAGAAGGGGATTGACGCTTTTAATTCCATGCAGGTAGATCTGGATGCGCTGGTAGCACACAGTCAGAAGGATGCTGAGAATGAGGGTGAAATCTCTGCGGAAATTTTCAACACCTCCGTGACGTTAAGTATTGTGACTGTGCTGGCTGCGCTTCTGGTGATTGGTTTGACTAACACGGTTATCCGTAAAACGATTATCAATCCGCTGAAAAGGGTAACTGCGCAGCTGCAGCAGATCTCCAGCGGGGATCTGACGGCGGAAGAGACGCTGATCCGCAACAAGGACGAGATTGGCCTGCTCGCCAAGACTGTAAATGAAACGAACCGCACACTGCTCGAAATGGTCAGCCAGATCCGAAATGTATCCACTATTATTTCGGAGCAGGGCGATGTGCTAATGCATACCATAGCCGAAACCAAGGAAGGCAGCAGCCAGATTGCGCTGACGATGGAAGAGCTGGCCTCAGCCTCCGGCAGCCAGGCCGAAGCAGCGGTGGATGCCTCCAAGGCGGTAGAGGAGTTAAATGCGTTAATCGAGAATTTTGCCGGCAGAGGCACGGATCTCTCCAATCATTCAGAGCAAGTGCGGCAAAAGGGTGAAAAGGGCCGGGCGCTCATGGAAAGCTCCGTGGCGCAGATGAACGAGATTGCCGAGACGGTCTCGCAGTCTATGGACACCGTAGAAGAGCTGAACCGCAAGAATGAAGGGATCTTCCATCTGGTGGGGGCCATCCGCAGCATCTCGGAGCAGACCCATCTGCTGGCGATCAATGCCGCCATTGAAGCCGCACGGGCCGGGGACAGCGGACGCGGCTTCGCGGTTGTCGCACAGGAGGTGCGTAAGCTGTCGGAGGATGTGCAGCGGACGGTCTCGGAGATTACCGAGATTACCCAGGGCATCCAGCTCGACTCCAGAACCATGGTAGAGCAGCTGCGCGGCGGGGTAGCCAAGACGGAGCAAGGCAGCCGGCAGATTGTCGAGACCGGGGATGCCCTGGCTGAGATCAACGGCTCGGTCCGCATGATGGCCGTGACTATCGACGAGATGGGCCAAGACCTGCAGCAAATGACCGGTGCCAGCGAGACCATGAACGAGTTCAGCCAGCATATCTCGGCACTCTCCCAGGAATCGGCGGCCGGTGTGGAAGAGACCTCTGCTTCAGCGCATGAGCAGCTCAGCTCGACCACCGCTGTAGCTAACGGCATCGCGGAGCTGAAGCTCCTGCTTACGGAGCTCCGGGAGTCGGTGACCCGATTTAAGGTGTGAGGGGGATAGATTGGACTAAAAGCTTCTCAATGGCGATGCCGCCCGTAACTGCGGTGATATTTGGACTTACGGCCGCTGTTGTTCCCGGATTCCTTGGATTGAACCGCAGTAGCGGTAGAAATCCGGGAACAAAGGCGGACGCTGCCGCTCCTACAGTTCCAAATATCCCCTCCGTTACTCTCATCTAATTGTGGTTACTTCAAGTTCAATCTATTTAGTGATGAAAGTATAACAAGAGCCTCTGCTTAGTTCAGCAGAGGCTCTTTATTGTGCGTGAATTCGTGAATTACTGAATGAACTGAATTGCTGAAATTAGTTGAACGAGTGTACGAGCTGAGCATGTATCGACATGTGGGTGCTGGTGATGCTGTTACTGATGCTGTTGCTGGTGCTAATACTGATGCTGTTGCTGTTGCTGGTGCTAATACTGATGTTGGTGCTGGTGCTGATGCTAATGAGTCCGCTTGGAATCCTGCACAATTTGCAACATTTACCTGATCAATATGAGCTGAATGAGAGATTGTTGCACAAATGTCAGCAATTCTTCTCCAGTTAGCAGATGAAGGGGACAATTCCTGCATTTCATGCAACAATCCGCTCGAATAGCCCAAATTGGCGATGCCCGAGTTGCAATATGTGCAACATTTGGCCGCAAGGGACCGTTAAAACTCTAAACTGTGAGTCTGCGAGGTAACTAAATTGCCATTACTCAACCAATCCACTAGCTCGCCAAGCAACGACGCACCAAGCTACGGCCTGCCAGCCGACCCACTAGCCCTCCAACCCGCCAAGCTACGGCCTGCCAGCCGACCCACTAGCCCGCCAACCCGGAAAGCTACGGCCTGCCAGTCGACCCACTAGCCCGCCAAGCTACGGCCAGCCAGCCAACCCCCCAGCTCTCCAACTCGCCAGCTCAGCCGCGAAAGCAACCTAATACTGGCGGCTGTAGTCTACCAGGTTGCGCGAAGGCTTGCCGGATTCCTGGTAGGCCTTCATGTTCTCAACGAAGATGTCCACTACCCGGTCGGCATAGCGGTCGGTTACCCCGGCACAGTGAGGGGTGATGATGACCTGCTCCATGCCCCAGAGCGGGTGATCCTCCGGCAGCGGCTCGGTCTCGAATACATCAAGGCCCGCCCCGGCCAGCTGGCCGCTGTTCAGTGCAGCGATCAGGTCGTCCGTATGAGTGGTCACTCCCCGGCCAATATTAATGTAGTATGCTCCCTGCTTGCAGGCGGAGAAGACTTCGGCATCGAACAGGCCGCGTGTCTCATCGGTGAGCGGCAGCGTGTTGACTACGAAGTCCGCCCCGCGGACGGAGTCCTTCAGCTCCCCGGTGGTGAAGATCTGGTCGAAGTTCTCCACCGGCCGGCCGGAGCGGCTGACGCCGACCGTTTTCATCCGAAAGGCTTTGGCTATCCGGGCGGTCTCGCTGCCGATGGCGCCGGTTCCGGCGATGACGATAGTCTTGCCGGTCAGCTCACTCTCCTGCCCGTCCGAGTGCCAGCGGCGGTTCTGCTGGTTGCGGATTGCCGTATGCATATTGCGTGTGAACATCAGCATGAAGCTGAGGATGACAGCGGTAATCGGCTCAGCATGCACACCGCTGGCGTTCGTCAGCAGGATCTCGCGTTCCTTCAAGGCGTCGAGCGGAAGCTTCTCTACTCCGGCGGACCAGGCTTGTACCCAGCGGAGCGGCGAGCCCTGCCGCAGCACAGTGTCACGGATGCCTTTGCCCCAGCCGATTATAATCTCTGCGCCGGAGAGCAGCTCCAGATCAGGGTTCCTGGAATCTCCAAGGGTAAGGGTGTACTCTTGTGCAGCGGCGCGGATCCGCTCCTGCTGAGCAGAGGACAGCTGCTGCATACAAACGATGGATTTAGTCATGTTGGTTCCCTCCTGTTCTACATTTCAGTAGAGAAATGGACGATAAGTATAGATAAGCATAACAAATCTGTCTGGAAAGGTGAAATACGTATGAGCCATTTGGACCCTGAGCAAGAAATAGAGCGCCTGTTTGTTGCGGTGCCGCTGCCGGATATGCTGCTTGAATATATGAAAAATGAGTCTGCCCGTGTGTCCTCTGTTCTTAATTTTGCGAGATGGACACATTTCCAAGATTTCCATATTACGCTGCAATTTCTTGGAGATACCCCCAGGGAACATATTCCAGCTCTGTACGAGGCCCTTCGGAAGGTCGCACAGTCAAGTAAAGGCTTTCAGCTGAAGCTCGGAGAATGGGGCACCTTCGGCCTGCCAGACTCGCCAAGAGTACTCTGGACGGGGGTTTCCGGCGAATTGGAGCCGCTGAAGGAGCTGCAGAATAAGGTGGTTTCAGCGACCCGGCCCTTAGGGTATACCCCGGAGATGCGAACGTACAATCCCCATTTGACAGTCGCCCGCAAATACCGGGGGAAAGATCCGTTTACGCTGGAGCAGCTGGAAAATATACGGATGGAGAGCCAGCCTCCGGGTCAGTTACTTCCAGACAAAGGCTGGACGGTAGATGCTTTTGTGGTGTATGCTACCAGGATGCATGCCATTCCTATGTATGAAATGACTGAAAAATTTACATTTTTCTAACTATAAAATCGACAAGAAAGTTTTCAAAGCTTCCATTTTCGGTTACATACAATAGGAATGTGCCGTAAAATAGGAGGTAAAACATGTTGATTTTCAAACAGAGCCGCTATATTGCGCTGCTGGTTGGTGTAATCCTAGTGTCTTTCTCAGCGATAAGTTTGATGAACCCCGAAGGATCTGCTGCTACCGGGGAGAATGTAATAGAAATGGGTAAGCTGAATTCTGCAAGCCATCAGTCTGTGGAGCAGCTTATTCCGCAAGCCGCATCCGTCCTGCACAGGACAAGCCATTCAACCGAAATGATGATTACGCCCATGCTCTACACCACAGCTGCCAAGCCGGCCCATACCTGGACCCGCACGGTGAGTGCTGGATGGTTAAGTCCCGAGAAGCTGCAGCTCAAGGATGCAGCCAAGAAGACTTCCATTCCGGCCAAACCTAAGGTAACTGTGGTGAAGGCATCGCCGCCAGCGGCGCCAGCGCCGAAGATCGCGGCAACGGGGACGAAGAGTGTTAAACCAGGCAAGGCTGTAACTCAGCAACATCCCCCCGCAACATTGTTCTTCTCCCGGACCAAGCTACTACCCAAGGAGCAGCAAGCTGAAGCTACCTGGAGCTACGCCGTATCCGGAGAAGACCTGCATCTGCTGCAAAAAATCGTCATGGCAGAGGCAGAAGGCGAACCGTACAAGGGCAAGGTGGCAGTTGCCAACGTTGTTCTAAACCGGCTGCGGTCAGCCAATTTTCCCGACACAATTAGAGAAGTTATCTATCAGAAAAGACAATTCAGTCCTGTGGCCAACGGGCGTCTTAAACGCGTGAAGCCGAATGCCGACAGTATTAAGGCTGTGAATGCAGCACTTATGGGGGTCAAAGAAGTTACGGATGATACGTATTTCTTCCTGTCCCTGACACTGGCACAGGATCTGACCGTGCATCATTCACGGACGCTGGCCAAGACGATCGGCAATCATACCTTTTATAAATAATATGGGTTCTTCCTTAAACCAAAAGATCTTATCCGCCAGAGGCTATACGTCTATTCAGTTACAGCTATTTGACGCAGCCGGAAGACACATCTGTACTGCTGGCTCCGATGCCTTGTCAGGCCCGCGGCGCGAAAAGAACCTCCAGCCCCATTTCTATGGGCTGGAGGTTCTTTTGCGTCTTCGTATGAATATCAGGAGAAGTGCTTAAGGGGTGACATAGACGGCTTCTTCACTACGCACCTTGGGCGGCGGCGGCTGGGCACTCCACGCCTCGGAGAAGACCGCTTCCGCAGCAGGCTTGCCCAGCATCTGAAGAATGATGGCGGCGCAGTGCTGCGGCTGCTGGAGGTCCGGAGAAGTCTTACGCTTCTGCGGTCCCCCGAATCCGGCATATTCGCTTAGGAGCATGGAGAACCATTTGTCCACGACTCCCGGATCAAGCATCTCTGCCAGTCCCAGCTCGACGAAATACTGGCTGTTCTTCTCTTCCTGTCCTGGAATGGCGTTATAGAACAGCATAGGGATGCCCTTGGCCTGGCCTTCCGTGCAGGTCATTCCGCCGGGCTTCGTAATCAGCAGATCGGAGGCATCCATCAGCTTGTTAATCTCACTGCTGTACCCGAGAATCCTTACGTTGGGATGGTTCAGCAGGGGGTTGCTCTCCATTTTGGCGATCGCCTTGTCGTTGCTGCCCATACAGAAAATAAGCTGGATCTCATCGATCCGGGCGGTGAGCGAGTTCATAATATCCTTGCCGAACATCAGACCCCAGCCGCCGCCCATGATAAGCGCGGTCGGGATGTCGGCGAGACCCAGCTCTTTGCGCAGCTTAGTCTTGCTATAGGACTCCCAGAATTTCGGATGCACCGGAATCCCGGTCACCGTTACCAGCTCGGAGGGGACGCCGCGTCCCGTAAGAATCGATTTGACCTTAGAAGTCGATACCAGATAACGGTTGGCTTCCGCATTCACCCAGCTTCCGTGGGCATCATAATCCGTAATCAGCGTATAGAACGGCACATCGAGCCCCTGGCGCTTCAGCCTGGAGATGACCGCAGCGGGAATCGGATGAGTGCAGATAATCAGATCCGGCCGCAGCTGCTCAATGACCTGGGAGGCATGGGTATAAAAAATCCGGTGAAGGGCCAGCTTGGTCAACCGGTTCAGCGATTTATGATATTGGGTCTTATACATCATGCCGACCAGCTTCGGCTGGCTGCTGACAGTTTTACGGTAAGCGGAAAGAATCCAAGGAGCGACCGTAGGATTCAGGAATTTCCCGAGCTCGAAGACCCGGCACTGAACATCGGGGTTCAGCAGTCGTATTCCTTCAGCCAGAGCATAGGCTGCCCCTGTATGGCCCGTGCCGAAGCCTTCCGAAAACAGCAGTACTCTTTTCTTTCGCATAAGTTCACCTGCAACTTTCCATTATAGATAGGTTTAATAGATATCTTCATTAGTCCACTGGAGTCCATTTTACGGTTATTCGCTTACCTGCTACTCCTAATATTATACTAGGGATTTTGCTTCTTTTCTCACATTATACAAATAAGACGTAAATAGAAAGTTAAAACACTGCAATAAAATAAAAAAAATTAAGCAAAGGTATTGCAATGGCATAGGCAAAGTGATAAAGTTGGTCTTGACCGAGTGACCGGATCAGTAAATTGGTCAGTATGAGAAGTGCAGGCAATCCTTAAGGAAAGGGAGTGTATGAATGGCTGTGGTAGATCGAAGGCAGCAGGTGCTGCAGGCGGCGACGAAGTCTTTTTCATTATTCGGCTATAAGGCAACAACAATGGATCAGGTCGCTAAGATTGCCAATGTCGGCAAAGGGACGATTTACACCTTTTTTACGAACAAGGAGCAGTTATTTGATGAAATCCTGCGGGACGTCATCACCGAGATGAAAATGATCGCCGAGCGGGAGATTAGGCGCGATAAGCCGTTTTTTGATAATCTGCACCGCGTGCTGGATGCCCTGCTGGAATTTCGCAGCGAACACGAGCTATTCATCAAGCTGTCCCAGGAGAGTCTGGATTTCGGAACGCCGCAGGCTGGTGAAGGACTCGACAAGATCGAGAGTGTGGTGCTTGAATATCTGGAACGGGAGGTGGAGCAGGCCATTCGCCAAGGGGAAATCAAACCCTGCGATCCCCAGATTGTGTCGGTGGTAATGTTCAGGCTATATATCGCGCTTACTGCTGAGCTGAGCAAGGTACATGTGCCGTTGACCAAAGAGCAGATTAAGCATTACTTTCATCTGTTTTTGGCAGAGGGGCTGTCACAGTAGAAGATAAGTCCGGTATAGGGATGGCGTCCTTTGCAGCTGCGCTTTCCCTGGTTAGGATCGGACGGGATGAGGCGGAAAGTTCTTCTGAACAGGATAGACCCATTTTTTTTGTCTTTGATTGACCGAATGAGGAAAACAGTCATCCAGTGTTACTGTAATATTCACGAAACTATCATTTCAAAGCAAGCAACGTACTTTCAAGAGAGAGCATATGATCATAAGGAGAGAACCAGAATGAAATCTTTATCCGTGTTTATGAAGGATCTTGGCGCGGTATTCAAGAATCCGAAGATGCGTATTTCCATGTTTGCCATTCTATTTATTCCTGTTCTGTACAGCGGATTGTT
The DNA here is from genome assembly GCF_045040735.1 of Paenibacillus sp. FSL K6-1217. Taxonomy (NCBI): domain Bacteria; kingdom Bacillati; phylum Bacillota; class Bacilli; order Caryophanales; family Paenibacillaceae; genus Paenibacillus; species Paenibacillus sp. FSL K6-1217. Next base: position 6,295,097 of record NZ_CP150271.1, read on the forward strand.
CCTGAAGGCATTCTGGGACCCTTACGGTAAAATGAACGAGCTTCCGGTAGCTGTTGTCAACCAGGATAAAGGTGCTGATTATGAAGGCACCAAGCTGAGCGCCGGAGAGGATCTGGTTGCAGAGCTGAAGAAGACGGACGGGTTCAAGTGGAATTTCGTCAGCCGGGAGCAGGCGGAAGCCGGACTTGCCGACAATACCTATTATATGGCGATTGTGGTCCCCGAAGACTTCTCGGCTAAGGCCACTACTCTGCTGGATGCAGATCCGCAGCCGGCCAAGATCATCTACGAGCCGAATGAAGGCTACAACTTCCTGGCGGGCCAGATTGGCGGCACGGCCGTGAAGGATATCAAGAGCAAGGTATCCGCCAAGATTACGGAAGCTTACACCAGTTCTGTGTTTGATAAAATCACCAAAATCGCAGACGGTCTGGGCGAAGCCGGAGACGGTGCGGCCAAGATTGCGGACGGCGCCACCAAGCTGGATGACGGCGCTCTGAAGCTGAAGGACAACCTGGTTGTCCTGACCGAAGGCACCGGCAAGCTGCTGGACGGTGTAGCGCCGCTTACCCAGGGCGTGAGTGATCTGAACAACGGAGCAGCCGCGCTGAAGACCGGCAGCAGCACGCTCGCCGGAGGACTGCAACAGCTGTCCGCAGCGCATAAGCAGCTGCAGGATGGGGTTACGCAGTCGGCAGCAGGCAGCAAGCAGCTGAATGCCGGACTGCAGAAGACAGCAGCCGGAACGGCTTCATTGCAGGCTGGAACACAGTCGGCTGTAGTCGGCACCGAGAAGCTGCAGACAGGTACGAAGGCGGTGGTTGACGGCAGCGCGAAGCTTGCTGCCGGATTAAGCTCCTCCGCCGAGGGCAGTGCGAAGCTTGAAGCCGGGCTTACGGCTTCGAAGGACGGCAGTGCGAAGACAGCAGCCGGAGCCAAGGCAGTAGCCGATGGGCTGCAGGCGCTGGCGAAGTCGAATCCGCAGCTGGCAGCGAGCCCTGAGGTGCAGAAGCTGGTGGCGGCAAGCGCGGCTGTAGCTGCGGGCACGGCGCAGCTGGACCAGGGCCAGCAGCAGCTCCTGAGCGGAGCTGCCGCCCTGAACAGCGGCCAGACGCAGCTGCTTGAAGGAGCGAATCAGCTGCACAGCGGTTCACAGCAGCTGGATGCAGGGGTAGGCCAGCTGCATGACGGAGCGCAGAAGCTCTACGCAGGCAGCACGCAGCTGCTGGATGGCCAGAAGCAGCTGGCAGCAGGTGCAGGCGCACTGGAGAACGGCGGCGCGAAGCTGGCCGCAGGCATGAAGCAGTTCGGCGCGAAGCTGGACGAAGCTGCAGCGGGCGGCGTGAAGCTGGCAGACGGCGGCCGGGCGCTTGAAGCCGGCACCACGAAACTGCTGGCTGGCGCAGGCAAGCTTGGTAGCGGCCTTAGCACGGTAGCCGATGGCTCGAAGAAGCTGAGTGACGGAGCAGGGCAACTGAAGGATGGCCTCGATGAGCTGAAGACAGGCTCCGGTGAGCTGGCAAGCAAGCTGGGCGATGCGGCTTCACAGACCCAATCGGTGAACAAGACCGACGGGCTGGTATCCATGTTCGCCCAGCCGGTACAGATCGAAGAAGTGAAGGTTAACAAGGTGCCTAACTACGGTACAGGATTCGCTCCTTACTTCCTGTCCCTCGGATTGTTCGTAGGTGCTCTGATCTGTACGATTGTTATCCCTATGCGTGATTCCGAAGTCATTGGAGCCAGCCGGTTCAACCGGTTCATGAGCCGTACCCTTACGTTCTCCATGATGAGTGTGCTTCAGGCACTGCTGGCTGTCCTGATCGTCTTGTATGGTCTCGGACTTGAAGTACAGAATGTACCTTTGTTCTACGCCTTCTCGTTCATTACCAGTCTGGCCTTCATGTGGATGATTCAAGCGATTGTTACTTGGCTGGATCAGCCGGGCCGCTTCGTAGTCATTCTGATTCTGATCTTCCAGTTGACTACAAGCGCAGGAACCTTCCCGTTGGAGCTGATTCCGGGCTGGATGAAGTTCTTTAATCCGCTGCTGCCGATGACTTACAGTGTCAAAGGCTTCAAGGCAGTAATCTCTACCGGAGACTTTGGCTCCATGTGGGCCGATGCAGGAACGCTTGGCGCTTATGGAATAATATTCCTGTCTCTTACCTTCACCTACTTCATGACCCGTGACCGCGGCAATGAAGCTGTGCTGAAAAGTGAACAAGTTTTGACTGTATAAAGCAACATTTTTCTTTGTACAACATACGGACCAGAAGCGCCTCCTTAGGGGGCGTTTTTGGTTTGTCTTTAAATATAAACGGCTAACGGAAGTGTCGTCTTCAGGGCGGGAAAAGGCTTGAAACGCTTTCAATGCATAAGCGCTTATTCGCCATTTATGCATAATTATGCATTCTACGGATTTTTTACGCTTCTACCCGCTAAAGCTGCGCTGCAAAAGCAAATGTTAATCAAGCTCATAAAAAAGTTTAAATTGCGCTGATGTCAGCACGATGATAAAATAATAACACCAATTCTGCCTGAATAATTATTAAGATTTTCCGCTGAAAAATTTTCCTGGAATTCCGTCTACTTTATAATAGAGAGGTTGCATGTGATGAAACACACTGAACTGCCCGGCAAACAGGGCCTTTATGATCCCCAGTTCGAAAAAGACGCTTGCGGCATGGGATTTGTCGCGCATATAAAAGGCAAGCCGTCCCATGATATTGTCAGTAATGCACTGACTATGCTCTTCAATATGGAGCACCGGGGAGGCCAGGGAAGCGAGCCGAACTCTGGAGACGGAGCCGGCATTATGCTCCAGATTCCTCACCGTTTCTTTGCCGGCGAAGCCGCGAAGCTGGGCTTTGAGCTTCCGCAGCAGGGCCATTATGGCGTGGGCATGATCTTTCTGTCTCATAACGAGGAGATCCGGGCCCGCCACGAGGCGCTTCTCAGCGAGATTATCGCTGAAGAGGGCCAGCAGGTACTCGGTTACCGCGATGTCCCGACCTTTGACGAAATGCTCGGCAAGACGGCCAAGGCTGCGAAGCCATATGTACGTCAGGTATTTATCGGCCGCTCGGAGGGAATCCAGGATGACCTGTCCTTCGAACGCAAGCTGTATGTGATCCGCAAACGGGCAGAGCTGGCGATCCGCTACGGCGGGGCAGAAGAGGGTGAATCCTTCTATGTGCCGAGTCTCTCCTGCAAGAAGATCGTGTACAAAGGCATGCTGACAACCGTACAAGTAGGACAGTTCTATATGGACCTTCAGGACGAAACTCTGGAATCGGCGATAGCGCTGGTCCACTCCCGCTTCAGTACCAACACCTTCCCGAGCTGGGAACGTGCCCACCCGTACCGCTTCATGATCCACAATGGTGAGATCAATACCCTTCGCGGCAATGTGAACTGGATGCATGCCCGCCAGTCGCTGTTCAAGAGTGAGATGTTCGGAGAAGACATCAGCAAGGTTAAGCCGGTAGTGAACCCGGACGGCTCCGATACTGCAATGTTCGATAATACCTTTGAATTCCTTTACCTGAGCGGACGCTCCCTGCCCCATGTGGCGATGATGATGGTTCCTGAGCCTTGGAGCAATCACGACAGTATGGACGAGAAGAAGAAAGCCTTCTATGAATACCACAGTACCCTGATGGAACCGTGGGACGGGCCTGCCGCAATGGGCTTCACCGACGGTGTGCAGATCGGGGCTGTCCTCGACCGTAACGGCTTGCGCCCTGCGCGTTACTATGTCACCAAAGATGATCTGATTATTCTCTCCTCTGAAGCGGGTGTCCTCGACATTCCGGCAGAAGATGTACTATACAAAGACCGGCTGAGACCGGGCCGCATGCTGCTCGTGGATACGAAGCAGGGACGGATTATCTCGGACGAAGAGGTAAAAGCCGAGATCGCCTCCGAACAGCCGTATCAAGAGTGGCTGGATGAGCATCTGATCGGCCTCGATCAGCTCCCGGATGCACCGGAGCTGCCGAATCCGAAGCATGATAATGTGCAGCAGCTGCAGCAGTCCTTCGGCTATACCTTCGAGGATCTGCGCAAGGTGCTGGAGCCTATGGCCTCCACAGGCGCCGAAGCTGTCGGTTCCATGGGTTACGATTCCCCGCTGGCGGTGCTGTCAGACCGTCCGCAGCGCCTGTACAATTACTTCAAGCAGATGTTCGCCCAGGTCACCAACCCGCCGATTGATGCCATCCGTGAAGAGCTGGTAACGTCTACGGCGACTACGATCGGGCCTGAACGCAACCTGCTGAAGGCGGAGCCGGAGAGCTGCCGGCAGATCTCGCTGGATTCTCCGATTCTCTCGAACGAGGATTTCGCCAAAATCCGCCATGTCCGCCGTGCGGGCTTCAAGTCGATGTCCATTCCGATTCTCTTCCCGGCGGAGCTGGGGGCAGAGGGGCTGCGAATTGCGCTTGACCGGATGAATGAGGCGGCAGACCGCGTCATGGCCAAGGGCCATAATATTCTTATTCTCTCCGACCGGGGGGTAGACCGTGAGAATGCGGCCATTCCGGCACTACTGGCAGTCTCAAGCCTGCATCACCATCTGATCCGCTCGGGAACCCGGACCAAGGTCAGCATTCTGCTGGAGTCCGGCGAACCGCGTGAAGTTCATCATTATGCGCTTCTGCTGGGGTATGGTGTCAGTGCGGTCAATCCTTACCTGGCCTTCGAGAGTCTGGATGACATGATCAGCCAGGGCCTGCTGCGCGGGATCTCGCATGAGAAGGCTGTGAAGAACTATATCAAGGCAGCTACGAAGAGTGTGGTCAAAATTCTGTCCAAAATGGGGATCTCCACCATTCAGTCCTATCGCGGCGCGCAGATATTTGAAGCAGTCGGCCTGAATTCGGAGTTCGTGGACCGTTACTTCACCTGGACGCCTTCACGGATCGGCGGGATTGGCCTTGCGGAAGTGGCTCAAGAAGCGCTTGCCAGCCATAACCGCGCCTTCACCGACAAGGACGGCAATGATAAGGTGCTGGACTCCGGCGGTGAATACCAATGGCGCAGCGACGGGGAAGAGCATCTGTTCAACCCGCAGACCATTCATCTGCTGCAGCACTCCGTGCGCAGCGGTGATTATGAGATGTACAAGAAGTATGCGGCGCTCGTTCAGGGCGAAAGCGAGAAGCACCAGACGCTGCGCTCGATGCTGCAATTCAAGAGCGTAGGTGCCCCGGTATCGCTGGATGAGGTAGAATCGGCTGAATCGATCATGAAACGCTTCAAGACCGGCGCGATGTCCTTCGGCTCGATCAGCAAGGAAGCGCATGAGACGCTGGCCATTGCGATGAACCGCATCGGCGGCAAGAGCAACACCGGTGAAGGCGGGGAAGATCCGGCGCGCTTCATTCCGGATGCTAACGGCGATTCCCGCCGCAGTGCGATCAAGCAGGTGGCCTCAGGACGGTTCGGCGTCACCTCGAACTATCTGGTCAATGCCGACGAGATTCAGATCAAGATGGCGCAGGGCGCCAAGCCGGGGGAAGGCGGACAGCTTCCGGGCCGCAAGGTGTACCCTTGGGTTGCAGAGGTCCGCGGTTCAACAGCAGGCGTGGGACTGATCTCGCCGCCGCCGCATCATGATATTTATTCCATCGAGGATCTGGCAGAGCTGATCTATGATCTGAAGAATGCCAATCCGCGTGCAAGTATTAACGTGAAGCTCGTCTCTGAAGTCGGAGTAGGTACCATTGCCGCAGGTGTGGCTAAGGGCCGCGCCGATATCATCCTGATCAGCGGTTATGACGGCGGTACCGGCGCTTCGCCGATGAACTCTATCCGTCATGCCGGACTGCCTTGGGAGCTGGGCCTGGCGGAGACTCACCAGACGCTCATGCTGAATAACCTGCGCGACCGTGTCGTGCTGGAGACTGACGGCAAGATGCTCAGCGGACGCGACCTCGCGGTAGCTGTCCTGCTGGGTGCCGAAGAATACGGCTTCGCTACTGCACCGCTGGTAGCCGTAGGCTGTATCATGATGCGTGTATGCCAGATGGACACCTGTCCGGTTGGCGTAGCTACCCAGAACCCTGAGCTTCGCAAGAACTTCATGGGTGATCCGCAGCATGTAGTGAACTTCATGACCTTCGTAGCGCAGGATCTGCGCGAGATTATGGCAGAGCTGGGCTTCCGGACCATTGAAGAGATGGTCGGCCGTACCGATTGTCTTGATGCGGTTAAGGCATCTGCGCACTGGAAGAAGAAGGGCGTCGATCTGAGCAGCCTGCTGCACATTCCGGCTATGCCGGAAGGAAGCACACGCTTCCGCAGCAAATTCCAGAACCACGGTCTGGAAGAGACCCTGGATATGACGCATCTGCTGGATATTGCTGCACCTGCGCTGGAATCCGGCACGGCAGTGGAAGCTTCCCTGCCGATCACGAACGTGAACCGTGCCGTGGGTACGATTCTCGGCAGTGAGCTGACGCGCAAATACGGCGCAGCCGGATTGCCGGACGATACGATCCGCCTGCATTTCACCGGATCAGCGGGACAGAGTCTGGGCGCATTCGTGCCGAAGGGCATCACGATTACAGTGGAAGGCGACTCGAATGACTATGTCGGCAAAGGGCTGTCCGGAGGCAAGCTGATTATCAGACCTTCGCACAAGGCTACCTTCGCGGCTGAAGATAATATTATCATCGGAAATACGGCGCTGTATGGAGCGACCGGCGGCGAAGCTTATGTGAGCGGCATTGCCGGTGAACGGTTTGCCGTCCGTAACTCCGGGGCGAATGTAGTTGTTGAAGGCGTGGGCGACCACGGCTGCGAATACATGACCGGCGGCCGTGTAGTTGTATTGGGCACCACGGGCCGTAACTTTGCAGCAGGGATGTCGGGCGGTATCGCATATGTATACGATCCTGACAACACCTTCATCAAACGCTGTAACCTGGAGATGGTGCTGCTGGAGCGTGTGGAGGAAGCGGACGAAATCGCTGAGCTGCATGCAATGATCAGTCGCCATACTGAGCTTACGGACAGTAACGCAGGCCGGGCAGTTCTGGATTCGTGGGATGAGGCCCTGCCGAAATTTGCCCGTGTCATTCCGAAGGATTACAAACGGATGCTGGAGCAGATCCGTAAGGTGGAGCAGAACGGCCTGACCGGCGAAGCTGCGCTGATGGCTGCCTTTGAAGCGAATATGCGTGAGCTTGCGCGTGTGGGCGGATAAGACTCTATATTTCATAAGTGATGTGCTCCGGCATTGCCGGAGCATGTCGCTAACCAGGAGGCCGTATCTTTCCATTATGGAAAGATACGGCCTCTCTTGTTCTTCTCTCTTTAGGAAATTATGATATCGTCTGAAGGTGATAAAGTATGCTTATCGTTGTCGATAATAAATGCTCCCTAATCCATCCGCAGGATGCTGGCGCTAGGACGCATGGGCCAATCTATGCGAAAAACAGCACACATTGTGCTGACGCGAGGGTGAACGGGGCAAATGTATGCGAAAAACAGCACACATTGTACTCACACGCAGGCGCGGGTCCCGGATGTATGTGAAAAACAGCATACATTGCGCTCGCACGAGGGGGATGGCCCGGATGTATGTGAAAAACAGCATACATTGCGCTCGCACGAGGGGGATGGCCCTAATGTATGCGAAAAACAGCACACGTTGTGCTATCCCGTTAACCCGTAAGGGTGATTTTGTGTAAAGCCGTTTCCGCTGGATTTCACTGCATTTCTTTCCTAATTTCAGGGAAAAGGGAAGGTGTGGTAAAATATATAAATGGTTGAAACGGGTTTTGGATATAACAATAAAGTGTAAGTAACGGAGGGGAAGTTTGGAACTGGAGGAGCGGAAGCGTCCGCCTTTGTCTCCCGATTTCTACTGCGAATAGCACTGTATATCAAGAAATCGGGAGACAACAGCGGCTGGAAGTCCAAACATTCTCCGCAGTTACGATGGACACTTTAATATTTATTTATGCCCGTTTCACACCAAACCGATGAAAGGAAGTGAAGTTATGCCGAATACGGCAGAAGTGGTAAAGCCTGTAGCCAGCCTGATGGGGGTCACCAAGAAGATCGGCTCCAAAACGCTGATCAGCGACTTGACACTCGACATTCCACCCGGGCAAATCTTCGGATTTCTGGGACCGAACGGAGCCGGTAAAACCACTACCATCCGTATGATGGTAGGACTTATCTCCATTAGCCGCGGGGATATCCTGATCTGCGGAAGAAGCATCAAGGACCATTTTGAAGAGGCCATCGCCAATGTGGGGGCCATCGTAGAGAATCCCGAAATGTACAAATTCCTTACCGGATATCAGAATCTTCGCCAGTATGCCCGCATGGTGCCCGGCGTGACCAAAGAGCGCATCAATGAAGTAGTGGAGCTGGTAGGACTTAGCCAACGCATCAATGACAGAGTCAAAACCTATTCCTTGGGGATGCGCCAGCGGCTGGGGGTGGCCCAGGCCCTGCTGCACCGGCCGAAGCTGCTGATTCTGGATGAGCCGACCAACGGACTCGACCCGCAGGGAATCCGCGAGCTGCGTGATTATCTGCGCAAGCTCTGCAGGGCCGAGGGGACAACCGTGTTTGTCTCCAGCCATCTGCTGTCCGAGATGGAGCTGATGTGCGATAGTGTGGCGATTATCCAGAACGGCCGCCTGATCGATGTGAAGCAGCTTAAGACTGTCGGGGATGCAGCGGTACCGGTGAGCCAGACCTTCTTCGAGGTAGATAACCCTGAGGCTGCGCTTGCGCAAATCGGCCAAGGCGTGATCATGGAAGGCGGAGTAGCTGTGGAAGCGGTCCGGGAAGATATTGCCGAGCTTAATGCGAAGCTGGTAGCTGCCGGAATTAAGGTCTACAGCATCAAGACGCTGTCCCGTTCGCTCGAAGATCAATTCTTGGAAATTACAGGAGGTGAAGGCATTGGGTGAGTTCGCTTCTCTCATACATAATGAGAATATCAAGATATTCAGACGTCTGCGGACATGGATTATGCTGTTTATTCTGGCGCTGATGAGCATGCTGTTTCCGGCGCTGGTTCATTTCACCACGAGTGGCAGTGATGTAATCGGGTTATGGGACAGCTTCCGGACTACTGTTACCATCGCATTTTTCCTGAATACCATCTTCACAGCTCTGGTGGCTGCCGACTCCGTTGCGGGCGAATTCACCTGGGGGACGATTAAGCTGCTGCTGATTCGCCCTTGGAGCCGCTCCAAGATTCTGCTCTCGAAATATATTTCGCTGGTCATCTTCAGCCTCGTCAGCACGGCGGTACTGATTGTATTTGGCTATGGCTCCGCCTTTATTTTCTCTTCCTCGGCGACTGGGATTACGGGGGATACGGTAATGAGCTGGGGGCAGGGAGAATATGTCTTCATGCTGATTCTGTGCAGCTATATAGAGCTGTTCCTGACAGCCGCCATTGCCTTCATGATCTCCAGTGTATTCCGTTCCAGCGGCCTTGCGATTGTGCTGTCGCTGTCCATCATGTTCACCAAGGATATCTTTATCGCCATCTTCAACCCGGAACGGTATGAGTGGGCGAACTATCTGATTTTTGCCCACATGAATCTTAGCAACTATCTGGTGTCGGATACCGGTCCCGGAGGAGCAACGCTGGGATTCGCCATTGCCGTACTGGCTGTGTATTATGTTATTTTCATGGCGGTATCCTGGATTGTGTTCCGTAAAAGGGATGTAGCAGCGTAAGCGTACAGGCCGAGAGCTTCCGGCTCATGCGCCCTCCAGCTTGCTCTGTTTGCCCTCTCTGCGTTTGCCTGCTGTCTTCTTGGCAGTGACCGTATGCAGCCCGCCCGCTGTCTCAGGGGCGGGCTGTTCGGTCATGGCTACAGCCCCGTTCAGCAGGCTGCCTTCCGTAATGGTCAGGGAAGCGGCGGCTATATTGCCGTGCAGCTGTCCCGTTCCGGTGAGAATCAGCTTCCGCTGGGCGGTTACGTCGCCATAGACCTTGCCGGCGATAATGATCTCCTGCGCCTCAATGCTGGAATGGACGGTGCCTTGCTCACCAACCGTCACGGTCCCCTCGCACAGAATCTCCCCGCTGAAGTTCCCTTCAATCCGCAGGTTCGTATCGCAATGCACTTTCCCTTCGAGTGTGCCGCCATGTCCGATCAGCGAGTCGGTTGACCTCAGTGAAGCACCCGGTTGACGTCTGTTCCACATTCCAGCATTCCTCCTCATATTCTTAATATTATGATGGCTTAACATAGTTGAGCGGATTCACCGGCGTGTTCTGCTTCACGACCTGGAAATGAAGATGGGGGCCTGTGCTGCGCCCGGTGCTGCCCAGCATACCGATCTGATCTCCTTTGCTGACCCGTTCGCCTGGGGAGACCGTCATCTGGTTCAAATGCATGTACCAGGTCTCCAGTCCGTTGTCATGCTTGATCACGATATATTTGCCCCGGGCTCCCATGTGTTCAGCGGAGGTAACCACACCGCCCAGTGCCGCGTATACCGCATCTCCGATATTTCCCGCAATATCAATCCCCGAATGATAAGCAGAGGTTCCCTTGAAAGGATCGGAGCGGTACCCGAAGCTGGAGGTGATGACCTTCGAGCCGGTTGGCCAGATCACCGCCCGGGCCAGCCGCTCTTGCTTCTCCTGCGCTTGCTTCGCTTGAACATCCGCTCTCGTCTTGTGCGCCTTCTCGGCCTGTGAAATCGTGCTGGAGATACTGCTGATCATCTCATCCAGTATGCCCTGGATCTCTTCGAAGTCGTCTCTGGTCTCCTCAACCAGCCTCTGCGGATCATTCTCATAGACGGCGACATACTCACCTCCGACCTGCGGATTGACAGTCCGGTGCAGTGCCTCGGTTGCAGCCCTGATCCGGAAGTTGACGACAGGCGATACGGCGGCAGTGACAGCTTCCGGCTGCTCCCGGATGAACGGGCCGGCGCTTAACCGGCTGACTTTGCCATAGGTTCCGGCGGCTGCGGCGCCGGTATCCGGCAAGTCTGCCACTGCGGTCTGGCTGCCCTGTGCGGAAGCTGCGGAAGTTGCTGTACCCGCGCTGTAAGTCTTGGCACCAGCATTATCAGGGCTGATACGCGCACTAGAATCAGCATCGCTGCCTGCGGAAGAAGAGGGGGTCTCCTTGTTGATCAGCGACTGCAGCTGCTCCTCCAGCTCCGTGACACTCTTCAGCTTGTCTTTGATGTTCTCCGCTTCCTCCGAGAGCTCGCTGACCTGGCCGCGTAGCTGCTGTAGTGCCTGATCCTTATCGGCAACCTTCAGCTCCATGCGGATATTGGTCAGCGATAGGGCGGCGGCTTCAGCCTCCAGCTCTGCGATTGACCGGGAGGCATGGATATGCATGGAGGTGACCAGACTGGAGAGGGACAGGGCGGCTGCAGCAGGCAATGCCAGAGCGAATGGCTTGGACATTTCGAGCTGCTTCACAGGCCGACCGGCCTCGCGCATAACGAGCAGCTTAATCTTTTGATGACGTGGCTGACTCTTCATAACGTCTCCTTACTGCGGCCATAGCAGCCGCTTGGTATGAACTGACTGATAGTATCTCTAAGTGGAATGGGCTTATCCGATGGGTCCTACTACTCTATGTATTCCATCACTAAGGTGAACATGACAACGGTTTACTTGAATAAAGAAGGAGACTTAAGGCAAAACCTGTAGTAGGCACAGGCGTCTGCCGCCGCAGAGACCTCATGAAAGTTATCAGTTACAGTCAGTGACAGCCAGAATAATAATAGTTCAATCCGTTAAACCAGGAGGCCGGGAATGAGGATATTTGCCGTTATTTTATGTCTTTTTATTGTGCAGCTTGCCATTATTATCGGCTTCGAATTCAGACGCCCGCAGCGGGCGGTTGCCTGGATATGCATCACGTTCTGCTGCCCTCCGCTGGGCCTGCTGTTCTACTATTTCCTGGGGCGCGATTACTGGCAGAGCCGCAAGCTCGGTAACAGATGCGTCTCCCTGCTGCGGGAGATCCGTATTCATGTAGCGGGCAAAATTCATTTGGTCAAAGAGGCGGAGGATACCGGGAATCCCGGATTTGCACACCGCTCTGAGCTGCTGCACCTGTTCTCGGGACTCGCGGACAGCCAGATTACAAGTCATAACCGGTGTGAGGTGCTCTCCAGCGCACAGGAAGCGTATAAGTCCATGCTGGAGGCGATGGAGCGCGCGCAGGAGCATATTCACATGGAATTTTATATTCTGCGGGATGACGGAATCGGGCGGCAGTTCCAGGAGCTGATGATCCGCAAGGTACGCCAAGGGGTGCGGGTGCGCCTGCTGTGTGATGGCCTGGGCAGCCATAAGCTGAGCCGGGGCTTTGTGAATACGCTGAAGAGTGCGGGGGTACAGGTTCACTTTTTTTTGCCGCCGCTGACTGCGCTGGCGGACCGCCGGTTCAACTACCGCAATCACCGGAAGATCCTTGTGGTGGACGGACTGACCGGGTTCACCGGAGGCATGAACATCGGCGATGATTACCTCGGCAAAAATCCGAAAATGGGCCACTGGCGGGATACGCATCTGCAGCTGGAAGGGGATGCTGTCTATCATCTGCAGCATGTGTTTCTCAAGGACTGGCGGCTGGCAGACGGTGATATTCTCAGCCATCCGCGCTTCTTTCCGGATCATGACTGCAGCGGAAGGGATGCCGTGCAGATTGTCGCCAGCGGCCCGGATGCGGCCATAGATGCCACCCAGGAGATGTATTTCGCTTCCATCTGCGCCGCCAGGCAGCGGATCTGGATGACCTCGCCGTATTTCATCCCCGACCCCGCGATTTGCAGAGCGCTGAAGAATGCGGTCCTTAGCGGGGTGGATGTAAGGATCATCATCCCGGCGAAGCCGGATAATAAGCTGGTCTATTATGCCACGCTGTCGTATCTGGAGAATCTGCAGGACGCCGGTGTGAAATTTTACCGTTATACCCAGGGGTTCATGCATGCCAAGGTCATGATTATCGACAGCCTGCTGGCTACGGTCGGCAGTGCCAATCTGGACATGCGCAGCTTTTATTCCAACTTTGAGCTGACGGCGGTGTTGCTCCGGCCGGAGATTATTACTGAGCTGGCTGAGGACTTCAGCAGAGACCTGGAGCAGAGTGAATTCATCGATCCGAAAAAGTTCCGGGAGCGCGGCCGTAATGTCAAACGGATAGAAAGTCTGTGTCAGCTCTTATCGCCGCTATTATGACAGAAAAGATGGCGGAAGCATCGATTATCGAAGGTTATATCAATTTACATGCGTTATTTGACCTTCCTTTATGATATAATGGAGATATAAGAAGAACAGGGGAGAAGGCACAACTGTACGTTCGCTTTCGTATGCTTCTTAGATACACTAATTATAGGGGGAGTTCTATGACTGTAAGCCAACATATCTTTACGAGTGAAGAACAGAAGAAGCCGCAGAAGTCCGGAGTTTTTAAGACGGCAAGATTGGCCCAGCGGATTGTGATGATTGTCATCGGAGCGGCCATGATGTCTGTTGCGCTTGAGATTTTTCTTGTTCCCAATAAGTTGATTGATGGCGGAATCACCGGTATTTCCATTATGTTGTCCCATATTTTCAATATACCGCTCGGTATTCTATTGACCCTGCTTAACCTGCCGTTCCTGGTTATCGGGTATAAGCAGATTGGTAAGACGTTTGCCTTATCTACGCTATTCGCTGTCATTGTAATGTCCATTGGTACCCAGTTGCTCCATCCTGTTCATCCTATTACAGTTGAGCCGCTGCTGGCAGCAGTATTCGGAGGGGTTATTCTCGGAGTTGGGGTTGGACTCGTTGTCCGTTATGGCGGATCGCTTGACGGTACGGAGATTGTAGCCATTCTTGTATCCAAGAGGCTTCCGTTCTCTGTAGGGGAAGTCGTTATGTTCTTCAACCTGTTTATTCTGTCCGGCGCAGGCTTTGTGTTCGGCTGGAATAATGCGATGTTCTCCCTGATTGCGTATTACATTGCTTTCAAACTGATCGATATTACACTTGAAGGCTTGGACCAGTCCAAGTCGGTATGGATTATCAGCGATAAATTCCGTGATATCGGCGAAGCTCTGACGGAGCGTCTGGGGCGCGGAGTGACTTATCTTGATGGTGAAGGCGGATTCTCCGGCGATAACAAGAAAGTGATCTTTGTAGTCATCACCCGCTTGGAAGAAGCGAAGCTTAAGTCGATTGTTGAGGATTGGGATTCCGACGCGTTCATCGCCATCGGCAATATCCATGATGTTAAGGGCGGCCGCTTCAAGAAAAAAGCAATTCATTAGCATTAGCGTCAACGGCTCAGCCGGAACGCTTTCGAAGGAAGGTATATTTACGAACGACAGATTAATCCATACGGTGGTCTTGACTTGCTGCGCCGTATTCCCATATATAATACCTTTCGTCCTGATTGAGGAGGAAGTCAGATAAGCCCGCAGCCTGAGAATGGCATTTGCGGGCTTATTGCTGTCCTGGGGGCAGCTTGGCAATAATTGCTTCGACTGGCTGAGGAGGAACCTTGGCAATCAGATCTCCTAACCGGCCGAGACGCTCCTCCATATTCAGCAGATTGAAATCTGTAGGCTTGACGTCCTGCTGAACCTCCTCCCACAGGAGGGGAGCGGAGACGGTAGCCAGCGGCCGGGCGCGCGGGGTGTAAGGGGCAGCGAGCGTTTTGCCGCCGTAATGCTGGAGATAATCGAAGTATATTTTATCCCCGCGATGTTTCTTCAGGCGCTCCAGGGTGAACAGATCGGGCCGCTTCTCGGTGACATAGCGGCCTACGAAATGACCGATCCGGCGCAGGTTATCGAAGGTTATACCGGGCGTAACCGGAACAATGATCTGTACCCCGGTGGCTCCCGAGGTTTTGGGAACCGAATCCAGCCCGAGCGATCTCAGCACCTCTCCCACCGCAGCGGTGGCTTCCATAATCCGCGGCTCGACTTCAAGCGAAGGGTCCAGGTCGATCATCCATTCGCAGGGCAGCGGACTGCCGGCATAATGGAGAGAGGGGTGGAATTCAAGCGCAGCCAGATTGCCCAGCCAGAGCAGCTCCGGCAGGCCCTGCAGAACAATATAGGTGATATTGTCCTGCACCGCCGTACGGACGAATTCCGGCAGCGGCTCCGGGGCGTTCTTCTGATAGAAGGACATTCCTGGGACGCCGTGGGGATAGCGGATCACCGTGAGCAGCCGGTCCTTGCAATAGCGCAGCAGGTAGGGGGAGAGGGCAGCCAGCTTTTGCAGATAGATCTGCTTGGTGATGCCCATCTCGGGCCAGAGCGGTTTATCGGGATTGGTGATGCTGATTTGCTGTCCATCTACGGTGATTGTGCCTTTAATGGCCGCTGGCATGGAGCTCCCCTCCTCAAGATCGTCTATTTCTGCCTAGTATTTGCCGTACTGCCGGTTTTCAGTCGGGATTCCGGTCCGGGATAAGGGCAGTTCACATATTTTTTTGCGCAAAATGTCCCTTTTGGCCCGGACAGGTGCTTATAAGGGTGTTAGCTAGAAGAGAGGAGCGTTTTACGATTTTGGATGAAATGGAACACCTCGTTGTCCGGGTTCAAAACGGCGAAGTGGAGCAGTACGGGCGGATCGTTGAAGATTTTCAGCAGCCGATGTATCGTTATTGCAGCCGTCTGCTAGGCAGCGGGACAGAGGCGGAGGATGCCGTACAGGAGATTCTGGTCAAAGCCTATCAAAATATCGGCCAGTATCGTCCGCTGGTCAGCTTCTCTTCATGGCTGTATAAAATCGCTTATCATCATTGCCTGGGGGTCATCCGCCAGCGCCAGCGGCAGGGCAGGCTGCTAAGGCTGCTGCGGCCGCAGACCTACGCGGAAAGCCCGGAGCAGCAGATGGACCGCTTCCTGTTCGATGAACCGCTCGCTGTAGCGCTGTCGCGGCTGAAGGCGGAGGAGCGGAACCTGCTGGTGCTGCGGATTTTTGAAGAGCAGAGCTTTGCCGAAATTGCCGTGATTCTGGGAAAGAATCAGGATGCGGTCAAAAAAAGGTACCGGCGCACGATTGTTAAGCTCACTAACCTGCTGCAATCGCAAAGAGAGGGGGAGGAATCACATTGGACGAGCACTTCACTGCTGAAGAAAAAAGGATAAGACGAATGGGAGCGGGCGAGGCTCCGGGCAGCATTGATGTCAAGTCATCCGTTATGGAGCGGGTACGGGCTATCCATGCACAGCGGCTTGCGTCCGAGGGCGGCGGAAATTCACCGGGGCAAGCGATGCCAGGAACGGTTACGCAGGCGTCTGTGATGATCAGGCAGCCAATACCTTCGCTGCGTCCTGCGGCACAGCGGGGCAGAAGGCTGGCCGCCGGACTCTGTGCTGCGGCGCTGCTGGGAATGGCGGGGTTCAGCGTTCTCCGCCATGTGACGGACCAGGAAACTACGGGTAAGGCGCTGCAACCGGACTTTGCGGTCATCCGGCAGACTGAAGGGCAGCCACTGGCCCTTAAGGACAGCAGCGGCAGAATTGTGGCACAGGTGAAGAAGGCAGAACTGAAGGTCTACACGCCGCCCTACATTGGCTCTAGCTCTGCACGGGAACGTTTCTTTAAGCTAAGGGAGCAATATGAACAACAGGCGCAAGCGAATTTACAGCCGGGAGAGACAGCGGCTTATTATGTAAATGACAGTGAATTGATTGCATTGATGAACGGGCTGGGTTATGGGGAACCGCTATTTTTCACTAGCAGAACGGTTACGTATACCAGCTACGCGCAGTTGTCGGCAGCCCGGGAGCGAACGGGCAAGTGGAGCTTTGCACTGCCGCCTGAGCGAATAGGCGGGTTACAGTTTGCCGGGGGCCGCTTGTTCGCAGAAACGCCCTCTGCGTTTGAGCCGGAGTACCGGGTGGTGCTGGAGGCATTGAAGGCCAAAACGGAAGCTGCTCCGGACGGAAACCCGCTGGCTGCAACTTTATGGCCCTTGGAAAAGATCGCAAGCGCCGAGGTGATCTATCAGGATGGCAGCCAGCAGCTGAAGCTTCAGTTATTCTGGAATAACGCAACAACAACCGGTCCTTCGCAAATTCACGCATCCCCCGGCCAAACGGCTGAACTATGGACCTACGAGGGTAAGGAGCTGCTGTTTATTCCCGGGGCAGGCACTGGGGAAGAAGAGAACGGGAGATTAGTAAGCAGACTGTACTGGTATGACAACGCCTATGGCGGGCTTGCTTCGATTACAGACCCGCCGGATAAGCAGCTTACCCGCGAACAATGGGAGAGCATTGCCGCCGGTATGGTGCATCATTGAGGGAATCAGTGCGCAGATCAAAGGTGTTCCAGGAGCCGCAAAGGCAAAGGGACATCTTTTTTTGTGCGAAAATCGGATACAAAGAAGTCCCTTTTTGGAGACTGGCGGCATTACAAGAGTGTTGCAGCAACAACACATTGATCCGAAGGGAAGGAATTAATCATGATTCAGTTTAAAAAAGCAGCCGCCGCCGCAGTATGCTTGTCCATACTACTCAGCATGCAGGGGGGAACGGCCGGAGCAACAGAGACGCTGCCTGATAAATTAAAAAATAAAAGCAACGGTATTCTGTGGGAAGAAACCGAAAACCCGGACAAGCCGTCTGGGCCATCCCTAATCAATGAATTGCTGGCCAAGGCGAACGAGCCTCCCTTGAAAACAGGTGAAATACGTGTCGTGTATGTGAATGATGCCAAAATCAACACGCTGGATAGCCTGAATATCAGTTATGTGCCGTTTAGTTATATGTCTGTAAGCAAAGCCGCGCAGAAATTATCGGCGATGGGCGGCGGTGTATTTATGGCTCCAGCTTTGCTCCCGAAAGATTATGTGCTGAAGGAGGCAATCATCAGCCCTGACATTCCTTTTTCTTATGAGGAAGAATATATGCAGCTGAGGGATAAACTCAAGCAGCAATCCACAGCAGCCAGTAAAAGGGTTGTCTCCAAAATGCTCCCTTGGAGCGGTCATGTCACGACGTTGACATACACCCGTAAGGGAGATGTGCTCAGCCTGCGCGACGAGCCTGCAAGCAAACTTCCAACTGGAATTACACTGGCCTTATTGCCGGGGGACAAGGATGAGCAGGTGCGGGTTAACGGGCAAGAGATGATGTTCACCTCCTTCGGGCCGCATCACGGCAACCTCAAATCGCAATTGCAGTGGAGCAGTGCGGACGGCAGCAGAGAGTACACATTAACGGATACCCGGAATACTGTGCAGAGCAAGGCCGAGTTGCTGAAGATTGCCGGCAGCCTGACTCCGCAATAGGCAGCTAGTAGACCATCAGAATTAAACAAGTGATTTCATTCCATAAATGCGGTAAGGGATGAAGCTGCATTCGTAGCGAAAAAACAGGGATAAGTGTATTTTGTGCAACTAAAAACAGTGAAACGGGTGGACTTCCTCGTCTAATTGTAGTCTGTACAACTAAATTTGTGCGTATTGGCGAAAATCCAGATATAGAGGCATTTTAATTGCACCAAATACAGCTAAACAGAGATTCGGCGGCACATCCGGGAATTTAGTTGTACAAATTGCAATTAAGCCTCCCCTTTGCAGCCTAATCGGGGCGAGGTAAACCCTCAGCAAGCCATTAGTTAAAGTAATTCTCACACGTTTAGATCTGATGAGGTACTAGAACCCCCTCTGGCTTAAAGAACAAGCATAGGCGGGCTGATCCACCTGCGCCTGAATTACAGGCTGGCGGAAGGTGCCGGAGGGATTCCACTCCAGGAAATGCAGCTTAAATACCAGCTCCGGCTTAATCCAGACGGAGCCTGAGCTGCGCTGCGGAAGTGCGGCAAACGGCATTTGCTCCGTAACCAGTCCGGGAATCCGGGCGGTCAGTGTCCGCCAGTCCTGGACGGTCATTTTGCCCGCCCCGGCATGTCCTATATAATGCAGCCTGCCGTTATCATCATACAGGCCGAAGAGCAGCGCATTGACGATGCCGTCCCGGAAGGTCACGCCGCCAGCGACAGCGGTGACATCAGAGATGATCTTAAGCTTCTGCCAGCGCTTGTCCTTGCCGCCCGGCGCATAAGTGCTGTCCAGATCCTTGCAGACGATCCCTTCCAGACTGCCTTGCCGGGCAGCGGTGAGCAACTGGGCGGGATCCGGGTAGCTGGGCACCTGCTGCACATGGGGATGGGGCAGCAGCATCTTCTTCAGCAGCTCCTGCCGCCGGGACAGCGGTTCGTCCAGCAACCAGATGCCGTCACAGTACAACATATCAAAAACCATATACAGCACCGGAACCTGCGGCTGCACGGCCCGGATCGCAGCCTCGTTCTTCAGGCTGTCCCGCCGCATGACTTCATGGAAGGAGGGCTTGCCGCCGCTGAGCGCAATGATCTCGCCGTCCAGAATGAAGGAGCCGGCCCGGCAATAGCTCTCCGGTCCGCCCAGCTCAGGATACTGGAGCGTGCGCCGGTTGCCCCGGCGGTTAATCAGTTCGGCATGGCTCCCATCGTAATAGGAGATCATCCGCACGCCGTCCCATTTGATCTCCGCGATCCACTGGCTGCCTGTGGGAAGCATGGAGGCCAGCACGGGCTCAAACGGAATGATGGACTTGAGCTGCAGGGAGCTGTCCAGCCCGGCGGCGGGTGCAGACGCCCGGCCCCTAGGCACCGGTGCCCTTGCTCTTCGCGCTCCGGCGCTTCGGCTTCGGGGCAATCACTGGAATCGGTCCGGTAGCTTCGTCGGCAACCGGAGCGGCGGTGGCTGAATCCCCATCTCCTGCGGCAGTAGCCTTGGCTGGACGTTTCTTCGCACCGGCGGCTGTCCGCGGCTTTGCCCCGCTGCCTCCCTTGGCGGGTCCGGGATCGGAAGGAATATGCTGTACAGCCTCGATACTGGCCTGGAGGGCGGCCATCAGGTCGATGACATTGTTCTCCTGGCGGGCTGGAGCAATATGGAACTCCTCCCCGGCAATCTTGTGCGTGATCAGATCAAGCATCCGCTGGCGGTAATCATCGGTATATTTGGCAGGCTCGAACGGGGTGGAGAGCTGTGAAATGAGCAGCTTCGCCATGTCCAGCTCTTTGTCGTTCACGCTGCCCGGCTCCGGCAGGCCCGGGACCTGCGATACCGGACGGACCTCGTCCGGGTAATAGATCGTCTCAATCGCCAGGCAGTCCGCCAGGACGCGGATGGCGGCCAGACTGCTTTTGGAGCGGATGGAGATCTTGGCAATACCGATCTTCCCGGTCTGACGCATAGCCTCCATCAGCAGCCGGTAAGCATTCGCACCTGCCTGATCGGGCGAGAGATAGTAGGTCTTCTGGAAATATATCGGGTCGATCTCCGTCAAATCCACGAAATCCAGAATGGTGATACTCTTGCTGCTCTCCTCGCTTAGCTGATCCAGCTCCTCCTTGTCGAACAGGACAAACTTGCCCTTCTCATATTCGTACCCCTTGCCGATCTCCTCCCAAGTGACTTCCTTGTCGCAGACAGGACATTTACGTACATATGACAGCGGACTGCCGCATTCTTTGTGGATGTAGCGCAGCGAGATATCTTTATCCTCCGTAGCGGAGAACATCTTGACCGGAACATGCACAAGCCCGAAGCTGATGGCCCCTTTCCAAACGGTATGCATGAGAATCGCCTCCTGATGGGTTATGGTATGGCTTAGTATGGGACGGCAGGGCTTTTTCTACCCGGATGCATGTTTTGCGAGCTGTGGGAAAAAATAAGGCTGCTCAGCATGCACAGACCTATCGCGTGAAGAGGAGGCATTATGGATAAGGAGCAGCACTACCACTGGAGTGATGCCTTGACGGAGCAGGATATTCCGGCAGAGGCGGTTCATTGGGACAATATCATTGCAGACCCGGAGGATGCCGGAGTGGATGAAGACGCTGGATTGCTGGATGCGGATGCAACGATTGGGGAGCTTCCGGCGGAAGAGGACGAGGAATAGGAGGCAGGAAGAGAATGGATATAACACGTGCCAAGGATATTTACGCTTCCAAGGACAAGATCGCAGTGCATCTCGACGGAGAGCCGGTCTGGATTGAGCATGTAGATTCCGATAACGGTATGGCAACGGTTCAAGTTGGCTCCCGGCCGACAAATACGCAGACTGTTGGCGTAGAGAGGCTGGAGGAGCAGGGGAAGTAGCCGGTGAGTACAAACAAGCCGGTAGGTATCCGGGTAAAATACTCATTGGAGCAGGCGTACTCTTGGTTGGTGTCTCAACCGCGGGGTACGCCTGCTTTTTTGCGGTCTGACCGTCTGCACTCGTTATGCTCAGGCCGGGGAGCAGGAATGGCCCTTTCTGACGGACAGTGGCTGTTGCGGTACAAGTAGCATACCGATATAATTAAAAGTATTGTTAACCGTTAAGGGATCTTCAAAAAGGTGGTAGTTGCAGCTTTGGACAATAATACACAAACGGTGTTTACATACCGTTCATTTAGCCTTCAGGATACGGAGGCACTTGCCGCCGCCATTGCTGCCGCGTCATCGGCGGGGATGGTCATCGGCCTTGACGGCGATTTAGGTGCGGGCAAAACCGCGTTCTCGCAGTGTTATGCGCGCCATTTGGGCGTGAAAGGCATTGTGAACAGTCCTACTTTTACCATTATCAAAGAGTATGAAGGACGTCTGCCGCTGTATCATATGGATGTATACCGGATTTCGCTGCAGGAAGCGGACGAGCTGGGGCTGGAAGAGTATTTCTATGGCCAGGGGGTAAGTCTGGTGGAATGGAGCCGAATCATTAAGGACCTGATGCCGGCGGGGCATCTCCATATAGAGCTGAAGACCACCGGCCCGGAGGAACGGGAGATCACGGTGACCGGAATCGGAGAGCCATACGGCGAAGTGTGCCGGATGCTGATCCAGAAGTGGGGTAAAGAAACATGACGAACTCGAAGAATGAGCCGCGCAAGCGGTTTTTGGCGCTGGATACATCAACGGCAGTGCTGGGAGTGGCCGTTACCGGCGGCGGGGAGCTGCTGCATGAGATCAATGCTTCCGGGGAGCGGAACCATTCGGTTCACCTGCTGCCTATTATTGAGCAGGCGCTCCAGGCCTCTGCCACTACAGCAGACAGAATCGGCGGAATCTCAGTCGGGATCGGCCCGGGCTCCTATACCGGTACGCGGATTGCCGTGACCGCAGCCAAGACGCTGGCCTGGGCCTGGAACGTTCCGGTTACCGGCGTATCCAGCCTGCATGCACTAGCCTGGGGCGCATACCATGCGGCTTCTGCGCAGCGGGAGCAAGACTCCAGCACTTCTGCGTCAGGCACAGCAGGCACAGCAGGAACAGACTGGATCATTCCGCTAATCGATGCCCGGCGGGGACAGGCGTACACCGCTGTATTCGCTGCGGACGGGGACAAGCCTCCCCGGCGGCTGGCGCCGGATGCCATCCGGCTGATGGCCGATTGGGTGCAGGAGCTGGCGGTGTGGCTGAAGGAAGCCGCAGACGCAGGTGACGGCAGCCTTCCGGGCACACTGTGGTTCGTAGGCGAGACGGCACTGCATGGAAGTGCGGATACGCTGGCTCCGTTGATCGAAGCTGCCAATGTCCAGGCCCTGCCTTATGAGCTGGAAGGACGCTGGACCGGATTCCTGGCGGAAGCGGGCATCTATGAAGAGAGCGGAGATCTGCATACGCTGATTCCCAACTATACGCAGCTCTCGGAGGCGGAGGCCAATCTGCGCCGCAGCAGCGAAGGGAGCCTGAATACACGATGATCGAACCGGAACGTAGACCAGCTCAGGGGGCTGAGCTTGTTTTTCGCATGATGCGGCTGGAAGATGTCCCTGAGATTCTTGTGATTGAACGGGAGGCCTTCACCATGCCTTGGACGGAGGAAGCCTTCCGCAACGAGCTGAGCCACAATCATTTTGCCAAATATATGGTGATGGAGCTGGAAGGGAAATTAATCGGCTACGCCGGAATGTGGGCCATTGTCGATGAGGCTCATGTGACCAATATTGCACTGCTGGAGGCATACCGGGGTCGGAAATGGGGCGAGCGGCTGCTGGACGAGCTGATGAAGACGGCGGCGTATCTGGGCATGCAGTCGATCACGCTTGAAGTACGGGTCTCCAATGAGGTGGCCCAGAATTTATACCGCAAAAAAGGCTTCAAGCCTGCCGGTACCCGCAAGGGCTATTATTCGGACAACCGCGAGGATGCGCTCATCATGTGGGCTGATCTGCCGGAGTACGGGGAGCAAGCTGTAACGGAAGGAAGCGTGGACTTGAAATGAAGACAGACACGGGCGCAAGGGAGCCTGTATTGATTCTGGCGATCGAAACCAGCTGTGACGAGACCTCTGTAGCTGTAGTGAAGGATGGTTGTGAGGTGTTGTCCAATATTATATCCAGCCAGATTGAGACCCACCGGGCATTCGGGGGGGTGGTC
The DNA here is from genome assembly GCF_045040735.1 of Paenibacillus sp. FSL K6-1217. NCBI lineage: Bacteria > Bacillati > Bacillota > Bacilli > Caryophanales > Paenibacillaceae > Paenibacillus > Paenibacillus sp. FSL K6-1217. Next base: position 6,318,490 of record NZ_CP150271.1, read on the forward strand.
CCTGAAGTGGCCTCCCGCAAGCATGTCGAGGTGATTACGCTGGTCATTGAAGAAGCCTTGAGCGTAGCAGGCGTACGTCCGCAGGAGCTGACGGCAGTGGCGGTAACCCAGGGTCCGGGGCTGGTGGGGGCGCTGCTGGTGGGCGTCGTGGCTGCCAAAAGCCTCGCGCTGGCCTGGGGCAAGCCGCTCATCGGCACCCATCATATTGCCGGTCATATCTATGCCAACCGATTGGTCAAGGAATTGAAGTATCCGGGCATGACGCTGGTGGTGTCCGGGGGCCATACCGAGCTGGTGCATATGGAGCGGGAAGGCAGCTTCCGGATCATCGGGCGCACCCGTGACGATGCGGTCGGCGAAGCATACGACAAAGTGGCGCGGGCCCTGGGCTTCCCTTATCCGGGAGGGCCGCATGTGGACAAGCTTGCACATGAAGCGGAGGAAGCCTTTGCTCTGCCGCGGGTGTGGCTGGAGCCGGGCTCGTACGACTTCAGCTTCAGCGGCCTGAAGTCTGCGGTGCTGAACGCAGTGAATCAGAGCAAGATGAAGGGGCTGGTACCGGATGTCGCGGGCATTGCGCGCGGCTTCCAGGAGTCCGTAGTTGAAGTGCTGGTCGAGAAGGCGATCCGGGCTGTACGTGAATACCACGCGGAGCAGCTGCTGCTCTGCGGAGGGGTAGCGGCGAACAAGGGGCTGCGCGAAGCCCTGATCCGGCGCTGCGGGACAGAGGGGATTGAGCTGATTATCCCTCCTCCCGTGTATTGTACGGATAATGCGGCGATGATCGGTGCCGCAGCTTATGTGAAATGGAGACATGAAGGCGGGATTCCGCTGGATATGGTAGCCGATCCCGGCTATTCGCTGGAGAAATGGTCGGTATCTGCCTATTGACTTTTGCCGAAGCCGCCGGGTATAATCAGTTCAATTCAATTACTTTATATTTGAACAAACGCAATGATCGGAAGCAGTAAGGTCACTCCGGGATAAGAGAGCTGCGGGTAGGTGCGACGCAGTCGATGGAGACCTGAACTCGTCCGGGAGCGGAGCGGTGGAAGCAGGCAGCTCGTTGTAACAGGAGCACTGACCGGTGCAGGGTTTAAGCCGGTGGCCTTTCGTACACCGTTACGGTTAACCTCCGTGAGAGGGTGGTCAAGCAGGAATTACGGGATAGGAACTTTCCCGGAGCCTTGCAGGACATAGAGTGGGTATCGCAGGACAGCCGGAGCAAGTGGCTGAACCGGATATCAACAAGAGTGGTACCGCGACAGTGAACAGCCTGTCGTCTCTTGAATGAGACGGCAGGCTTTTTTGTGCGCTGATTCAGGCACGCATATGAACTACACGCAAGGATCGGGAGCAGTAGACGGCCAAGGTGAACAGAGAGCTGCGGGGAGGTGCGACGCAGACACCAGAGGCCGGCGAATCTCGCCCGTGAGCGGAGCAGCGGAAGGAGTTACAGGTACGCTGCTACGGATGTCCCCGTTACCGGACCCTTCAGATCTTCAGAGCTTCGGTTACCGGAGCAGGGAAATCTGATGCTAAGCTGGACGCAGCCAAGGCATCTATACATCATGGAGCCTATGCGTCAAAAAGAGTGGTACCGCGGAGGGTTGACCCCCCGTCTCTTTACAAGAGACGGGGGGTCTTTGTGCTTTTTTGGAGGCAGCCTTCCACTATATAAACCCAATTTGAGGAGGAATTACGATGATCATTCCGGTAAAGAAACGAATTCAGATTTTTGACACGACGCTGCGCGATGGCGAGCAGGCTCCGGGAGCCAGCCTAACCCCCGAACAAAAGATTATTCTGGCCGGCAAGCTGGCGGACCTGGGAGTGGATGTTATGGAGCCGGGCTTCCCCGTATCGAGTCCGGGAGATTTCGCAGCGGTGGAGACGATCTCCCGCAAGATTCAGGGCGTGGAGATCTGCGGCTTCGCGCGTGCAGTCCGGGGGGATATCGATGCTGCTGTACGGGCGACCCGGGATGCCGCGCGGCGGCGGATTCATCTGTTTATCTCCTCCTCAGATATTCACCTGCGCCATCAGCTGCGCATGAGCCGCCCTGAGGTTGTAGCGGTTGCCCGGGAGATGACGGCGTATGCCCGCCAATTCAGCGATGTGGTGGAGTTCACCGCGATGGATGCTGCTCGGACGGGGATCGACGATCTGATTGAGATGGTCGAAGCGGTGATTGAAGAGGGCGCGTCGATCATCAATCTGCCGGACACGGTAGGCTATGCGCTGCCGCAGGAATACGGGGAGATGTTCCGCCGTGTGCGGCTTGGAGCCCGGGGCGGCGACAAGGTCATCTACAGCGCCCACTGCCATAACGATCTGGGCCTCGCCGTAGCGAACAGCCTGGCGGCGATTGAAGGCGGCGCTACGCAGATTGAGGTTACGGTCAACGGAGTAGGTGAGCGGACCGGCAACTGTGCGCTGGAGGAGCTGGTCATGGCTCTGGAGACACGCGGAGACGCTATCGGCGCGGAGACCGGAATCGTGCTGGATAAGCTGTATGATACCTCGCGGATCATCAGCGGGGCGATGCATTTCCCGATTGCCTTCAACAAGCCGGTGGTCGGGCGCAACGCCTTCCAGCATGAATCCGGCATCCATCAGGACGGCCTGCTGAAGGACCGCAGCACCTACGAGATTATGGACCCGGAGCGGCTGGGTATCCCGCGCAGCATGATTATCCTTGGCAAGCACTCCGGCCGGCATGCGCTGAAGGACCGCGCCGCGAAGTACGGCATTGCCCTGGATTCGGTGGAGCTGGACGCGCTCTACGAATCCTTCAAGGAGAAGGCTGACCGCCAGAAGGCGGTCAGCGATGATGAGCTGCTGCGGATGGTCAGCAGCACCACGGGACAGGAGGCGCAGGTCTATGCGCTCGGCGAGGTCCAGGTCCTGGCGGGCAGCGCGCCGCGCCGTGTGGCCGCAGTGACGGTGCGCCACCTGAGAAGCGGCGCAGAGACGACCCAGACCAGCACCGGAGACGGTCCGCTGGAAGCAATCATTGCCGCGATCGGGCAAGGGATTGCCGAGGATATCCGCTTCGACGGGCTGGAGCTGCATTCCCTGGACAGCGGGGGCAATGCCCAGGCTGAGGCGGCCGTAATGGTGGAGTGGAAGGACACCAAGTTCCGGGGCACGGCCATCCATCACGATATTGTAATGGCCGCAGGCATTGCTTATATCGCCGCCTGCAACGCGGCGCTGCTGTCGGACTCGGAGGTGTCTTCGCCCGGCGCGGCGGTGAACAGCTAGAGCGGGGTTGTCCAAAGCATCAGGAGCACCAGCACCAGGAGCAGGTAGAGCGCCTTTGCTCTAACGCATCTTGCCAAGCCCGATTTTACGGACTTGGCAGATGCGTTTTTTTGAAGCCGGCGGGACAGGGGCATTGGAGGGGAGAGCGTTACCCGTCAAAGTAATCGTGCAAAGAGAGTACAGTTGGAGAAACGTAGCTTAATTTCCCGGTTTCTGAGATATATAACGAAGCAAGTGGAAAAACAGCATTTAATGGTGCTAATTGTGCCACATGAGCCGCAACTGTGATCTATTAAATGTAGTTTCTCCAACTGCTGTTGCCGTAGGGAACAATCTTGCTTTAGCAAGTGGAGAAAATCCATTTAATGAACAGAATAGCACCGCACCTGACTCGTACCTTGCCGAAACAGGTCATTCCGCCGCTGTCCTGTCTCTGAAATTTGAGCTTTATCCAGCAGAATTTTTGCCTCCTGCGGCATTTGTCAACCTGTGGACAACGTTATCCACATATTCCGCACGAGTTGTGTAAAAACCGTGTAAAATCAGCAATAACGCCTTTTTTCTGAACCCTATAAACAAGAGGTTATGCCCTGAAACAGAATTGTGAGAATTGTGGATAATGTGGATAATTCGGTGGATAAAAAGTCCTTGACAAGCAAAGTAGCCATTTTACGCATGAAAAAAGCCCCGAAGGGCTATTTTTAGGGGATAGTTATGCACGAAAACTGTGGATGAGGCTGTGGATAACTACATTTGAACAAATTGGAAACTGTTAAAAAAATTTTTGCGGCGTCTTCACATTATTCCTCAGCCAGTTTCTCCCATTCGCTAAATAAATCTCCCAGCTCGCGTTTTTTGTCCTTCAGCTCACTTTCATGCTCCTGAAGCGCCATATAATCCTGATACACCTCAGGTTTAGTCATTTCATGCTCAATCCCCGCGATGGCTTCCTCCAGCTTCGCGATATTCTCCTCGAGTTCAGAGATGCGGCGCTGGCGATTTCGTTCCTCACGCTTGGCCTGCTTGTCCGCCTCATAGGAGAGAGAGCTGCCTTTCTCTGCGGCTGTCGCTTCATTGTCGGTACTTCGGGAGGACTTGACGGCGGCAAGCTCGGCTTCCTCCTCGGCAATTGCTTTGAGCTCAAGCTTTTTCTCAATATAGTCGTCATAATTGCCCAGATACTGATCAATTCCGTCAGGGTGCAGCTCCAGTACGCGTTCAGCCATCTTGTTCAGGAAATAGCGGTCATGGGAAATGAACAGCAGGGTGCCTTCAAAATCGATCAGGGCCGATTCGAGCACTTCACGGCTGACGAGATCCAGATGGTTGGTAGGCTCATCGAGAATCAGCATATTGGCTCCCTGCAGCATCAGCTTGGACAAGGCTACCCGGGCCTTCTCGCCCCCGCTCAGTGCAGCCACCTTCTTAAGCACATCCTCGCCGCTGAACAAGAAATTGCCGAGAATCGTACGGATTCTGGCTTCCTCCAGCATCGGATATTCGCTCCACAGCTCCTCCAGCACGGTATTGCGCGGATTCAGCCGGGTCTGCTCCTGGTCATAGTAGGCAATCTTCACCTTGGTTCCCCAGTTCACGGTTCCGCGGGAAGGCTCACGGGTGCCGGTCATGCATTGCAGCAGAGTGGACTTCCCGATCCCGTTCGGCCCGATCAGCGCCGCTGTCTCGCCGCGCCGCAGCTCGAAGGAGGCATTGCGGAAGAGCGGCGCAGCCTCCGGACTGAAGGAGACAGCGACTTCCCGGACCTGGAGCACCTCCTTGCCGGACATGAAGTCAGGCTCGAAGGAGAAGCTGGCTTTCTTGAGGTCGCCCAGCGGCTTGTCGATGCGCTCCATCTTGTCGAGGGCCTTGCGGCGGCTCTGTGCCCGTTTGGTGGTGGAGGCCCGCACGATATTGCGCTGCACGAAATCCTCCATCCGCGAAATTTCGTCCTGCTGCTTCTCATACTGCTTCATCCGGATCTCGTATTCCGCAGCCTTCAGCTCCATATAACGGCTGTAATTGCCGGTATATCTGCGCGATTGGTGGCGCTCGATCTCCACGATGGTCGTCACCAGCCGGTCGAGGAAATACCGGTCATGGGAGACGACCAGGATGCCTCCGGCATAGCCGCGCAAATAATCCTCCAGCCAGGTGAGCGTCTCGATGTCCAGATGGTTGGTCGGCTCATCAAGCATGAGCAGATCAGGCGCTTGAAGCAGGATACGGGCCAGTGCCAGCCGTGTCTTCTGGCCTCCGCTTAACGTTGAGATGGGAGTATCGGGAGCGAACTCCCCGAAGCCCATCCCATGCAGCACGCTGCGGATCCGCGTATTCATCTCATAGCCGCCGTGATCCTTGAACCAGTCGGAGCGTCTGGCATAGCGCTCGAGCAGATCCTCATAACGCTTCGGATCTTCGGCAAGCGCCGGGTCGGCGATATCCGTCTCCAGCTGCCGCAGCTCGGCCTCGGCCTCCAGCAGCGGCGCAAATACCGCGAGCATCTCTTCCATTATCGTATTATCCGACTGCAGGCCGCTGTTCTGGGCCAGGTAACCAATCGTAGTCTCTTTGGACTTATGAATTTGTCCGCTGTCATAAGACATCTCACCCGCTAGAATCTGCAGGAAGGTAGATTTGCCTGCTCCGTTGACGCCGACAAGCCCGACTCTCTCCTTCTCGTTCACCATGAGGCTGATGCCGTCCAGCACGCTTTGTATACCGTATGATTTCGTAATTCCTGTCGCTTGAAGAAGCATTCTGATGAAACCTCCGCCCTTGCAAATTGGCCTTGGCGGCGTGCGCCCAGGCGATTGTCTATTCTTATTCTCCAGTTTACATGAAAAAGGTTAGGCGTGCGAGGTTCATTCTTCTAACAAGGGGAATGAATCAACCTTGGCGAACCAGTGAGAAGAGTGGTAAACTGAGCTTACAAACTATGATAAGCTAGGAACAAGTTAAGGAGGAGGCTGCCTATGCAGGACAGCAGCATGCCGCTTGCCGGGCGGAAGCGCGAGCTTCGCGCCGGGAATGCCGCGCTCCGGGATGCACTGCCCATGGAGGAGCGGGAGCTGTTATCTGCCCGGGTATGCGCTCATGCCTGGAGCTGGTTCTCACAGGCCGGCGCAGCGTCGCTTCTCGCTTATGCGCCGTTCCGCTCCGAGCTGGATTGCCGCCCGCTTCTTGCAGCGGCGTGGGCTGAGGGGCATCAAGTGCTGCTTCCCCGCGTCAACCGGGAGAGCGGAGGCTTAAGTCTGCATTCGATAAGCTCCTGGGATGAGCTTGTCCCTGGAGCCTACGGGATCATGGAGCCGGCAGCCGGGAGTGCTGTTCTGGCCGGCCCCTTCGCGGAAGCAGGCCGGAGCACAGGCTGGCCGGAAGCAGTTTTCGTACCCGGGCTGGCCTTTGACCGGCGGGGCGGGCGTCTCGGCTACGGACGCGGTTATTACGACCGCTTACGCGCTGCCCTTGAGGCTGGGGTTCCAGGGACAGCCGCCATGCCTATGTGGGTTGGTCTGGCCTACGGCCTCCAACTGGTACCCGAGGTACCGCTTGAAGAGCATGATGCCTTGATGGATCTGCTGATTACGGAGAACGGCATCTGGGATTGCCGGAAGGAGAGGGCTACATGGAATTAACTCATTTCAACGAGCAGGGCAGAGCCCGCATGGTGGATGTGAGCGACAAGGAAGTTACCAAGCGGACGGCGGCAGCCAGAAGCCGGGTGCATATGGCCCCGGAGACGCTTAGCGCCATTAAGGCGGGAACGATCCGCAAGGGCGATGTGCTTGCGGTAGCCCAGGTTGCAGGAATTATGGCGGCGAAGCAGACCTCCGGCTGGATTCCGATGTGTCACCCGCTGCCGCTTACCGGAGTAGATATCCGCTTCACGGATAACAGCTCAGATGAACTATATATAGAAGCAACCGTCAGCACCACCGGCAAGACCGGGGTGGAGATGGAGGCACTGACTGCCGTATCGGCAGCGGCGCTGACCGTATATGATATGTGCAAGGCGCTGCAGAAGGACATGATCATCGGACCTACGATGCTGGTGTCCAAGAGCGGCGGCAAGAATGGGGATTACGCGCTGGAAGCAGAATAGATGGCAGCAGGCAATGATACAGCCCAAAGCGCAGCGGCAGCTGCTTTTCAGCAGCCGGACATACATAGTACATAGAGAGGGAGGGACAACCTATGGCGTGGAAAACAGCAATCCTGACGGCCAGCGATAAAGGGGCCAGGGGCGAACGGGAAGACACGAGCGCCCAGGTGATTCGGGAGCTGGTGGAAGAGGAGCTGGGCGGCGAGATCATTGAATACCGGATCGTGCCCGATGAGCAGGATGAGATTATTGCTGCACTGATTGAGCTTACGGATTATTTCCAGGCGGATCTGGTGCTGACAACCGGCGGAACCGATCTGGCGATCCGCGATGTTACGCCGGAGGCGACGCGGCGGGTCATTGAACGTGAAGTGCCCGGACTCTCCGAGGCGATGCGCAGTACGGTGATGCAGAAGAACCGCGCAGCTATGCTGTTCCGGGGAATCTGCGGTATCCGCGGAAGAACCCTGATTGTCAATCTGCCCGGTACCCCGAAGGGGGTCCATGAGAATCTGGCGGCGATTATGGATCAGCTTCCGGAAGCTCTGTTAATGGTTACGGGACAATACCGCCAGTAATAAGACTCTCTTCACTTCGCTTTTGTCTAAATCGTTCAGGATAGACGATGGATGTGTGATATAAGTTATGGTATTATTATTTTATCGTTAACTATTGTCATGAACGGACAGAAGCATGGGAGGAGGAAACCGGAATGTTAGGTGGAATTGGCACACCCGGAATTATTTTGTTGGTTATCTTGGCACTGCTGCTCTTCGGTCCCAATAAGCTTCCTGAGCTGGGGCGGGCAGTCGGGCGTACCTTCCGTGAATTCAAGGACGGCGCGCGGGAGATTGTGAACGAGCCGGAACCGGCCAAGCGGAGCGAGGCACCTGCTCCTGCGGCTGTGCAGAGTACAGCATCAGAGCTTCCGCAGGACCGCCGTCTGCCGGAATAGTCTTTAGGTTTCCCATGCAGGGGCGTCTTTCCCAGGTCTGCTTCAGACCGGGGCGGCGCCCTTTTTTTCTCTAATTTATATAATTGAATTAGAACTGTGAATTTTCATATGTCAATTCGGGTGGTGTCAGTCATGTCTCTGGAAGCGGAAGAAATGTCCCTGGTCGATCATCTGACGGAGCTGCGCAGACGTCTTATCTACGTGCTGATTGTATTCGTGGCCGGACTTGTGCTGGGCTTATTCGTCGCCAAACCAATCTATCTGTACCTTATCAGCGCTGATGCTGCGCAAGGCTTTGTACTGCATGCGTTCTCCTTCTGGGACGGGATCGGGATGTATATGAAGATCGCCATGGCGGTCTCGCTGGTCTTCTCCGTGCCGTTTATTGCCTTCCAGCTATGGGCATTCATCAGTCCCGGCCTGCGTCCTGTGGAGCGGAGTGCTGCCCTGCGATATGTGCCTTATGTGTTTGTTTTGTTTATTGCCGGCATTGCTTTTGCCTATTACATAGTGTTCCCTATGGCCTTGTCCTTCACCATTTCGATTACGCGGAATATGGGGCTTGAAGAGACCTACGGCATCGCTGAATACTTCAACTTCCTGTTCAGTCTGGTGATTCCGCTGGCTCTGCTCTTCGAGCTGCCGCTGATTGTCATGTTCCTGACCAAGCTGAGGGTGCTGAATCCGCTGCGTCTGCGCAAGATGCGCCGTTATGCTTATTTCGCGCTTGTGTTCATTGCTGTGGTCATTACGCCGCCTGATTTCATCTCGGACTTTCTGGTGACAATTCCGCTGCTGGTGCTATATGAATTCAGCGTGTTTCTGTCCGCGTTCGTCTACCGCAGGCAATTGGCTGAGGACGCCAAGCGGGAGGCACGGTATGTGAAGGCAGATTGAATGGATGGGGGGCATAAATTGCCCCTTGGCGGATAGAATGTAGGAAAGTGTGTGCCGGACAAGCACTGAAACCATAATTTTGCAAAAAAACAAATACGATTTTACGTAAAAGGACTTGAAATCCGCCTTCAAGTTGAGTATCATAAAAATTGTTGTTAGCACTACAGAGGGTTGAGTGCTAACGCTGCGAGAAAACCGGGATTGGCCGCAGCAATATCCCTTCAGGGATGCTGATGGTGCAGATCCCCGCAGTTCAATCTATGTTTTCAAGGCAAAACACATAATTTCAAAGGAGGCTATTTTTTCATGATTAAACCACTAGGTGAACGCGTATTGGTAGAACCAAGCGAGCAACAGGAAACCACTTCTTTCGGGATCGTGCTTCCGGACTCTTCCAAAGAGAAGCCGCAAGAAGGAACTATTATCGCTGTAGGCAGCGGGGCTTTGAAAGACGGAGTCCGTGTAGCGCTGGAAGTGAAAGAAGGCGACCGTGTGCTTTTCTCGAAATATGCCGGAACTGAAATCAAATACGAAGGCAAAGAATATCTGATTATGAAAGAAAGCGACATCCACGCTATTCTTGACTAGTCTTGAACGTCTCTCATAATTCAGATTCAGAATACATTCACAAATTATATTAGGAGGTTAACTATACAATGGCAAAAGAAATTAAGTTCAGTGAAGATGCTCGCCGTGCAATGCTGCGCGGGGTTGATGCTTTGGCAAATGCAGTAAAAGTTACACTGGGTCCAAAAGGCCGCAACGTGGTGCTGGAGAAGAAATTCGGCAGCCCGCTGATCACTAACGATGGTGTGACCATCGCCAAAGAAATCGAACTGGAAGATGCTTTCGAGAACATGGGCGCACAGCTCGTGAAAGAAGTAGCTACCAAGACCAACGATGTAGCCGGTGACGGTACTACAACTGCAACGGTTCTGGCTCAGGCTATGATCCGCGAAGGTCTGAAGAACGTAACTGCAGGCGCTAACCCGATGGTTATGCGCAAAGGGATCGACAAAGCAGTTAAGGCTGCTGTCGCTGAACTGCAGAATATCGCTAAGCCGATTGTGGATTCCCAAGCGATCGCACAAGTAGCTGCAATCTCCGCTGCTGACGAAGAAGTGGGCCAACTGATTGCTGAAGCTATGGAAAAAGTGGGCAAGGACGGCGTAATCACCGTTGAAGAATCCCGCGGATTCCTGACTGAGCTTGAAGTGGTTGAAGGTATGCAGTTCGACCGCGGATACATTTCCCCGTACATGATCACGGATACGGACAAGATGGAAGCCGTTCTGGAGAACCCGTACATCCTGATCACAGACAAGAAAATCAGCAGCACTCAAGAAATTCTTCCGCTCTTGGAGAAGATCGTTCAACAGGCGCGTCCGCTGGTAATCATCGCTGAAGATATCGAAGGCGAAGCTCAGGCGATGCTGATCGTGAACAAACTGCGCGGAACCTTCAACGCTGTGGCTGTTAAGGCTCCTGGCTTCGGCGACCGCCGTGAAGCGATGCTGCAGGATATCGCTGCTCTGACAGGCGGCCAAGTGATCACTGAGAAGCTGGGTCTTGATCTCAAGAGCACTTCCATTGAGCAACTGGGTAATGCCCGTCAAGTGCGCGTAACCAAAGAAAACACTACAATCGTAGACGGAAGCGGCGACAAGGCGGACATCAATGCACGCGTTAGCCAAATCCGTTCCCAACTGGAAGAAACGACTTCCGAGTTCGACAAAGAAAAACTGCAGGAGCGTCTGGCGAAATTGGCTGGCGGCGTAGCCGTTGTCAAAGTCGGTGCTGCGACTGAAACTGAACTGAAAGAGCGTAAGCTGCGCATTGAAGATGCCCTGAACGCAACCCGCGCTGCGGTTGAAGAAGGTATCGTATCCGGTGGGGGTACAGCTCTTGTGAACGTATACGCTGCTGTAGCTGCTGTTGTGGCTGAAGGCGACGAAAGAACCGGCGTTAACCTGGTGCTGCGCGCACTGGAAGAGCCTGTTCGCACCATCGCTGCTAACGCAGGCCAGGAAGGTTCCGTTATCGTGGACCGCCTGAAAAAAGAAGCTATCGGCATCGGCTACAACGCTGCTACCGATGAGTGGGTTAACATGTTCGAAGCAGGGATCGTTGACCCTGCCAAGGTAACCCGTTACGCGCTGCAGAACGCAGCTTCCGTAGCTGCTATGTTCCTGACTACCGAAGCGGTTATCGCTGACAAGCCAGAGCCACCTAGTGCTGGCGGCGGAATGCCGGATATGGGCGGCATGGGCGGTATGGGTGGAATGATGTAATAAGGGTTACGAACCCTTATGCATCAAGGGTTTCCTGAGAAGGAAACACCGTTTGACCACATGATGCAAAAATAAGAGACTTCCTATGAGTTCATTGAACTTGTCGGAAGTCTCTTTTTCATGGCTTTAGAACGTGCCTAGTGCAGATGAATATTCTTCAATCTAATTCTTGATCTAGAAGAGGTTTTACTAAACGACGCACTTCGTCTGTTGAAGTGGATTCCATTAATTGGTCTCTTAGTTCGCCTGCGCCTCTAAATCCACGAACATAGATTTTGAAATAGCGAAGAAGTGGTCTAAATGAACGTGGCAAGGTTTCTGTCGAATATTTATCATGAAGATCCAACTGTAAAAGAAGTAACTTGAGAAAATCCTTCGCGCTATGTTCTTTAGAGTCTTTCTCAAAAGCAAATGGATTAGTGAAAATGCCGCGGCCAATCATGATACCATCAACGCCGTATTGTTCAACTATTTTTAATCCTGTTGCGCGGTCCGGAATATCTCCATTAACGGTTAACAACGTATTTGGGGCAATTTCATCGCGCAATTTTTTTATTTCAGGAATAAGTTCCCAGTGTGCAGCTACTTTACTCTTCTCTTTTTTGGTACGAAGGTGAATGGACAGATTCGCAATATCTTGTTTCAATATATGTCCTAACCAATCGCGCCACTCATCAATTTTAGAGTAACCTAATCTTGTTTTAACACTAACCGGCAATCCACCTGCTTTTGCTGCTTGAATAATTTCTGCTGCAACTTCAGGATAGTGTATTAATCCAGCCCCTTTTCCACTGGCTGCGGCGTTTTGTGCTGGGCATCCCATGTTTATATCGATACCACGAAAACCAAGTTTTTTCATATCAATACTCATCTGTTCAAAAAGTGCAGGTTTATTGCCCCAAATATGAGCGACAATCGGTTGCTCATCAGCTGTAAAAATTAACCGGCCACCTACATTTTCTTTTCCAACAGGATGACAATAATGTTCTGTACTTGTGAATTCTGTGAAAAATACGTCAGGTTTTGCAGCTTCACTAATGACGTGACGAAATACAATATCTGTGACGTCTTCCATTGGAGCTAATATAAAAAACGGTTTCGGTAAATCCAGCCAAAAGTTTGGTTCGTTACTCATATTATCTTCTCCTGTTGCAACATATAAAAACGATATAATCCATAGCAAAGTCTTTTACCCATCATACATAGACTAACACACTTTGTTAGGTGATGTGAATAAATTAGCTATCCTTAAAAGTCTGATCTCCTGGAGATCAGGCTCTTTTTGCTGTTTCCCGGAAGTGAGCGGCAAGCGCGAACTTAAAGATTTCTTTAACTTTCACACAGGGGTTAATCTGCCATGTTAGAGTAGTAGCTTAATAGGATTAATCAATTGAAGGGCCGGAACTTGATGACAAAAATCAGAGGTTTTATCATTTTTTTAGTCTTTCTTCTTGCAACAACTCCATCAACAGCAGCAACAGCGGCACAAAGCTCCAGCTATGCAGAAGCGCTTAACCACTTGGGATTGCTCAGTGGAACGGAGAATGGATATGAGCTGTCGCGGGTGCCTACCAGAGCAGAAGCCCTTGTAATGATGCTGCGTCTGTGGGGGAAGGAGAAAGAGGTCCTGAAAAGCACCTACAACAGTCCATTTACTGATACAGGGTGGGAAAGCCGCTACGTGTCGTATGCCTATACCAAGGGTGTAGTTAAAGGAATTGATGAATATAGTTTTGGCGGTAACCGGCCCGTCTCGCTTAACCAGTATTGTTCAATGGTTTTAAGGGTGCTCAGATATTCAGAAACAAAGGGCGACTTCACTTATGGAACCGCGGTTTCTTTCGCCTCAATAGTTCTAGGAATAGACCTTACCCAAGAACGCGAATTCAACCGGGGAACGCTTGCACAAATAAGCAGTTATGTTCTAAACACAAGACCCAAAAACCAGCTTGCAACACTAGGTCAAACCCTTAGTACAACAAATGTGTTCACCACGCAAGCTTTAAACGAGGCGAGGTCAATTTGGGAGCAGGATAAAAAGTTGATTGGAACGACGATTTTAATCTATGCAGTGGGTTCTGACCTTGAATCACAGCAAGGCCGGTTAACCGATGACTTGGAAGAAATTTTGCGTGGTCAGCCCAACCAGCATACAAAAATCCTGCTGCAAACAGGCGGAACGCTCAAATATCACAACAAATATATGACCGATGGAGCATCCGAACGCTTTGAAGTTAGTCTTGGACAGCTGCAAAAGCACGAAAGCCACATCCAAACCGCCGCATCAGACCCTAAAACACTAAAGGATTTTCTTGTATGGGGCAAAACCGTTGCACCAAATGATCGTTACATCCTGATTCTATGGGACCATGGGTATGGAACAATGGGCGGATTTGGCGCAGATGAGCTAAACGAACGAAAAACGATGAAGGTCTCGGAGCTTTCCAAAGCGATCGATTCAGCAGATATGTATTTCGACCTAATCGTCTTTGATGCCTGTCTTATGGGCACCGTTGAAACTGCCTATGCGCTTAGAAATCAGGGCAAATATCTCATAGCCTCTGAAGATTCTACCCCCGCAGCAGGCTTGTACTATACCACATGGATAGGTGCACTAGAACGAAACCCGCAGATCAGCACTGAAAGGATAGGGCGCTTAATTTTAGATTCCTTTACCCTTCATTCGGGGATGGAAGCTGAGATGCAAACAACCATGTCCATGCTGAAGCTTTCTCAGGCGGAATCCTTGGTCAAGGCCATAGAACATGCAGAATTTGATCTCTCCCTGACAGACCTTGCAAACCGCTCAGAGCTATTAGGCAAGAACGACGGGATATTCGATCAATATGATCTTATCGAGATCATGGGCCAATCCTCAGAAGTCACTGCTGCCGCCCAAGCCCTTGCCTTCGAAGTAAGAAATTCAGCAGGCTATAACCATCGTAATGGTGTAGCTGTATATGTCCCTAACAAAAAAATGGAACTCACACATCAAATGAAACAAGAGCTACAAGCCCTTGGTCTTAGCTCAAACTACATAGAAACGATTTTCTAACGAGGAGGTATTTTATGAAGAAGATTATAAGTTTGATGCTGGTATTTTCGCTTTTACTATCAGTAGCGCCTGTGTATGCGAATGTAGCAACAGAGTACACGTATGTGTTTGGTGTGAAAACAGGAGGCAACGAGAACGGTGGAACCGGTGATGATATTTATATGGGCGTAAGTACATATGAATCTGGAGCAAGCTCTGATCAAGCAGCCAATTTTGGCGGCGCTGCCGCTTGGTCTGATACACAACATACATTTAAATTGCAAAATACTCCACCGTGGAGAATGAACGAGCTCGTTTTTTGGCTGGTGGGCAGTGATGACTGGTACGGTGAGTCGGTGGTACTGTGGCTTCCTCAAATTGGGAGGAACATAAATCCAACACAGACGAAGACCATTCCAATATACTCATGGACAAAAGACCAGGGTAGACTGTATCGTGACATTTCGGACGTAACCAAAAGAAAATTCACCGATATGGGTGACGTTGATAAGCATGGAGGAGAGTTCTATCTGGATGCGAATTCGTCAGGCTCTGAACGTGCAGAGTGGGACAACTATGTCAGAGATCAATATGGTCACTATGACATTATGCAATATGAGGATGCTCCTGTCGTCAGCTATACCGTTTCGGACGACGCTGTGGGCAGGGATTGGCTGACATTCCAGGAACCGACAAAAACAAATACATTCCAGTTGGATATTGACCGCAAGAAGCTTTACGATCAGATGGTTGCCAAGGACAAAGCAGAGATTTCTCTGACCTATAGAGTGGCGCTGCTTGCCCAGTCTACCAATGCTGAGAGCCTCGGGGGAACCTTTGCCCATTCAAGCTCAGGAAATCCGGAAGTGAAAACCTATTTGACAACAAAGATAGGGCAAGCGGACTACTATTATAAAGATGTAACGTATACGTTCTATCGTAGTATATATAACCTCGGCAACCCCGATATCAATCAGACGGTTACCTATTCACCGAGCCAGGACAATCTATATCTCAACCGTAAATTCACAGATGTTAATATCACGGTTGAAGCGGTGTCCATCCATAAAAAAACTATGACGCAAGAAATTAAAACGGAGCTGATCACCAACCTCCAAGCCACGCCTGTGTTATATATTGGAAACAGTACGGAAACACCGCTTGCCAACCTTACCATGACCAAACTACAGGGCAATGACGGCAAACCAAACGGCAAGCTTCAGTTCACCGGAAAAGTCCCGCTGGATGTTAGCGCAGTGGAAAGCGAGGGCGTAAGGCTTCAGCTTGACAACGTCTCTACCCATCTAACGAAAAAAGGTCAGGCGCAGTCCTATTATTTGGAGAATCCCACTCCAGAATCACCGTCATCACAAAGCTTTTATTTCTCAACTCACAAAGTGGACACCAAAACCCCAACGGTAAGAGTGACTGACCAAACTGGAAATGACCTGACGGGGGCAGATTCCATTCAAGGCAACATCAAAAAGCTGCATGAATTCTATATGGTTGCCAGCGAAACACTCTATCCGGACGGAAATGTCGCCCACAGCGAGTCGAATCAAAACTATTTTAATTATGAGCTGTACAAGAAAACCGGTGATTCCTATGAACCGGCCATGACCCGAATAACAAACTTTGACGGTACAGGAAACAGAGCAAGAGTTACCGCACCTATTAACACGCAGGTTATCAATGGAGTCAGCATAAAACTAAGTCCAATCGATCGGGCGGAAGGCGAATTCAAGCTTCGGCTGTATGGATGGGATCAAGCTGACAATCCGCTTGGCGGAGATGCCGGATATGCAGAAATTGAAAATATCAAAATCGATAATCTGGCTCCGCGAGTGACCGTAAACGAAACGGTACACCCGCAAGATGCACAGCTTCGCAAAAGAAATGACTATAGCTTTGAAATGAACGACCTTGAGCAAAGCAATAACGGCTGGTCAAGAACTTATTATACCTTTATGAACGGGATTACGGCGCCGCCTGACACGCCAATCAATCAAATTAAAGCTGCCTCCGCAGAAATTGCTTCAACTCAAGGGCTGTGGGCATTCGTAGACTCAGAAGGTGATAGCACAACTGCCATTCTATCTATTCCAAAAGGGGACAACTTTGAGGGAACTCTCTATTATTTCACAGTAGACTCACTGGGGAACGATTCTAGAAACGAGCAAGCCTCAAGATACTATAAAAAACCTGTGAGTATTCTCAATGGAAATGTTACCGACACACTGATTACGGAGGATTCCAGTCTTCCAAAGCCGCATTTTGACATTAGCTTTGACGTAAGCAATCCAAACCTTGAAACGAGTTACCGGTGGATTTCTGATCCTGGCAATGACAAAAGCTTTACGCAAAAATTTAGAGTATACGAATCAAGCGATGATGTTGGTGCAGCTGAAAAAACTAATCTTGCCGGAACCAAAGTTTTGATGGACGGGAAATATATACTGGAATATCGTGTGAAAAATAAACAGTCTGGTAACACTGCCGAATTTTCACAAGTATACACGTATGACGCCTATTCCCCGGAGATTAAATATACCGCAATAAGTCAGCACGATCATTTCAAATCATCACAACAGTTTAACGTGAAAGTGACAGATCGCAGTGGAATTGCAAGTTCATATTACTATTTATCTAAGCCAGACTCAGAGCTCAGAATTGAAGATATGCCAAACTATCCGCTGACTCTGACACTGGACAGTGACAATATAGCCCAGGTTAATCAAACCTTGACCCTGACAGGACTTCCAACAGGTGCGTACAGCATTGTTGTTGTGGCCAAAGACCCGCATGGCAGAGAAAGCAAAAAGGTTTCCCCATACTTTGGCATGAGGTCAGAAGCTGCGATCATTGACACATTGAACTTTACTGAGCCAAAGACTTTAAACGGAATGGGTACAACAACGGATGGAACATATAGTGTCTATGCTGTCTTGAATGAACCGCATGTAGCATGGACTTCTGATAGCGCATTGAAATATCAAAAACCGGTATATTATGCAACAACGGACGGCATGCCAACAGATAACGGCGCTTTAGTTCCTGAGTTTACAGCGAGCAACAATTCCGGCGGGAATTATGCATTTACACTCGACACACCGGTTCCGCTTCAAGAAGGTGTCAACACCATCTACTTCCAGTTTGGACTCATCAATGCTCCTGCTGACGACAAACCTGAATTTTTAACAGAAGCAAAGCCGCTCACCATTCTTTATGATAGCCAGGCACCAACCTTTGAATTGCCGGACTATAGCACTATTCAGCCAACAAACGCATCCGTGACAGCAACAATCATCGCAAGTGATGCTGGCACAGGGATTAGCAAACTGACAGTTGCACCAGAGGATGCAGACAAAATCACGGTTTCTCCATATACAGACGGTGCATTCACAGTAACGGTAAGCGAAAACATCACAACAAAACTGATCCTGTCTGATGAGCTTGGAAATCGTGTTCTTGTTCCTATTTCCGTATCTAACATTGACCGGGCAGCTCCATCTGCGCTTGCTTCAAGTAACATCGTGACCAAAGGAGCAAGACAAGATGGTGTGGTTACAGTTGATGTCTCAGACAAGAACGATACAACCGTTTCATTCGCGCTTATTCAAGACCCGGCAGACAACCATATTCTAACCGAAGCGGACTATGCGTTGTTTCAATCAAGCCAATCCGTGGAAATGCAGAGTAGTCCGGTAATCATTAATGGCGCAGGCAATAAACAGAAAACCTACACCATTGACTTGAAGGGGCTTAGTGGAAGCTATGCCATTGGGGTCAAAGCCGTCGACACAGCAGGAAATGTGACTGAAAAAGTGTTCTTTGACTCAAAACTGGACCTGGTTGACGCGGGGGCAGCCATTGTAAGTGTCAGCGCCAACCCTAGAACCACAAAAACCACCGCAACGGTTAGCGTTTATTTTAACGTTCCAGTCACCGTGATGCCTAACGCACCTGTAGAGGGTGATGTTGTGGGTGAAATGGCAAGGTCGAACCTTCTGTATACAGGACTTTTAACAACATCCGCTAACTATGTAATGGACTATGAGGTTGTTATACAAAACAATAATACAATCAGCCTCTATATTCAGGACGAGGTTGGAAGGGATAGCGTTCTAGAATTCACACCTGATGTTAATTTCGTTACAGGATTTGACATTTCCGGTCATGTAGAGAAAAATGGTCAAACGCTCCAAAACGGCGGGTTCATATCCTATAACCAGGGCGATAAGCTTTACTATGTTGTCGTTCCGGAACCAAAGTATTCCGGACAATATTTCTTTGTTGAACATGCAGTGTTATCTGGATTAGAACTCAATACCGAGCTAAGTGTTCCTGACCCATCATTTACAGAAGCAGAAGGAAGAACAGCTTATTCAAAGCTGGTATTTGAAGCGCTAAGAGACGGCAAAACAACAAAATCAGCTTATTTCGAGTCATACACGGCAGAAGGTATGGAAGCTGACCGGATGGAAGATGAATATGTTGCCATTACAGTGGTTGACGAAACTGCACCAGCTGCAAAGGTGGACTATTCGATCACGGAGTCAACCAACCAGAGTGTTACCGCAACACTTTCTGTATATGACCCGGAAAGCGGGATTTTGAAACTTGAGCGTTCGTATGACGGCATAAGCTTTAGCCCCATTGAATCGATTGTTTCGCATACCGAAACCTTCGAGCAGAATGCAACGGTATATTTCAAAGTGACTAACAAAGCCGGAATAGCAACGGTACTGCCGGTCACAGTCTCGAATATTGATAAAACGCCAATTTCGCAAGACAAACACTACAAGGTTGAATACAGCTATGAGAACTATCTTGGGAACTGGGTTCCAATCAAAGAAGGAAAAGCCTATAGAAGGGTTATGGCAACGCTCAAGTTTATCGGAAGCGGAAAAACTCTTTCGATGACAAACAACAACGCAGCCTTCTCAAGGACTCTAACTGAGGATAATAACACCTTCACATTTGAGTTTAGGGATCAATCAGGCAACACAGGTTCTCATACGGTTAGCTATAACCAGTTTGATAATACCATTGGCCGAACATCCTATGTGTTATCCAATACGGCCAAGACGAACCAAAATATCTTTGCAACGATCACTTTAACGGATGATTCAGGTGAAATAGCATTCGCAGAGGTGAAGAAAGGCGATGTGGTTTATCCCTTCAAAGGGGAGCCGCTTGAGAATGAATATGTCGTTGAACTGGACAGCTCAGGAATTTACAATGTGACAGCCTATGACTACGCTGGAAACCGTTGGACGACTCCGATCACCGTCTCAAACATTAACAAAATAGTGCCAACTGCAATTGCAAAAACGTACAGCACGCCTTTAGCCACCATTACTGCACAAAGCGTGAATGTTGAGTTGACCCAGTTCAGCAAGGATATCAAAACGATTACAGTCACCGGTGTAGAACCTACCGGAAGCCTAACTGCCAACGATATCGTACATATCCCCGGCACAAAAGCTGTTCGGTTTAGAAAAAATGGTACAGTGTCCATGTTCTTTGTTGACGACTATGGCAACGAAGGACAGGAAGTGATTACCATATCGAATATTGTGTCCACACCGCCGCAAATCAAAGCCACTGCAACATTAGCTGAAGATAAGCTGAGCGTGAATGTAACCTTTGACCAAATCCGTGACAGTGACGGCGTTCCGCTGGACATTCTTAGAAAACTAACAGAGCTTACCGTTTCTTATCGTGGATATGAACATGCACTTCTAACTGAAGTGAAGGACGAGTCCGGCGATGCCCTGTCCTATAAAGAGGCAGTAATCAACGTTAAAACTAACGGAGAGCACGTCTTTCAAGTTAGGGACCAAACAGGCATCACGCAAAAAATTCTAGTAACGGTTGAAGGAATTGAAGTGGGCGGCCCAAGGGTTAAAGAAGTTCGCTGGACATACAAATATCTCGAAAAGAACCAAAGTGGTGAGTGGGTGGAAAAGGATCATCAAAACAAGATTGTTGTTGGTGTTGACACCTCTGGAAAAGAAGAAGGATATGTTGTGGGAATCGACAAGAACCCGGCAACAAACCAGAATGTGAATGTCACGGTAATCACGGATAAAGATGCTAAACTCGTGGGCGGAAACGATCCTTGGGAACAAGAGAAGTCAATGAACTATAGAGAAAATGGACTTTACAATTTTAACCTTGAAGGAAGAACAGGGACCTATACCTCGTATGGTGTTGACATTGGTCTAATCGACAAAACACCCCCTGTGCTAAAACTTAAAAATGGTGAAGAGCTAATCTTCATCGAAGGCATGACGCCTAAAAAAGATGCCTCCATTGCCTATGACAAGTCTAAGCTTCTAGACTTCGAAGCATGGGATATGGTTGCGGGTAAAAAGGTCGACCTGACGAACCGGGTCACCATAAGCTATGGAACTGGCGGGCGGGTGTTTAACCCTGACAACATCTTAGCAAATGAATTTGTTCGCTCGAACCCGTACTATATCGACTATACCGTAAGAGATGATGCAGGGAATCAAACCACCATTCGCCGGACCGTTCGCCTTGTGGGTCTTTATGACACCATAGCTCTTGTGAACGGCGTTATGCCAGACAGCTCAAATGCTGCGTCCGTTCTTGGAAACAAGGTTGAAATTTCATTGAAGAACTTTTCCGGGATCTCATATGCACGCTATGAAAAAGGTGTCTTAACACAAGGTCAGATGAAGACAAAAGGAACGGTCCTTCGGGAGAAAAGCGGAGTGTATACCCTCGATAATGTTACGAGCGGCTGGTACACCGTATATATCCAAACGGATAAACGCGACTATTTCAACATTCATGTATATGTCTCAAATCAAGGAGGGAAATAGGCAATGACGTTCTATAGAACAATGAAACGCAGCGTAGCTGCAGCTATTATTCTATCCATGCTTTTCACTTTTGCAAGTTTCCCTGTTCATGCTGACGCCAGTAATGCGGATTATTCCATTGCGAACGAATTTATGAAATATTCAATCAATTCAAAAACAGGTGGTTTCTCCATCGAAACCATTGATGGTCATCCACAAAAAGCGTTTGACAACAACCTTCCGCTTCTTTATAAGGAAGATACGGCAAGGAGCAATGGAACATCCTTCACAACCGTTCGTATCGACGGAAAGGATTTTATTTTCGGCCAGGAATATGGCTGGTTTGGGATCGATACCAAGCTTCATGAACCTGTCGTTTCAGAGCAAAACAGACTTTTAACCATTGCATGGGACATTAAGGGCTATACCATCACACAAAAGGTGTCCATTTCGGTAGACCCTAACAACTCAAGGACTGGAAACATTGGTATTTCATATGATGTGAAAAATAACAATGCCACAGCCGGAACGGTGGGGATTCGGCTTCTTTTAGACAACGCGCTTAGTTCAGAAATTGACGCACCTTATGTGTTGGTTGACCCGTCGCAACCGACAATCGTTGAAACCGAATATAGCGGTGACAGCCTTCCGCAGCAAATTAGATATGTTGATTCGCTTTCAGCTTCGAACAAGACGGCTTATGCCCTCTTGTCCGGCTGGAGCGGCAACAAGGATGTAAACGTTGATAAGGTGATTGTCGGGCACTGGATTAATCTTGCAAACACCAGATACGATTATACACCCAACCCTAGTGTTGACTTTACTAATTACTCCAACCAATATTTAGTTCCTGACACTGCAACGGCTTATTATTGGAATGAAAAATCAATTGAGCCGGGTCAAGTCAGAATTTCTGAAATGCTCTATGGTATCGGCAGCTTTGCTGAACAAACCAAAAAGGAGCATGTATCCATAGGGATCCACACTGAACAAGTATTACTTACTAACGACAAAAAAGCTTATGAAAACAATGGTGTTTTTAAAGCAAATGTAGTCATTGACAATAGTGTCTCAGGAGCAAAAGAACTTATAGAACCCATTGTGAAGCTTAGCCTCGAAGAGGGACTTGTGTTTGCAGCCACGAATACACGAGAATACACGGTGAAGATTTCGGGCGGTCTTAACATTGGAACGGTGTTTAATATTCCGGATGTTGACATTATTGCAGAGACACAGTCTATGATCACATCAAAACGTCTGGTCGTTTCGTTAAACGCCACAGAAATTATTGATGCTAGCACCAATAAAGTGGTTGACTATAGTGCAAACACAAACATTTTGATTCCTGCAGTGGAAGGAAAGCTCCCGGAAGTTTCAATGAAGCATGTTTTCCCGGCGGCAGTTTATTATGAAGGTGACAAAAACCTTACCGTTTCTGGCGATATGAAGGTTCTGATGGAGGCCCTTTCGGGAAGTGACGGATGGAGTCTGTACCTTGTTCCATCATCCAGCGCTGAGGCTGTTCTGATTGACAAAAGAAAAATAAGTTTTGTTGAGGAAGGTCAAACGCTTGCCTTCTCAACGAATCAGACGTTGGCGGTTGGAAAGTATGACATTGAATTTAGATTTACGAATCAACAGCTGATCGATGCCTTCGGTACAAAAATCCAAGCCACAACTAAAGTGGACGTCACCAATAAAATAGCGGATAAAAGTGCAAGCTACGGTATTGTTTCGCTAGTCCGATTCACAGACGCTGCAAACAACAGACAGTTATATGATTATATTAGTTTTACAAACGAAGATGTAATGAAGAAATTTATATCCGGCGGCGTGAAAAAAGATGGCATTCTTCACAAAGAAATAGCATTTGAAGAAAATAAAACAGAAATTCTGTTGACCCTTCGCGGAAAAATCAGGCTTATGGATACGGGTAAAGAAAAATATTACTCTGCCAGCAGAGCCGATGGCGATATTACCATCAACAGCATCCTGACCTATGACAGCAACGAAGCTCTTAAGATGACCGTTGACAAAAAGGGTGCAAAGCTAGAAGGCGATGGTACCGTCAAAGTGATCAACTCGATTAATATTTGGCATAATAAGTGGCATTTCGAAGCCAACAATGGAACTAAATATACCCTGGATCGGGAGGCTGTTGCTGAGAAGACTGCTCAAGCATTTGAACTTCAGCTCGGAGATGCCGGTTATATGCTGCAGAATATTGCAGGGTTCTTGATCAATATTAAATATGGTGTGATGACCCAGGACGATGATGATTTCGGAATCAGCTTTGGCGGAAGAATTTCAATGCCGTTAAAAGCTGCTGATCCATCTAAGGGTGAGGAGCATTATGATTATAAAGGCTCGCTAACAGCGAACGTTCAAGATGTTCTCTATGGAAGTAAAGACAGCAAAATTGGTTTTGTTGGCATTAACACAACACTGTCTGTAGCCCTGCCCAAAGATATATTAGGCCCGTTAGTAGGAAACGAAGCCGGTGTTAAGGCGGATATAACCATTAATACCATTGATGATATTTATAGCATTGATGCCGGTGTTTCCGTTACCATGCTGGAAGTAGAAGGGTCACTGGCACTGAAGAAGGTTCCTATTAACGAAGTTCCCAAGATGATGCTGGACAAGCTCACCTTCTTTTTAGCGCCAACTACAATGAAGGTTCCTGTGGTTGCACCTTATGTATTTATCACAGGCCTTGGCGGAGGAATTTCGAACCTTGCAGACACCGTTGCCGGTGAACCGGCAGGCGAACTTCCACCCCTCACCATCCACCTTCAAACAAGGCTTTTAATTAATGCCATTATTGTAGGTGACTTTAAGCTGGATGCGAAGCTATCCGGTCTTGCCATAGAAGGCAGCGGCCACTTGGAGAAAGACGAAGAGGGAAGGCTGCTTAATATTGGGGCGGGAATGAATGTTCAATGGATCTCGCCGTTTCAACTCAATGCCTTCGGCAGCATCAGTATTCATGCCGGAGCCATTCGTGGCGGTATAACGATTAAAATTACGGAAGATTATTTTTATGGTTATGTTTATGCAGGGCTGTTCATTCCAGACTCCATCCCGCTGCTTGGGGGTAAGGAGATCGCAGGAGTTGAGGCAGCAGTCTCATCTGACTTTGTGGGTGCAAACTTTAAGGTCATTGGGGTGAAGCTTGGCTTTATCTATTATTGGAACGGTGACCTAAGCTTTGGCGGGTCCATCGACCTCTCTTCAAGAGGAGATGCCGTTCACTATGTCCACTCGGAAGCGCTGGACGAGAGCGGCAATCTTGTGCCAACCACCATGATCTATGGAACGAATATGAGAAGACTGAGTACGGAGGCCATCGCTAAGACAAGGGCCGGGAATGGGGTTACAAAAGAGATTAACCCGGCAACAAAGGATGCACTTCTCTTTGAAATTCCACTTCGTGGTTTAATCAAGCCTTCTGCATCAGAAATCATTGTCACCAATCCAAATGGAAAAAGATTGACCATGGTTGAAGACGATAACAAGGGCAACGGAAACTATCTTGTTCAAGCTTTAGATGGCACTAACTATTTATACATTTCAGTCACTGATCCCTCTCTGATTGTTGGGGGGAACTGGTCCATTTCAGTTTCAACACCTGATGTTTATATAGACAACTTTGCAGTAAACAGTGTTGACTATATGCCAGAGCTTACAGGGATTAGTGCTTCTACTAGCAATAATACAAGCCGTGAACTTAACGTTTCCTGGACTACGGACAAGCAAAGCAAATATTCGGGTGCACTTAATGTCTATGTTACGAAAGACCCGTCCGTCATGAAAACCATCGAATCCGCTAATATTCAAGATACTTCATCATTAATTAGTATTGGCAACCTGGAGTTAGATGAAATTGAATCAGGTTCTCATGTGTTCACGCTTCCTGAGTCCTTCCCTGAAGGGAAATATCATGTGGTGGCAATGCTTGTTAACCATCAAGGCGGAATGAGCAAGAAAATCACTGCTTCAACATTCACTTTCAACAATCCATTGCTCCCTCAAAACCCTAAATCTGTGTCTGCGGTCTACAGCGGTGACGGTTATGTGAAGGTTGGCATAACGGGAAGCGACGAAACTGCAACACATTATCTCGTGGCGATCCAAGACGAGGATGGGGTTGAGGTCGAGAATTCCTTTGGTCAATTTAAAGTGGGCAGTGACATCATTCTAAAACCACTAGAAAACCAAACCAACCGGCCTCTATTAGAGGAAGGCAAGACTTATTATGTTAAAGTGCAGGCTGCTAGAATTGTGGAGTCTCCCCTGAAACAGGCGGAATATTATCGTTCAACCGAAGTTGCGTCATCGCCAAGCTTTGTTATGCCTTCAACGGCTAAACCTCAGCTTGTAAGCATTGAAACAAACGTTGACCGGTCGAAAGATCGCTATTACTTAAACACTGACCAATTAAAGGCGACGTACACCTTCGACAGACCTGTTAAAATGACCTTAAATCTTAACACCGAAGATAAAAACACGCCTCAAGAATTTAAGAAGGTCTGGTCATTTGAAGAAAAGCTTGAAGACGGCCAGCAGCTGGTGGACTTTACAGCGGTTGCCGAAAACCATGACACCCTCCAAGGCAGCCGCTCATCCGGGGCCATTGGATTCACTGTTGACACCAAAGCACCTGTGTTACTCCTTGATGAAGATGTTAAAACCAGCCTTGATAAGGAAAACGTGGATAACACCGTCAGCAATCAGGTTGTTTTTGTGGGCGCGGACTCCAGCTATAGCTTCCATGGCCTAACAGAGCCAACCGCAAGCTTAACGTTAGACGGCAGTTCAGACGGCATTGTTATCCGTCCTGACGGAACCTTCATTGTCAACCGCAAGGCCTCAAGTGAGGAACCGAACCAAACCCTGATGCTTACAGCGGTTGATGATGCCGGTAACGAAACGGTGGTTCCAGTGTATCTGGTGAATCGTGTTCTGTCAGAGTATGAAAGCATCAAACTAATCTCTGACCTGGAAGGCTCCGAGGATCAGCCTGATTCGATTGAGCTTGGTATAGGCGCGGCAACGGCGCTTTCTGTTAAAGCTCTCCGCACAGTTGAGGGCACCGTTCTAAAGGCAGAAGACGTTGTGTGGGACGTTCTTTATAATCAGAACATCATCAGACTCTCGCAAGACGGGACCATTGAAGCATTAGCTCCAGGCGAAACGGCCATCAAGGTTAGTTATAGACTGTCTGCCTTTGAAGGCCAGGACGGGAAGACGGTCTATAAAGAACTGTCAGACGTTATCAAAATCAAAGTAAAAGATTATGGTTACCGTTATGAGGTTCGTCAGACACAAGGGTTCTCGTTGTACACCATATACACTGAAATGAACATGGGTAAGGCAACGGTTGTGATTGGAGGCAACAAACAAACTCTGTTATATGACAATCTTAAGAAAGCCTATATTGGTGCTTCAAAGGAGCTTGTCACAGGCGAGCAATTAACAGCCAAGCTTGGTTTTGAACCAACGGTGAAATCTCCTGTTCTTCTGCGTGGAGATACCGATGGTAGTGGTGCTATGGATAAAGTTGACGTTCTGGCAACATTGAACGCTATTTTAGACAATATTTACAACGGTTTTAGTTCTGCAGAAAATTGGATGAGAGCTGATACAAACGGTGACGGCATTGTTGACATTGTAGATGCGCAGCTCACCCTAATGGAGGCACTTAAAAGATGATCAAATACTTAAAAATCATTTTGTGCATAATGCTTCTAGGGGCTGCCCTACCATCATATGCCTATGGCGCAAATGATGCTGCAGACCTTAGTTATCGTGTGGACATCAAAGTAACGGACAGCTCAGGTTCCTTGAAATCATCATTTGAAGTTGGAGATAAAATATTTGTTAAACTAAGTCTTTCCTATACGGGTGCCGGAAGGGCGCCTGTATATGGCTTTCAAGGAAAGCTGCAGTTTGATTCTTATGTACTCGACAATACCGCTGTGAATGTGGAAAAGGACATTTCAATGAAATATGCCGATGGTGCCATCAACTATGTCTATCTGGATATGACCGCCAACGGAAAAGAGGATTCCATACTGAAAAATATTGGAACGGCTGTATTTCAAGCTAAGAACAGCGGCACGTTCAGCATCTCTTCAAGCGGCTTCATTATAACGAACAAAGATGCGACACACCGGTACATTGAACCGGTTGAAGATGTGCAAATCATTGTGGGCACTGGAATAAAGGACCCCTCAAAATCTCTATTATATGAAGACATTGTTGCTGCAAAAGCTTTACTTGCTTCAGTTACTATTGCGGATAATCCCAAAAACATCTACTATCCGGATCATTGGTATCCGACAAAATCCGCTCAAAAATTGAGAGATGTGATTGCCGGGGCTGAGGCTGTTTTTAATAACAAGGATGCGCTGGCGTCCGAAATCACTGAAGCTATTGAAAAGCTTAGCATTGGTGTTTCCGATTTCGAGAACTCCAAAATTACCGGTCCGAAACGCTGGGCTGCTCCGGCTGGCAATACCACAGCCGATAAGACCGCAGTTGATCTTTACTATTCCGTCAAAGCTTCGGTTAAAGGCGGAAACGGCAAAATTGCCGAGGGCTTTGAAGTTCAAACCATTCGTGCCACAACCTCTGCCACCATCCGAATGATTCCGGATGGAGGATATGAAACCGAATATATCTTTGTCAACGGTGACAAATTGATAGGCTATGACATTTACACCATTCCAGAGGTTAGCCGTGACACCCTTGTGGTGGTTACCTTTGCGAAAAAAACGCCTTTTACAGATATAGCACATGACGATTGGTTCTATACGTCTGTAAGATATGTTTACAACAAGGGACTGTTCACGGGAACTTCTGAAACGGAATTCTCACCCTCCGGGAAGATGAGCCGAGCCATGCTGGCCACTGTAATCTATCGCATGGAGAATAAACCGGATGTTACATTTACCAATGTATTCTCAGATGTTCAAAGTGGCCGCTGGTATTCAGAGCCGGTGATTTGGGCCAATCAAAAGAGCATTGTTAACGGGTATGATAAGGGGAAATTTGCTCCCAATGATGCGATCACCCGTGAGCAAATTGCGGTTATGCTGCATAGATATGCCAAGGTTAAAGGTGTTGGCCTTCAAGCTAAAGCTTCAAGCCTGAGCTTCAAAGATGCCAATCAAATTTCAGGCTATGCCAAAGAGTCCATTAATTGGGCGGTGTCCAAGGGCATCATGAAGGGCAACACGGATTTGACTATAAATCCTTCTGGTCTTGCAACCAGAGCGGAGGTCGCCACTATGCTCGAAAGGTTTAATGAGCTGAATTGAATTTAGAATGAATACAAAACGAATACAAACCAAACTGACTTAGAGTTTTTCTTTGTCAGTTTGGTTTTCTTTATGTGAACTTTAATGAAGCTGCGGGGGACGCCGGGTCCTCCGTTTTTTTTGCTGCTCTACCCAATCAGAATGGCTATTGCTAGAGTAGATTAGCTTGAGGGGGATTCTATAAAGTGGCGGCAATGGACTGCGCCATATGTGGACAAGGGGGTAAGGCGCGAATCCGTTCCGATTACATGATGAAATGGGGGGATACAGATGGATTTCAGTGCATTGACTGGCCTTTTCGTGGATAACAACGGTTCAGTCGTACTGAATGTTCTGTTATCTACTGCCTTGATCTGGAGTGTTAAGCAAATTGCGAATAAAGAGAAAGTGATTCAGAATTATCAGAAACGCGATGAGGAGAATGAGAAGCAGCTTAGCGATTATAACCGTACACTGGTGAAGCTGCTGATTGAACGGGGAACCGCAGAGAAAAAACCTAATGATGAGGAGGTCGTCAACAAGTGAAGCTCCTCGATATCTTCCGCAAGCACGAGCTGAAGCCCAGCCGGGTCAAACAGGAAATTGAGACCCTGGGCCAAATTCAGGAGGCGTATGAATCCAATGATCTAGAGAGGCTTATTGATCTGCACCGTACCGGCTTAGGTAGAAGGGGAGATGATCTGCATGGACATTATTGACTTGATCCTGATCACACTGGAAATGATAGCCTTGATTGCTTTTACCGCGTATGTTATCCGTTACAGCAGGTATTTCATCGGTCGGGGCCCGCTGCGTACGTATAATTTGTATCTCCGCAGTGTGTGGGTTACGTATGGTGCGGTAGCGCTCCTGTGCCTCAATCTGCTGTGGGGAAGGCTGAACATTATCCTCGGATATAGCACTTCCGGCAGCTTGTCCAATATCATGCGGGAGTATGTGCTGGTGCTGACCCTTGTCATGCTCGTATTCGCAGGCTTGATGCACAGGGAGCTATGGGACAGCAACCATAGGCGCAAGACCGGCAGCGAAAGAAAGAAACTGAAATAGGCCACATTCCCCATCATTCCTCCCCCGATACCAGTCCACTGCCGCGATCATCTCTCTCAATGTGGAAAAGCATCGCCCTGACCATTTTGGACAAGCGGGATATTCAGATATAATAGTGGAAAAGCATGCAGGGAGGCGGTCTGTTTGACTTCGAATGATACGCTGCAGCTGGCGACCTTCGCCGGCGGCTGCTTCTGGTGTATGGTCAAGCCGTTCGATGAGCTGCCGGGCATCGTCTCGGTGGTGTCAGGTTATACGGGCGGACATACGGAGAGTCCGACCTATGAAGAAGTAGGGTCAGAAACTACCGGGCACCGGGAGGCGGTGCAGATTGTCTATGATCCGGAGCGGTTCCCGTATGAACGGCTGCTGGACATCTATTGGCAGCTGATTGATCCGTCAGATGACGGCGGGCAGTTCATGGACCGGGGGCATTCTTACGCTCCGGCGATCTTCGTTCATAATGAAGAGCAGCGGAAGCAGGCGGAGCTGTCGAAGGAGAGGCTGAAGGCCAGCAAGCGCTTCAAGGCGCCGATTGTGACGCCGATCCTGCCGGCTGCGCCGTTCTATCCGGCGGAGGCGGAGCATCAGCAGTATTACCGGACCCATCCGCTGGATTATAAGCTATATCAGAAGGGCTCGGGCCGTGACGACTTCACAGCGCTGCACTGGAACAGCCGTGAGGACAAGAAGCGGCTGCGGAGCCTGCTGACAGAGCTGCAATATGAGGTCACGCAGAACAAAGGCGTGGAGCCTGCCTACCAGAATGCATATTGGGACCACTTCGAGGAAGGCTTCTACACGGATGTGATCAGCGGTGATCCGCTGTTCAGCTCGGCCGACAAGTTCGACTCCGGCACAGGCTGGCCGAGCTTCACGGGTCCGCTGGAAGAGGGGATGATCCGGCGGGAAGCCGATTTTAGCGGCGGACAGGTGCGGACCGTGCTCCGCAGCAGACTGAGCGGAGCTTATCTGGGATATCTAACCTTTGACGGGCCGGAGCCTGCGAAGCAGCATTATCATATCTATTCTGCCGCCCTTCAGTTTGTCCCGCAGGCAGAGCTTGCGAGCAGAGGGCTGGGGCGGTATAAGAGACGTTAGAGCTTGGTTATATTTATAGCTGCCTTGAGCATATGCTTGATCTATAGTCCTGTCCACAAAAGGGGTTGAAGATTTGGCGGGTGCACTTTTAGGCAGCTTTTTGTCTGCAATGGCAACGGTGCTGGGTGTTATTCCTATTCTGTTTGTAAGGCGGCTGTCCGAGCTGTGGAAGGATGTGCTGGTGGCGTTCACCGCCGGGATCATGGTCTCTGCAAGCACCTTCGGGCTGATGCCGCAAGCGATCAAGGAATCCGGCATTATTGCCCTAACCTTGGGCCTGATTACCGGGGTGCTGCTGCTCGATCTGATCGAGAGCCATATTCCGCATATCGATGTGGAGAACAAGCCCGGCCTCAGCAATCTCGATTCCAAAGCGCTGCTCGTCATGATTGCGCTGTTCATTCATAATATCCCCGAAGGGCTCAGCACAGGCTTCAGCTATGCCAGCGAGCAGACAAGCCTCGGCCCGATGGTGGCGATAGCAATTGGCGCGCAAAATATGCCGGAAGGGCTGATTCTTGCGATTTTCCTTATGAATGCCCGCGCCACCCGGCGCAAGGCCCTGACGATAGCCGCGCTGACCGGGCTTATGGAGATGGTGTCGGCCGTGATCGGGTATTTTACAGCCAGCTATGTACAGAATGTGGTTGGATACGGACTGGCGTTCGCTGCCGGGGCGATGCTCTTTATCGTGTATAAGGAGCTGATCCCGGAGAGCCATGGCCACGGATTTGAACGGCCCTCGACGTATTCGTTTATCTTCGGGCTGCTGGCGATGGTCTATATTACGCAGTTTTTTGGCTAGGCTGCTTCGGTGGCGGTGTCATTTGCATCTGCCTGCCGCAGCAGCTATACTATAACGCAATCCCCGGTTCCTATGGAGAAGGAGTGATGACAGGATGGTTAGTCTGGAATGGGAAGCTGTATTATCCTTCGTATTATTGATTGCTTCATATCTGTGCTTATATCTGGCTCTTCACAAGCGGACGAACTTCGCCCGCTACAGCATGACGGTTCTCCTGATAGCCAGCGGAGCGCCGCTGGCGGTAATGCTGATTCTGGAGAGCAGAAGGGAAGCACTGGATGCCAATATCGGGCTGGGCATGGCGTTCCTGCTGACCTGGCTCATAACTGCACTGGTCTTTGTGGCTGCGCTGATCACGTGGATTGCTAAGGCAAGGAAGCGCGCCTCATAAGCCAAAAATAGAAGCTGTCCGGAAACTGTAATGTCTACAGTTTCCGGACAGCTTCTTTTGTTAGCCACAAGTCCGCCCTACACGTGCTGTGTATACCGTCCCGCCTTACTGGCCTCCCGTACTGCTTCAAGCTCCAGCGCAGAGAGCGGCTGCGAACGGGCAGCCGCAATATTCTGCCGCAGCTGCTCCAGGCTGCTGGCCCCAGGGATTACGGCGGCAACAGCCGGATCGGCCAGCGGATATTGCAGCGCGGTCTGCGTCAGCGTCCGGGTGAGGGTGGTCTGGCTCATTAGCTGCCCGTGCAGCTCCGCAAGTTCTATCTCTGTGTAGTCCAGATATGCCCGCTGGGCCTTACTGGAGCCGTGATCGGTCAGAATGCCGCTTGCCAGCGGCCCCCGTGCAATCAGGCTGATGCCCGCGCGGCCCAGCAGCGGAAGAACGCTCTCCTCCGGGCGTCTGTCGAGAATACTGTACTGGCTCATCACGCTGACGATGCCGGAGCGCTGCACATATTCCCGGATCACATTCGGCCGGATGGAGGAGATGCCGTAATGCCGGATTACCCCTTCCCGCTTCAGCTCCTCGAAGGCTTCAACCGTCTCGTCGATATCATCCTCCAGCGTTCCCCCGTGCAGTTGATAGAGATCGATATAGTCGGTCTGCAGCCTGAGCAGGCTCTCCTTCACAGCGGAGCGGATATAGGCCTTGGAGGCATCCCAGCTCCAGCCCTCTTTGCCGGGAATTCTGCGGTTGCCCACCTTGGTCGCCAGGATTACGTCCGCGCGGCGGTGCCGGACCGCCTGCCCGACAATCTCCTCATTGCGCCCCTCATCGTAGAGGTCAGCGGTATCGAGGAAGTTAATTCCCCGGTCTAGCGCCTCATGAATTATGGCGGTGGCCTGCGCTTCCTCTGTCCCCAGCGACATGCAGCCAAGTCCCATGGCACTTACGTCTAAATCGGATGTTCCCAAGCGGTTAGTCTTCATCAGATGTCCTTTCGTTACTGCAGTGATGGTTATCATTGAGTTCATTATAGCATTCAGGCACACCGTAAGCACTCGGGCAGGCTGCTTCAGGGCTCAATGGGTTAGGGGCTATCTGCACAAAAAAAGCAAGCCTACACCCCCGCAGGCGGGTAGCAGACTTGCCGTTATGATTATTGATCTGGGATCTGTAGGTTCGGCAGGTGCAGTATCTGCCCCGGCTTATCCGCGCAGAATCGTCTCAATCTGCTCCAGCTCTTCCGCGCTTAGCTCAGGCGCATTCAGTGAAGCTACGGCATCCTCGATCTGGCTGACCTTGCTGGCCCCGATCAGCGCAGAGGTCACCTTGCCGCCGCGCAGCACCCAGGATAAGGCGAGCTGGGACATCTTCTGCCCGCGTGCCGCTGCGATTTCGTTGAGCTTGCTCACTTTGGCGATCACCTCGGCAGTGATTTCCTTCTCCGAGAGGAAGACGCTCGGTCCGGCGGCGCGGGAATCTGCCGTGATGCCCTTCAGGTAGCGGTCGGTCAGAATCCCCTTTTGCAGCGGGGAGAAGGCGATGGTGCCGATGCCCTCTTCTTCCAGCACATCCTGCAGGCCGTCCTCGATCCAGCGCGACATCATCGAATAATTCGGCTGATGGATCAGGCAAGGCGTACCCAGGCGGCGGAGAATCTGCGCCGCTTCACGCGCTTCCTCCGGTCTGTAGTTCGAGATGCCAACATACAGCGCCTTGCCCTGGCGTACCAGCAGGTCGAGGGCGGACATGGTTTCTTCCAACGGCGTATTCGGGTCCGGACGGTGGTGGTAGTAGATGTCTACATAATCCAGTCCCAGCCGCTTCAGACTCTGATCCAGACTGGAGACCAGGTTCTTCTTGGAACCCCATTCCCCGTACGGGCCAGGCCACATATAATACCCGGCTTTGCTGGAGATGATCAGCTCGTCGCGGTAAGGGGCGAGATCCTTCTTCAGCATCCGGCCGAAGCTCTCTTCGGCAGAGCCGGCGGGCGGGCCGTAATTATTGGCGAGGTCGAAGTGGGTAATTCCCAGGTCAAAGGCCCGGCGGACCATAGCGCGGCCGTTCTCGAAGACATCATTGCCTCCGAAATTATGCCACAGCCCGAGAGAGATGGCCGGCAGCAGCAGGCCGCTGCGTCCGGTGCGGTTATATTTCATCGTGTCATAGCGTTCAGGACTGGCGATATACATATTGTTTTCCTCCTAAGTTTGAGTTTATCAGACTTCATACTTCTCTAATTGTAGCGGTTACACGCCATTAATCGTATGTCAGGATGGATGATTTTTATAGCACAATGTCCGTATCTGCATGGCGGAGCCGGTATTCTTTGGGCGAGCAGCCCTTCACCTTCTTGAACATCCGGGAGAAAAGCAAAGCATCCTGATACCCCACCGATTGCGAGATCTCCCCGATGGTGCAGCCGGTCTCCGTCAGCAGCTCGCAGGCCTTGGACATACGGAATTGGAGCAGATATTGCTGCGGCGGCAAGCCGAGCGTCCGCTTGAACAGCGCCGACATATATTTGCGGTCCAGCTTCAGGGAAGCGGACAGGCTCTCCATCGTCACATTCTCGGCATAGTGGGCTTGAAGGTAATGCAGACACTGCTCGACATAGACACTTCTGCTGCGCGGGGCCGGGCTGTCGGCAGCCGGGACCGTGCGCAGCAGCAGGGAGAAGAACTCATAGAGCATCACCTTAAGCGGCAGATCCAGCAGTTCCCCGCTGCTCCCCGTCTCAGATAATCTGGCAGACAGCGAGGGCATCAGCACCTGGTCCATCGGGAACACCGGCTGCTCCGGGGTAAGCGAGGTCCGTCCCAGCAGATAACCTGCCTCCTCCCCGGTAAAAGCAATCCAGGAATACAGCCAAGGGTCGTCCTGATCTGCGGCATAATGCGTTACCACATGCGGATAAGTTAGGAATGCCTGCCCTGCGTTCAATGTATGGGTGGCTTCACCGACGGTTACCTTGCCGGTTCCGGCGTGTATGAAGTGGACTTTGTACAGGCTGCGCACCCCGGGTCCGAACGAATGACCGGGTATACACTGCTCCTGGCCCCAGTAATGCAGATACAGGTCAGGATTGACCCGGTGGGGGCGATGGGCGTTATATTTGAATACAGTCATGCTTGCAGCCTCATTTCCTATAAGGATGATGACACTCATAATGAACATATACCTGTAGTATACCTCAGAAGGAGGAGGACCGGACAACCGCAAATAGTCCCATTGCCCCTACGGGCAATTTCCTGTTTCATAAATTTTTTTGCGGAACCCGGCTCAAGATCGAAAGTTACCAGTTTCGCGGAGGCGGGTTTGGTTAAGTAAGGGATGTGAAAGTAAAGCGAAAGTCAATAGATAACTACCTAAAATCAGCTACCAGGAGGGAATCGTTATGAATAAGAAAATTGTAGGTGTGTTCCATACCGAGCATGAAGCTTCACGGGCTATTGAAGACTTGAAGGCGCACGGCTTTCTGACAGAGGATATCTCAGTGATAGCGAGAAATAAACGCGATGTGGAAGCGATCAATGATGAGACCGGGACCAAAGTGCCGGAGGGCATGGCTTCCGGGGCGGCAACCGGGGGTATCCTTGGCGGTGTGACCGGACTGCTGGCAGGCATCGGCGCTCTGGCAATTCCGGGCATCGGGCCGATTATCGCAGCGGGGCCGATTGCAGCCACTCTGACCGGAGTAGCCGTAGGAGCGGGAACCGGCGGTCTGGTCGGCGGACTGATCGGACTGGGCATACCAGAGGATGAAGCTGCGAGCTATGACAACTATGTGGACGAAGGCCGCATTCTGGTCATGGTGGATGCAGATATCTCCCGCGAACAGGACGTATACACGGTATTCCGCAACCATAATTCGGCGAACGCTGACCGCTATATGAGGGATGCCGGCACTGCCGGTACGGCTGCGGATATGAACGCTCCTCGGGACTCCGTCACAGATGCGGTGGATGCGGCGTTCAATGGCTCGGGTCTGGAAGGCAGACATGATACCGGGCTGGACACAATGAATTCAGCCACAGAGCATGATCTCCCGGAGCGAAGAGCAGTGGAGGATATGAATCGGCCGGGAATGACAGGAGATCTGTATTCCGGCACGCGTAACGGCATCGACAAGACGCCGGATCATACCGCGGAACGCAGGCTCGCCGATCGGGAGGAACAGCAGGCCCAGGAAGCCGCCAGACAGGAAGGAGCCCGGCCCGGCAGCTTTGTTGATGAGAAGGCGAAGGATAACAGCGAGCTGCTCAGAAACCACGGGCGCACCCGTTAAGCGGAGAATGAACAGCGGGTGACGCATGGGCATAGAATGATGAAAGACAAGGGTTTCCCGAAGTCCTGCCGGACTTTAGGGAAGCCCTTGTTTTGTGATGTGATTCGTAACTGAACCGGGGAATTCGCTATTGTCTGATATAACATGAAATGATGTTTTTGCCCATGATTAGACACCAAAGTATTGAATAACAAAATTTGGTGTGTTAAGCTTGTTGAAAGGAAAAAATGGAATGATATAACATATCATTTCTTTTATTTATAATTTAGTTTTATTGATAATGAAAGGAGGTGAGAAGAACCATGACAAATATTAGACCGCCAAACATGGAAAAAAGGTTCCTATATACCCCCATATCTTGACCCTGAAAAAGTTTTGGACTGGGCGGATATCTAAGAACCTATGTAGCATTGTACATTCTAACTTTATCTGTGTAAACTCAAAAATTCATAAGGAGAGATTGATAAATGTTCAAAAAACATACATTAACTTCATTAGCAATAGTAGGAGTACTTACTTTAACATCCTTAACACCAGCCATGGCTGCGAGTATCAATGGAGCAACAAGTGGTTCAGTGAAATTAACCAATTCTCTGGTAACTCCGTTCGCAAGTACAAGTGTTGGCGGTGGAACTTGGAATTATGGTACTGAAAAAGTCGGAAATCAAAAACATGTATGGTCAATCTATGACCATGATGAGAAGTCGCATAAAGCTTCGACTAAACTAGGAAGTGAATCTCATACAAGTGGTTGGAAATATGCAAAAACCACAGCTAAATCCGAGATCTATGGTAATAAAAGCAGCACAGGCTATGCATACTGGGATGTCTATAAATAAATAGAATTTAGCTAAAAGTCATCATTAAATGATGTGATATTCCACTTTTGAAGTGGAGTATCACACATTTTTCTTATAAGGAGATTATTGAACTTGAAAAAAATATCCTTACTGTTTCTAGCAGCAGCATTTTTGTTTTCTTATTATACTGCATATCTTCGGACGGATTATGAAGAATTTGAGAAGGTTAAGAATATAGAACAAACTGTGGGCCAAGAATTTGTAATTCCGAATTTACCCGGACTTGCAAGTCCTGAGGAGGTTTACCCGATATTAGCTGCAGCAGCAGAGGCTTCCAAGGTGAATATTTTACGGGCCGGTATTAATTATAGAGAGAACGATGAAGTAGAAATTTTTAAATATATACTGCTAACAACCAGCACAGATCTTTTTAATCATTTTAAGCTTAACCAGGGAAGATATCTAACGATAGCAGATACTCAACATACTAATTTCTATTTGTCTACAGCTCATTTAGAAGGCAGTCATCAGATGGGTCAAATTAGAGATTTCGGAGATAACAACAGAATCAGCATAAAGCCGTTAAGATCATCTTATGATATTTTTCCTGTTCAAGGAACATACTATGCAGAAGTAGCTGACGACGAAGCTTTTAATGATTTTATAAACCTCTTTGTGAATAAGGCTAATGACTATTACAAAAAAAGTAATCTTCTTTTTACGGCTGAGGATTTTGTAACAGAATCAAATGGTGATGAAATGCACATGGTTACCTTTCCCTGGATCACCATTTTAACCTATTTAAGCTATGCAATTTATGGATGTGCAGTAGTTTTACTTATCTATTACTTGTTCAATGAGTCCAGAAGAATAGGAATATTGAAAATGCATGGCGTATCAAATATTCGTGTATGGTTTGTTCTGGTAGGAAAACTTATAACCTCTGTGTTTATATTTTCTGTAACCGTTTCTTTTCTTCTTGCTCTATTAGTAAAAAATACAACTTACATATTTATATACACAGTGATTTCTAACCAGCTTAAAGTTTTTCTTCTACTGATCATCCTTTCCCTAATTTCACATTTGTATATTATGAGGATTAAGATCATTAGTATTATCAAACATTACAAATACACCAATCCTATCTTTGTGTTGAATATGCTTATCAAGATTGGTTGTTCCATCCTTTTGGTCTTAGTAGGACTTTCAACATGGGCGGAATATACATCTATTAATGATAAGCAGCATGAACTAAAGAACTGGGAGCATAGTAAGGACTACGGAGTACTTTATCCGGTAAACAATGGCTATGACGGAGATAGAATATTTGGAAGGGATTCCTTATTCGAATTAACTTCGCATGATGAGCTTTATTTCTTGCTGAATAAGATGGGGGCCATATTAATAGAAACCCAAAGTTATGAGGAAGATCAGCTTCTTTTAGATAGAAATTGGAAAGGGATACGCTCTATAAAGGCAAACAATAACTACCTGCAAGAGTTTCCGGTTTTGGATATCTATAATAAGGCTGTGCAAATCTCTGAGGATACAAGCGATTGGGTATTGCTGGTGCCTGAAAAATATCGGGACAAGGAAGAAGAGATTGTAAGTTTCTTTCTACAAATGAGAAAAAATAATATGGGAAATGATCAGGAGTTTTACAAAAAAGTGATTCCTAATCGTATAAAAAATCAAAAAATTAATATCAAGTGGATTAGTAATAATCAAAAGATATTTAGTTTTAATCCGAAAGTATTTCCTTCTGAGCATAATGTGATAGTTGATCCCATTATTGAGGTTGTAACAGAGTATAACAGTGTGCTCACAGACAGAGATTCCATATTAGGCCGGGGACCGGGAGATCCGTTAAAAATAAAACTTATTAATAGAGATCCGCTGTTAACGTATAAAATGCTGGAGCCTAAGTTTAAGGAATTGAAGGTGGATGATAATTTAAAACACTTGGTTACGATTGATCAATATATTTTAGAGGAAATTTACCAAAAGCAAAATGCAATGAAGGAAAGCCTCCTTACTATTGTGGGACTGGTGTCAGGGTTCATATTGCTTACAACTCAGAATATTATAATTTATTTCAACAAAAACCAGCATAAGCTTATAGTCCGAAGATTATTTGGTACAGGCTTTTTCAGAACTTATAAGGAATATGTAATTTTATTCTCACTCGTATGGTTAGTTCAAATAGTGATTTGTAGTGTTGTGAATAGAGGAATTGAGCCAAGAATGCTTATAGTAGCAGTTATTCTTCTATTGTTCGATTTTATAGCTTCTTCCATAGCCATTTTGCTCATAGAAAAGAAAAACAAAGTAAAGGTTTTAAAGGGGGGGAATTAAAGAGATGAATACTATATGTGAACTTGTTGATATATGTAAAAAGTATAATAATCATAAAGTCATAGATAATATAAATATGACCGTCTCAAAAGGGGAGATGGTAGCTATTACGGGGAGAAGCGGTTCGGGGAAGACGACCCTATTGAATATCCTTGGGTTACTTGAAAAGCCTGATAGCGGCAGGATCAAATTGTTTGACGAGAAAGATCAGAGAATCGGTCCCCTCCGTAGAAACAGGCTTCTCCGGACAAAGATCTCGTATCTGTTTCAAAATTATGCATTAATTGATAATGAAACCGTTGAGTATAATTTGGAAATACCACTTATGTATTCTAAAGTAGGAAAGAAAGAAAAGCGGAAAATGAAAATGGATGTCCTTAAGCGGATGGGTCTAGAGATTGCACTTAAACAAAAGATACATGAACTTTCGGGTGGAGAGCAGCAAAGGGTGGCTATCGCAAGAATTCTATTAAAACCTTCCGAAATGATATTAGCTGATGAACCTACAGGCTCGCTCGATGCGGAGAACAGGAATGAGATCATGAGGATTCTAAAAGAGCTTAATGACGAAGGGAAAACGATTATAATCGTTACTCATGATCAATATGTTACTGAAAAATGCAGTAGAGTTATAAACTTGGAGTGAGAAAATAGCAGAACAGCCTGTATCCCTTTAAGTCGGGTGCAGGCTGTTTGTGCTCAGTGAAAGCGCAGCAGTTACTCCTGAACAAGGGGTTCAACGCTTGCTTTTGGCAGGACGGGTATTCCCGATTTAGGCTTGGTGAACAGCTGTTTGAGCGCCCCGGCATTCACAAAGATGGTTCCGGCAATAATAGTGAACACGCCCAGCAGCGTTACCCAGGTAACTGCTTCGTTATAGAACAGGAAGCCCACCCCGACGGCAATCGGCGGAGAGATATACAGCCAGGTGGATGGAAAAACCGGATTCGTCTTGGAGACGAGCCAGTAGAACAGGGTATGTCCGACCATGGAGCCGACAACAGTCAGGTAGAGCAGGGAACCTGCGGTCTTGAATGACAACAGGAAGGACGGATGCAGCGGCTCTGTGAACAGGGAGATGATGAACAGCAGCGCCCCGCCGTACATCATCTGGGCAGCGTTCAGAGCCACGGGGGACTCGGCGGAGAAGGTGGTGATTACTTTTTTGGAATAGATCGCCCCCGCCGCGTAGCAGAGTTCCCCAATCAGCACCACCACACAGCCGATCAGCCAGAGCGGAGTGACGTCAGCCGCCAGGCTGGGCAGCACCAGCAG
Source organism: Paenibacillus sp. FSL K6-1217 (assembly GCF_045040735.1). Classification (NCBI taxonomy): domain Bacteria; kingdom Bacillati; phylum Bacillota; class Bacilli; order Caryophanales; family Paenibacillaceae; genus Paenibacillus; species Paenibacillus sp. FSL K6-1217. The sequence goes on from NZ_CP150271.1 coordinate 6,359,259, forward strand.
TAGGACTCCAGTGAACCCGATAATACAGCCGAGCAGGGAGTAGGCGGGAGCTTTTTGGCGCATGAAGACCGTCTGCATCAGCAGAATCATCATCGGTCCGGTGGCTGACAATACGGCAGCAAGCCCGGAGGATACATATTGTTCCGCCCAATAGAGCGCGGCGAAGGTGCCGAAGGTCAGGGCTGCTCCCGTGAGCAGCATTTCCTTGCGCAGCAGCAGGGAGAAGCGGGCTTTGCCCCGCAGAACCATGAACAGGAACAACACCGCACCCGCCACGAAAAAACGCAGACCCGCAGAGAAGAATGGCGGCGCTCCGGCGTCTACGCCGATTTTGATGGCCAGGAAGGTAGTGCCGAAGATCAGACAGACAAGTGAATAAGCTAACAGAATCATGGTTCAGTTCCCCTTTGCGGTGGTGATGTGCCACCCTCTTACAAGATTTCAGTTAATCATAGCCTCATAGACACAGAACAGATTGGAGATAGTAGAACAGTTGCAGGAGGGAATGCTGTACAATAGGGCAAAGAGAAGTTAGCGGCTGGGTGTGCGCGGATGTGTAGAAGTCAGCAAGCGTCATAGGGAGCTGTGCCGAGTAAAGATTGAGCGATGGAGCGGGGGCGACCCCGGTATATGTTGCAGAAAGGCGGCAGGTTGATGAAAAAAATAGCGGGTGCCGAACAGAATAATCCCTTATTCCGCCAAGTCTATGAGTTCATGCTGAACCGGATGGAGCGCGGGGAGTGGAAGGCCGGTGATAAGCTGCCGTCAATCCGGCTGCTGGCGGAGGAGCTGGGGGTTCACCGGCTGACAGTGTTCAAGGCCTACCGTGCGCTGACCGAGAGCGGCAAGCTGTATGTCAAAGACAAATCCGGTTATTATGTGGCCCTGGGCAGCAGGCTGGACCCTACGGTGGACGAAGGGGCGGCAGTACCGGGGTATATGGTCAGGAGCCCGATGTCGGATATTCAGCGGATGCCGGTCACGTACCAGTTCTCTCAGGCCTTGATTGATCCGGGGCTGCTGCCGAACCTGTTCCTGTCCGATTATGTCAAAAAAGTATTCGATCTCTACCCGAAGGTCATGGGCACCTACTCCTCCGTGGAAGGGGATGAAGAGCTGCGTGTTACGCTGAGCAGCCACTTCGAGGAGCGGTATAAGCTCCAGCTGTCGGCCAGTGAGCTGCTGATTACCTCAGGCGCCCAGCAGGCAATCAATCTGATTGCCGGAATCATGCTCGGCCCGATGGATGTTGTGCTGGTGGAGCGGCCTACGTATAGTGTGGCGCTGGATATTTTCAAGCGGGCAGGGGCGCGGCTGGTAGCCGTGGAGATATCGCCGCAGGGCTATGATCTGGCGGCGGTGGAGGAGCTGATGTGCAAGGCTAGGCCGCGGATGTTCTATATTAACCCGACGCATCATAACCCGACGGGGTATACGGTTCCGGCGAAGCAGCGCAAGCTGCTGGTGGAGCTTGCGGAGCGCTACCGCTGCCTGCTCGTGGAGGATGATCCGTTCCGTGACATGTACTTCGGGGAAGAGCCGCCCCCGCCGGTCTTCGCCTATGATACGGAGGGCTGGGTCATGTATATCAGCAGCTTCAGCAAATATGTGGCTCCCGGCCTGCGGATCTGCGCTGTGGCCTGCCGTTATCCGTTCATGGAACGGCTGATCGCCGCTAAGTCCTTGGCGGACAATGGGACGCCGCTGCTGAATCAGAAGATTTTCCTGCATTATTACACCTCGCCGCGCTTACAGCAGCATCTCGGCAAGCTGCGGATTGCTCTTCAGGTGCACAAGGAGATCATGGAGGAGGAGCTCGCGGCCACCGGCTGGGAATGGACCACCCCGCAGGGCGGACTTAATCTGTGGGTTAAGCTGCCTGACAGTGTTCCGGTAACTACGCTGCTGGCCCGTTGCCTGGAGCAGTCCATCTCCTTCGTTCCCGGTGAGATCTGTGATCCGCTGGGGGAGATGAAGTCCTGGCTGCGCCTGAGCTACTCGTTCGCCAGTGAAGCATTGCTGCGCGAGGGCATGCGGCGTTTCACCGCCACTGCGCGGGAGATTGAGGCGGAAGAGTAGATTGCGGGGGATGTAACCTTTCTCCGGAAGTTACCGTCTGAGGGGTATGAGGAGGGGGATGATAATGGTAATGAAAAGGAAAATGCGGAGCGCCTGGTTAATGGTTCTCTGTGCGCTGATTGTCTTCATGACACTGCTGACTGTCCGCCCGCAGGTAACCTATGCCTGTTCTTGCGCAGTGTCTCCTTCACCGTTGGAGGCACTGGAGAAGAGTGAGGCTGTCTTTGAGGGAACGGTAGTAAGGGTTAAGGAGAAATTTAAGCTAATGAAGTCCAGCATGGACCCGGTGTCCGTAACCTTTCAAGTGGGAGCCCGGTGGAAGGGTGAACTGGGGGAGAAGGTTACTGTAACTACCGCACAGTCGGGGGCGAGCTGCGGCTTCGAATTCACCAAGGGTGAACGCTACATCGTATATGCAGGCAAAGAGGAAGCAGGGGATAAGGAAGGGACAGCTAAGCTTACAGTCAGCTTGTGCAGCCGGACCGCATTGTTCTCTGGTGCCCAGGACGATCTGAACGAGCTGGGCGCCGGAATGTCAGGGGGCTCGCCCACGGAGCCGCCCGGGAACGCTGATGATCAAGGGGCGGCCTCTGATAATAATCCAACATCAGATAACCACCCAGCCTCTGAAAATAACTCAATATCCGAGCCTGAAACCACATCAGCACCTTGGCTGCCATACGCCGGAGCCGGAGCAGGAATCGTAGTCCTGGGAGCCGCCGCAGTGATTCTCCTGCGCCGCCAATCTAACTCGCGGAAGTAATCTGGGTACCGGCGTAACTCCTGAATGAAGCGAACGCTAGCCCGCGATGAGCATAGGAAGGGCAGAAGTACACCTGAATATGCCGGATGCGGGCGAAACGAGCGAATGAGGTGCACTAGTGCACCCGAATTCAGCAGATGCGGGGCAAATGAACGAATGAGGTGCACTAGTGCCCCTGAATTCAGCGGATGCGGGCTAAATGAACGAATGAGATGCACTAGTGCCCCTGAATTCAGCGGATGCGCGCCAAATGAAGGAATGAGGTGCATTAGTGCACCCGAATTCAGCAGATGCGGGGCAAATGAAGGAATGAGGTGCACTAGTGCACCCGAATTCAGCGGATGCGGGGCAAATGAACGAATGAGGTGCATTAGTGCACCTGAATTCAGCGGATGCGGGGCAAATGAACGAATGAGGTGCATTAGTGCACCTGAATTCAGCGGATGCGGGGCAAATGAACGAATGAGGTGCACTAGTGCCCCTGAATTCAGCAGATGCGGGCCAAATGAACGAATGAGGTGCACTAGTGCCCCTGAATTCAGCAGACGCGGGGCAAACACATGAATAAGGAGCACTAGTGCACTCGAATTCCCCGAATACACGCCAAATAAACAAAGGAGGGGCACTATCGCCCCTCCTTATTCCGTATGCTCCTGTTCCATCATCGCCGATAAAGCCGGTGCTCCGTGAGCCAGCTAATCAGCTCTTCTGTGCATTGTTCCGGTGTACGCTCCGCAGTGTGCAGCGTCAGCTCCGGGTCAGCCGGAGCTTCATAAGGATCGGAGATTCCGGTGAAGGCCGGAAGCTCGCCGGAGCGGGCCTTGGCGTACAGCCCTTTGACATCCCTTGCCTCACAGACGGGAAGCGGGCAGTCCACATAGACCTCGACAAAGCCCGGCAATTCCTGCCGGGCATAGCTGCGCATGTCGGCGTATGGGCTGATTACCGAGACCACGGTGATCACACCATGCCGGTTCAGCATCCCGGCGAGGTAGACCGCCCTGCGGATGTTCTCGAACCGGTCCTCGCGGCTGAAGCCGAGACCCCGTCCCAGGCTGCGCCGCAGTTCATCGCCGTCCAGCCATTCCACCGCCTGTCCCTGCTCCCGGAGCCGGTCTGTGAGCAGTGCGGCAAGCGTAGACTTGCCCGCCCCGGACAGGCCGGTAAGCCATATCGTTATACCAGTAGGTGTATGGGCATGTACCTGAGCCGTCATTGCTCTGTCCTCCCGTCTCCGCGGCCAGCCGCCGATTGCAGGCTCAGGCTCCCTGCGCCGTAAGGAATACGCTCCAGCAGGCCGGAGCCGTAGATCTGCTCCAGGCCCAGCTCCGGCATATGAATATAGCCAATGTAGCAGTCGCAGACCTTCATGCGGCAGCTCCGCTGGGCAGCTAGTCCCTCCAGGCCGTCACGGTAGAGGTTGCCGATGACCGCGCGGTCCTTGTAGCAGCGCTTCACTAGCCCCGGCCCTTGCACATAGAACACGCTGTTGCCGGCATTACAGCTCGCGCCCAGGCTGTCGTAGTCCATCGCATTAATCTGGAAATGCGGATCGATGCCGCTAAGGAAGCTTATATCCTCCGGGGTATAATAATCCGGCTTGTCCTTGTAGGCGTTCACCCACAGGTAGACCTCCTCCGGCAGGACTGCGCGCAGCGAAGCAATGGCGTCAAAAGCTCCGCGTACCCCCACACTGCCCACACTGAAAGGAATGCCCTGCCGGTATACCTGCATACACTGTGCCAGGAACTTGTCCTCGCTTACCTGACCCGGATGATAGGTCGCCCAGAAGGCTGCCTTGGCCGGATTCAGTTCAGCGGTGAAATCAAGCCGGGCCGACAGATTGGTCTGGATGGCGACCTTGTCCACATGCTCCATATGGGACAGCGTAATCAGCGCCTCCCGGTACCAGCGGTGTGTCAAGCCCTCGCCATACGGATTGAAGAATATAGACAGGCGGTGGCCTGCGGCCCCCTGCTCCGCGGCCCAGCGGACGAAGGTCTCCAGACCTGCGCGGTCTTTGGCGAGGGTGGCGGCGCTGTCTTTGGTTTTGCCGAAGGGGCAGTAAGGACAGTCGTAGTTACAGGAAGAGAGGGAACCCCGGTAGTAGAGGACTGCCTTCATGGCAGGATGAACTCCTTCATCTGCTCGCGGATCTCGCCGGAGATGAACCAGTCCCCGATAGAATCGGAGTAGCCGAGGCCATCGGGAGTCAGCCGCAGAATGCCCTCATCATCCGTGGCGAACCCGCTCTGTACCATGAGTCCGAGCTCGGGGTGATCCTCCCATAGTGCAGTCCCGAACCGCTGGTTATAGTCCGCAATTGTCAGGCCTTCACTGTGCAGGATGGCTTTGAGAATGAACCGCCGTTTCTGCTCGTCCAAGCTCAGCACGATTCCATAATCGGCCGTATCATGACGCTCGGCGGCAACATAATCCGCGATGATGCTCTCCGTGGCCTTGCGGCTGACGCCGTAGCGGGAGGCATAGTGCACATGGCGGGTATAGGAACGCGCGCCGCAGCCGAGGCCGACCATCCCTTCCTCCTGGCAGCTGTAGTCGAGAATGTCCTTCCCGGTTCCCGCATCCGCCTTGGCAAACCTGCGCATGGAGTATTGGCGGTAGCCATGCTCTGCCAGCACTGCGCGGGCCGCTTCATAGCATTCATGACGGATGTCCAGTTGATTCACCAGATCGCCTGGCTTCACAATGGTATGCTCACGGGTGTAGAGTGGATAGAGGAAAATTTCCTCCGGTTCATGCAGCAGCGCCTGGTTCAGCGAATAGAGCCAGGAGTCCACCGTCTGCCCCGGGAGACCGTAGATCAAGTCCAGATTGAGGATGGGAAAATCAAACTGTCCCAGCAGCTCAAGCGCGCGGTACACCACCTCCGGGTCCTGCGGGCGGTAGATTGCAGCCGACTCGGCGGCCACGAAGCTCTGGATGCCCATGCTGACGCGGTCCACGGTATGCTCCCTCAGAATAGACAGCTTCTCCTCCGTCAGCGTCTCGGGTGAGGTCTCGACGGAAATGGAGACCGTGCTGAGGTCCACGCCCATAATATCCGTAGCGATGCCGAATAACCGGCGGAGATGCGCAGGCGCGAGCAGGCTGGGCGTTCCGCCGCCGATCGCGAAGCGCGCGTAAGGCTTGTGTCCGGTGAAGGCCGCCCACTGCCGGGCCTGCCGTTCCAGCGCATCCACATATTCGGCGTGGACATTCGCTCTTTTATCAGGCAGCGTGAACAGGTTGCAGAAGCCGCAGCGCGCGCCGCAGAACGGAATATGCATATATAAGAAAAAACTCTCCGCAGGCTCATCCCGCCACAGCTCCTCTAAAGGAAGGGGAGACGCGAACTCGCGGTAAGCGGTTTTGTGCGGATAAGAATAGAGATAATTGCGGTAGGGATGGGCTGTGATCTGCTCCGTCCATTGCTGAAGCTCCCCTGAAGAGAAGGGAGGTTGTCCGTCTTGGTTCGTGTGATGCAGAGATTGCCGGATGGACGTCATACGTTCTCCTTTCTTTTGCAGGTTGATAGATTATAGAAAGAATTCCCGGTACGGAACATTCCATACCGTGTCATGCGCCAGCCGGTGGCCCTGATAGCCGTCTTCGCCGTAAGCCGTGCCGTGATCCGAAAAAGCCAGACAGAACACCGGATTGCCCCGTGCGCGGAACGCATCGAACAGACGCCTCAGCTCCCCGTCGGCATACCGCAGCGCTGCGCGCTGGCTGTCTACGGAATCCTTGCGGGCACCCGGCAGGAACATATGGTTCGGGCCATGGATCGCCGAGACGTTCATGAACAGGAACAGCCGCTGATCCAGCGGTGTATTGCCGAGCAGCTTGAGCGCGTGGTTCACCTGATGCTCCGTCGAGCGCGGGTTCGTGACCCCGAAGGTCATCCGCCAGTAGCTCTGCTGGAAGTAGCCGGGGAGGACGCGGGCGAGGGGCACTTTTTTGCTGAAAAAGATCACGCCCCCGATACACACGGTCTGATAACCCGCCGCTGCCAGCCCCGACACCATATCCGGTGTATCGAACAGCCAGGTATGGGGATGGGTCTTCAGCCCGGTATTCCTGGAGTGGAACAGTCGCACATGCTCGGCCTTATTCGTGTTAGCCGGAGTGGGCAGGAAGCCGCCGAAGAAGGCATGATGGGCCGCATAAGTGAAGCTGCCGGGGGTATGCCGCTGCTCCCAGGAGCCGCTGCCGCACAGGTTGGGGCAATTCGCCTCCTCCAGCACAGCCGCATCGTAGCGCAGGGTATCGAGTGTAATCATTAAGATATCATGGGTGCCGACAACGGCATTCATATCGGTCATGGGGCCGGATTCCTCCTAAGACAACTGCTTCATTTCCCATTCGTAGGTGCTGCAGCCTTGGTATTCAACATCGTATAGCAAGTCGCCAAAAGGATTCACATCCGCCGTATACATCTGTCCGGAGCTTCCCGCCAGCACATCGATTCCCGCCACCGAACAATTCGGAAAAGCGGCCAGTGAAGCCTCCGCTGTCCGGCGTACCTCCGCTTGCTGCGCTTCGGTCAGCCCGGCCTCCGCCGGGGTCATCCGCCGGCTGCGCAGATGCAGATTCGTAATCGGGGTAGTGCTGACTCTGGCGACAGCATGGCAGGCTCTTCCTGCGACAACGAGCTGCCGGATGTCGAAGGAATGCCCGCTGATGCCGGGCTTCGGAATCCACTGCTCGGCATAAGCGCCGTGGCGGTAGAGCCAGTTAATGATTCCGGCAAGGCGGGCGGAATCCGTATAACGCTGGAGCTTGCCGGAATTATAATACACCGGGGGACGGGTGATATAGTTCTCGACCCCGATAGTGGTCACGGCCGACTCAGCCCCCGTTGCCGGGTTCAGCTGATAAGCAATCACGCCGGAAGCGGCGGAGCCGCTGGCCAGCTTGATGAACACGCGGTGCATCCGCTGCGAGAGCATCAGCTCGCGCAGGGAAGCGTAGTCCACGGGGGGATGTCCGCCGCTGCCGCGAAGCGGACGGGGAACAGAGACGCCGGCCTCAGCCAGAATCTGCTGGGTCCGGCGTTTGTCCGTCATGGCTGCAATCTCCGCCGGATCATTGGTCCAGCGGGAGGCGGGCAGGAGCTGCCCGGCCTCCTGCCGGAGCCGCGCCAGCAGGCGGCAGTAGCCGCGGAACCACTGGGACGGGTGATGCAGCACGCCTGGCAGCTCCTTCAAGGCTGAGGCCGTTTTGAAGCTTAGCGGCCTCAGGTCCGGCTGCAGCCCGAACGGGTGCAGCGAGTCGTCCGTGTCCGGCGCATCTGGTGCGCCCAGCGCGATAAGCGCCCGCTCCAGCGCGAAGCTGCCGCCGGGGGATTCCAGCCGCAGCAGCGGGGGGCACGCTGCTGCGGCTGGCTCCAGCGCGGAGTACGCGCTGAAGCTGCCGTCTGAAGCATCCGGCAGCAGGTGCTGCGGTTCCGCTGCGGTCTCCGGTGCGGAGTATCCTCCGCTGCTGCGGTCCATTGTAGCCGGCAGTGCCGGAACCTGCGTCCCGTTCAGCGCCGGCGGTTCCGGCATTGCGCCCCGGAGCTGCCGGCTCACCTGTTCCGGCAGCCCGGCAGCCTGCTGCTGCACAGCCAGCGTAAGCAGATCAGCCAGCGGCTGGCCCTCCAGCAGCCCGGCGTAGGGAATCAGCAGCGCCGGGGGCATCCCGAGGCGCGAGCGTGCCTGCTGGATACCGGCCGAGCGCCTGTCGCCGGGCTGGCAGAAGACAATCAGCGGGGCTGCGGGCTGCATTATTCTGTGATCGACGGATAACGCCAGTCGTCATCGTCATCGGCTTGCTGCTGGTCGCTGACATCGACCGGCAATCCGCTGTCCTTCAGCCGCTGCATCATCTCGTCAGACATGAAGTGATGGCTCAGGTTGATTAGCTTCAGTCCCTTGACCCGCTCGCTGGCGAGCAGCGCTTCAGCGCCGGTGTCGCTAAGCGTTCCCAGTGACATATCCAGGGTATGGAGCTGGTCCAGAATCGGCGCATCTGCCAGGGCTGCGGCAATTTCGTCCTGGATCTCACTGTTCTTGAGTCCAAGATAGGTTAGTTTAGGGAACTTCCCGGGCTCGATCAGCGGCAGAAGGTCCTCCAGCCCGCCGTCGAAGCCGTAATTGTCCACCCCGAGATAGAGTTCTAGCTTCTGCAGGTTAGGCAAAGTGGAAGCTGCGATATCCGCCAGCACATCCTTGCCGAGTCCGCCTGTAATAATAATCAGTTCTTCGAGCTTGTCGTGCTGCAGCTGGCTTAGCCGCAGACTGGTACCGCCCTGGATCGTCAATGACTGAAGCTCCGGATAGGCAGGGAGCAGCGGGGAGAGGTCACTCTGGGTGATCCACGAGATCTCACATTCCTCGTAGCTCATATCCCCGATGAACAGCTTACGCAGTGCCGGGAAGCTTGCGCTGTGCTTCACGAGCGCCTCGGCAACCTCCTCCGAGCTGTTCTCGTAGGCTTGTCCCCAGTCGCCAATCGTAAGGCTGGTCAGGCCGGCGGCCTCAGGGCTTCCGCTTAAGCGTTCAATCTCCGTCTCCATCCGCTTGCCTTCTTCAAATGCATCATAATCAATACTGAGCTTCACTGCTGTCATGAACAATCCCTCCCGGAAAATAGTAGCTTCCAAATCACCCTAACATGTAGTGAGAGGGAGAGTCAAATGGCAGAGGAACAGATGCCCCTATTTCCCCGTTAACGCCCGTAACCACGGGGGTGTACGGGTCAAATGTAATCGAAAAACCGATCACATTTGGCACGGCGGGGGGGGGGGGGGGGCCGCGAAGGATGCGCCACAGAGCGCAAAAAAGCACTATCCGCCCGTCCGGGAGAATAGTGCTCTGCATGATTTACACCCAGCCGAACAGCCGCGCCGCCGAGGCCACAGCGAAGGTTACGCCGATAGCGATAGCGAGCGGGATCACGGCGGAGAGTACGGCCCATTTCAGGCTTTTGGTCTCCTTGTAGATGTTCACGAGTGTGGTGCCGCAAGGATAGTGGAGCAGGGAGAACAGCATCATATTCAGCGCGGTCAGCCAGGTCCAGCCATGACTCAGGAAGATGTCCTTAATGCTGCCGAGACCCTCGATATCGACCATGGCCCCGGAGGACATATAGCCCATAAGCAGGATAGGCAGCACAATTTCGTTGGCGGGCAGGCCGAGGATGAAGGCCATGATAATGAAGCCGTCCATGCCGAGCAGCTGCGCGAACGGATCGAAGAACGCGGCCATATGATTAAGCACACTCTCGCCGCCGATGAACAGATTGCCGAGAATCCAGGTGATGATCCCTGCCGGAGCGGCCACGATGATGGCGCGGGTCAGCACATTGAGCGATTTCTCCTTCGAGGAGCGGACAATGGTCTTCCAGATCTGCGGGCGGCGGTAAGGCGGCAGCTCCAGGGTATAGTGGGTGGGGACACCGCGCAGCGCTGTTTTGGACATGACCCACGATACGCTCAGGGTGACGACAATTCCGACCAGCACGATGCCCATCAGCACCAGCGCCGTCGAGAAGGTACGCAGTGCCCCGGTGGTTGCCGCCCCGACCATGAACATGGAGGAGAGCAGGATAAGCGTAGGCCAGCGGCCATTGCACGGGACGAAGTTGTTGGTCAGAATGGCCAGCATCCGTTCGCGGGGCGATTCAATAATACGGGTGGACAGAATAGCGGCAGCGTTGCAGCCGAAGCCCATCGACATCGTCAAGGCCTGCTTGCCATGCCCCCCGGATTTCTTGAACAGGCGGTCCATATTAAAAGCGACCCGGGGCAGATACCCGAAATTCTCCAGCAGCGCGAATACCGGGAAGAAAATCATCATGGGCGGCAGCATAACGCTGATGACCCATGAGGTTCCGCGATACAGTCCCAGAACAAGGACGCCGTGCAGCCAGGCTGGCGCATGAACCGCCTCGAAGCCGGCGGTCAGATAGCCTTCGATCCAGCTGAAGAGGGAGGCAATCCAGCCGGAAGGGTAATTGGCTCCGGCAATGGTAATCCAGAATACCAGGCCAAGGCCGGCGAGCATAATGGGGAAGCCCCAGATTTTCGAGGTGACGATATTATCAAGCTTGTAGGTGCTGCCGAGCTTCTTCTTGTCGTGATAGGTGACGGCATCGCTGCAGATTCCGGCCGATACGCCATAGATTCCGCTGACGATCTCGTCGCGGACGGCCCCCTTGTCTGCCAGCTTCTTCGCGGTAGCGAGCAGGGAATCAAGCGGGTCTTGGCCGTTAATGGCATGCGGTGACTCCATGGCGGGCCACCTCCTTCGCTACAGATATATCCTTGCGTCCCATGTGGGCTTTGAGGGAAGCCAGCAGGCTGTGGTCACCGTCCAGCAGGCGCAGGGCAATCCAGCGTGCCGGATACCTGGCGCCGACTGTCTGTTCCACCATCGGGATCAGCTCGGCAATGCCTTGCTCAATCTCATCGTTATAGGTGATCTTCAGCGGATCCGCCTTGAATTCACCAGTAGCCACACGCTCAATCTGATCCAGCAGCTCTACAATGCCGATCCGGTTACGGGCCGAAATGGCCGTGACAGGCACCCCGAGGCGCTCCGCAATCCGCTTCAGATTAATATCAATGCCCAGCCGCTTGGCCTCATCGATCAGGTTGATGCAGACCACGGCGCGTCCCGTAATCTCCAGCACCTGCAGGGCCAGATTGAGGTTGCGCTCAAGCGACGTTGCATCCAGAACCACCAGCGTTACATCCGGCTCTTCAAAAATAATATAGTCCCGCGCCGCCTCTTCATCGGCGGAATTGGAGTAGAGCGAGTAAGTCCCGGGAAGGTCTACGGCCCGGTAAGTATGCTCCTTGTGGGTGAACCGCCCTTCGGCGGTGACTACGGTTTTGCCCGCCCAGTTGCCGGTGTGCTGGCGCATGCCGGTCAGCAGGTTGAACAGCGTGCTCTTACCCGTATTGGGATTGCCGGCAAAAGCGACAGTATACTCGCTCATCCTTCTCCGCCTCCAATCAATTCGCCGTAAATGAGGGAACTCTCTTCCCGCCGCAGGGCAATGGTCGTATTGCTGATCCGGTAAGCTGTAGGGTCGCCAAGCGGGCTGCGCCGCAGCACTTCTACGCTATTCCCGGCGACAAATCCGAGATCCAGCAGTCTTCTGCGCAGCACGCCCTGAACCTCGATGCCGCGGATACGCAGCGTGCTGCCGTTAGCAGCTTCAGACAATGGAATTACGGCTCCGGCCATAAGCTCGCCCCCTTTCGTATGAATAAGGAATGAATAGGTATAGTTATCCTTAAGTATGAAATATGCACTTGTACAGTATATTGTGCAGGGCATAGAATATTGCAGCCTGCCACAATATTAGTATATGTAAATAAATTTGTCCTTGCAACAATAATGTTTCCCTAGGGAAAGAAAAATAAAGCAAGATTAATCAAAAGTGTTTCCGGCATCTGCTATATACTTTGAGTTGTGGAGGGGGTGAGCGTCATTCACTATCAATTGATTCATAAGAGTATCGAATTTATTGAGCAGCATTTGGAAGAGGATTTGGATTTGGAGAAGGTGGCCAAGGCAGCGGGATTGTCCAAATATCATTTTCACCGGATTTTTCGTAAATATGTGAACAAAAATGTCCTTGAATATATCCGGGCCCGCCGAACTATAAGGTAGAGATCGATCCCCGCGTCTGCTATAAGACAAGTCCCTCCATGCATCTTCATTCCAATGAGGAGGCTACGCAGGACGACAATGGTTTTGGAACCTTGATGCAGCAGTTTCAGGCAAGAGAGTATCGGGGGAGACGGATGCGCTTCTCCGGGTTCGTAAGAACGGAGGATGTCTCCGGCTGGAGCGGTCTGTGGATGAGAGTGGATGATCATCAGCAGAATATGTTAGCTTTTGACAACATGCAGAAGCGGAGCATACAAGGAACCACGGAATGGAACCACTATGCTTGCGTCATGGATATTCCGTCCGAAGCCGATGTGATCAATATCGGAATTCTGCTGAGCGGAAGCGGATAGGTATGGCTGGGGGAATGTGAATTCGAGGAAGTAGGCAAGGATGTTCCCGTAACGGATGGCTCTACAGGTGCGGAGAAACTTCCGACCGGGCCGCAGAATCTGAAGTTCGACCAGCAGCCGGAGCACTCTGCTTCAAGCTGAACGCTGTAACCGGCCCCGCACCCAGATCGACAGTGCCAGCAGCAGCGGAATGGCGACCTGGAATACCGGGTCAAGCTTAAGGCTTGGCCCGAGGCCGATGGCGATATGCTGGGTGTAATCCCGTTCCAGGAATGAGGAGCCGTAGATGACTGCCCCCACAGGGAAGACCCACCATTTGGCCGTTTTGCCGGTCAGCTCTGCAAGAGCTTTTACGGAACAGAAGTAGAAGAGCATCATCTTGATCAGCAGTCCCAGGAAGAGCTGGATGGTGACCAGAATATCGAGCCGCTCGACAAATTTGAGGTTCGACAGCACCCGGACGGTTTTGAGAAAAGGCAGCTGGCTCACCCCCGCGATCGCCGGGCCGAGCACCGCCACATTCAGCGCGTTCATGAAGATCAGGAACGCGCTGATGAGCAGATAGGCGTTCACTGTGTATTTTACTGGCATCCCGGGCTTCTCCCATAACGTCCACAGCATCAGGAACACAATCATCTGCCCGAAGGGGAACGAGACGATCTCCGGCAGCGCCGCTTGCAGGACCGGCATCACCCCGCCCTCCATGACCGGCGCCAGACGGTGGAAATCAATCGCCCCCATGATGCCCAGCATCAGAATGAGCAGCAGGTAGAAGAAGAGCATGACCGGCAGCAGTACCTCCGGCAGCCTGAAGACCACCTCCGCCCCCTTCCAAATGGCATATAGGGCAAGCAGCACGAACACCAGCATCGTAACGCCCATCGGAGTTCTCGGCAGTAGGGTCATTGCCGTCAGCTCGCCGAGATCGCGGACATTGCGCATGGACTCATAGGCGAAATACAGGCTGTAGACCGCGCCGATGAATGCCCCCGGAGCGGTGCCGAAATGAGCTTTAAGCATACCGATCAGATCCGTGCCCGGAGACCGGTGCTGAATCCACATCAGCACAAGGAGCAGGGCGAAGCCCGCCGCTGAACCTGCACACATCGCCAGCCAGGAATCCTGCTTGGCGGTGCCCCCAAGCAGGAACAGCGGCGTGCTGCCGATTTCAAACAGCATAATCATGAACGCAATCTGCAGGGAAGAGACCTGTTCTTTGACCTGTTCTTTGTTCACCATGATGGCTTCTCAGCCTCCTAACCAATAGATAATGGCTCTGCCGACAGGCTGGAAGTATGCCGTATACAGGCTGCCAAGCGACAGATGAGGGGTATCGGTAATTCCGCACAGATTAAGATAAGCCCCATATCCCATAATGCAGCCAAGCAAGACCCGGCGCCGGCGGTGCCCTTCTCCGCGCAGCTTCGTCCACCCCCACCCGTAGGCAAGTACATAGAGCAGAACAGTAATTGCTATTTTCATAGATCCGCTCCTTTACTTCTGCTGGACGGACTTGAACGACTTATTGCTGAGTCCGGTCCGTTCCATCTCGATGGAGACCTGCGGGCGGATCTCAATCTCCCGAAACACGCTGTCCCAGCGCTTCTCCTTCTCAATCTGCTTCCAGCGCTTTGGATCGCTCCGGTGTATTCGTACGGCAAAACCCGTGACATCTGCCCCCAGCCGCTTGACCTCCGCCCAGGAGTTGTTCATCAGCTCCAGCACTCTCTGCTCCAGCGAAGCCTCCATTTCACGGATCGCCTTACCGTCGTTCAGATCCATGACACTGCCAAGCTCTGTCAGCACTCCGCTGCCCTTGACGTTAACCTCCATCACATAATGATCCTGGTCCCAGATAGGGCGGACAGTGGTGGCCGAATTCTGCAGGATGAATGAAGCGTCCAGCTCGTCGCTTGCCCCCGGCCGGGAGGGGAAGGCGATGGTGGCAGAATCAACATTATCGGTCAGAAAAGAAAGCCCGAAGGCCTGCTTCTGGCTAAGCCAGCCCGCGAAGGTATCCCCTTTGATAACGCCCAGCCTTCCCAGCGCCAGGCGCGAGGGCAGATCAGTAACCGCCGTCTCGCTGGTCTCATCCATCGTCCGGGAGCCGGTCAGCAGAATCTCCGGCAGCACCGCGCTTTTGGACTCGGAGGACAGCGCCATCGCCAGCTCATACAGGCGGGTTCCGGGATAGTAGGACAGGAGCTTCGATTCCTGTTCAATCATCAGCTGGATGCCGGCCCCCTGATTCTTGGTCATCTGCATCAGCTGATCCAGAATCATCCCGGCATCTCCCTGGGAGATGAACACAAATACCGTTTCTCTGGCATCCTGCTTGCGCAGGAACATATCAATCAGCTGGTTGATCCCGTGCCGGGCCAGGCTCTCGCCGATGACGGTAATTCTGGAGTGAGAGAAGAACATCTCCCGCGTGCTGGTCAGATTCGTCCGTTCAATGGCCTCCATAATCGTCCGTCCCTTGACAGTGAAGGTCAGGAAGGGCGGTGAGCTTGTGCTGCCTCCGCCGCTGCCGCCCATGCCGCTTGCGCCTGAGGAAGGATTAATCACCTGGTACGTTGCCTTCCACTGATTGTTCTCCCAGTCATAGGCGGAGCCGGAGGTAATGCCCAGCTCGTTAAGCTCCCGGTCATCCCAGCAGCCGGAGAGCAGCAGGGAGAGGAGCGGAAGGCAGAGCAGAAGACGCAGCAGCTTGCCCGGTTTGTTCATGTGTCCCACCCTTTCCGTCTCGATCTCGACTTCTTCACCCGGTTCAGCAAGACCGCGCCCAGCGGAACCAGTACATTGAACAGGAAGAAGACCACGAACCGTCCTTCCTTGTTGTAGACGTCCAGCTTGGCTGAGCTTTGCCAGGAGAACAGGCACTCCAGGGCAATGATCAGACCCAGCGCGCCAATGAAGGGCCGGCTGCTGCTGACCCGGAAGGTCTGCTTGAAGCACTCCACCGTCACGAACAGGAAGATCGCGAATTTGAGATAGATCGACAGCACCCAATACGAGATGAAGAGAATGTCCAGCTTCTCTATGAACCGGCCTATCCTCAGAATGCTGACAGTAGCGAATCCAGGGTAGGTACTGAGCTTAATGAATTCCGGGCCAAAGACCATCAGGGCTGTGATCAGGGAGAACATCATCAGTGTGGCAACGAACAGCAGTCCTGTCCAGCCGATAATCTTGGCCCGCTGCGGATATTGCAGGTAAGGCGCCAGGAACAGCAGTACCGCCACCTCAGACATCCATGCAGTCGGGGTCAGACTTGCCAGTGTGATCTCAGACAGACTGTGATCGAACATCGGCAGCAGATGATGCACATTCAGATCACTGTAGAGCCCGAACAGATACAGCGGTACGAAGAACAGATAGAGCAGAATCACCAGACTGTTCACTCTGGCAATCGCTTCAATGCCTTGCCTTACCATGTAAATGGTGATGAAGAGAATCAGCAGGACCAGCACGGTGACCGGGGTGTTGATCAGCACGTTCTCTTTCAGGAAATTGACGAACTCCCGCAGAATGGTTGCAGAGGTATCGAGGTAGAACTGGAGCATCAGCAGACCCAGGATCACAGCGGCTACAGGGGAGCTTTTCTCCCCCACCCACTCTAGAAAAGGAGCACCGTTGCTGCTCTGAATCACAGCCCCGACGATCCATGCAAACAGCATACCCGCCAGAGTGGATACAATAATCGCCAGCGGAGCGTCCTGCTCTGCATACGTGCTGATAATGATAGGCAGCACGACAGTGGCTGTCGGCAGGATGGTATTAACGACAAGCATGGCGGCTTGGGTGGTGCCGATTTTGCCATTCATGCTGGCCCCTCTTCCTGCCGCGTAGGCTGAACCGGTGATGGCTGAGCTGCGTCTTCGGCCGGCTTCGGCTTCTGGTTAGGGGCTTGTCTGCGGGTCTCCTCGCCCAGGTTGGTCTTAGGGCGCATATTCATGCTCCACAGCGGAACCCGGATGAAGATGTCCTTCAGATAACGCGGAATCATCGGCGCAACCGGAGACAGATAGGGCACGCCGAAGGAGCGCAGGCCCGCCATATGAATCAGCAGCACCATCAGGAAGGACATAATACCGAACAGACCGAGCGAGGCGGCGATGAACATCATCACGAAGCGGATCAGCCGGATGGAGTTGGCGATGGCCAGTGACGGAATTACGAAGTTCGAGATGGCGGTAAAAGAAACCACAATGACCATCGCCGCCGAGACCAGCCCGGCCTGAACGGCAGCCTGCCCCAGCACCAGCGCACCGACGATGGAGATGGCCGGCCCGATGGTGCGGGGCATACGTACCCCCGCTTCCCGCAGGACGTCGAAGGTCAGCTCCATCAGCAGCGCCTCTGCAAATGCAGGGAGCGGTACCCCTTCCCGCTGGGCAGCCAGACTGATCAAGAGCGTGGTCGGCAGCATCTCCTGGTGAAAGGTAGTCACGGCAATGTAGAGCGCAGGCAGCAGCATGGAGACGAAGAACGCACCATAGCGGATCAGCCGCAGGAAGGATGAAATATCATACCGCTGGTAGTAATCCTCACTGGATTGAAAAAAGTTAAAAAAGGTGGACGGGGCCAGCAGGGCAAAGGGAGTGCCGTCAATGATAATCCCGACCTGCCCTTCCAGAATGCCCCCGGCCATGGCGTCGGGACGTTCGGTATTCTGAATCGTGGGAAAAGGTGTCAGGCCGCCGTCCTGAATGAACTCTTCAATATAATTGCTCTCCAGAATGGCATCGGTATTGATGGCGTTCAGCCGGCGGCGGATTTCGGCCAGTACCTGTTCACTGGCGATCCCCTTCAGATAGACGAGGGCGATCCCGGTCCCGGTACGCTGGCCGATGGTATACTCCTCAATCCGCAGATCGGAGGTTTTCAGGCGGCGGCGCAGCATGGAGGTCCCGGTGCGCAGACTCTCCGTGAAGCCTTCCTTGGGCCCGCGGATCACCCCCTGGGAGGTCGGCTCATTGATGCTCCGTTTCTCCCAGCCGGAGGTGTCCGCGGCCAATGCGGCCGGAAGCCCCTCGAACAGAATCAGGGTATAGCCGTCAAAAAGCAGGGGCAGCAGCACCTCCAGGGTCCGGCCTTCCTTCACTCCCCCAACCGGTAGCATGCGATCCTTAATCAGGTTGAAGGCAGCTTCAGGGGTAACCGTGTCTCCGTTCAGCGTACTATTCTCCATGAACGACTGGAGTACCGTCTGGTTGACGGTATCCGTGTTGACCAGACCGTCAATATAGATGAAGGCCAGGGAAAGGGGATGCAGAGCTTCACTCTTATAATTGCGGATGACAATATCCGAGCTGCTGCCGATCCGGCGGCTAAGCTCCTGCAAATTAGCTTCAAGGGAGAGCTTCAGCGGGAGCGGTGCAGGCACGGAGGTTTCTACGGGATCTGAGGCGGTCTTGCGGCTCTTCTTGGGTTGTTGAGGCATCCTGGGCGCCCCTTTCTGCTGGAATCTGGATGTGTTGGTGTATTATCCCCCGTGTGCAGATTCCTTATTCTGCCTTAACCATGCGAATAGAAGAGACGCTGGAATTCACAACAAAGAAACTGCCTGTCAGGAATGGCAGCTTCACAGCATTCCGGCAAGGCAGTTTCATAGGGTTCATTCGTATTTGAATAGATCAGCTCTGCATTATTTAGTCTGAACGACCAGCGCGTTGCTGATCAGGCGTCCCGGCGTGGTCAGATACTTGCCATTGTAGTACAGGCCGCTGGAGGCGCCGCCATCCAGGTTCATCGCCTGATAGGCTCCGGCCTGCTTCATGATTTGCGCCAGCTGGGGGATGGTCGCCCCGCCGGAGGTCAGCAGAATCAGCTTATGGTCGCGGGTGATACCCAGGGCGCTGCGGGAGCCTCCGCCGGTCAGGATTTTCGGGTCCTTGAAGCCTTCGGCTGCCACATTCAGTGCGACCTTCCCGTTCACCAGCAGCCGTGGACCTGCCTGGAGTGCGCCGTGAACAGAACCAGCATCGAAGCGTGCCTTGAATTCGCTGCCTGGAATCAGCTCAGCCAGAAGGTTACTGTCATAGGCGAATACGGTCCGTTTGTCCCCGGAGCTGTTCTTCAGCATCTTGCCGCCGCTGATGATGTAACCGTAAGGGGTCTTGAAGGCGCCGTCGGTATAAGCGTTGAAGAATGTGCCGTTGATAGCAGCAGCGGCATTGCTGCGCTTGGCGATGCTGGCAAGAGCTTCGGTCTTGCCGACGGTATTGCCGGCCAGAACGGCATCCAGCTTCACTGAAGGATGCAGCAGGGATACCGTGACCGTCTGGACGCTGAAGGAGCGCCCGCCCACCCTGTAGGTATGATGTCCGCTGACTACAGCGGGCGAGCTGCTCTTGATCAGGGTGCCGTTCTGTACAGGTAAGGTGGCTGTCACAGCGGTGCCTGTATCAGCCCCGCTTGTCAGCGTAAGCGACCCGGCCTCCTTGTTCCACTGGAGCTGTATGCCGAGTGTCTGGCTTACAAGAGACAAGGGGACATAGGTAGTCCCGTTCTCACTGAAAGGCCGCATATTGTTGCTAACAGGCTTGCCGTTGACGGAAGCCCCGGGCTTGCCTGGAGTGAAGGTAATGGAATTCCCGCCGCGTGACATCTGAATCTGGCCGCCGGAAGCGGTGAGCACGGACTGGATACCGGCGAAGCCGTTCAGGAAGCGGAGCGGAATGAAGGAGTGATTGTCCTTGTCGACGTATACGGCAAGCTTGGCTTGAGGCGCCGCAGCGGCACCGGATTGCAGGGCTGGAAGAAGGACAGCCAACAGGCAGAAGGCGGTAAAGAGGGTGAGCATTTTTTTCATGATATACAAAATCTCCTTTAGGTTGTGGCAGTATAATCTGCAGGTTAGGATGAATCTGGAACAGACTCCAGAATGCAGCACTTGAGCTACCATCATATAATCGTCTCCCGTTACCGTCAATGGAGCATGCATCCAGTGGCGGGTTGGTTTATAATGGGATCACATTAGAATATCTACATATAAGGTGGTAGCGATCATGACAAGAATAGGCTTAATCCGGCACGGCAGCACACGCTGGAATCAGGAGGGCCGGGTACAGGGCCACACGGATAATCCTCTGGACGAGGAAGGCTTCCGGCAGGCCGGCGTGCTTGCGGAGCGGCTTAGCGGCGAAGCATGGGATTATATCTATTCAAGCGATTTGCTGCGGGCCAGACAGACGGCGGAGACCATCGCCGGAAGGCTGGGCATTCCGCTGGCCGGTCTCCTTCCGGGCATCCGGGAAATGAACGGCGGATTGATCGAAGGAACTACAGAGAGCGAGCGGATTGAGCGCTTCGGCAGCCAGTGGAAGACGATGGATATGAGGCTGGAGAGCCAGGAGCTGGCCCGCGAGCGGGGAGTCCGAACCATTGAGGAGCTTGCTTGTCGCCATCCCGGCAGCAATGTGCTGGTAGTCAGCCACGGGGCCATTCTGCGCAGTACACTGACCGGGCTTGTGCCGTCCCTTGACGTCAGCGTGCTGCTGAAGAACACCTCCATCACCTGTCTGGTCAAAGAAAATGACAGCTGGAGCTGTGAAATGTACAACAGCGCTGAGCATATCGACGCATAATACCATAACATTCCATCTCACTAAAGCGCAGGTTCTGCCGATAATATGCATAGTGCTGTTACTGAGCCCGGCTGCTTATGCCGGGTTGTTCAGAATATGTTCAGTCTGATCCTGTACAGTGGCGCTTGAAAGCTATAAATCTATGAATTCATTGACTGGTTTGAAGGAGGGCGTAAGAATCGTGGAAGAGGCCCGCAATTATATGCTGACGATTGTATCCATACTTATAGGAGTCCTGACCGTATATAGCACGCTCAGACTGACAAGGGATTTCGCCAGGCAACCGCAAAGAGCCCGGGCGGTCCGCTCGAGTCTGGTGGTGCTGGTCATCAGTGCCGGACTTTTCGGCATGCATCTGCTCGGCAGAAGAGCTTTGACCGGCTTCACTACGGAAGGCAGAAGCCTGCTGATCTCTCTGTCCCTGTACATGCTGACACTCGCAGGTATTCTATACCTGTTCCTGCGCATGCGCATGATCCTTGGGGAGCGTGAACAGCTCAAGGAATTGGCCTACCGGGATACGCTCACCGGCCTGCTGAACAAGAACGGCATGGATCATTTCTGGGACCACTGCAAATTGAGCGAGCAGCTTGCCGTATTATATCTGGACCTGAACCGGTTCAAATCGATTAACGATAGCCTAGGCCATCATACAGGGGATCTGTTACTGGAGGCCGTAGGCACCAGCCTGCAGCAGTTCACCTGCAAGGGCAAACGGCATATTTTCCGGGTAGGCGGAGATGAATTCGTCATTATCGCCAAGCGCTGCAGCCGCAAGGAGGCAGAGCAGCTTGCCCTTAAGGTTCTGGAGCGCATCACCCGTACCTATAAGCTGGAGAGCCAAGAATTATTCGTGTCCGCCAGTGTAGGCGTCACGATAAGCCAGGGCCGGATTGACCCGAAGCAGCTGCTTCAGGAGGCGGATTCCGCCATGTACAATGCCAAGCAACTGGGAAGCGGACGTTATGCCGTATACAAGCAGGAGAGCCGCATTCCTTCCGTGAAGTTGGTCAGCAGCTCAAGAGCACAATAAATGTTTGGTTCAACAATCCCTGGTGCGAAAAACCGAACACATTGTGCTGGTGCGTGCGTGGGCGGGATGTAAGCGAAAAACCGACTGAATCTCGAAGCCTAAAGTCCCACTTTGTGGGGCTTTTTTGACAATAGCGGCTGCGCCATCCTATGGACAGCGCAGCCGTGTTACATCATTCAGATGCCTCTGGCAGCCAAAAGCCCGGCCAGAACATCAGGATGATCGGTAATGATCCCCGCCACCTCTGCTTCGATTAATGCCTGCATCCGCTCGGGATCATTAACCGTCCACGGATGATAGACAACACCTTTCTCAGCAGCGGCATTCACGAACTCCGGCAGCACTGAGGAATGATGGGCATGCAGCGCATCCGCCTGCAAGGTAGCTGCGTAATTCCAAGGACGGTACAGCCCCTCCCCGTAGAGAATGCCCGTACGGATCTCCGGGGCCAGCGATTTGCAGTACGCCAGGGAGTAATGATTGAAGCTGGAGATCACCACCCGCTCGCTCATGCCTTGTTCCCGGACAGCGGCGATTACCTTCTCTTCCATGCCTGGATAGAGGAAGGTCCCGTTCTTCAGCTCTATATTAAGAATCGTCTCCCGGCCCTGCAGCAGATCCAGCAGCTCGTCCAGTGTCGGAATCCGTTCCCCTGTGAATTCAGGGCTGAACCAGGAGCCTGCGTCCACCTCCAGTACTTCACGAAGCGTCTTATCCTTCACATAACCGCTGCCTGAAGTGGTGCGGTTAAGACTCTCATCATGGATGACTACCACTGCTCCGTCACTGGTCATCTGTACGTCGGTCTCAATACCGGTTGCGCCAAGCTCAAGACCCTTGCGGAAGGCCGCCATTGTGTTCTCCGGGGCGGCAGCGGATGCGCCGCGATGCGCGAAATTAATGATGTTCATGTCGAGTAGTTCCCTCCATCTCTATGATGTAATGCAGCCCGAAGTATCCGGGCCCCTTATAGTATATTCCACAACATGACAAGAAACCCTGTCCCCATCATTAGAAAGGTCGGGTTTCTTGAATTTTACCGTGGTGCATTCCGAAGCTGTAAGAGGTCAGGTGTGTATGATTTCAAGCGGAATACTGGCAGCGGAGTTCATGTGTGTTCCTGAGACGGCTCTGATCCAGGCTGCATACAGACGTCCAAGACCCACAAGCAGCAGCGGCAGAATCAACAGCAGCACAAATCCGGTTCCGCATAGAACCCAGGAGCGTTCGTTCGAGGTTGTGTCAGAGAGGAAGAAGAAGAACTCCGGGTCCAGGATATTCAGATCATAGGAGAATACCGATGAACTGATTTTGTGGGCTACAGGCGACAGAAGAGCACTGAAGGCAACCACAGGCAGAACCAGCGCAAGCGTGAAGCCCAGAATACCTGCGGGCAGCTGGAGGAGGCTGTACAAGATTCCCCGGTACGACTCCCTTTCGCGGAGCTGGTGTCCTAATGTCCGCAGCCCCTCCCAACGGAAGGCGGATGCATGATCCGCTGTAACAGCGGGCTGCCCGCTTCCCCGGCGGCCGTTGCCGCTGGACCAGGCTTCAACGATCTTGTGTTCATGGGACAGCATGCTGCGGCACCAGGCTAAGGTCAGGGCCAGCAGAGGCAGACCCACCCATACAATAATCAGAGGCAGGCTTGCACACAGGCCTGTAACAGCAATTACGAAGGCAATAATTCCTTTGGGCAGAGAGAGGATCAGTATTTTCCACGCTTCTATACTTTGTCTTATCATTCAGGCCGCTCCATTCCGGATTTCCAAATTTCAACTTCTTCAGTATAGTGGCTTCATCCGGGGAACGCACTCTCCAAAAGGCGGGAAAAATCCTGGTCTCTGGTCCAGTGCTGTTTCTAGTTATTGGTGTTTGTAATAGATCACGGTGGCATCCATCCTTCACTACAGCAATCAATAAGGAGCTTAATTCCCCGATCAGCTCCGGGCTAAGCTCCTGAACGGAGATTATTCGTAATGAATGATTTATGCTCATCTGCACACATTCCTTCCTGCTATTTATTATGTTTCTCATTATACTAAGGGTAAGACGGTTTATAAGGATGACGACCAAGAAGGGGAGTAGGGCAAATTATGCTGTTAGAGGTTATAGCTACTACCGTAAGTGATGCGGTCCTGGCGGAGCGTTATGGTGCTGACCGGATTGAACTGATTACAGGAATAAGGGAAGGCGGATTAACGCCCAGTCTGGGACTGATTGAAGCGGTCCGGGAGAAGATCAGCCTTCCTGTGAGAGTGATGGTCAGGCCGCATGCACGCTCCTTCGTGTATGACGCAGCCGATACGGAGACGATGCTGCGCGATATCCGGCACATAGCCGGGGTAGGCGGGCTGTCTTTGGTTATGGGAATGCTCCGCCCGGACCGGACGATAGATGAAGAGCTGCTGAACCGGCTGCTGGAGCAGGCAGGGGGGATGGAGGTCACCTTCCACCGTGCGTTTGACGAGGTGCAGGACCAGCTTGAAGCCCTTGAGGTCTTGAAGCGGTATACGCAGATTACCGATATCCTGACCTCCGGCGGGACGGCTGCCGCCAATACGCCTGGCGGCATGGTGAGGCTCGCCGTACTGGAACGGCTGTCTGCCGGTTCTTCGCTCTCTATCCTGGCAGGCAGCGGCCTGAATGCCGCAGATCTGAAGGATTTCGTTATACGGACCGGAGTCCGCCGGGTACACTTTGGTTCGGCGGTCCGGGAGGATGGTGATCCGCTGAAGCCGATTGATCCGGAACGGCTCGAAGCCATCCGTACGCTGCTCAAGCCCTTTTAGAGGCCGAACAGCCGGGGCAGCAGCGTCAGCAGCCGTTCCCGGGTCAGCGCATCGCCGGAATTCCATTTGGCTCCATCCAGCATATAGGCATGACCCTGCTGTACGGCAGGCAGACTGCTCCAGATCTCCGTCTGCAGCAGCTCCTCCATGGCTTCCCGCGAATCCTCCCGCTCCGGAATCAGCATGAAGACACGGTCCCCCGCGTAGCCGTGCAGCATCGCGGGGTCCACCTCGCGGAACCCCAGGCCCTTGTCCAGAATATCCTTGATCTCCGCTGTCGGCTGCAGGCCGCCGGGGGCATACAGGGCCGTGGACAAGCCGGTCATTCCCATGGCGTATAGATGGTTGCCATGGTCATAGAACAGCGCCGAGGCTGTTTCACCCTGACGCAGCCCCCCGGCGTACAGACGCTGCCACATGGTGGCGTTCTTGGCATGGTAGGCTTGCAGCCAGACCTCAGCTTCGCGCTGCTTTCCGAGCCACTCCCCGAGAGTCCGCAGCCGCTGCTCCAGCGGTGCGAAGGAGTCGAAGGTGAGGGACGGCGCAATGCCGGATACCCCGCGGTAGACCTGTTCATCCGGGCTGGCGAGGATGATCAGGTCAGGGCGGACGGAGCGGGTCAGCTGCGGGTCCAGCGGAAATCCGACATGAGCGAGCTGCTTGACCCGGTGGCTATAGACGCTGCCCCGGGCGAATGCCTCATCGCCGCCCACAGGCTTCACCCCCAGCGCCAGCACATCGCCCAGTGTCTCCCCGTGGTAGACAACGCGCTTCGGACGCTCCGGGATGTCGACCGAATGTCCGGTCCAGTCCGTGACGGTAATCCGGGGCTGCTGCGACCGGGCATATTGCCCTGGAGTCACTCCCGTCTTCTGCCGGAAGCGGCGGCTGAAATAATATTCGTCGGAGAAGCCGGCCCGCCGGGCAATCTCGCGCAGCGGCTCGGCGGATTCAAGCAGATAAGTCTTCGAATGCGCGATGCGCAGATCGGTCAGATAGTCGAGCGGGCGCTGTCCGGTCAGCTTCTGGAAGATCGGAGTATATTGCCCGGGGGAGACGCCGGCCAGCTCTGCGAGCTGCTTCACCGTGATGCTCTCCCTATAATGATTCTGCATGAAGTGTATCGTGCTCTCCACCGATTGCGCCGGACTTGGCAGCTGGCGGGTGGAGTAGTTCTGTTCAAACAGCAGGAGCAGCAGCTCCTGGAAGCGGAGCTGTTGTCTGAAATGCTGGAGATCATCCCTGCTGTTAGGTTGCGCAAGGAGTTCTTCCGCCAGCCGGATCACTCTGGTGAAGGGGTGGAAGATCAGCTCTTTTTGTCCCGGGAGCAGTTCATCCAAGCACAGCTTAGGGGAATCCCCTGTAGTAACAGCGGCAAAAGTCAGCACATAGTAATAAAGCGTCAACTCCCGATTATCGAGACTATACGAGGTTCCGGGAGGCAGCAGACAGCACTTGTCCGCATGTACAGAGAGTGAGGTCTGCTCCGTGATACCGAGTTCACCGCGCCCGCCCGTAAACAGCAGAAGCGTATGCTGCTCTGCGGTCTGCACAGCCGATGAGGTGTCAGCGCTCTGAATCACCAGCTCAATGCTTTTTAACTGAAACAACAGGGAACGAAGTGGGACGGACGGGAGTGCAGACTGGTGGTCGTGGTCAGAGGGAAGGGCAGAGATAGGCTCGCGCAAGGTCGGCACTCCTTTCAGGCAGATTAGAATCAGGCTGTATTGAGAACGATTATCAATTAACAGTATTGTATATAAAATAAAGCAGCTTATCAACAGGCGTTGATAAGCTGCTTTTCAGTCTGCCCTGCCACCTGGACTATTGCTTGCCCAGCATGGCGGGAATCTCACCGAGCAGCCATTCTCTTGTGGTAGCATCACTGGAGGTCTTCATGATGTCCTGGGTGTAGACGAAGCCGTTTTTGACGGCAGGCAGGCTTGTCCACACCGCGCTTTCCAGCAGCTTGTCAGTGGATTGCTTAGCTTCTTCAGGTACAGGAGTCAGGAGGAAGATCCGGTCCCCGGCATATTCCCGGAGCACCTCCATCGAGATTTCCTTGAACCCCATCCCGGCGTCCAGCACTTGTTGAATGGCCGGGGTAGGCTTGAAGCCCTGTTCTTCGTACAGCACCTGCGAGAGGCCGGTGGCTGCCATTACAAACAGCCGGTTTCCCGGATAATAAGTGAAGACGGAGGCGGTCTCGCCGTCCTTCATGCCCGAGGATTTAAGCTGCGCCCACATCGCCTCTTCCTTCGCCGCATACTGAGCCAGCCAAGCCTCAGCTTCAGACTTTTTGCCCAAGATATCCCCGATTTCCAGCATCCGCTCCTTCAGCGGGGCGAAGGTATTGAAGATGATTGTTGGAGCAATTTTGGACAGAGCCTCGTAATCTGCTTCCTCAATGCCGGCATAGATGATCAGATCGGGCTGCAGCTCGACCGTTTTCTCCAGATTGATCGGGAACCCGACATCCTCCACGCCGCCCAGCTTGTCCTCGAATACCTGGCCCTCGCCCATGGAGAGCGGATAGCCGACGGCCTGTACACCGAGTGCTATCAGATCGCCGTATGTTTCCCCGGAGTAGATAATCCGCTGCGGATTCACAGGAATCTCAGCCGTATGGCCTTTGTAATCCTTATATGAACGGGTTGTAGCTAGAGCCGCGGCTGTTGTGGCCGAAGCTTCTGCAATAGCTTCCGCAGCAGGAGCAGCGGTAGTTGCCGGTGCCTGACTGGTCTGTTCCTTATTGGTGCTGCAGGCGAGCAGTAAGGTGCCCATCAGGAAGATGATGCACAGGATGGCTAAGGATTGTCGTGCCTTGTTCATGGTATGTATGCCTCCTAAAGGTAGTGTGATTACCAATAATGATAATCATTCTCGGTCAAGCCATCATAAATTATAGCCCGGCGTTACTCAATAGACAAAACTCAATGCAGGAATTGATTTTGTACAAAAAAAATTGCCCATCTTGTTAATAACATATTGATAATATCATCGAGGTCTGTTAAGATTATGTTAATAATAAATTAATAATAACAATAAGTTAATAACTTAGACGGCTCACAAATTAACCCTCAGGAGGTAATGACCATGTTCGGATTCCGGTTCGTGAAATTTCAGCCCAGTGAATATGTGCTTAAGGTGAAGAATGGCAAGGTAGTGCGTGAAGGGGTAGGGCTTTCTTTTCATTATTATGCGCCGACGACTTCGGTGGTTGTGGTGCCTGTCTCCTCGATAGATGTTCCATTCATGTTCGAAGAAATTACGGCAGACTATCAGACGGTAACCGTCCAGGGACAGCTGACCTACCGGATTGCCGATTACCGCAAGACCACGCAGATCCTTAACTACACCTATAATCTCAAAAAGAACACCTATCTCTCCGACGATCCGCACAAGCTGGCCCAGCGGGTGATCAATATCGCCAAGGTGCTGACGAAGAAGCAGCTCGGGCAGCTGCCGCTGAAGGAGGCCATCCAGTCCAGTGAACGTCTGGCCAAGACGATTACCCATGAAATCGGCCAGAGTGCGGAGATTGAGAAGCTGGGCATTGAGCTGATGGGCCTGTCCATCCTGGCGATTGTGCCGAATAAGGAGACGCTGCGGGCCTTGGAGGCGCAGGCCAGGGAGGAGATGCTCCGTAATGCGGATAATGCGCTCTATGAGCGCCGCAACGCTTCGATTGAGCAGGAGCGGCGGGTGAAGGAGAATGAGCTGAATACGGAGATTGCCGTTCAGACGAAGAAGAGACAGATGCGTGAGGCGCTGCTGGACTCCGACCGTTCAGCGAAGCAGAAGCAGAATGAGATGAAGGAAGAACAGCTGATTTTTGATACGGAGCTGGAGGAGAAGAAGCAGGCGCTGATTGAATTGGCGATAGCGAACAAGAGAGCCGAAGCGGATGCCAAGGCTTACGAGCTGACGGCGGTAATGAATTCGCTGCAAAATGTATCGCCTAACGTCCTGCAGGCACTGACGAATGTCGGCATGAACCCGGATAAGCTGATCGCCATTGCCTTCCAGGAGCTGGCGGAGAATGCCGGGAAGATCGGCCAGCTTAATATTACGCCTGATCTGCTCCAGGGAATCATGGCCGGTTCGTATGGCGGAGGGAACAATGCGGCAAAGGGAGGCAATGAACGATGAGCAGCCGGGGATCGGAGAACAAAATTATACTGATCAAGCGGAAGACACGCCTGGAGGAGCTGGTGGTCCGCTACAATACGATCCAGCAGGCCCAGTTCTATATTGAACGGCTGGGTGCCGACTTCAGCGACTACTTAAGCGAGGATTTCCAATACCGCAAAGCGGTGGAGACGGCGGTGACCGAGCTTAGCGCCATAGGCCGGCTCCAGGTGCTGGAGCGGCAGCATGTGCCGAACTTTATCTTCGGGGCACAGGATACCGTTGTGGTCCTGGGCCAGGACGGACTGGTCGCCAACACGCTGAAATACCTTCAGGAGCAGCCGCTGATCGGGGTGAATCCTGATCCGCTGCGCTGGGATGGCGTGCTCCTGCCCTTCAGGGTCAAGGAGCTGCGGCAAGTGGTGACGGAGGTGCTGCGCAGCCAGCGCCAGGTCCGTGAGGTGACACTGGCCAAGGTGGAGCTGAATGACGGCCAGAGCCTCTACGGGGTGAACGATCTGTTCATCGGGCGCCGGACCCATGTCTCGGCCCGGTATCAGCTGGAGCTGAACGGGCAGCTGGAGCAGCAGTCCTCCAGCGGCATCATTGTCTCGACCGGCATGGGCTCCACGGGCTGGCTCAAGAGTGTGCTCGCCGGAGCCGCAGGAATCGTCAGCCGTGCTGCGCAGATGCAGGCTACAGATGCTGAACGGACAGCTTCGCTCTCTTCGGAGATTGCCGCAGTCAGCACGGGCAGAGGGCTGGCCTGGGACCATCCGGAGCTGTATTTCACCGTGCGGGAGCCTTTTCCGAGCCGGACGACTTCAGCAGAGCTGGTATTCGGGAGAATCAGCAGCCGTCTGCCGCTGCGTATTACCTCACAGATGCCGGAGGATGGCGTGATTTTCAGCGATGGAGTGGAGAGCGATTATCTGGAGTTCAACTCCGGGGTGGAAGCGACGATTGGGCTCGCGGAGAAGACGGGCAGGCTGGTAGTCTAAACGATGCGCAGACCGACAGGGACTGCCCGCTATGCCAAAAGGGTTCTCTCAGCTTCCGCTGCTGCGGTCTGAGAGAACCCTTTTAAACGATAAACGAATGGCCTATGCTCCCCGCGCTACTTACTGGAAGCTTCGTCCCTGGTTCATTGGAGAGTTATAGGAGGAGCCTCCAGACATCGGTGTATGCATCGGTGTGTGCATCGGCTGGTGGTTGATCCCTGCGTTGATCGGGCTGTGCAGTGAGTTCACCGGCTGGCTGCTTGAAGTGAAGGACGGGCTGAACGATGAGTTATAACCTGCGCCCATTCCGCCCATACCTGTGCTCATTGCTCCCATACCTGTGCTCATTCCGCCCATATTAGAGTTCTGATTCACGGAGTTGAAGCCTTGAATGCCTGTACCAAAGCTCTGGTGCTCCGGATTCATTCTATGAATATCATTGGTATTGAAGCCGGGAGTCTGCGGGAACTGCTCCATCGCTCTGACCGACTGCGAGATCTGCTGCAGCTGCTGCATCGCGGTCTGATGGCCCTGAAGCGCCTGCTGGATCATCTGAATGGCCTTGCTGTTATGCTGGCTAAGCTCCTGGAGCTTGGCGGCATCCTGCTGCTCCTGCTGAAGAAGCTGCTGGTAATTCTGCGTTCCCTGCTGAGTTTGTGCCATCAACTGCTGAACGATTTGCTCGCATTCCCGGATCTGTGCAGATGAGTTGGTATTCAAAATTTTTGGCCTCCTTGATATGGGTGTTATGGTCATGCGGGCTTATTATCTCTGATGGGCTTGCCTAATATTCATGGTCCTGCGGGGACGGGAGACGCTTCGCACGGAACGGTTACAATTCTGCAAACGTTGCGTCAACCCGGGCGGGACAAGTTGATAAGAATAGGTACAGGCTGCTCTGCAACTATTGCGGCAAATGAACGTCTATGTAGAAAAGACAATCCAGGATCATCCATTACCCGGAGGTGGGGCAACCATGAATCAGCAGGAACAGGCTAACCGGATTCGAACGTATTTCCCGAAAAGTATCGCACTTACACTGGTATTTATTATGCTTTTGACCGCATGCTTCACAGGATCGGCGCAAGCGGCATCATCGTCCTCAGATCTGATCATCGTGAACAAAAAAACGAACAAACTGGCTTATTACAGCGATGGCAAGCTGGTGAAGATCTTCCCGGTCGCTACCGGCAAGACGAAGAGCCTGACGCCTGAAGGCAGCTTCCGGATGGTAGTCAAAATCAAGAACAGACCCTATTACAAGGATAAGATTCCCGGAGGCGATCCGGCCAATCCGTTGGGGGACCGCTGGCTGGGGCTGGAGGTAAATGATACTTACGGCACGACCTATGCCATTCACGGCAACAACAATGAATCTTCTATCGGTAAATATGTCAGCGCCGGATGCATCCGGATGCACAATGACGATATTCACTGGCTGTATCCGAAGATTAAGAAGAATACCCGGGTAATCATTACAACCTCCGGGCTTGAGATGGCGGGCATTGCCGAGAAGAACGGCTACCGGCTGGGGTCTACGATGATTGCGGGAGCTTTTGTCAAGGGCGGGAAGAAGCTGCCGGTGAAGAATTCCTTCCTGCTGGAGGA
Organism: Paenibacillus sp. FSL K6-1217; assembly: GCF_045040735.1. Lineage (NCBI taxonomy): Bacteria > Bacillati > Bacillota > Bacilli > Caryophanales > Paenibacillaceae > Paenibacillus > Paenibacillus sp. FSL K6-1217. The sequence goes on from NZ_CP150271.1 coordinate 6,390,276, forward strand.
TTCGCGGGTGTATATTCCACTGAGTGAATCCGTGAAGCTGCTGGGCGGAAGCCTGATGCAGGAGGCGGGAACCGGAGCGCTCATCATCACAGTAGGCAAGAATACCGCCGTTCACAAACCGCTCAGCACGAAGGCAAAAGTGAACGGCAAAACAGTAGAGATGCTTGCCTCCAAAAGTATAGACGGCCGCCTGTACATTCCGCTGGGCAGCCTAACGCCGCTGTTCGGCCTGCCGTTCACCTGGAATGCCGAAGAGGGAGCAGTAAAGCTGTAACGTAGCAGGACGCTGCGCTAGCTAAGGATTATCCAACCCATATGCCGCCATACACTGCGGCTCCAGAAGCCAGCCGATCTCGTTGATGGGCTGGCTTCAGTTTTAAGCGGGGAAGAGGAGTAACAGGATACAAAGAGAATGTAAGTAAGAGAGTGGTTCTATTCAGATCTGCCAAGGGAGGGACTGAAGATTAGAGTACGGATTATAGGCGGCTGCGGGAGCGGAAAGACATATATCGCCCGAAAATTAGCTCAAAGTTACGGAATTCCGTGCTATGAAACGGATAATTTTGTCTGGGATCGCAGGGACAATACCAAGAACTCCCCGGAGATACGGGATGCCAAGCTCGCGGAAGCTATGGATACGGAATCGTGGATTATAGAAGGCGTACACTACAAATGGGGAACGGACAGCTTCCGGCAAGCGGATCTGATTTTTCTGATTCAGCCTAAGGCTTATGTACAGGATGCACGGGTTATCAGCAGGTTCATGAAGACTAGGCTGGGGCTGGAGCAGGGAAATTATAAGCAGTCGTTCAAGTATCTCCGGGTCATGCTGCTGGAATGGAACCGCAGCTTCAGGAGGGAGAGTATTCCTGCGATTATGGCATTAACCGAAGAGTATCAGGCTAAGCGGATCATCGTGCAGCATAATCTTGAGATTTTGCAGCATGTGGGCAGGGTTGTGCAGGCAAAGCGGGCGCTGGAAACTCGTAATTAAATTCACTCAATAGGAGGACATTATGGGTAAAATGGCAACGTTTATTGTAGAGATGCTGCGGATGTTAATTCTGCTGGTGCTTACGCTGCTTGTGCTGGGGGGCGTGGAGCAGTGGGTATTCAAAATGTCATATGGAGAGGAAGGCTTCCTGTACACTGCCATGCCCGGTAATCTGCTGGTGTTCTTTGTGATGTACCGCAACTATTGGCAGTTCAAGGGCTGGTACCATTCGGAGAAGAACCGGAAGCTGAAGACGGGGTGGACCCGGGGGCTGCTTGCCGCTGCACTGCTGCTGATTCTGCTGCCGCTGGTTGTGCCGGAGTTACAGACATGATGGATTTCCCTTAACTTTAAGTTCATGCTATATAGCAACCTTTGTTACCATCCCGGCGTCAGAGGGGTACAGTTTAGACAAAAGAGGATGTTACCCATAACGAAGGAGATGGCATCATGATTACAACATTCAGAGCAAGCGTCGGCATTCTTATCCTTGGGGCGATGCTCAGCCTTACAGCCTGTAATTCCGGCAAAACGGAACCATCGTCAAGCAATACGGCTGCTGCTACAGCAACTGTGCAGCCCGGGGATAGCACTTCATCGGCAGCAGAAGGTGCGCAGGTAAGCGAATCGGATACAGATAACGGCGCTGCTGAGGGAGCAGAGCCGGTAACTGCTGACCCTGGAGCCGCCGCCGGAGCCACTACAGAGTCTACGGTCACTGAGGCTGCCGGGGCTGAAGCGGATACCGTGGCTCCCGCCACCCCGCAGGAGCGGAGCAAACAGCTGAAGGAACTGCTGGAGCTAGCCAAGCAGGGCAAGGTGCCCGGCGTCGAATATGCTGCGCATAGCGGGATGATCGATGAGGTAGAAGCAGCCTGGGGAGAACCGGATCTGAAGGAGTCGGCCGGTAAGGGAGTCTATTCCACCTACTCCAAGAGGAGTGTGGTATTTGGTTTTAACAAGGGGATGAAGATTTTTGATGTGCGCTCGAGCGCCCCGGATCTGCGTAACCTGACACTGGAGCAGATTGAAGAAGTGCTCGGGAAGCCGGATGCCACCACCGTGAATGGCGAGCATAACATCTATATTTATCAGGCCAACAAGCAGTATCAGCTCAAATTCATCATCCCGGAATCCACCGGGACTGTGGATCACATCTCCGTGTTCTCGGAGCAGGATTCCATTAATAATATGGCTGGGTAGTCAGCTCAGAGCATCTTAGAGTAACTATGCATCCCCTTGCAGCGACAACTGCAGGGGGATTGTTCCGTTTACAGGCATGTAATCGAAAAACCGATCACAATGGGACCGAAGGCGGCGCGTAGGCCAAATGTAATCGAAAAATCGCTGGTGCGTGAGCCAGGCCGCCTTAACCAGTTGCGAGTACTTAAATAAAGTCAACGCATGATGTATACTTTCTCTTATGAAAGAAATCAGAAGAAATGAGGCACGGCCATGCATCTGGAGCTGATCGCAAGTGAATATAAGGTATCCGCCGGAGGATTAACGGTAGAACTGCTGCCCAAGGAGTTCGCACTGCTGCAGTTTCTGTACCGTAACCGGGGGCGGACCTTCAGCCGGGAGCAGCTGCTGGATAAAGTATGGCCGATGGAGTATCCGGTGGAGCGGACGGTGGACGACCATATCTACAGGCTGCGCAAGAAGCTGAGGCCGTTAGGCGGGATCGACATTAAGACGATCCGCGGCTTCGGCTACAGTCTGACTATTCCCGGTAGTCTGGAGGGTGTGGCGGTGAATCCGGCAACGCATGACTCTGGGCTGCGGGAAACCATGCGCGAGGTCTTCTCGAAATTCCATGTGTACGGCCAGGGCAAATCGATGCTGACTTTGGCCCGCCAGCAGGACATCCTTGGCTATGAGCTGGACCCGCATTATGCGATGGTTGTTCATTTCGTACAGGGAGATCTGGAGTGGCTGATTCATACGGACGAGATTCCGCTGAAGGACCGGCTCTTTTACCTCAATTTGTTCTACTTCTTCACTGGCAATCCCAAGGAGAAGGTGGAATACGCCGAGCGCCTCATAGAGCGGAGTCTGCTGAACGCCCCTGAACAGCTGGAACTGGAGATTCTGACGATGCTGGATCTGTATACCCTGGCCGGCCGGCCGCAGCAGGCGCTGGAACGCCTGAAACGCACCTATCAGGTTATCGCAGGACCCGGGTTCGAGAACTTCATACCCGTCACGATGATTACGGAGCTGTTCATCCATCTTGTCGGGGGTGCCGGAGATGAAGAGCTGGAACGGCTGGATGAAGCCGTCAGCAAGATCTTGCGGGATAAGCCATTTTTGCGTGAGATTGGCAGCTATAAGGTGGTAAAAGGACTTTGGGCGCTGCGGCGGGAACAATGGGCAGAGGGGGACAAGCTGATCCAGGAGGGATTGCAGGTGATGGATATGTCGGGATTCGTGCCGCTGCGGCTATATTCGATCTACCGGATTCATCATTTCTGCCGCATGTTCCTGGCGGGAAGCTCCTTGGACCGCAAATATGAGAAACTGTTCATTACGGGGCTTGAAGCCTGCGGCCTGCCCCGGCTGGAGCAGACGCTTGAGGATCTGCTGCTGGGGCTGCCGGAAGCCCTCTGATATTTCTCTGACAATCCTCAGTTATCTTAAGATCATAGATGGATCATCTAAGATTACAGATAATCTGGAGGAATGTGAGATGGAGCTTTCAACCAAGCAGGGAACAAGCCTGCTGCATAACAAAACGTACATGCGGGTTTACACCGCATTCGCCACCGCCAGCTTCGGCGACTGGTTCGACGCGATAGCCATTCAGGTGCTGGTCGGCTACCGCTGGCAGGCCAGCCCGCTGATGCTGGCGCTCATACCGGTAGCGCTGGCACTGCCGAGCATTCTGCTCGGCTCGGTTGCCGGCGCGGCCGCCGACCGAATGAACAAGCTGAAGCTGATGCGTACCTGCGACCTGCTGACCGCGCTCTTGACCCTACTGGTGCTGTTCGCGCCGAGTATGGTCTGGCTGCTGCCGCTGCTGGCCCTGCGTTCCGCGCTGTCCACGCTGAATATGCCGGCCCAGCAGTCTCTGACCCGCAGTCTCGTGAGAGAAGACCAGTTGCTGCAAGCCTCATCACTCAACGGACTGGTCAACCAGGGCTCCAAAATCGCAGGTCCCTTGCTCGGAGGTCTGGCGCTCGCCTTCCTTACGCCGCAGTGGTGTATCCTGCTGAATGCCTTGCTGCGCGGCTGCTCCTATCTGTTGTTGTTGTCGATCAAAGATAACCGCACTGATGAAGCAGACAGTAAGCAGTCTGAAGCGCATGAAGGCAAAATTCCGCTTCTTACAATGTGGCGGGAAGGCTGGAGCTTTCTGCTGCGCAGCCGGCTGCTGCTGACCGCGATGTTATTCGGACTCGCCGGTGCACTGGTCATTCAGGTGGTTGATTTTCAGTTCACCAGTCTGTTCCGGATCTTCGCCCCGGAGCGGGAAGCGCTGCTGGGCTGGATGGTTGCCGCCACGGGAGCAGGAGCCGTGCTGATCATTCTGGTTCTGAACAAGCTGAGATCCGAAGACGGGTATGGCTGGAAGCTGGGCTTGGGGTATGTGCTGATTGGCGGGGCGATTGCGGCGCTGGGCCTGCTTCAGCCGGGGGCGTCAATTCTGTGGGTGCTGCTCATCGGCTTTGTGCTGGGGATCGGCAACGGCATGTTTATGGTGACGTTCAATTATTGTCTGCAAAAAGAAACCCCGCCGCACATGACCGGCCGAATCTTCGGCATTCAGAACACTGTACTCAGCGCGGTGCTGATTGTAGCGCCTCTGCTGGGCGGTGTGCTGGTTCAGTATGCGGGTCCGGCCCGTATATTTGTCAACATTGGTTTGCTGCTGTTGATTCTGGGGGGAGCGGGGCTGCTGCTTCAGCGCCAGCTCTGGCCGGTGGCAAGCAAGACGGCTGAGAGCGCCGTCCAGGGAGCGGTGCAATAGTAGAGACACAGGAGGAACGTATGACAACAACTTATATCTACATGGTAAGACACGGGGATTCCCTGCGGACCGGGGTGGATGAATGGACGCGCGGCCTGTCGCCCAAGGGGAAAGAGGATGCCCTGCGGGTCATGGAATGCCTGAAGGATGAAGGGATAGATGCGTTGTACAGCAGCCCGTATATCCGGGCGGTCGATACGATTGCGGATTTGGCGGATAAGCTTGAGCAGGAAATCATTCTGATCGATGATCTGAGAGAAAAGGTCTGGATGGAGGGTAACGAGCAGCTATCTGACGAAGACTTATACCAAGAACTCCAAAAGATGTACACTAATCCGGATTATGCCCTGCCGGGCGGGGAATCGAACCGGGAATGCCAGGCGCGGGCAGTGAAGGCGCTGCAGGACATTCTGCGGACCCATGAAGGGAAAAGAGTGGCCATTGGAACCCATGGTATGGTGATGTCCTTGATGCTGGGCCATTATTCCCCGGAATATGGTCTGGACTTCTTATTGCAGACGACCAAGCCGGATATTTATGTCATGGAGTTCAAAGAAGATGAAACATCTGTCCGGCGGATGCTTCTGTAAGATAAGGGGTAGAATAGTTATCGTTATTACAATAAAATGGTAAAATGAAGTGAGGAGTACAAGGAGGTCAGTATGAAAAATCCATTATTTCGAAGCTTAATTGTTGGACTAATATTTGCATGTGTTTATTCTGCCGTTCAGATTATCCGTGGGATGTATGTAACAAAGAACTATGTTCCAGACATTGTAGATAGGTATACGACGGTGGATTATTTGCAACACAAAATCACATTCGGGTATGAATATAGTCCATTAGGGAGAGTAATTGAATTCTCTGGTTTAATGCTACTTGGAATAATGGTCTACTTTACTTGGAGATTTTTGAGAATAGTCACTACTAAAAAGTGATAGTCATTACGCTAAAAGGTGACAATAACACAATAAATCCAAGAAGGCAGCCGACTCACGAGATCGGCTGCCTCTTTAGCTTATCTTGATCAGCTGGCCCCAAACGGATAATCAATAACGATGATTCCTTCAACAAATGGGCCTATGGATTGCAATAAATTTTGATGTAGCGGATGTTGAATGTAGTCCCGGCAAGCCTGCTGATTCTCAAAAGTAACTCTGATCCCCAGCGTAAACCCCTGTGTGTGCTCGATTTCCTCCGTTACGTTAATCCCCGAGCTAAGATCTACGATACCTGGAATTTCCCCCTTAAAATCATGCGCGCGTCTAACAGCGTCTTCTTGCTCTGCAATAGAAACATCAGGCTTAAATTTCAATAGCACCATATGCTCAAACATCTTAATCCCCCCAAGACTAATGTAAACTTGTCCTATCCATTCTTGCTCTTCTCCTATGGAGGACATAGACTAGTGTACATGAGCCTAACGAGGTTAGGGAGATATCTGGTTATCGTAGGATTGGGAATCCTACGTTCAAGAATAGATAGGAGGCATGAGGAGATTATGGGGGACAGACTGGACCGTTACGGGGAATTGTCTCGTTTTTTGCGCTTACGCCGTGAACGAATGACTCCTAAGCAAGCGGGTTTGCCGGAATCCGGACGCAGACGTACACCCGGACTTCGCCGCAGTGAGGTAGCCCTGCTGGCAGATGTAGGGTTGGATTGGTACACCTACTTGGAACAAGGGCGTCCTATCAACGTATCCGCTGACGTACTTGACCGAATATCAGAAGTGCTTCGGTTAGATGAAGCAGAACGCAGGCATCTGTACCATCTGGCTCGGAAGCAATTTCCCTTGATCAATACTCATCAACCCTCCAAGGTAACAGCGGAACTTCAACGTTTTTTGGATAGCCAAACTCTGTCACCTTCAAATGTCATGGATGCGCATATGAATATCATTGCCTGGAATGAAGCCTACTGTGCAATGAATGGGGATCTCGCGGCTATGTCGGAGAGTGAACGGAATTTCGTCTGGATGACGTTTACTTCTGCCCGTTTTCGCTACGTTAAGGGAGAGCAATGGGAAATGCATGCCAGGCGAATCGTTGCTACTTTCCATGCCAGATATGCGCGACACGGCGAAGACCCTTGGTGGTCTGAGCAGTTCGAGGCACTGTCCAAGGTTAGCAGTGAGTTTCGTGAATTTTGGGACTCTCATGAGATTCTCGATGCCATAGATGCTCCGAAGACGCTGCATTGTCCGAATCTCGGGAAATTGAATTTCGATCTTGTATCGTTTCAGTATTTGAACGACTCAAATTTGATCGTATCCATCCATGTTCCTCATCAAGACGGCACGGTGGAAAAAATGCAGCAGCTGTTAATTGATTATCGGGACCAGCGTTAAGGGCCCTAAGGGCAATTGGATTAGTTTGGTCGAAGCTAACATTCAGGGCTAGTTGTATTATGTACATTTAAAAACAGTCAAAAGGAAGGATTTCCACTTCTAACTGTAGTTGTACAACTAAATCTGCCCGAGTAGGTGAGCTCCCGGATAATGAGGCAGTTTAAATGTATGAATACACTTAAGCATTTCGCCTGCACTTTAATCAGGTCTGATGCTGTACTTAAGTAGAGTGGCTAGCCATATAGCCCATAGAATCGTTTTGTGTTGGCCGTCAGCAGGGCCTGGGCCTCTGGAACGGAATATCCATGCAGCGCCCCCCAGGCGGCGGCGACGTCATGCACCATGGCCGGATGGGTGGACCGCCCGGCGAAGGGACCTTCGAATGGCCAGGGGCCATCCGTCTCCGCCATGACCAGCTCCGGCGGATAGCGGCGTGCCAGCTCCTGAATCTCCGGTTCGTAGAGGAGGTCGGGAGTGAAGGAGATGAAGTAACCGCGGCTAATCATCCGCTCAACGGTAGCAGCAGGGCCCTTGAACCAGTGGAAGTGGGCCTGTGTAAGGCCATGCCGCTCAAGCAAATCGCAGACGGTCCATGCATCCTCGTAGACAGCATGCAGCACGACCGGCATGGCTAATTGGGCGGCAAGCCCGAGAAGTCTGTCAAGAAGCGCGAGATAGGGTTCCATCTCCCAGGCCCCGCCGCGTGCGATAGCTTCCGCCCGGGAGTAGTAGGGAAGGCCGATTTCACCAATAGCGGCCATACTATCCGCATGGTCAGTAATCCATTTCAGCAGCGCGTCCAGCTCATCCTCTGCAGGCAGCGGCTGCTCGGGATGGAAGCCGTAAGCCGGCTTCACCAGGCCGGGATATCTGGCTGCGAGCTCCCGGGTGCGCTTGCTGGAAGCGAGGTTCATGGAGACCGCGATCAGGGCCTCAATGCCTTGATCCTTCAGCCCCGCCAGCATGTGCTCCTCATATTGGTCAAGATGAATATGGGCATCAATCATTTGCAAGCCCCTCCTTCCGGCAACGGATGATTACTCCACAATGGCTTCACCCCGTTCATCCGGCTCAAAAGCAATAGACCCCAGCTCCATCCCCGCCTTGCCTGCCTTATATTCCAGCTTCAGGGTACCGACACTCTCGGTCATGCCGACCATTAAGCTGGTATCTGCGAGCAGCTTGTTATTCTCTACTGAGTAGTAGGTTACTGCGCCAATGGCCGCTTTGCTGCCGAAATACTTCAGGCCGTCCTCAGCGCGGTCCGGGAGTCTGAGCGTCACCTTGGACGGCTTGAGTCCTGTAAGCTCAAGCTTCAGCAGGACGTCCTTTTGATCCAGCACAATACTGGAGGAGACTGCTGCACGGGCGGCCTCGTCCGCAGCAGGCACGGAGAGCTCCTTTCCCTGCTCCGGCTTCACGACATGAACCTCCTGTGCAACCAGCGAGGTACCGGTGCCCAGGGTGAACACAACCGTAGCTTCCGGTTTGCCGTCCGAATCTACATCGGCATAGAAGAGCTGAGGGGGGTGCGAGTAGTCTCTGGATACGGTCCAGTTGAAGCGCTGCTGTTTCCCGTTCACTTCAAGAATGAATCCTTTGTAGGTATTGCCGTCCTTGAGCGCAGCGTACAGCTTCACCTTGGAATTATTCTCTGCAACGGCAAGGGGAGCTGCGGGGACTCTGACGGTTGTGCTAAGACTGCCCGGCGTAATGGTAACCCGGCTTCCTCCCGTTGTCAGTTCTGTAACAGCTCCCGTAAGGGAATCCAACGTAGCTGCCGCGATGTATACACGGCCTGCCTTCAGCAGCACAGGAGAGTCCAGATCCTCTTGGTATCCTCCGTCCGTTTGCGTATAAGTCACTTGCATGGAAGCGCTGCCGGGCGTAAGAATCGTCTTATCCCAGCCTGTGGATAGGGTAAGCTGCTTGAGGTTGTTATTCCATTGCAGCGTTATCGGGTAGTATTCCAGCAGCGCGCGGGCAGGTACGTATAATGTGCCGCCTGAAAGGAAGGGGGGAGTCCCGTGGAGAACGGCTTGTCCGTCCACAGCAAGGGATAGGGGAGCAGCAGCAGAATGAGCAATCTCTATGGATGAACCCGCCGCATGGCCTGCGAGGAGCAGGGCAATAGCGGCAGCGGTAATTAATTTTTTCATAAGATAACCTCCGGAGTCTGGAAATTCCAATCTCTTGTATTATAAATGAAAAACTCCGCCTGCGGGTCACGTTCTGTTAACAAAGATAAGACAAGCCTGTTACAGCCCTAGCTCAGTATTGCCCATCCCGCATTGTGCCTGGACAAATGCAAATTCCCATATCTTATATAGTAGTCTTGCAGGAGTCTCAAGCTTCAAGCGCCTGAAGGGCAAGCAGCACCAGGGATCTGACAGAGTCTGCGCTCATGTCGCCACCGGTCAGCAGCAGACGGTAAAAAATAGGGCCATAGATCAAGTCGATACAACTTCCGATATCGAGTCCCTGCTTCAGCTCCCCCCGGGCGATCCCCCGTTCAAAAAGCTTCCGGGCTTCCTCGCGGCGCGGGCCGAAATACCTGCTCCGGTATGCCTCCGCCAGTCCGGCATCGGATTGCCCTTCACCGATCAGCTCTGTAATGACTTTACCTTCCCGGCTGGTGAGGAACTGCGCGAGCGTCCCCGCATGAATTAGAATGTCCTCCTTGGCGGAACCGGTATCGGGGATCGGAAGTCTGGCGTTAGCAGCGTATAGATAACCGTCCATCACCACCGCCGCTTTATTCGGCCACCATTTATAGATCGTTGCCTTACTGACCTGGGCATGCTCCGCAATCTTCTCCACGGTAACTGCGCCGAAGCCGGTCTCCAGCAATAATTCATATGAAGCGTTCAGAATAGCGTTCTTGGCCTCGGTGTTGCGCGGGCGTCCTCTTTTTTTCTCCATGGTGATTCCTCCTATAAGAATGAACTCAACTATAATGGAGTATAACATAAAATTGCCTATTTACAATACTGAACGTTTAGTATATTATTTGTTCATAAGAATTAATGTACTTAGCGTTCAGTATTTAAAAAATGGAAGGTGGAGTTTCAAATGAAGGCTGAAGTTCCTGTGCAACAACAAACAGTATCCCCTGTTATCCAAAAGGCGGTCCCCGGCTGGATCACATTTCTGCTGGCCGTATCCTGTGGACTGATCGTGGCGAATCTCTATTATACCCAGACGCTGGTTGGGCCGATCGGGCAGGCGATTCATCTGTCGGCCGGAGCGACAGGGCTAATCGTTACGCTGACGCAGATCGGTTACGTAGCCGGACTGCTGTTCATTGTCCCGCTCAGCGATATTATTGAGAACCGCCGGCTGACTGTGATGTCGCTGATTCTGGTTGTGGCCGCCCTGGCGCTGTCCGTCCTGGCACCGAATGCACCGCTGTTCCTGGCCGCCTCCTTGCTGATCGGTCTGGGCTCGGTAGCAGCGCAGGTCCTGGTCCCCTATGCCTCTTATCTGGCCACAGAGGAAGATCGCGGCCGCGTAGTAGGCAATGTAATGAGCGGACTGCTGCTGGGCATTATGTTCGCCCGCCCGGTTGCCAGCTTCATAGCCGGACTCTGGGGCTGGCAGTCCATCTTCATAGTCTCGGCTGTCGTGACTGCGCTGTTGACACTGCTGCTAGCCCGTGTCCTGCCCGCCCGGAAGCCCGCTCCCGGCTTGAGATACGGACAATTGCTCCGCTCTCTGGGCACATTGCTCATGCATACGCCGGTGCTGCGGCGCCGCGCCTTATACCAAGCGAGCCTGTTCGGTGCCTTCAGTCTGTTCTGGACAACAGTTCCCATGTACTTGTCGGACTACTATCATCTCTCCCAGCAGGGTATCGCCCTGTTTGCCCTGGCTGGTGTAGGCGGAGCGGTTGCCGCTCCAATTGCGGGACGACTGGCTGACAAGGGCTGGACCCGGCTGCTGACCGGTGTTGGCATTTCGCTGGCCGCGGTATCCTTTATTTTGGCTTATGTGCTCCGGGATGATTCCAATCTTACCCTCGGTCTGCTGGTGCTGACAGCGATTCTGCTCGATATGAGCGTGTCCGGCAATCTGGTCTTGGGACAACGGGCGATCTACTCACTGGGCAATGAGACCCGGGGGCGGCTGAACGGCTTGTTCATGGCGATCTTCTTCATTGGAGGAGCGGTGGGATCATCCCTCGGGGGCTGGGCGTATGCTTACGGCGGCTGGAGTCTGACAACCCTGATCGGGCTGGCACTTCCGGTGCTGGCGCTGATCTACTTTTTGACCGAGAAGAAGGAGCATGCTTGAGAAAAGCAAACATGGCGTTCAGCAATAATCCGCATAGCCAGTAATTCCTATAAAAACTACAGTAGGCAGAGGAGCTTTTATCCTCTTGGAATAACAGCGTCCACAAGAATAATCAGAGCATCAGACTGCAACCCCGGAGCGTGGCGGGGAGTGCGGGCTGGTGCTTTTTGAAATGGTGTTTCTACTATATAAAAGGAAATAAGAGGAACCATACATAGATTGTTAGATTCGGGGGGGACAGGAGCGGTTCACGGCCGGTTGAATACTTCTCTTCAAGCTTGTCATGCCCGTCTGCATATTGAGGCCAAGTCCCTCATAGACATGTACTAATCAATGCATTCAAAACAGGTTAAGGGGATGATGTCATGCGCCGGATAACATGGGTACTCGCGATCATTATGAGCGTGGCCTTAGTATTGGCGGGGTGCGGGAAGAAGGATGCCGCCTCTGTGGTCAAGGATCTGAATCAAGTGTCTGACAAGCTGGAGAGCAAGCAGGGAGCTTATCAGGGCTCAGGCACGATGACCTTGTACACCGGGGAGCAGCCGCAGGATTACAAGGTGGAGGTATGGTACAAGAATCCTTCGTATTACCGGATCAGCCTGTCGAATGTCCAGAAGGATGTGAGACAGATTGTGCTGCGCAATGATGAGGGTGTCTTCGTACTGACCCCGAGCCTTGGCAAAAGCTTCCGCTTCCAGAGCGACTGGCCGGACAGCCAGGGTCAGGTATATCTGTATCAGACACTGCTGAAGGGGATTGTCTCCGATAACAACCGTCAGTTCGTGGAGGACGGGAATAATTATGTGTTCGAGGTCGCGGCGAACTATCAGAGCAGCGCGCTGGTCCGCCAGAAGATCTGGCTGGACAAAAAGACCTATGAGCCGAAGCAGGTGCAGGTATCGGATTCCGAAGCCAAGGTTGTAGTGAATGTGACCTTCGACAACTTCAAGTTCGATCCGGAATTCACTGCAGATTCCTTCGATATGCAGAAGAATATGGCCGCAGGAAGCCCTTCCGAGAACACGATGGCGGAAGTGGATCAAGAAGGCAATCCGGTGGTCTCTGAAGACGGCGGACAGACCGGTGAGCCGGTTACGGCAGAGATGGGCGACTTCGGGATCATTGAACCGGATTATATTCCGGCAGGCGTGAAGCTGAAGGACACCAACAAGATTGAAGGCAGCAAGGATCATGCGGTGCTGATCCGCTATGACGGCGTCTACCAGTATACGATTATGGAAGCCCGGCCGCTGGACCGTGCGGTATCGCTGGCTCCCGGAACACTGATCGATCTGGGCTTCACCGCAGGCCTGCTTAGCGGGGATGAGCAGCAGACACTGACCTGGATGAGCCAAGGTGTAGAGTACCGGATTACAAGCGCAAATCTGCCAGTTACGGAAATGATGCAAATAGCCGCTTCTATGGAGGAACAATCGGGTAAATAAAAATCAGTGGGCGGATACTGCGCAAGGTGGGAATCATTCCTCTACCCGCGGTATCCGTTTTTTGCCTACATCTGCCCACATTGACAGCGGCCTTCACGAGCATTACCATTGGCAGTAAGACTTCTGATCTGTGCGAACGAGGCAGAGATGTTTTACTACAATGTAAGAAGGTGACCTGAAGTGAAGGCAAGCTATCGGCCGACAGCAGCCGAGATTAACCTGGATGATTTGCGTGCCAATTACGAGGCCTTTCGCGGCGTATTGCCGCAGGAGACCAAGTTCATGGGATGCGTCAAAGGAAATGCGTATGGACATGGAGCTGTGGAAGTGACGCGGGAGCTGGAGCGGCTTGGAGCCGACTACGTCAGTGTTGCTTTTCTCGATGAGGCATTGGAGCTGCGTCAGGCGGGAATACTACTTCCTATCCTGGTGCTGGGCTACACCTCACCGGAAGGCATTGCCGTAGCCTGGGAGAACAATATTACCGTCACACTGTTCACACCGGAGGTACTGGACGCCGTAAGAGCGCTTCCTGTAGAGAAGGAACACCGGCTGAAGGTACACATCAAGATTGACAGCGGAATGGGAAGGCTGGGATTATTGCCGGAGAATGCGCCTGCATTCATCGCTGATGTGCATTCTGTGGCACAGGCGGAGCTGGAGGGCATGTTCACCCATTTTGCCAGAGCAGACGAGCACAACAAAAGCTATACACTTATGCAGCACCGACGGTTCATGAACGTGGCGGAGGCGCTTCGGGACATGGACATTACCATCCCGATCATACATACGGGCAATAGCGCTACGGCCATTGATACACCTCTACTATCCATTAACATGGTGCGTGTAGGCATAAGCTTGTACGGATTCTACCCCTCGGCTGAGGTGAACCGCGAGCTGGTGGCTCTACACCCGGTAATGACGCTGAAGACGCAGGCAGTATATGTCAAAACCCTGCCGCCTGACTCAGGCATCAGCTACGGCACCCGGTACTTCACGGCTGGCGATGAGATCATCGCTACGCTCCCCGTGGGGTATGCTGACGGATATTCCCGCATGCTAACAGGCAAAGCGGAGGTGCTAATACGCGGACGCCGCGTTCCAATCGTCGGAACCATCTGCATGGACCAGTGTATGGTATCACTCAAATCTTTCGCTCTAGAAGCGGAACAAATCAAAGCAGGCGAAGAGGTTGTACTCATCGGCCGCCAGGGCACCGAGTCGATCACGGCAGATGAACTGGCGCTCCATTTAGGGACGATCCACTACGAAGTAATCTGTATGCTGGCTCACCGGGTACCGCGCGTGTATGTACGCCAAGGTATGCTACCTAACCTCGTCAATCCCTTGCTGCAAGCCTAATACCCTGACCATGTACCTGGTACGGGAACTGAATATAAGGAACGTACCGTATAGAGCTTGTGACTTATAGTCTATACGAACCGCCATTTCTAGTTTATAATGGGATGCAGCATACTTGATATACTGGCGGCATATATTCCTTGTATAAAATTCCTTGTATATTGTAACACTGGAACACAAGGGCAGAAGGTTTGTGGGGGTGGAAGAGAAGGTGGCCAATTTGCAGAACACCAAAAGAATCATGATCAGCTTGCCCGATCATCTCTTGCAGGAAGTAGATGGGATCGTTCAACTGGAGAACTCTAACCGTAGTGAATTGATCAGGCAGGCCATGAAGCTGTACTTGAGCGATCGGAGAAAACGTACCATCCGCGAGTCGATGCAGCGGGGCTATATGGAAATGGCTAAGATTAATTTGACCATGGCATGCGAGGCTTTTCTCGCTGAGGAAGATGCAGACAGTACTCTTGGCCGCTTAGTAAGCGGGGTGTAAATATTGATTGTTAAACGCGGCGACGTTTTTTTTGCCGACCTTTCACCGGTTGTGGGTTCCGAGCAAGGCGGAGTAAGGCCGGTACTGGTCATTCAGAACGATATTGGCAATCGCTTCAGCCCGACTGTGATTGTAGCGGCTATCACTGCCCAGATCCAGAAGGCCAAGCTGCCGACGCATGTAGAGATTGATGCGGCTGCTCATGGCTTTGACCGGGATTCCGTCATTCTGCTGGAGCAGGTTCGTACCATTGACAAGCAACGCTTAACGGATAAGATCACCCACCTGGACGATGAGACCATGAAGCTGGTGGATGATTCGCTGCAAATCAGCCTCGGGCTGATTGATTTCTGAACCCTGCGGGGATATAACATCAATCATCGTAACAAAAGGCAGGCCGGATAGATTCCGGTGCTGCCTTTTTTGGCGTTCGTCCATATATACTTATTGATATACCGGAGGATAGATGAGTAGTGGCGGCGGGGGTTGTGCATGGTCACGACCGCATGATATAATTGGACCGATCGGTCGGTCTAGAGGAGGGGTAACGATTAAGGGACGTTCGGACGGAGAAGAAACGAAGAGCCGGATTCTGGAGCATGCCACCACATTATTTGCACAAAAGGGCTACGGCGCTGTAAGCATGAATGAGGTCTGCACAGCCGCGAAGGTCAGCAAGGGGAGTCTGTATCACCATTTTCCAAGCAAGGATGAATTGTTCCTGTGTGTGGTGGAAGAGGATACGCAGAAGTGGCTCTGTGAGTGGGAGGAGCTGCGGAGCGGGATCAGCGGAACGGAAGCCCGTCTATATGCGCTGGGAGATCACTATGCGAATGATATCCAGAATCCGCTGATTCATGCCCTGGAGGAATACGCCAGATCCCGCACGCTTTCGGAGGAGATACGCCAGCGCCTCTCGCAGATATTCGAATGGGTCACACAGGCCTGCCGTGAGCTGCTGCAAGAGGGAATGGATTCCGGTTATCTGGTCCAGGGTGACTTGGATAACTATGTAATCACATTCAGCGCTATGCTGGAAGGAATCAGCCGGGTCCATGAGATCACAGGCATGACCAATACCCCGGAGACGATAAGGGCATACTACCGTGCGGGAATTGAAATCCTGCTTCAGGGGATACGGTCCGCGAAAGATTGAGCAATAGACAGATATAAATGAATTACAACCGAAGCCTGCAGTGCGGCTCCGGGATATACGGAGGGAAACACCATGTCATTACTGTTAAGAAACCGGGGAGCGATGCTGCTCCTGATGATGAATATTTTTTTGGCGTTCACGGGGATTGGTCTGGTTGTCCCTATTATGCCTACGTACATGAACGAGCTGGGCATCGGCGGGAGTGTAGTCGGACTGCTGGTGGCGGCTTTCTCGCTGACGCAGCTGCTGGTCTCGCCCTTCGCCGGAAGACTGTCGGATAAGATGGGCCGCAAAAAAATAATCGTCGGCGGTCTGGCCGTATTCGCGTTCTCTGAGCTGTTGTTCGGGCTCGCGGACGCCACCTGGGTGCTGTTCGTATCAAGAATGCTTGGCGGGATCGGGGCCGCGATGATTATGCCTGCGGTTATGGCTTATGTGGCAGATACCACCTCCTCGGAGGAGCGGGCCAAGGGGATGGGCTTCATTAACGCGGCGATTACCACCGGCTTCATCATCGGGCCGGGAATCGGCGGCTATCTGGCCGAGCTTGGCATCCGCGTACCCTTCTTTGTCGCTGCGGGGGCTGCCGGCCTCGTTGCGGTTATTACCCTGCTGGTCCTTCCGGAATCGCGTTCGGCGGAGCTGCGGGAAGAAGCAAAAACACGGTCAGGCAATAACGATAGTCTAATCATGCAGCTCATGCGCTCTTATCGCGAGCCTTATTTCTTCGGCTTGATTATTGTATTCGTGCTGTCCTTCGGGCTGGCTAACTATGAGACGGTATTCGGACTGTTTGTAGATCATAAATTCGGGTTCACTCCGAAGGATATCGCGTTTGTCCTGACATTTGGCTCCATTGCCGGGGCCGTGGTGCAGGTTACAGCCTTCAGCTGGATTCTGAACAAATTCGGGGAGAGCCGGGTCATTTCCGCCTGCCTGCTGATTGCGGGCCTGTCGATCCTCCTGACGCTGTTCGTGCATGGCTTTGCCATGATTGTGTCTGTGACCTTTGTTGTATTCTTGGCGATGGATATTCTTCGCCCGGCTGTCGGCACCCAGCTCTCCAAGATGGCTGACGAATCGCAGCAGGGCCTGGTGATGGGGATGAATTCCGCTTATACGAGCCTTGGCAATATTGCCGGCCCGATTGTGGCGGGGGTCCTGTTCGACTTGGATATCAATTTCCCTTATGCGGTGGCTGCGCTGGTCTTGTTCCTCAGCTTCATGTTGTCGGTAGGCTATGCCAGACGTAGAAGAAGCAAAGAGGTTACTGTGGTGCGCTAACATTAGGGGAATGAACAGAATAACACTCAATGATACGGCTATGCTGTCCCGGAGGGGATGGTGTAGCCGCTTTTGTTTTTGTACGGGGCAGACTTTGGTCCTGCGGCAAACTGTGATAGTATTTCAGTAGAGAGCTATGAACTCAGACTGTGTATAGAAAGAGGGATCTACTTGAGCGTTGATACGAATCAGGCGGCGAAGGCGGCGGAGGATGCTGCTGCCCGTCAGGAGCAGGAACTGATACTTGCAGCGATTGCGAAGGAGCTGAGCATCAGTCTGAAGCAGGTTAGAACAACGGTGGGACTGCTCGATGAAGGCAACACCATTCCGTTCATCGCCAGATACCGCAAGGAAATGACGGGGGAGCTGGACGAGAACGTCCTCCGCGATGTGGAAGAACGGCTCGGTTATCTGCGTAATCTAGGTGACCGCAAGAAGGATGTCATCCGCAGCATCGAGGAGCAGGGCAAGCTTACGCCTGAGCTGCAGGCGAGCATCATGAAGGCGGTAAAGCTGCAGGAAGTGGAGGATCTGTACCGTCCGTTCAAGCAGAAGCGCAAGACACGGGCCAGTGTCGCCAAGGAACGGGGACTCGAACCGCTGGCGGATTGGGTCATGGAGCAGAGGCGCCAGGGGGTTCCGCTGCAAGAGGCTGCTGCATATATCGATGCTGAAAAGGGCGTAGAGAGTGCTGAGCTGGCGCTGCAAGGGGCAATGGATATCATTGCCGAGAATATTGCCGATGATCCGGCCATCCGTTCGTGGGTACGCCAATATACAGCGAGTCAGGGGATTCTGGTCTCCGAGGCCAAGGATGCCCAGCAGGAAAGTGTATACGAGAATTATTATGCGTACCGGGAGCCTGTGCACCGGATGCCGCCGCACCGTATTCTCGCGATCAACCGCGGGGAGCGGGAGAATATTCTTAAGGTCGGCATCGAGGTGGTGCCGGACAAGATTCATGCGTTCATCATCCGCAAGCTGGTGAAGGGGCCATCGCCGGTCAAGGAGCTGCTGGAAGCCGTGACAGAGGATGCCTACAAGCGGCTGATCGCGCCTTCCGTGGAGCGCGAGGTGCGCGGGGAGATGACCGAGAAGGGAGAGGCGCAGGCGATCTCCATCTTCTCGGGCAATCTGCGCAGCCTGCTGCTGCAGCCGCCGGTGAAGGGACGGCATGTTCTGGGCGTCGACCCGGCCTACCGCACTGGCTGCAAGCTGGCCGTTGTGGACGATACCGGCAAGCTGCTGGAGGTAGCGGTCACGTACCCGACGCCGCCGAACAACAAGAAGAAGGAAGCGGCGGCCAAGTTCAAGGAGCTGATTGCCAAGTATGGCATCCAGCTCATCGTCATCGGCAACGGCACCGGCTCGCGGGAGACGGAGCAGTTCACGGCCGAGGTTATTGCCGAGGTCGGTAACCCGGAGCTGGCCTACCTGATCGTTAACGAGGCAGGGGCCAGCGTGTATTCGGCCTCCAAGCTGGCGCAGGAGGAGTTCCCGGATCTGGATGTGGCGGAGCGCAGCGCCGCCTCGATCGCCCGCCGCGTGCAGGACCCGCTCGCGGAGCTGGTGAAGATTGATCCGAAGGCCATCGGTGTCGGGCAGTACCAGCATGATGTGTCGCAGAAGCATCTGGAGGAGAGCCTGAGGGGCGTCGTAGAGTCGGCGGTTAACCATGTCGGCGTCGACGTGAATACCGCTTCGGCTTCGCTGCTCTCCTATGTGGCAGGGGTGAATACGACGATTGCCAAGAATATTGTGAAGTTCCGCGAGGAGAACGGCAAGTTCACTACGCGCAAGGCGCTGCAGAAGGTGCCGCGCCTGGGCGCGAAATCCTACGAGCAGTGCATCGGCTTCCTGCGTATCCCCGGAGGGGACAATACGCTGGACCGTACGCCGATCCACCCGGAATCCTACGCGGTGGTTGACCGGTTGTTCCGCGAGCTGGGGCTGGATGTGAAGCAGCTCGGCAGCAAGGAAGTTGCAGAGCAGCTAAGCGCTCAGAACGCGGAAGAGCTGGCGGTGAAGCTGGAGGTTGGCGTGCCTACGCTGCGCGACATCCTGGAGAGCCTTCAGCGTCCGGGCCGCGACCCGCGCGAGGAGCTGCCGCTGCCCATCTTCCGCAAGGATGTGCTGAAGATGGAGGACCTGCTGCCCGGCATGGAGATGCAGGGCACGGTGCGCAACGTGATCGACTTCGGCGCCTTCGTCGATATCGGAATCAAGAACGACGGGCTGGTCCATATCTCCCAGCTCAGCGGCAGCTATGTGAAGCATCCGATGGATGTGGTCTCTGTCGGCGACAATGTCACCGTATGGGTACTCGGCGTCGATGTGAAGAAGGGCCGCGTCAGCCTGACGATGCGCCAGCCGCGCGAGGCGGCGGGCAGCGGGGAGTAGTAGTAGAGGACTTTACGGACTCAGCGGACCTTATTTGGCTGGAATCGGCGTTTTGCGGACCGTTGTGGACTCAGGAGCCGTTAATACAGGCTTCGTAGCCTGTAATTAGGCCTGACAGCCTCATTAGCGTCTTCTGTGTCCGCTTAGGCCGACAAAAGAGGCATTTCAGAGTGAATAACGGCCTCCTGGTCCGCAAAGTAACGGAGGAGCAAACAAGAGCTGTGCTTTCCTTTATCAGGAATGCACAGTTTTTTGTGTAGGCTAGGTTTATAAATTTGAGTTGGAGATTAAGCTAAGCAGTATAAAACAACTATAGTTATTCAAGAACGGAAGCTCCTTGCCCGGCGGTGTTATGATGGACAGAAACAGAAGGTGGCGGATGGTAATTGAGCAACAGAGTGATCCGGCAGTTTGAAGAGAGAGATATGGCGGCGCTTGGCGCGATGTATGCGCAGGTGTCAGCGCTGGAGGATGTGCTGTTCTGGTGGGTGGGGGATGAGAGCAACTGGGAGAATGTGTTCTGCGCCTTTGAAGAGAATCAGATGGTGGCCAAGGGCCAGCTACAGCTCTTCAATGTGGTGCCACCGGGACGCGCGGCGGAGAGTAAACACAAGATTTTCCTGAATCTGAAGACGTTGCCCGGACGGGAAAAGGATCTGGAGCTGCGTGACAGTGTCTACGCCCTTCTGCTGGAACGGGCACAGGTGCTGAAGCGTACGCTGCCCCCGGAATATGGGACCCTCCTGTGCACAGGCAATTATGCGGCGGAGGAGAGCTGTCATGTTTATTTCGCAGAGCATCTCGGTTACCTGCCGGATAGCCGCTTGTATACGCTTCAGCGCGATCTTCGTGAACCCATCCATGCGGTGGAGCTGGAGGAAGGCCTTGAATTGACCCATGCGCCTATGGATTCGCCGGAGCAGCGGGCGGCTTATCTGGAGCTGGAGGCGGAGATCTGGCCGGAGACCCCGCTCGGAATGGAGCGTCTGCTGGAATATCAGGAGCATCCGCACTGGACATCGATGGTCATGCTGGATGCAGGCCGGGTGGCGGGCAGTCTGATGGTCTGGCAGGAAGAGAAGCTTGGCATCATTGAGGATGTATTTGTCTGTAAGCCCTGGAGAAGAAAAGGCATCGCCAAGGCGCTGCTGAATCGTGCGTTGTCGTATCTTCAGGAGAAGGGGCTGGAGCAGGCGCAGCTGGTCGTACTGACCACGAATGATTCCGCCCTGTCTCTGTACCGTTCAGCCGGTTTCCAGACGGGGCGTCTGGAGATCAGATATTCTAAGGAGCTGGACTAACGAACGGCTCCCTGATTAATAGAGACTATACAATCACATCTCACAAAGAGCGCATCAGCCAGGTATCCGGCGGTGCGCTCTTTGTGATGCATCTAGTTAAGTGGAAGCTGTTACTTTAGCCCTCCGGAAGCAGCCGAGGTAGCCGAGCCCGGGGCAGCTTGGGCTACTGCGGTATAGCCTTCCGGCAGATAGGTGACGGCGGTACCTGCCGAGATGACCTGCGGATTCATGGACCCGGGCTTCGGTGAGGTCACCTTGAAGTAGATCACTGCGGTTTTGTCAGCGCCGAATTCAATCCGCTCAATAACCAGGCCGTACCCCGGGTTCGGCAGATTGGATACGGTCACCGTAGCTTTGTTGACACCAGCGGCGGCTTTGTCCAGTGTAACAGCGGCTTCGTAAGTGCTGGACGGAGCCGAAATGTTCTCATCCATCATAATCACTTCCTTCACGAATTTGGCGGCATCGTAGACCAGGACGGCAGCTTCTGCCCGGGTAACTGCTTCGTTCGGACGGAAGGTGTTATTCTTCTCCAGCGTGATCAGACCGGTGTTGAACAGAATTTGCAGACTGTTCATCTCCGCAGTGGATAGCTTGCCGCCGTCCGTAATGTTGGCATACATCTCCGTATACGCGAAGTCCCCTTTGTTCTGAAGCGCCTGAAGCAGCAATTGTGCGAACTGGACCCGTGTCATCACAGCATTAGGGTCAATAGACCGCTCCAGCGACAATCCGCTTTCTTTGGCCTTCAAGAATGCGGAGGCATACCAGGCGGTATTTTTTACGTTGTCAAAATAATCGCTGGCCTTCTTGCCGGAGGGGAGCTGCGGAGCAAGCTTCAGGCCGCTTACCATGAACTGCACACCTTGCGCATACGTAAGGCTGGACTTCGGCGCGAACTTGTCGCTGGTCACTCCATTAAGGATGCCCTCCTGATGAAGTGCATTGATCTTGGCTTCGGCCGCATGGCCCTTCAGATCTGAGAAAGCGGAAGCCGGTGACCCGATAGCTAAGGTTGCCGCCAGAATGCTGCAGGCCAGCGAGATTTTGGCCGTGCGCATCCGGGTTAATGTATTCTTCATTGTACCTCACCTCGTATCCTCTTAGATGGGATTCAGGAGCAAAAGGTTGCAGCCAATCACTCCATAGATGGAATTATTATTCTCTAACCCGGCAGCGGTGATTCCCTGTAATCCAAAACAATTCATCATGTGTCAATTTTCACCTACCGGAAGTCGAAAGTTAGCCTGATTTCAGGCACTTTCGCGGCCAAAAAGGTCAATATATGATGATTAAAAGGTAATATACGGTGAGACAGGGTGCAGCAGAGAAATTATAATAATGATAACGCTTTCGTGAAAAAGAGGGGGTAATCAAATGAGAAAAAAGAGTATTCTGGCCTTGGTCTTGGCAGGTTGTCTGGCAGGACTGTCACTCGCAGGCTGCAGCAGTAATGGGAACAGCCCGGATGCGGGAAATGACAGCAGCAACACGCCGGAGGGGAAGACGAAGCTGAAGGCGATTATCGTGAAGCATTCACTGACCAAAGATGTCACGCAAATGAAATGGCTCGCTGAAATCGAGGAGAAGGCCAATGTCGAAATTGAATGGCAGCAAATCTCTGCGGACTGGGACCAGAAGAAGAGTGCCCTGTTTGCCAGCGGCGAAATCCCGGACTTGCTGTTCAATGCGACCTCAAACTCTGATTTTGTCCAATTCAACGGGTTGTTCGAGGATCTGGGCCCGCTGATTGAGAAGAATGCCCCTAATATTCAAAAGATGTTCAGCGAGCACCCGGAATTGAAAACGCTTGCTACACAAATTGACGGAAAGCTCTACGGTACTCCGCGATACAAGGGCATCTGGCCCGGCTCCACCGCCTCCATGTTCATTAACAAAACCTGGCTCGATAATCTCGGCCTTCAGGTGCCAACGACCTGGGATGAGCTTGAAGCTGTGCTGATTGCCTTCCGTGACGGAGACCCCAATAAGAACGGGGACAAGACGGATGAGATTCCGATGGACTTCAACCCGATAGGCTGGGATTTCACGCCGAAGCTGCTGCTGGGCAGTCTGGGGCTGCCTCTGTCCAACGGGGCGAGCGACGGCTATTTCACGGAAGGGGCGCAGGTTAAGAACTTCTATGTGGATGAACGGTTCAAGACGCTCATGCAATTCCTGCAGAAGCTGTACAGCGAGAAGCTGATCAGCAAGGAAGTCGTCACGCAGGATTACTCCAAATACCAGTCTGTTGCCCGCGGGAATGGAGCGACTGCCAAGGTCGGGTTCACCTGGGGCTGGGAGACGGGAGACCGCTTCGGCAACGAGCTGAAGGATCAATATGTGACCCTGCCGCAGCTGAAGCAGCATGCGGACTCTACTAATGAGCTGTACTGGAGCAATGACTACTACTACCAGAATTACGGCTCCAATGCGGTGTCGGTCAGTGCCCGCTCCAAGAACAAGGAAGCCGCGATGCGGTTCATCGATGGTTTTTATGAGCCGGTTGTCAGCCTCCAGGTTCTGTTCGGCGGAATGAACGACACGGATAAAGGAATCAAGGATAACGGAGACGGCACGTATGCCATTCTTCCTCCGGCGGATGCCTCCCTGGACCCGGGCTCGTGGAAATGGACGAATTCGTTCGCAGATAACGGTCCGATGTACATTGCCGATGCGCTGAAGGACAAGGTGACGCTTGGCTCGGATATGCAGAATGTGCTGAAGGAGAAGGCTGTCTATGATGAGCTGCTGAATAAGGCGGACGAGAAGAGCAATGTCTATCCGCAGAACTTCATGAAGTACAGCACAGAGGACACCAACACGCTGGCTATGAATCAGGCGAACGTCAATAATATCACGGATCAAAAGTGGGCCAACTGGCTGACCACCAAGGTTGACATTGAGAAGGAATGGGCGGCGTATGTAGCCTCCGTCAATAGCTCCGGTCTTGAACAGAACCTGCAAATCCGCCAGAAGGCTTATGACGAATACCTCTCCACCTTGAAATAGTGGACTTGAATGGAAGGGGCGCTCCCAAATGAAACCAGCACAGACCACGGTGCCGCATCAGACGCTGCGCGGGAACGGATGGCTTCGTAGGCAAGCCGGGCATTATCAGCTATGGCTGATGGTGCTTCCTGCGGTTATTTATATCGCCATTTTCTGTTATGGTCCGATGTATGGCATCCAGCTTGCTTTCCGTGAATTTGATTTCAGCAAAGGGCTGACGGGCGGGGAATGGGCCGGGTTCAAATATTTCGAGCAGTATTTCAACAGCCCGATGTTCTGGCCTACGCTGCGGAATACGTTTATTATTGCTTTTTTCTCCATCCTGCTGGGCTTCCCGATGCCGATTCTGCTGGCGCTGGTGGTCAACTCGATCCGCAGCAACAGACGCAAGCGTATCCTGCAGACTACGGTGTATATGCCTTACTTCATTTCCACCGTTGTACTGGTCGCACTGCTGCAGATTATGCTGTCGCCTACCACCGGGCTGATCGACGGCTTCCTGAAGGCCCTGCACCTGATCCCTGCGGATACGAATCTGATTGGTGATCCCGGCGCCTTCGTTCCGGTGTATGTCATCTCTGCCATCTGGCAGGCCTGCGGCTGGAACAGCATTATCTTCATCGCCGCCCTGTCCTCGGTGGATGCGCAGCAGTATGACGCCGCCCGGATTGACGGGGCTAACCGCTGGCAGATCGTCTGGCACGTGGAGCTTCCGGCAATCCTGCCGACCATTATTATTTTATTGATTATGAATATGGGCAGCATACTGAGTGTAGGCTTCGAGAAGACTTTCCTGATGCAAAATAGTCTTAACAAGCCCGTCTCGGAGGTCATCTCCACGTATGTCTTCAATGTGGGCGTGAAATCCAACCAGTTCAGCTTCGGTTCAGCGGTCGGACTATTCAATACCCTGATCAACTTCACGTTCCTGATGCTGGCGAATGCACTGGCCAAAAAAACTTCAAAAATCAGTCTGATGTAAGGAGGGGATGGGATGTCAAGCAGTCAAGCCGCTCATTCGCAAAAGATCAAGCATTCGGGCGGCATCGCAGACAGGCTGTATACGCTGGTGGTTGCGGTCATAAGCATCGCAGCGTTCATCATGGTCGCGTACCCGCTGTATTTCATCATCATAGCTTCCGTCAGCAACTCCACTATGGTGAATCAGGGACAGGTCATTCTATGGCCCAAGGACATTAACCTGTACGGCTATGAGCAGATATTCAAGGACACCCGGATCTGGCAGGGGTATAAAAATACGATTATCTATACGGTGCTGGGCACGTTGCTCAATCTGCTGGTCACGCTCCCTGCGGCGTATGCCTTGTCCCAGCGGAAGTTCCGGGCGCGCAGGTTCATTATGCCGCTGTTCGTGGTCACGATGTATTTTGGCGGGGGAATGATTCCGACCTATCTGCTCATCCGTGATCTGAATCTGCTGAATACGCCCTGGGTAATGATTGTGAACGGCGCCATTAGCGTATACAATCTGATTATTACCAGAACCTTCTTCGAGACTTCTATACCGGAGGAGCTGCATGAAGCGGCTACCCTGGATGGCTGTTCGCACTTCCGTTACTTTATCTCGGTGGTGGTTCCGCTGTCCAAGGCGGTGATCTCCGTAATCACGCTCTACTATATGGTGGGTCACTGGAATGACTTCTTCAACGCCCTGCTCTATATCAATACGGACAGCTTACAGCCGCTGCAGATCGTCCTGCGCAATATTCTGTTATCCAATCAGGCGTTCGCGGGCGGAGCCGGATCAGGTGCCGGTGCCGGTGCGGGCAGCTATGCCCAGCAGTTCGCGGATCAGATCAAATATGCGGTCATTATCGTATCCACGGTGCCGGTGCTGATTATCTATCCGTTTATCCAGAAGTATTTCGAGAAGGGCGTAATGATCGGTGCGGTGAAGGGCTGAGCCGATTGCTGACGCTGCGGGCAGCATCCGGTGGGCCGGGAGGGAGTGAACTTCAGTGAAGAAAAGTCTTGAACTGCTGGATTCCATCGGTGAACCCGTATCTCAGGATATGAAGGAAAAGCTTATGCACGGCAGCAGACAATTCCGCATGAGCGTGCATGTGACCAAGGTACCCCCCATGAATAATCTGGTACTGTATTCCCACTGGCATGAAGAGCTGGAGCTGCTGTTCATGATCAAGGGCACGGCCAAGTTCCATGTGGGGCAGGAGAAGCTGGTCGTCCAGAGCGGAGAGGCGGTCTTCATTCAGCCCAATATGCTGCATTCGGCGATCCGGGTGGATCAGGAGGAGATTGTGTTCTGCGCGGTGCTGGTGCATTTCAATTTCCTCTCGAGCCTTGAAAATGACCAGATTCAGCAGCAGTATATCTTCCCGCTCTTCCTGGACAACCGGCGTTATCCGCTGCTGATCAGGCGGGAGCTGGAGGAGAGACTGCGGCTCATTCCACTGCTGGAGGAGGTGCGGGATCTCTATCAGCAGGAGGCGCACGGCTATGAGATGCTGATCAAGGCCAGGCTGCTAGAGATACTGTACCGGCTGGAAAAGTGTGCGGCCGAGCATCCGCCTACGGGGCTGCCCGGGCAGTTCCGGGGCGGCAACAGCTCCATACTGGCCAAAAAAACGCTGGCCTACGTCCAGCAGAATTACAGCAAGCGGATCACGCTCTCCGATATGGCGCAGCAGGTCAACATGAGCCCGTCGTACTTTTGCCGCTTCATGAAGAAGCAATTCGATCTGTCCCCAATGGACTTCCTGAACGAATACCGGATCTCGGAGGCAGTCAGCCTGCTGGAGACCACGGATAAGAAGATTATGGAGATCTCCGGCATGACCGGCTTCAGCAATGTGAACCGGTTCACGGAGATGTTCAAGAAGACCTACGGCTGCCGCCCGATGGATTACCGGAACCGGCTGCGGCAGAATAAGTAGGCGGAGCTGCTTAAGATTCGACTTGAAGCTGAGTTCGTCGCTGCGGTGAACATTTGGACTTCCGGCCGCTGTTGTCTCCCGATTTCCTGATCTAAACCGCTGCTCGCGGTAGAAATCGGGAGACAAAGGCGGTCGCTATCGCTCCTCCAGTTCCGAATTTCCCCTCCGCTTCTTTTTTGCTTTTCGTAAAAAATATTAATACTTCTATACAATTAATACTTCTATACAAAGCAGGAAAAAGCAGTTCCCGTATGGGAACTGCTTTTATCTGCTAGTAGTACAAGCCTTGATGGAAGGGGAACCTCTTACTTCGCTGGAGCCGAAGGCTCAAGCCAGCGTGAATCCATTACAGGCTCAGCGGTTGCGGTGTAGCCTTCAGGCAGGTAGGTGGATACCGTGCCTTTGGTAATGACTTGCGGATACATTTTATCCGGGTCAGGCAGGGTGACCTTGAAGAAGATCACTGCTTTGGTGGCACTGGTGAATTCGATACGCTCTACCGTCAGGCCGTAACCGGGGTTAGGCAGATTGTCAACGGTGATGGTGGCTTTGTTGACGCCTTCCGCGGCTTTGGCCAGGACTACATCAGAGACGTAATTGTTAGCCGGAACCGGCTCCGGCTCAGAAGGCTCATTGCCCGGGTTGGCCGGAGTGATCACCCGATCGGCGAACTCAGCGGCATCATGGATCATGACAGCGGCTTCAGCACGGGTAATCGCATCGGACGGGCGGAATTTGCCGTTATCCAGCGTGAGTACCTTCGTGTTCAAGAGCACCTGCAGGCTGTAATTCACCTCTGGAGAAAGCTTCTCGCCATCCTCAATCATGAAGAACATCTTAGTTACCGGGAAATTGCCCTTGCTCTGCAAGGCTTGTGTCAATAAATGAGCGAATTCCGCACGGGTCATCGGTGCATTCGGGTTGATATCCTTTGCCAGCGTCAGGCCGCTCTGCTTCGCAAGGGCGAAGGAGGAGGCGTACCAGGCATTATCTTTGACGTTGTCAAAGAGCTGGCTGGGCTTAGTATTGCTGTCGGTACCGGCTTTCGGTGCAAGCGACAATCCTTTGACAAGGAACTGTACGGCTTGCGCATTCGTTACTTTGGCGTTGGGGGCAAACAGGTCATTTGTAATTCCGTTAATTACACCGGCGCTATGCAGCGTATTGATCTTGGTTTCGGCTGAATTTCCCTTGAGGTCCGAAAAGGCAAATGCGGACGCTCCGAATGATAAACTGGCAGCCAGGATTCCGCACGCGATGCTCATTTTTTTTGCGTGCTTCGTTAGATTAGTTGGTCTCATTGTGCATCACCTCTATATACTAAGATGGTTATTTGAGGCGAAAGGTTGCAGTCGGCAGCAAAATAATACGAAAATAATTAGGACAACGGGATAAAACGGGTGCTCCACAGGTAAAATTTATTTTGCGGATCGACAAATCCTCTTTTATTCTGATCCAGGGCTGCGATTCTCTTCATCTCTTCATCGGAAAGGGAGAAGTCAAACAGCTCCAGATTTTGTTTCAGCCTTGCAGGAGTAACCGATTTCGGAATTACCGCGATGTCCCGCTCCAGGTTCCACCTCAGGATGACT
Source organism: Paenibacillus sp. FSL K6-1217 (assembly GCF_045040735.1). NCBI lineage: Bacteria > Bacillati > Bacillota > Bacilli > Caryophanales > Paenibacillaceae > Paenibacillus > Paenibacillus sp. FSL K6-1217. The sequence continues at coordinate 6,418,846 of NZ_CP150271.1, forward strand.
TGCGCCGCTGTTTTATTATACTTGGCTGCCATTTCAGTGAGCACCGGGTGGGCAAGCATCTCCTGGTTACCGTGTCCAAACGGGCTCCATGCGACATGCTGGATACCATGCTGGCCCATGTAGTCATGAAGCGCTCCTTGCTGCAGCAGCGGGTTCGTCTGAATTTGATTCACTGCGGGGACAATCGATCCCTGCTGCATGACCATGTCCAGATGCTCCGGCTCAAAATTGGACACCCCGATCGCCCGGATCTTGCCCTCCTTGTATAAAGACTCCATGATCTTCCAGCTTTCCAGATAGTACTTGGCCGGCCAATGGATCAGGTAGAGATCAATGTAATCCGTCTGGAGCTTCTGCAAGCTCTCTTCAAAAGCCCGGCGCGTCTTTCTCCCCAGATCCGTACTCCAGACCTTCGTGGTAATGAAGATATCGCTTCGATCTACGCCTGACTTCCGGATGGCACTGGCGATCAGCTCCTCGTTGCGGTAAGCCGCCGCCGTATCCAGATGCCGGTATCCGTTCTGGAGCGCCCATACTAAAGCGTCTTCCTGATTGTCTTTGATATTGTACACACCCAGACCAACCTTCGGCATCTGGACTCCGTTATTCAATACGAAATGTTCCATTTGGCATCTTCCTTTCTTTTAGAGTTCTGATAACAATCCCTCTTGGTCAACGATTATAGCATAAGAAGGCAACTAATCATCATTGGGAAAGAAAATCGAGACGGATCTGGAATTGAAAGTAGCTAGTTGTATTTGCTGCAATAAAAAACTCATATTTGACCGTGAAATGTGATTCTATTGTATTTCGTACAGTAGAATATTGTATTTTGGGCGAAGAATGGCCTTTGGTCAACATTCTGTTGTATCGAATACAATAGATTCGATTTGGAGGCCTTTTATACAGCATTCTAATGTACAAAATACAGTTGCTACTGTTCCAGCGCCTTCAGCATTCGAATGACTGTTGCGTGAATGAGGTGGGGCTCGTTGCTGAGGACTGACCTTGCCCGATTAAGTTACCAGCAATATGCTCAAGTGTATTCTGTACAACTAAATCGTCTAATGTAGCGCCTAATTTCCATTGAGTTGTAAAACGTACACTTAAAATACCCTCTGCGCCAGATTTCCGCCGATATGTGTAGATTTAGTTGTACCAAATACAGTTAGAAGAAACAATCGTTCTTAAACACGGTTTTTAAGTGTACAGAATACAACTATCCCAGCTTGTAAGCGGGAAATTTGGAGCTGGAGGAGCGGTAGCGACCGCCTGAAAGCTTTCTGAAGGAAAGCTCGCTATCTACAGCATAAGCTTAGTTTGGATTTCTACCGCGAAGAGCGGTACTAATCAGGAAATCCAAACTGGGTAGCGTCCGGAAGTCCAAAAGTTCACCGCAGCGACGACGGTGCTTCATGTTTAACTCTGAAGTGCGTCTTATCTGATAAGAGTAAATCAGACGCATGCAATGCCGAACTTTTAACTTTTTAATTTTTTGAATAAGAAGCTATGATATTTTTCCTTTTTTATCCTAAAAAATACTATATTATAGAAAATGTAATCTTGGTGAAACCGGGCTTATCGGAGAAGAATGGGATTGGGGAGAAGTTCATGCGTGTTGCGCTGGTGTGTTGTGCAGATTCCACAGAGCCTTGTGAGGATTGCAGGTTCAAGAATATTCATTCTTTTTTTGCACAGGTGTACGGTTGTAAGGTATTGCATTTCAAGGACCTTGAAGCGCTGGTCGATATTGTGAAGGAGGGCCTCCGGCTCGATGGTGTGGTGATCAGCACCCCTGATTTCAACCCGGGATTCATTCATACGATGCAGCACCTGCAACAGATGCTTACGCTGAGAATATTCTTCATTGTGGAGGAGATCAGCGCGCAGGGCACCCCTGTCCCTTTTCCTTCCAATCATATCTACATCAGCAGCTTCGAACGATACGGCTTCCAGGAGGAATTATTCAGCCGTTTGCGTTGCTGGTTCGACGAAGGACTGGGCCTCCACACACACAATACCAGACAAATCAAGGATATTGCGCTTCATCTGCACACCAAATCCCTGAAGGTCGGAGAATTCGTCATTGAGCTCACCTGTAAAGAGTTCGAACTCCTGGACCTGCTGCTGGAATGCCAAGGCCAATATATCCCCACCGAGCAGATTCTGCACCAACTATGGGACAGGTATACTTCTCCTGAGATTGTGAGGCAGTACGTCTACAAGCTGAGGCACAAAATCGAAATCATCTCGGGAAGAAGCGACATTATCCTGTTCCGCCGGGGAATTGGATATTGCGTAAACCTTTGATCTGACAGATTCTTGTCAGGTCTTTTTTGATGCCCAAGTGATGGATGATGAGCTGCCGTTCTTTCCCATAAATAAATAATAACTGTAAATTAACGCAAGCTTAACAGCCGGGTTATGTCCCCTTCCGGGCTTTAGCGGTACGATGTCACTAATACGAATGGGGAGGCATATAGAGTGGCAACGATTCAGAACAGTATCTGGATTCACGCAGACCGGAGCACCGTATTTGAGCGGACCAACGATATTGCGCACTGGACAGACTTATTCACGGAATACCAGGAAACGCGGGTGCTGGAGCAGGGGGACGCCTACATCCGTTTTGAGCTGACGACACATCCCGAGGCGAACCGGCCTGCGCGCTCATGGGAATCGGAACGCTGGCTGGACCGGCCGAACTTCCGGATTACCGCAAGACGCCTTGCGCCGCTGCTGCCGTTCAGGCATATGAATCTGGAGTGGCTCTATGAGGAGCAGGGCGAGGGGACGTACATGACCTGGATTCAGGAGTTCGAGGTAGATCCTGCCAGCGGACTGACCGAGGAGCAGGTGGAGGCCCATCTGAACCGCACGACCAAGGAGCAAATGGCAGCCGTCAAGCACAATATCGAGAAGCAAACGGTTCGGAGCTGAGGGCTGAATGGAGAATGTGACGGGTAGAAGAGTTGTGATTACCGGAATGGGGCTGCTTACCCCGCTGGGAAATACGCTGGAGCAGTTCTGGAGGAACAGCCTGCAGGGCAAGGTAGGATATGACCGGCTGCAGGGCTATGAGCATATGGCTTTGAAAAGCCGGGTCACCGGCAAAATACCGGAGTTCGAGCATCTGGGCCGGACAGCCGATGAGGCGCAGCGTGCGGGCATGGGGCGGCCGGGTATTCTTGCGGTCAACGCCGCGATCAGGGCTGTTGCCGATGCCGGGCTGGAATTCACGAAGGAGCTGCGGGAGCGTTCCGGGGTCTGCATCGCCAATGCGATTGCCGATACCCCCTTCTCGGAGCAGACCTTCCTGCGGATGACAGAGGGAGGACAGGGGCCGATTGATCATGGGCTCTGTGAGGAGGATTTGTACCGCAAGGGCATGTTCTCTTATATTGCCTTCGAAGTGGCGCATGAGTTCGGGCTTCAGGGCGAGGCGCTGGTCATGTCCACGGGCTGTACGGGCGGCATTGATGCGGCCGGATATGGCTATGAGTCGATTATTGCCGGGGAACATGACGTAATGATCTGCGGCGCAGCAGAAGCACCGGTCAGCTCCATGACCATTTCCTCCTTCGATGCCATTGGTGCGTTGACCTCTAAGTTCAACGATGATCCGCAGCGGGCTTCGCGGCCGTTTGAGAAGAACCGCAGCGGCTTTGTTCTCAGTGAGGGCTGTGCTGTTGTGGTGCTGGAGGAGCTGGAGCATGCGCTCCGGCGGCAGGCGCCGATCTATGGCGAGGTGACCGGATTCGCAAGTACCAATAACGCTTTTCATATGACCGATCTGCCGCAGGACGGGGATGCGCTCAGTCTGACGATGAACGAGGCGCTGGGCCACGCGGGCCTGACAGCGGAGGACATTCAATATATCAACGCGCATGGAAGCTCGACTCCGCAGAATGATGCTTTTGAGACCGCTGCTTATAAAAGAACGTTCGGAGAGCACGCCTACTCCATCCCGATCAGCTCCACGAAATCGATGGTAGGACATCCGCTCTCAGCAGCGAGTGCCATTGAGATTGTACACTGCCTGCTGGCCTTGAACGAGGGATATATCCCGCCAACCGCGAATCTGGACGAGCCGGACCCGGCCTGTGATTTGAACTATGTACCGAAGCATGCGATACAGCGCGACCTGTACCATATTCTGACCAATGCCAGCGGATTCTCCGGCATTCACTCCGCCATGATCCTGGCAGCGAACGAATACAGTAATCAGGCGGGCAAGCTTCAGACTGAACAATGGATGTGCAGCCTATGAAGAATACAGTATTCGTAACCGGAGTAGGAATGGTGGGGCCGTGCGGGAATAGTGCCGGGGCCTTCTGGGAGGGACTCCTGAGCGGCCGCAATTATATGACTCCGCTCCAGCTTGAGCATACAACCGGAGCGGCCCCTCCCTTCGCGGGACAAGTCAGCGGGATGGAGCCGGAGCGGGTCATCTCGAAACGTCTGCTCAAGAAATGCTCCCGCTTCTCTGTGATGTCGATCCTGGCTGCGAAGGATGCCATGGATGATGCGCACTGGGAGCTGGATCAGATGAGCCGCGAGCGGATCGGCATCTTCGTCGGCAACAATTCCGGGGGCTGGGAGAGTGCCAGAAATGGCCTGCGTGTCCTGCACACCGAGGGGGCGCCCTTCATTGATCCGAATCTGGCGAGCAACTGGTTCCCGGCGGCGGCACAAGGGCATATGTCCCTCGCCTTCGGCATCAAAGGCTACAGCAAGACTGTGATCGCCGACCGGAGCAGCGGTCTGCTCGCCATTGCCTATGCGGCCAGAGCCATCCGCAGCGGGATCATCGATGCGGCTATCGTGGGCGGTGCCGAGACGCCGCTCGATCCGTGGGCGCTCTCCTTCTATAACACGGAGGGGCTGCTGAATCTGAAGGCGGATCGCCCGCAGACGGCATACCAGCCATTTGTGGAGTCGCGGAGCGGGATGACCCTGGCTGAAGGAGCCGCGTTCCTCTGCCTTGAATCGGAGCGCAGCCTTCAGAAGCGCGAGGCCTCCCGCCGGGTGAGGGCAAGCATCCAGGGCTTCGGTTTTACCAACGACGGTCAGGCCGCAGCCCCGCCTGAGGAGAGTGTAGCGCAGTGTGCCAGGGCGATCCGGCTGGCGGTCGGGCATTCGGAGACGCAGCCGGAGAGAATCGGCTATCTGTCGCTGGACGGGGCGGCCTCTGCCCGGGAAGACGGAATTGAATGCTCGGCCATTCAGGAGGTGTTCGGGAGCAGCGCAGCAGACAAGTGGGCGGGCTGCCCTAAGACCGTCTTCGGTAACACGGTTGGAGCGGCAGGGGCGTTCGATGTCGCACTGAGCGTGCTGGCCATGAATCAAGGGGAGCTGCCCGGTCTTCCGTATCTGGCGGAAGCGGTGCAGGACAATGGCTTGAACTTCGTTCCGGGGATCAGCAGCCGGACCGCTGTGGAGTCTTCGCTGATTATATCCAGAGGAAGGGGAGGTGTCTCTTCGGCACTGGTTGTGAACAAGGAAGAGCTCTGAACCGTGAATTGTTAAGCAAGAAGCGTAAGGCCTATTAACTCTAACGGGAGGGTGTATCTAATGGTATTCGAGAAGGTAAAAGCGATCATTGAGGATATTGGCATTGAGGAAGAAATTACGGAATCATCGCGGCTCTATGACGATCTGGCGTTGGATTCTACAGAGCTGGCGCTGGTCTCTACAGCACTATCCAAGGCTTTCGGCATCTTCATTGAGAGCCGGGTGCTCAAGACTTATTCTGTAGCGCAAGTGATGGAAGCCGTTGCCTTGAAGGCATGATCAGAGGAATCGGCATGGATCTGGTCAGCATCAGCTTCGTGGAGCAGATGCTGGCCAAGTGCGGTGAACTCTTCATCCAGCAGTACTATTCATTGGAAGAAAGGGAACTGTTCGCCTGTAAAAAAAGACATGCGGAACAGTTCCTGGCCGGCAGATTCGCCGCTAAAGAAGCGCTGCTGAAGGCCATCGGCACCGGAATGAACTGTGAGCTGGACTGGAATGAGCTGGAGTTCCTGAGCCTTCCCAGCGGCCAGCCCTATCTGGTCCGCAGCCGAAGACTGGAGTCTTATATACAGCAGCAGGAGAGCATCCACGTAAGCATTAGTCATCACGGTGATTATGCTGCTGCATTCATCATTATTGAGAGCAGTCAATGACTGTGAGGAGGACGAATCACATGAGCAACAACAAAATATTCACACTACTCGCCATCAACATTCTGCTTGTCTTCTCTATTATGGTCAGCATCTTCCCAATCGCACCCCTGATCAGCAGTGATCTCGGCATGACCTCCGGTGAGATTGGAACCATAGCGGGCATTGCCTCGCTGGTGATGACCTTTCTGTCCATTCCGTCTGGTGTCTTCGCAGACCGGTTCGGGCGGAAGAAGATTATTATCGCCTCCATGACATTATCGGCAGTGGCTGTATTTATGGTGGCTGCATCCCACGGAGTGCTGCTGTTCACGGCTGGTTGGCTGCTGTTCGGCTTCGCCAGAGGGTTCGTGTCCACGCCGATCTTCGCGGTGGTGATGGATGTGTGCAAGCCCGAGGAGCGGGGCCGGGCGATGGGTATTGTGTCCGGGGCGATTGGCGCCGGGTCGGTGCTGGGGTATGTGCTTAGCGGGCTGCTGAGTAATTATTTCGGCTGGCATACCTCCTTCGCGGTGCTGGCTTCACTGCTGCTGCTGTCTACGCTAGTTACCACAGTGCTGCTGCGGGAGACCGGAGTCAAGAATACAAGCCGTAGCATCGGGCAAGCCTTCAAAAGCTCCTTCAAATGGCTGGGCGTCCGCGAAATTCTGCTGGCAGGCATTGTGGGAACCCTGTGCTTCATGGTAGGTGTCTTCACTACCTTCCTGGTACCGTTCGCGGCTAAGGAACAGGATATCTCGCTGGTGCTGCTCAGCCTGCTGTTCATTCCGTATGAGGCGGTAGCCTCGTTCGGGGCGGTCTTCATCGGCTGGATCTCGGATAAGGTAGGCAGACATGCGCCCCTGATCTGGGCCCAATCGATCTGCGTGGGAGCGCTCGTGCTGCTGTATGCGCTGGACTTCAACCCCTGGCTGCTGACCTTCGGCTATGCGCTGATCGGGCTTACGGAAGGGCCGATTATTACCCTGGTCAACACGATTATTACGGATAAGGTCATCAAGATTAATCCGATGGAGATGGGTGCGGCCTTAGGAACCTTCCGGACCCTTCAGGGAGTCGGGATTGCGCTGGGGTCTACGCTTGGCGGATTCTTCTACAGCCGGATCGGAACGCATCCCAGCTATCTGGTGGCCGCCGGACTCATGGTGCTGACAATTCTGATCTCGCTGAGTCTGGGCAAAAAGGAAAAAGCAGGTGTCACCGAATATAAATCTGCGGGATAAGGGGTGCAGTATGAATCAGGTGAAAGTGAATACAGTGGTCCATATGGAGGAGGTGCCGGTGGTTCATGCCAGAGGCGGGCAGATGCGTGTGCTGGCGAGTCCGGTGACTGTCGGGTCCACCCAGCTGATCATGGGCCATGTTCTGCTTCAGCCGGGAGAAGAGATCAAGGAGCATCTTCATGATTACGGCGAAGAGAATGTCTTCGTGATCCGGGGCCGGGGAACGGCGGTCATCGAGGATATTCCGCATGCCATCCGGGAGAACAGCCTGTTCATTGCGCGGAAGGGTGAGCGGCACCGGGTCGTCAATGAGGGGCCGGGCGAGATGGAGCTGGTCTTCGCCACGGCGCCGCTGGCCCCGAGGCCGGAGATTGGGCACAGAGAGGTCTAGCCTCCCGGCCTTGCAATACCAATTCTAAGCAAAGTGGTGAGAAGACGAACGTGAAGAGCGATCTTGTAATTGTAGATACTCATGCCCATTTCGCCGTCAAGGAGAACAAAAGCCTGGAGCTTAGTCTGGCCGGGGCCGGGACGGTCCCGGATTACAAGAAGCAGAAGGGCTTCGATGACTTGCAGTATCTGAAGAAGATGGTGGGGGCCACGCAGGACGGCTTCGTCGATGACAACAATCTGCTGGAGGATTACCTGAACTGTATGGCCGAGAACCAGATTGCCATGAGCTGGGTGCATCAGCTCAGCTTCGAGGATGTCTACGGCTATGAGGTGCTGTCCAATGAGAAAATCGCCGAGGCGGTCCGCGCCCACCCCGACAAGCTGCGCGGCTTCGCCAGCGTCAATCCCTACAAAGGGAAGGAGGCGCTGGCGGAGCTGGATTATGCCATTAAGACACTGGGCATGCAGGGCTTCAAGCTGAACCCCAATGATTACGGGGGCTTCGTCCTGAATGACCGGGAGCTGCTGTACCCGCTGTATGAACGGTGCAGCGAGCTGGGAATTCCGGTCAGCGTGCATACCGGGATTACGCCGGGCAGTATTTTTCGGATGAAGCATAACTACCCGATTCTGCTCGATGATGTGGCGGTGGATTTTCCCGACCTGACCTTGATTGTGGAGCATATGGGCCATCCCTGGAATGACCTGTGCTATTACATGGTCGGCCGGCACGACAATATGTATGTGACCATCACGGCGGTAGCCAATATCCTGATCCACAACAACCCGAAGGTATTCCGGATGGAGCTGGCCAAGATGATCTCGGTCTGCGGCAGCCACAAGATCCTCTGGGGCTCGGATTGGACAGTTACCCCGAACATTGCCGAGGTGCTGAATTACATGCAAAAGGTAGTGATTCCGCTGCCTATGAAGCTGATGATGGGGGTGAAGGAGATCAAGCGGGAGGATGTCCAGAACATCCTGGGGCGTAACGCACTCAGAATTATGAAGTAGGTGAGGACATGACAGTTCAGTTCATTGATTTAAGTGTGCCGATGGAGCAGAATCCGGGCGAGCTGGCCCCGTACGGGTTCGAGCAGACCGGACATCAGGAGGGGGCAGACCGCTTTGCCCGCCAATTCGACGGGAGCCGGAAGGACTTTCCGGGCGAAGAGTTCCTGAACATGGAGATGATCACCGCGTCCACGCATACCGGGACCCACTTCGATGCCCCCCTGCACTTCGGCTCCATGAGCGAGGGAGAGCCGGCAGCGTCCATTGACGAGGTCCCGCTGGAATGGTGCTTTGGCGACGGGGTGGTACTGGATTTCACCCATAAGCAAGCAGGAGAATCCATCGGGCAACAGGATATTGAACAGGCGCTTGAGCGAATCGGGTATACACTGAAGCCGCTGGATATTGTGCTGATCCGCACAGGTGCGGACCGGCATTGGGGGACCCCGAGGTACCTCACGGATTATCCGGGCATGAGCAGGGAGGCTACGGCATTCCTGACCGGGCAAGGCATCCGGCTGATGGGCATTGACAGCTACGGCTTCGACCGTCCGTTCAAGCATATGATCAGCGATTATAAGCGGACCGGGGATAACGCCTATCTGTTCCCCGCCCATTTCTGGGGACGGGAACAGACCTATTGCCACATGGAACGGCTGGCGAATCTGGACCGGATTCCGGTGGCGTACGGGTTCAAGATCGCTTGTTTTCCGATCAAGATCAGGCAGGCCGGTGCGGCCTGGGTACGGGCAGTAGCCATTATTGAGTAGCGTATTAGTGTGTAAGTGAAACGAATCACATACCAATCACATATTCCATGAGGAGGAAATACGGATGAATTATGAATTTGAACTTAAGGTGACAGGCGTTAAAGGGCATTGCCGGGCAGGGCATAAGGAAGGGGATGTCATGAAGGTCTCCCCGCTGAACGCTGGCAATCTGTGCGGAACGGCATTTCATGCGGTCTTCCCGATGCTGCTGGCGCTGAACATGGATGCGAAGCTGCCGTGGGACCCGGAAGGCAATATTGTACACTCGGCTTGCCCGGATATGCGCAACCAGATGACCATGGAGATCCGCCGTATTCCGGTGGAGCCATCGGAAGATTCCCCATATGCGGGCCGGATGCTGCAATCCAAATGAAGGGGGAGCGCACCATATGAGCAGAGCGAAGCAATATGTTGAATTGTTCAAGGAGAGAGATTCGATCTGTGTCTCGCATTATCCTGTGCCTGTCTCTCAGCACGAAGAATCTGAAGTAAGGTCGCTGATGGAGCTGGAGCAGGTGAATACCAAGGATACGCCGGTGGCTCTATATCTGCATATTCCCTTTTGCGATGCCACCTGCTCGTTCTGCCCGTTTAACCGTTATCTGAAGCGGCAGGATCAGGTGGACCGCTACCTGGCTGCTGTCCGGCAGGAGATTGACAGGTATGCGGGAACGCCGTTTGGCAGCAGCATTACCGTCTCCTCCATTAATCTCGGCGGCGGAACGCCCTCCTGCCTGTCCTCGGAAGAGCTGACCGGGGTCCTGCAATACATCAAGCAGGCCTTCCGCGTGGAAGAGGATGCGATGATCTTCATCGAAGGCAACCCGCGGAATTTCACGGCTGACAAGCTGGAGGCCTTGGCCTTGCAGGGCTTGAACCGGATAAGCGTGGGGGTGCAGACCTTCCAGGAAGAGCTTGCCGAAGTGCTGGGGCTGTACCACAGTGTCGAGGATTCATTCGCGTTAGTGAAGAATGCGCGTAACAGCGGCATTGAGAATGTTGGCATTGACCTGATGTACAATCTGCCGGGCCAGACGCTGGATCAATGGCGGGCGGATATTCTCACCTCCATTGAGCAGGACATTGATCATATCTGCGTGATTTCCTTCTGTGTGGTGCCGCATACGCAGATCGCCTCGCGTATAGCGGACGGGAAGATTCCGGGCATCGGGGATGTCTACCGGGAGATTGAGCTGTATTCCATCGCCAAGGAGATGCTGCTGGAAGCCGGATATGAGCAGTACAGCGTGATTGATTTCGCCAAGCCGGGCAAGACGGACCGCCACGCCACCCTGTACTTCTCGGAGCAGTCGCATATGATCGGCATCGGCGCGGCTGCTTTTGGCATCATTAACGGCTATATGTATATCAACAGCGGCAATCTGAATGAATATATGACCCGCGTGCAGGACGGGCTGCTCCCGGTCAATTGCGGGGAGAAGGCCGATGAGCGGGAGCTGGCGCACGGGGCCATGGCCAAGGGTCTGCGGATGCTGTCCGTTAACCGTGCCGGGTTCGTGAAGATGTTCGGGCAAGAGCCGGAGGAGCTGTTCCCGGAGACGATCGAACGTCTGGTGCAGGACGGGCTGCTGATTCAGGATGCGGAAGGGATTCGGCTGACGGAGGACGGTATTATATGGGGCAACAATGTGAGCAAGCAATTTTTCTCCGCCAAATATGCGGATTATGGGCTTCAACACCGGATGAAGCTGGCCAAGGGACGCCCGGTGCAATCGGTACATTCGGTACAATCGGTACAATCATAAGGAGGGTATAGCTGATGAGCGATATGTTGATGAGAGTTAATCCGCAGGTGGGGAACGCTTTTGAGAGCATGTGCAAGTCGATTGAGGACACGGGGACACTTGACCCCAAGGTGCGGGAATTGATCCGGCTGGCTTGCGTGGTTACAGACCGTTCTGCCTACGGCATCCGGTTGCATGCAATGAAGGCTTATGAGCTAGGGGCGAGCGCGGAGGAAGTGACGGAGACGGTGATGAATTGTCTGCCTGTGGCAGGTATTGAGGCGGTCTCTTCCGGTCTGGCTGCGGCCTTGTCGGCAGTGGAAGCTAAGCGGGGTGTTCATCATGTCGGTTAAGACCACGGCCTACGAACGCTTCTATAACGTCTATCCTCATAGAGATCCAATCTGTGTGTCCCACTATCCGAACCCTGTGACCGAGGTTGCCCCCGCTGATATCTATGGAACGATGGGCCTTGGCGGCCAGCCTCTGGCGAATAATGTGGGCGCAGTCTATGTGCATGTTCCCTTCTGCGCTTCGGTCTGCATCTTCTGTCCCTTCAACAAGATGGCCTATCAGGAAAAGCAGGTCGAGCAGTACATGGAGGCCGTCAAGGCCGAAATCGGCATCTACGCCTCATCCCCGTATGGTTCGCAGTCCACGATCAGCGCGGTGACGTTCGGGGGCGGAACGCCTTCGGCCCTGTCTGCCGAGCGGATGGTCGAGATGCTGAAGAGCGTCCAGGCGAATTACCGGGTGACACCGGATGCGCAGATCTCGTTCGAGGGCAGTCCGGCAACCTTGACACTGGAGAAAATGCAGGCCATCCGCGCCCAAGGGGCGAACCGGATCAGCATCGGCATCCAGACCTTCAACGATAAGATGGGGCATCATCTGCGGATGAGCCATGATTCCCGGCGGGCCTTCGAGGTGCTGGAGGAAGCGAAGGAAGCGGGCTTCGAGAATATCGGCATTGATCTGATGTACAACCTGCCTGAGCAGACGATGGAGGAATGGCTGGAGGATGTCCGTACGGCGGTGCGTCTCGGCATCGACCATATCACGGTATTCTCTCTGTGTGTAGTCCCGTTCACTGCGCTGTTCAAAATGATCAAGGAAGGCAAAATCCCGCCTACCGGCAGTGTCGAGCTGGAAGTGGATATGTATCTGGAAGCCAAGCGGCTGCTCCAGGAAGAGGGCTATGTCCAGTACAGCGTGTGGGATTTCGCCAAGCCGGGCTTCGAGGACCGGCATGTTCTCTTGTACTATACCCAGCAGAAGGATCTGTTCGCACACGGCCCGGCGGCCTTCGGATATGTCAACAAGCTGATGTATATCAATCAGGGGGATATCCAGGAGTACAGCGACCGGCTCCAGCAGCAGTTCCTGTCCGTCTTCATCGCCAGCCAGGCCGATGATCTGGAAGCGATGCACGGCATGATGGCCAAGGGCCTGCGGATGCTGTCGGTGAAGCGGAAGGATTTCAGCGGAATGTTCGGATTTCAGCCGGAGGAGGTCTTCGGTCAGACGATCGATGAATTGGTAGCCAAAGGCCTGCTGGAAACGGATGAGCATGAGATCCGCCTGTCGGAGAGAGGCATTGTCTGGGGCAACAACGTCTGCAAGGAATTCTTCTCGGAAGCGAACCAGCAGACCTTCGAGAGCCGTGTGAAGCTGGCACGCGGACAAAAGCCGGCTGAAGCTGCCGGAGAGGAGCTGAAGTGATGAAGCTGTCTGTCGGTACCAACTTCGATGACCGGTTGCCCATCCTGCTGAAGGATTCGCATGTGGATATCTTCTACGGCAAGCTATCCTCTGATCTGGTGGGCGGCGGGAGACCGACCTTCGCGCTGCCAACGATTGACCGGGCGAGGGTGGAAGAGCATGTGAAGCTCCTTCATGCCTATGGCTTCAAGTTCAATTATCTGCTGAATGCCACTTGTCTGGATAACCTGGAGACCACGAAGGACTTCCATTACCGCCTGCGCGAGCTGCTGGAATGGATCGGCACCCTGCAGCCGGAATATGTGACCGTATCCCTCCCGATGCTGATTGATATGGTGCGCACCGCACTGCCCGATGTGAAGATCAGCCTGTCCACCTTCGCCAATGTGAATACGCTGCGGCAGGCACAGTATTTCGAGGAAAAGGGCGTCAGCGAGATTACCCTGCCCGAGAGCCGGAACCGTGATTTCGCCTTCCTGGAGAGCCTGCGCAAGAATACCCGCTGCGAGTATCAGCTCATTGCGACCAATGACTGTATGCTGGATTGCCCGATGCGCCACAATCATGCGAACTTCCAGAGCCATGCCTCGCAGTGCAATCATGTAACGGAGGGCTTCGCGCTGGATTATTATATGCTGCGCTGTACGGAGCGCAAGCTCCAGCATCCCGAGGAGCTGCTGAAGTCGCAGTGGATTCGCCCGGAGGATATGCATATCTATGAGGAGCTGGGCTATCACAAGTTCAAGCTGACCGAGCGGATGAAGACTACTGAGAAGATTGCGGCTACCGCGCAGTCCTATTCGCAGCGGAAGTATCAGGGGAACCTGCTGAGCCTGCTTAATTCGCGGATGGCAGAGGCGGACTTCGAAATGCCCAACTTCTCGAAGAATATCAAGGAGGAGTTCGCTCCGTCCGAGAAAATGAGACAGGTCTACCGCCTGCTGTTCAGCTTCCAGGCCAGCATCGACAACGAGAGCCTGGAAGGCTTCCTGGAGGGCTTCCGCTCGAAGCGCTGCGACCGGATGGACTGTGACAAGTGCGGATACTGTGCCGAATGGGCCAGCCGGACGGTGTCCATGGCGAAGCCCGGGGACGAGGCGCTGAAGGAATTCGAGCAGCTGTTCGCAGCGCTGGCTTCGGGAAGCTTCTTCGATTCAGCGGCCGGAGGAATGAAGGTGGCCTGGAGCGCGGAAGGCGAGAGTCTGTTCGACGCGGTCATCGGGCGCAAGCCGGAATTCATCCGTGATATGGCGAGCCCTGAGATTCGCAAGAAAGCCGAGGAGCTGGCCGCAGCGCGCGGAAGCGCCCAGGTCGTAAGACATGATGTCGCCAAGGCGAACGTGCTGTGTACCCCGGCTGACTTCCGGATGTTCGCGCTTAGCGATCTGCGGTCGCTGGGCTTCGATACGGCTGAGCTGGACTTAGAGGAGGCGGCCGGATGAAGAAGATCATCGGGCTCGCCGGGTCCATGAAGAAGCGCCACAGCTCCAGTGAATACCTGCTCTCTGTTGCGCTTGAAGCCGCAGCGGAGCAGGGGGTGCAGACAGAGCTGCTGCGGCTGAATGATTACAACATTCTGCCCTGCGACGGCTGCGGCAACTGCATGAACGGCAAGCACTGCCACCTGCTGAAGGACCCGGAGGACCAGTTGACGGAGCTGTACGATAAGCTGAAGGAGGCGGACGGCTTCGTCTTCGCCTCCCCGGTCTATGCGCTCTCGCTTCCGGCCGTCTGGAAGAACTGGATCGACCGCTGTGAGCCTTGCAGTGACGAGGATCTGGACTTCGAGTACTACAATTATGACCGGGTAGCCGGGGTGAAGGGCAAAGCATTTAAGGGCAAGGTCGCCGGACAGATTGTTGTCGCAGCGGGACCGGGGCATGAATGGGCGCTGGCCTCGCTGATGCCTTGCTTCACAGCGATTAAGCTGTCGATGATTGCCAGCGCAGGCATCAGCCTGATTGAATATGACGGCCAGCCGGGCATCCGCAAGCGCTCCTGGAGCAAGCCGATTGAAGAAGCGGAGGAGGCCAAGATGATGGCCCGGGCTGTCGGGATGCGTGTAGCCTCCTCCCTGGGCTTCTCTTACTTCGACCTTCCCGGGCAGGCGGGAGGGGGGCAGGTGAACGGTGAGCCGGGGGAGAGCCACGGGCAGGGGCAAGGGCTGGCGAGCCTGGAGCAGAGCGAAGCCTGGTCTGCCTTCACGGTGCAGGACGTCCGGGATGAACAGATCACGCTTGGCGAGCTGGCAGAGGAGCGGCCGCGCATCTTCGTCATCGGTGATCAGCAGGCCAGCATCCGCTGCGGGCCGCTGCTGGAGCAGCTGAAGCGGCAGTTCGGCGGGAGCGCAGTCTGTGCGCTGATTGCGAGGGTGGGGCAGCTCCCCCACTTCATCACCCATGAATTCGTGAAGGAGAAGACAAGCCAGACGGTTCCGGGCTTCGAGCTGTATTATGACTGGGAGGATAAGCTGGCCTCGCGCTGTTTTCTGGCGCCCGGACAGCCTGCCATTCTGGTAGGCCGAAGCCGCAGGGAATGGCGGCTGTTTGCAGTAGATGAAGCGGAAGGCCGGGATATAGACCGGGTTGTGGACTATCTGGAGGAAGCCGTCGTATGAGCGGCCCGGCCGGGAAGTTCAAGGAAGGAACCAAACGATATGTTGAAAACTAAAGGTACACCTTTATTTTACAGCCGGCAGGGTGCCGGGGAGCCCGTGCTGTGTCTGCACGGCAACCGGGACTCTTCGCTCGTCTTCGGGGACCTGGCCCGGGCGCTGGAGCCTCATTATCAGGTGCTGCGCGCGGACTTGCGCGGACACGGCCAGTCGGAATACTCCGGTCCGGCCTTCACCCTGGAGGATATGGTCGATGATATTCTCAGGCTGCTGGATGAACAGGGGCTGAAGCAGGTCACGATTGTCGGGCATTCCCTGGGCAGCACGCTTGCGCTGCTGCTGTCCGCCCGTGAGCCGGACCGGGTGAAGCGATTGGTGCTGATGGGGGCCGCCGCTACCTTTGCGGTCCCGTTCAAGCGGCCGGATCACGGGGAAGAGATCACGCCGGATGCTGTGCGGCGGACGAATGCGGCGGCGGTTCCGTATTTTTTCACCGCAGGCCATGAGGAGGTTCAGCATCAGATTCTGGAGGGCTGGTCCCGGCTGCCTGCCGCGACCCACCGTCTGATGATTCAGATCAAGCATCCCGATCTCCGGCCGATCCTCCAGGGTATCACGCAGAGAACGCTGATCATAAGCGGGGAAGAGGACCGGATTACGCCGCTGCACAAGGCCCTGGAGCTGAACCGGTACCTGCCGGATTCCCGGATGCATTCGGTTCCAGGCGCGGGACACTTTATGTTTCTTGAGAAGAGTGAAGACGTAGCCGCTGCCATGCTTGCCTTCCTCAAGGGGGAGTGAATATGGGCAGAGTGCTGCTGATCTCGGCGAATACGGAGAAGCGGCCGCCTGTATTCCCGCTGGGTCTTAGCTATATTCACGCCAGTCTTGTCGCTTCCGGCTGGGAGGCAGGCATGCTGGATATGACCCAGCTGGAGTATAACCGGGAGACCGTTACGGATTACCTCAATGCCTATATGCCGGATTATGTCGGTCTATCCATCCGCAACCTCGATAACTGCTGCATGCAGTACCCCCGGAGCTTCGTGGACCAGGTCTGTGCGATGGTCGATTGGGTCCGGGGATGGAACTGTACCGTCCGCATTATTCTGGGAGGGGCGGGCTTCTCGCTTCTGCCCCGGCAGTGGCTGCAGGAGACAGGAGCAGATTACGGCATTGTCGGAGACGGCTGTGACAGTATCGTGGAGCTTCTGGGCCAGCTGGAAGCGGGGCAGATGCCGTCCGCAGTGAGCGGGCTGATGTTCAGAACAAGGTCCGGGGAATGGAATTACTGGTCGCCGTATGCGCCGGAGCAGCTGGATCAGGAGTATTTCCCGAGCCGCAGCGGATTTCTGCACAGCTATGATGTAGAGCGGAAGGTCCGTCATAATGTATTGACCAAAAGAGGCTGTGCGCTAAGCTGCACCTATTGCGCTTACCCGTCACTGGAGGGCCGGGCGGTCCGCCTGCGCTCACCGGAGGGGGTGGCCGATGAGATTGAGCAGATGGCGCTGCAGTATGACATCGGTTCATTTGACTTCGTGGACAGTGTGTTCAACTATCCGCTGGAGCATGCCGAAGAAATCTGCCGTGAGCTGATCAAGCGCACGCTTTCGTTATCCTGGGGCTGCTTCCTGAATCCGAGGTTCTTCACGGAAGCATTCGCCGGGCTGCTTAAGCAGGCCGGGTGTACAGAGGTGGAGTTCGGGATTGATTCCGGCAGCGATATCTGCCTCAGATCCTTCAAGAAGAATTTCCGGCAGGGCGAGATCCGCAAGGTGGTCCAGCTCTGCCGCAGCCAGGAGCTGGACTTCAGCTTCTGCCTCCTGATCGGAGGGCCGGAGGAGACGCCGGAGACCCTACGGGAGACGCTGGATCTGATGGAGGAGCTTGCGGTTCAGCGTATCTTCGGCTTGTTCGGCATCCGTATTCTGCCGTCCACTGATATGTATAGCTATGTGGGTTCACCGGAGCCGGATGATCTGCTGCATCCGAAGTTCTTCATGTCCCCGCAGCTGAGTCTGGAGCAGGCGAACCGCATCTGTGCTCCGTACCGGGAGCGTAACCCGGACTGGATGTTCATTTGAAGGAAGACAGGGTGGAGCGAATGATGAGAATACTGGTAGTGTCTACGAATACCCTGCTTCGGCCGATGCCGGTTCTTCCTGTCGGGGCGGGGATGGTCTACTCGGCCCTCACGGCTGCCGGATTTAGCACCCGTTTTCTGGATCTGGCCTTCGTAGCTGAACCGCTGCAGGCGCTCCGCGAGGAGCTGCGGGTCACCGGAGCGGATCTGATCTGCCTCTCGGTGCGCAACATCGATAACCAGGTGATTCAGCAGCCGGAGAGCTATTTTGCTTTTATACAGGAAGTCATGCAGGTATGCCGTACTTGCAGTTCAGCCAAGGTAATGCTTGGCGGGGCTGCAATGCTGGTGATGCCACTGGAGCTGGTGCAGGAGCTGGGGGCGGACTACGGAATCAAGGGGAGCGGAGGCGAAGCGGAAGCGGTGCGGCTGGCCCGCGAGATAGAACAGGAGAAGGCCCCTGAGACGGGTACGGTACGTAATGCAGATCCAGCCTATCATCCGGTGTACAGCCGGATTCCGCCGAAGTCGCTGTTCGCTCCGCAGTATTTTATCCCCAATCCCCGCATCAAAAAAGCCTCGATGGGCTATCAGGCCTCCAGAGGCTGCAGCCGGCACTGCATCTATTGCTCGGAGGGCTACATGAATTCCGGTGCCTGCCGGATTCCTGCGGAGCAGTTCAGCGAAGATATGAAGATTCTGGAGACCGATTATCAGGTGCATAATATTACTTTTGTAGACGGAGTGTTCAATCATGAGGTGGAGGAGACGGTGGAGTTCTGCCGGCTGATCGGCCGCACCAGCCCTTCGCTGGAATGGAGCTGCGCGCTGACTCCGGCCCATGTTACAGAGGACCTGATCCGCTCGCTCAAGGAGACCGGCTGCCGCTTCGTGGATATCGGGGCCGACTCGGGTTCACGGCAGATGCTCCGGCGGATGGGCAAGCAGTTCACCCCGGAGCAGCTGGTTGAGCTGGGACGCCTGCTGGAGCAGTATCAGCTTCCCTACTCGGTATCGCTGCTGTTCGGCGGCCCGGGGGAGAATGAAGAGACGGTGCAGGAGACGGTGCAACGGGTCAATCAGATGAATCCTGTCTATATTCTGGCAAGTCAAGGCATCCGCGTCTATCCGCATACCGCACTCTACAACATCGCTCTGCAAGAGCAGGTAATCCATCCATCGGATAACCTGCTGTTTCCGGCCTACTATCAGTCCAAGGATTATAGCGCTGACCTGCTAACCGATGCTCTGTCCGCTTCACGCCATATTTATAAGGATATGCTTATGAATTCAATTGGAGGAAGGACTTGATAGAATGAACAAGCCTGTATATCCGTTCCGTGAGATCGGGATCGGACATTATCCCATGGGGAACACTCCGGTGTCTCCGGAGGACAGCAAGCACCTGCCGTCCCTGATGAACCTGAATCAAGCTGCGGCAAGCTCCAAGCTGGCCTATGTACATATTCCGTTCTGCGATTCCATCTGCCCGTTCTGCCCGTACCCGAAGGCATTCAACGAGCAGGGAGCCCGCCAGGAATATCTGACTGCGCTGTTCCGCGAGCTGGAGATGTACGGGGAGACGCCGCAGATCCGCAACTGCTCGGTGGAGGCGCTCTACATCGGCGGCGGGACGCCCAGCGTACTGGATGAGGAAGAGATCACCGCTCTATTCAAGCAGCTCCAGGCCACGCTTCCCCTGCACAGCGTTGAAGAAATCACGTTCGAAGGCAATCCCGCCTCGTTCACCGCTGCCAAGCTGAAGCTGCTTCAGGCGCTTGGGGTGAACCGGATCAGTCTCGGGGTGCAGACCTTCAACGATGAGCTGGGCAGACGCCTCGGGCTGCTTCAGACGGGTGAGGATTCCCTGCGCAGTATTCAGGATTCCAGAGCAGCCGGGATCACCAATGTCAGCCTGGACCTGATGTACAATCTGCCGGGCCAGACGATGGAGGAATGGCTGGAGGATCTGGCGAAGGTAGTAGAGCTGGACATTGGCCATGTCACACTATTTCCGCTGAAGATCATCCCCGGCTTCGGTCTGGCTAAGCGCATTGCCAGCGGCGAGCTTCCGGCCTGCGGCGGTCTTGAGCTGGAACAGCAGATGTATGTGGAGGCTTGCCGTTATCTGGAGTCGCAGGGCTATTCGGTGGAATCGACTTATGATTTCGTACGGCCGGGAGGCCATCATGTGTATAGCCGCAAGCATTTCGACGATTACCTGGACCTGCTCTCGGTGGGGCTGGGGGCGTTCGGCGATGTGGGCGGCTATGCCTACCAGAATGTTAAATTACTCCCTGAATATGTGAAAAAAGTTACATCCGGCGACCTTCCCATTGCTTTAGGCTACGAAGTGAAGGCAGAGGATCTGCCCAACCAGTTCCTGGCGATGGGCCTGCGCCGTACGGCGGTTGACCGCCAGCAGTTCCGCCGCAAATTCGGCGTTTTCCCGGAGGAGCATTTCCCGGAGCTGTTCGATAAGTTCGTCAAGGAAGGGCTGGTGGAGATCCGTGAGGATACCATCGCGCTGACGCGTTTCCACGGGTTGTTCTGGGGCAATAATGTATGTAAGGAGTTCTGCGAGGAACAGATCAAGATGGCTTTTCCAAAATAATGGAGGGGTACTATGAACAGCAAAGTAACCAAAAACGTCTTCTATGAGGATCTTCAGGAGGCCGGGAAGTTCGGGGAGCTGGAGCAGCGTCTCATGGGCGAGTCGAACCTGCCGGGACCCCGGGCGAATCTGGGCGCAGCTTCCACCTTCGCGGATGCTTTCGCGTCGGATTGGGTGGCCAGCGAAGCCTGGGAGCTGCTTATGCAGTGGACCGGCAAGACGGAAGCCGAAGCGCCGACGGATGATCCCCGCGAGTTCCTGCCGTTCTGCGCACTCCAGGCAATGGGCAGCTATTACCGCTATGCGGAACCTGCCCGCCAGGAGATCATTCTGGAGCGTTGCCGGGCGGCGATGAATGACGCCCGCTGGCGGATGCGCGAGGCGGCAGCAATGGCGCTGCAGCGCATCGGGGAGCAGGACTTCAGCGCGCTCCGCGCCTTGTTCGATGGCATGAAAGGCACGGCCAACGCGCTGGAGCAGCGGGCATTCGTCGCCGCCCTGGCCCACCCGCCGATGCTGAAGGAGCAGGCCAATGTCCTGTATGCGCTGGAGCTGTCCGAGGAGATCCTGGACCAGATTGCCGCCGGACAGACCCGCTACGGTGCGGAAGAATTCCGTGTCCTGTCCAAAGGTCTGGAGTACGCCCTTAGTGTCTTCGTAGAACGCGCCCCCGAAGCCGGCTTCAAGATGCTCGCCAAGTTCGCGGTAACCGATGACAAGCGGATGCAGAAGATCGTAAAGTCCAACCTCGGTAAAGCCCGCCTGGCCAAGAAATTCAGCCAGGATGTGGAGCGCATTCAGGTGTTGATGAATGCCTGATGGGGGTAGCGGGGAGGTGAGTGATGCGGCCTCGTGGTGGATTGGAGGTGCAGCGTATTGCTCCTGGGAAATATGCCCTTAGAGAGAGCGAATCCGTCTTAGTCCACCCAAGTCTGCTCCTCCATGCTCCTTCGCGGACCTGAGGGCCGTTATTTTTAAACAAACATTGTTTTTTGCCGCTAGGCGGACTGTGGTGCGCTTATTGTCTCTCTGCGAGGCATTTTCTGGTGGCATATCCATCAATAACGGCCCTGTAGTCCGCGAATGCTGGAAAAGTTGGATTTTTCGCGGAATAAGGGCCTCTGAGTCCTCTTGGGAGAGCGAGAGAGAGCACCGTGCTGAGGGCCTAGTCAAGTAAAGGTAACAGAGATAGTCGGCCTGCATACTAAAGTATGCGGTCCGGCTTATTTGCAGTGTGTTGTAAGACCCCGGCCGATACCGTGTGGAGACAATTTAGGATTATGCAGAATATGGCCGAAGAGGTACAATAGAAACAAAGAGCCGGTGCGAATGCCAAGCTTCCATGAAATCCCCGGGCGTTTCGCACCTCAGAATTTGTCGAAACTCTCAGGAATCAAGGGAGTACTTGAATAGTCAAGCGTGGACAGATACCTTTTCGAGATTGGAACAAAGGGATATATAGTGTATGTATAGGGAAAAAGCATAGGTTATGCTGTTTTCCGCTGTCGCACTCTACGTGAGTGCGTGGATTGAAATAACATCATCAAGCCCTGCGAAGATAATCTGGTTGTCGCACTCTACGTGAGTGCGTGGATTGAAATTTCATCTCCGCCACATCCCGCATCACCTTAAGATCCGTCGCACTCCGTGTGAGTGCGTGAATTGAAATCCATAAAACGGTAAAAAGCTATGAAGTGAGCCGGAAGTCGCACTCCGTGTGAGTGCGTGGATTAAAATTCCCCGTGGTTCGACATGCCGGACTACCGTATGAAGGTCGCACTCTGTGTGAGTGTGTGGATTGAAATAGCTCGGAAGAGAAGGCGAAGCTGGCCGGACTAACTTCGCACTCCGTATGGAGTGTGTGGATTGAAATTTGGGATTACGTGCATCCTGCCAGCCGGCATACACCGTCGCACTCCGTATGGAGTGCGTGGATTGAAATGCACCAAAAAGGCCGACCGCTATGCGACCGACCAAGTCCACACTCTGTGTGGAGTGAGTGGATTGAACTCCAGAATTATTCTGTTTCGATAAATATCTTAAACCCTTCCTATCCTGATACATCTGCTTTGTATTTTTCAGTTTTCCAAAGCCGCAGTAAGACGCGGCAAAGGTACACCTAGCCTTTGCGCTTCCCGTACAACTTCAAGTATCGCAAAACCTGCTTTACTATTGTTGTATTCCATGAAAAGGCGCGGCAAGCTACCCTTTGCAAAAACCAGCTTGTTAAAAAGCGTGCCGAGCAGTGCCGGCGGGATCTTAGTCAACAGCAGAGAAGTCATATCAGCGTTTCCGCCTCTGGCTTTTATTACAGGGATAATCTCCCTCATATTCCTGCCAACATTTGCGAAGGACTGGCTATCATTCATGAGTGCCGCAAAACTTCCCAGTCTCAACACCTCGGTTTCCATTGCTGCATTCATCGCGAAGTGATTCCATAGCCAGCTTTGCATGTCCTTGATCCAGTTAATTTTAAAATGGGCACTTTCAAATAGCGCTTTGACCAGGTTGTTAATAGGTTCAGTGCCTGCCCGTGGCTGTTCCAGAAACAGCATTTTTAAAAAGCCGCCTCTAAGCCTGTTGTCCTCAATGCCACCGCCGCCTCCCGGGAACCCAAAGACCACATTGTCCATAGACAGGGGTGAGATCGATGATTTCAAATCCTGCCAAAGGTTATTGAAGATGAGAACAGGCGTGCTCCCAGCAGTAGTCGATAATAGTTGTGTTGCTGCCGGAAGCTGCTCCGTGTTGACACTCACAATAATGAGATCATAATTTGGTCGAATCTCTTCGTGTAATTTGACGTTCCAGCTTTCTTGGATAAGCTGCTTCCCTCTTCTTGCGTCCCACATTTCAAGCTCGATGCTGCTGCCGAAGGCTTCTTTTCTTCCTGGTCTAACGTAGAACTCCACGGTGTGCCCTGCCTGTTCAAAAGCCCAAGCATATTGGGTCGATATAACACCTCTGCCGAAGAATAAAATTCTCATATTAGCCTCCTGAGCCTATATATTAATCCTTGTTGATAATCCAACAACGTGTTGTATAATGTCATTGTATAGGTCCGCTATAGGACCATCAACCATCAGATTTTTAAGATCTGTCGTATAATCGATGAACAGAAACTGGAGGCCAATAATGAATAAGCAACCTGAAATTACGGATAAAACAAGGCAAACTTTTATTAATGTATTCTGCGATTTATATAGCCAGAAACCAATTGAAAAAATAACCATCCAAGAGATCGCGAAACTATCAGGATATAACCGTAGCACCTTTTATCAATACTTTACGGATATCTATGAGTTGTTGGACTACGTGGAAGAGCGTGTCTTTACATCCATTAAAGAGGAAATGGCAACCGGAGAGTTCTCCACTCATTCTTTCCAAGACGCACTGCAATGCCTGGAAAATGCAGAGGAGATTTCAGTTCTGAAAGCCCTCTTGGGCGACTATGGTTCTGTTCATTTCATTGAACGTCTGAAAAGAGAAATTCCCTTGGAGAGATTGATTGTGGACCTTCCGGCAGATGAAGCATTAGCACCGTATATCATTGAGTTTTACATATCCACACTAATGTCGATGTTTCGCCTTTGGATACGGAATGACAAAGATCTGTCGTCGGAAGAATTGGTCAAGCTGGTAGATACCCTGTTTACAAACGGGATTGGGACTACGGTGATTCCTTAATGTTTTAAGATATCGCTTATTCGAAACCGATAGGTTGAAAAAACTTAGAGGATAGGATGCCATGAAAGCGTTAAAATTCATGTACTATCAATTTATAAGGGAACCGCTATGGTTTAAAGTTTTTATATCTTTGACTTTACTTGCTTCTATTCTCTTTAGCAGTTCATTGTTTTCGAATTATGTCTATTCTAATATTATTGCCAAGCTAGCGGCCGCAATCTTCTTTTGCTCTTACGGAATCAAAATGCGCAGGAACCGTCAAATTTCTGTTATTTTCTTTGCGCTAACTGTTCTGAGTATTATTCTGGCACTTATCCAATTCTCAGAACTAAACTAAACCAATAGCAGCAAGTACCAAAAATGAAAGGTCATGAATTTACACATGCAGAGTTAAGGAAGAGACTCAAAGGTTCGACGAGGGTTTAACCGCTATGGTGGATGGCCGGTTTACCGATAATGAGAAGACTTGGAGCACTCAAACGAATGGCTGTAATGAGCCTAACAAATGATTCAGTCCATTGTACATATTGCTTTGGTCGTAAACGATTATGATGAAGCCATAGAATTTTATACAAAAAAGTTGAATTTCACAGTAGTAGAAGATACGTATCAGCCGGAGCAGGATAAACGGTGGGTGGTGATTTCGCCTCCTGGCTCTGTGGGGACTACGATCTTGCTTGCCAAGGCGTCCAAACCTGAACAAGAGCAATTTGTCGGTAACCAAACGGGTGGGCGGGTATTTCTGTTCCTGAACACCGATGACTTTTGGAGAGATTATAAGGACATGGTCTCCAAGGGCATTGAATTTGTTAGAGAGCCCCAAGATCAATCTTACGGAAAAGTAGCTGTCTTTAAAGATTTATACGGGAATTTGTGGGATCTGCTGGAGTTGAATGAGGATCATCCGATTGCTAAACGTAAGTGAGGAGATTGAAAAATGACTGAACAAACAGTGGCTAGTAAAATAGCAACATTAGGCATCGTTATCCCCCATGCAAGCGAACCCGCAGCTAAATACGCAAACTTTGTAAAAGTAAACGGGTTATTGTTCGTTTCAGGTAAAGGACCTACGGGGACGCCTAAAGGTAAGTTAGGTCAAGAGTATACCACCGCAGAAGGTTATCAGTTTGCACGACAAACGGGGATTGAAATTTTGGCTGTACTACAAACAGCTTTAGATACACTGGATAAAGTAAAACGAGTGGTTAAAATTCAGGGCTTTGTTAATGCGGTCGCCAGTTTTGAAGAGCATCATAAAGTGCTTAATGGTTGTTCTGATCTGATGCTGGATGTTTTCGGAGAAAAAGGTATCCATGCCCGTTCAGTCTTTGGAGCTGTTTCGGTTAGAGACAATCTTCCCATTATCATTGATTCAATATTTGAGGTTGAGGAGTAAGGGAGGCCGCTGTACGATATTCCCGAGCAGAGCTCGACAGGAACATCCAACGGTGCCCTGCTCAGCTACTATTTGAAGATATCCATTTGGTTGCTAACCATATCCCACCCAGAGGAGGAAGACGCGACTTAGCGTCACACACCAATCATGCGAGTCAACCGATTACTCTCCATGCTGCTGATCATCTCTGGTCAAGGTACGGTAACGGGCAAGGAGCTTGCTGAGCATTTCGAGGTATCCTTGCGGACGATCTACCGGGATATTGAGCAAATCAGCGAAGCCGGCATACCGGTTGCAGCGACCAGCGGCAAGGGCGGAGGATACTATATTATGGACAGCTATAATGTGAGCAATCTCTTTCTTAATGGGGATGAAGCTCATACGTTTGTAGCTGTAATGAAGAATTTACACGGCTTGTTTGGCCGGAACGAAGCTTTTAACGACATCCTGCTGAAGGTTGAACATACCTATAAGCGGGACTCCAATCAGGATAAACTGACTCTGGATTTGTCCCATTTCAGCATGGAGCAGGAGATTAAGGAGTACCTCGGGATCATAAGTGAGGCCATCACGGAGAATAGGCTGCTGGTGTTCGATTACATTAACCGGGATATGGAATACCTGGAGCGAACAGTCGAGCCGGGCTGGATTGACTTTCGTCACGGCCATTGGTATGTGATCGGCTTCTGCCGGGTCAGAAACGACTACCGCAGATTCAAGCTTGTGCGGATCAGGCAATTGGAGTTGGGGATGTCATTTGCCAAAAGAGATTTGCTGGATGCGCGGATTGCCGAGGTCATTGAACACAATTATTCGCAGGCGGGCATACAGGTTGTGTTGAGATTCACTTCGCGAATTGGCGCGCAGCTTACCGAGTATTTCGGGAAAGAGAAGATTAACCGGAATGAAGATGGCTTCTATCTCGTTACGGATACTTTTCCTCATGAGGAGGGTCTGTTGAAATTCATTCTAAGCTTCGGCAGGGAGTGCGAGCTGTTGGAGCCTCGGGGATTACGGGCCGAGCTGCAGCAATATATGCAAAATATGCTTTTATCCTACAATGACTGACGCCCTGGTGTCAGTCATTGTGTTTTATAGTAGGGATATTGACGGGAGAAATACATACCGCCGCTATAACTAGGTTAGGAGTGAAGCGATTAGATGAAAGCCTGCATTTTGGACGAAAATATCAATGAATGGGGTACGAAGGACACACGGACAGAACTGATACACAAGCTGCACAGATTGGAGGAAGAACAGTATATCCTGCGAGAGGGAGAAAGCTTCCAAGACTTCACCGATCTGATGCTGATGCATATTGGTGACCCGGAGCCTGAGCTTCGTGAGCATATTTACTCTACCTTTTACATATGGCTGAAGCGCGATAATAAGCTCACAGATGAGGAAATGCGGCATCTATTAACTGTCTTGATGGACGACCAGCATTTGTTCTACCGGATAGGAAGCGAGGGCGACCACAGTGTGCTCACCAGGGCATTCGCGGTTTTGCCTATCGCTCTTATTATGCAGCGGGACAGGATTCATCCGTTCTTGACGCCAAAAGACTTCCAGTATCTAAAGCAGTCGTTGCTACGCTACTACCAGGAGGAGAAGGATCTGCGCGGTTATCTGGCAGCCGAAGGCTGGGCTCATGCCGCAGCTCACGGGGCAGATGCCCTGGAGGAGCTGATCCGCTATAAGGAAAGTGATATTGCGGTGCAGCATGAGGTGCTTAAGGCGATTACAGGGATGCTGCATAACGGCGTCCGGATTTTTGACGAGGAGGAAGATGAACGTATGGCTAGTGTTGTGGACACGATGATCTGCGAAACCCTGCTTCCGCAGCAGGAGATTGCCGACTGGATTCATAGCTTGTCGCAGTGCATGGAATGGCCGGATACACGCGCACAAAGAGTCGCCAGAGTGAATGGGAAAAATATCGTGCGCAGCCTGTATTTCAGAACGATTGCCCGGAATGACGGGAATTATCTTACTCTCACCAGCGCCATGCTGACGGCTGAAGCTCAATTAAACTGCTTTAACGAGGCAAATCATACATATGGAGGTAACGAAGCATGAGTACTCACTATTATTTCAGTTGGTTTAATGGCATTTTGCCAGAGGGGCTGATGCAATGGTTGCAGGAGGATATTCAAGACAGACAATCGCTTGTTATGATTAGCGCTCAACCGTCTGATTTTGATGATGAGCAGATTAACTTTGAGGATATAACAGAATGGACATGGCTCCATCAGGCTAATCTTATGTTTGATGAGTCTCATTACATCGATTACCGCATGCAGAAGGAAGAGGCCCGGCAATGGATTCAGAACGCGTCGGTCATTTTTTTATGCGGAGGAGATCCTGTTCAGCAGAACGATTTTTTGGCGGAATATGAATTAACAGATGTGATTAAGAACAGTGCAGCCGTGATCTTGGGGGCCAGCGCCGGTTCGTTGAACATGTCTGCCAAATGGGTAACCTCGCATAATGCCGCTCATTCAGTGGAAATAGATACAATTCAGGATGGGTTGGGCTTTAATTCGTTTGCCTATGAATCACACTCGCAACGCGACTATGCCTCGTTCGTCCAAGGCTACCTGTTTCCCTTATCGGAGGAGATTGATGTATATGCGGCAGAGCAGGAGAGTGCGATTCGTGTAAAAGACGGCAAAATCGAAATAATGGGTCCGGTCTATTTAATATCCCGCTCGAAGATTCAGAAAATAAGTGTATGATTACCGAATAGTACCCGATTGCGTGACCAATTATTATGTGTTTGAAATACAGTTGGAGCTGTTTCGGTTAGAGACAATCTTCCAATCATCATTGATTCAATATTTGAGGTTGAAGAATAACGGAGAACCCAGGAGGAACCATTGGAATGGACTTTCGGTTAAGACTTGATGGTGCGTTAGACGAAATATATGAACCGCTGTGGCAGTTACGGATTCAGCTCACCGATGAAGAAAAAGCGCTGCTCCGAAGCAAAAAGGTGCGGCGGCTTCATTACATTCGGCATGGAGGAGCTTCTTTCATCAATACCCACCATACCTACAGCCGCCTACAGCATACGTTAGGTGTATTTGCGCTTACAGCGCATTTTGAGCCGGATAATCATACGTTGCGGGCAGCTGCATTGCTGCATGATATCGGGCATGCGCCTTTCAGTCATACACTAGAATCTCTTCCAGGCGTCGATCATCACGAATGGACGCGGGAGGCCGTGTTCTCTGAGGAGATCGTTGACATCCTAGCCCGTGCAAATATTCGTACATCAGAGGTTATGGACTATATAGATGGATCAAAGCGAAGCCTATTGAGGAACAAGGACGGGGTTCTTCATGCAGATCACCTGGACTCCTTGCTCAGAAGTGCATTTGTCGGCGGTTATCAGACCATATCTACTGGTGAACTTTTAGAAGTGATGAGCTATACAAATGAAAATCTCCAGTTCACACTGGAAGCTGGTGAGCGTGTCACCGGACTCATTTGGGAAGAAGCTCGTTTACAAACTTCGCCTGCTAACATCGGCGTAAACGCGATCATGAGGAGGCTGGTTAGCCGCTTAGTACATAAGGACGCATTCGAAGCAGCGAAGTTGCCAATCATGACAGATACGCATATCGAGCAGTTGCTTTATAGTGGTCCAGACACACGGGAAGAGTATGAGAAGTTGCTCATGGAATCATGGCGAATTCACGTGTCGCGGGAAAAGCCTGCTTTTCCAGTGGAAACGGCAGTACTGAGTAAGCTCTATCTCGCAATGCCGCTCATCCAAGGTGTTGTAATCACTGATATTTCGCAAGACTGCCTCGCTACGATCAACCAACTTACAGAGCTGCTAGGCACATACTACGTTTGGTGGGAGTGAAAGTATAGGAAATGTGCATCAAACCTTTCTCGAATAATCACACTCTGGGCTTCTGTGCATATAATTGTTGAGGTGAATATTTGCATTTCTGGAGGTTTAGCTCATGCATAGGATGTATCCTTATCCGTATTGGTTTAGAGCACAATTCGTCCCCGTTTGGGCCACTACAACACAAGAAGCACTTGAATTAATGAGGAATGCCGTACAAGGCGAACGAAATGATGAACTTTTTTATGATCAACTCATCAAACTGGCTCCGAACCAAGAACAAATTGACGTGATTACCTCTATCCGGAATGATGAAAGAGGACATAATCAAATGTTTCGGCAAATGTATAGGGAATTAACAGGACATGAAGTAACAGGAGTTAGCAACGAAGCTCCGGATAATGTTAATTCTTATATTGCCGGGTTGCAACAAGCCTTCCAAGGTGAATTATCTGCTGTAGAGAAATATCGAAAGATATGGTTCGGTCTTCCATACGGTATTTACAAGGATACTCTGTATGGCATTATTCTGGATGAGCAAAAACATGCGGCTAAATATAACAATCTCCTGATACAAAACCTAGCTGCAAATCAGTCCTGATCCTACGCATGGATAGGTCTCTTCTCTCACAGGGAGAGAAGGGGCCTCTTTGCTGATTAATACGCGTCTAGTTTTCACTGGCCGTATCTGGTGTAGAATACATAAAAAATTCCCTTTCTGTTACGCCCTATCTTCGTACTGCGCAACAACCCATAATAATTTTCGTGGAAACCAATACATTTATTAGGTAAAATATTGTGGAGGTGATTTTTATTTTTGAAAAATATATGGGTTTGTTCGCATTTCTGGCAATTATCTTTTTAGTAATAATATTTAATAAGTTTTTATTATGGTGGATAAAGGCTACCCTAGTGGCTTATTATTCTGTAATTTCTTATTTTTTTATTACGATTAGAAATAAAATTGATAGAGCATATGAGAGTCTTCTTCCAGTACAGATGCATATTGGGATAAAAATTCAAGCTGGTTTAATACGATGCAATCTTTGTTATTCTTTCCAACGTTAATATTTCTTCTTTTTGTTTATTACAAATGGTTTAAAGGCGTTAGAAGTAAGCAAGCTGAATTTTGGGTTATATTAAGCTGCATTCCAACTGCTATTATTATTTTGTTCTTTGCTTTTATGTTTTCTTTTTCATACGGGTACAGACCATGAGGATTGTACCTTTTTATTGCGCTATATGCGTCAAAAGTTCACTAGTCCACTCTTGGCAGAGTACATAAACTGAATTTTCCCTCTCAGTAACTTTAAATAAAATTTTCCATTCCATCTATAACAGAGTGCCCAGAACGTCATATTGAGCTTGCTGAATAGGTTAAAGATAAGTGGCCAAATGTAAAGAAGGTGGTCCTTCCAAAAATTGATGAAAGTTTATCGGCTGAAGCTAGCACGAGACTATAAAGTAATTTATCGCAACATGATTTGTTCCTATCAAACATGGTGTGCTATATGCGTAAGGAGAATACTACATTGATACTACTCAGATCCAAAAGGATCAAAATCATCACCTTTTCTACCATTCTGATATTCGCTCTTGTCGTACTAATCTTGTATTTGAGTTATGCGAAGCAAACAAATGCTGTATTAGTCAAATACTCTAGAATGAACCAAATTGCTCCTAATGTATTCGTTGAACCTGAAATCAATGAGAGTGAAAAAGCAGAACTAATCCATTTTGTTCAAACATCTTCTGCGAAAATTAATCTACTTTTTGGTCCAAAAGAATCGGCCCCTGTTGTAATCTATGCAAAATCAAAAAAGGCTTTGGATAATTATGCGGATTCTGATATTGGACAAACTTATTATTATCCATGGAATAACTACATTGTTGTCGGCTCAAGGGGTTATAACGAGAATGTTATTGCTCATGAATTCACCCATGCAGAATTAAGAAAGAGGCTCAAAAACAGCAGCAAAGTGCCAGTATGGTTTGATGAGGGGCTAGCCGCTATGGTCGATGGCCGATTTACAGATAATGAAAAAACTTGGAAAATCCAAACGAAAGACGGCAAAGAATCAATAAATTTCGACCTATTGGACTCCCACTCTGCATTCCAGCCTAATGCTCAAAGTCGTATGAACTATGAACTGGCGTGTTATGAGGTTTCGAGGTGGTATGAAATTGTGGGTACTCCTGGTCTATTAAAGCTGTTGGATTCTCTGAATGAAGGTGAAGAATTTATTAAGGTGTATAAAGGGATCGAAAGTAACATGAGTGATGAAGCTAGAGGAGGTAATTTATATTGAGTATGCAGTATAGAAAATTAGCGATTGAAGATTGTGCACTAATAAATGATATAAATCCTTCACAATACATAAATAATGCATGGAGAGAAGTTGATGGAAAACGCCAGTTAGTCAAAATCAATTATCAAGATTCTGACTGGGCTAATGGTTATGAACACCACTTCAATAGTCTAAAAGCAACTATTTCAAGTAACGGTGAAGCGGTTGGTGCCTTTGATGAAAATAACAAATTAATAGGGTTCGCAACATTAAATCGTGAGTTCTTTGGTGAAAATTATAAATACGTTTTATTAGACCAGTTATTTATTTCATTGGAGCATAGGAATAAAGGAATTGGTAAAAAGCTATTCTTAATAATCGCAGAAAGAGCTAAAGTGTGGAAAGCAGATAAAATATATATTTGTGCTGGTTCTGCCGAGGAGACGGTTGCATTTTATTTTGCAATTGGCTGTAAAGAGACGGTAGAAATAAATAAGAAACTATACGAAAACGATCCAAATGATTATCAATTAGAGTTTCTGCTTTAGTGGGAAAGTAGTCTATTCAACTAACGAGAAACATTGTTTCATCTACACAGCGGCAGTTTATGACTCTGTTTTTCGTTCGGAACTGCCGTGATAGGTTGAATTTTTTCACCGTACTATCCCGCTCTTACGGAGCAGTATACGTCAAAAGTTTATCCTTACTCTGGATATGTTACTTTCAGGAAAATGAGGTGTCTATATTGGGCTCTAGGATAATGCATTACTGTATTACTGTGCAACTTGCAGAGAAGTTGAAAATCAACTCAGAGTTTTTACATCTCGGTGGACTTGCTCCAGATGCTATTGGTTCTAACGATCAATCAAAAGACGATATTAAACGCAAAGCTAATTCACCACTTTAAATTAACTAAATGCAAACTGACGATTGAACAAAATGAAATGGACGTAATTGATATGCATGCATTATCTGGTGTTATCCATCAATTTGAAGCTGATTTTATAGCTGACCCTATTGCGGAACATTCACCGTTGGGACTATATACTTTTGAAGATATTCTCTCTTATATCGATCGTTCAGTTAAGGAAACAGTTAGTAGATTAGAAGAAATTCATTGGGAGACAAGGATCTAAGTAATACGTTGAGTTCAACAACATAGCGTTAATTTACAATGAAACCTTTACTTCAATGGGGGCTTTCCTACGGTGAAAACTCAAATCAGAAACCTAACCATCCAAGACCAGCCTTTTGTATATTGGCTTGTGGGTGGTCCTCGCTTCACATTAAATATTTCACCCAAAGAAGATAAAACTACAAAAATCACACTCATTTTCGAAGCTGCTCCACCAGAGGAAGAACACCACACCTTTTGGGAGTTTTATGATATTTCAGCATATAAAGATAACTACCATATCATCATTCATCTTGGGAACCCGAGACATATTTCAGAGATTATTCTTTACTTACAACAGGAAAAACCAGAGTTGTGGCTCAAAGGAAAGCACCATACTATAGAAAACGCTTGGGAGTTGTTGCAAGCTATGGGTTACTCCGATATGGAGCCCATTTGGATTAAGCATTGGTAGTTGTTTTGTGTGGCGAGCAAGCCCCCAAGTTCGGGCAGTGTAATTCAGTTATATTCAACTTCTACCTGGTTTTTAAAGATGTCAGTTTGTATAATTATTCCATATACGGCCAGCCAAGAGGAGAAGTGAATTATGTACATTCAGACAGAACGGCTCAACATTACTGCTTTTAACCAAGAAAATTACATAAAAGTATCAGAAACATATTCTATTAGAAATCATATCATTAACTATTTGGATAAGCTAAAAGGGGAACCTGAATTGTTAGGCTGGGGTGCTTGGTTTGTAACCTTAACGGATAACCATCAAATTATCGGTGACATTGGCTACAAGGGGAAGCCCAATCAAGGAATTGTAGAAGTTGGATTTGGCCTTATTCCTGAAATGCATAATAAGGGTATAGCCACTGAGTCGGTAGGAGCTATTATAGAATGGGCCTTATCATCAAAAAAAGTCCAAAAAATTGTGGCCGAGTGCCTTAACGATAACATTCCGTCTATCAGAGTCCTGGAGAAATTGAATTTTACACGAACCGGAATAGAGAACGGAATGATTAACTGGGAATTGGTAAAGGATCAATCTCTACACTCACACTAAGAGTCTGATATTCAAACCATAACGCTCATGATATAATCCCAAAAAAGGGAGGAGTGCGTTGAGCGGGTTCATAATCGTTGTTCTTATTTTTATTATAATTTTTGGAGTATTCAGGAAAAAGAGGTGAGTCCGCTTTGACTCTTCAAGCTGTATTTGTGGGTGATACCCGGTGTGCGGTGATTGGCGATGTGGGTTCAATCGATATGCTTGCAGCGGCAGCAGTGGAGGCCAGAAGGATTTTGGTAAAGACGGGCTGGGGGATGCAGTCTTTGGATAAATACCGTCACCTGTGGTATGAGCAGGCAGCACCAGATTATATTGCAAAGGACCTCCTGGATGCGGCAAAATGGTTGGTAGACACAATAAAGCGGACAACGCCTGGATAGAGCTACGTTGTCCGCTTTTTCAATGACAATGGGTTAAGGCTTCACCTCTCCCGGAATCTCAAAAAACACCTCGGAATTCATATCCTTCATTCCCAAAGTAGTCTCGTTCCCGTTAGGATCAATGAATCCATAACCCGCTGCTCCAATATGTCCCATGAAATGGTAAAATACGACCCGGCCCGTTAGTTTGGGGAGTGTGCCGTCCTGGTTGGTAATTTGGTAAGGTTTGAAGAACAGGCCGCTTGCCGCTTTAACCTTCCAGTCGAAGGTGGCGGTCCACTTGACTTCGCTATGGTCCCCCACAACCTCGTAGTAGGAAATACTGTTACCCCCGGATAGGAAAAATTGGTCAGCCCTTCCCTCCGGAAAATAGTAATCGAAAGTGCCTCCCTCTACGCCACCCACTTCAAATTGTTCAAGCGCGCTAACTCTCGGTAATTTCAGGGCTGCGGTCCGGGCTTCAGCCAGATTGGTGGAGGCTAATTGCTGTTTAAGCTCTTCACTGGGCTTGGAAGCGACGAAAACAATTCGCTGCTTGGGATTCCATAAGACATATGCCCCGGTGGATTCAGCCATGAAGCGTAAGGGGACCATAACCCGCCCTTTTCGGATGACCGAAGCGGCTTCGAGTTTCACTTTCTGATTGCCGATCTTTGCAGTCTGTTGGCCTGCCACTAAGGTGACGGTCTGTCCGTCTCGGGTAAGCGTGACTGTTTTCGTGGCGTTGTTCCATTGGATGGAGCTGCCGGGTATTTTTTGGGCCACCTGCAGGGGGACCATCGTCGTGCCACTCGTGATATACGGGGCCACATCTGTATCCACAAACGAGTTGTTCATCGAGATCTGAATGGCAGATGAAGCGGCTGAAGCCGTTCCCGTTAAGGCACTTCCAGTGAATAGCAGCGACGCGATAAGCCACCCGGCAACGCCTTTTTTCAACATTGAGTTCACTAATGTAAATCCTCCTTGTTCCAAATTATGTTTTATTCTTCCTGTGGATTTAGACGCAAGAGGGGACATAAGGTTGCTAGGATGGAGGAGATCTTTTCGCATAAACTTGTTATATATCTTCGGAGTTAAAATCCTTGAGCCGGACTAATTTCTTTTTTCCCTGATTGCCTTTGGTCGTGGTTGTCTGTCCTTGTTCGTCTGTTCTCCGCTTAACAAATTGCCCGGTCAAATAATTAATATCATTCTCATCCGCCTGCTCCATGGTTACAGCACCTGTGAAATAGGTTCCGCTCGTGGAGCCGATCAGAAACCAATCCTGATCCTGATACCGAAATCTGTATTTGTTGTACCATCTCCAGTTGCTGCCCCCATAATCGCTGACCAGAACAGACCCCCGATCAATGGTTATGCTCTCAAAAGGATCGCCCCATATTCCACCCTCATCTGCTTGCAAAATGACATGATCGGCGATGATGGAGAGGGTGTATGTGTTATTTTTGCCGCCAAAAGCGATTAATAGGGATCGCGGTGATGCCTCTCCCTTGACCGAATTTTTCTCAATGACCATTGCAAGATCTGAAATCCCGTCTTTATTTAAGTCGCCTTTGGCGAGGGCTTTCTCTCCCAGGTATGGCTCCAAAATATGCCACCCGGCCGGAATCAAGGCATTCATGCTCTGTGCTTTAGGCACTGGCGTTGGGGAGGGGGCAGCCCTTGGTGATGGGGTGTGGGAAGGAGTCGGTTTACTGGATGGGGCTAGGGTGTGAGATGGAGTTGCTTTTGACACCTGAGCTTGGAGTGCATAAGTATCCTTACACCCCATTAGGTAACTTAAAAGTGCAATAGCACTGATAGATGTTAATATATATTTTTTCATTGAATTCGATTCCCCTTCTCCTTAAGGTATGTAGCCTAATGTTGACCTTTACCACTACCAGTATATCGAATGGCCTAGTGCATATGAAACGCCGCACATACAACAAAAAAACTACAATATTGAGAGATTTATCGTTATGCAGAATGGCTTGCGATGGATTAAAATAGAAGGAGAGGGCCGGTGCGAATGCCAAGCTCCCATGAAATCCCTGGGGGTTTCGCACCTCAGAGTTTGTCGAAAGTTTATAAATATGAGGGTATTCTTTAGAAGTCAAGGGTGGTTGTATATCTTTTAAAGAATAGAATTAGGGGACAGATAGTGAATTAATACGGGAAAAGCATGGGTTACGCTTTTTTCCGCTGTCGCACTCTATACGAGTGCGTGGATTGAAATATTAAACAGGGCTATGAGTATCTTAAGACGTTGCGTCGCACTCTATACGAGTGCGTGGATTGAAATATATATGATTGTCGATCCTGTAGAACGTGCAAAGTCGCACTCTATACGAGTGCGTGGATTGAAATCAATAGTAGAGATAACCAACATCTACCGATTGACGTCGCACTCTATACGAGTGCGTGGATTGAAATGGCGATGAATGCGGCATCGGCCGGGTCCGGTGCATGTCGCACTCTATACGAGTGCGTGGATTGAAATTGATCAAACCGGAACTGCTGGAAGATACGATTGTCGCACTCTATACGAGTGCGTGGATTTAAATAAACACCGCCTAACGGACACGCTATCAGACGAACGTCGCACTCTATACGAGTGCGTGGATTGAAATATCAACGATCCACCAGAGGCTGCACTGGAACAGGGTCGCACTCTATACGAGTGCGTGGATTGAAATGGACTACAACAAGGACAAGACAGTGGCAGAGAAAGTCGCACTCTATACGAGTGCGTGGATTGAAATGCGATATACTTTTTATAGACCACCACGCCGCCAAGTCGCACTCTATACGAGTGCGTGGATTGAAATACCTCCAAATTTATCCTTGAAGAACATATCTAACTTTCGCACTCTATACGAGTGCGTGGATTGAAATTCGACCGCGACCTCTAACGCCTTATGCGCGGGAACCGTCGCACTCTATACGAGTGCGTGGATTGAAATAATTCTAGCCCGTAGTATCTTGGACAACGTTGTAAGCGTCGCACTCTATTCGAGTGCGTGGATTGAAATAGCGGGGCGAGATGCTCCACGATTTCCGACTCATGTCGCACTCTACACGAGTGCGTGGATTGAAATTCTGCCGTGCTGGTGGATGAAGGTCAACGGCAACCTCGTCGCACTCTACACGAGTGCGTGGATTGAAATTCCCAGATCATATCTGCTGGGCTCATGGTTTCTACGTCGCACTCTACACGAGTGCGTGGATTGAAATGGGATGGACAAGGGGACAGCGGAGAAGATTGCCAGCGTCGCACTCTACACGAGTGCGTGGATTGAAATGGGATGGACAAGGGGACAGCGGAGAAGATTGCCAGCGTCGTACTCTACACGAGTGCGTGGATTGAAATTTTGGTAACTGTCATTGGAAAAATGACCAAGGAGTCGCACTCCGTATGGAGTGTGGCCTGAAGTAAATACCGGTCTTACACACAAAATGAGAATGGAGGTATCCTAGCTTGCAACGATACACCGTAATCAAAGCTCATACATCTACTTATCCTGATCCAATCATCCTGCAAAAAGGTCAAGAAGTTTGGTATGGCAGGGAGGATACCCAATTTCCAAATTGGATTTTTTGTAAATCAGTCTCTACTAACAAAGAAGGGTGGGTGCCGAAGCAGATTTTAACTTCTCCAGATAGCCATGATATTGCAAAAGTGATCGAAGATTATTCCGCCCATGAACTGACAGTTACTCAAGGGGAGATACTGTGGGGGTTAAAGCACTTAAACGATTGGACTTACTGTAAAACGGATAATAACGAATACGGTTGGGTCCCAGCCTTTTGTTTATCTGACTTACACGAATCTGGTTAGCTCCATCTTATAAATAAAAGCACTGGATATCTGCGCAGCCGCAGGACTCAGTGCTTTTTTTAATCCTATCCTATTCCTTCCGGCGTACCTCAAATAAATCGTTAGGGCTGACTTCAAAATAGAGGCAAAGCTTCATGATTAATTCTGCTGATATTTTCTTTTTATCCATGTTGGTGTTATGCACTAATTCCATTATGGTCGTTCTCCGGTGGCCGATTTCATTGGACAATTTTAGTACTGAGATATTGTGTGTCTTTAAAATTTGGTCGAGTTTACAGTGCAGTGTATATTTATCAAATTCCATGGGGACCTCCTAATAATAATGATTGCACTTTCATAGTGCATGATGTATATTATTGATATAGAAGTTGAACTTTAAACGTGCAGTTTCTGGAGGTAATCAAATGGAGGTTGCTCTATGTCCAAACGTCGCCCTCGCAAACATAATACTCAAGCTATTCTGGACATATCCCGGAAAAATTTGGTGTGGCCAGAGCTAAATGGATTACGGGATACGATCCACTACTATCATTTGACTGATGCGCTGGGACGTAAATGGCAGACAATTGGTTGTCATGTTACGGATGCGATTAAGGTTTTTAAAATGGGAGCGTATCCACCCTGGACAATTATTATTGAAGAGGCACCTGATACCCCTGACCTAACAGCTCGAGAGTTGGTAGCGATTCTTAACTGTGATGACAAAGCGTTAGTTAATGACATGAAAATTATTTTAAATACACCAGTAAGATGCAGTCAGTTTATAAATACGATTGTTAACGTTAATCATTATAGCATTTTTACAGTGTTATATGACCTGAAAAATGAGTATCTACTAAATGATCCAATACCCAATCTTGACTTTGAGACTCTGTATAAAATAAACCCGATTGAAGCCTTATCCCGATTGTACTTGGAAAATGTAGATACATTGGATTATTGGTATTGGGTGCAAGCTGGAGGTTCGGCTGAGTTAGCTGTAAGTTTCAGATCCGAGAATCCTACGCTAAGTTTTATACAAGCTATCGAAAAGGCCGAGCGGAGGAACAATAATCCATAGACTACTGAAGCTAGTAGTGAGCTAATTAGTTTGCAGAAAATAAGTGGTGGAGTAAGATAGAAGGGAGGGCTGGTGCGAATGCCAAGCTCCCATGAAATTCCCGGGAGATTCGCACCTCAGAATTTGTCGAAACTCTAACATTGAGCGAATGTACTTGGAAGGTCAAGAGTGGACTGATACTTTTTCAAGAATTGAGTTTGGATAAAGATAGTGAATTAATACGGAATAAGCATAGGTTATGCTGTTTTCCGCTGTCGCACTCTATACGAGTGCGTGGATTGAAATTATAGTCAGCGGCATGAGTTGAATCACTTCAAGATCGTACTCCATGTGAGTGCGTGGATTAACCGTGATACCACACAAAAAGAAGCTAGTTCCAGACTACTCTGGACTAGCTTCTTTTTTTAGAATATTTAACCACAAGTTTCAATCCACGCATCCTTTGGGAGCGACTAAGCACTTCATTTATATTATATGGAGTACTCCCAGGATGCAATACGTAGAGTGTGGTATATTTAGGATCATTTTGGATTTTTTTGTATACAACCCATCAGAAATGAGTTAAAATATAAATATGTATTTAATTTTTAATCACAAGAAGTTAAGAAAGAGGTGAATAATGTACTACGCCCACAGCACAGATTCTGCAAATAAAAGTGAGTGGCAGTTATTATTGAATCATCTAAATGAAGTGGCCCAATTAACAGCTAAATTTGCTAGTCAATTTGGAATGGAGAAATGGGGTTACATAGCCGGTTATCTCCATGATCTTGGGAAGTATTCTGATGAATTTCAAAGCAGGCTTGATGGATCAAGTAGAAGAGTGGATCATTCCACGGCAGGAGCAAGAGAAATCATTAAGGCTGCTGGTTCTAATCAACGCTTGGCTGTAATCTTATCCTACATCATTGCTGGTCATCATAGCGGCTTACCAAACTATGGGACAATTTCGGGAGCGGATTCTTGCCTTGCGCGCAGACTGGTAAAAGATTTGGATGATTATAGTGCAGCTTTTCGTGAGGTCAAAATTCCGGCACTGCCAGCACAGTTTTCGTTGCAGCCGGGAATATCATCATCTTTTCAGATGTCTTTTCTTACTCGAATGCTTTTTTCTTGCCTGGTCGATGCAGATACTTTGAATACAGAACGCTTCTTAAACCCGGATCAAGCGGATAAGAGAGGAGTAGCTGCCAATTTTCCCGTTTTACTTAAGCGCTTTCAGGATTATATGGCGAAGAGATTCCCTAAGCCTGGTAGTCAAATTGATTATTTGCGGACAGAAATATTCAATGAGTGTATAGGCAAAGCCTCACAACCCCGTGGCCTATTCTCATTAACCTTACCTACCGGCAGTGGTAAAACGTTGATCTCGCTGGGCTTTGCATTGGGACATGCAGTGCAGCATAAGGAATTGGAACGAATCATATACGCAATTCCTCATACCAACATAATCGAGCAAAACGCTGCTATTTTCCGTGATGTATTAGGGGAAGAGGTTGTGCTGGAGCATCATTCCAATGTCCACCATGACACGGATGAGTCGGAAGAATTAATAAAAGAAGAGCAGGAAGTGCGTAGGCTCCGTGATACGAGAAGGCTTTCTGAAGAGAATTGGGACATACCTGTTATCGTGACGACAAATGTGCAGTTTTTTGAATCACTGTTCTCTCACAAGCGTTCCCAGACCCGAAAGCTGCATAACCTTACGAACAGCGTTATCGTGCTGGATGAGGCACAGATGATGAATGGAGCTTTTTTCAAACCTTGTATGTACGCACTGGAGGAGCTTGTTCGGAATTATGGGTGTACTGTGATTATGTGTACTGCAACACAACCGCCAGCTTCGGAAATTTTGAATCACCCCCGTATGAAGCAGCAAATTAATGTTAAGGAAATTGTGACTCACCCGGAATTACGCTTCAGACAGTTCGAACGTGTAAAAGTATGCAGCCGCGGAATTGTAAGTCTTGACGGCTTAGTTGAAGAACTGAAAGGTTTGCCTCAAGCATTGTGCATTGTTAATACCCGTAAGACCGCGCGTGAACTATTTGAGACTTTGCAGCATATACAGTCACGATCCGCTAATACACTTGAGGGAATGTATCACTTAAGTGCGAGAATGTGTCCTAGACACAGAATGGCTATATTATATAAGGTCCGTCAACGCCTTGAGTCTGGTCAGCCTTGTCTCTTAATTAGCACGCAATTAATTGAAGCAGGAGTAGATGTAGATTTCCCGGAGGTTTACCGTGAGTTAGCTGGACTTGATTCAGTTGCTCAGG
Source organism: Paenibacillus sp. FSL K6-1217 (assembly GCF_045040735.1). Lineage (NCBI taxonomy): Bacteria > Bacillati > Bacillota > Bacilli > Caryophanales > Paenibacillaceae > Paenibacillus > Paenibacillus sp. FSL K6-1217. Next base: position 6,460,164 of record NZ_CP150271.1, read on the forward strand.
CGGCTGGACGATGTAACCGGAATGGGAAATTATCTCATGGAAAAGTACATGTGTTTGAACTGGGGCAGGGACTACCTGCGGGTTGGATGAGTTTAACGGGCAATATAGCTAGAACTATTCTTAAAGATAGTTTGGAAGAAGGGCTTGATCCGTTATCCGTCTCAGCAGTTGAGCGGTATTTTGCCGAACTTTCTTATTTTCAGCACATCGGAAACAGAGACTCTACGGACGGCAAGGAGATTATCGCCAAGATTGAAAGAAACGGTAGACAGCTCGCTTTTCCTTTTGCTGAGATCGGCCGGGAATTCCGGATGATTGATGAGCAGATGGAGCCGGTCATCATTCCCTTTAAGACTGAAGAGGAAAAGCTTGTGGAGGATAATAGCGCTGCATTCTCGATTCTGCTTAAGCGTCTTCGCCATGCTCCTCAATTAAGTAGAGAACTTGTGAGGAAACTTCAGCCTTATACGGTTCAACTATATGAACAGGAATATGAGGCTTTTAAGCAAGCGGGGGAACTTACAGAGATTAGCCCGGGGATCAGAATGCTAGAACATCCTGATTTATGGTACAGCCAGCAGATAGGAGTCAAGCCTTACTTTGCTTAGTGTGCAAGTAAGCTACCTTAATAGCTAACGGAGGTGAACATATGGGATATGGTATTAAGCTCCATGTTTGGGGGGACTATGCATGTTTCACGCGCCCGGAAATGAAGGCTGAGCGAGTCAGTTATGATGTCATCACTCCGTCTGCAGCTCGAGGTATTCTCGAGAGCCTTCACTGGAAGCCGGCTATCCGGTGGGTGGTCGACCGTATTCATGTACTGAACGAAATTAAATTTGAATCCATTCGCCGCAATGAGACAGAATCTAAACTATCAGCTGCTATTGTTAAGTCAGCTATGAACGGCAAAACAAGCAATGTTCGTCAGAATGTGATGGAGGAACGGCAACAGCGGATGACCTTAATGCTAAAGCAGGTCGGATATATTATAGAGGCACACTTTGAGATGACCTCAAAATCGGGAGCTATGGACACTCCTCAGAAGCACTATAATATTTTTCTCCGTCGTGCGCGTTTAGGACAAGTGTTTCAACAACCCTACTTAGGTTGTCGGGAGTTCCCTGCCAATTTTCAATTAATTGAAAACGGACAAGCCATGCCTATTACTTATTATGCCGGGACTGGAGAACGAGATTTGCAGTGGATGCTCTGGGATCTCGATTACGAAGCTAGTATGGAGGCAAAGTTTTTCCGTGCTGTAATGAATGCAGGAATTATTGACGTACCGGATTTGAGTAAAGGAGGGAAATAAGATGATCACCCAGTCTCTTTATGAGCGTTATCTAAAGCTCTCTCAAGATCCGGCTTCAGGTATGGCTCCACCTGGTTTCAGCACGGACAAGATCTCTTTTGTGCTGGAGCTTGCTAAAGATGGCCGACCGCTGCGTATTTTGGATATCCGTGATAACAGAGGCCAAAGGCCTTTGTCAATTTCAATGGATGTACCGGAGCATGGAGCACGCTCAAGCGGGGTAAAGCCTTACTTTTTATCGGATAAAGCAGAATATATTTTTGGTCTGATTGAAAAAAACGGAGTTCGTTCCACATCGCTCAAGAAATTTGAGGCCAGCCGCGAGTTGCACCGTTCTCTACTCAATGGGTGTGTTTCACCTGATGGCCTTGCAGTCTTGAATTTTTTTGAACGTTGGAATCCTGAAGAACCTGAAGGTGATGAATTCTTTCAACTGAGTTTGAACAAAGCGCTATCTGGAACAGATAATAACTTTATCTTTAAGCTGCAAGGAAGCGATCCCTTCGTACATCAGACATCTGAAATAATAACTATCTGGACCAGCTCTCAAAGAGAAGACAAGAAGGGAACCGTCTATGGAACCTGTCTGATCTCCGGTGAGGCTAATCGTCCCATTGCGCGTACTCATGAGATCAAGATCAAAGGGGTCGCAGATGCTCAATCAATGGGAGCTAGTTTAGTTTCTTTTAATTTTCCTGCACTCCAATCGTATGGTAAAGAACAAAGTTATAACGCACCAGTAAGCGAAGAGGCAGCCGCCGGATATGCTAAAGCTTTAAACCATCTGCTTGCCTCAAGGGAGAACCGGCTGCGGGGCGTAGGTGATATGACAGTTGTCTTCTGGGCAGACCGTCAGTCAGGGCAAGGAAAAGAATGGGTTGCTCAAGAGGAAATGTTCGGAACCTTCTTTGATAACGAACCGGATGAACAACTGAAGGAGGATTTGCAGGGTACTGAACAGCTTAAGGATATAATGCTTCGTGTTCGCAGTGGTATAGAAGTGTCGGAAAATATGTTGCCTGCTCCGCAAGCACTGTTCACTGTACTGGGGCTATCGCCGAATGTTGCCCGTCTGGCTGTTCGTTATTTCTGGCAGGGTACTTTTGATTCGCTTTTTGTACGATTGTCACAGCATTCCGCAGACATGGCTATGAGTCGTCCTGGGGATAAATCTCCTGTGCTGCCCAGTCTTTATCGGGTTATGCGGGAAACGGTCCACGCAAATATGGATTCAGGCAAAATGAAAAAGGCAACCGCTGCTATGGCTGGTGCATGGTTTCGTTCTGTACTTCAAGGCAATGCCTATCCATATTCAGTATTTGCAGCAATTATCGGTCGTATAAGGGTGGATGGAAGAATATCACCTTATGGTGAATCAGCAGGAAGTGCATGGGTTCGGGCATCAGTCATTAAGGCGTATTTGCAGCGTTATGCACGGATTAATAACAATGATGTGCTGAGAGGAGCACTGACGATGGGACTTAATGAGAATAATGAGACACAAACCGTAGCCTATAGACTTGGCAGATTATTCGCTGTTCTGGAACGGGCGCAGATCGAAGCCTCAGGGGGGTACGGAAAATTAAATACGACGATTAAAGATCGGTACTTTTCCTCTGCTTCTACTACTCCATTGGCGGTATTTCCGAATTTAATCCGTCTGGCGCAGGCACACATCTCTAATCCAAAGGCAAAGTTCGGAAAGTTCAGAGACCGGGATATCGGTGAGGTGTTATCCGGCGTCCCTAAATTTCCAACCCATTTAAATCTTGAAGAGCAAGGTTTGTTTATTCTTGGATACTACCATCAAGCGCAACATACTGGTAGTAAAACAAGCGGAATTGAATCAGGCTCTGAAACGGGTGCCACTACTACATTAAACAAGGATAAGAAAGGTGAGGATGAATAATGAGTACGCCTATTAACCGCCATGAATTTACGATCTTTTTCGATGTTAAGAATGGCAATCCGAACGGAGATCCTGATGCCGGTAATATGCCGAGAATTGATCCGGAGACAGGGCACGGAATCGTAACAGATGTATGTCTTAAGCGCAAAATCCGCAACTATGTAGAAGTAACAAAAAACGGACAAGAAGGCCATAATATTTATGTATCTGAAGGCGCGGTACTCAATGAACAACATCGTCAAGCCTATAGAGCTTTGCGCGAAGAGGATACAGATAAATTGAAGGAGTTGAAGCCTGCGGATAAAGCAGAGAGTTATAAACTTACCCGCTGGATGTGTAATAACTTTTTTGACGTTCGTACATTTGGGGCGGTCATGACCACTAAAATTAACTGCGGACAAGTTCGCGGTCCTGTACAGTTTACTTTCGCAAGAAGTATTGACCCAGTATTCTCTCAAGAGCTAACCATAACCCGCCAAGCTGTTACTCAAGAGGGAACTGACAAGGAGCGGGAGATGGGACGCAAGCATATCATCCCCTACGGACTTTATAGAATGGATGGTTATATCTCGGGGCATTTGGCTCAACAGACAAACTTTACTTCCGATGATCTGGAACTGCTATGGGCTGCGATTGAGAACATGTTTGAATATGATCGCTCTGCCTCCCGTGGACAGATGGCACTTCGCAAATTGATTATTTTTGAACATAGCTCAGTCTTGGGGAATGCGCCTGCTCACAAGCTGTTTGAACGTATTCATGCAGAAAGTGTTCTTGGAGTAGCTGCGAGAGATTATAAGGATTACCTTATCACGATTGATCGTTCCGAGTTGCCTGAAGGGGTAAATATGATTGAGAGATAGAATTGTTGGACAAAGAGGGTCTAATGCTTAAGCGTTGCTGCTTACCCGTCATTTGCGTAATGATCTGGATGAGTATCCTCCGTTCCTGTGGAAGTAGGTGTAATCGATGCTAGTGCTAATCACTTATGATGTAAGTACAACCAGCTGATGTCGCTCCTCATCTAGGAGCGTGGATTGAAATCTGATCTGGAAAGACTTCCGGGGAGTTGCCATAAAGTCGCTCCTCATGTAGGAGCGTGGATTGAAATTCAAACAGCAGGATTGCGAACTCCTCCCCGCCATAGTCGCTCCTCGTGCAGGAGCGTGGATTGAAATCGGATGAAGCCTGGCTTCGCGATCGGCGCGTCGGCCTAGCTCCTCATGTAGAAGTGTGTATTAAAAGAGGGGGGATCGGCACTATCACAGGTATGGTCTGGCCCCTCCTTATGTACGAGCATGGATTGAAATCACACAAAGAATAATCGCCCTCATACCAACACCTGCCCACAAACTCCCAACCCACACGTTCTTTCGCCCCGATACTTCACCAATCCTACTAACCCTCCCCCACCCCCCGTACATATCCCACAAGTGAGTATCCGACCCGGCCCCTGGCATGTTAAAATAGGAGGAATGTGTTCATCCAATGTGTGAAACCAATCGGGGGGGCAGCAGGTGAAAGAGTGGAGATTAAGAGATTTCATGGGCCCTTCGGAGACTTCTGCACACCGGCAGGCGAAGTGGGTCAAGAGGTTCCTTTATACGTATTGGCTGGTGATCGCTCTGCATTTCCTGGCCCAGCTTGGGTCTTTCATATGTTTGCCGTATCCCATGGGAGCGCATGAGTTCTACTATGATGTGCTGCTCTATCCGACCTTGCTGATGAGTGCGGTGGTGGGGATTACGCAGCTTGTGGATGTTGTGGCGCCGAAATATTCTTTCGTGCTGCTGTTTGTGGCGGGGACGATTATCGCGATGATGATCATTCACCTGAATATGGATATAAGAATCATTGGGGCGTTGATGCTGTTGCCGATTATGGCGTCGGCGATCTTTTTTCGGCTGGATCTGACCTTATTCACGTCAGGCCTACAGGCGGCTGCTTTCTTCATTCTCTACCGCTGGGATGACTGGTTCAAGTATTACCTCACCGACTTTGACCTGATTGCGATCCCGCTCTTCCTGCTGGTTGGCACGCTGGTGGCAGGGATTATCATCATTAACGGGCGCGAATTGGCGAGCGATCTGGAAGCTACCTTAACGGCCAAGCAGGATCTGATGATTGAGAACGCGGTGATCCGCAAGCTGTCTACCACCGATGCGCTGACAGGACTGTATAACCATATCTCTTTTCACGAATTCTATGAAAAAGCGCTGGAATACGGCAGCCAGGGTGCCCCGTTCCATCTTGCGCTGGTGGATATCGATAATTTCAAGCAAATTAACGATAAATATGGACACCGTACGGGGGATCTGGTGCTGGCCCGGGTCGCGCAGATCATCAAGGACCATCTCTCTCCCGCAGACATTGCTGCCCGCTACGGCGGCGAGGAATTTGCGGTGTTGCTGTTCGAGAAGAGCTTCGAGGAGGCTTACACCCTCATGGATTGGATTCGCGACCAGCTCTCGGAGACGCTCCATGAAGAGATGGAGCATGGGGTAGTGACTGTCAGCATTGGCCTCAAGAGCTATACCGAAGGCGCCACCAAAGAAGCGCTCTTCGAAGAAGTCGATCATCTGCTCTATACCGCCAAGCATTCCGGCAAAAATACTACGCTGACCCCGCTGACGCAGCGGAACGCTGTGTAGTCAAATTGGTCTCACCTGGTAACCTGCTTACGCTGCCGATGATTCATCCGCCGCCTCCGGTAACACGCTTACTCCTTCGAAGGCTCACCCTCCGCTGCTTTCTGCCGTGCCCGGAACCGCCGCACCTTCATCAGATTCCCGCACAGCTTGTCGTCGCAGTACCGCTTCGAGCGGTTGCGGGTATCGTCGTAATAGACCCAGAGACAGTCGGGATTCCCGCAGATGCGGAAGCGTGAAGGCTCCTTCTCCAGTACCGCGGCTGCAAAAGAGGCGGCAATCTCCGCCATGATCTGCCCCCAGTCCGCTCCCTGCGGCTGGAGGGAGATCCCGGCTTCGCCTGCGGATGTCCAGACCACCTGCCGCACAACGGGCCCGTTGCCCATATATACATTGAGCTGCTCCAGCAGAGCTGTAGCCGGAGGCTCTCCTGCGACCAGCCGCTGCAGCTCGTCCCACAACAATCTGCGCAGCTCCTTCAGCTGCTCCAGCTCCTCCGGGAGAAGAGGGCCTACCGCCGGCAGCTTCTGCTCCACCAGCCATTGCTCCAGCCACTCCGGTTCTTCGAGCCGGTCCTCGTCCTTGCTCCGGTCGCTGGTCCGCCAATCCCGCCAATAGCTGTTCATGAAATCTACCCACAGCAAGCCGCATCGCTCCTTTCACGTTATCTTTGTCTTGATTGTAACAGTTAAAAATAAGTTATGCTAGTTACTTGATGCACTCCGCCAAATATGTTACATTGCTCATGTAACTGTTATTCGGTTTGTTAAGTCGTTACGTGATCATGAACACCCACTAATTGCAGGAGGGATACAGATGGAAAACAAAATCAGCGATGTTCTATTGGAGAATTGGGATTATGTAATGGATGTAGAGGATTGGCAGCCGCCGCTTGGCGCTGCGCTGGAGGGCGTGAACAGTGAGCAGGCCAGCTGGAAGCCGGAAGGGGCTGCGGGCAATTCCATCTGGGAGAATGTTAATCACCTGACTTATTATAAGGAGCGTCTGCTGCGCAAGCTTAAGGGGCTGGAGAAATTGCCTGACCTGGAGAGCAATGACGCCACGTTCACCGTAACCGGGAGTGGGGAAGAGGACTGGAATCAGGCCGTTGCCAAGCTGAAGTCGGTCCATGCCTCGCTGCGCGAGATTATTGTGGCTCTGGAAGAAGGCGCTTATGAATGGGGCGGCTCCGGGCATGCGCCGGGCGAAGAGGTGATGAGCCTGATTCTGCATGATGCCTATCATACGGGACAGATTGTGCTGGTCCGTAAGCTACAGGGCTCCTGGCCGGGCACACGCCGTTTCGATTAAGCAGCCAGTCAGATTTTACAAGTGATCTGTTCCTCTGCGGCTCTGTTTCAGCTCCAAATCCCCGGGTTAATGGAAGACATACAACTAACCCCAAGGGAGGAGAGATTGAGGATGGAGCCGAATTACAAGGACAGAAGTGTTGAGGTTGAACGGACAGAGGTGCACCGCAAATCGGATTCCAGTCTGGTCGCATCCACCTTCATTAAATATGCAGCCTACATTATTATCACCTTCGGAGTATTGTTCTTCCTGGTGAAATACGTATTCCCGATGTTCAAATAATCCGGCAGCCGAGTGCAGACCCGGACGGATTTACGCCAAAAAGCCACGATACCTCTATAGGGAATCGTGGCTTTTTGTTAAAAAATAAGAATTTCACTTGCATCACCTGGTTATACATTCTTCTGGATCATTTCCTCTGGATCGGCGGTATTCCGGTAAAAGAACCAGCATTCATTCAGCAGTCTGATCTGACGGCAGTCCTTCTTGAAGTAGGCCTTCATGAGCTGTTGGCGAAGCCATTGTGGCAAGGGTACCCCTCCTCTGCATGCTTCCTGTGTATAGATAGCATATGGGGGAATACGCCCAAAGGTGCACGGTTAGTTTCGGTCATCCAAGCAGTAATTCTCATGGCCGCCCGGAAGCGGCGCTACTGCACCCGTTCTTCCTCTTCTTCATACCATTGTTCAAGCTGGGCCTGGAGCGCCCGGATTTCGGTCAGCAGGGAGATCAGCGGATACTCCTTCTCCTGAATGGAGGCAAAAGCACGCTCCAGCCGGTTAATATACGCCAGCCCGGATTCCAGGTGATGCTCTTCGCGCAGCAGCTCCAGATTGTCACATTCGGCTACAGCCAGCGGCAGCCCGGGAACATTCTCGGCGGTTAATTTGTCGATTTCTTTATTCAGGCGCAGATTGAGGGCGCTTAGCTGGTAAGCATACTCCTCCGGCATCTCCACGAATTGCAGTTCCAGACCCTGCTGCATAATTACGTACCGCATTCTCGGCATCTTTTCATTCTCCCTCCGAACTTGTCTTCCTTCTTGACAGTGTAGCCCATGGGCAAGTTACAATTCAAGTAGAGATGTTATTTCCTTATGGAGAGGACCGTGAAGGAACGCGATGACGAGTATGAGCAACGAAGAACTGCAGCAGTGGATCGAGCAGGTGTCGCTGAACAGCTTTGGCGTGCCTTTCCGGCATACAGCGAGCTTTAACAGCAGACTTACGACAACCGGCGGACGATATTTTACCAAGAGCCATAATATAGAGATCAATCCCCAGCAGCTGGCGATGTACGGACGGGAGGAGACGGAGAAGATCATCAAGCATGAGCTCTGTCACTACCACCTGCATCTGGCGAAGCGGGGGTATATGCACCGGGATGCCGATTTCAAAATACTGCTGGCCCGCGTCGGCGGCAGCCGCTATTGTCAGACCCTGCCGGGAGCCAAGGCCCGCAAGCCGCAGCCTTACCGGTATAAGCTGGTGTGCATCACGTGTGCCACTGAATATCTGCGCAAGCGCCGGGCCGATCCCGGGCGGTACCGCTGCGGTAAATGCTCCGGCAAGCTCAAATTGGTTGCGCTGGAGGCAGGCGCGGGTCCAGCTACTTAATCTTTGATGACCAGACCGAGTAGTCCGGCAAAAGAAGCCGCCTGCTCCGCAGAGATCACGCAGCCCTCCAGATCCTGAAGATCCACCAGGAGGCCGGTGAACTCGCAGTCGCTAAGGTCAACACCCTTCAGCTTGCATCCGGCCAGCGTGGCCTGCTCCAGATTGCATTCCGAGAAATACAGGCCGTTCAGGCTGGACTGGTAATAATCCGCGCTGGCCAGCGAGCTGCGCTCGAAGGAGACTCCTTTGAAATTGGCAAAACGGAACACCGCGAACTCCCCGAGGCATCCGGTAACCGACACATTTTGAAGCCGCGCTCTAGAGAAATTGGTGCCAGTTAAGCGGCAATCCCTGAACTCGGTCCGGTGGATGAAGGCGTCGCTGAAGTCTACATTGGACAGGTCGCAATGATCGAAGACCACATCGGTGAGCTCAATGCGCTCCAGCGAGGATTCGGTGATGGTGACGTTTTTGAAAATGGTTTTATCGAAGGCTACCCGGGTAGCCTCCTGATATTCAATGAGCGCCCCTTCAATGAGGCAGCGGCTGAATTCATCTTTTGAAGCAAGGGTGTAAATGTCCTGCGGCGTAAGTAGCCCGGGATCTGGGATTCTGGGTGGTTCTATCTTGTTATTCATGAAGGCCTCCTTGGCAAATCTTATCCTTATTTGATCTGGCCCATGTCCAGGTTAACCCGGTAATTGCCATACTTCAGCAGTTCGTCCAAAAAAGCGGTCAGCGCCTCCTGATCCACAGTACGCACCCGCATCCAATAACATCCCTCCCCGCTGATGCGGTACAGCTCGGTGACACTCTCATGGTCCTTGATGAGATAGGGGGCATTTTCTGCAATTCCTTTCCGGGTGAAAGCATATCGTAAGAATCTCTTTCTCGGCACAATGTCTTCTCATCCAAGAGTGATTTATACTTATTGTATCAGAATTTGAACTTAAGGAAGACATCCGGGAAGAGGTGCATATGATGAGAATAAAGCTGATCCGCCACGCCACCCTATGGCTGGAATATGGCGGCGCAACGTTTCTGATCGATCCGATGTTGAGTGGGCAGGGGGTGAATCCGCCGATTATGAATTCGGGCGATGACCGCCGGAATCCGCTGGTGCCTTTGCCGGGGCCGGTGCAGCAGTGGCTGGAGCCGGATGCTGTACTGGTGACACATCTGCATCCGGATCACTGGGATCAAGCAGCGGCAGAGCAGTTGTCTAAGGACCTGCCGGTGTATTGCCAGGAAGGCGACGGGGAGACCCTTACAGCCCAAGGCTATCAGCGTGTTACAGAGATTAAGGACGGCGGCTCTGTGTCCTTCGGCGGAGTAACTCTGATACGTACAGGCGGGCATCACGGAACAGGGGAGATTGGAGAGCGGATGGGCAAGGTCTCCGGCTTCGTTTTCCGGGCGGAAGGTGAACCTGTGCTGTACCTGGCAGGGGATACGATCTGGTGCGAAGAGGTCCAAGAAGTGATAGCAGGGCAGGCACCCGAGGTGATTATTGTCAATGCCGGAGGTGCCAGCTTCCTGAGCGGAGGACCCATTACCATGAACGAACAGGATGTTATCGAGGTGTGCCATGCCGCTCCGGCCGCTTCGGTGATTGCTGTGCATATGGATACAATTAATCACTGCCATGTGACGAGGGAACTATTGAAGCAACGCCTTGAACAGGAGGGCTTACTGGGCCGCGTGGCTGTTCCGCTGGATGGAGAGTGGGTCTGACATAAGCGACACCTATAGGGATACCCTACAGATAGGTAGAGTTTGTAAACGATCTCACAATCTCTCTCGCCCCGCTTGACTAACCTGTAGAATCATGATAAATTAATCCTTGTTCATGTTAATGTTCCCTGATAGCTCAGTTGGTAGAGCACTCGACTGTTAATCGAGTTGTCACAGGTTCGAGTCCTGTTCGGGGAGCCATTACTTGGAGAGATACCCAAGTGGCTATAAGGGGACCCTCTGCTAAGGGGTTAGACTGCGTAAGCGGTGCGAGGGTTCGAATCCCTCTCTCTCCGTTTTGAAATACTTCGTTGCCAGGGATGAGGACCCTAAGCGGTTCGTTGGAGCATAAGCTTCGTTAGGAACTCTTCGCAATCTCTCGCGTAGCGAGAGTATCCCTCTCTCTCCGTTCTTCAATTAATACATAAGGAGCTCATATTGAGCTCCTTTTTTGCGTTCATCCAGCGGGAGCGGGCAGATTCTCTGAACGATATGATTTTCCTTGCAGATGTCGTAATTTCATATACTAGATGTCGCATTTATCTACTAAAAATCCTGTCTATTATGTGATACTTTATAGGTGATGTCAGAATAATGTATATGGAGGTGCAGGCGAATGAGCATTAGGATTGGCAAGATCAGCTTTTGGCATGTACATGCTTGGGATTATACGAAGCAGGCTCAGGAGCACGGCGATACGGAAATCGCTGCGGTGTGGGACGAGGATGCGGAGCGGGGCAGGAAGGCGGCAGAGAGCTTGAATGTCCCATTTTGTGATTCTTTGAATGACTTGCTTGCCCGGGAGGATATAGATGCCGTTATTGTCGATGCGCCAACCCATATGCACCGGGAGGTCATGATTGCGGCGGCCAGAGCAGGCAAGCATATCTTCACCGAAAAGGTGGTAGCTGCAACGCTGAGTGAGGTTAATGATATCCTCTCTGAGGTCGAGGCTCATGGCGTGAAGCTAACCGTGTCCCTGCCGCGGCTAAATGACGGTTATACGTTATCGGTTCAAGACATTCTAAGCCAGGGACTGCTGGGGCAGATTACGTATGTCAGAGTCCGCTTATCCCATAACGGTGCAACGGCCAACTGGCTTCCAGAGCATTTCTATAGCCTTGAGCAATGCCAGGGCGGGGCGTTGATTGATCTGGGATGTCATCCCATGTACCTGACCAGACTGTTCCTGGGTCAAGAGGTGACCGGGGTAAGCGCGAACTTCGGATATGTGACGGGCAAGGAAGTGGAAGACAACGCTGTAGCGACGCTCTATACCGATTCGGGAGCTATCGGTGTGGTAGAAGCCGGTTTCGTGAATAGTTACTCCCCCTTCACCATCGAAGTGCATGGGACGGAAGGGACCCTATTATATGGAACGCCTGAAGACAAGCTGCTCGTCAGAAGTACGAAAGCGGCAGATCAAGGGGCTGCCTGGAACGATACGCCTGTGCTGGCCAATCGGGACAGCGCTTTCCAGCAGTGGGTGGCCCACATCCAGGAGAACACGCTTGCTTCTGACAATATTCAAGCGGCAACGGAGCTTACCCGCTTAATGGAGGCGGCGAATCTCTCGGCGAAGGCAGGACGGGTGGTCCGGTTAGCCGAATTGAAGTCTTAATTTGATTACTTATCCGGGTACAGAGCGCAGCTTAAGCAGGAGGTTAACATGAGCCCTTTTCCCTTCGAGATTATGTTTGAGAAGATGGATCTGCTGGAAAGACTGGATATTTCCATCCTGTGGGGACATTATGAAATTTCCGTTCTCCGGTTTCATTTGACCTCTTTTCCGCCGGGGAAGGTCATTGATTTCCATAACCATGCGGAGTTTGAATTTCATTTCATCCCGCGGGGCAAGGGAACGGTTATTCTTGGCGATCAGCAGTATCCCTTATCGGAGGGAATGCTCTATTTGACCGGACCGGGAGTCATGCACCGTCAGGAAGCGGATGCGGAGGAGTCGATGGAGGAGTTATGTCTGCATGTCAATATTGCGGAGAAGCAGAGAGACGATGCAGATCCATGGGAGGTTGCGGAAGCAGAGGAATGTGTGGAGAAGCTGAAGAGGCTGCCGCTGATCCCTGCGCAGGATTATCACAGGGCGATGAAGTGTTTTCTGGAAGCCTATGAGGCCTGTGACGGCAAGCTTGCGGGATATTACACTTCTATCAAGCATCTGGTGATCAGTATTTTGCTGAAGGTAACCAGAGCCTATGATGCAGGCGGGATGGGAGCTGCGGCACCCGTACGGGATATGGTGACCTACCGCTATCAATATGCCGTTCAGTACATGGAAGCGAATTATTCAGCAGCCGTGACGCTGGAGAATGTGGCGGAGAAGCTGAATATCAGCGCAAGGCAGCTGCAGCGGATCTTCAAGCAGATCCATCCGGATCAAACCTTCAGCCGGATTCTTGAAGAGATCCGGTTGCAGGCGGTATGCAGCAAGCTTGAAGCCAGCAACCTGTCGATCGAACACATCGCGGAGTCCGAAGGGTTCACCACTGCAACCTATCTGCATTCGGTATTCCGCAAGCGGCTGGGCATGACCCCGGCGGCATACCGCAAGGCCCGAAAATTACATGAACAGTGAGGATGAGAGACTATGAGCAAAGTGTATCGTGTTGGAGTTATCGGCTGTGGAGGAATTGCGAACGGGAAGCATCTGCCTGCCTTAAGCAGACAGGATAAGGTTCAAGTAGTGGCCTTTTGCGATATTATCAAGGAACGGGCTGAGAAGGCTGCTGAACAATACGGCAGTGCGGATGCTGCTGTCTATACGGATTACCAGGAATTATTGCAGGATGCTTCTATTGATATTGTTCATGTTCTTACTCCGAATGATGCGCACGCGGATATATCCATTGCTGCACTGGAAGCGGGTAAGCATGTGATGTGTGAGAAGCCCATGGCCAAAACAGCAGCGGATGCCAAACGTATGGCTGAAGCGGCGAAACGTACCGGCAAGAAGCTGACCATAGGGTATGACAACCGGTTCCGGCAAGACAGCTTGTATCTGAAAAAAGTCTGCGAAGCAGGCGAGCTCGGCCATATCTATTATGCGAAAGCGCATGCCATCCGCCGCAGAGCGGTCCCTACCTGGGGGGTATTCCTGGATGAGGAGAAGCAGGGGGGCGGCCCGCTTATTGATATCGGAACCCATGCGCTGGATCTGACGCTCTGGATGATGGATAACTACAAACCGAAGGTTGTGCTGGGAACCAAATACCACGAGCTCTCCCAAAAAGAAGATGCTGCCAACGCCTGGGGACCCTGGGACCCGAAGAAATTCACCGTGGAAGACTCTGCGTTCGGGATGATTGTGATGGAGAACGGCGCAACGATTACGCTGGAGGCGAGCTGGGCGCTGAATTCGCTGGATGTGGATGAAGCCAAGTGCAGCTTAAGCGGAACCGAAGCGGGGGCGGACATGAAGAATGGTCTCAGAATTAACGGGGAGAAGCATAGCAAGCTATACACGAATGAGATTGAGCTTGGTGCCGGAGGAGTAGCCTTCTATGAAGGCAAGGAAGAGAAATCTACGGATATAGAATTAAGAAAATGGATCGAAGCCATCGAGCAGGATAAGGACCCGGTCGTGACTCCTGAACAGGCGTATGTGGTCTCCCGGATTCTGGAGGCAATCTATGAATCGGCCCAGACGGGAAAGGCTGTATATTTGGACTAGGCGGTCATTGCCCGAGTCAATTCTCAGATTTCGTAAAAGCTTCAAATGTTAAAAAAGCAGCGATTCTCTTATGGGAGAATTGCTGCTTTCTGTTTTTAGTCCCTTGATGCTTGGACGATTTCTTTTTTGTGTTAAAAAAATGTGTTTTCGCATCCCGCTTAAACAGCGGAGAGGACGAAACGATTGTGTAAAAGCGATAGCGGTCGCCTTGTTCTCCGGATTTTCACCGCCAAGGGGAATGAAAAAAATCTGGAGAACACAGCGATTGGAACAACGTTTCGTTCGCGGAGCGTCCACCCAAGTACTCACGTTGATCCTGCTCAAAAAAAGGGCTGTCTGTTTTTTGCCGTACTGTCATTTACAACCGTGCATCCTTTACGAACGCAGATCTTCTGTAGAAGATCCATGCGGCGATCACGAGCGTAGCAGCCACCAGTATCCCCGATTCCCCCGTCCAGAGATAAGCGTTCTTCCCGCTGTTGAACCGGTCGAAAGCATCCTGAATGATCGCATTCCATGAGGCGTGGAGCAGAACCGCCGGCCATATGCTCCCTGTGCTTAAGCGCAATAGACTAATAATGATGCTAAATGAGCTGATGGTTACCATGAACAGTACGATGGATAAGGCCAGAGAGGGGCCGGAATAGTAGTTGCCGATTAGGATCGCCGGGATATGCCACGCGCCCCAGATCAGTCCGCTCATTAGAATAGGTTTCGGGACGCGGGCCTGGATGAGCCGGGTCAGCATGTATCCTCTCCAGCCTAACTCTTCTCCGGCACTGCTGATGATCCCCATCGCGGTCCCGATGGACATTTGAATAAGGATAGCCCCGACTAGCGAACCAGCAACATTGCCGCCTGGGCCGGTATATTCCGTCAGTCCTGTGATCCAGGCGCTCCCGTAGGCCAATAAGCCCACCGCTACCGGCAACAATAAGATGAACGGAATCACCCTGAGCGTGCGCCGTCCCCCGAAGCTCAGGGAGATATCAGCGAAGCCCTCCCGCAGCAGGATACGGGTGAGTATGGAGGAGATCCCGGGCGCCCACATCAGCAGCAAACCATATACTGGTGCTACAGTTAGGGCCAATATGTAACTAATCGCTGTAAGAGGAATAAGGATCAGGAAGAAGATTAGCAACCCTTTCCTGGCAGATTGGACGTTCTCCTTTTTGTCAATGGTGCTCATTTCAATTCCACTCCTTTACATGTGTGTGATGCTTGGTAGAGTATAGCAACGAACGAGAAGGAGAGGAACAACCCGGAGCCCAGCAGGCCGCTGGGACCTTGGCCCAGTAACCAGCGAGACTGTAGGCGTAGGGGGAGAGTTTTATACGCTTAAGTCTGACCTCCACCACCGCACACTGCCGGTTCAATCCGTTACCCCTTTAATTAATTGAAGGGATGATGCTGTAAAGAGACAAATGTTATATTAATTCCGCAGAAAAAAAGTATTGTATAAGAAAAGGAAACAACTTCTAAAACGTCCCTGCTTAAAAATCCTCTGTTTTTCTCCTGTTTTCTACATGATTTTTAAAAACCTACAGAAGTCTATCAAATCCTACATATATCATGTTATGTAATATAACACCAATTATTGAATTTTGTATTAATTACCACAAAAATTAGTGACGTTCCTTAGACCTTGTGTTAATATAAATGACATCATAATCCAAGAAAAGAGAAGCGGCACAGAGAAAGGGGTATACAAGATGAATATGGAGAGAAGGGGATGGCGATGGAGTACTTCATTCAGCAACTAATCAACGGAATTTCCGTAGGCAGCATTTACGCTCTGATCGCCCTTGGTTACACAATGGTATACGGTATCATCAAGCTGATTAATTTTGCACATGGTGATGTATTTATGGTAGGGTCGTTCATCGGCCTGTACAGTGCCAAATACCTGGCGAATGCCGGATTGCCGCCTATCGTTGTACTGCTCGTGTCGCTGATCATCTCGATGGCCATCAGTGCATTGCTCGGGATCAGCATCGAACGTCTGGCCTATAAGCCGCTGCGCAAGTCCACCCGGATTGCCGCGCTGATTACAGCGATCGGCGTATCCTTCCTGCTCGAATATACCGGAGTCTTGATCCTAGGGCCGCAGGCCAAGGGCTTCCCGGATATTATGGATAAGAAGCAGTATCACCTCTTCGGATCTTCCATCCAGGTTGAATCCAATCAGATCATGATTCTTGTAACAACGATAATACTTATGCTTGTGCTGCGATATATCGTGCGTTACACCCGAACGGGCAAAGCCATGCGGGCCGTATCCTTCGATGTAGAAGCGGCGCGGCTGATGGGCATCAACGTTGACCGCACCATTTCAGCCACCTTCGCCATCGGTTCAGCACTGGCCGCGGCGGCGGGCGTGATTTTCGGAATGACGTACAATTCGGTTGATCCGCTCATGGGCGTCATGCCCGGGCTGAAGGCTTTTGTCGCGGCAGTGCTTGGCGGGATTGGCAGTATTCCGGGTGCGCTGGTCGGCGGATTGCTGCTGGGAACAGTGGAGACAGAGATCTCCTCGCTCGGGTTCTCCTCCTGGCGTGACGGCGTAGCCTTTGCGGTACTGATTCTTATCCTTATCTTCAGACCATCCGGACTGTTCGGCAAGAATGTCCGGGAGAAAGTGTAGGGGAAGCTGCCGTGAAAAAGATAAATAAAAAGTTCTGGCTGGGCATCCTTGCTGCCCTTGCGTTCTATGGAATCGTGAAAGTTCTTCTAACAACGGGAATGCTCAGTGATGTGAATCAGTCTATGCTACTGCTCATCGGGGTTAACATCATGCTGGCCGTCTCGCTGAACCTGATTACCGGGATTACCGGGCAGTTCTCCATAGGCCATGCCGGGTTCATGTCGGTGGGTGCGTATACTTCGGCGATCCTTACCCTTGACTACAATGTGCCGTTCATTCCTGCGATTCTTGCGGGCGGACTCCTGGCAGCGGTGTTCGGCGTATTGATCGGAATGCCTACGCTCCGGCTTAACGGGGACTATCTGGCTATTGCCACACTGGGCTTCGGTGAGATTATCCGCATTATTATGCTGAATACGGAATATGTCGGCGGTGCTTCAGGGCTCAGCGGGATTCCGGCCAAGACCACCTGGACCCTGCTCTTCTTCTTCACTCTGCTCTCGGTGGTGCTGATTAATAACTTCATCCGATCTACTCACGGCCGGGCCTGCCTTGCGATCCGCGAGAATGAGATTGCCGCTGAGGCGATGGGGATTAACACGACACGCTACAAAATCATCGCCTTCACCATCGGTGCACTGTTTGCCGGTATGGCGGGCGGCCTGTCGGCCCATACGTTCTATGTGATTACGCCGGGCAGCTTCAACTTCTTGAAGTCTTTTGAAATCATCGTCATGGTGGTTCTCGGGGGGCTGGGCAGTACGGCGGGCTCTATCGTGGGTGCGGTGTTCGTTACCCTGCTGTACACCTACTTACGCGAATTTCCGGAATGGCGCATGATTATCTACTCGATAGTGCTCATTCTGATGATGATCTTTCGTCCAAGCGGCCTGCTTGGCGTAAGCAAATTCTCACTAGGCAAGTTTGGTAAAAAGGAGGCGAAGGCAAATGACGCAATCGAGAGCAGCGGTACTCCTTGATGTGAAAGCGGCCAGCCGGGCCTTCGGCGGACTGAAGGCGGTCAGCGGGGTATCTCTTCATATTGATAAAGGCGAGCTGATCGGCCTGATCGGGCCCAACGGTGCAGGTAAAACCACACTGTTCAACCTGTTGACCGGAGTGTACCCGCCATCGTCGGGCAGCATTCTTTTGAATAATGAGTCTATCGGCGGGATGAAGCCCTACAAGATCAATCATAAAGGCGCTGCGCGTACGTTCCAGAACATCCGCCTGTTCACGGCTATGACGGTGCTGGAGAACGTTAAGATTGCCTTCCATCAGCATGCGAAGCACTCGTTGTTCTCTTCGATGCTACGTCTGCCGAAGCATTTCCAGGGGGAAGAGGAGATTACCCGCAAGGCGATAAATATTCTCTCCATCTTCAATCTGGCCGATCAGAGGGACGAGGTAGCCAGCAACCTGAGCTATGGCAATCAGCGGCGGCTGGAGATTGCCCGGGCGCTTGCGGCCGGACCCAAGCTGCTGCTGCTCGATGAGCCGGCAGCCGGGATGAACCCGAATGAGACACGAGACCTGATGAATCTGATCGCCTGGATTCGGGAGGAGTTCGACCTGACCGTTCTGCTGATCGAGCATGATATGTCACTGGTAATGGGGGTCTGTAACCGGATCTACGTGCTGGACCGCGGAATCCTGATCGCTGACGGAACGCCGGCGGAGATCCGCAACAATCCGAAGGTCATCGAAGCGTATCTGGGACAGGAGGCGTAGCGCCATGCTTACAGTACAAGGAATTAATGTCTATTACGGAGCGATTCATGCCTTGAAGGAGCTCAGCATCACCGTGAAGCAGGGGGAGATCGTGACCTTGATCGGGGCCAACGGTGCCGGCAAGTCTACGCTGCTCAAGACGCTTTCGGGGCTACTGAAGCCTAAGACAGGAAGTATTGAATTCCTCAATAAATCAATAACGAATCAAAGTGTACAGGTGATTGTCAAAGAAGGGCTGATCCATTGTCCCGAAGGACGGCGCGTATTCGCTAATATGTCGGTCGAGGAGAATCTCGAATTAGGCGCTTATCTGCAGGATGGAAGCAGCTTGGCTGCTGACTTCGAGAAGGTGTACAACACCTTCCCGCGATTGCTGGAGCGCAAGAAGCAGCAGGCTGGAACCTTGTCCGGCGGGGAGCAGCAGATGCTGGCGATGGGGCGGGCCATGATGGGCCACCCGAAGCTGCTGCTGCTAGATGAACCGTCAATGGGGCTGGCGCCGCTGCTGGTCCAGGATATTTTCACAATCATCAAGGAAGTCAACGATGCCGGAACCACTGTCTTGCTGGTCGAGCAGAATGCCCACCAGGCGCTCAAAATCGCTAACCGCGCCTATGTCCTGGAGACAGGCCGGGTAGTGCTTGAAGGGGATGCCAAGGAATTGGCCGACTCTGATGAGATCAAAATGGCTTATCTCGGGCACTAAGCAGGGGGATCCATCCTACAGCAGCATCACAGAAACACCATATATATACTAAATAATCAGGAGGCTGGGAGAAACTATGAAGAAAATTGGGGCCATGATCTTGTCGGCAGTATTGACTGCGGTATTAGCATCCGGCTGTGGCAACAGCACAGAGAACAGCGGTAACTCGGCAAGCGGCGGCAACACGGCCGGAGGCACCATCAAAATCGGGGCTGACCTTGAGCTCACAGGCGGTCAGGTTTCTTTCGGCGACTCCGCCTCCAAGGGTGCGAAGCTGGCGGTGGACCAGATCAACGCCGCAGGCGGTGTACTCGGCAAGCAGCTTGAGCTGGTCATCGCCGATAATGCCTCGAAGTCTGAAGAAGCCACCCAGGCGGCACAGAAGCTGATCACCAATGACAAGGTCGTCACCATCATCGGCGCAACCACTTCGACGAACACGCTGGGGATCGTTCCGGTGGCAACGGAGAAAAAAATCCCGCTCGTCTCGGTAGGCGCCACCAATCCAAAGGTTACTGTGGATGAGCGCAGCGGCAATGTCAATGAATACGTGTTCCGCGCGGCGTTCATCGATCCGTTCCAGGGTGAGGTAATGGCTAACTTTGCACTCGATTCCCTAAAGTCCAAAACCGCTGTCATCTATACCGATACTTCGTCTGACTACTCCAAGGGGCTGCAGAAGTTCTTCGAAGAGACCTTCAAGGCCAAGGGCGGCGAGGTGCTGAGCCAGGAGTCCTACCAGCAGAAGGATTCTGACTTCAAAGCAGTTCTGACCCGGATCAAAGCAGCGAACCCGGATGTGATCTACCTGCCTGGTTATTATGAAGAAGTAGGTAAAATTGTGAAGCAGGCCCGTGAAATGGGCATCACGGTTCCATTCCTGGGCGGCGATGGCTGGGATTCCCCGCAGCTGGCGGAAATCGCCGGTGCCAAAGCGCTGGAGAACACGTTCATGTCCAATCACTATTCGCCTGAAGATACTGCTCCTGAAGTAACCAGCTTCGTGGACGCCTACAAAGCGGCGAACGGCGGAGCGGTTCCTGACGGTATGGCTGCCCTGGGCTATGATGCCCTGAAGCTGGTGGCCGATGCGATCACCCGTGCCGGTGAAGCTGATCCGGCCAAGATTACCGAAGCGCTGGCAGCGACTAAGGATCTGCAGCTCGCTACAGGCTTAATCACCTTCAACGACAAGCATGACCCGGTCAAAGCCGCCGTTGTCCTGAAATTCGTTGACGGGAAGCAAACCTTTGAGACCAAGGTTAACCCTTAAGAGGCTCATTCGCATATAATAGGAGTGAGAAGATCTAGGGAGGAATCGGCATGATTATTGGCGTACCCGCAGAAATTAAGAATAATGAGAACCGCGTCGCCATCACCCCGGCAGGGGTGGAGGCGCTGCGGAAGGCAGGTCATGAAGTGCTGCTTCAGCGCGCTGCCGGTACCGGCAGCGGCTTCGAGGACCGCGAATATTCGGATAAAGGCGCAGTGGTTCTGGATACGGCTGCGGAGATCTGGCGCAAGGCAGAGATGATTATCAAAGTGAAGGAGCCGCTGCCGGAGGAATACGGTTATTTCCGCAAAGGGCTGATTCTGTTCACCTACCTGCATCTGGCACCGGAAGCGGAGCTGACTAAGGCGCTGGTGGAGAGCGGTGTGACCGCTGTGGGATATGAGACCATTCAGCTTGAGGACGGCTCGCTGCCGCTGCTGATTCCGATGAGTGAGGTCGCCGGACGGATGGCGGTGCAGATCGGTGCCGGGCTACTGGAGAAGCCGCATGGCGGCAAGGGTGTTCTGCTGGGCGGTGTACCTGGCGTACAGCCGGGGGAGGTCGTCATTGTAGGCGGCGGAATTGTCGGCACCAATGCGGCGAAGATTGCCCTCGGCATGGGCGCGCGCGTTACGGTACTGGATCTGAATGCAGACCGTCTGCGTGCGCTGGATGATATTTTTGGCGGACGGCTGGTGACTGTGATGTCGGATTCCTATCATCTGGAACAGGCGGTACGCCGGGCCGATCTGCTGATCGGGGCGGTGCTGATTCCCGGTGCCCGTGCTCCGAAGCTAGTCACAGAAGATATGGTGAAGCAGATGGAAGCTGGCTCTGTCATTGTGGACGTTGCGATTGATCAGGGCGGTTCGATTGAGACCATTGACCGGATCACCACACATGAGAATCCGACTTATGTGAAGCATGGCGTGGTCCATTACGCTGTAGCCAACATGCCCGGAGCGGTCGCCCGGACCTCCACACTGGCACTGACCAATGTTACGATTCCCTACGCGCTCCAGATTGCCAACCGGGGTATCCGTGAGGCTGCGGTGAATAATGCAGCACTTGCGCGCGGCCTGAATGTGGTAGCTGGACAGGTGACCAATGCTGCGGTGGCCGGGAGCCTGGGGTATGAATATGCAGATGGAATCCAGGTGCTGGCTGAGGGCGGGGAGAACTGATCTTAAGAGGGGAGAAGCAGAGGCTGCACACTGCTGTTCTCCCCGTATTTTCCGGGAAATGTGGCCTTCAAAAAAAGGCTTGTCAAATGGATTAAGGTTTGATATACTCATTTTTGTTGTCACAAAGAAAAAACTACATTTGGCTCGTTGGTCAAGGGGTTAAGACACCTCCCTTTCACGGAGGTAACATGGGTTCGAATCCCATACGAGTCACCAATATGCGGTAGTGGTGGAATGGCAGACACGCTATCTTGAGGGGGTAGTGGGTGTATACCCGTGGAGGTTCGAGTCCTCTCTACCGCATACGATGTAAGTGAGCAGGAACTCCTGATATTCGGGAGTTCCTGTTTTTTTGTATAGTTCTATTAATTATGGAGAAACTAGTAGAAAACACCTTGCGGGAGGTAGTCTACTATAATGAATTACTCCGAGATTTATAGTCTTCACATTCAGCTGCTTAAAGCTTATGCTGCCAATAACAATGGAGGATACTCGGCTTATCAGCGAGAGATCAATCATTACAGGGATCAGCTGCGTTATGCGGAGGATATCGTGCAGCGGATTTTTGTGTTAAACCAGTTGGTGAAATTACATGAGAAAGAGCGGGAAGATATGATGAAGTGGTGTACAGAGCAGTACTTCTCAAGGACACACGATTATAACGAATCACCGGACGGGAATATTGGCTAATTCCTTCCGGTGATTTTTTTGTGTATATCAGGCCGGGCTAATCCGCGTACATTCCGGTTCCCGTTGAACTGAAGCGGCTCCCCGTCAGGGAAGCCCTTCCATTGACAGCGCCTCCATGTTCCGTTATACCTGCATATATATCAGAATTCGACAGGGACGGGGGAAGTTCTACCATGAATTCATTCATTTCAGTCATGCTGGTGGACGATGAGCCGCTTGCACTTGATCATGTATACCATTCAGTTCCGTGGGAGGAAAACGGCTTCCAGGTGGTTGCCCGGGCGACCAGCGGACGCATGGCACTGCGGATGTTCGAGGAGCTTCAGCCGCAGATTGTCATCACCGACATCTCCATGTCGCCGATGGACGGCTTGGAGCTGGGACGGCATGTTGTCCAGCTTGCCCCGCGGACCCGGCTGATCTTCCTGACCGCTTATCGTGACTTCGACTATGCCCGTCAGGCGCTGGAGCTGCGCGCGGCCCATTATCTGCTTAAGCATGAGATCAGCCGGGGCCGCCTGCTGGAACCCTTGAAGGTGCTGAAGGAAGGGCTGGCAGCGGAAGCCGCCGAGGAGCAAGGGCAGGGACATGCGCTCCATATTCTGCTGAAGGATATGCTGGCCGGCAAGTATCAGGCTCCTGCAGGCAATCAGGAATCCAGTCTGCATCGCCTTGTTGCAGAGTATCGGCAGGGTCAGCCCGGACTGCTGTATTTCGAGCTGGGGGCTGCAATGAAGCTGGACGGCAGCCGGAGGAATACGCGCAGTACTCCAGCCCTCGTATGGAAGAAGATCGAAGAGGAGATCCGTCTTCAGTCAAGCGGTCTGGAGGAGCTTCAACTGCTGGAGATGGATGAAGGCGGATACATCGTGCTGCTGAGGTTATCCTCATCGAGCAGTCTGCTGCTCCAGCACTACAATATGCGGCAGGTGGCAGCGCAGCTGCTGGCCTGTCTGGAGACCGCTTATGATGGGGAGCTTCCCAGAGTGATCCTGTCCGCAGGCAGTGGCGCGGAGCTGCCGGACCGCAGATATGCGGCGATGAGGCAGGCGTATGATTATTCGGTGTTTTTGCCGCCCGGTGCGGTATTTCTGCTGGAGCAGGCCGCTTCACCCAGAGAAGTAACAAGTATCGCCCTTGAGGTCAGACAATACCTGCTATCCCCCGAACGGAGTCTGCTGGAACGGCTGAAGAGCGGTCTGGAGCAGATCGCCGCACAGGCTTATCTGGCAGATTTGCGCGCCGTCATGGGTGAGATCGGCAGCGAATGCCGCAAGGACGGAAGCGCCAGGGCGGACCAGGAGCTTGGCACCGACGCGCGGCAAATCGTTAACAGCCTGTACCGGATTCTCGAAGACGGTATGCAGCAGCGGCAGAGCCAGAAGCAGTATTCCCGCTGGGTGAACAAGGCGATGGAGTATGTTGCCGGGAATTACGCCGATCCCGACCTGTCTCTGGAGACGGTTGCAGGCCATCTGCAGATCAGCAGCATCCATCTGCGGACCACCTTCAAGCGTGAGACGGGCCAGTCCCTGCTGGATTACACAACGGAATACCGGATCAGGCTGGCGAAGCAGCTTTTGCAGACTGGTGAGTATAAGATCTACGAGGTATCGGAGAAGGTAGGGTACAAAACCAGCCAATACTTCAGCCAGGTATTCAAAAAAACCACAGGCTTGCAGCCGAAGGACTTCCAGCAGCAGAGGGGCAGCGAATAGCGATGCGAAAAATTAAGAATAAAATTCTCGGCAGCGTTATTCTCATTGTTACCCTGTCTGTAACGGCGATCAGTGCACTGGCGTATGAGCAGTTCTCTTCCATTCTTGAAGCGCAGGCACTTCGTGAGGATACTATCCATCTGGAGCAGACCACGAATCAGATGAATCACCTGATTGACGATGTGCAGAAATATGCCGCCAATATGGTCAACGATGAGCTGCTTCAACAGTTCGCGGCAAGGCTGAAATACCCCTCAACCTATGACGAGCTCAGTGCGTACCGGGATGTGGTCACTCAGCTGACCAAATTCAATGTGCTGCGTGACTACCTTGAGAGCTCGGCCATCGTCCGCTCTGATGGGAAGATCTTCTGGTCCTCGCTGTATATTGACCCGTATTTTGAACGGCTGCTGCAAGAGGACTGGTATCAGGATGCCTTGAAGAACAATGCCAAAAGCGGGTTCACAGCCCCCCATCTGATCCAGGACCCCGAGAGTAAAAAAATTGTCAGCTTCTTTATCCGCTTCGATCCCGAGTATGGCGGAGTGCTGCTGCTGAATATTGATTACGCTGCGTTCGAGAGCCTGTTCCAGTATTTAGGCCAGTCCTTCGACCAGGTAGCCTGGATCGGCCCGGATCATTCATTGCTCTACCAGCAAGGCACCGCTACAGAGCTTCCTGCCCACACGCTGAGCCCAGACGGCCCGGATGTTCAAGTGATCAAGCATGACAAGGGGTATTATCTGGCCAGCGCTTTTGAGAAATCGGACTGGTCTGTCTCCACGTTCACCTCAAATGACCGGTTCTATGCATGGGTGGGTTATATTGTCCGCTACTGGGCCATCTTCCTCGGCTTGTGTCTGGTGCTCTGCTTCCTGTTGTTCCTTCCAATTATCTCGAATATTATCCGGCCGATCCTGCAAATGACCAAAGCGATGAAGCAGGTGTCCATGGGCAACTATAATGTTCAGCTCTCCTTCCGCAGCAATGATGAGCTGTCTGTGCTGAAGAATGGCTTTGAGACGATGCTTGGTGATATTGAGCGGCAGATGAGCGAGAAGGTGGAGCAGGAGCGCTGGAAGCGTAAAATGACCGCAGAGCTGCTGTTCGCCCAGATCAACCCCCATTTTATCTACAATACCCTGAACACCGTGGTGTATTTGGCCCGCAAAAAGAATTACACAGCGATTGAAGAAATGGTGGAATCCTTCATTGGCATTCTGCATGATGCGGTCAATATCGGTGATGCCGGGCTGTATATCACAGTCGGGCAGGAGATGAGCATTATCAATCACTTCGTCACGATTCAGAAGTACAGATATGCAGACCGGTTCGAGGTAGTCTGGAGCGTAGAAGACGAAGCGAAGGGAGACTATATTCCGAAAAGCCTGATTCAGCCGCTGGTGGAAAATGCTATTTTTCATGGGTTTTCAGAGAAAGAGACTGTGGGCCGTATAGAGATCATTATCCGCAAGCGCAGCGGAAGGCTGCTGGTCTCGGTCAGAGATGACGGCTGCGGCATGAGCCAGGAGAAAGCCCGGTCTATTATGAAGGGAACCCTGCCTCCCGCGCGGCTGCCATCAGGGGCGATGAAACAGATTGGGCTATGGAATATCCGGGAACGCATCGAGTATTTGTACGGGCAGGAAGGCCGTCTGGTGATCCGTTCCAGTGAGCAGGGGGGCACCAAGGTCACTGTTCTCCTGCCCGCAGGGCAGCAAGCGTCAGAATGAAATACACTATCATTATTTATACAAAATCATCGGATCGTCTAATTGTTGGGTGATCCCTTCAAGCTTATAGTACTACTATGCAGACGGACGGAAGACACAACAGGAACCGCCCGCTGTTACAACAGAGGCAAGGGGGATCTTAATTTGCACAATCTATTCAGTAAAAAATCATCGGTGATCGCGCTTGTTCTAACCTTATGCTTCACCTTGGTGCTGGCCGGCTGCGGCAATGGGAACAACAGCTCTTCCGGCGACGCCAACAGTTCCAAGGGTCCGGCTAACTCCAGCGATCCTGCGGGCGCTTCCGGTAAATTGACCGTATGGGGCTGGGACAAGGCCTGGTTCGAAGGCACCGGAGCGAAGTTCAACGAGAAGTTCCCGAATATCAAGCTGGAGTTCGTCGAAGTCTCGGCTGGGGATTATCTGAAAAAAATCCAGACCTCCATCGCTGCCGGCTCCGGGCTGCCGGATATTATCTGGGGAGAGGCGGCCTTCCGCGGCGCTCTGTATGAGCTTAACGTACTGCAAAGCCTGTCCGAGGAGCCCTACAAATTCGATACCTCCAATCTGCTCGACTTCGAGCTTCCGCTGCTGACGAACAGCAAAGGAGAGCTTGTCGGTCTGGAGCAATCCGGCTCGCCCGGAGCAATGGCCTATAAGCGTGATCTGGCTAAACAATACCTCGGAACCGATGATCCGGATGCATTGACCGCCATGTTCACCGACTGGGATGCCTTTATTGCCAAGGGCAAGGAAGTCTATGAGAAAAGCGGCGGCAAGACCTTCATGCTGGGAAGCCTGATGGATGCGTATACTATCCTCTCCAACCAGGGGACCACTGCGGTGGTAGACGGAACGAAGGTGAATACCCAAGAGCTGCTTAGGATCTTCACTCAGCTGCAATCGATCCGCGACAATCACACTGAGGGCAAGCTGGCGATGTGGTCGCCGACCTGGAATGCTTCGTACTCGCAAGACAATGTAATCTTTTATCCGGCGGCGAACTGGTCTCCAGAATTCGTAATTAAGCCTAATGATAAGGCCAGCAATGGCCGCTGGGGTCTCATGGTGCCTCCGGAAGGCGGATTTCCATACGGCGGGACGACCATTGGCATCTGGAAAGACAGCAAGAATAAAGATGCGGCCTGGACCTATCTCAACTGGCTGCTGGGCACGGATGAAGGCGCTGAAGCCAACTTTGCCGTTTCCGATTATATTTTGCCCCTGAAATCCTTCTTCAAGGATACCTCCAAGCTGTCCTCCGGGGCGGATGAATATTTCGGCGGACAGGATCTCGGGAAGTTCTGGGTGGAGAAGGTCTTCCCGAACATGAAGTCCAAAGCGGTGACCAAATACGATCAGGATATATACAGCTCGTCGGAGCTGGTGCTGCAGGTCATGGCACAGGACAACAGCTTCGATGCCAAGCAGGCGCTGGATAAGTGGGAAGAGCAGCTGAAGAAGAATCACCCTGAGCTGACATTTGAATAATGATGCAGAAATCTAAAGGAATCAGCAGCAAAAATAAATGGCCGTACCTGTTCATTACTCCCTATTTCTTATCCTATGCCGTACTGAGCCTGTTCCCGATCCTGTTCACCCTATACATCAGTCTTACAGACTGGGACTTGTACGGTAACCGGAATTTTATCGGACTTAGCAATTACACACAGTTATTTTTCCATGATGCCTTCTTCTGGAAATCACTGCTCAATGTCATGATCTTCATGGCGGTATACCTTCCGGCCCTTGTCCTGATGGGGATGCTGGTGGCCAGCCTTATCGAGAGTAAGCTGATCCGCCGCAAAACCTTTTTCCGGCTCAGCGTATTCAGTGCCTATATGACGACGCCGGTCGCGGTCGGGATTATCTTCTCTCTGTTATTCGACTGGCAGGGCGGATTCTTCAATAATATGCTGATGGAGCTGGGCCTCATTCAGGAGAAGATCAATTGGCTGGGCTCGGCCAGTTCCTCCCGCTGGGTAGTGATTCTGATGGTATTCTGGAAAAACCTCGGGTATTTCGTGATGTTCTACACGGCGGGAATGGCCAGTATCGATACTTCCATCTACGAGGCCGCAGTGATTGACGGTGCATCCTCCAAAGATGTGTTCACGCGCATCACCATTCCACTGCTGAAGCCGATCAACCTGTTCCTGATTATTACCTCTATTATTAGCGGCTTACAGCTGGTGGAGGAACCGATGCTGCTGTTCAGCGGCTGGGCTTCCGGCTCCAATATGGTAGGAGGGCCTGACGGCTCGACCTTCACACCGATCTGGTACATGTTCGATGCTTCCTTCAACGGCAGTGCGTTCAAGTATGGTAAAGGGGCAGCCATCGCTTACGGCACCTTCCTGTTCATAGCCTTATTCTCGGTGGTTGGCATGAAATGGATCAACAGGGACGGTGACGATAAATGAGAGCAAAGAAGTTCTTTACCGTATTGCTGCTTAGTCTGATCGCTATCGCGTTCCTGTTCCCGTTCTATATGATGATTGTGATGGGAACCTATTATTCCGAAGACTTGTTCAAGCAGCTGCCGATTCTGCCCAGCGGGTATTTGCTGGAGAACCTGAAGACGATCATGTCGGCCAGCTTCCTGCGGAATTACTGGAACAGCTTCTATGTTGCTGTGTTGTTCACTCTGGTGACAGTCGGGGTCGCCTCGATTACCGGGTTTGCTTTTGCCAAATATGAATTTAAGGGTAAAAAGGCGCTGTATGGCTTCATTCTGCTCACGATGATGATCCCCGGCCACCTGGGGCTGATTGCCTATGTGATGGAGATGAAGTGGTTCCACCTGAACAACACCCATGCGCCGCTGATTCTGGCCGGACTGAATAATGCCTTCGGCGTATTCTTCATGACCCAGTTCATCCGTTCCTCCGTCCCGACGGAAGTCATTGAAAGCGCAAGAATCGACGGCTGCTCGGAGCCTGGGATTCTGACCAGAATCGTGATTCCTTTTCTGATGCCGGCGATCAGTACTCTGGGGCTCATCTCGTTCCTCGGGTCGTGGAATGGTTATCTGCTGCCGCTGGTCACAATCAACAAGCCCGAGCTGTACACGCTGCCGCTGGGCATCGCCAATCTGTCTACGGTCTTCCGTACGGATTATTCAGCCAGTATTCTGGGGCTTACGCTGGGTACGCTGCCGCTGATTATCCTCTTCCTGTTCGGCTCGAAGACCTTGGTCAGAGGACTTACCGGCGGGGCGGTCAAGGGCTGAGTTCACTGAATTAGGTAAGTACACCGACAGAACAATAAAGAAACCTCTCTTGTGGTGAAATGGAGTACGCACAGCCATTTCGCGGGAGAGGTTTCTTATTGTATGGAATAGAGCGGGCGCGAAAAGAAGGATTTTGCCAGGAACAGGTGGAATTAGTGCAACAGGAAGAATATTGCGGGACGGCTCACACAGGGAGAGCTGCTGCTTCAACTGGAACTAAGATGGAGGCAGGTTCAACAGCTCTGCGACTTGACGGCGGTATCTGTCTGCCTTGCGTGTACCGTGAATCAGGTTGGACAGCCGATAGGGTGGGATGTCATGTAATTCACAGAATTTCTTCTGATCCAAGTGCAGTTCTGCCAGACGCTGTTTAATGGCCCAGCCGAAGGCAGTAATGGGGCGTTTGCTGTTCAGATTGCTCACCTCGTATCGACTATCCAGCCGCTATGATATAAAATAGGTAAAGATATAATAATAGTTAATTATATACTTTTTTACGTCATTTTACAATAAAAAATAACGTTTTTACGTATTAATTTTCTGTCAGGAGGCGTTTGGGTGATGCAGACCATATACGAACGAATTGAACTTTTGATTAAAAAGCAAGGAATGACGAAGAAATCCTTCTGTGCGCAGCTGGGAATCAGCACTGGCAATATGGGAGACTGGAAGCGCGGTAAATCTACGCCTGGTACGCATAAGCTGATTGAGATCGCCGCCTTTTTCCATGTCAGCCTGGATTGGCTGATTCTGGGCAAACAGCCCCAGACGATTCAGGAAAGCGGCGAGGATTATTTTTTTGGCCAAATGCGGCAATTGAATTGCCACACGGAGGAGCTGCAGCCGGAAGAAAAGAACTTTATTAAGGAATATCTGGCCTTCACCAAATACCGCAAGGATCAGGACACAAGCGAAAATTCTTGAGCGGGCGTCTTTACTTTTGAGTGCAACCGATTTATAATATTGAATGTTGGCCTCAAACAATGCATGAACATCAGTTAGACACACCGCGCGGTAGTGGTGGAATGGCAGACACGCTATCTTGAGGGGGTAGTGGGTGTATACCCGTGGAGGTTCGAGTCCTCTCTACCGCATATATTTCATGGAAGCTGAGATCCTTGTGAATTCAAGGGTTTCGGCTTTTTTTGACTCCAAAAAACACCCTTCGTCCGGAATGTATCCGGGAATGAAGGGTGTTTAGTATTTTAGCGTATATAAGCGTTGCAGGAAAATATTGAACCCGCTCTAGCGCAGCAGCTTCTCAATATCCTCTTCGATCTTGTCCGGCGTAGTCTGCGGGGAGAACCGCTTCAGCACGCGGCCTTCCTGGTCCACCAGGAATTTGGTGAAGTTCCATTTAATACTCTTCGAGCCGAGTACGCCCGGTGCTTCTTTGGACAAATATTTGAACAAGGGATGGGCATCGTCGCCATTGACATTGATTTTCTCGTACATGGGGAAGGACACACCGTAATTGATCTCGCAGAACTCGGCAATATCCTCGCTCTCACCCGGCTCCTGTCCGGCAAACTGGTTGCTGGGAAATCCGAGAATCTCGAAGCCGCGGTCTTTGAATTTATCGTACACTTCCTGGAGACCCTTATATTGCGGGGTAAGTCCGCACTTGCTGGCTGTATTCACGACGAGCAGAACCTTGCCTTTGTACTTGGACAGTGATTCTTCCTGACCCCGCAGGGTGTTGGCTTCATAATCATAGACACTCATGAATGATTCCTCCCGAACATTGATTTATCACAATTTAATTGTACACTATTCACCGCCGGAAGCAAGTTTTTAAAAAGAGAATAATGTGCCCAATCGTTTCAAAAATGCGGGGTTGTTTAAGTTAAGGGTAAGTGTTCTTACAAAATTTGTGTTAAAAAGGAGAGAGTTAAAGATGAGTACATTGAAACTGAAACCTCTATATACAGCTACAGCCAAGGTTCGCGGAGGCCGAGAAGGTTCGGTGGAATCGTCCGACGGAGCGCTGAAGCATGATCTCAAAATCCCGAAGGAGCTTGGAGGTCCGGGAGGTGCAGGCACGAATCCGGAGCAGCTCTTCGCGGCGGGCTATGGCGCTTGCTATGAGAGTGCGCTCGCCAATATTGCCCGTAAAGAAGGCGTAAAACTCCAGGATGTTGAGATTACCTCGAATGTGCTGATCGGCAAGGACGAGAGTGATGGAGGCTTCAAGTTAGCTGTGAAGCTGGATGTGAAGCTGGCGGGCATCGAGCGTTCTGTAGCAGAGGACCTGGCCAAGAAAGCCCATGATTTCTGCCCGTACTCCAAGGCGACCCGCGGTAATATCGAGGTTGAACTGAACGTTCTGTAGAGATAGATAGAGATGTTCGATTGAACAGCATGGTTATCGGTGAGACCAGACATTGAATGTCTGGTCTCACATTACGTTGAGCGCAGAAACACGGGTAGGAATGGACAAAGCTGGGAATAATGGCTAAATAGAGTCGGAGAAGGCCGGAAGTGCGGTAAATAGCGTGCAGGAGCTTGTACTTTGGTTGACATCACCCCGGAAATTCTTTAATATGTCTAAGTATCTGTTAATGTCGCGCGTGCTATTAACTACCAAAAATTTAAATAATGGGTGATGAAGATGTCTTACAGACCGAGTATTACGAATGTGACCAAAGCCAGCAGCAATGATAAGGAAGGATTGTACGAGTTCATTATCAAACTTGCTGACGGAACGGAGTGCCGCGCGTTCTACAATCGGTTTCCGGAATGGAAAATGACGAACATCAGCCGCCTGCTCAAGACTCCTTGTCCGGTATGCCGCAAAGATTTCATCTGCAAATGCATGGAATCCTTCACCGCTGATTTCGAAGAGCAAATGACCGGGAACGAGTGGATTAACAAGGCAATTGCTGAATAATTAGACGAACGGACGTTGTAGGCGCGGGAGCTATCCCGCGTTTTTTGTTTTTTCTCAAAAGGGGATATGAATGTTACACTATGCTTAAGAGGAAGGGGGCGGTGATGTGGCTGAGGAGCGGGGGGAAATGCAGGGACAATCGATTGTGCTGATTGATGGAGTCTGTCATCTGTGCCAGGGGATCGTCCGGTTCATTATTCCGCGTGATCCCAAGGCACACTTCAAATTTGCTTCCTTGCAGAGTGAAGCGGCCCGGGAGCTGCTTAAGGCAGGCGGCCTGCCGGAGCAGCAGTTAGATACTGTGGTGCTGATCCAGAACGGCAAGTATTATACGAAATCGGCTGCCGTGCTGCGGATTGCCCGCAAACTCCGGTTCCCGTGGCCGGCTGCGTATGCGTTCATTCTGATTCCGGGACCGCTGCGCAATGCCCTCTACAAAGTTGTGGCCAGGAACCGCTACCGCTGGTTCGGCCGGGATGAGCAGTGCCTGCTGCCGACACCGGACATGAAGCGGAGATTTCTGTAGGCGGCAAGGGGGATTCTGAGGGATTCTCTCAAATAGTGGTGAAAAAGTTATTGCCGACCTCTTATATATATGCTACTATAGCAGTAAATTACAGGAACAGTAACGGAAGCACCGTTCAATGACCGTATTCACGGTTATTGGCGGTGCTTTTTTGCTGTTCTTTTTCCCATGTATTCAAGAGAGGAGGAGGATTTCATGACGGCAAGAATCGTGCTTGCAGTCCGGGAGAGCCAGTATATTGAACCACTGCTGCATTATCTGCATCATAGCGAATACGGTGAGCTGCTGCGGATTACGGCTTTCAGCAGACTGGACGCTTTTATGGAATTTATGACCGGCGGCGAGCTGCCGGATGCGGTTGCCGCGGACCCGTCTTTCATTGAAGCCTGGCTGGTGAAAGGAAGAAGCACGGTTCCCTGGGCAGTGTTAAGCGAGGGCGGAGAATTATCGAATGGCCGGGATCTGGCCGGGGGGAGGCATATTGCCAAGTATCAGGCACTGCCGTCGCTGCTGGAAGCGATTCTCCAGCTAAGTGATCTGAAGCGGGTTCGTACGGCCGCTTTGCCTAAGGAACCCACGCTGCTGCTCGGAGTCGTCTCGGCAAGCGGCGGCAGCGGCAAAACAACGGTAGCGCTGAACATGGCGAAGCAGCTTGGCGCGATTGGCCTGTCCGTATTCTACCTGAACCTGGAGAGTGTGGACAGCAGCGGCTTCATCCTGCGGATGCCGGGCAGTCATGTTCCCGGTCTGGAGCGGCTGTTATATGAGCTTAAGGCCGGTGGGACAGAGCCTAAGGGGGGAAGGGCAAAACCGAAATGGGGTGATTATGTCTTCAGACATGACAGTCTGCGCTGTGATGCCTTCCGTCCGGTGGAGAACTTCAAGGAGATGCTCCAGATGTCCCGGCAGGACACGCTGGAGCTACTGGAGGGGCTGGCCGGGGCAGGAAGCTATGATGTGGTTATTGTGGACACGGGAGCCATTGAGGAGGAGCGGGCGCAGGCTGTCTTGAACAGATGCGGCATCCTGCTGTGGGTACTGAAGAGTGAGCAGGTCAGTATCCGCAAGACCGAGCGCTGGATCGGTTATATGGCAAGTCCGCACTCCGGCATGCAGCCGGAGGTCATGGACAAGAACAGGTTCGTGATGAACGGCAGCACCGGAGCTGAGAGTGAAGCACCGCCAACGGCGGCACTTCCGCTGGATGCTGTACTGCCTTATATTCCGTCCTGGGGGTTACAGCATTACGGAGAGCTCTGCCTGAGCTCTCCCCAATTCACCGAAGGTGTTCAGCAGCTCTGCAGAGCCATCGTAGAGCCTGAATTGCCTGGGGTGTTCACCGGAATTCCGGTATGAATGAAGAGATGTTCCGTGCCCTGCGCAGCGACATCCGGGCAGGGCTGGATGTTACCTCGGT
The DNA here is from genome assembly GCF_045040735.1 of Paenibacillus sp. FSL K6-1217. Classification (NCBI taxonomy): domain Bacteria; kingdom Bacillati; phylum Bacillota; class Bacilli; order Caryophanales; family Paenibacillaceae; genus Paenibacillus; species Paenibacillus sp. FSL K6-1217. The sequence continues at coordinate 6,494,129 of NZ_CP150271.1, forward strand.
CATCGGGAACGATGAGCTAGCCGCTTTTATAGAACGGATTATTCTGGAGCGGGAACACCTGCGCCTTCTGACCGCTCAGGAGAAGCACGAGCTGGTGAAGAAGCTGTTCGATTCCTTCCGCGGATTGGATATTCTCCAGCCGCTGGTGGATAATCCGGCCATCACGGAGATTATGATCAACAGCCACGAGGAGATCTTTATAGAGGAAGAGGGCATGATCCGCAGGCTGCCGCTGGCTTTTGAATCGGGTAGCAGGCTGGAGGATATCATCCAGATTATCGTCTCCGGCGTCAACCGTGTGGTCAATGAATCCTCGCCGATTGTGGATGCGCGGCTGCAGGACGGCTCGCGTGTCAATATCGTCCTGCCGCCTGCGGCGCTGAAGGGTCCGGCCATGACCATCCGCAAATTCCCGGAGACTCCGATGACGATGGAGGAGCTGGTGAGGCGTGAAGCACTCTCGGAGGAAGCGGCTGAGCTGCTGCGGATTCTGGTGGCAGCCAAATATAATATTTTCATCAGCGGCGGTACAGGCTCGGGGAAGACGACCTTCCTGAATGCCCTGTCACAGTTCATCCCGCCGCAGGAGCGGGTCATTACGGTGGAGGATTCGGCAGAGCTGCAGATCGTTACGGTTCCGAACCTGGTCTCCCTGGAGACCCGGAATGCCAACACGGAGGGGCGGGGCGAGATCACCATCCGCGACCTGATCCGCACTTCGCTGCGGATGCGGCCGAACCGTATTGTCGTTGGCGAGGTGCGGGGAGCTGAATGTCTGGATATGTTGCAGGCGATGAATACCGGACATGACGGTTCGTTGTCAACGGGCCATTCGAACAGTGCGCTGGACATGCTCAGCCGCCTGGAGACTATGGTGCTTAGCGCCGCTGATCTGCCGGTAACGGTTGTCCGCCAGCAGATTAGCTCAGCGATTGATATATTCGTGCATCTGTCGAGGCTGCGTGACCGTTCACGCCGGGTGATGGAGATCAGTGAAGTCTCCGGTATCCGCAGCGGCGAAGTGGTACTGAATCCGCTATACGAATTCCGGGAAAGGGGCGAACAGGATGGCAGGGTGCAGGGCAGGCTTGAGGTCTGCGGCAACCCGCTCCTCCATACGCTCAAGCTGCGAATGGCCGGAATCCCTGATTATCCCTTGCAGCAATATGAGGGGATAGGCACTGCGAAGGAGGTGAATGTACCCTGAATATTGTGAAGAAGCGGGATGGGCAGCCCACCATAGGCAGGAGAATAGGGTTCATGAAGAGGACACCGCCAGAGCTGCCGGGTGGCGCAACTGCAGCGGGAGAGCAGGCGTTGCTGCCGGATTATACCGTATATGAGCTGACCTCCCTGCAAAGAATGCTGGTCACTTTGGGTGCCGGGCTCCTGTTGTTTGGTGTTGGTTACCTGTTCTATCACCGGCTGCTCCTGGCGGCACTGCTTGTCCCCGGAAGCGCCTATGGGCCGAAGCTGCTGCGTGAATATCTGCTGCAACGCCGCCGGGCTGCGCTGAATCTGCAATTCAAGCAGATGCTGTTCTCGCTCTCTTCGTCGCTCTCCGCCGGACGTTCGGTGGAGAATGCCTTCCGTGAGGCCGTGCAGGATCTGCGGATGCTTGACCCGGAGGGTGCAAGTGACATGATTTCCGAGCTGAATATCATCTGTGCCCGGATGGAGAACGGGGAGCCGATTGAGGATGCGCTGTATGAATTCAGCAAAAGAGCTGGGATGGAGGATGTGGAGCGCTTCGCGGATGTGTTCATGGTCTGCAAGCGTACAGGCGGGGATCTGGTTGAGATCGTACGCCGCACCTCATCCATCATTGGCGAGAAGCTGGATATCCAGCAGGATATAGCAGTGAGCATTGCCCAGAAGAAATTCGAGGCCAAGGCGCTGCTGGTCTCCCCGCTGATGATGGTGATGTTCATGAGTCTAAGCGCCGGGGACTATATGGAACCTATGTACACTGGTGCAGGAATAGCGGTGTCGACACTGGCGCTGATTGCGCTGTTCCTCTGTTATCTCTGGACGAATAAGATCATGGATATTCCGCTGTGAAGGAGGGGAGTGAAGGAGATGTCATTGATCTGCGGTGCAATTCTGCTCCTGCTTGCAGCAGGCTGGCTCATATTGAGGATGAGATGCGGAAGCCGTTATGCTGCACTGCGGGCGCTGCCGATGGAAGGCCTGCGGCTGCGGCGGCTGGGTGAGCCTCTATTGTTACTGGTAGAGAAGGGCCGAATCGCCAGTTATCTCCCCTCCGTGATGTTTCGGATACAGCGCTCGCTGCAGCGGATCTATGGTATGCGCAACAGTGCAGAACGGACCTTGCTGTTCATGGGGGAGATGCTTAGCTACAGCTGGCTGCTTGCCGCAGGCGGAAGTGCGCTGACCATGCTTACGGGAGAGCAGGCGGGAATAATCCTCGGAGGGCTCTTGGCAGTTGCACTCCCGGTGGCGATGGCTAGCGACTTGCACAAAAAGGTACGTGTGCGGGAGCAGAATATTATGCTGGAGCTTCCCGAGCTGCTGAACAGTATTGTTCTGCTGGTCGGCGCGGGTGAGACGGTTCAGCGGGCGATTGTCCGTTGTGTGAACAGCCGTCAAGGGGACAGTGCCCATCCGCTCTATGCTGAATTAATGAAGATGACGGCTGAATGGGATGGCGGCTACTCCTTCCAGCAGGCGTTCGAGAACTTCAGTAAGCGCTGTGCTGTGCAGGAGGTCTCCATCTTCACAACTACGGTGCTGCTTAATTACCGCAGAGGCGGGGCCGACTTTGTTCTGTCACTGCGGGATCTGTCGCGGATGCTCTGGGAGAAGCGGAAGGCAATCAGCCGCACACGCGGGGAACAGGCATCGTCGAAGCTGGTTTTTCCGATGGTGGTAATCTTCCTGATTGTGATTGTGCTGGTGGGAACACCGGCAATTATGATGTTAAAAATGTAGGAGGTAGAGGCGTATGTTAACACAGATGGCAGAAGGAGCAAGAAGCTTTTGGAAAGAGGATGAGGGGCTGGGAACACTGGAGATGATCCTGATCATTGCCGTACTGATTGCGGTTGTTCTGGTATTCCGCGAGGAGATTGTGAAGGTGGTTAAGGATCTGATTGGCACGGCCGGAGATAAGAGTCAGGAAGTCTTTGAGTGATTCCGCTGCGGGAGGATGAGGGTAGCTTCACTATCGAGTCTTCGCTCCTGCTGCCGATCCTTATGGGGATTACTATGGTGCTGCTGTTCTTCTCCTTGTATAGCTATCAGAAGTCGATGCTGCTGCAGATTGCTTCAGCTACTGCGGAGCGGGCTGCTTATAACTGGGAGAATAGTAACCGGGCGACTAGCGGGGAATTCCAAACGGGAAATGTTGATCCGCTGTACTGGAGAATCGGTGAGGATGGACTATTGGCTTCGCTATTCGGTTCAGGAGCAGAGAATGGAAGTACAGCTATTACACTGCCTGGTAATGCAGAAGAAGGAGGACCCCTGCCGGTTGTGAAGCTGCGCCGGGCATCACAGATGGTACCTGCCGGATTACCGGGAGAAATGAGCTATGTCTACGGATTCACTGGTCGCAGAATCAGTACGGAGTTGAAGAAGGTACTACATCTGCCTGTTCTGGACGATCTGTTGGCGGATGGGGCGATACCTGAGGTCTATGCCCGCTCCTACGTTACGGAGCCAGTTGAATTCATAAGAACGGTGGATCTCATGCGGTACTACGGGTCGAAGTTCAAGCAGCATTCCTCCGGCGGCAAGGAGAGCACCGGCATGGAGAAGAAGCAGGCAGCCCTGATGCTGGACAAGCTGAAGTAAGAGCTGCCGGTGAAGGGGCATCCAGTGCCGGGGTTGTTGAGGGAACGAGGGTAAGGGGGAAGTTCGGATGCGTATTTTCAGTCACAGCAGGTTCTTAAGCAAGTATCCCGGCCGGAGCCGCTGCTTGTATCGCAGATCTATATTCAGATCTATATATAGATGTTTTCGCTCAGCGGAAGGTTCGGTATCGGTCTTTCTTATTATGGTGCTGGCGTTTGTATTTCTTTTTAATGCAGTGCTGATTGATTACGCGCGAATTGCGGCGGTGAATGTGCAGGAGGAACGGCTGGCAAGGGCTGCTATCCGCTCGGTAATGTCTGCTTATGACATTGAGCTGCGCGAGAACTACGGCTTATTCGCCTTCGGCGGCGGTGACGGCAATCAACTGCTGTCGAAGGTGCTTAACGACAATCTGTACGAGAGCGGACGGGGCGATGCCTTCAATCTCCTGCCCGTGATGGTAGATTCCTCTTCACTGGACTGGAGCCGCCCGCTCGGCAGCTACGAAGTTTTCCGGCGGCAGATCATCGAAGAGATGAAATACAAAGCGCCGGTTGATTTCGCCCTGGAGCTGGCAGGCAAGCTTAAGCCGTTATCGGCGGCGATGACTGAGGCTTCACGCACAACCGAGATACTGGGGGACTTGCAGCCCTTATATGATCAGCGCGAGGAAGCGCTGGATCTCATGCTGCAGAAGCGTAAGGAAGCTGCTGAGAGTGCGCAGAACCTGCAGAAGCTGCTGATGAATCCTCCGGGGGACAGTATTCCGGCGCGTTCGCTCGCATCCTTGGCCGCAGCCTCCGATATCCCGGCGATGTACGGGGATTATGTGAACAAATACTATGATGATTATTACCGTCCGCCCAAGACATGGCCAAAGTACACAGCGGTTCTATCGCAGTATCAGGTTCAGATTGTTGAAATAACAGGCAAGATACCGGGAGTTCTGGCTGATTTCCAGGAGAGAAACGGCCGTCTGCTGGATGCGGCAGACGCCGCACTTGAGCAGGTGAAGGCACTGAACCTTCAGATGCAGAGTGTGCTTGATCAGGCGGATGCGGATGCCAATGCGGCGGGGGAGGATCCTGCCCGTAAATGGGACATTCCCGACACGGCCGGAGAGCTTAGCTCAGCGCCTCTTAAGAAGCTGAGAGAACAGGTGGAGGGACTGATTCTTCCTCAGGCAGAGCTTAGTGAGATGGGCAATAACATCGGGGTGCAGCGAAGCGCCGCGCTTCCCATGGAGCCGCTGGTCTCCGGTTTGCCAGCTGTATTGAGCACAGCATCCGGGCTGTATGCCGACTATTCTCTTATGAGTGCAAGTGTTCTTAATGCTTCCCGGGCAGTCAACGGCTATATTAGCAGCTACGGGCAACACGGTGCTGTTATAGCGCAGGAAGCGGCACAGATAGAGAGCCGCCGCACTGCGGACAGCCAGCGCAAGCAGATAGAAGGGCAGGCCAAGAAGAAGCTTGGCGATGCCATGAAGCTGCTGGATCAGATTCGTGCTCTGGGAAGCAGCGCCCAGGAAGCAATGGAGCAATATGGTAGTCTGCGCGAATACTACGAGGAGAATGTCGCATTTAACGAGGGTCTTGAGCAGGAGCCGGGGGCTGCCGTGAATTATGGTGATCAATACGCTGCGGGCAAATCGTCCATGAAAGATATGGACGGGATATATGCAGAAGTGGGCAGTGTGCTGTCAGGTGCCAGAGACCGGTTATACCAGACAGAGTATTCTGCGATGTATTTCCGGCATTTCGATCTATCTGCGTTAACCTCCCTGGCTTCCGGGTCTGCTGAAGGATTCGGTGAGCAGCTGGGAGAACAGCTGAAGCCGCAGGCACAGGAGCTGGAATATATTTTGTACGGATTCAATAATCCTGCAGGCAATGTGGCAGCGGCTTACGGCGAGATCTTTGCTCTGCGGCTGGCTGTGCGGACGATGGAAGGCCTGATTGAGAAATCAGGTATGGGCAATCCGCTTGTCGTTCTGGCTGCTGCACTGCTATACGGCATTGAACAGGCAATCCAGGATATGATACAGCTCTGCAGCAAGGGGGAGATTCCCTTATCCAAATATATGACTGCGCAGCTCACTTATCGTGACTATCTCCGGCTGTTCCTCCTGCTGCATGGGGGAGGCGAAGCACAGCTGGCCCGGATGCTTGCGCTGATCCGCCTTACTACCGGTATTAATCCGATAGAGAAGTATACATATGCCTCTGCCGAGCTCACGATGGGGATGCAGCTTTGGTTTCTGCCGGGTGTAGTGAAGCTGGTGAATTACAGTGCCGGACTGCCAGGTGATGTGCGGGGCAAAGTTTATTTCAGAAAAACAGCGGCGGACTTTTCTTACTGAAGGGGGACGGTGTAATGAAGCGCTGGCTGAGGAAACCGCCGGACCCTCACGATAAAGGCAGCATGGTTGTGGAGGCTGCACTGATTCTGCCTGTATTCCTGTTATTTGTTCTGTTCCTTATCTTCATTATCCAAATGACTGTGTATTCGACAGCGCTGCAGAGCACGGCTTCTGACACTGTCAAAATAATCTCAACCCATATGTATCCTGCGGCTCTGGCAATGGAGCAGCACGAGGGGGAAGGTGGCGGCGGGGGAGATGAAGCCAAAGAAGCAGGTGAAGCTGAGCACTCAGATGATGCGGACTCCTCCGACATCTGGAGCATTCCGCGGCTGTCGATAACGCAGTGGAGTGAGGACTACGTGGAGAAGCTTCCGCAGCCTATGGAGTCCTGGGTCAAGTCTGTTGTCCGGGAGGGGGAAGGGCCGCTGCAGAAGGTGCAGGCGGGAGCCTCTGAGGCGGCGCTGGATCTGGTGCTCAAGCCGATGCTGCGGCCGTATCTCTCCTCGGATCTGCTTGAATACAGCAGGATTCATGTATCCAAGGTCACTGTACCCGATCTGAGAAAAGGGACGCATCCGTATTTCGGCATGGTAGTCAGCTATGAGCTGCCTATGCGGGTCCCGTTCCTGAATGAAAAAATCGTGCTGGAGGCCAGCGCAGTTGAACGCTTATGGGTCGGCAACACCGATGCTTCCGGGGAAGGAAATCCGGTTGAAACTCCAAAAGATGACGGAACCATTGTAATCCTGGAGAAGCCAAATCCGGGTGTGGCGAATCACCAGGGCATTATCAGGGTGAAGGTGCCTCCCGGAGCTTCGGCCAATCTGTCGATCTTCTACAAGAGCGGCCAGAGTACTGCCAAGTACCTGGGCTGGAAGCAGGCGGATGAGCACGGGTACATCGAATGGGAATGGAAGATCGGCGTGAATACTACGCCGGGTACTTGGCCCTTTGTGGTTAGTCTGGCTGATGGAACTACGCTTCAGGCGACTTTTACTGTAGTGAAAAAATAAAAGAGCAGAGAAAAGAGGCGCACGGATGACGGAATGGGCGTTATGGGGCTGCCTGCCGTTCCTGACAGCGGCATTATTCACAGATATACGCTGGATGAGAATTCCTAACTGGATTACAATGCCTGCTTTGATGGGCGGGCTGCTCCTGCAGTGGATTATCAATGGCTGGCAGGGGCTGCTGTTTTCACTTTGCGGCGGCGGAGCAGGCTTCCTGCTTCTGCTGATTATGTATTTTATCGGAGCGGTGGGGGCCGGCGATGTGAAGCTCTTTGCTGCCATCGGTGCTTGGACCGGAGTGCTTTTCTCGCTTCAGGTCATTGTCTATTCAGTACTCTTAGGGGCGGTTGTAGGCTGGATTATCATTTTCTACAGGAGAGAGACAGGGCGCAGGCTGCGCAGCATGATTAGCAGAACAGCCGGGTTCCTGCTGCTCCGCAATGCAAGTTCGGCCTCAGGCCGGGAGGGGGAGCTGCTCCGGTTTCCTTTTATGCTGGCCGTGTTCCCGGGCTTCATCTGTGCTTTTATTTATTTCTGACTTAACGCTAATCGTGGACAGACTGGGAGGTGAAGAGACTTGTTTGGACTGGAACGGGATTTCATCCAGCAGGACGGAATAACGATGCTGCTGGGCAGATCCGGAGGACTCCGCGCAGGTGAGCTGAATATGGTGCAGGCCCGGATGCTGATGACCAGCGGGATACCGCATCATTTACGGCTGCTGCTTAGAGAAATAGATCTGCAGGTTACGCTGGAATACACAGTTGCAAGACGTAAAATGCTGGGAGCGCTGCTTAAGAGCGGGAAGCTGAGCATGACGGAATTCTTCGGGCTGATGCTGCAGATCGCTGCCGGGATGGAGGAGGGACAGCTGTATATGCTGCGTACAGAGCAGTATGCGCTTCATGAGGACTTTATCTTTATCGAAGGTACGCTCAGCAGCGGCAAGGTCTTCCTGACCTATATTCCGCTGGAACTCACAGAGCTCGCACCGAAGCCGGGAGAAGCCTTGAAATCGCTGATCATGGTCTTCATGGGAGCGATTCAGGAGTTAACGGGTGACGGGATTCAGCGGCTGCTGCAATATTGCGGGGAAGAAGCCTTTAGTCCGGCTGGACTGAAAGGGCTGCTCGCGGAAATGCTGACGGAGGTTACACCCCATAAGGCCAATTTTGAAGGGATGGAGGCTGCATATATAAGTCCGATGGCCGGTGCAGGCACTTCTGCTGCTGTGCCAGCAATGAGGATAGACTGGGCGCAGCCTCCGGCCCGCAGGCTGGAGGAACCGGGAAGGGAGCGACCGGCGGCCGCAGCGTTTCCCCGTGTACATGGAGATAAGGAGACACAGCCTTCCGGTTCGATGCTTAATCCCACGCCTTGGATGAGCGGTACGCCGCCACTGAAGCGGAAGGATGGATTATCAGGAGTTCAGGCATTAGCGGATACAACACAGAGAGCCGTTCAGGCTGCGGACAAGCAGAGTCCTTACAGGACGTATATATTGCTGGGGGCCGTGCTAGGAGATGCATTACTATGGAAGTTTCTCTATCTGAATGATCCCCGGACACTGTGGCTGGCAGTATGTGCTGCGGGAACTCTGATACTTGCGGCTGTGTGCTGGCTGGTGTGGAGCGGAAGGCTGGCTTGGGGCGAAGCAGAGGAAGAGGTGGATGCGCTGGAGGAGGGGCGGGATGATTATAGCAGCACCGCCCGAAACCGTAAGCTGAGAAGCGAGCTGGAGTGGGATTTCGGCAGGAATCCGGTAGATCAGCGTCCACCTGCACCGGTCTTCACCCCTTCGGTTCAAGCAGCTGATGCGGGAGTGAGCGGGTTCATGGCCAAACCGGCCGGCAGACAACAGGCTCCGCCGGCGATGGCCGGGAGCAGTCCGCAGAAGAGGGAAGCGGCACCGGCTACAGCGCTGCTGACGCGGGAACCTGCTCAGAGCACAGGGAGCGGGCTTCCCCAGGCCTCAAGGGCGGTGCCTTATCTGGAAAGAAGTGATCCGGATGACGGCGGAGCTCCCGAGAGAATTGAACTGAACCGGCCCAGCTTCATTATTGGACGTTCCGCTGAAGTGGCACAGTACATCGAGAAATCGGAAGGAGCTTCACGGGTCCATGCCGAGATCTCCAGAGCCTCAGGAGGATACATTCTGAAGGATCTGGACTCCAGGAATGGTACGCTGCTTGCTGGCGAAGCGATGGTTCCCTATAAAGAATATCCGCTGACCGAAGGCACGGTGTTCACCATTGTTAAGGGAACCTACACCTTTCACACAGCATGACAGAGGTAGTGAGGCGCGTGTAAAGATGGGATTGCAACAATCTACTGGTTTTTCAGTTGCTCCAGTGCGGGCTGCAGCGTGGGATAGGTGAAGGTGAAGCCGTGGTTGATGGCTTTGGAAGGAAGCACACGCTGCCCTTCCAGCAGAATCTCTGACAGCTCGCCTACAGCGGTCTTCAACAGAAACGCCGGTAAGGGGAACCAATGGGGCCGGTGGTAGACTTTGCCGATCATCCGTCCGAACTGTTCATTGGTGACCGGCTGTGGAGCGGTGGCATTAACGGGACCCTCTATCTCGGGATGAAGAATGCAGAATTCGATCAGCCGCACGATATCGGTAAGGTGAATCCAGGACATCCACTGCTTGCCGGTGCCGATTTTGCCGCCGAAGCCAAGCGAGTAAGGCAGCTTCATTTTGGGAAAAGCACCGCTCTCATTGCCGAGCACAATTCCTGTGCGCAGCTTGACCAAACGGATGCCGGTATAGGCTTCATCTGCAGCCTCTTCCCAGGTCTTGACGACCTCAGAAGGGAAATCGACAACCCGGGTCTCGGAAGCTTCAGTATAGGTATCCTGCACGGATGTACCATAAATAGCGACTGCTGAGGACTGGACGATCACGCGGGGTTTATGCTGAAGTGATTTCAGCAGCTTCCCGGCAGCGGTAACGGTTTCAAGACGCGATTCCATAATCGCCTGCTTCCCCTTAGGGGTCCAGCGCTGACTGAGTGAAGCTCCGGCAAGATTAATCACAGCATCTGCGCCTTCTGCCGCTTCAGGGCTGGTGGCCAGACTGTCCCAGGTAAGATAGCTAAGAGCCGGATGCACCAGCTTATTCTCGGGATTCTTACGGCCGACACTGATGATCTGATGTCCGCTGTGCAGCCAATATTCGGTAAGCTCGCTGCCGATGAATCCGCTGCCTCCGCAAATGATATATTTCATAGGGATGTCTCCTGTTCTGGACGCCCGATAGTGAAGTAACTTAATATATTTTATTTGACCAGATGCTTGTAAGGCGCGTAGTCGATGCCATTCTTCTCCAGGAAGGTGATCAGGAACTTGTTGTCACGCCGGGGCGTGGCGATAATATAGCCTTGGATACAGTGCTCACGGGTAACCTCCGGTGCATGGCTCTCCACAGCAAGCTTGCCGATCTCGGCAGCGATGGAGTGCTTGGCAATATCGCGGAACGGGCTGGGCACCGGCTGTACAAGCTGATCCAGAAAAGACTTCATCTCGTCGCTCCACAGCGGACGGCTGCGTTCCACCCAGTAATTCTGCCAGTCCAGCTTGGATTTGCCGTCAGCCTTGGGCAGCACCTTCAGAAATTTGCGGAACATAAAATAGCCGCCGATGCACATACAGCCCAGCAGTAAAAAGGTCCAAAATGCGATGGAATTCATAAACCAGTTGCTTGGTCCTGTGGATAATAAGCTTGAGGGTACATGGAAATGCATGAGTACACCGCCTTTGACAGTGATGATTATCACTTTCGTTTTGCTTATCTTGAGTATAGCGTATTTCCCTAGGTTTGCGAAGCCGAAGCAGCCTTACGGGGCTTGTCTAGATTTATTCTTCCGATCACGGTAGAATAAGGGTTAATTCGTGAAGGAAAGAGGGAAATTAAGCATGCTGAAAATAGGTTCACATGTGTCCTGCGCGGACAAGGGTCTCCTGAGCGCGGCCAATGAAGCAAATGAGTACGGATCTACCTCGTTTATGATATATACGGGGGCGCCGCAAAATACGCGCCGCAAGCCGATTGAGTCGATGTTCCCCGAGGAAGGCAAGCAGACTATGCGGGAGAATGGTGTCGCGGAGATTGTAGTTCACGCTCCTTACATTATTAACCTGGGCTCTTATAAGGAGAATACCTACCAATTGGCAGTAGACTTCCTGCAGGAGGAGATCCGCCGGACCCATGCACTTGAGGTCAAGCATATTGTCCTGCATCCGGGCGCATTTACCGATAAGGATTCCGACTATGGCATTCAGCGCATTGCAGACGGCCTGAATGAGGTGCTGGGCGGTACGAATGAGACCGATGTGCACATCGCACTGGAGACCATGGCTGGTAAAGGCACAGAGATTGGGCGCACCTTCGAAGAGCTTGCCTCGATTATAGATAAGGTCGAGCATCAGGAGCGGCTGTCCATTTGTCTGGATACCTGTCATATCCATGACGCCGGATACGATATCGTGAATGATCTGGATGGGGTGCTGAAGAAGTTCGATGATACCATCGGCCTGGAACGGCTCGGCGTTATCCATATTAATGACAGCAAGAACCCGCGCGGAGCGGGCAAAGACCGTCATACACCGATTGGCTCAGGCTACATAGGATTCGAGACGATCAACAATGTAGTCCATCATGAAGCACTCGCAGGTCTGCCGTTTATTCTGGAGACGCCTTGGATTGGCAAGGACGCCAAGAAGCTCCGTCCCATGTATGAAGTAGAAATCGCCCTGCTGCGCGGCAATGTCGCTGAACGCTTCGGAGCGGAATTTCTGCAGGAGCTGGAAGAGCTGCATGCTTTTTTTGCCAAGCAGGAGCTGGATTCACGCCGTTATGTGCTGGATGTGTGGGAGCTGCTGAAGAATGACGCCAAGGCCAAAAAAGCAGATCCCCGTGAACCGCTGGAGCGTCTCTATGATCAAGTCATAGCCGCCGGATTATTCCCTCAGCTTAGTGAGGAAGCCGTTAATCACCGGCTGATCGCCTGGCTGGCAGGCAAACAGCTGCTTGTGAAGGCATAGACCCACATAGATAACGTAAGCAGATGAGAGGATGAACGGAGAACTATGGAATTACATGTGAAGAGAGACCATTCAACAGGCAGACCCTATCCGGAGAGGGCACGTATGCTCATTTCCTGTCCGGACGGACCGGGGATTGTAGCGGCGGTATCGCATTTTTTGTATCAGCATGGCGCGAACATCGTGCAGTCGGACCAATATACGATGGACCCGGACGGCGGGATGTTCTTCATGAGAGTTGAGTTTGACCTGCCTAAGCTGGATGAGCGGCTGGAAGAGGTACGTTCCATCTTCGGCGGTGTTGCCGAGCGCTTCAAGATGAACTGGCAGATCTTCAAGGTGAGCCATAAGAAGCGGCTGGCGATCTTCGTCTCCAAGGAGGACCATTGTCTGGTGGAGCTGCTCTGGCAGTGGCAGGCGGGCGATCTGGATGCAGATATTGCTCTGGTGGTCAGCAACCACACCGATATGCAGGCTTATGTGGAATCCTTCGGCATTCCGTTCCATCATATTCCGGTCACCGCAGACACGAAGGCTGAAGCTGAAGCGCGTCAACTGGAGGTCATCGGTGAGGATATTGATGTAATTATACTGGCCCGGTATATGCAGATAATCTCCCCTTCATTCATCGAGCATTACCGGCACCGGATCATCAACATCCATCATTCGTTCCTGCCTGCCTTCGTCGGCGGCAAGCCGTACGCCCAGGCCTATCAGCGCGGCGTCAAGATCATCGGGGCGACCGCCCATTACGTGACCGAGGAGCTGGACGGCGGGCCGATTATCGAGCAGGACGTTCAGCGGGTCAGCCACAGCGATGATGTGAATGAACTGAAGCGTATTGGACGTACGATTGAGCGGGTGGTTCTGGCCCGTGCCGTCAAATGGCATATTGAAGACAGAATCCTCGTGCACCACAACAAAACAGTAGTATTTAATTAATCACCCTAGTCTTGCAGTTAATCGTTACAACCACTCCGGTAAAAGTCAGCACTCCTGCGTAACGCAGGGGGATAAAGAACATCGTTCCGGCCTGGCTTTTACCGGCATTCATCTTCAGCGGGAGCTTCCCGCAGCCTCAGGCTTCACAACCTCACAAGGATAATCTAATACACTTCTCAACCACTAAGGTAAAAAAGCATTTTACCGGCATTTTGGACATAGGCGCCAAGATGTATTTTGCTATGTGCAGAAATCACATTCAAAGGGGGTAAAGGGCTTGTCAACAAAGCGCGGACGTCTATTAAAACGCAATTATTTCTTCGCCGGACTTATCTTGCTTATCGGCTTCGGCGGACTGCTCGGTTATGATCTGTACTTCAAGCCTTATGTATTGTCACAGACCGTTGTCAAAATCAAGGTGGACGGCGGAAGCTTCCTGCCGAAGAATCATGAGCTGACAGCGGAGAATCTCTATCTGGATTCGGTACAGACCAAAGACATCCCGGCAGGGGTTGTCCGTAGTCTGGAGCAGGTGGAAGGGAAAATTACGAATGTCAATCTGACGGATGGCAGTATTCTGACCGAGTCGCTGGTGGATGTAAGTGAGCTGGAGCCACAGCAGGACGAAGGGATTTTCCCTATTCCCAAAGACGCGATCTATGCCATCAACGGTTCCCTCCGCAGCAGGGATAAGGTAGACATCTATCTGGTCGAAGGAGACTCGCCTGCAAAAGAACGCAGGGGATATAGTCCGGCTGCTGCTGCATCTTCACCTGTAACTGTTCCTGGAGGAGGAAATGCCTCAGGTGCTTCTTCTTTACTGGAAGCAGAGGTTCCGCCGGAGGTACCGGCCCGCAAAGTATTCTTAAGCGGAGTGACTGTAAACTATGTCCGTACGGAAGACAACAACGATGTACTCGACTCGGAGAACGGCAACAACAATAACCGGTTTACTTCGACCGGGAAGGTAGCAACGCCGGAGCTGAAGCTGAAGAAGAGCGACGGTGAGCTGCTGGGAGCTTATCTTGAGCAGGGCAAGAAGCTGTGGATTGTAAGGGTGGAGTAGAAGAGTTAGATAGAAGGGAGGAGGAATGAGCCTTGAGAATATTCAGTCTGGGCATAGATCAGCTGACCATCAATGAGATTAAGCTGGCGGGCTTCACCGTTATTGCACAGAGTGTGCTGCCGGAGCCTAAGCATGCCGGAGGGCATCTATTAATGGTGACGAGCGAACAGGTGCCGGTAGCAAAATTAAGAGAGCTGAGAGGGAGGTACCCGGACTCTTCGATTGTGTACATCTATCTGCAAAAAGGGGTGCGGGGTTACCAGTCTATACATATGCAATGTGAGAGTCTGGGTATAAGCTTCATGCCCCCGCGTTCAACCTCAGCGGCAATCATCGATAAGCTGCGCTTTATGCTGGAGGATGAGCACAAGGAAAGCGGTAATGTGGTAGGCTTTTTCGGCTCCGGGCCGGGTATCGGCTGTACGAGTATTGCCAAGCTGTTCGCCAGGAGGATTGCTGCTTCGGGACTGCGGGTGATTGTGCTGGGTCTCGACCTGTATGATCCGGGCTATGACCGGAAGACGGCGGTTAGTCTGGACAAGTTGCGGCCGCGGATGACCGGCAAAATGCTGCATGATGAGGATTTCAGCGGCCTGGTGCAGCAGGAAGGCTATGCCTATCTGCCCGGCAACTTCGATTATCTAAGCGCGCAGGATTATCAGGAGGAGGAGATAGAATATCTGCTGGCAAGAGCCAGTGAAAGTGCCGATGTGGTGATTGCAGATTTCGGGTCGATTCCCGAGAGCGCCGCATGGTATGTGGGGATGCAGAAGTCCGCACTGCGTATGATCGTCACCCATCCACGGCACGAATACAGGCTGCAGCCCCTGATGGAGCTGGCCGGGCATATGGACCTGCATCCGCAGGACTTCCAGTGGATAATCAACCGCAGCAATGTGGAAGAGCTGACCTCACCGAAGAATCTGGCCCTGCGTTTTGGCAGCGAGCTTCTGCTGGAGCTGCCGTATTATCCATCTTTTCCCGAGAGCCTGCCGCTGGGCAAAAAAGAGCTTCAGCAAGTGGACGATAAAGTCCACGCACTGCTAGTATCACTGGGCCTCGCCCACGAAACGCGCAAGAAAGGGATATTTCAATGAGTAACAACAGAGATGAAGGCTTGCTGCTACAGCAGAAGCGTGTGCTGACCGGATGGACTCCGCTGGACCCTGAGCAGGGAAGGCGGCTGGATCAGCAGGACGAGAGCTTGCAAGGGGTGCCTGAAATCACGGAGGGAACGGAGAACAGACGGCTATTCTCGCTGAAGCAGAGCCTACTGCGTACCCGTAAGCCCGGCAAAGAGGACTTCTATAGCTTCCTGCACACCATGAAAAGTGAAATGAACGCCGGGCTGGAGCGTGAGGATGACGGCTATTTTGAACTCAATGCGAAGGCGCTTGTCGGTGATCCGCAGGCGGTCAGCTTTTTCATGAACGAGATTGAGAAATATCTGCGCCGGACCCCGTTTACCGGAAAAGTGCCGGAGGCTTACCGCACAGCCGCTGAAGCGCTGTTTCATGAATGGAAGGGCTTCGGCCCCGCCTACCGCTGGTTCACAGATCGTGCCTATAGCGAATCTACCGGACTTCAGATGATCGGGCGGCAAATTTTTTATAACCATCAAGGCAGGTTCGTGGCGTATCCCTATGAGATGCCTTCGCTGGACCGGGTGGAGCAGCTTAAGCGTTCTCTCCTGAAAAGTGACCCGGGCAAGAAGCTGAACAAGGATAATCCTTCCGTTGAATTCAAAATGGATGATCCTCTCTGGCCCGGCCGGTTCATCCGTCTAGCCATCTGGGTCTCACCGCGGGTCTGGGAGGGCTTCACTACTATCTCGCTCCGGCGGCAGGTCGTAGAATTTCTGGACCTGGATGATCAGGCCGGCACGGAATGTATTCCTGCGGAAGCGATTGATCTGATCCGTGCACTTACCGGAACATTTCGCAACACGATTATTGCCGGCGCGGTAGGCTCAGGCAAAACCACTTTTGCCAACACGATTGTCGGCGAGCAGCTGCTCGGCTCTTCCTCCTGCATGGGTGTCGTGATGATTGAGAAGCACCCGGAGTCGATTTTACCGTATCAGATCAAGGGCCACCGGATCATTCCCATCCAGGCATCCAATGAGGAATTGATGGAGGTCGGAGTAGAGTCGCTGCGGCATGATCCGAACATTCTCTATATGACGGAGATGCGTTATAACGAGTGGGAATTTTATCTGTGGAGCGGCGAGAAGGGCTATGACGGCATTACGGGTACCTTTCATACTGTAGATTCGGAGGATATTCCGTATCAGGGGGCGTTCGCTGTATCTACGCGGATTGGCGGCAGTCTGAAGGGGCATTTAATCTCAGCGCTGAAATCCTGTGAGCTGGTGTTTATTCTGGAGAGTGTCCCGGACGGCAAGAAGCGGCTCGCCCGGATCTCTGAGGTCTTTTATGAAGAGGACAGTAATTCGGTCTTCGCCAATGATCTGATGCGCTGGGAACCGGAGCAGGCGGGCTGGACCTATAATGACAAACTGACTCAAGCGCTGATTGTGAAGATGAAGAAGAAGAATGCCAGAGCGGCACGGATGCTGCTGCAAGAGCTTGGACATCTCGCTGCACAGAAGCCGATGACTGACCCGCTGAAGGAAAGTCTGAAGTCCAAAATCGTGTTGAACGAATGAGAGGAGGGGGAACCTGTGGAACTGCTGTTCTACATCATCCAGTTTGTGCTTCACCTGCTCGTTGCCGGCGGACTCTGGCTGCTGGTCAAGCCGCTGATTGAGCGGCATTTATGGCAGTGGGGACAAAAGCTGGACTTACGGATGAATCTGCGGATGAGCCTGTTTGGCAAGAAGGTCAGTAGCGCGAAGCGGAAAATGTGGCTGTACCGCCATCTGGATGATCTGCTGTATTTTGCCCACAAGCGGTACGAGCCGGGCATCAGTGTGCTGCGCTTTATCACCCGTTCGGGCATGCTGTTCCTTGGGGTGTTCCTATCGAGTCTGCTGACTCTCAGAGAGCTGCCGGGGCAGCTGAGCTTCAGCAATCCTTTTCTGGAAGGCATGGTTCTGAATGACGGAGCACCTGTGCAGCATGCCTGGCGGCTTCCGCTGTTCCTGGCGGTTCTCTCGGCCTGCATTCCTTATCTGCGGATGAGATATACCTACGCCCAGCGGAAGGTGCGGGGCAGCTACGATCTGCTCGATGTGATCAAAATCGCCACCAAATTCACGCATTTATCTGCGGATTCCATTTTATCCAAGACCAGTGACTTGCTGCCGGGAGAGAATGTGCTCAAGACTCCATTAAGGCTGCTGGGGACAGCGTTCGCTGGCTATAGCAATGAACGGGAGCTGAATGAGGAAGCGGGGCGTTTTGCCGGAGCGATTGGAACAACCTTTGCGGTGGAATTCGTATCAGACCTGCTCTATTGCGAGAAGGAGGGCACCCGTTATCTCAAAAGCTCACTCATGACGCTCAACCGCTCCATGGAACTGCAACGGGAGACCATTTTGACGGTAAAAGCCAGCAGCAGGGATGCGATCAGCTTAGGACTGTACGGTAATCTGATTGTGCTGGTGTCTTCTGTGGGAACGTTCATGTACATGCTGAAGCCGGATGTATATTTCAAATTACAGTTCGAGACAACGATTGGACTTACATTTATGATGGTGATCATTACGGGCCTATTCATCTCGTTCATGATCAGTACCATCCTCGCCAGACCCAGACTGGACTACCATTAAGGTGATGAATGATGGATAGATTACTACTTTTAATAGCTGTAACAGGTATTGTGTATCTTGCCTTACTGGTCTTTGTCAGCAGCAGCAGCCGTCAGGAACGCTATGTGCTCCGTCTGGGCCAGCAGTGGAAGGCCTTCGGGGAACGGGTGCAAAATGAGCGGCTGCAGCAATTGCTGGGCCAGAGCGGACTCTCCATTTCAGCGGCCAAAATCACTCTGTTCCGCTATTCGGCGGCCCTCCTCTATCTGCTGGTTCAGGCAACGGGAGACTTCGTACGATCAGAACCTATATCAATATACGATCCTCTGATTGCCCTGCTGATTCTGGTGATTACCAGTCCGCAGCGGGTTCTGCCGTTTGGCTGGCTGCTGAGCTGGCTGCATCAGAAGACACTGATCCAAAAAGACGGAGAGCTGATCTCCTTCATCCGCCTCTATGAGAACAACCGGCTGCGCAAGCGGGGCTATGTGGAATTTGGAGCTTTCTGTGCCGGGACGGCCAACCATTTCAGTTACATCCGCCAGGATCTGTACGAGCTGTCGGAGCGGGCGGTGGACGAGGGGACGGAGCGGGCAATCGAATGGTTTTGCAGCAAATTCCCGGAGAACCATACGTTTATCAACGATATCCGCTCGATTCTGCTTGCGACAGAAGGAATGGACGATGACCATGAAGCAGCGAAGTATCTGCAGGAGCAGGGCAAAATCATTACCAAAATCTCAAGTGACCAGTATCTGAAGAAGTGGTCCTTTATCGGGGACATTTCTACGATCATCAATGTTGTTCCGTCAATCGCTACCTTTCTGATGATTGTCTCGCTGGCCATGCAGTACATTATGCTGATCAAAGGGAACTTTAACGGCGTAGGGATGTTCCAATGAACTCTTTATGCAGGCTGGCAGCAAGAAAATAAACGAAGTGAAATTTTTGTTATATTCAAGAATCATTTTAAAATATACAATCAAAAGGGAGATATTAACAATGAAAAAAGACGCTATTTCGACTGGTTTGTTTATCGCTATCGGGTTCCTATGTGTGGCTATCGTAATTGCTGTATTGATTCCTGTGGTACGGGACGTAATTGATAAAGCGGATGACAACAGACCTGAAATCCCGAAGGTTAGTCTGATTCAGCCTGCAGATTCTGTAGAAGCGGCAGTAACGTACACAATCGCTGGCCCTTTGGTTTAATTGAGATGAAGAAGGACTCGATTTCCGTCGCGCTGTTTCTGGCTATTGGTTTTGTGATTGCCGGGATTTTTATCGCTGGGGCTACAAGCATTATCGGCGGCAGCCAGGATGATATTATCACCCATGTCAAAGCTGTCGAGAAGTATTAAAAGGAGGCGCTGCGTTTGAAGGCAACCGTCCTCCGGGCCTTGTTCATGTGGCTGGTGCTGTTCATTATCCTGCAGCCGATTTTTACGTACATTGATTATCTGCTCGATCTGCAGGTCAAGGCCAACACTTCTTATATTACGCAAAAGGCAGCGACAGAAGGGATGGTCACTGCCTCTATGAAGGCTGAGGTCATTTCGAATCTGAAAGCTGTAGGATTTCCCGAAGGCTCGATTAAGATAACCAGCGGAACAGAAGTGATCCTAGAGCGCAAACAGCGGATTGATGTGTATGTGACCGCGCCGCGGGTGAACCTGTTCCCCTACAATTTCTCCGGTGTATCCCAGCCGACACAGTATTATGGACATGGCTCGATCATGAGTGAATATCTCGATTAATTAAGGGATGAAGCTAACCTATGGATTATATTATCAAGCTGGCCTTTGTCCTGTTGATCTTTATTTATTCCTGGTTTTTTCAGATTCAGAACCAGGAGTGGGACCAGGTGCGCAGCATGCTTAAGGATGCCAACAATATGGCTGTCCATGATGCATCACAGGAGTTGAACGAAGCAGCGAGGGCCCAAGGCCGTCTGGTCATTGATCCCGCTGAGGCCTATGCCACCTTCCGCCACACCCTGCAGAGTAATCTGGGACTGGATGACGGCTTATCCCCCATAGCGGGGAGCCGGCTTCAGGCTCAAGTGAAGATCGTCAAGTTCGACATCGTGGATGAAGCAACAGGTACTACTTTTCCAATGCTCTATGAGGACAGTACTTACGGTATCACCAAATACATACAAGGTCCTTCAGTCATTGCAGTGATTCAAATGCAGCACCCGGTGCTGATCTCCAGAACCAAGGTTCAAGAGGCCATCACTGTGCCCGCAGTACAGGAATACAAATTTAATATGTAAATCAGGATGAATGCGGCCTTGTTGGCTCAGGTCGCCCTCTGATCAAGCTGAATCGAAATGATAATCCTGCCCCGAGGCGAGCCTTAGCAGGCCGAATTAACTAACTTAAGGAGTGATTCACATGAAGAAAACGATTATGAAAGCATTGGTAGCGACTGCGCTGTTTTCCAGTTCTATTTTAGGTCAAGTCGGATCTGCAGAAGCAGCTGCCGCGGCTAAGCCAGCGGCCCCGATTATGAGAGATAACCTTGCTAAGTATGGGTTGGTGAAGGATGTGGAGTTGCCGGTAACAGTGACTGCCGGTGGGCTGAGCTATACGCTGGAGAAGATTATGATCTTTGATGCGAAGTCAAAGGATGCTCAGGCGTTGGCTAAACAATATGGTTATGACCTGGATGGTGCTCAGTATTTTATTTGGACAAAGATTACTGTGGAAAATAAGGGCGGTAACGTTGTTCAAAGAAACATTAAAGATTTGAGTGCCAAGTGGCGTTTGAATTTCGGGGATTTGTCTAAAGGGGAAGCGTCTGCAGCTATGCCAGGTAAGCTGGATGATTCCGTAAACAATAAAGACGCTTTGTGGACATGGGTATTAAAGCCAGGACAAAAACTCAGTACGTATCAAGGATTTCGTTATACGGGTGATATTAACTACTTTAAACTGAGCGTAGATTGCAAAGGTCAATTTGTCTCAAAATACATTGTAGAGCCGAAAGCTTAGGGACCAGCCAATGAAAAATAAGAAACTATGGATTACTGCTCTTATTGTCATATGCTTAATTCTTGTACCGACAGTGATCTATTCTGCACAAGCAGAAGGGGCTAAACAAGGTAGCGTCAGCGTACCGGTTACTATGGGTTTAACCGGATCAGGAAATAGTGCCAAGACATTTTATCTGGATCTGCCCAGCGGGGTTACAGGCCCCGCGATTAAGGCAGGGACACTGAAATATTCAGGAAACAACAGTGTGGTAGGGGCCCCCACTATGGAGAATGGGAAGATCAAGGTTACGCTGAAGGGGAACGTGAAGGATGAGACCTTTCCTGTGAAGGGGACAAAGAGTGGATTTGAAGATCCTTTTGAGAGCACTCCCGGAAACTCCATCTGGCGTTATGCAGATGGACGACGCTGGCAAATCAACGATTACAAAGAAGACAAGGGGTACAACGTAAGCTACAACAAAAACGCAGAAGATTACGGAACGCCATCTGCAGTACCACCTAAAACGACGGTTTCGACGAAGTCTGATCCTGTAAATCCTAGTGCAGCAACCTGGTATAAGCAAGATCAGACTCAGGTTCCATATAGTAGTGTGATTCAATCGAGCATCCAGCTTCATCCGCGCGAATTAAAAGATGATCCGGGAAGTGTCAGTATTAAGAACGGTAAATTTATAATCACATATACAGTACCCTCCAAATATAGAATAGTGGAAGAAGTATCGGAAGGGTTTGGAAGAGGGGGACACGCCAAAGGTTGGCTCTACTACGTGACACTCCCATACTACTTCAATGCTGAAGCCAAAGTCACATCCTACAGCTACGCCGGAACGGTCACCTTTGATTACGCCCCACCTGACCAAGCTACGCTAAACGGAACGGCCACCCTTGAGAAGCCAAGCCCGAACCCGATCAAGCTGGAAGGCAGCAAGGTCGATGTGAAGATTAACGTTAAAGGCGAACTGCTGGGTTACACAAATTCCTCTAACATCGAGGAATGGGTATTTTATGCCCGCGAAAAGGATGGGTCAGCCAAGGCTGACATGAAGAAAGAATTTGGCAAAATGCTCACCGCATCCAAAAGCTTCGACTTCCAGATCCCGGCCAGCCGGGTGACCAGTGACAGCTTCAAGCAGGATTACGCACTGACGGTGATCATTCGGTTCAAGAATCCTGTGGTTACCAAGTCCGGCTCGATAACCTCCTTGGAACAGAAAATGGAAGTCTCGGCTGGGGTGTACAAGAAGGACAACCCCATTACCTATCCATCCATACCGGGTACGCCGAGCAAGCCGGAAGGCAAGCCACCAATTGCCCGGATCAGCGCACCCAAGTACGTTAAGGCGGGTTCTGACATGATGGTCTACGGGGGAACTTCTTCTGATCCGGACGGATACATTACCGACTATGCCTGGGGAACTCCTGGAGCAGAGGGCGGGATTGAAAATACAGCCAGAGGCTATGTGTGGTACACACGGGATAAGGTCGGACAGACATTCCCCATAATGCTTACCGTCGTCGATAATGACGGGCTGATCGGGAGCACCAGCACCGAGGTAACGGTCATTGAGCCGACCCCATCCGCCAGCCTGGAGATCAGCGGGTCACTGAAGCAGAACCGGAAAACCACGCTCATCAACAGCAGTACGAGCCCAAACCGATTCCCGATCATTAAGTCCAAGACCCAGGTCACGATCAGCGCAGTCAGCGGCGGGACCAATGCGGATATCAAATACAGCGGCAGTCTGGCCGAGCTGGAGAGCAAGGACGTTCTTTTCCGGAAGCCTGGCAAATACAAAGCGACTATTCACGTAGAGAATACAGCCGGCTATGGTGCAGATGGGGAGATCACGTTCGATATTGCACCGGATGAAGTCCCAAGTGTGTATTTTGACGTTGCCCAAAAAATGTATCGGGACCCGGAGAAGGGGAATAGAGCGATTATCCAAATTACGGACAGGTCCTTTTCCACAGACAAGGATATCTTGAACCGTCGAATCTGGGAGTATCGGTACGACTCCAATAATGATGGGCGGTTTACCGATGAGAATTGGGAGATCTTCAATAATGGAAATGAGATTAATCCTAAGCTGGAATTGACTCAGGTGGGGAGATATGAGATCCGGTTGACGGTCTTTGAAGAGTTTGGCCAGCCGACGATCGAGGATTATGTAACGGAAGCGGACCGGCGCTCTGCAGACTCCTATACCGATCCGATCAAGCAAGCACTGGTGGAGCGGACGGTAGACATAGACAATCGCGCACCGGAAGTCGATTGGGACGTATAAGGGGAGGCAGATAGACATTGAAGATATTCAAGAGAAGTATTATTTTGCTTATGGCCTATTTGCTGCTCATTCCCGCACTGCCACAGCCTGCAGTCGAGCTGACAGGGTTGGTTAGTACAGTGCAGGCTGCAGAGGACAATTTCATTTATTATCGGGATATAGTGTTTGAAGCCGGGCGAGGGGGACATGGCAATCAGGATGATAAGGTTGTTATCGACTTCCCAGCTCTGAAGGTGACCAATCTTAAGTTTAATAAAACGACCAAAAGAATGACCTATGATATTGTTCCAGGCTCTAACTTGCATGTCACCTATACAACGGGAAGACCTGACGGTGGCGGATACACTGAGCCAATGGAAATCGAAATGTGTAGTTCCGTATATACCAAAGAGGCGTACCAGTATGAAATAAATAGACAGGATTATGGTCGGGACGAATGGTGGTCCTGTAATGATCCTAGAACACCTGACTATTATGGTATGTATTATAACTGGTCAGCAGATTGGGGAGTCTTACACATTAATGCAGTAGCCTCTCCTGGATTTTACATGCCTGCAGTTCTTGATTTAGATATGTCCAACATACGGAACTTAATGGCGAACACCTATCCTAATGAATATGCACAAGGATATAACTATTATCAGCCATATGAATACACTCCAGGACTAGATAAAGATCCAGAAATGTTGCGGTTTAGAGTGCTGGCTAAGACAAAAACTTACTGGTGGTCACCGTACATGACTAGAGTTGCAGAATTGATACCCAATTATGCCCCTAGCCTGTCCGTAGGAACAGCAAATGGAATTACCCTGGTTAATGCTCCGGGCCTCAGCGGAATCAACATCGAGGGGTATGTCAGCGATCCAGACAACGAGGACGTTACCGTCACGGCCGAGATTCCTGGTGTCTTTTACAAGAAGACGGTGGTCCCTCAAGCCAAGATGTCCAAACCATTCAATATCCCACTGGATGTGCTGCAAGACTCGATACCGCCGGGAACCTACACGATGAACATCACAGCCTCCGACCCGTCGGGGATGACCGCAAAGGCTGCGCTTACGATCAATGTCAGACAGCAGATGAGGAACAAGTCCTTTGTCCTGGTTAATACCCCCGTAGAAACCAGAACGAAATTCTTTGACTCGGAATGGGACCCTAAACGGGAAGAGCGGTACAGATTTGATCATGATCCGTATTTCTTTGACAATTCGATGGGGATCATCTGGGATTCCGGATTATGGCGAAGTTCACCCTACACGACCTTCCCGTATAGCGGTTCCTACGTGGCCACGTTCCAGGGTCGCGACAATCCCAAGGATGACGACCGGTTCGATGTGTACCGGAAATGGAGCCGGAATAACCTATCTTCGATGACCTTCCACGTACACCGCAAGCCGATAGCCCTGTTTAGTGCCAGGCTGTCGGGCGGATGGCTGCAGATCACTGACAGCTCATACGATTTGGATCATGTCACTGCCTCCAATAAAGGGATCATGGACTGGCAATGGCAATATAAGAAAACGGAGGGACAAGTCTGGACGGATGGATATCCGCCGGCACAGCTGCCGACCAATGACCAGTATGATATCCGGCTAAGAGTGCGGGACATCGATGGCGAGAACGGGGTTGGTGTCTGGAGTGACTGGTCACAGCAAACGGTGGGTGCGGCCGGCAATCTGCCGCCGGTAGCGCTGTTTACCGTAGAGCCCAACATTGTATCGTACCGTAAGGCTTCCACCATCACTGATAAGTCCTTCGACCCGGATAATGATCCACTCGATGTGTATAACTGGACGGTGATCAAAGATGGCTGGCAGCAGGTCTGGAGCCATTCGGGCGGTGCGGCGGTGCCGCCGAATATCGCAGCCTATGGCGTGGGGACGTATCAGTTAACCCTTCAGGTCCATGATAACCGCGGGCTATGGTCGCAGCCCTACAGCCAAACGGTACAAGTCCTGAATCACCCGCCGGCAGCTGCCTTCAATATGCCGGTGGAAGTGTACCGGGATACGGTCATAACCATGGAGAATATGACACCGGATCCGGATGAGGATGGAGATGGGTTAAGCTATGCGTGGAATGCACGCATCAATAGCAGTCCCTATTATTACGCCGGGGGCAACCGAAACCAGGTCATGACCATCCGGGATCTGATCGCACGTAGCGGGATTTCACAGCAACAAGCCATTTCAGATGGCTGGGAAATGCGCCTGACAGCCTCGGACGGGTCGCTTTCCTCGAATGCTACACGAATGTTCAAGGTCCTAAACCATGTGCCTACGGCAGCCATTAATGGGCCTGCCACGGCGTATCAGTTTGATACAAAGCAGTATACATCGTCTGATCAGGATGAAGATCCATCCGACGTGGCCAGTCTTCAGTATTTCTGGAAGGTAACTGACAGCGACAGCACTACCAAGTTGTATAAGACGCCGAGCATCGAAATCAGCTTCCCGGAACCGGGGATATACACTCTGGAACATTGGGCAGTGGACCAGATCGGAGCTAAGTCAAATATTGAGTCACTCAAAGTGAATGTAATTAAGAACGAGGCCCCGTCCATGACGATTACTTCTCCTCCGGGTACAGCCGCGAGCCCAACGGTCCTGGATGCAGAAAAGCAGGGGGACCCGTTGATTCAGTGGACCTACTCTGACCCGGAGAATGATCCGCAGGAAAAGTACAGGCTAGAATTTTTTGCGAAAGACGGGTTGTTGGTCAAAACGTTAGAGAATACAGATGGAGGCGGATCGATCCGCCAATATCAAGTGCCAAACCCAACATTCAATCGCTTCGAGTATTTCACCGTATTGGGGCGGGCGTATTCCAAAGGTTCCTGGTCCGAGGTATCCAATGAGAAATCGTTCATCATCGACAACCCGCCAAAGCCAGGCTTCACCTTAACTACAGATACGGGAAAAGATGCCACAAAGGTAGCGGTCTACCGGACGGATGTGCTGAACATTAAGAGCACGGCAACAGATGAAGATATCCCGAAAGGGGACAGCATCAGGTATCAGTATTTCTTGAAACCGGCAGCCGGTGCAGAAGGGCTGGTAAGTACAAAAAATGATTTCGCCAAGCAGTTTACTACTAACGGTGTCTTTACGTATAGGCAGCTGGTCACGGATTCTCTGGGACTATACAGAGAACTGTCCCATAGCATTACCGTGCTGAATCGGTTACCTAAGGTCATGATTACCTATCCGACAAGTGATAGCCCCAACAAGCCTACGATTGCCAGCACGCTGACACCGATCATCAAGTGGGATTATCAGGATGAGGACGGCGATCTGCAGCAGCGCTTCAAGGTTCGAATCATCGATCTGGCCACCGGTGCGATTAAGGTGCAATCCGGTGACCAGGCATCAAGTTCAAAACAATGGAAGGTACCGGATGGAGCCTTAGCAGAGTACGAAAAATATGCTGTTGAAGTTGAGGTCTTCGATGGATTTGATTGGAGTGTTGTGTCCGCAAGAAAGTACTTTATGATTAATCTGCTTAGCATCAAGGGGGCTGTCCGGCACACGGAGGAGTGGAATGGCAACCGTCAGGCATATAATATGAAGCAGAGCGGCTCGCCTGAAAGTCCGCGGGGGTACAGTGTCTATTGGGCAGGCGAGAAATTTGTGCTGCAGGGGACAGCTACCGGATTGCCGGATACCGTGCAAGTCACAATGACTGGAGGATATACGGCTGCGCTGAGTCCAACCGGGAGCGACAAGACCATGTGGACAGGGGAGCTGGCCGATCCATCGTTCGAACAGTTGCCGGATGGTCCGGTTACTTTTACCTTTACCGCTACCAATGAGTATCAGACCAAGGTGGATACCGTGGCGGTAACGATTCTCGGAGATTGGACAGAATATTATCAGAGTCATCGTGTAAAATAGTGCGGGACGCAAGTCCTTGTGTTCCCGGTAGGTTCCTAGCTTTCACCCGGCATCAAGCGGACCGAGGGTGATCGTTCAGACGATCCCCTCGGTCCGTTCTTCATGTAGCCGCAGCTGTGGCTGCAAAATCTGCTGGAACAGGGGGTTGGGGGTTATGTAGACTGGAATCCCGGAGGGTCGCAGTATCGCTCCGGTGCATATAGTAGGAGAGTTTGCCGCTGAATATTTTGTGGGCGCATAGCGATAAAGCGAAATCCTCCGGGGTCACGAAGCAGGAGGGCTTGGCTACGGGATGAACGGCGGTTTCCTCAAATACAGAGGCGACGAACTGGGAGCAGAAAAAAGCATTTTCGCGGTCAATGCGGATGTTCAACAATACACCGACCAAGCCGAGCAGGTGATATTTATAACGCTCCTGATTCTGCATCATGCCCTGGACATGGTTATACATCGTATCATACTCTTCCGCACTGACTCTAAGCTGGTAGATGGCGCAGTCTGCACTGCTGTAGAACGGATGGATGAAGTTCTCGTGGATGAGTCCGGCGATAAACGGGTTGTACACTTTTTTCCGGCCGAAGCTGTAGACCTCACGCAGTTCACTGTCAAAAGCAATGGAGGCGTGATTCAGCTCCGCTTTGGTGAACCATTTAATAATTCCGCTGAAGGCCGTACCTGTTCCGGTCAGCACAATATAAATATCTCTGTTTGCAGTCATCTTCTGAATTCCTTTCTGCTGGAAGTTATGGATAATCCGGCTAAAATTCCGCTGAGGTACTTCCATCTTACTGTATAAACCCGCTTTGTAAAACAAACTTTAGTCTTAAATGGGACCTAGACTTAAGGCTAAGTCTCTCAATCCTCTGCGGCATCCTCCAGAATTGTTCCGAAACACGGCAAAGCTGGCAAAAGAGTGCATAGACCGGGAGGAAGCCGCTAATTATAAGCTGTCTGGAACTGCGGCCTGTAAAAACAATTGGAAATGCTTCCACTTCCGTGATACAATAATAGTCAAAATGACATTCTTGATTCGAGGAGGATTATTGTAATGACTGAACAAGCAAAAAAAGATCAAGCCATTGATAAAAAAGAAAACTCGACGGTGGACAACCTGGCCATCACGACGATTCGTACACTTGCTATTGATGCTATTGAAAAAGCAAATTCCGGACACCCCGGCATGCCGATGGGCTCCGCACCGATGGGATACCAACTGTTCGCCAAGACGATGAATCATAACCCGGATCATCCGACTTGGGTGAACCGTGACCGCTTCGTATTGTCTGCCGGACACGGCTCCATGCTGCTCTACAGCTTGCTGCACCTCAGCGGCTATGATCTGCCCATGGAAGAATTGAAGCAATTCCGCCAATGGGGCAGCTTGACCCCAGGACATCCGGAATTCGGGCACACTGCCGGTGTAGATGCGACAACCGGTCCGCTCGGACAAGGTATCGGTATGGCTGTAGGTATGGCGATGGCTGAAGCTCAGCTGGGTGCCACTTACAATAAAGACGAACATAATGTGATTGACCATTATACGTACGCTATCTGCGGCGACGGCGATTTGATGGAAGGGATTTCTTCCGAGTCTGCTTCGCTTGCCGGACACCTAAAGCTGGGCAAACTGATCGTAATGTACGATTCCAATGATATCTCCCTCGACGGTAAGCTGAACCTCGCATTCTCCGAGAATGTAGCTAAGCGTTTTGAAGCTTACGGCTGGCAGGTTCTGCGTGTAGAAGACGGAAACGATCTTCCTGCACTGGCTAAGGCCCTAGAAGAGGCTCAGGCAGACAGCAGCAAGCCGACACTGATCGAAGTGAAGACTGTTATCGGCTACGGCAGCCCGAACAAACAAGGTAAGGGCGGACACGGCGGTACTCACGGCTCCCCGCTGGGCGCTGATGAAACGAAGCTGACGAAGGAATACTACAAATGGGTATATGAAGAAGACTTCTATGTACCGGATGAAGTCCGTGCCAGCTTCGCTGAAGTGAAGGCCAAAGGGATCGCCGCCAACAAAGCATGGGATGAGAAATTTGCAGCCTACAAAAAAGCATATCCAGAACTGGCTGCACAGCTCGAAACTGCACTGAGCGGTGAGCTTCCTGCTGGCTGGGATGCCAATCTGCCATTCTACAAAGCAGAAGACAAAGCCGTATCCACCCGTGTGGCTTCCGGTAATGCACTGAACGGCTTGACTGGCGGCATCCCGCAGCTGGTTGGGGGTTCTGCCGACCTGGAGAGCTCGACTATGACGCACTTGAACGGTCTGTCCCAGTTCACCTCCGAATCCTATGACGGCCGTAATATCTACTTCGGCGTACGTGAATTCGGTATGGCCGCAGCCATGAACGGGATTGCCCTGCACAGCGGACTCAAGGTATTTGGCGGTACGTTCTTCGTATTCACAGATTACCTGCGCCCGGCTGTCCGTCTCGCTTCCATCATGAAGCTGCCGGTCACTTATGTGCTTACCCATGACAGTATTGCTGTCGGTGAAGACGGTCCTACCCATGAGCCGATTGAACAGCTTGCTTCCCTGCGTATCATTCCGGGTCTTACGGTGATTCGTCCGGCAGACGGCAATGAGACCTCCGCTGCTTGGGCTTATGCCATGGAGAATACCTCAAATCCGGTAGCCCTGGTACTGACCCGTCAGAACCTGCCGATCCTGGCTGGAACGGTAGACGGTGTGCGCGATAACATCAAACGCGGCGGTTATGTGGTCTCTGACTCCAAGAACGGTACTCCGCAGGCACAGATCATTGCTACAGGCTCTGAAGTTCAACTGGCGGTTAAGGCTCAGGCTGCGCTTGCCGAAGAAGGCATTGATGTTCGTGTCATCAGCTTGCCGAGCTGGGATTTGTTCGAGAAGCAGGATAAAGCGTACCGCGATTCCGTTATCCTGCCTGAAGTGAAGGCCCGTCTGGCGATCGAAATGGCGCAATCCTTCGGCTGGGAACGTTATACAGGCGATCAGGGCGACATTCTGGGAATCACTACCTTCGGCGCTTCTGCCCCTGGCGACACCGTAATCAGAGAATACGGCTTCACTGTAGAAAATGTAGTCAGCCGCGTAAAAGCCCTGCTATAATAGACGGATCTAACAAGTGGAAACGGCTTTGCCGTCCTTTCTAAAGGACGGTACCGTTTCAGCGAGAAATAGAAGGATAATTTATCGTGTGAAACCTATAAATTCTTATATTTGAACAAAGGGGAGAATAAGCAAATGAGTCAGTTCACCAATGCGACTATTCAAAAAGCAGCCAATATTTACTACGATGGAAAAGTGACCAGCCGTACAGTTACTCTGGAAGACGGCACTAAGGTGACACTCGGCATTATGCTGCCCGGCGTATACGAATTCGGCACAGATGGCCCCGAGACCATGGAGATTCTCTCCGGCAAGCTGAAGGTGCTGCTGCCCGGCACTGAGGTGTGGAACGACATTGACGGAGCGGAGACATTCCATGTTCCCGGCAACTCCAAATTTGCTCTGGAAGTATTCGCTTTAACTGATTATTGCTGTTCTTACCCGATTGTATAAAATAAAACGGTAGATACAAAAAGTACCCCTGAGGATTGAACATCCCGGGGTGCTTTTTGTGTTGTCAGCTTTCTTGTGAACCTGCAGAATGCGGAGTGACCGGGAGTCAGCTCCCGGTGCTCTTGTAATGCCTTACGCCGATGCGCCAGACCAGCAGGGAGAGTCCAAGGAATGCAGCTCCGGCAGGAAGGGAGAGGAAGCCAAGCCACTGGGGATAATCCCAGCCGCAGACGGTAGCCGCCGGGTAGAAGCTGATGAACAGCACCGGCAGTATGAAGCTGAACACAGATTTCAGGGCCCGCGGCATATAGGGCTCCGGGCAGCGGGTGATCTGGTAGCTGGCATTGGTCAGCAGATAAATCCAGTCCAGCCCTTTGATGGTGAAAAAAGCGAGTCCTGAGGTCAGCACGAATACTCCGCAGTACATCAGGCATCCTCCTGCCAGCCCCATTAACAGAATGCCGAGCCTGCCGGGTGTCAGCGGGACGCCGAGTTGTCCAAGCGCCCAGCCTGCTGCACAGATGCCAGTAACCGGCCGGATCAGCCGGTGCAGATGGAATCTGGAGGCGGCAACCTGGACGAACAGGGAACTGGGGCGGAGCAGCAGCCGGTCGAAATCGCCTGAGCGCAGCAGATGCCACGGGAAATAATCGAAGCCGCGGCATAGACTTTCGGCGAGTCCGAAGGAAGCCACAGCCAGTGAGTATACCAGAATGATATGGGCAACAGTCCATTC
The DNA here is from genome assembly GCF_045040735.1 of Paenibacillus sp. FSL K6-1217. NCBI lineage: Bacteria > Bacillati > Bacillota > Bacilli > Caryophanales > Paenibacillaceae > Paenibacillus > Paenibacillus sp. FSL K6-1217. The sequence goes on from NZ_CP150271.1 coordinate 6,525,551, forward strand.
GCCGATGTTGCCAAAGCGGGAGAACAGCAGGACGGTGGCAATGGGATCTGATACCACAACGGTTAGTACCTGAATCAGCATCAGCCACCAGCCCTTATACTCCATGCCGGATAGCAGATGCATCCGCAGATATTTGAAATAGATTTTACCCTCAGCGATCATACGGTTGTCTCACCCTCCCTGGACGATAATGCTGTTCAGCCTGCGCTTCATGATGATCCGGCCCGCCGCAATGAAGATGATGGTCCAGAGGAGCTGCAAGCCTATGCCCGGCAAAGCGGCGGGAGGAGCCATCGTTCCTATATACAACTGCAACGGGATATCTGCGAACCCTCCAAACGGCTGAAGGTACAGGAAGGTCTGCATGAAATCAGGCCATAGCCGCAGGGGAAGATAGGTGCCTGACAGAATACCGCTCACTAATAAAAGCATATAGGTAGGCCCGTCACCCCAGGTGATGTTCAAGCGGATAGAGGTTACAAGCATGGCAAATGCCGAGCAAAGTACAAACGCCATGACCACTGAGAGAAGAAAACAGAATAGCGCGGATAGCGATGCCGGACTGCCCAGCGCATATCCGGCAGGCATCAGCAGACCGGCAGTCACGGTGGCCAGACCCCGAATCCAAGAGGTGCCGAGCTTGCCGGCCGAGCTTTTGACGAACCAGTGAGTGTAGAGGTTCATGGGCCGGCATAGCTCGATACCGACATCGCCGTTGTTGATTTTGCCCAAAATCTCGCTGTCGATGCTCAGGCTTTGCAGCACAAATAGACCCTGGGCCAGCCACACATAGGATATCGTCTGCGGAAGACTCAATCCGTTATTGTTCCATGAGCCGTTCTCGCTGTATGTATAGAACACGGTGAACAGCACACATTCCATAAGCGCCCAGAACACGCCGACCATCGTGCCTGATATTGCGGAAATGCGGTATTGCAGCCCTTCGGCCATTCGGATCCGGAAGAGGGAACCGCAGGCCCTGAATGTATTTCTGAAATTCATCTTGCACCTCCTGCTGGGCTTAATTCAAAGCCAAATCGTTGTACATGGCGGCAATCATCGCATCTGTGTTAACCTTCATCACGACCTCAGGCGCATATTTTTTCTGTAGACCGGCGAGTTTTCCGTCATAGAGCAGCTGGCCGTGCCCGATCACCATAACCCGCTCACATAAGGCCTCGATATCGTCCATGTCGTGCGTGGTCAGCAGCATCGTAACCCCGTACTTACGGTTCTCTTCCTTCAAAAAATTGCGCAGCGCCAGCTTGGATACCGCATCAAGTCCGATGGTCGGCTCATCCAAAAACAGAATTTTCGGCCGGTGCAGCAGCGACGCCACCAGCTCACAGCGCATCCGCTGCCCCAGTGAAAGCTGTCTCACCGGTGTCCTTAACAGCGCTTCCACACCAAGAGTTGCCGTTAATTCCGATAGTCTAATTCTGTAGTCTCCAGGGGGAATCGCATAAATATCCTTCAGTACATCAAAAGAATCCGCCACCGGAACATCCCACCACAGCTGTGAACGCTGGCCGAAGACAACGCCGATCCTAGACACATGCTCTACGCGGTGCTTCCAGGGAACCTTGCCCAGGATGGTACATTCTCCGCTGTCCGGAGTCAGAATACCGCTCATCACCTTAACGGAGGTCGATTTACCGGCACCGTTAGGGCCGATATAACCTACCAGTTCACCTTCTTCAATGTCAAAACCGATACCGCCGAGTGCCTCCACCTGTGTTACATTCCGCATAAAGGCTCCTTTCAGCAGCCCCCATTTTCCTTCGGGCCGTTTATACACCTTGAAGCTTTTGCGGATATCTCTGAGTCTGATTTGCATTCCAGTCGCCTCCTTCGTGCAGAAGATCATACCATTATGGGTGAAGAGGCGGACAGCAGTGCAGAGTGTCTCCTTAATCCTTGGCTGCCAGCCCGGAGGGGGGAATCATTTATTTTCTCCGTTTTCCATAAAAATGCTTGTTATGTTGACATTTCTGTGCTATATTACTTTTATAGTTAACGCAAGGAAACTGGATGTTTTTTTGTATACGTACCTCAAATACAACCTTTAACGTACCGGTGATGACAATCGCCGGTATTTTTGCGTTATCATTCCCCATTCCCCAATCTCCAATTAAGGCGGACTTGCGCACAAGAAAAAGAGCGCAGCCGATATTACCCGGCTGCGCTCTGCTTCTGCATTCTTTTATGTTCAGTTTCAAAGGGGTTCTACTCCGTGTCCGCTGGACCGCCGCCGATCTTGCGGCCGATCCAGTCCTCGTAGGATTTCACCACGGCGGACAGGTCCTCGTCGCCGTAGCCGTGGTTGAAGCCTGCCTGGAACATGCTCTTGGCTACGCCGAGCATAGGGGAAGGCACGCCTGTGGAGTCACTGAGCGAGGACGCCAGCTTGAGATCCTTAAGCATCAGGGCCAGGGAGAACTGGTTGCTGAAATCATTATCGATGATCTTCTGGCCCTTCAGCTCGGCCTGCTTGCTGCCGGCTGATCCGTTCTTCACCAGCTCCAGGAACTTGTCGGCGGGCACCCCGGATTTCACAGCGATGGAGAAGCCCTCGGCGAGTGCGACATTGTGAATGCCGACCATGGCATTGTGAGCCAGCTTGGCTACAGCGCCGCTGCCGTTAGCGCCCATATGCAGCAGCAGCCGGCCCATGGAGTCGAAGAGATCGCGGTGCTTCTCAATCAGCTCGGCATGTCCGCCGACCATGAAGACCAGTGTGCCGTCGATGGCTGCCGGCTTGCTGCCAGTTACAGGGGCATCCAGGAAGCTGCCGCCCCGTGCTTCTACTTCAGTAGCGATCTCTTGTGCAAGGCCGGGAGAGATGGTGCTGGAATCAATCACCGTTGTGCCCGGCTGAAGGGTGGCGAGAATGCCCTGGTCACCGTAGAAGACTTCACGGATCGAATCATCGTTGCTGATCATGGTGATAATAACATCCTTGCCTTCCGCAGCCGCCTGCGGAGTAGCGGCGGTCTTCGCGCCTTCCTGTTCCAGAGGTTTGCATTTCTCTGCTGTGCGGTTGTACACCGTAACCTCGAAGCCGCTGCGCAGCAGGTTCGACGCCATAGGCGCTCCCATCGTACCGAGTCCGATAAAGCCGATCTGTTTCATGTCATTTCCACCTTTGCTCTCTTGAGATCATATTCTCTTCCGGGATCATATTTATAGAAACCAAGTTTGTCTTTCATTCTATCAGAAGGCACTGGGATCTTCCACAGAACAGGATTCCGGTTCTGCACAGTAACCGTTTCCATGAAACTTTTGCAGAGAGGGCCCCTTAGCCGGGGATATGCCTTAAGACCTTGCCAGTCAAGGCAAATTAAAGTATTCTAGATTATAATGTTGCAACACACGGTGTCAAATCTAAAGAGATAAACAGGAGGCTACCATTACCGATGTCCAAGAAGATTAATTTTGACTACACCAAAGCCCTTTCCTTCTTCAGCCAGACCGAGATTGACTACTTCGCCGCTCCGGTGAAGCTGGCCCACGAACAGCTGCATAACAAGAGCGGAGCCGGCTCCGATTACCTGGGCTGGATTGATCTCCCTACAGCGTATGACAAGGAAGAATTCGCCCGTATTCAGCAGGCTGCCAAGAAGATTCAGAGTGATTCCGAAGTGCTGATCGTGATCGGCATCGGCGGTTCCTATCTGGGTGCACGCGCCGCCATTGAGGCGCTTTCGCATTCCTTCTACAATAACTTGTCCGCAGACAAGCGCAAGACTCCTGAGGTTTATTTTGCAGGAAATAACATCAGCTCTACCTACATCACGCATCTGCTTGATCTGGTAGAAGGCAAAGACTTCTCCGTGAACGTAATCTCCAAATCCGGTACAACTACAGAGCCGGCGATTGCCTTCCGTATCTTCCGCGCAGCACTGGAGAAGAAATACGGCAAGGAAGAAGCACGCAAACGGATCTACGCCACAACAGACAAGGAGAAGGGCGCACTAAAGAAGCTGGCTAATGAAGAAGGCTATGAGTCGTTCATTATTCCTGATGATGTAGGCGGACGTTATTCCGTACTGACACCGGTAGGCCTTCTGCCTATCGCTGTAGCGGGAATTAACATTGAAGAAATGATGCAGGGGGCCGCAGCCGCAGCCGATGAATTCAACAATCCCGATGTGGCTACGAACCAAAGCTATCAATATGCTGCAGTACGTAATGCGCTCTACCGCAAAGGCAAAACGACAGAAATCCTCGTGAACTACGAGCCTTCCCTGCACTTTGTCTCTGAATGGTGGAAGCAGCTGTACGGCGAAAGTGAAGGCAAGGACTTCAAGGGAATCTATCCGTCCTCGGTAGACTTCTCAACAGATCTGCACTCCATGGGCCAGTTCATTCAGGAGGGTAACCGCAACATCTTCGAGACGGTTATTCAAGTGGAGAAGGTACAGCACCATGTAACGATCGAGAATGATCCGGATGATCTGGACGGCCTCAACTTCCTGACCGGCCAGACGATGGACTTCGTGAACAAGAAGGCGTTCCAGGGAACCATGCTGGCGCATACGGACGGACAGGTGCCGAACCTGATCGTTACCATTCCTGACCAGACTCCTTATACCTTCGGCTATCTGGTGTACTTCTTCGAGAAGGCCTGCGGCATCAGCGGATACCTGTTGGGTGTGAATCCGTTCGACCAGCCGGGTGTTGAAGCCTACAAGAAGAACATGTTCGCACTGCTGGGCAAACCAGGCTACGAGAAAGAAAAGGCAGAGCTGGAAGCCAGACTGACTGAATAGTAAGACTCTAACTGCAGATCATTCATACTACAAGCAAGTCATAGGGAGCAGTCCATAGGTAACCACTACCAGGGCTGCTCCTGATATATATCAAGTTATCACATGAAGATTAAGGAATGGACAATAATGCTGGAACAATACCGTACGGTACGTACTCCCGGCTCGCGGGAGGTCGTAATCCGTAAGTCACGTTTCATCGGGCATGTCATGCCGGTGGAGAACGAGGAAGAAGCTGTGCAATTTATCGATTCGATCAAGAAGCAGCACTGGAATGCGACGCATAACTGCTCTGCTTATATGATCGGGGAGAGGGATGAGATCCAGAGACAGTCGGATGACGGGGAACCGAGTGGAACGGCCGGGAAACCGATTTTGGAAGTAATCCGCAGCCAACAGGTGAAGAATGTCGCTATTGTAGTTACCCGTTATTTCGGAGGCATTATGCTGGGTGCAGGCGGGCTGATCCGGGCGTATACCGATGGCGCTGTACTGGCGCTTGAGGCCGGAGAGGTTATTACACGTGTGCTTAGACGGGAGGTATTCGTAGAAATCGGGTACACTTGGCTGGGCAAGGTGGAGAACGCTCTGCGGAGCAGGAATATCCAGACCGGAGAGACTTTGTTTACGGATAAAGTTACGCTGCTGTGTCTTCCGCGCAATGATGAAGGTGACGCATTTATCGCATGGATAACCGATCTTACGGAGGGGCAATCCCTCGTTACGGAAGGGCGGCGGCTTTACTACAGCGAAGGGGAATAGATTATGGCAAGAAGAGCAGTGGAACAGGAGTTGTCGAGAGAAAGAATTCTGGAGGCGGCGAGGCATCTTTTCATCACCAAAGGGTACCGTGCCATTTCGATGCGCAGCATTGGTCAGCACCTGGGTTACAGCCACGGCTCCCTGTATTACCATTTCAAAGAGAAGGCCGAACTCTTCTACGCCATTGTAGTGGAGGATTTCAATCATGTGGCTTCGCTGCTGAATGAAGCGATGAACACTCCGCCTGAAGAGGGAATGACCAGGGTGGAGCAGCTGATTATGGAGTTCATCCGGTTCGGGCTGGACCATCCGTATCAATATGAGATCATGTTCATGATCCGCGACGAAGAGCTGCTGGCTTATTGCCGGGCAGAGCAGGGCCGATGTTTCGAATTATTTGCAAGCATTGTCCGCCGTCATATGAAGGAAGAGGGATATGTATCGGAGGATTGGCAGAAAGTGCCGCTGACCTTATTCTTATCTGCCCACGGATTTATTTCGTATTATATTCAGGATAAAGTGTTGTTCGAAGATGTGAAGCAAGCTGCCCTGACGCATGTCAAGGTATTAAGCCGCAGTTTATAAGAGCTGTTTTTTTTAACAGCTCGCACTTTAGAGCGTTGCATTGGTATAACTTTGCTTGGTGAAAGTGTTACAGGAACTATATATTTTAAAGGGAGCAGCTTCGCGGTACATGCGCAGCTGCTCTTCTACAAGGGCAGGCGGTGCTATCCTTCCATGATTTTGAGGTGGCACTGGCGTTGCCTCGGACCATCGAACTCACAGAAATAGATACCCTGCCACCGGCCCAGCAGAATGGCCCCTTCATGAATAATGAGGGTCTGGGAAGGACCGGCCGTAATGGATTTCAAGTGCGAAGCTGTATTGCCCTCGGCATGGCGGTATTTGGGATGCTCCCAGGGATAGACCTCATCCAGACGCATCAATACATCACGCTTCACATCAGGATCGGCGTTCTCGTTGATCGCAATCCCTGCGGTGGTGTGCGGGCAATAGACAATCAGCAGTCCGTTAAGTACTCCGCTATTCTTCACATAAGCCTGAACCTCACGGGTAATATCCCGCATTTCATCCCGTTTGCTGGTGGTGATCTCCATAGTATGCGGCATCATGAATAGCCCCTCTCTGATTTGGATGTAACGAGTGCTACTTATACTTTAACCCAAAACTTAACAAAGTAATTGACGGCAGCAAGCGGTATTTGGTAAAGTAGGAATAACTTTAAACCAAGTATATTAATAGGAATAATCAAACCTTAAAGTCGAGTATACCGACCGGTTATCCGGAGGTGGGAGGTTGACCATTGAATTCGCTGATCAGGCACAAGGGCTGGACCTGGGGATTTAGATCAACAGTTGTGCTGTATTTCGTTATTCTGATTGTGCTGCCGATCCTTGGGGTCTATTACAATTCATTCTCATCAGGGCTAGGAAGCTTCACTGAAAGTGTGAGTGATCCGATTGCCTGGAAGTCGGTTCTACTAACACTTAAGCTGGCGGTTATTGCAGCTCTTACCAATGTGCTGCTGGGTACGATGATCGCCTGGGTCCTTATCCGCTATAAGTTCCGGGGCAGAGCGCTGCTGAACAGCCTTGTCGATCTCCCGTTTGCTCTGCCTACTGCGGTCGGGGGACTGATGATTCTGCTGCTGCTGGGTCCGGGCAGCCTGATCGGGGGGCTTGCGGAATCTCTGGGGTTCACGATTGTTTTTCACCAGCCTGCGATTGTGATTGCCATGGTCTTCGTTACCTTCCCCTTCGTCATCCGCGCGGTGCAGCCGCTGCTGGAGGAGCTGGATGCTTCGGAAGAAGAGGCAGCCTATACGATGGGAGCGAAGCCGGGCCGGGTCTTCCTTCAAGTCATTCTTCCGTCTATGGCGCCTGGCATGATCGGCGGCGGGATGCTGGCTTTCTCGCGGGCGCTCGCTGAATTCGGTGCGGTTGTTCTCGTGGCGGGCAATATTCCGGGACGTACGCTGGTGTCTTCCGTTTTTATTTTTGGAGAGGTCGAAAGTGACAATCCGGCGGGAGCCGCCGCAGTGTCGGTCATTCTGCTGACCTTATCCTTCCTGATTCTCTGGCTGATCAGCCTTATGCAGATGCGGGGGCGAAGATCATGAGAAGATTGTGGATCGGGCTGACCTATCTCGTGTTCTTCGTGCTGATTGCTGCTCCCCTTGGCAGGATGACAATTGGGGCCTTCAGCGAAGGCTGGAGCGGCTTCTGGAATGCTCTGACCCGGCCGGAGGCGGTGCATGCGCTGCTGATGACCGGATACGTTGTGGTCGTTGTGACGCTGCTGAATACGCTGTTTGGCATCATGACAGCCCTGTATCTGGTGCGGGCGAACTGGCTGGGGCGGCGTCTGAAAAGCCTGCTGAACAGTATCGTGGATCTGCCTTATGCGGTATCGCCGGTGATCGGCGGGCTGATGATCGTATTGCTGCTGGGGCCGGACAGTGCGCTGGGTGCCTTATTTGAGCAAATCGGAGTGAAGATTGTATATGCTTTTCCGGGCATGGTGATTGCTACTCTGTTCGTGACGTTCCCGCTGATGGTGCGCGAGGTGATGCCGGTGCTGCAGGAGATCGGGTCCCAGCAGGAAGAGGCTGCGTCCACACTCGGCGCTTATGGCTGGACGACCTTCTGGAAGGTGACCTGGCCGTCCATCCGCTGGGCGGTAATCTACGGAGTAATCCTGACAGTTGCCCGTTCGCTGGGTGAATTCGGTGCGGTGCTGGTCGTCTCAGGCAATATTATGAACCGGACCCAGACGGCGACCACACTGGTGTATCAGGATGTCGAGAATTTCAATGTTACGGCTGCGGGCGGGCTAGCGCTGGTGCTGGCCGCATTCTCCGCAGGGCTGCTTCTGCTTATGGAATGGAGCAAGAGAAGAAAGGGAGGGCACTGATTATGCATGTAGAGGTGCGGGGACTCGATAAGCATTTTGGCGATTTTCATGCGGTGAAGGATGTTCATTTCGGCATTACCAAAGGCCATCTGATCGGGCTGCTCGGCCCAAGCGGCGGCGGCAAAACCTCCATCCTGCGGATGCTGGCGGGACTGGAAGCGCCGGACAGCGGCGAGATTATTTTCCACGGCAGGGCGGTGAACCATCTTCCCCCGCAGGAGCGCGAGATCGGCTTCGTCTTCCAGAACTATGCGTTGTTCAAGCATATGACAGTGTTCGAGAATATCGCCTTCGGACTGAAGGTCAAGAAGGTGAACAAATCTGCAATCCGTGAGCGTGTGACCGAGCTGGTGGAGCTTACCGGACTGAAGGGCTTCGAGAACCGGTATCCGCATCAGCTGTCCGGGGGGCAGCGCCAGCGGGTGGCTTTTGCCCGGGCGCTGGCACCTGAGCCGCAGCTGCTGCTGCTGGATGAACCGTTCGCCGCGATTGATGCAAAGATCCGCCAGGAGCTGCGTTCCTGGCTGCGGGAGCTGATCGAACGTGTCGGAATTACCTCGATCTTCGTCACCCACGACCAGGATGAGGCGATTGAAGTGGCGGATGAGATTATGATCATTAACCAGGGACGGCTGGAGCAGAAGGGGACACCCTGGGATATCTATAAGGAGCCGAAGACACCGTTCGTGGCGACCTTCATCGGGGAATCCACGCTGATTGAGAGTGCTTCCGAGCTGAAGGGCTTCGAGGGAGCGGGCGGCGGTAAGCCGACCAAGGCGCTGATCCGTCCGGAATATATTGAGGTGGGCCATCTGCATGAATTCAAAATAGCTTCGGCCACGGAGCAGGGGGTTGTGAAGCATCTGCATTTCCGCGGCAGTGAATGGCTGGTGGAGGTGGAGATCAATGGACATAAGCTGGTCACCTACCGCTCTCTGGAGAAAGAAACGCTGTCTCCAGGCCAGGAAATATCTGTACTGGTACACCGCGCCTACCTGTTCAATGAGGAACGTAGCTGGATTCAGGAGAATGGGCTGAAGAAAGATCCGATGCCTGTATTTATCTAAAAAATAAATGATGTGGGATGTGTCGCCGGTATGAGGCTTATCAGAAGGAGCAGACCACTGCACGGATGGCTGACGGTCTTAATGCTGGCGGTGTTCGCCCTTACCGCAGCCGGATGCGTGAATAAGCAGCAGGCTGCGGGAGAAGCAGGCGGACCGCCGCAGGGAGATCTAACGCTTGTGGTAGGTGCCTACAGCGTGGTGAAGGATGCCATGGGCGAAATTCTCCCCATGTTCGCGGAGAAATGGAAGACGGACACCGGTCAGACTATCGTATTTCAGCAGTCCTATGAGGCTTCCGGGACCCAGGCCCGGGCGATTGCCGGCGGTTTCGAGGCGGATGTCACGCTGTTGGCGATGGAAGGCGATATCGGGAAGCTGGTCAAGGCGGGCCTTGTTGAGAAGGACTGGAAGAAGCGCGGCGGTGAGGCAGGGATGGTGACGCGGTCGGTTGTGGCCCTGGGAATGCGGGAAGGCAATCCGAAGGGAATTCATGATTTTGCCGATCTGGCGAAGCCGGGGGTGAAGGTGCTCTACCCTAATCCGAAGACCTCCGGCGGTGCCCAGTGGGACATCAACGCCATCTATGGGGCAGGTCTGAAGCGTTCTGAGGAGCAGGAGGGGGCGAAGGACCCTGCGGCTGCCAAGGGCTTCCTGGAGAGCATACACGCCAATGTCGAATCTCTGGATAAAAGCGGGCGGGCCTCCATGGCTGCCTTCGAGTACGGCGTAGGCGATGTCATCGTCACTTATGAGAATGAGCTGCTGGCGCGGATTGCGGAGGGCGTGAAGTATGAGGTGGTCATCCCCCGGAATACGATCCTGATCGAGAATCCCGCTGCGGTGGTGGACAAATATGTAGATGAGCGCGGTACCCGTAAGGCAGCAGAAGCACTGGTGGATTATCTGACTACGCCGGAGGCGCAGGAGGTCTTCGCCAAGTTCGGCTTCCGTCCTGTGAATCAGCAGGTCTATGCGGAGCATGAGCGCGAGTATCCGGTTCCTGCCGGGCTGTTCGACATCAGCTATCTTGGCGGCTGGGAAGAAGTCCGCACCACGTTATACTCCAAGCGGGGCATCTGGTATCAGGTGCTGGCCGGAATCTAGGCGGCTAGATCAAGCGGAGTGCGGGTAGATGACACCTGTCAGGTGTGCAGTACGAAGGATAATGAGAGCTGTTCTGCGGCCGGATTCAGGCTGAAGGACGGCTCTTTGCTTGTCTTACGGCGCCGGGGTGCAAAGGACCGGCTGCTGTTCTATAATGAACTGACGGATACACGAGAGAAAAGACGATGAGGGAGAGCAGGCATATGGATACATTAGTGTTCCTCGGAACTGGGGATGCCATGGGGGTACCCCGGGTCTACTGTGATTGTGAGACCTGCACGGAAGCCAGAACTACCGGGCGCAATAACCGCCTGCGTTCTTCTGTGCTTATAGATAACGGAGCCGGATTCCTGGCGATTGACTGCGGACCGGACTGGCGGCGGCAGATGGAGCTGCAGGGGCACCGCAGCATGGAGCGCCTGCTGGTGACGCATGCGCATTTCGACCATATCGGCGGGCTGCCGGAATGGGCGGACAGCTGCCGCTGGATGGGTTTCCGGGGCGAGCTGTATGCTCCGGCGGAGGTTATTCCCGTGATCCAGCGGCAATACCCGTGGCTCACCGCACATATCGACATGATTCCCTGCGATGACGGCATCACTCTGGATGGCTGGCAGGTTACAACGTGGCGGGTCAACCATGGCAAGAATGGCTATTCCTACGCCTACAGGCTGGAGAAGGGGGAGTATGTCTGGGTGTACTGCCCGGATTCGATCTCCCTGAGCGCGGAGGAGACCAGACGTATGCATGGAGCGGACCTGCTGGTGCTGGGAACCAGCTTTTATTACGAGTCAGCAGAATTGTCCACCCGCTCCGTGTACGATATGACCGAAGCCGCCGACCTGCTGGAGACCGTTCAGCCGCGCCGTGCAGTCTACACGCATATGTCACATGACATCAATCTGGAGCAGGATTATATTCTGCCCGAGAAGGTTACGCTTGCCGTAACGGGGATGAGGCTTCCGCTGTACCGGGAGGAGATCTGAGCAGCATAGTAGTGCGGGACCTGTGTGTGTCACTTAGGATGTGTGCAATTTGAAGCAGTGAGTTGGATTCCTGAGAGGAGCTGGTTGTAATGATCAAAGGTTTCGGAGGCGTTTTCTGGAGAACCAGAAATCTTGAAGCGGTGAAGAAATGGTACAGTGAGGCGCTGAAGCTTGAAATCGACAGTTGGAACGGGACTGTAATCAGACCCGGGTCAGGCAATGAGACCATCTTGTCCTTCTTCACTGAGCAGGACTCTTATTTCCCGGCAGAGCAACAGGTGATGTTGAATTTCCAGGTCCATGATCTGGACGAGGTTATCAAGCATCTGGAGCAGATAGGCGTACCGCTTGCCAAGAACAAAGAGAGTAGCGAATTCGGACAATTTGTTTGGATTACAGATCCTGACGGGCGGCTGGTTGAGCTTTGGGAGAAATAAAGCCGGTCCGTCACCATGACAGAAGTTTATACTCCTTGTCATCCGACGATTCACGCACAGCCATATCGATTTGAAATACGCTCCTCATAGAGTAGACAGGTTTGATTACTGCTGCTGTATGGGGAGTTTTTATTATGCTTTTCAGCCCCAAGACCGACATAGGAATCCGCCCTCCGCCGCTGTGTCCCTTGCCTGGGGTCTAGTAAACTAGAGCCATCGGAGCCGCAGAGAGGGAGTCCACGACGGGGCCGGCTTCCAGTTTTATGAATATGATGCGTATATTTCTTTATTTTCAAATAGGGAAGGAGGTACTATACTATAACGATCTGCCAGTCGGTTAGAGGAATAAATTGCTAATGCTGCGGGTGCGGAATTCTAAAGAGGAGCTGGTGATGTGAAGAAGAAAGGTGCTTTTGCCAGATTAAGTACATACATGCTTAGACATAAGCTGATTTATGCCGTATTGCTCTTGGTAACGTTATTCAGTATTGTACTCGATCTTACGATGGCCTGGTTCCTTGCCCGGATTACGGATGCGGCTGTCCGGCTGGATGTGGAGGCATTCAAGGGACTTGCCTGGTTCGGGATTCTATTCTTAGTGGTCGCGGGATTTAATACCTTCGTCAGCGTGTATCTCAAGACCAATATATCGGCCAAAATCAGAAATGAACTGCGCCAGGACATGATGGGACATACGCTGGCCTTGCCGCAGTCTTATTTCGACCGCAATCATTCCGGTGATTTGTTGTCCCGGTTCACGAATGACAATCAGTCGGTGGGGGAAGCCTGCGGGCAGGTGATGCTGGATCTGCTGCGCAACCCGCTGCTGGCTATCGCCTCCTTTGCTTATCTGCTCTATATTAACTGGTTGCTGGCGCTGATCTGCCTGTCCGTCGGGCCGCTGCTGTTCCTGACCGGTAAAATCTTCGGCAATGCGATGCGCATCAACAGTGTGCGGGTGCAGGAAAGAATGAGCCGGACGACGGCTTTTCTGAACGATATCCTGGGCAGCAGCATGGTGTTCAAAGCCTTCTCGATGGAGCGCAGGCTGCAGAAGCAATATGCGGGCTACAGTGAAGACATTGCTTCAGGGGAGAAAAAGAAAGCGAGAATCGAAGGAGCAACCGGAGCAATCTCCTCCTTGCTGGGGAATCTGACCTTCCTGCTGGCTCTGGTGATTGCCGGATGGTTCGTGGCGAATGGAAGACTTGAGGTCGGGGCGATGATCGCCTTCATTCAGTTGATGAATTATCTGGTTGGGCCGTTCTCGTCCCTGCCGGGCCTGGTCGCTTCCATGCAGCAGTCGCTGGGTGCGGCAGAGCGGATCTTCGAGGTGATGGATGCTCCTGCCGAGGTTGCAGTGTTGCCTGAGATCCGGGCGGATCTGCCGGGGTTCGGGGAGCTTCGGCTCGCAGAGGTGTCATTTGGTTATCCGGGCAGTGAGAAGCAGAGCCTGAACCAGGTCAGTCTGGAGCTAACGCGCGGACAGCAAATGGCCGTGGTAGGGCCGAGCGGCGGCGGGAAATCCACCCTGTTCAAGCTGCTGCTTGGGTTCTATCAGCCGGGTGCGGGTGAGGTTGCGATCAACGGCCGCCCAATTAGCGGAATACCGCTTGCCGAGCTGCGCAGCTATTTCGCCTATGTGCCTCAGGAGTCGGGCCTGTATTCCGGCAGCATCCGGGACAATATTGAGAGCGGCAAGCCCGGTGCGTCAGACGAAGAGATTGTCGAGGCGCTGCGGCAGGCGAATGCGTATGAGTTCGTGACGGAGCTGCCGGAAGGCATACATACGGATATCGGCGAGCATGGCTCCCGGTTGTCCGGCGGGCAGAGACAGCGTCTGTCCATTGCCCGGGCAATGCTGAAGAATGCGCCGATTCTGCTGCTGGATGAAGCTACGGCGGCCCTCGACAATGAGTCGGAGCGAATGGTCCAGCAGGCCATCCGTAAGCTCATGAAGGATAAGACTACACTTGTGATCGCCCACCGGCTCTCCACGATCCAGAATGCCGATGTCATCCTGGTGATGGAGAACGGGGAGATTGTTGAGCGGGGCGGGCATGAGGAGCTGCTCGCGGCAGAAGGACGGTACTCGGATCTGTATCATTCCCAGCTGGAGCAGGAGGCGGAGGAGGAATTGTTAACCCCTATAGCCTAGCCTGCTAGAGAGTGTCTATTGCCTGGATGACCAGTCCCAGTGCCTTGAGTCTTCTTGCCAAAAGCGTCCGCTGTGGACTGCCAGCCTTAGACTTGGCGTAACTGGATTCTACGGATGGGGTTAACCCGAGCAGAACATGGCGGGCTTCTGCCAGCTCGGCAGGGGGATAAGAGAGCGGCTTCTGATTCCAGACGTTCTCCAGCACAGCTAACCCGATGTGCATGGCATTCAAGCGTTTCTGAACCAGAGTCGTATTGGAGCCGCTGTGCGTCATCTGGGTTAAGGCGCTCTCAAGCTTACGGATGGTCGATTGCATAGAAGCTATGGATTGCAGTTGTTCCTCATTTGATATCTCTTCCATGAAGGATCTTCCTTTCTTCCCGAGTTATACAATTATAAATGGGTGGCGCACCGCAGTTCAATGGTTGAATGAACTGCGGGCTGCCACCCTTTTGTGTAAGGATCACTTATACTTCTTGGCCTGCGTTAAGAATGAATTTATCAATGGCGTACTTCACGCCGTCCTCATTGTTGCTGAGGGTAACGAAATCGGCAATTTCCTTAAGCGCAGGAATGGCATTCGCCATCGCCACACCAAGACCCGCAGCTTCAAGCATCTCATGATCGTTCCAGGAATCGCCGACAGCCATCGTCTCGGACAGCTCGCAGCCAAAGTGTGCGGCCAGGAATTCCAGCGCCAGCCCCTTGGTGCCTTCATGATGCATAATCTCCAGGAAATGCGGCTTGGACTTCGTAATATGAACCGAATCGCCGAGCAGGCTGCGCAGGATCGGGGACAGCTCATCGAGGAAATCGGGATCGTCGATAATGAGCATTTTTGGTGTTTTTTGCGGGACCAGCTTGGCTTCCCAGTCCGGCTCGATATAGTACTGTGTTCCGTTCAGAGTCGAGTAGTCAATCAGCTTCTGGTTCTCTTCCCGGGCGTACAGCTTGTCGTCAATGTAAGTCTGGAGGTGCAGATCATGCTCTACACAATACTGGAAAAGCTTGCGCACCGCGTCCTGCGGCACATAACGCTCATAGAGTACCTCTTCATCGAGCAGGTTCTTCACCAGCGCCCCCTGATAAGTGATGATCGGCACATTCAGTCCGGTCTGACGGGCAATCGCCTGGGCGGAAGCATAAGCGCGTCCGGTAGCGAGGGTGACTACCACGCCTGCGGCTACAGCCTGCTCCAGCGCAGTTTGCGTGGCTGGCGTGACTTCCTTATCGTCATTAATCAGGGTGTCGTCAATATCAATGGCAATCAATTTGTACATGTGGGTTCTCTCCTAAGGGTAGGTTGTAGTCCGGCTGTCCGCTGAAGCTTCTATAGGAAGGGTGACGGAAGCACGGCTCTCTGTCTGTAGCAATGGAACGGAATAACGTTATGTCTGGTAAAAGGGTCCGAGGATTCCGGCTCTGCCCTCCGCCTGTGTCCCGGAGGCACGGTGGAGCGGTTGAGTTGTCCAAATTGTATCCTAAATCGGGTGGCACGACAAGCCGGAGCTGCGCTGTTTCCAGCAGGAGACCAATGGGCTTGGCCCGGCCGGCGATTATAGTCTGGACAAAAAAGGAAAGCCTTGGTATACTTCGGTAACCGCACACCTGTTCTTATTTCGAGGCATCCAGAATCATTATACTCTCATCTGAAGGAGCGGATTCACCATGATGGGCAAATCCCATTTAGTTATCAGCACCGGGGTTACCCTGTCCGCCATGAGCTTGCTGGGGCATGCGATCACCCTTCCGGCTGTCGCCGTTGCCGTGGTCAGCTCGCTGCTGCCCGATATCGACGAGCCGAATTCCATGCTGGTACGCAAGGCCGTGCCGGAGTTTTTGCTGCGTATCCTGCAGGTCGCGCTGATCGGAGCAGGCATTTATCTTTATTTTGCCGGGATAGCGGAGCCGCCCTGGAATATCGCACTGGCGCTGCTGGTCGGCAGCGTATCCTTCCTGCCAAGCCGCAGGCTGCGGCATCTGGTGATGCTGCTGATTGCGCTGGGCTTGTTCGCTTTTGCCGATGCCTATGATCCATGGAACTATATCGCCGCCTGTATCCTGGTCGTAGCCTCGGTAGTTCCGCACAGGGGAATCACACATACGCTGTATGCCGTTGCCGGATGGGGTGCGCTGCTGTACTTCGTCTCCCTTGACATGAATGACGGCGGCAGTCTGTGGATTGCCGGAAGCCTGTCCTACGGGCTGCATCTGCTCGCTGATTCCCTGACCCAGCGCGGGATCACCCCGCTGCCGCCCATTCCGCTGAAGCTGCGGCTGAAGCTGATGAGCACCGGCACGAAGAAGGGCCATGCGGTGGAGAAGGTATGCGTGATGCTTACGCTGGCGCTGGTTGTGTATGCGTTTGTGCTTGTATAGCAACAACACCCAATAACCCTCAAGCACACCAAGACAAAGAACCCCACTAGCTCTGCGCAGGATGCGGCAGGTTAGCGGGGTTCTTTTAAGCTATTCCTCCAGAAACACGAGTCCGATGAAGTCCTCCGGCTCAATGCGGCCGAAGTAATGCTTCAGATCGAGATCAGCCAGCGCCTGACGGACCTCGGCTTCCTCATATCGCTTGCCGCGCAGCGCGTTCTCCACATCTGCCACATCGCCTACACCGAAGAAGTCCCCGTAGATTTTGATCTCCCGGATGACCGAATCTTCAATATCCATGCGGATATCCACGAGGCCTGCCGGGAATTTGCGGGTGTGTTTGACATTGCTTTTCGGCGAGAGACCGTAGTTCCAGTCCCAGTTCTGGTAATGTTCCTTGGAGATTTCATTGATCCGCACCCAGTCGTCCATGGTCAGCTTGTACTGCGGCACCTCAGCGGCCTCCATCCCGAAGATCGAGCGCAGCAGACCCTCACGGAATTGTTCGATCGTCAGATCGGGATTGCCCAGCAGCTCCTTAATATTGGCGACCCGGCTGCGGACGGACTTGGTGCTCTTCGATTTGAACTTCTCGGGATTCACGTTCAGGGAAGCCTGGACATCATCCAGATTCAGATCGAACATCAGGGTGCCGTGGCTGAACATGCGTCCGCGTGTGGAGAACTGGGCGTTGCCGGAGATTTTCTGCTCCCCGACCTGAAGATCATTGCGTCCGCTCAGCTCGGCGTTCACACCCATAGACTGCAGATAGTCGATGACCGGCTGCGTGAATTTGAGGAAATTATGGAAGGACTGGCCGTCATCCTTGGTAATGAAGCTGAAGTTGAGATTGCCGAGATCATGATACACCGCGCCGCCGCCGGACAACCGCCGTACGACCTGGATGTTATGCTCCTTCACGTACTCCTGGTTGATCTCCTCGATCGTATTCTGGTGCTTGCCGATAATGATCGACGGGCTGTTGATATAGAAGAGCAGGTAGCTCTCGTCCATCGGCAGGTTTTTGAGCGCAAATTCCTCAATGGCCAGATTGATCGATGCGTCTGTAATTCCGGTATTATCGATAAAAAGCATTCGTGATTCCTCCGCGTGACCATAGTAAACTGCTGTACTTATTCTAAACTAAAAGAGAGATTTCTACAAAAGCGACGGGAATGGCGGGTGGAGGGGTGGGTGGAAGCTGAAGGGTCGGTGGGGGAGGGAGTAGAGTAGATAGGTGGCGGGAGAAGGAGTAGAGTAAATAATTAGTGGGAGAGGGAGTAGAGTAGATAAGTTGGCGGGAGAGATTAAGCAGATGAGGTGCGTAAAGCAGCCAGCAGTTAGTTAGCGGTTAGATGTATTTCATACAATTATAAAATGGAGAATTCTCCGTCCGGGCGGCTTAACTGCATTTTGTACAATAGTTGGGCAGGGAATGGCTGGTTTTTGCAAAAAGGCGGTTTTTAGCTGCAAAAATGCAATTAAAACGCCTGAATGGTTAATTTCGCTCACTTTAGTTGTACAGAGTGCAGTTAGGGATTACGCGTAGGGCAGTTGCAGCAGGGTTTGAGGGATAATCTTGTTGATTATCGGCCTCCAGCAGGGAAGCGGGCGATATAGCATTGACGGATTTCCTGCAATCGGCCAATAATTGGGAGAACGGCGATAGAGCTGTTGGTTAGTGAAGTTAGTTAGTGAGACTTATATTGAAGTCAAGTACATGACATAGCATTGATAGATTATGAATAGTGTGGACAGGGAGGATATGTATGATGGGGAAATATGGACAGGGAGGATATAAGTATGCTTGAAAAATATGGACACGGAGGATATACATATGCTTGAAAAATACGGTCACGGCGGTGATCTGCTGACCGCTGCCGAGCTATATGGGGAGAGCAGCGCCGGGTTCCTGGACTTCAGCGCCAATATTAACCCGCTGGGTCCGCCGCCGGGTGTGCTGGCACTGCTGCGGGATGCGGTCTCTGCAATCACCGCCTACCCCGATCCGGGGCACCGCAGGCTGAAGGCACTGCTGGCGGAGGACCTGGGCCTCGGCACGGAGTGGATTACCGTGGCGAACGGGGCGGCAGAGTCGATGGCGCTGCTGCTGCTGGCGGTAGCGCCGCGCCGGGTGGGCATCGTCGAGCCGTGCTTCTCCGAGTACCGCCAGCTCGCGGAGCAGTTCGGCGCGGAGGTCTTGTCTGTTCAGGGGACAGCCAAAGAGGACTACCGGGCGTCCCTGGACGCTATATCCGGCCTGCTGGAGCAGGTCGATCTGCTGTTCCTCGGCCAGCCGAACAACCCGAACGGCGTCCAGTATCCGCTGGACGCGCTGCGGCAGCTCGCGCAGCAGGCGGAGGCCTGCGGGACGGTGCTTGCGGTGGATGAAGCGTTCATCGACTTCATCCCCGAGGCGGACCGGCAATCCCTGCTGCCGGAGCTTGGGGCTTACCGTCATACGGTGCTGGTGCGCTCGATGACGAAGTTCTTTGCCATTCCGGGGCTGCGGCTGGGCTTCACCGCCGCGCATCCGGCGCTTGCCGCGGCCATGACCGGCAAGCAGGTGACCTGGAGCGTGAACGGCCTGGCGCTGCTGGCCGGGGAAGCCTGCCTGCGCTGCGGCGAGGGCTACGGGCAGGAGACGCGCGCGCTGATCGCAGCCGAGCGGCAGCGGCTGCGGGAGGGCCTGCTTAAGCTCGGCTGCGGCGTGCCGCCAGGCGAAGCGAACTTCCTGCTGCTGCGGCTGCCCGCTCCGTGGAGCGCGCAGGAGATGCAGCAGCGGCTGGGTGCGGGCGGCATCCTCGTCCGCAGCTGCGCGATGTACCCCGGGCTTGAGCCGGGGCATATCCGCGTCGCGGTCAAGGGCCGCGCGGACAATGACCGTCTGCTGCGGCAGATGGGGGAGCTGCTTCGGGCGGGGCTATAAGGGGAAGAAGGTAGCCGGGTTCAAACGGAAGTGTAAGCTCGATTCTCTCGCGGATTGACTTCTTATGTAAGCAAGAGAATGCAAACCACTAAAAAAACATTCTGTGGAACTTATACAGCATAGAAAAGTGTACACGGCTAGAATTAGGCGAATACAGAAGGCGGGAACAGCACGAGCTTGGCTTAAGCAGCGTTGGCGTCAAGGAATGGAACTAGAAACAGAGTTACTGGGTGAAGGAGACGATGCA
The DNA here is from genome assembly GCF_045040735.1 of Paenibacillus sp. FSL K6-1217. Classification (NCBI taxonomy): domain Bacteria; kingdom Bacillati; phylum Bacillota; class Bacilli; order Caryophanales; family Paenibacillaceae; genus Paenibacillus; species Paenibacillus sp. FSL K6-1217. Next base: position 6,545,323 of record NZ_CP150271.1, read on the forward strand.
AAATGGAAGTAATACAAGTGAAGCTGCCTTTTAATCTTGCCGGTGGAGTGAAGGCATACCGCAGTAAGGTGTGGCCCGGGCTGGTGTTGGAATGGCGGGAAGGCCATTTGCTGCTTGAGCTGCCGTCCGAAGCGGATAGTATATCAAGTGCGGTATATGGCGGAGGAGCGGGGCGCTTACAACGGGCGGTGAACCAATACGTCAGCCGGGACTATGAATGCAGCAATCCGGTAGAGGATATGAAGAATAAGCTGCTGGAATGGGGCTATCCGCTGGAGGGCTGCGCCGGGCTGATGACGGCGGTCCCGCTGGAACACGCTGCCGTAGCTGAAGAAGATATAGGCTCAGCGGGGATTGTCTGCTGCGTAACCGCAGCAGCAGGCAACGCTGCCCGGGCCGGGTCAGAGCGCAGCGTGCTGGCGGCCTACCGTCCGGGGACGATCAACATCATGCTCGGCATCAACGGCTGGCTGTCCCAGTCAGCTATGGTCAACGCTGTCATGACGGCAACAGAAGCGAAGGCGGCGGCGCTGGCGGATCTTGGTGTCATGGATGCCGAGAATGGTCTCATTGCCACCGGGACGACTACGGATGCTATTGTGCTTGCGGTGAGCGGAAGCCGCGGTTACGCTGCGGAGCATGTGTATGCCGGGACGGCGACCGACCTCGGCGGAGCCATCGGCAGACTGGTGTACAGCGCGGTGACGGAGAGCCTGCGTTCAGTGAAGGCAGCGCAATCCGCGAGCAGAGCACGCGCGGAAGAATCACAGGCTGCACACGGAGTACAAGTGGAAGGATCGCAGGTTGCGGACGGAGTACAAGCGGAAGGATCGCAGGCTGCGGACGGAGTAGAAGCGGAAGGCTCACAGGTTGCGCACGGAGTACAAGCGGAAGAATCGCAGGCTGCGGACGGAGTAGAAGCGGAAGGCTCACAGGCTGCGCACGGAGTAGAAGCGGAAGGATCACAGGCTGCACGCGGAGTACAAGTGGAAGAATCGCAGGCTGCGCTCGGAGTACACGCGGAAGCGCCACAGCCTGTTCAGCCCCGTATCTCTAAGAACGGCGGCCGGGAATGACGAACACGGACTGCTATACACAGCGGCGGGGTGAACCAAGTTGAAGCTTGCAATCATCCTGCTCTCTGCCTATATTGTTGACCGGGTGATCGGCGATCCGCGCAACCTGCCCCATCCGGTTATTTACATCGGGATGGCAATTACTGCGGTTGAGCGGCTGATCCGCCGCTTCGCCGGCACCCGTCATGCCCTGAAGCGGGTGGGGATTCTCCTGCCGCTGGTGGTGGCGGGCGGTGCATGGGGATTGACTGCGCTGCTTGTCATGCTGCTCGCCCGCCTGTCTCCCTGGCTGGCTGGGATTGCCGAGATATGGCTGATCTCGACTACCATCGCCTCCAAAGGACTGAAGGACGCAGGCATGGCCGTATACGCCGAGCTGCGTAAGGGAGATATCCCCGCCGCCCGCCGGGCGCTGGGGATGATTGTCGGCCGGGATACAGCTCACCTCGACAGCCCGGAGATTGTGCGCGGCACGGTCGAGACGGTGGCGGAGAATATCGTCGATGCGATCATCTCGCCGCTGTTCTTCGCCCTGCTGGGCGGAGCGCCGCTGGCCATGGCCTACCGGGCGGTGAACACGCTGGATTCCATGGTCGGCTACAAGAACGATAAATACCGCGACCTCGGCTGGGCATCGGCCCGCCTGGATGATGTCGCCAACTACATACCGGCGCGGATGACCGCGCTGCTCTTAACCTTATGTGCTGCACTTCTGCGGCTGGACTGGCGGAGATGCTGGCGCACGGTGCGCCGGGATGCCCGCCTGCATCCCAGCCCGAACAGCGGTTACCCGGAATCTGCAGTGGCCGGAGCACTAGGCATCCGGCTCGGCGGGGAGAATGTGTACCATGGAGTCACTTCCTTCCGCGCTTACATGGGTGATCCGCTGCGGACGATGGAGCCGGGTGATATTATCGTAACCTCGCGGTTGATGATGTGGGCTTCGGCTATATTTGTCTGCATCTGTGCAGCTGTTTCCCTGCTCTGGCACGGGATGGGGGGCTGAGCGGAATGGAGAAGGTTCAAGCAGGGCGCGCGGAGGATTCTTCTCCGGCTGTCCAGGAAGCCCAGGAAGCTCAGAAAGCTAAGAATATGCAGGAAACTCGGGAAGCGCAGGTAGCTCCAAAGTTGCAGAGCACCCGGTCACCACTGGCTCAACCTGATCAACCGGAGCTGGAACTGGTGTTAGTCCGTCACGGCTACACGCAATGGAATAAGGAACACCGTTATTTGGGGAGGACCGATGTACCGCTTGCACCAGGGGAGACGGAGCGGTTGCAGCAGTTGCGGACACAAGTGCCGCTTACCGGGGAATTCCGCCGCGTCTATTGCAGCGACCTGCGTAGATGCCGGGAGACTCTGGCAGCCTTGGTTCCGCATCTGAAGCCGCAGGCAGTCTATGATGCCCGGCTGCGGGAGATGGACTTTGGAGCGTGGGAAGGCTGCACCTATGAGCAACTGAAGGATAACCCGTTGTACCGGAGCTGGATTGACAACCCGGAGGCGGCAACAACGCCGGGAGGGGAGGCGTGGGCACAATTCGCCGCCCGTATCGATCATTTCTGGACGGAGCTTCAGCAGGAGGCGGAGGCTCCCGCAGTAACCCGTATATTACTGGTAACCCATGGCGGCGTCATCCGGCAGCTGCTGGCACGGATGATCGGAGGCGTGACCTTCTATACCGCAGCGGCACCGGCTCCAGGTGAGGTTACGGTTCTGCGCCTGCGGAGGGATGGAGGAAGCTGGCACATGGCAGCGGGGAATGTTGACGGGTGAAACGGATGAACGATGGCGCAACCGCTAACGCTAACGCTGATGAACACATTAATGGAAAATGCTGATTACTCTAGTGATACGCCAGCACTAACCCAAATACTGATGATTACGCCCAAACGCCAACAGGTGATTGCACTTTGTACATCAGATTGGTCTGAAAAATGCACCAAAACCCGTTCTGCTGTATTTCGTGCAACTGATGATCAGCAATTGGCCTCATAACGGGCGAAATCCAAATTTCTAATGTACATAATGCAGCAGAACACGAAAAAACGCTAATATACGCTTATCTGATTGTACAAAATACAACAGAACACCCAGGGGAGCGTCTAAATGGTGTCTCGGGCATACTCTATAATCGCAACCCATTTGTGTCCGCCCACATTAGGTATTTCCGTTCACGGAGGACACTTGTAGCAGCATAGATGGCAAGTCTGGTCCCCGAGAGCCTGCAGCCTCACATCAGGTATTCCCGTTACCGGCAGGCGGAGGAGAAGCGTATAAGCGCCATTAGCACCACATTCCCGCCCCTCATCACCCCTCAGAACCACACCCGGCAGAAAATCCCGGGGCTGTGGTTCTTTTTTTACGGCAGCGACTGTGCCATGATAGCTATGGAGGCGATCACAGGATGTTTAAGGATTTCAAGCTCATTGCCGGGCGTCCGGTATCGATCCAGGTGAAGGATTATATGAAGCATCTCATCATCAAAAGCGCGCTCCAGGGCGGGCAGAAGCTGCCCTCGACACGCGAGCTCAGCAGCCTGCTGAAGGTCAGCCGGAACTCGGTGATTTCAGCGTATGAGGGGCTTGAAGATGACGGCTTCGCCTACACGGTACAGGGCCAGGGCAGCTATGTCTCCCCCGGCGCAGCGGCCCGCAGCGGCCAGGAGGCCGCGCCATGGACGATGGACTGGAAAGCGCGGCTCAGCGGCCAGGCGCTGCTCGCGGAGGAGCTGGACATTATGAAGCGGGGGATACGCGCGGAGAAGGGAACGATTTCTTTTACCAGTATCGCCCCGGATGAGCGTCTCTTCGAGCTGGACCATGTCCGTAGAGCGTTCCTTGAGCGGATGTCCGTAGAGGGCAATGTTCTGCTGAACTATGGATATGCCAAGGGCTACAAGCCATTAATAGATTATCTTAAGCAATATATGGAGCATAAAGGCGTGGATCTGAGCGGGAAGGATCTGCTGATTACGAACGGGTTCACGGAGGGCTTCGACCTGGTGCTGTCGGCTCTCGGCAAGCGGCACGGCGCGGTCCTCTGCGAGAATCCGACCCATCATACAGCGATCAAAAATCTGAAGCTGCACGGCTTCGGCATTCACGGCATCACGATGGAGCGGGACGGCATCCACCTGGGCGAGCTGGAGCGGGCGCTGAAGGAGCGGGAGTATGACTGTGCGTATCTGGTCCCTTCCTATCACAACCCCACCGGCATCGTCATGTCCCCCGAGAAAAGACAAGGTCTCATGAAGCTGGTGCAGCAATACAACGTGCCGGTGATTGAGGACGGGTTCAACGAGGAGCTGCGTTATTCGGGTGCCCATGTGGCTCCGTTAATTGCAGCGGCGGGCGGCGGGAACGGTGTGGTGTATCTCGGCAGCTTTTCCAAGGTGCTGTTCCCCGGACTGCGGGTCGGCTGGGTGCTGGCGGATCAGGAGCTGATCTATTATCTGGAGAGCGTTAAGCGGGCAAGGACCATTCATACCTCGACGCTCGACCAGTCCATATTGTATCAATACCTGCTGGGCGGCAATCTGGAGAAATATCTCAAAAAAGCCCGGCTGGAGTATAAACGCAAATACGAGCTGACCCTGGCCTGCTGCAAGGAGCAGCTTCCGTATGCCTCTTTGTCGGGTGATGGCGGGCTACATCTGTTTGTAACGTTCGCGGAGGGCTTCAGCACAAGGGAATTGCTTGCGGCGTGCCATGCGCAGGGGGTTATTTTTACGGCGGGAGATATCTTCTTCACCGATGGTGCGGGGCAGAACACGCTGCGGCTGGGCTTCTCCAGAGTGGCGGATGCGGATATCGTGCGGGGCATTGCCATTATAGGTAAGACAGCACGAACATTAATGGGAGAATGAGGTGCGGATATGCTAAGAGTAGGTGTGATTATGGGCGGGGTATCGTCCGAATATGAGGTGTCGCTGAAGACCGGCAGAGAGATGCTGAAGGCGCTTGATCCGGCAAAATATAAAGGGATTCCGGTACACATCACCTCACGCAAAGAGCTGCTGGAGGGGACAGCGGATCTGGACTTCGCTCTGCTCGCCCTACATGGGACTTACGGAGAGGACGGCACGGTGCAAGGAGCCCTGGAGACACTCGGCATTCCGTATTCCGGGAGCGGGGTGCTCGCAAGCAGCTTGTGCATGGATAAAGGGTTGGCCAAGACAATCATCCGCAGCAAAAGCATTCCGACACCCGACTGGCTGTGCTGGGACAGCATGGACGACTATGCCCCGGAAGCGGTGGAACGGCTTGGTTATCCGGTGATGGTGAAGCCGAATTCTGGCGGATCAAGCATCGGCATGACCAAAGTGAATGACCCGCAGGAGCTGCGGGGAGCGGTGGAGAAGGCTTTTGCCTGTGCTGCTGAGGGGGCGGTACTGATTGAACGCTACATCTCAGGGCAGGAGATTACCTGCTCCATCCTGGGGGGAGAGATGCTGCCGGTCATCGGGATTCAGTCGCTGGGTGCGGATTGGTTCGATTATAATGCCAAATACGAGCATGGCGGGGCTGAGGAACGGATCATCCGGCTGCCGGATGCGTTACAGGAACAGGTGCGGACGGCGGCATTAACCTGCTACCGGGCGCTCAAGTGCGCAGTGTATGCACGGGTGGATATGCTGGTGAAGAATGGCATCCCTTATGTGCTGGAGGTGAATACCCTGCCCGGGATGACGGCAACCAGCCTGATGCCCCAGAGTGCAGAGGCGGCCGGTATGGACTTCAGCAGCCTGCTGGATGAGATTATCAGTGGATCACTGCGGGAGTGCGGGATGCTGCAAGGTGCATCTCGGGAGGGCGAGGGGACGGCTGGGGATGCGGATGCAATGTTGAAGCGCAAGGAGCAAGTCCAGGAAGCGCAGCAAGCCCAATACGCAGAGAGCGGAGGTGTCCGGTTATGAACGCTATGAGACGAGACAATGCTGCCTTGCCTCTTGATAGAGGCAACAGTACCATGCACAGCCAGATCATTAATCCGCGTTTACAGGAGATTCCACCTTCGGGTATCCGGGCTTTTTTTGATCTGGCTGCGGGTAACAACAATGTTATATCACTCGGGGTGGGCGAGCCGGACTTTGCTACTCCCGAGCAGGTAAGAGCTGCCTGCATCCGTGCGCTGGAGCGTGGAGAGACCGGGTATACCTCGAACAGCGGACTGCCGGAGCTGCGGGAGGAGATATCCGGCTATATGCAGACCGGCTTCGGATTGGCTTACGATCCTGCGGATGAAATCCTGGTCACGGTGGGAAGCAGTGAAGCGTTGGACCTGGCGCTGCGCGCCTTCATGGCCCCCGGGGACGAGATTCTGATCCCTTCTCCGGGTTATGTGGCCTATGCGCCTATCGCTTATCTGAACGGCGGGACGCTGGCACCGGTGGAGACAACGGCCGAGGGAGGCTTTAAGCTCACTGCCGAAGCGCTGCGCAAGGCCGTAACACCGCGGACGAAGCTGCTGATGGTTAATTTTCCAAACAATCCTACAGGTGCGGTTATGACTTACGAGGACTGGCTGCCAATCGCTGAAGTGGTGAAGGAGCATGGCCTTATCGTCATCTCCGATGAGATTTATGCCGAGCTGACCTACGACAGTAAGCATGTAAGCATCGCTTCCCTGCCCGGGATGCAGGAGCGGACAGTGGTGATCAGCGGGTTCTCGAAGGCTTTTGCCATGACGGGCTGGCGGGTGGGTTATGCCTGCGGGAACCGTGAACTGCTCGCGGCTATGCTCAAAATCCATCAATACACCGCTATGTGCGCACCCCTGCCGGGACAGATTGCTGCGGTTGAGGCGCTGCGCAGTGCGCTCCCGGATATGGAGCGGATGAAGGCGTGCTTTAAAGAACGCCGCTCGCTGCTGGTGGAGGGTCTGCGGGCCGCCGGGTTGTCCTGCCATATGCCGCAGGGGGCCTTCTATGCCTTCGCTTCAATCGCCCGTACAGGCATGGGATCAGAGGAGTTCGCTCTGAGGCTGCTGAAGGAGGCTGGTGTTGCCGTGGTTCCGGGCCATGTGTTCGGAACTTGCGGGGAAGGCTATATCCGCTGCTCCTACGCCGCGTCTACGGCGAAGCTGACCGAAGCGCTGGAGCGGCTGGAAGACTTCATGAAGGTGACAATGTTGCATAGTGCAGCAGATAAAAATGTAATTGTAAGTTGATTTCATATCCCCTATAATCCTAACAGGAAGAAATAGGGAGATTATAACGGCACTCGGCCCGCCGCCGGATCAGAAAGCCCCCTACTTTATTGCAGGGGGCTTTTGGGCTGTGCCAGCCAGGGGGACAGCTGGGCGGCCGGAGAGGTTGCTGGTAGCTAACCACCAGGTAATTGTGGCGCGATGCAGGCTGGTGGGGGAATGAGAGAGAGAAATCCCTTTGATCCTACAGTACTGAGATGTACAAGTGCACCTGATTTCAGCGAAATGGGGTTCGGCGGTCGAATGGGGAGCATTAGTGCACCTGAATTCGGCGAAATAGGGTTCGACGGTCGAATGAGGAGCATTAGTGCATCTGATTTTGGCGAAAAGGGGATCGACGGTCGAATGGGGAGCATTAGTGCACCTGAATTTAGCTATCTTAACCTACGATGCGCTGCACCACTCCACCACACCCGCCTACACCCGCACACTGCATACTTGTACGCTCCATGCTGGTACACTGCGCCGCCTCCACAGCGGCACTTTGACTAATTTATCTTACTCCAGACTGGCTATACCCTTCCTCTAGTCGCTAATGAGTAGCATGGCCTGCAACACTTGCGAATTTAAGCTTCAACGGCAGTTGGACAACTTCAACGTAACCAGAGCAGCAGACACAGATGTATTCTTGCAGCGGGAGTCCGCTTCCGCACTATCATATAGGAGGCATTACTAATGATCTCAGCCATTCAAGAAGTAACCGGACGGATTGCTCCGCCTGACGAAAAAGCGACCCTGCGCGCCGTACTCCGCCTGAACAGTCTGACCAAGCCGCCCGGAAGCCTCGGGCGGTTGGAGGCGCTGGCTGTCCGGCTGGCCGGAATCTCCAAAGTCGAGCAGCCCTGCTACGGCAAACGAACGGTAGTGGTTATGGCTGCGGACCATGGGGTCTGCTGCGAAGGCGTCAGCGCTTTTCCGCAGGAGGTCACCATACAGATGGCCTATAACTTCCTCAGCGGCGGAGCAGCCGTGAATGTGCTGGCCCGCCAGGGCGGTGCAGAGGTGCAGTTCGTGGACATCGGGATCAACGGCGATATCGTCCACCCGCAGCTGATTAACCGCAAGGTCCGCCGCGGCACAGACAACATGGCAGCAGGCCCGGCCATGAGCCGCGAGGATGCGCTGCGCGCGATTCTGGCCGGAGTTCATGTGGCGCAGGAGGCGGTGCAGAACGGGACGGAGATTTTGATTACCGGTGAGATGGGCATCGGGAATACGACAGCCAGTGCGGCAGTACTCTGCGCAATGGAAGGGATTCCGGCAGAGACAGCGGCTGGAAGGGGGACAGGCATCGACGATGCGCGGATGCAGCACAAGATCTCGGTGATCGAACGTGCCCTCCGGGTGAATGAACCGAATCCGGCAGATCCTATCGATGTGCTCTCCAAGGTCGGGGGGCTGGAGATCGCCGGGCTGGCCGGGCTGATTCTTGGAGCGGCCTCCCTGCGCATTCCGGTTATTCTTGACGGCTTCATCTCCGGGGCGGCAGCCCTGATCGCCCGGGCACTGGCACCGCAATCTACAGCGTACATGATCGCTTCCCATGTCTCCGGTGAGCAGGGCCATAAGCTGATGCTGGACCGTCTTGGGCTGGAAGCGCTGCTGGATATGGGCCTGCGGCTGGGCGAAGGCACCGGGGGCGCGCTGTGTCTGCATTTCATTGAAGCGGTCTGCCGGATTATGCGGGAGATGGCGACCTTCGAGAGTGCAGGCGTCTCCGGATCGGAGAGCGTATGAGCATTCTGGTCACGGGCGGGGCCCGCAGCGGCAAAAGCGGCTTCGCCGAGCGTCTGACCCGCAAGCTGGCTGACTCGCAGCAGGCTGTCTACGTCGCGACCGGACAGGCTTTTGATGAGGAAATGGAGGCGCGGATTGCCTTACACCGGCAGCAGCGGCAGGCGGACGGCTTCCGGTGGGAGACACTGGAGGAGCCGCTTAAGCTCGCAGCGCTGCTGGAGCGCCTCTCCGGCAGCGGGCAGACTGTGCTGGTGGACTGCCTGACGCTCTGGCTGTCGAATCAGCTGCTGGCTGTGGAAGAGCGGAAGGACAGGCAAGAATTAGTAGAGGCTGCAATTGCCGGATTGGAGCTGGCAGTCTCCGGCTTCGAGGGAACGCTGATTCTGGTCACGAATGAAGTGGGTGGCGGCATTGTACCTGAATATGCGCTGGGGCGGCTGTACCGTGATTTAGCCGGGAGGATGAACGCGCGGCTGGCTGCCCGGTGCGGGCAGGTATTTCTGGTGACCGCCGGAATCCCGGTTGAGCTGAGAAGCCGGGAGTATCTCCTGTGAGTATGCGGGGAAATGCCGCTGCTGCGTTTCAGTTCCTGACGCGGTTTCCGGTCAGGACCAGCGCAGAGTTCTCGCCGGAGCTGCTGCGTGCGAGCGTGGTCCATTATCCGCTCGTGGGTGCGGCCATCGGGCTTAGCACCGCACTTGGCGCCGCAGCAGCCAGTTGGTTGCTGCCTTCCTGGCCTGCCGCTGTAGTCACCCTTATCCTGTGGGTGGGGCTGACCGGCGGGCTGCATCTGGACGGCTGGATGGACAGCGCCGATGCGCTGCTCAGCTACCGCTCCAGAGAGCGGATGCTGGAGATCATGAAGGACAGCCGTGTCGGTGCAATGGGTGTGCTGGCCTGCGTGCTGCTCCTGCTGCTGAAGGCCTCGCTGCTGGCGGCCTGGCTCGAAGGCGGCAGCTTCAGCCTGCTGCCGCTGCTCTTGCTGCCGCCGGTCTGGGGCCGCTGGTACATGGTGCGGGCGATGGCCCGCTATCCCCTGGCCCGCGGCAATGAAGGGCTGGCCGCCACCTTCGGCGGGCTGCCTGCCCGGCAGGAGCGGCGCGCGTTCCTCAGCGCCGCGCTGCTGACGCTGGCCGCTGCCGCTGTGCCACTGGCGCTGGGCGCGGGCAGCGGGGACGTGCCGCTGCTGGCTGCGGCGGCCCTCCTGGCGCCGCTGGCTGCGGTAGCCTGCGGCACGCTCGCGGCGCGGCGGATTGGCAGCCGGCTCGGCGGGCTCACCGGCGATGTCTACGGCGCGCTCGGCGAGCTGCTGGAGACGGTGGTCCTGCTTGTGCTGGTATTAGTCCAGCACAACCTGCTGTAGCGCGGCTCGCCTGCTGGCTCGCCCGCGCCCTGCCCTACCGTGCTGCGCCCGCCAAGCCGCAAGCACCCAGCTCTAACGCACCAGTCCCACCATGCTGCCCCGCCGTCAACTCCGGCAGCAGCAAATAGCGAGGAGGATCAACATGAAAGATACATACGCAGCAGACCCAATAGCCGGCCGGGCTGCCACTGGAGCGGTGCTGATGATCCAGGGCACCGCCTCCGATGTCGGCAAAAGCCTGGTTACCGCCGCTATCGGGCGGATTATGACCCGGGACGGCTACCGTACCGCCCCGTTTAAGTCGCAAAATATGGCGCTGAATTCCTATGTCACAGCGGACGGGAAGGAAATCGGCCGCGCCCAGGGGATGCAGGCGGAAGCCTTCGGCATTACGGCAACCAGCGATATGAATCCGATTCTGCTGAAGCCCTCCGGGGAGATGAGCGCGCAGATCGTCGTGCACGGGGTGCCGCATGCGGCACTCAGCGCGCGGGAATACCGCGAGAAGTTCCTGCCCGAAGCCAAAGGGACCGTAATGGATGCACTGGGCCGTCTGCGGGAGGCTTATGATATTGTGCTGATGGAAGGCGCGGGCAGTCCGGCGGAGATCAATCTCAAAAGCCGGGATATCGTCAATATGAACCTGGCCGGATGGGCGGATGCGCCGGTGCTGCTGGTCGCCGACATTGACCGGGGCGGGGTCTTCGCCTTCATCGTCGGCACACTTGCGCTGCTGGAGCCGCATGAACGCGCCCGGGTCAAGGGCTTCATCATCAATAAATTCCGCGGGGATGTCTCTCTGCTGCAGCCCGGACTGGACTGGCTGGAGGAGCACACAGGCATTCCGGTGCTGGGGGTGCTGCCGTTCCTGCCGCAGCTGCGGATCGAGGCAGAGGATTCCGTAGTACTGGACGGAACGTCCGGCCGCCACCGGGAGGATTCCGCGAAGGAGCTTGATATCGCGGTCATCCGTTATCCGCGGATCTCCAACTTCACCGACTTCGATCCGCTGGAGGACGAACCGGATGCTGCCGTGCGTTACGTACAGTCAGCCGATGAGCTGGGCACACCGGATGTAATTATCCTGCCGGGCACGAAGAACACGGCTGCTGATCTGCAATACCTGCGGGAGCAGGGGTTCCCGGCCGCCATCGGGCGTGCGCTGGAGCAGGGCACGCAGCAGCTTGCCGGAATCTGCGGCGGGTACCAGATGCTGGGCCTGAAGCTGCTTGATCCGCATGCCGTAGAGAGTGCGGAGCCGGGGGAGAGTGAAGGGCTGGGGTATCTGCCGCTCTCGACGGCTTTTCTACAGCACAAAACTACGGTGCGTGTGAGCGGCGGGCTGGCTGCGGATCACCCCCTGCGGTTAAGCGCCTCAGCTACTGGCACAACACCGGAGGAGTTGCCTGTTGCCGGGTATGAGATCCACATGGGAACGACAACGAACCATGATCCGTCTTCCGTTCTTAGTCTGTTTACACTAGCCACACCGGAAGGACAGGCTGTGCCGGAGGGGTGGGGGACCCGGGACGGCAGAGTCTGGGGCAGCTATCTGCACGGGCTGTTCCATAATGACGGGCTGCGCCGGAGCTGGCTGAACGGACTGCGCAGATCCAAGGGACTGGCACCGCTAACTGCGACCTTCTCGGCCGCTGCGCTTCGTGAGCAGGAATTCGACCGGCTGGCAGATGCCGTAGAGTCCCACCTGAATATGGCTGCTGTATATGCAATCATGGGCCTGCCGGCAGGGGGAGAATAGCGATGCTGCTTGCAGTGCTGCTGTTTGTCGTAGCGGGTCTCGCTGAGATCGGCGGCGGATATCTCGTCTGGCTCTGGCTGCGGGAATCGCGTCCGCTATGGTATGGATTAGCAGGCTCGGTTATCCTGATTGCCTATGGTATAATACCGACTCTACAGAAGTTCCCTTCGTTTGGCCGGGTGTACGCTGCTTATGGCGGAGTATTCATCATTCTGGCTGTCCTGTGGGGCTGGCTGGTGGACCGCAAGACGCCGGATCTCTACGACTGGATCGGAGCCGGTATCTGCGTCATCGGGGTCTCCGTCATTTTATGGGCGCCCAGGCACTGAACAATAACCGGCACTTTTCCAAAAAAAAGCAGTTCCAAAGGCCACAGAGCCTCGGGAACTGCTTTTTCACTTAAAAAGCTGGAATTACCGAAAAGAGAGAATTCACCCGAAAACAACTAAATCCTGCATCACGCTCCCGCAATTAGCGACCGGACGCTCCGGAGGCAGCCTTAAATCTTAAACTGCTGAGCGGCCTTTTGCAGCTGTACAGCCTGCTGGTAGAGATGCTCCACGGTCTGGGCGTGGCCTTCCAGCTCCTCATGCTGGCGTGCCGAATTATCGGCAAGCGTGTCTGCATTCTGCTGCGACTTGGCGGTAATCTGCGCTGTTTCCTCTACAGAGGCACTGACTTCCTCAGTGCCTGCCGAGATCTGCTGTGTAGCCGCAGAGACGGACTGGATGCTGTGATTGATGCTCTGAATGAGGATCAGCAGGTGGTTGAAGGCATGGCCGGCTTCGACCACCTTATTCATCCCGGAAGCCACTTCAGCATTGACATGGTTCATTTCGGATACAGATTGGTTCATATCCTCCTGCAGACTGAGCAAGAACTCGCGGATCTGCTCATTGGATTCCTTGGACTGCTCGGAAAGCTTGCGCACTTCTCCGGCAACGACCGCGAACCCCCGGCCATGCTCACCCGCACGGGCGGCTTCAATGGAAGCATTGAGCGACAGCATCTGAATCTGCTTGGTAATCTCGGTAATGCCTTGCACGACCTCCCCGATCATCAGCGAGCGTTCGTTCATCAAGCGGAACTGCTCCAGCGACTGTTCGGAGGCCTGCTCTACCTGGCGCATCTGCTCCACTGCACTCTGGGCAATATCGTTGCCGCTCTGGGCTTCGGTGGAAGCCTCGCTGATCTGCTCGGTGACCTCACCGGCGGCGGAGGCAATATGCTGGATGCCCATATTGATCTCATCCATGGCGCGGGAGTTATCCCTTGCGCTGCCGGCAATCATAGTGCTGCCCTTGCCGATCTCCTCCACAGAGGCCGCCGAATGTTCGGCCATCTCATTCAGGATCTGGACACGCGCCTTCAGATCATTGGAATCGGCGACTACTGTCCCGGAGGTATCCAGCACATGCCCGATCATTTCCTTCAGCCGCTCGCTCATGATGCGGAAGCTCTCGGAGAGCTGTCCGACTTCATCGGTACCCCCCAGGGTAAGCGCCTCAGTGAAGTCGCCTCCCGCCAGCTTGTTGCTGTAGGCGGCAAGCTTGGTGATCGGGCGGGTAATTCTGCGGCTCATGAAGCCTGCGGCAGTGACACCTACCACCAGCGCCAGCAGGGTAATTCCTGCGCTTGTCCACAGGATGCTGCTCATCTTGTCTTTGACGAAGTCCATATCGGCGCTTGCGGCCACAATCATGGTTGTTCCGGGAACACCAACATAGGCACTTTTATGTATACCATGGCTATCACTATAAATTTCACTAAGTCCGGTCTTTCCTTTGGAGGCCTGCTCCATGGCAGGCGATACTTCGATGGCTTCATCCGGCTGGAGCTTGGCGCCGTGATCTGCGGTCAGAACAGTGGCCTGGCCATCCTTCAGGTTGATGAGGAAGAGGGTATCCACATCCAGCTTTTTACGCTTGTCCTCCAAATAGAATTCGACATTGGTCCTGGCCTGCTCGTTCTTGTTCAGGGTCTGCTGCGCACTGGTGGCATTCAGGTTCTTATAGGTATCCTGGGCGGCAGCGGTCAGAGACTTGTCGATCTGCGGGATGACATAGCTGTTAATGGTGCCGATGGATATCGTGTAGAAGCTGATACTCAACGTGAGGGAAGTGAGTAGCAAAACGGCAAACAGCAACAGCGTAAACTTGCGGCTAATTGATTTTTTGAAACCAAACATGGCATTCGCTCCTTTTCCGTGAAACGCTTCTTAATCTCCCTATTCTATAGAATTAACCTCAGGTTGAATAGTGAAAAAATGCTATATGCCGCATTATTTTCAGAAAAAATTTGAATATTTAACGACTCAATCACCAATTCGCCAAAAAGAAGCAGCAAAATGCTGTGTTTCTGAAAATTTAAAATTTCATAGCGTGTAAGCTTTGAATGTGATAGAGTAGTAATGTTTTGTATCTTGACAACTGTGATCCGCGGTTCGTAACCATCCCGCGTAACCAAAACTAGGAGGAATACCAGGCATTATGTTTAATTTGTTGTGGGGCGTTTGTTTTGTTGTCGTTAATTTTGGTTTTTTTCTGCTGTGCTACCGCTTGTTCGGTAAAAAAGGGCTCTACGCCTGGGTCGGCATGGCTACTGTAGTCGCCAATATCCAGGTCGCCAAGACGATTGCAATGCCGTTCGATATTGTGATGACGCTGGGCAATACGATGTATGTCACCCTGTATATGACCAGTGACCTGCTGAACGAGAAATATGGACGAAAAGAAGCGCGAAGTGCGGTGTGGTTCGGTTTCTTCACGCTGCTGATGACTACAGTCATTATGCAGATGGTGCTTGTGTTCAAGCCGCAGGAGACGGACATTGCCCAATCCGCGCTGGAGACGATATTCGGCCTGATGCCGAGACTGGCGCTGGGCAGTCTTACCGCTTATTTTATCAGCCAGTTCCTGGATGTACGGCTCTACGCCTGGATACGGAAGTATTACAGCAGCTCTAAGCAGCTGTGGATCCGCTCGAACGGCAGCACGATGATCAGCTCCTTTGTCGATACGCTGATCTTCTGCACGATTGCTTTTGCCGGAACCTATGACATGAAGGTATGGACCGAGATTCTGCTGACCACCTACCTGTCCAAGTTCATCCTCACGGCCGCCGGTACGCCTGTGCTGTATCTGGGCCGTTCTTTCACATTTGCCGAAGAAGAGCAGAAGGCCGTCATCCGGGAGTAAGCCTCCCGACAATTAAAGCCCCAGCCCCCGGAGATCCGGGAGACTGGGGCTTTTCGTGTGGTGTGATATATAGTAGGCTCGGGCGCTAACTTGAAGCCTCCCGAACACGCAGGCGGAATTACTACAGGGTAAGCACTGTCCATTCCTTGGGGAAGCTGGTCAGCGTCTGCGGACCTTCTGCGGTGACCAGCACATCATCCTCAATGCGCACACCGCCGAGACCCGGCACATAAATTCCCGGCTCTACGGTGAAGACGTTGCCGTTCTGGATGACATCCGTATTCAGCCCGTGCAGCGAAGGATACTCGTGGGTGTCCATCCCCAGCCCGTGTCCGACACGGTGCATGAAGTACTGCCCGTAACCGGCGGCTTCAATTACGTCACGTGCTGCCTTGTCGACAGAGCCGAAGGAGGCTCCGGCGACGGAGGCGGCAATGCCCGCTTCATTGGCGGCAAGCACAGCATTATAGATATCGAGCAGTCTGCTGTCCACTTCACCCACCGCGAACGTGCGGGTAATATCGGAAGCGTAGCCTCCGGCATACACACCGAGGTCGAACATAAGCAGATCGCCCGGCTGAATAAGGCGTTCGCCCGGCACGCCGTGCGGCAGGGCCGTGTTCGGGCCGGACAGCACCATCGTGTCGAAGGAGGGGCCGGAGGCACCGACCTTCTTCATCAGATACTCCAGCTCGGCCACCAGCTCAATCTCGCTGACCCCGGATTTGACATGCGCCAGACCTTGGCGGAGAACCTCCTCCACCAGCTCGGCGGCATGCTTCATGATACGCACTTCCTCCGGGGTCTTGACCGCGCGCATCGCCCGGAGCAGAGGGCCGACATCCTGGTAGGAACCGGCGGCGACCGCTTCTGCGAGGAGCTCATACCGGCTGACGGAGAAGTGTTCCTTCTCGATGCCAATGCTGCCCGGACTAACACTGCCGAAGCGTGACTTCAGCAGAGCGTACGGGTTGTCCGTGTCGCTGTGTGTCAGAATCGTCTTCACTGAGGAGGCGGCATGCGCGGCTTCGGCGTCCAGCGCCGGAACGATCAGCACCGGTTCTTCGCCCCGGATCAGCAGCAGGCCGAGAAAACGTTCATGCGGGTTGCTGGCAAAGCCCGTCAGATAGTACACATGCTTAGGATCGGTTACGAGCAGGGCATCCAGCTTACCGGCCGCCATGTCCTGCTCCAGTTGTTGCAGAGCTGCATTCATTTCAATAGTTCCCCTTTCGTCTACACGCTTGAACAGCAATGCTCCCATTATAATTCAAAATCCTGGAGCCTGCACATCCTGCTAACGTATAGCCTGCGGAGTTTAAGGGCGGGAAGCGCAGGGTAATAGTTGCCACAATCAGGAGCTGACCATTCCCTAAGGAGGTTATAGCTATGTCTGAAACAAGAAAAAGACTTCTCTCCTGTACCCTTATGCGGTGCGGAACCGTGGCCCTGTTCATAGGCCTGTTGTCGGCTTGCAGCTCTACTGCTGAACAGACGACTGGCGGGAGTCCGCAGTCTAACTCGCAATCTGCCGGTACTACCGCTGCCGGAGCGGAACCGCCGGGATCACCGGATATACCTTATACTGCCCAGACCCTGGCCAGCGGGCTGGAGGTTCCTTGGGAGATTGCATTCGCTCCCGGCGGGCGGATGTTCATTACCGAGCGGACAGGCAGCCTGCGCGTTATAGAGAACGGCAAGCTGCGCGAGGCTCCGCTGCTGAAGCTCTCTGATCCTTCGGTCAGCGATGGGGAAGGCGGCTTGCTGGGTCTCGCGCTTGATCCTCAATTTGAGCGTAACGGACGGGCTTATCTCTATCACACTTACCGCACCGAAGAGGGCGGGACGGCGAACCGGGTGCTGCGGATCATAGTTGGAAGCAGCACAGCAGAGATCGACCGCGTCCTGCTGGATAACATACCGGGCGACACGAATCATAACGGCGGACGGATTAAGATTGGGCTGGACGGGAATTTGTATATCACGACAGGTGACCGCTATGAGCCGGAGCTGGCGCAGGACAAGAATAGTCCGGGCGGCAAAATCCTGCGGATTACGACCAGCGGCTCCATCCCCGAAGATAACCCGTGGCCCGGATCGCCGGTCTACAGCATGGGCCACCGCAATGCGCAGGGGCTGGCCTGGCAGCCGGAGAGCGGGGTGCTGTACAGCTCCGAGCATGGACAATCCAGCCATGATGAGCTGAATATTATCGAGGCCGGAGCCAATTATGGCTGGCCGCTGATCGAAGGCGATGAGACCGAAGACGGCCAGCCCAAGCTTGTGACTCCGCTGGTTCACAGCGGGAAGGAGACCTGGGCTCCGTCAGGAATGACCTTCATTACGCAGGGACCCTGGACCGGCGAGCTGCTGGTCGCAAGTCTGGCCGGACAGCAGCTCTTAAGGGTGTCGCTGCCGTCAGCGGGCGGAACACCTTCGATTAGCAGCCTGTTCAAGGAGAAGTATGGGCGAATCCGCAATGTGGCGGAAGGCCCGGACGGGACCCTGTATCTAATGACCAACAACCGCGACGGCAGAGGCGACCCGCAGGCGCAGGATGATCAGCTGATTGCGCTCCGGCCGGACTGGAAGTGAAGAATTGGCAGGTCTTTGACTATGTTAACCCTCTGAAATGATGTAACATGAGCTTAGCGCATATACTCGGATATGGAGTAAGGCTAGGCCGGTGCTTAAGCTGTGCCGGACGGCGAGGAAGGGGAGGATATCCATGCAAGGCAAAACCGTGCTGATCACCGGTGCGAACTCCGGGATGGGGCTGGCTACAACCGTAGAAATGGCCCGCAGGGGAGCAACTGTCATTATGGCCTGCCGCAGCCTTAAGCGGGGAGAAGAGGCACTTGCCAAAGCAGTGCGGCAGAGCGGCTCCAGCCAGATCCGGCTGATGCTGTGCGATCTCGCTTCCTTCGATAGCATTCGTGCTTTTGCCGGGGAGTTCACTGCCGAATATCCGGTACTGGATGTTCTGATCAATAACGCCGGGGTGGTCGCGCTGAAGCGCGAGCTGACAGCAGACGGATACGAGCTGGATCTGGGCGTGAATCATCTGGGCCATTTCCTGCTGACCCACCTGCTGCTGGATAACCTGAAGGCAGCTGAACAGGGCCGGATTGTTGTCGTGGCTTCGGGAGCGTATAAGCTTGGCAAGCTGTATCTGGAGGATCATACCTTGTCCCGCGGTTTCAATCCGGCCAAGGCGTATGCCCGCTCAAAGCTGGCGAATATTCTGTTCACCCGTGAGCTGGCTGCGCGCCTGAAGGATAGCAGGGTTACTGTGAACTGTCTGCATCCGGGCGCGGTGGGGACCAGTATCGGGGTGAACCGGGAGACCGGCTTCGGGCAAGGTGTGCTGAAGCTGCTGTCCCGCTTCTTCCTGACGCCTGAGCAGGGGGCAGATACGGCCATTCTGCTGGCAACTGCGCCTGAGCTTGGCAGAGTAAGCGGGCAATACTATTACCGCCGCAAGATTAAGGAACTGACGCCGCGGGCGGAGGATACAGAATCGGCAGCACGGTTATGGAAGTGGAGTCTGGAGCAGACGGGGCTTGAGTAGTGTTGTTTCAGTAGTGCTGAAACTCTGAACTGCTGCGTAAGAAGACCGGCTTGGAGTATAATTACTGCAATGGGCTCATACCACAATTAGGAGGACTTATAGGATGGATTGGCAGGCTTACAGCATAGAGGATGCAGTAATTGAGGATTTGGAAGACATTGTGGAGATCTATAATTCGACGGTTGCCGGAAGAATGGTGACTGCGGATCTTGAGCAGGTAGAGGTGGAGGACCGGGTGAATTGGTTCCATGAGCATAACAGCCACCACCGGCCGCTGTGGGTAATGAGACAGGGCGGCGAGATTGCGGCCTGGTTCAGTTTCCAGTCGTTCTACGGGCGTCCAGCCTACAATGGAACAGCAGAGATCAGTGTCTATGTTAATGAGAAATTCCGCGGCAGCGGTGCCGGAAGTATTCTGCTGACCAAGGCGCTGGAGGAATGTCCGCGCCTCGGCCTGCAGAATCTGGTCGGATTTGTATTCGGCCATAACGAGCCCAGTCTTGCCCTGCTGCGGAAGTTCGAATTCAAGGAGTGGGGGCTTCTGCCGGGCGTTGCGGTGCTTGACGGCATCCCGCGCGATCTGGTAATCATCGGCCGTAAGCTCTGAATGTATAATAGGCTATTATAGAAATCAGGTATGCATTATTGAGGCTGGTGAGGAGCGCTGGAGGCGGAACGGCATTCCTCTTCCGTGATCCAGGATTCCGACCAGACCTGGAGATCGCGGATGACCGATTCCAGCGCCCGCCCTTTGCCTGTAAGTGAATATTGGATACGGACGGGGGTCTCAGGGAACACCTCGCGCAGCACAATGCCTTCCTGTTCCAGCTCCTTCAGCCGTTCGGACAGCAGTCTGCCGCTGACAGGCAGCGAAGCCTCGATCTCTCCGAAGCGCTGGGGCCCCTGCAAAAGCTGATAGATGATTAAGCCCGTCCAGCGTCTGCTGATAATATCCATGCTTTTTTGTAATCTTGGACATAACTCTGTGGATTTCATTAGGCTCACCTCTTACTGTACATTATAAACGAAAAGGCCTGTGGCTAAAACAAATTTGAACGAAAAGCACGGCCTGAAAGGATGATTTCCCTTGGCTAAAAAGAAGAAAAATACCCCGGCACCGCGTCCTGCGGCAACGGATGCTCCGGCAACCCTCAAAGACATGCTCAGCCGCGAGGTACTGGATAAGCTGAAGGCGCAGTCCGATGCGCTGAAGGCCGAAGAGCAAGGCAAGAAGGACGCGGCTCTGAAGGCGGCGGAGGACAAACGCAAGGCGGAGCAGAAACGGCTGGAGAATGATTTCGGCCATCTGCTGGAGAACAGCAATCAGGACTGGTCCAAATTTAAATAAAATTAAACTTTACCAGAATAAGGGTTGACAATCTGCAGCAAGGCCATATATTATTGGGTTTATCATTTAGAGAAGGGAGGCTGAGAGGTCATGATTGGAACGAATGAACGGAACAGACAGCAGGAACGCATGACAACCGCATATGTACGATCTGATCTCAACGCCTTCGTCCGGAAGACATAATGTGCAGGGTTTTGCCGCTGATGTCTGAACTGAATAGAGGTGTGCTTTGAACGGGTGCTAGCTTCAACGGGAAGCTGCACTTAGCGCGCCGGGAGCCGCATGATCAGAACTGGTCTGCGGCTCTTTTTGTGTACCTGGAAACCGGAAATACACTGAACTACCTAATGGAACCAAGCCATAAATCAAACCTGAGAGGAAATGAAAAATAGATATGAACAGCATGAAGCAGCAAGCGGAAGAGATGTCCCGCTATAAACATGAGGTTGCCCTTCCGGGCGGTGATCTCAAGATCTACGCCAGTGAGCAGTTATTCGGCACGCTGGATTACAAGGTCCTGGAAATGGCTAATAATAATCTGCAGATTCCAAATATCGAATATATGAGTTATACCCCGGATGTGCATGTAGGCGTCGGAACCTGCATCGGCACTACTGCCGTCTGGGATGCCGGATCAGGCTATGTGTCGCCGTCCATTGTGGGCAGCGATATCGGCTGCGGTATGCGGGTACATCTGACCAACCTGCATGCGGATGATCTGCGTGAAGTGAAGCTGCGCCGCAAGCTGGTCCGCGCCATTGAGAAGTATCTGCCGATGGAGGCCCAGCAGCGCGGCCACTATAACGATATCCGGCTGGAGAATATCGTACGTAAGGGTCTGCACGGCCTGCCGAACAAATATATCCCGGACAGCTACACGCCGAAGAAATCGAGCGCGCTGTCACATGTGGAGATCAGCAAGCTCGGCTTCGATGAAGAGATTCTGAATGAGCTGCCGGACATGGCCTGGCACCGGGGCCACCGCCAGCTCGGGACCCTTGGCGGCGGCAACCATTTCGTGGAGATCCAGGCGATTGAGATCGCGGAGGAGCAGCGGGAGGTGGCGGAAGCCTGGGGGTTTCAGGACGGGCAGATTGCCGTCATGATCCACTCCGGCTCCCGGGCCTGGGGAGGCATGGTCAATCAGTTCTGCACTCCGGCCTTCGCCAAGGTCATGGGCCAGCTGGGGCTGGGCAGCGCCGACCCGCGCCTGATCTATGCGCCCCTTGCACATCCGCAGGCTCAGCGTTATGTGAATCTGATGTACTCGGCGCTGAACTATGCGGTGGTGAACCGCCATCTGATTGCGTATGGAGTCCGTGAGGGCTTCCGTGATGTCTTCGGCACGAAGTGCGAGCTGCGCACCCTCTACGATCTGATGCACAATTACGCCTGGGAAGAGCAGACCTCCTCGGGCAGCAAGTTCGTGCACCGTAAGGGGGCCACCCGTGCCCTGCCCGCCGGGCATGACGATAATCCGCGCCCCTATGCAGCGACCGGACATCCGGCGCTGATTCCCGGCTCGATGGGCACCGCGTCCTATATCATGGTCGGCCAGCCCGGAGGGGAAGAGAATTATTATTCCATCTGCCACGGTGCAGGCCGTATCCGCTCCCGCTCGGCCACGAAGCGGCTGGTGACTGTCGATGAATTCTCGCAGTCGATGAAGGTGGGAACGGCAGATGAGATCGTGGTGAACCAGCATTCCCTGGAATCTATTATTGACGAATCTCCCCAAGCCTATAAGAATGTAGATGAGATCATAGAAAGCGTTACGGGGGCCGGCCTGGCTGCCGTTGTGGCCAAGTGCAAGCCGCTCGCAGCGATAAAGGGGACGAAATAAGGATGGAGCAGGAGAATAAGAAACCGGCTGTAATCTATGAATATGATGAAGAGAAAGCCGGAATTATCAAAGGCTATGACGTATACGCCCGTCTGGTGGATGGTATTCTTGAAGCCCTCTACACTAGATACGGTGTCCGTTATGAGCTGTATGCCAGCGATGACCCCAACAGCGAGTACTGGAAGCTGCTGGAGAACGATGTGCAGAGCGGCAATGCCGGGGTGGAGCATGTGGCGCGGATTTTTGACAGGCTGGAGGACCGGACCTTCGTGTTCGATGATGAGAAGGAGCAGCCGGAGTACCATATTCATCTGTCGGTCCGCAATAACGTGCTCGCTTATCCGGCGATGGGCATTGCGCTGGCCCGGGTTCCGGTGTTTCAGGAGAACGGGATTAACTTTCAGGATTATGTGTTTGCCGCATCGGATGCGCAATTGCAGTTCTTCCTTGGCAATGTGCGTACCCGGCAGCGGGAGCAGAATATCAACAAGGTGACGGTGTTCACCGACCGGCGCAACGGGATCTCCCGGGAGGATGAGCCGATTACGCGTGCTGTGAGACGGGAAGAAGTGATTTTGGATGCGGGTATCAAAAAAGAGATCTACCGCTCGCTCGACCAGTTCTTCGACAGCGACCGCAGCTTCTATGTCACCTATGATATCCCGTACAAGCGGGGTATTCTGCTCTACGGGCATCCGGGCAACGGCAAGACCACCCTGGTCAAATCCATAGCCGGAAGCGTGCCGGGACCGGTGCTCTACTGGCAGATTACGGAGTATACGAGCAGCGAATCGGTGAATGAGGTGTTCGAGGCGGCAGCCCGGCTGGCACCGATGGTACTGGTGATAGAGGACATCGATTCCATGCCGCAGGAGGTCCGCTCCTTCTTCCTGAACACGCTGGACGGGGCCACTTCCAAGGAGGGCATCTTCCTGATCGGCACCACCAATTACCCGGATAAAATCGACCCCGGTCTCATGAACCGCGCCGGGCGCTTCGACCGGGCCTATGAGATCAAGATGCCGGGCGAGGCGCTGCGACTCGAATATCTGGAGCTGCGCGGCTTCTCCGCCTTCGCAGGCGAGGAAGGCACAGCCACGGCTGCGCGTCTGACCGGGGATTTCTCCCTGACCCAGCTCGGCGAGCTGTATGTCAGTGCCGCGCTGGAATGGCATGAGAATGGCACGGCCGATGTGGAGGCTCTGGTACGCGGCATGCGCGGTGAGCTGGACAAGGGCCGCAAACGGGAATGGATGAAGGATGCATCGTCCAGTATCGGCTTTTATTGAACCGCCGGGGAACGCAGACGGAATAGCAAGTACTTGAGGGAGCCGTGAGGCTCCCTTTTGTTGCTGAATGTCTGGAAAATGATGGCGGGGAGGTGCTTTGGCCGAATGTATGTTGAAAACAACATACAATGTGCTTGGACGCAGGCATGTGGCCCAAATGTATGTGGAAAACAGTATACATTGTGCTGGCACGCAGACATATGGCCCGAATGTATGTTGAAAACAACATACATTGTGCTCGTACGCAGGCATATGGCCCGAATGTATGCGGAAAACAACATACATTGTGCTGGTGCTAAGGTAATTACATATGGTTTCACATCTTAGGACGAACTTGTTTAGGTTTCAAAGTATGAAAGAAATTTCATGCAGAAGTGTAACTTTTCGCGGACTCATTCGTGGTTAGGGTAAGGGGGGAGGAGATGGAGCCGAATTCGCTGGATGAACTATATGAACTTTATGTTGCCGACATCTACCGTTATCTGCGCTCCCTCTGCCAGGACCATCATGCGGCCGAAGATTTGATGCAGGAGACCTTTTACCGCGCGTATCTGTATCTGGAGGATTGCCGGGAGGAGCGGATCAAGCCGTGGCTGTTCCGGGTCGCGTATAATGCCTTCATCGATTACACGCGCAAGGAGAAGCGGAGTGTGGCGAAGGAAGCCGGATATTTCAGCACCCTGCCCGACCCCGAGACTACGGAGGGCACCTTGCTCAGGCAGGAACGCTGGGAGGAAGCAGCCCGGGCGATCAGCCTGTTGCCGGAAGGGCAGCGCCATGCGCTGCTGCTGCACGATGTGCACGGGCTGAGCTATAAGGAAGCCGCTGACATTATGGATGTGGGCCTTTCCCAATACAAGATACTCGTATTCCGCGCCAGGCAGAAGCTGCGTGAGGCGGATCGAAGGAGGAATGAGCATGAGTGAGGAGTTCAAAGCGAAGCTGCGCCAATACAGCGAGGGTACACTCCCGGAGGAAGAGCGTGAGGAGATGGAGCGTGAGCTGGCGAAGCTTGAGGCGTATCAGTTGTATCTGGAGGAGCAGATGGAGCAGGAGGAGCAGAACAAGCAACAGGAGCAGGCAAATGGGCCGTGGAAATGGATGGACTGGACAGGGGGAGCAGCATCCGGGATGCCGCAGGACAAGAAGAAAAATAAGCGAGAGAAGAAAATTATCCGCCGCGGCAAATGGAAAGCACGAATCACCAACACGCTTACTGTATTTTCGGCTTTTCTGATTTTTACGGTCATTAGCAGTATTATCACAGTAGTGTTCTACAACACCGGAGACCGCGGCGACACTTACAGAGATGTGGTGTCCTCGGCGATTGCCGTTACCCGCCCTAACACCGCGGTAAATCTTTCATCGGATGCACATTATTTTTTCCGGATGGAGTTATCCGGGAATGTGTTGAAGCAGGTGGGCAACGAGAGAATTCAGGTCGGGAATTATACGCAGAATTTTCTTCTGGGACTGGCCAATCTAGGGAAGTTTAACTGGATAGATGAGCAGATTGGTTCAGGAAAAACTTTCTATTATCCGTCTGCGGAGGGGACTGCCGGGGGAGGGGATGACAATGATCAGTGGAAGAGGCTTGCGAAGCTTCCTGAAGGTACGGTTGCCGAGGCGTATCTGTCGCTGGGCCATTTATATACTACAGATGAGCTGCTGAAGCAGCTGGAGCCGCTGAACCTTCAGCCTGTCTGGTTTGGTGCAGATGCCGGACCTGCGACGAGGAATAACGATGTGGTCGTATACCCGCTTGGCTTCCCCTATCAGCCTATGTGGCATAAGGATGATATGGAGATTTTAAAAGTCAGCACCGAAAAAACAGGCTGGTTCGGGTCGACATCCACCACCAGCAAAAGGTCGCCTTCCGTTGAAGCGTATGGGAGCGGTGCGCTGCGGGATGCTAATTTCATCAAAACCCTTAAGCTGTTGCAGCAGCATCGGACACTCGCGGACAGAGCGGTGCATATCGATCAGTTAGACACCTCCGTGGCCTATCTGGAGCAGAACGGGGTGAAGCTCTATGGAGCCGTTGTCACCGGACCGGTCAAGGAACTGCTGAAGCTGCGCGAAGCCCAGTGGGTCAGTCACATACAGGTGGGCGAGGTCCGGCTGTGGAACTGGGGGGAGTGAGAATTACAATGCGGAGAGGGCCGGGAACCGCTGTGTACAGCGCTTCCCGGCCCTGTACCAGTGAAATCAGATTGCGGTGACCTGCAGCTTCAATTTATGCGATTCGGCGGAAGTCAAGAACGGGCCTGGAAATCACCTTGCCGGGCAAGGAGAAGCGGTAGCGGAGGCCAGGCCTCCTGCTTGCATTCCCTCTTCAGGGCATCGTACAATGAGAGAACGTAAACTTGGGATTTGAACATGAAATGGCTGAGAGTCGCAGTTTACAGCGCTTCTCGGCCATTGTGTTTTTTGGAATGCCGGGTAGGATGACAATAGGAATGAGGAGTGGATGCAGATGAAGATTGGAGTGGTCTCGGATACACATCTCTCAAGCAGGGCCAAGGGCTTGCCGTCCGTGCTTATACAAGAATTCCGCCAGGTGGATATCATTCTGCATTTGGGCGACTGGGTGTCGCCGGAGATTTATGACATGCTGGCCGAGCTTGCGCCGGTAGAGGGGATTGCCGGGAACAACGATGGTTATGAGATTATTGAGCGCTTCGGCGAGAGTAAGATCCTTACGCTGGAAGGCATGCGCATCGGAATGATTCACGGACACGCACCGTATTCCCGCAAGGGAACGGATGGCAATGCGCTGCTGGCCTTTGAAGGCCAGGATGTGGACTGTATTCTCTTCGGCCATTCCCATCAGCCGCTGATGCGCCGGGAGAACGGGATTCTGCTGTTCAATCCGGGCTCGCCTACGGACAAACGCCGGGAGAAGCAGTATTCGTTCGGCCTGATGGATATTGAGGACGGGAAGATTACGGCCCGTCATGTCTTTTACGATTCCAGGGAATAAGGGGGCGCAGCTATGCTGAATTTTCGCTTTGAACGGGCGGGTCTTGAGGATGTGGAGGAGCTTGCACCGGTATTTGATGAATACCGCAGCTTCTACGGCCAAGCCCCGGACAGGGAGGCTGCCCGGGAGTTCCTGCGGGCGAGGCTGGAGAACGGGGAGTCCGCCTTGTTCATG
This sequence comes from Paenibacillus sp. FSL K6-1217, assembly GCF_045040735.1. Classification (NCBI taxonomy): domain Bacteria; kingdom Bacillati; phylum Bacillota; class Bacilli; order Caryophanales; family Paenibacillaceae; genus Paenibacillus; species Paenibacillus sp. FSL K6-1217. Next base: position 6,571,873 of record NZ_CP150271.1, read on the forward strand.
GCGGCTGCTGGTGAAGGTGAAGACAGGCAGATTTATGGTCTGGCTCAGCTCTACCCCTCCTTCTCTTCCATCACAGTCCAGCCGGTATGGATTCTGAACGATCTGTTCGTAACGAAGGAGCAGCGCGGACAGGGACTTGGCTCACTGCTGCTAGAGGGTGTGAAGGGCTTCGCGCAGGGTGCAGGAGCCAAAGGCCTGACGCTGTCCACCATGATAGACAACACAGGCGCCCAGCGTTTATATGAAGCCCACGGATACGTGCGGGACGAGAGCTTTTTCACTTATCATTTATATTTCTGAGGCGATAGTTAGGAGCGTTAATGTGGCAGAGACAAGCGGTAAGCTGGCTATATTTTTTGATCTGGATGATACGCTGTATGACCATCTGGTCCCCTTCAGGGAAGCCGTTCGTGAGGTGCTGGCACCTGATGAGGACAAGCTGGACTATGCAGAACTATTCTATACCGTCCGGCATCATAGTGACCTGCTGTGGCCGAAGTATCTGAGCGGGGAGCTTGAGCTGGAGGAGACGAGGGTGATGCGGCTGGAGCTGGCTTTTGCCGAGTATGGCTTGCCAGTGACCCGGGAGCAGGCAGAGCGGATACAGGCATCCTATATTGCCCGCCAGTATACGATTGAGATGATCGAAGGCGTGGCGGAGCAGCTTCAGCGGTTCATTAGCCTGGGGCACCCGGTAGGCATTATCACCAACGGCCCGCTGGAGCACCAGACGGGCAAGCTGCGCGGGCTGGGCATCGACAAGCTCATTCCGCAGGAGATGATCTTCATCTCGGACGCTGTAGGTCTGGCCAAGCCGGACCCGGCGATCTTCGCCCATGTCAATAAGATGACGGGAACCACACCGGAGAACAGCCTCTATGTAGGCGATACCTGGGCGAATGATGTCGTAGGTGCGCTTGCCGCCGGCTGGAAGGTCTGCTGGTATAATCCGCGCGGGCGGCAGCCGGGGACGAGTCACACACCGAGTTATATTTTCACGAGTTATAAGGAGTTCAGTGAGCTGCCGCTGGTGTGAGAATTGAGTGGTTACAAGGCGCGTTCAATCCTACAACAAAAGGTGCCCTCCATTATGGAAGGCACCTTTTAATTTTTTGTCTAGGAAATCATGCGGAAAACCGAAAAAAATGGGTGCTGCTGCACCGAGGGATGGGCCCCGTGCTTCACAGTCAGTAACAGTAATAGAGGAATCCTGCAATATGTGCAACAATTCTCTATACTGCGGCCGGTGAGAGAATGCATCAGCATCCTACACCCGTTAGGGAGATTTTGTCCTTCCTGCACAGTCAGCACCAAACACTCCGAATACAGTTAGTCCGCGAATTGGTACGTCGAATCGGTCAGATTCAGCCGCTTCTTCAGCTCAGAGGTGGCATAGATCTTGTTGTCGTCCGTAATGAAGAAGGCCTCAACCTTCTCGGGCAGTGCTTCGAGATATTTCATGCCATCTTCCAGGCCCATGAGGAACACACCGGTGGAAAGGGCGTCCGCGTCTGTTGCGCTAGGGCTCATGATGGTAATGCTCTTCAGCCCGTTCTGGGACGGGAAGCCGGTACGCGGGTCCAGGATATGATGGTAACGCACCCCGTCCTGCATGAAGAAGCGCTCATATACCCCGGACGCATCAACTACCTCATCGGTAACCTTAATGGTACCGAGCTGGCTGCCGCGGCTCTGGTCGGGGTCCTGCAGGCCGATATTCCACTGGGAACCATTTGGCTTGCTGCCAAGGGCGATAATGCTGCTGCCGCCGAGATTGATCATAGCGCTGTTCAGGCCTTTAGACTTGAGATAGTCGGCGATCCGGTCAGCCGCATAACCCTTGCCGATCCCGCCCATATCCAGTACCATGCCTTCTTTGGCCAGCTTAACGGTCTTCGCAGCCTCATCTACAATAACATCCTTGTAGTTGGTCAGGCTCCGGGCCTTATCAATAGCCGCCTGATCAGGCACATGATCCCCGCCTTCACCGATTGCCCAGAGATCCACAAGCGGTCCGACCGTCGGATCGTACAGCCCGTCCATTTCCTCGGCATATTTAAGGGAGAGCTTCACAATATCCAGCGTTTCATCGGACACGGCAACGGCTTCTTTACCGGCTGCCTGATTCACAGCGTATAATTCCCCGTTCGTCTTGGTCCGGCTGAACTCGATGTCCATCCGTTCCAGCATGGCCTGAATGTCGTCCATATTCTTCTGCTCCACCGTATCGCCGAACACCTTGATATTCACAACCGTATCATAAATATAGAACGTCTGCTCCAGGGACTTCGTATCGCCGGTTCCCGTCGCAGCCGGGCTGTCTTCACTCTTGTTGCCCACGGTAAGCCAGATTACCACAGCCGCAGCGATAACAAGGACGAGCGCAGCCAGAATGACAACGGTTTTTTTGCTCTTAGCTGTTTTTTTGATTTCAGACATATTCCACCATCCATACAATTAGTTTCGTGGTTGCATCTTTACTATCATACCCCAGAAAGAACGGGAATGGATACTGATTTGATGACATTTTATGCGCAAGCGCGGCTTGCCGAAGGGGAAGGCTTGTGATATTTTCAAAATATAACAATAAAGGAGTATGACCTATGTCTATTGACCGTAAAGCGTTAATCCTGCAGGCAGCAACCCTGTCCTTTGTACAATTTGGCTATAAGGCTACGACGATGGATCAGGTATCCAGAATCGCTAATGTGGGCAAAGGCACGATCTATACCTTTTTCAAAACCAAGGAAGAGCTGTTCGAGGAAATTCTGGACAAGGCTACCTCCGAACTAACATCGGTGATGAACCGTGTGGCTGCGCAACAAACGACCTTCGTGCATAAGCTGCTCAATCTGCTGGACTCTATTCTGGAATTCCGCCTGGACCATGAGCTGTTCGTGAAGCTGGCCCAAGAGGTGCGTGACATCGGTACAGCCCAGGCACTCGAAGGAGTGAAGCGGATGGAGGGCTACGCGCTGGACTTCTTGCAGCAGCAGATCGAGGCGGCAATCGGGAGCGGAGAAGTGAAGCCGTGCGATGCCAGTGTGGCGGCGTTTATGATTCTGCGTATGTATCTGGCGCTGACCACGGAATGGAACAGATCCCATGAGCCGCTGGATCGGGACAAGATCAAAGAGCATATGATTCTGTTCATCTCTGCCGGAATTCTGCGATAGTCCCGTGTGGTTCCGCTGAGCCGGAATGCGCAAGCCGGGTATATAGAGGCCAACTGGCGAATAGTTGTAATAATGAAACAGAGCTTCAGATGTACGTTGAGCTGCTCCAGCACCCCGGGCTATAATGAAAGCGTGAAGCAAGACTATTATGGTGCAGCTGAAGTCAGGACAGGGCATGGCGGCGGGTGAGAGTGTCCTTCTCCTGGCAGGTGAGAGCGCCTTCAGACAAAGTGAGGCTGATGGATATGGAAGAGGTTAACAGCGGTATCGGACTTAACAGTCCAGAGGGGCCGGCGGCACCCCAAGATCCGGCGGATCGCCGTGACGGCTTCTTCGTCATGTTCGAGACGGCGATTGAGGCAACCGCCATGGCGGAAGGCAAGCCCGCGCAAGAGGTTTATCTGGAAGGCAATTATCTGACCGATAAGGCTAAATACATAGGCGGGGTCAACGATGAGCAGATGCTGGCGATGCTAAGAGACTGGAGCGGCTTCCGGCAGCTGGTGCACAGCATCGGAGTGTCCGTGAAGACGGCGGAAGAAGGGACAGCGGTCACTTTTCTCATGCAGAATTGGGGCAGAACCAGCAAATACGAGACAGGCACACAGCTTCGTGTCTCCTGCCCGGGCGATGGAACGGAAATCATTGTGAAGCTGGATGAGGTTGACTGGTCTGAGGAGGATGTGGCTCCCGGCAAATACGCCTTCGAGTTCAGCAAGGAGGGCGAACTGGCGACAGCGAGCATCGTCCTCTACCTGAATGACGGGTACACGGCGCCTGAGCTGACAGCTGAACCTCCGGTAGACTTCGATTCGTCCGCTTACCATGGGATGATTGCGAAGTCCCTGCTCCATGCGGGCAATAACCGGCGGATGAAGCGGGCGATGGACAAGGCTGCGAACGGTGAAGATGTGACCATTGCTTATATTGGCGGGTCGATCACACAGGGGGCTGGAGCCAAGCCGATCCATACGGAATGCTATGCTTATCAGTCGTACTTGAGATTTAAGGAGCTGTTCGGCAAGGACGGAGGAGAGAATATTCATTTCATCAAGGCCGGGGTTGGCGGGACGCCCTCCGAGCTGGGGATGATCCGCTATGAGCGGGATGTGCTGAGGGATGGCGCAGCCGCTCCTGACATCGTAGTGGTGGAATTTGCCGTGAATGATGAAGGGGACGAGACGAAAGGCAACTGCTTCGAGAGCCTCTGCCTCAAAATCCTGTCTGCCGAAAACCAGCCAGCCGTCATCCTGCTGTTCAGTGTCTTCGTGAATGACTGGAATCTGCAGGACCGCCTCTCCCCGGTAGGCAGACGCTATAATCTCCCGATGGTCAGTGTCAAAGATGCAGTAACAGAGCAGTTCCGGCTGAGCAAGGCTGAAGGGAATATCATCTCCAAACGGCAATTCTTCTACGACATTTATCACCCCACGAATGACGGGCACCGCGTAATGGCGGACTCTCTGGGCTATCTGTTCTCCGAAACCGCCCGGACGGAAATGGATGAAGCGGAGGAGGATACGCTGACGGGACCGCCTGTGCTGGGCAATGATTTTGCCGATGTACGGCTTCTGGACCGCAGAAGTGACCTTGGCAGCGCAGGTACTGCGATTGTTATTGAAGCCGGTGGCTTCCACGGAACGGATGAGGAGCTGCAGCAGGTGGAGATGGATGCTAATCCATTCGGTACTCCACAATTCCCGCATAACTGGATGCATACGGCTGCGTCAGGCGGGGATAGCTTCAGGCTGACCCTATTCAGCAGGAATCTGATCCTGGTCTTCAAGGATTCGGGCAGCCCGGATGTCGGCAAGGCGGAGGTCTATGTGGACGGCCAGCTGGTTCTGACGGCAGATCCGCATGTGAATAGCTGGACGCATTGCAACGCTGTGATTCTGTACAAGAATGAGCAGAGCCAGGAGCATATCGTGGAGATTAAGATGGCGCCGGAGGACCAGGACAAGTGTTTCACCATCCTGGGCTTTGGCTATACCGCTTAAGAATAGAGTGAGCGGTAAAAGGGTGTCCCCGGGGCAGCGTGAAGCTGCTTGCGGGGGCACCCTTTTTGTACCGTCCCTGAACAAGGCGGCATAAGCGTTGCCACTTGTGATGCAGGACTTCTGCGGCAGCGCAGCCATCGCCTAGTCGAGCATAAATTCCCTGTATTTATTCTTGCGGGGATTAAGCACGAACAGAATGCCGCTGGCGTAGCCCGAGACGGCATTGAAATTCCGTTTCAGGGTAGCTTTTGCGGTCAGATAAGTCAATGTCCAGAGCAGGGCCGCATAATTCTTCACGGGTGCTTTGCGCAGATTCAGCAGATAATAATGATTGACTGCAGTCGCCCGGGCGACCCGGCCTGCCTTGTCACGGGAGCTGGGCGATTCATGGTGCTTGATCTTCAGCTCCGGGTTAATTACCAGCTTGCCGTATCTGCCCGCCAGATGGCACATGTAGATATCGTCCGCCACCGCGTAACTGGTCATCCAGGGGTAAGGCTTCATATCCTGCAGCGCCGAGCTGCGGAAGGACATATTACAGCCATGGAAGAAATCCGTCTCAAAAATATTCTCCGTCTCCCCCCACAAGAGAAGAGACCCGGCCAGTGTGCTTGCCGACAGTCTGCCCGGGGAAGCCGACATTTGACAGGTCAGCCTGCCGAGCAGCTTGCCCGATCTGCTGCTGGAGAGACCCTTGGCGATGCCGCCGACTCCGACAATGGACGGATCTGAAGCATAGGTATCCAGCATCCGGCGGATATATAGCGGATCGTCCAGCTCCGCATCATCATCGAAGCTGAGCAGAATCTCACCGTCGATAAGCCCGAGGGCTTCGTAGCGGGAGAGCCAGACGCCGGGCTTGGTTTTACGGTAATAGCGCAGCTTGGCATCCGGGAGACGTCCAAGCACCCTGCGGAAATACTCGAGTACCTGCTCTTCCATCTCGCCGTCGTCCACAATCAGCAGTTCGATGGAGACATGCTCCAGCCCGGTCTGTGCGCCGATGGATTCAATGCAGAGGGTCAGATCGTTAATCCGGTTACGCGTGGGAATGACTATAGACAGGTCATGCATGCCGCTGACTCCTTTCGGGACGCCATAGACCGTCCGCTTTGAATTAGAAATTTGAATTAGAGAATTGTATTAAGATTTGAATTAGAGATTTTTTATTGATACGGTAAGCCTTAGTTGTTCTAATTTTACCTGCCGGGGAGGGCGGGCGTATATACCTCTTTCGTTTACTTTTCTCCGGGAAGTTTACTGAGAGCTGGGGATAAGGGAATTCAGAGAACATCAGAGAACAGTGGGAGTTCAAAAAGTTTGTTTGTAATTTTCGGTTTTTAACTATATAATAGTAAGTAGTTGATTGATGATACTATTACCCTTCAGGAGGAATTCACATGAGAATTGATATATGGTCAGATTACGCTTGCCCATTCTGCTACATCGGTAAAAGACGGCTGGAGCACGCGCTGAGCCAGTTCCCGGATCGCGATAAGGTGGAGGTCGTGTTCCGCAGCTTCCAGCTCGACCCGAATGCCCGTAAGGACGAAACTAGAGATATCCATGAGCTGCTGGCTGGCAAATACGGCATGACCCGCGAGAAGGCCCAGGCTATGAACGCACAGCTGGCAGAGCAGGCGCAGGATGTGGGTCTGGAGTTTAATTTTGATACGATCCGCTCGACGAATACCTTCGACGCTCACCGCTTGAGCCACTATGCTGCGGCTGAAGGCAAAGCCCCGCAGCTGACCGAACGGCTGCTGCGTGCGTACTTCACCGATTCTCTGAATCTGGGTGACCGTCAGGTTCTGGCTGAGCTGGCTGCCGAGGTTGGACTGGATCAGGCCAAGGTTGCCGCCGTGCTGGACAGTGAGGCATATGGTGACAAGGTCCATGCAGATATTGAGCAAGCCCGGCAGCTGAATATTACCGGCGTGCCGTTCTTTGTCTTCAACAATAAATATGCGGTGTCCGGCGCACAGCCGGGTCCGGTATTCACAGAAGTGCTGGACACGGTATGGGCGGAGGAGCAGAATACACCGGTGCTCCAGGTAGTCGGCAAGCCGGAGTCCAAGGCTGCGGCTGCGGACGGCTGCGATGACGGTTCCTGCAGCATCTGATAGCGATCAGTGGCAGGCTTCAGGTAAGCGTTGCAGCGTTCTGCGCCGGCACGAACGAGTCTGGTTACGGACTACAGTTCCGCTAATTGCGCCAAAATGCTGTTTGGGGCGGCCTGCCGGACTCAGAGGACGTTATGCAGAGGTTTTGGAAGCGAAATTGCAGAATATTCGGCACTTAAGCGCACTGGAGTCCGCAATGCTACAGCAAAAGATGATTTGGTACAAATAAGCGCACCGGAGTCCGGATTAACGTGCTACCTCCAGTCAGGAAGCTTCGGCTGACCCGAACAGGCTGGAAAGTATGGCATACCTGCCGCAACTGGCCCTTCCGCGCAAGTCTGCAACATGGACGCACGAAACCCCCGCCGCATGAAATACATGCAGCGGGGTTTTTGGTGTTTATAGAGACCACAGGCCTGGAGCGGGAACCCGAACGCAACGTGATAACACGAATGCGAGTGACCCAAATGTGTGCGAGAAACCGAACACAATTGGGCAGTTGTGTTGGCCAGTTGGCCACCATGGTGTACATGCGTGAAGCCAGCTGCCAGTCCGCATTGAGCCCGCCGTTCTCAGATGGCGGGATCAACGTCCGGGCGGGCACACTGTCACAGTTGAATCATTCCTTTACCGGAACGAGGTCACCAGACTGGAAAACAGTGTGCGGACATCGTTCTGATATGCATTGATCGGCTCTACCGGACGGTTCAGGCCGAACAGGGTGTAGACGGCGATGCGGGCGGCACGGACTGAATATTCTTCCGTGAAAACGATATCGTCCGGGATCTCGCAGTATTGGCCGATAAAGGCCAGGTTGGTTGAGCCTTCAGGCACCACCCGCGGCCGGTCGCTGTTCAGGCGCGGCATGAACTGGGAGGTGATATACGGCATCATGCAGGGAATACAGTTGGCGGTAGCCATGATCTCTTCCTTATGCTCTGTGAAGTGCAGATGTCCGATCAGCTCCTCCATAATCTCCTGGCCGGTACAGTCGCCCATTTTTTTGTGCACATAATCGCCGACCTTGTCCGGGTACAGGCCATATCCCCAGAAGACCCTGACATGCTCCGGCTGGTTGCGGAAATGCGGCTGGAAGGCCAGCACGACAGACATCAGCCAGCTGGAATCCTTGAAGGTCACCAGTGCGCCGGTTCCGGCCCGGTTGCGGGTGAACTTCTCCATAAGATCGAAGAACTTCGAGTCCTGGAAGGTCACCGTGAAGGATTCCCATTTGGATTCGTCCGCATGATCGTCGAAGGAAGAAGGATTGCCGAGACCCGGCTTCTTCGCGGCGATCGTCTCCCACAGCTTCCATGAGCTGCCCTTACCGTTCATCCCGGGAGCGGAGGTCATCGATCCGAGGCTTGCGCCTTCGGTCATCGAGCCGTTCGTCACAATCACACGGTCGCCTTCATGAATCTGGATCGTGTCCTCCACGCCATCGCGGACGACCTTCATCGCTGTTACAGTAATGCCGTCGCCTTCTTTGAATTCGAGATCGGTTACGGTACATTTCAAGGTGAAATCTACGCCCAGCGGCTCCAGATATTGATGCAGCGGCAGAATGATGGAATCATATTGGTTATATGGGGTACGGGTTACGCCTTCAAGCGTTTGAATTCTAGGGAACTCGTGCATGAAGCGGAGCATATAACGCTTGAACTCAACCGCACTATGCCAAGGCTGGAAGGCAAAGGTGGTTGCCCACATGTACCAGAAGTTCGTCGTGAAGAAATGCGGTCCGAACCAGTCGTTAATCCGCAAGGTGCCCATGGCTGGCTCCGGCGTAATGACCAGCTTGCCCAGTGCCAGGCGGTCTGCCATATCGAAGCCCATTGAGGTGACATCCTGAACCTCACCCTTGCTGTTGATCAGCCGTGCCTGGCCGCGGGTCGGATTGGACTCGTCGAATTGAACGATTTCTTCCCGCAGCGTCATACCCGGCTGGTCAATGGACGGAATGGTACTTAATAGCTCCCACAGGTTCTCATAGGTCTCATCGTTCAGCATCCGGCCGCCGCGAATGACATATCCATGCTCTGCATCGCCGGCACCGTCATTGCTGCCGCCAAGGATCTTCATCTCTTCAATAATGTGAATGTTTTGTCCGGGAAAATTGCAGTCTCTGACCAGATAGGCCGCACCCGCAAGCGATGCAATACCACCGCCTACGAAATACACCTGCTCGTTACCGTACTCTTTTTTCACTGATTACCGCCTCCATAGGTTTGCTTGATTGCTGGACCTGAACCGAGTGTAATCCAGTCCCGCCCAGGAGGGTATAATCAAAAGTCCGGATCTGTATAAAATTTGGCCATATGGCGCAAGGTGTGTCATTCTTGGACGTAAAATAACCCCGCAAAGCGGGGCATTTGCCTTGAAATATAAGAATTTATATGTTTCACATGATGAATTTTCCTTCTATTTCTCGCTGAAACGGTACCGTCCTTTAAAAGGACGGCAAAGCCGTTTCCACTTGGTGTGTATTCAGATGTCCTGCGGGGAAGGGGTCAGCGTGTACGCAAATAGTGTACCAGCAGCCGGATGCCTTCGGCGATCAGCCCCAGAGCGAAGCCGCCTGCTGTAAACAGGCCGAAGGAAAGAAAACCTGCAAGATCTTCCCAGCCCGACATCTCACGGTAGGTGTATATGTACATCAGGAAGGTCCCCGCCACAACTCCTGCGGTGGAGAAGCTCCATACAAGTTGCGCACCCAACCAGCCGAACCCGTTGACTATACCGGAGATTACGAGGGCAAGAATGGCCCAGCGTAAGCTAAGAATAAGACTCACACCATCGCCTAACCACAGGAACCGGTGTAGAATCAGCAGCAGCCACAGGACCAGCGCGTAACCGGCAGACCATGCCAGCCAGCGGCCCGTCCGGGTAGGAGGCAGAAAGTTCATTATCAGCTCACCTCGCGAATAGCGTTATACCTCCTCCAGCTCCTCCGCACTTTGCAGCAGAAACTTCAGGAGGTTCGGAAGATCTTCCATTTGCTCTTCGGTAATTTGCCGTTTGAATTGCAGTTCCACACAGTTATTGTACGTATCGTACGTCTGGCCATAGCGGAAGCTGAGCGATTGCACAGGCTGGAATTCAGGACCCCAAATGTGGGTCAGAATCTCTTCAATGGCCGGACACTGTTCATTCACATCTTCTATCTCCATATAAAAGCGTAAGAAAAGACTGCACCCCGGATCGCTCCCCGGCGTCTCCAGAATTTCATCACCCAGGTCCTTCACTGAGGACTGGAGCAGAATTTCGGAGGTCACCTTGCGGCCTTCGGTCAGCTTAAACGCAAGGCTGAATTCGCGCGACATCAGCGCGAGATTAAGCAGGTCGGACCGGTCTGTTACTACAAGGATTCCGTCCAGATTATCGTAGTCGTAGATCTGATTCTCCAGGGCGATTTTGATATTGTCGAAGACAGTAGGGTGGAACAAGAGCGGCACCTTCTATCGTTTTTCTCTATTGTACCATGATCTGCGGGCCCTTCCGGCTAGGATTCAGTTCGTGGGTGCAGGGGCCGTATATTTCAGGAAAGTCTTAGGAATGGCGCTCTCAAAGGTCAGGATCTCCCCGGATGTTGGATGAACGAACGAGAGCACGCGGGCATGCAGCCCGAGACGGCCGACCGCCTTGGTCTCTGCGCCGTATTTCTTGTCCCCGGCGATCGGATGCCCGATGTCCGACATGTGGACACGGATCTGATTCTTCCGTCCGGTCTCCAGATGTACCTCCAGCAGGGAGAAATGGCGGTTCGCCTGAATCAGCTTATAGCGGGTTACGGCATGCAGGCCGTCTCCCTCATGCGGACTGGAGTACATCTTCAGCGTGGAGGTCTCCTTCAGCCAGGAGCTGATTGTGCCTTCGGATTTCTTGACCGCGCCCTCCACCAGCGCCACGTAGGAGCGTTCCTTGACGGTTTCCTTCCAGCTGTTCTGAAGCTGCTGCTGAATCGCCTCGCTTTTGGCAAACATCATAACGCCCGAGGTGTCGCGGTCCAGCCGGTGCACCACATAGACGCGGTTCTTCGGATTGCTTAGGCGGACATGCTCCATCAGCTGGCGGTAAGCCGTCAGCTCATTGTCTTCTCCGGTAGCGATGGAGAGGAGGCCCGCATCCTTCTGGATCACGATGATATCATCATCCTCATGGACAATGGTCAGCCCGAGCAGCTCTTTAGCCTCAGCTGGCTTCTCCTGGTCAACCGTTACGGTCTGGCCGGGATGGAGCGGATGATTATGCTTGGTCACCGGCTTGCCGTTCACAGCAACCTGTCCGCGGGAGAGCATGGATTTGATTGAGTTGCGCCCCCGGTTCGTAATCGTCTTCAGCAGAAAAGCAAGCAGCTCCGCAGGCTCGGCTACCGTGTAGGATTTGGGTGCAGCTGCCGGCTTGGCCGAGGCTCCGGATCTTGCACCCTGTTTATGGTTAGGGGTTCTGTTCCCCTGATTTCTGGTTCTTCTTGTATTCATGACCGCATTCTCCGTCCTTTAAGTAGGTTACTCCTCAATATACCATGGGCCGTGAAGAAATACTACGAAGGGGGCGGGGGCGGCTAGACATAGAGGAGCAGGCCGATACAGATCAACAGGGAGAGGAGGAGATAGCTCCAGGCCAGTACCCTTGCGTACTTTTTCTCCCGCAGCCAGTCCCGGTTACTGTAAATTCTGATATCTACGACCAGCAGGAGCATAGCCGAGAACAACAGCATCCCGGCGAGGCTTCCCAGCAAACGGATCATACGCTTCCTCCTTCGGCGGATATTGGTTTGGGCTGGCGCTTACTTATGCTTGAGGCCCACTCTGCGGATATGCAGGGTCAGTCTGATATCTACACCAACGCTGCTGTACAGGCTCTCCCAGTCGTTTTTACCGTGGATATGCTCTCTCCAGTAGGCGGGATGATGGCTTCTGATCCGTTCGCCCATGCCAAATATGTCGGAGTGGTCCTGCTGGGTCTGCTTCACCAGACCGGTCAGCACGTTCTGAATCTGCTGCTCGAAATCCTGCTCTATCTCCCGCAGCTTCTGCGGAGAATTGACGGGAACCTCACTGCTGTAATGCTCGTCCAAATCCCCCTCCAGGAAAATCTGATAGGACATATAGGGCTTGCCGTCCTTAATATAGCTCCGGGTCCGGGTGAACCGTTCATTGATCTGGGTCATGACAATCCCGAGCTCCCGGGTACGGAGCAGCGTGGAGTAGCCGCCGGGGTCCATTCCCTGCATCGCCATGAAGCCGCCTATCTCTATCGGGGCAGTCCTGCCCGCCATTCGGCCGCCGCTGAAATAAGCCAGTCCTGCAATCAGGATATTATCCTTGTTACGCAGTCCCACATAGGGCAGATAAGCACTTTGTCCCCACTTGGAATCCGCTGACCAGAAGGTGCCGATATAATCCCGGGGGAACTTGCCGGAGGAGACCGACTTCTCCATCATGGACAAAATATACAGGGTGGGCACACGCTGCAGCGGCGGATTCACATCCATGAAGGCTGAAGCGCGGCCCTCGGAGACAAGCAGCCAGGTTCTCCGCCGGATTTCCGGGTTGCGCCGCAGATAATCGTTCAGCTCGGCCAGACTGCCCTTGGCGATCTCCTCGCTGATGATGATGATCCGCAGATGGACCAGATAACGCGGGTCGGCAATCTGCTGCTGCAGATTATTCATGGCGTCATCAAGGGAGATGCCGCGCACGCTGACCACCCAGACGGGACTGGTCTTGCCTTCCCCTGCACTGCCGCCGCCGGTGCCGGGGCCAAGCGGAACCCTGCCCGGGACGGCAATCTGGGCGGTGACGCTGATCATCTCGGTAGGCAGATCATTATCATGGATGTGCGTGACTCTGTCCTCTTGTTGCGTATCATCTGCCGGGACCTTATCAATCGATAAGCCGAGAACGAGCGCCCGGTCCTCAATCTCCACCTGATCCCAGCATCCGCTGAGCAGCGGGGCGGCTATGGCCAGCAGCAGGAGCAGGGCGAGTGTACGCGGAAGCTGTATATTCATGAGGCCACCTTCTTCCCGGGACGTCTGAGCAGATAGACTGTCCATAACAGCAGCGGATAGCCGAACATCAGAATCATGCCGGCATTGCCCAGGTGAAGGGCCCACTGGTAGGATTCGAATATATTGGAGGGCAGCATGGCCAGGATGAAGATCACCGGCAGCAGGACCGTGGAGGCCATCCGCTGGTCGCGGAAGCGCAGCAGTTTGTGCAGCAGATAGGCAGACAGGTAATAAGTGGTATAGATTGTCGTGTAGACTGAGATCACCCAGATAATAATGAACAGCGCATCCAGCCGTTCCAGGAATCCCTCGCCAAAAGCCGTGGCACGGGCCATCTCCAGGGTGGGGTAGATCAGCAGCTTGGTCTCTTCGGCACCGAACACCCCTACAGAGGCAACGACGATCAGCACGTAGATGGCCCCGGATATGAAGATGGCCCAGGCTCCCGCACGGACGGCATGCCCCGGCTTCTCCATGAATGGAATCAGCAGCACGATGACGAAGGAGCTCTGGAACAGATAGGTGGCCTCCCGCGCCCCTTTCCAGAACTGGAGGCTGGGATTCATCAGGACAGGCTGCAGATTGAGCATATCCACATTTTTGAGCGAGATCAGAATGGTGACCAGAATAGAGCCGACAATCAGCGGCAGATAGAAGAAGTGGATATAAGAGAACTTCACAACATTGCGCCTGGAGGACAGCAGACTGATGAGCAGCATCAGGAAGATGGTTGCTTCGATCGGTGTTTTTTTGTACAGCACGGTTGTGGCGACATCCCCGAATTGGCGTACGGTGAGACCGGTGAGTACAATGAACAGCAGCATAATCACCACAGTGAAAATAGCAGCAAGCTGGCGTCCGATCAGGCGGCGGCTGAACACAAACAGCGTCTCCTGTGGGAACCGCTGGCACAGGGAGGCCAGCAGCCAGTAGCTGATGAAGGAGAACAGCACACCGCAGAACGCGACAAGCGGAGCGCTGCTGTTGCCTGCTTCCGTCATATAGCGCGGGAAGCTGAGGATGCCGACTCCGATAATGGTGCTGCTGATCACGGCTGCGGCCCGCAGGGTTGTAATCTGGCGCGGATTATTCACGGGTCTCATCTCCCTGTCTGAGAATCTGGTCAATCTCTTCGGATGGAACGCTGCGCGGCAGCCTGTCCGTATCCCGGGCATGCAGGAAGCTGGGGCGGCGGCGCATCCACCAGAGCGGCACCCGCACCAGCGTATCCTTCAGATCACGCCATTTGCCCGGAATATACGGCGACATGTAAGGGACTCCGAAGGATTCCAGGTACAGCAGATGGTTCAGAATCAGAATTGTACCGGTCATGACCCCGTAGAGGCCGAACATACCGGCAAGGAAGATCAGCGGGAAACGCAGCATCCGCAGGGCAATAGCCGCATTGTAGGCGGGGGTGGCGAACGAGCCGATGGTCGTCAGGGCCACAATCACTACAGTGATCGGGCTGGCAAGCCCCGCGCCCACCGCCGCCTGTCCGATGACGAGGACGCCTACAATCGACAAGGCACCGCCGATCATCTGCGGCAGCCGGATCGTCGCTTCCCGCAGCACTTCCATGGATACCTCCATGATCAGCACCTCCAGGACCGCCGGAAACGGCACACCCGCCCGGCCTCCCGAGATCGCCACAGCGAAATCCGTAGGCAGCAGCTCGGGGTTGAACGAGATTACAGAGACATATAGTGCCGGGAAAAACAGTGAGCTGGCCAACGCAATCAGCCGGATGATCCGGATTAGACTGCCCATAATGAAGCGTTCCGTATAATCATCTACCGTCTGGAAGAATTGGTTGAAGAGGGCGGGAACAATCAGGGCAAACGGTGAGCCATCAACTAGAATGGCGACCCTGCCTTCCAGAAGGGCGGCTACAGTCTTGTCCGGCCGCTCGGTGCTCTGAACCTGAGGGAAGGGGGAGAGCGGCTGGTCTTCGATGAACTGTTCGATGTATCCGGCATCAAGGATGCCGTCGGTATGAATCAGCGAGATCCGGCGCATGACTTCAGCCACCAGAGCGCTGTCTGTGATGCTGTCTATATAGCATAGCGCCACCCTTGACTGGGTACGCTCTCCGAGCGGACTGATCTCAATCCGGAAGTCGGTACTCTGCAGCCGGTAGCGCAGCAGCGAGAGGTTGTTCTCCAGCTTCTCCACATAGCCTTCACGGGGCCCGCGGATGACCTGCTCCGTCTGCGGCTGCTCGACTCCGCGCATCTCAATCTGGCGCATCTCCATGCGGAGTGCCTCGGGAACCCCGTCAATCAGCAGAATCAGCTCGCCCTTCACGGCTGCCTGGGGGAGTGCAGACAGATCGGCAGTCGTGGTACCCTGAGTGACCTGAACGGCTGTACTCCAGATATAATGAATCATTCCGCTCTTATCCTCCGGCACCACAGGCTGCCCCGGCGGCGGGGCCATTAGCGGTTTCAGCACATGCTCGCGCACCTGCTCCATATTCACGAGTGAGGAGAAGAAGAGCATGGCGGCAGGATAAGCCCCGAAGAGCAGGAAGTTGCGTACGACCAGGTCCCCGTTCTCCCCGAGTCTGGCCTGAAGCTCCGGCAGATCGGTCTTCAGCTTTCCTGTCAGCCTGCTGCTGCTGGGCGGCTCCGGCTCTGCCGGAGAAGCCTGTTGCTTATGTATGTAGGAGGCATATTTATCTTTCCAGTCTTGCAAACAGGCGTCCTCCTTAATAGGGCAGATGGATGAATCTATATAAAGTGTTGCTTGATCGTACGGTTTTTATGTAATTTCTATACGGCAGGCCCGGAACGAGTGCCAGAATATCTGCTTCTGGCGGTTGCTTGGCAGCCGGTTGCCCGGTAAACTAAAAGGTAGAAAGTCTTAAGGAGTATGAAGAGCTATGGAGATGCAAGGAACATTAATGGAGCAGGCCCAGGCCGAGCTGCAAAAATATTACGGTTATCCCGATTTTCGCGAGGGCCAGAAAAAAATCGTGAACAATCTGCTGGAAGGCCGCGATACGCTTGGCATTCTGCCAACCGGAGGCGGCAAATCCATCTGTTATCAGGTTCCGGCGCTGCTGCAGCCGGGGCTTACCCTGGTGGTCTCCCCGCTGATCTCCCTGATGAAGGATCAGGTGGATGCTCTTACAACAGCAGGGATTCCGGCGGCTTATATCAACAGCACCCTGAGCGGCAAGGAAGTGAATGAACGCATCCGCGCCGCCCGCCGCGGCGAGCTGAAGCTGCTCTATGTGGCTCCCGAGCGCCTGGAGCTGGACTGGTTCCGCCTGGAGATGGCGGGACTGAACATCTCCTGCGTAGCGGTCGATGAGGCACACTGCGTCTCGCAGTGGGGCCATGACTTCCGCACCAGCTACCTGGCGGTCTCTCCGTTCGTAGAAGAGCTGCCGCAGCGTCCGATTCTGGCCGCCTTCACCGCTACGGCAACCCCGGAGGTCATGGAGGACATGGTCCGGCTGCTGCGCCTGCGCGATCCGGGCGTCTTCATGACTGGACTTGGCCGCGACAATCTGGCGATGTCCGTGCTGCGCGGAGAGAACAAGCGCGAGTTCGTGCTGGATTATGCGGCGCAGCATGCCCATCAGCCGGGCATCGTCTATGCCGCCACCCGCAAAGAGGTGGATGATCTCTATCAGCGCCTCCAGGCCGCAGGCGTTACCGCCGGGCGCTATCATGCCGGAATGAATGACCAGGAGCGGGCGGACAGCCAGGAAGGCTTCCTCTATGATGATATCCGCGTCATGGTCGCCACGAATGCCTTCGGGATGGGGATCGACAAGTCCAACGTGCGTTATGTCATCCATTACAATATGCCGAAGAACATGGAGGCTTACGTCCAGGAGGCTGGCCGTGCCGGCCGTGACGGGGAGCCGAGCGATTGCATTCTGCTGTTCAGTGCGCAGGACATTATGACGCAGAAGTTCCTGATTGAGCAGAACCCGCAGGACCCGGAACGCAAAGCCAACGAATACCGTAAGCTCCAGCAGATGATCGAATACTGCTACACGACCCGCTGCCTGCGCAGTGCGCAGCTCGACTATTTCGGGGAGAGTCATGACGATGACCACTGCGGAATCTGCAGCTCCTGTACCGACGAGCGTGAGCTGGTGGATATCACCGTAGAAGCGCAGAAAATCTTCTCCTGCATCCACCGGATGCGGGAGCGTTACGGCGTGGCCCTGGTCTCATCCGTGCTGAAGGGCTCGCGTAACCAGAAGGTGCTGCAATACGGCTTCGAGAAGCTGCCGACCCACGGCGCCATGTCCAGCCGCAGCGAGAAGGAGATTACCGAGATCATCAACATGCTGGTCTCGGAGGGGTATCTGGCCTTGTCCGAAGGCCAGTATCCGGTGGTCCGGCTGCAGCCGCTGGCAGCCGAGGTGCTGCGCGGCCAGCGTCAGGTGCATCAGCGCGTGGCCCGCACGCTGGTTACCTCCGGCACGCGGGACCGCAGCCGCTCGCGCGACACTTCGCCGTCAGCGGTCAACGAGACGGTGTTCGAGCAATTGCGGCTGATCCGCCGGGAGCTGGCGGGCCGCGAGCATGTGCCGTCGTACATCATTTTCAATGATGCGACGCTGCGCGAGATGAGCGTGGTTTGTCCGCAGACCGAAGCGGAGATGCTGAGGGTGAAGGGTGTCGGTGAGGTCAAGTACCGGAAGTACGGCAAGGCCTTCCTGGAGTTTTTTCAAAATGACATGTAAAGAAGGTTATAGGGCATGAGAATCATCCTGGCCACATTAAATGCCAAATATATTCATACGTCGCTGGCGATCCGGCTGCTGAAGGCGTATAGCGAGCATGAGTTCGAGGATATCCTTTTGGCGGAATATACTATCAAAGATCCCGCGATGAATATCGTGTCTGACCTCTTTCAGAAGCAGCCGGATGTGATTGGCTTCTCCTGTTACATCTGGAACATCGAGGAGACGATCAAGCTGATCGGTATCCTGAAGCAGGTAATGCCCGAAGTGAAGATTGTGCTGGGCGGGCCGGAGGTATCCTATGAGCCGCTGTACTGGATGAAGCGGGAGCCTGGAGTTGACTTCGTTGTGAACGGTGACGGGGAGGAGACCTTCCACCATCTGCTGCAGGAGATCCGGGATGAGCACAAGTACCATTTCGTATACGGGGCTGCTTACCGCAAGGGCGAGGAACTGATCGTCAACCCTCCCCGTCCCAAAAGCGATCTCAACACCCTGCCGACCCCGCACCGCTTCCCGGAGGATCTGCCGGAGCTGAGCAAGCGGATTGTGTATTTTGAGACCAGCCGGGGCTGTCCCTTCAACTGCCAGTTCTGCCTGTCCAGCATTGAGGTGGGCGTACGTTATTACGATATTGAACGGGTCAAATCCGATCTGCTCTATCTGATTGAAGGCGGGGCCAAGGTAATCAAGTTCCTGGACCGTACTTTCAATATCAACCGCAATTATGCGATGGAGATGTTCCAGTTCCTGATCGACAATCATCAGGGCTGCGTGTTCCAGTTCGAGATTACCGCCGACATTATGCGTCCCGAGGTGCTGGATTTCCTGGCACAGAACGCCCCTCCGGGCGTCTTCCGCTTCGAGATCGGCGTTCAGTCCACGAATGATGAGACGAATGAGCTGGTCAAGCGCCGCCAGAACTTCACCAAGCTGTCGCGCACCGTGATGAAGATCAAGGCCAGCGGCAACATCGACCAGCATCTTGATCTGATTGCCGGATTGCCGATGGAGGATTACGCCACCTTCCGCAAGACCTTCAATGACGTCTTCGCCATGGAGCCGGAGGAGCTGCAACTCGGGTTCCTCAAAATGCTGCGCGGCACCGGGCTGCGCGCCCAGGCTGCCAAATACGACTATACGTATATGGAGCATGCGCCATACGAGATTCTCAGCAGCCATGTCATGCCGTTCGCCGATATTATCCGGCTCAAGCGGCTGGAGGATGTGCTGGAGAAATACTGGAACAGCCAGCGGCTGGCCCATTCGGTCAAGTATCTGATCCGTCATGTCTTCCCGTCCCCGTTCGACTTCTTCCAGGAGTTTGGCGACTACTGGGAAGAGCGCGGCTGGCAGAAGATCGGGCATCAGCTGGAGGATCTGTTCACCCGGCTGCATAACTTCCTGACGGACAGAGGCACGGATTCCATGGACATTGTCACTGGCCTGATGAAGCTGGACTACTTCCTCGCCCATAAGTACAAGCCGCGCAAGATCTGGTGGGACGATGTGCTTGATAAAGCAGAGTGGACGAAGCACCTGAAGCAGATTGCGGAGCAGCCGGAGCGGGTCTCGGCCAAGCTGGCCGAGGCCGGGCATAGCGAGCGGGAGCTGCAAAAGTTCATCATGCTCGATGTGCTGCCGTTCCGTCTAACGCCGGTGCTGGATTCGATCAGCGGGCTGCGCTATGACGGTTTGGCTGGAGCTGAGAGTGGGGATGAGGCGGGGATGCAGGCTGAAGCCGGGAACGGGAACGGGAACGGGAACGGGAACGGGAACGGGAACGGGAACGGGAACGGGCGGGAGATACTCGCGGCGGTTACAACAGCGGCCCCGGCAGAACGCGGGGGAGCTGGAACGGGCGGCGCGGCCGCTGCTGAGGCAGATCTGCTGCCTTCTGTGGCAGCAGTGGCCGATGGTGTGCCAGCGGCGGCCCTTAATGATCCGCACCCTGGTGCAGGTGATGGCCGCACGCTGCTGGTCGTCCTATATCAGCAGGATAAGAGCCAGCGGGCGCAGTATTATGCGCTGCCTTTATAGGGAAGAGTAACGGGATCTCACCCGGGCATCGGCCAAATGTAATCGAAAAACCGACCACATTTGGCGCTGCGTAGGTGCGTGGTCCGATGTAATCGAGCTAATCTATCTGTTATCAATTGGAGGATGTACAGATGAGTCAGGATCAGCACATATCATTGCTTAGGTACGGGGGCAAGCAGGAGGAACATTACAGGAGCCAGCTGCTGAGCTTTCGGCTTCCTGCGGAGCAGGAACAGTTCACCGGACTGCCGGAGGAGACGCTCCAGGACCTCAGGGAGGATAGCGGTAAAGCTGGAGTGATTATTGCTCACGAAGAACGAGCGGTGGGCTTCTTCATCCTCCATACCGGTGAAGGCATCTCCAATTTCTATCCAGACCATACCGGTGCGGTTCTGCTGCGCGCTTTCCTGATGGACTACGCCAGCCAGGGTCGTGGGTTCGCCAAAGCAGCGATGTTGCTGTTGCCGGATTTTGTCCGCCGCCACTACCCTGAGGCCCGGCAGATTGTGCTGGCTGTGAATGAACGCAATACTGCCGCCAGCCAGCTATATCTCCGCGCCGGATTTCAGGATCATGGTCTGCGGCGCAGTGGGACCAAGGGAACACAGCTGATTTTGCAATATGGGCTATCCGCTGAGCCTGTTGAGGTTTCTGCTGATGTATGAGGGGGATGTACTGCTTAACTGTCTTACAGAACTATTCACCCTCAATACACTGCTAATGGATATTTTCAAGCGTGCCCAAGGCTTGGCCCCGTTTCCGTACTACATTGGTGCAGGATGCCTGGAGGATTTATTTCAATTAATTCTACGGCCCAACAAAGCACTGATCAGCGAGAAGATCTACGAAGCGAAGACACAGAAATGGAAGTCGAAATGGCCGGAGCTTACAGTCGTTCCTTGGTAGAATATATGTACAGTTGGGGGAATATAAGTGACGCAATTTTATCTTATCCGCCATGGTGAACCGCAGTGGGATGTTAACGAGCAGTACAAGTTGAAGGGGCATGGCCGGGACCTGGTTCCTCTTACCTCTGCAGGAGCTAAACAGGTGTCTCTGGCAGCAAGGGATGAGCGTCTTAGAGATGCTGAACTGATCGTCTCTTCTCCGTACACACGTGCTCTTCAGACCGCTGCAATTTTATCCAAGGAATTAGGCTTGGACATAAGGATTGAATTCGACCTCAGAGAATGGCAACCCGACTTAACTTTTGAATATGATTCATTGGAGCGGCTGGCAGAGCTGGGGAGTGATTACGATGCTCATCATGGAGTCTATCCTCCTGGGGAAACTAAACTGTGGGAATCTAAGGAACTGCTGAGGAACCGTGTGGAGAAGGTGATTGACCAATATTTGGGCTTCCAAAAGGTGATTATCACCGGACACGGTATGGCTTTTCGAACCTTGGTAGGAGAAAAAGCAGAAATTCCACATGCCTCAATCAGTGAGTATACTAGAGTGAACACCTAATTGTATTTATCCTTCTCCAGTGTTACGATCAATAAAGAGATGCCAGTAAAGGAGCATAAACACTATCATGTGGATTACTCTGTAAGTGTGAATGAACTGAAGGACGGGCCGGCAATAGTGGAGATCACTATGCTATTAGGCATGTCTTTCTGTCAACTTACAGGGTATGCAGGGTGAATGGTTCGTATACCGGCTTCTGCGGATACCTAGGGTATCTTTTTTTGTTGCCGGAAATAGCATCTCTATGGCTCTTAACCTGCTTATCCTCCTAATGAGTGAATGGGGGAACGATATATGAAACAACCGAAATTAGTCTTAATCGAGGGTCTGCCCGGCTTCGGGAAGTCCACAGCGGCACAGCTGGTTTACGAAATTCTTACGGAGATGAATATGGGCGCTCAGCTTGTCCTGGAAGGGAATCTGGATCATCCCGCTGATTATGAGGGGGTAGCTTGCCTTACCCAAGCAGAATATGATGAGCTGTCGAGAATCTGCGGCGGTAATTCGGGGGAAGTATTAAGCGCGCACACTACCTGTCAAGACAACAATTATCTGGTCGGATACCGGAAAATAATAAATGCTTACGGTCCTCTCCTTCCGAAGGAATGGATGGACAGATTGACCCGGAAGGATGTATATGAACTGCCGCTGGCTCAGCACAGGAAGCTGATTACAGCAAGGTGGAGGCAGTTTACGGAGAGTGCCTTACGGGGGCCGGATACGTATGTGTTTGATTGCTGTTTTATTCAGAATCCTGTGACTATGGGGATGATCAGGCACGATGCAGCCGAGGAGTACATGATAAGCTACATTCAGGAGCTGGAGGCCATTATTAAGCCATTGAACCCGCTGCTGATTGTTATTGAACAGGACGATCTGGAGCTGGCTTTCCGCAAAGCTGTCCGCGAGAGACCCCTGGAGTGGTCAGAAGGGTTCATCCAATATTACACCTCACAGGGATATGGCCTGAGGCAGGGACACCGGGGCTTAGAAGGTACGCTGGAGGTGCTTAAGAGCAGAAGGAAGCTGGAAGATAACATATATAACCTGTTAAGCTTGAATAAGATAAAAGTAAATAATTCTGCATATGCGCTGGAGGCCTATAAGCAAGTTTTAAAGGATAGGCTGGCCGCCTGGTGTAATCCCCCTGCAGGTTCTTAGCACGCACAATATAAAGAGAGGCATCCCGTATCTGACGGAGTGCCTCTCTTTGGTTAAGAGATAGAATTTCTATGTTTCACACGACAACTTATCCTTCTATTTCCTGCTGAAACGGTACCGCTCTTTAAAAGGACGGTGCTTACAACCGAATACAATGGCTGGTGCAAGGCATATGGACCAAATGTATGTGGAAAACAGCATACATTACGCTCGCAAGCAGGCACACGGCCAGAATGTATGTGAAAAACAGCATACATTGTGCTCACAAGTAGGTATATAGACCAAATGTATGTGAAAAACAGCATACATTATGCTCGTAAGCAGGCACACGGCCCAAATATATGTGAAAAACAGCATACATTGTGTTCTATGCCATTGAACCTGGTGGGGATTGTAAAAACTAATCTGCCGTAGGCTGAAGCCGCATGGATTCGTCAGGCAGGTGGCGGGCGAGCCAGTCCAGCACATCGGCAGTGACTTCATCGCGGTTGACCTCGTTCAGCATCTCATGCCGGCCTCCCGGATATAGCTTGCACTCCACATCCTGAAGCCCCTGCTTCCGGTATAACTCAGCCAGACGCTTCACCCCTTGACCATTCGATCCCACAGGGTCCTTCTCACCCGCGAACAGGTAGACCGGCTTGTCGCTGCATAGATGCTGAAGAGTGGACCTGGTATGAAGCTCCCGCAGCATATGGAAAAAATCACGGAAGAAGCGGGTGGTGCAGATCGCCCCGCAGTACGGGTCGGCGATGAAATGGTCGACTTCCTCCGGGTCGCTGCTGAGCCAGTCAAAAGCCGTCCGGACCGGAGAAAAGGAACGGTTATACATGCCGAAGACCATTCCGTTCAGCAGGACGCTCCGGTGGTGGTCTCCCTGCAGCCGTAACTGAACCGCCGAGAGGGATTCCGCGAGCCCCAGCATGCTCCGGGGACCATTGGTGCCGCTGAGGATGAAGCCGCTGTAGATCTCATGTCCTTCCTCACACATCAGCTTCTGGGCCAGAAACGAGCCCATACTGTGCGCGAACAGGTAGATGGGCACATGCTCATGCCGGGAGCAGGCGAGCTCTGCCAGCTGGAGCAGATTGCGCCGCATCCAGTAGAAGCCGTTCTCCCCGCTGTCGCCGAGCAGATTGACTCTTCCGGCGGTAAGGCCGTGCCCCCGGTGGTCATTGGCATACACAGCATAACCGGCAGCGGTGAGCGCCGAGGCAAACCGGGCATAGCGCGCAGCCGTCTCACACATCCCGTGCGCAATCTGCACAATTCCCCGGATCTCTCCTCCGGTGTCCGGCAGCCATTCATAGACATGGATGTGCACACCCACCGGATCGGTCATCTTGAAGGTGTTCTCGATCATCGCCTGTCCTCCCGAAAGTTAAGTTCAGCAATCCTGCGTAAGACTACTTGGTTAAACTTCACCCACCCGGATACAGCTATGCATGAATGAATGCACGGCGTCTCTGCTTAAGGCAGATAAGAGCGCAGCACTGTGGACTGTCCTTCAATGCTGTATGCGCCAAGGCTGGAAGGGAGCAGATAGCATTCGCCAGCCGCATAAGGCTGAGAACCGCCTTCCCAGATCAGGTGGCCGCTGCCTTCGCAGATCACTAGAATGGTGAAGCTGTCGTCGCTAGTGGCAAGCTGCCATTCACCAGCCACCACACCTTTTTCAACAATGAAATAGGGAGAGGAGGCAATTTGCAGCCATTCACCGGCCACGGCACCATCCGTCTTCATCGAAGTCGCGCCTGCTCCCTCATAAGCGGTAACATTCAGCGAATCCTCAATATGCAGCTCGCGCGGCTTCCCGTCCAGACCCGGACGGTCATAATCGTAAATCCGGTATGTAGTGTCAGAGTTCTGCTGGATTTCCGCTACAACGACACCTGCGCACAAGGCATGAACAGTCCCTGCGGGGATATAAAAAGAGTCTCCGGCCGCTACAGTCACTTCCTGCAGGCTGTCCATCACCGTTCCGTTCTCCAGCGCGTCCTGCAGCATCTCGCGGGTTACGCCTTCCTTCAGGCCATAGATGATTTTGGCGCCCGGCTTCGCGTCCAGCACGTACCACATTTCGGTTTTGCCCAGCTCGCCCTTAGGCAGTCCGGCATAATCATCCGTAGGGTGCACCTGCACGGAGAGGTTGTCATTGCAATCCAGCAGCTTGATCAGCAGCGGGAATCTGCCGCCTTCTTCCGTAATACCCTTGCTGCCGAACCACTCGTGCCCGAACTGCTCACGGATGGCATCCAGGCCTTGTCCTGCCAGTTCGCCGTTGACTACAGTGGAGGTACCGTTCGGATGATCGGCAATCATCCAGCCTTCGCCGATATGCCCTTCCGGCAGATCCAGGCCGAATTTCTCCAGCGCCCGGCCTCCCCAGACACGTTCTTTGAATTCCGGCTGAAATTTCAGAGGATATGGTTTCGTCATTACAACATCTTCCTTCCTGATAATAGAATGATCATTCGTTTAAAGGGTGTGAACAAGTGGCGGCCGCCATCACCTGTGCTCAGCTTCTTTTCTTCTCAACAGCTACAACATACGGGGCAGACTCGCGCTGAAGCTGCCGGTATAAGATCGTCTGCGCGTCTTGCTGGGCCAGTCCGGCGGCCCAGGCTTCGACCGCAGCGGCTTCGCGGCCGCCGCCTTCATGGCCGGGATACAGCACGGCCGTGATGATCCCGCCCGGGCGAAGCAGCGCAAGCGCCGCCTCCAGCGCGGCCAGCGTGCTTTCAGGCTCGGTGATGATGGTCTTGTCGGCATCGCCTGCGGGCAGATAGCCGAGGTTGAACATCACCGCCGAGACCGTTCCGCGCCAGTCCGGCGGAACGGCTTCAGCCATCGCTGCATGGCTCTGCTGCAGCAGGGTTACGGGAGCGAGCGCGGCCGGCGCTTCCTCCCGGGCCAGCCGCAGGCGCTCACCGGCAAGCGCCAGCGCCGCGTGCTGGATGTCGAACCCGTACACCCCGCCGCGCGGCCCGGCCGCCTTGGCGAGGAACAGGGTGTCGCTACCTGTGCCTACGGTCGCGTCGATGGCCCGTCCGCCCGACGAGAGCCGCTCAGCGGTCAGCTTATGGGCGAAGCTAAGGACAGACAGGAAGCCCATCAGCCCTTCCTCCAGTACTTACCCTGCCAGGTGTCCCTGGCAACCAGTTCCTGGTCAATGGCATTCAGCACTTCCCATTTCTTGAGGCTCCACATCGGGCCGATCAGGGCATCTCGCGGGGCATCGCCGGTCAGCCGGTGGACGATCATGTCCGGCGGCAGAATTTCCAGCGAGTCAGCGATGAGCTTCACATATTCATCCTGCTCCAGGAAACGGAGCAGCCCGGCTTCGTACTGCTTCACCATTGGCGTTTTGCGCATGAGGTGGAGCAGGTGGATTTTGATCCCCTGAACCCCCATATTCGCTACAGCGGCTACAGTCTCCAGCATCATCTCATGCGTTTCCTGCGGAAGCCCGTGAATGATATGGGTACACACCCGGATGCCGTGACGGCGGAGCTTCGCAACAGCTTCAGTATAGCAGGCGGTATCATGCGCGCGGTTAATCAGATCCGAAGTGGACTGATGAATGGTCTGAAGCCCCATTTCCACCCATAGATAGGTGCGCTGGTTCAGCTCCGCGAGATACTCCACTACATCATCCGGCAGGCAGTCGGGGCGGGTGGCAATGGCGAGGCCGACAACCCCGGGCTGCTGCAGAATGACTTCATAATATTCCCTTAGCTCCTCGACAGGAGCATACGTATTGGTATAGGCCTGGAAGTAGCCGATATATTTGGCGTTCGGCCATTTCTGATGCTGGCGGTCGCGGATATGGTTGAACTGGGTGACCAGGTCATCCCGGCGGCTTCCGGCGAAATCGCCGGACCCTCTGGCACTGCAGAACGTACAGCCTCCTTTGGCGATGGAACCGTCACGGTTCGGACAGGTGAAGCCCGCATCGAGCATGACCTTGAACACCTTGGTATCCATCTGCCCGCGCATTTCGTAGTTCCAGGTATGGAACCGTTTATCCCCCCACAGAAGCGGAGAGGAGGCCTGTAGAAGATTAGACATGTGCAGCTCCTTTCATTAACCTTCCCATTGTATCAAAAATCCGTGATGAACGTAACAATCCCTCCCGGAATTCTGTCAAAAAAAAGCTGAAAATAGGCCGTGAATTCATGCGAACCGGCTTGAAAATGCTTACACCTTATGTTATATTTAAAGTGTAAAAAAGCCGCTGCAGCAACCACAATCACATATTTGAATTCATAATTTCGTGTCGTCCGGTCCATACTAAACCTTAGAGGTGATAACGATGAATTCTCCAACGGTATTTGCTGATAACAAAGGTTCGATTGATGTGCAGCTGACTCCCGATGAAGCTCTCGCCCTGACAGGCGTAGAATTCAACGGCAACCACAAGATCAAGACAGAAGCGCAGCGGAAGATCCGCAGTGCGTTCGAGAAGTCGTTTGATTTCAATGCCCCGGTGAAATAGATCAGAGTCCGCTGAAGCCTGCGGAACGCATTTCCAAATACAACACCAAGGAATTTTCGACCAGTCATTTAAGGCTGGACGGAAGTTCCTTTTCTTTTTGCCTGAAATTCCTTTACTTTTGCCGGTAAGTTCGGCACAATATTGCAAGTGGCAGTTATCCTATTCACAGATAAGGCAATAAGAGATAAGCGGAGGAGTACCTAATGCGTTTACGCGGAAGAAAAGGAATACGTGAAAGTCTTGAGGAGCAGACCGATCTGGTCATCCTGGAACCACGCAGCCTGAAGGGGCGCTGGTCCGAATTGTTCGGCAATGACCACCCGATCCATGTAGAATTCGGAATGGGCAAGGGCCAGTTTATCAGTCAAATGAGCTTCAAATACCCGGAGATTAATTTCATCGGCGTGGATATGTATGACGAGCTGGTACGGCGCGCAGCCGAGAAGGCCCGGAATGTATGGGAGCCGGCAGGTGAAGAGACACCGCCGAATGTGAGAGTGGCCCTGGCCAATATCGATTACGCGGAGGAAGTGTTCGCTCCCGGAGAGCTGGAGCGGATCTATCTGAATTTCAGCGATCCCTGGCCAAAAAGCAAGCATGCCCGCCGCCGCCTGACACATCCGCGTTTTCTGGACAAATACCGCGGGCTACTCAGTCCGCTCGGCGAAATCCATTTGAAGACGGATTCCCGCAGCCTGTTTGAATTCTCGCTTAATGCCTTTGCCGACTATGGTCTGCAGATGAAGAATATTTCCCTTGACCTGCATGAGGGCGGCGTGATCAACGAAGAGCATGTCATGACCGAATACGAGACCAAGTTCTATGGACGGGGCGTGAACATTCACCGCTGCGAGGCGATTGTCGGGGATGAGGCACTGAAGCAGTATCAGGCCACCCGCCTGGACAAGTACCGCCTCTAGGCTCCGCTCCGGGCAGCTTCAGCCCGCCCGGCAGCTGAACTGTAAGCTTGCAGCAAAAGGCAGTCCGGTTCATTCATTCCGGACTGCCTTTTGCAGTACTTGCCTGATTCCTCCTGTTCTGCGCGCGGTTTATCCAGCATATCAATAATGCTTTGGGCGCTTTGCAGCGGGTTGTACCCGGAGATGGCTTCCAGATGGGCGATCCGCTTCGCCCGCACATCCCCGTGATCCTTAAGTAGCTGCTTCACCATATTCTGGGCATGCGTATAAAATAAGCGGTGCAGGGCAAGTGTGGTAAGACGCTTGTGCCATGTATCATATCCACAGGGCAAGTGTACCGGCTGCGACTCCTGAGCCAATGACCGCCCCTGCGAGGACATCAGACGGATAGTGCAGCCCCAGGTAGATCCGGGAGAAGCCGACGGTGCAGGCCAGAGGAAGCAGGGCTGCAGTCAGGACAGGATAGGCTATCATATAAGGAACCGTTGAGGCAAAGATAGCGGTAGTATGGCCTGAAGGAAAAGAATGATCCTTCAGCGGATTGCGGAACGTATGGGTGTCCGGCAGGGCCAGATAAGGCCGCAGGCGCGGGTACAGCTTCTTAGCGATAGCGACAGGCACGTGGCTTATCGCCAGCGCAGCAAGTGCTTGCAGTCCTGTAGTTCTCCATGGCTGCGGGCACACTGCCCAGACCAGAAGATTGATGCCAATCGCGCTTGTTGCACCTCCGAGATGAGTGAGGTAGAAGAGCCAGAAGTTCAGAAACGGATTGTGCATCCGTCCGTTAATCCATTGAAACAGTCGCTGCTCCAGGAGATGCAGTTTCTTGAATAAAGGTCTCATGTCATGTCCCTCCGATAGTCCGGCTAAAAGAGTTCTGGCGCAGCTTAAGCAGCAGATTTTACAATCTGAAGCTGTCTTTATCATACTTTTTTAAGGAAGCCCGTTCAAGAAAAAGCTCAGGTCCGCTCGAAAAATGTCTCTTTTGACTTCGGAGCCCCAAAGCGTCTACAATGATTCAAGCAGGAAGATCGCGTTTATAAGGTAACAGAGAAATAAGGAGCCAGCCAGTACACTGGAATCCATATTCATATCTTGTGAGACGTGACATAACACAATCGGAATCCTGCCCGAAACTAAGGGGAAATTTTTGTCTACAGTAAGGGATGAGCAAAAAGGGTCAGATAGAACGTTAACAAAACGTTAACAAGCAGAGAGAGAGAGAAAAAGAACATCAAGACTTGGAAAAAGGGGGCATCAAAAGATCATGACAGACGCATTGTTTGTTTCGCTCCAAGTGATCTTGGCGGCAATTGCAGTTTATCAGTTTGGGTTCTCACTGTTTGGACTGCGCAAGAACAAGAGCAAGGTTAAGTATGCACCGCAAAAGTCATTTGCCGTGCTGGTTGCCGCGCATAACGAAGAAGAAGTGGTCGGAGCACTGATGGAAAACCTGAAGCAGCTTAATTATCCCCAGGAACTGTACGATGTATTTGTCATCTGTGACAATTGCACGGACAATACAGCTGCAATCGTACGTGAGCACGGCATGAATGCCTGTGTGCGTACCAACGCTAACCTGCGCGGAAAAGGCTATGCCATCGAGTGGATGCTTAAGGAACTGTGGGCGCTGCCCCGTCAGTACGACGCTGTTGTCATGTTCGATGCCGACAACCTCGCACATACGGAGTTCCTGACAGAGATGAATAACGATCTATGTTCAGGTGGACGGGTTATTCAAGGCTACATCGATACGAAGAACCCGGAGGATTCCTGGATCACTGCTGCTTACGGCGTATCCTACTGGTACATCAACCGGCTGTGGCAGCTGTCGCGCCATAATCTGAAGATGGCCAATTTCCTCGGCGGAACCGGAATGTGCTTTGAGACGAACCTGCTCAAGGAAATGGGCTGGGGCGCAACCAGTCTGGTTGAGGATTTGGAATTTACTATGCGCAGCGCCTCTAAGGGCGTGTACCCAAGATTTAATTATGACGCCAAAGTATTCGATGAGAAGCCGCTTACGTTCAAGGCTTCCTCCAGACAGCGTCTGCGCTGGATGCAGGGGCACTTCACCGTGGCCCGCCGTTATTTCTTCCCGCTGCTGTGGCAGGGGATTAAGGAACGCAGCCTGACGAAGTTCGACCTGGCACTGTACGGAGCGAATGTATACATTGTACTGCTTACGTTCCTGCTGACTGCTGTAATGTTTGTAGACAACGTATTGTTCGATGGTCCGAATATCGCCAATATTTACGGACATCTGCCGCTGTGGCTCGGGTACTTTGCCGTAGGAGCCAACATCCTGACCTTCCTGCTGGCCATGGTGCTGGAGCGGGTGAAGTTCAAGAAGGTCTACCTGTACCTGCTGCTGTTCCCGGTCTATCTGCTCTCGTGGTATCCCATTACGTTCTATGCGTTCTTCACGCAGAACAACAAGCAGTGGAGTCATACCAAGCATACGCGCGTAGTCCGGCTTGAAGAAGTGCAGAGCAAGCAGGTGTCATAATCTGCATTGCAAATTAATAATTTCAGAAGATGTTGACATCTTCGGTATGATAATGTATAGTATTCAAGTGTGCAAAACATAGGGATTGCAAGCAGAAGCACCGGCTTCTCACCTGAACGGCTAAATTGCCGACTGGTTTTGATCTCAATGCTTTATGAATGGTTATAATTCATGAACGTTGATCAAACGGGGTGTCGGGGAATTACCGGCATCCCTTTTTTATGGAGAACCGTAATATATTATCTGAAAACTATTCGGAGGTGGAGGATTATCAGTAAGGAACATATGATCAATGATGAAATTCGTGCCAAAGAGGTTCGGCTGGTCGGAGCAGAGGGTGAACAAATCGGGATCAAGCCGATCCGCGAGGCGTTACAAATGGCGATCGATCTTAATCTGGATTTAGTCAACGTAGCACCACAGGCGAAGCCGCCGGTATGCCGCATCATGGATTACGGCAAGTTCCGTTATGAAACGCAGAAGAAAGAGAAGGAAGCGCGCAAGAACCAGAAGATCGTTGATCTTAAGGAAGTCTGGTTCCGGGCTAACATTGAAGAACATGATTATCAGACCAAGTTCCGCAATGTAATCAAGTTCCTGGGTGAAGGCGATAAAGTGAAGTGCTCCGTTCGTTTCCGCGGACGTGAGATTACCCACGCTAGCATCGGCCAGAAGATCCTGGAGCGCGTGAAGACCGAAGTGGAAGAAATCGCTGTTGTTGAGCGCCAGCCTAAGCTGGAAGGCCGCAGCATGATTATGATTCTGGCTCCGAAGGCCCAATAATCCTGGAGTCACTTGCACAGCAAATTGGCGCCGCATAATATTCAAGGAGGAAACATCATGCCTAAAATGAAAACACATAGCAGCCTGAAAGGCCGCTTCAAGATCACTGGAACTGGTAAAGTACTGCGTTACAAAGCTCACAAGAACCACTTGCTGTCCCACAAGTCGAAACGCGCAAAACGCGTATTGAACGGCAATCCGGTAATGGCCCCTGGGGATGTAAGACGTTTGAAACAAGGACTCGCTAACTTGAAATAGTTAATCACACATTTTTGGGAGGTTTATTAATATGGCAAGAGTTAAGGGCGGATTTGTAGTTCGTCGTAGACATAAAAAAGTATTGAAGCTGGCAAAAGGTTACTTCGGCTCCAAGCACCGCATTTTCAAAACAGCTAAAGAGCAAGTAATGAAATCGATGGTTTACGCTTATCGTGACCGTCGCCAGACGAAACGTAACTTCCGCAGACTCTGGATCGTTCGTATCAATGCCGCAGCCCGGTTGAACGGTCTTTCTTATAGCAAGCTTGTATACGGCCTGAAATTGGCTGGCGTAGAAGTAAACCGTAAGATGCTGGCTGATCTGGCAGTGAACGATTTGAACGCATTCAACTCCCTGGCTGTTGTTGCCAAAGAGAAGATCAACGCGTAAGATGATATAAACCGAAAAGCACCGCCTGCGGGTTCTCCCGTGTGACGGTGCTTTTTTGTGCGGCGGGAACGGGCTGGTTCGCGGTTATTCCCAGTATTTCGTTGTGCTAAGCATGGCAGCGAGCTTCTTGCTGCTGGTGCGTCTTAGCTTGCGGAGGGCGGACCGTTCGTCCGCAGACTCGCAGATCAGCTTCTCTTCATCGGTCTGGGCCACAACGGCCGGAACAGGAGCTGTAGTGCCGTCTTCATTCATGGCTACAAAGGTCAGGAAGGAAGTGGCGGCAACGGCGCGTTCGCCGGTATACAGATTCTCCGAGATGATCTTGACGAATACCTCGATGCTGGTGCGCCCGGTCCAGGAGACGAAGGACTCGAAGCAGACGGAATCCGTAGGCCGGATCGGCAGGAGGAAGTCTACAGAGTCAGCCGAGGCAGTTACCACGTTGACCCGGCAGTGGCGCATAGCCGAGATGGAGGCCACTTCATCAATGGTGCTCATCAGCTTGCCGCCGAACAGCGTTTTGTGATTGTTCACATCATTCGGGAAGACACGGCCGGTTTTGAATACGCGGGACTCATGACAGTATTTGAATTCGGGTGCAGCTTGTGGTGTGTGTTCTTGTTCCATTTTCAGTAACTCCCTTTGCGTACAAGATGTAATCATACATGATAATAGAAAAGCCCTCCCTGTGCAATAATAATGTTAATGCACCTGGAGCCATAAGATACAATTTGAGGTTTTCTAACATCTAACGGACATATAGGTAACGGCTTGTGTCAAGGTAAGCGATTTCTTGTTGAAAAATGCAAATTATTATTGACCTGAGGTCATTAATAGACTGGATTTTAGCTTTTTTTGCAGGTATAATTTGTACTAATGGTATGTCCAAGCAGAACACAGAAGACATCCAATTTTCTAAGGGGGATCACTTTCGATGAAGAAGTTTTACCAACTATCTTTGGTTATGGTTATGGCCTTCACTGTCATTCTGGCAGGATGCGGTAACAATAACAGCGCTAATTCCGGCTCCAATGGGGGAACAGCAACAACCGCACCATCAGACGCAGCAGCAACAGAAGCACCGGCATCCACAGAGGCGCCTAAGACTGTCAAGCTTGGTCTCGTAACTGACGTAGGCGGAGTTAACGATAAGTCCTTTAACCAGTCTTCTTGGGAAGCACTGCAAGCTATGGAGAAGGAATTCGGAGCAGAGATCAAATATCTGCAGAGTAAATCTAATGCAGACTACGAGCCTAACCTTAACCAGTTCGTTAAAGGCGGCTATGATCTGACTTGGGGAATCGGCTTCGACCTTGGCGATGCTGTACTGAAGGTTGCCAAAGAGAACCCGAATGCCAACCTTGCGATCATCGACAGTGTAGTGGACGCCCCTAACGTTGAATCTGTAACCTTTGCTGAGAACGAAGGCTCCTTCCTGGTTGGTGTGGTTGCAGGTTTGACAACCAAAACCAACAAAGTCGGTTTCATTGGCGGTATGGAAAGCCCGGTTATCAAACGTTTCGAAGTGGGCTTCAAAGCCGGCGTAGAAGCGGTTAACCCTAAAGCAACTGTGAAAATCACTTATGCAGGGGCTTATGATAAGCCGGATACCGGTAAGTCTTTGGCAGCAACATTGTATAATGATGGCAACGACATCATCTTCCCTGCTGCAGGCGCAACAGGCAACGGTGTATTTAACGAAGCGAAATCCCGCAACAAAGCCGGCGGTTCCAAAGTATGGGTTATCGGCGTTGACAAAGACCAATCCCTGGAATTCGGCGATGATGTAACGCTGACTTCTATGATCAAGCGTGTTGACGAAGCGGTTAAGAAGGTTTCCCAGCAAGTGGTTGACGGAACATTCAAAGGCGGCACTACAACGGTTCTTAGTCTGAAAGACAACGGCGTAGGCCTTCCTGAAACATCCAAAGCCAACGTTTCTGCTGATATTCTGGCTAAGGTTGACGAATACAGTAAACAAATCATCGATGGAACAATTGTTGTTCCTTCCAAGTAATCCATTGCATCACCTTTACCCCGAATTAAAATAACAAGGGAGCAGGGCCGGTTCATGTACTGGCCTTGTTCTCTGTTACAACATTAGTTATAGACAATCACAACTGTACCGTCCTGTCTGGGGCGGTACAGCCGTGTCTTGAAGGCAATATTATATATATTCTGTGATGAGGGTGATTCCATGAGTGCTGCGGCTCCTGTCGTAGAGTTGAAGCAAATCACAAAACGCTTTCCCGGTATCGTTGCGAACGACTCCATTAGTCTGACGCTGGAAAAAGGGGAGATTCATGCGTTGCTGGGTGAGAACGGGGCAGGCAAATCGACCTTAATGAATATCGTATTCGGACTGTACCAGCCCGATGAAGGCAGCATCGAAATCGACGGGAAACCGGTTATTATTGATAATCCCAATAAGGCTATTGAGCTTGGCATTGGGATGGTTCACCAGCATTTCAAGCTTGTTGATCCTTTTACGGTGACTGAGAACATTGTTCTGGGCATGGAACCGAAAAAAGGTCTTAAAATTGACTATAAATCCGCTGCGGATCAGGTACGTAAGCTATCGGAGCAATACGGGCTTCAAGTCAATCCAAATGCCAAAATTCATGACATTTCGGTGGGCATGCAGCAACGGGTAGAAATTATGAAAACCCTGTACCGCGGAGCGGATATACTTATATTCGACGAGCCTACCGCTGTACTTACGCCGCAGGAGATTACCGAACTGATGGCGATTATGAAGCGGCTCGTTGCAGAAGGTAAATCCATTATTCTTATCACACATAAGCTGAAAGAAATCATGCAGATTTCCGACCGTGTCACCATTATCCGGCGCGGTAAGGTAATAGATACAGTAAATACCGCTGAGACCAATCCCAATGAGCTGGCTGAGAAAATGGTCGGACGCGGTGTTACGTTCAAGGTGGACAAGCAGATGCCTCATATTGGCGACAGCATCCTTAAGCTGTCCAATGTCAGCAGCAAGAGCAAGGATGGCGTACCTGTCCTGAATGGCCTGAGCTTTGAGGTCAAGGCTGGTGAGATTCTCGGAATCGCCGGAGTGGACGGTAACGGCCAGAGTGAGTTGATTCAGGCAATTACCGGTCTGCGCAAGATTGACTCGGGTTCGATCCAGGTCTCCGGCAAGGAGATTGCCAATCTGTCACCGCGTAAGGTATCTGAAATGAATGTATCCCACATCCCCGAGGACCGTCACAAGCATGGTCTGGTACTAGACTTCACCGTGAGCGAGAATATGGTTCTGGAGACGTATTATAAGAGTCCTTACAATCAGAACGGATTCTTGAACACAGATGTGATTAATCGGCATGCGGAAGATCTGGTGAGACAGTTCGATGTGCGTACGCCTTCCATAGAGAACAAGGCCCGGTCCTTATCCGGCGGTAATCAACAAAAAGCGATTATTGCGCGGGAAATAGACAAGAATCCGACTCTTCTGATTGCGGCACAGCCAACCCGCGGTCTGGATGTTGGAGCGATTGAGTTTGTACAGAAGCAGCTGATTGCCCAGCGTGACCAAGGCAAGGCTGTGCTGCTGATTTCTTTTGAGCTGGATGAGATTATGAATGTGTCCGACCGGATTGCCGTTATCTATGAAGGGCAGATTGTCGGAGAAGTATTCCCGCAGGATACGAATGACCAGGAACTGGGTCTGATGATGGCGGGCAGTCTGAAGCGGGGAGGCCATGCGGATGTCTAGACTCAGAAAAATATTCGCAACAGACAGCTATATCGTTCCGCTTGTTGCGATTCTGCTGGGGTTCCTGGTTGGTGCTATAGTCATGCTGATTGGCGGTTATGATCCTATTGCAGCCTACTCTGCGCTGTTCAAGCGTGTGTTCGGCAGCCCTTATGATTTCGGTGAAGCGATCCGTGAAATGACTCCGCTGATGCTGACAGGTCTGGCCGTAGCCTTCGCCTTCCGCTCAGGGATGTTTAACATTGGTGCGGACGGGCAGGTCATGATCGGGATGACGGCTGCGTCTGTTGTTGGCATTAAGCTTGGCGGGGTATTGCCAGCCTTCCTGCTGGTTCCGCTTGCGGTCATTGCAGCCGCTGTGTGCGGCGGGCTATGGGCGGGGATTGCCGGCTATCTGAAGGCCAAGCGCGGAATTAATGAAGTTATCACAACGATTATGTTGAACTGGATTGCGCTGTTCCTGTCGAATTATATTGTCCGGACGTTCCTGCTGCTCGAAGGGCAGAACCGGTCAGAGGATAATCCGGCTTCTCTCTCCATGACCTTCCTCTTCTCCACCTTCGATAATGCCCGCTTGCACTGGGGAACTGTGATTGCCCTGGCGGCAGCCACCTTCTTCTATGTCTATCTGTGGAAGACCAAGCAAGGGTACGAGATGCGTGCAGTAGGTCTGAATCCGCATGCTGCTGAGTATGCAGGAATGAATGTTGGACGTAATGTAGTGAAGGCCATGTTCATCAGCGGCGTATTCGCAGGACTCGCAGGCGCTGGCGAAGTACTGGGCGTATTCCATTATCAATCGGTATTTGCAGCTTCACCTGGTTATGGATTCGACGGTATCGCTGTTGCCTTGCTTGGATTAACTCATCCGCTGGGTGTCATTCTTGCTGCCATTCTCTACGGAACGCTGACGTATGGCTCGGCAGGCATGAGCTTTGGTGCGGATGTGCCGCCGGAGCTGATCCGTATTGTAATCGGTTCGATCATATTCTTCATTGCTGCGCAAGGCATTGTGCGTTGGGTGCTCAAACCGTTTTACTTCAAGCGCAAGAAAGAGAAGGTGTTATAGATGGACTTCGTAGTCTTAGGCCAACTGCTCAATACGACGCTTGTTTTTTCCACAGCGCTAATATTTGCCTCTCTCGGCGGCATCTTCTCTGAACGATCCGGTGTCGTGAACATCGGGCTTGAAGGCTTGATGATGTTTGGTGCCTTTGCAGCTGCCGTAGGCGGCTATTATGCTCAAGATGCAGGCATGGGCGAATGGGCTCCTTGGGTCGGTGTGCTTTGTGCCATGGCTGTAGGCGTAATCGGTTCACTGATCCATGCAGTAGCTGCGATTACCTTCAAGGCTGACCAGACGATAAGCGGTACGGTTATTAACTTCCTGGCCGCAGGCAGCACCCTGTACATGGTTAAGCTGTTCTTCGAAGGCTCAGGCGAAACTCCGCTGATCGACGGCTTCAGTAAAATGGCAATTCCTGGACTCTCCAAGATTCCGGTTATCGGAGAAGGAATATTCAACTCATATCCCACCACCTATTTAGCGATTATATTAGTAATCGTCATTTATTTCGTCCTGTTCAAAACTCCGTTTGGGCTCCGGCTGCGCGCGGTTGGTGAACATCCGAGTGCGGCTGACACCCTGGGGGTTAACGTTAACAAGATGAGATATATCGGCGTCATGCTGAGCGGACTGCTGGCGGGTATCGGCGGAGCCACCATTACGTTGACCACTACCGGTACGTTTGCCCATAATACGATCTCGGGTCAAGGCTTCATTGCCATTGCGGCGATGATCTTCGGGAAGTGGAACCCGCTTGGTGCGTTCGGAGCAGCTGTATTCTTCGGTTTCTCCCAGGCGATCCGCAACTATGTACAATTGTTTGAATGGTCCAAGAACATTCCGCAAGAGTTCATCTTCATGATTCCTTATGTGTTAACCATTATCGTACTGGTGAGTGCAGTGGGCCGTTCCTCGGCGCCCAAGGCGCTTGGTGAACCTTACGACCCAAGCAAACGCTAGAGCTACCGGCGTCCCATACCTGGTACTTAACAGAACAGAGCGCATTTCCGGTTTTTTCGGGAATGCGCTTTTTGTATTACAGGGTAGAAGCCGATACATTACAGCCCGAAGCCGGGCAGATGTACAGGCAAATACCGGGTGAGGCGAATAGACTGTTAAGAAACTTAAGGAGGAGAGATATTATGGCACAGCCGGTTACGAAAAAACAAGTAATCAACCTGATTGGGAAACATATTGTGGCGGTAAAAAAAGACGGGTCCAAAGTGACGGGCAAGTTGGTCCGCATCTCAGGCAACCGGCTTATCCTGCAGCGCGTCAGTGGTAAGAAAGTACAAACCAAGGCACTGATTCCGCTCGTGTTGTTTGATTTGCTGGCAGTCGGCACGGCCCCTTACGGTTACGGCGGAGGCTACGGCTATGGAGGCGCTCCATATGGGGGCGGTTACGGGTACGGTTACGGGCATGGTCCTGTTCCCGGTCCGTATGGCGGCTATGGCCCCGGTCCTGGTTACGGGATTCCGCCCATTGGATTCTTTTAAGTTATAGAGCTTGCCTGCTTCATCAGAGGAACTGTTTTTCAAGCTCATAGCAGTAATTTTGCGGTTGATAACGGGCTACGCTGTAGCCCAGTTTTTCATAAAAGGACAGACCGGCGGTATTTCCGGTATCTACAGAGACCTTCGCTCTATGGCATGCACGGGATAGTGCAAACCGCTCCGCCCTGTCCATAAGCATATTTCCGTACCGCTTACGCCTTGCACCTGGAGCAATAGCGAGCATATCGATGTATAATAAATCGCCATGCAGCAGGAAATGCACGAATCCCAGCGGATCACTGTCGTAGTCGGGACAAGCAACAAGTGTGACTCCCTGTCCCAGGCGGCGGGGCAGATCCTTCCTGACCTGATTAATGATCGTCTGCGGAAGATGGGATAACGGGACAAGCTGTTTTTCAATCAAGTCATAAATAATCGTGTCATCCTGCCTGGGTCTGCGGTAACGAATCATAAATACTGCCCCCTTCCACGCATTGTCGTACATCATATGCCCCCGGTGGTGTGGGCGTTCCGGCAAGAATAGAACAACATTTTATGAAGAATTTAATGTATAACCCGCAGATGGGTATTGACTAACCGTGTGAGGAATCATATAATGTGTCTAAACATTTAACGAGCATACATGTATCGGCAATGATGAGGACGAAGTTTTAAGGGCTCTTTTGTTCAGAGAGTGAGAGGAATTGCTGCAACCTCCACCAGAATCCCTTATATACGAGCTCACCTCGGAGCTGTTTCCCTGAAAGGTCCATCAGCAAGAGCGGTGGAATTATTAGGGGGAATCGTTTGGTCCGCGTTAGGGACTTCAGGTTACGAAGATTTGGGCCCTGCCTACATCGATGGATTTTTGTATCCTGATAAGGCATTTCATCGCGAGATGTAATGCAAACATGGGTGGTACCACGGAAGCTAAACCTTTCGTCCCTCACGCGCTTCTTCTGCGCGTGGGAGGCGAAAGGTTTTTTTGTTGAATAGGGAGAAAATACGGCCTGTTCGCTAATATTAAGGGTTGTTGATAAGGGCGTCCTGTCATTTGAATAATGCATGTGAATGATCGAAGGGAGGAATACTGATGAGCGCGCAATTACCGGAAGAAGTGCGGTCGATAGAGCAGTTACGTGAGAAATGGAAAAATCCAGAGGTGGTGTCGGGTTCCGAAGTCCTCTTGCGGAGTCTTGTACTGGAAGGTGTAGATACTGTATTTGGATATCCCGGCGGGGCTGTACTCTATATCTATGATGCTCTGTATGGATTCGACGATTTCAATCATATTCTGACCCGCCATGAGCAGGGAGCGATCCATGCGGCTGACGGGTATGCCAGAGCAAGCGGTAAGGTTGGCGTATGTATTGCTACTTCAGGTCCGGGAGCAACCAATCTGGTGACGGGAATCGCTACAGCTTTTATGGATTCGGTTCCGCTGGTGGTCATCACCGGTAACGTATTCTCCAGCCTGATCGGTACAGATGCTTTCCAGGAAGCGGATATTACCGGGATTACGATGCCGATTACGAAGCACAGCTATCTGGTGCGGGATGTTGAGGACCTGCCGCGTATTATTCATGAAGCCTTCCATATTGCGAATACAGGACGTAAAGGTCCGGTACTGATCGATATTCCGAAAGATGTATCAGCGGCGATGACATTGTTCACTCCGGCAGAACAGCAGGGAGTTAACCTTCGCGGCTACAATCCGCGCACGGTTCCCAATAAGCTGCAGCTGGATAAGCTGGTGAAGGCTATCGATGCAGCGGAGCGTCCGATTATTATTGCAGGCGGCGGAGTTATCTACTCTGGAGCGCATGAGTCTATGTATGAATTCGTGAAACGCACGGAGATTCCAATTACAACTACATTGCTGGGCTTGGGGTGTTACCCGAGCGGCGAAGAGTTATGGATGGGAATGCCGGGGATGCATGGCACGTACACAGCCAATAATGCCATTCAGCAATGCGATCTGCTGATTAACATCGGTGCCCGGTTCGATGACCGCGTAACGGGCAAGCTGGACGGCTTCGCTCCCAAAGCGAAGATCGTGCATATCGATATTGATCCGGCCGAGATCGGCAAGAATGTTGCCACTGATATCCCCATTGTGGGCGATGTGAAGACTGTTCTGGAAATGCTGATCCCGGATGTGAAGCGCGCCTCGAAGGCCGATGCCTGGAGAACACAGATTGCCCAGTGGAAGCTGGACCAGCCGTACCGGTACAAGGATTCGGAGACAGAGCTGAAGCCGCAATGGGTTATCCAGATGATTAATGACACCACTAATGGTGAAGCGATTGTGACTACAGACGTAGGCCAGCATCAGATGTGGGCTGCCCAATATTACAAGTTCAACCATCCGCGTTCATGGATTACTTCGGGGGGGCTTGGAACTATGGGCTTCGGTTTCCCGTCGGCGATTGGGGCGCAAATGGCACATCCGCAGCGGCTCGTAGTCTCCATTAATGGTGACGGCGGCATGCAGATGTGTTCCCAGGAGCTTGCCATCTGTGCGATCAATAAGATTCCGGTCAAAATTGTTGTCATCAACAATCAGGTGCTCGGAATGGTCCGCCAGTGGCAGAACCTGATCTATGAGAAGCGTTACAGCTATACCGATCTGGCCGGCAGCCCGGACTTTGTGAAGCTGGCTGAGGCTTATGGGGTGAAGGGCCTGCGGGCAACGAACAAGGAAGAAGCCGGAGCCGCCTGGAAAGAAGCCATGGAAACACCTGGACCCGTCCTGGTAGAATTCGTTGTCCCGAAAGACGAGAATGTCTACCCGATGGTAACCCAAGGGTCTACCATTGATCAAATGCTGATGGGGGATGAATAACAGTGATGAGACATACGATTGCTGTGCTTGTAAATGACCAGCCTGGCGTGCTGCAGCGGGTATCCGGATTATTCGGCCGCCGCGGCTTCAATATTGAGAGTATTACGGTGGGACAATCCGAAGAAGCCGGATTGTCCCGGATGGTTATCGTAACACTGGGTGACCAGCATACTCTGGAGCAGATTGAGAAGCAGCTGTACAAGCTGATTGATGTCATTAAGGTGGTTGATCTTGGGGCAAAACCAATGGTTGCCCGGGAGCTGGCACTGATTAAGGTGAAGGCCGAGCCGTCTGAGCGGCCTGAGATTATGGGCGTCGTGGAGACCTTCCGTGCCTCGGTAGTAGATATCGGTACGGCAAGCCTGCTGGTGCAGGTAGTCGGAGATACAACCAAAATCGATGCAATGATTGAGCTGCTGAAGCCTTATGGCATCAAGGAGCTGTCCCGGACCGGAGTAACCGCAATGATCCGCGGGAACGCCTGATCATCACATTTTACAGCTTTAACGGATTACTGCTTGCGTGCATTAATTTATAAGATTAGTTTAGACTTGCCCGCGAAAGAGCGGGGGCTTGAGGAGCGCGTCATTATATAGTAAGACTAATAAGCAACGTGTTCTTGAAGCACCCGCTCTTTACGATGGGTCCCAAATTAAAGGAGGATTTTGACAATGGCAGTTACAACGTACTATGAACAGGATGCAGAGCTTAGCGTATTGAAGGGAAAGACAATTGCAGTAATCGGGTACGGTAGCCAAGGACATGCCCAGGCACAGAACCTGCGTGACAGTGGTCTTCAGGTGGTTATCGGTCTGCGTGAAGGCAAATCTTTCGAAACTGCCAAGAATGACGGCTTTGAAGTATTGTCTGTGGCAGATGCAGTATCCCGTGCAGATGTGGTGCAAATCCTTATGCCGGACGAAACACAGGCATCCGTATATAAGAACGATATCGAACCGAACCTTAAGAATGGCGCGGCTCTGATGTTCTCCCACGGTTTCAATGTACATTTCGGACAAATTGTCGCTCCTAAGGATGCCGATGTGCTGCTGGTAGCTCCTAAATCCCCGGGACACATGGTTCGCCGTACTTATGTGGAAGGCTTCGGCGTTCCCGGCCTGATCGCTATTGAACAGGATGCCACCGGCAATGCCAAGGCTATTGGTCTGGCATATGCCAAAGGTATCGGCTGTACCCGCGCGGGAGTTATCGAAACTTCCTTCCGTGAAGAGACAGAAACGGATCTGTTCGGTGAA
Organism: Paenibacillus sp. FSL K6-1217; assembly: GCF_045040735.1. NCBI lineage: Bacteria > Bacillati > Bacillota > Bacilli > Caryophanales > Paenibacillaceae > Paenibacillus > Paenibacillus sp. FSL K6-1217. The sequence goes on from NZ_CP150271.1 coordinate 6,614,328, forward strand.
CAGGCTGTTCTCTGCGGAGGTGTGTCCGAACTGATCAAGGCTGGTTTCGAGACATTGACTGAAGCCGGATATGCGCCTGAGATGGCTTACTTCGAGTGCTTGCATGAGCTGAAGCTGATCGTTGACATGGTATATGAAGGCGGATTGTCCAGCATGCGCGATTCCATCAGTAACACTGCGGAATACGGTGACTATGTAACTGGACCACGCATCATTACCGCTGAAACTAAGAAAGCGATGAAAGAAGTCCTTTCCGACATTCAACAAGGTAAATTCGCCCGCGACTTTATCTTGGAGAACCAATCCGGCCGTGCCTTCCTGACCGCTACCCGCCGCAATGAAGCCGCTCATCCGGTAGAAGTAGTCGGCAGCCAGCTGCGTGAAATGATGCACTGGATCAAGAAATAAAATCATATACTTCAGAATACAAGTAACCATAGTGTGATTCTCAGATGCGGCCGTAATTTTGCGAGCCGCATTTTGAGGGTTTATGGACAATCTTCAGGAGGTGCTCAGCATGCGGAAAATTTATGTGTTCGACACGACGCTGCGTGACGGGGAGCAGTCGCCGGGTGTGAACCTCAATACGCGTGAGAAGGTAGAAATCGCTTACCAGCTGGAGAAGCTGGGAATTGACCGGATGGAGGCAGGCTTTCCAGCCGCTTCGCCGGGAGATCTGGCTGCGGTGAACGCAGTGGCCAGAGCGGTCAAGAACGTCACCGTAATCGGTCTGTCCCGTTCCAGAGAGAGCGATATTGATGCGGTCAAGGAAGCGCTGCAGGGGGCACAGGACCCATGCATTCATATTTTCCTGGCTACATCGCCGATACACCGTCAGCATAAGCTGCGTATGGATAAGTCACAGGTGCTGGAAACGGCGCAGTCGGCGATCCGCTATGCCAAGAAGTATTTCCCCAAGCTGGAGTTCTCACTGGAGGACGCCGGCCGTACCGAGCGTGAATTCATGGCTGAAATGGTGGCGATGGCGATCCGTGAGGGGGCGAATGTGGTGAATATTCCGGATACGGTCGGTTATCTGAATCCGGCGGAATACGGGGCCATCTTCAAATTCCTGAAGGATACTGTGCCGGATATCGAGCGGGTACAGCTTAGCGCCCATTGTCATAATGATCTGGGGATGGCTACGGCCAATACCCTGGCTGCCATTCAAAATGGTGCAGACCAGATTGAAGGCACGATCAACGGGATCGGGGAGCGTGCCGGTAATACAGCGATTGAAGAGGTGGCCTTGGCGCTTGAGACCCGCAGTGAGTATTTTGACGCCAAGACCTCTCTGGTGCTGTCCGAAATATCCCGTACCAGCCGCCTCGTCAGCAAGCTGACAGGGATGGTTGTACCGGGCAACAAGGCGATTGTCGGCGCCAATGCCTTCGCTCATGAATCCGGGATTCATCAGGATGGCATGCTGAAGGAGAAAACGACCTACGAGATTATGACACCGGAAACCATCGGCCTCAAAGAAAGCAAGCTGGTGCTCGGCAAGCATTCGGGCCGTCACGCCTTCCGCGACAAGCTCAGTGATCTGGGATATGACGTCTCTGAGGAAGAGGTAAATGCAGCTTTTACCAAGTTCAAGGATCTGGCGGATAAGAAAAAGGAAGTCTCGGATGAGGATATCCTTGCGCTCCTGGAAGAAAAGCTGGTCGATACGCCGGAGACTTTCAGCCTGCAAACGATCTATGTTACGTATGGTAATGAAGCTACGCCAACGGCCAAAGTTATTATTAACGGCCAGGAGCCACAGCCGATTGTGGCGGTTGCCGAAGGCAACGGATCGGTAGACGCGATCTACAATGCCATTGATCAGGCTACAGGGGAAGAGGTCACACTTGGGGATTACTCGATCAAAGCCGTCAGCCGGGGTAAGGATGCGCAGGGTGAGGTGCATGTCGTGCTCTCGCAAGGCGAGGTAGCTGCGCAGGGCCGCGGCCTCAGCACCGATATCCTGGAAGCAAGTGCCAGAGCCTACCTGGATGCACTGAACAAGCTGATTGAGAAGCGCAAGACGTACACCAAGCGGGAGCATGCCAATCTGTAATTAAACTAATGAAAAGAAGCTTCACCGGACGAGTATGATGGTCATCCCCCTGTCAAGTAGACAGATGAAAAAAGCTAAGCAGCCAGCGCGTGCCGATACTCAATCGGCGCGCGCTGTTTAAGTTTCGCCTGAAAACGTTGGTAATTATAAAAGTAGATATAATCTTCAACCGCTTGATGAATCTCTGCTTCTGACTTACACTGGTGAAGGTACAACTTTTCTGTCTTCAGATGCGAAAAGAAGGATTCGATGCAGGCGTTATCCAGGCAGGTTGCTTTGCGAGAGTGGCTGCCCTTGACGCTGAATGCCTCTAATCGTGTGTTGTACGCCTGAGACGTGTACTGAAAGCCTTGGTCCGAATGGAGCACGGCCTCAGACACGTCTCTTTTTCGTGTCCACTGTTCAATGGTATCCAGGACGAGGTTTACGTCGTTACGCTCCGAGATCTGCCAAGCTACAATCTCATTGTTAAAGAGGTCCTGAATAGCGGACAGATAATAAAAGCGGGTGCCGTCTGAGATATACGTGATGTCCGTTACTAGCTTCTGCTGAGGTGCTGTCGCATGAAACTTACGCTTTAATCGGTTCGGATAGACCACGGAAGGAGCAGAGCCAGCACGACTCCTTTTCTTGCGAATGACGGACTGGATCGACAGCTCTTTCATGAGCCGCCATACCTTCTTGTGGTTGACGAGGTAGCCCGCCTCCCACAGGGCTGCCCGCATTCGGGGGTACCCGAAATAGGGATGAGCCAGGTGAATAGCCACCATATGCTCCTTAATGGCGTGCTCTTGCTCATGGGTATCCATTCGTCGAGCCTGTGTACCTCGCCACTTGTAGTAATTTGCCCGCGATACACCTGCAATGGTTAATAGTCGGGTGACGCCATGCTGGTCACGTAGTTCTTCGATGACGGCGTATTTGTCTTGTAGTCCAAGCTTTCCTCCATTTACAGATTTGGATACCGCTTTTTTAAGTAGTCCACCTGTGCCTTTAAGTAATCTCGTTCTTCTTCGATACTGGCAAATGTAGAACGTGGACGTCCTTTTAAAGGGCTTGTTGCCCCTTTTCGTGTATCGAGTGGCTCTCCATTCCGATATTTCTTTACCCATACTTTAAGCTGAGTACAGTTCGCAATCCCCAACCTGTCGGAGACGACCTTGTAGCTCTCACCTCCTGTAAAATAGGCTTGAATAGCCTCTGTCTTGAATTCCTCTGTGTACGATTGATATACTTGTCCCTTTTTGGCCATACAAAAATCCCCTCCAAGTTCACTCATCTCCTCATGTTAACACATGAGGTTTTTTACGAGTGTCTACTTGAAGGGGATAATACCAATGATTTGTCCGGGGACAGCTTCTTTTTTTTGTTCAAAAATCTGCTGAAATTTTTTTTCGTCAGAGCATTCAAGCTTAGAATCCAGCATGGGGTGAAATGAAACAAGTTTTTGAATGAAAAGAATGAACAAGATGAGTCAGAAAAATGAAAAATAGTTCACAATCCAGTATGGATTCCTCATATTCTGCGTTTGAAACAGATTTTTTGTCGATAAAAATATTTTATTTTTGAGTTATCTATGATTTATCTCATAATCTGTTCAGAAATTGTTCAGAGGCAGGAAGTAGAGTTACGGAAGTACAGTAAACGCGAAATTGAAGGCCCACATACATATTAGCGACAGGGGGACGATCGGGAATAAGGAAGCGGACTGGGTGAATGGCGAAGCTGGAATGTTCATTAAGCAGAAAGAGAGAGGGTATAACAATATGAAAAGAAAGACGATAGGCGCCTGGTTGGTTGTAGTAATGCTGATTACACAGTTTGCCAACGGTTTCGGATTCATGACGAAGGTTAAGGCGGATGGGACGGATAATATCATCACCAGTGTTACTATGGCCGTGTATGAGAATGGCACACAGGTCACGGATAACGTGTACAAACTGGATTCTGAGGTTAAAGTAGGGTTGACCTTCCAGCTTCCAGTTATAGACCCTGAGACTGGAGCTCATGGCTATAAGGATGGGGATACGTTCGTATATCAGTTGCCTTACCAGTTAGCCATCGACCAATCTTACACGGGCGACTTGGTATACAGTGGTGTAGCATCGGGGAAAATCGGAACGTACAAAGTCGGTACCGACAACAAAGTGGTGCTTACGTTCAATAAAGATATCGAAGGCTTGTTTAATGTAGGCGGTACTTTTAATGTAACGTCCAAACTTAGTTCCACCAAAGTCACTGGCACCACGACTCAGGAACTGCTATTCCCGGTTGCCGGGAATCTGAATAATACGATTGTAATCAAAGTCCATCCTAAGGGCGGCACCAGCATTATTAAGGACGGGATTCCACAGCCGCAAAAATATAATCCGTCCAGCATCCTCTGGACCGTTGATGTGAACACGGTGCAGGATGAAGTATACAAAGCGGTCGTTACTGACCCTATTCCGGCAGGCTTGGAGCTGGATGCAAGTTCAATCAAAGTCTATAAGCTTACGGTTGATGTTCAGGGTAAAGTGACTCATCAAGCAGAGATCAATTCGGATCAATATGATGCTTCAGGAAGCACAGTAAGCAACTTGAATCTGAAGTTCAACAATACGATTACTGAGGCGTATCGGGTGAACTTCTCGACCAAGATTACAGATGCATCGGTCAAAAAATTCACTAATACCGCTACGCTTACTGGTGAGGGAATCACTAAGGATTCTTCTAAAGACGTTGATATTGTGCGCGGAGTTCCGTTGAAGAAGACTGCGGGAAGTTTCGATCCCGCGACTGAAACGATTCCTTGGGAAATTCAATTCAACTATAATGAACAGGCCATTACATCTGCGAATGCTGTATTAATGGATTATTTCAACGACACCCAGGTACTGGTTGAAGATTCATTTGTCGTATACAAAATTCAATTGGATCAGGATGGGCAAGAAGTAGGAAGCGGTACTCCAATTGTGAAGGGAACCGATTACACTCTAACCTCGCCTTTGACCGACATAAAAGATAAGACCGGGTTCAAACTGCAATTTAACAACGATATCAATACTGCATATAAAATTAAATATAAAACCAAAGTCAAAGATCGTGTATACGGATATACGGAAACCATCCGCAATGATGTGACCTACAACGGCGAGACCAAATGGGCTACACGTGATATTAACCAGCGCATCGTGGAGAAAAAGGTCGCTGATGTAGACTATTTGAACAAGACGGTAAAATGGACCGTCTATGTAAACCAAGATTCTAGAGTGATGAACAATCTGGTGCTGACGGATACCTTTGATAATGGCGGATTGAAATTAATCGAGCCGATCAATATTACTTTGACACCAGCTATGAACAGCGCAGATTATACGATTACACCAAACGGTTCGAGTTATGCCAAGGGTGACGGGTTTACCATCACATTCTCGAAGCCTATCAATAAGCCGTTTACGGTAACGTATACGACTAGTTTTGACTATTACAAATTGAGTGGTGCAACCAGCTTCAAAAACACCGCACAGCTCGATTGGAAGGATGCTAACGGTGATGATCATTCCATTAAGGATGATGCAACCTTTGATCCGCGGTCTGAAGTCAAAAACAACGGTAAGAAAACAGGTTCATACGATGTAAAGACCAAACAGCTTACATGGACAGTAAGAGCCAACTATAACAAGCGGGATCTGGCAGCAGGGGCTACGCTGGTGGATACAATTCCCGCAGGCCAGAAAGCAACTAGTGTAACTGCAGTAGTCTATAAATTTGATTACAAAGAGAATGGAGATCCTGTTAGAGGTGCTGTGATAGACGCTTCGAAATACGAACTGAACGTCACAGACAAACAACTTACCGTGAAATTCAAAGAGAAGGTCGATTATGCCTTCGAAGTGGTCTTCAGCACGGAGTTCATTAGCGGGGATGTTAACAAAGGGACTGTAAAGAATACAGCCATCTTATATGACAAGGACAACAAGAATGTATCAGAGCCCCTTGAAGCAACAGTAACGATTCCTAAAGGCGGCGAATATGTAGCTAAGGGCGTAACTCAGGATAGCAATGACCAGACGCTCCTGAACTGGAAAGTGGTCATCAATGCCAACCAATCAGTTGTCAAAGACGTAAAACTGGAAGATAATCCTAGCACAAATCAGGTGCTGCTGCCGGGCAGCTTCCATCTCTTTGAGACCACTGTTGATAGTGATGGGAAGGCAGTAACTCCTAAGCCAGAGAACGAGTTGAAACGGGATGTTGATTACACCCTTACCTTCAAAACGAGCACAGATGGGAAAGAAAGCTTTGAGCTGGTCTTCCTGAACCCGAACCCGATCAGCAAGCCGTACATTCTAGCTTATCAGTCGGTTGTGACTGAGGCGGGAAATAATGTACAGCTGAAAAATGCCATCTCGTTTAGCGGTGTTGGTGTAGACAAGATTTCTAAACCTGTTACATCCGAGAAAAGCATTAAAATTGTAGACACTTCCGGTACAGGAAGCGGCGTTACAGGCGCGCTAACCGTAACCAAGACCAATCAGGCCGGCGATGAAAAGCTTAAAGGTGCCGAGTTCGCACTCTCACGGGTGATTGGAACGGAACTGAAGGAGACTCAAAAACAGACTTCTTCAGCAGACGGAAAGCTGACTTTTGAAAATCTCAAGGCTGGTAAGTACGTACTGAAAGAAACTAAAGCTCCGGCAGGCTACTCGCTGGACAGCACCGAGCATAAAGTAACAATTAATTCGTCCACGCCTGTGCTGCTTACCATCAAGAATGATTTCTTCGGTTCACTCAAGCTGACTAAAGTGGATGTGAATGATTCCAAGAAGAAGCTGGAAGGCGCAGTATTTGAACTGTTTGACTCCATGAACGCACTAGTAGGAACGAAAACAACTGATGTCAACGGTGAGTTGGTATTCACCAAACTTAAAGGCGGGGAGTATACCCTGAAAGAGAAAACTGCCCCTGCCGGTTATGTCCTGGAAACCAAAGTCATTAATGTGACCATTGATCCATCTCAAGAGAAAATTGTTACAGTGACTAACGCACTGATTCCTGCCGAAGTCTTCGGCTCGCTCAAGGTAACTAAGGTTGCTGAGCAGGATGCCAGCAAGAAGCTGGAAGGCGCAGAATTCGGACTGTATGATTCCGCTAAGAAGCTTGTGGCAAATGGAAAAACAGACACTAACGGTGTATTGGAATTCAAATCGCTGAAGCTCGGATCATACACACTGAAGGAGCTTGCTGCCCCTGCCGGTTATGTTCTGGATGCAACAGAGTATCCTGTAACGATTGATTCCGGCGTACAAAAGGTGCTCTCGCCTATCACGAACAAACTGATTCCAGCCGAAGTCTTTGGTTCACTCAAGCTGACTAAGGTGGCTGAGCAGGATGCCAGCAAGAAGCTGGAAGGCGCAGAATTCGGACTGTATGATTCTGCCAAGAAATTAGTGGCAAGTGGTAAAACAGACGCTAACGGCGAATTGGAATTCAAATCGCTGAAGCTCGGAACATACACACTGAAGGAGCTTACTGCCCCTGCCGGTTATGTTCTGGATGCAACAGAGCATCCTGTAACGATTGATTCCGGCGTACAAAAGGTGCTGTCACCTATCACGAACAAACTGATTCCAGCCGAAGTCTTTGGTTCACTCAAGCTGACTAAGGTTGATGAGGAGGATACGAACAAGAAGCTTGCAGGCGCAGAGTTCGGGCTGTATGATTCTGCCAAGAAGCTCATTGTAAGCGGCAAAACAGATGTAAATGGGGAACTGGTATTCACTTCCCTGAAGTTCGGAACATACACCCTTAAGGAAATTACAGCTCCAGCAGGTTATGTTCTGGATGCCACAGAGCATCCTGTAACGATCGATTCAGGCGTGCAAAAAGTGTTGTCGCCGATTAGTAACAAAAAAGTGACTACACCGCCGACAGAACCGACAGCAACACCGACGCCAACAGCAACGCCGACAGCAACACCAACACCAGTTACAGAACCAACAGCAACACCAGTACCAACATCACCGCCGGTGTACTACACACCGACACCTGGACCATCAAGCATTCCTGGGGTTGTCGGTACACCGACGCCGACACCATCGGTAACGCCAGCGCCAACAGTGACTCCGGCTGCTTCTAGTACGCCTGGAGCAACAGTAACACCAGGGGTAACGCCAGCAGCAACACCGGCCCAGCCTGGAACGGTCAGCACTCCAACGCCGCAAGCCACTCAGGTGACTACAGTTGAGGAAGTGCCTATCGAAGGCGAGATTCCGCTGGGAGGTATTCCTAGCATCGGCGACGAGCCGGCGCATGGTACGGTAGTCATTACACCGGACGGCAAATGGGTATATACACCAGACCCAGGCTACACCGGCAAGGATAAATTCACTATTGTCGTTACAGATGAAGACGGCAATGAGGAAGAGATTACGATTGAAGTTGGAGTCGATGAAGTGCCTAAGGGCACGGTTTCAGAACCGACTGACAAAGGCAACAACAACAACGGACTTCCGGGCCAGCTTCCACAGACCGGAGAAGAAAGTCCTCTCCCGCTGTATCTGACTGGCGGCGGATTGATTATTCTGGGAGCGGTACTGGCCAGAAGATTTAATGCCCGCAAGAAAATGTAGGAGAGTGCCTCATCAGCGATTAACAAGCTGACAAGGCAGTATACACAAAGACACCCGCAGCAGGCTGCGGGTGTCTTTGCTTTTATAAATAATTAGAATGGATTAAAAGTACCGTCCTTTACAAAGGACAGCATAGCTTGGTTCTGCGTATGGACAATTACATGCTTCGGAGGTTAAGATGCTTCCACTCCTCATACCAGCGCTTAATGCTCGCGGGCGGCTTCACGCCGAGCTCCCGGTTCAGTAATTCCGTCAGAGTATGATATTGTTCCTCTACAGCTGAGCGCTCTCCTATGCTGTCGTAGACCTTCATCAGGCCCAGATGCCCCTGTTCGAAATAAGGCTGGAGCTGCACCACCCTCTGGTACACGGTTACCGCTTCCGGTATCCGGCCGCTGCTGACATAGAATTCGGCGATATTCATGGCGTGATGCAGCCAGATGGTCCGCAGGCGCTGCCGTTCCCCTTCTGCCCAGAGGTAATCGTAATCGTTCAGATAGTCGCCCGAATAGAATTCGAATAACCGCTGATGCTCCTCATAGTTGTCCTTATTGATGGCATCCTGGGTAAGAATGCCCTTCTCCCATTCGTAGCTGTCAATCAGCAGGCTGCCGGTCTCCAGGGTGTAGCCTTCTCCTCCGCTGGCATTGCTGATCTGCAGATCGATCTCTGCCTGCTTCAGGCATTGCCGAACCTGATAAATCGTTGTATAAAGATGAGTGGAGGCCTTTTTGAGATTGAAATCGGGCCACAGCAGATCGGTCAGGGTATCTTTGCTCACGAACCGGTTGCGGTTATGGAATAAATAAGCGAATAATTCCTGTGCCTTGGAGGTGCGCCAGCGGATATTGGGAAGCGGCTGGCCGCCCCGTTCGAATCTTAAAGACTGGAAGCTGCGGATCATAATCGTCTGCGCAGGCTTGCTGGAATCCTCCTGGGCCTGACTGACACGCTCCTCCAGCCGTTCAATGGTCTTCAGCAGACGGCCCCGCTGTACAGGCTTAAGAATATAGTCAAGCGCATACAGCTCGAACGCTTCAATCGCATAGCTGTTATGGGCAGTCACAAATACGATGCTTGCCTGCGGGCATAACCTTTGCATGGCTTCTGCAGCCTGGACGCCATTCATCTCAGGCATATCAATGTCGAGGAAAATCACATCAGGGCGGAGCTGTGAAGCTGCACGGACCGCCTCGGAAGGATCGGTATAAGCAGCGATTACATTTATGGTTGTCAGTTCCTCCAGCATCATTTTCAGCTTCATGAGAGCAAGCCGTTCATCATCTACCAGCAAGGCCTGAATCATTTCTATCCCACCACTTCATTAAGGAATGTTGTCTTGTCGTAAGCTGTTAAGCTGTATTTTACCGTATTATGCCGCAGATTGAACAGAATTTGGGAAATTATTTTCTGATCGGATCGAGCAGGGAAGTAAAATCTATAATGTAAGGGTAATTCGACAAGGAGGCGGGTTCTCCTTCCTTGAGCATATTGGAGCGGTTATTTTTAACGGAAATGCTGCTATTCCAAAAAAAATTAAAAAACATGCAGGGGAACCTTAAAGCCGGGCGTCTAACGTTATGTAACTGAAGGAGGGAAGAAAGACTTGGAAGAGACGGAGTGGATCAGTGCTGTGCTGAGCGGGGAGCATCAGGCCTTCGGGAATCTGGTAACCCGTTATCAGGGCATGGTATATAGCGTATGCATCAAAATTACCGGAGAAGCCGAGTCTGCCAAGGATATGGCTCAGGAAGTCTTCATCAAAGCCTATAAAGCCCTTCCCACCTTCAGGGGACAGTCTTCCTTCTCCACCTGGCTGTACCGGATCGCTTACCGCACCTGTCTGGACTGGAAACGGGCCAACGACCGGGAATGGCGGCACCGGAGTGCAGCGGATTACACAGAGAATGACTGGGTGACCTCACAGACACCTGAACAGGCAGTGCTCCGCAAGGAGGCCTCCCAGGAACTGGGTGAGAACCTGAATAGTCTGGCGGAACCGTACCGGTCGGTTGTGCAGCTGTACTATTTTCAGCGTCACTCGTATCAGGAGATTGCTGAGCAAAAAGGAATTTCGGTTAAAACGGTTGAATCGCAGCTCTATCGGGCCAGACAGATGATGCGCAAAAGCGGGGAGGAATGGCGATGAATTGTTCAACAGTAAAAGAGTGGATGCCGCATTATATAGATGGACAGTTGTCACCTGAGGCCCAGCAGGCCATTCATCTGCACGCCCAGACCTGTCCCGGCTGCGCGGAATGGCTGGAGGAGGCGCGTGAACTTGCGGCGATGTGGAGCGGGATGGAAGCCGCACTCAACCTTAACGGAGAGGAACCCGTGTTGCCGCATGACTTCCCGGATCTGACCGGGGAGGTTATGGCTAAGATCGGCCAGCTGGAGAGCGGGCGCAGAGAACGGGTAGTGAAATCAACCATGTCCAGACGGCGCACAACCCGGGGAACCTCCTGGATGCATTACGGCGTGGCGGTCGGTCTGACATTTCTCTTGCTGCAGCTTGGCGTATTCGAGAATTTGGCCTACGGCATCACTGAAATTAACGGGCATATGTCCACTTCGGTCAGCTCCTGGTTCGGTCCGCAAGGGAACAACAAATAAACTAATCAATACCGGCTTTGCCGGCTATCTATTATTGCTACAAAACTTATGGGAGGGTAATCTATGATTAAGAAAAGACGCTGGCTCACGTTTCTCCTGGCTATGGTTCCGGGACTGGGCCACATGTATCTGGGCTTTAAAAAAATGGGCCTGGAGTATATGATTGGAGCATCGCTCTGTATTATATTCATTCCGTCCATGCCTGCTGTATTTCCGTTCGCGCTTGCTGCGCTCTGGTTCTATCAATTATTCGATGCGCTGCAAAAGGCGGCTTGGATGAAGGTATCGGCTGCCGAGCATGAGCGGATGATGTTCCATCCGGATAGCTTTGGCGCACCTTGGACGATGGGCATGACTGCACCTCCGATGTACCCGCATGATGATGTGAATCCGGTGTGGGTCGGTATAGGATGTGTTATAGCAGGCATCCTGCTGCTGCTCATCACTGCATTTCCCGCTCTGTGGGACCTGCTCAACGATATGAACATCGGGGCGATTCTGCTGTCGCTTGCCCTGATCGGCTATGGATTCAGAATGCTGAAGAATAATTCAAAAGTATCGTGAAATGGGGAATTAAAGGATGGGGAGATGGAAAATCGGCAGCTTTACCGCCGCAATAGGGTGCATTATAGTAGGGGTTATTGTAGTCATGGCCCAGTACGGTGTAATCACTTACGATGTACTGGGTTATATCTGGCCGGCTCTGCTGATCCTGTTCGGCCTGGAGATGCTGCTCAGGCTCTTCATTAAATCCGATGTCAAGAGCCGCGTAAGCGGCTGGGCCGTTCTACTGATCCTCGTACTTGTCGCGGCAAGCGGGGCACAGACGGTGCTGGCGGGGGGCTCACTGAGCAGTATCTTCGGCAATACCAAGCTGGTGCCGGTGAACGGGAAGACAGAAGTGCAGCAGGATATTAAGAATGTGCGGATTGATTTGCCCCAGGGTAAGGTTAAGCTTCAGGGCGTGGAAGGGAACACGCTGACGTATGAAGGCAAGCTGGAGCTGCCGGGCAGTACAGACAATGAAGCGGCAAGTGCCCTGGAGCGTAAATGGAAGGTAACGACCGAAGGCGACACGCTTGTGATGAAGCTGGAGGGAGATTCAGGCTGGCTCTCCAACATCCAGATCGGCTTCAATAACAATGCGCCCTATCTGAATGTCAGCATTCCGCAGAATCTGGCCGCCCAGGTGGAGACCAGTGACGGCTCCATTGAAGCCGGGGGGCTGGCGGCAGGCATCAGTGTGGATACGAGCAACGGAACCATGGATATCCATGACGTCTCCGGCGGTGTGAAGGCTCATACCAGTAACGGCACGCTAACAGTACAGAATGTACAGGGCGGAGCAGACCTGGTTAGCTCGAACGGTGCAATTACGCTGGGGAATATTGACGGCGCCGTGTCTGCCAGAAGCAGCAACGGCAAGATTACAGTCCATTCAGCAATCACGGGGAAGTGGGAGCTGAAGTCCAGCAACGGCAAGATTGTTGCCAGTCTTCCGGCAGTAACGGATGCCAAGATCACGGCAGATACCAGCAACGGATCGCTTAAAGGCAATGTGGACTGGGGCGGCGGCGATGAGGATCACGGAACGGTTGTACTTGGCAAAGGGACCCATGAGGTATCCTTATCAACCAGCAATGGTTCAATAACCGTGGATACGGCACAATAATGAATGGAACAAAGAGCTGTTGACCGCAAAGAAATTGCGGAGCAACAGCTCTTATTTGTAGGAAGAGACGAAGGTACAGGGAGCTTCTTACCAGGCATAGGCCTTCGGGGCCGCACCGCCGGGTCCGGGGAAAATCTCGTCCAGACGTTTCAGCACAGACTCGTCCAGAACGACCTCCAGGCTGCGCAGTGCGCTCTCGAACTGCTCCAGCGTACGCGGTCCGATAATCGGAGCCGTTACGGCAGGGTTCGCGAGCAGCCAGGCCAAAGCGATATTATCCTGCGGCTCGCCCAGCTCCAGGCTCAGCTCAGCAAAGGCCTCAAGCTGCTGCTTGTGCTGCTCCACACGCTCTGCGTTGCCGCCGCTGCGGCTGCCCTCGATCTTCTTCAGCGCGTTGCGGCCCAGCAGCCCTCCATCCAGCGGACTCCACGGAATAATGCCGAGGCCCAGATGCTGCGCGGCAGGCAGAACCTCAAGCTCCGGCAGACGGCAGGTCAGACTGTATTTATGCTGTTCCGATACCAGTCCAAGGAACCCGCGTGCCTTCGCTTCCTGCTGGGCAACGGCAATATCCCAGCCGGCGAAGTTGCTGGAGCCGGTGTAGCCGATCTTGCCTTGGCTGACAGCAAGCTCGAAGGCGCCCCACAGCTCGTCCCAGGACACGTTACGGTCGATATGGTGCATCTGGTAGAGTTCGATGTGATCGGTCTGCAGACGCTGCAGAGAGCCTTCCAGATGACGGCGGATAATGTAGGAAGAGAGGCCGCCTTCATCGTTGGGTCCATCCAGCTTGTCGCTCATCGCCCCGTAGACCTTGGTCGCCAGGACAACCTTCTCACGGCGTCCGCCGCCCTGCTTGAACCAGCGGCCGATAATGGTCTCGGTCAGGCCCGAGTTCTCGCCCCATCCATACACATTGGCGGTATCGAAAAATTGGACTCCCGCGTCCAGCGCCGCATCCATAATGCGGAAGGCCTCCTTCTCATCAGTGATGGGACCAAAGTTCATCGTCCCCAGACAGAGGCGGCTTACCTTCATACCAGACTTGCCGAGCTTCGCGTATTGCATCTTAAGATCACTCCCTCTTCCATATGATTAGAGATCCGATAAGTTTGAACTGCCCATTAATTGTAATCAATTGGCGGGACAAGGGCAAATCCGCACTCTGCTCCGCTTATAGGCTATATCTATGAACGTGATAGAATCTATATCTTTGTCCTTTGCCCTCCGTTATGATACAACAATATACAGAAGAACTATGTCTGCGACCAGCAGGACTACCTAAGGAGTGACAGGAATGAGCGAGGTCAAAAAAATCGCCGTAATTGCCGGGGACGGTATCGGACCAGAAGTTGTAGCTGAAGCGGAAAAGGTATTGAAAAGAACGGAAGAGCTGTTCGGGTATACATTTGAAACGGAGCATGCCCTGTTCGGCGGGATCGCCATTGATGAACGCGGAACTCCGCTGCCTGAGGATACACTGGACATCTGCCGCAGCGCTGATGCTGTGTTGCTTGGAGCCGTAGGCGGACCGAAATGGGATAACAATCCGAAGGAGCTGCGTCCGGAGACCGGACTTCTGGGTATCCGCAAGGCGCTTGGTCTATTCTCCAATCTGCGTCCGGCGGTAGTCTTCGATTGCCTTAAGGATGCTTCGACGCTGAAGCCGGAAGTACTGGAAGGTACGGACCTGATGGTAGTGCGTGAACTGACAGGTGGGATCTACTTCGGGGACAAGCTGCGCCGTCAAGGCGAGCATGGGGAAGAAGCGGTAGATACTTGTGTCTACAATGTCATGGAGGTTGAGCGGATCGTACGCCAGGCGTTCGAGATTGCCGGGAAGCGCCGGGGGAAGCTGGCGAGTGTCGACAAAGCCAATGTACTGGAGACTTCCCGTCTGTGGCGTGAAGTGGTGAACAGACTGGCGCCGGAATATCCGCAGGTTGAGGTTGAGCATGTGCTGGTGGATAACTGTGCCATGCAGCTGCTGCGCCGTCCTTCGAGCTTCGATGTCATCGTGACCGAGAATATGTTCGGCGATATCCTGAGTGATGAAGCAGCGATGCTGACAGGCTCCATTGGCATGCTGGCCTCCGCTTCGCTGGGAGAAGGCAGCTACGGCCTGTATGAGCCGGTTCACGGCTCTGCGCCTGATATTGCCGGTCAAGGGCTGGCGAACCCGATCGCCACGATCCTGTCGCTTGCGCTGATGTTCCGCATGACCTTCGGCTACGAGAAAGCCGCCGCTGCCATTGAAGCTGCAGTTGCGGAGGTGCTGGATGCCGGTCACCGGACGAGTGATATCGCAGTCGATAAGAGCAAGGCGATCAGCACCGCGGAGATGGGTGACCTGATCGTGGCCGCTATCCGTACAGCCTAGTTCTACCACATCTGTCCCTTTTGACGCAGAACAAGTGGAAACGGCATTGCCGTCCTTTTAAAGGACGGTACCGTTTCAGCGAGAAATAGAAGGATAATGTATAGCGTGAAACCTATACATTCTTCTATTTTGAAGAAAAACTTCACAAAATGTTGCTTATTTATAATTATTATAAAAAAGTAATCAGTGTAATATTGACTTTGATTTTGTACGATGATAACATTTGGTCTGTACCATTAAGAATGTTACCATCCCTTAAAATCAAGAAAAGCATATTGCATCCGGCATCGGCCCGGTAGCTGTTTTTCTTACATAATCAAAAGGAGGATTTAAGCAATGGCAGAACGTTTGGTAGGTAAACCCGCTCCTGACTTCTTCATGGAGACAGTAACAGGCGACGGTAAGGATTTCGGTAAGGTAAGCTTGTCCGACTATCGCGGCAAATGGCTTGTATTCTTCTTCTATCCGCTTGATTTCACCTTCGTATGTCCAACAGAAATTACAGCGTTGAGTGATGCAGCTGCTGATTTCGCAGAGCTGGATACAGAAATTCTCGGTGTGAGCATTGACTCCATCCATAGCCACAAGGCTTGGTTGTCTACACCTAAGGATATGAACGGTCTTGGCCAGATCAACTTCCCGCTGGCTTCTGACATCACGAAGAAGGTTGCCAGCGATTACGGCGTCCTGATCGAAGAAGAGGGCATTGCGCTGCGCGGACTCTTCATCATTGATCCAGAAGGTGAACTGAAGTATCAGGTTGTTAACCACAATGATGTAGGCCGCAGTGTTGAAGAGACATTGCGTGTGCTGCAGGCTCTCCAATCCGGCGGGCTGTGCGCTATGAACTGGAAACCGGGCGACAAGAACCTGTAAGCTTCCGGGCCTCATCAGCCGCGATCTTTGATATACTAAGAGGACCTCCTTGCGGGAAGTATTATTCCCTTCAAGGAGGTTTTTTGTAAACATTAGGCTACACGTTTGAAAATGGGCATAAAGGTTAATATATAGCTTGTAAGGGGAGGAATCTCTCCCGTTGTTTTGTAATATAATAATAGGAATTCAAATCAACGACAACACTCAAGGAGGGTGAACAAAAATGAGCTTTTGCTGTGGAGCGAGTATGGTTGGAACGAAGGGGACCCTAAAGCATTATCGCACGCAAGTCCATAATGTTCCCCTGCTTTTTTGTCCGGTATGCCACCGGGTAGAGGTACACTACAAAGTCGAAAATGAATATGAAATTCTGGCGGAATATGCCCATGGCGACGGCGTCACGGATGTGGATTTCCAGGATTATGTGATGGAGGAAGAGGAAGCGATCTTCGAGAACGTCATCAATATGGAGAGCGAAGACCCGCTTGCTATCGTGCGCAGCCAGATCGACATGTCGCTGGACCTGCTGGCTATTGCGAAACAGATCGGCGACTCCAAATGGGAACGTGAGCTGAAGAAGCGCCTGGCTGTTATGAGCCAGCGGCGTCACCGGCTCCAGCAGAAGGCTTAAATAACCACCTTGATACTGCCTCCATCAGGTTATAAATTAGTGAGCTCCCGCCTACTGGCGGGGGCTCTTTTCAATGTATTTGCAGGAAACAAATCATTCCCAGCCTATTAAATGTGTCTTTAGAATCATTTTATGAATATTTTTGCCATTCGACAGATTCTCTGATTGCGTTGTCTTCTTCTCTTGGATATGATTGGAATATAGTTGAAACGGTTGGATAATACAATACGATTTTCGAATGTTCTGGCGGCTTCGTCATATACTCAGATACATAGTAATTTGATGTCGCTTAAGCGTCTTCGTCAATTGCAGTAAAAGGGGGAACTTCGTATCGTGATAAGCCAATATCAGGAAAGCTTGCTTTTATCGGCAAGAACGTTTCAATCTGGTCCAATGGATACAACATTCGAGGATGTGCTGGAGCACATCGACAGCGGGATTCTGCTTTTTGATGATGAAGGGGTACTGACTTTCGTCAACAAGCAGATGTACGGCATTCTGGAGCTTAACCGTCATTCTCTTCTGGGCTGCACACTGCATCATCTGTTATCCCATTTTCAGCTCAGCCGGTTCAAGAAGAAGCAGGTCTTGCGGAGTTATCGTGAAATGGTGCTCAAAGGTAAGCCAAGCTATGAATTCGTAGATGAATATGGACGGTACTGGCGCGCTTCTCTCAGCAGCGGAGAGGAAATGAAGGGCAGCTACCTGTTCACACTCAAAGAGATCTCTGATTATAAGCTGATCGAACAGACCGCCTACCAGAATGACAGCCTGGCCATGCTGGGCCGGTTATCAGCCTCCATTGCCCATGAGATCCGCAATCCGCTGACAGCGATCCGGGGCTTCATTCAACTCCTTCATCCCCATCTGCATCTGCTAGGCAAAGAGGAATATGCGAAGATTATATTGGCGGAGATTGACCGCGCTAATGACATTATTCATGAATTTCTGACTTCCTCCAAGCCTTCTGTACCGCAGGTCGGCTTGATTCCTGTCGCTGCCCTGCTGAAGGAAGTGGTCCTGCTGACAGAGAGCGAGGCCTTGATGAAGGGCTGCCAGATTAATCTGCAGGTGCTTCAGGAGGATCTGTTCATCTCGGGAGATATTAAGCAAATGAAGCAGGTTGTGCTTAACATGATCAGAAATGCCATGGAAGCGATCGCCGAACGGGAGGATGATTCCATGGGCAGAGTAGAGGTCGGGGCGCGCAAAGAAGGGACAGAGGTGCGCATCTTCATCTCTGACAATGGCAAGGGGATGGATATCTGCACGCTCGACAGACTGTTCAATCCGTTCTTCACCACAAAGGAGAATGGAACGGGACTCGGGCTCTCCGTGAGTGACCGCATTATTAAGAATCATGGCGGCTGCATCTCGGTCAGCAGCAGGCTGAATGAAGGAACAAGGTTCGTCATTTCGCTTCCGCTTATTCATTAATACTTCTTCTAAGCCTGGTGTTCTCGGTGGAGTGCATACGGGGTATAATTAATATGTAAGGGCTGATTCCTGCAATGCACGGTCAAGTGCGGGAGATCAGCCTTATCTGCGTCTGTCGGAGGGATGAGGTTTGATTTTTGAATGGAGCAGTGAGGCCGGGACAGCCCCGCCGCAAGGAGATGTGCGATGTCTAATCATCTCGGAGGCGCAGGCACAGGGAGAAGGACTTGCTGCGGACTGGGCCGCGAGAGTCCGCTTATTGTCCGCAGCGGGGCTGTTCAGCGGTAAGCAGGGGCAAGTGTATGTCTTGCCCGTAATGGACCCGCCGGAGCAGCCTGTGGTCATTCTGGCCGGATGCGGAAAGGGCCAGATGGGTATGCCTGAGCTGCGGCAGCTGATGGCGCAGACCGCCAGAGCTGCTTACAGGCTGAAGGCTGCTACGCTCGTTGTGCAGATCCCGGCTGCACTGGGCGGACCGGCCGGGGCGCTGATGGCGGAGCAGGCCGGGCAGGCCATCGCGGAAGGGCTAGTCCTGGGATCATACCGCAGGAGACAATATAAGTTGGAGCAAGCGTTCTATGCAGGTCTGGATACAGTACAGCTGCGCATGGAACGTAAGAGCGAAGCAGCGGAAGAGGAAGCCTGGAGACAGGGAATCAAGCGGGGCCAGGCCTTGGGGGAGGCTGCCAACCTTGCCCGTGATCTGACCAACCGTCCGGGGAATCTGCTGACTCCTTCGGGTCTTGCGGTGGCCGCTATTGAGATCGCTGAACGGCACGGGCTTCCGGCTGAAGTGCTGGATGAACGTGAACTGGAGCTTAAGGGAATGGGCGGACTGCTCGCGGTAGGCCACGGAAGCGTGAATCCTCCCCGCATGATTGTCATCCGTTATCAGGGGACCAGTCAGTGGGAGAACGCAGTTGCCATTGTCGGCAAAGGAATAACCTTCGATACCGGGGGCATCTCCCTGAAGCGGGCAGCCGGCATGGAGAGCATGTTCAGTGATATGGCCGGGGCCGCAGCCGTCCTGGCGGTTATGGATGCGCTGGGGCATTTGCGCCCCAAGGTCAATGTGGTCATGCTGATTCCGGCGGCTGAGAATATGCCGGCGGCGAATGCTTTTAAACCGGGTGATATTATTACTTCCCTCAGTGGAAGAACGATCGAGATTATCAATACCGATGCGGAAGGCCGGATCATTCTGGGGGACGCGCTTACTTACGCCCGGCAGTGGGGGGCACAGCGGATCATTGACGTAGCCACGCTGACAGGGGCTGTAGCGTCCATTCTGGGCGATGTGGCTACAGGGGCTGTTACCAATGACCAAGCATTCCTGGAAGAGATTCTGGTGGCCTCCAGGCTGTCCGGGGAGCAGATCTGGCCGTTGCCCGTCTATCCTGAATTCCGGGAGCTGCTGACCAGCGAGGTTGCCGATCTCCGCAATGCTGCCGGAAGATATGGAGCTGCCAGCACGGCGGGGCTGTTCATTGGAGAATTCGCCGAAGGGCTGCCGTGGGTGCATCTTGATATTGCCGGCACAGCCTTTCTGTCTGCGGAACGGGGAGTGAATCCCAAGGGGGCCACGGGCGTAATGGTCCGCACCTTGCTGGAATACCTGCTACGCGCTGCGGCTGAGCCGGATAACTTCTCCGCAGAAACCTAGCCGGGCGCTGAAGCAACCCTGGCCCGAATCGTATGAACAGTCAAACAGCCGCAGGTCCTCAGTTTCCTGAGACCTGCGGCTGTTTGTGGAATTGGGGTCTTGATCCGTATAACAGACGGATGGCAGCCTATTTACGGGCTTTCATCTGAGCGGTCAGGGATTGGACGCCATTCATAATTTTATCGCGGGTATTCTTATTCTTCAGCAAGTAGGCGGCTCCCAAGGCTACCGTTGTAAACAAAGTCTTCTTGGTGTTCATGGTCATTCCTCCTTGGCTATAGTCTGTTTGTAAAAGCTTATAACTAACATACCCGCATGCCGAGGTTTCTAAACGAAAGAATACTAAGTCTGTATCAGCCAGAGCCGCATCCTAGCGCTTGCTGCCCATGGTTGCACTGCCGCAGGACAGAGGTGAATCCATCGCTGCTGCGGGGCAGGTCTTGCCCTTGTCACAGCCGGCACAGGCCCCTTGCTTGCCCTTCTGCACATGACGGTAGATCATCCAGCCGGAGTATCCGAATATTAGCGTTACAATCACAATATTAACGATCATTGCTCTCTTCGCTTCCTCTCAATATAAGTTGGACTTGCCGGGGCTACGACCATCCGAGCAGACGTCCTCCTTGATAGATCACCAGTGACACCGCATAGGCCAATACCAGGGAGTAACCCATGGAGAAGAATGTCCATTTCCAGGAGGCAGTCTCCTTCTTGATCACGCCGACAGTGGCCAGGCAGGGAATGTAGAGCAGGATAAAGGCCATGAAGCTGATCGAGCTGAGCGGCGTAAAGACTGAAGCAATCTGACCTTCCAGTCCCGCTGCATCCGGGGCATGATAGATGATGTTCATGGTGGAGACCACCACCTCCTTAGCGAGGAAGCCGGGCACCAGGGTAGAGCCGGCCTGCCACGTTCCGAAGCCGAGCGGTTGCAGCAGCGGGGCGATGAAGCCGCCGAATTTAGCCAGGAAGGAATGATCCATGTCTACATTGAAGCCGCCGGGACCGGCGTAGGACATCAGCCAGATCAGGACCGAGCCGGCCAGGATGATGGTCCCTGCTTTGCGCAGGAAGCCTTTGCCCTTCTCCCAGGTGCTGCGGCCCAGTGTCTTCAATTGCGGCATCCGGTACGGAGGCAGCTCGATAATGAAGATAGACGTCTCATTCTTGAACAGGTGCTTGGAGAAGAACTTACACAGAATCAGGGCAAATACAACCCCCATGACATACATGGAGAGCACAGCTGTGGCCTGCTGGGCAGGGAAGAAGACCGCTGCGAACAGCAGATATACCGGCAGCCTGGCCGAACAGGACATCAGCGGCATAAGCAGTGTCGTCAGCAGCCGGTCCTTGGGCTGTTCAATGCTCCGGGCAGCCATAATCGCCGGTACGTTGCAGCCGAAGCCGATAATGAACGGAATGAAGGCCTTGCCGTTCAGTCCCATCCGTTCCATCGTGCTGTCCATCAGCAGGCAGACACGGGCCATATAGCCGGAATCCTCCAGGAAGGAGATCATCAGGAACAGGATGAATATCTGCGGGACAAATACAAGCACGCCGCCCACCCCGCCGATCAGCCCATCCACGATCAGAGCGTGCGTGAATTCCGAAGCCCCGATCGTCTGCAGCAGCGAATTCGTCCAATCGCTGAGCTGGCCGCCGATGAAGCCATCCAAGAGATCCGACAACGGCCCGCCGATCCAGTCAAAGGTCGTTTTGAACATGGCATACATGAAGACGATGAACAGGGGGAGTCCGAGAAAACGGTGGGTGAGGATGGAATCCAGACGTTCGGTCAGATTATGCGGTTTTTGCCCAGTAGAGTCTATAGCGTCAGCGCATACCTTGCGGATGTAGTCCATGCGCACCGAGCGAATCCACTGGGGAAGGGTCAGGGCGAGCTTCTCCTGCTGCAGCCGGGTCTGGCAGGCCTCTGCCATCAGCAGCAAGCCGGAAATATCCATCCGCTTCTTGAGCAAGTCCAGGATTACCGGGTTCTGCTCCATCAGCTGCAGAGCCACCCAGCGGAGGTTAGGCAGACCTGAGATCTGCTGTAAATGCGTAACAATGGAGGCTATAGCTTCTTCAGCGGTTTCGCCATAATTCAGCTTGAAGGTTACAGGCGGGATATGGGACGGCTGCTCCAGCACGCTCAGCACCTGACTGGTTCCTTTGCCTGTCCGGGCGATCAGCGGCAGCACGGGAATGCCGAGCCTGTCCTTAAGGATGTCGGGGTTCACCTGAATACCGCGTGCCTTGGCGACATCCGTCATATTGAGACCCAGGATTGTCGGCTTGCCGTATTCGAGCAGTTGCAGGGTAAGCAGCAGGTTCCGTTCCAATTGCGAGGCGTCAACTATATTGATAAGGGCTTCAGGGGTTTCTTCGATCAGATATTGTGCGGCTACGCCCTCATCGCGGGAGAGGGGGTGAAGAGAGTAGATTCCGGGCAAATCGATCAGCTTGCCGGCTCCGTTCTTCAGACTGCCGATTTTTTTCTCAACCGTAACGCCTGCCCAGTTCCCTACGTATTCGTAGGAAGAAGTCAGGGTATTGAACAGCGAGGTTTTCCCGGTGTTGGGATTCCCCACAAGTGCGATAGAGCTCATGAGACCTTCACCTCTATCATAGATGCTTCCTTCCGCCGGATAGCAAATAGCTGACCGTTGCATTCAAGCGTAATCGGACCCATGAAAGGCCCTTTGCCCTTGAGCCGGATCATTACACCCTCAGATACTCCCAGATCAGCCAGACGGCGGCGCAAGATAGGGTTCATGCCTTCGATTCTTTGAATGGAGCCGGTGGAGCCTGGTTGCAGACGCAGCAAGGAGCAGGATGTTAAAGCCATTGTTATCCCTCCGAAAGAGACTGATAATCAATCTCAATGATTTCTTGTAATGTAGCATTTTATTGTCAATTATTCTGTGATTAATGTCATTGCTTCTGTTCGCGAAAATGGATATGGAGATTGCTGAAATTTTCTTTACAATATCTTCTTCATTAAAGTATGATTGAACGATAATATAAGCATAGTACTTAAGAGATACCCCGAAGGGAGAACAGACTGTGAAGACTAATCATAGTAAAATTGTCGATTGTACCATCCGTGATGGGGGATTGGTGAATAACTGGGATTTCAGTGTTGAATTTGTTCAGAAATTATATGCCGGACTGAATGAAGCCGGTGTTGATTATATGGAAATCGGGTATAAGAACTCGCCGAAGCTGCTCAAAGGGGCAGAGGGTGCAGGCCCTTGGCGCTTTTTGAATGATGATTTCCTGCGTAAGGTGATTCCGCAAAAAGGGCATACGAAGCTGTCGGCTCTGGTCGATATCGGCCGTGTAGACGAGAATGATATTCTGCCCCGCAGCGAGAGCATGCTCGATCTGATCCGCGTGGCCTGCTACAGCAAGGATGTGGACAAGGCCCTCCAGCTGGTGCAGACGTTCCATGACCTGGGCTATGAGACGACTATCAATATTATGGCTCTGTCCAATGTGATGGAGAATGAGCTGCTGGAAGCCTTCGAGCAGATCCGCGAGAGCGTGGTTGATGTGGTCTATATCGTGGATTCTTACGGCAGCCTGGATCATAATGACTTTCATTACCTGGTAGAGAAGTTCAAGACGCATTTGCCGGAGAAGCGGCTCGGTGTGCATACCCACAACAATCTTCAATTGGCCTTCTCCAATACGCTGATTGCAGCCGAGAAGGGGGTAGAACTGCTGGACGCTTCCTGTTATGGAATGGGCCGCGCCGCAGGCAACTGTCCTACAGAGCTGCTGGTAACCCATCTGAAGAATACGAATTATACGCTCCGTCCTGTTCTGGATATCGTTGAGAACCTGATGATCCCCCTGCGGGAGAAGGAAGAGTGGGGCTATATCATTCCGTATATGATTACAGGAACGCTGGATGAGCATCCCCGCTCGGCTATGGCGCTGCGATCTTCGGCCGATAAAGATAAGGCGGTTGACTTCTATGACAAACTGACAACACCTGAGGTCAATTTCGGGGACAAATAACCGTCTGGTAGGAGAAAGCACTGGCCTCTATTTGTAGGCAGGTGCTTTTTTTCTGCCGGAGCCGCCTCCTTGCAATATTGTAGGTGATCAATGTAACTTTACGGAGCCGTCTGGCCGATATTTATACATAGGACATCATACACATCCATCTGATTTTATAGATATTATTTTTAGACGCGAGGGACTTATGAGACAAGAAGAGAGAAAGACGATTCATGCGGCTATTCTAGGGGCTGCGCTGTTCCTTCTGATTCAGATTTTTCGTACACCGCTGGGCCAAATAGAGGACAAGGATTTGCTTATGGCGCTTTATCTTATTTTGGGCTGCTGCACGGTGTCGTTCGGGTTTGCGATTTTTGCCCAGGGCTGGCTGCTGTTCGCCAATAGTTTATCCAGGGCCAGGCTGTACACCTCCGCATTGTTTCTGGGAGTGAGCATCTTCGACTTCCTTCATGTGCTCGGGTTTGTAGGTATTCCCGGAATCACCTCGTATATCAGCCCGGGGCAGTCTTTATGGCTCCTGACGTTCTCCCGGCTGGCCAGTGCACTGGGGATTATGCTTATCTTCAGCAGGGCAGACCAGCCCGTAGGAACCGGCGGCAAGGGGAAGGTGTACAGGAATTCTTTTGTGGTCATTCTGCTGTGTTTGGCTGTGTTTGGCCTCGGCAACCTGATTGTCTCCGGGCTGGCGGACGAACCACGGGCAGAAACAACCAGAGATCTGATGAATATGGCAATCCTGTTCGTCTATTTGCTGGGCGCTGCGATTATTATCTATCCGGGCAAAAATGAGAAGTCGGCTTCTCTGCTGATTATTATCCGTTCCCTGGTATTCTTCTCGCTGGGCCAGGTCTTCTTCATGAATCTGTTCAGTGTCGGAGAGCTGGATTATCTCTTCGGGATGCTCAGCAGCGCAGCGGCGTATTATCTTCTGCTGACCGGAGTCTACAGGTTGACGATTGAGGAGCCGTTCCAGGAGAGCCAGCAGGCGGAAGCGCGGATTAATTATCTGGCGTACCACGATGAGCTGACAGGCCTTCCGAACAGACGCCGCCTGATGCAGCGTATGGAAGAGGTGGTGCACCAGAGCGAGCAGGACAAAAGCCGCGGCTTCGCCGGCCTGGTCATTATGAACATCAACCATTTCAAGAATATCAATGACTCCCTTGGCCATTATGCAGGAGATCTGCTGCTGCAGCTGGTCGCCCGCCGGATTGGGGACGAGGTCAGAGTCAATGAAGAGCTGTACAGCATGGGGGCGGACGAGTTTGCTTTTCTGATGACGGAGCGGACGGGTCTGGAGAATTGTCTGGTCCGGGCGGGAGAGCTGCTGCGCCTGTTCGAGACACCGGTAGGCCTGGAGTCGGGCGAATACCATATCTCGCTGAGTATGGGGGTAAGCATTTATCCCGGGGATGGAGATACGGCAGAACAGCTGATACAGAATGCGGATACAGCGGTGCACAATGCCAAGGAGCAGGGGGTGGAGATCCGCCGCTATATTCCGGCCATGCAGATGAAGGCGAAGGAACGCCTCAAGCTGGAGAACGATCTGCGCCGTGCGCTGGAGCGGGGGGAGTTCTATCTGGTCTATCAGCCCCAGGTCCTGCTGGAGACAGAAGAGATTGTCGGCATGGAGGCGCTGCTGCGCTGGAACCATCCCAAACGCGGCTTGGTCTCTCCGGTGGATTTCATTCCTATCGCCGAAGAGAGCGGGCTAATTGTTCCCATTGGGGAATGGGTGCTTAAGACGGCTTGTATGCAGAATAAAATGTGGCAGGATGCCGGCTATCATCCGATTTGTGTGTCGATTAACCTCTCGATGCGCCAGTTCCTGCAGCCCAATCTGGCCGGCAAGATTGATGCCATCCTGAAGGACATCGGTCTCGATCCCTGCTATGTGGATTTGGAGATTACCGAGAGTATGACCCTGGACAAGGAGACCGCCTTCGACCAGCTGAACCGTCTCAAAAGACTTGGCGTGTGCATCAGCATTGATGATTTCGGCACAGGCTACAGCTCGCTGCATTATCTGAAGAATATGCCGATTGACCGCCTGAAGATCGACCGTTCCTTCGTATCCGATGTCATGGAGGACAGCAACAATGCGGCGATTGTCTCAACGATTACCTCGATGGCCCACCATTTGAAGCTCAAGGTCACCGCCGAAGGCGTGGAGAACAAGGAGCAGCTGCACTTTCTGCGCCAGCAGCATTGCCATGAGGCCCAAGGGTATCTGTTCAGCAAGCCGGTGAAGGCGGCGGAGTTTGAACTGTCCTTCCTGAAGCCACTGCTGGAAATACCGTCATAACCTCCGGGTTCCGAAGCTAATAGGGTTGCAATTTATTCATAGTGATGCTACAATGTTTCTTGTACTCGTTTTTGAGTTGCGGGTGTAGTTCAATGGTAGAACTTCAGCCTTCCAAGCTGATAGCGTGGGTTCGATTCCCATCACCCGCTCCATATTTAACTTCCGAAATCCTTGTCCGCAAGGGTTTTTTTGTTGTGTAGGAAACTATAGTCTAATGCTGCTGTGGAGAGGGTGTGTGTTGGACTAAATGTATATGGAAAACAGCATACATTGTGCTCGCAATCAGGCGCACGGCCTAATGTATGTCAAAAACAGCATACATTGTGCTGGTGTGAGAGTGAGAGGCCGGATTTATGCAAAACAAACAAAAAGCAGCCAGGCCCCCGATCCTTCGGGGGCCTGGCTGTATTAAGTGTCAGTAAAGAGTGATTAGACGGTCTTCAGGAACTCGACAAGGGTCAGCAGACCCTTGTCGAAGTTCTCCAGGTTGAAATGCTCGTCCGGCGCGTGCAGGTTCTCGTCATCGAGTCCGAAGCCCATCAGGACGACCGGCGCCTTCAGGATGCGGGAGAAGCTCTCCATGATCGGGATGGAGCCGCCGTCTTTGGTGAAGAGAGCGCGGGTGCCGTAGACCTTGCCGTAAGCATCGGCAGCGGTCTGCAGAATCGGGTGCGACGGATCGATGTTGAAGGCGCGTGCCTTCTCCATCTGCTTCACTTGAACCTTGGCGCCCTGCTGAATATTGGCCTTCAGATGAGCTTCAACGGCATCCAGGATGTGCTGCGGGTCCTGGTCGCCGACCAGGCGGCAGGTAATCTTGGCATGGGCTTCCTTCGGGATTACCGTCTTGCTGCCTTCGCCTTGGAAGCCGCCGTATACGCCGTTCAGCTCCAGTGTCGGACGCGCGCCGACCCGTTCCACGAAGGTGTAGCCTTCTTCGCCGTACAATTGCTCCAGGCCGAGGGCGGTCCGGATTTTGTCTTCATCCACGCCCTGCTTGGCGAACTCTTCGCGCAGCAGCGGGGACAGGGCAGGCACGCCTTCGTAGAAGCCTTCTACCGATACGCGGCCCTTGTCATCGTGCAGAGTGCTGAGCAGCGAGACCAGCGCATGCAGCGCATTGGGAACGCCGCCGCCGTAGGAGCCGGAGTGCAGATCGGTCAAGGCGGTGTTCACTGTGATTTCCATTGAGCACAGGCCGCGGAGTCCGGTGCAGATGGCCGGGCGTCCGCGTTCCAGCAGGGAAGTGTCCGAGACGAGGACGGCATCTGCCGCGAGCTTGTCCTGGTTGGCTTCCAGGAAGGGCGGCAGGTTGACGCTGCCGATCTCCTCTTCGCCTTCGATGCAGAGCTTGATGTTGACCGGCAGAGTGCCCTCCTGCTTGAGGATAGCCTCGATGGCTTTGATATGCATGAATACCTGGCCTTTGTCGTCTGTAGCACCGCGCGCATACAGCTTGCCGTCACGGATCTCCGGTTCAAACGGAGGCGTAGTCCACAGGTTCAGCGGATCAACCGGCTGCACATCATAATGTCCGTAGACCAGGATGGTCGGCTTGCCGGGGGCATGCAGGTAATCGGCGTAGATGACCGGATGACCGGCTGTAGGGTGCAGCTCGATATTCTCAAGTCCCGCACGCTTCAGGGTATCTACCAGCCAGCCGGCAGCGGTGTTGATATCTTCCTTGTGGCTGGACAGCGCTGAAATGCTGGGGATCGCCAGCCATTGCTTGAGTTCGGAGAGCTGGGCTTCGCGCTCAGCCTGAAAATAAGTTTCGTATGACATTGTGGGTATGTACCTCCTTGGAATTCGCTGCTTAATACCACAGCTACCCGTATTATGCGGCGAAAGGCATAACGGAGGGTCTCTGCGGCTCAGGTTCGGCAGTGTAATGCATTCATTATACTGGAGATATCCCGAGGGATCAAAAAAGGATTGTCCCAGCCCTTCATCAAAGGGCGGCCGGAGGTGCGTAGCTTGCGGAACAGTTCCTTGCAGGCTGTTGATTACTGGCAGTAACCGTGATAGACTTACTTAGTTTAAGCAAAGGAACCGCCGAGCGCGGCGGAAGCGACAGGAGCGAAATGGAAGTGTCAGCGAATATACCTGTAAGTGACGAACCGTTATATATATATACTTATGCCCATTCACCGGATGAGACCTCGTTATGCGGGATGGAGCTGCGCTGCCTGTTCGGCCGCGAGATTCCTCCGGCTATATTTGCAAGCGGGGTTCAGGTGGATGTCAGCCGCAGTCCTTTTATGAAAGAGCGGATTGATGTGATGTACGAAGGAGACACGCTGCCGGAGATCTACAAGCAAACTGAGCAGGTAGAGGTTACGGGGCGGAGCTTCAAGGTTATTTTTGTGAAGACCAATGATCTGGCTCCTGAGCATAAAATCGAATACGGTGAGCGCAGATTAATTGAGCGGGAAATCGGCATGCGGATTGAGGGAGAGGCGGATGTGAACCATCCGGAGCTGGTGTACGGGATTGTAACACTCGGCGGACGCTGGTACTTCGGTGCTTATCATAAGAACAATGCAACCTGGTTCCGGCAGATGAAAAAGCCCCGCAGCTACTCCATAGCGCTCAGCACACGGGTAGCCCGGGCAGCGGTCAATATGGCGGTTCCCCGCATACCCGGTGTGAGAATGATCGATCCCTGCTGCGGAATAGGAACGGTAATGGTAGAGGCGCTCTCGATGGGAATCGATGTCGTCGGCCGTGATATTAACCCGCTCATTGCGGCCGGTGCGCGGACGAATATCGCCCATTTCGGCTTCGAGAGCGAAGTGACACTCGGGGATATTGCAGACATAGAGGAGCATTACGATGCGGCCATCGTGGATATGCCCTATAATTTGTATTCACGGATTACCCCTGAAGAGCAGTTTGCGATTCTAAGTCATACGCGGCGGATTGCGGATAGAGTTGTCATTGTGGCAATTGAGGCTGTGGATGAGATGATTGCTGCGGCCGGTTTTACGATTGTAGACCGTTGTGTAGCGCGAAAAGGTGCGTTCTCCCGTCATTTGATGCTTTGCGAGTAGGGCGACTGGAAGAAATAGCGTAAGCTAAATCCGAGTGAAGGCGGTGTGCTTGTGGAACCGAAATGGTTAACCTGGGCCAAAGAAATTCAAGGGATTGCCCAGACCGGGCTGACGTATGCCAAGGATGTATATGATATTGAGCGTTATCAGGCGCTGCGCGAGCTGAGCGTGGATATTCTGGCGAACTATACGTATGAGAGCAAGGAGCGTATCCGGCTCTCCTTCGCGGGCGAGGACGGGTATAGCACACCTAAGGTAGATATCCGGGGAGTTATTTTTCAGGATGATAAAATTCTGCTCGTACACGAGAAGCTCGACGGAAAATGGGCACTGCCCGGAGGGTGGGCAGACATCGGCCTGTCACCAAGTGAGGTGGCTGTCAAAGAGATTGCCGAGGAATCCGGCTATCAGGCGGAAGCGGTCCGTCTGCTTGCCGTACTGGATAAGAAGTTCCATCAGCATCCGCCGGAGCCGTACCATGTCTACAAAATGTTCATTCTCTGCCGGATTACCGGAGGGGAAGCGGCGGGCGGTGTGGAGACGAGCGCTGCGGCCTTTTTTGCCGAGAATGAATTACCTGAGTTGTCTGAAGAGCGTAACACGGCGGAGCAACTGCACACTCTGTTTCAATATTTACATCATCCCGAAAAGGCAGTAATATTGGACTAAAGAACTGCATATAATAGATAACCAAGAGTGTATATAAGTTTTCGAGATACATTTTTTGGTTAATGTTATTTATGTAAGCCTTTACAAAAATATTCCGCTGAGCCTTTATATCTAAAAAAATGTTCGGAATTGCATCTTTTTGGGCCTGGCGGTCTACATTTTTTCCTCTGCTTTGACGATAAGAATTTTAGGAGGGGATCACATGGAACAAGAAGAGCTAAGACTTCCGCTTGCGCAAGAGGGATTATCCAGGCCCGTAGAAGGCAATATCGCCACCGGCCTCGTATGGGGTGTCCTGATCAGTATTCCCTTATGGATCTCGTTGATTGGCTGGATGATGGGGATCTGGAAATTCTAAGTCCCGTCCGCAGCCACTGTCATATATCCCAATGAACTGCACATATACAATGAAGGCTGCCTCTTCGAAGCGAAGAAGCAGCCTTTTTATGCTGAAATTACAATTCGTTGTTAATATCCACCAGCCGGAAGGTCTCGCAGACCACCCTCATCTCCGGGTCGAAGGGCTTGCCCTCACGCTGCAGCTCCCTGGTGAAAAACACTTCATGCTCGTAGCGCCAGGATTCAAGGCTGCGGTCATCTTCCCCTTCCGAATAGGCAAATTCAGCCGTTACCTCAGCGAACGGAACGACCTCCACCTTCGTCGTCTCGATGATCGCACGCGGCTGCCCCTGACTGTCCAACAGGATGGACAACCCGCCTGCAAAAGGCATGGCCAGCCCCTGCGCTTCAATCAGCTCATAATTCTGTGCAGTTCCGGTCTTGATTCCGCTCAGCACCAGCTCCAGCAGTTCATCTGCCAGCCGGGGATTGTCGCCGAACGCCCAGGCGCTGTCGAATTTGTCCGCCGCCTCTGGATGATTCACAAGATAACTCTCCCAATATTTCGTAATTTCCGGGGTTAATGTCATTACGGTCACCTCTATCTTAGATTTAGTGTGTCTACCATTCACATATCCGCTTCGTTTAACCAGCCGCTGTACAGCTCATCGAGCTTCTGCTGCGCGGTATCTCTCATTCCTTGCAGCTCTGCCAGCTTCTCCGCATTGCTGGACAGCTGCGGGTCCAGCATTTCGGCATCGATCCGGGCGAGCCTGGACTCCGCCTCAGCGATGTCCTGCTCCCATGAAGCGGTCATACTGGGCTTGCGGCTCGGACCGGCAGCGGCGGATGGTGATGTCTCTGCCCGCCCGTTTACCGGTCGGGGCTTGCCGGTGCTGCCCGCATGAGTTTCCGGCGTCATCGCCGCCTGCCGCTCCAAGGCTGCGGCTTGTTCGGCCTGCTTCTCCTTATAATATTCGTAGTTGCCGGAGAAGGAGGCGAAACGTCCGCCGTCAATATGCCAAAGCTTGCCGAAGCAGCAGTTGATGAAATAACGGTCATGGGATACCGCCAGCACGGTGCCGGGGAACTCCTCCAGCGCTTCCTCCAGCGCCTCGCGGGAATCGATATCCAGATGGTTGGTCGGCTCATCCAGAATCAGCAGATTCGGCCTCTTGTGCATCAGGACCGCGAAGCGCAGCCGGGTCCATTCGCCTCCCGAGAGATTGGTGATGCTCTTGAAGACATCGCTGCCGTAGAAGAGGAAGCGGGCGAGCTGGCCGCGGGCTTCGCCTTCTTCAAGTCCGGCCTCCTCGCGGAAATACCGCAGCACGGTGTGGCCGTTATTCTCCGGCACAGCTTCCTGGGACAGATAACCGGCCACGGCTCTGGAAGCGAGCGTACAGCTTCCGCTGTCCGGGGCTTCCTGGCCGAGGATGATCTTCAGCAGGGTACTTTTGCCTGCTCCGTTGCCGCCGATCAGTGCCGTGGTCTCGCCGTATCTTAGAATATCACTGGCGGCCGAGAAGAGCCTGCGCTCGCCGTAAGACTTGCTGATCCGGTCCAGGATGACGACCTGGTTGCCGGTCCGGTCCTCCTGCTGAAGCTGCAGATCCATGGACTTCCGCTCCAGGATCGGGCGTTTGACCTTGACCATCCGGTCCAGCGCCTTCTGCATGGACGCCGCACGGCGGTGGAAGGAAGGGTTCGGCGGATTGGAGCGGTTGCCCCATTCAATCAGCCTTTTGATACTCTCCTGCATCTGCTTGATCTTCTTCTGCTGCTCCTGATAGTCGGCAAATTGCTGAAGCAGCCGGGCTTCCTTCTCTACCTGATAGCCGCTGTAGTTCGTATGGAAGGTGAAAGCCTCCCCGTCTTCAATCTCGATGACCTTCTTCACCACGGCATCGAGGAAATAACGGTCATGGGAGATAGCCAGCACCGTGCCATCATAGCTCTGGAGGAATTGCTCCAGCCACTCGATAGCCTCCATGTCCAGATGGTTGGTCGGCTCATCAAGCAGTAGGATGTCGGGACGGCGCAGCAGCAGCTCGGCCAGCCCCACCTTGGTCTTCTCGCCGCCGGAGAGGGAAGAGAAGCGGCGGTCATACTGCTCTGTTCCGATCCCAAGCCCTGTGGCTACGCGCTGTATCGAGGCTTCCAGCTCATAGCCGCCTGCGGCCTCGAACTTCTCCTGGAGGGTGCCGTATTCCTTAAGCAGCCGGTTCCAGGCCTGCTCGTCTTCGCCCGCCCCGGAAGAGGACATCTCCTGCTCTAACTCCCGCAGACGGCGCTGCCAGCCGAGCTGCTCTGCGAAGCTGCGCTGGAGGACGGCATAGACCGTCTCGTTGTCGTTCACCTCCTGAATCTGGGCAAGCAGGCCAATGATGCTGCCCCGGCGGATGGAGAGCTGCCCTTGATCCGGGCGTTCTTCACCGCTCAGCAGGTGGAAGAGGGTGGTTTTGCCGCAGCCGTTGCGGCCGATCAGGCCGATTTTTTCGCCTTGGCGGATATCGAAGGTGACATCGCTCAGGACGAGCTGGGCACCGTGGTATTTTTGGATATTTTGACATGAGATAATCATCGTTAGGCTCCTTTTATTAGAATGCCCTCTGCTCCACCGCTTCTGGTAATCCGAATTATCCGGTCATAAGCACATAAAAAAGCCGCAGGGAAATTTCCCTGCGGCCTGAGAATTCTTCGGGTTAAGACAACCGTAGAAGTGTAGGCGAGAAAGGCATTTCACAATGTTGTAGTGTTATTGAGTTCGTGTAAATGGACAGACTTCTCCCGTTGTCCGATTTAGCATGAACGATGCCAGCCATAATATTAATCAGCCGGCTGCTAACACTGTTGGTCCGATTGTGATCCATTCTCCTACACCTCCTTTTTGATAAATGTAAAGCTAGTGTACCCAAAAATCCCGGAATAAGCAAGGGAGAATTGTTCGCACTGAGACATAAATGCATGGTTCGGCAAGTAGTATGGAGTGTGGCGAAGGGGCGTTGCCCCCATATTGGCTGCGGAAAAGAGGAGAGCTATGGCGATTTTTAACGGATTGTTAGGCAATGCTACCCAGGTGGAGCTGGGGGAGGTACAGCGGGAATATGGACGGATTCTGGCTCCGCATGAAAAGATTGAGCGCGCCTATAAGCTGGTCCGTGACATGTTTATTTTCACAGACAAACGGCTGATTCTTGTAGACAAGCAGGGCATGACCGGCAAGAAAACCGAATATCACTCCGTTCCCTACAAAAGCATCTCCCATTACTCGGTGGAGACGGCGGGGCATTTCGACCTGGATGCGGAGCTGTGCCTGTATATCTCGGGCGCGGGACTGCCGCTGAAGAAAACCTTCAACAAATCCGTCGATATTTATGAGGTGCAGGCTGTGCTGTCGCAATACATCCTGAAATAAGGGGATGTTGATGTGTGAAAAGGCCCGCTCCGCATCGTCTGCTTCTGTCCTAAAGTTTGTGCATGGCTCACAAAATAAGCGGCGGCACATGTATGGTCCCGCTGAGGCCGTTGACAGGGGCTCCGGGCGTGCTGTTAAATGACACTAACTTAAGCGGCAGGGAAGGGAGGCGGGGGTGGCCTATGAGCAGAGGACCTGTAATCGGAACGAAAACGATGGTGGTCAGCCCGCACTATCTGGCCTCGGCGGCGGGCGCGCAAGTTTTGGCCAAAGGCGGCAACGCCTATGATGCGGCCGTTGCAGTCAGCGCGGCGCTGGCTGTGGTCTATCCGCATATGACCGGGCTCGGCGGCGACGCCTTCTGGCTATGCTACAGCGCCGGCGAAGGGCGTGTGCGGGCCTACAACGGCAGCGGACGCTCAGGCTACGCCGTCCGCCGGGACTGCTATGCCGGGGAGGAAGCTATTCCCCGGCGGGGGGTGCGCAGCGCCATTACGGTGCCCGGAATGGCGGATAGCTGGTCAGCCGTCCAGCGGGAGTATGGACGGCTGACCCTGGCCGAGGTGCTGGAGCCGGCTATCGGCTACAGCGCCGGGGGTTTTCCGCTGTCGCCGGATCAACACAGCGGCAGCGTTCTGGCCGGAGCCGCGCTGTCGCCCGAAGCGGCGGCGGTCTATCTTCCCGGCGGCCGGATTCCGGCGGCGGGAGAGCGGTTTGTACAGCGGCAGCTGGCCGGGACGCTGCGGCTGCTTGCGGCGGGAGGCCGGGATGCTTTTTATAAAGGGAGCATTGCGGAAGAAATCTGTGACTACATGCGCGCTTCCGGCGGTTACTTGACCCGCGATGATTTCGCGGACCACCAGGGCAGCTGGGAAGAGCCGCTCCAGACAGAGTACCATGGGCATACCGTCTATCAGGTTCCGCCGAACTCACAGGGCTTCACGGCGCTCCTAGCGCTTAATATCCTGGAGCATTCTGACTTCGCGGAGATCAGGCACGGCTCCTATGAGTATTATCATCTGCTGGTGGAGGCGCTGAAGCTGAGCTTCCGTGACCGCGACCAGGTGCTCACTGACCCGGACTTCAGCAGCATTCCGCTGGACCGCCTGCTGGGTAAGCCCTATGCAGCACAGCTTGCGGGCGGGATCTCTGCCCGTAAGGCGCTTGCTTTCAGCAGCGAACCGGTCGGCCGGGATACGGCGTATGCGGCTGTGGTGGATGAAGAGGGCAACGCGGTGTCGTTCATCCAGAGTCTGTATTTCGAATTCGGGTCAGGGGTGGTAGCCGGGAATACGGGGATTCTGCTCCAGAACCGCGGGTCTTTTTTCTCACTTGACCCTGCCCATGTCAATACGCTGGAGCCGCATAAGCGCACCTTCCACACTTTGATGCCGGCGATGGCCTGCCGGGAGGGGAAGCCGGCTTATCTCTATGGCACACAGGGCGGTGAAGGGCAGCCGCAGACACAGACCCTGCTGCTCACGCGCATGCTTCACTACGGGATGGACCCGCAGACGGCAGTAAGCGAACCCCGCTTCGTCTGGGGCAGAACCTGGGGGGAGCCGACCCAGGAGCTGAGGATCGAGAACCGGGTGGCGGAAGCAGTGCGGGCAGAGCTGGCGGAAGCGGGCCATCTTGTCCGTGAGGCAGAGAGCTATGACGGGGTGATGGGGCATGCCCACGCCATCTCGATTGATGGTAATGGCTACCGCAGTGGGGGGACGGACCCTCGCTCTGACGGGGTAGCTATCGGGTGGTAGGCGGTTAGAGTATGGCTGGGAGAGAAGAAGACAGGAAGATAGGGAGATAGGGAGATAGGAAGACATGGAAGACAGGAAGACTAATAGAGCATCAGATTTCAACTTGTGAAAATTACTTTAACTAATCGCTTGCGGAAGGTTTGGCGCGGCCCTATCAGAGTGCAAGGGGTCAGCTTAATTGTAATCTGTACAACTAAATCCTCGAATGTGCCGCCGAATCTCCGTTTAGCTGTATTTCGTACAATTAAAATACCTCTGTACTTGAATTTTCGCCCATTCGGGCAGATTTAGTTGTACAGAGTACAGTTAGAAAAGGAAAACTTGTCTTTTCACGGTGTTTAGATGTACAAAATACAACTATCGCCGAATTCTCGGCTTAAACGCAGCTTCATCCCTTACTTGCTCTACTAGAAGAGGAGAAGGCAGAGTGATTAAGGGGATAAGGATAGAATAATCCGGTTGGTCCGGGAGGGAGAGGGTGGAGCGGCATGGTTCTTAATAATCGGCACGGTGCATTCCTTGCCCCGGAGCTTGAGGTTCCCGGCAGCGGATACGGGGTATTGCACGGTCTGACCTTCACGGTAAAAGATGTCTTTGCGGTGGCGGGGCACCGTTCTTCCGCCGGTAACCCGGACTGGCTGCGCAGTCATGAAACGGCGGCAGTCCATGCAGAGGTTGTGCGCAGGCTGCTGGAAGCCGGAGCTACGCTGCGGGGGGCTGCCCATACGGATGAGCTGATGTACAGCCTTGGCGGAGAGAACTATCATTACGGCACCCCGGTGAATCCGCACGGGGAGAACCGGATTCCCGGCGGCTCATCCAGCGGATCTGCGGTGGCGGTGGCTTCGGGAAGCGTAGATTTCGCCCTCGGTACGGATACGGGCGGCTCTATCCGGGTTCCTTCGGCTTATTGCGGTGTATTCGGCTATCGTCCGACCCACGGGGCGGTATCCCTGGAGGGGGTTATTCCGCTGGCCCCGGCTTTTGACACGGTGGGCTGGATCGCGGGAAGCACGGAGCTACTGCTGAAGGTGGGGCGCGTTCTGCTTGAGGCTACGGACAGTGGCGGAGTTGCCTGTGACGGGGAGAACAGGAAAAAGGCGGGCGATCTGCTCGAAATTGCGGACAGAGGCGGAGATGCCTGTGACGGGGAGAACAGGAAGAAGGTGGGCGATTTGCTCGGGTCTGCGGACGGCGTCGTAGTTGCCCAGGGCATGGAGAATAGCATGAAGCAGAGCAGTGGCGAGTCGGTTGAAGAGTCCGGCGCAGACCTCAGGCTGTCCCGGATGTTCATCTCCCCGGAATGCTGGGCACTCACGGAACCGGACTGCATAGGCTATCTGAAGCAGGGGCTGGACAAGCTTCAGGCAGGCGCCTCCTTGCAGGCTGATGAAGCCGTGATTGCCCCAGAGGGCTTGAAGACCTTGATGGACGCCTTCCGCGAGTTGCAGGGTGCCGAGATCTGGGCAACCCATGGGGAGTGGATCGGGCGGGAGCAGCCGGTCTTCGGGCCGGATATTGCCGCCCGGTTCGCTTGGGCGGCGGGGCTGGCCGGGGCGGATCACAGCCCGTCCGCTATGCTGCGCAGCCGGATCACTCGGCGGCTGCGGGCGCTGCTCGGGAAGGACGGCTGTCTCGTCCTTCCGACTGTGCCGGGTCCGGCCCCGCTGCGCGGCGCCGGACCCGGGCAGCTGGAGCGGAGCCGCAGCAGCGCCATGATGCTCAGCTGCCTGGCCGGACTGGCCGGACTGCCGCAGGTTACGCTGCCGGTGCCCGGCCCCGGCGGACTGCCGCTGGGATTGTCCATCATCGGCGGGCAAGGACAAGATCTCAGACTCCTGTCCTGGATACAGGAGGTATGGAAGTAGGAAGTCATAGCCCTGGTTCTCTGTACTAAGAGAACCAGGGCTATTTGCTGATTGCTCAGTGTATGCGGAAAACAGCATCCAATGTGCCATTACTGGGGGAGCGGGCCATATGTATGCTAAAAACCGAACACATTTGGCCGATGCGGGGTGAGCGGGCAGGATGTATGCGAAAAACAGCATAAAATCAGTAGATACAGGGTGAGTGGTCCAGATGTATGCGGAAAACAGCATACATTGGGCAACTGCGAGGGATGTGGGCCAGATGTATGCGGAAAACAGAATACATCCGGCAACTGCGAAGATACGTGGGCCATATGCAGCTTCATGAGACCAAAACAGAGTCGCTGCCGTCATTAATGTAATGTTAACTAACACAAATAATCCTATCTATAACTTTTCTCTTTCCAACAGCGGTTATTTTATCTATAATGTTACATAAAGTAACATATGAATCGAATGGATCTACAATGAACCTATTATGAAGATACAGAAGGAGGGGTGGCCATGCATCTTACGGTGGAAGAAGCGTTGTCCATTTATCCTTTATCCGAAGCTAAGCTTATCGCCGGTTCCAAGGGGAAGCACAGGATTGTGAAATCGATCAATGTAATGGATGCTCCCGATATCTCGGACTGGATCAAGGAAGGGGAAATGCTGCTGACCACAGCCTATCTGATCAAGGATAGTCCGGGGGATGCCTCGGCACTGGTGCAGATGCTGAACCGGCGCGGGTCAGCGGGTCTGGGCATTAAGCTGGGCCGGTTCTGGGAGGCTGTGCCGCCGCCCTTGATTGCGGAAGCGGAGCAGCTGAATTTCCCGCTGATCGAGCTGCCGTTCCAGTTCACCTTCTCCGACCAGATGAACGGCTTGTTCCGCGCGGAGCTGTCGCGCAGCGTCAGTGCCTTGCAGAGCATGATGGAGAAGCAGCGGCTGCTGATGCGTCTCGCCTTGCGTTCCGGGCGCAGCCGTCCGCTGCTCGATTCCGTCTCCGGGATCATCGGTTATCCGCTGGCGGTAACCAACAACCGGGGGATGGTAGTCTTCAACAACTCGGGATACGGCGAGAGTGAGCTGCTGGAAGGCTGGCCCTGGCAGCCCCGCAATCAGCGCATCCGGCTCGGCGGGGGTACCGGCTACCGGATTCCGCTGCTGCAAGCGGGGATATGCCTGGGCTACCTTCATTATTACGATATTGATCCTCTGCTGCTGCCTGTGGAAGAAAGCTTGTTCGTACAAGGGGCCGAGCTGATTTCTTATCATATTCATAGCGGGCTGGAGGATTATTTCGAGCAGGCCGGACACCGGGAATTCAGCGGGCTGCTGCGGCGGTTCCTGAAGGACGGGCTGAAATATGCAGAGCTGGCGCAGGCAGCGCTCCGGCTGGAGATTACGCTGCTTCAGTC
The DNA here is from genome assembly GCF_045040735.1 of Paenibacillus sp. FSL K6-1217. NCBI lineage: Bacteria > Bacillati > Bacillota > Bacilli > Caryophanales > Paenibacillaceae > Paenibacillus > Paenibacillus sp. FSL K6-1217. The sequence continues at coordinate 6,653,123 of NZ_CP150271.1, forward strand.
CCCTTTCCAGCTGCTGCTTACCGATGTGCCCGCTGCGGGAGAAGCCCGGCAGGGAGAGCTGCTGCGGCTGAAGGAGGAGTATTCGGAGCATCCGGCGCTGCAAGGGCAGCAGGCGATTCACTTCCTTGTGGAGGAGGGGCTGCTGTCGCTGTATCCGGCCGGTACGCATCAGCCGGAGTCCTTCCGGGCGCTGATACAGGAATGCTTTGACAACCTGAAGTTCGATAAGGGGGATTATCCGCAGGCTGCTGTCAGCAGCGTGAAGCTGAAGCCGGAAGGGCTGAAGGAAGCTTTTGCCGAGATTAAGGAATGTATGGGGATGGCCCGGCAATGGGGCGCGCACGGAAATGTGGTGCATTACCGCCAGCTGGAGCTGGATCTGCTGCTGAGCAAGATTCCGGCAGAGACCATGGAACGTTACTACAACGGCAGTCTCCGTGGACTGCTTAGCCGGGAACCGGAATATGTTAAGGAGATGCTCCACACGCTGGAGGTCTATCTGGAGAATGACGGCCATGTGAACGAGACGGCCAAGAAGCTGTTTATTCACCGCAATACGGCCACTTACCGGATGGAGAAGCTCAGCGAGCTGCTGGATGTCGATTTCAAAAAAATCAATGATCTCATGAAGCTGAAGCTGGTATTCCTGTTCCGCCGCATGCTGGAGCGAGAATAACCGTCTTCCTTTCAGCGGATTGCCCAAAAAAAGGAGTGGAGAACAATGAAGGTGGCCGGAATCTTTTTGGCAGCAGGCCGCAGTAATGGAGCAAGGGCCTCGGAAGGTTCTCTGAACAGGGCGGGCGCGGGCTCAGCCGGTGCGGCGATGCTCAGTGAGCTGGAGACCTGCGGGCTTGCGCCGCTGGTTGTGGTGGTCCGTGCGGATGATCCGCTTAGCTGGCTGCCGCCTGCCGGACAGGGGGAGAATATGCGGCGGATTGAGACTTGTCTGACGGCCCATCTGGGCCTGTCCTTTTCACTGCGCTGCGGCTTGAATGCTGTAGCTTCGCTCCGGCCGGATGCGGTGGTCATTGCGGCGGCGGATCAGCCGTTTGTAGCGGCGGCTCAGATCCGCCGGTTGATCCAAGTGTATGAGCAGCACCCGGAGCTTGAATATGTCACAAGTGCACAGGAAGGGCTGCTCATGCCGCCTGCCCTGTTCGCCAGTTCGCTGTTCGGCGGACTGCAGGAGCTGGATGAGGAAGAGGGCATATCCGCCATTATGCGGACTGAGGAGTATAAGGGGATTATCCTGCCGGAAGAGCCTGTTCAGCCGTTTGCAGAGGCAGGGCCGCCAGAGAGCTTCGGGGAGTTCCGCAGAGAATGGAGCATGCGGGGCGGTAATAGACAGTGAAATCATTCGTCTTCACAATTATGTGAGGTTATATTACGCAGTTTACACTTTGTTGGAGATGTCTTCATGCATGAAGCACAAAACCGGCGCCGCTTCTTATCTGAAAATCCAAAGCTATGTTATATAAATTTACGTAGCTGCTGCTCCTCAGTATAGTAGAGATACATTAATGGCTGTAGCCATTAGAAGAGATATCTGGAGGAGGAGAATTATGAAACGAAGGGGTCAGGCATTCAAATTCAGCGTCATCATGATGTTCCTGCTGGCGGTGGTTCTGACGGGGTGTGCGAAGAATAATACGGGGTCTGATTCAGGCACGGCAGCAACGGCAGCGCCTGCGGCGGAGAGTACACCGGCGGGCAGCGGGGCAGCGGCCACGACAGAGCCGGCAACGGAGAAGCCAACGGTTGCTTTTGTCTATATCGGGCCTCCGGGTGACGGCGGGTATACGTATCAGCATGACCAGGGGCGTCTGTATATGGAGAAGGAGCTTGGGATCAAGGCGGATTTCGTAGAAAATGTACCGGAAAGCGCCGATGCCGAGCGGATCATCACCGAGCTTGCGCAAAACCATGACATCGTGTTCACCACCAGCTTCGGCTATATGGATTTCACCTTGAACGTGGCCGGCAAATTCCCTAACGTGAAGTTCCTGCATGCCTCCGGCTACAAGACAGCCGAGAACATGGGCACCTACTTCGGCAAAAACTATCAGGCAAGTTATCTGTCCGGGATCGCGGCAGGCAAAATGACGAAGAAAAATCATCTCGGCTATGTGGGAGCCTTCCCGATCAGCGAGGTGATCTATAATCTGAACGCCTTCACGCTGGGCGCACAGAGCGTCAACCCGGCGGTGAAGGTGGATGTGGTGTGGACGAATACCTGGTATGACCCTGCCACGGAACGTCAGGCGGCAATCAGCCTGCTCGACAAAGGGGCGGATGTCCTGCTGGCGTATCAGGATTCACCGGCTACCCTTCAGGCTGCGGCGGAACGGGGAGCTTTTGCCGGAGGAAACGACTCGGATATGAGCAAGTATGCACCGGATAACTACTTAACCAATCCTGTATGGAACTGGGGCCCTTATTATGTAAAAGCTGTTCAGTCCGTGATGGACGGAACCTGGAAAAGCGAGCAGTATTCCGGCGATATGGCGGACGGCATGGTGGAGCTTGCCCCCTTCGGCAACAAGGTTCCCGAGGATGTGAAGCAGCTGGTGGAAGAGGCCAAGGCCAAAATCATCAGCGGCGGGCTGGAGGTATTTACCGGACCTATCTCAGATAACAAGGGTAATGTAACTGTTGCGGACGGCCAGAAGCTGACGCTGGAAGAGGTGCTTGGCATGAACTGGCTGGTCAAGGGCGTCGAAGGCACCATCCCGCAATAAGAGCAGCTACATCTTCATACAGCACAGCCTTACGGGTGGGGCGGGTTCCGGATGTCGGAGCCTTCCCCACCTGTACTATAACTACCCTGAAAGGAGCGTATCACCATGCACGACCCTTCGGTTGAAATGCGCGGGATAGTGAAGAGATTCGGTGCTGTAACGGCCAGCGATCAGGTTGATTTTTCGGCGAATGCGGGGGAGATTCACGCGCTGCTCGGGGAGAACGGGGCAGGGAAAAGCACAGTCATGAGCATGCTGTCAGGAGTGTACCGGGCGGACGCAGGAGATATTCTCCTGCACGGCAAACCGGCCAGAATCCGTTCTCCGAAGGATGCGGCACTCCTTGGTGTAGGCATGGTCTTTCAGAACTTCAGACTGGTGCAGAGCCTTACGGCGGCGGAGAATATCGTGCTTGGCGAAAAGTCGTCTTTCTGGCGCGGCAGCAGGTGGATGAAGCATAAGCATGAAGAGATAGAGGCGCTAGCAGAACAGTTTGGCTTGAAATTTCCCGTAGACCGGCCAATCTGGCAGCTGTCTGTCGGCGAGCAGCAGCGCGTTGAGATTGTCAAGACGCTCTACCGGGGGGCAGACATCATCATTCTGGATGAGCCGACCTCGGTGCTGACGCCGGGGGAGGCAGAACAGCTCTTCGGGACCCTTCAGGTGATGAAGCAGGCGGGCAAGACGGTGATCCTGACCACGCATAAAATGAAGGAGGTCATGGCCTCCTCGGACCGGATCTCCGTCATGCGCAAGGGGAAAATGATTGCTTCGCTGATCACGGGCGAGACGGATGAGCTGGAGCTGGCCCGGCTCATGGTAGGCCGGGAGGTGACGATCAGCCGCCAGGAGCGCGAAGCGACTGCCGGAGAGCCGCTACTGATCGTCCGTGATCTGGAGGTGGCTGCGGATCATGGCCGCAAGGCGCTGGATGCCCTGTCGCTTACCGTCCATGAAGGCGAGATTGTGGGCGTGGCCGGAGTCGCAGGCAACGGGCAGAAGGAGCTGGCGGAGGTATTGACAGGACTTCGGGCGTGGAGGACAGGCGAGATCCGGTTTGACGGCAATCCTGTAAAAACAGCTTCGGTAAGAGGAGCCATCGATGCAGGCATCTCGCATGTGCCGGAGAACCGGATGAAGAGCGGCCTTGCCGGACGGCTGGGCTCTGTTGACAATCTGCTGTTCAAGTCTTACCGCAGCGGGGAGCATTCCCGGTTCGGCTTCCTGAAGGCGGCCAGGAACCGCTCCTGGTCGCAGGAGCTGGTCCGCCGCTTCAATGTGAAGACACCTGAGCTGGATACTCCCGTGCAGCAATTATCCGGCGGGAATCAGCAGAAGCTGCTGTTCGCCCGTGAGGTCAGCCACCGTCCGAAGCTGATGGTGGCCGTGCATCCGACACAAGGGCTGGATGTCGGCGCAGCGGCAGGGGTGCATGAGCTGCTGATGGAGCTGCGCAGCTCCGGCAGCGGGGTGCTGCTGATCTCCGAGGATCTGGATGAGCTGCTGCAGTTATCCGACCGCATTCTGGTGATCTACGGCGGTTCAATTATAGGCGAGAGCGATCATGAGCAAGCGGACCGGGAGCGTATCGGCCTGATGATGGCGGGTATCCGGGGCAGGGAGGGAAGTGCCGTATGAGTCCGAAGCCTGGTAGTGAATCTGCAATGCTGACGCCCCTGGCGGGCCGCAGAGGAAGGTGGTACGCCCTCAGGCTGGAATATGATTCAAGCCGCACCCGCTCCCCGTGGTGGACGCCTATCCTGTCCGTTGTGCTGGCGCTCTTGCTCTGTGCGGTATTCATCGCCGCCAATGGAATGAGTCCGCTGGTCGTCTATGAGAAAATGTTTCGCGGAGCCTTCGGCACCTCCTACGGCTTCACAGAAACCATGGTCAAGGCTATCCCGCTGCTGCTCTGCGGGCTAGGCATTGCTGTGGCTTACCGGATCTCCGTGTGGAATATCGGGGCGGAGGGCCAGCTCACAGTAGGCGCTATGGCGGCTACGGCGGTAACGATCTATTTCCCTGACCTGTCTTCCTTCTGGTCCATCACGCTGATGCTGGTTTTCGGTACAGCAGCCGGAGCATTGTGGGGTCTGATGACGGCGGTGCCGCGAACCCATTTCGGAGTCAATGAGCTGATCACCTCTCTGATGCTGAATTATGTGGCCCTGCTGGCTCTGGATTATGTAGTGTTCGGCCCCTGGAAGGACCCGAAGGGATTCAACTTCCCGGGATCGCCGATGTTCACCGCTGCACAGTCCTTGCCGGTGCTTGGGAGCACCCGGCTGCATATCGGGCTGGTCTTCGGCCTCGTGGCCGTGCTGATCTATTATCTGATGATCCGCTTCACCCGCTGGGGCTACGAGCTGCGCCTGATCGGCGCCAATTCTACGGCGGCCCGTTATGCGGGAATCCATATCAAGAAGCATATCATCATCGTCATGCTGATCAGCGGCGGTCTTGCCGGGATTGCCGGCATGGCAGAGGTGTCCGGGGTTACCCATAAGCTGATGCAGGGGATCTCCCCGGGCTATGGCTATACGGCGATCATCGTAGCGTGGCTTGCCAAGCTGAATCCGCTGGGCCTGATTGTGACTTCGATCCTGTTCGGCGGCCTGATTGTGGGCGGCTACAGTGTCCAGACGATCGGATTGCCTTCGTCCATATCGGAAATGCTGCAGGGCGCGATCCTGTTCTTCCTGATTGCCGGCGACATGATTCACCGGTTCCGCATCCGCCGGAGCGCATAACAGCATTCTCGTACAGGAGGGAGTTCACTCATGGATTTCACTACACAGTTATTAATCGCCGCCATCTCTGCCGGAACACCGCTGCTGCTGGCTACCCTGGGCGGCATTCTCACCGAGCGGGCCGGCATCATCCAGCTTGGTGCGGAGGGGCTGATGCTGATGGGGGCGGTGACGACTTGCATTGTCTACATCCGCAGCGGGAATCTGATCCTGGCGCTGCTCTCTGCAGTAGCCATTACAGCCCTGCTGGGCATGGTTCATTCGTTCTTATGTGTCACGCTCCGGGCGAATCAGACGATGTCGGGCTTGGCCATGACGCTGTTTGGCAGCGGCCTTAGCGCTTATGTGGGCAAGCCGATCAGCGGCATTCCGCTTCCCGGCAGCTTGCCCAAGCTGGATCTGGAGATCCTGAAGCCGGTGCCGGTGCTCGGGGAGCTTTTTGGCAGGCTCGATATGCTGACCTGGTTCAGTCTTCTGCTCGTCCTTGTCCTGCATCTGCTAATTCACCATACCTCGTGGGGGCTGCATCTGCGGGCAGTCGGCGACAATCCGGCTACTGCGGACGTCATGGGGATTCGTGTGCAGCTGATCCGTTACTGCTATGTTACTGCCGGAGCTGCGCTGATTGGGCTAGCCGGTGCGGATATGGTGCTGGCGTATGCGCCGACCTGGAATGAAGGGCTGACCGCCGGGCGGGGCTGGATCGCCGTGGGGCTGGTGATTTTCGCCAGATGGAATCCGCTGCGCGCTCTCTTCTGCGCTTACTTCTTCGGAGCGCTCGACTCCCTGGGTTTCCGTATTCAGCTGCTGGGAAGCGCGGTTCCGTCCTATTTTCTGAAAATGATTCCTTACGTCGTAACCATTCTCGTATTGATGTATCTGGGATACCGCAACCGCAACAAGCCCTCCGGTACGCCGGAATCACTGGGAACGCCTTATATCCGGGAACAGCGGTTCTAAGCTGGAGTGGCGCGGGCGGTAATATGCAAATTAGAGGGAAGGAGGCTGGCCTATGAATATACCGGCGGACCGGTTAACTCTGGAGCAGATTAACTCAATGGCAAAAACAGACTTTGTGGAACATCTCGGCGGCATCTTCGAGCATTCGCCTTGGGTAGCAGAGGGGGTGTACAGCAGGCGTCCGTTCGATTCGGTGCAGGAGCTGCATGCTGCCATGATGGAGACAGCACGGCATGCGGAGCCGGGCCAGGTGCTGGCGCTGCTGAGAGCTCACCCGGATCTGGCGACAAGACTTGCGGTCAGTCCGCTGTCAGCGGCTGAGCAGCGGGGGGCCGGACTGGACCGGCTGACACCGGAGGAATTCGTGCAGCTTACCGGGCTGAACGCCGCCTATACAGCGAAATTCCGCTTCCCCTTCATCTTCGCCGTGCGGGGCAAAACGAAAGAAGAGATCCTTAGCGCCATCGGTGAGCGGGTGGGCCGTTCGCTTGAGGAGGAGCAAAAGCAGGCGCTGCTGGAGATTGGTGCGATTACCCGTTTTCGGCTGGAGGATCTGCTGGGGGCGGAATAGAGGCAGCTCACTGCATATTATAGGAGGAAGGTGACGCATTTGTCTGGAATGAACGGACGGCTGACAACCCATGTGCTAGATCTGTCACAGGGGAAGCCTGCGGCGGGCTTGTCGCTTCAGCTCTGGCGGCTGGATGCCGGAGGGTCTGTGCTGCTGCGTGAGGCGGTGACGAATGAGGACGGCAGGCTGGACGCTCCGCTGCTGGCGGGAGAAGAGTTGCAGGCCGGAAGCTATGAGCTGCTATTTATGGCCGGTGATTATTTCCGGGGCGCTCAGGCTGGTGCGGGAGAACCGGAGGCTGAGGAGGGAGCGGGCGCTGTAATCCCGTTCCTGGACCAGATTCCGATCCGCTTCAATATGCCGGACCCCTCTGCCCATTACCATGTACCGCTGCTGGTTGCACCTGGAGGATACAGCACTTATCGCGGGAGTTAACTCGGCAGTTAAGTGTACCGCTGCATCTAATCTTAAGCCAATAGACCGGAGGTGGGCCTATCATGAAGGAAGAAGGTTACGAGCTTATCATCAGGAACGGACAGGTGGTCCTGCCCGGAGATGTCCGCAGGCTTGAGATCGGGGTGAAGGATGGCAGAATCGCTGCGCTGGGCGAAGCCTTACAGGCATCGTCCGAGACCAGAATTCTGGATGCGGAAGGCCAATATGTGCTGCCCGGCATGATCGACATGCATGTTCACTTCAATGAGCCTGCGCTCGGTCACTGGGAGGGCTTCCGCAGCGGGTCGGCTGCTCTTGCGGCCGGCGGCTGCACCTGTTATGCGGATATGCCGCTGAACGGGAATCCGCCGACGGTGAATCTGGAGGCGCTCCGGTTGAAGGCGGATGCCGCAGCCGGGAACTCGGTCGTGGATTATGTGCTGTGGGGCGGCCTTGTGCCCGGCAATCTGGAGGAGCTGGAGGGACTGGCGGCAGCGGGTGTTACCGGATTCAAGGCGTTCATCTCGAATCCCGGCGGTGAAGGCGAGGGCCGGTTCCGTGAGGTGGACGATGATACCCTGTATCAGGGGATGCTTCGGATCGCCGCAACCGGCGGGATTCTCGCCCTGCATGCGGAGAGCGAAGCGATAACCTCGGCGCTGGGGGCGGCGGCACTGCGCGCCGGGCGCAGCAGTGCGCGGGATTTTGCGGCTTCGCGCCCTCCGCAAGCGGAGCTGGAGGCTGTAGCCAAGGCGCTGCTGTACAGTGAGCGGACCGGCTGCAAGCTGCATTTCGTCCATATCAGCACAGCGGCAGCCCTGGAGCTGATTCATGAGGCCAAGCTGCGCGGCCTGGATGTGACCGCAGAGACCTGTCCCCATTATCTCATTCTGGATGAAGACAGCATGGAGACCCTCGGGCCGCTGGCCAAATGCGCGCCGCCCCTGCGCAGCAGCAAGGAGCGGGAACGGCTGTGGGCGGCACTGGCTGCGGGCTGGATGGATCTGGTCGCCTCCGATCATTCCCCCTGTCCTCCCGCATTGAAACTGGCCCCCGGGCTGTCCTTCATGGAAGCGTGGGGCGGGATCTCGGGTGCCCAGAGCAGTCTGGAACTAATGTTCCATGAAGGCGTTCATGTGCGCGGCCTGCCGGTTACGCAGATATCGGCACTGCTGTCCGGTGCGCCTGCCCGGCGGTTCGGGCTGGACGGGAGCAAGGGCTCTATCGCTCCGGGGCTGGATGCCGATCTGGTGCTGCTTGATCCTGATGCAGCCTATACGCTGCGTGCCGAGGATCTGTTGTACCGCCACCGGCATAGTCCCTATGTCGGAATGACCTTATCCTGCAAGGTAACGGCAACCATCTGCCGGGGCAATGTTGTCTATACAGCCGCAGAAGGTATCGCCAATGGCAGCGGAGGGGAATGGCTGCGGATCAAGCACAGCCAGCCGGGGCTATGAAGCCGCCGGTCCCGCAGGTCCCGGCCGGGGAGCTGCTGAAGCTGCTGGATGAACTCGCAGCCTTCAGCGCTCCTGGGCCCGGAGTTACCCGGCTGCTGTATACGCCGGAGTGGTACGGGGTTCAGCATTTTTTGCAGGAGAGAATGGCTGGACTCGGGCTTGAAGTCCGGATGGATCAGGTGGGCAATGTCTATGGCACACTGGCCGGTACACAGGTGAGCGATAAGGTTATCCTGACCGGCTCGCATATCGACACGGTGGTGAACGGCGGACGGTATGACGGCGCTTATGGAGTGGCGGCTGCCGTAACCGCGCTGCATTATCTTCTGGAGACCTTCGGTCCGCCGCTGCGGACGCTTGCGGTGGTGTCCTTCTGCGAGGAAGAGGGCAGCCGCTTCCCGCTGACGTTCTGGGGCTCGGGGAATGTGACCGGGCTATACAGCGGCGGGGAATACCTAGACTGCGCAGATGCTGAAGGGGTCACGTTGGGGGCAGCGATGGCGGCTTGCGGTTTGGGAGGGAAGGATGAGGCAGCAACTGAAGCGGCGGCTGGAGCGGAGGGAAGCGGCAGATTAGCGGATGTTAGGTCAGAAGCCGGAGGGGAAGCTGGATCAGAAGCTGGAGAGGTGAGAGGCCGCTGGGGCAAAGGGAGTCCTGAACGCAGCGAAATCGCCGCTTATGTCGAGCTGCATATTGAACAGGGAATTATTCTGGAACGGACCTCCCGGAGAATCGGGGTTGTGGAGGCCATTGCCGGACAGCGGCGGTATCTTGTCAGGGTCGGCGGGACGGCTAATCATGCAGGGACTACGCCGATGGGGTTAAGGCAGGATGCACTGGCCGGGAGTGCGGAGATGCTGCTGGCGGTGGAGCGGTCCGCCCTGGCGGAGGGTGATCCTCTGGTAGCCACGACCGGACGGCTCGAAGTCTATCCGGGTACATCCAATGTGATCCCCGGGGAAGTGCAGTTCACGCTGGATATCCGGCATAGCGAAGCCGGGAGACTGGAGCGCTTCTGCACAGCGCTCCTGGCGGAGTTCGCAGAGCTTGGCCGCAGGCGCGGCCTGACGCTTGAGACAGAGCTGCTGCTGGAGACCGCTCCTGCCCACATGGATCAGGAGCTGCGCGCGGCACTTGAAGAGATCTGCCTCAGGCAGGGAAAATCCTGCCTGAGCATGGTCAGCGGTGCGGGGCATGACGCCCAGTTGTTCGCCCCGCGCTGCCCGTCCGCGATGATCTTCGTGCCCAGCCGGGGCGGGATCAGCCATTCTCCCGCGGAGTACACCTCCCCGGAGGATCTCGCTGCCGGACTGGAAGTGCTGACGGCTATATTATATGGATTAGCTTATGAATAAGAAGCACTAAAAAATTAACAAAAAGCAAAAAGAAGCGGAGGGGAAATTTGGAACTGTAGGAGCGATAGCGTCCGCCTTTGTCACCGGATTTCCACCGCGAAAAGCGGCACAAATCAAGAAATCTGGTGACAACAGCGGCCGGAAGTCCAAATGTTCACCGCAGCGACGACGAGGCTTAGAGTAGTAATCTTAAGTGCATTTTAAATAATAGTGAGCTCTGATCGTTGGAAGTCTGGAGGGAGAGAATCATGAAGCGGTACGAAGATTTGTCGCCGTCCTTGCGGTGCATTATGACCCCCGGCCCTGTGGAGGTTGATCCGCGTGTGCTGCGGGCGATGTCTTATCCGGTGCTGGGACAATTCGATCCTGAATTCACCGGGATCATGAACGAGACGATGGAAATGCTGCGTGAGCTGTTCGCTACCAGAAATCAGTGGGCCTATCCGGTAGACGGGACTTCACGTTCCGGCATCGAGGCGGTGATGGTCAGCCTGATTGCGCCGGGGGACCGGGTGCTGGTGCCGGTCTTTGGCCGTTTCGGCCATTTGCTCCATGAGATTGCCGAACGCTGCGGCGCTGAGGTGCTTACGATTGAACAGACCTGGGGCCATGTCTTTCCGCCGGAGGAGGTAATTGCAGCTATACGGAGCTTCAAGCCGGATGTGGTGGCGATAGTTCACGGCGAAACCTCTACAGGCCGTGTGCAGCCGCTGGCCGAGATCGGGCGGGCCTGCCGGGAGCAGGATGCGCTGCTGATTGTGGACGCGGTGGCAACGATCGGCGGAGTGCCGGTAGAGACGGATGCCTGGATGCTGGATGCCGTGGTCGGCGGAACGCAAAAATGCCTGTCCATCCCTTCGGGCATGGCCCCGGTTACGTACAATGACCGGGCTGAGGCCAAGCTGCAGAAGCGCAAGCAGATAGAGCGCGGGCTTAGAACTGGCGCAGGCAGCGCCAGTGAGCTGCCGGTGGTGCGCAGTAATTATTTCGACCTGGGCATGCTCCAGGATTACTGGAGTCCCCGGCGGCTCAATCACCATACGGAGATGACCTCTATGCTCTACGCCCTGCGGGAAGGTCTGAGGCTGGTGCTGGAGGAAGGCCTGGAGGCCCGGCATTCCCGGCACAGATTCCATGAGCGGGCCCTTATTGCCGGTCTGTCAGCCATGGGGCTTGTACTGTACGGGGATGCGGAGAGCAAGCTGGCGGTAGTCACCTGTGTGCTCATTCCGGCGGGCATAGACGGGGAAGCTGTCCGTTCCATGCTGCTGGACCGTTTCGGCATTGAGATCGCCAGCTCCTTCGGGCCGTTACAGGGCCTGATCTGGCGGATCGGTACCATGGGCTTCAGCTGCCGTGAGAATAATGTGCTGCGTCTGCTTGGCGCGCTGGAGGCTGTGCTTATCCGCCATGGATACGCAGTGCCTGCCGGAGCGGGCGTCCAGGCGGCACTTGACGTATATGAATCAAAAGTAAGATAATCATACAATGCGATTTGTTCAATAACGGCTTGCACCCCCTTTAGGGGTGTCAGGGCCGTTTTTGCTAAAAAGATAAGAATAAATAACAAAATTATATAAATTGAACTTAAGCATTTAAGTTAAGGGAGAAGTGGCGGAGGAGAATTTTGGAACTGTAGGAGCGATAGCGTCCGCCTGAAAGCTTTCTGAAGGAAAGCTCGCATCGTAAGCATCAGCTAGTCGCCGGATTTCAACCGCTAGCAGCGGTTTCATCAAGAAATCTGTAGACAACAGCGGCCGGAAGTCCAAAACTTCTCTGGAGTCACGGCTCATCCTAAAACATCAAAGTCATTAGTTCAATTTATATAATTACCGGGAGGGAGTGCACATGATGACTTATACACGACAACCATTGGCCGAATGCGTACCGGAGCTAGTAGCTACAGCCCGGGGAGACCGGCCGGCAACACTGGTCATTACAGGCGGCAAGCTGGTCAATGTATGCTCCGGGGAGATTCTGGACGGCATGTCCGTAGCTGTACAGGGCGGGCGTATTGCCTATGTCGGCAAGGACGTCTCCCATACGATCGGGGAGTATACGCAGGTTATTGACGCAGCTGGCAAATACATCGCTCCCGGCCTGATTGACGGACACTGCCATATCGAGAGCACTCAATTGACGGTGACGGAGTTCGCCCGTGCTGTGCTGCCGCTGGGGACGACCGGAGGCTTTTTCGATGCCCATGAGATTGCCAATGTCTTCGGGCTTAAGGGCATCAAGCTGATGCTGGACGAGATGCGGGGCACCCCGCTGGCTGCCTATATGCAGGTGGCTTCCTGTGTACCTTCAGCAGGTGCGGAATTCGAGACGACCGGCGCGTCCATCGGGCCGGAGGAAGTGGCGGAAGCCTACACCTGGGGCGAGGATGTGATTGCGCTCGGCGAAGTCATGAATTTCCCGGGTGTGGTCTACGGCGATGAGAAGATGCTTGGAGAGATTCAGGCGACCCTGCGTGCGGGGCGATATGTTGACGGGCATTTCACCTGGCCTTCGGATGACTGGAGACTTCCGGTCTATGCCGCAGCAGGGGTAACCGGTGATCATGAGTGTGTGACAGCGGAGGATGTCATCGAACGCGTACGTCTGGGGATGTATGCCAAAATGCGCCGCGGCTCCGCCTGGCATGATGTCGCCAAAACCATCACCGCCCATACCGAGCACGGTCTGGACCCGCGCCGGATGATGCTGGTGACGGATGACCGCAGCTCCGAATCGCTGCGGGATGAGGGGCATATGGATTTTGTGGTCCGCCACGCGATCGCCCAGGGCGTGAAGCCGGTCACGGCTTTTCAGATGGCAACGATCAACACAGCCGAGCGTTTCGGCGTAGCCCGTGATATCGGCTCCATCACCCCGGGCTCCTGTGCGGATATCATTCTGCTGGACGGGAACCTGGCCGATGTTCATGTGGTCCTGACGATTGCGGCTGGCGTTGTCGTAGCCGAGAACGGAAGTATGAAGGCTAAGCTGAGTCCATACACGTACCCGGATGAAGTGCTGGCCTCCGTGCATCTGCCGCAGCCTCCGGTTCCTGCAGACTTCGTGATTCACGCGCCCATTGAGGAAGGTGTTCTGGCCACGCGGGTCATCCGGGTCATTGAGAATCATGTGGAGACCGGCGAGCTGATCATGAGTCTGCCGGTGGCTGATTCGCAGCTGGTGGTCCGTGACGGCCTGTGCAAAATCGCTGTTCTGGAGCGGCACAAGGGAACCGGCAACAAATCCGTTGGGGTTGTGCAGGGCATCGGCTTCCGCGAGCCTGCGGCCATAGCGATGACGGTAGCTCACGACAGCCATAATGTGCTGGTCATCGGCAATGAGGATGGACTGATGGCGCAGGCGGCTAACGCCGTGGCGGAAGCGCAAGGCGGTGTTGCGGTGATTACCGCTGCCGGGACCACCTTGTTCCCATTGGCGATTGCCGGACTGATGTCCGCAGAGCCGTTTGAGATTGCCGCCGCGCAGTCCGCTGCCATCAGCACAGCGCTATATGACGCGGGCTGTACGCTGAACTATGCTTTTATGACGCTGTCCCTGCTGGCGCTGGCGGTCATCCCGACACTGCGGATCTCCGATAAGGGCCTGGTGCGGATCTCCCCGGAAGAGGGAATTCAACTGGTGCCGCTGTTCGTTAGCTAAGGCAGAGGAACACCATACCGGGGGAAGGTACAGTCATATCTTAATATGGAGCCATTCAGTCTTTTGCAGACTGGATGGCTTTTTTGTTGTAGAGGGAACTATAGTTTCCTACTGTTGTGGACAAGGTGTGTGTAAGGTAAAGGGCCATATGGATCGAATGTATGTGAAAAACAGCATACATTGTGCTCGCATGGAGGCGCAGGCCCGAATGTATGCGAAAACCAGTATACATTATGCTGGTGCGAAGGTGCATGGCCCAAATGTATGCCAAAAACAGCATACATTGTCTACCACGCAGGCGCATGGATCGAATGTATGTGAAAAACAGCATACATTGTGCTGGCGTGAAGGTAATCCTTTTCATCCGTTAGGATGGCTTTTTTTGTTCGTGTGTGGCAACCCAGTTGAAAAAAAAGAAATTAATTAACCGATTTTTCACGGCGTGAAACAGAAAATTTTAAACTTTTAATTAAAAAGCATTAACTATAGGTGCGGAAAAGACGATAATACTTGTAAATTAGTTAAAATTATTGTCGAATCATGAATTTGCAGCATATACAGATAGTCCGAATATGAGAAACGGGGTGCATGAGAATGATGAGATTAGAAACAGAGGACATCTTGAATATCACCAGAAAGCAAATTGCCGGTATTTTTAAAATGGAGCCGGTTGAACTGAAATTTGTCAATGATTTTCAGGGTGAGCAGTATCTGCTGACCAACGATAAACTGCATCTCAGCAACCAGCATTATTGGGCTAAGGTCATGGATTGTGTGTTCGAGAGCCATGTCAGACCGGTTCTGATGTGTGAGGTACTCTACTTCCTGCGCAATGAGTTTCTGGAGAGTGATATCAAGCTGATGTTCTCCTATGATTTTGCGGAGGGTTCGGAGGGGGAAGCGACGGCTTCGGCAGAAATCAGCTTCAAGGATTCGCCGGATCTGCAGCCTGATGAGATTGCCGAATTGATTGATTTTGCTCTGACTTTGCAGGATAAGCAGTGGTTCGAGGAACTGACTGCCCAATATAAACAGCTTACTGTAAGATAGTCATCACTCAACTAAGCCGTCCGGTTCACAGGAGGAAGATACCTGTAGACCGGGCGGCTTATTATTATTCTACGGCGCGGGGGTGCCAGCCCCGGGCTGTGCCGCTTACCAGTTCTGCGAGGAAGCTGATCCATTCTTCCGTGTCATTGAGGCAAGGGGCTACTTCGAGCCTCTCAGCGCTCCCGCCACCTGTGGCGAAGAGTTCCCGGCCTTCTACGGCCAGCTCATGCAGCGTTTCGAGGCAGTCTGTGACAAGTCCGGGTGAGAAAATCAGCGGCCGCCGGATTCCGCGCCCGTTAAGCTCCTTCAGCGTATCGGCAGTGGACGGACCCACCCAGGTCTCCGGCCCGAAGCGGGACTGGAAGGAGAGCTGCCAGCGATCCGGGGTCCAGCCCATAGCTTCAGCTAGCAGACGGCCGGTCTCCCGGCACTGCTGCGGATAGGGATCGCCGGTCTCGGCATAGCGGCGGGGAATGCCGTGGAAGGAAAGGACATAATAATCCGGCTCTTCGCTCATTCCTTGGATCTGCCGCTGCAATAAAGATTGCATGGCTGCGATATAGCCGGGCGCATCATGGTAGGCTTCTACGAACCGAAGTGCCGGTACGAAGCGCTTGGATACCTGCCCGTAGCGGCTGTGCCGTCCGAGGGCCGCGAAGCTTGCAGCTTCATAGACGGATGCTGTTGTAGTCGAGGAATACTGCGGGAATAAGGGCAGGACAATAATGCGGGTCACTCCTGAAGCTTCCAGCTTGCGGAAGGCTTCAGCCATGCCGGGTGTGCTGTAAGCAAGCCCCAGCTCGACCTGATAGCTGCTGCCCAGCAGGGTCTGGAGGGCTGCCTGCTGGGCTCTGGAGTGGACCAGCAGAGGTGAGCCCTCTTCCATCCAGATCTCCTGGTACAGCTTCGCGGACCGGCGGGGACGGGTGCGCAGAATAATGCCGCGCAGCAGCGGCTGCCAGAGCAGCGGATGATAATCAATGATTCTGCGGTCAGACAGAAACCGCTTAAGATAGGGACGGACCGCCTTGGCGCTGGGGGCGTCAGGAGTTCCGATCTGAGCAAGAATCACGCCTATACTCGACTGATTCATAAGCAGTTGTTGCTCCTTTCTCTGAACATGACATCATTCAAAACTATCATAGTTAAGCACTAACACACAATATAATATATCGCATGGCTATCATATGAAGGAGGATATGGGAGATTATGAGAGGCAGGAGAAATATATATTTTGTGTTATTGCAAAAAAGTGATGTTTCTTATAGGGTGTGTGATTTTCTACACAGAGAAAAGAGTTTCAATTTTGTTACCATCAAGCCAGAAATATTGACCAGCAGCTTGAAGTCCACTTATGTGAAATAATTCACTCTACTATGTGAATTGTTTCACCTTTTGAAAGATTGTATATATAGATGCAACTTTTCTTACACGGGCTGGGCCGAGCAGGAATGAAGAAAGGAGTGGGTAACGTTCAGGAGGAGTCGGCTGCTCCTCGTCATCAGAAGGAAGTGAATGGAACCAACCGGTTTGAAAACGCTACATAATACTGGGGATATACTAAAGGAGAATACGCATTTGAAAAAACTAATTTCTTTGACTGTAAGCGCAGCCTTGCTGCTCGCGCCGTTAGCCTACACGATTAACGCACCGGCCTTGAACCTGAAGGTGGATGCGGTTTCAGCAGCCTCGGAAGAAGCGCCGGCAGCGACTGCTAAACCAGCTCCGAAGGCGACAGCCAAACCTGCAGCCACCCCGAAAGCAACAGCCAAACCGGCGGCGACTCCGAAGGCAACAGCCAAACCGGCAGCCACTCCGAAGGCAACAGCCAAACCGGCAGCCACCCCGAAGGCAACAGCCAAACCGGCAGCCACCCCGAAGGCGACAGCCAAACCTGCTGCAACAGCTAAAGCAACCGCTAAGCCAGCAGCAACTGCTGCACCGGCAGCATCCGCCAAGGCTTCTGCGAAGCCTTTAGCAAGCGCTAAGCCAGCGGCCACAGCCACACCAGTTACTGTGCACCAAGCTGTATATCAGGACGGAGTATATGTTGCCTATGGAGATGCGTATTCCAAAGGGACAGAGGGTGCGAAGGTAACGATTAAAGACGGCAAGATCGCCGATATCGAGCTGCTCCGCACCAGTCCGAAGATCATTGACCGCAATGCCCGTGAGAATTACAGCGGCGTATGGGTGGCTTACGGTCTGATGAAAGACAGACTGATGGGCAAAACCAGAGACGGCGCGGCTGCAGTTGACGCTGTATCCGGCGCAACCCGCACCAGCGAAGGCTGGAAGCTGTCCGTAGACAGAGCTTTTGAGCGATCGCTGGAGCACCAAGCGGCAGACGCGACTTATTTCAGCGGCGTCCATATGGGTGTAGACCCTGAGGCCAAATACGCAGTGTTTGCTACCTATGAAGCCAACAAGCTGACTGCAGTTAAACTGTATCCGCTGAGCGCTACCGGAGACTTCGTGGATGAGAAGACGTATACGGCTGAACAGACTGCGGCCATTGCAGCAATCACCCCTGCACTGCTTGCCAAAGGTGCAGGAGCGCAGCCGGTAGCCGGTTTCGAGGCTGAGACCAAATCCGCAGTGAACGCCTTCTGGGACGCCGAACAGAATGCCAGCATCAACAATAAGGCTGCTTATGTTGACGGATTCTACTCTTCCTACGGTACTGCAAGAAGCGTAGGCGTGGAGAGAGCGGATATTGTGATCCGCAACGGCAAGCTGGTGGATGTGAAGCTGTTCAGACTTGGCAACAACCTGATTGACAGAGGGACAACCGCCTATGCGGAGGTTGTGAAGGCCAATGCTCCGATGACAGCCAAATTGCTGGCGAACGGCTCTTATATTGCCAATTATAATGAGAAGGTTGACGGGATTTCCGGAGCCACCGAGAGCAGCCACGGCTGGAATCAGGCGGTAGAGCGGGCATTCGAGAAAGCCTTGAAGACTCCGGGTGAAGGCCAAACCTTCGACGGTAAATTTGCCGGTGTGGATAATCAGTCCAAGGTTATGCTGCTGGTTGATATCGAGGCTGACCAGGTGACGGGCATCAAGCTGAGCCTGTTCGGAGCAGACGGCAAGCTGGTTGCAGACGACAAGCGTACCGAAGAGCAGAAATCACTGGTGGATAAGCTGACCGCAGGACTGCTCGCAAGCGGTGTGCAGGCTGCTGACATCACCGGACAGGAAGCCTTGTCGGCTGCCGCGAAGGCAGCGCTGACCGATGCTTTGACCAATGCGTCCAAAGTGCAAGGTACTTATAAAGACGGCACCTTCACCGCTTACGGAGATGCTTATGATAAAGGCACCAACCAAGCAGACGTCACGCTGCGTAACGGCAAGATCGTAAATGTAGCCCTTTCCCGTGTAGGCATGAACATGGTGGATCTGGGCAAAGCCGCTTATGCCGAGGTTCAAAAAGCAATTCCGGTGCTGACCGCAAGCTTCCTGGCCGCAGGGACAAGAGAAGGTGCGCAAGAGGTCGATGCTGTATCCGGCGCTACGAGCAGCAGCAATGCGCTGAAGGCAGCGGTTGACCGGGCTTATGGTAAAGCGGAAATTACGGAAACGGATAAGGCCGCGTACTTCGACGGGATTTTCATCGGTGCAAGTGTGGATAAGACTGTAAATGTTATGGTTACTACTAAGTATAATGTTCCTGTGACTATGGCTGTGTACTACCTGGATGATAAGGGTAAAGTAAGATATAATCTCACGGATGATGAGCTGCTGGTGAAATACGAGATCGAGAATACCTCGAACGGCAAAGGACTGCATAAGTACGGATACCGTGCAGCAGCCTTCGGAGCGAATGATGCCCAGAAAGCCATCTCCGCCAAAGCGGTAGAAGCAATCAAAGCAGCGCTCGAAACCGCCGGCAAATAACAGAATTCATTCACTAAGGGTTGTCTTTGGCCGTGCAAATGGCCGGGGCAGCCCTTTTTTCAAAATATAAGAATTTTATATGTTGCACACGGTAACTTATCCTTCTATTTCTCGCTGAAACGAATACCGTCCTTTAAAAGACCGGCAAAGCCGTTTCCACTTGAGCTTCGATATTGGGGGTACGGCCGGAAACGGGACATAAATAGCAATGCCAATCGTATAGTAATTTAAAGGGATTTGGGAAGGGAGTGTCAAACCTCTAATATACACACTAATATATACAGCAGGCTCAGGCCTGTAAGTCATAGGAGGCTTCACAATGACATTAATCAAACAGCTAGCCCCGCAGGATGAATTCACCGGCTTCTATCTGCTTCGAGAACTGGTGCTGAAACAGACGAACGGGACTCCTCCCAAGGATTATTTCGATATTGTACTCGGTGATGCCAGCGGCCAGATTTCGGCGAAATACTGGGACGTTAGCGTAACGGATAAAGAGACTTTTTTCCCGATGGCGCTGGTGAAGGTCCGGGGACTGGCTCATACGTACCGCGAGAAGCTTCAGGTCAAAATCACCAAGCTCAGACTGGTCGATGAATCCGACGGAGTGTCGCTGACCGACTTCATCCGCTCGGCCCCGGTGCGTCCTGTGGACCTGGTCCATACGATCAAGAACGAGATGGCCAGCATAACCGACCCGGAGATTGCAGCGATTGTTAATTTCTGTGTCGGGAAGGTCGAGGAGAAGCTGATGCATTATCCGGCGGCCAAGACCCACCACCATGCGTATTTCGCGGGACTTGCCTATCATATGGTCCGTATGCTGGAGATTGGGGATTTCCTGTGCAGGCAGCGCCCGTTCCTGAATCCTGATCTGATGAGAGCGGGGATTATCCTCCATGATATCGCCAAGCCGGAAGAGATGATCTCGCAGTACGGCATTGTGTCGGACTATAGTGTGAAGGGCAAGCTGATCGGGCATATTTCCATGGCCTCCAGCTGGATTACCGAAGCGGCAATCCGCACCGGCATTGATCTGGAATCCGAGAAAATCCTGGCGCTTCAGCATCTGGTGTTATCCCATCATAACCTGGGGGAGTGGGGCAGCCCGGTCCAGCCGCAGACGGCTGAAGCGGTGGCCCTGCATCATATCGATGCGATGGATGCTAAGCTGCAAATGGTGGAGGACGCCCTTGATACCACCCCTGAGACGGAGGAATGGACGCCGTTCATTAGAGGACTGGAGAATAAGGCCGTCTACCGCATGAAGCTATAACGATCAAGACCCTTGTATCGCTGAAAATAAAGCAATCCCCCCATCCCGTAATTGCGGTTTGGGGGGATTGCTCTATTTGTGATCTAGCGGGCCAGTATGCGGGCCCGATGTAAGCGAAAAACCGAATACATTCGGCTAGCGGACCGGTATATGGGCCCGATGTTCAGGCAGAAACCAGCATCATTCACCCGTTAGGTGATTATGCTCAGGACCTTCAGCCTCCGCTGCTGCTGCGGATTCAGCCTGTGCCTTCGCGGCGCTGCCTGCCTCCAGGCCGTAATGGCTGCATAGGGCGGTAAGATCGCCCGGCAGCTGTTCTCCTACAGCAGCAAACCTCCATTTGTCCTTATAGCGGTAGAACTCACCGATAACGACGGCCATACCCGGCGTTATGTCCTGGCCGAAGGGGAATACGGCCAGTCTGACCCCCGTCCGGGAATCAATCAGTGATACGGAAGCGTTCCTGACCGGACCCGGATTCCTGTTACTGCATACCTCCGCAGCCGTAAAGGCCAGCGCAATCCGTGTTATGGCCGCAGGCAGACGGTTTAACTGAAGATACAGATGTCCCATGTGCGCAGCAGGCTTGGAGCAGAAGACAGAGCCGCTGGGGTCTTCCATATTCCCATAGAAGACAAGCTCCCGCTCTTGCTCACAGCGGCCGCTCTCCCGGAGCAGAAAGGCAACGGTCTCCGGCTGGCTCACTTCCGGGTGCGAAGCCGGAGCATCCCAATCCACAGCGGCAAGGAGCCTGGAAGCGCTGAGCTTGTCGCCGATATCGACGCGCTGCCCCCGCACCAGCATGGGGACAGCCGCAGCCCCGGCGGCTGGCGGGGCTGCGGCCACTTGGCCGCCGGGTGAAGCCGCTGGCGCTTCGCCAGGTGCCTGTCCGGCCACCGTTTCGCTTACCGGTAATCCCGGGTTAACATCGACCGCAGGTTCAGCATCGTCTGCCTTCTTCCGGACGGACTGCTTCTTCGCGGCCTTCTTAGGCGCCGCTTTGAACGGTGTATATCCGCCGTCATACATCGTCCCGGCCTTGTAGCCGTGGCTGCCGGCCAACAGCAGGGGATCAAATTCCTGCCACTGCTCCATTAATTTCAGCAGAATCAGGGCCGCCGCTCTGGCGTCATCCAGCGCATCATGGTGCTTCAGGCGGATGCCGAAATGCTGCGAGATGATATTCAGCTTATGGGAGGGCAGCTCCTGGAGCATTTTTTTGCCGAGCAGGTAGGTGCATAAGTATTGAAAATCGGGATAGCCAAGGGACGAGTCGTCCAGGCAATACCGCAGTACGCTCATATCGAAGGCGGCATTATGCGCGATGACAATCTCGCCTTGCAGCAGCGGCTTCAGGGTAGGCCATAGCTCAGCGAAGGTAGGCTTGCCCCTAACCATAGAGGGCGTAATGCCATGAATGGCGATGTTCATCCCGTCGAACCGCTGCCGCGGATCAATCAGCCAGTCGTATTCCGCTGTAATCACACCTGCCCTAACCTGGACAAGCCCGAGTGCGCAAGCGCTGGTGCGGCTGGAATTGGCCGTCTCAAAGTCTATTGCTGTGTAATCCATCTGGTAGAGCCCCTATCTATCATCTAATACCCTCCATATTATAGGAGCATAGCCAGAAATACAATGCGTTCAGGTTGTGCAAGACTGCGCCAATCGGGTATACCTTATCTATGAACTTCTGGAATAGACTGCGATGAAGAGGAGATGAGAGATTTGCAGCTGTCAAAAGGACAAAAGGCTGATATCACCAAAGGAAGACAGGTTCACGAGATATCCATCCAGCTTAGTTGGAACACGCAGACTAGCGGAGTGGGAGTCGATGCGGCAGCCTTTCTGCTGTCGGAGCGGAACCGGTGTGAACGGGATGAGGATTTTATTTTCTACGGGAATCCGGTGTCGGGGGAAGGGGCGGTAGCGCATTCTGCAGAGGGGGAGAACGGGGCGGAACTGTCGGTATCGTTATCTAAAATACCCCAGCATTATGCCCGCATCGCGGTAACCTTGACGATCTATGAGGGCGAGCAGCGCAACCAGCAGATGAAAGATCTTTCCGGCTTGCAGCTGCGGCTGATCGACCGCAAGAATCATGAAGAATTATACCGCTTCGAGTATGGAGCGGATCTGTTGGAGGAGACCGCCGTCGTAGCCGGGGAGCTGTACCGCCATCAGGGGGAGTGGAAGTTCAGCGCAATCGGCAGCGGGTATAACGGGGGACTGGCTGCGCTGTGCAGAAGCTACGGGCTTGAGGTGGAACAGCCGTCCGGGAACGAAGCGGCAGCGGCGGCTGAGGTGGTGGAGCGGGCAGCTGCGGTAGTGGAGCAGACACCTAAGGTAGTGGAGCAGACGCCTGGGTTAGTGGAGCGGACACCTCAAGTGGTGAATAAGACCCCGGAGGTAATCCGTCAGCCCGAGGCGCAGCCTCCGGTGAATGTGTTGTCTTCGATTAATCTGCGCAAAAAGATTGTGGAGCTCACTCTGGTCAAAAAACAGCTCACCGGTGTAACTGCAAGAGTAGGTATCGTGCTGGACATCACCGGCTCTATGCGCAGTCTTTATGCCCGGGGAGTGGTGCAGGAGGTGGTGGAACGCATCCTCGCCGTCGCCAGCAAGTTCGATGATAACGGCTCCCTGGATGTGTGGGTCTATGATACGGAATTCAGCAGACTTCCGCCGGTTACCGAGCAGGAGCTTGGCAGCTATGTCCTCACTCATATTATGAACAATGACTCGATTCATAAATTCGGGCGCAATAACGAACCGCCGGTCATGAACGATGTCATTGCGAAATACACGAAGGAGGAGCCGGATTCGACCCCGGTGTTCATTATCTTCATCAATGACGGCGGCGTTGTGAAGCTGACCCGCAAGGTTATTATGGCGGCCTCCACCCTCCCGGTCTTCTGGCAGTTTGTAGGGATCGGCGACTCCGATTTCGAGGTGCTGAAGCAGCTCGACACGATGAGCGGCAGGCTGGTGGATAACGCAAGCTTCATCCATCTGGACCGCATTGAGGACGTATCCGATGAGGAGCTATATGACCAGCTGCTGAATGAGTTCCCGCAATGGCTGAAGGCCGCGAAGGCGAAGCGGATTCTGTAGCAGTGTTCACAGGGAAGCGTGGAACAACCGCTCAGTAGCAGCATTCATATGGAGTGGTTGTTCCAAATTCTGAAGCGGCAAACACAATAAGCTGTGGTGCCACCGTACATTATCAGCAATCATATGGAGTGGTGGTGCCCCGCTCTGAAGCGGCAATCACAATAAGTTGTGGTGCCACCGTACATTAGCGGCATTCACATTGAGTCATGGTGCCACGCTCTGAAGCGGCAATCACAATAAGTTGTGGTGCCACCGTACATTAGCAGCATTCGCATTGAGGTGTGCTATCCCGGTCTGTGAGGGCATTTATATGGGGCTATGTTTGCCCCTTACTGCAGCCGGATTGCAGTGCAACGCGAGAAATGTTGCATGTTTTGCAGCTTTGATTCCCGGATACTAAGGCGTCCAAGGGGATTGTTGCAACAAATGCAGGAATTGCCCCGTTAAACCGCCCGAAGGAGGAGAAATGCTGACTTTTAGACAACATTTTGGAATTTTGGTGCGGATAAGGAGGGGATTGTTGTCTTTTTGGCAGGATTTTTGCAATTTCCCGGCTCAAGCATCCAACCCCACGGGTCCTAGCCCCCCAGCTCAAATTGCCCGGCCCAAACGGAGCCCTAGAGCGCTCCGCTGAATCACCGTGATAAGCCGTAATAAGCCGAAATAAACAGTATAAATCCGTAATAAGCCAAAGTAAGCCGTAACAAGCCCAGCTAAGCCGTGGTAAGCCGTAACAAGCCCTGCTAAGCCCTGCTAAGCCGTGATAAGCCGTAACAAGCCCTGCTAAGCCGTGATAAGCCGTAACGATCGATAAGCCCTAATAAGCCGTGATAAAAGGACAGCTTAGCCAGTTATTCTGGCTGTAGAGTTGGGCTTCGCCTGTGGACTGGCAGAGGCAGGCAGCTCCAGGCGATAGCCTTTGACCAGAGTATCCCCGTTCTTCAGATCCGTCTCATAAGCCCGCTTGAAGCCCAAGCCCTCATACAGCCTGATCGCGGAGGCCATCATATCCGAGGTATGAAGGTTCAAGCTGGCTGCCCCCAGCGCAATGGACCTTCCTGCGGCTTCGCGGATCAGAAGTCTGGCCACCCCGCGCCCCCGAACTGCCGGAGATACGGCAAGCAGACGGATGATCGGCGTATGGATGCCCAGCTCCGTCCTGCCGTAAGCTGCCTCTGAGGAGGTGAACAGCAGCACGCTGCCTACAATTTGTCCGTCCAGCTCCGCTACAATCCGCGAGACCGGTGCATCGCCGTGAACGGAGCTGAGAATAGAATCCCGGTACTCCGCCCAGAACGGCCCGGGTAGCACGGCTGCATATTCGCTGTAGGCTTCGAGCAAGACTCCGGCAATGGCTTCACGGTCCGAAGCTGCGGCTTCACGGATTACAATTTCTGCTGAGTGATTCATCGGTTGCCTCCTGTTCAGTAATGGGATGTGCCGTTATTATAATTTATAAATCCGATGAGTATAAGTGGGAATTAATGATTTCGATTAATACATAGGAAAATTCTATCTGACTTTGTGCGGTATAAAATCAAAAAATCTGCCGGCCACAGCGGCTGAAAGTCCAGAACTTCTCTGGAGTCACGCCTGAACCCAAATAAGTGATGCCCGTCAGTTGACAAAAAAATAGCTACTGCATAAGATTAATTCACTGTTAATCGATTGGAATAGTTAAGTTATCGATAGAGGAGGGGATTCCGGATGAATATCGAGAATATTGAGGCTTTTGTCTACATTAATCACTACGGAAGCTTCAACAAAGCAGCAGATGTGCTCTACATCTCGCAGCCGACAGTGACGGCCCGTATCCAGTCGCTGGAACGGGAGCTGGACTGCAAAGTATTCGACCGACTCGGCAAGCAGATTAACCTGACGGATAAAGGCCGCCAGTTCCTCCCCTATGCACAGCAGATTCTGCAGGTCTATCAGAACGGCAGGCATCAGATTCAATCCAAAGGCCAAATCCCCGGCGAACTGAGAATCGGCAGCACCGTATCGGTCTCCAATTATCTGATGCCCCATCTTCTGCTGCATTTGAAGCGGCGATATCCCCACCTCCGTATGAAGCTGACGACTGCCCCTACCGAAGCATTGATTGAGAAGCTGAAGGCGAAGGAGATCGATCTTGCTTTTATCCGTAAGGTCGTGAATCCGTCCATTCAGTCGTTTCCTTTCTGTGAAGACCCCATCTCGCTGTATGTGTACGCCGCTCACCCGCTGGCCCGTAAGGGCCGTGCTTCCATTCAGGAGATCTCTGACGAGACCCTGGTATTCTTCGAATGCGGCTCGCTCGACTGGATGCGCCTGCACCGTGTGTTCCAGAGTATGGAGCAGCCGCCGGGCATTGTGTATCAGGTGGATAACCTGGAGACAGCCAAGAAGCTGGTGCTGAAGCAAGCCGGAATCTGCTTCCTTCCAGCCTTGAGTGTGCAGGAGGAGGAAGAGGCGGGTACGCTGGTAAGGGTGGATATCGCGGAGACCGAAGGCATCTCCCTACGGACCAGCCTGATCTCGCTGAACGGGGAGAATGCGGAATTCCTCGACACCCTGCTGGAGTTGGGGACGGGGACCCTGAGCAAGCTGAATTGACTTCTTGTATAACCATATTAAGAAACTCTATTAGCGCATGGCCACATGCAGTGATAAAGTTAATTGCATATAATCACCACTAAACAGATAGGGATTATCTAAATTGAAAAGGGGCTTGAGATATGAACAAGACGATAACGTTCGCATCCACACTGGTACTAACGCTGCTGATCGCCGGCTGCGGCAACAATAACAGCGCAAATAGCGGCAAGGTGGCGGAAGCAGCATCTCCGAATAGTGCGGAGTCCACGGCTGCTGCCGAGCCGGCTAAGGTGACCAAGATCGTGGTTGGCACCGGGACTGCTTTTCCCAATGTGTGCTTCATCGATGAGAACGGCAAGCTTACCGGGTTCGATGTAGAGCTGCTGAAGGAGATTGACAAGCGCCTGCCGGAGTATGAGTTTGAATTCCAGACGATGGATTTCAGCAATCTGCTGCTGAGTCTGGAGACGAAGAAGATTGACCTGGTGGCCCATGTCATGGAGAAGAACCCGGAGCGGGAGCAGAAGTACTCTTTTAACAAGGAAGCTTATGCCCACTGGAGAAACCGCATCGTAGTAGCCAAAGGCAACACTTCCATCCAGACACTAGACGACTTGAAGGGGAAGAAGGTGCTGACCGGTGCGACCAGCGCACAAGCGCAAATTCTGGAGAACTATAACAAGGAGCACGGTGCGGATTCGATCCAAATTGTCTATCAGAACGGTGCCGCCAACGATACGGTCAGCCAGATTGATTCAGGCCGGGTGGATGCTACCCTTGCTGCAGATTTCGTATTGCCGATCATTGACCCGCAGAGCAAGCTGCAGGCGGTGGGTCCCGAGCTGTCCTCTGCTGATATTCTGTATGTGCTGCGTAAGGATGATGCCTCTTCGCAGAAGCTGTCGGAGGCCATTGACGGAGTGGTCAAGGAGCTGAAGACAGACGGCACGCTGGGCAAAATAAGCACAGAGTGGCTTGGGGCGGACGTCACTACCTCATCGGTTCAATAATGCATAGGTTCGCGCAGCGGAAAGGAGGTGCAGGATGGGTGCACCGTTTGATCTAGGTTATGTCTTCTCGTTCCTGCCCAAGCTGCTGACTACGCTAAGCACCACGCTGCTGATCGTAGCCTGTTCGCTGCTCGCAGGGATGATTGTCGGATTTATCGTTGCGCTTCCCCGCCTGTATAAGGTGCCGGTCCTGAAGACCTGCGCTGAGGTGTACATTTCTTTTTTCAGAGGGACGCCGATTCTGATTCAATTATTCCTGTTCTATTACGGTCTGCCTGAGGTGCTGAAGCTGGTGAATCTGGATATGACGCGGACTCCGGTGCTGGTGTTCGTGATTCTGACCTATGGGCTGCATACCGGGGCCTTCATGTCAGAGATGATCCGCGCTTCGGTAACGGCTGTCGATAAAGGCCAGGTCGAAGCGGCTTATGCTACGGGGATGACCTCTTATCAGGCTTTTACCCGTATTGTGCTGCCTCAGGCACTGGGAATTGCGATTCCCGTCTTCTCGAACCTGGTCATAGCGCTGCTGAAGGATACTTCGCTGGCGTTCACGCTTGGGGTGATGGAGATGACGGGCAAGGCCCAGACCCTGGGCAGTGCGACCCAGCATTTCATTGAGACGTATATTGCGCTTGCACTCATCTATCTCGTAATCAGCTTGTGCATTGAGAAGCTGCTGCTGGTGGCCGAGCGTCGGTTACTCCGGCATGAAGCCCAGGATAGCCCGGCGAAGAAGCGGTTCACTCTGCAGCGAAAAGCGTCCTACCGCACGATTGTCGCGGATATTGGAGCGGGTAAGGGAGGCGGTGCGTAATGAAGCTGGACCCATCTTTTATCTGGACGGCGTTTGTGCAAATTCTGGGAGCCATTCCTACGACGCTGTATATTACGGTTGTGTCGGTATTGGCAGGCTTCGTGATCGGTACTGTCGTGGCACTGATCCGGATCTATAGAATCCCCGGGCTGTATCCGCTGGCCGTAGGGTATGTCACGTTCATCCGCGGTACCCCGATGCTGACGCATCTGCTGCTGATCTATTTCGGGCTGCCGATGATCATCGACGGGCTTGCCGCACAGTTCGGCTGGAGCTTCCGCTCGGTATCGATCCCGATGATCGGCTTCGCCTATATTTCCTTCTCCATTACGGCGGGGGCCTATATGTCCGAGGTGGTGCGTTCCGGTCTGCTGGCGGTGGACCGCGGTCAGCTCGAAGCGGCCCATTCCATAGGAATGAGCACTACGCAGGCGCTGCGGCGGATTGTGTTCCCCCAGGCGCTGGCGGCGAGCCTGCCGAATCTGTCGAATTCCGTGATCGGAATGCTGCACGGGTCTACGCTTGCTTTTACCGTATCGGTGGTCGATATCAATGCCCAGGCGCAGATTGTCGCTTCAACCAACTGGAAGTTCTTCGAGGCTTACCTGGCGGCGGCGCTGATCTTCTGGGGACTGACGTTCCTGATCGAGCGGGCAACTGCCGTCATTGAAAGACGGATCAATCTGTATAACCGGGGGGGAGTCGCATGATTAAGCTGTCACAGCTATCGAAGTCGTTCGGGCGCCATCAGGTGCTGAACCAGATTGATCTGGAGGTGTCCAAGGGGGAGGTGGTTGTCATTCTCGGCCCCAGCGGCTCCGGCAAAACAACCCTGCTGCGCTGCGTGAATGTTCTGGAGAAGCCCAGCGGCGGCGAAATCTCGATCGGGGAGTTCAAGCTGGACTTCCGGCATGCCCGCAAGAAGGAGATTCACCAGCTGCGGCAAAAGACGGCCATGGTCTTCCAGCAATACAACCTGTTCCGGCACAAAACCGCGCTGGAGAATGTGATGGAGGGCCTTCTGATCGTGAAGAAGCTGCCGAAGGAGGCAGCGAGAGAGAAGAGTGTCGCCCTGCTGGAGAAGGTCGGACTCGGCGCCAAGCTGGATGCTTATCCGAGCCAGCTCTCCGGCGGCCAGCAGCAGCGGGTCGGGATTGCCCGGGCGCTCGCCCTGGAGCCGGAGGTCATCCTCTTCGACGAACCCACCTCGGCACTGGACCCGGAGCTGGTGGGCGAAGTGCTTGCGTTGATCCGCAAGATCGCCAAGGAAGGCATCACGATGATTGTGGTGACGCATGAGATGGGCTTTGCCCGCGATGTGGCGAATCATGTGGTATTTATGGACGGCGGAGTGATTGTCGAGGAGGGCACGCCCACGGAAGTATTCAACCACCCGCGTGAAGAACGAACGAAGCAGTTCCTGAAGCGGATTACGCCGGAGCTGAACTATTCCATCTAGGAGGCATATCTATGGCAATTACAATCAGCGTACTCGACCAAAGCCCGATCTATCCGGGGGAGACACCGGAAGAGGCTTTTGCACATACGGTCAGGCTGGCGCAGCTGTCGGAACGCCTCGGCTTCCGCCGCTTCTGGGTATCCGAGCATCATGATTCCGAGCAGGTAGCCGGTTCTTCCCCCGAGGTGCTGATCTCGCACCTGCTGGCCAAGACGGAGCGGATCCGCATCGGCTCCGGCGGAATTATGCTCCAGCATTACAGCCCGTATAAGGTGGCTGAGAATTTCAATGTGCTGGCTTCGCTGGCTCCGGGACGGGTGGACCTCGGCGTCGGACGCGCTCCCGGCGGCCTGCCGCGCAGCACACAGGCCTTGCAGCAGGGAGGCGGCGAAGCCGCTTCATTAACGGACAAAATCACGGAGCTGGAGAAATATGTGCATAACCGGCTGGAGGCGGAGCATCCGCTGCACGGGCTGAAGGCAGGCCCGCTCCCCGCAACCCCGCCGGAGCTGTATGTGCTTGGCGCCAGTGTCGCCAGCGCCGAGATCGCGGCCGGATTGGGATTGCCGTATGTGTTCTCCCTGTTTATCGGCGGCGATCAGGCTGTTGCTCTAGAGGCGGTGCGGGCTTATCGCAGCGGCTTCAATGGAAGCGGCGGGAAGGAGCCGCAGGTCATTATTGCGCTGGCTGTCATCGTGGCCGATACGGAAGAGGAGGCCGGAGAATTGGCTGGAGCGCATAAGCTGATCCGCATACGCTTCGCCAGCGGCAAGATTTTGACCCTGGCGAGCCGGGAGCAGGCTGAGGAGTTCACCCGCCAGAGTGAGGAAGCCTACACGCTGGAGGAGCGGGAGCCTGAGATTACCAAGGGGACGAAGGAGAGCGTCCGGGAGCAACTGCTGGCATTGGCCGCCGCTTCCGGCGTAGAGGAGTTCATCGTCACCACTAACGTGCAGCCCTTCGGCAAGCGGCAGCGTTCCTTCGAGCTGCTGAGCGAGGCGCTGGCCGAAGTGCCGGCGGAGGCATAGCCCAGTGAAGACATCTGGTTAACAAGCAAGGAGGCCCGCTAATGACAAATTCAGCCACGGAATCTGCGGCACAGGAAGTACATTCGTTATCGTTCAAGGAGCGCCTGGTTGAAATCAGGCGTCATCTGCACCGGCACCCGGAGCTGTCAGGGGAAGAAGTGGAAACTAGCGTGTATATCACCTCACTGCTGAAGCAGGCGGGTGTGAAGATAGTAGATTACGGACTGAAGACTGGAGTGATTGCCGAGATCAGTGGCCAGCACGGAGGTCCGGTGATTGCCCTGAGGGCGGACATCGATGCCCTGCCGATCCAGGAAGAGACGGGGCTGTCCTATGCTTCGGAGGTTCCCGGCAGGATGCATGCCTGCGGGCATGACTTCCACACGGCAGCGCTGCTTGGGGCTATTTATCAGCTCAAGGAGCAGGAAGACAGCCTCAAGGGGTCGGTGCGCTTCCTGTTCCAGCCTGCCGAGGAGAAGGCGAAGGGGGCGCAGCAGATCATCGCCGCCGGAGGGCTGGATCAGGTCCGCGCAGTAATCGGCATGCACAATAAGCCGGATCTGCCGGTAGGGACCCTTGGCATCAAGGCCGGTCCGCTGATGGCGGCCGCAGACGGCTTCGCTGTCAGTATCCGGGGCTTCGGCTCCCATGCCGCCGTGCCGGAGGCCGGAATAGACCCCATCGTGGCAGCTTCCCATATTGTAACGGCGCTGCAGTCCATCGTCAGCCGGAATGTGGGCAGCCTGAGCAGCGCTGTAATCAGCGTTACGCAGATCCACAGTGGCAATTCGTGGAACATCATCCCGGACTCAGCGGTGCTGGAGGGGACCATCCGTTCCTTCGATGAGGCCGTGCGCGGCAGGGTACTGAAGCGGTTCGAAGAGGTCGTTACAGGTGTGGCCGCTGCGCTTGGTGCAGAAGCGAGCGTGCGCTGGATCGGCGGGCCGCCGCCGGTCATCAACGATGCGCTGCTGGCCCGGCTTGGAGAAGAGACGGCTGCGAACCTGGGCTACACTTCCGTGCAGCCGATGCCTTCACCGGCCGGGGAGGACTTCGCCTTCTATCAGCAGGCGGTTCCCGGATTATTCGTCTTTACCGGCACAGCCGGAAGCCGGGAATGGCATCATCCTGCGTTCGAGCTGGACGAAGCGGCACTGCCGGTAGGCGCGGGGTTCTTCAGCGGTCTGGCGGTCCGCGTACTTGAGCATCTCTCGGCTGAAGGGGGTGCAGATCATCGCTGACCCTCCCGTATATGATGTGATTATTGCCGGTGCAGGCTCCATGGGCATGAGCGCAGGCTATCATCTGGCCCAGCGCGGCGTGAAGACGCTGCTAATCGATGCCTTTGATCCGCCGCATACCGAAGGAAGCCATCACGGGGAGACCCGGCTGATCCGGCATGCCTACAGCGGCGATCCTGCCTACATTGACCTGGCGCTCCGCGCCCAGGTGCTGTGGGAAGAGGCGGAAGCAGAGAGTGGGACGGAGCTGCTTGTCCCTGCGGGCGTGCTCAATCTGGCGGACAGTCGCGTGTATTCCTTCGCCGGACGCCATGCGGAAGCGCGGAAGCGGAAGGTGCGGACCGAGCAGCTGGATGCGGCGGAAATCCGCCGCCGCTGGCCGGCCCTGACCCTCCCAGACTCCTTCGAGGCCATGTATGAGCCGGAGGCCGGTTACCTGTACAGTGAGAGGTGCATTACAGCGTACCGGCAGCTTGCGCTTGCTCATGGTGCGGAGCTGCTGACGAATACGCCTGTGCTGAAGGTGACGGCCCGCGAAGGGAGTGTCACCGTTCATACGAAGAACGGCGATTACCATGGAGCTGCTGCTATTCTCAGCGCCGGTGCCTGGTTCAGCTCATTGTCGCCCTTCGTCAGCCTGCCCATTAGAGCCGTACGCAAGGTAGTAGGCTGGTTCGGGAGTACGCCTGACTTCGACGCCGGGAGATTCCCCGGGTTCACGCTTGGTTCTGAGGAAGGCGGGTTCTACGGCTTCCCTGCTATCAGCGGGGCAGGGCTGAAGATTGGCCGCCACGACACCGGCGAAGAGTGGAAGACCGGTGAACCGCCGGTACCCTTCGGCAGCCTGGAGAGTGATGAGGGCGACCTGCGCTGTGTGCTCGAAGCTTATATGCCCGGCGCTGCCGGGAAGCTGCTGAAGGGTTCTGTCTGCAAGTACGAGCATACACCGGATGAGGATTTCATCATCGACCGCCATCCGGCTTACAGCCATGTGCTGCTGGCCGGAGGCTTCTCGGGCCATGGCTTCAAATTCTCCAGCGTGGTTGGAGAGATTCTCGCGGACATGGCTGTGCAGGGACACACCGGGCAGAATATAGCTCCGTTTGCGTTGTCGCGCTTCAATAGTAACGCACATATTTGAGATAGTAGTGTAGCTAAGTTTAGCCCTGTAGCTCGTGTAACACGCATCAACTAAGGCATATTAACATCCTCCCACTTAGGGATAGTTGTAGAATGTACACTTAAAAACAGCAAAAAGGCGTATATGTATCGTCTAATTGTAGTCTGTACAACTAAATTTGCCCGAATGGGTGAGTATGGATGGAAAATGATATTTTAAATGTACAAAATGCAATTAAAAGGATAATGGGTTGTGAATCAGAAGCTTTAGTTGTACAAAGTGCAACTGAGCATATCCCATCAGCGGGTAACAACGATAATTCAAACCAATACTGGAGGGAATCGCAATGAGCAGTGTGAGTGTGGAGCTGGACGGCTACTTGAATACGCATGGGCAATTGGTCCAGGCGGTGGAAGGCTTATCAGATGAACAGCTGAGGTGGAAGGCGGAGCCGTCAAGCTGGAGCGTGACCGAGGTGCTGGCGCATTTGGCGGATCACAGTATTGTGGTCTCCTTCCGTATCCGTGATATTCTGGCGGATACGAAGGTGCAGCTCCCGGCATTCCAGCAGGATGCGTGGGTCAGCGGACAGCATAGTAACCAGGGGCAGGCCGCAGACAGCCTGGAGCTGTTCCGCAGCCTGCTGCATTACAACAGCCTGCTGCTGGGAAGGCTGAGCCCCGCAGAATGGGAGAAAAGCGGGATTAACTTCAAAGGCGAGCCGGTGCGGATTACCGATATTGTCCGCAGCTTCACCGCCCATGTGCAGAATCATCTGGCCCAGATTGAACGGGTGAAACGGGGAGCACAGGCGGGGCAAGCAGAGCAAGCTAATCATGCATCGCAGCAAGCGGCTCTGTAGGAATAATGTCATGAGGAACCAAGCGGACTGAATACCCATTCGAGGAGGAATGAACATGACGACACCAAGACAATTGAAGCTGGGAGCACTGCTGCACGGCGTGGGGGGAAGCACCTCCATGTGGCGGCATCCCGATGCACAGCCGGATGCGAGTGTGAATTTTGAGCTATACAAGGAGTGGGTACGCAAGGCGGAAGAAGGCAAGCTGGACCTGATCTTCATTGCAGACGGTCTGTTCATCAATGAGAAGTCGATCCCGCACTTCCTGAACCGCTTCGAGCCACTGACGATTCTTAGTGCATTGGCGGCGGTCAGCAGCCGGATTGGTCTGGTCGGGACCTTGTCCACCTCTTACAGTGAACCGTTCACGGTAGCCCGGCAATTCGGCTCACTCGATGTGATCAGCGGCGGACGGGCCGGGTGGAATGTAGTGACTTCACCGCTCGAAGGCTCTGCGCTCAATTACAGTAAGAAGGAGCATCCGGATCATGGCAAGCGGTACCGCATTGCGGCCGAATATCTGGAGGTGGCGCGCGGGCTGTGGGATTCCTGGGAGGATGACGCTTTTGTGCGGAACAAGGAGACGGGCGTCTTCTTCGACAAGGATAAGCTGCACACGCTGGATCATCAAGGCGAGTTCTTCTCAGTGAAGGGACCGCTGAATATCGCCCGCTCGAAGCAGGGGCAGCCGGTGATTTTCCAGGCAGGCTCCTCGGAGGTCGGCAAGGATTATGCCTCAAGTGTGGCGGATGCGATCTTCACGGGCCATGACAGCCTGGAGTCCGCACAGGAATTCTATAAGGATGTGAAAAGCCGGGTAGCTTCTTTCGGGCGCAATCCCGATGAAGTGCTGATCTTCCCCGGCATAGCACCGATTCTGGGGGCTACCCCGGAGGAGGCGGAGCGCAAATACCAGGAGGTTGCCGGGCTGGTGACGATAGAGAATGCGCTGAACTATCTGGGAAGGTTCTTCGAGCATCATGATTTCTCGCAGTATCCGCTGGATGAGCCGTTCCCGGATCTGGGCGATCTGGGCCGAAATAGCTTCCAGAGCGGAACAGATAAGATTAAGAAGGACGCCAAAGAGCAGGGCTTAACCCTGCGGCAGGTCGCCTTACAGTCGGCTACACCGCGCAGCAGCTTCATCGGTACGCCGGAGCAGGTGGCCGATCAGCTTCAGGCCTGGTTCGAGGGCGGGGCCGCCGACGGCTTCATGCTGGCCGCCGCCGTACCGCACGGCCTGGAGGAATTCGTGGATCAGGTGGTTCCGATTCTACAGGAGCGCGGACTGTTCCGTACCGAATACGAGAGCGATACGCTGCGGGGCAATCTCGGCTTGCCGGTTCCACAGAACCGTTATACCAAGGCTTCTGAACCAGCGGGACAGGTGTGAGTCAGGTGCGTTCCAGCAGACGTTGATGGCGTACAGGATGATTCAACAGCACAACAAAAAGGATGCCATCCCTATGAAAAGGGAGGCATCCTTTTTGCAATTACGGACGATACCGTCAGCTTACTTCCGGTTACGGAGGCGTTCCAGCTCGGCTTCCACCGCGCTATTGATGGAAGATTCATGAGCCGCTGCTGCCAGCCCGGCTTGCTCGGCCATTGCTTCCTGCATGGCGATCTTGTCTTCCATCCGTTCGAATCCGCGCGCTGCGGAACCGGCATTCAGCACCTGGCCGAAGTTGCCTGCATAAGAACCTGTGTTGCTTGCCTCAGCCGCTTGCTTGATCTCCGCAGCTTTGCGGGCACGTTCAGCCAGTTCAGCCCGTTTGGCCTTGAGACGTTTCTGTTCTTCCTTGACACCAGCCAGCTGTACTTCGAGGGAAGCCAGCGTAGCCTGGGTCTCCTGCAGTCCGGCGGTGCATTCTTGTCCGCTCTCCGTGTAACGGAGCTTAGCCATTACCGCCAAGCGGGCAGCAGGTTCATTACCCTCGCTCATGAATTGGACCGCTTCTGCTTCACTGCGCTCTGCGAGCACCTTGTATTCGTAGATCCGGCGTTCCAGCACACTGGCTGCTGCCTTAAGTTCACGCTGTTTGCTTTCGGCAGTACCAATCTTGTCCTCCAGGTCCCGCAGGTATTGACCGGTCAGCAGGATCGGATCTTCCAGTTTGTTCAGTCCTTCATGAATAGCGGCCTTAGTTAGTGTAGTGATTCTTTGGAATATGCTCATAATAATGATCTCCTTTATATGTGGGTTTAGTTGGTTTGGTTATTTTGGCAAGGGGCATCGCAAGTAATTAGTAGTTATTGAAGCCGTCATCGAAGCCGCCGTAGGATTCCTGGGGAACAATAAGGCTGCCGATGATATAGAGAAAAACTACAGTGCCGAAGCTGAATATCGTAGCGATAGCAACAATCAATCTTACAAGGGTCGCATCCACTTTGAAATAGCGCGCCAGTCCTCCGCATAAACCTGTGAGTTTCTTGTCTGTTAGGGAGCGGGTTAATTTTTTATTCATAATAAATCTTCCTCTCATATTAGATGACCGCCGGTGTGGCGTGTTCATTTCCGTTGTCTATGTATGTATTGTACGAATTTATCCTTCCTGGCAAAACAGCCTGCAGACTGTTCTTTGTTCCAGACCTTAGTCGGGGATGAGGACCGCAATAGGACGGGGAGAGGCCGGGAAATAACGTTAGAGGTGCGCAGCAGCAAGGATTTTACACAATCGGGTCCTGCGGTTCATCCGGGGTTAACACTGGCGGTTTAAACTGTAGTCTAGCGGAACCTAACTTACACACACGGGAGGACGGGCTTCATGGGAATCCACAAGTATTTCCGGTCACTGAATGAGCTGGAACGCATTATCCGCTGCCCGGGCAAATTCAAATTCGAGGAGCATAGCGTTGCGGCCCATTCCTGGAAGGTCGTACAATACGCGAAGACGCTGGCGGATATTGAAGAGAAGCACGGCGCGGTGATCGACTGGAAGAAGCTGTACGAGATTACGAGCAGCCATGATTATGGAGAGATTTTTATCGGGGATATCAAAACACCGGTGAAGCACTCCTCGCTCCAGCTCAGGTCACTGATCCAGCAGGTGGAGGAGGGCATGATCGACAATTTCATCAAGGAGCATATTCCGGACGAATTCAAAAGCATCTTCTACCAGCAGCTCCGCGAGGGCAAGGATGAGTCGCTGGAGGGACTGATTCTGGAGGTTGCGGATAAGATGGATCAGGTGTATGAGGCATTCGCCGAGCTGCAGAGAGGGAACACGGAGAAGGAATTCGTGGTGATGTACCGCAATGCGCTGATCAAGATCAAGCATATTGACCTGAAGTGCGTGGAGTACTTCCTGGCAGAAATTCTGCCGGATATGGTGAACGAGGAGACGCTGTCTCCGATTGATATTAAGAGAATTACGGAAGAGGCGCTGGCTCTGTAGATGAGCTGTGGCTCTTTTTTTGAACCCAGACAGCCGATCCGTTAAAAGCAATATGCAGCGGAATCGTCAGCAAGAGCGACTCCGTAACCTGCGCGAACAGCCCGAAAAAGATCCCTCCGCTCAGCGCGAACAGCATAAACCGGACACTCTCGCGGTTCAGCCGGTAATACTGCAAATGCGACACAGCGAACAGGAAGGCTGTAAGGAGAATAGCGCCGCTGATATCGATGATTCCCGTTGCATGGAGTTGCCCAAGACCCGGATGCTGCGCGAGAATGGGCAGAACCAGCCCCCGGAAAGCAATCTCTTCAAAGATCGGGAAGCACAGCACGAAGTTGACTGTATTATAAGTGCCCGCTGCATTATAGCCGGAGGATCGGGAGATGATCAGGTTCACAAGCAGTATGATAAGGAACAGCGGAAGCACTCTCATCACCTGATGTGGCATGCCAAACGTATAGCTGTCATTCCAGAGAACGCTTCCAGCAATCATCGCAGCTCCCCAATAATAAATCGTATACCGCACCTGTGTTTTAGCGACCAGCCCGAGAATCCGCTCGATGATCCGGTAGGAAAAAGACAGCAGTACAGCAATAGCACATAACTTCAGTAATAGCATGAATGTTAATCCTCCTGAGACGGTGAAAGTGTTATACTAAAGGAAAAATAAGGATGGTGCATTACTGTTGCAGTACTTCAATCTTATACCCATTTCCAATACGCTTGTCTGGTTCAGCGTTCTGCTACTGATCGTATGGATCGTAGACTTCGTACAAGGCGGGTCCCTGGAGCCGCTTCAAGCGGTTAGCCTTCGGGAGCGGACCAAGTCTATTCTTGCGGATATTCTGATCTTTGCCGCCTTGAACAGCTTGCTTATGTATGTCGTTCATCCCATGGATAATCTGTTGCTGATCTCGCTGGCTGCTGCTGGACTGCTTGTTACATACTACTTGTCTTCAAAAGCGTTCAGGAAGCGCTTACCTTCCCGGCCTTGGATCTTGCTGATCCACGTTTTGCTCGGCGCCAGCTTCTACCTGCTGTTCGGTATGCTGTTAATGAGCAAGCTGGTCGTCACCTATAACCTTAACATGACAAAACAGTTTGATATACTCTTTTTTGTCTATGGCCAGGACCGGCCGGTGGTGTATGGTATATTGCTGATTATGGCCGTGCTGTATTTCGTGATCGGGAAGCTGTTGATGCGGCCTCTGTATAGCTGGTACAGAGCGGTTTATTACGGAGGCTCCAAATAGCCCCCGGACCATACGAGTGGCCGGAGGCTGCTTAGCTACACCTGAAAACGATATCCCGCTCCCCATACGGTCTGAATGTATTTCGGGTTGCCGGGGTCCTGCTCGATCTTGTCGCGCAGCCTGTTGATATGGACGGCTACAGTGGCGTTATCCCCCATGGCATCGAAGCCCCAGATCCGCTCATACAGGGAATCCCGGCTGAAGACGATATCCGCATTGACAATCAGGAAGTGCAGCAGGTCGAATTCCTTCTTCTTCAGCTCCAGTTCCCGGCCGTGCAGATAGGCTCTGTGGGATAAGGTATGGATGATGAACGGACCGCTCTCGATCCGGCTGCTCTCCGCGCTGCTGCCGCTCATGCCTTTAAGACGGGCATACTGAGCCAGATTGGATTTGACCCGGGCCACTAGTTCACCTGGTGAAAAAGGCTTGACGATATAATCATCGGCCCCAAGCCCCAGGCCACGGATCTTGTCGATATCCTCCTGCTTGGCCGTGACCATAAGGATAGGAATGTCTAGCTGGCTCCGCAGCTTACGGCACACCGAGAAGCCGTCTTCTCCAGGCAGCATCAGATCGAGTAGAATAAGCTGGAATTCCCCTGTTAGCGCCAGCTCAAGCCCGGTGATGCCATCCTCGGCAACCTCCACCGTGAAATCATTAATTTCCAGATAATCCCTTTCGATTGCTGCAATTGCACTATCATCTTCAATGATCAATACTTTGGTCATAGCAAGGCCCCTTTATCCAGCACTGGCAGTGTGACAATGATGCACAAGCCCCCTGCGGGAGAGGGCTGCGCCTGAATACTTCCGCCCATCCGGCTGACAGCTTTGGCTGTTATGGCAAGCCCCAAGCCGCTGCCTTTGGTCGGGTTATTGCGCGAAGGATCGCTGCGGTAGAACACATCAAACAGCTTATCGAGTGCATTCTCCGGCACGCCGGGTCCGTTATCCTCCAGATAGATGAACGCATTGCTTCCCTGTACTTCGGTACGGATGGTTACCTGGACACGCTCCTTGAGCTTGTATTTCCAGCTGTTCTCCAGAATGTTGAATACCATGCTGCTGAGCTGCGCCGGATCGGCGAAGATATGCACATCCGCAGCAAGTCCCGCAATGACTACGTCCAGCCCTTTGTCCCGGTACTCTTCGGCCATAGCTTTAATTAGGGAGAGCAGCTCCTGATTGACCTCCAGTATCTCGGGCTCGTATGGATAATCGCCCAGGTCCATTTTGGAGAAAAGAAAGATCTTGTTCACCATCCGGTCAATATCCTCCGCCTTGGTCTTGATCATGGTGATATATTTCTTCTGGGATTCAGGAGTTGCGGCCACCCCATCCAGCAGCCCTTCCGAGTACGCCCGGACAGAGGTCAGCGGGGAACGGAGATCATGCGATATCCCGGCAAGCAGCTCCTTGCGGCTCTCCTCCTGCCTCTGGATCAGGCGCTGGGATTCCTTGAGGCGTATAGCCATGTCATTGAAATCCTCACAGACAGGAGTGAATTCATCCTTGTTCCCGTACTGAATTCTGACATCCAGATTACCGTCCCGGATCTGGTGCACTCCGTCTGCCAGGGTATCCAGAGGCTGCTTGATCCGCTTGAATACAAACCGGGTAAGAAATTGATTCGTTACAAAAACCGCAGAGATGATCCCCAGCGTGATCAGAATCAGGAAGGTAACCATCGCCGGAGTGACTCGTTCGTCTGTATAGTCCGAGGCCCTGCCGATAATGCTGACAGTATAAGTGCTGCCCTTAACCCGGATCTGTTCAGCATAGACCTCCTTATTCGAGGTAGAAGCGAACCCTTGTCCATCCATGGCGCTGACAATCTGCAGCAGCTTCTCTGTCTCCGGGGTCTCCTTAAAATTGAAGCTGATCAGCCTTGCCGCGGAATCGTAAACGGCCAGACTCATGTCCTCCGGCTTCAATATCTCTTCGATCTGGCGGCTTAGCTCAGCCTGCTTCTGCGCCCCCTCGTTGTTCAGCAGCTTCGCGGACAACTGAATCAGATCATCGTAGCCGGTATAGAACGGGCTCTGCTTATCATGCTTCGATACCTTGAACAGGAGGGACACGCTAACAAAAGCAATGAACAAGGAAATACAGACGGGGATTACAATCATTAGGATATTGGAGATGAATAAGCGCCGCTTAATGGTCATAACCGGTTCCTTCCTGCTGGCATTTTATCGTGCTTAATCATTCCATCATACCATCCGTTGCAGCAGCACGGCTAATCAGTGCGCAGAGCGTAGATCGGCCGGAGTCTGGCTGCTTTATTGGCGGGCAGGATGCCGAAGAACACACCGATAAAGAGCGAGAAGAGGAATGAAATGCTCACCATGTTCCAGGCATAGCCAACCTGAAGGGCGGTCAATTGGCCGGCCAGCCAGGTTAGCCCTAATCCCGCTCCGATTCCGAGGATTCCGCCCATGGTACTGAGCACCGTTGACTCAATGATGAATTGCAGCAGAATATCTATCTTTTTAGCGCCGATAGCTTTGCGTATGCCGATCTCCCGGGTGCGTTCGTTCACCGAAATAATCATAATGTTCATAATGCCGATTCCGCCAACGAAGAGTGAGATTCCGGCGATTCCAGCGAGGGCAAGGGACAGGGTGCCGGAGGTTTTCTTCAGCGTATCCAGCATTTGTTTGGAATCGAACACACTGTAGGCATCCTTGGCACGGAGGAACTTGCGGTCCAGAATCTGTCCGATAGCTGTCTTCACAGACGCTACATCCTTGTCGCTCAAGGCGGTGACGGTAAAAGTCTGAATTCCCTTGCTCTGAAGCAGCCGCTCGGAGGTGGATAAGGGAATGAGAATCTTCTTATCATTTGACCCGCTGAGTGAGGTTCCCTTCGTCTGGAGTAAGCCTACAATCTGGAAGGAGGTGCCGTTCAGCTGGATTTCACGGCCTACGGGGTTGTCTGCACCAAACAGCTTCTTCGCCGTCTCGGTTCCGATCAAGGCAGCCTTCTGCCGGTATTCATTATCGATATCAAGCAGGAAGCGGCCGGACTGCACATGAAAGTTCTGTACCTTCTCATAGCTTGGGGTGATGCCTTCAAGCGAGACATTGGTATGGAGGTTATGATATTTGGCGGTTACATTGCTGCTGATCGTAGGCGATACCTGATCTACCCCGGGAACCCGGCTGAATCCGGCAACCTCCTCAGCCGTGAGGGAAGTGACCGCCCCCCGTCCGGTAATCATGACCGTGAGCTGATTCGTGCCAAGGTCGCTGAACTGGCTGGTGATCTGACCCGTAACTCCCTGCCCCACCGAGACCAGCAGGATGACCGAGGATACTCCGATGACAATGCCCAGCATGGTGAGGAAGGAACGGACCTTATTGCCGACGATACTCATTACCGCCATCCGGATACTCTGAGCAAGAATCATTGGTCATTTCTCCGATCTTCAACCAAATGGCCGTCCTGAATCCGGATGACCCGCTTCGCTTGTTCCGCAACGCCCAGGTCATGTGTGATGACAATAATGGTATGTCCCTGTTCATTCAGTTTTTTGACCATGTGCATGACCTCTTCTCCAGTCTTGGAATCGAGTGCGCCGGTAGGCTCATCTGCCAGCAGAATGGGAGGATTGCCGGCAAGTGCTCTGGCGATGGCAACCCGCTGCTGCTGGCCTCCGGACAGCTCACTCGGACGGTGGTGCATCCGCTCCTGCAGGCCGACCTTCTCCAGGGCGGCAGCGGCCAGCGTTCTTCGCTCCCGTTGTGACAAGCCCCGGTAGACCAGGGGCAGTTCGACATTCTGGACAGCGGATAACTTAGGGAGCAGGTTGAAGTTCTGGAAGATGAAGCCTATTTTCTCATTACGGATCCGGGCCAGCCGGTTATCGGATAATCTGCGGACATCTTGTCCATCCAGAGAATAACTCCCTTCATTCGGGATATCCAGGCAGCCGATCATGTTCATCAAGGTGGATTTTCCAGATCCTGAAGGGCCGATGATAGCAACGAATTCGCCGTGATGGATCTCAAAAGAGATATCCTTCAGCACCGTCATCTGTTCCTTAGCCATCATGTATCCGTGGACCATATGCTCAATCCGGATCAGGGGCTCTGTATTCATTGTGGCCCTCCTCCGTCACCGCCGCTGTTACCGAAGCCGCCTTCGTCACCACCGCCCATATCGAACATACCCGGAGCTGCGGGAGCAGGCGTACTGGCAGCAATAATGGTTGGGACAATGACCTTTTCCCCTTCGCGCAGACCACGGACGATTTCGATCCGGCTCTCATCATGCACACCTACAGTGACAGGCTTCAGTTGAACGGGCGGAGGTGTGGCAGGGCTTCCTGTGGCGGAGCTGCCCTTGGGCGAGGGGGTCTGCTCCGGAACGGAGTCCTGCACTTGAACATAATACTTGTTATCCTTTTGGGTCACAGACTCGACGGGAAGCAGCAGAACCTGGTTCTTCTGTTCAATAGTAACGACTCCTTGTGCTGACATACCG
The DNA here is from genome assembly GCF_045040735.1 of Paenibacillus sp. FSL K6-1217. NCBI lineage: Bacteria > Bacillati > Bacillota > Bacilli > Caryophanales > Paenibacillaceae > Paenibacillus > Paenibacillus sp. FSL K6-1217. Next base: position 6,695,644 of record NZ_CP150271.1, read on the forward strand.
GCTCTGGCTCCGGTGGAGTCCGTGAGCAGAAGGGTCACTTCAAAGACGGAGACTCCGTTAGTCACCGTTCCTTCATCCGCAATCCGCGTGACCTTGGCCGGGTAGACCTCAGCGGGCAGCGCGTCCATCTTAATGGCTGCGGACATCCCTGGCTTAATCTTGGGGATATCCAGTTCGTCAATTTTAATCGTAGCGCTCAGATGCTTGTAGTCCGTTATGGAGAAGACCTCGGCACCTTTAGTCACCATCCCCCCTGAGGAGGCGCTGATCTTGGTCACCGTTCCATCCATCGGCGCTGTCAGGGAAGCGGGCGGGATATGATCCTTCTTGAGTGCTTCAAGCTCGGTCAAAGTGGCTGTAATGGTATCCTTGGTTCTCTCGATGGCCAGCTTCGCCGCATCAATGTCGGTTAAGGCCGCGCCGTCCATGATTAGCTTCTTATACTGGTCTTGTTTCTCCAGCAGGTCATTCTGCGATTGCTTGAGCGTATTCTGCTGGATTCTTACGTTACTGGCTACATTGGCTCCCTCATAGGTCAGCAGGATCTGACCCTTCTTGACTTGTTCATTCTCTTTAACGAGAACCTTGGCTACATTTCCTGTGTCCCTGGCATATACGATCGTAGTATTCGTGGCCTTCACGGTGCCGGAGCCTTTGACGGTTACAGATATATCGCCCTTGGTCACTACAGTAGTCTGAGCGGCAGGAGGGCTATCCTGCGTGTTCTTATCCGGCCACAAGCTATAGACAACAATTCCAGCAGTGACAATGACTGCGGCTGACAGCCCTAAGGTTTTTTTGATGTTCATAGCGATCCTCCGCTATCCGGATTTGCCGCGTTTTTCGGGGCAGTGGGGATCTCAGGGGCTTTGGCCGCAGGGGTATAAGTCAGGCTGTAGCTCTGGCTGCCCAGGATAATCCGCTCTCCCTGGAACTCGTCATAGAGAGTTACCAGGAATTTGCCGCTGCGCAGCGTTTTATAGGCATTGCTTGTAAGGGTCATGGAATAGGTCAGGAATTTCCCTGTCACCAGATCCGTCCCGGGCGTGAGCGTTCTCTCTTGTGTCTGGCCGAGAGGATCGGTAAGCTGCACGACCAGCTTATGCGCATTAGCGCCCATATCATACTGGTTGTCCTTGGCAAGCGTGTACGTCAGGTTGACATTCAGCGTATCCTGGCCCTCCGACACAGCGCCTGTGGCCTGAGTAACCGTGAACGTATAAGGGAATAATGGCACTCCGCTGCCAAGAGTGGCTAGCGCAGCCGGAGTCTGAATATGAAGAGTGAGTGCCTTAGGATTAATATAGGCGGTCGGCGTTCCGTCCGGCGCTGTCAGCTTGTTCTCGCTAACCCCTTCTCCCGCGAAAAGTGTCAGCTGCGAGGCATCGATGCTTGCAGGCAGCTTGCTCCATACACTCACCAGACTTTTGCCCTTGGGTCCTGACGCTAGTGCAGATTGGCTGACTTCTGCCTCATAATAGGTATTGTCCGGTGTCTTATAATAGGCCACAAGTCTGGACAGCTCTGCCCTCCGGGCTTCAAGACTGCTCACTTCAAGCTCAGTATACAGAATGTTCTGGTTTGCTCCGGGATAGAGGAGGGTCCGGCGCTCTTTAACCTCCGCCCGCTTGCCTGCAGTATCGATCTTGAAGGTGGCGTTATCACCTGCGGCAGACATGCCCGGAACAACTTGCTGTGTTTTTAGGGAGAGGAACGGCTCTGTGGTGTCACCTGTCCCGCCATTTAGTCCGATACGGAGCTGGTCCAGAGATTGCTCATAGGGGAGCTTGCCGATCACATAATACACAGCGCTTGCTCCTGCGGCTAGCTGCTGGCCGGAGGCGGCTGCAACGACTTGAACCGGAGCGTCCAAGGCGGTCTGCCCTGCATGGATCGTCCCTGTAAAAGCAGGGAGGGTTACTGCCGCATCCCTGGCATTACGGATACGAATGGTGCCGACAAGCAAATCCTCAGTTGTCCACGGCATACGCTGCACTGACTCCAGTGTGGCACCGAAGGTTCCGAAGCTGTTATCGAGGATGTACTCCGAAGCAACGGAGTTGGTCATCTCTAAGGAATAGGGAATCTTGTATATAGCTGCAGGGAAGATTGTCTTGCCTTCTGCGGCAGGCTCCACCATCTGGAGCTTCAGCGTACTCTGGTTCACATTCAGCGGCACTTCGGCTGAGAATTGCAGGGTCTTCTCCTCAAGCGGCTTCAAGGTGAGGCTGGCCAGCGCTTTGCTGTTGACCGGGAAGGAGTAGCCTTCCTTGGCGGTTACAGAGAGTTCATAGGCTGGCAGAGTAACCGCCTTGTTGCCGGCATTCCTGATGCGCAGCTTAAGTGTCCATAGTGCCTTCTCGCCTGTTGAGGATACGGATGCCTGCTTCAGCTGTGTCTCAATGGTATTGCTGCTCACCCCGAATTTCTTCACCGCGTAAGCATTCACCTCAAGAGTTGGATGGCTTGCTTCCGGGAGGCGGAAGGAGACTACCGGCAGATCCGTCTTCAGCCCTGCATTCTCCCCGGTGATCAGCAGCGACATATGGGTGGTCGGTATGTAAGCCGGGAGCTCTGCCAGATAAAAGACTTTCTTATTCTCACCGGACTGCACCTTGTAATCGCGGCTGGTACTGTCAAGCGTCAGCTCAAACGCGGAGCCGCCGGAGGATTCGAGGAATACCCGGTGGCTGGGTGCAGCGAGTACCTTGGCTCCTTGATTCGTCAGGCTCAGAGCAACCTTGGCATAGATTTTATGATTGAAGCTGAAGATTTGCAGGCTCTCGGGCTTCAGGCTAACTGGAAGGTTGCTGACCGTAATCTGCTTGCTAAGACTCTGCTGCACATAAGGGGTATAAGCGGCAGGGACCGTGAAGCTGCCCAGCTTCTTCTGGTAATCAGAGCCGCTGAAGTCGAAGCCGAACAGCGAGATGGAGAGGCCTGGGAGAGAAGCCGTCTTGTTGACGTTCACATAGTAGGTGACGGTTAGCTGCTCCTTGGGGGCAACCTCCAGCTTGCTTTTATCCTCGGGAATGGGGCTGCTCTTCAGCGATGCTCCCGCAGGGGTGGTAATCTTGGAAAAGACGTTGAACAGCTTATAGGTGCTGCTGCTTGTATTGCTGTACACCAGAGTATAGGTCAGACTGTTGCCGCCATCGGCCTTGGCTAATTGCACATCGGTCAGTCTCACACTGACCCCGGCCTGGACAGTAACCGGCGGTAATTGTGCCAAGGTGCCGGTATTCTTCTGCTGCGTCTTACTTGCCGTAACGCTGCTTGGCGCCGCAGATGCTGATAACGCCAGGTGCTGGCTGGCGATGATCATTCCTAGTACCAGAGCGGCACAGGCACGGTAATTCTTCATTTCATTCCCTCCCAACATTCATCATCCGATTGACGGCTTAAGGCAGCCGCTAGAAGATGTTTCCTATCTTACGGGAAAGGATTAACACAGGGATAAATAAACGGGGGGAGAAGCAGGGGAAAAGATAAATAGGAGTTAAACTTTTTATAAACTGCCGGCCCCTATGCGAGTCTGTGCTACCTCTGCGGACTGTAGCTTCATTATGAAGAGTGGCTTGGAGCAGGCTGACAGAACACTGGAGGATCATTATAATAGTAGAAACATAAAAGCCGGCAAGCCGGAATAGGAGGATCGGGATGGAACAGACATGGAATAAATTCAGCTGGATAGGCAGTGAGGAGTTGTATCTGGATCATCCGGCAACATCGAGAATGAACAGGATGATTATCGGCCGGTACGGCGGGAATACAGCGGCAGGTGCCGATAAGAATGAAGATGGAGTATATGTATTAAGCGAGCCGGATGGCGGCTGGGAGTTCGCGATGCTCCTGGATGCGCACCATACGGCGGAAAGTGCTGAACTGCTGGTCCGCACGATCAACGGTGAAGCAGGTGAAATCATCAGGCTTCTGTCGCTGCCGGTTCAGCAGGCGTTCCGGGAACTGGAGGCTCATTTTCTGTCTATTTTTCAGTCTGAGGCGTTCCTCGGCCAGTGTAGGCAGGTAACGGGAGAGACGGCGTGTCTGTTCTGTGTGCGGATGGAGAATTACCTCTGGTGGCTCTCGGTGGGGGATAATTCGCTGTATCTGCTGCATCCCGAGCTGGCGGCCCGCGGGCAGTATGCGCTGGGCCAGCGCAATTACTACGAGTGGATTGGCTTCGTCAACACCTTCGCCCAGCCCGTCCCTTGTTACTCCTCAGGCATCCGTGAGCTGCGGCAGGGGCGCAACGTGATCGTGATGACCACGGACGGTCTGCTGGAGGTGGGCGCACGGCTGATGGAGGACCCGGGCAGGCTGTATGAAGCTTTTACAGGTAGAGAGGATCTGGAGGAATGTGTGGCGGAAGCATTGACAATGGTGCATGCACAGCTTGGGCGGGACAGCGCAACGGTGGTGGCTTGGAGTTATGATAATGGCAAGGCGGGTGCGATGCCGAGTGACTAGGCGGGTGTAGGAAGCCCGTACCTATTTTTCCCGTACATGCACTTCTAGGCACCTACCCACATACAATAAAAGGACCATGAACCCGTTGTTCTCCTAACTGATCGGTTTCATTGTACATGTGCGGGAGGTGTCGCCAAGTTGCCTGGAATCATAAGCACGATTGCGCTGCTGATCAAAGAATTGACGCTGTTGGTATCCTACGTAAGGAACAACGCTTTTCCCCAGCCTCTATCGGAGCAGGATGAGAGCAAATACTTAGGCATGATGGCCGAGGGAGATGCCAAGGCACGGAACCTGCTGATTGAGCATAACCTGCGGCTGGTTGCCCATATAGTGAAGAAATTCGACAACACCGGTGAAGACATGGAGGACCTGATCTCCATCGGCACCATTGGACTGATCAAGGCCATCGAGAGCTACCGCCCGAACAAGGGAACGAAGCTGGCTACTTTTGCGGCTCGTTGTATAGAGAATGAGATATTGATGCATCTCCGTTCGCTGAAAAAAACCCGCAAGGACGTATCCCTCCACGATCCGATTGGGACGGATAAAGAGGGAAACGAGATCACCCTGATCGATATCCTCGGCTCTGAGGCCGACGATGTGATTAAGGAAGTGGATCTTAAGATCGAGAAAAGTAAGATCTATCGGAATCTGGATATCCTGGATGACCGGGAGAAGGAAGTTGTGGTCGGGCGGTTTGGGCTTGATACAGGCGGGGAAGAGCGGACGCAGCGTGAGATTGCGAAGGAACTGGGGATCTCGCGGAGCTATGTGTCGCGGATTGAGAAGAGGGCGCTCATGAAGCTGTATCATGAGTTTTATAAGGTGAAGCGGTGAGAGTATAGGGTCTGTCTTTTGACAGGCTCTTTTTTGTCGAAATTTAACCGTTTAGGGCAAAAGAATTATGTGAAAAGTCGGCAGCAGAAAAATCAAGAAATGCTTTAGTTGGCCTTCGGCTGCTTGTATCATCAGATGCTCGACTTCACGTACGGGTCTTGTTACACTTCGGGTGATCAAATATAAACGAATAATTTAGGCCTTTATACCATATAAAGCAACATTTATTGCATCTTTAAATAAAACCTGCAGTTCCTCTGTATTATAACCAAAAATAGGAGCAATACTTAGATTGGAAACGAGATTATAGAGAATAATGCTGACATTATCGATATCAATATCTTTAGCGAATTCTCCGGTTTTTGTGCCTTCTAACAGTAACAACCGAATGATGTTAACTGGATTTGCCGAGCTTGATAGTATTACGCTAAACTAGTTCAAGGTATAAAGTGTAAGCGCTTAACATCCCTATAGATATTAGAATTGCCGTTCTGATTAAAGAAGCCAGAAGCTTTACGATGAGTTTTGTAAGGCGAAGCGGTAGAAATTGTTGAAGGAGACCTGTGCGCAGGTCTCTTTTTAAAATACTTTCTGTCCAGAAAAATGTAGGTGGATATAAACTTAGCCCCTACGGTTCTCCGGAAATCCGCTGTTGAAGAGGCGGGTTAGATCCGCAATTCAGACCGGTAATGCTTGGGGGAGACTCCCTTTACTTTTTTAAACATTTTAGAGAACAGTAAGGCGTCGTAGTAACCAACAGACCTAGAAATGTCGGCAATGGAAAGCTCGGCGTTTGCCATCATTTCGCATGCCTTATTCATTCTATGGCGAATGAGATACTCCTGAATGCTTAGTTGCATATTCTGTTTGAACAACGAACACAAATAGCTTCGATTGAGTCCGATAAATCGGGCAATATCCTCAACGGTAAACTTATAAGGATAATTCATTTCTATAAAGTTCCTAACTTTCTCAACGTAAATTTCTGTCCTTGATTCCATATACTCCGGGGAAGCCACCGGACTGGACTCAATCAGAAGTGACAGCAATAAATAAAGCAAGCCGGTCAGCCTGGTTTCCCGGGCTTTGCCTAATCCTCCCGATTCAATCATCATCTGTAAGTACTGTTCAATCCTATTATCCTGGTCATAGCAGAAGATAGGGGAGCTCTTCGATAGACCTGCTTGCTTAAGAAGCGGTTCCGCAGATGTCCCTTCAAACCCAAACCAACAATAAGACCAAGGGTTTGCGGTTCCAGCCTGATAGTACGTGATCATATCAGCACATATTAAAAAGCCTTGTCCTCTCCGCAGTTCATAACGGACACCGCCAACCTCGAAGAATCCTTCCCCATCCAAGACATAGTGGAGTAAATAGTGACTCCTTACCGCCGGCCCGAAGAAGTGACCCGGCAGGCAATCCTCATTACCAAACTGATTAAGATGTAATCCCGTATGCTGTTTACTGCGGGGCAAATATTCAATCACAGTAAAACTCCTTTTAATTTATTATCCAGCATTATAACATGTTTAGTAATCATCAAGCTATGTACTAAATATGCACAATTAGTATATCCTTTTAGGGGCAAGCACCATTAAGTTAAAGGGTAATCAAGTATTACACCATGAATATATAGAGTGTGCTTATCAGAAGAGGGGAGTTTGGTCATGGGCATCATCGTTCAAGAACAAGCAGGACTGTTTCATCTGCAGTCATTGGGTATGAGTTATATCATTCAAATTATAGACGGGTACCCGGTACATATCTATTGGGGAAGCCAAATGAATCACCGGGAGCCTATGTCCGATATGCTTATCCATACCCCGGATACAGCCGGATTAGACCGCTTGCCGCAAGAATACCCGCAATACGGAAGCGGAGACTTCCGCAATCCGGCGTATCAGGTTGAGCTTGTAGATGGAACACGTATTACAGAATTAACATACACGGGTTATCGGGTGACTAAGGGGAAGCCGTCTCTGACCGGTCTTCCGGCCGTATATACCGAAGATAAGGCTGAGGCGGAGACGCTAGAGTTGGAATTGACCGATGCGTATTCAAGTCTTAAAGTAACATTGTATTACAGTATCTTCGCGGACCGGAATGTGATCGTTCGCTCGGCCCATTTCTGCAATACAGGCGGACAGAAGTTACGGCTTCGCCGTGCCTTGAGTGCAAGCGTCGACTTTCCAGGCCAACGGGATTTAGAGATGATGTATCTTTCCGGCGCCTGGGCCAGGGAAGGAAATATTACCCGTAAACCGCTTCATCAAGGAGAGACCCGGATCGACAGTAAAAGAGGCATGAGCAGCCACCAATTTAATCCTTTTGCCGCTTTGGTCACTCCCGAAACGACGGAAGGTCAAGGTGAAGCTTTCGGATTCAGTCTTGTTTATAGCGGCGGCTTTGAGGCGGATGCCGAAGTTGATTCCTTTGGCTCTATCCGGTTCAGTATTGGCATCAATTCCTTTGATTTCGCATGGCTGCTTAGTCCCGGTGAAAGCTTTCAGACACCGGAAACGGTCATGGTCTATTCTGGAGAAGGACTGGGGGAGATGTCGCGGACGTATCATCGTCTGTATCGCACCCGGCTATGCCGGGGAAAACACCGGGATGAAGAACGTCCTGTTCTAGTCAATAACTGGGAGGCTACCTATTTTGACTTTAATGCGGACAAGCTGGTATCCATAGCGGAAGAAGGGGCGAAGCTGGGTGTCGAGCTGTTTGTGCTGGATGACGGCTGGTTCGGTAAACGGGATTCAGACAATTCCTCCTTGGGAGACTGGTTCGAGGATCGCCGGAAGCTTCCCGGCGGATTGGCCGATGTTGCAAAACGTATTAACGGACTGGGACTAAAGTTCGGGCTCTGGGTTGAACCGGAGATGATCTCTCCGGATAGCGAGCTATACCGCAAGCATCCGGACTGGTGCCTTCATGTCCCGGGACGCAGACGCAGCGAAGCCAGATGGCAGCTGGTTCTGGATTACACCCGCCAAGAGGTGCGCGATTATATTTTTGACTCGCTTTCCGCTATATTTTCGGGTGTTCCTGTTTCTTATGTGAAGTGGGACATGAACCGGTGCCTGACGGAGATCGGTTCTGCAGAATTGCCGCCGGAACGGCAAGCAGAAACCGCCCACCGCTATGTTCTTGGTTTGTATGAGCTGTTAGAACGTATTACACAGGCGTTTCCGGATATTCTTTTCGAGAGCTGCTCCAGCGGAGGAGGCCGCTTCGATCCGGGTATGCTCTACTACATGCCGCAAACCTGGACTAGTGACAATACGGACGCGGCGGAACGGCTGAAGATTCAATTCGGCACCAGTCTGGTTTATCCCGTAAGCGCAATCGGGGCTCATGTATCGGCCGTACCGAACCATCAGGTTGGAAGAATAACTCCGCTTGAATTTAGAGGCAATGTTGCTATGTCCGGAAATTTTGGATACGAATTGGATTTGACGAAATTCACTGACGAAGACAAGGAAACGGTCCGGCGCCAGATCGTTACCTACAAAGAAGTTCGCGGCTTAGTACAAAAAGGGGATTTGTACCGTCTAAAAAGTCCTTTTGAAGGAAATCAGTCAGCTTGGATGTTTGTATCCGAGGACAAGAAGGAAGCCTTGGTCTACTATTTCCAAGTTACAGCAGTGCCGAACGCACCCCGGAGTTATCTGCAGCTGGCCGGTCTTCAACCCGAATTCGGATATGAAGTTCTGCCGGAATACAGCGGTTCTAGGTCAATTTATGGGGGAGACCGACTGATGAAGTTGGGACTGCCCCTGTCCTATCAACAGAAGGACTATGAAAGCGGCTGGTTCAGAGTCCGGGCTACAGATATGCTGAGGGATTGACTGCAATTCATTCATCATAATTTCGAATAATGACTGCCCCTTTCCTATATGAGAAGGGGCATTTTGCGTGAAGCGGCCTATGCGGCCCGGGAGGATGAGCGATGTTTTTTTTCCGCATGATGAACGATATGAAAATGAAAAAGAAATTGGCCCTTACCTTTATCTCTGCCGCCGTACTTCCTTTGGTGTTATCCGGTCTGTTCTTAACCGGGAAGCTTCGGGAGATTGTCATCAAAAATGCCTTGACCCAAATTTCTAACAATGTGGAGCGTGTTCAAAAACGGACGGAAGAGCTGCTTAAGGTGCCGCTGGATATTTCTTACCGGCTGACGGTTGATAACAGGATGAAAAAAGTAGCCACTCAAAAATACGAGAATTACGCTGATGTTATTCAAGCCTACCGGGAGTATACGGATATCAGGGACTATATTCAACTGTACAAGGAGATATCCGGCATTCGTGTGTACGTCGGGAATCCGAAGGCGCTCAATAACTGGGAGTTCATTCAACCGGATGAGAGGATTATGGCAAAAACCTGGTATAAAGAAGCCATAGAACAAAAAGGGCTTGCAGGTTGGAATCTGATCAGAGACGAACAAAGCGGATCAGAACAGCTCAGCCTGATCCGCTCGTTTTCGGCTGACTCGCTTGGACGTAAGGGCGTTCTGACTATTAACATAGACCAACGGCAATTAAGCTCTATTCTGGATCAGGAATCCTTCACCACGATGATTGTGGATAACAAACACCGGATTGTCGGCTCTAATGAGGCCGGTTATTTGGGGAGGGAATTATCAAAAATGGATGTAGACCAACAGATTCTATCCGGACAAGAGGGAAGTTACGATACGGTAATCAACGGCAGAGACTCTAAAGTAGTTGTTGCCAGCCTGGAACCCGAGAACAGCTGGAACGGGCTTCGCATTATTTCGATTTTCACTTATTCAGACATGATGAGGGATGCCAACCGGGTCATTCGCCTTGGGGCCATTGTAATAGCGGCTAGCCTGATTTTTGCAGTGGTGCTTATCTATGCTTTTGCATCTCTGTTATCGGGGAGGCTTCTTCGTTTAAGCAAGCATATGTCCAAGGTAGGGTCTGGCTCATGGGAGGCTTACCTCCATATTGATGGTAAAGATGAAGTGGGACTCTTGTCCAAGCAGTTTAATTCGCTTATTAGAAGTGTACATGAACTGGTTCAGGAGGTTCAGGAAACGAATAATCAAAAGATTCTGGTAGAGCAGAGACAGAATGAGATGCGATTCAAGATGCTGGCGAGTCAGATCAATCCACACTTTCTTTTTAATTCTTTGGAGTCGATCCGCATGGAGGCTCATATACGCAAGCAGGATGATCTCGCGGAAGCGGTATGGCTTCTCAGTACGCTTCTGCGCAGAAGTCTGGAGGCCGGTAACGGAAGTATTCCTCTTTGCCAGGAGCTTGAGCGAGTACGCTGTTATCTTGATATGCAGAAGTTCCGGTATGAAGACCGCTTGGAATATCACTTAGTGTCCGATCCTGATTTGGATACCATGCCAGTCCCTCCGTTAATGATCCAACCGTTGGTGGAGAACTCCATCATCCATGGTCTGGATAACCGCGAAGAGGGAGTAAAGGTTTGGGTTGAAATAAGCAGGTTCCCGAAGGGGGCCCGGATTAAAGTGAGTGACAATGGAGCAGGCATCCTACCGGAACGGCTTGAGAGTATCCGGGCGGAGCTTACCGAATCCATACATGAGCAGGAGAGCGAGAGGATTGGCATTCGAAACGTGAACGACCGGCTTGTGCTGCTGTACGGCAGGACGAGTGCCCTGAACATTGAGAGCACGCCCGGACAAGGCACTGTCATTACATTTTATATTCCTGGAGGTGTAGCTGTTGATTAAGGTCGTTATCGTGGACGATGAGCCAAAACTCAGGCAAGGCCTGCAGACGCTAATTCCATGGGGCAGCCTGGGTTATACCGTTGTGGCTGCCGCAGGCAACGGCAGAGAAGCCTTAAAGATCATTAAGAAGGAAGCTCCGGAAGTCGTTGTAGCAGATATCCGGATGCCCGTTATGGATGGTTTGCAGCTCATTGAGCATTTAAGAGCCGCTGGTCATAACACGCAATGTATTATTTTGAGCGGATATGCGGATTTTGAGTATGCCAAGCAAGCAATTAAATACGGTGTGGCCGGATACCTGCTTAAACCGGTGAATATCGGTGAAATGTCAGCTACTTTACAACTTGTGAGGGAACGGATTGAAGAGGAAGAACGTAAGCGGACAAGTCTTCAGACAGAGACGCCCGACCGGGACTTATACCTGCATCGTCTGCTGGTCCCTCAGGTGAAGCCGGGAGAAACGATAAGGCTTGGTATAGGACAAAGTGATCTATTATGGAGCAGCTACGAAGTCGTGGTTATTGTTCCGCGTGTTCCGGAAGCGGAACTGCCGGATGCGTTGAACCGACTGGCGACAGGGCTTAAGGCCCTGGCAGAGGAGCGGAACATGGGGGCTGTAACCGTCATATCTCCCCATGTGGTGCTTCTGCTCAATGCGCCGCTACGCGGATCGCAGCGGCGCGACAACCTGTACGGCGAGATCCGTAATATTGCTGCCGGAATCCCGTTTATTGCGGCAACCGGGGGGGCTGTCACCGAAGCCGGACGTATCTGCAATGCTTATTCGAAAGCCAGAGAAGCAGCGAAGCTGTCTTTTTTCAGTGATAGAGAGGGTCTCCTGAAGCCGGATTATCCTCCTGTCTGCCCGCAGGTATCTGCCGGTTTAACAGAAGGAAGCAATGAAGAGTATATGAGGGATTTAATCCTCCGCCTGTATTATTGTCTGAATGTAGGGAATAAGGCCATGGTAACGCAGCTGCTAAATGAGGCGGCAGCGATGTATTGCGGGCAGCAGCAAGATGAGAATCACGTTAAACAAGCCTTCTTCTTTCTTTGCAATGGAATCATTCATAAGCTTGCCGCCGCTTCCCGTTTAGAAGGGAGAGAGTCGGAGAAGGTCTCACATTTCTTGAACGGAATCTATCATCATGACCGATTACAACAGCTAATAGAAGAGATCCGCCGCTTTCTTCTGGATTTCGTGGAAGAATCTGATACACAGGGCAAAGAGCATGAATTCAAGAGAATGCTCGACTTTATTCATAAGCATTATGCGGAAGACTTGAAATTATCTACATTGGCCGGCTTGCTGAACTATAGCACCCCTTATTTGGGTCAGTTGTTCAGAATGAAGACCGGAGAGTATTTTAACACCTATCTGGACAAAGTCCGTATCCGCAAATCCAAAGAACTGCTGGCCCAAGGAATGAAAGTGTATGAGGTGGCAGAGCAAGTAGGTTACACGAACGTAAATTATTTTTTCAGCAAATTTAAAAAATATGTAGGCCGATCGCCGTCGGACTATAAGAATCCATAATTTCTAGATGATTTTTCCCGAAATCATTGGTATAGGAACCCCCTCCTCTCTAATTTATGATAGTGATGAAGAGAGGGGAGGAAGTATGAAAACAATAACGTTGAATACGGAAAACGTATACACAAAAAGAAAAAAGAGTGTTTGGAGGGAGTTAGGAAATCAGAAGTATCTTTACTACATGTCAGTACCTTTTGTACTTTGGGTGTTTGTGTTCCAGTACTTGCCTTTGTGGGGCTGGACGATGGCCTTCCAAAAATATAGACCCGGAGTGAGTTTTTTTGAACAAAAGTGGGTGGGCTTTGAGCACTTTCGTACCTTGTTCAAGGATGACCATTTTTATCAGGTGCTGCGCAATACGCTGGCTATGAGCTTTATGGGGCTGATCGCCGGTTTTATCGTGCCGGTCGTTTTTGCACTGCTCCTTAATGAGGTTCGTGTTCAGGCATTGAAGAGGTTCGTCCAGACCGTTTCCTATCTTCCGCATTTTGTTTCCTGGGTAGTCGCTGCAGGGATTGTTACCAAAATGCTTTCAACGGACGGCGGAATTGTAAACGATATCCTTCTTGGCCTGAACCTTATTGATCAACCGATTCAGTTTATGGCACAGGGAAACTTATTCTGGGGAATCGTGACCGGTTCAGATATATGGAAGGAAACAGGATGGAACGCCATTATATACCTTGCTGCCATTTCTGGGATTGGCCCGGAATTATACGAAGCGGCCAGGGTGGACGGCGCGAGCCGTCTCCGGCAAATGTGGCATATTACGTTGCCTGGCATCCGGCCGACCATCATCGTTCTTTTAATTATGTCGATTGGCCATTTACTGGGTACGGGGTTTGAAAAGCAGTTTCTGCTGGGAAATCACCTCGTTATTGATTACTCTGAAGTGCTGGATTTGTATGCGCTTAATTATGGTTTGGCTATGGGCAGATACTCCTTCGGAACGGCAATCAACATTTTCAACTCGGTGATAAGCCTGATTCTATTGTTTGCTGCCAATGGTATATTTAAGCGGTTTACTAACGAAAGCATCATGTAGAGAGAGGAGGGGATTCCAATCAGACACCGTTCGAAAGCACCACAGGACCGGATACTGGCATTCGTAGTTTATCTGTCCATGATTGTGGTAACCGTACTTACGATATATCCATTCTTAAACGTACTGGCCATTTCGCTTAACCATTCAGTAGATACCGTCCGGGGTGGGATTACCATCTGGCCGCGGGAGTTCACTCTGGATAACTATAGTCTGATTTTCACTTATGGAAGTTTAATAACCGGATTTAAAATATCTGTACTGCGGACGCTTATTGGTACTATAGCAGGTCTGATCAGCGGTTCAATGCTTGCTTACACACTTGCGCGAAATGATTTTCAGGCGAGGAGATTTATATCCATCTTTCTGGCGGTTACCATGTACATCTCCGGCGGTCTGATTCCGGGTTTTATCCTGATGAGAGATTTGAACCTGATCGGTACCTTTGCGGTGTACATTCTGCCGGGACTTGTAAGCGCCTTTAATGTCTTCGTGATCCGTTCCTTCATTGATGGATTGCCGTATGCGCTGCAGGAGTCAGCGAAGCTGGACGGAGCTAACGACTTTACGATTTACTGGCGTGTTATTTTGCCGCTGTGTAAGCCTGCCTTGGCTACTGTAGCCCTTTTTCTCGCGGTAGGACAATGGAACTCCTGGTTCGACACGTATTTGTTCAACGGGTCGGACGAAGCTTTGACAACGCTGCAGTATGAGTTAATGAAAATTCTGCAAAGCACAACCACAAGTGCAACGAATTCCCAGGACGCGGCGAATATGGCTGAGCGGATGTCACAAATTTCGCCGGAATCCGTCAAAATGGCCATCACAATTGTCGTCACTGTGCCCATTCTTATCGTCTATCCCTTCCTGCAAAAGTATTTTGTCAAAGGAATGACGCTTGGAGCTGTTAAGAGTTAGATTGTTCTTATACCAATAGCATTTATCCATTATCTAGGGGGTTAGCTTCATGAAGCCAGATAAAAAAGGACTGATACTGTCTTCCGTACTTGCGCTGACTTTAGCGACAACACTTGCGGGTTGCGGAGGAACTAACGGCTCCATTACCGGAGAGGACAGTAACAAGGAAGGTGCTTCCGGTTCTGATTTAAAGCCCGTCACGCTTACTTATTTTTCCGAGGACAGCAGTACCAACTGGAATAACATGCGGGATGAAGTAGGTAAGGTTATTGCCGAAAAAACCGGTGTGACACTGGATGCCGAGTTTGCCGTGGGTGATCCGGTTCAAAAAATGTCGCTGATTGCGGCAACAGGAAATTATCCTGATTTGATCGCCGCAAAGGCGGATGTCGGCAAGCTTGTTGACGCCGGAGCTGTGCTCGATTTAACGGAATTAATCGACAAGCATGCCCCTCATATCAAAAAAATGCTTGGTGATAAGCTAGTCCGGACCAAGTACAGCTTAGATGACCAGGCAATCTATGCGGTCCCAACCTGGTCCTCCGTAGATGAGAAGAAGTTTAAAGCCGACGGAGGCTTTGAACTGCAGCACCGTGTTGTCAAAGAAGCCGGTTATCCTAAAATACGTACGGTAAAGGATTACGAAAAAGTTATCCAGGCGTATATCACCAAGCATCCGAAGGACGAAAACGGTAATAAAAATATCGGTCTTTCTCTGAACGGAGACGACTGGCATATGTACCAGGTTACCAATTCGGGATTTCAGACGACCGGAGGGCCGGATGACGGGGAATATTTCATTGATCAGGAAACCCATCAGGCAACGTATCATTTCCGCCGTCCGGAAGAAAAAGAGTATTTCCGCTGGTTGAATCACATGAACGATATCGGTCTGCTCGATCCGGAGAGCTTTGTGCAGAAGACCGACCAGTTCAAGGCGAAAGTCGCTTCCGGCCGGGTTCTTGGTTTGGCTGATCCGGAATGGGATTATGGAGATGCCCAAAATGCGCTAAAAGCTGCCGGGAAGTTGGATCAAACCTATGGTCATTATCCGGTCACGATGAGTGAGGAATACAAGGATACCAGCTTCTGGCCGGCAGGCTTTGACGGAGGATATGGTATTTCGATCTCAAGCAAGTGCAAGGACCCGGTTCGCGCTATTCAGTTCCTTGATTACCTTGCTTCGGAAGAAGGCCAAATCCTGAACAACTGGGGGATAGAAGGGAAACATTACACGGTCGAAAATGGTAAACGGATGGTTATTCCGGCTGTACAGGAACGCATGGATAACGACAACGCAGCCTTCCAAAAAGAATCTGGAGTAGGGCTCTACTGGAATATGATGGTCCATTATGGAGACGGTATTAAAGACTCAACCGGAAATTACTTTACCCGCAGTTACCCGGAGCAGCTGACCGCCAGTTACAGTGCACCGGAAAAGGAAACCTTGAAAGCTTACGGCGCCGATCATTGGAAAGATCTTTTCCCGTCAGAAGATGAATTTAAGCCCAGAGCTTATGGTGCGGCTTACACAATGTCACTCGCCAGCGACGATCCTGCTGTGATCCTGGGAGCCAAGATGAAGGATATCACCTGGAAGAGAATCCCTGAAGCCATTATGTCCAAGCCGGAAGAGTTCGATCGAATTTGGGATGCCTATATGGCAGATCTGGATAAGGCAGGAGTTAAGGACATGGAAGAAGCTTATACCATGCATATTCAAAACCGTATCAAGCTGTGGTCTACTAAGTAAATTGTGGATTAAGCGGGTTCGTTTCCGGCATGACAAGAGGGGAAACGAGCCCGTTGTTCTATAGAAAGAACTCATTAGACACAAACGAGTGGAGAGAGAAATCACAATTTTAATGTAAGCGGTTAACATTGTGGAAAAACCGTGCTGCAATTAATCTTCCGGGAGGAAAGCTGATGCGGTTAAACATCATAAGAAATCTGGTAGGCTCATTGTGTTGGATGATGTTGTTTTCTTTAGTAACAATAAACCTGGGGGTAGGCAATTCAGGGGCTGCTGCTGCTTCTAATATGATGGAGGAACGGCTGAATTATGAAGGGCCAACGAGTGTCATCAAAGCCACTTATGCGGATGCAGTGTTGAACGGTTACGGCATCGAAAAACGAGGTCCTGTCTATGAGGATCAAGACCGGCTTTACGACGGTGACGGCTATATTTCGTTCTTTTTCGCGGAGAATGCTTCTTCGGCGGAGGAGGCCGGAAATGCAACCTTTAAGGTGAACGCTACAGAGGCCGGATTATACAAGCTAAGCATAGGCTACTATATCCCCGAGGGCTACGGCGGAAAGGCAACCGGTATACAGGTTAACGGGACCGGCGCTGGAGAACTTATGCTGGATGCACCTGCGGCAGGAACTGTCAGGGCTGAGAAGATGGTCAGCAAAGTCCTGCTTAACGCTGGAGAAAATACAATTAAGGTTACACGGGGCTGGGGCTTTTACGGGATCGAGTTCATCCTGCTTGAACCGGCCAATGCCCAAGCGGCTGGAAACTTGCTTGAAGCAGAGGACGGTATGATGAGCGGCAGTGTATCCATAGGAGCCGAAGGGTCGGGATATTCGGGAGAAGGATACGCCGCCTTTCAGCAATCCGGATCACTGACTCTGAATTATAAAGCCCCTTCTGCCGGGATGTTTGATTTTCACATAGGGTATAGCTCGCCCAATGGCGAGAAGAAGACCAGTATTGTGTTGAACGGGAATGTCTCGGAAATTACCTTGCCAGAGACCGCCAGCTTTAAGGAGATTCCTGCAGGAAAAGCATGGATGAATAAAGGCGATAATGTCATTGAATTCCTGGCCAACTGGGGCTGGTATAATATCGACTATATTAAGCTTACGGCTGCAGCTACGGCTGAACGGCCTGAAGTTTCATCCACTCTGATTAATCCAAATGCAACTCCGGAAACCCGTGCGCTCATGAACTATTTGGATAACCAGTATGGTCAGAAAGTAATCTCGGGACAGCAAACGCTGGAGGATGCAGAATGGATCTTCCAGCAAACCGGGAAATATCCGGCGATACTTGCAACCGATGTAATGGACTACTCCCCCTCCCGTGCCGAGAAGGGGGCTACTTCAACCGAAGTTGAGAAAATGTTCGCTTGGCACAAGCGCGGCGGAATTGTATCGCTCTGCTGGCACTGGAACGCGCCGAAGGGGATTGGAGGAGAAGAGGCGGGGCATGAATGGTATAAAGGATTCTATACGGACTATACGACCTTTGATGTAGAGTATGCGCTCAACCATCCCGATTCCGAGGATTATCAGTTGCTTCTCCGTGATATTGATGCCATTGCGTTCCAGTTGAAACGGCTGCAGGATGCAGGAGTACCCCTGTTGTGGAGGCCGCTTCATGAGGCGGAGGGAGGTTGGTTCTGGTGGGGAGCAAAAGGGCCGGAACCGGCTAAACAGCTATGGAGATTGATGTATGACCGGATGACTAACCATCACCATTTGAATAACCTCATTTGGGTGTGGAACTCTGAGAAGACGGAGTGGTATCCGGGCGATGATATCGTGGATATTGCCAGTATTGATATTTATAACCCTGGAGGAGACTACAATCCCAGCATCGCAAAGTACGAAAGTCTGGTTTCACTGGTGAACAGCAGAAAGGTAATCGGACTGGCAGAAAACGGACCTATCCCTGATCCGGAAATGCTGCAGGCTTACAATGCACACTGGAGCTTTTTCACTACATGGACCGGCAGCTTTATTAAGGATGGAACTACGAACTCACCTGAACATTTAAAGAAGGTTTATACGCACGACTATGTTGTCACTCTTGACGAGCTTCCGGCTGATCTATATGCCTCACAAAAGTATGAGGCGGAGAAGGGAGAACTGTCCGGCCTGAAAGTAATGGATGAAGCGGACAGTTACTCCGGCGGCGGATATATTTCAGGCGCGGATGCCGAAGGCGGACAGCTAAGGATTAAGGCTGACGTGGCAGCCGGTGCTTATAACCTTACCATTCGTTACAAAACGGGCAATGGGCAAAAGAAGAACAGTATTTCTATTAACAATAACAAGGCGGTTGAATATACATTTGAGGGTACAGCAGAGTGGACCGACATGATAACCGGACCTTACACCCTGCCAAAAGGAGAGCAAACATTTGAGATCATAACCGGTCAAGGTGGAACGGATATTGATTATATCAAGTTAACGCGTGTTACACCTTCAGCTGAGAACATGACTGATTCTGTTACCGACAGCTCTGGAGGTATTAAAAAGGACGGGAACACAGCCAAGGCCCAAACACAGCATATCGAGGTGGAGGGCTCAGAGCTCATTTTCGTGCTGAGACAACAGATTAACAACTCAGCGGAGTCGCAGGTGTTCGTGATTAAAGCAGATAAAAGCGAGGCAAAAGAGATCAGGATCCCGGCATCGGCCCTCAAAGAGGCAGCCGCTATTGCGCCAAATGCGGTAATCCGAATCGAATGGGACACGAATTCTTACCATTTCCCGGTCGCCCTCATCAATATGGATGAAGTTGCGGACCGAATGGGAGTCAAGACTGCTGATATGAAGATCTCGATCCAGATAAGGAAGCTTAACAGCGGACAGGCCGGAGAGAGCATCATGCGGCCTAATGATATAGGAGTCCTCTTGGACCATGAGTGGTTTGAATTTAATGTCCTTGCTTATTCCGGTACACAATCATACGAGATCAATCATTTCGGCAGCCGATATGTATCCCATACGTTCACGATATCCCACCCCTCCGGCAGCGGATTGACAGCTTTGAGAGTGGATCCTCATACAGGAGAACTATCCTTTGTGCCCGCTCTAACTCAATCGGAGAATAACACGACGGTGATAACGATTAAACGTAACGGCAGCGGTATTTATACAATAGGCGAATTGAACCGGACATTTGACGATCTCAGCGGTCACTGGGCCAAGAGGGATATCGAATTCATGGCGAACCATTTGCTTGTTCATGGGATCGATGACCGTTACTTTGCCCCGGACCAGTTAATGACACGGGCTGAATTTACTGTGTTAATGGCAAGAGCGCTGGGTCTCAGTGCTTCTTCCCGGTCCACCGTTGAATTCTCCGATGTTTCTTTACACAAGTGGTATGCCGGGCCAATAGCGGCTGCCAGTGAGGCAGGTCTAGTCACTGGATATTCGGACGGTACATTCCGGCCGGACGCTTGGATTACGCGTGAGCAAATGGCAGTTCTCATTGTTCGTGCTGTAATGTTCACAGGGAACTCCATCGAAGTAGCGAAGGATGCCCCTGCACCCTTTCCTGATACTGCTTCCGTTAGCCATTGGGCCAAGGACAGTGTGGATAAGGCATTGAGCTCAGGACTTGTACAAGGGGTTAATCCTGATCAGTTTGCAGCCAAAGATTGGGCAGACCGCGCACAAGCTGCTGTCATGGTAAAGCGTCTGCTGATTTACTTGAACTTTATAAATGCCTAATTAATCGAATTCGGACACACGGCTGGATTGCTGCAAAAGGGCGGTTCCAGTCGTGTGAACTTAAATGAATGGAGTCCAGACAATGAATGAAACGATTCATGCAGCACCTTGCAATTCAAATGCGATTGATGAGGTGAAAAACGTACTAAGCTATTTAAGAGAACTGCCCGGCAAAGGGATTTTAACAGGCCAGCATACTCAAACCACCGTACAGAAAGAACTGAAATATATTGAAGAGGTGACCGGAAAGCTGCCGGCTCTTTGCGGATTTGAACTGCTTGCTTATTCCCCTAATATTAACTATGAGGATGCCGGCGAGGCTTGCTTGATAGAGGTGGAGGAAAATAAAAATACGCTGGATAATGCCTGGGATTGGGTGTTAAATAAACACGGTCTGATTACTTTTACCTGGCACTGGTTCTCACCCTTCGGCAGCCGGGATAAAGGCTTTTACACCGAACACACCACATTTGACGCGTCCCAGGCAGTGTTGGAAGGAACGGAAGAACACGCCAGGCTCATAGCGGACATGGACCATATGGCGGAACTGCTCAAGCCGTTCTGTGAGAAACGGATCCCCATTTTATGGCGTCCTTTTCACGAATCGGAGGGAGAGTGGTTTTGGTGGGGGGCTAAAGGCCCTGAGGTGGCCAAACAGCTGTACCGTATGATGTATCTGCGGTATACACATCATCATCGCTTGAACAATCTGATATGGGTTTGGAATTCACCGCTGCCCGAAGGGTATGTAGGCGACGATGTCTGTGATGTCATCTCTTTGGATACCTATCCGCCAAAACACACTCACACAGACTTGGAGGACGAGTATAACCGGCTTGTAAAAATCACCCCTGCGAACAAGCTGACCGCGCTTGGAGAGATTGGCGTTCTTCCGAGTATCCCGCGCCTGTCGGAGACGCATATTCCATGGGTATGGTATATGACATGGTCCAACGAGTTCGGGGCGACTGAAGAATGGACGACTAAAGAGGAGCTTCGGCATGCTTATGGGCATCCCTATTCCGTTACGTTGGATATGCTGCCGCGGCTGTATTAGGAAAACGGAGGTGACTGACATCATGTGTCCACAACCTCAAGAAATTCGGGCAACACCGGTGAAGACATGGAAGACCTGATCTCCATCGGCACGATCGGATTGATTAAGGCCATCTAGAGCTACCGCCCGCGAAGAGCGGACGCAGCGGGAGATCGCTAAGGACCTGGGGATCTCGCGGAGTTATGTGTCGCGGATTGAGAAGCGGGCGCTCATGAAGCTGTATCATGAGTTTTATAAAGTGAAAGGTAAACGCATAATCACAAGGTAATGTCCGTTAACAATAGCGCATTTATAATTTCTAAAGCAACTTGTCTGCGGATGAGTTGCTTTTTGTTTTACGAATATATCGTCCTGGAGATACCCCTTCTGACTTCGTGAATTGTTTGGTGAATGAATAGATATCCCCGTAACCAAGACTAACGGCTACGTGTTTGATGGGAAGTCCGGATAGCAGCATCATTTTTGCCTGTCTCATTAAATGCTCCGTGTGATATCGTTTAGGGGAAATCCCCATAGTATCTTTAAACAATTTTCGGAAGTTCTCGTAGCCCATATTCACGGCAGATGCCACTTCCTGAATATCAAAGTGAATATCATTGGAAACACTAATAAGCTCGCAGGCTTTTGTTATTTTACTTTCATTTTCATTGCTATGAGCATTATGAATGCTACTGTGTAATCTGATAATCAAATCCTGAGACTTCATTAGCAGGGAGGGAAGACTTTCATCTGTTGCACTTTTTAAGGCTTTCAGCAAGGAAACAAAATCAAAGAAAAAATCATTCGTATGCTGTGTCGATTGGACTTCCTTATCGGAATTAATAATTCCAAGTGTCCTTAAGTATGAATAGACAGGATACCCGACACTGATATAAAATTCGATCCACTTCCCATCCGGTTCAATTGCAGTAGAATGCAAACGTTCAGGTAGACGTTGAACAAGATCACCTGCCTGCATAGGAGTAACGGTACCGTCCGTAGAAATAAACGTTCCACTGCCTTGCAATACTACAAAACAGCTGTAATATCCTATCTTAAAATCAAATTGAGAACGCTCTGCTGATCTTTTCCGCATAAATCCGCAAGATAAAATACCCTGATTAAAATCTTTGCCGATACATCGGTAGATCACATCATTTTCATCAATGTCTTCAACATTCATGTATTCACACTCCTACCAAAATGGATAAATGAAATACCATACTCAACATTTAATATAAGGAATTTTCCTTCTATTATAGGGGTATCTACATTGAAAGATCAACCAATTAGAACAATCGATGGGAGTGTTATTGAAGCCAATGAAGCTAAGCAGAGATTGGGAAAATCAACATGTTACTCAAAAAAACCGTTATCCCATGCATGAGCCCTACGGAGTATACGAAACCGTTGAACAGGCTTTAAGCGGAGACCGGAGAAAGTCTAAATATGTGAAGAGCCTGAATGGAATGTGGAAGTTTAAAATGTTTGGGTCTCCCGATGAAGTAACGGATGAATTCTATAGTCCTGAACATGATGTTTCCCAGTGGGATCCTATTCCGGTTCCTTCCCATTGGGAGCTTTCGGGGTATGGAAAACCTGTATACACCAATATGCTGTATCCCTTTGTTCAAAAAGGAGAGGGTTCACATCACGAGATCCAACTCAAGAAGAATGAATACATTTTGAATCCGCCTCATGTGCCGGAGAGTAATCTTACCGGTTGTTACGTCCTAACGTTTGAAGTGGACGAACATTTTTACGAAAGGGATATATTTATCGATTTTGGAGGTGTAGAATCGTGTTTTTATCTATGGTTAAACGGCAAGCTGGTTGGTTATTCTCAGGATAGTAAGCTTAACGCTTCTTTCGATATCACGGATTACATTCAAAAGGGACAAAACCGTATAGCTGTTCAGGTTATGCGGTTTGGAGCCGGTACTTATCTGGAGGATCAGGATTACTGGCATCTCTCGGGGATCTACCGGGATGTTCTCCTTTATGCAAAACCACGTATGCGCATCCATGATTATAAGATCGAAACCCTCTTTTCAGGGAATTACAACAATGCCGAATTAAGCGTAAAGGTTCTACCTAATAATCAAGGGAATCGTTATGGTGAAGCCCATGTGAGGTTGTCCCTGTATGATAGCGATCAGCAATTAGTTACTGAGTTTGAAACGCCAAAGTTTGCGGACTGTGATTTTTACCTGCGAGAGAAATATGTAGCAAAGGTTACGAAAACCATTTCAAATCCTCAATTGTGGAGCGACGAGAACCCTTACCTCTATAAATTGGTGTTAGAAATGATTGATTGTTCTGGAAATGTAGTTGATATTGAGAGCGCGAATGTCGGCTTCCGTGAAGTGAATATCGATCGAAAAGGGGTCCTGAGAATTAATGGGAAGCGTCTCATTATTCGGGGAACCAATCTTCACGCCTTTTGTCCTGAAACAGGACGAGTCGTAACAACAGAATATATGCGTGAGCAAATCAAGGTCATGAAATCGCTGAATATCAATGCGGTAAGAACAAGTCACTATCCCCACGCCATCGAGTGGTATGACCTGTGTGATGAACTAGGCATTTACCTGGTGGATGAAGCCAATATTGAAACACACGGTCTTGGCGGCCAGTTAAGCGCATCCCCCCAATGGACACATGCGTATATGGAACGGGCTACACGGATGGTTCTGAGAGATAAAAATCATCCCTCCATTATTCTCTGGTCTCTGGGTAATGAATCCGGTTATGGAGCGAATCATGCTGCGATGTACGGCTGGATTAAGGAGTATGACAAAACAAGGTATGTGCAGTATGAGTCTCTGAATCCTCCGGCAAATATCTCCGATATTGTGGCGCCTATGTATCCTCAGAAAGATTGGATCTTGGATGTCATGGCTGATAGCGAAGATTTGCGTCCTTTTATTATGTGTGAATATGCGTATGCGAAAAGTAACAGTAACGGAAACTTTAAGGAATTTTGGGATCTCATTCATAAATTCCCGCGGTTTCAAGGAGGATTTATTTGGGATTTTCAGGATAAAGCGCTTGTTAAGCATGATAAGGACGGAAATAAAAAGTATGTCTATGGCGGGGCATTCCATGAAGAAGTTACTGATCCTGCTCCTGATATGTGCTTGAATGGTATTGTTTTCCCAGATCTAACGCTCAAGCCGGCTGCGCATGAAATAAAAAATGTACAATCTCCTATCCAAATGGATTACATGCCTGGGAATAATGGCTATCGAATTTATAATCATTACAGTCATCGGGATTTAAGCCATTTGAATATGACTTGGGAGCTGGTTTGCGATGGCAATGTGATGGAGAGCGGTAGTTTGCCTAAATATCACACAGCACCCGGTTCCGTTGATAAGCTTCAAGCGCCATACGATTCGTCTAAAGTCTCCGGGGAAGCTTTTCTTAATTTCTATGTTTATTTGGACGAGGACACCTTTTATTCTAAGAAGGGAACCTGTATTTATGCATGCCAGATAGAGATT
The DNA here is from genome assembly GCF_045040735.1 of Paenibacillus sp. FSL K6-1217. NCBI lineage: Bacteria > Bacillati > Bacillota > Bacilli > Caryophanales > Paenibacillaceae > Paenibacillus > Paenibacillus sp. FSL K6-1217. The sequence goes on from NZ_CP150271.1 coordinate 6,720,199, forward strand.
AAGGATTCTGTGAATAAAGTGCATACCGGAGATATAGAAAAGGATAGCTTGAAGTATGATGAAACGGCAAACGAAATTCATATCTATAATGAAAATATAACGGTTCTTTTCTCGAAAGAAACCGCAGAGTTCATCTCTGTAAAATACAATCACAAGAATTATTTCACGGGAGGAACAAATAACTTCTATCGCCCTCCGACAGGAATTGATGCAGGTATTCATCTCGAATCGTCCAATTATGCAGATGAATGGAAAGCTCTCGGGCTCCATTCCAATGAGAAAGAAATCAAGAATATTCGGGTATTTGCAGCACCGGCTTCTGTTATCATTCAAGTTCATTGTATATATCATGGTTGCATTGAAACAAAAACCAATTATACCGTCGGCGGCAAAGGTATAGAAATCACAAATACAGTTGTGAACAATGCCCAGGTCGACACCCTTCCGAGAATTGGGCTAAGCTTTAAGTTCACTGATGCTTGGAAGAAGTTGAAATGGTATGGCCGCGGGCCATGGGAAAACTATGCGGATCGTAAATCTGCCGCATTCGTTGGAATATATGAGAGCACTGTAGAACAGCAGCACGTACCCTATATCTTACCGGTAGAATGCGGTGGTAAGGAGGATGTCCGGTATTTATATTTGTCATCCAAAGAACAAGAAGTGAAAGTATCGGCAGCGGGACATTTCCATTTTGATATTCATGGACACAGTATTGAGCAATATGACAACACCGCCTATGAAGACGAGCTGGGAAATTCAGATTCTGTTTATCTTAATATTGATTACAAACATGCAGGTCTTGGCGGAGATACCGGCTGGACCAAAAATATTCACGAGCCCTATCAAATTAAGAAAGGTGTCTATGTTTATACGGTAACTATAGAAATCATTTCTTAAGAAAAACTAATATGTAGGATAATAGCCTGTAGACTCACATTAGATATTTAAAAAGCGACTTGCCAACAGGGAAGTTGCTTTTTTTGTCAGGTCAAGTAGCTGAATTCATTCTAGAAAAAATATTTTAAAAATTAAGTTTTAACTGATGAGGAGTGCTATTATGACATACAAAGAAATATAGGATATCAATAGGGGAAAAGGAAGGAAGGCAGCGCGTGATGAAAGGGTTCTCGAGGTATATAGGCGGGATTTCGATTAAAAACAAAATATTCATCTCGAATGTATTAATCATTATCGTATTTATTTCAACTCAGTCGTACTTTGCCAACACGATTTCACAGAAGGCCATTATTGAGAAAGAGATCAATAATTCATCCCGGGAGCTTGTGCTTATCAAAAACAACCTTCAAACCTTGGTATCTACAATTGAAGATTATTCAAAAATTCTGGCCAGCGATTATCGTTTGCAGAACGTGCTTTATAACGACTTATTATTAAATAATGAGGAGAATGCGGGCAAGCCGGCTGAGGGTTTAAATAACCTTTCGATGAAAAAAACACTTTCAGAGACGATCAGCAATATTGTGGAGCCTAACACAAGAATCAAAGCGGTAAGCATCCTCACCGCGAATCATCACTGGGTGGACGTCGGGTTTGCTGATAACGCCTATGCTTCACGCATATTCGGTGACGGTTATGGAGCGGAGGATCGTTACTATTTACCCATTTGGACAGGCTTGATGAAATTCGGATTTTTGTATGAAGGGGAAGACAGCGTATTTGCGGTTTCCAAAACGGTCATTCACAAAGATACCGGTAAAACGATTGGCCGAATTTTTTTGTACGTGAAAGAAACGACGATTGCCTCGATTTACGAGGAAGAGGAAAATAAGGGCGGGGAATTTTATATCGTCGATTCCGCCGGCCAAATTATTTCCTCACAGAATAAAGCCAAGTTGTACCGGGATTTCAAGGAAGCCGTCTCCATAAGCATTCCTGAGAATGGTAAAGACACAACCTTTACCCAGGGTAGCGGAAATGAAGAAATGTTGATATTCACCCATCGCTTCGAACCATTGAAATGGACAATTGTAAGCGCTATCCCGATGAAGAATATTTCTTCAGGCCGGAAAGAAATCAATCAACTGATTCTCGGGGTCGGTGCAGCATGTTTGCTGCTGGCATTAATTGTGTCCTTCCTGCTGTCACGGTCGATCACACGGCACATCTTCCAGCTGGCCAAGACAATGAGACAAATCCGGTCCGGACAGATGCAAGTCAGAAGCCCCTATCAATCCAAAGACGAGATCGGGTATTTAAGCGAGGGCTTCAATAACTTAATGGATCGCATAGAGGTGCTTATGGCCGAAAACGTTGAGAAACAAAGGACAAAGGCGGAGATAGAATTCAAATTGCTGCAATCGCAAGTGAAGCCTCATTTTTTGTACAATACGGTTGAAACCATTATTTCGCTCATTAAGCTGGGTTTGGGGAAGCAAGCCATACAGGCAGCCCAATACATGGCGAATTTCTATAAGATCTCGTTAAGCAAAGGTGACGATATCATACCGATAGGTGACGAGATGCGTTTAACGGAAAGCTATTTGGAAATTCAACAGCTGCGTTATGTGGAATATATGGAGTATACGATGGAAATTGACAATGAAATTTTGTCCTATTCCATACCGAAGCTGACCTTGCAGCCCATCGTCGAGAATGCGATCTATCACGGATTGAAGCTCAAACAGGAAAAAGGAATCATACGCATTTCAGGAAAACAAAGCGGAGACCATCTGGAAATTGAAATTTATGATAACGGCGCCGGGATGCACAAGGAGCAGATCAAGGCGATTATGGATGGGACCAGCGTTCCTGATGAAATTAACGGATTTGGGATCAGAAGCGTATCCAACCGGATAAGGATGCTGTACGGGGAAAGATACGGACTGCGGGTTGAAAGCGATTACGGCGTTTATACGAAAATTATAATCGTGCTGCCACTCCGTTATCATTAATCCGCAAAATAAGGAGTGAACAGAATAGGAGGAAAGACCATGTACAAAGTGCTTATCGTCGATGATGAATATTACTTCAGGCAAGCCTTGAAGATTTCGCTGCCATGGAGTGAACTGGGCTTTCAAATTGCGGGGGAAGCCAAAAACGGGGCGGAAGCGCTGGAGCAGATGACCGTGTTAGAGCCTGATGTTGTGCTGGTCGATATGAATATGCCGATTATGGATGGATTGGAGTTCATACACAAAGCCAAGGAGCGCGACCAGACAACTAAATTTCTGGTGTTGTCAGGCCACAGCGAGTTCGTGTATGCCAGACAGGCCGTGCAATTAGGCGTTGTTAATTACGTGCTGAAACCCATCAACGAAGAAGAACTCCAAAGCTCCTTATTAGATATAAAGGAACTTATACGAACGGAGCGTCTGGGCAAGCTTGAATTGGACGATTTAAGAAGGCAGGCGAGCGAAGGCTTGTCTGTCCTGAAGGAGCAAGTGCTGAACGGTTGGCTGCAGGGCAAGGCTATCTCTAGAGCACCTTCCGAATGGGATCGATTAAATGATTTGGGAATAACGCTCGAAGGGCTGCATTATCGGGTGATTGTTGTCGACCTGGATTCAAGCGATGAGAGGAATCTTGAGGAGGGCATGCAGATTCGCCAAGCCAAGTTACTAGAAATCGCTCAAAATGATATGCAAAGTGCCTTTCAATGTGTAGACTGTCACGACCAGGATGCCCGTCTGGTTCTAATCATCGGATCGTCTGACGGCTCCTTCAACAAGCTGGAAACGATTTGCGAACGTATTCGATTAAACGTGCAGGACAATTTGGACTGTACGGTAACGATCGGCTTAGGGAATGGTTACGACAAGTTTGAGTCGGTTTCGGTGTCGTACAAGGAAGCGTTAATCGCCTTGAAGCATCGGTTTGTCTGGGGAGGTAACAAGGTATTCGCACATTCCCAGGTAGCGGAATCCGGGATAAAGGTTGGGTTATTCTCGGTGGACAAAAGAAGCAGCTTGCTGATGCACATGCGAATCGGAAACCAGGCCGAGACGGCAGAATGGCTCTCGAATTTTTTTTATGATACCCGCGTTAAAAATGCAACTATGGAAATGCTGCTTCTCGCCGGAATCGAAATCGTATCCACCTGCCTGGAATTTTTGTCCGAAGCCTCGCAAACCTTTGAAGACGTCTTTCTGAATACGACACAGCCCGATATGATACAACACGTTCAGCGGATGAAAACTTTCAACGAGCTGGAGGACTGGATACGTGTATTAGTTCTAAAGACCATGGATCATGTGCATAGCCGCAAACCCAATAGAGCCGTCAAAGTCATAGAGGCGGTCAAAACGTATATTTCGGGGCACTATGGCAACGATGAATTACGAATCGAGGATATCGCAAGAAGCGTTCATATGAACTATAATCATCTCTGCTTCGTGTTCAAAAAAGAAACAACCTTCACGATCAATGACTACCTGACCGAAATACGGATGACTAAAGCAAAAGAACTTTTTGATCAGGGAGAGAAGATTATTCAAGATGTAGCGAACCGGGTGGGTTATGCGGACGCCAATTATTTCAGTAAATGCTTCAAAAAATATATGGGAATCACGCCCAGCAAATATGTGAATCAAAGCCGGTAGCCTATTCAGACGTTAGAGGGAAAGTGAAAACTTTGCCTTTATCGTCTATTTTTTTGCCGTTAATTTTACTGCTGGCCCGAGAATAATCTCTGTACTAAGTGTGGGAAGATTCGTAAAATGATCACAAGATTGATAACGCTTTCAATATCAATCCGATATCCGCTTCGCTAAATAGGGGAGGTAAACAATGAAAAAGAGGTCGAAGGCAGCAGCTATGTTCCTTATGGCAAGTATTTTTCTGGTTTCATCGGCATGCAGCAGTGGGAATGAACCAAGTTCCAGCCAGTCATCCGACAATCCGTCACCCTCGGCAGTAAGTACGGAGGATAACAAGAATGAAGCGAAGACGGACGGCAAAAAAATCAAGATGAGAGTCATAACGCTTACGACCGACGAGAACCGCAACAACATTATGGACAAATTCATCAAACCGAATATTGCTGCAGCGTTTCCTAATCTTGAAATTGAGTTTGAGCCCGGCGGGGGCGGCGAGGAAATGGCAAACAAATTGAAGACGTTGAATGCTTCCGGGGATATGCCGGACGTATTCTGGAATGATGCCGGCTTCTTTACGCCATTGAAGAGCACAGGCAGCATTCTGGATCTGTCACCTTATATTTCCAAAGACGGTTTCTTGGACAAATACGCGGTGCCTGATGCGTTAAAGCATGTCGATAACGGGATCTACAGCTTGTCTTCCGGAGCGGACACGTATTTTACCCCTGTTATCTTCTATCACAAAGACATGTTCGAGGAAGCGGGGGTTCAAGTGCCAACTACGTTCGACGAGCTGATTCAAATCTCGAAGACGCTCAAGAGCAAGGGCATGGTACCGGCTGTGACTCCGGGCAAGGACGGATGGGGGCCGAAGCTCTTTATGCTGCAGCAAATGATTCAAATCGGTGATCCGCAGGCGATGGCCGACCTTGTCAGCAACAAAACGGACTTCAACAATCCTTCCGTCAAGGAAGGTGCAGCTCGCATCGAAACGCTGGTCAAGGAAGGCGTGTTCCCGGACGGTATTTCCAATTTGGATTACGGTCCGGCGATGGAAATGTTTACGTCCAAAAAGGCGGCTATGTTATGGATGTTTACTTGGGAGCTGCCAAATCTCGCAAAAGACGAAACGGTTGACTTCTTCCCGTTTCCAAGCGCCAGCGATAAATATAGCCCTGCAGAGAACGTACAGTTCTGGGGTTCTCCGCTTAACGGTTATGCGGTCAACGGCAAAACGGAACACCCGGAAGAGGCTGTCAAGCTTGCTGAATTTCTAGCCATGGCGGATGCGTTATACTTTGAATCTCTCGGTGCTCCTATATCTTTACAGACAGGCAACCAGGCAATGGACAGGAGCCCGCTTATGCAGAAGTTCGTTGACTGGTACAATCCGATTCCGAATAAAATCGCGTCATGGGCACTTAATTCGCTAGATTCGAGGACGTCTGCCGAAATGTCTACGCAGGGAGCGAATTTATTAACGGGCGAGTACGCAGCCGAAGATTTTAATGTGGCGATGAACAAGATCTGGAGCGAAAATACGTGGTTTGACAAATAAAAGGAAATAACTGCTAAATCCCCTTCGGATAGATCCAAGGGGGTTTAGACACAAATTAAATGGTGGAGAGAGCGATGAACAAGTACTTTAGCACCAAAGTATCCATATTCGTGTTTGCTTTCCCTGCATTGCTGCTGTTTACCGTATTCTGCGTATACCCTTTGCTGCCGGAGATCTGGGTGAGCCTGCATAAGCATGACGGGTTTAGAAATTTGGGTTTTGTGGGTTTGAATAATTACAAAGAAGTGATGGCTACCTCATCCTTTTGGACCGCTCACAAAAATACGTATCTCATTGTAGCCATTTCATTATTGCTGGGGCTGCCCTTGTCGATGATGCTTGCGTTTTTTATGGATGCTCAGACACCTAGGTTTCGCCGATTTTTCAAGACGGTGGCGATGTTTCCGGCTATCTTGTCGGTCACGGTTGTTGCCCAGATTTGGGTGGCGTTCTACGAACCGAATTGGGGTTTACTGAACAAGATTCTCGATTCGTTAGGGCTGCATTCCTGGACGCATTCGTGGTTAACGGAAAAGAAAACGGTAATGCCCAGCATTGGAGTGACCTTCCTATGGCAATATATTGGACTGAACGCGTTGCTGTTCTATACAGGAATCAAGACCATACCCAAGAGTTACTATGAAGCGGCATTAATCGACGGCGCTAATTATATTCAAGTATGCTTAAGAATTACGATCCCCTTGCTGCAGAATGTAATCAAATACGTACTTATTCTGTCAACATTAGGCTCAATGGCATTTTATTCGCATGTACGAGTCATGACGGCAGGAGGCCCGGGAGACCTCTCCAGGACGGTCATCTACCAGATGTATTATACGGCGTTTGATACTTCCGAATTTGGCAAAGGTAATGCGATCGCCGTTATTTTTATTCTGGAATGCCTTTTGATCTCCTTTATCATTCAAAGGTACGTTGCCAGAGAAAAACTGGAGTTTTAAGCTGGGGGGGAGCTTTCTGAAATTATTAAGCCGAGTGTTTTGGGTAGCTATGGGATGCACATTTCTATTTCCCTTGTACTGGATGGTAACGATGTCATTGAAGTCCAAAAGTGAAGCTTACGACAATCCTTTTGGATTACCGTCTTCCTTGGACTGGCTGAACTTCAGCGAAGCGCTGTCCAAGTATCATTTTTATACGTATTTCGAGAACAGCGTGATTTATACTACAGGCACAATTGCCATTACGTTGACAACGGGCAGCATGCTTGCTTATTGTCTCAGCCGTATGCAATGGAGATTCAATTCGGCAATGTTGTTTTATGTATCTATGGGTTTAATTGTCCCGATCGAAGTAGTCGTTATTCCGTTATTCCAGCTGGTTAAATGGATGCATATCAAAAATAGTTATTTGGGTCTTATCTTGCCGTATTCCGGCTTCGCCATCGCTTCCTGCGTACTGATGCTGTATGCCTTTTTCCGTTCTCTGCCTAAGGAGCTGGAAGAAGCGTCATGCATAGATGGAGCGAATGTCTATCAAACGTATCTTAAAATCATATTTCCAATCGTAATGCCAGCGCTCGTGACGCAATGTGTTCTGATATTTATTCGAATCTGGAACGAATTTCCGCTTGCATTTATTATTGCTTCCAAGGATCAATTCCGGCCGCTTACAGTCGGGTTGCTTGGTTTCTTCATTAATGTGGGAGTTACGGATTGGGGGCCGATCGGCGCGAGTATGCTGCTGTCCAGCCTGCCCATGATCATCGTTTATTTAATAGGCAACGAAAAGATCGAAAATGCGTTAACTGCAGGTGCAATTCTGAAGTAAGAATGTGAAGTGGGAGAAGGGACATCTGATAAGTGATCCAAGAGGGGGATGGAAATGCGAAGAAGAGCATTAATATGGATTCTGACTTTGATCATGGTAATTCCCATGCTGCAATTCTCAGGCCTGGTAGTCTCGGCTGACGGTGCGCCAAGTGTAACGATCTACGTGGCTACAAATGGCAATGATAACACAGGAGATGGAACACAAGGAAAGCCGTATAAAACGCTTGCTAAGGCAAAGGCAGCAGTAAGGACTCTGCCTAAGACCGGCGGTGATATCGTCGTTCAAATTGCGGATGGATACTATTCGCTTGATGAAACGCTGGTTTTTGACAAGGATGATTCCGGAAGTGCAAGCAGCACGATTCGCTATGAGGCGGCGCCGGGTGCGAAGCCGGTAATCAGCGCCGGTGAAATGCTGGAAAAAGGCGTATGGACCGAAGCGGTTGGCCTTACCCAGACTGGCGGCTTAAAGGCGTATAAAACGACCCTTAACCGGAGCGATAAGTTGCGGATGATCTATGTAAACGATAAAGGCGCTACCATGACGCTGAGCCCGCAAATCGGTTCAGCCAACAGAACCGTCACCGGCACCCCTACAGCCAGCTTTACCGCTGCCAATAACCCCTGGGCATGGCAGAACGGCAGCAATATTCGGGCGGCTATCGTATTCGATGCCAGCGTAGGTCTGAGTACGGCAACGAAAAACCCCCAAAACATCGAAGCCGAAAGTATCGGCGGTTCTACCGCCAGGTGGTCGCGGCCGTTTGTCACCTTCGCATCAATCGAACAGGCGCCGGCAGAGAGCAACAAGCCCGGCGGTGTTATGCTCCGTTTCCAGATGCCATATGGTGCGATTTCACAGTCTTTGAGTAATAACACGCAATACAATCCAGGTAACAATCAAGTCATCCGCAACGCTTTCGAGTTCTTCAACAAACGCGGAGATTTCTATTTCGACCAGGCGGAGAGCACGCTTTATTACATCCCGCTTGCAGGCGAGGATATTAATACCGCTGATGTGGTCATCCCCAGACTTGAGACAGTCCTCGACATACAAGGGGATCCTGTTGGAGACCGGTTAAACCCAGTCCAGGGCTCGGATGATGGACGTGTCAAAAATATAACCTTCAACGGGCTGAAGTTTGCCCATACCGACTACAAGCTGTATGAACTGACGGGCACTTATACTCTTAGCGACGGAACCGGTCCGGTAACAACCCGTTCCCGCGGTTATGCGTCCGTTCAGGGCTCTATCGTGAACACAGCTTACTTCCCCGGCAGCATAAACTGGCATGAGACCTTCTACCGGGGCTATGACATACCGCCGGCAGCGGTCATGATCAACGGGGCGAGGAATATCAAGGTGCTGAACGGTGAGATCGGACTTACCGGATTTAATGGTATCCATGTGGAGAACGATGTCAAGGATATCGAAGTCACGGGCAACTATATCGTAGATACGCTCGCTTCCGGCGTTGTAATCGGACATCCACAGCATATCTATGAGAACGATGAGCCGATTAAGCATGAGTCCAGTGTGTCGGTCTCTGGTACGCCAATAAGGAACTGGGCCGGTGTTAATAAGGAAAAATTCAAGGCAGGTACTGAAGCTGTGCCGGAAAATATTTATATCACAAATAACTTTTTGTACAGAAACTGCTACGGATTCCCGGGCGCCAACTCACTAACCTCTTTCTACACTACGAACATGCAGGTACTGCACAACTTCCTGTATGATTCTACTTACGGCGCGATGAGCATTGGCTGGGGCTGGGACGAATACGATGGTTTCGGCTTTACCGCCCAAGGTACCAACAAGACCGGCGGCCCTTATCAGGGTACGCATGAAACGAGCATCGCAAGATCTCCAGTAATCTCTACGACCTCCAGGAATAACAAAATAAACTATAACAGGGTAGAGGAAATTTGCACGGTAGTTAACGACTCCGGGGCGATCTACTCCTTGGGACGACAGGGTGATCCGGGGAATTTGCCGGGCGGAGGGACATGGGACACCATCAACAATCTGACCAATAACCCTGTCACCGACAAGACTAGTAACTGGCATTCTGACAACTGGACGAATTTCACCGAGATGAACTACAACTTCCTTAACCCGAATCCAACGGACAAACCCACGACCTCTAACAACTGGACAAACGGATTTCATCCCGACGAAGGCAGCACGTTCATCAAGATGATAGGCAATGTCGTGCAGTCAAAGCTCTCACATGCCGCCGGACAGAGCCGTCTTTTTGAATTTAACAACTGGAAGCGTAAAAGCGACATGATTGCTATCGACGGATACGTGGACGGGAATAACAACCAGAATGGCGCCCCCAGGACTACTTACGACAATTACAAAAGCGAAGCCCGCATTTGGCCCGTTGCAGGCAACGAAATCGTTCTGAATTCGGGTCTTACCAACGAATACACACATATGATCCCAAGAAGCCTCATTGCCGATACCGAGTTTGAACTGGCTTCCAATGTCATCATGGGTGCAAGCGGTGAAAAGCTGAGCCGCAGAGGTCTGCTTAAGGCGGAAGACACGGTTTGGCTGGCACCCGCGAACACAACTGCCTTTAAAGAAGGCGCTACGATGACAAAAGCTGCCGGCAATGAAAAAACAATCAACACTCCATCTGCCGCAGGACAATACAAACTATTTATATTATATGGAGACGGGAGAGAAACAGCCACTTCCAAGTATACGGTATACGTTGACGCGAGCGAGCCGGCAACCAATGTGGTGGATGGGAAAAGCTACGAAGTTTCAGCCATAAGGCCGCTTAAACTAACTTTGAGTGATGAATACACCTTCACGCTTAACGGCAAGCCCGTGGCGGATGGTTACGAAATCCGTACCGAAGGAACCTGGACCCTGGTAGGCAGCACTACGAAGCCTGAAATAACCTTCAACTTTACCACCACAGTATCGGTGGCAAACAAGCTGCTCCCGGCTGATGTGTCCGTAGCCCCCGGCGGGACCGTCAGATTTGCCTACGATTTGGACGACGCGGCCCAAAAGATATGGATTTCTTCGTCGAGCGGCGGACATTTTGATGGAGGCGATGATGAAACCGTAGCCTCCGGCGACGCGCTCGGAATGACCGCGCCCATGGTGCCCGGTCCGTACATTATTTTTGTGCTGGCGAAAGACGGCGAAGTTCGAAGCCAGTCGCACGCTCGTGTTGTGGTGAGAGATGTAACGCCTGCCGATATTCCCAGAAATGGTCTTGATTTATGGCTCAAGGGCGATGAGGGCGTGGAAATGGATAGCAGTGGCAACGTGACGGCGTGGACAAATATGGGGAACATCCCGGCGAAGCTTGTCCCGGCAAACGTCCCCGGAAGCGGCGGCGATAATCTTGGAACACCTGACGGGAATCCCAAGCTAAAGAAAGATGTTTACGACTATGTAGAATTCGCCGCGAACTCGAAGCCGTTAAAGGCTGCTGGCTTTAAAGACTATAACGGCAGTACACAGATGACAATATATACACTGGTTAGACCAACGACAATAGCCAATAACTCCAGCGACCAAAATGGTCTTGTTTATTTCGGATTGAACGAGGCTTACCAGACTTGGGCCGCCAACGACGGTTGGAGCGGTATTAGTCTCGGGGTAGGAACAAACCGGGTTAACGTCCGCTTTGGTAATGCGGATGGCAGTGTATCGGGTGGCGGGCAACAATTTACAACAACAGCCACTGATGATCTGGTCAGCGTCCGGGCGCAGCTAAACGGAAGCAATAGAGCAGTTTATGTTAATAACAACGTCATCGGCACTCCCGGAACCAACGCTAAGGCCCTTTTGGGGAACAGACCGGATCTGAGCGTAGGTTACACGATGGCGGCTGCAACCCCCCACCGCTTCATGGGCAGAGTCTTGCAGATTCTCATCTACGACAGGGTGCTGACCACTGATGAAATCACGAAAGTAGAAACGTATTTTAACGAGGTGAAAGCCGGCCGCGGCGGGTCCGCGAACCCCGTGGTTCCAAAGGTTGACACAACCTTGCTGACCGCCTTGATCGAGGCCGCGGGTAACAAGGAAAAAACGATGTATACAAGTGATTCATGGAACGCTTTTGCAGGCGCATTACGTGAGGCCAAAGCTGCTGCCGCCAATGAGGAGATCTCGCAGACAGCAGCGGATCATTCATATTACGCGCTGCGTGACGCAATCAAAGGGCTTCAACTGTTATCTGGCGGAGTTACAACCGCTGTATACGGTACGCCTGTTCTCGGCGGCTCCGAGCTCGACCCGCTCTGGAATACGACCGTCACGCTGCCGATCCTTAAGCATCTGACAATGGTGAACGGTCCGGCGGATGGTTCCGCTAAAGTGCTATGGGACGATTCTAACCTGTATGTTCTGGTGCGTGTAAAAGACCCTGTGCTGAACAGCAGCAGCAGCGACGCGCATGAGAAGGATTCGGTCGAGATCTTTGTAGATGAGACCAACAGTAAACAAACCTCGTACGGCCCGGGTATGGGACAATACCGTACTAACTATCTTAATGAGAAAAGCTTTAATCCAGGCAGTGTCAGTGCGGGTTTTGAGTCTTTTGCCAAAGTTGTGGATGGCGGTTATTACATTGAAACCAAGATTCCATTTAAAGCTGGTGCGCCTGCGGCTGATCATGTAATCGGATTTGATGTGCAGATCAATGACGCAAAAGCAACGGGTGGCCGTCAGGACATTATCATGTGGCACGATGTGTCCGGACAGTCCTATAATAACGGTTCACAATGGGGTGAGGTTAGACTTGTGAAAGAGATCAGCGGTCAAGAAGGCAGCACGTTGCTGACCGGACCGGGAACCGTTGAAGGCGGCAACAATTTTGATGTTGAATTCAGCTTGGCGCATGCTGGAACAGATGTCAAAGCGCTGGATATTACGCTTAATTATGATGCGGATAAGCTGGAATTCATATCAATGGAATCGCTTCAGCAGGATTTCAAGCTGGTTGGTGAAGTGAATGAAGCCGGCAAGCTTAGAACCATCGGGACTACTATTGGAAATACAGATATGACCAAGGGATTGATTAAGCTTAAGTTCAGAGCGGTTGCAGCGGATAATCCGCAGAGCGCTTCCATTCGCGTCACTCAGTTAACGGTTGCGAATGGCGCAGGCCAAGAATCAGATTGGGCGGGTGCAACGCACACAGTCCGAATTAATAACATGGATAAGTCGGGCTTGCTGCTTCTGATTGCTGAAGCGCAAAGTACGCATGATGCAGCCGTTGAAGGCGTATCTCCTGGCCAGTATCCATTAGGCTCAAAAGCAACTCTACAGGCAGCTATTGATACCGCTCAAGCGGTGGCTTCGGCTCAGGAAGTAAGCCAGGCAGGAATTGAAGAGGCGACATTGAAGCTGCACGCAGCTCTGCAAAGCTTCAAGGGTTCAATGATTAAATCCATCGAAGGAGATTACAATAACGACAGCAGAGTAAGTGTTGGTGACCTTGCAATTATTGCATCCGCTTATGGTAAAAATAATCAAGATCCAAATTGGAATAAGTACAGAGCGTTGGATTTGAATGGCGACGGTATGATTGACATCGTGGATATCTCCATTCTGGCCCGTAAAATTCTGAATTAATTATATGTGGAAATAAGGAGATATCGAAAGGATGGGAATTCGCTTGAAATATCGGGTGAAATATCGGGTTGGAATGATGCTTCTAGCTGCTTGGTTCATACTTTCCCTGCTGCCGGTGTACGTAATGGCCAAGGACGCCTCCTATAGCTTATCGGTCTCCAATTCTACGTCCATTAAGGGAAATCAAGTTGTCGTGACGGTGACGGGATCGGATCTTACCGATGTCTATGGCTTCGAAATCAATTTGAAGTACGATACAAACCTTCTATTGTACAAAAAAAGTGAAAGCTTGCTGCCAGGGTTCTCCGTCCCGCTTACTCCTGCAGATGGTCTTGTCGTGTTCGCTCATACGAAGGTTGGCAAGGTCGCCGGTCTATCGGGAAAAGCCGAGCTCGCAGCCATTACGTTTGAAGTCATTGGAAAGAATACGAAGAAGCCGACAGTAGAATTAACACGTGTGAAGCTTGTGAAAAGCGATCTTACGGATACGGTTGTCAAGCCGGGAACGAAAGCAGACATCGCGGTGCAAGCAGCGGGAAATACCGTAACATTCAAGGATATTGCTAATCATTGGGCCAAAGAAGGGATAGAACGCGCTGCCAGTATGGGGTTTGTAAACGGCTTCGGGGATGGGACGTTCCGTCCGGATGTGAGGATCACACGCGCAGAGTTCGTGGTTATGACCGCGAGGGCGTTTGATTTCGAAGCGAAAGGCGCGATGCCGCTAAATTTCAGGGATGTAGATACGATCCCGGTCTGGGCAAGGGATTACATCGCGGAAGCGGAGCAGACTGGCCTGATTAAAGGCTACGCCGATGGCAGCTTCCGTCCGAACCAATGGATTAGCAGGTCCGAAATGGCTGTCTTGATCATGAGGCTGTATGACGGTGAGCTTCATTCGAACGAACCGGTCTCATTTGCCGATAAGCAGCATATTAAGCCATGGGCGCTGCCATCCGTTGCTTCCGCGGTAGATTTGGGAATCATTAAGGGCAAGAATGGTAATCGTTTCGCTCCTAATGATCCTGCTACTCGGGCTGAAGCGCTGATTATGCTGCTTCGTCTGATGGATGCAAAAGTGAAACTTGATATCCAGTAATCATTTGTGAGCACAAAGCTGGCTACTTTTGCGGCAAGGCAAGATGTATAGAGAATAAATTCTAATGCACTTACGCTCGCTGAAAAAAACGCAAAGACGTATCTCTCCAGAGGGCACTCATGAAGCTGTATCATGAGTTTTATAAGGTGAAGCGGTGAGAGTATAGGGTCTGTCTTTTGACAGGCTCTTTTTTGTGGAAATTTAACCGAATAGTGCAAAAGAATTATGTAAAAGTCGGATTATCATGTTAAACATTTGAAATCAGATGTTATAATTTGTATGATTATAGTCCTGTTGGTATTAACGCTACGATAGGAGTTGACAGAGTTGGAACAAATGCTTCATCCGAATGTGATCCGGTATTGGCAAATCGAGTATGCAATATATATTCTCAAAAGGATTCTCATCTGCATTATCCCGTTCATTATACAGGTAATTTGGTTGCCTGCCTGGAGCTGGTTAACTATAGTTTCTTGTTTGGGAATCTCGTTTTTTCTCATTATGGGGGTTATCTTCATTGGTTATGGTGTCCATAAAAAATATTCCCGAAGAAGCTATCTGCTAGGTGATGATGAAATTATGATCCGCTGGGGGAACGTCTGGTCGGATAAGTCCTCCATTATTCCACTTAGCCGGGTGCAGCATGTGGATCAAGAACAAGACATGATTGCCAAACGGCTGGGCCTGTCCGAGTTAACGATAACAACGGCAGGAGATGATCACTATATTGTAGGATTGACTGAAGAGGATGCTGTTCAGCTGCGCAGACAAATTATAGAATTATCCAAATTAGTGAACGAGGATGCTTATTATGATTAAGCGGCAACATCCGATTATGGTCATCTATAAGATATACAGTCAAATCCGCTATTCAATTATTCCGATTGCTGCGCTTCTATATAATGAGATCCGTGGAGGAACCGGGCAGCAGCCAGGTTGGGTATACAACCTAGCCATTATCTACGGCATTATGGCAGGCTCTTGGTCGATCCTTGCTTGGTATAGAGAAACCTATCAATTGGATTCTAGCGTGCTGCATATTACCAGAGGTGTTTTTACCGTATCACAGCGAACGATCCCACTCATAAAAATCACTAATATAAAGATCGAGCAAAGTTGGATATACAGGCTGCTTGGGATTGCTAATGTCGAGCTTCAGACGAGTGACTCCAATGCTTCTGCCGATGCTCGCTTGGTTACATCCAGCAAAATGGCAGAGTCACTCAAGAAATCACTTGGCCATAGCGAACGCCGGAATGTGAATACTTCTTCTAAAGAACATCATGTGACCCAAAAAGAAATCCTGATGCTGTCCATGAGTTCGAATACGTTCTGGCTGGGATTGCCTATCACGGTCGCGGTTATTCAACAATTCTGGAGCTGGTTATCCCCTGAGCCAGAAGAGGAACAAGCCAGCTTCGTGGAATTATTTAAGAGGGAGACTTGGAGCGGGATCACTTTAAGTGACAGTATTAAAGTTTCACTGATATTGGGAGCTTTTCTGGTGAGCTGTGCGTTGATTACTTGGCTCTTCTCTCTAGGGACGGCACAATTACGGTATAAAAGCTGGCAACTATCAAGATCCGGGGATGTGCTTTCCATTCATTATGGTAGCTTGGAGCGTAAATCGGTCCAGTTTCAGGTAAAGCGTATCCAATCCCTGCGGATCAAAGATCTGATGTTTGGGCGTTTGTATGGATATGCCTCCGTATATATAGACTGCGTTGGATATTCAGGGGAACGGAAAGTTAAATTGCTCATCCCCTCAATCCGTACATCGGAATTAACAGAAGTACTCGGCCGGATGCTTCCTGAGTTCCAATTGCAAGCTCCCGAGCGGGCAATACACCGAAACGCGAAATTTGCTGCTGCTACTCCTGTTCTCTTAATGCTAGTAATAGGCATCATTGCTGGTTCTTATTTTACCTTATGGTTTTTATTAATGATTTCGTTTCTTTATATCGTTTATAGATACATAACATACAGCTATGCTAATACGAAATGGGAATGCACTGCAAATTTGTTCGTATTACGTAAAGCCGGTTTCAATCAGACAACCGTGTATCTTTTGCGCGAATCCGTAGAATCCATAAGTATCAGACAATCCTCCTGGCAGAAATTATTTCATATTTATCAATTGAAAATGGAGATAGATTCTCCTGCGAACTTTCGGGAATATCTTATGTCGGGGGTCACCTATCCGGACTACGAGGAGATTCTGAGATGGTATAAGAATAAGAGTTGAATTAAAGGCGGTGAGTTACTCTTGAAGGTATACTTAAAAAAGGGCACGGATGGTCAAATCGAGAATCATAATTCTTATGCACCCTTAAGAATTTAGAAATCTGGATGGAGGATAAAAATGTCCGATCATAAACTGAAAAGTTATTTGAGGGTTCATAAGTATTCTCAACCCTCTGATATTGAAAAGGGGAAAATCAAAAAAGAAATCAATAATTATTTAAAATATACGAAAAAATCAAAACAATTGACAAAAAACATGATTCGCAATCTGAACTATAACAATAATGCAGAAGATGTGAACGATGAGTTAATTGATGAATCTATTATTGAAGCAAACTTAATTGCAGAATCGGAAAATGGAAATGCTAAGACACATAAAAATCGATTAAAGCAACTGAATAAATACGAGGAATTTGATTGAGTAGAATGTGACTTGTCTGTGGATGAGTCGTTTTCTTGTTAGGACATGGTTCACTGGGCTGTTTGTTTACATCAAGAAGGCCTTCCCTTTCGGGATGGCCTTTCCTTTACACTTGTAACTCCTCTTACTTCCCACTCTCCAGCAATCTCGCCACCATAGTAGCGAACTGCCGCTAGATGAAGTAACCCTCGTTAAAGCATCAGCCGTTTGAAACGGAATTACTCCTGAAGCAATAACAGATAACGCAATGGAAGTAGCTATAACTTGCCTCTTAGTTCTACGCAGACGTTTCAACTTACTTATGTAGGCAATCTCCCTTTCCTTTATGTGTATTATTAATTGTGTTAAGAAATATAAAATTGTATATTAATTCAGTAATGAATAATATGAAATTGAACTATTTAGAGATTTTAACAAAGGAAAGTTGCTAAGAATATTATGATTGATGAAATATATGGAAATTTAATGGCGTTTTATATAATGTGTTATGTTATTTATATATTCTTCTAGTAGATTATGGAATATGCTACAATATTTCAAACAGGATTCTTGCCTGTTCATGACAATCAAAGGAGATTTATAATGAAGCGCTTTCGCTGGAGCATTGCTGTTTATTTCGTGCTATTCGTGTTTGTCTTATTCGTATTATTCAACGACTATTCACCCATCTTGATTGTAGTGGGCGCTGTGGCGGTACAGGCAACGTATAAGGCTGCTTACGGATGGTACCGTAAAGACATGGCTGCTGTTCAGGAAGCTGTCCCGTATATCCGCCATGCTGATTACCGGGCGTACTATGAAGCGGCTCTGTTACTGGAGGGCGGGGAAAGCGCCCGGGCGCGGGAACATTTGAGGTCAATCCGGAAGCCGTGGATGAGATTAGTAGTGCTTGCAGAAATTGAACGCAAAGCCGGCAACAGCGAGCTTGCGGTCAAGTATGCAAGGGAAGCGGTAGAGGCTTCGAGAGGCGTTCAGCGTTATGTGTTATATAAGGAGTACGAAAGAACATTACCGCAAGCGGTTGAAGCATAGTTTGAAAAAACGGGTATCATCCTTATTCAAGGATGATACCCGCTTGTTTTACTGCCCCAAACAAAGCCTGATCAAATCGTCCACATGTGCCGTAGCCAGGCACTCCACGGTGTCGGCAGCGCCGTAATAGATTTTCACTTCGCCGTCGTCCTCCAGGATCATACCGCCGGGGAAGATAACGTCATTGCGGAAGCCGCCGTCTGTTTCGTAGGGGGCTTCAGGAGCGAGCAGCGGCGATGCGCTCATCCCGAGAATTTTCTTGGGATTGTTCAGGTCAAGCAGCATAATACCTGCGGTGTACCGCTTCTTCCAGGACTTCTCCCAGCCGTTCTTCCCTCTGGCGGGATCGATATCCACGGCATGGAAGGTGGTGAGCCAGCCCTTATCCGTCTTCACCGGCGGCGCTGCCGGACCGATCTTGTCATTGGCGAACGGTACCTGCTCCACCGACAGCAACAGATCTGAACGACCCCAATAGACCAGATCCGGCGACTCCGCGATCCAGGTGTCGAACCGGTCCAAGCCTCCGCGGCTGTATACGGTGAACGGCCGTTCCAGCCGTACATAGTTGCCGTTGATCTTCTCCGGGAACAGCACCATATTTCGCAGGTCCGGCGTAGACAGGCTCAATATTTCGAAGGATTCAAAGTCATCCGTTACGGCGATCCCGCCCCGGATACCATGCCGTGTATCCACAGCGAAGCACATATAGCAGCGGCCGCCGATCACCGTCAGACGCGGATCGTATGCACGCACAACCTCTTCGTCGTGCAGCTTGAACACCGGCTTGGGCCCCGCCGTCCAGTGAATGCCGTCTTCACTGAAAGCGATACCCAGATCCGTTGTATTAGTCGGTTCAAGGGTCAGCTTCTCCAGTGAGCCATAGTCATTGCGGAATACCATAACATACCGGCCATTGAACTTAGCCACTCCCGCGTTGAACACAAGTGCGGTGGGATAAGGGACCCGGGCCGCATCCAGCACTGGGTTGGCCGGATGACGGCGGATGAGCGGGCTTGAGGCCAAAGCTCCTATGACAGGTGTATTTGCATGATTCATCGTTTGAATATCCTCCTTGTGAGTACGAACTGTGTTCTAGACAATGCGTCCATAGGGTGCGAACGGATAATCGATTGTAATACGCCCGGCCTGGCAATCCCCGACGCCGCTGTACAGATCAGCCTTGCCGTCCTCCCGCATCACGATCCCCGAAGAGAAGACGCAATCAGCCAAATACGGTGCCTTGGCGGGTCCGGGCGGATAGCAGGAACGGCTGCCAATCAAATGCAGGTCATGGGATTCCCGGGTGACGGGATCGAATATGAAGGCCATATTCAAATATACCTTGATCTCCTGGTTATTCTCATCCTTATGCTGATAACAAATATGGCCGATAATTCCGATCTTGCCAGTGTCCAGCAGATACGCCTGATTGACACCTCCCCATTCGCCTGCCCCAAAAATACCATGAATGTAAGGTGCCTGCTCAATGACCTCTGCAGTCAAGTCTTCCAGCTTGTCAATAACTGTGAAGCCAATCATGGATTCGCTGCCATATTGGCCTCTCATCTCGTGGTTTCGGGGACGTGAGAAGACGCCAATCTTGCCGTCCGGCAGTGGAACAAGGCGGATATCTTTCATTTTGTTAGGGCCGGTAGTAAAGTAGTACAAATCGTGGAGGTCAGTCCCCCGGTAAAAATATCCGAAAAACGTGCTGTATTTGCCGCTTTGATATTGCACATGCGTCCCGCCCAGGATAAGCTCAGCACCGATTTCACTGATGAACGGGTCCTCCAGCGTATAGATCATGCTATTATCTACTACGGTCCATTCATCCTGACTTGTCTCCTCGAACAGGCGGACCCAGGAGCGGGCCCATTCTTCGCGGCGTTCTACCCGGCCGAACAAGTAACGTTTCCCATCCCGTTCAAAAGGAATCGAAATATTATAGACATCCAACCCTTCTACGTTTTTAAATGTTAAGGTTGCGCTTTCATAAACGGTTTTTGTGGCTTCGAATTCTTTTTGTTGCTGTTGCAGGTTCAAAATTTCCCCACTCCTTTATTCTAGCAGCTCTTTTTATTGAAGAGAAGCTTGATATTCTTTGAACTGCTTTTGGTACTCCGCCACGACCTTGTCCAGACCCGCCTTCTTCATTTTATCCAGTGCTTCGGGGAAGGCCTGATCGTAGTCCAGAACCCCCATATAGATCGGAGTGATGCTGGCTGAAGCTTCCGAGAGAATATTGGTATATTCGGTTCTTACATTCGTTGGATCAAAAATAAAGTTGGCCGCAATACTATTGACCGCCTTGGGATTTGGCTCAAATAAGACTTTGTTATTGTCAGGAATACTGTTCTCCGGGTCAAAGCGCATAAAGTTCACATTCCCGTTCTGTGAATCGGAGCCCCTGTACCTTGGATTATTATTGTTATCCGGATCTTTGATCGGCTTTAAGCCTTTATCGCCATCTTTGGTGTAGTGCTCGCCCTTTATGCCATATTGAACCAGATCATAATTATCCTGGCTGGCCAGCATCCAATCCATAAATTTAACGGCGGCCTCCGGATGTTTGCTGTTCACCGGTACGGCATTTCCGTTCTTGAAGGACAGGGGACGCAGATATTCCTTCTCCGGGTTAAACCAGACCACTCCGATATCGTCTACTGTGGCTTCGGGATTATATTTCTGCAGTCCATTCAAGCTTCCGCCGGTTCCCAGACGTACGAACCACTCCCCGCTGTCGAGCTGGGCATCTACCTGCTCCTGCTTCATAACTAAAATATCTGGATTCGTAATTCCTTTGCTGTACAGCTCGTTCATGAAAGCGGCATCCTTCTTGAATTCGTCAGTCTCAATCCAGGATTTGACCTCTCCGTTCTGATTGACATAGAAGAACTTATCCTTAACCGTGAACGGGAAGGTATCATAGCTCCGGTGCAGGATAGAAGTATGCAGGGAGATCGGGTCAAAATCTGCCCGGGTGCCCAGGTAAGGCTTGTTTTTGCCCTTCCAGTTCTTCATTACCGTCTCCCAGGCGCTAATCAATTCAGCCGGAGTTGCGGGCTCTTTCAGATTGTTCTCGCGCAGAATGTCGCGGCGGATATTGAATTGTCCCTCACTTGCCATTTCAACCCAATAGGAGGGGACGATATAATACTTTCCGCCGATGGTGGCGCCGCTAAAGATATCCTCCGGAATATGCTTTTTCAGGTTGGGCCCATACTTGTCAATCTCCTCCGAGATATCTGCCAGGGCACCCCGGGTATAGTAGTTGGAGAACGGAGTGCGGTCCTGCATGACATGGAACAGATCGAAATCATCGCCGGTGGACAGCATCAGGTTCAGCTTCTGGTCCCACGCATCCCAGGGGATGAAGATTTTCTCCACGGCAACGCCGACACCGTCGGCAGCCAGCTTTTCATTGACCTTTTGGTACACCTTTTGGTAATCCTTGGGCTCGGTGCCGGGAACCACGTATTTGATCCGGACGACCTCAGCATTAGAGGATGAACTATTGCTTTCCCCGTTTGCGGCAGGGCTGGCATTATCGGATGCTTGGCCGCAACCGATCAGGGTAGACAGGGCAAGCACAACAGCTAACAGAGTTGCGTAGTGTTTTTTCATGAATAATACGGACCTCCTCTTATATAATGTCTTATTTATGTGAACCCCTTAGGGACGACATCAGCCTTTAACTGAACCTATAACGAGTCCTTTCACGAAGTACTTTTGCAGATACGGGTAGAGGAAGACGATCGGCCCGATCGTCACGATGGCTGTCGCCATCTTGACCGACTCCGAAGGAAGCGTAACGCCGCTTGTTCCGGCCAGCATGGCCATCTCGTTCAGCATACTGATCTCCGATTGCATCTGAAGCAGCATGAATTGCAGCGGGTACAAATCCTTCGTGTCAATCAGCATAATCGCATTCCACCAGTTGTTCCAATAATCCAGTCCATAGAAGAGGGCAATCGTTGCCAGTACCGGTTTACATAACGGAAGATAGATCTTGAAGGCAATGACAATATCACTTGCTCCGTCTATGGTGGCTGATTCTCTCAGCGAGTCTGGAATGCCGTTCATGAAATTGCGTACCAGAAAGAGGTTGAACGGGCTGAACAGCAGCGACGGAATAATCAGAGCGAGAATATTATTGGTTAATCCGAGCGACCGGTTCATCAGATACCAGGGCACAATGCCGGCGGTAAAGATCATCGTGATAAAAAAGTACAGGGCCAGCAGATTGCGGTGCTGCACATTTTTGTTCGCCAGGGTATAGCCTGCCATAGAAGTAATCAGAATAGCCAGCGCAGTACCGACAACCGTGACAAAGATCGAAATGCCGTAGCTCTGAATGACTTGGGAGCCGCCCGTGAAGATCAGCTTATAGGCATACAGGGAGAATTTCTCCGGAAAAAGGCTGTAGCCGTTCTTAAGAATAGCATCCTCATCCGTGATGGAGATCATCAGCACCAGCAGCATCGGAAGCAGGCACAGCGCCGAATACACCGCCGTCAGCGTGTACATGATCGTCTTGCTGATTGAGATTTTTTTCATATAGACTCCTCCCCGGATTTAATATAATGCGCCATCCTTAAAGAACTTGCGGGTAATGGCATTGGTCCCAAAGACAAGGATAAATCCGATGACCGACTGGAACAGTCCAACAGCCATGGCTTCGGAGGGGTCACCGATCTGACGCAAGGAACGGAATACATACGTATCAATGATATCCGTGGTCGAGTAGAGCGTGCCGTTGTCCCCGATGAGCGCATAGATCATCCCGAAATCACCGTACATAATTTTGCCGACCGAGAGCATTGTCAGGATAATCACCGTTGGCATCATCAGCGGCAGCGTAATGCGCAGGCACATCTGCCAGCGGTTCGCCCCATCAATCTCGGCTGCTTCATACAAAGTCTCGTCGATGCCGGTAATGGTCGCCAAGTAGATAATGGCACTCATACCGGCTCCCTTCCACACATGCATAATGGTAAGAATGGCCGGCCAGGACTGTGCCTCGGTATACCAGTTGACGGAGGACATCCCGAGCTGATTCAGCAGTTGGTTCACAATTCCCATATCCATGGAGAACAGCGCATACAGCACATAGCTAATGACGATCCATGAGATGAAATTCGGGAATAACATCAGGGACTGGCTGATCTTCACAAACAGCTTCTTGCGCAGTTCGTTTAGAACCAGTGAGATGGCCAGCGCCATCAGCGTACCGAAAATAATAAAGAGTAAATTTAAGTAAATGGTGTTAAAGGTGACCGTAAGCGCTTTGTTGGACTTGAAGAAAAACTCAAAGTTTTTGAGTCCCACCCATTCGCTGTGGAATATTCCCTTTGTATAATTGAAACGCTGGAAGGCAATGACCATATAGGGATACGTCATATAGCCGAAAATAAAAGTGTAGGCCATTGCCGGCAGAACCAACAAATAGGATGTACCATTCCTGCGGATGTCGGACAGTAGGCTCCATCCGGGACGCCGTTTTTTTCTCATTCCTGTTCCCCCCATTTGTTATAATGACTGCTGCCTTGATTCCAGATTAGCCATAGCCTCACAAAGTGTCTATTTTAAAAGTTGGCAAACGCTTTCAATTTTGCTCAAAAGGCTTTCAAAAAAACGGAATGGCTTTCACTTTCGCCTGATTCAGTACCTTTTCGGCCCAAAATGTACTATAGTTTAGAGATGATAACGGGCAGCATTGGGGGAATTCAGCATGCGGGCAACCATCAACCGGCTTGTTCGATACAAGGCCTTTCAAAAACTCACCATCTCATATTTCCTTCTCGTTCTTCTAACCGTAAGCCTGCTCTCAAGCGTCCTCTTCTCCCTATTCTCCAGAAGCGCCATCAAGGAGATCGAACGTAATTCCCGGGCGATGTTATCCCAGATTACTTACGCCTCCGATGTAGTCTATAATCAGGTCGTAACGATAGGAAATACATTGCTGATTCAACCGGAGATCCTTTCCTTTCTGGATGAGACGGTGGAGAACAAGGTAAGCAATTATCATATTTTTCAGCAGATCGAACAAATTACCAACGTGAACCCTTATATCCACAGTATCGGAATCCACCGGCCTTCTACAGGAACTACCATTGATACCGCCGGGCTTCCGTTCGACGCTTCGCTCACCGCTCTAAGCAAGAAGCAGTATATGGAGTTCTATCCGCGCAGCCTGAAGGTGGCGGGCCGCAACAACGGGAAATCACTACAGTTCCTGACCTTCTTGCTGTACCCGAATTTCTCCTACCAGACCACAGGCAATCCGCTAATCTATATCAATGTGGAGGAGCAGTCGATTCTGACGACCATCCGCAAGATCAGCAAAGCGGACGCCGCTAATAATATTTTTGTAATCAATAATGAAGGTAAGGTGCTGTCTCATACCGATTCCAATCTGTTTCTGGATGATTTGTCTGAGGAAGAGTACGTGCGGACGATATTAATTGAGAACCAAGAGGAGAACAGCTTCACCACAACCATCGCAAACCAAAAGAATCTGGTCACTTATGTAAAGTCAGAGCAGCTGGACTGGTATTTTGTAAGCGTTTCACCTTATTCCGAGCTCATCTCCGACATCGACCAGCTCCGGGGGATTACGCTGCTGGTGACAGCCGGAATTGTACTCGCCGGTCTATTGCTCTCTGTCCTGTTGACCTCAAGCATGAATAGACCCTTATCGGCGCTGCTGGAAAAAGTTATGCCTGCCCCGGCCACACCCGCATCCGGCCTGGCGCTTATAGATGAGTACAAGATGGTGAACGAAGTGTTCCAATCCTATCATGAACGCGAGAAATCGATGCAGTTCGTCATCAGCCATTCTTCCCGGACGGTCCGTGAGCATTATCTGCATGCCCTGCTGCGAGGTCATTCCCTGGAGGACTCGGCCTCCAGCGAAATAATTAAGGAGATCGGAGAGGAGGTTGCGGGGCCGTTCTTCGGCGTGCTGGTGTTCAAGATCAATGAGCTTGAGCCGGCAGGGGAGAGGGTAGAGGGGAAACAGCAGTCCCTGCTGCGCTTCGCGCTTGGAAATATCGCCAATGAGCTGCTGGACCATATCGGCCCGTGTGATGTCCTCATTATGGGAGGGAGCGAGGCCGTCGCCGTCCTTCAATACACGACAAACCAGCCTCCTGAGGAGCTGGGGCCTGCCTTGCGGAATATTCAAAGCTTCCTGAGCCGCTACTTCAAGGTGACCGTATCCATAGGGATAGGAGATATATGCTTTGGCAAGGGGAATATTCCGTCCTCGTATACTTCAGCGCAGCAGTATGTGAAATACCGGCTAATCTATGGAAAAGAAGCGATTCTGGATGCGGTAGCTACACGCCACCATGTGCTTACGGCCCTCAGTTATCCCGGCACCTGCGAGAAGAAGCTGATTGATGCGGTGCAGGACGGCAAGCCGGAGCCTATCGTTAGCGCCATCGAAGAGTTCATAGCTACCCTATCCGGCGGCTCCGTTCATCAGGTCATCACCTTCAGCAGCCAGCTCATGTTGTCTCTGCTTAAAGCCTTTGACTATTTACAGCAGGTGCCGGATGCTAACTTCAATGATTACCTGCAGGCGGTAACCGATATTGAACGGGCTGAAGATTTGACGGAGATCAAAGACATCTTCAACCGCTATTGCCGCAACATTAGCACATTAATTGAAGACAGAAATCACTGGCTGAATGCGCAGAAGCATAATATTCTCATTGAAAAAGTACAGAATTACATCCACGAGCATTATGCCGAGCCTAACATCTCCCTCGATCTGGTGTCGAGTATCGCCGGGCTGTCACCTAGCTACTTAGGGAAACTGTTCAAAGCAGCGACCTCACAATCTTTCAGTGAATACTTGAACAACACCCGGCTGGAGCAAGCGAAAGAGCTGCTGGCTTCTACCCCGGACACTGCGGCCAGGATCAGTGAAGCGGTAGGGATACACAACATCACGTACTTCTCCACCTTGTTCAAGAAAAAGTACGGGCTGACCCCTTCGGCCTTCCGCGAGCAGGAGGCGGTGAAGAGTAATAGGAGTGATGACAAGTGAGCAGGATCAACGTGAGAACTTGGATGGACGCTGCGCGAACGGACCGTTGTTCCAATCGCTGTTGTCCCCAGATTTTATTGATTCTCCTTAACGGTGAAAATCCGGGGACAAAGGCGACCGCTGCCGCTTTTCCACAATCGTTCCGTCCTCTCCGCTGTTTAAGCGGGATACCAAAAAACTTTTACAACAAAACCTTCAGAATCTGGCTCGTCAGCAGAATATATATAATCGGGACAGTCGCATTCGTATGATCTGAGACGATCCGGTCCGCTTAAGGCTGCTCCGCATATCTCCACCAGGCAAAGGTTCCGGCAATTCCGATGATCCCCGTATACGCAAGAATGATGATACTGCTCAGGTGCAGAGACCCCGTGCTTTGAAATACCGATGGAATGGTCCAAGGGAAATAGGGTGCAAATCCGAAGGAGGCGAGCACATTGGAGAGAATGACGATGATCAGGATGAGTCCCAGCGGGGCCAGGTAGCCCTTAGTCACATTAGCCAAAAGAACGCTTGGTGCGGTCACAAAAATGTACAATAGCGAGGTGATCAGGAACTTAAAGAACAGACTCCAGATGAATGCAGCGGACCCGCCTGCTACGCCCAGGATGGCGCCTACGGCAAAACCTACGGCAAACATATAGATGGAAAGTAACAGGCACCATGCTAAGATGACCAGGAATTTGGACAATACAATTTTGGCTCTGGAAATGGGCTTGGCCAGTAAATCCTTAATGGTCCGATCCGAAAACTCCCGTCCGAAGACCCAGGCCGCCACAAAGGTGTACCCGATCAATCCCAGCGGGGCAAGTGTCTCCAGCAATCCGGTTAAATACGCTTCCCAGGTAACACCGCCGGCGGCACTGGATAATACATTTCCGACGCCCATCATAATGGGCCCGAAGCCTAGAACCAGGAACATAATCCAAAACACATTAGAGCGGATAATCTTGCGGATTTCACAATGTAACACGGACAGAATATTCATTATTTCATCCCCCTGTTGATTCCGATGGTACGGAGAAAGTAGCCTTCCAAGTCTTCTGTAACGACCCGGAGCGACGTTGGCGGCTGATTGGATTGAACCAGCAGTTCAGCCAGCCGTTCAGGATGATCTGCCGCGTGCTCATTAGTTAGTTTGATATAGCCGTCCGAGGTATCCTCGAAGGCATAGCCATGCTCTTCAAGCACCTTCTTTAGGGCAGGCTTGTTCCGCCCGTTGACCACTAAGCTTTTCTGTAAGGATTGCTCCAGCTTATCCATGGCGACCTCTTGCACCAGCCGGCCGCCGTGAATAATGCCAATCCGTGTGGACACCTTCGAGAGCTCCTCTAACAGATGGCTGGATATAAACACCGTGATGCCGAAATTGTGCGCCAGATTAAATAACATATTCCGTATCTCCGCCACCCCAGCGGGATCAAGGCCATTGATCGGCTCGTCCAGGATTAGAATCTGCGGATTGTGAATCATCGCTTTGGCAAGTCCCAGACGCTGCTTATTTCCGAGTGAGAGATGCTTTGCTTTTTTCTTTTTGTGCGGCTCCAGCCCCAGCTTATAGATGACCTGATGCACAGCATCCGGGTCCGGCAACCCTTGCATACGCCGTGCGATATCCAGATTCTCCGTTACAGTCAGATCCGGATAAAAGGTAGCCTCCTCCAAATATCCGACGTTGCTCCATAATTTAGAGTTTCCGGCATCGACCTTCTCACCTAACATATAAAGCTTGCCGGAAGTAGGCTTAAGCATCGCCAGGAGCATCTTGATCGTCGTTGTCTTCCCGGCGCCGTTAAGTCCCAGGAATCCGTAGATCTCACCACGGCTTACCTCCAGCGACAGATTGTTTAATATGGTGTAGTCGCCAAACCTTTTGTGCACTCCGTCAATTTGGATAGCGGGTGTGCCGCCGGGTGTTTTCTTTGATATCATACTCATTCTTCCTCCGACCTCCTGTTTGTCCGGTTCCAGTGACTGTTGTGTTCTTCTACAACGTATTGTCACATCCAAACATGAAGCTTCGGTAAAAGAAAAATAAATAGATATAAAGAGAATATAAAAAATTATAAAGGAAGACTGAATCTGATCCCCAGACCGCCATATTCGGAGGGGAAGGCCACAATTTCGCCCCCGTGATGTTCAATAATCGATTTACAGCTGGCCAGCCCGAGACCAAGTCCGCCCTTTTGGATCTGCCGCGATGGATCTACCGTGAAGAATTTAAGGAACAGGGAGGACATATCCTTATCCGGCACGCCAATCCCATTATCCTCAATCTGGAAATAGGCATGATGCTCCCGCAGATATCCGCTCATATACACCTTCAGCTCATTCTTTCCACCATATCGAACGGCATTGCTGAAAAGGTTGCCGAACACCCGGCGGAGCATCGGTTCATTAACCGTCAGCCAAATGCTGTCCGTGAAGGAATGGCGGCAGGTCAGTTCAATATCAAGTCCCGCCAGCTCGTACTCATATTCAAAAGCAATTTCTGCAAATAGTTTGGTTGCTTTTACAGGCCCTGCCACCATCGATTCCAGCTCCAGTTTCTCTTTGGTGAAGCTGGAGAAATCATTGAGGAGCTCAACCATATATGCGGACTTCCGTTGAATCAATTCGTAATATTCCTGCTTTTCGGTTTCGGGTAAGTCCCCATGTGTAGCCAGCAGTTCAGTGAAACCATTGATCGAGGTCAGGGGTGTTTTGAGATCGTGAGCGATCGCTGCAATCATATCGGTCTGCTCTCTCTGGGCGAGTTGAAGCCTGTGCTCCATCTTGTTGAAGTGCTTATAGAGCTCGCCGATCTCGTCATTTCTCTTCGAAGCCAGCGGAGGCAGGGGATGGACAACATTGACTTCGCCCAGCCGGGCATTCAGACGCTGGATGGGCTTCTCAATGCTTTTATAAATATAGATGATCAGAATAAAAAATATGCAACCGGCGATGGCAAAGATGGGCAGCAGCAATGCGATATATCGTGAGTCCAGCAAGGTGGTGCGTATAGGGGAATATACGGCAAAGACAAACTTCAAGTAGAGTCCAATAGAGAACATAAGAAGCAGCAGCATCAGCAGGAATAAGAGGGGAAGCTTTATTTTCAGTTTCATCCTATGACTCTCTTTCCGTATATTTATAGCCTATGCCCCAGATGGTTGTAATAAAGTTATGTTCTGGACCCAGTTTCTTGCGGATATTCTTGATATGGACTGTTACGGTATTGATCTCCCCGTATTCGTCTCCCCAGATGTTCTCATAGATCTGCTCCCGGCTCAGTACTTGGTTGGGGTGACGCATTAGAATAGACAGAATTTGAAATTCCTTCGCGGATAAGTCGAGCTTGCGGCCGTGCAGGAAGGCTTCGAACGTTTTATCGTTTAAACGGAGCGGAGCATCCGCCTTTTCGTTACCGGGACTAAGCTCATCCCACTCTTTGTGCAGCCTGTCCAATTTGCGGAAGTGGGCTTTAATCCTGGAGGCCAGCTCCTGAATACTGAAAGGTTTGGTCATGTAGTCATCGGCTCCGATTTCGAGACCGACAATTTTATCAATATCCTGATCACGCGCACTTAATAACAGAATGGGAACATTATAAGAGGACCGGATCGTCCGGCAGACATCCAGCCCGCTCATATCAGGCATCACTACATCCAGAACGATGAAATCAATGTGGTGATCATCAACGGCAGCCAGGGCTTCTCTCCCGGAGCTGGCCGTGATGACGGCAAATTGCTCGTACCTGAGACTCTTGGTGATGAGTTTTACAATTTCTTGATCATCGTCTACAACTAATATTGTTTTTGGCATTGGACTACCTCCCGGAAGCAAACAGACCTGAACTAAATCATAATTTCTTATTCTGGTTAATGCAAACTTTTGCGCGTCGCTTGCTTGGACGGAGCGGGTATGGGTTTCACAGGTAAAAGCCATCCCTTTCGGGATGGCCTGTTCTGTAATCTTGAAATTGTGCTTTCATTACTTCACAGTTTCCAGTAATCTGGAGACCATCGCGGCGAACTCTGCCCGGGTAATATCTTGTCCAGGTTTAAATGTACTGTCTTCGTATCCTTTGATGATATTATTCGATGCGAGTGCATCAATGGAAGTATAGTACCATGCCTCTTTTTTAACATCTTTGAATGTTGTATTTCCGGTACCCGTCAGCTTGAAGGCCCGGGTGATTAGCGTTGCTAGTTCACTGCGGCTAATCTTATCGTTCGGACGGAAGGTTCCATCGCTATATCCGTTCATCAAGCCTGATCGGGCCGCTGCGCCGATATACTTATTGGCCCAATGCGCCGCGGATACATCAGTGAAGGTACTGGCTTGTCCTTCAAGTCCCATGTACGTTGTAATGACCTTAATGGCTTCGGCCCGGGTCAAGCCTGAATCCGGACGGAAGGTTCCATCGGCATAACCCGTTAGTAAGCCTTTGGAAATCAGCAGGTCAATGCTTGCCCGAGCCCAATGATTCAGTGTATCTGTGAAGCTGACCACTACCGGCTTAGGTGTTGGTGTGGTTGTTTCTGCTGGTACTGGTGTTGCTGTAGGAGCCGGTGTAGCTGTAGGTGTAGGCGTTGGTGTTGCCGGTGGAGTCACGGTACCTCCTCCAGGACTTGGATTGCCTGGTTCATTATCTGTTGGATCTGGAGTAGTAGGGTTTGGAACATATGGGAGTGCTGGAGCAAAGGCGGTAAGCAGTCTGGCTTGACTTTGTTGCTCAAGCGCATAGCCCATACCCAGAACTTTGGCATCATCCCAAGCTCTGCCCACAAGCTGCATCGAGATCGAATAACCGCTGTCGTTCGTGCCTACAGGAACCACTACCGTAGGGAGACCTACATTAGACGTTAATACTCCTGTGTTACGGTCCGAGCTTAACTGAGAGGCAGAGGCGTCATTGTTATATACGTCACTGATAAATCCTGCATACACAATAGCATCCACGCCATTCTCGTCCATCCAGCCTTTGATGACTTCCTTATAGTCCGTTCTATACTTGATGTAATCCTGTACCGCCTGTTCCGTCATCCGCGTAGGCGCAGTATATCCTCTTTGATTATAGATAAGCACCTTATCGGAAGCGAGCACACTTGCTCCATCCGCATAAGGGAAGGCTTTATGAAGCTCGATATAGCGCGCCCAGCCTTCTGTAGAGCCGTTAATGCCTGAAGGACGGGCAGGGGCTGCCGGCATTTTCGACATTTCAACCATTTCCGCTCCCGCAGCCTGAAGCTCTGAGAACTTATTTTTTACGGCTGATCCGGTATCATCATCAGCATAACTGGAGACAAAGGATGAGGAGATAAATCCGATTTTCTTTCCTTTCAGTGCACTGGCATCCAGAGATTCCTTCCAGTTCACCGGACGCTTATGATCGGCATCAGCCGTCACGGTGAAAATATCCTGCGGGTCAGTGCCGGTTGTAGCATTCAGCATAATGGCCAGGTCCGTTACGGTCTTGGCGATGGGACCCGCATAATCCTGTCCCCAAGTGAGCGGCAGTACGCCTGTCGTACTCGCCATGCCGTCTGTCCCACGGAAGCTTTTCAAGCTGGCGCCTGTCGTAGGGGCATAGAGAGAGACTCCTGTCTGCGAGCCCATGGCAGCTGCTGCAAAATCAGCGGCAACCGATACGGCCGATCCGCCGCTGGAGCCAAAAGAGGTTTTGGAGGGATAGAGCGCATTCCATGTCTGCATCCAGCCACTTTCACTGAAGCTTCCGCTATTGGCAAACTCCGAAGTATTGACTTTACCAATGATGACAGCGCCGGCTTCCCGCAGCTTATTCACCTGGAAGGCATCGGATTCAGGCCGCCAGCCTTCAAGCGCTTTGCTGCCGCCCGTAGTAGGCATATCCTTCGTATCATAGATATCTTTGATCGCAATCGGAATCCCCAGCAGATCTCCAGTCGCGCCTTGGGCGCGGGCCTCGTCAGCAGCTCTAGCTTGAGCCAGCGCAGTTTCGGATACATGCAGGAAGGCGTGGAATCCGAGTTGCCCCTCATCGTATACCTTGATTCGATCCAAATAAGCTTGAGTAATTTGTACAGAAGTAGTCTTGCCGCTAATCATATCCTGCTGCATGTCAGCAATGGATTTATTCTTAACATCATATGGGGAGGAGGTTATGAATGCTTTGGCTGCAGGAGCACCTGGAATCACCAGGCTATCACCAGTATTAAGTCCCCCGATAGAAGAGATATCCCAGTTACTGATGGAACGGATCTGCGCAGGGGTTAGTCCGGATACATCCAACTGGCTATTCAGTCCATTTAGCATAGTAACCAGCTTGCTCAGCCCTGCTTCGCCCGCTTCTCCAACCTGTACATAATGGACCAGGGATTTCGACTCGCCCGGTTGCATATTTAAGGTATTAATGAATCCGTAGAAATTCGCTTCATTTCCCGACTTGGCTAATGGTGTGGTGAATGGATTCTGCTGCTGATTGCCTAGACCGGTTAAGCCATTGGCGAATGGATGGGGAGACCCGACGGCAACGCCCAGCGGCTTATTATCTTTAGCAGTGCTGTCGACAACAATCCATGAATCATCCGTAGTTACATCCAAGTCCTCCGAATAAGTTGCCTTGACTACAGAAGCATTCGCCGCTGTCCCATACCCGAGAGAGCCGCCGAACGATACATCTACCTGTACAGCTATATCATTCTTATTTGTAAAAGTATCAAAGAATCTCGTTCTATTATTGATGGTATCAATATACACATCGCGGGTAACCGTTACATTGCCCAGATTTACAGATTGACTCGAAGTGAATCTATTCACGCCATCGTATTTCAGGTCAAACCCGCGCATCATTTGTCCATTCATCAGCGAGGCGGAAGGCGAGGATACTTTAACGAAGATATTACCGAAGCCTTGCACTTGTGTAGTGCCGACGGTACGTAAACTTCCGGTGTCCAGGCTGGGAGCAAAAGCATCGTGAATCTCCCATACAGTGCCGCTTGATGAAGTCACCCTTGTTAAAGCATCGGCGGTTTGAAACGGAATCACTGCCGAAGCGATAACAGATAACGCAATGGAAGTAGCTACAACTTGCCTCTTCGTTCTACGCAGACGTTTTAACTTACTCATATGGGCAATCTCCTCTTCCTCTATGTATATTATTTAATATGTTAGGAAATATAACACTGTATATTAATTCAGTCAATGAATAAAATAGATTTAAACTATTTTTAGAGTTTGTAACAAAGGATATTACTATATTTATAATAATTTGTGATATTAATGTTAATTTAAAGATAGATTAAGTAACATTTAGTGTTATTTATTATTGTGGATAATCTCTCTGTGATGCGATAGAAATGCATAAGGAAGATAATAAAAATCTAAGGTTATGAATTTTTATAGAAAATTTGAATCAAAGTGATAAAAATTTTTAATATATTTACATTTATTAGGATAAAAGAGTATGATGCTCACATGTAATTATTTTACTTTTTATTGAAAAATCTATGAGAATATTCCTTGGGAGGTGATAGGTTTGATCTATGACAATGTGCTGCAATTGATTGGGAACACACCTATTGTTAAATTGAATTACCTTCCGGAGCCGCAGGGGGCGCAGGTATTCATTAAGCTGGAGGGACTTAACCCCGGCGGCAGCATGAAGGACCGTACGGCACTCTACATTATCAGCCGGGCGGAGGCAGCGGGACAACTCAAGCCCGGCGGCACAATAGTTGAATCTTCCTCCGGGAATCTGGCGATCGGTCTGGCGCTTGTGGCCCGGCAGAAAGGGTACAAGCTGATTTGTGTGGTCGATCCCAAAATCAGCCTAGTCAATCTCAGCATTATTCAGGCTTATGGCGCGGAGACGGTAATGGTGGAACAGGCTGATGAGTATGGCAACTATCTTAGAGCCCGCCTGGACAAGGTACAGGATCTCGTCAAGCAACTGGGAGCATTCTGGCCTAATCAGTATAATAATCCCGGCAATCCGGAAGCGCACATACAAACTACCTCACGGGAGATCTATGAAGCGTTCGGCCAGGAGCTTCACTGGGCGGTGATTCCCGCAGGGACTTGCGGCTTAATCACCGGTTGCAGCCTGGGACTGAAAGAACATATTCCGCATATCCAAATAATGGCTGTGGATGCAGCCGGCTCCGTTACCTTCGGAATGCCGCCGGGTGTCAGGCATCAGATTGGCATTGGTTCAGCTAGAGTGCCGGGTAATATGCGAAGAGAGCTGTATGACGAAATTATTCATGTCTCGGATGCAGAGGCCTTCTCCACCACCCGCAGACTGGTTAAGGAAGAGGGGCTGCTGGTCGGCGGCTCGGCAGGGGCGGCGGTGTTTGCGGCCCTTAAGCTTGCGCGGCGTTTGCCCGGCAGGGACAAAGTGCTTGCGATTCTGCCTGACCGTGGAGACCGGTACTATAATACTATTTTCTCGGATGAATGGCTGGAGAAGAACGGAATTGAACTGGGGAAGAGCACTGTGAAAATATGATCGGGGGTGCTGGAGATTACCGTTTCCACACGTAATGAGGTTATCGACCGTGCAGTCAGACAGACCCGAAGGCAGCTGGCCAAGCTTGCTTCTATGCCGCCCTCCGGTGAGATTGAGTTTCCCTATGTTACTAACAAAGGGCGATACATGATGGAAGATAAGTGGTCTTCCGGATTTTTCATTGGACTCCTCTACCGTCTCTGCCAGTTGACCGGCGATCCTCTCTATATCAAGGCGGCTGACCGCTTAATCGGCAGGATTGAGCCTTATAAGAATCAGGGGGATTATCAGGATATTGGCTTCCTGTTCTATTATTCTTATGCGCTTGGATACAATCTGACTGGTCAGGAAGAATACAGGAAGGTTGCGCTTGAGGCTGCTGACAATCTCTTCGCTGCCCGTCTCCCGGGCGGTTATCTGGAATGCAATTGGCTGCCCGAGGGGAAGCGCTACGCAGGCGTTGACAGTATGATGAACATCCGGTTGTGGCTGTGGGCTTACCGGGTAACCGGTGAGGAACGCTACCGCGCCGCTGCCGCCCGGTCCGCGCAGATTACAAGTGCTGCGCTGATGAGGGAAGACGGCTTCACTTACGAATATATGAGAATGGATGCCGCTACGGGAGCCCCGGAGCAGCCCTACAACAAGAACGCTAAATTCAGCTCAGAATCGGTGTGGGCCAGAGGCCATACATGGGCACTCTATGGAGCGGTTCAAATGTATATATTGGGCCATGAAGAGGGGTGGAGAACAAAGGTTAAGAAGCTCTCTGAATTCTACTTATCCCATGTCTGTACGGATGGTGTTCCGGCCTGGGATCTGATGCTGTCCGGTGAGGATACAGCGATGAGGGATGCTTCGGCTGCTGCGATTGCCTGCTCTGCATTCTATCAGTTTGCCGCAGCCTTAAGCCCTGAAGATCCCTTACGCCAGCCATTCCGGCAAGAGGCAGAGCGGATACTGGATACTTTGACTTCTGCGGAATATGCTCCTTCCGATCCGGAGCATGAGGGAGTGCTGGTGCACGCCAGCACTCCGCTGCATGTCGTTCAAGCCGCAGGAGAATCCCAGATCTGGGGCGATTATTTTCTGCTGGAGTCTCTATATTACTCATTGGAGGTCGGTTCTAAGTGAATGTCAGTGCCGGATCGATAGAATCTAGCGATATTAAAATTGTCATCGAGGAAGGTCATGCTGCAATGCAATGTATGAATATGGTCCCTGAGCTTACAGACCGCCAAGTCTATGAGTATGTCGTTCCGATTCTGAAGCAGTATGGCTTGGCGGACCTGTCTCCGCAGATCTGGTTCAATGGAGCCAACGAGTGGGTGGTCCGCAGCCGCTGCGAAGCCTTGACATGCATGTTGAACGCTGCCGTTGAGCGGGAGGAGGTTACGGGATGAATCAGGCTGCCGAACAGCAAG
Organism: Paenibacillus sp. FSL K6-1217; assembly: GCF_045040735.1. Lineage (NCBI taxonomy): Bacteria > Bacillati > Bacillota > Bacilli > Caryophanales > Paenibacillaceae > Paenibacillus > Paenibacillus sp. FSL K6-1217. Next base: position 6,756,469 of record NZ_CP150271.1, read on the forward strand.
TGTATTTCTATGTTCCGGGATACAAACCGAATTACATAGAGTACGCTATGACCTTCTATCCTATGAATATTATTCTCTGTCTGGAAGATGGTACGCCGGAGGAGAAGAAGCTTGAGGCAAGATATGTGGTCAAACATGCACTGCAAGCCTTCCCGGATTCGGAGCATACGCTGATTGTCCGCATTAACAGCGTGCATACGGCCCATTGGGAGCAGGATCTGGAGGAGATCGTGCCGGAGCGCCCTGCCCGAATCCGCCTGCCCATGGTCCGAACGGCAGGGGATTTACGGCAAGTGGAACACAAGGTACAGGATATTATACAAAAGTGCAGCTTGAACTATTCTCCAAGCTATGAAGTCATGATCGAATGCTGCGAGGCTATTGCCAATCTGGGAGAGATTCACCAGGCCAGCCGGAATATTTATGCTTTTACCTTTGGAGGAACGGATTATTTTAATGACTGTGCGGCAAAGGGGCTTGTGGACCCGGCCCTGGAGGTCCGGAAGGCCAAACAAAAGCTGGGGGAGTACTGCCGCAGAGTTAGCCTTCAATGCTTTGACACCACATATATGGCTTTTCGTGATCTGGAAGGATTCCGCAAGGATTGTCTGCTCTCCAGGGAATATGGCTTTACGGGGCGTTCCGTAATCCATCCAGACCAGGTTGCCGTCGTCCAAGAGATTTACGGAATTTCAATAGCGTAGGAGGCTGTTATGTTCACAACATACCGATTGGAATTGCCTGATCCTGTGACGCTGAATAAGCTGCAAATCCCTGTTTTCACCCATATGTTCCTGCAAAATGTATCCGCCCATAAGGTGCAGGTCGATCCGATTCAAGGGAAGCGCATCAGCGTCACTTATTTATCCGCCTATCCCAGAGGGCAAATTGAACAGGAAGTCGCGAGTTTTCTGGAACGGTTCGTCCCGAAGCATCTGGAGGATTCCTTATCATCTGATGAAGTACAGGAGCCTGCGCTGAATGTAGTTGAACTGCATGAACCTCCATTAGAGCATCTGTGTTCCTGCTGCACGCCGGGCAACCATCTGAATATCTCAGACGGCCTGCTGGAGCAGGGGTGGCTGACGTTATTGAAGAATCAGGAGCTAGCCTACCATCGTCCGATCATCCGGCTGCTGGAGTATTTTGACCAGAGTTATGTTGATTATGTCGGCCGGAGGATCGGGGATTGTCAGGAACGGCAGTATTCGGTCTTGTTGCCTGCTTCGTTCGCCGAGAAGATGAATTACTTCCATAGCGCACCGATGCATTTGCTGCTGGCCACCCATTTAAGCCATGATCAGGAGACAATGAAATCCTTCGCTGCAGACGTATCCGCTAATAACGGCAAGCTTCCGCAGGACTCCGGCCCCTATCTGGAGACGCCGCCCTATCTCCTGCAATCCGCACCCTGCTATAAGGTCTATATGGAAATGGAGGACCGTGAGCTTGAGGACAACACCGCATTTGTGCTCAAGGGCCAGTCCTTCCGCAATGAGGGCAAACGCGTCTACCTGCTGGAACGGCTGCTGAATTTCACCATGCGGGAATTCGTCTTTCTGGGCACGCCTGACTATGTCACCCGGATGCGTGACTTGACCTTACAGTGGACCATTGAATGGATGGAAGAAGTGGGGCTGAAGGGCGAGTGTGCCTTGGCCAATGATCCCTTCTTCCTCCCGGGTAAGGTTAAGCAGAATTTCAAAGTGCCCAACCATGTGAAATACGAGGTTCGAGCGGATATTCCGTATAAAAACGACACGATTTCTATTGCTTCCTATGACACGCACGGCGATTTTTTTGCGAAGACCTTCAACTTCGGGCTGAAGGACAACTCCGAGACATGGTCGGGCTGCATCGGGCTTGGCCTCGAACGGGTGGTCTGGAGCTTCCTCCAGCAGTATGGACTGGATCATAGCAACTGGCCTGGGGCGATCCCGGAGAGCGTATAATGACAGCTTCGCCGCAAGCTGCCCCCGGCTGGATTGCCGAAACGATGACCTACAGTGTACTGGCCGAGGCAGTGAGCTGGCCTTCTCCCGGACTGGTCTCCGCCGTCAGCACGGGATGTCACGGGGATATGGATATCTACACTTTTCTGAGAAGCGCACTCCGCATTCAGCCCTATTACCAGGAAGCAGCCCGTCTGGGCATAGAAGAATCCGCGGGCAGAACTGCCCGGGAAGATTTGTTTAGTAGGCTCCAGAAGACCGGACAGCGTGCAGAGGCTGACATGCTAAGGGCTACCGGGGGAGTGAATACCCATAAAGGAACGATCTTCCTAGGGCTCATTCTATGCGCGGCTGCCGGAATGGCTTGCCGGGGCGAGGCTGTTGCAGCAGACCCAAGCGGGATCTGCCGGTTGGCCGGAAGGCTGGCTGAGTATCCGCTGCGGACACAATTGGCGGATATTCTGGAAGAGACGCACAATGCAAGCACAGGCGCACGTGCGTTCAGGGAATGGGGAATCAGAGGCATACGGGGTGAGGTCATCGACAGATTTCCGTCTATTATTCAGAAGGGGCTGCCATCCTTCCGTGAGGCGCTTGATCAAGGAGCGGACCTGCGGACAGCACAGATCCATTGTCTGCTTTCATTGATGGCTGTCGTAGAGGACACAACCCTTCTGAACCGTGAGTTCGACAGGACAAGAATCAGTTATACCCAGTCTTGTGCCCTTGAGGCATTGGACCGCGGGAGTTTGTTCACCGCTGCGGGCAGGGACTACATCCGCACCATGGAGGAAGACTTCCGGCTTCGGTCCTTGTCCCCCGGCGGATCTGCCGATTTGCTGGCCATGACGCTTGCTTTGCATTTATGGACTGAGAATCAAGGGAGGAAAGAGTGTGGCGAACGATTCCGCTGCGTCAGCAATACTTCGTGACCGGGAGCGCCTTCAGGAGCTAAGAGCGGCCAGGTATCCGTCAGCAGGCTCGCTGCTGCAGGTTACGATGAATATTCCGGGACCCGTTAAGAAGCTGGATATTACCTATGAATTATTCGATCTCTGTATGGATGCCTTACAGGAAGCTCTGGCGTCTGCAGCGTATAAGATCCTTCTGCTGGAACGGATAGATATGATGCTTGGTCCGGTTGCTTATCTTCAGGGATCTGCGGATGCGGCGGCATTGAAGCTGTTCTGTCTGTCCTTGGAACAAGAACATCCGCTCAGCGCGTATTGGGACATGGATATTTATAATTCATCGGGACAAGCGGTAAGCAGGAAGGAACTGGGGGCCCCTCCACGCCGCTGCTATCTGTGTGGCGAGCCTGCTAAAGTGTGCGGATTCATGCGGCGCCATTCGCCGGAGGAATTAATCGGGCATATGGCTGCTGACCTGACAGCCTACACACTGACATGAGAGTTCTCAAACAGTTAAAGGTGCCCCGGCCGGTATTGTCCATTTGTCTGAATACTCTGGTTACCCATCTTGGCTTCTACGCCATGACGGCAGTATTAACGGTCTATCTGACTCAGGTCAAAGGAATGCCTCTTTCGGTTACCGCTGTAGTGACCATGATCTTCACCGTGTCATACCGCAGTGCGAGGTTCCTTACCGGCCCCTTGCTGGACAATATAGACCCGTTCAAGTGCATGTGGGCCGGCTGCTTTTTAACAGGAGTCTCTCTGGCAATGGCCGATTTCTGGCAGTCTCCGGTGTTGATTACTATACAGCTTGTAATTGCAGGGATCGGCTACTCTGTAAGAGGCCTATCCTCCAAGGCTTCTTTATCGTTCGTGGGGAGTAAGGACGGCCACTCCCTGTTTTATTTTGCGAATTCCAATATGTATACGAACGGTGCAGCCATTGCCGGGCCTTTAATCGGCTCTTTACTGCTGACGGGCTCCTTGAAGAGCTTCACATTGTCCTTTGTTGGAGGGTTTTATATTTTGGGAGCCATCCTGCTCAGTATCTTCCCGCCCGGGTGCAGTCTGCAGGGCCGGGAACGGAAGCCGGTAAGCTTCTGGAAAGGCTATCAGACCGTTTTGCTCGATAAAAGCTTCCGTAAAGTACTGTTGTTCAATATGATCGGCTGCTTTTTCTTTACTCAATTGTTTAATTCATTCCCTTATTTGATTGGCACCTATTCTGACGCACCGGAAAAGCTGGGAAGTCTTCTTATGCTGAACGGAATCCTGGTGGTGCTGTTTCAGATTCCAATCGGGCGCTGGATGAATACCTTTTTATCGGGGAAACGTGAGGGATACCGGCTGCTGCTGGCTTTTCTATTATTCGGTACTTCTTTTTCATTAAATGCTATAGTCGATTCTATCGGGGGCTACTATGTATTTGTCGCGTTGTTCACCATTGCCGAAATGTTATTTATACCTGCAATAGATGCATTTGTATCTAACGCCGCCCATCCAGATTTGCGTATCACATATTTCAGTGTCATTGGATTGTCAACAGCCCTTGGAGAAGGAATCGGTGTATATACCGGGCTGCAATTGATACATATGTGGAGCTTGTACGGGAAGCTGTCTTACTTCTGGTTATCATTAGCACTTCTGTCCGGGCTCTCTCTTGTACTGTATGTAACGTTGAACCGGTCACCCGTTCATAACAAGGAGGAAGGGAAACTATGGCGATATTAATTCTGAATCAGAGGAGACGGGCCTTTGCTCCTTATCTGACCTGGCTGGAAGACCTGGACGAAGAAGTCTATCTGTACACTTCCTCAGCATATGGTGAGACAAAGGAGCCTTATGCCCTTGTGCAGGTGTTCAATAACTGGGTGACCAATGACCGGGTAGAGATCGATGCGATAAGATTGTATGAGGAGCATCCTTACCGTCTGGTTATAGCCCTCGATGAGAGTGATCTGATTCGTGCAGCGCGTCTGCGCGAACGGCTGAACTTACCCGGACAACGGCTCGGCAGTGCTATGGCGTACAGGGATAAGGCGATGATGAAAAGTCTGGCCAGCCAGCATGTGTCATGCCCGGCGTTCCGCAGGCTGGCCTCGCCGCTGCACTTGTACGATTTCGTGCTGGAACATGGCTTACCGGTTGTTGTGAAACCGGTTGACGGCATGGGCTCCATGAATACGCACGTTATAAGGACCCCGGAGCAACTGGATGAGGTATGGGAACGCGGGCTTGGCGGCGGACTTATGGTTGAAGCCTACGTTGAAGGTGAGATGTATGAAATCGATGGACTCATGATGGGGCAGGAGATCCGGTTTGCTTCCATCGGCAAATATTCTTGCCAACCGCTTGAGATCCTCGGGAAGGAATGTTTTGTTGAATTGCTAAGCCCCGAAGATCCGATCTTTCAACGGCTGGTCCAGGAAGTCCAACAAGTGATCGAAGCCTTGCCTTCACCGGGAATATCCACCTTTCATTGTGAATGGTTCCATACCCGGGAGGATGAATGGGTGCTATGCGAAATTGCCAGCCGAACCGCAGGCGGACGGATCAGCGAATGCATTAGTGCCATGTATGGTATTAATCTGAACCGGGAGTGGGTACGGGGACAGTGCGGCTTGCCGCTGACATTGCCGGCTTCAAATCCGCCGCAGGTAGCGGGGGTATATTTAATGCCGAAACGTCCGGGGAGGGTGAAGCGGATTCCCGGGAGCCTGCCCTTTGAATGGGTGACGGAATATGTTCCCCGCGTGAAGGCAGGTGAACAATTGGACGCTGCCCATTCCAGTGTGGATGCCGTGATGACCGTAATCATCGTCGGCGAGAATTCGGTGTCACTGCAAGCCAGGCTTGCAGAGCTGCTGCTGTATCTGGAGAGAGAAGTACAAATTTCGCCTGCCTGAAGGAGGTTGCATACAATGAAGCATCTGTTATTGGTAGAAAGCAATGAATCTATCGCAGGTATCCAGGCCTGCAAGGAGATGGGGTATACCGTCACTTTGCTAACCCAGAATATTCAGCATTATCTGAAAGGCCAGCCGCTGGAGTCTCATCCGCTTCACTTGGTTGATTACATACATGAAGCAGACACCTTTAGTGAAGAGGCTGTGGTTGATTTTGTCAAAGGGTACCATCAAGCGCATCCTTTGACCGGAGTAATGTCTTTTGCGGAATTCTATGTGGTTCAGGCAACGGCTGCTGCCCATGCGATTGGTGTGCCGACCATGCATCCGCTGGCCTCCAAGAATGCCCGGAATAAATATAAATCCAGAGAACTATGCCTCCAGCACGGTGTTCCGGTTCCCGGCTCCATGCTGGCAAGCAGCGTAGAAGAAGCCTGCCGGCATGCTGATCTAATGGGCTACCCCTGCATCCTTAAACCGTGTGACGGGGCGATGAGCATTGGCGTGGTCTTCGTTAACCATGAGAGAGAATTGCGGCAGGCTTACGACAGCTATGTGAACAACCGTAATTTCGGGCGTAATCTCTATGGAAGTATGGATGTGCTCATTGAGGAATATGCAGCCGGGCCTCTGGTCAGTGTGGAGATGGTCACTTATCAAGGGCAGGATCATCTGATCGGGATTACAGACCGCCGTCTGGTAGGATTCCCCTACTTTGTAGAGACTGGAGCCAGCTTCCCGGTTCGGCTAAGCAATGAGGCGGAGATTGTTGAGGTGGTACGCCGGGGACTCCGTGCGCTTGGGGTTGACTTTGGTCCCACGCATACAGAGGTTGCTCTCACTCCTGAAGGTCCCAAGATAATTGAATTCAATCCCCGGATGGTAGGCGGACCTGTCCCGGAGATGATTAAATATGCAACTGGCATTGACCTGCCGCGCGAAGTGCTCCGTATGCACATGGGTGAAGAACCGGATTTGACACGGGTGGTCTCACGCGGAGCCGCTTCACGGGAATTCTGTGCGCCGGTTGACGGCAGACTGATCGAAGTTACCGGGCTGAACGAACTAGAGGGGCGTTCGGATATTCTGAGATCACATTTCATTGCAGCCGGACGCGAGGTGTCCTTTCCGAAATCTAATTTTGACTGGATCGGCAGAGTTATGGTTGGAGCAGACGATGCTGAGCAGGCCGAACAGAAATGCAGCGAAATACAGAAGTTGATCGGCTTGCATATTGCAGCCAGACCTATAAGCTGAGGAGGCTTGACCGTGTTATATCTGACAACCAAAAACCTGGAGCAAATGAATCTTCCCTGGCACCTGTGCATAGATACTATAAGGAGAACCGTGCAAGTGATGGCAACGCAAGAATTCTCCCAACCCATCAAACCGTATTTACTGTTTGATAAAGATCCAAGCAGCCGTATTATTGCCATGCCCGCTTATGTGGGCGGAGGTATCGGTATGGCAGGCATCAAGTGGATTGCCAGTTTTCCCGGTAACCATAACAGGCAGCTTCCCCGTGCCCACTCGGTTACTATCCTTAATGATCCCGGCAGCGGGAAGCCCCTGGCTATCATCAACAGTCCGCTTATCTCCGGGATTCGTACGGCATCGGTTAGTGGACTGATGATCCAGGAATACGGGAAGGCGCACCCTTTTGCCGATAAAATTATTGCCGGTATTGTCGGGTTCGGGCCTATCGGTCAACTGCATCTGTCAATGCTGACCCAGCTGCTTGGAGACCGGCTGGAGGAGATTCGGATCTTCGATCAGAACCCGGATGCCCTGCATCCTATTCCGGAAGAGCTGAGGACAAGGATACGGCCTGTTGATTCATGGGAGGAAGCCTACGAAGAGGCAGATATCTTCATTACCTGTACCATTTCCAGCTCCGGTTATATTGACCGCAAGCCCAAAGAACAGAGTCTGCTGCTGAACGTGTCTCTCCGCGACTTCACTCCGGCTATCTTAAGCTACACCTCTGCTATTGTTGTCGATGACTGGGACGAAGTGTGCCGTGCGAATACGGATATTGAACATATGCATAATCAAAGAGGGCTGCGGAGGGAGGACACGGTGTCTATAGTCGAGGTAGTCTGCGGCAACGGGCTGGCGAAATTCCCGCAGGAGGAAGCGGTCATGTTCAATCCGATGGGAATGGCTGCATTTGATATTGCCATAGGGTCACTATATTATCATGAAGCGCTGAAATTCGGGTGTGGTCAGGAGCTCGACGAATAGCGGCAGGATCAGCTAGGTCAGCATGGTCAGAAGATCAGCAAGATCAGAAGATCAGCACAACAAATAGCCGGGCCGGATGAGAGATCCTCTTGTCCGGCCCGGCTATTTGTTGTCTCGTAGTTAGACTAAGGATTCTTGCGGTGCTGCTTCGCTTCCGAATCTGGTGCAAGGCCGGGAGCTGCTACTTCCGGGTCATTCCCCAGCACGGCGCCTACGATCTCATCCAGCTTGTCTGTTTCAGATTGACCGTCCGGCGGACTGGATTCGCCCTCAGGGATCGGGTGGACACCTGCGGTGCGTCCGTCGAGCGGTGCTTTTTTATCATCCTTCATCTGTAAAACTCCCTTCTAAATGCAGATTCGGTCTTAGGATGTGTCTGCGATAGCCGTTCTATGTAACGATAACCGCAGCAGGGGCTGGTGAACCATACGGTTGTTATGACGGGTGTATCATTTCGGTACTCTTTTCCAGGGCGGTCTTATAATAGCGGCATTTATGTTCTATGACTTCCATCGTTTTTCTTAATTCTTCCATCTGTGCTTCTACGGAAGCCTTCCGCTCCAGGAACATATCGTATCGGCGCTGCAAGGTGGCATCTCCTTCGGAGCACCATTCAATGAAATGCTTAATTTCTTTGATCGGCATCCCGGAGGCCTTCAGGCATTCAATAATCCGCAGGGCCTCCATGTCGGAAGGCTTGAATACACGTTTGCCGCCGGGAGCTCTCTCTATAGAAGGGAGCAGGCCCTCTTTGTCATAGTAACGCAGCGTATGCGGGGTCATGTTGAAATGCGCTGCGGCTTCGCTTATGGAGTAAGTCTTCATCTTAGTTCTCCTGTTCTGAATATTTCTAGCTTGACTTAGAGTTAACTTTAAGGAATATTATAAGCTTTGTAAAGCTAGTCTACTATTCTATTGAAAAGAGGTCTCCCAATGATACAAGTTAACGCACGCGCTACATTCAGTCAGGAAGGCCCGTTCAAGCTGACTACGATTGAGCGCCGGGAACTACTGCCGCAGGATATTCTGATTGAGATTAAATACGCCGGGATCTGCCATTCCGACATTCATACCGCCCGCGGGGAGTGGGGGCCGGCGAAATATCCGCTGGTTCCGGGGCATGAGATTGCAGGTGTTGTCAGCCGGATCGGTTCTGGAGTTACGAAATATGCTGTCGGTGACCGTGTCGGAGTAGGCTGCATGGTGGACTCCTGCGGGGAGTGCAGCAGCTGCCGTAAGGGCGAGGAGCAGTATTGCCTGGAGGGGAACACCGGAACCTATGGAGCCATTGACCGCTACGGGCAATATACGCAAGGCGGATATTCCACACATATCGTTGTTACTGAAGACTTCGTGGTGCGGATTCCCGACAACCTTCCGCTTGACGCTGCCGCACCGCTGCTGTGTGCCGGAATCACCACCTACTCACCACTGCGCCACTGGGGAGCTGCTCCCGGTAAAAAGGTAGCTGTAGTCGGTCTGGGCGGACTTGGGCATATGGGCGTGAAAATTGCCCATGCCATGGGAGCCGAGGTTACGGTGTTATCCCAATCCCTGAAGAAGAAGGATGACGGCCTGCAATTGGGGGCAGATCATTATTATGCAACCAGTGATCCGGAGACATTCAAGCAGCTGGCCGGTTCATTCGATCTGATCATCAATACGGTCAGCGCGCAGGTTAATATCGATGCCTTCCTTTCACTTCTGGCACTGGACGGGACCTTGGTTAATGTTGGCGCACCCGCTGATCCATTGGCAGTTAATGCCTTCTCGCTGATCGGCCACCGCCGCTCGTTCGCCGGTTCGATGATTGGCGGAATACGCGAGACGCAGGAAATGCTTGATTTTTGCGCGAAACATCAGATTGCTTCCGAGATCGAAGTGATTTCGGCTGACCAGATCGACGAAGCCTGGGAGCGTGTGCTGGCCTCTGATGTGCGCTACCGGTTTGTGATTGATATCAGCACGATGGGGCAGGCATAAGCTGTTAGAGGAGCCAGTCCCTTCTCAATAGTGTCAAAAAGAAACAGCCAGCAGGAATGGAATCACTCCATTCCTGCTGGCTGTTAGTATGTCTGCTTAGCTTCTCTCTACAAGAAGCTATACAACCGTACCCCATGCGCGGGCACGGTGGTTTGCAGCACGCCGCCGCTAAGCTCGGCAGGCGTCTGGCTCCACAGCTCCGTGCCGGACGCCGCGCCGCTTAGGCCGATCTCTTCGAGGGCCAGGGTAACGGACAGAGGGCTGTTGCCAATGTTGAAGACGGCCGCATAGCGTGTGCCATCGTCATGAGCGGCAGTCCAGACGATCAGCTCGTCCCGGCAGAGTGCTTCCTTGGCGCTGTGGCTCTCGCGGTGCATGCGCAGCACCTCGCGGTTGGTGAGCAGCGACAGCGTCCAGTCGTCGTTGTCCCGCAGCTCGCCGCCGAAGATCAGCGGCGAACGGAAAATACTCCACAGCGACATCATCGTCAGCTGCTCGTCCCGGGTGAAGCGGGTCCAGCGGTCATCCCCGCCGCCGTCCACGGAACGGATGCCGATATGGCCGAGCGGCAGCATATCACAATCCGGCCAGGAGCCGGGCTGCGGGACGCCCTGCCAGCTGCGGCAGCGGCTGAACATGTCGAGCAGCAGCTCCCAGCGGTCCCAGAAGTCATCGGTCACGCGCCACATGTTGGCGTGTTCAGTGAAGTGCTGCTTATACTCCACCGGAGCGGGTCCGGGGGAGAGGCTGAGCACCATCGGGCGTCCGCAATTCTCGATCGCCCGGGAGATCAGGGCAATCTCCGGCAGATGGGTATCGTAGAGCCTGGAGGCTGCGATATCATCCACTTTTACCAGATCGACTCCCCACTGTGCGTACAGCTCGAAGAGCGAATTATAGTAAGCCTGGGCACCTTCCTTAGAAGCATCGACACCGTACATATCGGTATTCCACGGGCAGATGGAGTTGGTATGGGCAATCTCGCGGGCGGTTGCGTCCGTGCCCAGAACTGGAGTACCAGCATGAGCCGCCTGGCGCGGAATGCCGCGCATGATATGAATGCCGAACTTCAGTCCCAGGCTGTGGACATAGTCAGCCAGCGGCTTGAAGCCCTGGCCGCCCGCTGCTGAAGGGAAGCGGTTCTCGGCAGGCATCAGCCGGGAGTATTCATCCATGATCAGCGGGACGAAGGGGCGGTACAGAGAGGACACGGCACCAGGCTCATACCACTGGATGTCCACGGTGATATAGCTCCAGCCGAAGTCTTTGAGATGCTCGGCCATATATTCCGCATTGCCGCGGATTTCCGCTTCTGTTACGGCTGCGCCGTAGCAATCCCAGCTGTTCCAGCCCAGCGGCGGGGTAGGTGCTGTAAGTTCATGATTCATTGTAACTCTCCTCTACAGATGGATTATTGCTCCTCATATGTCCATCTTAATCAAGGGGAATCCCAATATCTATAGTAATCTTACGAGTGGAATAGCACTATATTGCGCTTAATCAAAAAACAGCCGGCGGTAAGTCAAGCTCTCATCCCCGCTGCGGAAATCGCCCGGTGTCAGTCCGGTCAGGCTGCGGAATGCCTTGATGAAATAGCTTCCGCTGGAGTAGCCGATCTGCCGGGCAATCGCTTCAATGCTTAGGCTGCTCCCTCGGAGCAGCTCCATGGCCTTCTCCGTACGGACCCGGGTCAGATAAGCGCCGGGGGTTAAGCCGGTGCTGGCCGAGAAACGGCGGATCAGGTGGTATTTGGACAGGGAGACATGCTCCGACAGCTGGTCGATGCTGACCATCTGTGCGTAATGCTGCTCGATGAATTCGGCAGCGCGCCTGATATTCTCTGACCAGTTGTCCCTGTCGCGCAGCGTAGCTGCCTGCATACGGGTCAATTCGGTCACGAATTGATAGACGCTGGAAGAGGCGATCAGCGGATCGGAGATTCTGCCCGCTGCGGCATCCATTACAATCATCCGGGCCAGCCGGACAGGTGTACAATCTGCGGGTAGCCGGGGAACCTCGCCTGCTTCACGCAGGAATCTGCGCCAGTGGGGCAGGATCAGGCTTGGGCGCAGCAACAGGAACAGGAACTCCCAGGGCTCCGTCGCATCCGCCGGGTAGTAATAGCGGTGGGGGCCGGGAATTTCCGCCAGTAAGGCCTGCCCGGCCCGGACCCGGTAGGTCCGGTTCTCCGACTCGAACACCCCCTCGCCGGAGAGGGTGTACTGGAACAGCAGCAGCGGGCCGTCGCTGCGCTCCATACCGTCCCAGCGGTAAGCGGGATCGGAGACGGAATCATAACCGGCTGCGAACAATACGCACAGCTGCAGCTCCTTATCTTCGGCAAAGCGAAAGCCGTAAGTCCCTCTGGAGATGTCCATGGATAGCCTCCTTTTTTCAAAATAGAATGTATATGTTTCCACTTGACAAGTACTTAGTATCTTACCATACCACCCAGAGCAGCTACATAAGAAGAACTGCTGAACAATCTTCATTGATAATATAAAGCGCCTTTGTTAATGTTACCAATAGAAACCGGAGAAGGAAGGTTATGGAATGTCTCAGATGCAAACGTATAGACCGACAGCTAACCATGTCAGAATCATTGGGCGGACCCACTGGATGGGGGAGGTACTATGGCTGGCGCTCTCAGGCGGCGGGGTGGAATTCTCTTTCTACGGGCGAGCGGCCCGGATAACCCTGCAAGGCGATGATATCGCTGCAACCGGCAATAATCTGGCCCGGATCGGGATCAGTGTTAACGGTATACGGGTGATTGATGATCAGGTGGACCAGCCGCGCAAAACATATACCGTGTTCGAAAGCGATACCGAGCAGGAGGTTACTATAAGAATTACGAAGCTGTCTGAGGCGGCGATGTCAACGGTTGGCATTGGGGAGATCGCGGTGGAGGCTGCGGAGGGAATCAGGCCAACGCCGCGCCAATTACATACGGTTGAATTCATCGGCGATTCCATTACCTGCGGGTATGGTGTGGATGATGAAGAGGCGCTGCATGCTTTTTCTACGGCTACAGAAGATGTGACGAAGGCTTACGCCTACCTGACTGCAGAGCAGCTTGGAGCGGATTACAGCATGGTGTGTTACAGCGGATACGGCATTATTACCGGCTATACGGAGAATGACCAGAAGCTGACCACCCATCTTCTGCCCGATTACTATGAGAAGGTAGGCAAGTCGGAAGGAAGGTTCGGCGGCAGTCTGCTGCCCCAGGAGGTGCCTTGGGAGTTCAGCAGATTCACGCCGGAGCTGATCGTCATTAATCTGGGAACGAACGATGATTCTTACACCAAGGAGGACCCCGTCAAGCAGGCGGATTATGCAGAGAACTATGTCGCTTTTCTCCAAAAAGTCACACAGAATAATCCCCATTCTACGATCCTATGTACGCTGGGAATCATGGGGGACAGGCTGTATCCTTACCTGGAGCAGGCGGTGGACCGCTATTCCCGGGAAACCGGCGACAGCAGGATCTCGGTGATGAAGTTCGAGGTGCAGCGCGAAGAGGACGGCTACGCCGTTGACTTCCACCCTTCCCAGGTGACGCACCGCAAGGCGGCAGACAGACTAACGGCTGAGATTCGGAGACTGATGAAGTGGTGATTGCCGGTCACCGATGAATCCCTTTCTCACGCACGAACTTCTCCAGCACCCCGAACTCCTCCGTCACCTTGGTGAACGGCAGGGCGGCAAGGACCTGCTCCCGGTACGGGTTGCGGGCTCCGGCCGACAGGCGGGAATCCAGAATACTGAGCACCCCGAGGTCCGTCTCGCTGCGGATCAGACGCCCGGTGCCTTGTCTTAAGCGCAGCAGCATGTCCGGTACGTAGACCTCCATGAGCGGATTTGCCGCCTGTGCGGCTTTGTACTCATAGACTGGATCGGCGGGAACCGGGAACGGCAGCCGGAAGACGATCAGATGTGACAGATCCGCCCCCTCGATATTCACACCTTCCCAGAACACACCGGTACTCAGCAGCACGCCCTTGCTCGCCCGGAATTCAGCGATTACCCCGTCCTGGGACGAGCCCTCCCGCTGCATGTGCAGCGCCCAGTTCAGTTTCTCCGCACTCAGCTTCTTGTGAATGTACTTCATATCCTCTTTGGCCGAAAAAAGCACCAGGGCCCGCCCGTCCGTTACATTGCATAGCCGCAGCAGCTCCTTATACGCCGCTTCCAGATAAGCTTCCCGGTTGTTATGGTTATAGTAAGGGACGTCCTTGGCAATATACATCATCGTATGGTTGTCATAATCGAACGGTGAAGCCTGACGCTCCATATACTCTCCTCTGTAGCCCAGCGACCGGGTCAGATAAGCGTATTGTTCCTCCAGCGTATCGCCGGACTGGCTGAGGGTTGCGGAGGTCAGGATGACAGAGCTTTTCCCGTTAAAAAGACTGTATTTCAGGAATTGGCTGATTCCCTTGGGGCAGATGCTGACGGTGGCTTCTCCCCGGGGCTGGCTGGCCCAGAGCAGGTAGTTGTCCACCGTCCCGGCAAGCACCTGGAAGAGGTCAATCATTCCGTTTACCGCTTCGAACGTATTGTCGATCTCCCGCTCATGCCGGGAAGTCAGAACCGAGAGACTGAGGCGGAACTCCTGCAAGACCTGTACTCCCCGCTCTAGCGGAACCCCGGTGATCTCCGATACTTTAATCCGGTCAGTGTCCTGCTTGGCCGTGTGCAGCAGGTCCGCTTCGATCTGTCTGAACAGCTCTTTGGCACAGCGTCTGACGAATTCGCAGGACTTCATCAGGCTGCGGTCCGCCGATTGCTTGAATAGAAGCTGCATGGCGTCCTCCAGCACCCGGGAGATCCGCCGGAAGGTGAATTCTAGTGTCTGGGCATCCCGGACCTTGGCCTCCAGATTATGCGCTTCATCTATAATGATCAGCGCGGGGCGTTCTGCGATCAGGCCCTTGGTGCCTTCCTTTTTCTTGATCAGGTCACGGATCAGCAGGTCCTGATTCACGATGATGAAGTCCATCTCGCCCGGAGCGGCATTGATCTTGGCCCGCATGTCATAGAAGGTGCAGGTATGCTTGTAGTGGCAGTGCTCGAACTTGCAATCCGTCACACACACGTTAGACCACAAGGCGTCACTGACCCCGCCCTTCAGATCTGCCCGTTCGTTAATTTCTGCATTCAGGATACGCTCTGCCAGTATAGTGGGCGGGGAGTCCGGCTCCCCGGACGGGAACAGCTCCGCTGCCCGGTACCGGCAGGCATATTGCCCCATGCCCTTGCCGACTACAGAGCGGACCATCGAGAAGCCGAGGCGGCTGCCGATGAACCGCAGATCCTTATGGATCTGTTCGGAGAGCTGGATGGACGAGGTGGCGATAATAACAGGCTGGCGCGAGAGCTGGTTAATGAGCAGGCCGGGAATCAGGTAGGCGAAGGATTTGCCGATGCCGACACCGGCTTCAATCATCGCATTCCGGCCATGGACATAAGCGTCAGCAATATCCAGCGACATATCCTGCTGGCCCAGCCGTTCGGTGAGTCCGAGCCGCTTGAACCGGTCATACATCCGGAAGATGGCATTGACCAGAGCAGGCTCGGCGTCTTTGGCAGGCTCCTTCTTCTGTAATTTGTAGAGATCATTTAACCAGCTGATGACGACCGCCCCTTTTCTGTGTCAATGTTAGTCTTGTCCTGCATGGAATACGGCAGAGGTTGTTATTATCTTAGATGGCGGGCGAACAGTCAAGGGTCGGAGTGGAATCCGTCTGCTGGCATCCCCAAAGTCCGTTATCTTATAATGGGAGTAAAATCATAGTCTGCGTACTGATCACGAAGGGAGAGAGAGGATATGAGTGAACGTCTGCCTTGTCAGACCCCAGGCTGCACGGGAACGATTCTTCCTGCAACTGCGCTGAAGACCGGTGGCATCTGTATGCCCTGCTACCAGCAGAAGAAAGCGATGGAGAAACAGGCATATATTGAACAGAACCGCAAAGAGGTGAACAGGTATGCCGGTATCCATGATCCGGTTGAAATTCTCACCATTATGCACAGCCCGCGAAAGCCTGATCCGCTGATCAAGGAAGTACCTTACCCCCGGACCGCACAGGAGCTGTATCGCGGGCTGACGGAGGAAGAAAGGGAACGGATGGAGAGCTACGCCGTCCATCTATTGGAAGAGGAAGAGGATGTGGATCAGGCGGAGATGATTCTGGTGTCCCTCCTCTGCTTCACGGATACGCGGCTTGGGCCGGGCCTGGACAGCTTTCTTCGAACCGAGAATTATAATCCTCCGATTCTCTTCAAGGATGCAGACGCGCAGATCCGGGACCGGCTTATTGCTCAGGTGGAGTCCGATCCGGCGAACCGCAATCTTCTGCTGTTGGCGCTGGCCTGGATTGGCGATGAAGAGGTGGTCAGGCTGTTCGCGGCATGGCGGCAGTCCCCGCCGGAGTGGGCATCCACGTTATATCAGGCGCCCGAGACGTATGCCCGTGAAGCGGGCTGGGAGCTGGATGCCGGAGGAGGCAAAAGGCAGCTGTATCATCCCGAATGTTATCCCTTCCTGGTAAGCAGAGAAGACACTCCGGAAATGCCCGGTGCTCCGGCGGCCGTTCAAATGCTCCGGACAGGAACGGACACCTGTCCTTGGTGCGGAGGCGGGCTGACCGTCTTATTCGACTACGATTTGCAGCATCCGCAGACAGGGTTCATGGAGCTTCCCGGCAAGCGTCTGCGCATCGCAGCATGTATGCACTGCAGCTGTTATGGCACCCTATATATGAAGGCCGATCTGGAGGGCGGCTATGTATGGAGTGAATATAATACGGTTCCTGAATATCTGCCTGACAATACCGGAGGACCGGCGTTCAATACATGGCATAGGATGCAGCTGTCGGAACAGCCGGCAGGCACTTTTGAGAGTGCACACTGGATTTTGGAAGCACCGGCCTCGCAGATCGGAGGGCATCCGGCTTGGATTCAGGATGCGGACTATCCGGTGTGTCCCTGCTGCTCAAGGACGATGACATTCGCGGCGCAAGCGGATATGGGCCAGGTGGCGGAGGACGAGGGAATCTATTATTCTTTTCTGTGCAGAGAGTGTCTGATTACAGCGGTGAATTACCAGCAGACCTGAGTTTCGGGTGCGGAGAATTTGGGTATATAAGCTATATTTTCGAAATATAAACGCAAGGCAAGCCACAACCTGGAAAGCGAGGGTTCTCATGGATTTTCCAGTCAATATCCTGCTTGTAGACGATCATCCCGAGAACCTGCTTGCCATTGAGGCTGTTCTCCGCGATGAGCCTTACCGGTTGTTTCGGGCCTATTCCGGTATTGAGGCTTTGCGCTGCTTGCTGGAAGAGGAATTCGCCGTCATTGTGATGGATGTGCAAATGCCGGGGATGGACGGGCTGGAGACGGCGCGCCTTATCCGTACCCGGGAGAAGAATCATGTGGTGCCGATTATTTTCATGTCCGCCAACAGTACTACGATGGAGGATATCTTCGCCGGCTACTCTGTCGGTGCGATGGATTACATGACGAAGCCCTTCGTCCCGCAGCTGTTCAAGTCCAAGATTGAGGGTTACGTCAGCATGTATGAGGCGAACAAGACGCTGCAGCTCCAGAGCGAAATGCTGAAGCAGCAGGCGCGGGAGCTGGAGAAGACGAACCAGGAGCTGCGCGAAGCGAAGGAGACGGCGGAGATTGCCTCCCGGGTGAAATCGGAATTCCTGGCCATGATGAGCCATGAGATCCGCACTCCGCTGAACGGGATCATCGGGATGTCTGATCTGCTGCTCGCTTCGGATCTGCCGGACGAATACACTGAAATGGCCGGGATTATCCACACGAGCAGCAATGCCCTTCTGTCAGTGATCAACCCCATTCTCGATTATTCCAAGCTGGAATCCGGGAAGCTGGTGGTGGAAGAAGCGCCGTTCTCCCTTCAAGACTGCCTGAACGAGACCATAGCCCTGTTCACCGCCAGGACGCGTGAGCAGAAGCTCGACATGGTGGTAGTAATCGATCCTGCCGTACCGCCTGATCTGGTGGGGGATGTGAACCGCCTCCGCCAGGTGCTGAATAATCTGGTAGGCAACGCCGTAAAGTTCACCGATGCAGGCAGTGTATACATAATGGTTAACAAGCTGGAGGGACCGCCGGAGAAGCTCATGCTTGAATTCACGATCAGAGACACCGGAATCGGGATTCCCCCGGATCAAATCGGTGAGCTGTTCCAGCCCTTCTCCCAGCTCGATGCCTCTACCACACGCAGGTTCGAAGGCACGGGGCTGGGCTTATCGATCAGCAAAGCGCTGGTGGAGCTGATGGGCGGAAGCATCCGGGTAGAGCCGTCGGATGAACCGGGGGCTACGTTTGTTTTTACCATTGCCGTTCATGAATATCAGGGACCGGGGATGTAGAGGTTCATCGCCAGGCCGGTCAGGCTGGAAGTTAAACAACAGGTCATGCAAAAATACGTGCTGAATAAGGGGCAGGGTTGATATTATGAGCGATGACAACCAAATCAAAGAAAACCAGGGCGACGGGATAGACGCCGGTGAACTGCTGAGCGCCTTGATGGCGATGAAGAAGGGGGATTTCTCCCGCCGGATGCCGTATGACCGGACGGGAATTGCCGGTAAGGTAGCGGATACATTCAACGAGATTATGGATATTCAGGAGAGCCTGGTGAATGAGGTTCAGACGGTGGCCAGAGTGGTCGGCAAGGAAGGGAACCTGTCCAGACGGTTCGTGCAGAAGAATCTGGGCGGGTCCTGGGAGACGGTTACCGATTCCTTGAACGGGCTGGTCATTGATCTGATTCAGCCGACCAGCGAGATGGTCCGGGTGATTAACGCCGTAGCCAAAGGCGATCTGTCCCAGCAGGTGGAGCTGGCGATCGAAGGACGGCCGCTCACCGGCGAGTTCCAGCGTACCGCAAGCAATATTAATATGATGGTCAACCAGCTCAGCACATTCGCCTCCGAGGTGACCCGCGTGGCACGTGAGGTCGGGACTGAGGGAATCCTGGGCGGTCAGGCTGATGTGAAGGGAGTCTCCGGCACGTGGAAGGATCTGACCGACAGCGTGAATTATATGGCGACGAATCTGACGGATCAGGTGCGCAATATTGCAGCGGTGACTACGGCCGTGGCGAACGGCGATCTGTCGAAGCAGATTACGGTCAATGCGCGGGGCGAAATTATGGAGCTGAAGAACACGATCAACACGATGGTGGATCAGCTCTCGATGTTCGCCTCCGAGGTGACCCGTGTGGCGCGTGAGGTTGGAACCGAAGGCAAGCTGGGCGGACAGGCTGATGTGAAGGATGTCTCCGGCACCTGGCGGGATTTGACCGAGAGCGTCAACTACATGGCGTCCAACCTGACCAATCAGGTGCGGAACATCGCGGTGGTGACCACGGCGGTCGCCAATGGAGATCTGTCGAAGAAGATTACCGCCGATGTGCAGGGCGAAATTCTGGAGCTGAAGAACACGATCAATACGATGGTCGATCAGCTATCGACCTTTGCCTCCGAGGTGACCCGGATGGCGCGCGAGGTCGGTACGGAAGGGATTCTCGGCGGGCAGGCCGATGTCAAGGGAGTGTCCGGCACCTGGCGGGATTTGACCGAAAGCGTCAACTATATGGCGTCTAACTTAACGAATCAGGTGCGCAATATCGCGGAGGTCACTACAGCGGTGGCGAAGGGCGACTTGTCGAAGACGATTACCGTCGATGCGAAGGGCGAGATTCTGGAGCTGAAAAGCACGATTAACATCATGGTGGATCAGCTTAGCAACTTCGCCTCCGAGGTCACGCGCGTAGCCCGCGAGGTATCTACGGAAGGGATTCTCGGCGGACAAGCCGATGTCAAGGGGGTCTCCGGCACCTGGAAGGACCTGACGGACAGCGTGAACTTCATGGCTGGCACGCTGACGGATCAGGTGCGCAATATCGCCGAAGTGACGACAGCCGTGGCGAAGGGGGACTTGTCCAAGCAGATTACCGTGAATGCGACCGGCGAGATCCTGGAGCTGAAGAACACCATCAACACCATGGTGGAGCAGTTGTCGATCTTTGCTTCCGAGGTCACGCGTGTGGCGCGTGAGGTCGGCACCGAAGGGATGCTCGGCGGACAGGCGCAGGTGAAGGGCGTGGCCGGGACCTGGCGGGATTTGACCGAGAGCGTCAACTACATGGCGTCCAATCTGACCAATCAGGTGCGCAACATTGCGGTGGTAACGACAGCGGTAGCGAACGGGGATCTGTCCAAGAAAATCACTGCCGATGTGCAGGGTGAAATTCTGGAGCTGAAGAACACGATCAATACGATGGTCGACCAGCTCTCCATGTTCTCCTCCGAGGTGACGCGCGTCGCACGCGAGGTCGGTACAGACGGCAAGCTCGGCGGACAGGCGCAGGTGAAAGGAGTCGGCGGCACCTGGAAGGACCTGACCGAAGGCGTGAATAACATGGCCCGGAATCTGACGGACCAGGTGCGTAATATTGCAGACGTTACAACAGCGGTAGCGAAGGGCGACCTGTCCAAGAAGATTACCGTAGACGTCAAGGGTGAGATTCTGGAGCTGAAGAATACGATCAACACGATGGTGGACCAGCTCTCGATCTTCGCCTCCGAGGTCACGCGTGTCGCGCGCGAGGTGGGCACGGACGGCAAGCTGGGCGCACAAGCCGAGGTGAAGGACGTCTCCGGCACCTGGAAGGATCTGACCGATACGGTGAACTTCATGGCGAGCAACCTGACGATTCAGATGCGCAACATCGCCGGTGTAACCACAGCAGTAGCGAACGGGGATTTGTCCAAGAAGATTACAGTGGATGTCAAAGGCGAATTGCTTGAGCTGAAGAACACGATCAATACGATGGTGGATCAGCTGAATTCGTTCGCCTCCGAAGTGACGCGTGTAGCAAGCGAGGTCGGCACGGACGGCAAGCTGGGCGGACAAGCCCAGGTGCGCGGTGTCGGGGGCATCTGGAAGGATCTGACCGACAACGTGAATATCATGGCGACCAATCTGACCGATCAGGTGCGCGGCATCGCCAAGGTCGTGACGGCGGTGGCGAACGGTAATCTGAAGCAGAAGCTGACGGTTGAGGCCAAGGGCGAGATTGCCGAGCTGACGGATACGATCAATAACATGATCGAGACGCTGGCCACCTTCGCCGATCAGGTCACTACCGTGGCACGCGAGGTGGGAGCTGAAGGGAAGCTGGGCGGACAGGCCAGCGTGCCGGGGGCTGCGGGGACCTGGCGTGATCTGACGGATAACGTCAACTACATGGCGAGTACGCTGACCACGCAGGTGCGGGCCATCACCAATGTGGCCACAGCCGTGACCAACGGCGATCTGTCCCGGGCGATTGATGTATCCGCCTCCGGGGAGGTTGCCACGCTGAAGGATAACATCAACGAGATGATCCGTAACCTGAAGGAGACGACCCGTATCAACACGGAACAGGATTGGCTGAAGACCAACCTGGCCAAGTTCTCGCGGATGCTCCAGGGCCAGCGCGATTTGTATGCGGTCAGCCGTATGATCCTGTCGGAGCTGGCTCCGCTGGTATCGATGCAGCATGGTGTCTTCTACATTAATGAACCCTCCGGCGGGGAAGCCGTCCTGAAGCTGTTCGCCAGCTATGCGTATCAGAACCGCAAGCATCTGGCGAATGAATTCCGGGCCGGGCAAGGACTGGTCGGCCAGTGCCTGATCGAGAAGCAGCGGATTCTCCTGACCAACGTGCCGGGCGATTATGTGATGATCTCGTCCGCGCTGGGCGAAGCGACGCCGCTCAATATTATTTTGCTGCCGATCATCTTCGAGGACCAGGTGCTGGCGATTCTGGAGCTGGCGACCTTCCGGCCTTACAGCGATATCGATATCGCCTTCCTGGATCAGCTTACCGAATCCATCGGCAGTGTGATTAACACGATGCAGGCGAACCAGCGTACGGAGGAGCTGCTGATTCAATCCCAGTCGCTCACCGAGGAGCTGCAGAAGCAGCAGCTGGAGCTGCGGAGCACGAATGACGAGCTGGAGGATAAGGCGAAGCTGCTGGTGCTGCAGAAGGCAGAGGTGGAGAGCAAGAACCACGAGGTGGAGGTAGCCAAGCGTTACCTGGAGGAGAAGGCGGAGCAGCTTGCCCTTACCTCCAAGTACAAATCCGAATTCCTGGCCAACATGTCCCATGAGCTGCGGACGCCGCTGAATTCCCTGCTGCTCCTGGCAGAACAGCTGGCCGAGAACCCGGATGAGAACCTGCATGAGCTTCAAGTGAAGTTCGCTAAGACGATTCAGGATTCCGGGCTGGAGCTGCTGAACCTGATCAA
Source organism: Paenibacillus sp. FSL K6-1217 (assembly GCF_045040735.1). Taxonomy (NCBI): domain Bacteria; kingdom Bacillati; phylum Bacillota; class Bacilli; order Caryophanales; family Paenibacillaceae; genus Paenibacillus; species Paenibacillus sp. FSL K6-1217. The sequence goes on from NZ_CP150271.1 coordinate 6,778,815, forward strand.
TGATATTCTTGATCTGTCCAAAATCGAATCCGGCACGATCACGCCGGATTTCAGCGAAGTCTCGCTGTCGGAGCTGACGGACGGGCTGGACCGTACCTTCCGCCATATGGTGGATGCCAAGAAGCTCGACTACCGGATCAAGATTGATCCCGGCGTGCCGTCCAGCATCTCAACGGACTCCAAGCGTCTGCTGCAAATCCTGAAGAACCTGCTGTCGAACGCCTTCAAGTTCACCGAGCAGGGACAGATCATGCTGCAGATCCGCAAAGCGGCCGATGGGTGGCACCCGGACAATGAGTCGCTGGAGCGGGCCACCACGGTAATCTGCTTCTCGGTTAGCGATACGGGAATCGGTATACCGGCGGAGAAGCAGCAGATTATCTTCGAAGCGTTCCAGCAGGCGGACGGCAGCACGAACCGGGAATACGGCGGAACAGGTCTGGGACTGGCCATCTCCCGTGAGATTGCCGAGATGCTTGGCGGAGAGATCAGCCTGTACAGCGAAGTGGGCAAGGGAAGTGTGTTTAACCTGTACCTGCCGACAGAAGCGGAATTCACCGAGCCGGAGCTTCCGAAGGCCCATGTTCCGGAGGTCATTGATATCACCCCGGCCAAACGCAGAAGCAGCCTGGTCAAGCCGGAAGAGGAGACCTTCGTGGATGACCGTGATCAGATTGAACCGGGAGACCGCGTGTTCCTGATCGTTGAGGATGACCAGAAGTTCAATGAGATCATTCTGGGGATGCTTCACAAAAAAGGAATCAAAGCCGTTATCGCCACCAGCGGCTGGGATGTCCTGGAGCTGGTTCAGAAATACCAGCCGGCGGCCATCACGCTGGATCTGCATCTTGGCGGAGATACGGACGGCTGGCTGGTGCTTCAGCAGCTCAAGAATGATATCGGGGTACGGCATATTCCGGTCTGCGTAATGACCGTAGATGAGGATGAGGTGCTGCTGCTGCAGAAGGGGGCCTACGATTACTTCCGCAAGCCCGTAACCAATGAGGAGCTGGAGAATGCGCTGGACCGGCTGAACCAGTTCGCGGACCACACCACGGCCCAACTGCTGGTCGCCGTCCAGGATGAACAGGAGCGCAAGCGTATAGCAGAGCTGCTGGACAACCCGGATCTTACGCTAACCGCCGTAGAGACCGGGCGTAAAGCCTTGAACCAGTTGAACAGCAAGACATTCGATGCTATCGTGCTGGACAGCAGCCTGGCGGATATGAAGCTGATCCGGTTCCTCCGGGAGATGTACAAGAACGCCAGGAACAAAAGAATCCCTGTCCTGGTGCAGATGAACCGCAAGCTGACGCCGGAGGAAGAAACGGAATGGGACGAGCTGGCGAAGATGGCAGTGCTCAAAGAGGTGAAGTCGGATGTCCAGCTGATCGATGAAACGACCCTCGCCCTGCACCGCAAGGCGGATAACCTGCCGCCGCTCTCCAGAGACAAGCTGGTGAAGCTGTATCAATCGGATGAGATGATCGAGTATAAAAAGGTGCTTGTAGTGGATGATGATATCCGCAACATCTTCGCACTCACCTCCATTCTGGAGCGCCATCAGATGAAGGTGATCCCTGCGGAGAATGGCCAGGATGCGATCACGCTGCTGGAGCAGACGCCTGATATCGAGATTGTCCTGATGGACATCATGATGCCGGGAATGGACGGCTACGAGACGACCCGGGCGATCCGGGAGAAGCCGGAATGGAGGGATCTCCCGATTCTTGCGCTTACAGCCAAGGCGATGAAGGGGGACCGGGAGCTGTGCCTGGAAGCAGGCTGCTCCGATTATATTACCAAGCCGGTGAACAGCGGACAGCTGTTATCGATGATGCGTACCTGGCTGGACCAATAGAGCAAGACGAATAGAGCAGTGGTATGCAGACAGGAACAGGAGCCAACCCATTATCCGCGATCAGGCGGTTAGGGCTGGCTCCTGTTTTTTGGTCGTGAATGTAGCTTACTGATCCTCAGAGAGTTCAAGCTGCCGGCAGGAAGCCCGCTCGATGAAGAGGGTGTCGATTTTGACCTTGGTGCAGACTGCGGGCTGCCGGAGCAGAGAGGCGGTGAACAGATCGACCGCCCATGCGGCCATCCGTTCCTTCTCCACATGAACCGTTGTCAGCTCCGGGGCTACAATCTGCGATTCGTTGATATTATCGAAGCCGATGACGGACACATCCTCCGGGATGGAGAAGCCCAGATCGCCGAGCGCCTTGATCGCGCTGATAGCGATGTAGTCACATTCACAGAAGAAGGCGGTGGGAAAAGGCTGGCCGCTGTCCTTAAGGCGCTGGAGCTTGTCCCGTAACGGCCCCTGGGAGGAAAACAGGGTTGGTGGCACCTCCAGCAGGCTGCTCCGGGGGATCTCCACCTGAGCCTCCGCCATGGCGGCCATGAATCCGCGCTGCCGTTCCCCGAAGTTATGAATCCGCTCCTCGGATGCGATATAACCGATTCTCCGGTGCCCGTGAGTAGTCAAATAGGTGCCTGCCTGATAAGCGCCCATATAATTATTGATCTCCACAAAATGGACAGGCAGCGCATCGAAGCAGGTGTCCAGCACGATCAGGCCGGGCAGCTTGTCCGCGATATCGGCTATTCTGGCTGCATCCAGGCTGGTGCCGAGAAGAATGACCCCGCTGGCCGGCTCCTCCGTCACCGATTGAATGCCCTGCTCATAGTGCTTCTCTTCAATCACGGAGAAAATCAAACTGTAGCCTGCCATCCGGCAGCGTTCCTCGATATGATGAATCAGCTCCCGGAAAAAGGGCTGCTGATAATATTCCTCATGAACCAGTCCGGCATTGGTGAACACCAGAAACCGCAATGTGGCCGCGTTCGCCTCGGCGGCGGCCGCTCTTCCCCTGCCGGTATATCCATAGGTCTCCGCAAGCCGCAGGATTCGTTCCCGGGTCTCCGCTCCGACCCCCGGCTTCCCGTTCAGCGCCAGCGAAACGGCCCCTTTGGAGACCCCGGCCAGCCGGGCAAGCTCCTCCATATTCAATGACAAAACCTCCATTTAACACAGCTCAAGTATGTTTAGTGTAAGGGAAGGGAGTGGATTTAGCAATGAACCTGAAAAGAACGGTTTTTGTTTAGTTGTGTTTAGTTATATTGACAGGTAACCGAAGCAATGATGAAGCAATAATTACGATGAAATAAGAATATTGACGATGCTTTACAGGTGTTGTAGGATGGCCTTAGGTAAGATGCGCAGTCAATTTTTAATAGTTTTTGTTTATTTTTGTTTAGTTGTTAAGTTGTTTAATGATAAGTTGCTATTGTATATCTGAGGGTTCATACAGAAGGGAGCAGGACTTATGGGTGATCAGAAGGAAGCGGGACAGGCTTCTGCATTTCAGGGGAGGGTCTCCGTATCGGTGCCGGATCAGACTTCCCGGTGGGACGTATGTGAAATTGTACTGCATGGAGGCCCTGCCGGGGGCAATCCGTTTACGGAGGTAGCAGTGCAGGCGGAATTTTCGATGGGAGAACACTCGGTTCGGGTTCTGGGCTTCTATGACGGGGAAGGCGTATACCGCATCCGCTTCATGCCGGAGCATCAGGGGAAGTGGACATTCCGGACGAGCAGTAATGAGCCTGCGCTCCATGAGCTTGAAGGGGAGCTGGAATGCACGGCTGCTGCGGGCGGGAATCACGGTCCGGTCCGGGTGCGGAATACCTTTCATTTTGCCTATGCGGACGGGACGCCGTATCTTCCGGTCGGCACGACCTGCTACGCCTGGACCCATCAGGGCGATGAGATGGAGCGGCAGACGCTGGAGACCCTGAAAGCGTCTTCTTTTAACAAAATAAGAATGTGCGTGTTCCCGAAATCCTACTCCTATAACGAGAATGAACCGGAGTACTATCCCTATGAAGGCTCGGTCCAGGCAGGCTGGGACTACAGCCGGTTCAATCCGGCGTTCTTCCGGCATCTGGAGGAGCGGATTGCGGATCTGGGGGAGCTTGGCATCGAGGCCGACCTGATTCTGTTCCACCCGTATGACCGCTGGGGCTTCGCAGATATGGGCAAGGAGGCGGATGACCGCTATCTCCGGTACCTTGTTGCCAGACTCTCGGCGTACCGCCATGTCTGGTGGTCGCTGGCCAACGAATATGATTTCATGAGAAACAAGACACTTGCCGATTGGGAGAGATATGCCCACATTGTAACGTCGTATGATCCTTACGGGCACTTGATCTCTAACCACAACGGTATTGCCTTTTATGATTATAGCCAGCCCTGGGTTACCCATTGCAGCATCCAGCGGGTGGATGCCTACAAGACCTCCGAGAATACGGACGAGTGGAGAACACGCTGGAATAAGCCTGTTGTAATCGATGAATGTGCCTACGAGGGCAATGTGGAGCATGGCTGGGGGAATATTACCGGGGAAGAGATGGTCCGCCGGTTCTGGGAAGGTGCGGTCCGGGGAGGGTATGTCGGACACGGCGAAACCTATCTTCACCCGGAGGATAAGCTCTGGTGGGCCAAGGGCGGGCGGCTCTATGGCACGAGCCCTGAGCGGATTGCTTTTCTGCGGCGTGTTATGGAGGAAGGGCCTTCAGCGGGGCTGAACCCGCTGCCTTCGGATTGGGATCTGCCCAGAGCCGGGGTGGAGGATGAATATTATCTGTATTATTTCGGGTTTAACCGGCCGATGTTCCGCCAGTTCACGATGAACCCGGAGTTCCGCTACAAGGTGGAGCTGCTGGATACCTGGAACATGACGGTGGAACTGCTTGCGGGCAGCTATCAGGGAACCTTCAGGGTCGATCTTCCGGGACGGACCTATATGGCGGTGAGAATGACGCGCCTGCACGATGAGCATGACTTGGAGGCTAAATAGGATGTGGAAGATTGGTATAGTGGGTGCCGGGTATTGGTCAGACAAGCATTTGCAGGCATGGCAGCGTATCCCCGGCGTTCAGATTCAAGGCCTGTGCGACCTGGATTCGGTTAAGCTGCACAGTAAGGGTGAGGCGTACGGGATTCCCCGGGACATGCTGTACTCCACGCTGGAAGAGATGCTGTCTTCTGCGGAGCTGGATGTAGTGGATATTATTACTGCGCCGGATACCCATCCCGAGCTGGTTGGACTGGCCGCACAGGCCGGGAAGCATATCATGTGCCAAAAGCCTTTTGCCCGTTCCATGGAGGAAGCCCGTGAGATGGTGGAAACCGCGCGTGCTGCGGGCGTCCGGCTGATGGTCACCGAGAACTGGCGCTGGCTGCAGCCGATTCAGGCTATCCGCAAGCTATTGGATGAGGGAGCGGCAGGACGGCTCCAGACGATCCGCTATATCCACACGGATTATTATTCACCGCGGTTTGCCCCGGAGAATGAGCTGCCGCAGCCGTTCTTCCGGGAGATGCCGAAGCTGCTGTTCTATGAGATGGGGGTTCACTGGTACGATACGTGGCGCTTCCTGTTCGGGGAGCCTAAGCGGCTATATGCGGAGACCCGGCGGGTCAGTCCTTTTATTGCGGGGGAGGATGCCGGTCTCATTACCCTCGGCTACGAGGATTATATGGGCCTCATGGATATGAGCTGGGCCACCCGGCAGAATCTGCCGGGCAGGCTTGCTCTGCCTGTGCTGCCAGACCACAAGGAGCAGCTGATTATTGAAGGCGATCAGGCAACGATCAAGCTGTACAGCAGCGGTACGCTTAGTCTGATCGATAACAGCGGGCTGGAGACTGTCGTTTCGGAGGATAACGGCCTTGATTTTGAAGAGAGCCATTACCGCCTGCAGTCGCACTTCATTGAATGTCTGAACACTGGTAGGGAATTCCAGACAAGCGGAGAAGATAATCTGAAGACGCTGGAGCTTGTATTCGGGACATACCGAAGTGCGGAGGAGCATGAGGTCATTCATTTGGGGCAGCCCTGACGCGGCAACCTCTTCATTCCGTAGGCGAACAGGCTTGCGGGCAGAGGGAATATAGCGGTATCGGATCCACCGGCGGAGTGGGGAAGCTGAGGGAGTAATGGGAATGAGGAGCATTAGTGCACCCGAATTGGCTGAAAGTGGATGGTAGGCGGAAATGAGGAGCATTAGTGCACCCGAATTGGCTGAAAGCGGGCGGTAGGCGGAAATGATGGGCATTAGTGCACCTGAATTGGCTGAAAGTGGGCGGTAGGCGGAAATGAGGAGCACAAGTGCACCTGAATTCCCGGAAAGTTGGCTAAGTGAGCGAATGAGGAGCACAAGTGCACCCAAATTGGCTGAAAGTGGATGGTAGGCGGAAATGAGGGGCATTTGTGCACCTGAAATGGCTGAAAGTGGATGGTAGGCGGAAATGAGGGGCATTTGTGCACCTGAAATGGCTGAAAGTGGGCGGTAGGCGGAAATGAGGAGCATTAGTGCACCTGAATTGGCTGAAAGCGGGCGGTAGGCGGAAATGAGGGGCATTAGTGCACCTGAATTCCCGGAAAGTTGGCTAAGTGAGCGAATGAGGAGCACAAGTGCACTCGAATTGGCTGAAAATGGATGGTAGGCGGAAATGAGGAGCATTAGTGCACCCGAATTGGCTGAAAGTGGATGGTAGGCGGAAACGAGGAGCATTAGTGGACTCCTGTCAAGAAAGTAGACAGCAACTACATCGTTTTTCGCTTAAATGTGGCTGCAAACTGAACCGGAGAAACGTAACCCAGCGCCCCATGGATTCGTTTGCGGTTGTAGAAAAATTCAATGTACTGGAAGATGGCATCATACGCCTGTTGCTTCGTTTTAAATCGATGCCAGTACACCAACTCTTTTTTTAAAAGGCTGTGAAACGATTCGATACAGGCGTTATCATAACAGTTTCCTTTGCGGCTCATGCTTGCAGTCATCTGGTACGTCTTGAGGCGTTCCCGGTAGTCGGCAGAGGCGTACTGGGAGCCCCGATCCGAATGATGAATCAAGCCCTTCCCGGGGCGTTTCGCCTGATAGGCAGCGTCCAGAGCGTCTTGTACGAGGTCAGTGGTCATTCGGTCGCTAAGCCGCCAGCCGACAATCTCCCGGGTACACAGGTCCAGCACGCTCGCCAAGTACATCCGTCCTTCCCGGCAGGGAATGTAGGTGATATCCGCCACCCACGTCTGGTTCGGCTTTTCCGTGTGAAATTGCTGGTTTAACAGGTTGGGGGCAATGGGTAACGGATGGTTGGAGTCGGTGGTGCATACCCGAAATCGTTTCGCGACACAAGAGCGCAGACCGAGTTCCTTCATATACTTTCCTACGGTGCGTTCACTGACCCGGTGCCCTTCACGTTCGAGGAGAACCTTGATTTTGGGACTGCCATAGCGACCCTTAGAGTCATGGAAATGATAGGCTATCCGCTTTAATAGCAACGCTTTGCGGGTGGATTGAGGGCTGGGCTTCGCTGTTCTCCATTTGTAATACCCGCTCCGGGACACCTGAAAGACACGGCACATCTTCTCCACAGGGAACTCGGAGCGATGATCTTCAATAAACTGAAATCTCAGTTCTTTGGGTTGCTGAAGATGTGCACTGCTTTTTTTAGGATGGCCATCTCTTCGGTCAGGTCTGCAAGCTGCTCTTCCCGCTCCTTCAGTTGACGTTCCAGCTCTCTGTACTTATCTGGAGTCACGATGGGCTCATCCTGAAACTGCCGGTACTGTCCCAGCCATTTATGCAACGTTTTGGCGGGGATGTCCAGCTCCAGGGCCAGTTCCGCCACCGATTTCGTCTGTTCCTGGATGTACTTGACGGTCTGTCTTTTGTAGTCTTCATTGTAGCTTCTCCGTGTTCCACTCATGGGGACACCTCCTCGTTAAACTAATTATCTCTATTCTCTTAACGGGTGTCCACGGTTAACACTAACAGCATAGTGCACCCGAATTGGCTGAAAGTGGATGGTAGGCGGAAACGAGGGGTATTAGTGCACCTGAAATGGCTGAAAGTGGGCGGTAGGCGGAAATGAGGGGCATTTGTGCACCTGAAATGGCTGAAAGTGGGCGGTAGGCGGAAATGAGGGGCATTAGTGCACCCGAATTGGCTGAAAGCGGGCGGTACGCGGAAATGAGGAGCATTAGTGCACCTGAATTGGCTGAAAGCGGGCGGTGAGCGGAATGAGGGGCACAAGTGCCCCTCAATTGCTCTTAGCGTTGAAGTCCTGCATCCTCGGCCTTTATCCTTAAGCCCTTATCCCCTCAGTCCTCGCCCCCTCAGCCCGCTGGTATAGCGACCCAGTGGCCTTTTGAGATCTCGACCAGACTGGACTGGTCGAGATTGTATTTGTCACCGCCGCCGCTGCTTTGCTCCTCCAGGAGCACCCGCTTCTTCGCCGCTTCGACCTTCGGATCGGGCACAGGAATGGCAGCCAAGAGTGACTTCGTGTATTCATGCTGCGGATTGGTGTAGAGCTCCTCGCTCTCGGCCAGCTCGACAATCCGGCCATTGTACATGACGGCCACCCGGTCGCTGATGTGCTTGACCATGGACAGGTCATGGGCAATGAACAGGTAGGTCAGACCGAGCCGCTGCTGCAGCTCCTCCAGCAGCTTCACGACCTGCGCCTGGATGGACATATCCAGCGCGGACAGCGGTTCATCGCAGACGATGAACCTTGGCTCAACCGCCAGCGCGCGGGCGATGCCAATCCGCTGCCGCTGGCCGCCGGAGAATTCATGCGGGTAGCGGATGGCGAATGCCGGGTCCAGCCCGACCAGATCCAGCAGCTCCTCGACCCGCTTCTTCCGCTCCTTCTTGCTGCCGGCCAGCTGGTGGACATCCAAGGCTTCACCGATGATATCCATGACCTTGAAGCGCGGATTCAAGGATGCGTACGGGTCCTGGAAGATCATCTGCATATGGCGCCGCATGATCTTCATCTCCTGGGTATTGAGCCGGTTCACCGCCATGCCCTGGAACAGCACATCGCCGCCGGTCGGCTCATGCAGCCGGAGAATGGAACGCCCGGTCGTGGACTTCCCGCTGCCGGATTCACCGACCATGCCAAGGGTCTCTCCTTCGCGGATATGGAAGCTGATGTCATTGACCGCACGCAGCACCCGGCCCTTGCCCAGGTTGAAATGCTGTTTCAACGACCTTACTTCCAGCAGCGGCTGTCTGCCCTCACCCTGAATAATGAGGCCTGGCGGCTTGGGCTTCTTCTTCTCGTCCAGCCGGGGCAACGCATTCAGCAGCCGCTGTGTATACGGATGCTGCGGGCGGGCGAAGATGTCCTCCGTGCTGCCTGTCTCCACAATCTCCCCGTCCTTCATAACCGCCACTCGGTCACACATCCCGGCAACGACGCCCAGATCATGGGTGATCAGGATGATGGAGGTGCCCAGGCGCTGCTGCATATGCTTCATCAGATTCAGAATCTGCGCCTGAATCGTCACATCCAGTGCGGTAGTCGGCTCGTCTGCAATAAGCAGCGCCGGCTGGCAGACCAGCGCGATAGCGATCATGACCCGCTGGCGCATCCCGCCCGAGAATTCATGCGGATACTGCTGGTAGCGCAGTTCGCTGTCACGGATGCCGACCTGCTTCAGCATCTCGAGTGCTTCCTGCTTCGCAGCTCTGCGGGACAGCTTGCGGTGCTTAATCAGGCTCTCGCTGATCTGCTCGCCGATGCGGATGGTAGGGTTCAGGGAGCTCATCGGGTCCTGAAAGATCATCCCGATCTCCCGCCCGCGGATATTCTCCATCTGCTTCTCCGATTTATCCGCCAGGTTATCGCCCAGGAAGACAATCTCCCCATCCTTCATAAGTGCGGGCGGGGAAGGCAGCAGTCTCATGATGGAGCGGGCGGTGACGCTCTTGCCGCTGCCCGATTCACCAACGATTCCGAGGGTTTCCCCTTTATAGACTTCAAAGCTTACGCCGCGTACAGCGGCACGCCCTTCATCATGGCTCTGGAAAGAGATGTGCAGATTATTGACTGTCAAAATCGGGTCCATGGTTCCACCTGCCACTTTTCTAGTAATTTTAAATATCTCAACTTGACTTTAAGCTACTCTATTAATAAAATATACCTTATCTATCGGAATAGTACAAATTGAAATTGGAAGATAAGGAGGACAGGTCCTATGGAGGCGGCAAAAAGTGGGGGCATGCCTATTGCAGAGGCCATAGGCGATTCGTACAGCAAACTGCTGCAGAACGCCTCATACCGTTATTTCGCCCTGATCCTCGGCGCGCCTGTGAATCTGTTCACGCTGCTCGTCCACCGTGCCCGTAAGGCCGGAGATGTTCATACTTCCGTCCTGCGGGAGACCCGGGAGGAGCTGCTGGCTTCAGGGCTTCAAGAGAAGCTGCATTCGGATTTCAAGGCGCAGCTGCACAGTAAGGCCAGCTTCTTCGGGGAGAAGCTTACGGAAGCCGGACTTGAGGCAGAGGCGCAGAAGCTGACGGCAGAACGGTTCGAGAGTGTGGCTGCCGAGCGGGCAGACCGCAGGCTGCAGGAGCAGGGGCTGGCCCGCTCAACGTTCATTCACACCTTTCGGACCCTGCTGCATCATCCGTTATTTTTACCGTTATCGTTCATTCCCGGACTGCCGCTATATCTGTTGATCTGGCTCTATAGCAGCCCGTATCTCAAATACATATTTGAAAGATTGGTTATGACGGTATTTGTTATTTTCGGAGTGGCAGTGCTTGTATTTACTATATTATATATCTCACCATTCGATCCAGCGGTCAATATTCTCGGCCAGACGGCTACCGATGCCCAGATCGTCGAATTCAACAGGGTATACGGGCTGGATCAGCCGTATCTGGTGCAGCTATGGGACAATGTCAAAGGGATAGCGATGTTCGATCTCGGCAAATCTTTTGCGGGGAACGAAGAGATTGTGTCGGCCATCGGCCGCAAATTCCCGGTTACGCTGGAGCTGACGCTGTTCTCCCTGCTGATGGCTGTGATCATTGCCATTCCCATCGGGATTATCTCGGCAGCACGGCCCAACTCCTGGTTCGATTATACCTTCATGCTGATTGCCTTAATCGGCTTGTCGATCCCTAGCTTCTGGCAAGGGCTGGTCTTCATCCTCGGCTTCTCCATCAAGCTGCAATGGCTGCCGGCGACATTCAATCCGGGGAACTGGATGACCTTCATTATGCCGGTGGTGGTCCTCGGGACGGGGCTCACGGCGGCGATTGCCCGGATGACCCGGGCGTCCACCCTGGAGGTTATCCATGAAGATTACATTATCACAGCCACGGCCAAGGGCCTCAGCAAACGCAAGGTGCTGCTGAAGCATGCCGTACGTAATGCACTGATCCCGATTGTCACGGTCATCGGCCTGCAATTCGGCGCGATGCTCGGCGGGGCTGCCGTAACCGAGAAAGTATTCAACATCAGCGGACTCGGCAGCTATATCGTCGATAAGCAGTTTATCCCTGACATTCCGGCCATTATGGGCGGGGTGGTCTATACGGCCATTACCATTTCCTTAATCAATGCATTGATCGATATTCTATACGCTTTTGTGGACCCGCGAATCCGGTCCCGGATGAAACAATACTGATAGCAGGTGACATTCATGGTTAACACTAACGCTGACCGGCGCGCAGCACAGCTTAGACTCACGGCCTCCCCGGATTACCGGCAGGCAGGCTTTGCCTGGGTGGGGTCGCTTATTATCACACTGGTCCTGCTGCTGAGCAGCTATGACTGGGAGAGCCAGGCCATCAAGCCTTATATAGGAATGGCCGCTATGGCCTATGGATTCTTCACGCTGCTACAGGTGCTGGTTACGCTGCTGATCCGCAGAGATCTGATCGCCCATGGAGAGATCCGCAGCCGAACCCGGGCTTTGGGCTATGTCCAGCTCCTCAGCCTTATGACCGGCAATGTATTCCTGGTGACGGCAGCCCTCCAGCTGATCCGTAAGCGCAAGTCACCGGAGTACACGCTGGCCGTGTACACGCTGCTGACGCAGCTAGGGGTGATTGCCGTCTCGGCCTTGAACCTCTACAAGCCATACGTTGCGGACACCTTCCTCACAGGAATGTTCATCCTGCTGGCGGTAGCCGCGTTCCATCTGCTTGTGGTCGTGCTGACCGCCAGATTCGTCCGCCGCCGCCAGATTCCCCGGAGGATGGCCTGGGCAGCGTATCCGCTGCTCCTCACCTCGCTGACCGGTAATTTGTTCGCGCTGGCACTGGGCATTATTCTGCTGGTCCGAATCCGTAACCGGGACAACCCGGCCGTGGCCGGATGGGAGGATGTGCTGGAGCGGCTGACCCGTAACACGACAGCGATGCTGGGACTGCTGTTCATCGCTTTCCTGTTCTCCGTCTCTGTATGCAGTTATGTCACCTTCGATTACGGCATGGCGGTAGACAACAATTATTCGCTGATTCTGCAGAAGCCGTCCCTGGCGTATCCGCTGGGCACGGACAATTTCGGCCGCTGCCTGTTTACACGGATTATTTTCGGGGCGCGGATCTCCCTGATTGTCGGGGTGATGTCTACGGTTCTCCCGCTGTTATTAGGTGGCGTGCTGGGAGCGGTATCCGGCTATTACGGACGTTATACCGACAACATCATCATGCGTGCGCTGGATGTGCTGTATGCCATTCCGGGCATTCTGCTGGCGATTGCGATTATTGCCGCCTTCGGCGCCAATACGGTCAATCTGATTCTGGCGCTCAGCGTCGGGGCTATCCCGACCTATGCCCGGACGATGCGGGCGAGTGTGCTTCAGGTCTCCACCTATGAATACGTAGATGCCGCGCGGGCCTTCGGCTCCAGCCATTCAGCGATTATCTTCAAGCATATCGTTCCGAATTCACTGGCTCCGATGATTGTCAAGGCGACCTTAACCATCGGCGGCGCGGTCATATCCACGAGCAGCCTCAGCTTTCTGGGTCTGGGGATCGAACCGCATATCCCGGAATGGGGCAATATTCTCAAGCTGGGCAGCACGTACCTGGAGACCAACTCCTATCTGGCGATTTTCCCGGGACTGGCGATTATTGCACTGGTGTTGTCGTTCAACTTCTTCGGCGACGGACTGCGCGATGCGCTTGATCCCAAGATGGATTAACCGCAGCTTCGGAAAATGCGTCTTAAGCCGACGTTTTTCATAGAGAAACTATATATATACCACTGGGGAGGAAATTGTAATGAAAACAAAATCTACACTGGTTCTGCTGCTGACGCTGGTTCTGATCCTTAGCGGATGCTCCGTAGCAACCAAATCGAATACAGCCGGAAAGACGGCTGAACCGGCTTCCTCGGAAGCACCGGCCTCAGCGCCTGCGGGCGACGGCACACCGGTCAATATTGAAGTGCTTGGCATGAGCAGCAATGAGTCTGACATGAACATTGTCCGGGATCAGCTCACCAAGAACGGATTCAACGTCAAGCTGAATGTCCAGCCTGATTACGCCAGCTTCAAGGCCCAGGAGGATGCAGGCAACTATGATGTCTCCCTCTCCGGCTGGACAACCGTTACCGGGAACCCCGATTATGCGGTAAGATCGCTGTTCACCACCGGCGGGGATTACAGTATCCAGTCCGATGCCGAGCTGGATGCCCTGATTAACAAGGCCGCTGCCCAGACGCCGGAAGAATATGTGCAGACATACAAGGATTTCGAGCAGCGCCTCGTCTTCGATGAAGCCCGCATTGCTCCGCTGTATATCTCCATGAAGAGCCAGGCGGTCAACAAAGAGGTGCTCAAACCCGACTCGGTAAGACTGTCCAAATCCCGGGCACTGGCCTGGGAGGACATCGATTTCGTGGACCAGGCGAAACGGGCGACCACTCCGCTGATTCTCGCACAGGCACTCTCCAACCTGACGTCCCTGGACCCGATCAAGGGCAATGACGGCTCGATCAACCAGCTTAATACGAATATGTATGTGCGCCTGGTCAATCTGACAGATGATGACAAGATCACCTCTGACGCTTCGCTGTCCCGCAACTATAGCATTGCAGACGGCAACCAGGACTACTATTTCATTCTCCGGGATGATATTAATTTCGCCAAGATCGATAACAAAAAAGCTGTAGATACCGGCGAACGTGTCGGCGGCGACGATGTCGTGTTCTCCCTGGACCGGGCCAAGAACAAGGATTCTGTGCCGGATCACCGTACGTACAGCCTGCATGAGCATATTAAGACGGTTGAGGTATTCACGGACCTGAACGCCCTGGGCTCCATCAAGCAGGCAGGCGGCAAGGGAACCGTTAAGGAAGCGCTGGAGCAAGGCCTGGAAGCGCCGATCTCAGGGCTTGTGAGCGACAAGAAGCAGGCTGACAACAAGCAGGGAAAATATCAGGTGATCAAGCTGACGACAACCGAGCCTTTTCCGCAGGTGCTGAACTATCTGGCCCACCAATCCGCCGGGATTGTCTCCAAGAAGCAGGTTGAGAGCATCAACACCTATGATGTTGCCAAGTTCGATGTGAACAAGGACATCCCTTACGGTGACCAGAATACGGTAACGGAAGGCGCCAAATACGACAATAAGCTGTATGCCAGCGGTCCTTACATCCTGTCTTATAAGAATGACTATGAAGGAGTCTTCCTCAAGAACCCTGCCTATCAAAAAGGTACAGACAACGAAGCGCTGATCAATCAGGTGAACGTACGCTTTATTGCCGACGCTGACAGCACCCTGTCTGCCCTGCGCAGCGGTGAAATCCATGTCTACTATGGCGTGCCTGAGACGAAATATGAGGTGGTGGAAGGCGACAGCAAGCTGCAGCTCAAGAGCATTCCGAGCAACGCCATGAGCTACCTGCTGTTCAACACGAAGAACCGGGATGTGGCAAGCAGCGTGGATCTCCGCAAGGCGGTGCTCTACTCCATCAATCAGGATGAGATTCTGGCCTTCTATAACGGGAAAAAAATCAAGGCAGTCTCCACCCTCAGCCCGCTGATCGACACCGGAAATGAGCTGAAGGCCGATCCGGCCAAGGTTAAGGAATTCCTGGCCGCTTATCAGGCTGCGAAGTAATAGGCTTAAGCGGGCTGGATGCAGCTTAGCTCAGTGCAAAATTCAGAAAGAACCGGGCAGAGATGCCCGGTTCTTTTTGTATTCAGCGGACAGAGATTAGCTGATCTCTGCTTTTTGGCGTACACTAAGCTTACTAGAATCATAACTGAATGGAGCTGCGGGGTGAGAAGGATGGACAAGCTGCTGGAGCAGATCACGGGCGAGCTGCTGGGACAGGTTAGGATAGAGAGCGTGAATCCGCTGGAGCCGGTGAAGGTCAGCGGTGTGCCCGGGCCCTGGCAGGTACTCGGAACCGGGAATTACGCGGCTGTCTTCTGCCGTCAGGGGGCTGAGGCATACGCAGTGAAGATCTATGCGCCGGGCAGGC
Organism: Paenibacillus sp. FSL K6-1217; assembly: GCF_045040735.1. Lineage (NCBI taxonomy): Bacteria > Bacillati > Bacillota > Bacilli > Caryophanales > Paenibacillaceae > Paenibacillus > Paenibacillus sp. FSL K6-1217. The sequence continues at coordinate 6,794,128 of NZ_CP150271.1, forward strand.
CGGGGATTGAGGAGGAAACAGAGGTGTACCGCCGCCTCGGGCAGCATCCGGCTTTCTCGGAATGCTATTATGCCGGAGCGGATTTTCTGGTCCTCAAAAGGCTGGGAGGCGTCACCTTCTACGATTCCATGCAACGCGGGATTCTCATTACCGGACAGGCCATTGAAGACATTGACGACGCGCTTCAGTATGCCAGGACCCGGGGACTGCGCCCGCATGATATCCACGCCAAGAATGTCATGCTCCGGGACGGCCGGGGACTGATTGTCGATGTTTCCGATTTCCTGAAGGATGACGATTGCAGCATGTGGGAGGACTACAAGCGGATGTATTACCGGCTGTACCGGCCGGTGGCCTCCCGCCGCGTATTTCCGGTTCCCCGTCTGATCCTGGAGACGGTCCGCAGAGGATACCGGTTCTGGCGGCGGCGGAAGCAGGGGCGGAGCGGATTCACTCTTTTCCGAAAATGACAGAGGCTGGTAGATTAAAGCCTGCAGCCTGCGGTACGGATAAGAAAAGCGGCTCCGGTCCGGCTTCAGCCCTTCGGAATTCTGCGGTAACTGGAGGGAGAGAACCCCGAAATCTTCTTGAACAGCCGGGAGAAATAATAAGGGTCGTTGATCCCTACGGCGGAGCCGACCTCCTTAATGCTGAGTTCGGTAAGATCGAGCAGATGGCCTGCCCGCTGGATTTTGAGCCGCAGGAAATACTCGATCGGGGAGACCCCGGTCTCGGCGTTGAAGATATAGATCAGATGCTGCTTCGACACGCCGGCATGCTTCGCCAGCTCAGGCAAGGTGAGTGTGCTGTTTAGCCGTCCGTTCATATACTGGATTGCCTGTTCCAGATAGGTCTCCCGCTTCTTCTCCTGAGCCGACTTCCCGGTATTGAGGCCAATCCCGGAGAGCAGTTGTCTAACCGTCTGGGCGATATGCACATGGGTAGCCAGGGCATAGGTCCGCTCAGCCAGCAGCTCATAGGCAGGGACGAACCATTCGATGATCCGGGCCTTGCCGCTCGGGGCTAGGGCGAGGGGGACACCGGATAATCCGAACAGCTTCACCAGCCGATCCGCGTGATTTCCTTTGAAATGAAACCAGTAAATGCTCCATGGCTCCTCCTGCATGGCCCCGTACCGGTGCGGTGTGCCTGGAGGAATAATCATCATGTCCCCCGGCTGCAGGGTCATCGGCTCCCCGTGGTTCAGCTCCACCCAGCCCTGCCCCGCTTCACACAAGATCAAGATATGCGAGGGGCTGCCTTCCAGCCGTTCCCTGAAATGATACCGGGCATTCGGGAAGTAACCAATGTCCGTAATGAACAAGGAGGCGGTCAGCTCCTCCTGCTCCAACTCCTTCATCCAGTACTCCGGCAGCACGTACAGCTTCTCCTCCTCGAATCCTTCCGGCTTGCGGATATTACCATCATTCATGCCGCTTCCCCTCCCGATAGATCGTATATAAACCACACGTTAGACTCTGGCCCAACAACTAACTTTCCAATCCCTGCCCGCCGACACCAGCACATTCATCCGAAGGCCTAGAACAGGATAGCCGCTTGCAAAGTGGAATTGAGATTTTATGGAGCTGTAGAGGCTGAATAGAGGAAATGCTGAGATGCTGAGAATGTTGCAATGCTGAGATGGTTCGGTGCTGGGATGCTGGAATGCTGAGATGCTTCGGCGTTGAGATGCTAAGATGATGAAAATGTTGCACATTTTGCAATTTTGACTCCCGGATAAGGGGTGGCAGAGTGGATTGTTGCACAAAATGCAGGAATTTCCCCGTTTGGCCGCCGGAAGGAGGACAGATGTTGCTTTTTGTGCAACATTTCCGGTTTATGGCTGAATTCAGAGACGGAATGTTGCATTATGGGCAGGATTTAGGCAAAGAGCAATCCGATCACAAACAGCGGCTGATCCCCAACCCCAACCAGCGGCCGAGAAAGTGTATATTCACTGCAGTGACGCCCGAAATCTAAGCTTGCACAGAATAAGAATATAATCCATCACTTCCCGCATTTCGTCAATTGGAACCTTTCCGGCCAGAGGCTACAGTAGAAGTATCGAGTTAAGGGAGGCAGTGAAGGCATGGAGCGAGCAGCTAGTGGTTATACACCGGAGGTGGCCGGGAGTAACGCGGACAGCGCCGACAGAGCGAACAACACGCACAGCGCCGACAACACAGACCGGGTGCAGGTACGAGAGACCAGTGTGGTTATACCCACTTATGAGGCGGGTGCTGCTGATCCGAATCCTATGTTTCTGGAGAAAAGAGTCTATCAAGGCAGTTCAGGGCGTGTATACCCGCATCCTGTGATTGAGAGCATCTCGGATGTGAAGCGGGATAGAACGTACAAGCTGATTGTTCTGGAGAATGAATATCTCCGCATAGAGATCATGCCGGAGCTTGGAGGGCGGATCTACCGGGCGCTCGATAAGACGAATAATTATGATTTTATCTATTATAACCGAGTAATCAAGCCCGCGCTGGTCGGTCTGGCGGGCCCCTGGATCTCCGGGGGCATTGAGTTTAACTGGCCGCAGCATCACCGCCCGAATACATTCGGACCTGTAGAGTATAAATACGGGTCTGCTGCGGATGGAAGCGCTACCGTATGGGTGAGCGAGATTGACCGGATGTATGGGACGAAAGTAACGGCTGCATTCAGACTCTATCCAGGGAGAGCCTATCTGGAGGTTCAAGCCCAGTGCTACAACCGGACGCCGCAGCCGCAGACCTTCCTCTGGTGGGCCAATCCGGCGGTTGCGGTCAATGATCAGACGCAGTCTGTTTTTCCGCCTGATGTTACAGCCGTCTTCGATCACGGTAAAAGGGATGTATCGCGCTTCCCTATTGCGACCGGCACCTACTACAAACAGGATTATTCGGAAGGCGTGGACATCTCCCGCTATAAGAATATTCCGGTTCCGACCTCCTATATGGCCTACAAATCGGATTATAATTTCGTCGGCGGCTATGATCACGGAGTCCGGGCAGGGCTGCTGCATGTGGCCAATCATCATATCTCGCCGGGAAAGAAGCAATGGACCTGGGGGAACGGTAAGTTCGGCCAGGCCTGGGACCGCCAGTTGACTGACGAAGACGGGCCCTATATTGAACTTATGACAGGCGTGTACACCGATAATCAGCCTGACTTCACCTGGCTGCAGCCGTATGAGGAGAAGAGCTTCACCCAGTATTTCATGCCGTATAAGGGTATCGGTCTGGTGAAAAATGCCTCGGAAGACGCAGCGGTCAATCTGGAGGTTGACGCGGAATCCGCTCAGGCGGTGGTGAAAGTATATGTGACGTCACGCCTAGAACAGGGTGTTATCCGCTTAAGCGGAGCTGCTAGCGAGTATCTGCGGGAGACTATAGATCTGTCTCCGGCAGAGGCGATAGAGCGAACGGTTCAGCTGGACCATGGAGAGCAGGAGCATGACCTCAAGCTGACGGTCCATAGTGCAGAGGGCAGGCTGCTGGTCGCCTATCAGGCGAAGCGGCCGGAGATCGCGCGCATCCCTGAGGCGGCGAAGCCGCTGCCAGCGCCGGAAGAGCTGCGCTCAGCAGAGGAGCTGTATCTGGCGGGCCTGCATCTGGAGCAGTACCGGCATGCCACCTTTGAGCCGGAGGCCTATTATCTGGAAGGGCTGAAGCGGGACAGCGGGGATATCCGGCTGAATGTGGCGTATGGTACGCTGCTGCTCCGCCGCGGGCAATTCGTGCAGAGTGAGCCGCTCTTCCGCCGGGCCATTGAACGTCTGAGCTCGCGCAACCCTAACCCGTATGACAGTGAAGCTTATTATCAGCTGGGGGTGGCCCTGCGCGGCCAGAACCGCCTGGATGAGGCATTTGCCGCTTATTACAAAGCCGTATGGTCGGCAGCCTGGCAGGATGCGGGGTATTTCTCGCTCGCTCAGATTGCCTGCCGGAAGGGCCGCTATGCCGAGGCGCTGGAGCTGGCGGAGCGTGCGCTGATCCGCAATGCGCGTAATTATAAGGCGAGGAATCTCAAGTCCGCATTGCTCCGCAGACTTGGCCAGCCGGGGCGGGCGAAGGAATTCGCCAGCGGGACCATGCAGCTTGATCGAGCAGATTGCGGCGCCTATAACGAACTGGCTCTGGCCCTTGCAGCACTGGAGGACCCTGCCGGGGCAGAAGAGATGCTGACAGAATTAGAGCGGCTTATGCGTGGTGACGCACACAACTACCTTAATCTTATGGCGGATTATATGGACTGCGGACTATATGCGGAAGCTCTTGCCGTAGGGCAGAGGGCAGTCAAACACGGAGCATCCGAATCCGAAACTGAAACCGAATCCGTATCCGTCACCGAATCCGTCTATCCGATGCTGTATTATGCCCTTGGCGAAATATATGAGCGTACAGGACAAGCCGGGCAAGCACGGGAGGCCCGCCGCAAGGGACAAGCAGCCCGTCCGCTGTACTGCTTCCCGAACACCCTGTCCGAGCTGGAATGGCTGTTAAGCGCCGTCCGGGCGAATCCTTTTGACGACAAGGCCCATTATTATCTCGGCAATCTCTATTATGACAAAAAGCGGCCGGCGGAAGCGGCGGCGAGCTGGGAGCGTTCGCGTGAACTGAGAGGGGATTTCGCCATCGTTCACCGTAATCTGGCGCTGGCCTATTACAACAAGCAGAACAATCCTGAGGCGGCGCTCGCTTCACTGGAGCAGGCCTTCGCCTGTGCGCCGCAGGATGCGCGCATTCTGTATGAGCTGGACCAGCTGCGCAAGAAGCTCGCGTGGTCTGCCGGGGAACGCCTGCGTGATCTTGAAGCACAGCGCGGTCTGGTGGAGCAGCGGGATGATCTGTATATCGAATATGTGACGCTGCTTAACGATCTGGAGCGTTATGAAGAGGCGGCCAAGGCATTAAGTTTGCGTAATTTCCATCCCTGGGAGGGCGGAGAGGGCAAGGTCACCGGGCAATACAAATTCGCCCATGCCGGGCTTGGCCGACAGGCGCTGGAGAACGAACGATACGAGGCCGCGCTGGAGCATTTCCGGCTGGCACTGGTCTACCCGCTTAATCTGGGCGAGGGCAGGCTGGAGGGGGCGCAGGAGAATAATATCTATTATGACCTTGGCAGGGTATACGAAGGACTTCAGCGCGGACAAGAGGCTGTCCACTGCTTCGGGTTGGCTTCACAAGGTCTGGCTGAGCCGGCAAGCGCAGTGTTCTACAATGACCAGCCGCCGGAGATGATTTTCTACCAGGGGCTGGCCTGGCTCAAGCTTCAGAATCCCAGGGAGGCAAAACGCCGCTTCAATATATTGATCGATTATGCCGAGCGTCATCTCTTCGACGATATCAAGCTGGACTATTTCGCCGTATCGCTGCCGGATTTCCGGGTCTTTGAAGATGACCTCAACCGGCGCAATGTCATTCATTGCCGCTATATGCGGGGCCTCGGTCTTCTCGGGCTGGGCCGGTATGAAGCAGCGGTAGCGGAGCTGGATGCAGCCCTTGCCTTGGACCCCAATCATCAAGGAGCCGGAGTTCACAGACGGATGGCCGGCGGTGCCCTGAACCGGGGACAGCTCTGAGCAGAAGGAGGACAACATAGTATGCATACAACAGGACGGCATAGGATTAGTATGGACGAAGGCTGGCGCTTTCAAGCGGATACAGCAGGTATAGGGGATCGTGAGGAATGGCAGACCGCAGGCTTGCCTGCTCCACGGCAGGTTGCGGTTCCGCATACTTGGAATGTGGAGGAAGGTCTGGAGGAGCACCGGGGGGCCGGGTGGTATGAGTATAGTATCAGCATTCCTGAGGAGTGGAGCGTCAGCCGGTTCCGGCTGCATTTTGAAGCCGTCTATCGTGATGCGGTGGTCTGGGTCAACGGCCAGAGGGCCGGTTCGCATGTCAACTCGGGCTATACTGCATTTGAGCTGGAAGTGACCGCGCAGATACTGTACGGCAAGGAGAACCGGATTACGGTAAAAGCGGATAATTCCCCGGCCGCTCAGGCGCTCCCGCAAGGCCGCAGCTTCGACTGGGCGGACGATGGGGGGATCATCCGGCCTGTTCAGCTTATAGTAACCGGGCAAACGGCCGTCAAGCATACCCGCGTCTCCCCGGAAGTCCGGTTTGGACCAGCGGGCCAGCAGGCGTCGGGCCGGTTACTGGCAGAAGTGCAGCTATGCGGACCCTCTGCTTCAGCGACTATAGGGGCCGTGATCTTCAAGGACGGTGCACCCATATGGGAGGATCACCGCCTCCTGCCACCGCAATCCGGGACCTGGCAGCTTGCAGGGATGGAGTGGCTCCCGGTGGACTTATGGCATTTCGATCATCCGCATCTCTATCAGCTTCAGCTCACCCTCCGGGAGGCCGGACAGCTTCATGATGAAGTGAGCGTGAATTTCGGTTTCCGTGAGCTTGTGGTCAAGGGGCATGAGCTATGGTTGAACCGCGAGCCAGTCCGCCTGATGGGGGTAGAATGGATGCCGGGTTCGAGTCCGGCGGTTGGCATGGCCGAGAAGCGGGAGGATCTTGGCGCGATGCTGGAGCGGCTCAAGGAGGCGAACGCTGTGATCACCCGCTTCCACTGGCAGCAGGGCCATGAACTGCTGGACTGGTGCGACCGCAACGGAATACTTGTGCAGGAGGAAATCCCGCATTGGCAGCAGCCGGAGGAGCCGGATCAGCAGACGTTGGCGTTAGCCTTATCCCAGGCGGAGGAGATGGTCAGGGACCATTCCCATCATCCGTGTATTATCGCCTGGGGAATGGGGAACGAGCTGAATGGGCAGTCGGAGACCACTCGGCGGTATATGGAGCAGCTCAAGCAGGAGATCGGCAAGCTGGATTCCCGGCGGCTGATCAACTATGTGAGCAACACGATTCATTTGCAGCCGGGCAGCGATGCTACGGGGGCCGGGGACCTGCTGATGTGGAATGATTATATCGGAACCTGGCACGGCGAGCTGGATGAGCATGAGGTTATTAGGCAGATCATTGCCGATTGCCCGGACAAGCCGGTGGTGGTGGCTGAATATGGCCTGTGCGAGCCAGTGTACGAGGGCGGAGACCCTAGAAGAACTGCAATTCTTATGCACAAAACAGAGCTCTACCGCCAGTATCCCCAATTCGCCGCTCTGATCTTTTTCAGTCTGAATGATTATCGCACGCAAATGGGAGAAGACGGGCAGGGGAGATGGAAGCAAAGGGTGCATGGTGTGGTGGATGTGCATAACCGGGTGAAGCCTTCTTTTGCAGCGTTGCGTGAGATCTCTTCACCGCTCCTGCTGACAGAAGCCCCAGCACGGACCGGAACGGAGCTTGAAGTCACCCTGAAATGCCGGAAGGATATTCCCAGCTATGCCGTCCGGGGCTATTATGTAAGAGTGTCTGTTAGATGGCGCAGAGGAAGCGGCACAGGTACAGGTGATTCCTGATATGCAGCCCGGAGATGTCCGTACCTTGAACCTCAAGCTGCCTGCCGCTCCTGTACCGGAGCTAACGCTAACCGTCTGCCGTCCTAATGGCTTCAGCGTGCTGGAGCTGGAATTGGAATTGGGCCCGTACTTGAATCAGTAATTCAACCGAATCCTAAGGAGTGACAAAAATGGATGCAGTACTGAGCAGGCTACCGCGCAAGCTTACCCTCACCATGTGGGATTTCTCCTGGTATACGATGACCTTGCCGGGCGAGCCTTATCATGATCTGGCGGCAAGATGCAAGGAAGCGGCGGACAGAGGGTACAACACCATCCGGATCTGCGCCATGCCGTTCCTGTTGTTCACAGCAGAAGGCAGACGCCCCGGGCCGCTGCACTTCGGCAGTCTGGGGCAAGTGGGCCAGCGGACACGCTGGTATAACTGCCGCGGCGGCGCCGAGCTGGACGGACATGCGCATCTGCTGGAGCTGTTCAGACAGGCCAAGGCACATGGGCTCTATATTATGCTGTCTTCCTGGGAATATCAGCAGAGTCCCAGCTTCCTGGCCTATCCCGCGCTGCGGGATGAGCTGGCCGCTATCCCGCCCGGGGAACGGTTCATGACCCTGGCCCGGTCGATGGACCAGCTTATCCGGTTCATCAAGGCGGAAGGCTTCGCCGGTCAGATTGTCTATGCCGAGCTGCACAATGAAGTGGAGTTCGGGCAGCTTACCGCCGTAGGTGTCGAACAGGGCATCGGCGAAGCGGATACGCCGGGATTGTTGGAAGCCATGCAGCCTTATATTGAGGAAGCAGTGGGTTATCTCCGGGAACAGCATCCCGATGTTCTGATCACGGCCAGCTATACACTGAACGAAGCTTATCCGAAGGCCTATGTCGCCCGAAATCTGCAGGTGGCCCACTATCATCTCTACCTCAAAGGCGTGCTGAATGAGCTTATGGACGCAGCGGGTTTGAATCATGAGGAGCTGCCTTTTCCGAATGCTTTTGTCCGGTCTATGCTGAGGGAAGACGCTCCGCCCTTCGGGGAATGGACCCTGCCTGCGGGGCAGAAGTGGCGGATGGAGGGCAATCCGGTCGGGATGAAGCTGATCTATCTGCATGATTGGGCCGATCCGGATCTATGGGATCTCTACCTGTATGACCGTTACGGAGCCCACAAGCTGGCGATGCTGCAAAAAGCGGACATACGGCTGGAAGAAGCGCAGGAGTGGGCTGCTCACTCGGGCCTGCCCGTGGTCATCGGCGAAGGCTATGTCGGCTATACCCCGCTGCATGCAGGCTTCGAGGAAGGTCCGGTCGGCAAGTTCATTGCCGAATATGCACTGCGCAAGGGGATGGCGCTGGGCTTCTGGGGCATGACGTTATGCTCCAACTGTGCACCGCATCATCCGTTCTGGCAGGATATTGCCTGGCAGCAGCGCTGGAACCGGTACATTCTTGAAGCGGAATAGCGGAATAGCGTTGGCACCCCGGTAGCACGCTACCTGTGGTCCGGCGTCCGTGCAGGCGGGGCTGCCAGTCGTAGACGGCAGGCTTTGCCCCCGTGGTATATGTTATATTAATGGTACTTTGAGGTGAGCAGGAGGGATGCGGCATGGGAGAACTATCCGGCGGCAAGGCTGCTGATGCATCGTACTCTATAGGTCTGAAGCGAATCTATGAGCCTGCGGACCCCGCAGACGGCTACCGGATTCTGGTGGACCGGCTGTGGGCGCGCGGAGTGACGAAGGAGCAGGCGGCCATTGACGAGTGGATGAAGGATATCGCTCCAAGCCCGGCGCTGCGCCGGTGGTTCGGCCACCTGCCGGAGCGGTTCACGGCATTCAAGGAACGGTATACCAGGGAGCTGGAGGAGAACCCGGCATGCGCAGGGCTTGCGGAATCGATCCGGGAGCGGGCACTTGAACAGAAGGTCACGCTGGTCTATGCGGCGAAGGACCCTGTCCATAACCATGCGAACGTCCTCCAAGAATGGCTGATTTCCCGCTGAAAAAGCACACGGGCCTCCTCCGAATCGGTTAGAATTCGGCAGGAGGCCCGTGCGCTTTTAGATGAACAATCTACGCGTTGCTTAGCTGCAGGGCCGGTCCGAAGAACTCATAATGAATCTGAGCCTCGGTCATTCCGAGCTTCCGCAGTTCACCAATCATGGCTTCCATAAAAGGAACGGGCCCGCACACATAAGCTTCACCGGTAACATCTATATAGCTCTTCAGAATTTCGCCTGTAATTACGCCATCCGGCCCGCCGGAGAAGAAGGTTCTGGTCTTGACGTTGCTCAGCGCCGCCGCATGCTTCTCAATATCCTTTCCGAAGGCAGCGAGCGATTCGTTTCGTGCAGAGTGGAGGAAGACAACCGGCCGGTCCGGTGTTACATTAGCCACAGTCTCAAGCATGCTCATCATGGGGGTGATGCCTACGCCGCCCGAGATGAACGCTACAGGGGTGGTTAGGGAAGTGTCCAGCAGGAACTCACCGGCAGGGGCGCTCACCTCAACGGTATCGCCCTCATTCACCCCGTTATGAAGATAGACAGACACCACACCATTCGGGTCATTCGTCTCCTCGCGTTTCACTGAAATGCGGAATTCATCCGGCTTCGGCGCTTGGGATAGGCTGTACTGGCGGATCATGGTGTACTTTTCTCCAGGGATCAGCACGCGGACAGAGATGTATTGGCCGGGTTTATAGTCTGGTACATTCGAGCCATCGGCCGGCTTCAGGTAGAAGGAGGTAATGCTGCCGCTCTCCTGAACCTTACGAACCACGGTAAAAGGCTTGAAGAAGTTCCAGCCGTTGTCCTGCTCCCGCGCTTCCTTGTACATGCTGTCTTCCACGCCGATGAACGCATCGGCAATGACGCCGTAGGCCGCTTCCCAGGCAGTGAGGATCTCATCGGTAGCTGCATCGCCCAGCACTTCCTTGATCGCTTTCAGCAGAAATTCACCGACAATCGGGTAATGCTCCGGCTTGATGCCGAGACTGACATGCTTGTGGGCGATCTGAACTACCGCCGGGAGTATATTCTCAAGGTTGTCTATATGGACAGCCGCTGCGTAGACCGCATTAGCCAGTGCCGCCTGCTGGCGGCCTTGCGCCTGATTGGCATGGTTGAACACATTCAGCAGTTCCGGGTGGGCCTCGAACAGATTTTTGTAGAACACTGTTGTAATAGTAGTGCCGTGTTCCGCCAGGACGGGCGCGGTGGATTTGACAATGTCACGAGCTTGCTTAGATAAAATATCAATCATCCCCTCTCCATATAGTACAAAATTAATATATACGGTTTTGAAGATAAAAGATATATTTAAAATACCACTTTAACAAATTAGACAAAGAATATGATAAAATTTGTAATAAATATCACTTACATATGGAATGTTGTGCGTAGGTTGGTTTACACTTGCTTGTTACAGAGGCCGGGTTCTTCTTCAGCTCTTCTTCGCTTATCGGCTGTTCCTGTCCAGTGGCTAAGCCGGAATGTAAGGTGGCGTGGTATAGTTGGATAGCGGACAAGCGGATTCGAGGGGGGCGGGTAATAGGTGGATTTTCTCCACTTGCTGATCTACAGAAGAGTCCTGGCGGGACAACAGCTGGATTAACAGCACTTAAATAATCACAATTCTTCCAAAGAGGCCAAACCGGCATTATATAGATGCTGTTTTCCCACTTGATTTGGTATAATCGGCAGGAATCCGTTGACTGCATTGCATTTGTAAACAGAATGGAGCATCACTATGAGGCTGACATTATATACCGACTACTCCCTGCGAATCCTCATGTATCTTGGAGCGAAGCAGCGGGAAGAGCTGACCACTATACAGGATATCTCCAGCGCCTACGGCATCTCCAAGAATCATCTGATGAAGGTGTCGCATGAACTCGGCAAGGCGGGTTATATCGAAACGGTAAGAGGGCGAGGGGGAGGAATCAGGCTTGCGCTTGTGCCGGAGAAGATCAATATCGGGGAGGTCGTGCGCCGGATGGAGGATGATTTCTATCTCGTGGAATGCTTCAATCCCTCAGGCGGCAGCTGTCCGATCTCTCCGGTGTGCAGACTGAAGGGCGTGCTGGGCAAGGCCCTGCACGCCTATCTCCAGGTACTGGGCGAGTACACGCTTCAGGACCTGCTCTTGAACAAAGATGATCTGCGTGCCATCCTGCAGGAGAGCAGCGGCGGGGCTACTCCCCGAACAGAAGACGCTCTTCATCCCGGCTATGAATAGCGTTCACCACCAGCAGGGCGTGGAACTGGTGCAGCACCTCTGAGGTGAGGCCGTCTTCGGCGAGCGTGCTTTTGACATCCTGCACGATGATCCGCAGCAGCTCATGATCCCGCTTCAGCCGGACCACAGCATCCGATAGATGCGGCTTCTTCCCGGTCATCTCCTGGTAGAAGCCGTCTTCCTCCGCATCGGCATGGCTGAGAATCCGCGTCTCCCAGTACTCAATTAAGTGGTCAGCCGCCTGGCGGGCCACCTCCACTTCCTGAAGCGCCAGCAGCTCTTCCACTTCTTCTGTCTTGGCTACAGCGCCGGAGAGTCCGCCCTGATGTATGGCATGATGGGCGTGCAGCTGGCGCAGTGAGGGTCCTGACATTCTTCTTCATCCTCCCGTATGATAACAATCTTATACGTATCTACTGGTCAGTATAGCATACAGTTCTGCCATGGGATTCCCGCTAGGAACTTCCCCCTAAGATAAAGAGGGAAGTCCCTAATGGAACTCCCCGTCCGGCGCAGCAGCGCAGAATCACAGCTTTTCTCCTCAGCGGGAAAGGCTTTTTTGCTGCGGGATGAAGTCGAGGGAATTCCCGAGGTTCAATAGGTGTTTCCCTAATGGGAAGCGCGGCCGGGTAGACCCATAATGAGATTAATTGAATAGATTCGTACAAAGGAGTGTTCTGGACAGATGAAGAAGAAATTCGGCCTTAACTTTTTTAAGCCGGTGGAGAGCTATTCCGGGAACTGGTCCATTCTTGAAGAGAAAAATAGAGATTGGGAGAACATGTACCGCCAGCGCTGGTCTCACGATAAAGTAGTCCGCACCACCCATGGGGTCAACTGTACAGGCTCCTGCAGCTGGAAGGTATTCGTGAAGAACGGGATCATCACCTGGGAGAACCAGCAGATCGATTATCCTTCCTGCGGACCGGATATGCCGGAGTTCGAGCCGCGCGGCTGTCCGCGCGGAGCTACCTTCTCCTGGTATGAATACAGCCCGCTGCGCGTGAAGTATCCGTATATCAGAGGCAAGCTATGGCGGCTGTGGCAGACGGCGCTCCAGGAGCATGACAATTATGTCGATGCCTGGGCAAGTATCGTGGAAGATCCCGAGAAGGCCAGCCTGTATAAGAAGGCACGCGGCAAGGGCGGCCATGTCCGGGTAGCCTGGGACGACGCACTGCGGCTGATCGCGGCACAACTGATCTATACGATCCGTAAATACGGCCCCGACCGGATCGCCGGGTTCACCCCGATTCCGGCCATGTCGATGGTCAGCTACGCTTCCGGGGCACGGTTCATCTCGCTCCTGGGCGGTCAGATGCTCAGCTTCTATGACTGGTATGCCGATCTTCCGCCGGCTTCCCCGCAGATCTGGGGCGAGCAGACGGATGTCCCGGAATCCTCGGACTGGTACAACGCCGGTTACCTGATGATGTGGGGCTCGAACGTGCCGCTGACCCGGACGCCGGATGCCCACTTCATGACCGAAGTGCGGTACAAAGGCACCAAGGTCGTGTCGGTCGCCCCGGATCTCGCCGAGAACGTGAAGTTCGCCGACAATTGGCTGGCTCCGAACCCCGGCTCGGACGCGGCGCTTGCCCAGGCGATGACGCATGTCATCCTGCAGGAGTTCTATCAGGAACGCCAGGAGCCGATGTTCCTGAATTATGCGAAGCAATACACCGATATGCCGTTCCTGATTCTGCTTGATCCGCATGAGGACAGCCTGAAGGGCGGACGCTTCCTGCGGGCCAGTGATCTGGGCGATGCTTCCCCGCATTCGGACTGGAAGCCGGTGATCTTCGATGAAGCCACAGGGGAGATGATCGTGCCGAACGGGACGATGGGTCAGCGCTGGGAGGAAGGCAAGAAGTGGAACCTGATTCTGGAGCGGGAGGACGGCAGCAAGGTGGAGCCAGCCCTGACGATTGAAGGCCACGGGGAAGAATGGACGGAAATCGTGTTCCCGTACTTCGACAATGCCGGCAACGGCACCTTCAGCCGGATCATTCCGGCCCGGAAGATGAAGCTTGCGGACGGCACGGAACGTTATGTCGCCACCGTATACGATCTGATGATGAGTCAATATGGCATTAAGCGCAGAGACAGTCTGCTGAACGCCAAGGGGTATGAGGATGAATTGTCCCACTACACTCCGGCCTGGCAAGAGAAGATTACCACAGTCAAAGCAAGTGTTGTTGTGCAGATTGCCCGTGAGTTCGCCCAGAACTCCATTGAGACCGGAGGGCGCTCCATGATTATCATGGGCGCAGGCATCAACCACTGGTTCAACAGCGATACCATCTACCGTTCGATTCTGAATCTGGTGGTGCTGACCGCTTCCCAGGGCGTCAACGGCGGCGGCTGGGCGCATTATGTCGGCCAGGAGAAATGCCGTCCGATTGAAGGCTGGTCCACGGTTGCCTTTGCCAAGGACTGGCAGGGTCCAGCGCGGCAGCAGAATGCAACCTCCTTCTTCTATTTTGCCACCGAGCAGTGGCGTTATGAGGAGAGCGGCACGGATTCCCTGAAATCGCCGACCGGCGGGGATGTTGCTTACCAGCACCCGGCAGATTACAACGTACTGGCTGCGCGTCTTGGCTGGCTGCCGTCCTTCCCGCAATTCAACAAGAACAGCCTGTTGTTCGCCGAGGAAGCGGCGCAGCAAGGCAAGAAGACGAATGCGGAGATTATCGGCCATGCCGTAGAAGAGATTACATCGCGGAAGACGCGGTTTGCTATAGAAGATCCCGGCGCCCCAGAGAACTTCCCGCGCTCGCTGTTCATCTGGCGCTCGAACCTGATCTCAAGCTCCGCTAAGGGACAGGAATACTTCATGAAGCATCTGCTCGGAGCGTCCGATGGTCTGCTGGCTGAACCGAATGAGGAGCAGAAGCCGGAGGAGATTGTCTGGCGGGAGGATGTGGAAGGCAAGCTCGATCTGATGGTGGCGCTGGATTTCCGGATGACAACTACGCCGCTGTATGCCGATGTAGTCCTGCCTGCCGCAACCTGGTATGAGAAAACAGATCTGTCGTCCACCGACATGCATCCGTTCGTCCATCCGTTCAATCCGGCTGTGAATCCGCTGTGGGAATCCCGTTCGGACTGGGATATCTACCGCCAGCTCTCGGAGGTATTCTCCGATATGGCGAAATCGCAGCTGCCCGGCGTCTATAAGGATGTAGTGATGTCCCCGCTGGGCCATGACTCCATCAGCGAAATCTCACAGCCGATGGGTCTGGTCAAGGATTGGACCAAGGGCGAAGTGCCGGCCATTCCGGGTAAAACCATGCCGAACTTCACCATTGTCGAGCGGGATTACACGCAGATTCATCATAAATACAGCTCGCTTGGACCGAATCTGGCTACCGGCAAAACAGGCGCACACGGCGTCAGCTTCTCGGTTGCCGAAGAGTACGAAGAGCTAAAGAAGATCAGCGGTGTGCATTACGACGAAACGATCCGGAACGGACTGCCGAAGCTGCAGACGGCCCGCCAGGCAGCAGATGCCATTCTGCATCTGTCTTCCGCCACCAACGGCCGCGTCTCCCAGAAGGCTTATGCATCCGCCGAGCAGGATCACGGGGTCGAGCTGCGGGATATTTCAGCAGACCGGGCCGCCGAGAAGATTACCTTCCAGAGCATTACCGCACAGCCGCGTGAGGTCATTCCGACACCGGTATTCAGCGGCTCGAATAAGCAAGGCCGCCGGTATTCGCCGTTCACTACGAATATTGAGCGTCTCGTTCCGTTCCGTACCCTGACCGGCAGACAGCATTTCTATATTGACCATGAGATCTTCCAGCAGTTCGGCGAAGCGCTGCCGGTCTATAAGCCGACCCTGCCGCCAATGGTCTTCGGGCCGCGCGACAAGGCCGTGAAGGGCGGAACAGATGCGCTGGTTCTGAGATACCTGACGCCACACGGCAAATGGAATATCCACTCGACCTACCAGGATAACCAGCACATGCTGACCTTGTTCCGGGGCGGTCCGACGGTATGGATCAATAACGAGGATGCGGCGGCTCATGACATAGCGGACAACGACTGGCTTGAGGTCTATAACCGGAACGGTGTGGTAACTGCACGCGCCGTAGTCAGCCACCGGATGCCGAGAGGCACCATGTTCATGTACCACGCCCAGGATAAGCATATTCAAGTGCCGGGCTCCGAGATTACGGATACGCGCGGCGGCAGCCACAATGCGCCAACCCGGATTCATCTGAAGCCTACCCAGATGGTCGGCGGATATGCACAGCTCAGCTACGGCTTCAACTACTACGGTCCGATCGGCAACCAGCGTGATGTCTACGTAGCCGTTCGCAAAATGAAGGAGGTCAACTGGCTTGAAAATTAAAGCGCAAGTGGCAATGGTAATGAATCTGGATAAATGCATCGGCTGCCACACCTGCAGCGTCACCTGTAAGACAACGTGGACGAACCGCAAGGGTGCGGAATATATGTGGTTCAACAATGTGGAGACGAAGCCGGGCATCGGCTATCCGAAGCGCTGGGAAGACCAGGAGTTGTACAAGGGCGGCTGGCAGCTGCGCAAGGGGAAGCTTGAGCTGAAATCCGGGAACAAGCTGTCCAAGATCGCGCTCGGCAAAATCTTCTACAACCCCGATATGCCGGAAATGAAGGATTATTATGAGCCGTGGACATACAACTATGAGCATCTGACCAACGCCGGGGAGCAGAAGCATTCCCCGGTAGCACGGGCCCACTCTGCTGTAACCGGCGAGAAGATGGATCTGGAATGGGGACCAAACTGGGAGGATGATCTGGCAGGTGCGCATGTGACCGGCCCGCTGGACCCGAACATTCAGAAGATCGAAGAAGAGATCAAGTTCAACTTCGAGAAATCCTTCATGATCTATTTGCCTCGTCTGTGCGAACACTGCTTGAACCCGAGCTGTGTGGCTTCCTGTCCATCTGGAGCGATGTACAAGCGGGATGAGGACGGTATTGTGCTGGTGGACCAGGAGGCTTGCCGTGGCTGGAGATACTGCATGACCGGCTGTCCCTACAAGAAGGTATACTTCAACTGGCAGACGAACAAGGCGGAGAAATGCACGTTCTGCTTCCCGCGTGTGGAGGCAGGTCTGCCAACCGTATGCTCCGAGACCTGTACGGGCCGTATCCGTTATCTGGGTGTGCTGCTATATGACGCCGACAAGGTTCTGGAAGCAGCGTCTACCCCGGATGAGCAGGATCTGTACAAGGCGCAATGCGATCTGTTCCTGAATCCGCATGATCCAGAGGTTAGAGCCCAGGCAAGACGGGATGGCATCTCCGAGGACTGGTTGGAGGCTGCCCAGAACTCACCGGTCTACAAGCTGGCCATTGAGCATAAGCTGGCCTTCCCGCTTCACCCGGAATACCGGACCCTGCCGATGGTATGGTATGTACCGCCGCTTAGCCCGATCATGAACTACTTTGAGGGCAAGGATTCACTCAAGAATCCCGATATGATCTTCCCGGCCATCGAAGAGATGCGCACGCCTATTCAATATCTGGCGAATATGCTGACAGCTGGCGATACGGAGACTGTGAAGGAAGCCTTGCAGCGGATGGCGATGATGCGCTCTTACATGCGCGCCCAGTCGACCGGCCAGGAATTCGATCTTAGCCGTCTGGACCGTGTCGGAATGACGGCGCAGCAGACCGAGGAGATGTACCGCCTGCTGGCGATTGCCAAATATGAGGACCGCTTCGTGATCCCGACCTCCCACAAGGAGCAGCACATGAACCCTTACCGCGCGCAAGGCGCGGCTGGCTATGGCAGCGACATGGGCGGCTCGGGCTTCGGCTCCGGCTGTGACGGCTGCGGACCGGCCAGCCCTTCCGGCGACACCATGAAGACCGGCAAGGAGATGTATGAAGAGAATTTCTACGGGGGGATCTGGCGTGATTGATCTGAACAAACTGCATCAATACAAGGAGTCCTTCGGTTATTTCGCCTTGCAGCTTATGTACCCGGAGAAGCTGGATTTCCATCCGGCTTTTCTGGAAGAGGCGTTTGACCCTGCTCACCCGGGATATGCCCACGTGCAGACGTACTGGAAGCACATGCAGAGCTTCAGCCTGGAAGAGATTCAGGAGAACTATGCGGCTACGTTTGATTTTCAGAAGGACTGTGCACTCTACATGACCTACTTCAAATTCGAGGATGCCAAGGAACGCGGGCAAATGCTCGCCAAGCTGAAGCTGCTGTACGAAATGTTCGGCCTTGTCATGCCGGAGAGCGAGCTGCCCGATTATTTGCCGCTGATGTGTGAATTCATCTATGCTGCACAGTGGCAGGACGTCCCCGGCGCGCCGGAGAACTTCCGTATGCTGATGGCGATTCTGGAGGATGGTACGTATCATCTGGTTAAGGCGCTGGAGCAGCGGGAAAGTCCTTATTTTCACCTGGTTAAAGGGTTGCGGGAAACCTTCAAAGCTAGTGCGGAACAGGAGGCCCTGAGTCAATGAATATGGCGGGTCAATTTTTATGGGTAATCTTCCCTTATATGTGTATGGTGGTGTTTATAGGCGGTCATATCGCCCGCTACCGCAAGGATCAATTCAACTGGACAGCCAAATCCAGTGAATTCATTGAGAAAAAACAGCTGAAATTCGGCAGCATTCTGTTCCACCTCGGCATTATGCCGGTCATTCTGGGCCACATCGGCGGACTCGCCGTGCCTAAGTCCTGGCTGGAGGCTGTCGGTGTCAGCGACCATATGTACCATATCGGCGCCGTATACATCGGCGGGATCTTCGGTGCGGCCACCCTGCTCGGGATGCTGATTCTGACCTCGCGGCGCTTCACGCTGAAGAACGTCCGCCGGCTCAGCAGCGCGTCCGATCTGATTGTCAACTCGCTCCTGCTGTTCATTGTGTTCATGGGGATGTACTCCACGATTGTCACCAATGCGGTACAGCCTGAGTTCGACTACCGGGATACGATCTCGGTCTGGTTCCGCGGCTTGTTCATGTTCCGTCCGGACCCGTCGCTGATGAGCGGAGTGCCGTTCTCCTTCAAGCTTCACATCCTGTCAGGGTTCGCGATCTTTGCTTTCTGGCCGTTCACCCGGCTGGTTCACGTATGGAGTGTTCCGTTGAATTATGTAGGCAGAAGTTATATCCTATACAGAAGAAATAAATCAAATTAACGGAAGAGAGCAGCGTGGACTTCTTTCCCTGTTCGATCCGAGGAGAGAAAGCGATGATGAATAAGGTGGATTACCAGACCCGGATTGACCAGATCCGTGCGGCGCTGGGATATGACTTCATGTCGCTGGCGTTCGCCGAGCCGGCGGAGTATGACTACGCGATCCGCTGGAAATATGCTTCAGGCAATATAAGTGACCGCTACAAACGGATTGTGCTGCAATCCGGCAGAGGGATTGCAGGTATCGTGTTCAAGACCGGCAAGCCGTTCTTAATCCCTTCTGTGAAGCTCATGGTGAAGCCCGATAGCCTGTTCAATTACCCCATCACCAAGTTGGAGAATCTGAACAGCATCGGGGCGGTGCCGATGTGGAATGATGCCCGCGTGGCAGGCGTGCTTCTGGGCGGCTTCAGAGGTGACCGGCAGGTGACCGCTGATATGCTGCATGAGCTGGAAGAGACGGCACGGGGCGGCATCGGAGACTTGAACGGGAAGGAATTGTTGCTCAGTTGATGATACCCGGAACAGACTTACGCAGTGAGCTGATGACGAAGCTGTTCGAGAACAGCTCGGAGGCAATGTTCTTTTTTGACCGGCAAGGGAAAGCCCTGGCGATGAATCCGGCTGCCGAGACGATTGTCGACAAGGATATTCTGAAGCAGCTGTATCAGGGGAACCCAGAAGCGCTCTGCGGGACCTGCCGGGGATATACCAGCGAGACGGAGCTGCGCACCTGCCTGAATTGTTATTTTCATACCCCGGACTCGGAGGAGTTCACCTCGTATCAGGTCTATCTGGAGACCAGGGACAAGGGGATAGTCCCTTATGCAGCCACCTTTCACACTATAGATGAAGAGAATGGAATCCGGGTCTTCATGCTCAGGGATTTAACGAGACAGTTCAAGACGCAAGAGAAGTTCTACCAGAACAAGATGATGAAGCATATTATTGAAGCCCAGGAGAATGAACGCAAGCGGATCTCCCGTGAACTCCATGACAGCGTTGCGCAAGAGCTGATGAGTGCCGTGATTGATCTGCGTGTGCTGAAATATATGACCGCTGATGACGGACTGCTCAAAAAAGTGAAGCAAACGGAAGTGTCCATGACCCGTCTGCTGAGCGATATCCGTAACCTGTCGGTGGAGCTCCGGCCGGCTGCCCTGGATGATTTCGGTCTGGAGGCGGCCTTCCGCTCGCACTTCAAGCGGGTGGAACAGACGTATGGCCTGGTGATTGAATATGAGTCCCGGCTGTCCGAGAAGCGGTACGGGAGCGAGATTGAGACGGTCATGTACCGGGTATGCCAGGAAGCGGTGCTGAATGCACTGAAGTATGCCCAGGTCGACAGTGTCAAGGTATCGCTGACCGAGAACGACGGCATGCTCCAGCTGCTGATTCAGGATGAAGGGATCGGCTTCCATCTGGGCGATGAGCCTGCCGGAACAGGCTTGGGCTTGTTCGGGATGCAGGAGCGGGCGGAGTTGGTGGGCGGAACCTTCAGTGTGGAATCAGAGACCGGCAAGGGGACCCGGATTATGCTGCAGGTCCCCGTATGATGGGCCCGAGGAAAGGAATGAGCTTCTGATGAAGATCGTCATTGCAGACGACCATGCGATCGTGCGCAGCGGATTCTCGATGATTCTTAATTTTCAGGATGATATAGAAGTGATTGGAGCGGCGGCCGACGGCAGGGAAGCTTATACGATGGTCGCCAAGCTCCGCCCGGATATTCTGATCATGGATTTAAGCATGCCTCCGGGAGAAAGCGGGCTGACCGCGACCGGCAAGATCAAAGAAGATTACCCTGATACCCGGATCCTGATTCTGACGATGCATGACGATGATGAGTATCTCTTCCATGTCCTGAAGAACGGGGCCTCTGGGTATGTGCTCAAGAGTGCGCCGGACGAGGAGCTGCTGTTGGCCATCCGGACCATCTATGAGGGCGGGACTTATATTCATCCCAAGATGGCTACCTCGCTGGTCCGCGAGTTCATTAAGCAGGACAAGACCGGCGGGACCGAGGATCTGTTCGAGCTGCTGTCTAAGCGGGAGCTGGAGATTCTGCCGCTCATTGCCAAGGGATACGGGAATAAAGAGATTGCAGAGAAGCTCTATATTTCCGTGAAGACCGTGGAGGCCCATAAGGCCAAGATTATGGAGAAGCTTAACCTTAAGAGCCGGCCCGAGCTGGTCGAATACGCTTTGAGGAAAAAAATGCTGGATTTCTGACCGGCCACTGGAGGGTTAGCCGTATGCCGGAACATACAGGCCTTAAGTTCACGTTGCCCGCGATGCGCATTCTTGAGAATGAACACCGCTATTTATCTTTTCTGATGGAGGAATGGCATGCCATTGTCCTCTGGTTTGAACAGGAGCAGCTTACGCTGGAAGAGGCCAGGACACAGCTTCAGAAGCTGCGCCGGGCGGTGCAGGAGTTCATGGTTCCGCTGAAGAAGCATACCGATAAGGAAGAGACGTATTTCTTCCCGCTGCTGGGCCGGTATATCGGCTTCGACCAGGGCCCGCTGGCTGGCATTCAGGAGGAGCACCGCGAGATTGACGGGTACATCGGGCATTTCCTGCATCATTCGGAGGGAGACATCGGGCAGATGCCGCTTGAGGCGATTCGCGCTGCGGTGCGGGATGCGGGGGAGGCCTTCGAGGTGCTGACCGTCCATTTTGTCAAAGAAGAGACCGTGATCTTCCCGATGGGCGAGAACCAGCTGAGTCCGAAGGACAAGAAACTGCTAGGTGAACAGTTAAATACGCTGATTACGTGAGTATGATGATATTAGATGGCTATGATAAGGCTGCTCCAGCTTGGGGCAGTTTTTTTGGTGTTTTTTATTATGAGTATAGTGGATTCGCCGGATAAGGCGGTGAAAGACACGTGGGAGCATGTCCCGAGAAATACCCCGCTTAGCGGGGCTATTTTTTACAAGAATTTATATGTTTTGGGGTCCCCGCAAAGTACCTGAGTCATCACCTACGCTAAAGCCCCACTTTGTGGGGTTATTTCAGGGTTTACCCTGTCAGGGAAAGGGGACTCCCCTATATCTGGGCCGGGGAACGGCGGATACAATGAGTACAGGAAGTATCGTAACAGGATAGCATCACAAGAAAAAAACGGCGAAAAGGTGAAACGAATGATTAAAAAAATGCAATTGCCGCTGCAAACCTTAAACTTGATTACCGGATTCATGGTGTGGGTGATTATCTCTTCCCTGATGCCATTTATCTCGGAGGATATCAGCATCCCTCCCGGGCGGCTGGCGATGGTTACGGCCATTCCGGTAGTGCTTGGCTCGATTCTGAGAATTCCGCTGGGCTACTATGCGAATATTCTGGGGGCGCGGATTATTTTTATGTCCAGCTTCATTCTGCTGCTGTTCCCGGTCTACTTCATCAGTGAAGCGTCCACGGTTACCCATCTGATTATCGGAGGCCTGTTCCTGGGTGTCGGCGGCGCGGTCTTCTCCGTAGGGGTTACCTCTCTGCCGAAGTACTATCCCAAGGAGAAGCACGGTCTGGTTAACGGTATCTATGGAATCGGGAATCTCGGCACAGCGGTGACAACCTTCTCGGCGCCTATCCTGGCAGCACAGTTCGGCTGGGCGAACGCAGTCAAAATGTATCTAATCCTGCTGCTGGTATTTATCGCCCTCAACTTCTTCTTCGGGGACCGTCAGGAGCCTAAGCTCCGCACTCCGATTATTGAACAGATCAGGGGCGTGTCCAGGAACGAGAAGCTCTGGCTGTTCTCCCTGTTTTATTTCATTACCTTTGGCTCCTTCGTAGCTTTTACCATTTATCTGCCGAATTTTCTGGTATCCAGTTTTGGTCTGGAAAAAGTGGACGCCGGGATGCGCACCGCCGGCTTCATCGCGGTCGCGACCTTCTTCCGTCCGATCGGCGGCTGGCTGGCCGACAAGTTCCAGCCATTGTTCCTGCTTATTTTCACCTTCAGTGTATACACGGTGGCTGCCATTATTCTGGCTTTCATGCCGGACATGGGTCTGTATACGGCAGGCTGCCTGGCGATTGCGGTAAGTGCCGGACTCGGGAACGGTGTTATTTTCAAGCTGGTGCCGCTGTACTTCAACAAGCAGGCTGGGATTGCCAACGGGATTGTGTCGATGATGGGCGGTCTGGGCGGATTCTTCCCTCCGATTATGCTATCCGTGATTCATGCGGCAACCGGACAATATTCTATCGGCTTCATGCTCTTGTCCCAGGTGGCGCTGGCCAGTCTGGTACTCGTGGTGTGGCTGTACTTCCAGGACCGGCTGGCCCTTACCTCTGAGGTGTTCAATTCTACCGGCCAGGGGATTCTCGTTACGGATGTGTCCGGCCACATTAAGACGGTCAATCCGGCCTTCACGAAGCTCACCGGCTATACCGAAGAAGAGGTGCTGGGCAAACAGCCGAGCCTGCTGAAATCCGGCCGCCAGCCTAAGGACTTTTACCGCGTGATGTGGGGTGAGGTCAAGGCCAAGGGCATGTGGCAGGGCGAGATCTGGAACAAGCGCAAGAACGGGGAAGAATACCTGCAGTGGCTGAATATCAGCGCGGTGAAGGATGAGACCGGTGAAGATGTCCGCTATGTAGGCACCTTCAGCGACATTACGCAGAAATAAACGGGTGAGCGGATGATCATTCCGGCACCCGGTGAGGAGCAGATGAAGGTGGAGAAGACCAGAACTCCGGTTACTGTAGCGGAAGCGGTGCTGCGGGTAACCGGAAGAGTATGCCGCACAGGTACGGAGACCATTCCGCTTCATGCAAGCTATGGACGTATTCTGGCTGAGCCGCTCACGGCAACCCATGATGTACCGCATTTCACCCGTTCCCCGTATGACGGCTATGCCATAGCTTCGGCAGATTCGGCCGGTGCTTCCGGGAGTAACCGGGTCAGCTTCACGGTGGTGGATCATATCGGCGCAGGGGAAGTGTCGCAGGCAGTAATCGGACGCGGCGAAGCGGTCCGGCTGATGACGGGGGCGGCGCTGCCGGCCGGAGCGGATGCGGTAGTCATGTTTGAGCAAGCGGTCCAGGCGGGGCAGACATTTACGATCCGTAAGGCATTTGCGCCGCAGGAGAATTTGTCTCTGCAAGGGGAGGATATGCAGGCGGGCGAAACGGTTATTCCGGCAGGCTGCTTCATTCATCCCGGAGTGGTGGCGCTGCTCGCTACCTTCGGCTACGGGGAGGTTAAGGCAGGGAAGCGGCCGGTGGTGGGGATTCTGTCTACGGGCACCGAGCTGCTGGCGGTAACAGACCCGCTCGTACCCGGCAAAATTCGCAACAGCAACGGGCCGATGATTGCCGCCCAGCTCGCCCGGATGGGCATTCCGTACCGGATCTATGATACGGCGGCGGATCGGCTGGAGGAATGCCTGCACACAGTCCGGCAGGCGCTCGCAGAGACCGACTGTCTGGTCACAACAGGCGGAGTGTCAGTGGGGGATTATGACTACTTGCCGGAGATTTACAAGCGCCTCGGAGCCGATGTATTGTTCAATAAGGTGGCGATGCGTCCCGGCAGCGTGACTACAGTGGCAGTGGCCGGGGATCAGTTCCTGTTCGGACTATCCGGCAACCCGTCAGCGTGCTTCACGGGCTTTGAGCTGTTCGTAAGACCTGCGCTGCTTAAAATGATGGGGGCGGACAATTTGTATCTGCCGCGGACAACCGCCGTGCTGGCGGAGGATTTCGCCAAAGCGAACCCGTTCACAAGGTTTATCCGGGCAGTATATGACGGCACTACGGTACGTCCGGCCGGCTTCAATAAATCGAATGCCGTCTCCTCCATCGCACGCGGCAATTCACTGTTAGTGCTGCCGGGCGGAACTAGAGGCTACGCCGCAGGAGATAAAGTGGATGTCCTGCTGCTCGGGGTGGAAGAGGGCATGAATGATTGGGTACTGTAAGGCTAAGTGTACGGGAAGGGAGATAGACGCACATGAATCATCATCCACTACAAGATCAGCTGCGGCGGCCTATCCATGATTTGCGGATTTCGGTCACGGACCGATGCAATTTCCGCTGCTCCTACTGCATGCCGAAGGAGATATTCGGTGACGACTATGCTTTTCTTCCATCCAGTGAGCTGCTTACCTTCGAAGAGATTAGCCGGCTGGCGGGGCTGTTCGTCTCACTTGGCGTAAGCAAGATCCGTCTGACCGGGGGCGAGCCGCTGATGCGGCCTAACCTGCCGGAGCTGGTTGCCCGAATTTCTGCCATTCCCGGTGTCAAGGATATGGGACTGACGACGAACGGGGCTCTGCTGGGCGGACAGGCAGCGCCGCTGTATGCTGCGGGCCTGCGCAGGCTGAATGTCAGCCTGGATGCGCTGGACCCGGAGCTGTTCGGCAGAATGAACGGGCGCGGCTTCAAGCCGGGAAGCATTCTCCAGGCTATTAATCAGGCGGCAGCCGCCGGGTTCGAGGTCAAGGTGAATATGGTCGTCCAGCGGGGCGTGAATGAATCGGAGATTCTTCCGATGGCCGCCTACTTCAAGGAACGGAAGATCACGCTGCGCTACATCGAGTTCATGGATGTCGGCAACGATAACGGCTGGAGCTACGATAAAGTTGTGACCAAGGCCGAAATTCTGGAGCGGCTGCAAGCCAGATATATGCTGACACCGCTTGAGCAGAATTACAGCGGCGAGGTCGCGCAGCGCTACGGCTATCTTGGCAGTACGGCCCAGGTCGGCTTCATCACTTCCGTGTCGGAATCCTTCTGTTCCACCTGCTCGCGTGCCCGGCTGTCTTCTGACGGCAAGCTGTATACCTGCCTGTTTGCCTCCAGCGGTTTTGACCTTAGGGCCATGCTGCGCGGAGGGGCTGGCGATGAAGAGCTGCTGGCAGCAATTAAGCAGGTATGGGAGCAGCGCGGTGACCGTTATTCCGATGAGCGGACGGAAGAGACCCGCAGAAGCAAGGCCAAGATCGGCATGTCCTATATTGGAGGATAATTCGCATGACCAGGGGAGAAGTGTACCTATGAACGGAGCAGAACTGCTGATTGAGATGCTGATTGAGAAAAAGGTAGAGACATTGTTTGGCTACCCCGGCGGTGCAGTATTGCCTCTATATGATGCTCTGTATGATAATGACCGGATTCAGCATGTACTGGTCCGCCACGAACAGGCTGCGGTTCACGCTGCAGACGGATATGCCAGAGTAACGGGACGTCCGGGGGTAGCGCTGGTAACCAGCGGTCCTGGAGCCACCAATGCAGTAACCGGAATTGCTACTGCGTTCATGGATTCTGTTCCGTTAATTGTGCTTACCGGCCAGGTAGCCACTGACCTTATTGGTCTGGATAGCTTTCAGGAAGTGGATATCTACGGAATGACGATGCCGGTTACGAAGCACAATTATATCGTCAGAGACATTGCCGAGCTTCCCCGAATCGTCCACGAAGCATTCCATGTAGCGGTCACGGGAAGACCGGGCCCCGTCTTGATCGATCTGCCGAAGAATGTCATGAATGCGGAGTTCATTCCTGTCAGCGGACCGGCTGAGCCTTGCTCTACGCCGGTGATCCGGGGATACGAGCCGAATCCGTCCATTGATCCAGCGGATATTCTGCTTGCGGCAGAGCGGCTGAGCCGTGCAGAGCGGCCGCTGGTACTGGTCGGCGGAGGCTGCATGCAGGGAGAGACCCCTGCACTCTTGCGGGAATTCGCGGAGCGGCATCGCTTCCCCGTAGCGGGTACGCTGATGGGGATCGGGGCTTTCCCTTCCGGGCATCCCCTGCATCTGGGAATGGTCGGGATGCATGGAACGGTGGCGGCCAACCGTGCGCTGCAAGGCGCCGATGTTATGTTATGTCTCGGGGTACGGTTCAGCGACCGGGTAACGGGCAAGCGGAAGGCATTCTCGCCGGGATCGTATAAAATCCAAGTGGATCTGGATACCTCAGAGCTGAACAAGAATATCCCTGTGGAGCTTGCGGTGACCGGCTCTTGTGAGGAGCTGCTCAGAGGGATACAGGAACAGGTACATACAGCAGAGCATCCGGCTTGGGATGAACAGATTCTGGCCTGGCGTCAGCGCAAGCCGAAGCAGGGCCGGGAACAAGGCGCTAAGCTGACCCCTCAGGAAGTTATTCGCGCCCTCCAAGAGGCCACCGCAGGCGATGCGGTGATTGCCACGGATGTCGGCCAGCATCAGATCTGGACGGCTACGCATTATGAATTCTCGGAAGCCCGCTCCTTCCTGACCTCCGGCGGGCTGGGAACGATGGGGTACGGCCTGCCTGCTGCGATTGGGGCGGCCGTTGCTTTTCCTGACCGCGATGTGGTGTGTATTACAGGGGACGGAAGCTTCCAGATGAATATGCAGGAGATCATGACCGCCGTGGATCACGGCCTGAATGTCAAGGTGGCAATCTTCAAGAACGGGTATCTGGGGATGGTACGGCAATGGCAGCAGCTGTTTCTGGGCCGGCGTTATTCCTCGGTGCGGATCAGCTCGCCGGATTTCGTTGCCTTAGCCAAGTCTTTCGGCGCCCACGGGTTCCGGGCACGAACGCTAGCTGAAGCGGAGCAGATTATTGAACAGGCTCTGCATACGGAAGGGCTGGTTGTGATGGAATTTGATATCACCGAGGAGGATAATGTCTATCCCATTGTGCCGCCGGGCTCAAGCAATCAGGATATGATCGTAGAATAAGCTGGCAGACCTGAAGGAAGCTCCTCTCGCGCAGACTAGCGAAGGAGCTTCCTGGTTTTTGTCCAAATACAAGCATTGTAGTTCTCCTAGAAATACAGCACCAGCACAGACACATATAACATGACAGAGAAGCCGATCTCGATGATTCCCGTGCGCTTCGCCGTAATTCCTGTCCTCGGCAGAATGGCTGCCCGCAGCAGCAGAACCAGCAGCGGGACCAGCAGCGAAGGAAACAGGAACAGCCCGGCTGCCGCGAACAGCAGATGATACAGCACGGAGCCGTAATAGAAGCGGAGATTGTTCCGCTCGCGGATGACGGTTTTGACATAGAATGCGGTTCCGGTAAAGTACAGCACCGCCAGCACGAACAGTTCGTTCACAGCCCGCCAGCTCTCCCCCTGCCCCACATAGAAGACCGGATATATCACCAGGCAGAACGCCACGATAGCAGAAATGTCATTAAGCAGGGCGCGTTCATTCTTGGTCCGGGCATAATAGAGGTTCACAGCGAACAGCGGCAGGAGCAGCAGCACGAACCCCAGCAGCACAGGCTGGACAATCACCAGATAGAGCGCGAACGGAAGCAGCAGTATCCCGTATAGCTTAAGCGGCCGGGCATACCGTGCGAACTTCCGGGTCTTCACCCCCTGCAAGAGCGGGAAGCTGAACAGATAGATCAGCAGCCAGCAGATAAACAGCGGAATATGTATGAACTGCCCCTTGGATGCGGCGACGCCCAGCAGAAAAGGGAGAACGAGCATCGCCCAGGCGCCGTGCTGGTTGGGGATGTATTTTTTCATGCGGCCATAGACCTCCTTCGTAGATATATCATGGCATGTAAGCTGCCAGACTCTTTAACTATACTTGCATCCGGCGGGGAATGCTGGTGATTTGAAGCACAGTGGCACCTGTCAGTCGATTAGGCGGGGAATGGGAAGCGGCCGGAATAGTGTATAATCGAAAATAGATCTTCAAGCGAAGGAGCAGACACCGTGACTATGGAATCTCAGCATGCGGCGGTACAGCGTCCAGTTCCTGTACTGCAAATCGTCGGATACAAGAACAGCGGCAAAACAACCCTCGCCTGCCGGTTAATCCACGCCCTGTCTGCGCAGGGCCTGCGGGTCGGCTCTGCCAAGCATGATGCCCACCAGTTCCGGCTGGATGATCCGGGCACGGATAGCAGCAAGCATCTCCTGCACGGTGCAGTGGAGACTGTATTGTCCTCGCCGGAGGCGACCAGGGTGATGCGCAGATCCGCGACTTCACTGGGAGACATCGCCGAGTCGATGCGCGGCAGGGTGGATCTGGTGATTGCCGAAGGGTTCAAAGGGGCGGATTATCCCAAGATCGCCTTGATTCGATGTACTGAGGACCAGATCACGCTGCAAAAGGAAGCAACGAACATACGCCTGTGGTTAACCTGGGAAGAGGCTGTGGAACCGCAGAGGGCAGATCCGCAATCTCTGGTCAGCCCGGAGGCTGTCCCGGTATTGCCTCTGAAGGATCAGGCGCTTGCGGATCAGGCGGTTATCGCGCTGGCGTTCTCTCTGCTTCAGCCTTAAATTCTATTACAGGAGGTGCCCTCGGTGCTGACAGGAATTATACTGGCGGGCGGGCAGAACTCCCGCATGCTGGGCCGGAATAAAGCCCTCCTGATCTATCAGGGGGAACCGTTCATTGTCCGGCAGGTGAGAGAGATGCAGACCCTCTGCTCCAACGTGATTGTGGTTACGAACGATCCTACCCCGTATCTGGAACGCCTTCCATCGGGTATTCGATATATACCGGATGTCTATGCAGGGCATGGGCCGCTGAGCGGGTTCCATGCTGCTTTTGCCAATGTGCAGACAGACTATGCCTGGGTGGTGAGCTGTGACAGCCCCGGTATATCCGCTCCGGCCGCCGCCTGGATGCTTGCCCGGCTTGAGGCAGGCGGTTATGATGCCATTCTGCCCGTGATAGACGGCAAGCATCAGATGCTGCATGGCGTATACCGGCCGCACCGGATGTTGCCGGAGATTACAGCAAGACTGGAGAACCGGGAGTACCGGCTGGCTGGCTTATTAGAATCGCTGCACTGGTTAGGCGTGGAACGGGACGAGCTTGCTGGTGCGGGGTTAGAAGAGGATTTCGCAGCAGATATAGATACACCGGAGCAATATGAGCAGCTGCTGCATCTATCGAAGGGAAGTGAGCGAATGGGCCATTCGTTATTTGAAATTACAGAGTCCATGATTATACCCGCAGAGGTATCGAATAAAGTTGTGCGCAGAGAAGCCGGGGCGATTACCTTATTCATTGGCACGGTGCGTGAGTTCACACAAGGGAAGAGAACCCTGTATCTTGAATATGAAGCGTATCCGTCCATGGCTGTAACCCAGCTGAAGCGTATCGGGCAGGAAGTGCAGGAGCGCTGGCCGGATACGAAGGTTGCGGTTACACACCGGGTAGGTAAGCTTGAGATTACCGATATCGCCGTTGTGATCGCAGTATCCTCACCCCACCGTAAGGCTGCTTATGAGGCGAATGAATACGTGATTGAGCGGATCAAACAAATCGTCCCCATCTGGAAAAAAGAAACCGGCGAGGACGGCAAAGCGTGGATCGGCGATCAGCTGAATCAGAACGTCTATCCCGAGGGCCGTCCGCTGCTGCCGGATATTCCGGCGGATGATGAGAGGTAACTAAAGGAGGAACGTTCAATGAATGCAGAACAGGTCATGCAGGAGCTTGAAGCGCTCGGCAAGGAGCGGACCAAGAAGATGTATGCCGGCAATGGCGCACGGGAACCGCTGTTTGGCGTGGCTACCGGCGCAATGAAGCCGATTTTCAAACAAACCGGAATCAATCAGCCGCTGGCTGAAGAGCTATATGCCACCGGCAATTATGATGCGATGTATTTTGCCGGGATCATTGCCGACCCGAACGGGATGACAGAGTCGGACTATAACCGGTGGATGGACGGAGCTTACTTCTATATGCTGTCTGACTTCGTGGTCGCTGTAACGCTGGCTGAAGCGGATATTGCCCAGCAGATCGCCGATGAGTGGATCAGGAGCGGAGAGGACCTCAGAATGTCGGCAGGCTGGAGCTGTTATTGCTGGCTGCTGGGAAGCCGCCCGGATCAGGAATTCTCGCGGGACAAGCTGGCTGGTATGCTGGAGCTGGCGGGCCGGACCATTCATGAGTCCCCGGAGCGCACCCGGTATTCGATGAACAACTTCATGTATACGGTAGCCGTGTCCTATTCACCGCTTCATGATCTGGCGTGCAAGACAGCCAGGCAGGTGGGGCCGGTAGAGGTGGACAAGGACAAGCCGAAGAGCAAATTCATTAACGCTTACGATAATATTCTGAAGGCTGTGGACAAAGGACGGATCGGGTTCAAGCGCAAGCACGTACGCTGCTGATCTCCCGGATTTCACCGATACCGGTAATACTTCGCCGCTTCTGGTTAATAAATGCTATGCGTTTGGATAACCTATCTCCTATCCCGGAAGAAAAGAGGCGGTTAAGATGTCAACTACACACCATAGTCACGAGGAAGCCGTTGAGACGGTCCGCAAGCTGATCAAGGGTATTGATATGGCTATGCTTACCACAATTTCGGAGGAGGGGCTGGTCTCCCGGCCCATGAAGACGCAAGAGGTCGAATTCGACGGGGATCTGTGGTTCCTGACCAAGAAGGATACCAGCAAGTTCGGGGAGATTCTGTATGACCCGCGCGTCAATGTCGTGTATGCCGATAAATCCTATGTCTCCATCCGTGGAACGGCAGAGATTGTAACCGATGTGAACAAGAAGAAGGAATTCTGGAATGCGGGATACGAGGCGTTCCTGAAGACCGGCTATAATGACCCCGATGTGATTCTGATCAAGGTCCATGCCGAAGCAGCGGAATACTGGAAGAGCGGCAACCTGGCCGAGAAGGCGGTATACATGTTCAAGCGGATGACGGGCCAGGACACTGACAAGCTGAATCTCAATCAGACGGTTGAGCTGGAGTAGATTAGAATAGAATAGACAATCCGGTAAACAGTACGGCATTAGGGAGATCAACAGGGATGGATATGTTGGTCTCTTTTTGCTGCGTGGGGCCACAGGAAAATAAATGTCACGTTACATACGCCTCATGTGTTATATCAGTATGAATAACAGAATGGAACCGAAAGGAGATTATCGTGGACTCTACCGAAGAGAAAATTAAGAGAATACAGGCTGGAGAGGCCCACCTGTTCTCAGATATTATCAGGCTGTACCAGCACCGGATCTATCTCTACTGCTACCGGCTGCTCAATAACAGGGAAGAGGCGGAAGACGCCGTGCAGGACGTCCTGATCAAGGCTTACCAGAATATCGGAAAGTACAAGCCGCAGGCCTTCACTTCATGGCTCTACAAAATTGCTTATCACCACTGCCTGAACCAGCTCCGGCGGCAGAAGTTCCAGTCTCAGATACGGAAGCTGCTCCGGCAGGAGGTTACGGCGAAGAGCGCCGAGCAGGTGGTGGAGAACCGCCTGTTCAGCGGGCCGGTCGCTGCCGCCCTGGAGAAGCTTAAAGTGGAGGAGCGGAATTTGCTGATTCTGCGGATCTTCGAGGACAAGTCATTTGCGGAGATTGGCGAGATTCTGGGTGTGAGTACAGAAGCGGCACGAAAGAGATATGAACGGACCCGTGTCAAGCTGAAAATCGTCATGGAGAGAAAGGAGGAGCAGCTATGGGCAAGAGTGAATTGACAACGGAAGAGCGGTTCTTGAAGGAGGGAGACTTGGCTGGCGGCATCCCGCCTGTAGACGTCCATGATCCTGTGATGCACAAGCTCGGTCTGGCGGCCATCTTGCCTGTTGAGGGCGAGAGTGCCTTGCTGCAGACACTCCCGCCAAGGGGAGGGGCTCCTAAAGTGATGCGCAGAGTGGAGACAGAAGCTTCGCTGGGGGCGGGCCGGAAGAGCTTCCTGCGGAGTCCTGCGAAGGGCTGGGTGGCGGCACTCCTTGTGCTGGTCTTGCTGGGCGGCGGATATATCCAGTTCTCCGGTGAACTGGGAGAGTGGGCCGGAGCTAAATTCCAGTACAGGGTACTGCCGTACAAACCGATCCCCTTAACGAATTCTGGTGCCATGATTGTGAAGTCTAAATACCCGCTAACCCCCGGCAAGGGCCTGCCCCAGGAGACAAAGCCAAGCAAGGAAGATGAACTTTTCCAATTAAAATTTAAAAAGGGCTACAATACTATAGAGAAGCTGTTTCCCGGAGAATATGCTACTTTTGTAGTCAAAGGCGGAGGCGAGAAGGAAGAATCTCTTCTTGGCCTGCACTGCCCGCCGATTATGTTAAAGGACTATTCCGTATATAACACCACTGTGGAGAAGTACAAGGCTCCGGGATTGAACAAATCTGAGTATCTGCCGGACGGTTATGTATTGGAGCAGGCGATCATCATTCCCTCATTCATCAAGATAGACGAAGTCGTGCAGCCTACAGGTGAGAATGAGATTGACCTTGGAGATAAGTTCCGGATGGTTTGGAGAAAAGAAAAGCCTGAGAACATTGCCTATAATTCATCTCTCTTGGTGTACAAAAAGGGTAAGATTAATGTGAAAATCAGTGCCTCGCGTTTTGATGAATCCAAACCGGCAGAAAGCCTGATGTGGACCAAAACGACCAAGGTAGAGAACATTGAGATTGGCGGCAAGCAGCTTATTTATCTCGAAACGTCCAGCAACGAGGACATTGATTTAGGCTTTAAGAACAGACTGGTCTGGGCTGACCCGGAAGCGAAGATCATCTATAATCTGTCAGTCGTACAGGAGAAATCGGAGCTGACCAAGGATGAGATCATCCGCATTGCTGCCAGTATGATGAAGTAGGTATATCATTCTATATTGTCCAGGGCTGCTCCTTATCTAAGATAAGGGGGTGGCTCTGGCGTTTTTGTTAGCTAATGTATGTGAAAAACTGGGCAGGGGCGAGGGTGAGATGGCGAATGTAATCGAAAAACCGATTACAATAGGCCAGCACAGGCGGATAAAATATAGAAAAGTGAGTGAGCCGTTCATGCGGCAGAGTGATTTTTTCGTGAGATTTTATAAGAATTCGTGCATTGCTCTCCTATGAACTTCCAACCCGGCTTGTTACTATAGCAATATAGCAAGAGAATACAGATGCATACAGGAGGGTTCAAGATGTTGAAATGGAAGCGTTCTCTTTCGGTCCTGGCGATGACAGCGATATTAGGTACACTGGCTGCCTGCGGCGGCGGAGGGAATAAAGTAAACAATGCAGGAGGGGCTACAGAAGCACCCGCCGGCACCAATGCGGCTGCAACGGCAGCTGCAACTGAAGCGCCAAGCACCAATGAACCGGTCAAGTTGCGGATTATGTGGTGGGGCTCCCAGCCGCGTCACGAAGCTACCTTGGCGGCACTGGAATTGTACACGAAGAACAATCCGAATGTAACCTTCGAGCCGGAATATTCCGGGATGGACGGTTATCTGGATAAATTATCCACGCAGGCTGCGGCCAACAACGCACCCGATGTGGTTCAGCTTGACCCGGGCTGGATGCCGGACTGGATGGCCCGCCAGCAATTGGCCGACCTGGCTCCTGAGGTCGATGTAAGCAAATTCGATACGAAGCTGCTGTCAGGCGGCCAATTGGACGGCAAGCAGTATGCCGTTCCGCTCGGCTCGGTGGCCTTCGGTATGGTATATGATAAAGCCGCTATGGATAAGCTGGGGATTGCGAATCCGGCCAACGGCTGGACCTGGGATGAGTTCTTCGCCCTGGCGAAGGAATCCAAGTCCAAGCTGCCGAAGGGACAGTATTTCACCCTCGACTATGCAGGGAACTATTTCATGTACTCGGCATATCAGTATGCCAGAGGCAAAGGGCAGGTCATCACGGATGACGGCCACTTCAACGTGGATGAAGCCACCTATCTGGACTGGACCCGCAAGTTCGAAGAGCTCCGCAAGGAAGGGCTTGTTCCTCCGGCGGATGTGAATGCCTCCGATAAGGAAAATGATCCGCAAATGGATCTGCTCGCAGCAGGCAAGGTACTGTTCCGTTACAGCTTCTCCAACAATCTGGGAACCTGGGACAGCATTAAGCCAGGAGCCTACGCACTTGTAACCATGCCGCGTGCCGAAGAGGCCGGCGGCTGGCTGAAGCCGTCGATGTACATGGCGGTGTCCAAGAATTCCAAGCATGCCGAAGAAGCCAAGAAATTCATCAACTGGTTCGTGAATGATGCTGAAGCGGCCAAGATTACCCAGACCTTCCGTGGCCTCCCGGCCAACAAGGATAACGCCGCTCTGCTGGAAGCTAATATGAGCGATCTGGATAAGGTAGGCTTGGCTCTGCTCCGTGCTACGGAGCCGGATGGCCAGACCTGGTCGGCCGGAGCCGGCGGCTGGACGAACTTCGTGGACAAAGACTGGGTACTGGTCCGCGATCAGCTCAGCTTCGGTAAATCCACACCGGAAGAGGCGTTCAAGCAGCTGAAGGAAGCCTCGCTATCCTACGAGAAATAAGGTATGAACTGAAAGCCCGGGACAGCAATGTTCCGGGCTTTATCTTTTTAAAAGATAAGAATTTATATGCTTCACGCTATAATTATCCTTATCTTTCTCGCTGAAACGGTACCGTCCTTAAAAGGACGGTATTGCCGTTTCCACTTGGAACGCGGTTATACTCGTGTCTTCGAATTAATCGTTATATTTTGAAAGAATTCGAGCATTGCCCTCCTTTAGCCGGAGTGTGGACCAATACTATACTTAAGCTATACAAATTGACCACAAGAGGTGACCACAGATGAACCGCTCCACAACCACTTTAGCCCAAGCCTCGCCAGCGCCCAAAAAAAGCTCTTATTTCAAAAGCCGGTGGAATGCTCCGCTTGCAGGCTATTTGTTTATTTCGCCCTGGCTGATCGGGTTCCTGGCCCTGACGGCGTATCCGTTGTTCTTATCGCTGTACTATTCGTTTACCGACTACACCCTGATGCAGCCGATGAAATGGATCGGGTCCCGCAATTACGAACGGATTTTCACCGCAGACCCCAAATTCATTCAATCCGCCAAAGTCACGGTCATGTACGTGCTGGCCTCTGTGCCTCTTAAACTAATTGCGGCCCTGCTCGTGGCCATGATTCTCAGCAGAGCGGTCAGAGGGATCAGCGTGTACCGCACAGCGATCTATTTCCCTTCACTGATCGGCGGAAGTATCGGGGTATCGCTGCTCTGGCGCAACATCTTCGGAGTAGACGGGATTTTCAACAAGCTGATTGCTGTCTTTGGCATCGAGGGGAAAAGCTGGATCACCAACCCGGATACCGCGCTTAGCACACTGATTCTGCTCACGGTCTGGCAATTCGGCTCCACCATGGTTATCTTCCTGGCAGGGCTGAAGCAGATTCCCAATGACTTGTATGAAGCTTCCTCGGTAGACGGGGCGAACAAGTTCATTCAATTCTTCCGCATTACACTGCCTATGCTGTCGCCGATTCTCTACTTCAATCTGATCATGGCCGTGATCAACGCCTTCCAGATGTTCACCTCGGCCTTTGTGATTACGAATGGCGGACCGATGAACGCTACATACGTGTACGCTATGTATTTGTATGAACGGGCCTTCAGCCGGTACGAGCTGGGCTACGCTTCTGCACTGGCCTGGATTATGCTGGTCGCCATCGTAGCTGCAACGCTGCTGATCTCCTACACCTCGAAATATTGGGTATTCTATGAGACTGACACTGGAGGGAAAAAACGCAAATGACAACTCTGAATTGGAAGCCTGCACTCCGGCATGTGTTCATGATTCTCTTCAGCTTCATCATGGTCTATCCGATTGTCTGGTGGGTCGGCGCCTCGCTGAAGGATAGTACGGAGCTGAGTTCACCGGGAATCTTCCCGTCCGTCCCGCAATGGGAGAATTTCACCAAGGGCTGGAACTCGGTTCCCGGACACACGTTCACCGATTTCTACCTCAACACCTTCTGGCTTGAAATTATGGTGCTGATCGCAACGCTGCTATCCTGTACGCTGGTCGCTTTCGGGTTCGCAAGACTGGATTTTCCGCTCAAGAAATTCTGGTTCTCGATTCTGATGCTGACGCTGATGATGCCGGGCCAGGTACTGATCATTCCCCAGTACGCCTTGTTCCATCAGCTGGGCTGGGTCAACACGTATTTGCCGTTTGTCGTTCCCCATCTGCTGGCGGGCGGGGCCGGCGGGAGCTTCTTCGTCTTCCTGCTGATCCAGTTCATCCGCGGTGTGCCCAAGGAGCTGGATGAATCGGCCAAAATCGACGGCTGCTCCTGGTTCGGGATTTTCTGGAGAGTGGTTATGCCGCTGGCCTTCCCGGCGGTCGTTACGGTGACCATCTTCTGCTTCCTGTGGAACTGGGATGACTTCCTGGGACATCTCCTCTACATCAACACGGTTGACAAATACACGGTGGGTCTCGCGCTGCGCATGATCAATGACTCCCAGTCTGCAGCTGAGTGGGGCCAGCTTCTGGCCATGTCGCTTGTCTCTATTGTTCCGGCAACGCTTGTGTTCACCTTCCTGCAGAAGTATTTCGTGGACGGGATTGCTACAACAGGCATAAAGGGATAAGATTTAAAAAAAACATCCGTCCGATAACGGTAAAGCGCCTGAGCCTTATTCGACGCTTTACCGTTTATTTCTTGTGAACCGGAGGCGAAGGAAGGGGATCATTTGACCAATCCTTTTAAAAAGTACAGGATCGACCGTCTGTTTTTTCACAGCTTTGCCATTATTCTTATTCTGGTAATTGCAGTTACGGCTTGGACCAGCTACAGCAATTCCTCCAAAGCCCTTGTGCAGACGACCTCCCATTATCAGCAGCGGCTGCTGGATGAACTGAATAATGAAATTACCACCCGGCTGGATATGATTGAGCAGATCTCACTGTCTACCTCACGGGACAACGAGCTGACGACCTTTCTGCTGAACCGGCAGGATGATTTCGAGCGGTACCGCAAGCGTGTAAGCGTTGAGAGTGCGCTCGGCAATCTGACCTATGCCATTCCGTTGATTCAGGGGATTGACCTGTATATGGATGAACCGATGCCGAGCGACGGCCAGAGCTATATCCAGTTCCGGAATATTCGCGATTTGGATAAGCAGCCCTGGGCCAGGAATCTGGTGAAAAGCGATTTCGCCTGGTCGGGGGAACATTCCATTCCCAGCGTACAGGGGGAGATTCCGGTTCTAAGCTTCGCCAGAAAGGTAATGAACGAGAACGATTATCTCGGAGTGCTGGTCGTCCATATTAAGGCCAAGGAGATTCGTGCGCTGCTGACCGGCAACTCCGCCGGGTCGAACCGGATCATGGCGGACAGCGGGGGGAAGCAGATTCTGAGCATCGGGGAGACACTGGAGCAGAACGAATGGTCTAAATGGATCGACCTCAAGAGCAACAAATCCGGCTATGTTCATATTCCCGGCGACAAGGATTCGGGCAATACCCTGCTCGTCTATTCCAGAATGGACAACTCCATATGGACGCTGCTCGAATTCACCTCCTGGAAACAGATTACCGCAAGCAGTCTCGAACTGGCGGAATGGATCGGACTGATCGGGATTGGAGCGATTCTGCTGGTCCTGCTGCTGACGCATTATCTGAGCAAGCAGTTTACCAAGCCGATCAAGCAGCTTGTAAGCGCTATGAAGATGTATTCTGTGGGGGGGCATAGGGAGGAGCTGCCTATAGATTACGAGAATGAATTCGGATATTTATTCTCCGGCTACCGCAAGCAGACCGATCGTATCGAGGAGCTGTATCTGTCGCTGGAGCGGCGGTATGAGCAGCAGCGCAAAGCGGAGATTGAGGCCTTGCAGGCCAATATCAATCCTCATTTTCTGTACAATATGCTGGATCAGCTCAACTGGATGGCGATTGAGGCCGGACAGGATGAGCTGAGCCGGATACTGGAGCTGATGGGCCAGATGTTCAGGATCGGCTTATCCAACGGTGCAAGCTTCATCATGGTGTCGGAAGAATTGCAGCACATCCAGTGTTATCTGGAGATCCAGCAGCTCCGCTGGGGCGACGGCCTGGAGTACACCATCAATGTGGAGCCGGAGCTTCTGGAGGCTTACCTTCCCAAGCTCACCCTGCAGCCTTTTGTGGAGAACTCCATTGTACACGGATTCAATAAACAACGCAGCGGACAGGTCACCATCCGCTTGACTAAGATTGAGGAGACACTGCAGATTATAATTGATGATAACGGGGCCGGCCTGAAGCAGCCGGAGGCGCGGCCGCAGAGGCGGCACACCGGCGGTTATGGCATACGGAATGTGAGAGAGCGGATTGCCGGATATTTCGGAAATGACTACGGGGTTACGCTGAAGGAACGTGAAGAGGGAGGGACCCGGGTAGAGATTGTTCTACCGCTGCTCAGAGAGGCTCCGGCACAGATACTGACTGCTTCTCTCGCCGTGAAGGAAGGCTGAATGCGGCTGCTGCGGGCCAGAGAAGCTTAAGGAGGCAGACATGATGTGGAAGATCGCTATTGTTGACGATGAGCGCCAGGTACTTCAGGGGATGAAGCGGGCGATTCCATGGGAGGAGCTGGATGCAGAGTGGGCCGGTGAGGCGCTTAACGGGGAAGACGGTCTGGCGATGATCCGCGAAGCCAGCCCGGACATTGTAATCACCGATATCTACATGCCGGTGATGAGCGGCCTGGAGATGATGGAGCAATTAAGGAACGAGGGCTTCAAGGGCAAAATTATTATTTTGAGCGGATACTCAGACTTTGAGCATGCCAGACAAGCCCTCCGGCTTCAGGTCAGTGACTATGTCTCCAAGCCGATCAGTCTGCCTACGCTTAGAACGATCCTTCATAAGGTGATCGCGGAGCTAATCAGAGAGCAGGAGAAGGTGATCCGGCAAGGCGAGCTGGAGCTGAAAATGATGCTGTACGAGCCTTTTGTCGAGAAGGAGTGGGTCCGGTCCGCAGCGGTCGGCACCCTGGAGCCTTCGTACCGGAACAATTCCCATCTTCCGCCTTCGTACCATTACTGGCTGGAGGGCAGGCATGCGACTATCGGGATTGAGCTGATCCGCGATGACCGGGCCAGCTCCTTCTCGGTCTCGGACTGGAATCTGCTGCGCTTCGCGGTCAGCAATATTGCCTGTGAGGTCACACGCAAGCATTACGCCAATATGGAATACACCGAGCTGAACAGCTACAGGGCTCTGCTGATTATTCACCCCGAAGCTGAATGCACACAGCAGCTGGAGGAGCTGGGAATCCGGCTGGTCGACAGCATCCACTCGTATCTCAGGCTGGTGGTCCGCATAGGTATAGGGGGACTGAAGGATACGTGGACGAAGATTCCCGAATCGACGGAGGAGGCGTTCCGGGCGATGGATCACGGGGCCTTGCGGATCAGCCCGGCCTATGAGGTGTACTGCTACCGGGAGAGCCACAGCAGCGGGCAGGACCGTGGAGTTCTTTTCCCGGTGAAGTTCTCTTACAAGCTGGCCGCTGCGATGAAGGCTTCACAGGAGACGGAGGCGCAGCAGCTTGTACACGGATACATTACCGAGCTGCAAGCGCAGCAAGGGGTCTCTGCCAGCTACGTGCAGATGCTAGGGAGCGAGCTATGGGGTATTATCACCTACTCCCTGTATGAGTCGGGCTTCGTGCTTGATGATCTGTTCACCAATGACCAGATTGCCCAGGAGATCGGCAACCTGGCCATACCTGACCAGCTGGCTGGCTGGTTGTCCGCCAAAATCACAGCGATCTGCGCCAGCCGCCAATGGAAGGGCAGCAGCAAGCACCGGCAGGTCGTTGATTTCATGACCAACTACATTCATGAGCATTATGCCGAGGAGCTTACGCTGGCTGATCTGTCGGATAAGGTATTCATCTCCCGCAATCATCTGTCGATTATCTTCAAGAACATCACCGGGGAGACCTTCAACAACTACCTGACCCGGGTACGGATTGAGAAGGCCAGGGAGCTGTTAATGGAGCGCAATATGCTGGTCTATGAGGTGGCGGAGAGGGTTGGCTACAAGAACATTCCTTATTTCAGCACGCTATTCAAGAAGATCACCGGCATGAATCCTACCGAGCTGATCAAATGATGACACATATAATCCACCAGAGACAAGTATGATGGTAGAAGCCGCGATGACGAAGCAGGGAATTGCGGCTGAGCCGCACCAACATCAATGTGTCATCAAGGAGGACAGGAATATGCCCGTTAACTTCAGCATTATCGGCGGAGCGGGATTCCGCGCACAGTATTATTTACGAATTGCCCGGTTCATGCCGGACCGGTTTCGGGTTGGCGGCCTTGTGGTCAGGGACCGGGCTGAGGGACAGGAGATAGAAGCAGCGTGGGGCGTTCAGACGTACCGCTCCTTTGACGAGCTGCTGCAGAATGAGGACCCGGATTTCGCAGTGGTCTCTGTCAGCGGCGGAGCGGCCATGAACTATTTGTACCGCCTGGCGGAGATTGGCCTGCCGGCGCTGGCAGAGACACCGCCTGCCTCCAGTCTGGAAGAGCTGGAGCAGCTGCACAAGGAGCTGACTGTACACGGGGCCTGGATACAAGTCGCAGAGCAGTACCCGTACCATCCTGTTCAAGAGGCGCGGCTGTCGCTGATCCGCTCCGGCAGGCTGGGCAGAATCACCGAAGCGTCCGTCTCCGTATCCCATCTGTATCACGGGGCAAGTCTGATGCGCAGGATGCTCGGCATCGGGTTCGAGGAGGCCGTCATCCGGGGGATGCGGTTCGACTCCCGCTGGGTTGGCGGACCAACCCGCAGCGGTCCTCCGGCAGAAGACAAGCTGATCCCGCTGCACAGGGATCTGGCTTGGCTGGATTTCGGAGACCGGCTGGGCATATACGATTTCACCAAGGACCAGCACCGCTCCTGGACGCGCTCGAATCACCTTAGCGTGCGCGGCGAACGCGGAGAGATCTTCGACAACCGGGTGCTGATCCAGCAGGATAATCTGGTGCCTCTGCAACTGGAACTGAAGCGGATCAACCGAGGGGAGCAGGAGAATGCTGAAGGCTATTACCTCCAAGGGATTATTTGCGGAGAGCAGTGGCTCTACACGAATCCGTTCATCCCTGCCCGGCTGTATGATGATGAGCTCGCCATTGCGTCCTGTCTGGACAAGATGGCCCTCTATTCCGCTGGCGGCCCCGGCTTCTACGGGCTGGAGGAAGCCTCGCAGGATGTATACCTCGGCAAGATGATCGAGAAGGCCATAGAGTCCGGCGAAGCCATAAGAACAGAGCGGATGTGCTGGTCGGAGGGGAAGTAGGAGTTGACATGCGGTAGTTGTAAGTGCTGGTCGGAGGGGAAGTAGGGTGACGTGCGGTAGCCGGAAGTGCTGCTGGCTGGTGTGCGTTACGGCTTGGGTTACATGGCTCACATTTTGCTTTGCGTTGCAATCTGAACTATTACTCCAGGAGTGGAAATTCTCATTGACGGTGGCTGTAAGCCAGTACTATAAT
The DNA here is from genome assembly GCF_045040735.1 of Paenibacillus sp. FSL K6-1217. Lineage (NCBI taxonomy): Bacteria > Bacillati > Bacillota > Bacilli > Caryophanales > Paenibacillaceae > Paenibacillus > Paenibacillus sp. FSL K6-1217. The sequence goes on from NZ_CP150271.1 coordinate 6,836,159, forward strand.
TTTACAAACGGATGAAGCACATCCCGTACCCTGATTGATCGGGTGCGGGATTTTTTGTGCGTGGATATGCCAGTAACTTAGTTTGTTATGCCTACGGAAGCGAATGGACAGGTGTTGAGGATCAAGCACAGTTTGCGGGGAGACGTATGATTTTGCAGAGGAGGAATAGGGAATGGGATTTGCTGAAGAGCATGACAGATGGCTGGAATATCATAAGAAACGCAGGACAGGGGAGCGTCTGGACCGGCTGGAGCGGGGGCACCGTCACGGGGAGCAGATGTTTGTGGAGAGAGTGTGGTGGCCGATTTTCGGTAACATGAACGATCTGCATCCTGAGTATGAGGTGGCAGACTGGCGGGGCAGGCCGTATTTTGTGGATTTTGTGTGGAAGCCGGGAGAGGTTAAGTTCGCTATTGAGATCAAGGGATATGGGCCGCATGTTCAGAACACGGACCGCACCCGTTACCGCCAGGAGCTGAACCGGGAGACTTACTTGCAGATTGCAGGATACCGTGTCATCGCCATTCCATACGATGATCTGGAGTCCGCACCGGAGCAGACCATCTCCCTGCTGAAAGCTTTGCTAACCCCATGTTTGTTGAAAACCCGTTCTGAGGGGAGTGGCCAATTTTCGAGGATAGAGCGCGATATCTTGCGGATTGCGAGCCGGATGAATGGGATGATACGGCCGGTGGATGTGGTGAAGCAAATGGGGATCAATCGGAGGACAGCGATAAAGCACCTAACTACTCTATGTGACAAAGATAAATTCAAACCAGTGTTGACGCCTGAGAGTAACCGGATCTGCCGCTATGAGCTTGTTCAAAGTATGATGGATTCCGAGATATGGTAGGCATTTCGGCTGAGAGCGGGCATTGGGCGGAAATGAGGAGCACTAGTGCACCTGAATTGGCCCAAAGCGGACGCATGGCGGAAATCAGGTGCAGAAATGCACCTGAATTAGCCAAAAACGGGCGCATGGTGGAAATCAGGTGCAGAAGTGCACCTGAATTAGCCAAAAGTGAGCGGTAGGCGGAAATCAGGAGCAGAAGTGCACCTGAATTGGCCGAAAGCGGGCGGTAGGCGGAAATCAGGAGCAGAAGTGCACCTGAATTAGCCAAAAGCGGGCGGTAGGCGGAAATCAGGTGCAGAAGTGCACCTGAATTAGCCAAAAGTGAGCGGTAGGCGGAAATCAGGAGCAGAAGTGCACCTGAATTAGCCAAAAGCGGACGCACGGCGGAAATCAGGAGCAGAAGTGCACCTGAATCGGCCGAATGTGGGCCGCAAGCTATCGCGCGGGCCTAATGTGTTAACCCGCCGCTCCCCGGCAGCTTGACCGTGAATGCCGAGCCCTGGCCGGGCTCGCTGCGCACCTCAATGGTGCCTTTGCTCAGGCTGATGATGCGCGCGGCCAGCGGCAGGCCGAGGCCGTTGCCGCCGGCTGCGCGGGCGGGGTCGCCCTGATAGAATTTCTCGAAGATGTGCTTGCGCACCTTCGGGGTCATCCCGATTCCGTTGTCAGCGATGACCACGGAGATCCAGGTCCCGTCCGCATGGAGCGCGACCGAGATCGTTCCGCCCTCCGGCGTGAACTTGATCGCATTGCCGAGCACATTCAGCCACACCTGCATCATCAGCTCTTCATTGCCGTAATAGCGCTGCTCTGCCAGCTCAATATTCAGATTGAGCTGCTTGGCGGACCAGAGCGATTCCAGCAGTAGCAGAGCCTGGCGAAGCTGCTCATCCAGCTTGTATTCAGCCAGCTCTGTGAGCATCTCCTGATTCTCCAGCTTGGAGATTTTGAGGATATTGCCGGACAGATTGGACAGCTGCCGCGAGCTCTCGATAATCATCCCGGTGTATTCGTCATGCTCTTCCCTGCTCAGATTCTCCTCCTGCAGCAGCATGGCATACCCTTCGATCGCTGCAATGGGCGTCTTGAATTCGTGAGACACATTCACTACGAAGTCATTGCGCAGGGTCTCGATGCTGCGCAGCTCCTGAACCATCAGGTTGAAGTGATGGGCCACCTCACTGATCTCATTGACCCGGTGTGACTCATTCAGGTAGATGTCGAAGTTGCCGCCGGCAATCTCTTTGGCTGCGCGGCTGAAGTCTGCAATCGGGGCCAGAATTTTTTTGCCTACCAGAACAGTGATCGTGGTTCCGACGACCAGGCTGAACAGCATCATCGTCAGAACGGGAGGAAACGGATTGCCGTGCTCCCTGGTATGGTTGCCCAGCCGGTAATACAGGAAGGCTATGACTCCCAGGATCAAGACAAAGGACAGAATGATCACGAACACCATCGAGACGAAATACCACCATAAGCCTCTGTTTTTCCCCTGGATCATCCCCGCTTCACCGCCTTGTAGCCCAGTCCCCGGACGGTAACGATCTCGAAGTCGGCACTCTCCCTGAAGCGCTCCCGCAGCCGGTTAATATGGACGACCACCGTATGCTCATCGGATTCGGAGTCCATTCCCCAGATTTCATCCATGAGCTGGTGCTTGGTGAAGATCTTATTCGGATAAGAGATCATTTTATAGAGGAGATAGAATTCCTTCTGCGGCAGCACGATGCTCGCCGGCCCCTGAATTACCGTTAACGTATCGTAGTCCAGCACGGTGTCGCCCCATTCGATTTTGCGCTCACTGATGATTCTGGCCCGGCGCAGCAGTGCTCCGACACGCAGGATCATCTCATTCACATTGACCGGCTTAACCATATAATCATCGATGCCAACGAGGAAGCCCTGCTGCTTATCGGCAAACTGCTCCCGCGCCGTCACCATCAGAACCGGAAGCTGGCTATTGTTGTCCCGAAGCGTCCGCGTCAGCTCGAAGCCGTCCATCCGGGGCATCATAATATCGCAGATGATCAGATCAATATATTCCTTATCCAGCACCTCCAGCGCATCCTCGCCGTTCATTGCGGGCATCGCGCGGTAGCCGTGCCGGGTCAGTACAGTACAGAAGAGCTGCCGCAGCTTGGCGTCATCCTCCACTACAAGAATAGTAAACATAGGGTCTCCTCCCGGAACGTTTCCATGTAATAGAACGTAAAGCTTGTGTATATAGGTTATGCGTTCCCCGCCATGTACCGGAGCAGGGGTTATTTCAGTATAACTCATGAAGATCAACTTAATCTCAACCGGGAGTTTAGGTTTAGTTTATATTGGGCGATTATACTGGGAGACAGCAGGACAGAAATCACATAGCTCATATAGAGAACCAGAGTACAGGAATGGAAAGGGAGACTGCATTATGCTGCAACTAAAAAACATCACCAAGAGCTACAAGACCGGCGAATTTACTCAGGTCGCACTGGATAAAGTGAATCTCAATTTCAGGGAAAGTGAGTTCGTTGCCATTCTGGGACAGAGCGGCTCGGGCAAGACCACGCTGCTGAACATCATCGGCGGGCTGGATCAGTACGACAGCGGAGAGCTGATCATCAACAGCCAGTCGACCGAGCGCTTCAAGGACAGCGAGTGGGATGCGTACCGCAATAATAGTGTCGGCTTTATTTTTCAGAGTTATAATCTGATCTCGCACCTGAGCATTACGGATAACGTGGAGATGGGGATGACACTAAGCGGGGTGGCTCCGGCAGAGAAACACCGCAAGGCGCTGGAGGTGCTGGAGAAGGTCGGCCTTAAGGATCATGTGCACAAAAAGCCGAATCAGCTCTCTGGCGGACAGATGCAGCGTGTGGCGATTGCCCGTGCGCTGGCGAACAACCCCGATATTATCCTGGCCGATGAGCCTACCGGGGCCCTGGATTCGGAGACCAGTGAGCAGATCATGGAGCTGATCAAGACCATCGCCGAGGATAAGCTCGTCATCATGGTTACCCATAACCCTGAGCTGGCGGAGAATTATGCGGACCGCGTCATCCGCTTCTCGGACGGTCATGCGATCTCAGACAGCAACCCGCTGGCAACGCAGAAGACCTCAAGCGCTTATAAGCTGAAGCAGACCAGCATGAGCTTCTTCACCGCCCTGAAATTATCCGGCAAAAATATTGCCACCAAAAAATGGCGCACGGGATTGACCGCTTTTGCCTCCAGTATCGGAATTATCGGTATTGCCCTGATCCTGTCCCTGTCCAACGGCTTCGACAAGCAGATCAGCTCCTACGAGACCGGGGCCTTATCCAACTTCCCGATCTCCATCAACCAGACGGCGGTTAATCTGCAGAATGCCGGGCCTCCCGGCAAGGAGAGCACGGACCTTACCTCCTACACTGAAGAGAAAAAGCTTTTTCCGTATGACCCGACGCTGAATTCAGCCATGCATGTGAATGTGCTGACCAAGGAGTATATGAAGTATCTGGAAGGGATCGATCCCAAGTGGATTGACGGTATCTCTTACACCCGCAGTGTGAATATGAACTGGCTCGTGAAGGACGGGGACAAGGCGGCAGCGCTGGATAAAAGCAAGATTACTGTAGCCCCGTACCCAAGCAAACAGGGCAGTGATTCGGGAAGCTACCTGGAGCAGTATTATGATCTGCTGGAGGGCAAATTCCCGGCCGAGAAGACGGATCTGGTGCTTATCGTGGATCAATACAACCGTCTGACCAATGCGGCAGTGGATGCGCTCGGGCTGGACTATGAAGCCAAGAGCATCAACCTGAGCGATCTGGTCGGAACGCAGCTGAAGCTGGTCATGAACAATGACTACTATAAAAAGAACGGCGGACAGTTCGTTGTCAATGCAGCCGGAGGGAATCTGATTGACCTGTATAATAGCCCCAAGGCAGTAACGCTTAACATTGTAGGTGTGCTGCGCGGGCAGGAAGGGTCGAGAATCTCCACGCTGTCACCCGGTCTGGTCTATTCAGATGAGCTGGCCGCTTCCTTCATTGCCGATGCGCAGAAGTCCGAGATTGTTCTCGCCCAGGAGAAGGCGGATATCAATGTGTTGACGGGGCAAGGGCTGTCGGATGGCCTCACCACCGGAACGGGTCCAAGCGGCCCGATGGGCGGGTCCATGATGAATGCGGGACAGACAGCCGCCGCCGGTATGGCTTCTTCCACCAAGGAGAATGCCCTTGCAGCGCTGGGGGCCACGGAGATTCCAAGTGCAGTCTCGCTGTATCCGATTGATTTCAGTGCCAAGGAATCCGTAAATGCCTATCTGGACAAATGGAATGAAGGAAAAGCGGCAGAGGATCAGGTGCAGTACACCGATCTGGCGGCGATTGTAACTAATATTTCAGGCGGAATTATGGACGGGATTACGATGGTGCTGGTTGCTTTTGCGGCGATTTCCCTGGTGGTATCTCTGATCATGATTGCGATTATTACTTATATTTCCGTGATGGAGCGTACGAAGGAGATCGGCGTATTGCGTGCACTGGGTGCCCGCAAGAAGGATATTACGCGGGTGTTCAATGCCGAGACGTTCATTATCGGGGCTTGCTCGGGGATTCTGGGCATCGGCATCACCTATCTGCTGACCATCCCGGTCAATGCCATCCTCTACAACCTGACGGAGCTGAAAAATGTCGCCCAGCTGAATCCGCTCCATGCGCTCATTCTTGGCGTGATCAGCGTCCTGCTGACGATGCTCGGAGGAGCTATACCGGCCAAGATGGCGGCGAAGAAGGACCCGGTGACTGCCCTGCGCAGTGAATAACCAGGCCTGGTCCACATCTGTCTGAATGACATACGAGATAACGAAGAATCAAAGGAATCCGTTCCTTTGGTTCTTTTTGCATTCTATTTCTACATGATAAATTGCTATAGATCACAGACGAACAGGGAGATTGTGGGATATAATAACAGGAAATAGCATTATGAAATTATGTACCCGGGAGGGATCCAATGAAGACCAGAGGAATATTGCAGGTCCTTGCAGTTTTTCTGCTGCTGGCGGCTGTCATTACCTTGCACGATGTAATGGAGAATCAGCTTCTGAGAATCTTGTTAACGCTGGCCATAGCGGTAGCGGCCGCCTATGGCGTATCCAAGAGCAGTCTTCAGAAGCAGGTATCCGGCAGAACCATGACGATAGGAGTAGTGTCACTGCTGGTATTCACTTGCATGTACCATGTTCTACTGTCTGTAGCGCTGAAGCAGAGCGTATTCGCTAATGACTTTTGGATTTTCATGTGTGTAATTTACCTGTTAGTCTGGATGCGTGCCCGGCTAAGCCCCTCAAGATAACGGCAGACGCTTACTTTGAAAGTAGCCGGAGCAGCCGTCTGGGATTACTCCGCAGAGGGCAACTGGGCGCGTAAGGTTTTCTTTTTGTTAATCTCCTTGGACAGCTCTAACTGCTGCTGGGAGATTTTTTTGAGTTCGGCCTGCAGCTTGGTGATGCGACTCATTTTACTGCTGAGTGAGCTTGGGGATGAGCTTAGCTTGCAGTCTTGTTCCAGCTGGTTCATCTTGAGCTGGGTCTTGCGGGTCTTCTTCTGCAGCTCGGCAATACCGGCTTCCATCTCTGCGATCTCCTGGTTTAAACGTTCCAGCACCGGTCTTGTGAAATTAATAGCCATTCGGGCACCTCTTACTTTTCTATATAATAAGCATTCAGGATATCATTGTACTATAAGCGCTACGTATATGCGAGATGCGCAAGAAGACCCATGGAGTGTGCTCCACGGGTCTTCTTCTGTATGCAATCTATGAAATAGCAAAGCATGCAGGCGCTTTCGTTAGACTTCTTTAGCAACGACGATCTTCTGTTGCAGGGCCGGTTCCTTGGCCTGCCCCACCTGCTTGATGAAGAAGGAGAGAATCAGCCCGATTATGCCGATGCCAACAATGACCAGATAGGAGTCGTTGATGCCCTGGATGGAGGCTTCCATCACCATATGCTGCTGTGTTTCGCCGGCTGTGCCGCCGCCCGCCATGATATCCTGGAAGTGCGTGGCGGTACGGCTGGTCATTACCGTCACGAGCAGGGAAGTGCCTACGGCACCGGCTACTTGTCTTACCGTATTAGAAATCGCGGTACCGTGGGAGTTCAGCCTGGAGGGCAGCTGATTCAGCCCGAGAGTCTGAATCGGCATCAGCAGCAGGGCCATTCCGATCCGGCGGCCGGTAGACATGAGCATCAGATAGACATAGCTTGTCGAGTCTGTCAGATTCACGAAGCTCAGCGTAGCCAGAATAGTGATCGTGAGGCCGATAATGGACAGCCATTTCGCTCCGAAGCGGTCGAACAGCTTGCCGGTAACCGGCATGAGCGCCCCCATGATCACTGCGCCGGGAAGCAGCAGCAGACCGGATTCCATAGCGGTGAAGCCGCGGGCATTCTGCAGATAGAGCGGCAGCAGCATCATATCCGCATACATCACAATCGTAACCGCCACACTGATGACGGTGGTCAAGGAGAACATATTATATTTGAAGGCCCGCAGATCCAGCAGCGGACTGTCCGAAACAAGCTGCTTCCAGACAAACAAGCCTAAGGAAATCACGCCTGCGGCCAGCGACAACAGCACCTCTGCACTGGACCAGCCAGCGCTGGCTGCCCGGCTGAAGCCGTAGAGCAGAGTGCCGAATCCGATGGTGGACAGGATCACGCTGGTGAAGTCGATTTTGGGAAAAGAACGCTCGGCTACATTTTTCAGATACATAAAGCCGCAGACAATCACAATCCCGGTGAGCGGAAGCATGCCGTAGAACATGGTCTCCCAGGAATACCGCTCCATAATATATCCGGCCAGCGTAGGACCGATAGCCGGGGCGAAGATAATGGCCAGCCCGACCATCCCCATGGCGGCTCCTCTTTTCTCACGCGGGAACAGGGTCAAAATAACCTGGGTGAGCAGCGGCATAATAATCCCGGCACCGGCAGCCTGAATCATCCGGCCGGTAAGCAGCACCGGAAAGCTGCCTGCGAGGGCGGATACGGCCGTACCCGCGAAGAAAATGAACATCGAGGCCTGGAACAGCTCACGTGTCGTGAAGCGCTGCATCAGGTAAGCCGTAATGGGAATAAGCACACCGTTAACCAGCATATAGCCTGTAGTCAGCCACTGGGCTGTTGCCGCCGTAATATTGAAGTCATGCATCAACTCCGGTGTCGCAACACTCATGATGGTCTGATTCAGTGTAGCCAGAAAGGCACCCAGAATCATTACGAACAGAATAGGTCCCTTGGGAATGGACGGGATTTCCTGGCTTGCTGTCTTGTTACTCACTATTCTCCATCCTTTCAAACTTCCAACTCATGGACTAAATTTACAATGTGTCGTATAGTTTACAATGTATAAAGTAGATTATAAATGAAAAATTCATGTAATCAAGCAACGATTTTCGGGAAAATGTAAATTAGTTTACACTTAAAGTGTATATGTAGTGTATGTAGCTGAAAAACGACACATTAGACTAAAATTGTAGCCTGCTCTTGGGCAGCAGCAGATTGGAGAGCACAGAAATGACTAATCCCTCCCAGCGGACTGATCCGCGTATCCTTCGTACACGCCAATTCCTTAAAGAGGCTCTGATTGAGCTGATGGAAGAGATGAGCATTGAGAAAATCACCGTCAACCGTCTTGCGCAGCGGGCCCAAATTAACCGTGTGACCTTCTATCTACATTACCGGGATATCCCGGATATGCTGGAGAAAATGGCGGATGATATGGGCGAGGAGGTTCTGGAAGTGGTGAGAGACTCTGCGGACTCTGCGGAGGCTGCACAAGAAGAGAAATGGCCGATGCTGGAGCGCCTGCTTGTGCATATTGCAGAGAACGCCAAATTCTACAAAGTCGTACTTACGTCGCGGAAGAGTACAATTTTTACCGACCGGCTGTTTAAGCTGATGGCGGACATTATTTCGGCACGGGTGGAGAGCAGGGTGACCGTGCAGGACGCTTCCGAGGTAACGGTACAGAAGGACATCGCAGTGTGGTACGGCTCGGCGGCGCTCATCGGTACCATCATCGCCTGGCTTCGGGAGGATATGCCGTATACGCCCCAATATCTGGCCAAGCAGATTACTTCACTGCGCGCGAATTAATTGCCGGTAGCATTCCCGGACGGATTCATAAGGTCCAAGAGCAGCCAATTCCTCCAGCATATAAATAGTAGGGACTACTATGTTCTGAATTTTATGGAGGATGAGGTGGGCGGAGATGAAGAGACGGGCAAGACGGGCATGGAAGCGGGGGCTTCACGCCAAGCGGCAGGCTGTACCCGGAGTGAAGCGCAGAATCAAGCCGCAGACAGTTGAATTTGCAGTGTTTGGCGACAGCCATGTGGGCTACGGCAACAGCTTAAGCATGTTTAGGAGTCTTTTGCCCAAGGCGGTGAACAGCGGAAACAAACGGTTTATCATTTTCGGGGGGGATAACACCCAGGCAAGAGCGTATCATGGGAATAACGCTAACAGGTATTACAAGGAATTCAAGGACACAGTGACCGCCACGCTCGGAAGTATTCCGTATAAGGCTTCTATAGGGAATTGGGAGGCCAGCACAAGGTCCTTGTTCAACGAGTACTTAGGAGCGGCGGCCGGAGAGATGAATTTCCCGGGAACCCAGGGCAAGGTGAGATATGTATGGCTGGATTGCGCACTGGGCCAGTTCACACCGGTCAGCCTCAATCTGCTGCGGAATCTGGATGACAGGTATTTCTATATTATTGATTTCCATTGGCCGCTGCGGGTGCATGGGATTACCGTGGATTCCAGCCATGTGCTCAGCGCCGCAGAGTCCACCAAGTTCTTCACGGCCATTCCGGCAAAAGCCAGAGAAAAGGTGCTGGCGATCTTCACTCACCATGGGCATACATTCTACCAGAAGCTGAACAACATCTATCCGGGGTACCCCAAGACCAAATTCTTCGTCACCGGCTGCTCCGGGGACTACAAATGCAATCCCGGCGGGAATATGGGTTACTATAACGCAACAATAACCAGCAGCGGATCAGGCTATAGGGTCGAGGCTTATATCGCGAACTGAGGAGCTAAGTGAATGACGTATAGCGGCGGGAGAGTGTCGTGGAGACATTCTCTTTATTTATGTGCGGGCGTCCCGGCAGTGAACTTGACAGCCCTTTCATGAGTTGGTTATGGTTGTCTAGTCAGCAGATAAAGGAGGCGGAACAGAATGTCAGGATTACTTGGAAATCACTTTATGACACAGATTGGGATTCTGGTTCATGATATCGAAAAGGTGAGTCAGGCGTATGCGGACTTCTTCGGACTGGACAAGCCTCAGATCAGCATCACGGACACAGCAGACATTGCCCGGACGGAGTATAACGGCGGGGCGAGTGAGGCGCGGGCGAAGCTTGCATTTTTTGACATGGGTTCCTTGCAGCTGGAATTGATTGAACCGGACCATCAGCCGAGCACCTGGCGGGATTACCTGAATGAGCACGGGGAAGGGGTTCACCATATTGCGTTCGTGGTCGAAGGCATGAAGGACAAGCTGATGCTGCTTGAAGGCAAGGGATTCCCGCTCCAGCAGAAGGGTGAATATACGGGCGGAAGGTATGCTTATGTGGATACATTCAAGGAATTGAAGGTGATGCTGGAATTGCTGGAGAACGACAACACTGGGCAATGACAAAGTAACAACAATAGAATTACGACAGGAGGAACGATACAATGAATATTCTAATTACGGGGGCTGGACGCGGACTGGGTCTTGAGCTGACGGCGGCTGCGCTGGAGCGTGGACATGCTGTTATTGCCGGGGTACGTGATCCGGCGCGCGGGCAGGCAGCATTAGCTGATCTGGCGGCAGTATATGGGGATAAGCTGACTCTCGTGACACTTGATGTGACGGACGAGCCCGGAATAGCAGCGCTTGCTGCCAGCCTGACAGAGCAGGCCCGGACACTCGGCGCGATCATCAATAATGCCGCCGTGCTGAATGCCACGGACACTGCGCTTGAAGCGCTGGACATGGACGAGATGCAGCGGGCTATCGATACCAATCTGTATGGGCCGATGCGGGTAGTCAAGCACCTCTTGCCGCTGCTGACCGGGCCGGATGCTTCGATCATTAATATCTCATCAGAGGCAGGCAGTATCACCAATGCTTACCCGGGTAGCTATCCGTATACCATCTCCAAGACCGCACTCAATATGTTCACGCAGAAGCTCCATGTCACGCTGAAGGACCGCGGCATCCATGTGCTCAGCGTCCATCCCGGCTGGATGCCTACCGATATGGGCGGAGCGAAGGCACCGCTTGACCCGCGCATTAGCGCCGATGGCATTCTAGATCTGATCGAGAAGAGAACCGGGCCGCAGGGTCATTTCCGGTTCGTGGATTACACAGGAAAGGATATGGAGATATAGGTATACCCCGGACGAACTGGTCCAGAGATTAAGAGGCGAGCGGAGTTGTAGTCTTCTCGTCCGGTGAGCGGCGGGGCCAGAGCAGCAGTCCCAGTGAGCAGACGACCAGAACCACGCAGAGCAGGTAGGAGTGGCGGTAACCTAACCACTGGGCTGCGGCTCCTCCCGCCAGGCTTCCGGCCAGTCTGCCGATGGTTGTAGCATTGGTGTACAGCGTAGAGGCATAGCCGGGAAGGTCCGGCAGCAGATCCTGAATATAGCTGATGCCAATCGCAGAGATTACAGCGACAAAAAAAGCCAGCAGCACCTGTCCGGCGATGAGTTGCCATAGCTCACCTACTCCGATTACCAGCGCATAATAGATTCCCCCCATTGCCATTCCCCAGCCCAGCAGCACCTTGCTGTCGTATTTGGCTGACAACAGCCCCAGCACCAGCATGAACGGAATCTCCATTAACGCGCAGATACTGGCCACCGAGGCTACATTCTGTGTAGTGCCTCCCAGCGTATTGACAATGAACAAGGAGATATTCAGATTATTGGCCCAGTGTCCGGTATAGAGCAGGGTCAGGATGAGAAAAGGAACCAGGACCCTGGCGCTACGTTGCACCCCGGCCAGTTGCTGAACCTGCCGCTCGGGCTGCAGCTTAGCCGCTGAAGGCCGTACGAAGCTGAACACCAGCAGGGCATTGAGCAGGAAGATCAGCGTGGTCGACGAGAAAATTCCCTGAAATCCGAAGCGGCTCAGAAGCGCGGCTCCAACCAGCGGACCGCTGATGAAGCCAAGGGAGAACATCGAGCGCAGGGCCGAGTTGGCCAAGGCATGATCAGGAGAGCTGCCGGCGCTCACAGCTTCTCTGGCGCTGGCGAATAATTGCGGCATCGCCGGGGCACCGGCTGCGGTGAATAGGGTCATATAGGCCAGCAGCGCGTAGAAATCATGAATGAATATGTATCCGGCAAAAGCAACCGCATTGAACATCATACAGATCACCATCAGCCTGCGGCGGTTCAGCCCGGCGTCGGAGCGTTTGGCAATGAGCATGCTTAGGGCTACCCCGCTAAGGAGGGTCACCGCTGTGAAAATGCCGAAGGTTCCGGCGGAAACGCCAAGTTCTTCTGTGAAGTAGACCGCCAGGAATGGAGCGCTGATAGAGATGGCCATCCCCTGGAACAGCATGCAGAGCAGGAATATAGGATAGCTTGGAATGAGGAGCAGAGCATAGGTTCTTTTGAGCATAGAGTGTGTGTACTTCCTTTCGGCATCGCTCGTAGTCTTATCTTTGATTTAATTATAGTATAACGTCAATAGTATACGATGTGTCTGATTAGCATCTAACCCATACAGAATCCCTAATAATGAACTGGTTTTTGGGCCAATTGTTCAGGTGTTATTGTACGTGAGAATCTTCTAAGATGGAGGAGGATAGGACAGCCGGGCGGTGCGGAGCAAAAGGACGTTTGGCTTGGCTGGAGATGAAACCGTTATCATGAAGAATGAAGGAGAGATTATATATGGACGCTGCCACATATCCTTTTAGACAATTGGAATTGCCATTAAATGAACGTGTTCAGGATCTGCTCTCCAGGCTGACGCTGGATGAGAAGGTCAGCCTGATGCCGCAATACCAGGCGGCCATTGAGCGGCTGGGTGTAGGCGGTTACAAGCATGGGACAGAGGGAGCGCATGGGATCTCATGGCTGGGCAAAGCCACCTCGTACCCGCAGCCCAGCGGGCTTGCCTGTACCTGGAACCCGGCGCTGCTGCAGAGAATCGGCTCCGCGATCGGGGATGAGGCCAGAGCCTTCTACCGCAAGAATCCCACTGTCAACGGCTTAACCCTGTGGGCACCGACGGTGGATATGGAACGGGACCCGCGCTGGGGAAGAACAGAGGAAGCCTACGGGGAAGACCCGGAGCTGACAGGCCGATTGAGTACAGCGCTTGTCCAGGGAATTCAGGGCGATCATCCGGTGTATTTGAAGGCGGTAGCGACCCTGAAGCATTTCCTTGGCAACAATAACGAGATCGACCGGGGCGTGGCTTCGTCCAGTATCGACCCGCGCAATATGCGCGAATATTATCTGGAAGCCTTCAAGCCTGCCTTCAAGGAAGGCGGCGCACAATCCATGATGACCGCCTACAATTCCGTGAACGGCGTGCCGGTTATCCTCCATCCGGCGGTGAAGGAGATTGTGAAGGGCGAATGGGAGATGGACGGGTTCATTGTCAGCGATGCCGGCGACCTGTTCGGGATTGTGAAGGACCATAAGTATTATGATTCCTTCGCCCAGTCCATGGCGGAGTCGATCAAGAATGGCATTGACAGTGTGACCGAAGAGACGGAGGAGACGATTAAGGTTATTCATGAAGCGCTCCGTGAGGGGCTGCTGACCGAGGAGGATCTGGACCGGGCGCTGGCGAACACCTTCCGCATCCGCTTCCGGCTCGGTGAGTTCGACCCGGAGGAGGGCAACCCGTATGCGAAGATAGATGACTCGGTCATTCTTAGTACAGCTCATGGCGAGCTGTCGCTTGAAGCGGCGAAGGAATCCATCGTGCTGCTGAAGAACGACAACGCAGCCCTTCCGCTGAATGCAGCCGCATTGTCCAAGGTGGCTGTGATCGGCCCGCTGGGGGACGAAGCGTTCAGGGACTGGTATTCCGGTACGCTGCCGTATGCGGTTACCCCGCTTCAGGGAATCACCAAGAAGCTGGCAGGCAAGCAAGTCATCTTCGAGAGCGGAGACGACCGGATCATTCTCACCTCCGCTGCCAGCGGTCAGGCAGTGGGAATTACCGGTGAGGACGGACGGCTCGCGGTGCTGCATGATCAGCCGGAGCGCGGGGAGCTATTCCGCCATACGGCTTGGGGCTGGACAGCCCATACCCTGGAATCCGCCAGCCGGGGGCAATATGTTACCCTGACAGATGACGGCACACTGACCGCTTCCGCCGATGAAATCTATGGCTGGTATGTGAAGGAATCGCTGAACCTGGTCCAGGAAGGCGAAGAGGCAATCAGCCTGCGGACCTGGAACAATCAGCCACTGGTTATCAGTGCTGAGGACGGAACCCTTCGCGCTGCAGAAGAGGAACCCTCTTCCGCAGCACGTATCTTCCATAAGAAGCTGGTAGTGAACGGTGTAGAAGCAGCAGTAGAAGCGGCCCGGGCTGCTGAGGTTGCCGTCGTATTCGTCGGTAACCATCCGCTCCTGAACGGCAAGGAGGAGATTGACCGGCCGGATATTATCTTGCCCGCAGAGCAGGAGAATCTGGTGAAGGCCGTCTATGCGGCCAATCCGAACACCGTTGTGGTGATCGTCGGCAGCTATCCGATTTCCTCCACTTGGATCGATGAGCATATTCCGGCCGTGCTGTACACCTCGCACAGCGGACAGGAGCTGGGCCATGCAGTCGTAGATGTCCTGTTCGGGGATTACAGCCCGTCCGGCAAACTGAATATGACCTGGTACCGCAGCGTCAGCCAGCTGCCTGAATTCATGGACTACGATATTATCAAGGGCAAACGAACCTACATGTACTTCGACGGTGAACCGCTCTATCCGTTCGGTCACGGTCTGAGCTATGCGCAGGTGGACTATAACAAGCTGTCCCTGGCAGCAGAGGAAGTGCAGCAGGACGGCACGATCAATCTGAGCGTAGAGCTTGAGAACAGCGGCAGCGTTGACGGTGACGAGGTGGTCCAGCTCTATGTCCAGTGCCTGTCCACCCGGATCAGGCGTCCGCTTAAGCAGTTGAAGAGGTTTGACAAAATCCCGCTGGCTGCCGGACAGAAGCAGACGGTTACCTTCACCTTACCAGCCGCTGAGCTCTCCTTCTGGGATGTCAGCCGCGAACAGTACTGTGTGGAGGATGGGGAATACCGGCTCATGGTAGGCCGTTCCTCGGGAGATATCCGGCTGTCAGCCACAATCAGGGTGCAGGGTGACACAGTTCCGCCGCGTGATCTGTATGGTCCAGTGAAGGCTGAGAATTACGATGATTACGAAGCGGTATTCCTTGATGAATGCAAGGCAGGCGGTGCTGCGGTGCATCCGGTAAAAGAGGGGGCATGGATAGCCTTCCATAATGTCCGGTTGGCAGAGGGTGCCGCAGGCGTTGAAGTGCTGGTGTCCTCCGTGAAGGGCGGCAGCATTGAAATCCGTACTGGCAGTCCATCCGGCAAGCTGGCAGCTACGCTTGCGGTTCCGGCAGGCGGGGTTCAGCAGTGGCACAGCCAGTCTGCGATAGCGAATGTGGACGCCGGAACCACAGATGTGTATTTTGTCTTGCAGGGTGAGGTTCTGCTCAGCCGCATTCAATTTACGGTGTAACAAGAAGCAAACAGAGCAGCGTTTCTCCTGTAATGGGAGAAGCGCTGCTCTGCTGTATCCGGGTCTCGGATCAGTCTAGTACAGTGTCAGATTTAAAAGGGTGGATAAGCTTGTGAAACTCAGGGGTTCGTGTAATGAAACCCTATCCTCCCAAAAAATCTAACGGACCGAAAAGACCTTATTCCCACGAGAACGCCACCTTATGCAGCGTAACGGACTCAGGAGACCTTATCATCCTTCTACGAGTCGTTTTGGAGCTGAATTGGAGGGGATAAGGTCCTTGGGGTCCGTTAATCGCCCAAGTGACGACTTTCTTCCCGGATAAGAGCACCTCAGTCCGTTACGCTAAGCCAAACGCCCCTGAAGAACAAGGATCGCTTGGAAAAAGATGTAATTTGAAGGGGAATTGCGTCTGCTCCACTATTTTAAATCTGATAAGGTACTAGCTTAATTCATCCGTTATATCTGACCAGGTGGAATAAGCAGGCAGCTTCTGCAAGCCCCAATAATCCAGCAGCATCCGGATCACGCTGTCTCTGTCCTCTATCTGCCGGGAGAAATGCCTGAAGGACCCGTCGGGATAGCCGAGGCGTAATTCAACAACGATGCTGCGGGGAGTATGGCGGAGAGGGGCGGCCTGCATGTATAGACTTCCCTCTACCGGTGTACTGGGATCAATGACAATGAAATCATCTGGATCGTCCGCAAAGCCGTTAACGATATCGGTGATAAGCGAGGCTTCAATCTCGTAGTTTGCATAGGTTTCATATTGGGTGCTGATTGTATACATGACACCGCTGCTGTGATCTGAGCTGGAGTTTGCCGTTTCCATGTTTCATGTTCCTCCTCAAAATTTAGTTTGGGATAGCATCCACTCAATACGAACTCAAAGACGAAGCTCCGCCGGGCGGCCCTTGCTCCTTGCGGAACGTGGAGGGAGACATGCCGCTCTGCTTGTTGAAGATACGGTTGAACTGGGAGAAGCTGTTGAAGCCGCATTGTCCGGCGATGTCGGAGATCTTGTGCCGGGTATGGAGCAGGAGCTGCTGGGCTTTGCGGACACGGGTCATCTGGATGTATTCGGTTAAGGTGAAGCCGGTGACGGATCTGAACTGGTGCGATAAATAATAAGGGCTGATATAGAATTCCTTGGAGATTGAATCCAGGGACAGCTCGCTGCTGTAATGGCTGTGAATATGAGCGGTGATCGAATAGATTTTTTGCATCATCGCGTTGCCGATCTCCTCCAGCACGTAAGCGTTCTTGTCAGACTGCTGGGAGAGACTGCACAGGAACTGCTGGAACAGGCTGTGAATCAGCACCGGATTCAGCGGCGAAGCGCTGCGGGACAAGGTGTAAATGGCATTGAGCGGCTCGAATACAGCACTGCGCAGTCCGCCCGTGAAGCGGTATATCGGAACTTTCTCGGCGAACGGCTGGAGCATCGCATTGTAAGCGGTCTCAAATCCCGGTACATTCCCGGGCAGGTTGAAGTCGATAATCAGCCGCTTATGCGGCGGACCTGCGGGATACTGGGTCATATGCAGCCGGTACGGAGCGAGCAGAACAATATCATATTGCCGGAGGGCATGCATATTGCCTTCTATAATATGGGTAGCGCTGGAATCCAGCAGAATATGAATCTCATAAAAGTTATGATCGTGCTGAAACTCCATATTGATGTCGTGAGAGCGCTGATCGTAGTCAAAATAATAAAACAGCGGATCAGCCGGCGTATTGATCCTTATGCTGTACCCTTGCTCGTACAACAGGTCGTTTTCAAGCATAGCCTCGCTCCTCTCTCTTGCCGTTATACTAAAAGACGTCAAGATATTTCCACCTGTATATTATAGGCCCGAAAAAGCAAAATATGCAATGAATAGAGCAGAATACAGCAAAAGTTGGGTAGTTTTTGAAGCGGAAGGTTTGCTATAGTGACGATATGAGAGCGGATGCAGGGAGTGATAGGGATGTTTTTTACAGAAGAAAAGCTGATTAAGCGCCAGGCAGAAGTGGAGAAGTACAGATATCTTAAGGTTCAGGAGCTTACAGAGTTCGCGTTCGCTGAGGACGAGGAAGGGGCTAACGGTGTATACCCGAAGGAGGTCTCCTTCGATGGTATCATCCGGCTTCAGGAGCATTGGCGCGGGCGGGACCGTTACATCTGGCTGCGCACGGAGGTTGTACTGCCGCCTAGTCAGGCAGGCTTCAAAATTGCCGGCAGATTTGATTTTGGCAAAACAGGGGACTTCAATAACTCCGGCTTCGAATCGCTGCTGTTTGTGAACGGATCGCCTTATCAGGGCGTAGATAACAATCATAGAGAGGTAATCTTCGGTGATGAGTGGGGAGGACAGACGGTAGAGCTGGCCTTCCGGCTGTGGTCAGGACTTGAGGGCGGCGGAGTGCCCAGAATTCAGGAGCATCGGCTCAGCGAAGCATTCATCGGCTATTTGGACGAGGGCATTGATGATCTGTTCTATATGTCGAAGGCGGCGCTCGACACCTTCCGTTACCTCGGCAGAGACCAGCCGGAGAAGCAGTGGCTGCTAAGAGCGCTGAACGAAGCCTTCCGTCTGATCGACTGGTCGGAGCCGGGCTCGCCGGAGCATACCGCTTCGCTGTACCAGGCAGGCGCCAGTCTGAATCAGGCGATAGAGGCGATGCCGCAGACTTTTGACGTAACGCTTACGGCTGTAGGCCATACGCATATTGATGTTGCATGGCTGTGGCGACTTAAGCATACCCGTGAAAAGACAGCCCGTTCCTTCTCCACCGTACTGCGGCTGATGGAGGAGTTCCCGGAGTACCAGTTCCTCCAGACGCAGCCTCAATTGTACGCTTATCTGGAGCAGGATTACCCGGAGCTGTTCGGGCGGATCAAAGGGAAGGTGAAGGAAGGCCGCTGGGAAGCGGAAGGGGCGATGTGGCTGGAGTCGGATTGTAATATCCCGTCCGGTGAGTCGCTGGTCCGCCAGATTATGCTGGGCAAGCACTATCTCCGTGAACAATTCGGCGTAGAGAGCAAATACCTGTGGCTCCCGGATGTCTTCGGCTACAGCTGGGCGCTGCCGCAGATTCTGCGCAAATCGGGCATCGACACGTTCATGACGACCAAAATCAGCTGGAACCAGTTCAACCGGATGCCGCATGACACCTTCTGGTGGCGCGGGATGGACGGCTCGGAGGTGCTGACGCATTTCATCACGACCTCCGAGAAGGACGGGGCGGAATACACCTATAACGGACGGATGACGGCGGGGCTGCTGCGCGGGATCTGGAATTCCTATCAGGATAAGGAGATCAACGATCACCTGATGTTTGCATACGGCTGGGGTGACGGGGGCGGCGGACCGACGCGGGAGATGCTGGAGCTTCGCCGGCGCTTCGACAAGCTTCCGGGTATTCCGAAGATTGAGATGGGCAGTGCCGGGGAGTATTTCACCGGACTGCATGAACGGATCGGGAAGACGGAGGCGTTCGTACACACCTGGAACGGGGAGCTGTATTTCGAATGCCACCGGGGCACGTATACCTCACAAGCCCGCAATAAGAAATATAACCGCCGCCTGGAGCTGCTGCTGCGCGATGCCGAGTGGCTGCATACACTGATGGGTGTAAGACAGGGGAATCTTGACACTGCTTATCCTGCAGATGAGCTGACGGGGATCTGGAAGATTCTGCTGCGCAACCAGTTCCATGACATTATCCCCGGTTCGTCGATTGCGGAGGTATACGAGGACAGTGACGCTGAATATGCGGAAGGCGAGGCACGTTCACTGGCTCTGATTCAGGGAGTGGTCCAGGAAGAGGCTGAGGGCAGGTTCACTCTGCTGAACAGCTCGAACTGGAACCGCCCGCGTTATGCGCTGCTTCCGCAAGCTGACGGAGATTATCATGACGCTGACGGGAACCGGCTGTGGCAGCAGCGGACGGCAGACGGGCACATGCTGGTCTATGTTCCGTCTGTGCCTGTACTGGGCACGGCGGTGCTGAAGGTTGTACGCGGACAAGCAGGCAACGGCGCTCAGGAGACGCAGATTCAGCCGCTTGCTGCCCTATCCGGCAACATGCTGAGCACACCGCTTGTGGAAGTGGTGTGGAATGAGCAGGGCCACTTCACTTCGATGATTGACCGGAAGAGCGGCCGTGAGCTGCTGGCACCAGGACAACGCGGGAATGTGCTACAGGTGTTCGAGGATAAGCCGCTGGACTTTGAAGCGTGGGATATCGATATTTTCTATCAGGAAAAAATGACCGAGATCTCGCAGCTGACCGGATGTGAGCTGACCGAGAATGGTCCGCTGCGGGCGGTGCTGCGTATGACCTGGACCTATCACCGCACAGCGGTTACCCAGGATATCATCTTCTACCGTGATACTGTGCGGGTTGACTTCCATACTGAGCTGGATTGGCACGGACATAACCAGCTGCTGAAGGTTGCTTTCCCGGTGGACATTCATGCGCTGGAAGCTACCTATGATATTCAGTTCGGCAATGTGAAGCGTCCTACGCACTGGAACACGAGCTGGGATTACGCCCGCTTCGAGACTGTAGGCCATCAGTGGGCGGATATCAGCGAGAAGGGGTATGGCATTGCGCTGCTTAATGACTGCAAATACGGCTACGATATCAAGGATAGCGAGCTCCGGCTGACGCTGCTGAAATCGGCGGTGCATCCCGATCCGCAGCAGGATCAGGGGCATCATGAATTTACGTATGCCCTGTACCCGCATACCGGTGATTTCGTTGAAGGCAGGGTAGTCCAGGAGGCGTGGGAGCTGAATCATCCGCTGCGCAGTGTCGCAGGTGAGCTGGAAGGGAACCCGCTGCTCTATGTTGACGGCGCACATGTGACCGTGGATGCTATCAAACGTTCAGAGGACGGCAGTGATGTAGTGCTGCGGCTGCATGAATATGCCGGTTCCCGGACGCAGGTCTCTATAGACAGCGCTTACGAGATTGCCTCCTGGCAGGAATGCAACCTGATGGAGGAGCCGCTGGGAGACTGGCAGGAAGCAGAGGAGCTGAGCTTCCAGATGAAGCCGTATGAGATCAGAACGTTCAGAATCAAGCTGCGCGGTACGCATGCAGAAGAGGGGGGGTATGGACAGTGGAAGTAACAGGGAAGCAGGCGGCAGGGCACAGCGTGTTGAGCAGGGCAGAGGTCATGCGGAAGCTGAAGCTTGTCACAGATAAGCTGATGAAGCTGGACCGGCCGGACAACGAGGCAGAATTGCAGAACCTGGGGGAAGATGCGGAGCGCCGGGGGTATTTTGCCAGGGACTTCGGGATGGAAGAGTGGGATTGGCCGCAGGGCGTAGGGCTATATGGCCTGCAAAAGCTGGACCGGCTTCTGGCGGATGGCCGATACCAGGCGTACACCAAGCCGTGGATGGCCCGGCAGCTGGAGAAAGGCCTGCCGAGCCGGAACATCAATACGACCGCTCCGCTGCTGTCGCTGATGGAACTGGAGGAGGCCGGGGAGCTGAGCCTGGAATGGATGGAGTGGCTGATGCATGGCCTCCCCCGGACCCTGGAGCAAGGTTATCAGCATGTCACCACCGGTTCGCAGAAGCATGAAGTCTCACTTCATGAGAATGAGCTGTGGATTGATACGCTGTTCATGGCGATTCTGTTCACGGCCAAAATGGGCGTGAAGCATGACAATCCGCAGTGGCGGGAAACCTCGCTGCATCAATTGCTACTGCATATCAAATATCTGTATGACAAAAAAACCGGCCTGTTCTTCCACGGCTGGCACTGCGAGCAACGGCATAACTTCAGCGAAGCCTTCTGGTGCCGCGGCAACGGCTGGTTCACCCTCGGCCTGCCCGAGTATCTGGAGCTGATGCGCCCTTATCTGGCGGACGGAGTCTTCATGTACCTCCAGCAGATTATGCATGCCCAGGCAGAAGCCTTATTGGCTTGCCAGAGCGCGGACGGGCTGTGGCATACGCTGCTGGATGATCCAGCCAGCTACACCGAGACCTCCGGTTCGGCCGCCATTGCCGCTGGTATTCTAAGCGGTGTACGCAGCGGAATGCTGCCGGAGGCATTCGCCGAACCGGCGGTGAAGGCCATCCGGGCGGTGATGGACCGGATTGATGATGAAGGTACAGTGCTGGGCGTGTCGAGCGGTACACCCATCGGCGCAGCCAAAGAGGATTACACCAAGATTGTCATTGCCCCCATGGCCTACGGCCAGGCGATGGCGCTGGTTGCGCTGGGAGAAGCGCTGCATTACTGCTGAGGGGTAAACTCTGCTTAGGCGAGAAGAGTTGGAACAGGAAGTGGGCAGGTGACAGAAGCCAGCGGATCAGACAAGCGGCAGCCAAGGACGAATTGTCCGCGGCTGCCGCTTTTTTGCATAGAATTTATATATTTTGGGATCGCCGCAAAGTACCTGAGTCATCATCGAAGCTAAAGCGTGTACAACCGAATGCAATCGGCTGCTACAGCGGCCGCATAGCCCGAATGTATGCGGAAAACAGCATATATTGTGCTCACAGGCAGGAGCGTGGCCGAATGTATGCGGAAAACAGCATACATTGTGCTCACAGGCAGGCGCGTGGCCGAATGTATGTGGAAAACAGCATACGTTGTGCTCGCATACCGGTGCATGGCCCGAATGTATGTATGCGAAAAACAGCATACATTGTACTCACATGCAGGCACAGAGAAGAGGTCTGATTTCATCAGGTATCCAAGCCGTGGTCCTCATCGATGCACCAGTTGAATTCGCCGGCAATGGCCATCGCCAGAGCGGTTATGGCACGCTCCAATGGCTCATCAATCATCGCCGGCAGAATGACCTCGACCAGGTTCACCGCTTCAATCCCTTCCAGGGTATAGTAAGCGTAACTGCCATCCGCATTCGCAGCGATCCCCTTCAGCCCGACATGCGCGCCATGGAGCACTTTGGTGAATTGCAGCGGCCCTGTCTGCTCAAACTCCAGGATCCCGATGACAAATTGCTCAAGCACCTCCGTCTTTACGCTTTTGGCGTAATCAATGGAATGGATGCTAATGTAGTCATACACTTCACTCACCTCACGTATGCATGAACTCAATCTTGCTTCTGTACAGATTCAGAATTCGCACCTGCTCCTCGCTAAGCTCCTCGAAGTTCCAATACATATGCATCAGGTTGTACTCGAACAGCTCCTTCAGTCTCATGAACAGCGGCAGTTTTCTGGACATCTCAGCGGAGAGGGGATGCTCTTCCTTATATCCGTCCGTAATTGCCTTAGTTATCGTACGCTTATAGTCCATAAGGTTCTGTCCGCCCGCGAATGAGTACTCCAGCGCAGAATAGATCGGCACAGCTAAATCATAGGCATAATAATGCCGCTCGCAATCCTGAAAATCAATCATCGTCAGCGCAGAGTCACTGTCCACCAGGGTATTGTTCAGCCACAGGTCGCCGTGGATTAATCCGTAGTTCGCCTCATCTTTGGGCAGCATTCGGATCTGCTTGAGCACATCCTTCGCAATATCCCGTATGGCCCGCTCTTCAGCAGGAATGTACTTGAGAAAATCATATTCATCGTTATCATACCAGTGCGGAATCGGCTGGGCAGCTTCAGACTGCTGATATTCTTTGCTCACCTGATGCATTCTGCCTATTTGCTGTCCCAGGGTTCTGAGTATGGTTTTGTCCCATTTGGCGCGGGGCAGATGGATTCCCGCTGCCGCCCGGAACAAGACCACGGATTTCGCTTCTTCATCCAGCAGCAGGGTGCTGATAAGCGAATTCTGTTCAATAGGTACAACCTCCGGCACCCGTACGCCCCGGTTGAACAGATAAGTAGTCCAGTTCACTTCAGCTAATTGTTCTTCATAGGTCTTATAATTCGTAATTCGGGCGAAGAAGGTCCCCTTTTCCGAGTGGCAACGGTACATTTCATTGGTAACGGCCTCCATACTGGAGAGTTGAACAGGATAGGTGTTATTGAGAAATTGCAATATTTGTGCTTGCATAAGATGTGCTACCTCCCGCGATAATTACTGCAGCTGCGCTATCGTTCGTGAAGCTGTTCCGCAGCCCTGAACTGGCTTACAGATCTTGAGACAGGCGGATCATATCCACCACCTGCATGCCGTTCTCATAGATTTCTTCACTATAATGTCTGATGAAAAAATCCTTGTCGATCCCGGTGATCCGGAAGCCGCATTTCTGATATAGTGCAAGCTGGCCGATACTGGAGTTGCCTGTGCCTATCTCCAAAGTTTTGAAGCCGAGCCGTCTGGCTTCCTGAATGGCGTGATTCACCAGTTGCTTCCCGATTCCCTGGCTCTGGAACGCCTCATTCACTGCAATATTGACCAACTCGGCGGTCTCCGGTCTTGTAGGCAGTAACACATAGACTCCGACCACTTGTTGATCCTTCTCTGCGATGAAGCATTGCCCCCTCGCCACATAATCCTCAACCAGCTTCGGGGAAGGGTCGGCCAATAAAAGCAATTCGGTAGGTGCTTGTTCACCCGTATGTAATGCTCTGATCTCCATTTCTTATATCCGCTCCTTGTTCACCAGCAGTTGTAGGTTAAAGCCTTGAGAAGGCGATGTAATCCACAGGGGCAGGCTCAGCTTCTTGCATCCGCAGGGCCCGGTTAATCTGTCCCCGGTGATATTGCCCGTGTAAAAGCACCTGCAGCAGGATGTCCCGGACGGAGGTCTGGAACGAAGTTCCATTTTGGCTGCTATAGCTGATCATCTGATCCAGCCCGGACTCTTCCAGCCCATCGAGATAGGTACGGTATTGCTCAGCATTGTTTTCGAACAATCGCCGGATCGCAGTCAGGTCTTCCGCTTCCTCCCATAGCCAATATTGCATGCTGCTCTTGCCCTGCAAGCGTGACAGCCAGACTTGCTCCGCCACCGCCACATGCCGCACCAGCTTCAGAAGCTCTGCGTCCTTCGTATGACTCGCTTCGAGCGCGTCCAAAATCCGCCCGTCCGCCCAATACAGATGCTCCATCATGCGCATGATTGTCTTCATTGGAGTTCCTCCTTTTTTTTGGTCGCTTATAAGTGTAATTGCCCCGTAAGATTCACTGTGAACTCACTTCTTTTCTGCGAACCAAGAAAGTGCCTGTTGTTCCATAGTGCTCACAAATGATTTTTTGGCCGGGCCGTACTGGCTGGTATCCTCGAAGCGATCCGCTAATTCTTGCTTGAACTGACTGTATCTTGCCGCTTCTTCCGGATGCGCTCGCAAATAATCTCTAAATATAAGATGCCGCTCAATCTGGGGATGGTCTGCCTGATAACAATGAATGTGATGCGTCCTCGCCTCACCGCCCTTGCGGAATAGCCTTCTGCCGGGAATTCCCCATTCCCCACCTGCATCATATCCGAGCAGAGTCATCTTATCGTTATAAGAATCGATTCTGGCTATGTCTTTTACAATACACATCATATCAATCACGGGTTTGGCTTTCAGGCCTGGTACGGAGGTGCTTCCAAAGTGCTCGAAACGTACAATTTCATCTGTGAAAATAGTAGTTAAAAACTCAGCCTCCTGCTGATAAAGTCTGACCCAGTCTGGATTATAGTCGCTAAGTCTGATTTTCATACAAAATGCCCTCCCAGGTCAATGGATGTTTGGGCATCAATTCATGTTAGGTATCTGCAGGATCACCCTCTGAATTGATGGAAATGACGGTTTCGCTGAGCTGTGATGCTGCATTCGGAGGCAGATCCCTCTTATCAAATACCGCCTCCATGAATGCGGTTGCAGCTTCTGCGGTAACAGCATGAACGGGGACTGCGTGATAATCACTGTAATGGAGCGGAATGTCGGAAAAAGACATGTGCTGAGCCCCTTTTACCCGATAGAAATAGGCGTTGTTCAGAGAGTGGAAGGCATGGCGCTGCCCGGCGATATAATCGGATGCAATGGTCTCATTCATAGAGGCTGCCATCTCCCGGAACGCCGAAGCTTCTTGCCGCAGCAGCAGAACTGGAACAGAAGAGGGTTCGTCTTCCCGGCGTATGAGGTGAAAACTGGGATCGAGCAGGACAGCAGCCTTAATCCGCTGATCCTGCTTGGCGGCTTCCAGAGTGGCGGCACCTCCCAGCGAATGTCCCATGACAGCAACCTTATCCAGATCGAACAGCCCGGCAAGTTCTGTGTCGGAGCGGTTAAGCGTCTGAAGAACGGCCATAACTGCGGTTATAGATTGAACCCGGTTGTGGAGCAGACGGGACCAGCTGGTGTAGTCACTGCTCGCCAGCTCTGCCATTTCCGGTGCCTGCCCCAGATAGCTGCCGTCTGGAAATACGGTGAAGACAGATTCCTGCGGAGCGCTAATTGTAACTACCACGTAATCTTTGGAGACTAACTTGGAAATTACTCCGAGATACATATCGCGCTCTACACCGAATCCAGGGGAGAAGAGGATGACGGGATACCCTTCTGTTTTTGGAGCTAATGCCCCGCCTGTTGTTACACTGGCAATATTCAGGTTGTCCAGATCAACGCCCATCTCTGTCAAAAGCTTAGCCGCCTCAGCCTGACAAGGTGCGTACAAGTCGATACCATTCCCCGGTTCACCTCCGATCGTTGGATAAAAAATACTAATAACAAGTCTGGGACTTCTCTCCAGAACTCTTATGGATCTCCCGATCATGATAGCTCACCTTCCTTAATGGATATATATCCCTAATTAAATAGACGTCTGCTTGTCTGGTTGGTTGCGGTGATTATCTGTTAATAAACTGAGTATGGAATCAATCACAGCTTGCGGATCATGCAGTTGAATAGAATGCCAACTATCCGTGGCGATGATCTGCCGGGTTTGTCCAGTTAGCTGCAAGAGCTCCTGTTGCCCTCTTTTCCAATCGTCACTCTGCCCTCCGGCGGATAATACGATGACTGGTAATTCCGAATCTAAAGGCTCTGACTCTATTAACTGGAGGGCACTTTCTATAGTGCAGAGAGATTCCAGATAGGCCGCTTTATACGCATGATTTCGATATCCAAGTGTCTTCACTGTATGCTGAACTGGTGGAGGCAGCCGTTTGGCACCAATAGGTTGTTTTAATAGACGGGGCAACCCTATAGGGGAGAAAAGATAACCCATTCTTAGTCGTCTCAGGTGCCGCAGCCGCTCTTCATAACTGGTTTGAATAAAAGTGGATTCTATGAATCTTTGCTCATGTGTGGAGTCCACAAGAATAATCCCGGAGACCTCTTCAGGATACTTAGAAGCAAACAGCCGCATGATCATTCCGCCATAGGAGTGCCCTACAAGGATGTATGGGGGCTCTAATTCAAGCTGCATCAATAATTCCCGCAAATCACGAACATAACCTTCGCAAGTCGGCTCACTGATAGGTGTAGTGCTCCAACCGAACCCGGCCCGGTCATAGGAGAGGACCTTGGTATGTTTAGCTAATGCGGGCTGAACCAGCGACCAATCCAGAGCACAACCGCCCATTCCTGATTCTAATAGGATCGTTGGGAGATTACTGGTATTGCTGCCAGCAACAATCGCATGAAGATGGTGTGTTCCCACTGAGATCATTTCTCCTGGAGCCTTATATTTATGTAGAAGATATTTGGAAAGAGCGGCCTGAATCCCTGTGAGTGGAAGTCCGATCAGAGAAATAATTACACGGAGTAGGCTTTCGGTAAAATTAATTTTGCTCATAAGTCACCTCATTTGCTGTTCTATCTTAGATAATATAGGAATCAGTGGGGTGTTAAAGAGAAATCTGACCGTATTCATTTCCTATTTTATCTGATCTTTTTGAGAAAAAAATTTGCTTGAAGCTTTCCCGGGCATGAAGTATACTGTTCTCGGGAAGGTTAAGCGCTTACCCTCTGGGGAGGATAAGCGAACATGGTTAAATCGATTGTAGTTGGCATTATCGGCGCGGGGAGAATTGGCCGCCTGCACGCAGACAATCTGCGGGCAATGCCGTCCTATAAGCTGAAGTCCATTGCAGAGCCTATGATGAGTGAGGAATTGCTGGCCTGGGCAGAGAGCAGGGGGCTGGGCTCTGTTTTTGCTGCGGGTGAAGATATACTGAATGATCCTGAGATTGAAGCGGTGTTCATCTGTACGCCGACTGATACCCATGCGTCCTGGATTGAGCGTGCTGCACGTGCGGGCAAACATATCTTCTGCGAGAAGCCGATCAGCCTCTCATCGGAGGAGACCCAGCGGGCCTTGCAGGCTGCTGAGGACGCTGGCGTGATGCTGCAAGTCGGCTTCAACCGCCGGATGGACCCCAGTTTCCGCAAGCTGAAGCGGCTGGTTCAGTCCGGAGAGCTGGGGAATCCGCATATTGTCAAGATTACCTCGCGTGACCCGCAGCCTCCCGGTGAGGCTTATGTACGGTCTTCGGGCGGGATGTTCATGGATATGACGATTCATGATTTCGATATGGCCCGTTATCTGGTGGGCAGCGAAGTGGCTGAGGTCTACACCCGGGGGGCGAACCTGATTGATCCGATGTTCGGCCGTTGCGGGGATGTGGACACAGCCGTCATCACACTGACATTCGTGAACGGGGCGATCTGTGTGATTGACAACAGCCGGAAGGCTGTATATGGCTACGATCAACGGGTAGAGGTGTTCGGAACGCTGGGTTCTGCGACGGCTGACAACTGCCGTCCGACGACGGTGGAGGTATCCACTGCTACTTCGGTTACCCGCGATCAGCCGGAGCATTTCTTCCTGGAGCGATATAATCAGGCATTCACGGAGGAGATTGCGGCGTTTGCCCGTTCGGTACGGCTGGAGGAGCCGGTGATCTGCAGCGGCCGTGACGGTGAGGCGGCACAGCTCATCGCCGAAGCAGCCAGGGAATCGTATCTGAGCGGACTTCCGGTCAAGCTGTCTGCCGCTGCGGCTGCCGGAACAGGCGCCTCTGAACTGCAAGCCCTGTAAGCGGATACAGATTCTTAAGACAGAGGAGGATGAACGAAGATGTCTGATCTACTGATTAAGGCCGGAGCGCCGGATAAGGATGGCCGGGTGGCTGTGGTCAGCCCGGAGAGCGCCGGCTGGAAGTATGTCGGGTTCGAGGTATACCAAATGCAGGCCGGGGCTACCCTGAAGCGCGATAGCGGGGGGAACGAGATCTGCCTGGTGCTGCTGGCGGGCAAAGCAGATGTCCAGGTGAATGGCGAGCGGTTCGCCGGTATCGGCAAGCGCATGTCCGTTTTTGAAGATATGGCTCCTTACGCTGTATATGTTCCGGCGGGAGCGCATTATGAGGTAACCGCATTGACAGCGCTGGAGCTTGGAGTCTGCCTTGCTCCGGGCAGCGGCAAATATCCGGCACGGCTGATTACCCCGTCGGATGCGTCAATCGAGGACCGCGGCTATGGCAGCATGTCACGCAAAGTCGTGAATATTCTGCCCGAGCAGAGCGAAGCCGAGAGTCTGCTGGTGGTCGAGGTACGCACGGGCGGCGGCAATTGGTCCAGCTATCCGCCGCACAAGCATGACCAGGATAACCTGCCGGCGGAATCCTATCTGGAGGAGACCTACTATCACCGGGTCAATCCCGCCCACGGCTTCGTGGTGCAGCGGGTCTATAATGATGACCGCAGCCTTGACGAGACGATTGCTGTACCTGATAAAAGCATCGTGCTGGTGCCGGAGGGCTATCATCCTGTCTCAGCACCGCCGGGGTATGATTCGTATTATCTTAACGTGATGGCCGGACCGGTACGCACGTGGGTTTTTCATAATGATCCCGATCATGAGTGGCTGTTCAAGCCTGGGGCAGGTGCGCCTGCCGGGGAAGCGTGAACGAGTAGCGGGGGGAGATAGATAGAATATTTTTGGGCTTCCGCTTGGCGGAGGCCTTTTTCTGCCTCAGATGGATGGTGTCGGAGTTGGCTCCCGTGCGAAGTGCTGTATTTTCTGCAACCGGACCTGCATGAACTGGCTGAGCGGACCTGCGCAATACGGATAAACGAATCTCTGGCGGCACCCCACTGCATAGACACCGCCGGGCGACTTCCCTATAATCTAGTTATAAGAAGGCATGAACGCAAAGGCGGGCTTAATAACGATGAAACCTACGATCTATGATGTGGCACGGGAAGCAGGCGTCTCTATCGCTACGGTGTCCAAGGTATTGAATAAGAGCGGCCGGATCAGCGACAAGACGCGGGAAAAGGTAGGGCGGGTCATGGAGGAGCTGAACTACCAGCCGAGTCTGGTAGCTTCTGCCCTGACCAGCCGCCGGACGGGTACCATCGGGCTGATGATCCCCGATATTGCCAATCCTTTTTTTGCGGAGACGGCCCGGGGCATCGAGGATGTTGCCCAGGAGCAGGGCAGCGACTTAATCGTATGCAGTACAGACCGCAGCGATGAGAAGGCGGCCCGGTATATCTCGCTGCTGCTGCGCAAACGGGTGGATGGCCTGATTATTGCTTCTCATCCCGGGAATCCCGAGCTGATTCGCAGCATGGTGGCCGATCATGTGCCGCTCGTGCTGTTCTCAGCCGATATCCGTATGCTGGAGGGCAACAGCGTCACCGTCGATGATTACAAAGGCGGCTATCAGGCCACGGAGTATTTGCTGTCCCTCGGCCACCGCAGGCTGGGGGTCATTTCTGACAATCTGCCCGGGAGCAGGCTGCGGGTGGAAGGGTTCCTGGATGCGCTGAAGGCGGCGGGAATATCTTTTGACAATCCGGCGAATATGATCCACACCTCGGCTACGCTGGAGAACGGGCGCACGGCAGCAGCAGAGATGCTGAATCAGGCACAGGACATCCGTCCCACAGCCATCTTTGCCTGCAATGACCTACTGGCGATCGGGGTACTGAAGGAGGCGCGCAGTGCCGGTCTGTCCATTCCCCGCGATCTGTCTGTAGTGGGCTTCGACAATACGATGCTGGCAGAAATCTGCCATCCCTCGCTGACCAGTATCGCCCAGCCACTGCGCGAGATGACCGAGCAGGCGATGATTCTGTTGAATGAATCAATCAGCAACCCCACCAGCCCCAAGCGCAAAATCATGCTGATGCCCGAGCTGGTCATCCGCCATTCGACGGGCCCCGTTCCGCAACAATAAGAGGCCATAATGGAAGACCTGATCCGGCTGCGGCCGGGAGCGGGTCTTTTTTGCGTGCTGTTGCGGGGGGAAACGCGAGTGTGTGTAGGGATGTGGGCAGGAGGTATGTGAAAAACCGAGCAGCAATGAGCTGGAGCGTGGGTGCGTGGGGCCGATGTGTGCGGAAAACCGAACACAATGGGACGGTGCGCGGCGCGAGAGCTAAATGTAAGTGGAAAACCGAACACAATGTGCTGGTGGAAATCAGGGGCAGAAGTGCACCTGAATTAGTCAAAAGTGGGCGCACGGCGGAAATCAGGAGCAGAAGTGCACCTGAATTAGCCAACAGCGGGCGCACGGCGGAAATCAGGAGCAGAAGTACACCTGAATTAGCCAACAGCGGGTGCATGGCGGAAATCAGGAGCAGAAGTGCACCTGAATCGGCCGAAAGCCGGCCGCAAGCTAGCGCACGGGCCAAATGTAAGTGAAAAACCGAACAACAATGGGCTGGCTGAGCCTCTCCATTCAATTCCTTTCCCCGCTTGTTGAGATCGCTTTCAAATTGAGGATTGCCAAAAGTACACTTCTAAACTATACTAAAGTAGAAAATAAGGTTAAGCGCTTACCCTTCCCCCGAGAAGTAATAAATTCATCTGTTACGAATTGCATTTACAAGTGACCCAATGATCCAACCAAGCAATGATCCAAACTAACGATACTATATGCATTCATCACCAGCTCAACTATACCAATTCAACTATGGAAATGATCACTCCACACGCCAAGCGGCTGCTACAGCGGCGTATCACACTAACCTGTTAATTGTGCGATTTACAGCATTTTGTGTCACCGAATGTACTACCTTTTCCCTAGTTTGATCAAGGAGGCTTCACTATGAACGGTTTACAGTTCGACCCTGCCCGGCGGCTGGATTTAATCGCTGTTGGCCGGCTGTGTATTGATTTGAACGCCAATGAGACCGGGCGGCCGATGGAAGAGACGATGACCTTCACCAAATATGTCGGCGGCTCTCCGGCGAATATTATCATCGGAGCAGCGCGGCTCGGGATGCGTACCGGCTTCATCGGCAAACTGGCCGACGACCAGATGGGCAGGTTCATCCGCAGCTATCTGCAGAAGGATGGCATCGATGACAGCCAGGTCTGCGTGGACCGGACGGGTGCGGTGACGGGGCTGGCTTTTACCGAAATTAAGAGCCCGCAGGAATGCAGCATTCTGATGTACCGCGACCATGTGGCCGATCTGCTGCTGAACACAGAAGAGATCTCCGAGGCGTACATCGCCAGCTCCAAGGCGCTGCTCATCTCCGGTACGGCGCTGGCGCAGAGTCCTTCACGCGAAGCGGTGTTCCTGGCGCTGGAGTTCGCCCGCAAGCATAATGTGACCGTATTCTTCGATCTCGATTACCGCCCTTATACCTGGACATCAGCCGCTGAGACAGCGGTCTACTATAACCTCGCGGCCGAGAAAAGCCACTGCATCATCGGCACGCGCGAAGAATTCGACATGATGGAGAATCTGTATAATCTGGCAGGCGCCGATGATCAGGCGACGGCAGCGCGCTGGTTCTCACATCAGGCGGAGCTGGTGGTCATCAAGCACGGCGGCAGCGGCTCGATTGGCTATACAGCGGATGGGCAGAGCCACCGGAGCGGGATTTTCCCGGCTAAGGTGCTCAAGACGTTCGGCGCAGGCGATTCCTACGCGTCAGCCTTCATCCACAGTCTGATGAGCGGGCACAGTGTCAGTGAGGCGATGCGGCGCGGCAGTGCCTCGGCTTCGATTGTCATCTCCCGCCACAGCTGCTCCGATGCCATGCCAACCCTGGAAGAACTGGAAGAATTCCTGCGGACCAACGAAGAGGTTCCGGCAGGCGCACAATAAGCAATCTTAAGCAGCAGCTTAATATACAGAACCGAAGGAGTGGACGTAAATGACAGAGCAAACGGCACAAGTATTGAAAAACTATATCGGCGGGCAATGGGTAACAGCCGATACGGAGCAGACGGAGCCGGTAGTGAATCCGGCCACAGGTGAGCTGCTGGGCAGAACGCCGCTATCCGGCAGAGCCGATGTGGACCGGGCGGTGGCGGCGGCTAAGGCAGCTTTTGCAGGCTGGTCCGCAACACCGGTGCCGCGCAGAGCACGAATTCTGTTCAAATATCAGCAGCTGCTGGTCGAGAATTGGGAGAAGCTTGCGAAGATCATCACGCTGGAGAACGGCAAAAGCTTCAAAGAAGCCTACGGCGAGGTCCAGCGCGGCATTGAATGCGTAGAATTTGCAGCAGGCGCACCGACGCTGATGATGGGCCGCCAGCTGCCGGATATTGCAACTGGCATCGAGTCGGGCATGTACCGCTATCCGATTGGAGTGGTCGGCGGGATTACCCCGTTCAATTTCCCCATGATGGTGCCGTGCTGGATGTTCCCGCTGGCGATTGCCTGCGGCAACACCTTTGTGCTGAAGCCCTCCGAGCGGACACCGCTGCTGGCGGCCCGTCTTGCTGAACTGCTGGAGGAAGCCGGGCTGCCGAAGGGCGTGCTGAATGTGGTGAACGGGGCGCATGAGGTGGTGAACGGGCTGCTGGAGCACCCGGATGTGAAGGCGATATCTTTTGTCGGATCGCAGCCGGTGGCGGAATATGTGTACAAAAAAGGCACAGACCACCTGAAGCGCGTGCAAGCGCTGGCCGGAGCGAAGAACCACTCGATCGTGCTGGCGGACGCGAACCTGGAAGCCTCAGCCTCCCAGATTGTGAATGCGGCCTTCGGCTCTGCCGGGGAGCGCTGCATGGCCTGCTCGGTGGTAACGGTGCAGGAGGAAGTGGCCGATGAACTGATCTCCATCCTGCTGCGGGAATGCAACAGCATGACCATCGGGAATGGTCTGGAGGAGGATACGTTCCTGGGGCCGGTAATCCGTCAAGGCCACAAAGAACGGACGGTCAGCTACATTGAACAAGGTATTGCCGAAGGCGCGAAGCTGCTCAGGGATGGCCGTGAGGATGCGGCGGTGCAGGGAGAGGGGTACTTCATCGGGCCTACGCTGTTCGACGGGGTGACGGAGGAGATGAAGATCTGGCAGGAGGAGATTTTTGCGCCGGTGCTGTCGGTGATCCGGGTGAAGGATGTGGCCGAGGCAGTGGAGATTGCCAACCGCTCGCGGTTTGCGAACGGTGCTTGTATTTTCACGAATGATGGCGGGAAAGTCCGTTACTTCCGCGACCATATCGAATCCGGGATGCTGGGTGTCAATGTAGGCGTGCCTGCACCGATGGCGTTCTTCCCGTTCTCGGGCTGGAAGGATTCATTCTACGGCGATCTGCATGCGAACGGAAGCGACGGGGTGGAATTCTATACACGCAAAAAAGTGGTCACTGCCCGCTGGCAGTAGACAAGGCGAAGGGAGGACATGAAGTGGAACGTATCCGATTAACGACAGCGCAGGCGCTGGTTAAATTTCTGAATCAGCAATATGTGGATTACGGCGGCGGGCCGGAACGCTTCGTGCACGGGGTATTCACCGTGTTCGGGCATGGCAATGTACTCGGTCTGGGGCAGGCGCTGCAGGAGACGCCGGGAGAATTGATCGTGTATCAGGGACGCAATGAGCAAGGAATGGTTCACGCGGCCACCGCATTCGCCAAGCAGAGCCGCAGACGGAAGATCATGGCCTGTACCGCTTCGGTAGGGCCGGGGGCGGCCAATATGCTGACGGCTGCGGCAACGGCAACGGCGAATCAGATTCCTGTGCTGCTGCTGCCGGGGGATACTTTTGCCACCCGCCAGCCTGACCCGGTGCTGCAACAGATGGAGCATACGTATAATCTGTCGATCACGGTCAATGACGCCTTCAAGGCGGTCAGCAAATACTGGGACCGGGTCACCCGGCCGGAGCAGCTGATGTCCGCGATGCTGAACGCAATGCGGGTGCTGACCGATCCGGGAGATACCGGGGCAGTGACCATTGCGCTGCCGCAGGATGTGCAGGGCGAAGCCTGGGAGTATCCGGCTGATTTCTTCCGCAAGCGGATTCACCGGGTCATCCCCCGGCTGCCGCATCCGCAGGAGATCGCGGCGGCGGCTGAGCTGATCGCAAGCAAGCAGCGGCCGCTGCTGGTCTGCGGCGGAGGGGTCCGGTATGGGGATGCCGGAGCGGCGCTGCGCGCTTTTGCCGAGAAATTCGCCATTCCGTTCGGAGAGACCCAGGCGGGCAAAAGTGCAGTAGCCAGCAGCTTCGAGTATAACCTCGGCGGCATCGGCGTCACCGGCAACGGCTGCGCGAATGCGCTGGCCCCGGAGGCGGATCTGGTGATCGGTGTCGGCACCCGGTTTACGGACTTCACCACCGCCTCGAAGAGTCTGTTCAGCCATCCTGAGGTGGAATTCCTGACGCTGAACGCTTCGCCCTATCATGCGGCCAAGCTGGACGCGCTGGCGGTGGTCTGCGATGCTGCCGAAGGCTTGAACGCCTTAGCCGCAGCGCTGGAGGAGCGGGGATACCGCTCTGCGTATACGGATGAGATTGCCCGGGCGAAGAAGTCGTGGGCTGCGGAGAGAGAACGTCTGGCTGGGGTGGAGTATCCGGGGAATGCGGAGAATACCGGGCCAGCGGGCGGCGCGTCTGTGGAGAGTGTTGACGATAACGCCGCTGCTGGTATGCCGGGAGCGGACCGCTCTACCACGTCGTTCACGCCGGAGGTAGCCGGTCATCTCGATGAGAAGCTCCCGGAATATGCAGAGGTGCTTGGCACCTTGCTGACCCAGACGCAGGTGCTGGGGATTATTAATGAAGCCATTCCGCAGGATGCGATTGTCATCGGGGCCGCAGGCAGTCTGCCGGGAGATATGCAGCGGATGTGGAATTCCGAGGTGCCGGATACCTATCACATGGAATACGGCTTCTCGTGTATGGGCTATGAGATTGCCGGAGCGCTTGGCATCAAGCTGGCTGAGCCGGAGCGTGAAGTCTACGCGCTGGTCGGGGACGGCAGCTACCAGATGCTGCATTCCGAGCTGGTTACCAGCCTGCAGGAGAACCGGAAGATCAACGTTCTTCTGCTGGATAATGCAGGCTTCGGCTGCATCAATAACCTGCAGATGGAGCAGGGAATGGACAGCATAGCCACAGAATTCCGTTACCGTGAACCGGACGGCCAGCTCAGCGGTGACTTAATGCGGATCGATTATGCGGCGAGCGCAGCCGGATATGGAGTGCAGACCTTCCGTGCGTCTACAGTCGAGGAGCTTCATACGGCTCTGGCAGCAGCCCGTGAGTCGGAGCGCTCCACGCTGATTGACATCAAAGTGCTGCCGAAGACCATGACCCACGGCTATGGCGCCTGGTGGAATGTCGGGGTAGCGGAAGTGTCCGGCAAGGAAGCGGTGCAGGCGGCTTACAGCCGGAAGCGCAGCGGACTAGAGGCAGCCCGGAGCTACTGAGTGCGGAACAGGTGCAGAGTTCTGACATATGGATGTAAGAACTCTGCCATACATGGGATTGTGGAAGGGGTAGAACATGAGCATGTTCAGAGAAAATGCCGTCCGGCTGGCGATTGCTCCGATAGCCTGGACGAATGATGATATGCCTGAGCTGGGGGGCGGCAATACCTTTGAGCAGTGCATCAGCGAGATGGCACTTGCCGGGTATGAAGGCAGCGAGGTCGGCAATAAGTATCCGCGTTCCCCTGAGGTGCTGCGCAAGGCACTGGAGCTGCGTGGTCTGAGCATCGCCAGCGCCTGGTTCAGCGCCTTCCTGACGGTGCGTCCGTATGAGGAGACGGCGGAAGCCTTCCGGGCACACCGTGATTTCCTGCATGAGATGGGTGCCAAGGTCATTGTCGTATCCGAGCAGGGCCGAAGCATTCAGGGGCAGATGGACACGCCGCTGTTCGCTGACAAGCCGGTATTTACCGGGGCGGACTGGGCGGTGCTTGCGGATGGCCTGGGCGGACTGGGACGGCTTGCCGCAGAGAAGGGCATGACGCTGGTCTATCACCATCACATGGGCACCGGGGTGCAGACCGCAGCGGAGATTGCCCGGCTGATGGAGCTTACAGATCCAGACGAAGTGTCACTGCTGTACGATACGGGGCATCTGGCCTTCTCCGGCGAGAATCCGATGGAGGTGCTGAGTGAGCATCTGCCACGGATTAAGCATGTGCATCTGAAGGACATCCGGCCGGAGGTGGTCCAGCGGGTGAAGGCGGAGAAGCTTAGCTTCCTTCAAGCGGTAAAAGCGGGAGCCTTCACCGTACCGGGCGACGGCTGCATCGCATTCGGGGAGATTTTTGCCGAACTGGCCGCTTCGCCGTATACAGGCTGGTTCGTGGTCGAAGCGGAGCAGGACCCGGCGCTGGCCGACCCGCTGGAATATGCCATCAAGGCGCGGCGGTATATCCGGGATAGCAGCGGTTTGTAAGGGAAAGATAAGGCGGCACAGCCGTTTCTGCTTGCTTCCGGGTAGTGGTATGCGGGGGTGCACAGCTGCGGCTGTGCTCGCTCCGTTTTTTTCAAATGAATCCTGGCACAACAACAGTTGGAAAAAGAGCACTTAATCTAATCATATTGCATCCAAATTGCCATTATCGAAGATATTAAATGCTGTTTTTCCATTTGTTTGGGTATATACGGAGGAAATTGAATAATTAGGATACATTTATCCACCTGTGCGCCGGAGGTGGCAGCAAGGCGGAGCTAAGTGGGTTATAGAGGTAGTGCCGGAGTTGGTTGAAGGGTGGTTGCCGAGTGGTTCAAGACGTAGTTGCTGGGTGTATGTGGAGGCAAATACAGCTTGCACCAGCACAGGAGAATGGCGAGGAAGAGGCTTAGGGACAACTGGTTTTATCTGGTTGGCTGGACCCGGAGCGCATGTGCTATAATGGCAGGAATTCAAACGGCGGTCAGTTCTGTCCGTTGCACAGTTCAAATATGTCTGATGTCCAGGAATCGCCGCGTAGCAGCTTCGGACGGTGGTTGTTTGAAGCGGCCGGATGCGGCCTGGTATCCTGATGGTTGTGGAGGAGGTTGTCGAATGTTCCGATCCTGGTATCGCCGGTTGCTGCTGTCTTATTTTCCTATTTTTCTGCTGACGGTGACGATTCTGATCTTTGCCTCATTTGTATTTATTAATGATATTTCCCGGACGGAAACGAAGAAGGCAGACCGCATCTCCGCCAGCTATCTCAGGGATAGTGTGGACCGGACGATCAAGGAAGCCGAGCTGTCAGTGCTGGAGTCTGTGGAGCGGAGCGATGCCTACAAGCTCTATTTCAATAATCAGGAGGAGCCGGACAGAGGGACGGTCTATGCGATTGCCCAGAGTCTGCGCAATATGATGAAAGAATCCTCGTATATCCAGTCGGTCTATTTGTATGACCGTGTGCGTGGAAGCGTTTTAACGGATTCGGGGCTGAAGGAGCTGGAGGGGTTCGCCGACGAGGAATGGATCAAGGCCATGACCGCCGCTCCGGCAGTACCGGAAGGCTGGCAGCCGGTGAGGGATTATCATACGGATCTGTTCCAGCGGACAGACATTCGTGTGCTGACGACCAACAAAGCGATGCCGCTTCCCTTCGGCTCGGGGGGAATGCTGGTCATCAATATCAAAATGAGTGCCTTGGAGCAGCTTATCGACAGCATGGTCAACCAGCAGCTCTCGTTCATGACCATTCTGGACGGGAATGGCAACACTGTGTACCAGGCGCATTCTGATACGGAGGGTGCCGCTGGCGGCAAGGTGCTGAACACACTTAAGCTGGAGAGAAACGGCTGGACCTTCGCAAGCGGAATCAAGGCGGGGAATCTGTTCAGCTGGGTCTCTGTAATCTCCTATCTCTGGGTAGCGATTGCAGTGGGAACCGTGGTCTGTGCGGTATTGTATCTGATCTATGTGACCCGGCGCAACTATAAGCCAATCCAGGTGATTATGAACCGGATTGAAGGCCATCAGATCCGCATGATGGATCAGTCTACCGACAGGCCGGACGAGATGATGCTGATTGACGGCGTGCTGGAGGATCTGATCAACCACATGACCGATTATGATAAAAAAACCAGGGAGAACCTGCTGCTGCAGCGCAGCAAGCTGTTCACCGACCTGCTCAACAGCGAGCGGCTGGAGCAGGTGACCCGGCGGCTGGAGGAGCTGTCGCCGCTGACCGGTGCGAATGCTTCCTCACGCTTCATCGTTGTGCTTGGGGAGATTAACCGCTACGAGCAGGTCTTCGAGGACCGGTATACCCGCGGCGATCAGAACACGCTGAAGTTTGCCCTGATGAATGTGTTTCAGGAATTGGCGCGGAATGCGGAGCTGCAGGGTTGGGCAGAATGGGTGGGAACCGAACGTGCAGCGATCCTGTTCCTGGCCACCGGCACCGATCAGGAGATGGAGGCCAAGCTCCGGGTCTTCGCGGAGGATTGCCGCACCTGGGTCGAGCAGAATCTGCGGATCTCGCTCAGCTTCGGCA
Organism: Paenibacillus sp. FSL K6-1217; assembly: GCF_045040735.1. Taxonomy (NCBI): domain Bacteria; kingdom Bacillati; phylum Bacillota; class Bacilli; order Caryophanales; family Paenibacillaceae; genus Paenibacillus; species Paenibacillus sp. FSL K6-1217. Next base: position 6,875,293 of record NZ_CP150271.1, read on the forward strand.
TCGGCGCCGCAGCTGCCGGGCCGGCGATGATCCGCGAGTCTTACGCGGCCGCCGAATATGTCATGCAGCATAAGCTGCTGATTCATGAGGATATCGTGCTGGCCGGCAGCGGCAAAGCGCGCCAGCCGCTGCTGGAGACGTATAAATATCTGCAGATGATCGCGGAGTTCGTGAAGTACTTCCGCATGTCGAGCGGCCAATGGCGGGAGCAGCTGGAGCGGATTTTCGAGGCGTTTGAACAGGATTTCCTGAAGGACGAAGATATCCGTTCCCTGATCCAGGCTATGCTGCAGATGCTGAGCCGGGAAGTGGCGGTGATGTCCGAGCAGCTGCAGGACGAGCTGTCGGCGGAGAATGCCCAGGTCCGGCTGAAGCAGCTGGAGGAGGCCGAGGCGCTTCCGGAGGTGCAGACGATTCTATTCGAATATGTCACCGATTTGTTCCGCACCTATGTCTCTGCCAGCGAAACGAAGAGCTACCGGGCCATGGTCAATGAGATGAAGGATTATATCGAAGAGAATTTCACCAATCCCGATCTTTCACTGAAGCATCTGAGTGACCGGTTCCAGGTCTCCGGCAAATACGCCAGCTATCTGTTCAAGACGGAATTCAAAATGAAGTTCGTGGACTTTCTTACCGAGCTGCGGATGAAGGAAGCGCAGCAGCTGCTGGCGGAGACGGATTGTTCCCTCCAGGATATCGCGCTTCAGGTGGGGTATGCGAATGCCATTTCGTTCGGCAGAGTCTTCAAGCGGATTGCCGGCATCACGCCGGGCGATTACCGCTCTTCGAGACGCCGCGAAGCCGCCTCCAGACTGGAGCCGCAGGAGTAGAGGAAGCTGTTGCGATGAGGAATTCAGTGTGCCGGGGAAAACCAGGTGCACCAGCCGCATGACCGTAAGACCCGGGCCGCACCGCTTTTCGCAAACCTTGGAAAAAGGATAGCGAATAGCGTTGCGGCCTCTATTTTCGCCAATGTGAAAGCGGTTTATCGCACGAAAATGGTTGGTCTGATAAACCGGAAGTCCGAATTCAGGCGTGATTGCCCATCCGAAACAGGTTTATTGTCAGACCTCCAGACATTATGGAATACTGGGGGCATCCCGAAACAACAAGCAGCCTTGAACGCTGAGGGGAACACAGGCTTGAACGGGATCAGCAAATAGGAAGTACGGGCATCATCAAGCTCGGGGGTATCATGAAGTCACCATTATAGCCTGCTAAGGCGAGGGAGATGGAACAATGACAGTGAACGTAAACCAAAGAGTTCTGAAGAAGGCAATCGGCATCGGCTTGACCGCAGTAATGGGAGCTACTCTGCTTGCAGGCTGTTCCTCGGACGGTAAATCGAATTCGGCAGCCGGAGGTACAGACGCACCCGGGAAGAGCGCTGAACGCGTTACCTTGAAGGTGGAGATCTTCGACCGCGGCAAAACGCCGAAGCAATACACCATTACCAACAACTTCATGTCCCAGATGATTCAGAAAAATTTCGGTGATCCGAATAATATCAATGTAGAATTCGTCCCGGTGCAGCGTTCGGAGGAAGTGACCAAGCTGAACGTGCTGATGGCCAGCAATACGGATGTGCCGGATATTGTCTTCACTTATGATTCCAGTGTCTTCTACCGTTATGCCCAGCAGGGCGGGCTGACCGATGTGGGTTCCTTACTTGAGGAGCACGGCCAGACGCTGAAGAAATTCATCGGTGACGAGACGATGGCCTTCGGCCAGCTCGACGGCAAGCAGTTCGCCATCCCGGGTAAACGGGCGATTACAGGCCGCTATGCTTCATACATCCGCCAGGACTGGCTCGATAAGCTGAAGCTGCCGGTACCGAAGAACACTGATGAGCTGTACACTACTTTGAAAGCGTTTAAAGAGAAGGACCCGGGCGGTCTGGGCAGCAAAACCATTCCGATGGGCATGTCCCTCGGCTCGGCTCAGCTGGAGACCCTGATCTACTCCTTCATCAAGCCGATCAGCGGCGATCTTACTTACAGCCAGCGTTATGAGCTGCCGCTGCATGAGGGCTTCAAGGATGCGGCACAGTTCCTCAACAAGCTCTACAATGAAGGGCTGGTCAGCAAGGACTTCAGTTTGGATGAAGACAAAGCCCAGGTATCCAAGGACATTCAGAACGGCAACATCGGCTTCTGGTCCGAGGATGTGGATAGTATGTTCTATGCCGACGGCACGCTGGATAATCTCTACAAGAATGTGCCGGGCAGCAAGGTGCTGCCGGCGGATATCCTCACCAATGCCAAGGTGGACAATAAGTATATCAAATCCCGCTATGCCTCGAACGGCATGTACATCATGATCCCTAAGAGCAGCAAACGTGCGGTGGAAGCAGTGAAATACCTCGACTGGATGGCGAGCGGCAACAATCTGATCGATATCTACAACGGGGTTGAAGGCGAGAACTACGATCTGGTAGACGGCATCCCGGTCGTGAAGGCTGATGTTTCTCAGGAATTCCAGGACCGTCTGTTCACTTCCGGGGACACGGCGATTATCTCCAACGGCAAGAACCTCGGGGATCAGGCCACCAATGAGAAGGCCTGGATTCTGGGATTCCCTGCGAACAACCAGGAAGTACTGAAGCAGTCCATTGACATTGCGAACACGGATACCGTGGGTCCGATCGTCTTCGGCAAGCCGATTGAAGCAGAATCGAAATACGGCACTACGCTCAGCGACAAGCTTAACGTCATTATCGTGAAGACCGCGATGGCGAAGCCGGATCAGTTCGATGCAACCTTTGAGCAGGAAATGAAGGATTACATGTCTCTGGGCGGAGACAAGCTGAAGGCCGAGCTGGAGCAGGCGCTTACAGAGATTTCAGCCAAATAAACTAAAAAAAAGTGAAAACCGGGGGGAGCTGGCATGCTGCTCTGCCCGGTTTTTTCTCCATAGGAGGAGAGGAACTTGAGCAAAGCGTCTTACATCAGAAGGTACTGGCAACTATACGCGCTGCTTTCACTGCCCATTATGTATTTCCTGATTTTCCGATACGGTCCGATGTACGGGGTACAGATTGCCTTTAAGGATTTCAACCTGTTCCAGGGCATTAACGGCAGTGAGTGGATCGGCTTCGATGCGTTCCGCGAGGTCTTTGGCATGAAGGAGTTTTACAGCAGTCTGCGCAATACATTTTTACTCAATTTTCTGGATTTGGTAGTATCTTTCCCGGCCCCGATTATTCTGGCTATTATGCTCTATGAAGTGAAGTCTGTATGGTTCAAAAAAATATCGCAGACCCTCCTCTACATTCCCCACTTTATTTCCTGGGTGATTATCGGGGGTATCGTCTATCAATTGTTCGGCAACCAATCCGGTATGGTGAACGGTGTACTGGAGAGCATGGGGCTGAACCCCATTCCATTCCTGACCGAAAAAAATCCATGGCTGATTACTTACCTGTTCACTGGCGTCTGGCAAAGTGCCGGCTGGGGGACCATCCTGTATCTGGCGGCGCTTACCGGTGTCAACCGCGAGCTGTTCGAGGCTGCCGAGGTGGATGGAGCTACCCGGATGAAGAAGATCCGCTACATTACGCTGCCCAGTATCAAACCAACCATTATTACCCTGCTCATTCTCAACCTGGGGAAAATGGTCAGCATCGGCTTCGATCGTCCTTATATCATCGGGAATACGGCAGTACGTGAATACTCCGATGTGCTAAGTACTTTCGTCTACCGGATTGGTCTGGAATCGGGCCAGTATACGCTGGCAACGGTAGTTGGATTGTTCCAGGCGGTGGTTGGACTGGTATTCATCCTTGGTTCCAATTATATATCGAAAAAAGTGACCGGCGACGGCATTCTATGATTATACAGAAAGGAGGCGGAGTACGATGAGTGAACGCACCTCTAACCGGATATTCGATATTGTTAACGTTACCTTTATTGCGCTGTTCGTGCTGTTCTGCCTGGCTCCGTTTGTACATGTAATTGCGGTGTCCCTCAGCTCCACGCGGGCGATTACTTCCGGGGAAGTCACGATTTTCCCGATTGAATTGAACTGGAAGGCGTATGTGCAGGTCTTCACCGACAATGCGATGATCCGCTCGCTGATCTTCACCATTATCCTGACGGTTGCGACCACGGTATTATGCATGCTCTTCACTATTGCAGCCGCTTATCCGCTGACCAAGAGCAAGCTGAAGGGCCGCACTATGTTCATGTACGTCATCATCATCACCATGTTCTTCAGCGGCGGGATTATTCCTGAATACCTGCTGATCCGTGATCTCCATATGATCGATAGCGTGTGGTCGCTGATTCTGCCCGGTCTGGTCAGCCCGTTCAACCTGATTATCCTGATCTCCTTCTTCCGCAGCATCCCGCCGAGTCTGGAAGAATCGGCCGAGATTGACGGCAGCTCGCATATCCGCACCCTGCTCAAAATCGTTCTGCCGTTATCCATGCCGGTTATGGCTACACTCGCGCTCTTCTATGCGGTGGGCCGCTGGAACGGCTTCCAGGATTCCCTGATGTATATCAATAATCCCGATCTGTATCCGCTTCAGCTGAAGCTCTTCCAGATGGTTCAGAACAATATGATCACTGAACTGACGAATCTGGAGGGGGCAGCCCGTACCAAGCTGCCGCCGGAGAGCCTCAAGGCCGCTACGGTCGTCTTCGCTACCGTTCCGATTCTCGTAGTCTACCCATGGCTGCAGAAGTATTTCGTCAGCGGTGTTATGCTGGGAGCTGTGAAGGGCTGATTAGTACTACTTAGACGTTGCGAGAGGAGACACGGTCATGGAGGATAAGGGAGAATTCTCCTTCTCCACCTGCTGGAATATGAGACGACATTCTACAGGGGATGGATTGCTTAATGAGATCCGCGAGCTGGGATTCCGCAGAGTAGAGCTGAACTATAATGTAACGGAGGAAATGCTGGTTACGATCGAGCCGATGATTGAACGCGGGGAGATTAGTATATCAAGCGTGCATAATACGTTCCCCCATGTCCCGGACCCTGACTACGGCACCGATTCGGTCCTGCTGGGCTTCGAGGACAAGGAGAAGCGGAAGCGAGCGATAGACCTGCTGGTCCGCTCGGCAGAATATGCCCGGCGTTACGGCGGCGAAGCTGTGGTAGTGCATCCGGGCGAGGTACCGTTCCCTTATGATATCTCCGGGGAGCTGGAGCAGATCTACAGTGGGCAAGGCAGGGATTCGGCAGCTTACCGCAGCAAGTGGGCGGAGCTGATGGAGCGGCGTGAAGCGTACAGTGCAGGGTATGTGCAGACCATTATCGAGAGTCTGGACGAGGTGTGTAACCGCGCGGTGTCGAAGGGGCTGAATGTCCGCTTCGGCATCGAGACCCGCTCCAAGCCGCAGCAGATTCCGACGCTGGCGGAAGCTAAGACGATTATTAATGCCTTAAAGGGAGCGCCGGTCGGCATCTGGTATGACACAGGCCATGCCATCATGATGGATCGTCTGGGCCTGTATGACAGTATAGGAGAAATGGAAGGGCTGATGGATGATATTATCGGTGTCCATATTCATGAGACCCTCGGCCTCTCCGATCATTGGTGCCCTTATGTGAACAGCGGAGATCCGGATTTCTATGATGCCTATCTGCCGATGATTGAACGGGCGCAGGTCAAGGTGTATGAGCTGAAGGCTGCCTGCCGCCCGGAAGAGATTCATGAGAGCCACCGTCTGCTCACAGCCAAGCTGGCACGCAGGGGATAGGGCAGAAGACAGACTGGCGAGAGTTCGAGCTTGCCCGAGATTTCCGCAAGGAGGAAGCGCAATGTATAAGCAACTGGTGGATAGTAATGACAGAGCAGTAGAGCAGGGAATTCCCCGGCAGGTGCTGGATCAGAGCAACCTGTATTATGGAGGAACCCTTGATCCCCATACGGGGATTGCCTGGGTGAATCACACCACCGGCACCCCGACGGATATGTGTTATTGGGGTGCCGCTCTGGTGAACCCGGATTCCCGGTATTACCGGGATGAGGAGCTGCTGGACCGGCTGAAGCTGGCAACGGAGTTCGTGCTGCGCTTCCAGCATCAGGACGGCTCGATCTCCCCGGGCTGGACGAATTATCATTCTCCGCCGGATACGGCCTTCGTTGTGGTCGGCTACGCGCAGTTATACCAGCTGCTGGCGAAGCAGGAGTGGCCGCCGCTTCAGCCGGTGCTGGATAACATGCACCTGTTCTTGGAGCGGTCCCTGCCCGTTATGCTTACGGGCGGGGTTCATACCCCGAATCACCGCTGGGTAATGTGCGCGGCGCTTGGTTTTCTCTATGAGCTGTTCGGCAGAGAAGAAGCCCGGCAGCGGGCGGATGAATGGCTGGCGGAAGGCATGGATATTACACCGGACGGGGAGTGGACCGAGCGGAGCAACGGCATTTACAGCGCTGTAAGTGATATTATGCTGATCCATGCCGCCCGGCTGCTGGATAAGCCGGAGCTGCTGGACCCGGTGCGGCGGAACCTGCACATGATGGTCTACCTTGTCCACCCGTCCGGCGAGGTCGTGACCGATTATTCCGGGCGGCAGGATCTGGGGGTACTCCATGATCTGTCCCCTTATTATCTGCCGTATGCGATTCTTGCCCGTTCGGACAAGGATGCCGTGCTGGCGGGCATGGCGGAATGGGCTGGACGCTCCCTGTCGAATCCGGGTGTCTGCTCGGTGAACGCCCTGGTACGGATGCTGCTGGAGCCCGAGCTGCAACAGCCGCCGGAGGTTACAGCGGAGCTGCCTGTACAGTATGAACAGATCCTGAACGGTGAATTCCTGCGGGAGCGCTATCTGCAAAGAATGGAGTCGGCGGGTCACCAGGGGAAGATCTACCACAGCCGGCTCCATACCGACTTTGGGGCGCCTGTAGCACGGCTTAGAGACGGGGCAACCAGCGTGACACTGATCACGGAAACGCCGTCGTTCTTCGCGATGCGTCACGGCGCTGTAAGGCTGTTGGCCGTGCAGCTGAATACGAGCTTCTATCCCGGATTCGTGCCGATGCAGGAGATGACCCGGCTGCCGGAGGGCTACCTTCTGAAGGGTGTGCAGAAGAAGGGCTACTACGGTCCGGTGGAGGGTGCGCTGCTTCCGCCGGAAGCAGCTACAGAAGTAAGTCCATGGTATCTTTTGCCGCATCAGAGCCGGCCGCTGACCCATGAGCAGACGATGTCTGTGGAGACAGAGGTACACCGCACAGAGACGGGCTGGACGATCCGGCTGCACTGCGCGGAGCCTGCCCAGGTCCTGGCCCAGTTGTCCTTCAAATTCGGCTGGGAAGGCAACTTCACCTCAGGTGAGCTGCAGACGCTGGACGAGGACAACTTCCTATGGAGCGGAGGGCAGCTCCGGTACACTTATGGCGGAGACTGGATCGACCTGACGGGCGGCGAAATGGCACATCTCGGCAGAACAGCCCCGGAATCCGGTTCGCATAAGAACTACAAAACCGTGCAGGTTAACCTCGTGACCCCGTTCGATAAAACCTTCACGCTTACGCTGTCTCCCTCTACTTAGGGAGGAGCGCATATGGAAGTACTGTATAGACGCCAGCATCTGCGGATGCTGGCGTTTTTCGAGTGGAGATCCGGTCACGGTCGGCACAATGTGCATGAGGAGCATAAGTGCACCTGATTTCGGGAGAAGTGGGCGGAATGAGCGAATGAGGGGCATAAGTGCACCTGATTTCGGGAGAAGTGGGCGGAATGAGCGAATGAGGAGCATAAGTGCACCTGATTTCGGGAGAAGTAGGCGGAATGAGCGAATGAGGAGCATAAGTGCACCTGATTTCGGGAAAAGTGGACGGAATGCTTTGGGCTGGCTGCTGTAGCTCCGCAGATTGGAGGTTTTTTGCTAATCGCCTGTTTTTTTATCTCATTTATTAGATCAATTCCTATTATATGACTTTTTTCATAGTTTTCGATCAGGAAAAGATTTACATTATTTACAAGCTAGTTGAGTACAACTCTATCAGTCCCGGGGAGGACGAGGGCGTATGAGATTATCTAAGTATAATTTCAAATACAAATTAAACGATGATGTGCTGCTGATTATGAATACGCTAAGCGGGGCCGTGGATCTCGTTGAGCCGAAGGTAGCCCGCGCTCTTTTTAATGCAAGCTCTGATTCATTAGCCGACCTTGATCTGGAGACCAGAACCCTGCTTACGGGCAGAGGTTATCTTACGGATAAGAACGAAGAACAATTTGTACGGGAATCCCTGGATACTCTTTACCGCTCGCGCCCGGCCTTACACTTCACGATTTGCCCCACCTATAAATGCAATCTCGCCTGTCCCTACTGCTTCCAGTCCGGCATTCACCAGGACTCACCAACACTTACGCCTGCACAGATTCATGAGATGTTTCAAGCTATGGATCAAATGGTGCAGAAACAGCCTGATGCGGACGTCCAGTTCGAGCTTTTCGGCGGCGAGCCCTTCCTGGCCCGTAATCAATCCCTGGTAGAGCACATATTGCAGCAGGCGATCGAACGGAACTGGCCTATTCTCTCCATCACGAATGGAAGCGAGCTCGGTGCGTATTTCCCTTTTCTTCAGAAACATTCTGTGCATTTCCATCATATGCAGATCACCCTTGACGGCCCGAAGGAGATTCATGACCAGCTGCGAAAATACAGGGACAACAGCGGCAGCTTCGACCTGATTTGCGCGAACATTACTTTTCTCCTCGAGCATCAGATTCCCGTCACTGTGCGGATCAATACAGGCCGGGAGAACGTCCGGTATCTGCCGGAAATATTCGCCGGGTTCGAGCGGCTGCAGTGGACAAGCTCACCTGATTTTTCCTGCCAGATTGCTCCGATTAACGATAATTTCAATACAGGCAATGTTACCGGCTTTCAGCCTGAGTATGAGCTGCTGAAGCAGCTTCATTCGCTCTTTCCCGACTGGGAAGCCGCCCGCGCAAGATACAGGGTCAGCCTGGGATATTTCATGGAGAAGAAGCTGAGGATACTCCGCAAAGCTATTTTTGATACAGACGATGAGCACTACTATTTCGATTTATCCGGCTGCAGTGCTTCGAGGCTTCATAATCTCGTATTCGGTGCAGACGGGCTGTTGTATCCATGCGTCGAAACCGTGGGATTCCCGGATTATTCGATCGGGAGCTATCTTCAAGGGCTGCAATTAAATGAAGAAAAGTGGCAGAGATGGCACCGGGATATCGCAGTGAATGACAAATGCAGCCAGTGTAATCTTGCTCCTCTGTGCGGGGGCGGTTGTGTTCTGAAAGGAAGCAGTGAGGGTGAATTGAGAGAATTTGAAGCGAGCTGCAGCTTCACAAGGCAGTACTTGAAGGCTTATCTGGACCTTCACCGGAACCGTCTGCTTGAGAGCTACTACAAGTGAAGAGTGAGCATCATTCCCTTGATGTCAAGGCATCCGCCTTGTCATAGATATTCTCTTAGGAGAGGAGGTAATGTACATGAAATCACTGACGAAGAGCAAGGATCTCTGGACGAATCTCTCAGCCAAAGACCTTGAAGAAGTTACGGTTCCAATGGCCTGCTGCCAAAAAGCATCCATTCAAATCAACAACCCGACCAAAAAAGCCATCTAACAGCTCCTTATTATTGGACAATAGCGGGAAGCGCATGATTATGCCTTCCCGCTGTTCTTACCAGGGGGATAAATTATGTATATTTCCGATTATATTTTAACCTGCCGCTTAAGCAATGGCCGGCATCTGATCTTCAATTCGCTCTCAGGCGCGATGGATCTTGTGGAAGAGCATATCAGCCAATTCCTTCAAAAACAACCGTCTGCTATCAGCACGCTCTCTGCTCAAGAAGAGCAGTTTCTGATGGACAGAGGCTATCTTTATGAAGACCGGGCCGGGGAGCAAGCCCTGATCCGCCGATACAAAGAATACCTGGATCATCATAGCTCCGCTGAAATTTCATTTGTTTTCTGCCCGTCGATGACCTGTAATTTGAAATGTGTCTACTGCTTTGAACCCCAAGAGATCCGCTCCAGCAATGAACGAATGACCGAAGATCAGGTCCGCGCTGCCTTCCTGGCTATGGATCAAATGATGGACAAGCACCATTCGACTAAGCATCATTTTATTATTTTTGGCGGAGAACCGCTCCTTCCCCTGAATGATTCTGTTGTCAGGCTTATTCTCAGCCTGGCCCAGGAACGGGGGATTACAGGAACGATCATTTCAAATGGGGTCTTCCTGTCTCACTACCAGAACCTCCTGGAGCCTTATAAGGACATGATTAAGATCCAGCTTACGATTGACGGCCCCGAGGCCATTCATGACAAACGGCGGATTACTCACGCCAACCAGGGAACCTTCCGGAAAATAACAGAACAGATTGACGCCTTTCTGGAGCATCAATTCGACATTACAATTCGCGTCAATCTGGATGGTGAGAATATAGAGCATCTGAATGAGTTGCTGGATTTTTTCGGAGACAGGCATTGGAACACTTACTCTAACTTCTCGGTTACCCTGTCTCCTGTGGAGAATTATGCCGGGAATTCCACCCCGGGGCTGCTGCCCAATTACCAGCTTACTGAATCTATCAAAACGCATGTGCCAAATGACAAGCTCAAAAGGCTGAATACGACATTAAACAGTGACCTGACCAGACTCGCCTTGCCGTTTGAGAAGGTCCTGGATACCGGCATCGTTACGGATAACTATTTCCCTAATCTTTACTTTTGCGAGGCAGCCGGAGGAAAAACATTCACCTTCTCACCGGATGATCAGGTCTACCCGTGCACCAGCATCATCGGCGACAGGAAGTGGAGTCTCGGAACCTATTATCCGCAGCTCGAGCTGGATGAACAGAAGCTGGCGTTATGGCAAGGCCGTCATGTCTTGAATCAGCCAGCGTGCACAGCGTGCAATATCGCTTTTCTCTGCTCCGGGAATTGCCCTGTGCAAGCTGAACGGACCACCGGCTCGATCATGGGTTCCTACTGCGGAAATGTGAAGCGTGATCTTGACGATCATCTGGAGCTGCTGAATTCTTCGTTCGTGAGCTTAAGCTAATTCTTCTCTTACGGGAGGTGATTTGAACATGATCCAACTGATATGTCCGCCCTACAATGCTTCTGTGGATACCGTTGACCCTCCGCTCAACCTGCTGGTGCTGGGTGCTGCTCTTATTGACGCGGGCTATGCGGTCTGCCTAACAGACCTGGCTCTGCGTTATTCAGGCACCAGCCATTTTGATGCAGCCGCTCTCAACGATATTGCACAACTCATCATCCGTAAGCCATCCAGAGTTCTCGGGTTCACGGCGATGTGCGGCAATTATTCTATCGCGCTGAGGATTGCAGAGGAATGCAAGCGGCTGGACCCGGACAGAATCATCATTTTTGGCGGCCCCCATGCAAGCTTTGTAGCCGAAGAGACATTAACCTGGTTCCCGTCTATAGACTATATCGTGATTGGAGAAGGAGAACTGACGCTGCCGGAGCTAATTACCGCCCTGGAGTCCGGCCAGCCTCTTCATGGAGTAGATGGCTTGTGTTATCGCGCAGAGGGAACCGTCCACACCAATCCGCCGCGGCCGATCCTGAGGAACCTGGATGATACGCCGTTTCCCGCCTTCCACTTAATAGAGGATCTTTCCGCCTATTTCACTACCGCTGAGACCCGGTTTTTCCCGATTGAGGCGGGACGCGGCTGTCCCTTTCATTGCAGCTTTTGCAGCACTTCAACCTTTTTCTCACGGCAATACAGAACGAAAAGCCCTGCGCGGATCATTGCAGAAATGCGATACATCCGGGAACAGTGGGGAATTACCCATTTCAGCTTAACGCATGATAATTTCACGGTGAATCAGAAGTTTGTCAGACAATTCTGCCAGGAGTTGCTGGATTGCAGCGAGTCCTTCACCTGGAGCTGTTCCTCCCGTACCGACCATGTCAATCAAGAACTCTTCGAGGTTATGATGCAGGCTGGATGTAACGGTGTATTCTTCGGAATTGAGAGCGGCAGCCAATCCATCCAGCAGACAATCGGCAAAAAACTTAATTTGAATCAGGCCTATGAGCTGCTCCGGGAACTGCACCAGTCGGGTCTGTCATGTACAGTCTCCTTTATTACGGGATTTCCGGAAGAAACGGAAGAGGATCTCAATCAGACTCTGGATATGATCATCCGGCTGCTCTCTATTGGAATAGCGGATGTGCAGCTACATCAATTATCTCTTTTTCCCGGAACCCAATTGTATGAGGCGGAGAAGGACAGTCTAATTCTGGATGACCAGCTCTGGGGCGGCAATGATATGAACAGTGACTTCCAGCTATCCGCCATTGAGAAAAAATGGATTGCCAGCTACCCGCAAATTTTCAGCAACTATTACACCTTACATGCTGTGGATACACCTGCCCTGCACAGAATTAGAAAACTCTATTATCCGCTGGCCCATTCTTTCTTCCGCACCTTGTACTACCTGAACCATCTGGCTGGAGTTACCTATACCCGTACGATCGAGTTCATCTCTGCCAGGCTGGTTATGCCTGATGACATGCCGCAAGAAGCAGAACTCGCGGTCATTCTCGATGAGCTGATCCAAGGACTTGCGCCGGAAGCCGGGCTGATTCTCAAGGACTTCCTGTCTTATGAGCAGGCGGTAATGGAACTTATGCGGCAGAATGCAGATACTGCGGACAAGGCTGATATGAAGCCTGTGAGAATAATGCAGCCGTATTACTCCATCCCTGAGCTGAAGCTGCACAGCCCTCTGCCTGCTGATCTTCAGCTGGTGGAAGGACAGGAGGACTGGATTGTACTGGTGCTGGAGCATGCATCCGCTCTGGAAGGCCACGGGCGCTATGTCCGGATTATGAGCATGGATCATTTAAGTATTGCGATTCTTCAGCAAATGGAGAGTGGAGACAACTTCCAGACGGTTGTCCATCACCTGTCCTTGGAGAACCCCTTTGCCGCAAGCGAGAAAGAACGGGAGGAATGGATCGGCCGGGTGTACGACCATTTCTATAGGCATCAATTGCTGATTTCCTAGGGTGAAAATACCGGAAGAGAGGGGGCCTTTCCTTGTGGAGTATGCTGAAGAACGGCGTATTTCGCCGCTTATGGTGCACGCAGACTTTATCCTCTGTAGGCGATGAGATCCGCAATTGGGCCATCCTGTTTTGGGTATTTGCAGAGGCGGATCAAGCCGTCTTTTACCGGACGGCTCTTCTGTTTGCCCAGATGCTTCCTGTCTTCATCATGGCCCCTCTGGCCGGAACATGGGTAGACCGGCGGGATCCTAAGAAAGTGCTGCAGGCGACGCTCGTCATCCGGGCCTTAATGTCGTTTGTGCTAGCCGTATTAATAGGGCTAGAGCAGGTGCCTCTGTTGCTGGTTATGCTGGCCTTTACCTGCACAGTCCAACAGTTTTTTCAGCCCGCCATCAGTAAATTGACGGTCACAGCCGTGGATCATGAAGATTACGGAACAGCCAGTTCTTCGGTGAAGACGATAGATACGTTAATCAGTCTTGCCGGGCCTGCTATTGGAGCGTTTGTCTACCAATGGTGGGGAGCCTCCACTTCGTTGGTTGCGGACGGCTTTTGTTTTATCCTGGGCAGCCTGTGTATTCTGAATTTAAAGGCTAGACGTACCCCCTTGGCGGATCTCTCAGATTCCGCTCCTGCAACCTCTTTCTGGATGGATGTACTGGAGGGCTTCCGGTATATTCTCTCTTCTCCGCTCACCAAACGGTTATTTATTATGCTGTCAGTTATGGGGGTGTGCACCGGGGCTATCAATCTGTTGAACATTTATTTTGTGGTGAACGAGCTGCATTTAGACCAGAATTACTTGGCCTGGGCCAGCACGGCCGGCGGCATTGGCATGTTCGGGGGAGCGCTCGGCCTGAACCTGCTCGGGGCAAGATTCAAGAATTACATTCACATCAACATTTGGGGAGCAGGGGTCATGACCGTTGGACTATTGCTGCTCACGCTGTCCTTCGGCTCTTGGTCTATGCTGCTCAGCCGCGTCGTTATCGGAATCGGAATATCCCTGCTGAGCATCACGCTGTCAACCTTGTTAATGACCTATGTTCCAGAGCACCTGCTGGGCCGTGTCGGTTCCGTATTTGAAGGGGGGCCGCTGGCGACCAATATGGTGTCTTATGTTTTTTTCGGATGGCTGTATCTGTATACCGGCGCCAGACTGATCTTCGGCATCTCCTTCATGCTGTTCTGTATGGCGTTCCTGCTGGCCCTCAGCCTACAGTCCCTAATCTCTCCGTCCCGCAGAGTCCATGCCGAGCAGAAAGAGTTCATCGGTCATTCTCAGTAACAGCCTAACCCGGGATGCACCGGAGTGATGAGCGAATGAGGGGCATAAGTGCACGTTAGCCTACATAATAATTTAGCTTCTGTAAGCGCTTCCTGTAATCCATTTCACCACAAAAGCCTCCCAAGCTGCCGCTTCCTGGCAGTCCGGGAGGTACTATAATTCTAACCGTCAGTCTCCACCGCCCCCGGAATCACCGCCACCAGAATCTCCACCGCCAGAATCCCCGCCGCCGCCGAAATCCCCGCCTCCATGGCTGCCGTGACCGCCGCTGTCCCAGCCCCCGTGGCTGCCGTGATGATGATCATGTGAATGATTCCCGTGGTGATGCCCATGATGATGGCTGGCGCCGCTGTGCCCGTCCGTGCCTGGATGGATTTTGTGCGGGCTGTTTTCGTTGTAGCTGCCCGCATCGGCTCCGGTACCTGTGATGAAATAATGATCTCCCGAGTGAGAGCGGGTTCTATTGCCATAATTTTTGTGCCGCGCATTACGATTACTGCGATTAATAAACATCACCCCAACGAAGATCACTGCTCCTGCGAATAATAAGCTTCCCATCATGCAGAACCTCTCCTTTAACCAAATGTAGGATTGCCCTCATAGCAGAATCATACCATACTTCTGGAAACTACCTGGAATGCTGCTTGTATTGTCTCGGGGTGAGGCCGGTATATTTCTTGAACACCTTGGTGAAATAGCTCTGGTCGTTGAAATGCAGACGGGTAGCGATATCCGACAGCGTAATGCCGGGCAGCTCCATCAGCCGCTTGGCTTCATCGATCCGCTGCTGCTGGATGTAGTCGCTGATGGCGGTGCCGGTTTCTTTTTTGAACAGCTGGGACAGATAACTGGCACTCATTCCGCTATATTCAGCCAGCCTGCTGAGCGGAAGCTCTTCATACAGATGATTGTAAATATAATTCCGGCACCGGTCGGAGATGCGGGAATGCCTTGCGCTGCGGCTGCCCTCCACCTGATCGGCGAAGTCGCATAGAGCGGCCAGCATGGCGCTGTCCACCGCCGGAATATCACGCAGCTCCTCAATATGCTGGATATGGAAGTCGCTCAGAGTGTAGGCCACCTCCCAGAACAGCCCGCCTTCAATTGCTGCGCGGGTGGCCAGGGTGATGGAGGAGACGGCCAGGTTTTTTTTGCTGCGCAGCTGGCTCTTGCGGGACAACCGGCCGTAGCTCTCCTCGGCAAAAGAAGCAAAGGTCCGCAGCAGCCCAGCCTTGTCCCCGTTCGTGATATGGCGGAACATCTCACGTTCCTGCATGGGGTCATGGTGCAGCCATGTATGCTCGCGGCGGTAGGACAAATTCAGATCCTGGCTGTCGTCCGCTTGCGGTAACGGTTCCGCCAGCGTACCCGCCGCCAGCAGCAGCTCCGTTACGGACAACGCTTGCCCGGTAGCAAGCGTGTAGAGCAGGATCGCTGCATGATACCAGCGCATCCGGCCGATTACAGGCAGGCTGCTGTAATACTCCAGCCAGCTTGCCTGCTGCCCGTGCGGGATGTTGTGGTCACGCATCAGGCTGGCTGCATTATCACCCGACACGGGTGCGCTCAGCACCGGGCCGATGACGATGGCCCCGCCAGCGCTGCCTGCATCGGGAAGCTGGAGAATAATGAAATTCTCCAGGAAGCCGGTCATGTACAGACGCGGTAACACAGGCGCGGCCGCAGCAGCAGTCCCGCCCGCACCCGCGTTATGCGTCCCATCCGTTACCGCCGCGCTACGCCCGCGAACTAGCTCCATCACCTCAAGGGGGAGTCCGCCCGTTCCCTCTACAGAAGGCCGGTCAACGGCAACCTGTGCCAGCGCTACAAGGGGCGTGGCTGCTTCATCCAGCCACAGGACCGGGACCCGGTAAGCTTCGTAGATCAGCTTGCAGATGTACTGTATTCCTTCGTGGTTCAGCATAGGCTTCGGCATAGGCACTTCCCCCTCTTTTATCTGATTAGAATACCAAATTTCGAATGAGAATACCATAATTGGCCGGATGAGTCGTATAGAATGGAGTTAAGAAAACGCATTCTTAGGAGGACTTCATGATGGCAAAGGACATAACGGAGATTCGGAACCTCATTTCACAAATGACACTGGAAGAGAAGGCCGGACTCTGCTCCGGGCTGGATTTCTGGAACACCAAAAGCATTGAGCGTCTGGGCATTCCCTCAGTCATGGTAACGGACGGACCCCACGGGCTCCGCAAGCAGCAGGGCAGCGCGGACCATCTTGGATTGAACGACAGCGTACCGGCAACCTGTTTTCCGTCAGCGGCGGGACTTGCCTCCTCGTGGGACCGCGATCTGATCTTCCGGGTAGGCGAAGCGCTGGGGACGGAATGCCAGGTGGAGAATGTCGCCGTTCTGCTCGGACCGGGCAATAATATCAAGCGCTCTCCGCTCAATGGCCGGAACTTTGAATATTTCTCGGAGGACCCGTTCCTGGCCTCAGAGATGGCTACGAATCATGTGAAGGGTGTGCAGAGCCAGGGGGTTGGCACTTCCCTGAAACATTTTGCCGCGAATAATCAGGAGCACCGCCGCATGTCTGTAGATGCTGTTATTGACGAGCGGACGCTGCGTGAGATCTATCTCGCCAGCTTCGAAGGCACCGTGAAGCAGAGCCAGCCGTGGAGTGTAATGAGCTCCTATAACCAGGTGAACGGGGAGTATGCCTCCGAGAGCCACAAGCTGATGACCCGGGTGCTGCGCGAGGAATGGGGCTTCGAAGGGTTCGTCGTGTCCGACTGGGGAGCGGTCAATGAGCGCGTGCAAGCGCTGAAGGCGGGACTGGAGCTGGAGATGCCGTCAAGCGGCGGAATCGGCGATGCCAAGATTGTAGCTGCGGTGAACAGCGGTGAATTGGCGGTGGAGACGCTGGATCTCGCGGTAGAGCGGATGCTGGCCTTTATCTTCAAAAGTGTAGAAAACCGCAACCCGCAAGCGGTCTTCGATGCAGATAAGCATCATCAGCTTGCACGCGAAGTAGCCCGGGAGAGCATGGTGCTGCTGAAGAATGAAGGCGGGATTCTGCCCCTTGCTAAGAGCGGCCGGATTGCCGTGATCGGCGAATTCGCCAAGCAGCCGCGCTATCAGGGCGGCGGCAGCTCGCATGTGAATCCATCCCGGATGGATGATGCCTTCGAGGAATTGCAATCTGTTGCGGGGAATGCGGCCAGCTTCCTGTATGCGCAGGGCTACGAACTGGCCAGTGACGAGGTGAATGCTGAACTGCTTCGCGAAGCCCGGTATACAGCGGCCAAGGCGGATGCGGCCGTGCTGTTCCTGGGATTACCGGACCGTTACGAATCGGAAGGCTATGACCGCAGCCATCTGCAGCTTCCTGCCAGCCATAAGGCGCTGATTGAAGCGGTGGCCGAGGTCCAGAGCGAAATTATTGTAGTGCTGAGCAACGGCGCGCCGGTCGAGATGCCTTGGCTGCATCAGACGAAGGCGGTGCTTGAAGGATATCTCGGCGGCCAGGCCTTTGGCGGCGCAGTTGCGGACCTGCTCTTCGGCGAAGTAAGCCCGAGCGGAAAGCTGGCGGAGACCTTCCCTATGAAGCTGAGCGACAATCCGTCCTTCCTGAACTTCCCCGGTGAAGGCGATACCGTGGAGTACAAGGAAGGCTTGTTCGTAGGCTACCGTTATTATGACAAAAAAGAAATCGAGCCGCTGTTCCCCTTCGGCTTCGGCCTCAGCTACACCGAATTTGCATACAGCAACCTGCGGCTGGATCATACCCGCATTAAGGACACAGATACCGTTCAGGTATCGGTCACTGTCAAGAATACCGGCAGCAGAGCGGGCAAGGAGGTCGTGCAGCTCTATGTCAGCGATGTGGAGAGCAGCGTGATCCGTCCTCTGCAGGAGCTGAAGGGCTTCGGCAAGATTGAGCTGCAGCCGGGGGAAGAACGCGCCGTAACCTTCACACTGGATAAGCGCTCCTTCGCTTATTATAATGTTCAGCTGGCGGACTGGCATGTGGAGAGCGGTACGTTCCGCATTGCCGTGGGTTCATCCTCCCGGGATATCCGCCTCAGCGCA
Organism: Paenibacillus sp. FSL K6-1217; assembly: GCF_045040735.1. Lineage (NCBI taxonomy): Bacteria > Bacillati > Bacillota > Bacilli > Caryophanales > Paenibacillaceae > Paenibacillus > Paenibacillus sp. FSL K6-1217. The sequence goes on from NZ_CP150271.1 coordinate 6,893,649, forward strand.
GAGGTGGAGGTAGAATCCACCGTGAAGCTGCCCGGCCGGTTCCACCGCAACACTACAGTTGGAGATGTGCTAGCCAATCCGCTGACCGCAGAGAAGGCGAAGGGCTTCGGCAGCGTGTTCGGGCTGGAGGATGCGCTTGGCGACAATCCGGAGATGTTCCTTGCCATGATGAAGTACATGCCGCTGCGTGCTATGATCGGCTTCGGCCAGGGCAAGTATACCGAGGCGGATCTGGAAGCGGATCTGCAGGAGCTGAACAGGCTGGCCGGACAGGAGTAGAACTTATTAGCCAAGCGGGAAGGCTGTATCCGGGTTCAGCTCCCGGTGTTCCGCTCGGCTACAGGGGTTGCATTCCGCAGCGTTATTTGCTACCATACGATGTAAGTTAATAAGCTGTTATTGGTTCTCTAGGGTTCCGCAGCGGGTTCTACACCGCTGGGCTGGTCCGAGGGAGAACGCACGGATGGAGAGATGTCCGTGTATACACGGAGGGACAAAAGCCCGGGAGGTATCGTCTGCATAGACGGTAACCTTCCGGGCTTATTTTATGAAACAGGAGGCAGGGGAAATGAAGAAAAGCACCAAGAGCTGGATCATGATTGCAGGCGCTGCCTGTTTTGAAGTGATATGGGTCATCGGCCTGAAGCACGCCTCCGCTCCATGGGAATGGGCGGTTACGGCAGCAGCCATATTGATCAGCTTCTACGCTCTCATCTGGGCCAGCGGCAGGCTGCCGGTAGGGACGGTATATGCTGTGTTTGTAGGGCTCGGAACAGCCGGTACCGTTCTTGCGGGCGGAATTCTGTTCAATGAACCGCTGCGGCCGCTCAAGCTGCTGCTGATTGGCCTGCTGCTGGCGGGCGTTATCGGCTTGAAGCTGGTTACTCCTGCTGAAGCCGAAGCTAAGCCGGAAGGGGAGCTGAACTGATATGGCATGGGTGATGCTGATTGCCGCCGGTATATGTGAGATGTTCGGGGTAGCCATGATCGGCAAGCTGCACAGGGACCGCAACTGGCAGTCTGTCTGCCTGTTGATCTTAGGCTTCGGGGCAAGCTTCCTGCTGCTGTCTCTGGCGATGGAGAGCCTGCCTATGGGGATTGCGTATGCGATCTGGACAGGGATTGGCGCGTCCGGGGCAGCGATTATGGGCATGTTGTTCTACGGTGAAGCACGGGATGTGAAGCGGATCGCCTGCATTGTAGTGATTCTGGGAGCTGTAGCGGGCCTTAAGCTGATCGGCTGAGCATTTCCGCTGAAACGTTACCGAGTTGGACACTTAGCGGATGTTTCACCGCACCGGATATGGTAAGTATAGTATGTAAGAACATTATTCTTATAAGGAGACTTATCACATATGAGCAGACCTGTATCTGAGACGATCCGCCTGAAGGACGGAGCTGTGCTGCCCAGACTGGGGCAGGGAACATGGAGGATTGGCGACCAGCCGGCGAACCGGGCTGAAGAGATTGCCGCCCTTCGCCAGGGGGTGGAGCTGGGCATGAATCTGATTGATACCGCCGAGATGTACGGGGACGGGCGCTCTGAGGAGCTGGTCGGTGAAGCGCTGCGGGGAATCCGCGACAGCGTATTCCTGGTCTCCAAGGTGTACCCGCACAATGCGGGCGGGACTAAGCTGATCAACAGCTGCGAAGCCAGCCTGAAGCGGCTCGGCACAGACCACCTGGACCTGTACCTGCTGCATTGGCGTGGCGATATTCCTCTGGAAGAGACTGTAGAGGGGATGGACGCACTGGTCGCTTCGGGTAAAATCGCCCGCTGGGGCGTATCCAACCTGGATACGCCAGATATGCAGGAGCTGCTGCGCATCCAGGGCGGCAATCACTGCGCCGTGAATCAAGTGCTCTATCATCTGGGCTCACGAGGGATTGAACACGAGCTGCTGCCTTGGCTGAGAGGACATAAGATTCCTGTCATGGCCTATTCTCCGCTGGCGCAGGCAGGAACACTGAGAAGAGGGCTGACCGAGAATGAAGCCGTGCAGCAGATTGCCCGGAATCATGAGGTCACCCCGCTCCAGGTTCTGCTGGCCTGGACCCTCCGTGACGGGGACATCATCGCTATTCCCAAGGCTGCCACCCGTGAGCATGTGAATGCGAACGCCGCTGCCGCCAAGCTTGTATTCACAGATGATGAGCTCTGGCAGCTCGACGATGCTTTTCCGCAGCCGTCATGGAAGGTTCCGCTGGATATGATTTGATCATACGTAATCGCTGCTGCATGGCACATAGCTGTCTCCGCTAAGGGGGCGGCTTTTTTGAAAGATAAGAATTTATATGTTTTGGGGTCCCCGCAAAGTACCTGAGTCACCACCTACGCTAAAGCCCCACTTTGTGGGGTTATTTTGTTGTAAAGCTAACTATAGATGATATTATACGTGAAGTTGTGCATTCTATGGAGAAGCTTGTAGGCCGAAGGGAGCAAGGCGGATACCGGACTTAAGTCTCTTGGCAGGAGCTCTTAAATGTTGTCAACAACGTTCATGCCGAAACCGTGTTTTCAATTTGGTGACAAAGAAAGCGCTTTGATTTACGATGTGTTCAAAGGGAAAACACCTTTCAGAATGCAGAACGGAAGGTTCCCGTTCATTACAATAAGGGGGCATCTTAAATGGCCACAACGGCAACGAAACAAGCTTCATCCGGCGGTGCAAGGGTGAAGGTTCAACAATTTGGTCGTCTGCTCAGCGGAATGGTTATGCCGAATATCGGCGCATTCATCGCTTGGGGGTTAATTACAGCATTATTCATTCCAACCGGCTGGTATCCCAATGAGAGCCTTGCAGCTCTGGTAGGTCCAATCATTACTTACCTGCTCCCGCTGCTGATCGGTTATACCGGTGGACAGATGGTTCACGGCAAACGCGGTGCTGTCATCGGCGCGCTGGTGACCATGGGGGTTATCGTAGGTACAACTATTCCAATGTTCCTGGGTGCCATGCTCGTCGGTCCGCTGGCCGCCTGGATCCTGAAGCAGTTCGACAGAGCTGTGGACGGCAAAATCAGAGCCGGGTTCGAGATGCTGGTCAACAACTTCTCGCTCGGGATCATCGGCGGCGCTTTGACGCTGGGAGCCTTAAAAGGCGTTGGACCGCTGGTTCAAGGGTTGACCGATATTTTGTCAAGCGGTGTGGAATTCCTGGTTAACCACAACCTGCTGCCGCTCATCAACATCATTATTGAGCCAGCCAAGGTATTGTTCTTGAACAATGCGATTAACCACGGCATCTTAACTCCTATTGCTTCAGAAGAATCTTTAAGAATAGGCAAGTCTATTCTTTACATGCTGGAATCGAATCCGGGTCCTGGTCTGGGTATCCTGCTGGCATACTGGCTGGCGGGCAAAGGCTCTGCCAAATCCTCCGCACCAGGCGCCATTATCATTCACTTCCTGGGCGGGATTCATGAGATCTACTTCCCTTACATCCTGATGAATCCGCGTCTGATTCTGGCAGTCATCGGCGGCGGGATGTCCGGTACATTTACCTTCCAGCTTCTTGGCGCAGGACTTACAGCGTCACCTTCTCCCGGCAGTATCTTTGCTTACTTCGCAATGACGCCTAAGGGCGGATATCTTCCAATGATTGCCGGGGTTGTCGTTGCTACCATCGTTTCGTTCCTGATCGCGGCTGTGCTTCTGAGATCTTCCAAGAAGATCGATGAGGAAGAGATGGATCTGGAAGCGGCAGAAGCCAGAATGAAAGATATGAAATCCGCCGGTACAGCAGCACAGACCGCTGCAACAGCAGCTGTAGCTTCCAATGTCCGTACTAAGGCTAATGTGAACAAAATTGTCTTCGCTTGTGATGCAGGAATGGGCTCCAGTGCAATGGGCGCTTCGGTCCTTCGAAAGAAACTGCAAAATGCCGGGGTGAATATCACGGTTACGAACTCTGCGGTGAGTGAAATTCCGGCGGACGCGGATATCGTAGTCACCCAGAAGACCCTTACCGACCGGGCGATTGCGAGCAATCCGAATGCCGAGCATATCTCGATCGATAACTTCTTGAAGAGTCCGAAATATGATGAGCTGGTAGAACGTTTGAAGTAAGTGGCATACGTGTAAAATCTAAGTATAGTTCTCGCTGAAACGGTGCCGTCCCTTAGAGGACGGCATAGCCGTTTCCACTTGATGTAAGGCGGAGGGTTAGCGGAAATGACGAAAATTACCGCCAGACAGCGCCAGATCCTTGGGCTTCTGCTCGAAGCCACCGGAGAGATTACCGCTGTGAAAATTGCCGAGGCTACCGGAGTAAGCGTAAGAACCGTACACCGGGAGATGGAGGATATAGAGTCTGCGCTTGAGAACTTTGGTCTTGATCTGATCAAGAAATCAGGCAAAGGCATCGGGTTGAGCGGCCCGGAGTCCGGTCTTGCGGAGCTGCGCCTGTTCCTGCGGGAAGAGAAGCCGGCGGATTATTCGGGAGAAGACCGCAAGGTATTTGAGCTATGCATCCTGCTGGAGGCGGAGGAGCCGGTGAAGCTGTTCACTCTTGCACATTCCCTTAAGGTTACAGTGGCCTCTATCAGCTATGACCTGGATGAACTGGAGCAATGGGTTCGCAAGTTCGGACTGGAGCTGGTCCGAAGGAGAGGCTACGGCGTTGAAATTACCGGAAGTGAGATTGACAAGCGCCGGGCGATTGGGCGGCTGGCTGCCGAGCATCTGGATCTGTCTGATCTGGTCGGCCACGGTTCTCAGGCTGAGAGCAATCCGGCTTTTCGTATTCTATTAACTACAGTCGGGAAGTCCAACCTCATGGAAGTGGAGAATACGCTGTGGGATATGGAATGGAAATGGACCGCAGAGCTGCCCGAAATTGTCTATATGGAAATGCTGCTGGCCCTTGCTGTCACGACCCGGCGGATTGAGCTTGGCCGGAGCATCGACAGCGGGGCGGATACAGGCTATTCCAGGGTGTCCGACCACCGCAACATTGCCGGAGCCGAGAGATTCGTACAGCAGCTCGCAGAGGTGCTTAGCCTTAAGATTCCCCGGGTTGAGGTTCTGTATATCGCCGGGCTGTTCGACCGGGTACAGGATTCCTTCTCCTCTACGGACTATGCCTATGGCGATATTGAATTGATGGAGATTGTCTACAAGCTGACGGAGAGTGTGGTCAAACGGACAGGGCTTCCCTTCCAGAGTGACCGCTCCCTGCGCGAGGGGCTGCTGGAGCATATTGATCCGGCGCTGAAGCGGATTCGGGAAGGTACGCGTATCCGCAACCCGCTGCTCGGCCCGATTCGCAGGGACTACGAATATCTGTTCAACATCGTCCGTGCGGCGGTTGGGGATATGGAGCTGGAGCTGGAAATCCCGGATGAAGAGATCGGATTTCTGGTCATGCATTTCGGAGCTTCCGCCGAGCGGCTGAGCCAGCTAAGGCGCAACGTAAGAGCGATTCTTGTCTGTGCCAGCGGACTAAGCTCCTCCCGTCTGCTCGCCACCCGGCTGACCAAGGAGATGCCGCAGATTGAGATTCTCGGCAACATCTCCTGGTATGAAGCTGCGCGCTTGCCGGATGAAGATTACGATCTGATTATCTCTACCATTGATCTGCCGATTGATAAGGAGCGTTATATCAAGATCAGCCCCCTGCTTACCGCCGAAGAGATCGAGAAGCTGCTGAGCTACATCCAGAATACGACGCTGCGGGAACGCGGGAAGGGGCTGTCCGGTGAACCGGATCATCCGGTGCGGGAGGAAGCTTCGCTTGAACGGCTACGGAGCTACAAGGGCATTCTGGATGAGATCGTGAGCCTGCTGGAGCGGTTCCGGTTCCATCCGATTGACAACAAGGGGATGGATCTGTCAGCGACCATAGTGGAAATGCTGGAGATGCTGAATGGACACGGCGTGGTCGGGGATGCCGCCATCGTGCTGGAGCGTCTGCTCGAACGGGAGCGGATGACCAGCCAGGTGATCCCGGACACAGCGCTGGCGCTTTTCCATACCCGAAGCAGCCATATCCACCTGTCATCACTGACTCTGTACCGGCTGCAGCAGCCGGTAATTCTGGAGGGGGACACAGAGGTCAGAGTCATTCTGCTCATGCTGGCTCCGCGCAGACTCTCCAAGGAGAGTCTGGAGGTGCTCAGCGAGATCAGCGCGCTGCTGCTCAATTCCGAGCTGGTGCAGTTGCTGGAGGAACGATCAGAGACTGAGATCCGGGGGTATTTGTCCACGGAGCTGCTTCATTTTTTCCAAAATAAATGTTGAAAGCGGGAGAAACCATATGAGTATACTGTCAGAAAACAAAGTGATTATGCACGGTGCCGCAAACGATAAATACGAGGCCATCAAGATGGCGGGCAAGCTGCTGGTCGATGCAGGGCATGTGACGGAAGAATATGTTCCCAAGATGCTGGAGCGCGAGGAAGTAGTGTCCACTTATATGGGCGGCGGCTTGGCTATCCCTCATGGTACCAAGGAAGCCCGGCCTTATATCAAATCGACTGGATTGTCTATTATCCGTTTCCCTGACGGGGTAGACTTCGGCGGCGATGAGCCGGCGTTCGTAGTTATCGGGATTGCAGCCGCAGGCGACGGGCATATGGAGGTTCTGACCAATGTGGCGATGATTTTCACGGAAGATGATGCCATTGACCGCGTGATGAACGCCCCTACAGCCGCAGACGTTATTGCAATCTTTGAAGGGGGCCTCGAGTGATGAAGGCGGTCCATTTCGGCGCAGGCAATATCGGCAGAGGGTTCATCGGGCTGCTGCTGTCGCAGGCGGGCTATGAGGTCACTTTTGTGGATGTGAATGAGGCGTTTGTCTCCCAGCTTCAAGAGCGCGGCGAATATCCGGTTACGATGGCCAGCGACGGTCAGGAGACGGTTATTGTCAAAAATGTAACGGCACTCAGCAGTGTTACTCATGGTGAAGAAGTTGCCGCTGCGATTGCCGAAGCCGATCTGGTGACCACCGCTGTCGGCGTGTCGATCCTGAAGCATATTGCCGGTACTGTGGCAGAGGGCATCCGCAGAAGAGTGGCCGTCTCTTCCGCGCCGCTGCATGTGATTGCCTGCGAGAATGCGATTGGCGGCAGTGCGCAGCTCAAGGAGCTGGTCTACGCGAAGCTGGATGAAGCTGCCCGTGCGAAGGCGGAAGCTTCCGTTGCTTTTCCTAACGCAGCAGTGGACCGGATCGTTCCGCTCCAGCAGCATGAGGACATTCTGAAGGTGGTCGTTGAGCCGTTCTACGAATGGGTGGTCGACGCCTCGCAGATGCTTCCGGGCTATACGCCGGTTGAAGGGGTGCATTACGTAGACAATCTGGAGCCTTACATTGAACGTAAGCTGTTCACGGTGAACACGGGCCACTGCTCTGCGGCATACCTTGGCTTCCTGGAAGGCTACGAGACCATTCAGCAGGCCATGGCAGATGAAGCCCTTACGGCGAAGGTTCGTGAGGTACTGGAGGAGACAGGTGCGGTGCTGGTCCAGAAGCATGGCTTCGATGATGCGGAACACAGCAAGTATATCGATAAAATCCTGGAACGCTTCCGTAATCCGGCGCTGACCGATGAGGTGTCCCGTGTCGGCCGTTCGCCGCTGCGCAAGCTGTCGCCAAGTGACCGTCTGGTATCCCCTGCAACGCAGGCGTATGACAGAGGGCTCAGCTACACGGCGCTGACGCGTTCCATGGCCGGTGCGCTGCTGTTCAAGGCGGCGGATGACCCGGAAGCGGTGGAGCTGCAAGCTGCAATCGCCGAGCTCGGCGCTGAAGCGGCGCTGACGAAATACACCGGACTTGCTGCGGATCATCCTATTCACCGGTCCGCAATGGAGCAGTACGCGAAGCTGAAATAAAAAAATAAAAATACAGCCGCAGGGAAAGCCTATAAGCTTATCCTGCGGCTGTTTGGGTTAGTCTGTGATTCTTAAAAGAGCTAAAGCCCCACTTTGTGGGGGGATTGATTAGCTGTTCTCAAGAATCGTCTGCAGTGTAGTACGGTCCAGCCCTTGCACGAGCTTGATCAGCAGCTCTTTGGCAGCCGCATAATCATCACTGTGAATGATTGAGGTTGCCGTGTGGATGTAGCGGGAGCAGATCCCGATCACTGCCGAAGGAATACCGATTCCGCTGACATGCACCTGCCCTGCATCCGTTCCTCCCTGGGAGACGAAATACTGGTATTTGATCTTATGGGTGTCGGCCGTATCCTGCACATATTCAATCAGCCCCCGGTGGGTAATCATCGTCGGGTCGAAGATACGCAGCAGCGCGCCCTGGCCCAGATGGCCGAAGGCCTGGCGGTCACCGGTCATATCGGCAGCGGCGCTGGCATCCAGCCCGAAGAAAATATCCGGGGCCAGCAGATTGGCCGCCGTCCGGGCCCCGCGCAGCCCGACCTCTTCCTGAACGGTAGCCCCGCAGTAGAGTGTATTCGGCAATGCCTGGCCGTGCAGTTCCTTCATTAATTCAATGGCTAGACCAACGCCGTAGCGGTTGTCCCATGCCTTGGCCATAATCTTCTTCGGATTGGCCAGCGGCGTGAACGGGCACACCGGCACGATCTGCTGTCCCGGAGCTACGCCGAAGCTCTGCGCCTCCTCGCGGCTGTCCGCGCCGATATCGATATACATCTTGCTGATCTCCCCGGCTTTGCCGCGTTCCTCTGCGCTCATCAGGTGGATGGGCGTGCTGCCGACCACGCCGTTCAGCGTCCCCTTCGGCGTAATGATCTGCAGCCGCTGTGAGGCCACGGCCGAAGCCAGCCACCCGCCCAGCGGAGTGAAGCGGATCATCCCGTTGTCCGTAATGCCGGTCACCATGAAGCCGACTTCATCGAAATGTCCGGCCACCATAATCTTGGGACCATTAGCTTCACCGCGCATTACGCCGAACAGGCTGCCAAGGCGGTCCTGTACGAATTCGTCCGTATAAGGCGTCATCGCCTCTTTGACATAGGCGCGCAGTTCACGCTCGAAGCCGGGGGCTGAGGGGAATTCTGTTAAGGTTTTGAACAATTCAAGTGTGTCTGTATTCATACATATCTCGCTCCTTTATGACATCTAGTATGAACACTCTTACGCCGCTTGTCCATGCCGGAAGGGCAAATGAACACAGTGGCTCCCGGTGCGAATACTATACGGTAAGGGCTCTGCAGGCAGGAGCCGGAGAAAGGAAGCGAGGAGAATGTGGCTCTCGGGGAGCGTAGCCCGGGCAGGCAGCCCGGTTCAATACCGCAAGGTGCCGGCCCGCAGGCAGAGCTTGCCCAGACGGTACCGCCGCCGGCACGGGCGGGAGAATGAGGCGGTGCTGATTCTGGTGCTGTTTATGCTGCTGATTGTTGTGCTGTTTTATTTTTCCTGAGCAGGAGGGACATAATGGAGCCGCCTGAAGTGAACAATAAGGAAAACTTAATTCCGCATGGCACGAAGGGACGGGAATCAGCATACCCGCTGCCCGTTCCCTTTCGTAGCTAACAGTTCAGGGGGTGTCTGCATTGCCGGCAAAAACAAAAAAGTCAGGCGTTAAACTGAACCTTGACGGTCTGACCCCGAAGTCTTATCAGGAATTGGCCAAGCCTTATGTACCGTCCCGTCCGGTATTCAAGAATTGTATCCGTGCCTTTCTGTCGGGAGGCCTCATCTGTGTGCTGGGACAAGGCATTCAGGAAGCGTTCATGGCGATATTCGATATGACCTCAAGAGAGGCGGCAAGCCCGACAGTAGCCATTCTGATTCTGCTCTCCGTCATACTAACCAGCTTCGGGGTGTATGACAAGCTCGCCCAGTGGTGCGGTGCAGGCTCAGCGGTGCCCGTTACAGGGTTCGCCAACAGCATGTGCTCTGCGGCCCTGGAACACCGGGCTGAAGGACTGGTGCTGGGTGTAGGCGGGAACATGTTCAAGCTGGCCGGATCGGTTATTGTGTTCGGTGTCGTTGCCGCTTTTATCGTTGGCGTAGTGTATGCCGTTATGGGCTGGGGAGGTGCACATTAAACGATGAAGCAGCTCGGCAGTCAGACCTGGGAATTTACAAATCGTCCGGTGATCCTCGGAACCGCCACTGTAGTTGGGCCTGAAGAGGGGGAAGGGCCGCTGGCCTCAAGCTTCGACTTCATCTTTGACACGCTGGAGATGGGCGAGAAGACATGGGAGAAGGCAGAGCGCGCCCTGTTTGAAAAAGCCTCCAAGCTCGCTCTGATGAATGCGAATCTGGATCAGGAGAAGCTGGAGTTCTTCGTCGGCGGGGATCTGATGAATCAGATCATCAGCAGCTCCTTCGCCGCGCGCAAGCTCGGCGTGCCGTATCTCGGCGTATTCGGAGCCTGCTCCACCTCGATGGAGAGTCTTGCCATCGCCTCCATGATTGTCGATTCCGGCGGCGGGAAGTATGCACTGGCAGGCACAGCCAGCCACAATTGTACGGTCGAGAAGCAGTTCCGCTATCCGACAGAATATGGCTCGCAAAAGCCGCCTACCGCCCAGTACACCGTTACAGGCTCAGGCTGCGCGGTAGTGGGTGTGAACGATGGAACGGTGAAAGGACCGTATGTGGTGTATGCAACTCTTGGGCGTATCATGGACCTGGGGCTGAAAGATCCGTTCAATATGGGAACAGCCATGGCCCCGGCTGCCGCCGATACGATCACGGCGCATTTCCGCGATACGGGGCTGTCGCCCGGTTATTATGACCTGATTGTTACAGGGGACCTGGCTTCCATCGGCTTGCCGATTGCCAAGGATCTGCTGGCCAAGGAAGGTATCCCGATGGAGGAGACGGTCTTCAATGACTGCGGCCTGATGATGTATGACCTGGACAAACAGAAATATGTCATTGCCGGGGGAAGCGGCGCGGGATGCTCAGCCACAGTAACCTACGGGCATATTATGGGCCGGATGAAGAAGGGTGAATTGAAGCGGGTATTAATCGTGGCGACTGGAGCGCTGCTCTCCCCGCTATCTTATCAGCAGGGCGAGAGTATTCCATGCGTGGCCCATGCGGTTGCCATTGAGAGCGGAGGTGAGGGAGCATGATTTATTTATGGGCTTTTCTGGTCGGGGGTGCGATATGCGTGATCGGCCAGCTGATGTTCGATGTACTGAAGCTGACTCCGGCCCATACCATGAGTACGCTGGTGGTGCTTGGTGCGGCAGCGGATGCCTTTGGCATCTATGACCCGCTGGTGAAATTCGCCGGAGCCGGGGCCAGTGTGCCCATTACCAGCTTCGGGAATTCCCTGGTCCACGGCGCACTGACAGAGCTGGAGCGCGATGGCTGGGTCGGTGTCGTCACCGGGATCTTCGATGTGACCAGCGCCGGGATTTCTTCGGCGATTGTCTTCTCGTTCCTGGCAGCGCTGGTCGTCCGGCCGAAGGGGTAAGTTACGGTGGATGGATCATAAATAGATATGTTGATTCAGGGATCGCCTAAGGCGGTCCCTTTTTATATGCAGGAGCCATAGTCCGCCTGATGGCGGGTTTCTTTTGGACAACTCCAGTATGCCGCTCTATAAATTCACTTGGCCTAACATGTACTTTGGGTACTCCTATCATGTAAAATGTATATATTACTGCTTATTCTGATATAGGAGGGTTTAACATACATGCCCGTACGTCAAGAATCTACGCAAATAATGAACGCTGTCCGCACTAATCTGGAATCCTGTATTCTCGGTAAAAGCTTTGAAATACAACTGCTGCTTACTGCGCTGTTAGCGGGCGGACATGTCTTGATTGAGGATGTCCCGGGGACCGGCAAAACCCAGCTGATCCGCGCGCTCTCCCGGTCGATGTCCGGTGAATACCGGCGCATTCAGTGCAACCCGGATATTCTTCCCAGTGATATTACCGGCGTATCCGTCTATCATCCGCGCGATGAGATGTTCCACTTCCGTCCGGGGCCGGTAATGACCAATATTCTGCTGGCCGATGAGATCAACCGCGCGACTACCAAGACCCAGTCCGCGCTCCTTGAGGTGATGGAAGAACGAAATGTTACGGTCGATGGAGAGACGTATCCCCTTCCGCATCCATTCATGCTCTGCGCGACTCAGAATCCGATAGATTTCGAGGGAACCTATACCCTTCCCGAAGCTCAGCTGGACCGCTTCATGCTGCGGATCAGCCTGGGCTACCCGGATGCCGATACCGAGAAGAATCTGCTGCTTACCCATCAGCAGGGCCAGCCGGTGGACCGGCTGACTCCCGTAACCAGCATGGAGACGATCGCTGCCATTCAGGAGGAGATCCGCGATGTGTTCATCAGCGAGCCGGTGCTGAACTACCTGCTGGATGTGGTCCGCCAGACGCGGGTGCATCCGCTGGTGCTGCTGGGCGCAAGCCCCCGGGCATCGTTATCGTTCATGATGGCCTGCAAGGCCTATGCTTTTCTCCAGGATCGGGATTATGTGTTGCCTGATGATGTGAAGACCCTGACCCCGTATACGCTGGGACACCGTATCCTGCTGCGGCCGGAATCACGCCTGGACAATGTCAGCATGGACTCCCTGCTGCAGAAGCTGCTTCAGAGCATTAACGTGCCTGTAACCATGAGGCAATAAGATGAGGGCCATCCTTACGCGGGCAGCCGCTGTGATTCAGCTGAGGAAGTTCATGGGCGTTCTGGCGGTGTGGGTCATCACACTCTTCTACGTGCTGTTTCAGGGCGGCAAAACCTCGTTCATGCTGTTCGTCATGGTCTCTGTTCTCATTCTGTACCTGTTCATTGGCGGTTTGGAAGGGGTCCGGCGGGCCAGAGGCACACGCAGCTTCTATTCCGAACAGGACAAGCCGGATCTGCTCTACGCCGGGGGCTATCTGCGGGTCAAGCTGGAAGTGACGATTCCGGGTTTTCTGCCCTTGCCCTACGTGATTGTAAGAGAAATTCTGAAGCGCCACAACGGAGAATCCTGGGTGTTCGAGGAGAGCCTGATTCCGAACATGGGCGGACGGGGCGAGCTGCTGTTCCAGACACCGCTGCTGGAGCGGGGCCGTTATTCTTTTGAGAATACGGATATTCTCAGCGAGGACATCTTCGGTCTGATGGAGCATAAGGGGACCTTCAAGGCAGAAGGCCAATTCCGGGTGATGCCCCGGGCGGTGGTGGTGCCGCGCTGGCAGCTGTATGAGCGCAAGGCGCGCCTGTCGGGGCCGCAGGTATCGCTGCTTCAATCCCGGCGCGAGACTACGCAGATTAACGGTGTGCGTGATTATGTCTACGGCGACCGGCTGACGCGCATTCACTGGAATGCAACGGCGAAGACCGGCGAGTGGAAATCCAAGGAGTTCGAGCATGAATCCGTTCCCAGAACCATTCTGGTGCTGGACGGCAGCTCCGGCGGTTATTATAACTCTGCACAATTTGAGCTGGCGGTCTCGATCACCGCTTCCCTTCTCGGCTTCGGCATCCGGGAGCGGATCGGCATCGGCCTGTGCTGTCTGGATAAGCATAATAAGGTGTTCAGTCCGGCGGAAGGCAATGCCGAGCGGCAAAAGATGATTCAGTATCTGATAGACATCAACGCGGAAGGCAAGGGGCCGCTGATCCAGAGACTGGAGAGTGTCCAGCGGATGTTCCCCAAGGGGTCGTATTTCGTACTGATCAGTCCGCAAAGCGGCAGGGTGGTGCTGGATACGCTGCGCTGGGCGGAGAACCGGGGGATGACCCCTTCCCATATTCATGTTCTTCATCCTTCCGGGAAATACCGGGCCGGAGAGTGGCAGAATATTCTGCACTCCCATGGAATGTCCGGACACAGCATCAGCACACTTCAGGAGCTTCCTGCGGTACTTGGAGGTGATTCTGTCCGATGAAGCACTGGTTTCAGGCCATAAGATCCTCTTGGCATCACGGGCTGACGCTGCTGTGGCTGAGCATTATCGCTATGCAGTGGGTCTCCTACACGGTGCCCTTCTGGCTGCAGGAGACCACCGTCTCGGTGGCGTTAACCCTGCTGGCCGTTACAGTTATTGAAATCATTTTTCCGTTCAAAAGAGTGTACCGCATTCTGCTGGAAGGCGCGGCAGTGGTATTTATTGTATACAACGTTATCACCAGTTACGAGATTTACATGCCCGATCCGCTACTGCCGGCATTTTTTGACCGCCTGCCCGGGTTAGTGGTATCGATGACTCCCTATCTCTGGTTTGTACTGGGAGCCTGGGCGCTGCTGCTTGTATCCGCCTGGTGGGTGAACGGCAAGGCGCGGATTCTGATGTTCGTCGCGGCGAATATCACAGCCTTCGCGGCGCTGGATTCATTCACGACAGCGGTAATGTGGCAGGAGGTCGCCTGGACGGTCTTTGCCGGTATGGGCTGGCTGGTCACGCGGCATCTGAGGAACTTCCAGGTTCATTATCCCCGGGGCTGGAGCTATATGCTGAGGTATCCTGTGAAGGTTGCCTTGAATATAGCGATTATTTTCTCGCTGGTCATCCTTGCGGGGGTTAACATGCCTGGCGTGCGTCCAACCTTGACCGACCCTTATACCGCCTGGCAAAAGTGGAACGGTAACGCCGTCTCTTCTAGACCCTCCTCCGGAAGCGGGGACAGTGAAAGCGGCGGGTCAGGGGCGAACGGGACGACCTCGGGCTATAGCCTGAACGATGACAACCTTGGCGGGGGCTTCAACTTCGATTACTCGCCGGTCATGCAGGTGACCTCCGATCTGCGCACCTATATGCGCGGCGAGATCCGCAGCGTGTATTCGGGAAAAGGCTGGACAGACGATGATACCTCCGGCCGGGGAGCGCATAACGAGGTACAGGTAGGCGAGCCGCTGGAACGCGCGGTGGCCCCCAAGACGGAGACGCGTACACTCAAGCAGACCGTCAAACTGCTTGGGGGGAACAGCTATCCGGTTCTGTTCGGCGGCTATTCGATCTCGGGCGTAGATTCGGTGGACGGGCAGGAACAGAGCAACGGCTTGTCCTGGCGGAGTAAAGACAGTGAGCTGCTGTGGAATCCCGGAGGCAAAACAAGGGCGTATCCGCAGACCTATGTGGTAACCTCGGAGGTGCCTATCGTTCCCCTGAAGGAACTGAGCGTGCAGACCTTCGAGCAGCTCTACGGGAACAAGAATATCGACCCGCAGTATCTTCAGCTCCCGGATAACTATCCCGAGCGGGTGAGTGCGCTGGCCAAGGAGATTACGGCGCGGGCGCAGACGCCTTACGAGAAGACGATCCTGCTGCAGCAGTATCTGCAGGCGACCTTCCCCTATACGAATCAGCCGGATACCTCCCGGGCCAGAAGCAAGGACATGGTCGAGAGCTTCCTGTTTGAGATCAGGGAAGGATACTGCGATTACTATTCCACAGCGCTTGTCACCATGGCGAGGTCACTGGATATACCGGCCCGCTGGGTGAAGGGCTATGCTCCCGGAGAGCAGGCCGAGATTCCGGACAGCGTAATGCTTCAGCAGGGCGCAACCGGTTATGTGAATAATAACTATACAATTACCAATGCAGACGCCCATTCCTGGGCCGAGATCTATTTCGGCGACTACGGATGGGTTCCTGTAGAAGCGACACCCGGCTTCGATGTTCCGGTGCTGACGCAGAGTGAGCAGGATGATCCGGTCCAGCCTGAAGTTCAGGAAGAGGAGCCGGAGGAGCTTGAACCGGCGGCAGCAGGCCAGAAGGACACAGATTCCGGCTTCCACGCCGGTACCTGGGCCGTGGCTGGAGCTGCGGCTGTACTTCTGCTCTGGACCCTATTCCTGATCTGGCAGCGCCGGCTGAGCCTGCGCTTCCTGATTACCCGTATGCGGATCGGGGGCCAGCCGACTCCGGCGCAAAAAGTTGTCGCCGAAACAGAGCGCTGGGTAAGGTATGCGCGCGGGAAGGGTATGCTGAAGAAAGAGCATGAAACCCTGCGCGAATCCGTGGCACGGTGGAGCCTGGAAAGGCCGCAATCTGCGGGCAGCCTTGCTGCACTGCTCAAGATGTTCGAGCGGGCGAATTACAGCCCTGAGGTTATTGAAGACAAAGACTGGCACAGCGTGTATACTGAAGCTTTGCGGCTGCGAAAAAGCATGAAGTCCGGCAAGTAATGCTCCCTGGTGACAGAATATTGCCGGACCTGGCTTTTTGCAGTCCTATCGAGCCGGGTTACAAGTTTCCTGTATGAAAATGAGGTGAAGGTATTGTTTGAAAGATTAGTCCCCAAGCTCAGGGTAAATACGGTGTTTGATATCGGTCTGGAGGAGCTGTACCGCCAAGGATACCGCGGAATCATAACCGATCTGGATAATACGCTGGTCGGCGCCAAGGCGCCGCTGGCTACTCCTGAGCTGCTGCTCTGGTTCGCGAAGGTGAAGGAGCTGGGCTTCAAGCTTGTGATTGTATCCAACAACAATATGGACCGGGTGTCGCGTTTTGCCACCCCGCTGAATATTGAATTCGTACATCAGGCCAAGAAGCCCAGCAATTCGCCGTTCCTGCGGGCGATGAAGCTGATGGAGCTGGGACCGGAGCAGACGATTGTGGTCGGCGACCAGATGCTTACCGATGTATACGGCGGCAACCGGCTGGGACTGTTCACGGTACTCGTGCTGCCGATCTCCGTCAAGGATGAAGGAATAGGTACAAGAATTAACCGCAGAGTGGAGCAGATTGCCTTGACCCGCCTGCGGAAGCAAGGATTGTGGCAAGAGGAGGATAAATCTTAATGAATGCAATGAACGAGGAAACGAAACGGCCGGAGCGATGCAGCGGCTGCGGGATTAAGCTCCAGAGCACGGACAAGGAGCTTCCCGGTTATATCCCGGAGGTCGCCTTCGAACGGGAGCCGGTGATTTGCCAGCGCTGCTTCCGGATCAAGAATTACAATGAGGCCTCTTCCGTGTCGGTGAATCAGGATGAATTCCTGAAGCTGTTAAGCGGAGTAGGGGAGAAGAATGCACTGGTGATCCATATCGTGGATCTGTTTGACTTCGAAGGCAGTCTGATTTCCGGGCTGCAGCGGTTTGTCGGCAATAATCAGGTCATTCTGGCCGTGAACAAGATCGATCTGCTGCCTAAGGTAACCAACTGGAACAGACTGCGCAACTGGATGCAGCAGCGCTGTAAGGAAGAGGGGCTGCGCACAGCGGAGATCGTACTGGTCAGCGCGAAGCGTAATCAGGGCTTCGACCGTCTGCTGGAAGCCGTTACCGAGCTGCGCGGCCAGCGTGATGTGTATGTCGTCGGAGCTACCAATGTAGGCAAGTCCACCTTGATTAACCGGCTGATCTCCGATTACAGCGACCTGGAAGAGGAGCTGACGACCTCCCGTTATCCGGGCACCACCCTCGATATGGTCAAAATCCCGCTGGATGACGGCCATTCCATCATTGATACGCCGGGTATCGTGTACCCGTGGCGGTACAGCGAGCTGGTGGAGCGCAAGGATCTGGGCGCAGTAATGCCCGAGAACCCGCTTAAGCCTGCGGTCTATCAGCTGAATGAAGGCCAGTCACTGTTCTTCGGCGGACTGGGACGCTTCGACTTCATCCAGGGGGAGCGCCAGTCCTTCACCTGCTTCATCAGCGGCACCCTGAAGATTCACCGCACGAAGCTGGAGCGGGCGGATTCCCTGTATCAGGACCACCGGGGCGAGCTGCTGTCTCCGCCGGGAACTGCCGACATGGACAAGCTGCCGCAGTGGCAGCGGCATGAATTCCGCATTGCCAGGAACAGTGAGACCGATCTGTTCATCTCCGGCCTGGGCTGGATCAAGGTGAACGGTACGGCCGGAGCGGTAGTCGCTGTCCATGTGCCGCGCGGCGTTAAGGTGCTTACCCGTCCTTCACTGATCTAATAGTACAGGAGGGCGACGATTATGACTGAGACAGGCAGGAACACACAGAGTCACCGGGAGCTTCTGCTGGGCGTAATGGGCGACCCGGTTGCCCAGTCCAAATCCCCGCTTATGCACGGGGCGGCGCTTCAGGCGCTTGGTCTCTCCGGCGCTTATGTGCCGCTGCACATCACGCCGGACAAGCTGGGCGATGCGGTGCAGGCGATACGGACCCTGGGCTTCCGGGGCGTGAATGTAACGATCCCGCATAAGGTTGCGGTGATGGAGTATCTGGACCGGCTGGATGCCAGCGCCGTGGATGTCGGCGCCGTCAATACCATCGTTAATGATAATGGGGTACTGACCGGATTCAATACGGACGGCATCGGATATGTCCGCTCTCTTAAGGCGGAGGCTGTACCGGACCTTGCGGGCACCCGCATTCTGGTGATTGGAGCCGGAGGTGCGGCAAGAGGCATCGTCTCGGCGCTGCTGAAGGAGCAGCCGGAGTCGGTTCTGATTGCCAACCGCAACGCGGAGCGGGCCCGTCAGCTGGCGGACAGCTTCGCCAGCAGAGGAGCCGTGGCCGGAGCGGGAATGGAGAGCGTTCCCTCCATTATCGGCGGCATGGATATCGTGATCAATACGACCTCGGTAGGCATGTATCCGCATATGGAGGATATGCCGGTCGATCCGGCCGGGCTGCATGAAGGCATGATTGTCAGCGATCTGATCTATAATCCGCTGCATACCCGGCTGCTTACGGAGAGCCTGAAGCGTGGCTGCACCATTCACGGCGGGCTGGGAATGTTCGTCTACCAGGGTGCTTACGCCCTGGAGTACTGGACGGGGCTTGTTGCTCCCGCTGAGATTATGCGGCAGACCATTGCGGATTGCCTCGGCCAGGTGCCGGGCAAATGATTTTCACTGAACAGGGTAATAATATATGTTAATTAAGGAGTTTTCACATTTATGTTAACAGGCAAACAAAAACGTTATCTGCGCTCTTTGGCCCACCATCTGGATGCTGTATTTCAGGTTGGCAAAGGCGGCGTAAACGATCATCTGATCCGTCACATTGAAGAAGCTATTGAGAAACGCGAGCTGATGAAGATCAGTGTACTGAATAACAACGCTGATGATCCCAAGGAAATTGGTGCCGCGCTTGCCGAGCAATCCGGTTCGGAGCTTGTTCAGGTTATCGGCAAGACCATCGTGCTGTACAAGGAATCACGTGACAACAAAACGATTGAGCTTCCAAGATAGGAGGTTGACCTCTTGAGAGTTGGGATAATGGGAGGAACCTTCGATCCTCTGCATATCGGCCATATGATGGCAGCAGAGACGGCGCGGGAGAGCTATGGTCTGCAGGAGGTCTGGTTCATGCCTTCGCATATTCCGCCTCATAAGCATGAGGCCGGGGCCACCGGTGAAGAGCGGCTGGCGATGGTGGAGGAAGCGGTGAAGAACCATCCTTCCTTCGGCATTCTCGATTGGGAAGTAGTCAGGGGCGGAGTGTCCTATACACTGGAGACGGTGATTGGTCTGCAGGAGGAATACCCGCAGCATGAGTTCTTTTTCATCGTAGGCGCGGATATGGTTCAGTATCTGCCCAAGTGGCAGGGAATCGAAGAGCTGGTGAAGCGGCTGACGTTCATCGGTGTCGGACGTCCGGGCACTCCGCTTGATCTGGGGCTGCTGCCGGAATTCATTGCCGGAAGAGTGCTGCTGGCGGATATGCCGCTGGTGGATATCTCTTCGACTATGCTCAGAGCCCGGGCCGCCGAAGGGAAGTCGATCCGCTATATGGTCCCGGATGCTGTGTATGAATATGTTCAAAGGAGTGGATTGTATGGAGTACAGCCGTGAAGCGCTGATTGAAGCGGTATCCGGCCAGATGCCGGACAAACGCTGGAAGCATACACTCGGTGTGATGGAGTCTGCTGTGAAGCTGGCGCAGCGCTACGGCGCTGACCCGCAGCGGGCCGAGACTGCAGCCATTCTGCATGATGTGGCCAAATATTGGCCGGTAGAACGGATGCGGGAGATCATTGAACAGAATGGATTATCCACAGAGCTTTTGAAATATGACAAGCAGCTATGGCATGCCGAGGTGGGCGCTTATACCGCCGAGCATGAGTATGGCATTCAGGATACTGAGGTACTGGACGCGATCCGATACCATACCTCGGGACGGGAGAATATGAGCCTGCTGGAGCGAATCGTCTGTCTGGCTGATTATATTGAGCCTGGACGGGATTTCCCCGGAGTCGAGGAGATCCGCAGGCTGGCGAAGTCCAGTCTGGAGGAAGGGCTGATTGCAGGTCTGGATTCCACGATCCGCGTGCTGCTGGAGAAGCGCCGGATCGTGTTTCCGCTTACGGTGCTGGCGCGTAACGATTTAGTAAGAACATTGGAGGATAAACGATGAGTGTACAATCAAGCAAGCTGCTGGAGCTGGCGTTAAACGCCGTCCAGGATAAAAAAGCAATGAATGTGGTGGCCCTCGATCTGCGCAGTGTGTCGCCGATCAGCGATTATTTCATTATCTGCCATGGTAATTCCGATACCCAGGTTCAGGCGATTGCCACTGAGGTGCGCAAGGTGGTCCATGAAGCTGGCGGGGTCATCAAAGGGATCGAAGGGATGGACGCGGCACGCTGGGTACTGATGGACCTTGGCGATGTTGTTGTCCATGTCTTCCACCGCGATGAACGTGAATACTACAATATTGAACGTCTGTGGTCAGATGCCAAGGTTGTGGAGACGGTATGAGTCTGATTGCAGGAACTACGGTTACGCTTGAAGTGATGCGGGAGGTATCCCCTTACGGATACTTCCTGAGCGCAGGCGACCAGGATATCATGCTTCATTACACCGAGCTTGTGGGCAGCAAGCCGAAGATCGGTGACAAGGTGGAGGTATTCCTCTTCTTCGATACCGAGGACCGTCCTGCCGCTACGATGAAGAAGCCTTATCTGACGCTCGGCGAGATGGCGCTGCTGGAAGTGGCCGATATTCATCCGCGGCTGGGCTGCTTCCTGGAGATGGGACTTGGACGGCAGCTGCTGCTGCCGCTCAGTGAGCTTCCCGAGCTGGTGGAGCTGCGTCCGCAGATCGGCGACAAGGTATTCGTGATTATGGAGCATGACAAGCAGGGGCGGCTGCGTGCCAAGCTGGCCGGAGAGCAGGAGCTTGCGCCGCTGGCCTTGCCTGCACCGGAATCCTGGCAGGGGCAGAGTGTCTCCGCCCGGGTGTACAAGCCGCTGCAGATGGGTACCTTCGTCTTAATAGACGCTGGTGTGCTCGGCTTCGGCGTCATCGGCATGGTCCATTCCTCGGAACGCACCCGCTTGCTGCGTCTGGGCGAAGTGATTGAGGCGCGCGTGGCGCATATCCGCGAGGATGGCCGCGTCAACCTCAGCATGGGCCACCGCAAGGAAGTGGGCCGTGATGTGGATTCGGCGGCCTTGCTGGACTTCCTGGCCTCCCGTCCGGGCGGCGGAATGCCATATTCGGATGCCACGCCTCCCGATATTATCAAGCAGCGCTTCGGCATCAGCAAATCCGCGTTCAAGCGTGCGCTCGGCAAGCTGATGAAGGAAGGGCTGGTTGTCCAGAAGGAGAGCTGGACCTATCTGGCTGCCCGCGAAGAGGAGCAGGCCGGGGCGGACAGCGATTCGGACAACCAATAGTATAGAGAAAGCGGTGGACGCAGTGTCTTCCTATGGCAAATTTGCTTATGTATACGATGAGCTTATGGCGGATATGCCGTATCCGGCTTGGCTGGACTTTGCCGAGACGGCATGGAGCAAATACGGCAAGCCGCGCACGGTAGCCGAACTTGGCTGCGGTACCGGCAGCCTGACAATTCCGCTGGCGGCGGCAGGCTATCACATGACGGGGATTGATCTCTCCTCGGATATGCTGTCCGTTGCCCAGCGCAAGCTGGAGCAGCAGCCGCAGGGACGGCGGTTTTTGCGGGAGGGCAGTGTCCTCTGGGTCAGACAGAACATGAAGGAATGGGAGCTGCCGGAGCAGGTGGATTCGGTCATATCCTTCTGTGACTGCCTGAATTATGTGCTGGAAGAGCAGGACATCCGACAGGTATTCTCCTGTACGTATGACGGGCTTAAGCCGGGCGGGACCTTCCTGTTCGATGTGCATCATCCGAACACGCTAATCCGCTATGAGGAAGAGCAGCCCTTCGTGCTGGACGAGCCGGAGGTATCCTACATCTGGACCTGTGAGCTGGATGCGCCGCGCCGGGAGATTGAGCACCACCTGTCCATCTTCGCCCGCGAAGAGGGCCGCCCGGATGTGTACCGCCGGTTCGAAGAGACCCATGCCCAGCGTGCCTATGACCCGGAGTGGATGAAGCAGGAGCTGCTGGCCGCCGGATTCAGCGATGTGTCGGTGTATGCGGACTTCAAGTGGACGTGTGCGGATGATTCCGCGGAGCGGCTGTTCTATGTGGCTGTGAAATGAAGCTGCTAAAGAGTTGGACTTGAAGCGTAATTGTCACTGCGGAGAACATTTGGACTTACGGCCGCTGTTGTCTGCAGATTTCTTGATTATATACCGCTATTCGCGGTAGAAATCCGCAGACAGCTGATGCTTCCGAAGCGAGCTTTCCTGCGGAAAGCTTTGAGGCGGACGCTACCCCTCCTACAGTTCCAAATTTCCCCTCCGTTCCTTTTTGCTTTTCGTTAAATTCTTTAGAGCTTCATATATGGTTGAGGTAGTATGGAGGTCCTTACCCGAAATTGGATAAGGGCCTTCTTTGATCTTGATATGGACCAAATGTATGCGAAATACCGAACACAATGTGCTGGTGGGAGGCGTATGGACCAATGTATGTGAAAAACAGCATACAATCGCCGCTGCTGAGGTACATGGACCAAATGTATGTGAAAAACAGCATACAATTGGAGCTGCTGAGGTACATGGACCAAATGTATGTGAAAAACAGCATACAATCGGAGCTGCTGAGGTACATGGACCAAATGTATGTGAAAAACAGCATACAATCGGAGCTGCTGAGGTACATGGACCAAATGTATGTGAAAAACAGCATACAATCGGTGCTACTGAGGTACATGGACCAAATGTATGTGAAAAACAGCATACATTCGGCGCAATGTGCTGGTGCGAAGGTGCGTGGAGCCAGGGCAATAGTGCCCTCCTTACAAAGGACGGCTAGCCGCTTCTGCTTGAATGAAATAGCAAGCCGGACCATATCCGAAGGATATGGCCCGGCCATCTTCCAAGCAGGCTTACCGGTGTTCGAACAAATCGATGGTGCCGAGTACAATATGCGCCAGACCAAATCCTAGAATGCCAGTTGCCGCGATCTTATATCTGCTCCCCAGAAAAGCTGCACTCGAAGCAGTAACTACGGTCCCCAGTACGGCTGGTATCAACCCTTCACGCATTCGAAACACTCCCTCACGGTAGTTTGAAAGACATTCGTTAGTGTGGGTTAAGGCCGGGACAATTATACTTCGAGTTTATGCCAGCGGCGGCGGGGAAGCGGCTGTCTGTTATAAACGGTCAATCGGCCACTCCCGCTATGGTCACCCGGCCGGAAGGGTCTTCGACCTCATGCACATTGTAGAGCACACGCGCCAGCAGATCCTGGCTGTAATTGCCGAAATGCTTGCCGTAGATGGTCAAGCCGCGCTTGTTGACCGGCTTGTCGGTGACGGCAATACGGAAGGTCAGCTCGCTCTTGTAATCCAGCTTAATGTCGTCCAAAGTGATGTCAGAGATGCGGCAGCCGTCAATGAAGCTGCCCTCCTGATTAATGCGGATCAGCTTCAGCATGCCATACTGGTTGAGATGGGGAGGCCACCAGTCCGGGTTGAAGGTGCCGCGCATGTCGCCGAAGTCCCCGGGGCTGGTCCAGAAGCCGATCTCGATGCCGTTCACATAGAAGTACAGATCCGAGGGGTAATTGTCGTTGAACCCGGGAGCCTCGGAGCCAATCTCCATGGAGAACTGGATTTCCCGGAAGGTCTGGTTGGCTTTGAGATAGTTGGGGATGCGGTACTCCAGGAAGCCTTCGGCCATCCAGATGATCTCAGAATCGATCCGTTGAGGATCGGCGAAGTAACGCGGCTCGTCGAAGTCCCCAATGATGCTGTCCTTGGTGGCCAGACCGCAGGTCGGAACAGCCTGATAATTACTGTAATGGCCCACCTGAATCTCGACCTCGTACAGATTATCCACATCCTTGCTCCGCAGATCCACCATCAGCTTATCCTTATTCAGGTAGCAGACCTTCTGAATTCCGTGCTTGCCTACGGCAGTATTAATCTCAATTAAGCCGCTCTCCTCCAGCTTCTTGATATGCATTGTAATCGCCCCGTTGCTGAGATTCAGCTTCTTGGCAATTTCGTTGAGATTCAGGGCCTGATTGGTCGCCAGCAGCTCAAGAATCTGGATGCGGATTTCCGAGCTGAGCGCCTTGAAGATATCAATCCCGCTCATCAGATCTTTAATATAAATCATATTTAGAATACCTTCTTCCACTGAGGTCATGAGAATCGAAACTATTTTATAAAATTATAAACTAACCCGCCCAAAAAGGAAAGTATCCTGCCTTTATTTGTAGAAAACGATTAAATTTAAGCTAAAAGTAAAAGTTAAGCTCTGTTTGTTTTATATAAACATGAATACTTAATGCACTATTAAGTCAATATTAAATGATTTTTTTCAGTAAAAAAGCAATAATTAACGTTTGATTTGAATAACTATAAAAAGATTTATACTTTTATATTTACACTCCACTTTATATATGCTATTTTATACCTGTAAGCGAATACATTCTATTGTTTCTCAATTATTTAATTAAAGTGTGAAACATAGCACAACATGCGGTAGCTTGAACTAACAGAGCCGGTGAGGTTCCCTAGTTCTTCTATATAGATTGTATCAATCGAGTTGCTCAGCAAATCCTAGGAGGGGTTACAGTGTTAAAGAAAAAGGGCTGGTTCACACTGCTGTCGTTAGTTCTGATGGTATCGGTTGTACTTACAGGCTGCGGCGGGAAGAACAATGCATCGTCCGGGGGCAATAGCGGAAGCGAAGCTACGGCGAATGCAGGCAGCAAGGATTCCAAGGAAACCAAGAATCTTACGTTCATGTTCCGCGGGGGAACCGATGAGCAGAAGGCTTATGAAGGTGTTGTGAAAAAATATGAAGCCGATCATCCGAACGTCAAGGTTAAGATCGTTGTGACTGCGGCAGATCAATATGCGACTAAGCTGAAAGCCTCTATTACGGGGAACAGCGTGCCGGACGTATTTTATTTTGAATCCGGCGACCTGAAGGCTTATGTGAACAGCGGCGTGCTGCTGGACCTGACCAGCTATGTGGAGAAGAACCCTAATATTGATTTGAATAACATCTGGAAATATGGCGTGGATCTGTACCGTTACGACGGCACCATGGCCGGACAAGGCAATTTGTACGGGATGCCTAAGGACGTAGGCCCGTTCGCACTCGGATATAACAAGACCATGTTCGAAGCTGCGGGTATCCCGCTGCCGGACAAAGACAAACCGTACACCTGGGATGAATTCATCAAAGTCGCTCAGCAGCTGACGATTGACAAGGACGGGGACGGTAAGCTGGATCAATTCGGCGCAGGCTTCAACGTGCAGTGGGCCTTGCCTTCCTTCGTCTGGAGTAACGGGGCGGACTGGCTGGATGCTACCAAGACCAAGGTTACCATTGATGATCCGAAGTTTATCGAAGCCCTGCAATTCTTCACTGACATGCAGCTTAAATACGGCATTACGCCGTCCACAGAACAAGCACAGACTCTGGATACCTACCAGCGCTGGATGAAAGGTGAAATGGCCTTCTTCCCTGTAGGTCCGTGGGATATGAGCACTTATGAGAAGCTGCCTTTCGATTATGATCTGATTCCTTATCCTGCCGGCTCCACAGGCAAATCCGCAACATGGACCGGCTCACTGGGTATCGGTGCCTCCGCCAAAACCAAGCATCCCGATGAAGCCGTGGATCTGATCAATTATCTGACAGCCTCTAAGGAGGGAATGGAAGCGCTGGTGAAGGCTAAGGTGCAAATCCCGAACCTGATGGATATGGCTAAGGAATGGGCCGCTGATACTACGACCAAACCGGCGAACAAGGAAGAATTCCTCCAGGTCGTGAATGAATACGGACGGGTGCTGCCCGGCCACTACACGTACAATGCTGAATGGTATAACCTGTTCTACACGGATATCCAGCCGGTACTTGACGGTAAGGTTACCCCGGAGGAATATGTGAAGGCGGAACAGCCGAAGATGCAGAAGCTGCTGGATAAAGCGGTCGAGCAAGAGGCGAAATCCAAGAAATAAGCGGTACACCGTTCTTATCTAGCATACAAAGTGATGCTCGGTCTCCTGTAACAGCGGGCCGGCATCACTTTATTCTGAGATGAACTTGTATATATTTTGGGGACCCCGCAAAGTATCTGAATACTACTCGGAGCTGATGCATCACTTTGTGGGGAAAGTTATAGACTATCCGAATTTGAGGTGATTCTAGTGAATGTTAAGTCCAATCTGTACCGCAAGGAGAAAATCTACGGATTTCTGTTTATCCTGCCTCCGCTGCTGGGACTGCTGATCTTTACGCTCTACCCGATGATTTATTCAATCTATGGCTCATTCACGGATTGGGATGGACTCGGCCAAATGAACTTCATCGGACTTAGCAACTTCAAGGATCTGTGGTCGGATGAGCTGTTCCATAAGGCCTTATTCAATACCTTGTTCATGATGCTTGGCATTCCGATCGGCATTACGCTGGCGCTGCTGCTGGCGCTTGGGCTTAACCGGGGAGTGCCCGGGACTACAGCATTCCGGGTCATCTATTATGTTCCGGTTATTTCTTCTTTGGCCGCAGTATCGATCATGTGGAACTGGGCCTATAACGGTGATTATGGTCTCGTCAACCAGTTCCTTGATCTCTTCGGGATCAGCGGGCCGAACTGGATGGCGAATAAATATACGGTTAAGCCGGCGCTGATCATTATGGCGGTATGGAAGGGCCTCGGTTATACAATGCTGCTCTATCTGGCGGCGCTGCAGAGTGTCTCCAGATCTTATTACGAAGCGGCGGAGCTGGATGGAGCGAACGGTTTCAAGTCCTTCTGGCATATCACCTGGCCGATGGTGCGCCCGGTAACGTTTTTCATCATCGTGACCAACATTATTGGAGGATCGCAAATTTTTACCGAGATGAACATTATGACCCCTACAGGCGGACCTGAATATGCTTCAGCCTCCGTGGTATTCTACATTTGGCAAAAAGCCTTCGGCAACTTCCAGATGGGCTATGCCTCTGCTATGGCGGTATTCCTCGGCGTGTTCATATTTGTTGTGACTCTTATCCAATTCCGAATGAACGAGAAGCAATCGTTCGATGTCGATTAACCGAAGAGGGAGGAGACCATAAATATGACGAGCAGAAGAAGAGTTACCCATAGCATTATTTTTGTTCTACTTTTAATCGGCGCGGTGTTCATGATCGGCCCGCTGCTCTGGATGCTGTCCACCTCATTCAAGGATAAGCAGGATGTGTTCGCCCTGCCTCCGGTGTGGATTCCGCGGCCGTTCCATTTCGATAAATACAGTGAGATCTGGGAGGCGGGACCGCTGCTGAGCGGGATCAAGAACAGCTTGATCATCGCCGTCACGGTAACGATCGTTGGTACGTTCACCTCCAGTCTTGCGGCGTTTTCCTTTGCTAAATTGCGGTTTCCCGGTAAAAATAAAATATTCCTGCTGATGCTCTCATCCCTGATGATTCCGTATCCGGCAGTCATGATTCCGCAGTTCTTCATGTTCTCGAAGCTGGGCTGGATTGACACGCTGCTGCCGCTGATTGTGCCGGGCTTATTCGGTAATATCGTCATGATCTTCTTCCTGCGGCAGTATCTGAGCAGTGTGCCGAATGCGATTATCGAAGCGGCCAAAATCGACGGAAGCTCGTATTTCCGCCTGTACAGCTCCATCACCTTCCCGCTGATCAAGCCGGCGGTGGCTGCACAGCTGATTCTGTGGTTCATGGGTATCTGGAACGACTACCTGTCTCCGATTATCTATCTGAATTCACCGGAGAAGCAGACCCTCCAGCTGGTTATCGCCAACTTCAATGCGACCTATGCGATCCAGACGGACTACCCGCTGATTATGGCGGCTTCGATTATTGCCCTGCTGCCGATGCTGATTATCTTCCTTGTTTTCCAAAAGCAAATTATTGAATCTGTTGCCATCTCTGGAGTGAAGGGCTGACAGAGACAAGACCATTAAAGGAGAAACCATAATGAATACAAATAGAGAGTACACTAACCCGCTTGTCGAACAGCGTGCAGATCCCTGGGTATACAAGCATACCGACGGCTATTACTATTTCACTGCTTCTGTGCCTGAATATGACCGGATTGAAGTCCGCAGAGCGTTAACGATTGAGGGGCTTCGGGAAGCACAGCCGGTAGTGGTCTGGCGCAAATATGAGAGCGGTCCGCTCAGCGCCAATATCTGGGCACCCGAAATCCATTACATGGACGGCAAATGGTATATTTACTTTGCGGCGGCCCAAACCACGGAGACGAAGGAAGGGCTGTTCGACCACCGGATGTACGCCTTGGAGAATACTTCAGCGAACCCGCTGGAAGGGGAGTGGACCGAGAAGGGGCAGGTGAGAACCGCCTGGGAATCCTTCGCCCTGGACGCTACAACGTTCGAGCATAGGGGCGTGCATTACTATGTATGGGCGCAAAAGGACCCGGAAATTGACGGGAACTCCAATCTGTATATCTCAGCCATGGAGAACGGCTGGACGCTTAAGGGTCCGCAGACGATGATCTCTTCGCCGCAGTATCCTTGGGAGGTCATCGGCTTCAAGGTAAACGAAGGGGCTGCCGTGCTGAAGCGGGGCGGCCGGATCTTCATGAGCTTCTCGGCCAGCGCCACCGATCATAACTATTGCCTGGGACTGCTTACCGCAGACGAGGACAGTGATCTGCTGGACGCCGCATCCTGGACCAAGCATCCCGAGCCGGTGTTCCAGACCAGTGAGGAGAACGGGCAGTACGGTCCGGGTCATAACAGCTTCACAGTGGACGAGAACGGCGAGGATGTGCTGATCTACCATGCCCGAAGTTATAAGGAGATCACCGGAGACCCGCTCTACGACCCCAACCGCCACACGCGTGCCAAGCGCCTGCGGTGGAACGCGGACGGCACGCCGGATTTCGGGGTGCCGGTGAAGGATAGCCTGAGCAAGTTCTGATTATAAGCGGAGATCCGGCAGCTCCGAAGCATTCAATGCATCAGGAACGCGGCTATTGCGGCGCTGCTTAAGCGGTTGACTCCCTAGAAATACACTATAATAGAGGTAGCCAAGGACATTATGATGATGTCTCTGGCTACCTCTATTTTTACATAGGTTCAGCCTGGAGAAGTTGACCTTGCGCGGATTTAACTTTATTAGCCGGGATGTCACATCAGGGCAGGGCTCATCCGTAGTACAGAATATAAAGAGTTCACAGGGACTTTAGGAAAGGGGTGGGAAAATGGATGAAACTGATCTGCAGCAGATCATCCCGGATATCCTCAACGGGGATACTGCTCAGTTTGAACAGATCATGCACCGGTATCAGAGACGGATTTTTTCGTATTGTTACCATATGTTAGGTCATTATACAGAAGCGGAGGATTGTACGCAGGAGGTATTTATTAAGACATTCCGGAAGTTAAGCCAATACAACCTGGAGAAGCCTTTTGAAGCCTGGTTGTATGCGATAGCCTCTAACTGCTGTATCGACACCATTCGTAAGCGAAGGTTAAGTAAATATCTTCCATTTCTGTATCGCAGCGATGAACAGAATCAGCATGTAGATCAAGCCATTGAGGATAACTATTACAATGAGCATGTTCTGCGGGCAATGTCCAAATTGACACCTGAGGAACGAAGCCTGCTGATTCTGCGATGTGTGGAAGATAAGGGCTATAAGGAAATCGGAGAAATTATGCAGCAAAACAGCAGCAGTCTCCGTAAGAAATTTGAACGCACGGCCGCTAAATTCAGAAAGTATCATGCTCATCTTACAGGAGGGATATCGGATGGATCACGACAGCAGTCAAGACCTCAGAACCATATTTCATAACGTCAAAGTTCCTGAGGCAGATGTAACGAAAGCTGTGATGAATATATTGGAGGATGAGAAAATGAATAAACGGGTTACCTTCTATTCTAAATATAAGCTGAGTACTCTTATCGTACTGGCATCACTGTTGTTAGCTTCATCAGCCTTTGCGGCTACACAGCTGATTACACTCACGAACAACAAAGGGGATGTAATCTATGAGGAAAAGAAATTCGAGGATTCAAATTTTCCGGATTATACGAAGGAAGAGCAGCGGCGCAGCTTAAAAGCACACGGTCTAGGACAAGACTTGCTGCAGCCGGGCCAAGCAGCAGCAATCTATATGGCAGGAGAGAATGCTGAGGGAGAGCTATACATCAGGAGAGGGTCAGCATCCGGGTTCTCGGATGCAGCTTCACTTCGCGATGAGCTGAAGCAGTCCGGCGCACTTATTTTTGATAGGCTGCAAGATCAATATGATTTTGTTACAGGTGCTCTGACCTATAATCCTGATCCGCTCACCGACCAGAAAGAAGCTGAATTGACAGAGCAATTAGCACAAGAAGCACGGGATTCCAAGGATGGATATGCTATGAGAATGCTTGATGTGTCTAAAGAGGGCTGGAGTATGATCGTTACGTATAAAGGGGAGGGACAAACGATTCTTGTTCAGCCGATGAAAATGAACGAGAAGTTAACGATACACCATTCTGAGGAGCCGTCAGCAGAGAGTATAACAGTCGATGGTGTTGAAATGTTGTACTCTTTATATACAAGCGGCAGTCAAGGGATTCGTTTCATTCAAAATATTCCTAACAGCGATTTCCACATCGTTTATTATATTGAGGCTACAAAGGGCGTTACCAAGGAGCAATTGCTTGAGATCGCCAAAGCTTATTTGCAGTAATCATCATCTGATCAGCGGATATAAAGCCTATAAAAACTTGAAGCCTTTAGCCCCACTGGGTATTATCCCCTTCAAGTAGACACTCGTAAAAAACCTCATGTGTTAACATGAGGAGATGAGTGAACTTGGAGGGGATTTTTGTATGGCCAAAAAGGGACAAGTATATCAATCGTACACAGAGGAATTCAAGACAGAGGCTATTCAAGCCTATTTTACAGGAGGTGAGAGCTACAAGGTCGTCTCCGACAGGTTGGGGATTGCGAACTGTACTCAGCTTAAAGTATGGGTAAAGAAATATCGGAATGGAGAGCCATTCGATACACGAAAAGGGGCAACAAGCCCTTTAAAAGGACGTCCACGTTCTACATTTGCCAGTATCGAAGAAGAACGAGATTACTTAAAGGCACAGGTGGACTACTTAAAAAAGCGGTATCCAAATCTGTAAATGGAGGAAAGCTTGGACTACAAGACAAATACGCCGTCATCGAAGAACTACGTGACCAGCATGGCGTCACCCGACTATTAACCATTGCAGGTGTATCGCGGGCAAATTACTACAAGTGGCGAGGTACACAGGCTCGACGAATGGATACCCATGAGCAAGAGCACGCCATTAAGGAGCATATGGTGGCTATTCACCTGGCTCATCCCTATTTCGGGTACCCCCGAATGCGGGCAGCCCTGTGGGAGGCGGGCTACCTCGTCAACCACAAGAAGGTATGGCGGCTCATGAAAGAGCTGTCGATCCAGTCCGTCATTCGCAAGAAAAGGAGTCGTGCTGGCTCTGCTCCTTCCGTGGTCTATCCGAACCGATTAAAGCGTAAGTTTCATGCGACAGCACCTCAGCAGAAGCTAATAACGGACATCACGTATATCTCAGACGGCACCCGCTTTTATTATCTGTCCGCTATTCAGGACCTCTTTAACAATGAGATTGTAGCTTGGCAGATCTCGGAGCGTAACGACGTAAACCTCGTCCTGGATACCATTGAACAGTGGACACGAAAAAGAGACGTGTCTGAGGCCGTACTCCATTCGGACCAAGGCTTTCAGTACACGTCTCAGGCGTACAACACACGATTAGAGGCATTCAGCGTCAAGGGCAGCCACTCTCGCAAAGCAACCTGCACTTGACAGGGGTATGACCAACTTGCAGCGTGGGGCTAAAGGTTTTTATTGGATTCTGATCAGCCGCTGCCATCATCGGCTAACTACGTTCCTGCACGAACTGTTTTATTTGTCCCCTAGAGGAACCGGAATAGTGTGTCTATAGAACTTAATATAGTGGAAGCCGTCCATCATCAGGAATTCAGGCTTCTCTGTGGTCTGGAAGGAATACGTACGCTCCCACAGGGTATTGCCGTTCTTGAGATCCCATGGGCGGGAGCCGGATATCGAAGTGACGGGAACGGCAGCTCCTCCGGCTTGAACAGCCAAAGTGTCCTTGTCCAGCATAGTGAACTCTTTCCCGGCGATCACAATATCATAGCCGTCAGCAGTCGGGGAGACGCTGCGGATCCAGAGCTTCTCCTGTCCGACCAGAACCGACCGGTCCGAAGGCGAGGCCAGCGGGATCGGCTGTCCGGCCTTCTGGTATCCGATGAAATTATCCAATACAAGTTCAACACTCTGCAGCTTGTCTGTTGGCAGCGTATCATATTCAATCAGAAACTCTGCTACCCCCGTTTTCTCATTCAGACCCGAACGCATCGACAACAAATCCACTTCTGTCCCATTCACATACAGCTTGGTTACAGCCTGGAATCTTGGATTTTCGCCATTGTCCATCTTATAATGTCCCTTCACGATGGTTGAGGTGGGGGATGCTGTAATGGAGTCATAATAGACAACTCCCTGATCCACCGGAACGCTTTGAGAGATATCTGCGACTAGCAGGCTTTTCATGGCAAGGTTCGGGTCATATTTGAAGGAGACAGGAAATTGAATTCTTTCTCCGGTGGTCAGCTTTGCATTGAGATTCACAGTCAAATTCCTGGAAAAAGGGCTGACCGGCTCAAATTTGTATACTCCTTCGAACCCGTTCATGTCCGGCTTGAAATCTCCGCTGCCTCCGGTAGGAGCAGAGTCCGTAAACAAGCCTTTAATATTGTTGAAGGAGTAATTGGAGAAGTCCGTCTCCTTAAACACCTGGCCGGGCGGATACTGTATACTGTAATGCATCAGCAGATTATTGTCGTCTGCGATCACATCTTTGATCGTGAAGATGGTCCCGTCCTTAAGGGTTGTGTTTTGGTTGACCGCTTGTCCGTAGCCCTGCTTAACCGCTTCAGCAAAGTTCAGTGTACTCAGATCACTTTGACTGAACAGCTTTCCGCCGTAATAAGCCAACACCGGATACTGATAGACGCCTACCGTCAGCAGCAGGGCGGCGGCAGTTGTGGCAACCCAGGTCCGTGCCCGTCCAGCCCGTGATTTCCGTCTAACCGGAGCCTGCTCCAGCGCCTTACGCAGTCTGCCCTCAAGTTCTGATGGCGTCATGGTCTGCTGATGCTCCTGTAATCTCTCCTCGATCGTTCTCATAACGGTCACCTCCAATCATGGCTTTTAGTTTCTGTATCCCCTGCGAGATTCTGGACTTGATTGTTCCCACCGGCGCTTCGGTGATATCGGCAATCGTCTGATACGGCAGATCGTGGACATAACGCAGCTCAATTGCTTCCCGCTGCCTGGGATTCAGATGTGCGAGCAGGACAGACAGATCCATTTCAGACTCGGTATCGCGGTAGGGGTTATCTGCAGTCCATGCCTCCATAGCAGGCTCCGGCGCTTCGTCCTCCTCCAGCGGAAGGAACCGGTTCTGGTTGCGGAGGACCGTTTTGCAGCGGTTGACCAGAATGGTTTTGCTCCAGCTGTAGAAGGCTTCGTGCTTCTTCAGTTGCTCCAGCTTCTCATAGAGCGTAACGATCATGTCCTCCATCACATCCATCGCGTCATGCTCATTCCTCATGTAGCTATAGGCAAGACGATAATAAGCGTCCTGTTCGGCTAGGATTAGTTCTAATAATGCTTCTTTGTTGCCTCGTTGTGCGGCTCTGACAAGACGGCTTATATTCATGTGCTCACCCCTTTCACAGATAAGAGTACGTAGCAGCCCGGAAAGTTCATTATGCTCATAAAAAAATCTCCACAGCCGCTTCCCGGGAAAAAACGGCCCCAGGAAAGCTGTGGAGAAGACAGGTGTAGCTTACGGATGCCTGCACATCCGGGAATGGAACAGCGCGTCACTCGTAGAACAGCAGGCGCTTGGCATAGGCGTTGCGGAACTCGGTGGGGGTGAGGCCGACGATTTTTTTGAACGACTTCATGAAATTATGGCAATCCTTATAGCCTAGCTGCAAGGAGACCTCACTGACATTCTGGTTGGTGTCGGTCAGCAGGAATTTCGCCAGCTCCATCTTCTGCTGCAGAATATACTGCTTCAGGGAGATCCCGGAGATGACGGTGAACAGATGGGAGAGATACTTCTCGTTATAGCCGAAATAGGCGGCGATCTGGGATACCTTAATATGCTCGCTGCGGCTCCATTTAATGTAGTCCACAATATCGTGGTAGAGCTGCTCCTGCTTCGTTCTTTTGAACGGATCGGCATCGGTAGGAAGGGTCTGGCTGTACAGCTCGCACAGAATAACGGTTGACATATAGTTGCCCAGCATTGTCTGATTGTAGCTCCGCACCGAATCCTGGAGCTGCTTCATCATCACGATGATTTTCTCCACATTCCGCAGGGTTCCGTATTGGGGCAGGTGAATCACATATTCTTCCAGCCCGGAGGTCTGCGGGGGTGCTCCGTAGTCGTCTGAATGCCGTTCGCAGCGTGAAAATGCAGCCAATAGAAGCTACAGTCCGAGGACTTGTACCCGTATTGTCTGGTAAGCGGCGGCAGCAGCAGATATTCGCCTTTGGAGACTACGAACTGCTGGTTGTCACCCGCCAGGTAGAGCACGCCTTCGGTCATGACAATCAGCTCATAATCCTGCAAAATCCGGCTTAAGTGAATCCACTCCGCCGAGGGGGCCACGAATTTGCCGGTCATCTCCAGATGTACCGGCTTATCCACAAGCAGCTTGAACGCAGTCATGTATGTGTCTCCTTCTATTCTGGCATTCATCCTGTTTATCGTAACGGAGCGCCTGCACAGAATCAAGGAGGAGCTGCAATATCTGTTATTTCAAGCCTTTCAAGCCTTTATGGTTCAGATGAATCCTGAACAGATCCCCTGCCTCGCCGCCGAAAACAATCTTTCCGCCTTCCGGGAGGATGACGGATGATGTATCCTTATTCACGATAGAGGAGTACACCATCGAACCTTGGTCATCGTATACGATCACCCCTCCACTGGCCGGAGTATCTACGCTCATGGTTGAAGCAGCCGATTTGGCATCAATCTTGAACCACACGGCATGGCCGCTATTCGCAATCGTACAGATCGAGGCATTTCCGCCGTAGATCGGGTTGATAACATCTTCACTGAGGTAGGACTGCCCGTCTATCATCAGATACTCTTGCTTGTTCTCGGTATGGAAGCTCAAATCGAAGGCATCTCTTCCGCTCATAGCCGGAATTTCAGCGGCATTTACAGCGGTATGTTCATCCACAATTCGGGTGCCGGATGCATAGCCATACTCACTGTCTACAGCAATAGTATAGGTTAGATCATTAGGGGTGAGATAGAGGAGGGAGTTGATCTTTTCATCCAATCCAATGTAGGTTTTAAGATTTCTTGCCTCCCACGCAGCTCTGGTGGCAGAAGGCAGAGGATTGGCATCCAGCTTCTGGTATTCATAGGCGACCATCGATGTGTGCCCGATGCCGGGTAATTCTACATAGGCTTTCAGCTTAAAATAAGTTAGTCCGTTTGACTGTTTCTCAAAGCTTATCGCTGTGGTGCCATCCTTGCTGGTGAATTGTCCTGCACCTGTATACACATAAGCTTGTGGAGGGATAACTCCTCCTTCGAGGGCGGGGAGCGAGATTTCCCCATTCTTAATCTCCACCTTCAACGTAGTGCCCACTGTGCCGTATAATCCGGCATACACAAGCTGATCTGCCGGCATGTTGACCTTGACAGAAGGTTCAAAGACAGGGCCTGGTATCCGCTTGCCGATCTTGCCGATGTCCTGCAGATAGGCCAGTAGAACGTTGGTGGCAAAAATACTGTTATACAGCGAATTTCCATTCGAGGACAGGACAGCAATCGAAATATGCTGTTCAGGCAGTGTAGTCAGAGCAGCATGATACAAGACAGTATCCCCGCCTTTGGACAAAGCCGGGATGCCATATTGATCAAACGGGGCCAGGCGGACGGCATCCCAGCCGAGTCCAAAGCTCACGCTGTTGGATTCCTCTGGCACCCAAATACCTTTTCTATATTCCGGACTTTGCATGGCGGCAGCCGATTGCCCGGATAACACATCGGGCCGCTTCCCGGTCAACACCTCCCCGAAAGCAGCCAGCTCTTCAGCCGTGGAGTATAGTCCGCCCGCGCCAATTACGTTGGTAGTCTCAACGGGCAAAGCCTGCTGTATTCCAGGGTAATAGGCTTTGGCTAGTCGTGCTCTGTCAAAGGTGCTAAGCGGCGTTTGGGTGGAGGTGAATTTCAGCGGCTGGTTGATCTTCTGATTCAGAAATCCGGTATAGCTTAAGCCGCTTACCCGTTCCACCAGGATCTCCAGCAGCTGGAATCCATCGTTGCAATACACGGAATATTCACCCGGTTTCGACTTCAGGCGCTCCGATTGCAGCCTCATTAATAATTCATCCCGATTGCCGGGGTCATTGTCATCGAACAAGATGCTATTGGCATAATGACTGCCGTAAAGACCTGAGGAGTGATTCATCAGCATGCGCGGCGTAATATCCTTATACCTCTCATCTGTCATGCTGAAATTCTTGATATAAGTGACAAGCGGCTGATCTATATCCACTTTGCCCGCATCCGCCAGCATCATCACTGCGGCCGTTACGTACATTTTGCTGACCGAGCCGATGCCGAACATGGTATCCTTCGTAATTGGAGCGTGGCTGGCTTGATCACGGACACCTGCGTTGCCGGATAAGACAATGCTTCCGTTGTCGATAATGGCATATTGTAAGCCGGTTACTCCATAGTCGGATACAATCGTCGATGCCAGCTTGCGGGCTTGCTCCGATGCAGTATCCTTGTGGGGCTGTGCTGAAGCTTGGTTCACGGGTAGAAAGGTGGTTATAAGCATGACACTCATCACGGCTGCACTTATTCTCTTCACTCTAACTTCCTCCTCGGCACCCTTTAGCGGACTTATCTGGGCTATAGTTCAGCATACCAGGCAGGAGGCGGGAGAAATACAACGATACCCTGAAACGTCAAAAGCAATCCCTAAACAACAGTTCGTCTAAGGGATTGCCCGTATCGCCTCATCCGGCAGCTTGCCGGGTGAGGCATATATAAGTCATAACGATTTATACATCTTCAACTTTATGCAGCGTCGTCCGGATATGCTCCAGCGCAGCCGCCGGATCATCTTGCCTGATGCACTCTTCGATATAGAGGTAGTGCTGGTTGGTATCGTGTATGATTCGTTTGACCGATTGGAAGCTGTGCACCATTTGGGCGTAACTGGCTTCCTGCTCGTTCATTTGCTGCTCCAGACGGGCATTCTCAAGCTTGAATTGAAGCTTATCAATCATCGTGTCCATTATGTAGATGATCATCACATTGATCACAAGAAATCCGATTGCGGAAATAAAGTAGTGGATGTTCATCTCCGTGTATAAGGTTAGGACGTTAAGCTGGTAGATGCTGATGAGAGGAATAAGTATTAATAGGATGTTGTAACGGTAAGGCAAGGAGAAGTTCCTGCGCCGGGTGATCAGCCGGATCACTTGGATAACCGCTAACATGATCATGAAGCTAAGCAGATTGGCCTGAAATAACAGGAACGTATGCTCTTCGTCTGTTACAGTAAGACTGGCTGTGTCAACCAAGTCCAGCATATAGAAGCAATAGGCCGAAATCATATTCACAATAGACATTAATACCGCATAGAGCACAGTAAATATAATCTTTGTTTTGAGTTCGGCATTGAAGACTAAAGACAAACTGAAGAGGCGGATAACACCAGAAGCGAAGAGACCACAAAAGAATCCGGAAGGGATAAATAAAGGTAACCAAGGACTCCGTAAACGGCAAAATAGATCCACTTCTTGCGCCTGCGGGCCGATCTGCCTAACACCGAGTTGAAATAATACATGATCTGAAACCCCAGAATAAGCTCAACAAACAATACGATGAACTCATTGCCAGCAGTCATAGCCTTGCGGCCCATTGGTTCATAAGGGGACTCCTCTCTGCCAGCAGTCACTCGGCCTTCCCCCTCAGTAATCCGGCCTTCCCGCCGCAGGCAGCGGCGGGAGGGCCGTTATTCACTGTGGTGACTTTTGATTATTCCTTGATTATAGTGACCTTATATTCCTGCACCGTCACATGATCCTCCGCC
The DNA here is from genome assembly GCF_045040735.1 of Paenibacillus sp. FSL K6-1217. NCBI lineage: Bacteria > Bacillati > Bacillota > Bacilli > Caryophanales > Paenibacillaceae > Paenibacillus > Paenibacillus sp. FSL K6-1217. The sequence goes on from NZ_CP150271.1 coordinate 6,931,979, forward strand.
TTAACCGTGAGCTTCACCTCAGTACGGCGGTGCGGCAGCTTGATCTCGCGCGGGAGTGAATCCTCGATCAGAATCCCGTCTGCATAGACTAGGGCATTGTGATGGTGTGGTGTAACGTTCAGTTGTACACGGTCCGCAGCTTGCGGAACGCTCAGGCTATATGTGGTACTTCCGCTGCTGAAGGAGGTAGACAGTGTTCCTTCACTGAAGGCAAGCTGACGCAGTCCGGCATTGTGGTCATAACCGGTCATCATGCGCAGCAGATCGAAGATGCCATTTTCCTTCTCCGGAACCACAAATTTGACTTCCACCTCGCTCTTGCCGCCAATCGCCCCGGCAGGAATCAGATAACTCTGCTCATAGAAGCTGCGGGCTTCATCCGTATGCAGCACCTCGCTCGCAATCAGCTCCCCGTCTACATAAATCGCTATTTTCTTACCATTATTTCCTGAGAAATAAGTGACCGAGAGATAGTTGTCTGTACGCGGAGCGACCTTCATCCGGTAGCTGAACCAGCCGCCGTTCTCCGCTTTGCGGATGTTATACCCATCCCATGTAGCTACAGAGGTGTTCTCTCCCTCAATGCCGTGCTCCAGCTCATACTGGTCGTTGCCGACAGGCAGGCTGTCCAGTGTTGCGTCCTGCACACGCTGCCGGATTTTGCCCTCTAAAATATGCTTCTGCAGCTCAGCCGAATCGGCCTCCACCAGACTCCAGTAGATGCCGTAACGCTCACTATGCTGCTTATAATGCGGGGTGAAGACCAGCCGTTCATCCTCATCGGTTCCCCGCAGCGCAAAAGCCAGTTCATCCTGCTCCAGCCGCATGACGCGGTCCGCAAGCTGATCCAGCCACTCCTGCGGGCTCTCGTTCACTGTAGTGATGAAGTCCTTCACCAGCATGTTGCGGGTCGGCACACTGACAGCAACCCCTGTGGCGGATACAGACAGGTCGCTCTGGCCCAGAGCGGCGCTCAGCACCACCGGTCCGTATTTGAAGGCAACCACCTGGCGGGCATCCGGCAAATTGAAGGACGTCAGCTTCATCGGAAGCCGGAGCTGTAGCGTGTCGCCGTCTTGCCATACTCTGCCGATCACCATGTAACCTTCGCTAACCTCTGAGTTCACAGGCTGTCCGTTCAAGAGAAGCTCCGGCTCACCGGCCAGCCAGTCCGGCAGCCGAAGCTTCAGCGCCAGGGAATGAACCTGAGGCTGCAGCACGGATACAGTGAACTGTACACTATCACTATAAGGTAAATCTGCTGATTGTGACAGCTTCAGGCCATGCTCAGCAGCATTCAGAGTAGAGCTGAAATACTGGTTGACTACAATGCTGGACGCATCATGGAAGTACAGGCTGTCATTCAGCTTGGTGAAGCTCTCCATGCCTGTTCCCGTACAGCACCAGAAATGCTCGAACGGGGAGCTGTACACCTTGAAATACCCGGTCGCCATAGGCTGGAAATACATCGTCATCCCGGTATGCGGGTGCTGTGAAGAGACGATGGCATTCAGGTAGGTGTTCTCGTAGAAGTTGGCGTAACGGATGTCCCCCGTGATTTTGAACAGCTCGCGGGTCAGCTTGAGCATGTTGTAGGTGTTGCAGGTCTCCGCTGTGAAGTTGGAGCGTTCCCGGTCCAGCATATCCGGATCGCCGAAATGCTCCCATTCGCTGTTCCCGCCGGTGATGTAGCTGTGATGTTGGACCACCATCTCCCAGAACTGCACCGCCGCCTCCAGATAAAAGACCTCGCTCTCCCCGAGCGTCCGGTAACGGTTCAGCGCACCGAGGAACTTCGGAATCGTGGTGTTGGCATGCTTGCCCTTCAGAATATCTTTGCCTTCATGGACTGGAGTGAACAACGTCAGCTCGTCGAAGCTATGCGCGGCGCTTAAATGGCCTGCTTTTCCGGTAATTCTGTACAGGTCGTACAGGCAGTCATTCATCCCGCCGTATTCCACCGATAATACACGCTGATGAATCTCTTCAGACCAGGAGGCTGTGCGGCGGTATACCCAGTCTCCCAGCTTATCTGCAACTTCGTAAGCAGTCCTGCTGCCCGTGGCAGAGTAAGCGGCAGTAAGTCCGGCGATAATCTTGTGCATGGTATACCAGGGTACCCAGGCCGGCTGTTTATTCTCCACATTATCAAACAGCTGCTCACCGAACGCGGAGAGGTAACCGTTCTCATGCTGGCACAAGGCCAGCTCTTCCAGAAGGTAGTTCAGCCTGAGCGCCAGTCCGTCATCCCGGGTACAGGCATAGGCCTGGGACAGCGCTGACAGATAGTGGCCGAGCGTATGCCCGCGGATCTCCGTACTCTCCCAGCCGGGGTATTTCACGGCACGCTCCGGCAGTCCCCGGTTCTCGCGGAAGCCCGCCAGCAGGCGGTCCGGATCATAGCTGGTCAGATAATCGATCTCCTTGGCCGAAGCGTTTGCGATATACGGATCGGACACACGGACTTGGTCCATGCAGTACTCCTGGTACAACAGCTTGCCCTGAATCGGGGCCGCAGGGGGCTGCGGGGGTGTAATTGTCATTTTTGTATCCTCATTCCTATGGATGGTGTAGGGTTGATGTTGCGTAAATATCCTATGTTTAAGCTTATAGATAAAGGGCTTGGGGGTAAATAGTGATACGATTGAATATGTGTGAAAAGGTTAGATATGATTGCATTCCGTTCTGCGGGCCAGCGTGGGATTCAACTAAAAAAGCCACATCTGCTGCTGGAAGCAACAGTGTGGCTTGAGAGTTATAGAGTGAAATAGAATTCTTATGGAGTGTACTGCTGCACGATCGATACAATCTGTCCATTCTTGATCGTGAGGTGATAAGGCGAGCCGCTTAAATCGAATATATCGGTCTTGGCAAATTCATGAATGAACTGCTTCAGGGTGAGCGGCTCGTTCCAGTTGATATCCAGCTCTTCAAGGTTGCCGGTGTGGTCATAGATCTGCATGGCGACCTTGGCATCCGGGGCTACTGTGTAGGTATTCAGCGAGTCGCTGTCATTCACGATATAGTAGCCGTCCGGGGCACCGCCGATTTCGGCTGCGGATTCCGGCTCCCGCTGAGCGAAGACGGCATCGGCTGCGGCGCCTTCATACCATTCGATCTCATCCCCGGTGAGGGTCGTCTGACCGTCCCGGGTCTCTATGGAATGTATATACACGGTCAGATGCTGAGTAGAACTCTCACTCTTTGCATCTGCTGTTTTTATAGTCGTGCTTGCCGTAGTTACGAGGGAAAGGAACAACAGGACCAGTAGAGGAAGCAGGTAGACGTTTTTGTTTTTTAACATTATGAATTTCCCCCTTAATGTAAGATGACACGGCATGAGTCTACACCACCTATATACCCTGCCGGCACAATCTCAAACTTGTTTATACCCTAATAAACGTTGATTCTTCAGAAATGTTGCAAAACATTTTTCAATTGGGGATATATAACATTTATTCCGGCTTTGTCAACCACTTTTGAACCGTTCAAACTGGATTGACCTGCCTAATTAAGGGATTTATGATATAGGAATATCTGGGTTTTTACTAGAATATCTGGTTCTTGAGGGGCGGTATTGGTTTGCAACAACACACTACAATTCAAGCAGAACTGGCTGCTTTTCTTAGAAAAGGAGGCCAGACCATCAATCAGTTCGCAGGAATATCCGGTGTCAATTCGGGAACGCTCAGCAGCATTATTAATGGCAACCGTCCTATTGCCATGCAGCAGCTTGACCGGATTACCGCCGGGATGGGGCTTCCTGAAGGAGCATTTTATGAGCTATATATAGATGAATGTGTCGTTCATTCCGCGCCCGACTGGCGGCGGCTGGGTCCCTTCCTGCACCGCTGTGCGGAGCTGGACAAGCTGGAGTGTATCCGGCAGGTGGTTCAAATTATTATGGACAATATTACATACGCTCCGCTGCTGTATGATACGGCGGAGGAATTCTATGGTAAAGGCAAGCTTCAGGCAGCGGCGCTGCTGTATGAAGGGGTAGCCGACAGTGAGAAATATCAGCATTCGGAGCGGCTGGCCATGTGCCAGTACCGGCTGTTCACGATCCGGACCGGCCAGAGCCCGGAGGCGGATTTCCGCGCGGCGACCCGGTTCGAGTATTTCGTAGACCGTCTGGAGGAAATAGACCAGTTAGAGGCACTCAGGCAACTGGCGGATATCTATATTCGATTGCAGCACTGGGAGAAGGCCAGACTGCTGGCGGAGGGGCTGCATCACAAGACATCTATCCAGTATGAAATCAGATATTACAAAACCAGAAAGAAGAAGGAGCTGAGGCAGGCGTCCCGACCGCTTTGCTTCTATATACTGTATGCTTACTGGCTGCAGTCAAAGGTATGCGAGGAATCGGGCGAATATGAGCGGGCGCTGGAATATGTAAGCTTGTACTCTGAAATGAACTGGATTGTGGAGAAATCGGAAGAGGTTCAGCAGATCCGGGAGCAGTTCAGCAGGCTTGGTCTAGTCTATGCGTCTCTATACCGGCTGATGTGCGGTGAGCTTGAGCTTCTTCCCGAGGTTGTGGAATATATCGGCACCCCCGAGCTGGGAATGCTGGACGGGCTGCTTAAGGCAGTGCAGGCAGCGAACCGGTATGGCTGGGAGGTGGATGGGCTGATCAGCCGCTTCCAGCCGCTGCTTGCGCCGGAGAGCGCGGCCTTCGGGCAAGAGGAAGGGACTTCCGGCCGGGAGAAGGAGACGCCCGATCTATATCCGGTACTGTTCTATGAGCTGGCGGTGTACTCATTCAAGGCAGAGAAGGCGGGGCAGGCAGAGCAGAGACTCGAGCAGGGGCTGCACTATCTGTTCGGCAGCCTGGAGGCTTCGGCTGCCCTGGGCAGCACAGCCTGCGTGATCCGCTGTGTAAGATTATTCGAGCAATTCCGGCCGCATGCTTCAGCGGAGGACCGGGACCGGTATAAGCGTCTGATCAACAAAGTCCAGCTGGCCCACACCGGAGCGAAGCGGACCATAGAATCCCTGCGGGAGTAACGAAGCTGTTTACAGAATATATAATAAAGCTCCTCACAGACATAAGTAAACCCGGCTCCCAAGGCCAATTTCACTGACTTTAAGGCCGGGATTGCCCGGGTTTATCTTTTTCATCCCATCCCAATTCCTTCCTCAGCCTATTTTTGTGAATTTTGCAGGTTTTTGCTGTGTTTTTTCTGTTATGATAAGGACCAGTCAAGTTTATGGTAACATATTTAGGTTTTGGAAATGGGGTTCTGGAACGACGATGGAGATGAACGATACCGGCAGTTCGGCGATTCGCAATATAGAGGATGCCGCAGACCGGATGATAGAGCTGTTAAGCCAACTTTTCAAGTCAAACACGATTCTGATTTCGGTGCGTGGTGTAAGCTCAAATCCCCTGTTGCGGATGTTCAACCAGGAAGAGCTGTTGGGGCTGGATACAGATGGATCTGTGTTGTTTGATTCTATTGGCAGTCTGATCCTTCTGAATGACAATCGGCCGTTACTGGTCTCTGATACGCATAAACAGCCCGCGTCCCCTGCACTTGACTTCATTCACACACAGGGAGTACATTCGTTCATTGGCGTTCCTCTGCTCACTGAGGATGGCGAATCTCTGGGAACGATCTGCCTGCTGGACGCTGCCGGGCGGCATACGAAGGAAGACCTGGACCTCTTAGGCGCTATGGCTTATTTTTTCACCTATATTATGAACTTGGAACGGAAGCTTGAAGATTTGGAACAGCGGAGTCAATCGAAAATGGATCTGTTCGCCATGCTCAGCCATGAAATCCGCACCCCGATGAACGGTATTATCGGCATGACGGATCTGATGATGACGACTGAAATGAACGAGGAGCAGCAGTATTACATGGAGATCATTGAATCGAGTAATGCCAAGCTGCTGCAATTCCTGAACGATGTTCTGGATTTCAGCAAGATGGAAGCAGGCAAGCTGTTCATTGAAAAGGAACCGTTCGATATTATCACCGCATTGGAAGAGAGCGTCTATCTGTTCTCCACCAAGGCTTTTGAGAAAAACCTGGAGGTTATTCTGAATGTGGATTCAGAGATTCCCTTGTATGTTCTGGGGGATGCCCCCAAGATACGCCAGATCATCATGAATATCGTAAGCAACGCCCTGAAGTTCACCCACGCCGGGGAGATTTTGATTGAGCTGAAATCCTTGCCTGTTCACCGTGAAGAAATAGGGATTAGGATCACGGTTACGGATTCTGGTATAGGTATAGCGCAGGATAAGCTGAAGCTGCTGTTCAACAAATATACCCAGGTTCACCAGAGCAGCGAGCTGCATCATTACGGAGGTACCGGACTGGGGCTGGCCATCTGTAAACAGCTGGTGGAGCTGATGGGGGGAGAGATCTCTGCGGAAAGCCAGGAAGGGACAGGGACGAAGCTGGAAGTCACGCTGTATCTTGAGAAATATACAAGCCTGCCCTCGATTCCCTTCGAGAAGGATGTGCTTGCCGCAATTAAGATTCTGGTTGTGGATGATAATCAGACCAGTCTGCATGTCATCTCTTCAGTACTTGAGGACTGGAGTGTGGCAGTGTCTTCAGCCCAGACTGCCGGGGAAGCCCTGGAGATTCTGGCAGCAAATAACGATTATGATCTAATCCTTATGGACAAGGATATCTCAGGGACAGAAGCCACAGAGCTTGCCAAGCACATGCGCCAGCTTGCTCCGGGCAGGAAGCTGCCCGTCATTCTGCTTGCCCCCCTGGGAACGAATCTGGACGAGGAGACCAAAGCGCAGTTTGCCTCCATCATTATCAAGCCCATCCGCAAGGTGCATCTGCTTAATAACATCTTGGCTTTGCTGAAGCATAGTAAGCCGGAGTCCTGATAGCGCATACTCCTCCTGGTGTTCTGCAACCAGTGAGATATCCATAGCCATACTTAATATAGCCTGTTTGAAGCCGGTGCCTGCCGGAATTCAAACAGGCTATTTGGTGCAGGTGGAGAGGGAGACGGAGGGTTGCCCTGTACATACGGTAGATCCATGCTACGCATACGGTGAGTTCACTATTTCATGCGCTGCGTATTGTCGGACCGGGCGTTCAGGTGACATAATCGAAGAGCAGGCATCTGCACACAGGAAGGCGTGAAGGACTTGGACTATTTCCGGAAGCAATCGTTCCGCAGCAAATTAAAAACCGCATTCGTAGCCGTGATCCTCCTCTCCGTGCTCATGACCGGGGGACTGTCGTACTCCATCTCGGCGGCGATTCTGGAGAAGAATGCGCTGAAGCTCACTCAGGATACCGTGGTCAAATCCGCGCAGATTATCGACGAGAAGCTGAACAAGCTGATGCTGATTATGATGACCTTCATGATCAGCCAGCCTTTTCACGATATGATGAGGGATGTGGTCACCGGGGATACGGGCCGGTATTACACTCACCTGAACGATCTTGATAACGTTTTCTCGCAGGCGCGGATTGCCGAGCCGCTGATCCAGTCGATCTATGTGTCCACGCCGATCGGGGAGTTCTACCCTTCGTCCATGAACCGCAACCGCCTGACGGAATTCAAGGACACCTTCCTGTATGAGCGTATCGAACAGGAGAAGAAAAATACGTGGGTCGAAGGCCATGAGGATATGCTGTTCTCCGGGAAGGACCGGGTCATTTCACTGATTCTGGAGCCCATATTCGATACAGCGGTCCGCGGGGTCTATATCATTGTCAATATCCGTGAAGACGGCTTCCGCAAGCTGGTGAGCGGGGACACCGGCGGCGGGGCGCGCAGCTTCCTGCTGAACGCGGCAGGCAGTCCCGTCTATTCGGTGAAGGACCCGCTGGTCCGGCAGGCGGTGGAGGGCAGTGATCTGACCGGGATGATCAGCCGCAGCCGGGATCTCAGCAATACCTTCAAGCTGGGCGGCGAATCGTATCTGCTGAACTATGCGCATCTGGGCATTGCCGATTGGACGATGACCACGATTCAGTCCAAAGCCGGCGTGCTGAAGGATATGATCTATGTGAAATGGCTGCTTGTGGTGGTGGCCCTCGCGGCCTTCACCGTTACAATGATGGTATCAGGAGCTTTTACACGTTATCTGCTGGGTCCGCTGCAAGGCCTGATGAAGGTGATGAAGCGGGTGGAGAGCAACGATCTGACTGCCCGATTCGAGAGCGGAAGCGGGGACGAGCTGGCCCAGGTCGGCATGCGGTTCAACCAGATGCTGGAGCAGATCGTAGTGCTGATCGGGGAGGTCACACAGGCGCAGACCAATAAGCGCTCGGCAGAGATCAAGGCCTTGTCGGCGCAGATGGACCCCCATTTCTTGTACAACACGCTGAATACGATCTATTGGAAGCTGAATCTGAAGCAGGTGAAGCAGTCGCAGAGCATGGTTGTATCCCTGTCCCGGCTGTTCCAGCTCGGGCTGAACAAGGGGCAGGAGATCACGACGCTGTCCAAGGAGCTGGAGCATGTCCGCCAGTATCTGGAGCTCCAATGCAGCTGTTATGAAGGGCTGTTCCATTATGAGATCTATGTGGAGGATGAAGCGCTGGTTACCCTCCCGATTCCGCGCATTCTGCTTCAGCCGCTGGTGGAGAACAGCATTCTGCACGGCTTCCGCAACCGGGAGAGCGGGGGGCAGATCGATATCGAAGTCTTCGATGAGGGAGAACGCTGGTGTCTTAAGGTCCGCGACAACGGAGCGGGCATGGACGAGGAGGCGGTCCGTGCACTGTTCCGGCGGGAGTCGGAGAAGGGCTATGCCGTATCCAATCTGATCCGCAGGCTGCAGCTCTACTACGGGGACAGTGCAGCAATCCGGGTGGACAGCGAACCGGGCCGGGGGACGGCGGTTAGTATATCTTTACCGAAACGGGAGGAGCATCAGGATGGACGATCATAATGTAACCCTGTGTATCATTGATGATATTAAAAGCGTCGTGGAAGGCCTGGCCTGCATGAACTGGGCGGAGCACGGCATCCGGGTGGCAGGGACAGCGGCCAACGGTGAGGATGGGCTGGACCTGATCGCGGAGCTGCGTCCGGATCTGGTCATTACGGATATCCGTATGCCGAGGATGGACGGGCTGACCATGCTGCGTGCTGTACTGGAACGCCACCGGGACTGTAAAATCATTCTGGTCAGCGGCTATGCCGACTTTGAATATGCGCAGCAGGCGGTACAGCTCGGCGCATTCGACTTCGTGGTCAAACCGTTTACGGAAGAGGAGATCATGAAGGCGGTGCTGCGGGCGAAGTCGGAGATTATGGAGGAGCGTTCCAGACAGGATACCGTCCGGGAGATGGAGAACAAGCTGCGGGAGAGTCTGCCGGTGCTGCGGCAGGAATATTTCTCCCTGCTGGTCAGCCACAGAACGTCGTGGGAGCAGGCAGCGGCGCGCTGGGAATTCCTGAATATCGATCTGAAGCCGCAGGGGTTCGTGGTCATGCTGCTTGAGATCGATCACTTTCAGGAGCGGGCGGCCGAGCTGTCCATCCGCGAGGTGGAGCTGATCCGCTTCTCCCTGTTGAATATCACCCAGGAGACCATTGCCGAACATACACGCTGCGTGGTATTCCGCGCCAGGCTTAACCGCTATCTGGCGGTGATGAATGACAGTGGTCCGGCCAGTGCGGTGGAGATTGCCGAACGCTGCTGCAAGAACATTGAACAGTATACCAAGTTCACGGTTTCGGTCGGGGTGGGCGGCCGGGTGGAGGAGACCAGCGAGCTGCCGGATTCCTACCGCCAGGCGCACGGGGCACTGGCCCACCATCTGTTCACCGAGGGCAATGCGGCCATTATGTATGACGATATTCATCAGAATGGAAGCCAGGAGCCGCTGGCGCTGGAGTATAAGGATGAGCTGCTGCTGGCGCTGCGCTCCGGCAATGTCAGCCGGACAGGCTCAATCCTGTCAGCAATTGCTGAGACGCTGCAAAGCCTCATCTCCGGGCACAATCCCGATTATCTGCTCAGTCTCTATGAGGAGCTGGCCGCATCAGCGATCCGCACCTTCTACGAGCTGGTTCCCTACAGGGAGATTCAGCCGCTGATCCAGCGGTTCAGGACGGTACAGGGAACAGCGGGGATGCCGCTCGCTTCCCTGCAGCGGCTGCTGCTGGACCTGTGTACAGAAGGGGCCGCCCTGGTGCGGCGCAATAGCCTGTCCGAAGGACAGAAGGTCATTTATGAAGCGATAGACTATATCAGGGGCCGCTTGTCCGAGGATATCACTGTCGGTGAATGTGCGGCTCATGTTCATCTCAGTGCCAGCTATTTCTCCAGCCTGTTCAAAAAGGTGAGCGGGGTGACCGTTACCCAGCATATTACCGCAGAGCGCATTCACAGGGCCAAGCTGCTGCTGGTGGAAGGGGCACAGGTGCAGGAGGTGGCATCTGCTGTGGGGTATGAGGAGCGCAGATACTTCAGCGAGATGTTCAAGAAGATCACCGGACAGACGCCGTCGGAGTTCAGGGCGGGGTACCACCCGGACCGCCAGGAGGAGCCTTACCTGTGACAGCGTCCGATCCACGCCGGTGCAGCGTTCTTTATGCCAATTATTTCACACATACCCAGCCTCACTCTGTTCAGTATCAAGATGGGTTATCCTGCTATCTTTTCAGACTTCAGATGGAAGGGACCTGCCGCGCGCTGGTAGAAGGAAAGTACGAGACGATCATCCCCGGCGATCTGCTGATCTATGCTCCGGATCAGCCGTACGAGCTGATCGTCCAGCCCCGCAGCGCTCCGGGGTCAGGCGGAGTTCAGCCCGCCTCTGATTATTTCCTGATCGGCAGCGGGGACTGGCTCGACTCCTGGTGGCAGGACCGCAGGCTGCCGGCCCGGACGAATATCGGCTTTGACGATACGGTCATAACCTTATGGAAGCATATGGCCGGCGAGAAGAGGAAAGTGATGCAGCATCAGGAGGAGATGCTGGATTACCTGCTCAGAACGTTCTGCCTGACGCTGGAGCAGGTGATTCAGGCCAGAAGGCGCACCAAAGGGGCGGAGACCGCCTACAGGCTGAAGCAGTTCATTGACAATCATGCCCATGAACCGCTCAGCCTGGAGCAGATCTCCGCCTCCGCCGGGCTAAGTATATCCCGCGCTTCCAGCCTGTTCAAAGCCGCTTTTGGCCAATCGCCGTTCGCCTACTGTATTGATGTCAGGCTGAAGTCTGCCGGGCAGCAGGTGCTCTACAGCACACTTTCACTGGAGCAGGTTGCCGACAATACGGGTTTCCAGAGCTATGCCCATTTCTGCCGGATGTTCCGGGAACGGTATGGTGCTCCCCCGGGAGAGTACCGGCGCAGCTTCGGCTTCCGGTTCAATCCCGGGTGAGTCCGGTGGTGTACAGCACCTGATTGGATGTAAGGAGCAGGGCTTGCAGCTGTCCATACTCAACATTCTGAACGATGCCGTCCGCCTCAAGCGCCAGTACAGCAGCGGCTGCCGCCGATTGTCCCAGAATCATGAAGACCGGCTCCATCCGGATGGAGCCGTAGGCCGCGTGAGTGGCCGACAGGCATACCGGTACGATCAGATTGGTGCATTCGCTGCGCTTCGGCAGCATCGCCCGGTAGCTGATCGGGTAAGGTTCAGCCAACCGGATATAGAATCCGCCCTCTGTGCTCACATGCCCGTCTTCGTTCACATAATACTGCGTATGATGCGAGTCCATGGCGAAGGAGCCCATTCCGGCGGAATCCGGCACCAGGTGCTCCCGCCTTACATCATGCTCCGTCACCACATAATCTCCGGTCATTCTGCGGGATTCCCTGATATAGAGCTGGGATGGCCAGTGGCCGCTGTCCGTAAATTCATCGAGCGGCAGTCCCCACGGCTTATAGAATTCCCTGATCTCCTCCGGCACCTGCGGATGGTTCTGGATCGTCCAGACATACCCCTGCTGATAAATGCGGTGGGCCTCCCATATCTGTTCCCGCGCAGCATAATCCGCCTCCGGATAACTGTGGTTCATGCCGTTGTAATCTGTTGAAATGCCGCTGTTGTTATTGGAATCGGTCTTGTCCGCAGTGACCCGGTTCAGCTTGAAGAAGCGTGAGCGCTGCCCCTGTTCAATGGCCCGGAACAGAAGCTCATAATCGGCTTCGTTATAGCCCTCAGGCTTGCCGATCATCATGCGGTTGTCCGGATTGTCTGTCAGACACATACGGAAGTTATAGGCTTGCAGCTTACGGTCCCCCTCGCCAGCATCACCGCCGCGGTGCGCATTTACACGCGGGAGTAATCCGCTCGAAGGCACTCCTTTAATGACATAGGGGTCAATTCCCGGAGGGAGCTCATTTGCTTCAGGGCCGGGCTGAATGCCATTTAACGTCTCCCCATACTGTGCGTTCGGCTCCCGGCCGACCACATAGGACACGCCGGAATGGCCCATCAGATCTCCCTCGTAAGAGGCATCTATGAACATTTTACCGTGATAGACCTCCCCGGATTCCATGGTGATAGAGGTGATTCTTGCCCCTTGCCGGGTCACGCCGCCCTTCAGCTCAAGCCTCTCCCCGCAGATGACTTCAAGGTTATACTCCGCCACCCAGTCCTGCAGCACCTCAAGCGCGACCTTGGGCTCGAACAGCCAGCATGCCCCGTCCTGCGCATATTTCTGCGCGATCCGCTGGTAGAATTCCAGAGATAAGCCGCCGACAGCCTCCGTTATCCCCACATCCGTATCTCCCAGCCCTCCGCTGGTCATCCCTCCAATTCTCCGGCTCTGCTCGATGACTACCGCACTTTTGCCCATGATGGCTGCCTGAACAGCCGCTGCTATACCTGCTGCCGTTCCGCCGTATATGACAAGATCATACTGTTTCATCCGGTTCACTATACTCCTCCTCAACAACGATTTTGCCTGCAGAAATGATTATAAGCCGCTGACCGGACCCGCGTGAATGATGGATCTTCCTGTTTCATTTGACGGATCTTACTGTTTTGCCGGGAAGGGCGGTTTCAGGAAAAAAGTCTTTTGAATTCGCGGGTAGCCTATGATAAGTTGATTGCTGAAAAATGGAATATGCCTCTGAGTTCATGAGGTAAATCGGGAGGAACTTATGAAACCACAATTTCGCTATTTGGACAAACCGGCGCTTGAGCCTGTACCAGGCTGTGACTGGGCGGACAAAATGGTTCTGAATCCGGCTATCATTCAGGACCCGGACTCGAATGACATTCATATGCTCTTCCGGGCAACGGGCCCGTGGCCGCAGGCAAGAAGAGAGGGCTGCCATGATCCCTATCCGATTTTTTTGGGGTATGCGCGGAGCAGGGACGGGGGAGAGACATGGGAGGCAGACTTTGCAAGACCTGCTCTGGCTCCGGCTCTCGGGTACGAAGAGGATGAACTGTATATCACGGATATTTACGGAACAAGGGTGCGGAATTATGCCAACGGCTGTGTGGAAGACCCCCGTATCTTCTATATCGGGAACGAGCTGTATCTCACGGTAGCCTGCCGGGCCTTTCCCCCTGGCCCCTACTGGCTTAGCAGCCAGCAGCCTCCGGTTCAGACGCGCTTTGAATATGTCCCGGATTGGATCTTTGCGGAAAAGAGGACAGACCCGTTCATTCAATCGGCCCGGGCGAATGATACGGTCAGCGTTCTGTACAAGCTGAATTTGGCCAAGCTGAAAGAGGGGGAATATGAAGACGCTTTCGGGTATGTAGGCCCGCTTACCGAGGGGCATGTCAGCGATAACCGCGATGTGTTCCTGTTTCCTGAGAAGATGAGAATTGCAGGTAAATGGCAATATGTGATGCTGCACCGGCCGATGAATGGCCTTCCCTTTGCAGGCGGGGAAGAGGCGGGCAAGCCCTCCATATATCTGGCGGCGGCGGAATCGATTGCGGATTTTGCTTCACCTGCTGCAGTCCACCGGCTGCTGGCCAGCCCGCTGTTTGATTGGGAGGAGAACCGTGTGGGGGCAAGCTGGCCGCCGGTCGCCCTGGGGAATCAGGAGTGGCTGGTGGCTTACCACGCTAAGAAGAATGTGCAGTTTGGCTATACGCAGTCCTTCATGATCCTCAGGGAACAGGAGAATGATTTTCCGGTTATTATCCACCGCTGCTCCGAGCGTCTAATGTATGCGGAGCGGGATTGGGAGATGCCGGAGGATTATCCTACACCTTGTCTATTTACCACAGGAGGTATTGTCGTGGGGGAGGATTTAATTATGTCTTATGGCGCTGCGGATCAGAAGGCGGGTATCGCCTGGGTTCATTTTGCGGAATTAGTGGGGTACATCCGGAAATTTGATGAGAACGGCATCCTGCTGTAACAAGGAGCACGTCCGCTGCTGCCTGCCGCAAAGAATAGAATTCTGTCCCTCAAGAGTGAGTCTGCCGCACTCCTTTTGCGGGAGGGGTAACCTATAATAGAGAACGAGCTCACAATACAAATGTCAATCAAAGGGGTAGAACGTATGCAGAAAAAATGGTTGGGTCTCAGCCTGAGCCTCATGCTGGCCGCTGGAATTACCGGCTGCGGCGGGAACAATAACGGTAACGGTGCTACGGCGGAGGGAATACCCGGAGCGGCAACAACGAGTCCCACAGCTTCGGCCGCAGCAGCAACAGGCGAGCCGATACAGCTTAAATACTGGACCGATGACCGTCATGATCAGGAATATATCAAGGAATTGGTCAATAAGTTCAATGAGACGAACGGCGAGAATATCCAGGTGGAATTGACGGTCATGTCCGAGAATTACGCGCAGAGCGTTGACATTGCCTTCACCAGCAACCAGGCACCGGATATCCTCCGTCTGAAGAGCGGTAATACCCCCGAATTTGTCAAAAAAGGCTATCTCGCTCCGATTGACGGTTACCTGACCGATGAGATCAAAACGAAATTCGGCAGCCTGCTGATCGATGGTGTCAACCGTTTTGACGGCAAGGTGTATTCTTTGGCCAATACCGGTCTCACCCTGCGTCTGATCTACAATAAAGATCTCTTTGACAAAGCAGGCATCGCGAATCCTCCGGTCTCGCTGCAGGAAATGGTCGATGCTGCCAAGAAAATTACTGAAGCCGGCAAATCCGAGGGTGTCTACGGCTTCGCGCTGAACTTCAAAAGTCCGAAGGCGGCCTTTGACCGTTCGGTCCGCGAGATTCTCTCCTTGAGCGGCTATCAGGGCCTCGGTTTTGACTTGAAGACAGGCCAGTTTGACTTCGCACCTTATTCCCAGGTTATCGAGTATTTCAAGCAAATGTACGAGGACAGAAGTATTCTGCCGGGTGCGGAGACTCTGGATATCGACCCGCTGCGCGCCCAATTTGCCGCAGGTAAAATCGGCATGTACCTCAGCTTCTCGACGGAACCGGGTGTATACCAAGACCAGTTCCCCACAGAGATCAACTGGGCAGGTACGCTGGCCCCTACGCTGGACGGGCAGATTAAGGGAACCTCGGAGATCGTATCCGCCGGTACCTGGCTCGGGATCAGTGCGAAATCAGCGCATCAGGAGGCCGCCTGGAAATTCATGCAGTACATGTACGGCGACGATATTCTGAAGACGTATCATGAGAAGGGCTTCGGGATTGCTGTTGTGCCGAGCATTGTGGAGCAGGCCAAGAAGCCGGAAATTGGCGGTATGGAAGGCTTCCTGGTCGGCGAGCATGACTCTCTCTGGCCTGCTGTGCCGAACGTTACGCCGGAAGGCGCTACCTATGCGGATGCTTTTTTCAAATACATGCTCTCGGGCGGAGATGCCAAGGCCATTGCTGCTGATCTGAATACAAGATACAATGCCGCATTGTCCAAAGCAGTGGAGAAGGGCGAAGTTACCGTTACGCCTGACCCGGCATTTAATCCAATGAAGCCGCAGGGAGAATAACGGGTAGAAAGGGGCTTGTACGGGATTCCCGGATCAGCCCCTTTGCTTTCCCTGAAGGAGACCAATCATGATCTATAAATGGAAAAGACTTGGGGAGAATTCCCTGTTCCTTGCACCGAGCATCATACTGACGCTCACTCTCGGCATCTATCCTCTGATCTGGATGCTGCGCTATATGTTCTATGATTATGCCGGCTACGGCGAGGCACTGTTCATCGGGCTGGACAATTTCAGCCGGCTGCTGCGGGACAGCCTGTTCTGGGAATCGGTCCGCAATACCTTCATCTTTGCCGGAGGCAAGCTGCTGCTGACTCTGCCGCTGTCTCTGCTGCTGGCGGTCATTCTCAACGGCAGATTGCGCGGGTCGAATTTGCTCCGGGGCATTTATTTCATGCCGACGGTCATTAGTACTGCGGTCATCTCGGTTGTTTTTTATAACATCTTCAATTCCTATAACGGGATGGTTAACACGGTTCTGATGAAGTTGCATCTCGTCTCCCAGCCGGTTGACTGGCTCGGTCCGAAGCATGCGATGCTGACGGTTATTATCGTGGCGGTGTGGGGTGCAGTCGGGAACTATATGCTGCTCTTCCTCGCCGGGCTGCAGAGCATTCCGCAGGACCTGTACGAGAGCGCGTCCATCGACGGAGCGAACGCCGGAAGACGCTTCTGGAATATTACGCTTCCGATGCTGGCTCCGGTAGCCCAGATGGTCATTATGCTGGCGATTATCGCTTCCCTGAAGGGCTATGAGAGCATCATGGTCATCACCGAAGGCGGACCGATCGGCAAAACGGAAGTCATGTATCTCTATCTCTACAAGCTGCTATTCCCTGTATCCACCGGTTCACCGGTAACGCAGCAGCTCGGTTACGGCAGCGCCGTGGGCTTCGCCACCGCTGTGATTGTCGGAGCGGTAACCGGCCTGTATTTCTTCTTCAGCCGCAAAATGAACAAGGTGTATTAGGAGGCCCGATCATACTATGAATGAACATGTGATATCCAAACAGCCGGCGGGACAGCCGCAGACTGCCGACCGGCCAACCGGCTATGCCGGCAGAATAGCGGTCCGGACGCTTATGTGGCTGTTCCTGCTGACAACGGCGATCCTGACCTTGTTTCCGCTGCTGATGACGCTGACCGGCTCGCTGAAGACCGGGGCCGAGATGATGACCGGCGGTAGCCTGCTTCCGGCGAAGCTGCAATTCGCGAATTATGCGGAAGCCTGGAAACAGGCCAATTTTGCCCGGTATACCTGGAACAGTGCTTTTATGAGCGTGATGGTTACGGTCGGTACGCTGCTGGTTGCTTCGATGGCTGCCTATGTGGTAGACCGGCGTGATTTCCCCGGCAAAAGGATATTTGTAACAGTACAGGCGTCCATGATGTTCATTTCGGTAGGGGCCATTGTCCTGCGCCCGCAGTTCGACCTGATGGTTGCGCTGCATCTGAATACCACGCTGTGGGGAGTCATACTGATTCTGGTCAGCGCCCATTCCAGCACTTTTTTCATGCTGCAGGGCTTCTTCAAGGCGATTCCCCGGGAGCTGGACGAGGCGGCAATGGTGGACGGTTCCGGCTTCATCCGCACGTTCTTCCGTATCATTCTGCCGCTGCTGACTCCGGGACTTGGGGTTGCCGGACTCTTCGCCTTCCGCCATGCCTGGAACGAGTATATTCTGCCGCTGGTGTTCACGATGACCAATCCGAAGCTGCAGACGCTTACGGTCGGGCTGGCGAATCTCCGCTACGGCTCCTCTGCCGCGATGCAGATTCATCTGATGATGGCCGGGGCCTGCCTGTCGATCCTGCCGATGCTGCTGGCGTATATTCTGGCGAACAAGACGTTCATCCAGGTTACTGCCGGTTCGGTGAAGGGGTAGTACTAATCTTGTATGTGCAAAGGAGAATCTTTTACAATGAACGATCTAACGATAGGAAGACTTACCTCAAATCAGGTGATGGTCCGGCATCCGCGTAATCCGGTGTTGAAGCCTGCGGATGTTCCTTACGGACCCGCCATGGTATTCAATGCAGGCGTGGCCAAATTCAAAGGCAGATACGTAATGGTATTCCGCAATGATTACGGGGATGAGAGTAAGGAAATCGTTGCCCCTCATCATACAACCAATCTGGGGCTGGCGTTCAGCGATGACGGGGTAAACTGGGAGGTGCAGCCGGAGCCGTGCTGGTCCTGGCATGATGAGGAAGTGGTCCGGGTGTATGATCCGCGCCTGACCGTGATAGGGGAACGCTGTTATCTGTGCTTCGCGGTGGATACGCTGCACGGGCTGCGCGGCGGCATCGCCGTGACGGACGATTTCCGCTCCTTCGAGGTGCTGAGCCTGTCGCTGCCGGATAACCGCAATATGGTGCTGTTCCCGGAGAGAATCGGCGGCAGATATGTAAGGCTGGAGCGCCCGCTGCCCGTCTACAGCAGGGGCGGCCGGGACCGCTTCGACATGTGGATGAGCGAT
This sequence comes from Paenibacillus sp. FSL K6-1217, assembly GCF_045040735.1. Lineage (NCBI taxonomy): Bacteria > Bacillati > Bacillota > Bacilli > Caryophanales > Paenibacillaceae > Paenibacillus > Paenibacillus sp. FSL K6-1217. The sequence continues at coordinate 6,950,302 of NZ_CP150271.1, forward strand.
TCCCCCGACCTGAAGTACTGGGGGAATCATAAGCTGCTGCTGGCGGTCGAGCAGGTGGCTTACGCCAATGACAAGGTAGGTCCCGGTGCACCGCCGGTCAAGACGGACAAGGGCTGGCTGACTACCTTCCATGCCGTGGACCTTAACCGCAGCCGGGGCAAGAACGGCTGGGAGGACAGCTGGAAGAAGCGTTACACCGCCGGAATTATGCTGCTTGACCTTGAAGATCCCAGCCGGATCATCGGCCGGGCGGCGGCTCCGCTGCTTGCTCCCGAGGCGGTGTATGAGACTTCGGGGGGATTCCGCAATAATGTGATTTTTCCCGGCGGGATGATTCTGGAGGATTCGGGGGAGGTAAAAATTTATTACGGTGCTGCGGATACGGTGGAATGTCTGGCGACTGCGCATGTAGATGACCTGCTGCGGCTGTGTCTGGAGAACGGTTCTAACTAACAAAAACTGCCCTACTAAGGAGGACATTATGAATTACGGACATATCACGTTACCGGCTGCCAATGTGCTTGTCTCCCGCGAGGTGGATGTGCTGGTGATCGGCGGAGGGGCGGCAGGGATTGCCGCCGCCGTCTCCGCTGCCGAAGGCGGTGCGAGCACCATGATCGTGGAACAGCGGGGGTATCTGGGCGGAATGGGCACCGTTGCGCTTGTGCCTGCCTTCTGTCCCTACACGGATAAGGTCAAGCCGATTATCCGCGGCCTCGGCCTGAAGCTGATGGAGCGGATGAAGCAGGCCTGCGATCCGGGCTATCAGGAGGAATACCGGGAGTTGCTGGACTGGGTGCCGATTGATCCTGAGGTGCTGAAGCGGGTCTATGACGATGCTATTCTTGAGAGCGGCGTGACCCCGCTGTTTCATACCTTTGTCTATGATGTTGTGCGGTCCCCGGATGGGCAGACCATTGAAGGCGTAATTGTTGTCAACAAATCGGGGAGATCTTTCATCCGCTGCCGGTATATTATCGACTGCACGGGTGACGGGGACATCGCTGCCCTGTCGGGAGTCCCTTTCCAGAAAGGCGGCGGGGAAGGGGAGCTTCAGCCGGGCAGCATGTGTTATCTGCTGGCGAATGTGGACCGCAAGGCGTTCAGCCGCTTCCTGGAAGAGACGGGAGATACGGGGCAGCTGCACCGGACGGTTGAACGGGCAATGGCGGAAGGGGCGCTGCCGGAAGGCCGTAAGTCGATCTCCGGCCTGGCCTGGGTGAGTGATTATCTGGTCGGCGTTAACTTCGGCCATGTCTTCGGGGTGGACGGAACCAAGGCAGAGGAGCTTACACGTGGAGCCATCGAAGGCCGCCGGACGGTGCTGCGGCAGCTGGAATTCTTCCGCAAGTATGTGCCGGGCTTCGGGCAGGCGCATCTGGTGGCGAGCGGGGAGCAGCTTGGCATCCGCGAGACGCGGCGCATTCAAGGCGATTACATGCTGACTGTGGATGATTTCATTGCCGCGCGCTCCTTCCCGGATGATATCGCCCGCAATGCCTATTATATTGATATCCACTTGGCGACCAGCAAGAGCGATATGACCTTCAATCACCTGCCGCCGGGAGTCTCGCATGGGGTGCCTTACAGGATCATGCTTCCGGCAGGCATCCGCAATCTGTGGGTGGCGGGACGTTCCGTGTCTTCAGACCGGGCGGTGCAAGGCTCCCTGCGGGTCATGCCGAACTGCTTCTCGATGGGCCAGGCCTGCGGAACGGCAGCAGCCCTTGCGCTGCGGGACGGCGCGGATTCCCGCAGCATCTCGGTCCCTGAGCTTCAGCAGCGCCTGCTGGATCAGGAGGTGTGGCTGGGGGAGAATTTCATTCCGGGGGCAGCGGACCGGAATCCGGAAGCGGAACAAACGCAGTGAGGGATGAGAAGAACATGAATAGCATGAATAACATTAGGAACGTGAATAACGTGAATAACGTTAGGAACGTGAATAACGTGAATAACGTGAAAAAAATGAGGAACCTTCCTTTGCTGGAGGAGTGGTTCCACGGGGCGGTCTCGCTGGAGCACCGCCAGGAAGGAATTAAGCCCTGGCGTATTCCCTTCCGGGATTACGACTTGTATCCGCCGGACGGGATTGGCGGCAAGGCGGAGATCTGCTCCGGTATCCGGCTGCGGCTGGCCACCGCCTCCCGGACCGTGGCCCTGTCGTTCGGCCCGCTTGCGGATGCTGCGGCCTTCGACTGCATGGCTGGCGGGCGGCTGTTCCAGACGCTGCGGCTTGCAGCGGGCGATACGGAGGCCTTATTCACCGGCCTCCCGCCCGGAAGGAAGGAGCTGGAGATCTATCTGCCGCAGAATACCGGTCTTACGCTAAGCGGCCTGCGGATCGAAGAGGAAGCCGCCGCTGAACCGCTTGCAGATAAGCGGCCGCGCTGGGTAACCTACGGAAGCTCCATCACCCAGTGTGTGGCCGCCTCCAGCCCTTCGCGCACCTGGCCGGTCATTGCCGCCGCGGCATGCGGCTATCATCTGACCAATCTCGGCTTCTCCGGCAACTGCCTGATGGAGCCGATGGCAGGCCGGATGATCCGGGATTTGCCGGCGGAGCTGATTACCTTGTGCGTCGGAGTCAATATATACGGGGCGGCATCCTCCAGCCCGCGGATGTTCACGCCGCTGCTGATTGGCATGCTGGAGACGATCCGCGAGAAGCATAAGGAGACGCCGCTGGTTGTCATCTCCCCGACCTTCGGAACGGAGCGGGAGACGGAGGAGAACAAGCTCGGCTTCACCCTGCCGCTGATGCGCCGGGAGATTGCGGATACGGTGAAGCTGTTGCAGGCGCGGGGAGACCGCTATCTGCATTACATGGACGGTCTGGAATGGTTCGGCCCGGAGGACGGGGACCTGCTCACGGATGGCCTGCACCCCGGAGCCGAAGGCTACGAGCTGCTGGGCAGCCGTTTCGGCGGCAGACTTGCGGCCGCCCTTCAAGCGGCAAGGCAGTAGGGCTGCCTTGCCGGTACATCGTTGCGCGGATTCATGCGGCGAGTATGGCGGGTTGGAGCCAGTGATGAGGGGCAGCAACGTATCAGGCAGGGCGGCAGTAGCCTGCCAGTACATCGCGGCGCGGATTCATGCGGCGAGTATGGCGGGTTGGAGCCAGTGATGAGGGGCAGCAACGTATCAGGCAGGGCGGCAGTAGCCTGCCAGTACAACGCGGCGCGGATTCATGCGGCGAGTATAGCGGATTCGAGACTGATGAGGGCAGCAGCTACCCGGTTTATGGGGGGGCTGCTGCCCTCTCCGTTGTGATAGTTTGATCTGTTGCTGATAACGCAAACTTGGTGGTCTGGCGGACTGAGAGGACGCTATATCTCCCCAAAAGTCATTTTTGAGGCTGAAGCGGACTGAGAATCGCTTATCTTGCGGATTAGGACCGCAAATGAGGCCAATCGGTGCACTTAGCGGAATCTCAGTCCGCTTGCCCCGCGAATCGGTCCGATTTGGCCGAATAACGGAATGTCAGTCCGCGCCGCCAATGGTCGGGTTGGCTGGAGCTACCCGAATAGCGGGAGATCCCCCGCCAAGTACTCCCTGTGCCCCTCCGCACTCTGTCCCCCGCCGAATGCTCATGTCACCTCCGCACTCTATCCCCCACCAAGTACTCCCTGTGCCCCTCCGCACTCTGTCCCCCGCCGAATGCTCATGTCACCTCCGCACTCTATCCCCCACCAAGTACTCCCTGTGCCCCTACGCACTCTATCCCCCGCCGAATGCTCATGTCATCTCCGCACTCTATCCCCCCGCCAGGTACTCACTACGAACTTCCGCATCCGATAAGCTTCATCCTGTTCCGCCCTTCTGGAGTTTGGTTCATCGGCGGGGTGTTACGGCTGGGCTCCGGCATACTGTATGCGCAGGATAGCTGCTGCTTGTGAGCGAAATCAGCCAGCTTTTCCTTCATATTGGAAATGTGTGTCTGCAACGCAGATGAAGTAACCTACTGAATCTTTATTTGTTGACGTGCAAACAAAGTGGAGTAAGATGATACAAGTAAAGAATCATGACGGAGAACTGGTGCTGGAGAAGGAGGACCCATGAGTACATTCATAGCCTATTGCGGACGAGCCTGGCGGCAGCTTGCCGGCAGGTATTACCGGATATCGATCAAGCAGAGGATTCTGTTCGCTTTTATTGTTCTGATAACGCTGTCAATCAGCGCGATGGGCAGCTTCACGTATTGGATCGCTGCGCAGGAAATTGAGGATAATGCTTATGCCGGCAGCCAGGAGACAGTGAGCAAAACTACACAGCTGCTCGATTCCAGGCTGAACGATGTGGCCTTGTCCGTGCAGTCCCTGATGCTGAGCGATGCCTACCGGAAGATGATGATTGATGTGTTCAGCCACGAGGTGTCGAATTACTATGTGCATCTGTCCGATCTGCAATATGTGCTCTCCCAGGCAATGTTCAATCAGCCGATTATCGAGAATGTGCTGATTGTTACGCCGATTGGCGACTTCTATTCCACCACACAGATCCGCGCGAAGGACAGTTCATTCTATGGCTCGGAATTATATGATCTCAGCAAGGAGCAGCCGGGCGGCTATTGGGCCAAAGGGCATTATGACCGGTTATTTACGGGCAGCCAGCGGGTGGTCTCGTTCGTGGTCCGGGGAATCTATGAATATCCGTATACACCGATCAGCAATGTGTATATCGTGGTGAACATTAAGGAGAGCCGGATTGACGGCCTGCTGAATCAGGGCGGGGAGCAGCCCGGCCGCAATTATTACCTGCTCAGCGGAGAAGGGGACGCGGTGGTCGAGTCCCGCTGGCCGTTCCGCGGCAAGTTCCCCTGGAAGCCTAGGGTGCCGGAGGCCGGGGAAGAAGCAGCCTGGCAGGAGCATACCTACAAGTATGACGGCAAAGAGTATCTTCTGAATTACAAAAAATCGGAGGTCTCACCAGACTGGATCATCTCCGGCATGCAGTCGCGGGACCAGCTGCTGGGCAAGCTGCAGCGGGTGCAGCGTACAACGCTGTATGTAATCGGCGTCTTTCTGCTGACGACCTGGCTGATCTCCAATCAGCTGACTTCAGCCCTGCTGAGGCCGCTGTTCAAGCTCCGGCGGCTGATGCGCAGGGTGGAGGAGAATCAGCTTAGCGTGGTCTTCGAGAGCAGGTATGATGATGAGATTGCCCAGGTAGGCTACCAGTTCAACCGGATGATGTCGGAGATCAAGGAGCTGATTGAGGATGTGAAATCCAAGGAGAAGGACAAGCGGCATGCGGAGATCCGGGCGCTTACGGCGCAGATGGAGCCTCACTTCCTGTACAATACGCTGAATACGATCTACTGCAAATCGGTCATGGGCGAGAACGGCGATGTGAATGAGATGATTCTGGCGCTGTCGCAGATGTTCCAGCTCGGCCTCAGCGGCGGCAAGGATCTGATAACGCTTGCGGATGAGCTGTCCCATGTCCGGCAGTATTTCGCGATCCAGCAGAAGTGTTATGAAGATCTGTTTGAATATACCGTGAGTGTGGAAGAGGAGGAGCTGCTGGCCTGCCAGATTCCGAAGATCGTGCTGCAGCCGATTGTGGAGAACAGCATTCAGCACGGCTTCAGCGACCGGTCCGGGGGCGGACGGATTGATATTACAGTGGGCAGGGAACAGGGAATGCTGCATATTACCCTTACGGATAACGGGCGGGGGCTGGATGCGGCGAGCGTGAAGCAGCGAATGAACACCGCCCCCTTGTCACGAAAAGGCTACGCCCTGTTCAACATACGGCACCGGCTGACCTTGTATTACGGGGCTGACGCCCGCATGGAAGTAGACGGAGAACCGGGTAAGGGATCACGGACAGAGCTGTGGATTCCGCTATGGGAGGAGAGCTAAGGATGGAATATGAACAGGAGCAGGAACTGAAGCAGGGGGCGGGAAGGTTCAAGCTGTGCATCATCGACGATATCAAAAGTGTGACAGAGATGATCTCGCGCAAGCCGGATTGGCAGGCGTATGGCATTGAGGTGGCTGGCACGGCACTCGACGGTGAAGAGGGGCTGCGAATCATCCGTGAGAAGCGGCCTGATATTGTACTGACCGATATCCGGATGCCTAGAATGGACGGGCTGGAGATGACCCGGGCGATTCTGGAATCTCTGCCGGGATGCAAGATTATTATTCTTAGCGCCTATTCCGAGTTCGCCTATGCCCAGGAAGCCATCCGTCTGGGGGCGCTTGATTTCGTGAAAAAGCCTTTTGCCCTGGATGAGATTGTGAACGTGGTGCTGAAGGCGAAGGCGCTGTGCCTGCAGGAGCGGCAGGAGACAGCCAGACTTGCCGTGATGGAGCTCAGAATTAAAGAGAGTATGCCTATTCTCCGCCAGGAGTATCTGACCTTCCTGCTGCACCACCAGACCTCGGAGGCGGATGCCCGGTCCAGATGGGTGTATCTCGATATTCCACTGGAGCAGCATGATTTCTTCGTGTTCGTCGCAGAGATTGACCATTTCGCGGAGAAGCTGCAGAATCAGCCGGTACAGGAGGTCGAGCTGCTGCGGTTCAGCCTGTACAATATTCTTGAAGAGACCATCTCCGCCTGGACACGCGGCGTGATTATCCGTGAAGCCACAGACCGGTATGTCTGCATTATTAACGGCTCGGACCCGGGCCTTGCCGCGCAGATCACCGAGGCCTGCTGTACGAACGTAAGCACATTCTCGCGCCATACGATTTCGATCGGCATGGGGCTGGGGGTCACTTCGATTCATGAGCTGGCTGCTGCATACGGGCAGGCGCTCAGCGCGCTGGGGTATCACTTCTATACCGGCGGCAACGGTGTGTACAATTACGGCGATATCGAGAACAAGCCGCTGGCGCTTCACAGCTACTCTGCAGCCGCCGAACAGGAGCTGCTGTTCGCCCTGCGTTCCGGCAATACCGGCAAAAGCCTGCAGGTGCTGGATCAGCTCTTCGCCGAGCTGCTGGACAATGACCTTCTGCCCGAGCCGCGTTATGTCGAAAGCGTGGGCTATGAACTGAGCTTCCGGATCTGCCGTGTCATGCTGGAGCAGTTCCCTTATGAACAGGTAGAGCCGCTGGAGCGCGGTATTGAAGTTATGAAGAACCGGGCGCATCCTTCCCTGCAGGATATCCGCAGCCTGCTGGATGACCTGTGCCGGGCGGCCTGCTCTCTGGTGGAGGAAGCCCGTTCCGTGGAGTCCACGCGGATTATTCAACAGGCCAAGGCGTACATCCGGGATCATCTGCACACCAGCCTGTCGCTGGAGCAGGTCGCGAAGCAGATCAGCCTTAGCCAGGGCTATTTCTCCAACCTGTTCAAGAAGGTGGAAGGGGTGTCATTCCAGCAGTATGTCATGCATGAGAAGATGGAGAAGGCTAAGGCGATGCTGATTGGCGGCCAGCAGGTCCAGGAGATTGCCCAGGATCTCGGTTACGAGCACAGGCGTTACTTCAGCGAGGTATTCAAGAAGTACACGGGCATGACCCCGTCGGAGTTCAAGCTGCATTACCTTGGAAAAGAATAAGGATGACAAGGGAGGGATTCTCGCCATGGCGGAGGTCTGCTCCCTTTTGTGTATGGGGCGGCTTCAGGGGCCTCGGCGTCCCCGCAACTCCCGCAGAAACCTGCCCTTAATGTGGGCTTACCCGCCTTATGTGTAAGCGTTACCCCATCTATAATCAGGTTGTAAGTTAAATTAAGCAGCGATAAATAAGGGGGCACTACCAATGATGAAGCGTACGCTTACGACATCGTTAAGCCTGATTCTGGCACTTGGCCTGACAGCCTGCGGCAACGGTAATGGCAGCAATGGATCAGCAGACACCGGAGATGCGGCGAAAGGCAGTTCAGGCTCGGGCCAAAAAACTAAAATCAGCTACTGGACGGGCGACCGCCATGATGCCGATTTCGTGAAGGAGAAGGTTGCCGAGTTCAACAAGACCAACACCGACGGGATCGAGGTGGAGCTGGTCGTTAAGGGCGATGACTTCGACACGGCGCTGGATCTGTCCTTCCAGACCTCGGATGCGCCGGATGTGATCCGGGTGAAGGAGAATACCATCCAGACCTTCTACAAAAAGGGCTTCCTCGCCCCGATTGATGAATTCCTCACCGATGAGCTCAAAGCCAAGTTCCCGGCGATGCCGGATCTGAACGAATTCGACGGTGCGCGTTACAGTCTTCCGAACTATGGAACTACGATGCGCCTGGTGTATAACAAAGACTTGTTCGCCAAAGCAGGAATTGAGCATCCGCCAACTACACTGCAGGAGCTGGTGGATACAGCCAAGAAGCTGACGGAAGCGGGCAAGGCGGACGGTGCTTACGGCTTCGCACAGAATTTCAAAAATCCGTCCAGTGCGTTCGGGCGTTCGGCGCGGGTAATTGCGGAGATGAGCGGCTTCGGCGGCTTCGGGTATGACTTCAAGACTGCCCGTTATGACTTCAGCGGCTTCGAGCCTATCATCCAGGCGTTCAAGCAGATCAAGGATGACGGCAGCATGCTTCCGGGCGTGGAATCCCTCGATATCGATCCGCTGCGGGCACAGTTCGCGGAAGGCAAGATCGGAATGTATATGTCCTACTCCTCCGAGCCGGGCGTCTACAAGAATCAGTTCCCGGCCAAAATTGACTGGGCAGCAGCTCCGGTACCTACCATCGACGGCAAGGTGAAAGGCGCTTCCGGGTTCCTCGGCGGACAATGGCTGGGCCTTAGCTCGAAATCGGAGCATAAGGAAGCGGCATGGAAGTTCATGCAGTTCATGTATGATGACCAGGTACTGACCGAGTATCAGGAAAAAGGCTTCGGCATCTCCATGGTTCCCTCAATCAGTGCGGCAGCCAAAACCCCGGATGTAAACGGAATTGAAGGCTTCCTCCCGAACAAGAATGACGGGGTATGGCCGGTCTATCCAACCGTTGCGCCGGAAGGCATGAAGTCGGATGACGCCTTCTTCAAATACATGCTCAATGGCGGCGACCTGAAGGCGATCATCGCTGACCTCAACAAACGATATAATGCTGCGCTGGACAGCACAATTGCCAATGACGGGTTGAAGGCTGAGCCGGATGCCGGCTTCGATCCGGCTGGCCTGGGCGGCAAGTTCGCCAAATAAAAGGCAGGCTGAACACACAGATAGAGGTCATCACAGCGGGGATGGGGAAGCAGCTTTCTCCATCCTTCTGTATGACCGCAATGGAAAGGAGCCGGAAGAGACCCTATGAATAAAACGAAAAACGCCATATTTTCATACAGCTTTTTATTTCCAAGCGCCATTCTGACACTTGTGCTCGGAATCTACCCGATTGCCTGGGCATTCCGCTACATGTTCTATGACTATAAAGGCTACGGAGCAGCCCGGTTTACCGGTCTGGATAACTTCAGCCGCATTATGAAGGACACCCAGTTCTGGGATTCGGTTGTAAATACCTTTGTCTACGCAGGGGGCAAGCTGCTGATCACCATTCCGCTGGCGCTGCTGCTGGCCGCCATCCTGAACCGCGGGCTGCGGGGCAGACAGCTGCTGCGGGGGATTTTTTTCATGCCGACCGTCATCAGTACAGCCGTTATGGCCGTGGTCTTCTTCACGATATTCAATTCGTATAACGGAATTCTGAATCAGTTCCTGATCAAGTTCAATCTGTCCGATTCCGGCATTGACTGGCTGGGGCCGAAGTATGCGATGCTCACCGTCATTCTGGTGGCAGCGTGGGGGGCGGTCGGGAATTATATGCTGCTGTTCCTCGCCGGTCTGCAGAATATCCCCGAGGATGTGTATGAAGCCTCCTCCCTGGACGGCGCAGGCAGAGTCCAGCAATTCCGCTACGTGACGCTGCCGATGCTGGGTCCGGTCATGCAGATGGTTATCATGCTGGCGATCATTACGGCCTTGAAGGGCTACGAGAGCATCATGGTTCTAACCGAGGGCGGTCCCATTGGCAAGACAGAGGTGATGTTCCTGTATTTGTACAAATTATTCTTCCCTGTCGGCGGCGGCAGTGCAGCGGTTCAGGTGCAGGAGTTCGGCTACGGCAGTGCGGTCGCCTTCGTATCCGCGCTAATCGTAGGGATCATATCCATCGTCTATTTCTATGTATCCCGGCGAATGAATCAGACCGACTGAAGGAGAGACACGAGATGAGAATAAGAACCATACTGGGCAACACCATACTCTGGATATTTTTGCTTGCCTTTGCTTTTATCACCCTGATTCCGGTTGTCATTACTATACTGGGCTCCTTCAAAACGAATGCCGAGCTGACCACCGGGGCGACCTTCCTGCCAAACAGCTGGCACTTCTCGAACTATTCCGAAGCCTGGGAACAGGCCAATTTCTCCAGGTATACCCTGAACAGCCTGATCGTCTCCCTGACGGTGGTGGCGGGCACTTTGATTGTCTCCTCCATGGCTGCTTATGTGGTGGACCGGATGGATTTTTTCGGCAAAAAAATATATATCGGCCTGCAATCCTTCACCATGTTCGTTGCCGTGGGGGCGGTGGTGCTGCGTCCGCAATTCGATCTGATGGTCAAGCTTCATCTGCATAGCAGCCTCTGGGGGGTTATTCTGATCCTGATATCTGCGCATGCTTCGATCTTCTTCATCCTGCTCAGCTTCATGAAGGGAATTCCCAGGGAGCTGGATGAAGCGGCGCTGATTGACGGCAGTTCGCTGGGCAGGACCTTCTGGAGAATCATTCTGCCGCTGCTCGGACCGGGACTGGGCGTAGGTGCCTTGTTCACCTTCCGCGGTGCGTGGAATGAATATCTGCTGCCGCTGGTGTTCACTATGACCAAGCCGGAGCTGCAGACGCTGACTGTCGGCCTGGCGAATCTGAAATACGGGATTTCGGCGGCTTCCCAGACCCACTACATGATGGCGGGCGCCTGCTTGTCCATCCTGCCGATTCTCGTGGCCTATCTGTTTGCCAACAAGTCTTTTATGCAGATGACGGCAGGCTCCCTCAAGGGCTAATCACTGCCTGAGATCATCTGTATGAACTTATCCATATGCATTGTCCATTTCAAGGAGGTATACCCCATGACATTACAGGTTCCTGCGATTCTGCACTCTGCTCCGTTCATTCAGCGCTATCCGGGTAATCCGGTGCTGGATGCATCCAAGGTTCCCTATCCCACAGCACTTGTATTCAATGCCGGTGTAACGAAATTCAACGGTAAATACGTGATGATCTTCCGTAACGATTACGGCTCGCTGACCGAGCAGACGATCGAGCCGCATCACACGACCGATCTCGGCATTGCTTACAGCGATGACGGGTTGACCTGGACAGCCGGGCCGAAGCCGGTGTTCAAAATGCATGACGAAGAGATTATCCGCGCCTACGACCCGCGCTTGACTGTGATCGGCGGACGCTGCTATATGTGCTTTGCCGTAGATACGAAGCATGGCATCCGCGGCGGAATTGCCGTGACGGATGATCTGGAGCACTTCGAGGTGCTCAGCCTGTCTACACCGGACCTGCGCAATATGGTGCTGTTCCCGGAGTTGATCGGCGGCAAGTATGTCCGTCTGGAGCGCCCGTTCACGGTGTACAGCCGGGGGGGACAGGACCGCTTCGATGCCTGGATCTCCGAGTCCCCGGATCTGAAATACTGGGGCAACTCCAGCCTGCTGCTCGCGGTCGAGCATGTGCCGTTCGCCAATGACAAGGTCGGTCCGGCTGCGCCTCCGGTCCGGACCGATAAGGGCTGGCTGACCACCTTCCATGCGGTGGATATCGACCCGGGGAGAGGCAAGCACGGCTGGGAGCCCACCTGGAAGAAGCGGTATACGGCAGGCATCATGCTGCTGGATCTGGAAGATCCGCGTAAGGTTATCGGCATGGCCAAGCAGCCGCTGCTGGCCCCGGAGACGGAGTATGAGATTGAGGGGGGCTTCCGCAATCATGTTATTTTTCCGGGCGGGATGATTCTGGAGGATGACGGTGAGGTCAAAATCTACTACGGCTCTGCGGATACGATTGAATGCCTGGCAACGGCCCATGTGGATGATCTGATCCGCTATTGCCTGAAGGGCTAGGCTGGCGATGAGTAAGCTATGGGAGAAGCTGGCCAATCCTCCGGCAGAATACCGGTCTGCGCCGCTCTGGTCCTGGAATGACGAGCTGGAGCCGGCCGAGCTGGAGAGGCAGATCGGGGAGATGCATGCAGCCGGGATCGGCGGGTTCTTCATGCATGCCCGCGGCGGCCTGCAGACCCCGTATATGGGTGAAGCCTGGATGGAGGCCGTCCGGGTCTCCATCGCGAAGAGCCGGGAGCTGGGCATGAACGCCTGGTTCTATGATGAGAACGGCTGGCCGAGCGGCTTCGCGGACGGTGAGGTTCCGGCCAAAGGCGTTGCCTATCAGCAGAAGCTGCTGGCCTGGGAGAAGCCGCCGTTCCGTTATCCGGTGGACAGGGCCATTGCCAGCTATTCGCTTGAAGCAGCTTCCGGCGAGTACCGTCTGCTGCCGCCGGAAGAGAGCGGTGCTGCGGATCTTGCCCTGTATTATGAGGTGAATCCGTACTACACGGATACACTCAGCAAACAGGCCGTAGGCGAGTTCATTACAGCCGCCTACGAGCGGTACTGGAATGAATTCGGCCAGCTGGAGGCGGAAGGAGCCGCCGCCCTGCCGGGCATCTTCACAGATGAGCCGCAATTCGCCCGCGGCAGGCTGCCGTGGTCGTTCGAGCTGGAGGAAGCCTTCGCCGCACGCAGCGGCTATGCGGTGCAGGAGATTCTGCCTGCCCTGTTCTTCCCCCAACGCGGCGCGAACAAAGCGCGCTATGATTACTGGGGCACGGTGACCGCCATGTTCACCGAAGCCTACGCCAGGCAGATCGGCGATTTCTGCGCCGCCAAGGGCTGGGCGGCCACAGGCCATGTGGTCGATGAGCAGGAGCTGATGCATCAGGTGGCTTCCGTCGGCGATCCCATGGCCTTCTACGAATTTTTACAGATCCCCGGCTGTGACTGGCTGGGCCGGTTCGTAGGGGAGGAGCCGCTGGTGCCGAAGCAGGTCAGCTCGGCGGCCCGCCAGACCGGGAAGAAGCGGACGATTACGGAGAGCTTCGGCTGCTCCGGCTGGAATGTCAGCCTCCAGGATCTGAAGCGGATCGGGGAGTGGCAGTTCGTCCACGGCATCAATTTCCTCTGCCAGCATCTGCAGGGCTATTCGCTCCGCGGGCTGCGCAAGCGTGATTATCCGCCGTCGCTGTTCTATCAGCAGCCGTGGTGGAAGGATTACCGGGGCTTCAACGACTATTTCGCCCGGTTGTCGCTGATTCTGGCCGAAGGAACGGGCCATGCGGAAGTATTGCTGCTTCACCCGGTAAGGTCTGCGTGGCTGGCCCAATGCGGGGAGGATACTTCGGCTATTGTGCCTTATCATGAGGCTTTTGCACAGCTGACCCGCTGGCTCTGCCGGGCGCTCATCGAGCATGATTACGGCAGTGAGAGCATTATCGCCCGGCATGGCCGCGTAAGCGAAGGGCAGTTCATCGTCGGCGAGGCGGCATACCGCACCGTAATTATTCCGCCGAGCCTGACGGTGGACCGGGTAACGGCAGCGCTGCTGCAGGAATTCGTAGACCAGGGCGGACATCTGATCGCCTGCGGGTCTGCTCCGGCACTGGTGAACGGAGAGGACAGCGGGGACTTGGAACAGCTGCTCCAGCATGCCGTCCAGCCGGAATGGAATGCGGAAGCACTGTGCAGCGCGGTGACTGCAGTCTCGGCGCCCTTCGTGCAGATAACCGGCTCGGCAGGCAAGAAGCTTGCGTCCGATACGCTGAATGTACGGTCGGTCTCGCTGGCAGATTCCATGGTCTACTATATCGTCAATTCCGGAACGGAGAGCTGCGGCCATGTGAACATCGAGCTGCGCCAGCGGGGCCGCGTCTCGCTGATCGATCCGGAAACCGGGGGCATCACGGCGCTTGCCGGCGAACTTACAGCACAAGGCATCACGGTTAGCTTGCCGCTCTATGCAGCGCATTCCCTGCTGTTGAGGGTGGAGGCAGACGGGGCTGCGTGTGCCAGTGGGGGAGTAAGTGCAGGTGATGCTGCAGAGTTTGGCGGTGGGGATGATGCGGAATGTACGCGTGGTATGGAATATACGGAAGGCGCAGATAGTGAAGAATATGCAAATAATGAGTATGGGGCAGAGGGTGGAGAAGGTACTGAAGCTGTAGACGGTGGGCGTGGTGCTGGTGGTGGGGAAGTCACGGAATGTACAGAAGCTGTAGAAGGTGCGGAAGTTATGCGTGATGCAAGTGTTGCAGATGGTGGCGAGACTGTAGCATGCCGGGACATAGCAGAGCGGCGGGAACAGACGGACCTGCTTGAACTCGGTTCTGAATGGAGAGTTGCTGCCGCTGATCTGAACAGTCTGACACTGGATACGGCCCGGGTGCGGCAGGATGAGGGCGAGTGGTCCACCGAACAGCCGGTCATCTTTATTCAGGAGCAGCTGCTTGCGTATGGCCGGGCAGCGGCAATTGAGCTGGAGTTCCGCTTCGAGGCCGACTCCAGTCTGCTGGAGGTGCCGCAGCTCTATCTGGCCCTGGAGCAGCCGGGAGACCTGAGGCTTACGCTGAACGGACAGCCTTTGTCTACGGCGGATTGCGGCTGGTGGAGGGATATCTCCTTCCGCACTCTGCCCATCAATGGAAGGTTGGTTGCCGGAGAGAATATTCTGCACATGAGCACCCGGTTCAGCCCCAGCAGCGAACTGCTTGCCAAGCTGGAGAAAGCGAAGCAGTTTGAGACGGAGGGCAACAATCTTACGCTTGAGCAGGAGTTCGAGAGTATATATATTGTAGGCGCCTTCGGCGTGGAGTCTGCTGCGCCCTATACGTATGGCGAGCGGCGGGCCGTATTCACGGAAGGTCCGTTTAAGCTGACAGCGCAGCCCCGTAAGGTTCATTCCGATGATCTGGTTCCCCAGGGCTTCCCGTTCTTTGCCGGAACTATCGCACTTGAGCAGACTGTTCATATTCCTGAAGATACAGAGCTTCCGGAGGTCTGGTCCTTCCAGACTCCCCCGGATACAATAGTATCCCGGCTGTTCATCAACGGCAAGGAGGTGCGGACCTTCCTGTGGGAGCCGTTTACCGCCGCTATCTCCGGGTTGCTGCATGCCGGAGAGAACCGGATAAGGCTGGAATTGACCGGCAGCTGCCGCAACCTGCTGGGACCGCATCATCATCTAAAAGGCGAAGTCTATAAGGTGGGTCCCGACAGCTTCAAGGATAAGCCGGGCTGGACCGACAAAGACCTGGAGCCGGATACACAGGTCTATCAGGACCGGTACGCCTTTGTCCGCTTCGGATTATCTTCGGCACCTGTGCTCCGGGGCTAAGTACAGCAGGAAGTAACAAGACTAACAAACCACAAAATGAACGAACAAATCAACAAAATAAACAGACCAACAACAGAACAGACCAACAAACCAGTAACCAATAGACCAAACTAAACCAACCAATAGAACGAACAGAATGTAGAACACTAACAAAGCTGACAAAGAAAAAAAGAATACAAAGCAAGCGAAGCAACAAACCAACCAACAAACAAACCAACAAATAAACCAACAAAACCTGAAAAATAAACAAAACGAACACCTCCGGGCTCCCTGTTAAGCGGAATCCGGAGGTGTTTTTGTTTAGAAAATAAGATGTTGCTCCAATATTGTGGCTTCCTACAACACAGGTTTCATTCCCGGCCCGATGAGGCGGACTGACAGGACGCTATATCTCCCGAAAAGCCGTTTTTGAGGCTGAAGCGGACTGAGAATCGCTTATCTTGCAGATTAGAGGCGTAAATGAGGTCTATCGGCGCACTTAGCGGAATCTCAGTCCGCTTGCCCTGCCAATCGGTACAATTTGGCCGAATAGCGGATTTACAGTCCAATGCGGTACTGTGATTGCTAACGGGTCCGTGTGAACACCGGGCGCGGTAGCAGGCTTACCTGCAAGCCCCCCCTAGTTCGTCAACTGTTGCAACACCACGGCGCATGCACCGGTGGCGACCGAACGCTCCCCGAGTCTGCTGCGGGTGAAGCGGACGTTATACTGCTCGCGGTAATAGGTCCGCTCCAGGGCGACCCGGGTCGCCTCCAAATAGAAATCATCTGCCGCGAGGAACAGCGGGCCGCCGAGGATAACTTCCTCGGGGTGGAGGATATTGATCAGGTTCGCCAGTCCGATGCCGCAGTAGACGGCCATCTCCTGGAATAACCGGACGACTATAGGATCACGGGCATGAAGGGCCTCTATTAAATGGGCGAATTCCAGCTGCTCCGCACTCTCCGCCAGGCTGCGGAGCATAGCGCTGCTGCCCCGCTCCCAGGCTTCACGCGCCTGTCTCTCCAGGGTGCTTACAGACACATAGCTCTCCCACGCCCCGGCATTGCCGCCCGGTATATGCGGCGGCAGGCCTGAGCCTTCGATGATCATCTGCCCGACGGCCCCCTCGGTATCAATCATGCCATAGAGCAGCCGTCCATCGTTCATGATCGCGGAGCGCAGTCCGATTCCGGCATGGAGATAGAGAAGATGCTGCTGCATCCGGTTGCTGCTGGCCCAGTATTCGCCAAGCAGTGCCGTGTTGGCCCCATTATCCAGATAGACCGGCACCCCCAGACGCTGCTCCAGCTGCTCCTTGATATGTACCTGTGACCAGCCCTGCGCAGGGAAGCGGGCCGGATTCAGGATGACTCCGGCTGTGCGGTCCAGCGGACCGACCGCGCCGATGCCAAGTCCGGCGACCCGGCTAAGAGTGATGGAGGCTGCGTCAAGTAGCTGCAAGGCTTGTCTGTGGAGAGACTCCATTAGAAGCTCCGGGGTAAGTCCGGCATCCATGCTCCAGGTATACTCGCCCAGCAGCCGCAGATGAAAGTCGGTCAGCACAAGCTTGGCATGGGTACGGGATATCTCCAGTCCCAGCAGATAACCGTAAGACGGATTCGTCTCATAGAGGGTAGGGCGGCGTCCTCCGGTGGATTCACCGAAGCCGACTTCAACCAGAAGCTCCTGGGACAGCAATTCGTCCAAAATACGCGTTAAGGTGCTGATCGTCAGTCCGCTTTCATCCAGCAGGGTCTGCTTGGAGACGGTTCCGTGTGTTCTTACGGTGAGGTAGATTTCCCTGGCTTTGGGATTGGCGATGATTTCGTGAATAAGCAGCACAGACGATTCTCTCCTTATGACAAGACTAGACCTGATGAATAGACTACATCTGCTTCAACAATGACATAAAAAGCAGGGTGCCGCAACTATCACAGGAGAGCGTTCGCTTGCGCGTTATTCCGAACTTGCAGCCGCTGCCGGGGGAGAGATGCCGGGCAGCCCGGCAGCATATGAGGACAGGGTGCACTTGTGGAGGAGCTTATTCATACTAGAGCAGCGCCTTGAAGGAATGGCGGATCACATCGCCGCGGCTGATGATGCCGACCAGCACACGGTTACGTTCCACGGGCACTTTTTTGATCTGCTTTTTGCCGAGGATGGTGGCGATGACCTCGATGTCTTCTTCGGCATGCACAGTGATGACCTTCTTCTTGGCGATAGCCATTACGCTCAGACCCAGCAGCTTCTGCGCCCGTTCCTCGAACAGATCATTATCCCCGACGAACACGTTAATCTGGAAAAAAGAATCCACGATCAGATCCTCATGCCTGCCGATATAGCGCATAATATCCCCGTCACTCAAATAAGCGACAATCTCATTCCGGTCATTGACTACGGGCATGCCGCTGATCCGGTGGGCAATGCATTTCTCAATAAAAGTCCGTACGGTGTCCTCCTGCTTGACCTTGTACACCTGACGGATCATGAATTCATGGGCTTTCATACCGGTTCCCCCTGAAAATTAGCTTTTGCAGAAATAAGTTGTATCATGAAAGTATATACTTGTATTATACAAGTGAAAAGAGTAAAGTCAATGAATAAAAGAGAAGAGGGGCGCCCGGCATGGACAAACATTCAATTGAGACAATAGAGCTGGAAATGGCGGTTCTGTTCCGCCGTCTCACTTCAATTACCACGTTCAAAAAAATCGGCAATCTGGATCGTGCGGCCTACCTGCTGTTGCATCACATTGAATCTCGTGAGGGAACTGCCGGGATCAAGGCAATCTCCGATGAGTTTCAGTTGGATATTTCTACGGTCAGCCGGCAGGCGGCCTCACTGGAGAGTAAGGGGTTCATCACCCGGGTACCGGACCCTGTGGACGGGCGGGCCTATTCGCTGCAGATTACGGAGACGGGCCAAGCGAGTCTGGAGGAGAACCGGCAGGTCCGGCAGGAGATGATCGAACAACTGCTAAAGGGCTGGTCGGAGGAGGAGGGACATCTGTTCGGGGAGCTGCTGCAGAAGTTCAATGCAACTTTTCTGGAGGAGGAATGAACGGGGCGCCGTTTCTTGGGCGGCTGGTATGGGCTATACTTAGGGTCAGGGTGGAACAGGAGGTATACTAATGAATGAAGATAAATATGAACATATTGATGAACTAATGGAGGCCTTCCAGCAATTCGCCAGGATGAATTGGCGCAAGACAACCATCTGGGGGCTGAAGCCGAGTGAAATCCGTGTGCTGGTCGCAATCAAGAAGGGGATGGAGCAGGACGGCAGCAAGGGGCGGACCGTGTCCGATATCAGCAAGCTCCTCAAAGTAACCTCTCCGACGGTAACACAGATGGTGAACAGCCTGATTGCCCAGGGGTACGCTGTCCGCACGCCGGATAGCCAGGACCGCAGAATCAGCGACATTACCCTGACGGATAAGGGGGCGCATCTCGCAGATATGGCGGTGGCGAAATCCCGGGAGACCTTCCAGGGGATGATCGACCATCTCGGCAAAGAGCGGAGCGAGACCTTAAGCGAGCTGCTAAACGGGGTATACGAATATTTCGAGCAGCTGGACAGCCAGCAGAATGATATCTGACAAGAGGATGTATCCAAAAAGAGATGTCCGGCAGCGATAAGCTGTGCCGGACATCTCTTTTTTGTGAATAGATTAACCAGAAGCGGGTTAACGGGCCGCAGGCGAAGCATCCTTCCGCAGTTTGCTTCCCGCACTGTTTTCCTCAGCAGCAGCCACAGTTCTGGATTCGCTCGTACGCAGCGGAATCTCCCTCAGGAACATCACGAGCACAGCAGCGATCACGAGCAGCGCAGTACCGCTCAGGAACACGACAGTGAGGGAATCGCTCAACGCCCCGCGCAGCATCTCAATCAATTGATTGAAGAGCGGCCGGATCTGCTCCGGCAGCGTTGTATGCAGCTCCTTCAGCTTGGGCTGGTCAAGCAGCAGCTGCGGATTCATGAAGGCCGACAGCTGCTTCGCAGCTTCCGGGTCCACCTTGGACAGGTCAGGACCTTTGCCCGAGGACACTACAGCTTCCAGCTTATGCGTAAGTGTGGTGTTCATCACTGTACCCATAACAGCAATCCCGATCGTTCCGCCCAGGTTGCGGAATAACGTGTTGGTGGCTGTAGCGACACCCAGCATCTGCGGAGCCACGGCGTTCTGAACGGTCAGCGTGAATACCGGCATGGCCAGCCCGAGGCCGATCCCGAACACAATCATGCTGGCCACGGCCATGGCGATGCTGTTCATGAAGGCCATCATAATCATGGCCGCGACCATGAACGGCATCCCGATCATGGCGTAGCGCTTATATTTACCCGATTTGGAGATCCAGCGTCCGGCCAGTGTACTGAGCACAATCATCATCAGCGACATCGGCATGTTAATGAATCCTGAATTGGTCGGGGACACCCCTTCAACCCCCTGCACGAAGAACGGCAGATAGATCATGGCGCCCATCATGCCTGCGTTCATCAGGAAGCCGATAATCATCGAGAGAGTGACTATCGAATTCTTGAACAGGGAGAGCGGCAGCACCGGACTCTTGGCCTTGCGCTCAATCAGAATTAGGATGACAGCACCGGCAAGGGCGGCTGCGAACAGTCCCAGAATCTGTGGTGAACCCCACGCATATTTGGTGCCTGCCCAGGAGAAGCCGAGCAGCAGCGCAACAATACTGAGGGACAGGAAGAGGGAACCGGTATAGTCGATCGTCTCGGATGCGGCGCGTGTTCCCTTCGGGAACATTCTCCAGATCATGACGAATGCAACAATACCGAGCGGCAGGAAGATCCAGAAGATCCAGCGCCAGTCCATATGGTCTACCATGAATCCTCCGAGGGTCGGGCCGATTACGCTGGAGAATCCGAAGATGGCCATCATAACTCCCGTCCACTTGGCCCTTTCCCGGGGAGCGAACAAATCCCCCACGGCTGTTACGGTAGCCGACATCAGAATCCCGCCGCCGACGCCTTGTATCCCGCGGTAGGTGATCATCTGATAGATGTTGTTGGACAAGCCCGACAGGAAGGCCCCGATGATGAAAATAACAATCCCGGCCAGCAGGAACGGCTTGCGGCCGTAAATATCGGACAATTTGCCGACCAGCACAGTGGCAATGGTCGAGGTGAGCATATAGATGGTAATAACCCAGGTATAATGCTCAATTCCGCCCAGAATGGCAATAATCCGGGGCATCGCGGTTCCGACAATCGTCTGGTTGATCGCCGCGAAGAACATGGCTGCCATTAAGGCGATCATAATGGTCACTTTCTTTTTTTGGGTGAGATGCTCCATAGCGATACGCTCCTTTAATCCTGTACGTATTATAGTTTGGCAGGGTATAATAATCTAATTAGGTAGTCAAACTATCTTTTATGTATAATACACAACTATCCGGGTCAGCACAATAAATTTATTTTTTTCAGCTGGGAATGGCGGTTTGTATTGATTTTCACATATTAGGTAGGTAATCTTTATATTAATAGAACGGAGGTGTCTCATGAATATCCGGGACAGCCGGGAGAAGCAGCTGCTTCTCACACTGGAGAATCTAAAACGCTTAACCCCCCGCCAGCAGGGCATAAATGCTATACCGCATGGAGAATTTGTAACAATGTTTATCATACACACGGCAATGAAGAAACAGGAGGCGGATGAACAGGAACAGGGGTGCTTGTGCCCGGGACTGATGGTCTCCAGATTAAGCGAGCTGCTGCAGGTCAGCCGGCCGACGGCGTCGCAGACGGTCAGCACGCTGGAAGAGAAGGGCTACATCGAACGCGTAATGTCGGAAACCGACCGCAGGGTCATCTACATCTGTCTGACAGCCAAAGGCCAAGCGGTATTCGGCAGCCGGATGGACCGTTATTCGGATGTGCTGGGCGAGATCATTGCGAAGGTGGGCGAGGAGGAGATTGATCAGCTTATCTTAACCTGCGGCCGCCTGATGGAAGTGGTGAACGAAGTGCGGCCGCGCCAGCTGCTTAATCCTCCTCTGGATTAGCAGCATCATTCTAACGAATCTAATCTCCTTATACTAAAGAACCGTGAAGACCGCATGTGTGGTTTGCGCGGTTTTTTGACGTCAAATGGACGTGGAATGAATGAGGATGAGCCTTATTCCGGTACAAGACTACAGGAAATCTGGATGTCCCGCAGAGTATTGCCCCCTCTGAACAAGGGCAGCTGTACGCCGAACAACGCAGATGTACCTATCCAAGGATAGCGGGTACCCCCTATGATCAACACGTGGAAAGCGCTGTCATTCATTGCCGGATCATCATGATTAAGCACAGGGGCAGCAAAGAGGCTGCTGCGGTAAGAATGGAAAGCGCTTTATAATTTGCCGAGGGGAGCTGGGATATTTGAAGTCTTTGGCTAGGAAAACCGGTCTGTGCCTGCTGATGCTGATCATGGCAGCCGTACAAACCGGACTTGCAGGTACCAGGCAGAATGTGGCGGAGGCAGCGGACAAGGAACTGGCGCAGAAGCCGTACATGGGCTGGAGCAGCTTCAGTATGCAGGTGTATGAGCCTTCAGGAAACTGGATATCGGCGGACAGCATCAAGAAGCAGTCGGATGCCATGCATGAGAAGCTGCAGCAGCACGGCTATGAGTATATTAATATTGACGCAGGCTGGAACGGGAGTATGGATGAATACGGCAGACCTCTTCCAAGTACGGAGCGTTATCCGAAAGGGTTCCAGGAGGTCATTGATCATGTCCATAACAACGGGCAGAAGATCGGAATCTATCTGATCCCCGGCTTGTCCATCGATGCCTATAATCAGGACCTTGAAATCTATGGAACGGGCGGAACCTGCAGAGTACGGGACATTGCCGCACAGCCGCTGAAGATTGTGGATGCCTGGAATGCCTACAGCTATAAGATCGACTTCAGCAATCCCTGTGCGCAAAAATATGTGGATTCCATCGCCGATATGCTGGGTGACTGGGGCATTGACTTCGTCAAATTCGACAGTGTGACCCCGGGCTCGGGCATCAACAATCTGAGCCTGGACTCGCGCGGCGATGTGGAGGCCTGGTCCAAGGCCTTGGCCCGGCATGATATCTGGTTCGAGCTCTCCTGGGCGCTTGATCATAATTATGTGGACTTCTGGAAGAAATACGCGAACGGCTGGCGGATTCAGTGGGATGTAGAAGCCTACGACAGCAATGTAGGCCTGACGCAGTGGGCCAATATCGCCCGGCTGTTCCCGGATGCAGCCGTATGGTGGCGGGATGCCGGTCCGGGAGGGTGGAATGACTTCGATTCGCTGAATGTCGGTAACGGTGCAATGGATGGCCTGACCAAGGATGAACGGCAGACAGCGATGACCTTCTGGGCCGTGTCTGCCGCGCAGCTCTATATCGGCAACGATATGACCCGGCTTGATGACTACGGCCTGCAATTGCTGACGAATGACGAGGTCATCGCCGTCAACCAGTCCGGCCGTCCGGCCCATCCGGTATCATTGGATACCAAGCAGCAGGTCTGGTATGCGAATAACGGCGACGGCACCTACAATGTGGCGCTGTTCAATCTCGGCAGCCGCAGTGCGCCAGCCGGGGTCAAATGGAGTGACATCGGACTGGAAGGACCGGCGTCGGTCCGTGATCTGTGGAGCCATACGGAGCTGGGCACGTTCGAGGACGGGTACAGCGCAGGTACCCTTGAACCGCATGCCTCGCGGATGTTCAAGGTGACGGCCGGAGAGGGCACTTCGATCGTTAATGATGACGATACCGGGGTACGTTATACCGGATCATGGCAGCGTAACGGCGGGAAGGAGCAGATTCCGGGCAGCCAGGAACTGAATATCAGCCTCACAGCTTCCTCCCCGGCTTCGGGGGAGGAAGCGCCTGCGGAAGGCGGCAGCGGTGCAGAGCCGGGTGATCCGGGGCCGGGGGGAGGCGCTTCGGTTACGAGATCAGTCTATATCAATGACAGCAATCCCGGCATTACCTACAGCGGCTCCTGGTCATCTTCGGCAGACCGGCCTACCGGGGACCACCGGGCCGATGTGCATTATACCGAGCAGAACGGCGACTATTTCCAGTATACGTTCAGCGGTACAGGGATTGAGCTGCTGACGGAGAAGGACCCGGCACAAGGCGATATGCTGGTGTATCTGGACGATGCCGCCATTCCCGAACGGGTAAGCACATATACATCCGGGGACAAAGAAGCCCAGCAGGTTGTGTACAGCGCAGCAGGGCTGGCGGACGGTGAGCATACCCTGAAGGCAGTGAAGGACTCCGGCCAATTCATGCTGCTCGATGCGCTGCGGATTACGACAGATCCGCTGATGAGTCCGCTGGCAGGCAGCTTCGACAAGGCCGCCGGCAGCCAGGCCGATCTGGAGATTACGCTGGCAACGGGCAGCGACTCGCTGCTGGCCATCGGGAATAATGGTGCCGCCCTGGAGCCGGGCACGGACTATATAGCTGATGGCAACACTGTCCGCATCAGGAAGGAATACCTGTTGGACCTGCCCGCAGGCCAAGCGGAGCTGATGTTCACCTTCGACGGGGGAAGCAGCGAACGGTTTGCCCTGCAGATTACAGGGTCCTCTACCGTGCGGTATGAACAGATTAACAATGATGATCCGGGCATTACCTATAACGGATCATGGTCGCGCAGCACGGGCAGAGGCATGGGAGACTACAAGGATGATGTACAGTATACCGAGGTTAACGGTGATTCCTTCGAATACAGCTTCAACGGTACAGGGATCAGTCTGTATACGGAAACGGACAGCTCGCAGGGAGAAATGGATATCTTCATCGACGGAGAATTCAAGGAGACGGTAAGCGCCTATCATGACGGGCGGCTGGCCCAGCAGAAGCTGTACAGCATCTCCGGTCTTCCGGAAGGCCTTCATACGCTGCGGGCCGTGAAGAAGTCAGGGCGGTTCATGCTGCTGGATATGCTGAAGGTGGAGATTCCTGATCTGATTAATCCTGTAGAGGCCGTCTTCGACAAGGCAGCTGAGGCACAGAAGGATATAGAGATAACACTGCTCCGGCAGCCCGGGTTGTTTACAGGCATCCGCCAAGGCTCTAGCCTGCTGGTGGAGGGAAGGGACTATACTCTATCCGGCAGCAAGGTTACACTTATGAGTTCCTATCTGGCCCGGCAGCCGGAAGGAACGCTTGCACTGACCTTCGTGTTCGGCGGCGATTATCAGAACGATGTGCATTACACGGAGAAGGATGGCGACTATTTCGAATATGCTTTTACGGGCAGCGGAATTACCCTGGCGGGGCCGACAGGCCCGGAACTGGGGGATATCGAGCTGTATGTCGACGGCGTGCTGCGGCAGACCGTCAGCGCAGCCAGTGCGAACCGGCAGATCCTGCAGACGGTCGCTGTGATCTCCGCTCTGGATGCGGGCCCGCATGTGCTGAAGGCCGTGAAGAAATCAGGCGGCCTTATGCTGGCGGATCAGTTAAGAATTACCCTGCCCGCCGCTGACGGCGGTCCGGGCGAAACACCGGCTCCTGGCACAACACCGGCTCCTGGCACAACACCGGCGCCGGGCGAGACACCAGCTCCGGGCACAACACCGGAAGCTACAGCGACACCGCAACCCGCAGCGGAGTCCGGGGGCCATCCGGGTCCTGCGGCAACTGCGTCACCGGCAGTAACCGCGCCGCCTTCACCGGCTCCGTCCTCAGCAGCGGGTGATGCAACGGAGCGCCACATCGCGTACGCTCAAGGCTACCCCGGCGGCTTGTTCAAGCCGGACCAGAAGATTACGCGCGCCGAGATGGCGGCGCTGCTCTCGGCAGCTGTGCCGCTGAAGACTGGCGGCAAGGCGGCATCCTTCACTGATGTGACCGCCGGCCACTGGGCGGCGGCAGCTATTGCCGGTGCCGCCGAAGCCGGGCTGATGAAGGGCTACAGCGACGGCAGCTTCAGGCCCGGGCAGCTCATTACCCGTGCCGAGACGGCGAGTCTGGCATCCGCGCTGCTCCCGGCAGCTGCGGCCGCAGGCCGCGGGTTCACGGACACCGCCGGACACTGGGCGGCGGGAGCGATCCTGAAGGTGCAGGGTACCGGAGTCATGGGCGGCTACAGCGATGGCAGCTTCAAGCCCGGCCATCCGTTAACCCGGGCCGAGGCGGTTACGGTGATTAACCGGCTTACCGGCAGAGGACCGCTGCACGGCGTTGCTGTCTCCCTGTGGCGGGATGTTCCGCTCACCCACTGGGCTTACGGGGACATCATGGAGGCTTCGGTGAATCATGGCTGGAAGCCGGCAGACGGAGGCGGTGAGCAGTTCAGCGGCTCCTGATGATGTAAGTCCGGCTTGTGACAGATCGTATCCGTATGCATACCCTGCCGCACCCCGCGAATATTGCGCGGGGCGGCAGGGCTCTGCGGCGAATTCGGAATGGCTAATAAAAAGCAGTGATGCCCGCTGTGCATCGCTGCTTTTTATTACATTCCCGACTTTTGTGAAACGCCTGCCGCATCAAAGGCTTGACTGGAGAGCAATTTGTTTTAAGCTAATATCATGATAGCGCTGCCAATAGAGGGGAGAATCTTTTCATGCCCAAGTACTCCAAGGTGTTCCGCAGATTTCTGATCTCCTATCTGGTCATCTTAATCATTCCCAGCATTGGGGGCTACATGTCTTACAGTACTTCTATTTCCGTAACCCAATCCATTTCCATTGAGAACAGCGTCACCCAGCTGCAGAAAAGCCAGGAGCTTCTGGAGCGGCGCATGGCCGAGGTTGAAGGGCTCACCCGGCAGCTGGCGATCAACCAGGAGCTGAATGTACTGATGAGTGAACAGGGCAGGGATACCAATGTATTCGGTATCTGGAGAGCGATGCGCAATGTCCTGACCTTCGGGCAGACCAATGATTTTCTGCAGGACTATTATATTTATCTGGCCAATTACGATCTGGTGCTGACCGCCGGGTCTTCCTACCGCCCGGACCATTATTACGAGATTTACCATTATGCGGACCTCTCCCTGGAGGAGTGGAAGCAAGAGATTCTGGACCGCACGCACCGGAGTGAGATTAAGCCGCTGAGCGCTTTTGTCAGCAAAGGGACGCAGTCCTCGGTGATCACCTATATGCAGTCGCTGCCGCTGGACAGCTTCAATAACTCCTCGCCGGCTGTCGTAGTGGTTAACATTGACGAGAAAATCATTGCCAGTATGCTGTCAGGGCTGACTGGGCGTGACGGAGGCTGGGTGCATATCAGCGATGCTGACGGCAATACCCTCGTACTTCAGGGGCAGGATGATGCCTATGTGGAGAAACTGGCTGCGGACCCTTTTTTTGATGCGGATCAGGTAAGCCAGTTCTATAAGGATGATCTTGTCATTACGACCCGCTCCGCCACGAACGGCTGGGTGTATCAGGCAGGAATTCCACGCAGTGTGCTGATGGAGAACGCCAACAAAATTAAACATATGACCTGGATGATTACCGCCGGCGCCCTGTTCCTGGGTCTGCTGGCCGGGCTTGTCCTGGCCTACCGGAACAGTATGCCGATCAACCGGCTGCTGGCTGTAATGAAGGAGCAGTTCGGCAAGGAGGGCAGCCCGGAGCGCAATGAATTCGACTTCCTGAGCGGGAATATCGCCGATATGATCACCAAGAATAAGCTGCTGGAGACCGAGCTGACCCGCCAGCTGCCTGTGGTCCGGGATGCTTTTCTCAAACGGCTGATCGCCGGAGAGTTCGAATCCAGGGAAGAGATTGTCTCCGCAGCCGAACAGGCGGATATTGCTCTCGGGGAGGGAAGCGGATACGCCGTAATTCTGCAGATTAAGGGGTACTCCGGGATGGACAGCGTCGAAATTCTGAATGAGCTGAATGCGGCGCGGCTCCTGCTGAAGCAGACCTTCGCAGAGCTGGCGGGTCCGTTCCCGATGACCGATATAGGCTCCGACAAAATCGTCATTCTGTTCTTCTCAAGCACAGAGGACACTCCGGCCGGTCATGCAGCGGGGATGGAGCGCCTGATGGACCAGGGGGTGCAGCAGGTATTCGGGGAATACCGCATATCGGTGCAGGGCGGCATCGGGGAGTATTTCTCATCGGTCACAGAGGTCAGCGCCTCCTTCGAGCAGGCCAGACAAGCGCTGGAATATGCCGTGTACACGAACCATAAAGGAATCATGCGCCATCAGGAGGTGCAGATTGAGAATACGACCTACTATTACCCGCTGGAGACAGAGCAGCGTCTGATCAGCACGATCCGTGCCGGTGAGCTGGCTGAAGCTGTGCGGATCATCGACGCCACCTTTGCGCAGAATCTGGGCCCCCGCGAGCTGTCGATGGAGATGAAGCATCAGCTTATCGGGGAGATGAAGGGCACCTTCCTCAAGCTGCTCGATCAAAAAATCTTCATGGAATCCGCTCTCGGCGAGAGCGTCAAACGGCAGATTATCGACATCGGCACCTCGGAGCCGCTCGCCAGCATCCAGGCGGAATTCCTGGAGCTGACCGGAGAGCTGTGCGGATACATCACCGGCAAAAAAAAGGATGCACACACCCAGATCATCAAGCAGATCTACCAGTATACCGCAGAGATGTACGCCGATACCGAGCTGACCCTGTACCGTGTCGCCGAGCATGTGGAGCGCCCCGAGAAATATATCTCGCAGCTGTTCAAGGAGGTGACAGGTGTGAACTATTCGGATCATCTGATCAAGGTCAGAATGGATGAAGCGGCTGTTCTGCTGCGGGAGAGCCGGTACACGGTGGATGAGATCGCGGCCAGAGTCGGCTACAACAGCTCACATTCCTTCCGGCGGGCATTCAAACGGCTGACAGGCATCTCGCCCAGCACCTACAGACAATCGCATAGCGACTAGAAATGAACCGAATGCTCACGCTGAAACGGCTGCTGCTGTCCATTGTCCGGACGCACAGCCGTTTTGTTGTCAGAAGGCTGCGGATAGTGCACTGGCGGTTGCGGTTAGCAGACAGTACAGGCGGAATACGTACAAGGGATCGGCGGAATTAGGGATGTAAGCGTATGCAGTGGACCCCGGAAACCAGGTGAACTGTACGCAAAATACGGAAATGTACCTATTCAGGAGCTGCCGCCGGAACTTATGATCAAGGCGTGGAGAAAGCGCTATCACACAACGTAAATGCTGGCACAACTTTAGGGGGGATTCATCTGGAGAAGAAACTGATATTAAACCACAAGCCGGCGCCCCGCAGCAGGAGCCAGAGCTGGCTGTCAAACGCCGGGAAAAGCATGCTGAAGCACTGGCAGCTCCATCTGCTGGTTATTCCGCCTCTGCTGTTTTTTCTGATCTTCAAGTATTATCCGATGGCGAATGCGGTTCTGGCGTTCAAGGATTATAACGTGATCAAAGGCATTTGGGGCAGTCCATGGGTAGGCTTCAGGAACTTTGAACTCTTTTTCGAGAATCCGCTGTTCTGGACGCTGGTGAAAAATACGATTCTGCTGAGCGGCTTCCTGCTGCTGGCGGGGTTCCCGATTCCCATCCTGCTGGCACTGATGATCAACGAAATCCGCGGCGGGCGGTTCAAACGGTTCGTGCAGCTGGTCTCCTTCGCGCCTTACTTTATCTCAACGGTGGTCATGGTCTCCATTATCATGCTGTTTCTGGCCCCGCGCCTCGGCTTCGCCAATATCGCCCTGAATTTCTTCGGGCTGGACTCGGTGAATTTCCTTGGGGAGCCCGGCATGTTCCGCTCGATCTATGTCTGGTCCGATATTTGGCAGACCGCAGGCTACAGTGCCGTAATCTATCTGGCCGCCCTGGCCGGCATCGATCCTACGCTATATGAGGCCGCCAAGGTGGACGGAGCTTCACGGTTCCAAAAAATCCGCCACATCGACCTTCCGGGCATTGTACCGACAATTGTGATTATCCTGATCCTGAATGTGGGTAACGTGATGGCGATCGGCTTCGAAAAGGTATATCTGCTGCAGAATCCGCTGAATATCTCGAATTCCGAGATTATCGCTACCTATGTCTACCGGATCGGTCTGCTGAATGCCAATTACAGCTTCGCCACCGCAGTCGGCCTATTCAATTCCGTCATCAACCTGGTCCTGCTGCTTACCGTAAACGGCCTGGCCAAACGAATCACCAACAACAGCATCTGGTAGGAAAGGAGTGCTCGTATGGCCGCTTCATCAGCAGTTTCCCAGAAAATCAAAGAATCCACCGGTGACCGGATCTTCCTCACGGTGGTCTATACGGTGCTCATCCTTGTGGTGATTGCCGTGCTGTATCCGCTTATTTTCATTATCAGCAGCTCCATCAGCAGTCCGGCGGCGGTCACCTCCGGCCGGGTGTGGCTCTGGCCCGTGGATATTTCCTTCAAGGCGTTCCGGGTGTTGTTCAGCACGCATGAGATTGTGTCCGGCTACGCCAATTCAATATTCTATACGGCGGCGGGTACACTGATCAGCGTAACCCTGACGGTTATGATTGCTTATCCTTTGTCGCGGCGCGCGTTTTTTGGACGGAATGCGTTAATGCTGGTGATCACGTTCACGATGATCTTCAGCGGCGGGCTGATCCCCACCTATATGGTGGTCCGGCAGATGCACCTGATTGATACCCGCTGGGCGCTCCTGATCCCTAATGCCATCTGGGTGTGGCAGGTTATTATCGCCCGCTCCTTCTTCCAGGCTTCGATCCCGGAGGAGCTGCTGGAGGCCAGTGAGATTGACGGCTGCAGTGACATGCGGTTCATCCGCAGCGTGGTGCTTCCGTTATCCAAGCCGATCCTTGCGGTGCTGGTGCTGATGTACGCCGTGGGACAGTGGAACTCCTATTTCGACGCGCTGATCTATCTGAAGTCGGCGGACCTGTTCCCGCTTCAGCTCGTGCTGCGCAGCATCATTATCCAGAACAACAGTGCCGGAGCGATGGATGCGCTGGCGATGGTCGAACGGCAGCAGATGGCAGAGCTTCTGAAATATGCGCTGATCGTTGTGGCTACGCTGCCGGTGCTGGTCATCTATCCTTTTGTGCAGCGTTATTTCGTTCAAGGGATGCTGGTCGGGTCCGTCAAGGGCTAAGTCCGGCAGCTGCAAGTGCAAAGGGGGTGAGGCATCCGCCGGCAGCAAGACATATTCACCCTGTTCAACTCAAACAAAGGGAGTGATTGATTTTGAAGAAAAGCCTTATTAGTCTGTTCATGCTGGTAACGGTACTTACCGTGGTGATCAGCGGATGCTCGGGCAACAACACAGACAGCCCTTCGGGTGCCCAGGCCACGAGCGGAAATGCAGGAGGAAATACACCGGCGGCAACGGAGCCTGCTCAGGTCAGTGTCTTTGCGGTACAGGAATCGGGCATTGATATTCCGACCAATAAATTCACAGCCTTCCTGCAGGACAAATTCAAGATCAAGTTCGACTGGCAGATCAACCCGTCTGACGGGGCCAAGGAGAAGCGCCAAATCTCGCTGGCCAGCGGAGACTATCCCGACGCCTACCTGCTAACCTCTTATATTGATGAATTCTCCCAGGGCGATGTGCTGAAATACGGGCAGCAGGGCGTGCTTGTTCCGCTGAATGATCTGATTGAGCAGTATGCCCCGAACATCAAGGCCGCTATGGAAAAGACACCTGCGATGAAGACGCTCATTACGGCGCCGGACGGCAATATTTACGGGCTGGGCGCTTACACAGAGTGCTTCCACTGCTCCTATCCCAACAAGATGTGGATCAATACCGAATGGCTGAAGAAGCTGAATCTGGAGGAGCCGAAGACCACCGCTGAGTTCAAGCAGATGCTGGAAGCCTTCAAGACACAGGACCCGAACGGCAACGGCAAAGCGGATGAAGTGCCGCTGAGCGGCTCTACGGAAGACTTCGGTGTACGGATCATTCCTTATCTGATGAACAGCTTCGTCTATGACGATGACCGCAATTACCTCAATCTGACGCCGGACGGCAAGGTTGAATCGGCCGCCATCAAGCCGGAATGGAAAGAGGGCCTGACCTACATCAAGTCCCTGTTCGATGCCGGGCTGATTGATCCGGGGGCCTTCACCCAGAATGCCGAGGCGTTCAAAAAAATCGGTGAGAATGCCGATGCGGAGATCCTCGGCGCCGGTGCGGGCATGCACCCTGCCATCTTCGTTAACATTGATCCGGGCAACACCCGTTCGGCGCATTACAACCCGCTGGCTCCGCTCACCGGCCCTTCCGGAGCATCGTTCGCTACGCATGATGCAGGCGGTGTAACCTCGGGAGCCAAGTTTGTCATTACCAACAAAGCGAGTGAAGAAGCGAAGATCGCCCTGATTAAGATGGTGGATTATTTGTTCACACCGGAAGGCCAGACCAATGCGGCCAGCGGCATGAAGGGCATTGACTGGACTGACCCGGGCGAAGGCGATGTGGCCCTCGGTAAAGATTCCAAGCCGATGATCAAGCCGATTCCAATGAAGGAGGGCGAAGCGCCGCGCAATGCAGGCTGGAGCGGAATGGGGCACTTCTATATGCCGAAGGAATACCGCGACACCTTCGTTCAGGGAACGGATATCTATGCTTCCAACGGCTATGAGCGCAGACTCTATGATGCTACGCTGCTGTATCAGGGCCATGAACCGAAGGATCTGTTCCCGCTCTGGTCGATCTGGATTGACCCGGGCGACATCGACGAAGCCAGCATGCTGCAGACGAATCTCAGAAACTACATTGAGCAGAACGAGCTGCAGTTCATTACAGGCAACAAGGATCTGAACAAGGACTGGGATGCGTATGTGAAGGGGCTGAAGGACCTCAAGCTGGACCGCTACCTGGAGATTCTGCAAAAGGCTTATGATGTGTCAGCGAAATAAAGCTTGTCTGCGCGGAAACGCGGGCGGCCTGAGTGCTGTATAACGGATGCCGGCCTCCTTGGCCGGCATTGCTGTTTGCAGGTATGGAAGCAGAACTAAAGGACAAATAAAAAGGCATAAGGACGTATCCATTATGGCTTCTGGAGGGGAAATCATGAACAACCAGAACAGCGGCGGCAATCCCAGTATTACGCCGCGCCGGGGACTGCCCGGCCTGAGAGGCAAGCTTGCGGGGACTGCCCCTCTGACGGTTGCCTTTCTGGGCGGCTCGATTACAGAAGGGGCAGGCGCTTCGGATGCGGAATCTACCAGCTGGCGCGCCTTGACCGGAGCGTATCTGCAACAGCTGTACGCGGGTCATCCCGTGCGCTGCATCAATGCCGGAGTAGGCGGGACCACCTCCACCTTCGGTGCGCACCGGCTGCAGGAGCATGTGCTGCGGGAGGGGCCTGTGGATCTGCTGTTTGTCGAATTCAGCGTCAATGACGGGGAGGACCGGGAGGAATCCATCCGCGGGATGGAGGGAATTGTCCGCCAGTGCCGGCGCTTGTCGCCGCAGACGGAGCTGGTCTTCGTATACACGGCGGCCGACAAGAACCTGACCGGCTATAAGCCGTTCAACATCGCCGTGCATGAGGAGGTGGCCGCCTATTACGGCATCCCTTCCATTGACTGTGCGGCCAAAGTGTATACGATGATCCACACAGGAGAGCTGGACTGGAGGAAGTTCGCTCCGGACGGATACCATCCGCTGGATGCAGGGCACGCGCTGTATGCCGCCCTGGTGCAAGAGTTCTTGCAGCAGGCGGTTGCCCGTGCCCCCTGCCGGACGGCGGGAGTGACGGAAGCGGAGGAGACCGCGCTGCCGGATCACAGAGCCGAGGCAGAAGAGGAACTGCTGCTGCCGGCTCCGCTGGACATCCGGAATTATGAATACGGCAGACTGCTGGATTACAGCGGGGCCGCGTATTCCGCAGCCTTCTCCCCCCGGGAGCTGCTGCCGGAAGAGCCGCTGATGAATTGGCGGTTCTCTACCGCGCACGCCTGTACGGATGATCCGCAGGCGGAATTCAGCTTCACGGTGACCGGACAATGTGCGGGGCTGGTGCTGCTGTACGGCCCTGACTCGGGAATTGCGGAATATTCGCTGAACGGCGGACCCTACGCAGATATCAATCTGTTCGATGACTGGTGCCTGGAGGCTTACCGGCCGATCCTGGCGTTATTCCCGGTTCAAGCGGAGCGCGGGGTGCTGCGGATTACCGTCCGCAATACAGGACGCAGGGACAGCCGGAGCACCGGGACCGGCCTGCGGGTACTTAAGCTGCTCAGCAGCTAATGTGCCCGGCTCCGGGCGGGGATACCTGCTTGCGCTGGTAGCTGAAGAAGCTGCAGCAGAGCGGACTGAAGCAGCCGGAGGAAAATGCGTCAGATCGCGTTATGGATCGGAAGATCGCTGCATGGCAGCGGCAGGGTTCTGTTTTTATAATGAGATCAGACTTTGAGCGCAGGTCCGGGGATCTGCCGCCTGCAAGGTCCATAACGCATAATAGGAGGCAAATCATGCGAACGGACAGCCAAATTGCCATACAAGTGGAACTCAAAGACGGGGTTCTGGTCCATATAAATAATGGCCTGCTGGCGCTGGACATTGATCTGGCGGCGGGGGAGGCTGCCTGCACCGGCAGGAATTCCTCTGCAGTGAAAGGGATGCGCAGCGCATTCCGCTGGAACGGCCGGGAATATCATACCGGCAGCTATGAGAGCCATCAGCTGACGGAGCAGCATGGGATTCAGGACGGATTCGGCAAAGGTCTTCATCTGATCATCCTGCACGAATCAGCAGGGCTTCCGCAGCTGGAGCAGCATTTCTATATTTATGAGCAATCCGCATTTGTACTGCTGCAGAGCGTAATACTTAGTGATTCAGAGGTGAAGACGAACCGTCTGGCGGTTATTCAATCCGCAGAAGTGTCTCTGGGCGGGGAGTCCGGGCCGGCGGATGTGCGAGTGCTGCGTGTGCCTTTTGACAATGACAAGTGGGTCAGATATGCCGTGGAGAAGCCGCCGCTCCAGACAGAGAGCTACGAGGTAACCGCATTGTTCCGGCCGGACAGCCGGCGCGGGATGATCCTCGGGTCTGTCACCCATAAGGTATGGAAGACCGGAATTAAGGTGACAAGCGGCCAGGCCGGAGGAGCCCTGGAATTGGAGCTGTACGGCGGGGCCGCAGGCGAGATGACCCGTGATTTCCAGCCGCATGGATATGTCAAGGGGACGCGTGTAGAATCGCCGCTGGTCTGGCTCGGATTCTATGAGGATTACAGAGAAGGGCTGGAAGCTTACGGACAGGCCAACACCCGGATCGAAGCTCCGCTGCCATGGACAGGCGGTGTGCCGGTAGGCTGGAACAGCTGGTCTGCCGCAATGAGCAACCTGGATTATGATCTGTACACGGCAACCAGTGATTTCCTGAAACACAAAGTACAGCCGCTCGGATTCCATAACGGGAACACGCTGTATATCAACTTCGATGCTTTCTGGGACCAGCTGACACCGGCCGAAATGGCGGAAGCGCTGGACGTGGTGCGGAATAACGGACACAAGCCCGGCACCTACTGGACGCCCTTTGCCTTCTGGGGCAGCCCCGCCCAGTTCGGCATGGCTGTTGAAGGCACAGGCGGCAAATACACGTACGCCGATATCCTTCTGCGGGACAGTGAAGGGGAGGTTCTGCCGGATGTGGACGGCGGTCTGGCCATTGATCCGACACATCCGGGCGCCTTGCTGAGAATCGACTGGTTCACGGACAAATTCATCGCTGACGGATTTGAGTACATCAAGCTGGACTTCCTTGCGCATGGTGCATTGGAAGGGCAGCATTATGATCCGGAGATCACGACCGGGATTGCGGCTTATCATTACGGGATGTCGTACCTGCAGCGCAAGCTCTCGCCGGAAGCGGCTGGCCGGCCGTTCTTCATCAACCTGTCAATCGCTCCGCTGTTCCCGTACGCATTCGCGCACAGCCGCCGTGTATCCTGCGACGTCTTCGGCACACTTAAGGATACAGAGTACCTGCTTAACTCACTGACACACGGCTGGTGGATGAATAACACGTTATACCGTTATAACGATCCGGACCATTCGGTGTTGTATAAGAGCTTCAACCAGGAACCGACCGGCTGGCATGAGGGAAGAAGCCGGCTGACGGCTTCGGTCATTGCAGGAACGGTTCTGCTGCTTGGCGATGACTTCCGCAAGGAAGAAGCAGCCGGCCGGGCCGAAGCATGGCTTAGCAACAAGGAGATCATGCATGTGGCCCGGCTCGGAAGGACCTTCCGTCCGGTTGAAGGCGATCTGGGCGAGCGGGCTTCCGATGTCTTCGTGCTCGAAGCTGCGGAAGAGGGGGCCTGCTACCTGGCCGTATTCAACTTCGATGCTGCACAGCCTGCGCATAAGTCTGTCCCGCTTGCGCGTGCCGGACTGAATGCCGGGGCGGCTTACATTCTTCAGGATCTGTGGGAAGGCACGCAAGGGGAAGTGTCCGGTGGTGAGCTTTCCGTAACACTGGAACCGGCAGAATCGAGAATTTACAGGCTGATTGTAAAGACAGGACAGACAGGAGACTGAGGGATGAACGACTACAGACTGTGGTATTCGGCCCCGGCGGCGGGCTGGGCCCAGGGACTGCCTCTGGGCAACGGCAGATTAGGGGCGGTGGTGATGGCTGCTCCGCACCGTGAAGTGTGGAGCATGAGCGAGGTTACCTACTGGTCGGGGCAGACCGACCCGGCGCCGGCTTCCGGAGGAGGCAAGGCCGCACTGGAAGAGATGCGCCGGCATTTCTTCAGCGGGGATTACGAAGGAGGCGACCGTCTGGCCAAGCAGTATCTGCAGCCTGAGAAGCAGAATTTCGGCACGAACCTCGGATTATGCGAGGTGGTGATTGAATTCGCGGAGCAGGAGCAGGAGCAGGAGCAGGAGCAGGAACTGGAGGCAGAGGACGCAGGGCTCTTCCGCCGGGAGCTGGATCTGACGAATGCGGTAGCCGGAGCCGTGTATCAGGGTAAGAGTGCAGCGCTGCACCGTGAGGTCTTCGCCTCGCATGCCGGCAATCTGCTGGCTTCGAGGATCTGGAGCAGTCTGCCGGGCGGAGTGTCCTTTACACTGAGCCTGGTGAACGGAACGGAGTCGTTCACAGCGGCAGCCGTGGACGGCGGAACGCTGGAATTCAAGAGTCAGGCAACAGAGAATATACACAGCAACGGTGCCTGCGGGGTCCATGCCAAAGGTCTGGTCAAGGTGGCGGTATCCGGCGGTACAATTCATAGCGGGGACGGCCGGCTGACAGTCGCCGGAGCCGATGAGGCCCGGATTTACTTTGCCGTCAGCACCGATTACCGCCGTACAGATCCGGACTGGGAATCCGAGTGCCGCATCACACTTGAGCAGGCCATGGGCAAGGACTACGGGCTGCTGAGAGAAGAGCATATTGCCGATTACCGCCGGGAGTATGACAAGGTGGATCTTCAGCTGGGCCGCTCGGACCTGGCAGATCTCCCGACTGATCAGCGGATTGAGTCCCTGGCCCGGGGCGGCGGGGAGGACCCTCAGCTGTTCGCGCTGTTCCTGCAGTATGGACGGTATCTGACCATCGCCGGTTCACGGGCGGATTCACCGCTGCCGCTGCATCTGCAGGGCATCTGGAATGACGGGGAAGCCTGCCGGATGGGCTGGAGCTGCGACTATCATCTGGACGTTAACACACAGATGAATTATTATCCAACGGAGGTTACGAATCTGGGGGACAGCCATCTTCCGCTGATGCGCTACATTGCAGAGCTGGCCCGGGCTGGAAGACCGACCGCAAGCCTGCTGTATGGCAGCGGGGGCTGGGTCGCCCATGTCTTCTCCAATGTCTGGGGCTTCACACTTCCCGGCTGGGAGACTTCGTGGGGGCTGAATGTAACCGGCGGACTCTGGCTGGCCACCCATCTGATCCGGCATTATGAATACACCCTTGACTCTGAATTCCTGGAGCAGCAGGCTTATCCTGTACTTAAGGAGGCAGCGGCCTTCTACCTGGATTATATGTGTGTCCATCCCGAATACGGCTGGCTGGTTACCGGCCCGGCCAATTCGCCGGAGAACAGCTTCTACCCCGGTGATCCCGGTGAGGGGGCACAGCAGCTGTCCATGGGACCGACCATGGATCAGATTCTTGTCAGGGAGCTGTTCGAATTCTGCCTGATGTCGGCAGAACTGCTGGACAGGGACGAGGCGTTCCAGCGGATGCTGCGGACAGCCATATCCAAGCTTCCGCCGCTTCAGATCGGCAAGAAAGGGCAGCTCCAGGAATGGCTGGAGGACTATGAGGAAGCCCAGCCGGAGCATAGGCACCTGTCTCATCTGTTCGCGCTGTATCCCGGCAACGCGATTACTCCCGGCCGGACACCTGAGCTCAGCCGGGCAGCCCGCGTGACGCTGGAGAACCGGATGCTCCAGAATGAGCTGGAGGATGTGGAGTTCACCGCGGCTTTGTTCGGGCTTGGCTTCGCCAGGCTGCTTGACGGGGAGAAGGCCTATAAGCACATCTCCCACCTCATCGGCGGCCTGTGCTTCGATAATCTGTTCACCTACTCCAAATCGGGTATAGCCGGTGCGCAGAGCAATATCTTCGTGATCGACGGGAATTTCGGCGGCACGGCTGTCATTGCAGAGATGCTGCTGCAGAGCCATGCGGATGAGATTCATCTGCTTCCTGCGCTGCCTGCGGCATGGAGTACAGGAACGGTATCCGGGCTCCGGGCCAAGGGGAATGCCGAAGTGGATGCTTCCTGGGATAACGGCCGGCTGACAGCTGCCGGAATCCGCACCTTCTCCCCGGGGAGGGTGACGGTACGCTGGGGAGATCTCACCACCTCCTTCCTGGCAGAAGCTGGCGGAAGCTACCAATTGAACAGCCGGCTGGAGCTGTTAACATGAGACAGGCGGGGGCGAAGGCTGCCCCCGTTTTTTCGTCTGGACCAAGCTGGAAGCGCGGATAATCCTTTCCATCGACCATTACAGAGGATCAGCGGTATACTCCTAAATAACGAAGAATGCCTGAAAACGACTTTCATTGATTGGAACGATCGTTATCTGACCGGAAAAGAATATAATTGGAAGGGAAGCAGGCCACA
Source organism: Paenibacillus sp. FSL K6-1217 (assembly GCF_045040735.1). NCBI lineage: Bacteria > Bacillati > Bacillota > Bacilli > Caryophanales > Paenibacillaceae > Paenibacillus > Paenibacillus sp. FSL K6-1217. The sequence goes on from NZ_CP150271.1 coordinate 6,988,671, forward strand.
CAGAGGGGGGACTTTCGGTGTACAGTATTTTTCTGGTAGATGATGAAGCACTTGAACTTGAGACGCTGAGAGATTATATACGCTGGGAAGAGATGGGGATCTACGTTGTTGGCACCGCCGGCAATGGCAGGGAAGCGCTGGAGAAGATCGAGGCAACCCGGCCGGATATTGTGCTTACAGATGTGCAGATGCCCATGATGAACGGCATAGAGCTGGCCCGTACCCTTAACGAATGTTATGACTGGATGCAGGTCATGTTCTTAACCGGGCATGATGAATTCCAATATGTGAAATCCGCCCTCCATGCGGGAGCTGTCGGATATTTGCTTAAGCCGCTTGACCTGAGTGAAATTGAGAGCGTTATCACCAAAGTGAAGCAGCTCTGCGAGGAAGCGCGGATGAAGCTCCGTTCCATAGAGGCGGCCAAATCCAAGCTGCTCAAGGAGCTATCCTCTGAGAAAAAACCGGAGCTCGCCGCCGGACTTGCGAACAGCTTCAGCCAGCTGGCGCGCCTGCCGGAGACGACCCGTTATGCCCTGGCTTTATTCAGTGTTGATCCCAAGGAAGCAGCAGGGGAAGAGCAGAGTCTGGAGGATTGGATGAGCCGGCTGGAGGCTTATCTGGGTCATTTTTTCGCAATGAAGAATGTGGATACAGTCTTTGTGCCCTATAAGGAAGGGGAGATAGGGGTCTATATGGAAGCGGCGAAGCAGCCGGGCCACTATGCCTGGGAGGACCTCGCCGAGGCGATGCGCCGGGCGCTGGATTTCACAGTAACTGTTGCCGTCGGCGGACAGGAGTCGGCTCTCCCCCATATCCATGAGCTGTATGAACATACGCGTGTGATCCTGAACGAGCGCTTCTATGAGGGGGCGGGCAAAATCATTCATGGCGCGTCGGTCTGCGGCCGGTTCTACAGCGAGCATCTGCCGCCTTTTGAGCGCAAGGAATGGTTCGATACGATTAATCAGCTGGACTTCGGGCAGGCTGCACAGCAGCTCCACCGGTACTTCGGAGGATTGGCAACGCTGCGGGTCAGATCCAAAAATATCTGCGACTGGGCGATTGCTCTGACGGACGAACTGCTGGAGCTGCATGAGCCGGCTCCTGAAGGCTTCAAGCGTGCGGAGCTGTATCATTCCATCTATAATGCACTGACGCTGCATGAGATTGAGGATCTGATACTGGGTACGGCGGAAGCTGCCGTGAGCATGCTGGGTGAGCGTTTCATGGACAAGAATGCGAAGCTCGTCCACAAGGTCCGTACCGTAATTGACCAGCAGTACGATCTGCCGATTACGATCAACAGCCTGTCGGAGCAGGTGTATTTGTCGCCGAACTATTTACGGTCTATTTTCAAGGACAAGACGGGTATGACGATTCATGATTATCTGACACGCATCCGGCTGGGCAAGGCGAAGGAGCTGCTGGCAGACGGCTCGCTTAAGGTTCAGGATATTGCACAGCGTGTCGGTTATGAGAGCACGTCTTATTTTATCGCCTTGTTTGTGAAGAATCAGGGGGTCACTCCGAACGAGTTCCGCAAAAGCATGTGAGTGTAAGCAAAATAGATGAATTCCCTTATGAATTGTAAGATTGCGATATGGTGCATTCCCCTCCCGGTTTCTACAATTAGTCTGGAAAGCGATTACAAGAGCTATGGAGACAACCAAACGGAGGGATGTTATGCTTGGACAGTTTATGAAAAAGGGGTTGCTGTTACTTCTCATCATCTGCCTGGCGGGGGCCGGAGGCAGCCGGTTCATCAGGCCGGCATATGCAGAGGATGCGAATACCTATGAAGCTGAGGCTGAGGGGAATATTGTGAGCGGGAACGCTTCGATATCGGACAGTCCTGTGGCTTCCGGCGGCAAGAAGGTCGGGGGCATGTATCAGGGCAGCTCTCTGCAGTTCACGAATGTCAATGTCAGCGCGGCGGGAGAGTATACAATTACGGTGTACTATATCTCCGGCGATCCGCGGCCCTTCAATATCAGTGCCAACGGCGGAGCCAGACAGTTCGAGGAGCCGCCCAAGACAGCAGACTGGGGCACGGTGGGCACTTACGAGGTGACACTGCCGTTGAACGCCGGGGCCAACACCATCCTGATTGATGACAACAACTGGTATTCACCGGACATCGACAAGATCGTCATCGGCGGGTTGGCCCCGGCTGGTCCGGGTGAAGGGGAAGGCGACTGGACCAGTACTCTGCACGGAGCAGTGATTGAGGCCGAAGCGGCCGGGAATATCGTGACAGGCAATGCCAGGGTGGCAGACAGCAGTATCAGCTCCGGCGGCCAAAAGGTAACGGATCTGTACCAGAACAGCTCCCTGAAGTTCACGGATGTCACTGTTCCGGCAGCCGGAACCTATCTGATCCGGATATCTTATATTTCCGGCGATCCCCGGCCCGTATATATGCAGGTGAATCAGGGGCCGGACGAGATGATTGATCTGCCGAAGACATCCAGCTGGAATACGATCGGAACTTATGATGTAGAGGCGGTATTGCAAGCGGGCCTGAACACGATCACCTTCTCGGACCATAACGGGTATTCCCCGGATATGGACAAGATCGAAGTGATTCCGTTCACGCTCAGCTATGAAGCGGAAGCTCCAGGTAACGGGTTGACCGGCGAGGCACGGGTTTCGGACAGCCCGAATGCTTCCGGCGGCCAAAAGGTAGGTTATCTGAATGGCGGCAGCTCCCTGACCTTCAACAAGATAACCGCCCCGGTGACAGGGGAATACCGGGTTACGGTAGCCTATATTTCCGGCGACCCGCGCAGCTTCTATGTCCGGGCCAATGGCGGCGCCGAGCAGTATTATGAGCTGCCCAAGACTCCGGACTGGGATACCGTAGGCACGTATGAGCTTACACTGCCGCTGAATGTAGGCGAGAATACCATTACTTTTGCCGACGGCAACTGGTATGCGCCGGATATTGACCGGATTATCGTCGAGCCGGCGGCGAACACCGGGCCGGAGCAACCGGGTGAAGAGGATGACACTCTCGGGACAGCGGGAGAATCGCACAGCTACGGGACGATCACGGTTACGGATTATACCTACGGCCTGCTGGTAGCGGGCGGACCCTATGAGGTCTCCTTGAACACTAAGACCGGGTACACCGGTTACAGCTGGGCGGACGGACAGAAGCTGCAGGGAATCTACAGCAGCATTAAGCTCGGCGGCACTCTTATCGAGAGCAAGGGCTATGAGAGTCATGCCAGCGCCGGTGCGCCCGTAGAGATTCAGGACGGATTCGGCAAAGGAATTGAGCTGACGCTGGTCCATACCTCGGCGGGCCGGCCGGTGCTGAAGCAGGTGTACAAATTCTATGAGGATAAGGACTATTTCCTGACCCGCCTTGATGCAGTCAGCGATACGGCGGTTCAGACCAATTATATGTCGCCGGTTACCGTGAAGCGCGCAGGCGGGGTGGATATCGGTACCAGCGCAGAGAACCGCGTGCTGACGGTGCCTTTTGACAACGATGCCTGGATCCGCTATAAATCCCAGACCATGAACCGGGAGGATACCAGTTATGAGCTGACGGCAATATTCAATAACTCAACCCGCAGCGGACTGGTCCTCGGCTCCGTAACCCATGATACCTGGAAGACCGGCATTGACTGGAAGGGCTCGGCAGGCCGGCTCAATGAGCTTGCCGTCTATGGCGGTGCTTCCAGCGATGTGACCCGCGATAGCCAGCCTCACGGCAGCCTGACGGGTACAGAATTATCCTCGCCGCTGATTATGGTGGGCGGGTTCAGTGATTACCGTACCGGTCTTGAGGAATACGGCAAAGCCAATGCCATCATTGCGCCTCCCCTGGAGCTTAACCCGGCGCTGCCGCAGGGCGTGCCGGTCGGCTGGAACAGCTGGGGGGCTTATGAGAGCTCGCTGTCCTATCAGGACGTGGTGGATGTCTCCAACTACTTCAAGGAGCATCTGCAGAAGTTCAATAATAACGGCAATGTGTTCATCAACCTGGACTCTTACTGGGATAATCTGAATGATCAGCAGCTTGCAGAGGCCGTATCCGTCATCCAGGGAAACGGCCAGCATGCCGGGATCTATTGGGCACCGTTTGTATACTGGGGCAATAATATGAGCCAGCCGGTAGAAGGCACCAATAATCGGTATACGTATGGCGATATTGTCCTTAAGGACGCTGCGGGCCAGCCGCTGCCGACGCTGGACGGCGCCTATCCGCTGGATGTGACACATCCGGGAGCGCAAATGCGGATGGATTATTTCCTGGGCAAGTTCAAGAGCCTGGGCTTCAAATATATCAAATTGGATTTCCTGACCCACGGCTCTCTGGAAGGCCAGCATTATGACCCGGAAGTGACGACAGGAATCCAGGCCTACAATGAAGGAATGCGTTATGTTAATGAGCAGCTGGACGGAAGTATGTTCATCAGCGAATCGATTGCTCCGATCTTCCCGAGCCAATATGCGCACAGCCGCCGCATTTCGTGCGATACCTTCGGCAAGATCAATGAAACAGAATATATGCTGAATTCATTAACCTACGGCTTCTGGCAGAATGGAACAATCTATCCGTATACAGACCCCGACCATCTTGCACTCAGCCGTGCTTCCAGCCTGACGGAAGCGCGCAGCCGGATGAACTCGGGCGTGATTGCCGGAACGGTGCTGCTGGATTCGGATAATGTGAACGATGCCAAGGCACAGGAATACATGACGGCCTTGTACAGCAACACGGACGTTCTCCAGGTGGCCCTGAAGGGGCAAGCCTTCAAGCCGCTGGAAGGCAACACGAATGCCAATGCTGCGGATACCTTTGTGCTTAAGGACGGCAGTGATTATTATCTGGCCGTGTTCAACTATAGCGCGAGTGCTCCGGCGGACAAGACGGTGGATCTCGGCCGCGCCGGGCTGGATGCGGCGGAGACCTACACGCTGCAAGACCTGTGGACGGGAGAGACATCGTCCGTCACGGGTTCCTGGACGCTGGCGCTGCAGCCTGCGGAATCGAAATTAGTCAAGTTAACGGTGAGTCCGCAGCCGGTAACAGGGGTCTCCCTGGACAAGGCGGCGCTTACGCTTGCCGCCGGTGAAACGGGCAGGCTGACGGCTGCGGTAAGTCCGGAAGATGCAGCCAATCCTGCGGTAATCTGGGCTTCCAGTGATACGGCTGTAGCCACTGTAACCGATGGGACCGTCACCGCAGTTCATGCCGGTAAGGCTGCAATTACGGTGAAGACAGTGGACGGCGGATTCTCCGCCACGGCCGAAGTCACGGTCACAGCGGCAACAGGGGGAGGGCAGGAGAACCCGGGCAATCCTGAGAACCCGGGCGAACCCGGCAGCCCGGTTGATAATGGCAATAACGGAACTCCCGGCAGCCCGGAGGGCAATGGCAACAGCAGTGGCGGCAACAACGGCAACAACGGCAACAGCAATACCAATACCAATACCAATACAACCTCGGGCAGCATTGCCAACCCGGACGGTGCCGCCAGAACTCTGGCTCTCACGCCGGATATGCTCACACTGGACAGTGCCTCTGGACTAGCGGCGGTAGAGGTTAAGGGAGATGTGCAGGAGCTGCACCTGTCTTCCGCCGTAGTCCGCCAGCTGGCAGACCATACGCTGGAAGTGAAGTCGGGCCGGCTCTCACTCCAGATTCCGGCGGATCTGCTCCGCCAGCTGCAGAACCAGCTGCCGGAGCAGCAGCGTGAAGATAGCGTGATCTCGCTGAAGATGACGTCGCCCGGCAGTAAGGGAAATGCAGCGGTTGCCGCCGCTGCGGGAACCCTCGGCGCAGATATTGCCCTGAAGGGGGAGATCTATGGCTTCAGCCTGTCCGTTACCGCACAGACAGGCGCAATCGGAACGATCTCCGCGTTCAATCCTCCGGTCACGCTGAGCCTGGCGGCAGCGGAGGGCTTCGAGGTGAAGCGGGGAGGCCTCTACTCCATTGCCGATAACGGTAAGCTGGAATATATCAACGCCAAGTATGCCAATGGTGTACTGACGGCCAAGGTCAGCCGCGCCGGCACCTATGCCTTTCTGGAACTGGACCGGGCCTTTGCCGATGTTCCGGCCGCACATTGGGCCGGTCCTGTTATCGGGGAACTCACGGCGAAGCTGCTGATCCAAGGCACCGGCGCAGACAAGTTCGAGCCGGGACGGGCGGTTACACGTGCTGAATTCACCGCCATGCTCGTTCATTCCCTTGGACTGACGGCAGCAGGTGAATCAGGCTTCACGGATGTGGCACCGGATGCCTGGTATGCGGATGCGGTCTCTATTGCTCATAGCGCCGGTATCGTAAGCGGCAGAGCTGCGGCCCGATTCGAGCCGGGGGCACAGATCACCCGTGAGGAAATTGCGGTGATGCTGATGAAGGCTTATGAGCTGAAGAACGGCGCAGCACCGGCCGGAACAGCGGCTGCGGCTTTTGACGATATGAACCAGGTGTCTCCGTGGGCCAGAGCGTCAGTCAGAGAAGCAGCAGGGCTCAGACTGGTTCAAGGCCAACGGCCGGGACAGTTTGCCCCTCAGAGCGAGGCTACCCGGGCAGAGGCGGCCCAAGTGATCTATAACCTGCTATTCGCTGCCGAGTAAGCTTTATGCTAATGAAACAGGAGAGTCCAAGCGGCCATGAACGGCTGGCCGGGACTCTCCTGTTTGGCATGCCTGAAGGCGGTTGCGGCTTAACTGCACATCGTACAACTAAATTATCTGTTTTGCTGACAATCCTTCCTTTAATTGTATTTCGTGCAATTAAACTGCCCGATATAGGGCGGTTTAACCGATTCATGCAGATTTAGTTGTACAGACTGCAGTTAAAAGTTGTGCGGGCAGCCTTTTACCTTTTTTAATGGTACTAAATACAACTATAGCTGAGTTTTTGGGCCTTGGACCGGATACGCTTCTTCAACTGCCGGCCTTATAACCTTGCTATATAAGTTGAACTTTAGTTTTACATTGTGGCGTATGGCCGTAACTGCGGGGAATGCTTGGACTTCTGGCCTCGTATCGGCTGCGACGCCGCATGGGTTGCCGGACTATACCGCCTTTTGCGGCAGCCGGATTTGCACAACCGTACCGATGCCAAGCCGGCTGTATACTTTTACCCCGTAATACTCACCGAATTTAAGCTTAATCCGCCGGTCCACGTTCATAATGCCATACCCCCGGCCCGGCTTCTCTCCCATCAGCGACTGCAGCGTCTCCCGGCTCATGCCCATGCCGTCATCAATCACGGACAGGATGATGTCATTGTCCTGGGTGATGCCCTTGATATGGATGTTCAGCGGGTAATCCTGATTCCAGCAGGCATGAAGAACCGAGTTCTCGATAAAAGGCTGCAGGGTCAGCTTCACTGTAGAGTAGGGCAGGATCGCCTCATCAATCGTGTAGGTAATGTTCAGCTGTCCCTTGAAGCGGATCAGCTGGATGGCATTATAGCTCCGGGTGAGCCGGATCTCCTCATGGATGGTCAGGATGCTCTTTCCTTTGTTGAGCGATATCCGGTAGAACTTGGCCAGATTCTGCACCATATCCTGGATCTGGCTGTCCTGATGCTTAACTGCAAGGGAAGAGATGGAGCCAAGCGTATTGTACAGGAAATGAGGATTAATCTGGGCCTGCAGCAGGTCAAGCTCTGCTTCCTTGCCGAGCAGCTCTTTCCGGGACACCTCGCTAATGAGTCCGCTCAACCGGCCCGTCATCTGGTTGAAGGCAAAGTGCAGCTGGCCGATCTCATCATTCCCGAGCTGCTCTTCCCCGGGGGTATTGAAGTCGCCCCGCTCAATGCGCCGGACCATCCGGATTAAAGTCCGGATGCGGTTGCTGAACAACGACGCGGTAATATAGATAAGCAGCAGGGCTACGCCAATGAAGGCGAGCGAGATTGTGATAATGAGCTGTGACAAGGACCTGGCTTCTTTGATGATGCTATCGTAAGGGACAACCGACACGGTCTTCCAGCCGTTGGCGAGCGTGTTGTAGACGGCAAAAGCCTTCACCCCCTTATACAGGGTATCGAACCGGCCGGAAGCTTCCCTGGCGAACTGATGATTGAGCATCTCGGGCAGGCTGGTATCCAGAAGCTTCTTGTCGGCGGAAGACAGAATAATGCCCTCGTCATTGATGATGAAGATATCTTTGCCGCCGGCCTCCTTCTCCATCAGGGAATAGATGACCGATTCGGAGACACTGAAGACCAGCGTTCCGTAAGGATACTGGTTGCGGTTGTTGTTGAGCAGTCTGGCGAGCGTGAACATGGCGGGACTGTCTTCACTCTGCGGAGTGGTCAGATAGATGATATTGCCGTGGGACTGCTGCAGCTGCTTGTACAGCTCTGTATGCTGAACCTCGGGTGTAACGGGCTTGATATAGTAATTATCTTTGGGCAGCGAAGGGTTGTCGGAATAGATGAATGCGCTGTCAAAATCAGGATAAGCCGCCATTACTGTATCGATCCGGTTGCCGATGTACTTGTAGACGTCCAGATATGAAGGATCGTCCGCGTATTCCGCCGTCAGGTAGCTGGCCAGCCTGTCATCCAGATAGATCGAAGCGGAAATATGTTCATAGCTGTCCAGCTTATTCTCAAGATTCTTATTAATCTGCGCCGTAGAACTCATCATATTGATATAGATCTGTTCGGTGAGCTTGGATTTGGTCAGTTCATAGGAGAAATAGACCAGCAGCATCATGGGAATGATGGTGACCAGAACGAACACCAGGAATAATTTGGAGCGGAAGCTCAGGTCGACAAAAGGAAGATAAATATACTTTCTGTACAATTGACGCATCGGAGAAGCCCCTTCTTTACCGGTTATAGATTAGTTCATCATAGCAGACGGAATAATGAAATCCAATAATCGGATGTGCCGAAAACATCTTTAAAAAGCGCTATCATTCGGAGGATTGGAGTATAGATCGGACCCGGCTGCAGATTTAAGATGAATACATGAAGCTGAACGGAGAGATAGCCGGGTATGCTGCCGCAGAGGAAAAGGGAGGGAATTTGATGTATAAAGCAAGCGCTATCAAATCAGTCGGGGGCAATAGCCTGTGGAACAGGTTAAGGGAGCAGAAGTGGTTATTTGTGCTCATGCTGCCTGCCTTTATTGCGACATTGCTATTTTCTTATGGTCCTATGTTTGGGATGTACATGGCGTTTACGAATTACCAGCCGGGCGGAGGCACCTTTCTGCACCAGTTCTTCGGGGCCGAATTCGTGGGCTTCAAATGGCTTGAATATTTTTTTACCACCGGCGATTTCTACCGGATTATGCGCAATACGCTGGCGACAAGCCTGCTGACCCTGCTGTTCGGGTTCCCGGCTCCGATCATCCTGGCGCTTATGCTGAATGAAGCAAGGCAGGGATTCTTCAAACGTTTCGTACAGACGGTCTCCTACCTGCCGCATTTCATCTCCTGGGTTATCGCGGCCAACATTGTCATTACCATGCTTGCTTCGGACGGGATGTTCAATAATCTCCTGGTGCTGCTGGGAATTGTCAAGGAACCTGTCGCCTTCCTGCAGAATGGCCCCCTGTTCTGGTGGATTATCGCCTTGTCCAACATGTGGAAGGAAATGGGCTTCAGTGCCATCATGTATCTTGCTGCAATATCTGCGGTTAACCCGGAGTTATATGAAGCGGCAAGGGTTGACGGGGCCAGCCGGTTCCGGCAGATGTGGCATATTACGCTGCCTGCGCTGCGTCCAACCATTGTGATTCTGGGAATCCTGGCAGTCGGGGGCATTCTGAATGCGGGCTTCGAACAGCAATACCTGCTGCAAAATAACACTGTGCTCGAATATTCGGAGGTTATCGACATTTATGCGTACAAATACGGTCTGCAGAACAGCATGTTCTCTTACGGGGCTGCCGTGGGAATGTTCAAATCTGTTGTTGCCTTCGTCCTTGTTGTCATTGTGAACCGGATTTCCCGTAAAGTGAACGACCAGGCGTTGTTCTAAATACACCCATGGAGAGGAGCGGTTGTGATGATTTTAGATCGGTTCGGTGATCATATCTTCAAATTTGTTGTATATCTGATTCTTATCCTTGTCCTGCTGGTTACCTTCCTGCCCTTTTGGAATATTCTCGTTCTTTCCTTGAACAGCGCGGAGGATACCGTGAGGGGCGGCGTATACTTTTGGCCGAGAGTGCTTACCCTGGACAGCTATCATCAGATCCTGAAAGACAGCGAGATTATGAGCGGGTTATGGGTGACGGTCAAACGGACTGTGATTGGCGCCCCGCTGTCGGTACTCGTCATTACGATGCTGGCGTATCCGCTGAGCCGGAAGAATCTGGTAGGACGCAAGGGCTGGAATCTCTACTTCGTCTTTACCATGTATTTCGGCGGCGGCCTGATCCCGTATTATATGGTGCTCAAAGCGCTGAACATGATTGATACGTTCTCTGTATTTATTCTGCCGAGTCTGATGAATGTCTTCTATATGATCATTGTCCGTACGTTTATGGAGCAGCTGCCCGGTGAGATCGAAGAGTCGGCGAGGGTGGACGGGGCGAATGACCTGACGATTTTCTTCCGGATCGTGCTGCCGCTGACAACTCCTGTACTGGCGACAGTAGGCCTGTTTCAGGCCATTGGACATTGGAATTCCTGGTTCGACTCCTATGCGTTCACCTACCGTTCTGATCTGAAGACCCTTCAGGCCGTGCTTGTCAAAATACTGAGCCAGTTCCAGACCGGTGGAATGGTGTCGCAGACGCAAATGCTGGCCAACTCTGCCAAACGCAATGCGGTATCGAGTGATACGATCCGCATGGCAGCAACGATGGTGGCAACCCTGCCGATCGTCCTTGTGTATCCGTTCCTGCAGAAGTACTTTGTCAAGGGAATGACACTGGGGGCTGTAAAAAGTTAATATGGTTAAACAGATTCTGAAGGGAGGTGAGCGGAAGCTGTTGACTGGCTGCTTAATGAACGAATGAATTCTTATTTAATGGGAGGAATCAGGGTGTCAATGATCAATACAAACAAATGGATGAACGTGGGATTCTCTGCCGCACTTACTGCCGGACTGCTTGCCGGATGCGCTTCGGGTAACGGGAAAGATAATGCCGGTGCAGATCCGAATACAAATACAGCTGCAGGAGAAGAGACGAAGCAGGAGACGATTACGTTAACCTGGTTTGATGGCAATACCAAGGGGGAGCCGTTCACAGATGCAGTAGCCCAGGAAATTACGAAGCGGACCGGCATTCAAGTGTCTATTCAGCAGCCGACCGGAAATCCGACCGAGAAGCTTAGCCTGATGCTGGCCAGCGGCGATTATCCGGATGTGGTGGTCATGAGCCGCGGAGATGCTTCCCTGGATAAGTACATTACTAGCGGCGCGTTCATTCCGCTCGATGATTTAATAGAGAAATTCGGCCCGGACCTGAAGGCCATGTACGGCGACACCCTACAGAAGACCCGTTATAAAGACGGCAAGAACTATTATTTCGCGAACTGGTACGGCCTGGACAGCGATCCGGTGTTCGGGATGAATATCAGACAGAACCTGCTGGAGGAGCTGGCTCCGGACAAGGCAGACGGCACCACTCCGTTCACGACGGACGAATTCGAAGCCTTGCTCAAGAGCTTCAAGGCGAAGTACCCGACCATTGACGGCAAGGAATCAGTTCCAATGGCGATGAACGGTGAGAACATGGGTGCCATACTGGGAACGTTCAAGGGAATGTGGGGTCTCAAAACCTATTATGATAACAACGGAACGCTGCAGTATGATGTGAAGGACCCGAAGTACCGCGAGATGATGTTGTATATTAACCGTCTGTTCCGGGAAGGTCTGATTGAGAAGGAATTTGCCATCAGCAAGACCCAGACCTGGATTCAGAAGCTCGCTACAGGAGCAGTCTTCTCCACTCCGGCTGCCTACTGGGACCCGGGTAACGGAAACGCGGCGCTTAAGAAAGACGGCGGCGTGAAGAACCAGCTGTTTGCATACAAGGTAGTTGCGCCGGGTACCGATCCTGCCAAGACCACCTTTGGACCGCGGAGCTCGCTGGGCTGGGATGCCATTGGAATTACCAAGAACAACGAGCATCCGGAAGAAACAATGAAGCTGTTCAATTTCCTGGCCAGCGACGAAGGGCAGCATCTGCTGTTATGGGGTCTGGAAGGTCAGCACTACACCATGGTGGATGGCAAAAGACAGCCTGATCCGGCGTTCCTGCAGAGCTTCAAGGATAACTGGGATGATACGGTGAAAAAGAGCGGTGTCCGCAAATGGCTGTGGTTCATCAAGAACGGCCTGGACCCGAATGGCCAGCCTTACGATTTGGCTGTTAAGTATCAGCGCAGTGAAGGCGATGAGCTGGCGATCAAGAGCCTGGGGGATTCTGTATGGGATACAGCGGAATATGACAATCTCAATCCTGACGGCGGAACGCCCGAAGCGCTGACTGCCCAGAAGGTTAAGGATATTATGGACCAGAGCATTACAAGAACGATTATTGCGAATTCCGAGGAAGCGGCCAACGCCACCTTCGACAAGATGCTTGCCGATATGAAGAAGGCCGGGGATGAGAAAGTCGAGGAAATTATTAATCAGAAGTACAAAGAACGTATGGAGCTGTGGGCTTCCAACTGATCTTAACGGAGAATGGGTAAGAGAGGCTGAATAACGCTTCACGATTCCGTTGAAGGTGAGAGAAGCTTACCTCTGAAAGAAGAGTCTCCCTGCCCAAGGTGATGTGGGAGGGAGACTCTTTGTGCTCTACATAGCGCTTAATTTAGTGATGCGGATAATCTCTCCTGCCGTAGTCGGCAGCACGGTGAACGACTCGCCGATTGCCCTGGTGATCCCCCTGCCGGTTCTGCCGCCGAACCGCCGCACCCAGCCGGAAGTGCCGGTGCATACCGCGCCTGCTTCCCAAGGAATGTAGAACGATAGGGGGCCTCCCGCCTCGCTGGTAATCTCGATCCACTGTACCTCGCCCGCCTCGATGGCGGCGCTGACGAGGAAGCCGCCCACGGCGCGGAGGGTGCGGAACTCGGCTTGCTGATGTGACGGCCAGTTGGGGAAGAGCCGTACCGCTCCGTTATAGCTCTGGAGCAGGCACTCATTGATGACGGCCGGCAGCGCGAAATTCTCGAACCAGATGCCCATCCGCGACATGTAATTGAAGTCGTCTGTATCCGAGTAGCGTCCGCCGCTCATCAGCACCTTGTCTGTGCAGGTGCCGTTGGGCAGCAGGCAGTAGCGGATCTGCCGCTTGAACCGCTCCAGGTCCAGGATGCCGAGCCGGGCTCCGGCCAGGGGCTGGAACACCAGCTCATTGCCGCCCTCATTGAGATGATTGCGGTAAGTGTTAACCGCAATTTCATATTCTGCGGGCGGGGAATGCAGGCCGTGTTCCTCGCCGGGGAAGACTGTGGCCAGCGGAACCGGAACGTTGTAGACGGTCTCCGGGTCTTCGCCTGCCACAGATAGGAATACACGGCCCCCAGCGGATTCGGCCGAAGGATAAGCCGGGAAGTGATTCAGGATATCCTGCACATCTGCCAGCAGGTCCGCTTCTGCTTCATCCTCACCCAGAACGGCACAGGCGCTGAGGAAGGCCCGGAAGATAAATTTGGTCAGCGTCAGATCAAGCAGGCAGTCGCTGTTGCGGGCAAACCCCGGAGTGAGCTCATACAGCTCAGGCACCACTGTCGGATAAATATGATAGCTGCCGTCATCTCCGGGGCGGCTATTGGCTCCGGGACGCTTCATGTAGGCCGTCATGAACAGGACAGCTTCCTTCATGGGCGTGAAGGCGCGGCTGCGCAGGAATTCCTTATCCATGGAATAGAGATAATGCCACCATAGACTCTGCACCGTCCAGGGCGTCTCGCAGATCTCCCAGCCCCAATGCGGAACAGGGTAAGGCATCATCTGCATGTCTACCGGATAAGCGGAATGCGGGAAATAGGCGCCGGGCAGGCCGTAATAATCACGCGCCCACTTGCGGCTGACAGGCAGCACATGATCCACCATGTCGGCATAGGGCAGATGCTTCTCCAGATGGTTGCTGGAGAACGTCACCCAGAACGGCTGCTGCGTGTTGTAGTTCATATGATAGTCTCCGTGCCATTCCGCTCCGATGGAGCCGTAGCTCCAGTTGGCGAACAGGCCGGGGCAGGTGACCCCCGCCTTGACCGAGCAGTTCAGGAAGTAGAGATTGCGGTACCAGATCCGCTCCAGGAATCCATCCTCCAGGGCCACAAAGGAATGCCCCCAGTACTCCTGCCAGGCTTCCCGGGTCTGCGCCAGGGCGTAGTCATACTGCGAACGTGTCGGCTCATCCATAGTTCCAGTAGGGCTTGCTTCAGCAGCCATACCCTCAGCAGCGTCAGCCTTAGGTTCTGGTCCGGCATCATCTCCAAGCTCAGCCCCAGCCCCGGCACCGGGGTCAACTCTGAATGACTCTTCGCCATCAGCAGGCTCTCTGGTACGCACGCCAGCCTCCGCTAACTCTGCGGCGAAGCCTTCCCGCAATTCCACGCAGGCCAGGAAGCCGCCGGAATTCCCGGAAGTGTCCAGCCGTATGCCGTCACTGCCGATGGTGCCGTCTGCCCCCGGGAGCCGGAGTGCCAGCCGGAAGGCCTTATCCCGCTCATGCGGGATGTAAGGCGAAGCGGGAAACTCCAGATGCGGCAGGATTTGTGTAAAAGCCAGCGGTCCGGCTGCGCCCGCCGCCCATTGCGCCGGAGGGAACTCCTGCGGCGTCTTGGGATCGGGAATCAGCCTGGCCTCGTGAAATAGCGGGACCGGCGCGCCGGTTGCCGTATCAGTTACGGACATCCACAGCCGGTCCTGCTCCGCTTCCACAAACAACTCGAACACTGCCGGCTTACCGCCGATCAGGAAATCAACCGTACAGCGCCCCTCGCCTATGTAGACGGTATGGCCCAGCACCTCTGCCTTGCGCCGGTCATACCGGAGCAGCAGCGAGCCGCAGGGCATCGGGCGCGGATAGGGTTTGCTGTAATTGTCTCCCGCCATTTCGCAATACTCCCGGTACCACGGATTGTCCGTAAGCTGCCGGAGGTCCGGGGGCAGCGCGGCGAGCCGGTCGTACACTTCCTGGAAGGTCATAATCTCCTCTGCGTGATGCTCGGCAATCCGGATATCCCAGACATTATTGTGTCCGAAGTGCAGCATGACCGCGTCCGGCCGGGTAGTCGCTACCACACCCATTGCGCCGTTGCCCAGCAGCGCTCCCTCGAAGAAATCCGCCGCCGGGCCGCCGAAGGTAATATTATGCCGTCCGGCTCGTTCATGGGCATGCACCTTTCCTTTTCCCATAGAATCAGCTGCCGCCGGTAGTCCTGTTGCTCCTGCCGGTTGTTCTCTCATAGAAGTTATGCCTCCTGATCTGTAAGGTTTGGCTCTATACCTGTATAGCTTAGTAACCTGTATCCATCGTAGGCGATTCTCCCGGGAATGTATTTAGCGGAGCGTCCGTTTTTTGCACGATCGGCGGGTGAATTGGCGGCAGGTCTCACAGCCCGCCAGAATAGGGCAAAGGTACGCCCGCTGCCGCAAGTGTACCTTTACGCAGCCGCAACCCGCGGCTTATATTCAGGATGGACAGGGTCTTCCATAAGAGGTATCTATAGGATTTCAGAACAATGAGAGTACATTCATGTGGAGAGGGAGGGGAGACCTGTATGAAATTGTCCGCCATGCATCCCTATGTCTATCTGGCTACCCGTTATCCCTTTGCGGCCGGGCAATCCAGCTCTCCGCGAATCTGCTATATGAGCTCCGTCTACCTGATCAGCAGGGGATACGGGACGCTCATCACCGGCGGAGCGTCCATCCGGGTCCGTCCAGGAATGCTGATCCATCTTCCGCCCGGACAGCTTCATGAATGGCGTGCGGATGCTGCCGAACCGATGGTTCATCTATGCTGTTATTTTGACTGGCAGCATGTGGACCGGGAAGGACATTTCGACTGGGCCTGCCCGGTCTGTTATAAGCCGGAGCAGCTGCAGGAGGAGATGCTGGGTCCCCTTTTCCCGTACCCGCTTCCGTTATCCAGTGAGGTGGGGCTGCTGAGGGGATGGACAGAGAAGTTTCAGAGGTTCTATAAGGCAGGGGAGTTCGACAATGAGCAGACCTTTATCCGTAATCTCACCATCCAGCGTCATTTCCAGGAGTTCATTGATGATCTGCTGCACCTGCTGCTGAAGGGCCAGACGATGCCGGACCGGCGGATCAGCGTTCTGCTGGAGCAGATGGAACAGGATCTGCTGCATGATGTACCTAAGCCGCTGGAGGAGTACTACAGCCGTCTACAGCTGAGCAGGGGGCATTTCTTCGAGCTGTTCCGCACATCCACCGGGATTCCCCCCGTTGAGTACATGAACCGCTTCCGGATTAACCGGTCCAAGGAAGACCTGATGCATAGCCGGCTGAGTATCACTGAGATTGCCGCAAAATATCACTTCAGCTCACTCCATTACTACTCGCGCCTCTTCCGCCGCCAGACAGGCCAGACTCCCAGGGAGTTCCGGCAGCTCCGCCGGTGAACAGCGGTCCGGCCGGGCAGGACAAAGCAAAGGGCCACCGGCAGCTATATTCCACGCTGCACAGGCGGCCCTTATTATACACATATAGAAGCAGAACAGATCAGGCAAAACCCGGATTTCCCTTCATTCCCACCCACAGCGGGGATTGCTCCAGGCAGGCGGCCAGCTGGAGCAGCAGATCCTCGCGTCCTTTGGAGGCCATGACCTGGACGCCGATCGGCATTCCTTCTGCCGTAAGATGCACCGGCACGCTCATGGCGGGCTGACCGGTCAGATTAGCGAGCTGGGTGAAGGGCGTATAGGTCAGGCTCGGCTCGAACATTTCGTAGATCATCCGCCGCTGCGCGTCCTTCGGCAGCCCGCTGACCTGCATCAGCTCCGCTGTCTCCCCCGCGGTCTGGGTCAGCTCTCCGACCTTCGGGGCGGAGTCTGCATTAGCCGGGGTAATGTACAGGTCGAAGCGGTCCATCAGTGCCGCCATCTGCGCAGCGGCTACATCCCATTCGTGCAGACTGTGTACGAACTCTGCCGCCGAGACCTGCTTCCCGGCTTCGGCCAGCACCCAGGTGACAATATCCACTTCCTCTGCCTTAATGGCACGGCCCATGGCGCTCTCCAGGGAGAGGAACATGGCGGCTACTTCTCCGGCGTTCATCGTATAGTAATTGTCCATCAGCCGGACGCCGTTGACCGGGCTCAGCTTCTCTTCCACCTCATAGCCTTCGGCCTCCAGCCACTTGACGGTCTTCAGCACCGCCTTAACCGCCTCAGCGGATACCGGCGTGCCTACCGGCGAAGCGGTGGTGAAGGCGACCCGCAGCTTCCGCTGTGCAGGCTTCAGCAGATCCTCCAGATAGACGCCCGGATACAGCGGCGTCTGAAAAGCCGCTTCCGGCTGCACCACCTGCAGCAGGTCCAGCATCGCCGCACTGTCCCGCACCGAGCGGGTCAGTGCGAAATCAATCGACGCGCCCTGCCACTGGCGGCCGACCCCCGGGCCGACCGGCGTGCGTCCGCGCGTCGGCTTCAGCCCGAACAGGCCGGTGAACGAGGCCGGTATGCGGATGGAGCCGCCGCCGTCACTGGCTCCGGCGGCCGGTACGATGCCTGCGGCAACCGCTGCAGCCGCACCACCGCTGGAGCCGCCGGGTGAACAGGCGGGGTTCCAGGGATTGCGGGCCGGGCCGTGGAGGAGGGGCTCGGTGATATTTTTGAGCCCGAATTCCGGCGTATTCGTATGCCCCAGCGGAATGAAGCCGCCGCGCCGGATACGGGCCACATAGTTAGAGTCCCGCTTGGCGACATTGTCCTTCATCAGCAGAGCACCCGAGGTCAGCGGTTCGCCGCCGATCGACTGGGAGATATCCTTCAGCAGGAAGGGGACACCGGCGAACGGCCGGGTAGTGTCGCCCGAATCAAGTGGCATCTCCGCAGCCTCCTTCAGCGCGGCCTCCCGGCGGGTGCGTACCACCGCATTCAGCAGCGGATTCACCTCATCCATCCGGGCATAAGCGGCTTCCACAAGCTCACGCGCAGAGACCTCCCGTGCCTTAACTAGGGCGGCAAGCCCCAGCGCATCATAACCTGAATAAGCAGACAACGACATAGGTATAACCTCTTTCTGGCAGGAACAGGCAGGCTACTTAGCGGTCAGGCTATAGCTGCAGTCTCGCGCATAGTATATTGCGTTATAAGGAGGGCAGAGACTTTTCAAGTGCGCTCATCTGTAAGATATTGTTTCACTGGAGGCGGTGTATACTCTGCGAACTGCTGCAGAATGCCCTCCGGCGTGGTAGCGTTCAGCATGATGGAATGATGCTTCTCCTGCATGAATTGTTCCCGGGCCATGTTGCTGAACAGGGCAATCAGCGGATCATAATAATGATTCACATTAAGCAGTCCGCAGGGCTTCTGATGCAGTCCGAGCTGCGCCCAGGTGAAGATCTCGAAATACTCCTCCATCGTGCCCGGGCCGCCCGGCATAGCAATGAATCCGTCCGCCAGCTCAGACATCTTAAGCTTCCGTTCGTGCATGGAGTCTACCATAATCAGCTCCGTCAGGCGGGTATGCTCGATTTCCCTTTGCTTCAGAAAATGCGGCAGTACCCCGATCACCTGACCTCCCGCCTGCATCACGCTATCTGCAATAGCGCCCATCAAGCCTACAGTAGCTCCGCCATAGATCAGCGTAATGTTGCGTGCGGCAAGCTCCTTGCCGAGTAGAATAGCGGATTCCTTGAATACGGGCGAAGCCCCTTCGCTGGAACCGCAGAACACTGCGATACTCTTCATAAGCTGCTTACTCTCCTTTGCCTTAAGGTAATGTAGTGTGCTTCGAAGAACGGTTGTTTCCTCTACCTAATGTATCACGGATTCAGGTGCATGTAACATTTTTCTCGCTGCCGGAGCAGGCGGTTGAATTGCGGTGGTGCTCTGCATTGACAACCTTTTGCGGAGCGGCTATACTTTCTGTAATCTTATAGTTGGTATACGTTGAACGAGCCAGTAGCAGCCTTGTCCCTGTTCCCAGAGAGCCGGGGGTCGATGGAACCCGGTACACACAAGCGGACTGCGAATTACGCCTCGGGAGTATCTTGGGTAATGCCAAGCGGAGCTAAGCGAACGATAACTCGCCTGAGAGTGGTATGGACCTGCGTGCGGTATTAGGTCTGTGCAATTTGGGTGGTAACACGGTTAATACTAATCGTCCCTGTGTCTGAATAGACAAGGGGCGATTTTTTGTTGTCTGTGCGGTTTGCTGGCTGGGTGTGCGGCGGGCTTAAGCTTATGACTGATGCGGTTTGACTGCTGTTTTTTTTGGCGGATACCAAGGGATATAGAACAATCACTTATACAAAAGGGGCTGTACATGTTGAACATTATCGACGAGCTATTGTGGCGTGATGCCATTAACCAGCAGACAGATGCGGACGGACTGCGCGAATTGACGGAGAGTAAGGCCGTATCGCTGTATTGCGGCGTGGACCCTACCGGCAACAGCATGCATATCGGTCACCTGATTCCATTCATGGTGCTTCGGCGCTTCCAGCTGGCCGGCCACCGTCCTGTGATTCTGATCGGCGGCGCTACGGGAACCATCGGCGATCCGAGCGGACGCCAGAGCGAGCGCTCCCTGCAGACGCTGGAGCAGGTGCAGGAGAATGTGGATGCGCTGACGGCCCAGATGAAGAAGCTGTTCATGACCGACAGCGACAACCAGGTGCGGCTGGTCAATAACTACGACTGGACCAAGGACATGAATGTCATTGAATTCCTGCGCGATTTCGGCAAAAACTTCAGCATCAACACGATGCTCGCCAAGGATGTAGTCGCGAGCCGCCTCGACAGCGGGATCTCGTTCACCGAGTTCTCCTACCAGATCCTGCAATCGATTGACTACCTGCATCTGTATCAGCATGAGGATGTGCAGCTTCAGGTCGGCGGTTCCGACCAATGGGGCAATATTACCAGCGGCCTGGATCTAATCCGTAAAAAAGAAGGCAACGAAGCTAAAGCCTTTGGCCTGACCATCCCGCTTATGCTGAAGGCCGACGGCACCAAGTTCGGCAAAACCGCCGGCGGCGCCATCTGGCTCGATCCGAAGCAGACTACACCTTACGAGTTCTACCAGTTCTGGGCGAACACCGATGACCGCGATGTGGTCAAATACCTGAAGTACTTCACCTTCCTGAGCAAAGATGAGATCGAAGCACTGGAGGAGAAGGTAGCCACCGAGCCGCATAAACGTGAAGCGCAAAAAGCGCTGGCTGAGGAAATGACCCGCTTCGTACACAGCGAGGAGCTGCTGGAGCAGGCCAAGCGCATCAGCGCGGCGCTGTTCAGCGGCGATATCCGCTCCCTGACTGCGGATGAGATTGAAGAAGGCTTCAAGGAAATGCCGACCTTCACTGCGGGTACAGAGACCAAGAACATTGTAGACTGGCTGGTGGACCTGGGCGTTGAGCCGTCCAAGCGCCAGGCGCGTGAGGATATTACCAAAGGCGCAATCTCAATCAACGGGGAACGCGTGAACGAGCTGGAGACGGAGATTACAGCCGCAGATGCCATCGGCGGCAGGTTCATCATCGTCCGCAAGGGCAAGAAGAACTACAGCCTGGTGAAGCTGGTCTAACCGGAGACGGGCGGGGATTGCCACGAAGGTGGACATAGTTCGCCGGGTGTTGAGCAAGAGCTACAATGATACTAGGCCGGAACGAGGCTGATGGTGAGCTAGGTAAGATAGATGAGCTAGAGTAAGCTGATAATTAGCTAGGTGAGCTGGATGAGCTGGAGTAAGTTGATGATGAGCTAGAATGAGGTTGATATGAGCTAGGATGAGAATGGTGTTAAGTAACTGAGTGATTTGGCTATCCCGCTGTCAGTTGTGACGGGGATAGCCTTCTTTGGTTGTGCCGGAAGTACGCTGAAAGAGCCAGTTCAAGTGTATAAATCCCTCTAATCAACGCTGCTGCCGCGTGAACGATCCAATGAGGTGCACTAATGCACCTGAATTCGGCGTAAGCGGCCGAAACGAGCCAATGAGGTGCACTAATGCACCCGAATTCCGCGCAGCACCTCATCCGCTCTACCTCCCAGTGCAGCCCGCCATCAGGCGGGAGAGCTGTGCCCTTCAGAAGAGATAAAAGATAACTCCGTTGCCCGCAGCGACAGCCTGGCTGTAGAACCGCCGGATCTCGGTGAAGAACTGATGCAGGTAGTCAAAGAACGCATCCGCATCATCGTTAGACACCGTATCCGGGTCCAGCGGGTAGACCTCCTCCTTGAGCATGGTCCGGAAATCATACTGCTGGCGAAGCTGCGCTTCATCCAGCCCGGACATCGCTTCAAGCGCTTCGGCCACTTGTCCGGCACGCAGGCAGAATGCCCCGTATGCCCCGAACTCGATGCCTTGGTCGGAATGCAGCGGAACCACATATCCAAGCGGCGCAGGCCCGTCCGATATATCACCGCATAGCAGGTAGTGAATAGCCTCCCAGGTACGGTCGATATCCTGCCCCGGGTATTTGTCTATGTTCAAGCTCTCCAGCAGGGTGCTGCCTGCGGCAATTTGCTGCACAAGTTCATCTTTCATTGCAAAGTAATATCCGCGTATCGCCATTGTATCAGCCTTCCTTATATGGATTGGGATGGAGCTTTGTGCTTAATCCTCAAGCAGCGCAAGCTTGTCTTCAAGATCAGCAATCTGAAGCCGGAGGGCTTCTGCCCGGGGCTCGTCCTGTGCCTTCACTGCGGCTGCCAATTCATCGGCAGCTATGCCGATCTGATATTCCAGATAAGTGTAGTCGGATGCGGCGGCAGGGTGGGTGGAGCGTTGGGAGTAGGTCATGTGCCGAAGCCTCTTTTCTATGATCTGTGATATATTCATGATACAGGCTTTGCGGGAAGGTCTCAACCTTGTTCCATGGAACGCTGGCGAAGTCTGCGACATTGTTCATAGACAATGAACCCTGTTCTGGTTTTACCATAAGTAGTATTGAAAATGTTAGTGTAATTTTTCAGTAACAGTATGCGGGAGGAAGCTCCGCAAAGGAAGGTTTGGTATACATAATGATTGCTGTATCTTTTAACACCTTGGACGAGGCCAGGCACCATCTGGAGGAGCTGGACGGCAGCCGGGGGCTGGTGCTGTTCGCTGCGGCTGCGGCGGTCCGGGAATTGTCCCGTCATGCGCCTCTGCAGGCTGTACTGTGCTCAACCAAAGGGGAATATACTCCGCAGGGCTACCGCAGCGGCGTAATTACAGGATTTGAATACGAAGCCGGTATAGCAGACATTGTGGACATTCTGCATCCTCCCGTGCTTAGCTCAAGTACGCTGGAGGCAGCTTACCGCAAGGTCCTGGGCAATCCGAACGCTTTTCTGATGCTGCTCTGTGACGGCACAGGCGCGATGGAGGAGATGCTGCTCTCCTCGCTGTATTTCATGGACCCGCAATTTAAGGTGATCGGCGGCAGTGCAGCTGACGATGAGCGCGGCGAGACTTACATCTACATAGGAACCCGCCGGGTGCGGAACCTGGGGATATATTTCAATATGCCTGCCCGCACCGCCCTGATCAAAGAGAACATATATGTCCCTTCAGGGAAGACGATGCTGGTGACCGAAGCCGATGTATTCGGCAGAAGGGTCTATTCCTTCAACGGGCGGCCTGCGGCCGGGGAATACGCGCGTGTTCTGGGCGTGCCGGAGAAGGAGCTTCCGGAGAATTTTCTGAGCAGTCCGCTCGGCAAAAGATACGAGGACGATCTGATCATAGCCTCCCCGAAGGAGGTTCATCCGGACGGCTCTGTCACCTTTTACAGCCAGATTATGTCTAGTACTTATGTGGAGCTGCTGGGTTCAGCCGATCCGCTGGCGGTGCTGGAGGAGACGCTGGGCGGCAGTCCGTTCAAGCCCTCGTTTGTCCTCAATATTAACTGTACACTGCGGGACCAGCTGTTTACACGGGACGGTCTTTGGGAAGCTTTTGACGAGAGGATGCTCGGGTTCTGCGGCAACACTACAGGCTTCATCAGCTATGGAGAGCAATATTATACTAAGCATGCCAACCAGACTATGATTCTGCTGCTGGTTGAATAAGGGAGAGTTGAGATCGGATGCAGTGGTTAAGCAAACTACGCACAGCTTGGGGGACAACCCCCTCTGCCGGAGGCGTTCAAAGTCACAGTAACACTCAGAGCAATACAAGCGGGGCGGCGGAGAGGGGCAGGGCAGAGCGCGTAATCGCGGCTAAAGATATGACCGCAGCTATGGCAACGGTTAGAAAAGAGGATAAGCTCACAGTGGAGGGAGCAGGCGCTAACACACCTGTACCTCACAGCCATGACGATAGCGGCGGGCCGTCTGCATTCGCTTCAGGCGCTGTGTCTTACGGGGGACATGCCTATGCCCTGGCGGAGCAGATCCGTCTTGAGACCGGAGCCATCCTGAAGGAAGAGGCCCGGATGGTAGAGGAGTTCGAGGCCCTGCGGGCAGGCGGCGGCGAGCTGATCGGCCAAATCGGCGGGACCCAGCAGCTGCTGGAGCATTTGAAAGCCAACAGCGGCCAGACTGAAGATCTGATTAATGAGATGTACGGCAGCCTGTCTTATTCCTCCAACAAGATTGAATATGCCAAGGAAGCCAACATCCAGATCTCAGCGGAAATGCAGAAGGCTTCGGAGGTGTTCACTGAATTCGTAGCTCTGAATGAGGATCTGCGGCAGCACTTCCACAGCATTGAGCAGCTGGCCAAGGTCATCACGGATATTGCCGAGCAGACGAACCTGCTCTCGCTGAATGCGGCGATTGAGGCGGCCCGGGCCGGTGAGCATGGACGCGGCTTCGCTGTCGTCTCCACCGAGATCCGTAAGCTTGCCGACAGTACCCGCAGCCATGTGAAGGAGATTATGGGCTCACTCTCAGGAATGACCCAGGTGATGGAGCAGATCCACAGCAAGTCCGGGGACGGAACACTCGCGATGAACGAGACCACGGCGAAGATCGGCGAGTCCACCGTATATATGAATGAGATCGTAGTAGCTGAAGAACAGGTCTTCGAGCATCTGGAGAAAATCCAGGAGTCCCAGGAGAGCAGCATGGAGGATGTCGAACAGATCAACAGCGACCTGCTGCGCATTCTGGAGAAATCGGGCCAGGACTCCGACCAGTTCCGTATGCTGGTCCTCACGGTCCAGAAGAAGGCTGATCATTATCAGCAGTTGCTGAACCATCTACACCAGATCGGGCTGCTCCAGCAGGCGGAAGAAGCTGAGAAGACTGGCGTATAAGCAGATATGGTAAAAGGAAAAACACCCGGCGGCGGGAGAGGCTGCCGGGTGTTTTTGTGTTGCGCCCGGCATGGGCACAGGTAACACTCTTCCTCTTGCTGGAGAAACACCGCTAGTGGGGAGGGGGCCAGCCAGCCTAAGCGTGATGCGCCGTATGACTAGACAACTCGCGTATGATGCGGGAGGGAAGAAGTTGGATAAAGTCCACCTGTTGAGCGGCAACCGCCCTTTGCCAAAACAGCAATTGGATAAACAGCACTTAAATGAACCCAATTCCTCCAAACAGGCCTAAACGACCATAATTAGTTGTTGTTTATCCACTTGCTTCCGGAAATCCCTTGGGAATCAACAGAGCAAGCTGCGTTTTTCCACTTGTTTGCTGGGAGGCAGCGTTCTCCGCCATCGGCAGGAGGATTATGATTTGCTACTTCAGGGCAATCAGCCTGTATTCATAAGCGCCAAGCGGCAGCGGACCGGCGGGCACGGCGGTGCCGGTCAACACATCCTGCCCGCTGCGCGGCAGGGTGACGCTGCCTCCGAGACCATCCATGTTGACGAGTGTCCACAGGTCCCCGGCAGCGCCGCGTCTCGGGCAGACGATGGTGCCCGGCGTGACGTCGCTGCGCATAGAGACGCCTGCCCGGGCGGCGTAATGCTCAATCAGCGCGCACAGCTGCTTGTCACCCTCGCCGCCCGAGGGCAGCGAGCCGAGCATCACGATGGCTCCCCGGCCATAGGGCTGCTCGGTCAGGTAGGCCAGGCCAGGCGTCCGGCCTTCCGTAATGACGCCGGTCACGGAGGCTCCGCCCGGCAGCGGCTCGAAGACCGCGCTCCACAGGGACAGCGGTGCGGAGTGGCCGAAGGCCTCCCCGATGCTGCCGGTCCCTTCCATGGGGTAGACGAAGGTGGTCTTCACTCCGGCGAAGCGCTCCAGCTCCCCCAGCGCAGCATCTGTATGCAGCGTATGCTCGGCGGTGCGGCCTCCGCTGAGCGGGCCGGCGATCCAGATGCCGCCGGCTTCCGCGAAGGCGAGTGCCTTCTGCATATATTCCGGCGACAGATAATGGACAAAAGGCGTGAACAGCAGCTTGTAGCCGCTTAGATCGCCACCTTCCGGCAGCAGGTCACGATGAATGCCCAGGTCGAGAATCCGTCTGTAGAAGTCCCCCAGCAGGGAGCGGTAGTGGAGCTGCCGGTGCGGCTCCGTGGCCAGGAACGCCTTGGCCCGGTCTGAATACGTAATAGCCACCTCGGCCTGCACCGGCCGGGTATTCAGCATGTGCGGCTCGATCCGCTGCCTGGCGGCGGAAGCCTCGCGCACATTCTCATACCCGAGCGCTGGCTGGCCCCAGGCACTGATAATCGAGCTGTGCGTCTGCTCGCTGCCGGTGCGCTGCTGCCGCCACAGCCAATAGCAGAAGGCGCCTGCCCCCAGCGCGTAGGCGGACACAGCTTCAGCGGTGAGATAGCCGTCCGGGTGCGGCTCGCCGTAGCTGGTGAGCGATGCGGCATAGGCCGGGCCGGTCTCCATCAGCCAGAAATCCCGCCCGGGCTTCAGGCCGCGCCACAGATCACAGTTCAGCAGATAGGCATGTCTGTTGGCCTGGGAGGCATAGGTATCGAACGAAGCGAAGTCAAGCGTACGGAACAGCTGCTCATTGTCCAGATGAAAAGGCACGTTGCTATTATGCGTGATGGGAGCCGCCGAATAGCGGCGGATGACCGCCGCCTGTTCCCCTGCGAACTCCGTGACCATCTCCATCTGAAACAGCCGGTACTGGGTGACGAGTGATGAATTATGCAGAAAAGGCGTAGTCACCGGCTGCGGCACCTGGTCAAACCGCTGGTAGGTCTGGCTCCAGACACCGGTTCCCCATGCTGCGTTTAGCTCAAGGATGCTGCCGTAGCGGCTCTCAAGCCACTGATGCCACAAGGAGCGGCAGGCCCCGCACATGCATTCCGCCACATGCGCCTTCAGCTCATTGTCGAGCTGCCAGGCGACAAGGCCCGAAAGCTGCCCCAGCTCCCTTGCCAGCTGCTCCGAAATCAGAGCAGCCCGCTTGCGGAAATAGGGGTTATTCGTGCAGACATGCTGCCTGGACCCGTGGCTCATGACCGCGCCATCTGCCCGGACGAACAGGCGCTCCGGGTGCCCGTGGGTCAGCCAGACCGGCGGGGTGGCGGTCGGCGTACACATGACCGTGTCGATGCCATGATCATGCAGCTGCCGGATGTACTCAGCGAACGGCCGGACATCTATAACATTCTCCTCCGGCTCCAGCAGCGACCAGATGAATTCCCCCATCCGTACCAGATTAATGCCGGTCTCCTGCATGAGCTGAAGATCCTGCTGCCGCTCAGCCTCCCCCCACAGCTCAGGGTACCATGCAGCACCGTAATACAACTTTTGCTTCATCATTTTAACCTCCTGGAAAAAGCCCCACACGGGCTCTGTATGATCTTATCTTTCTATTCCCCATCCCTAAGCTATATAGTTTGAACTTGAAAACATAAATTTTGGGAGGAGTGGCGGAGGGGAATTTTGGAGCTGTAGGAGCGGTAGCGTCCGCCTTTGTCACCGGATTTCTACTGCGAACAGCAGTTTAGATCAAGAAATCTGGGGACAACAGCGGCCGGAAGCCCAAAACTTCTCTGGAGTCACGACTCTCCCAAAAATGAAATTATCATTTCAATCTATATAGTGTCCTCCCCCTACAATCAATAGTAAACTTTTGCCGGTTTTGGACTTTATTGCGGAAGCGGCGCTGAAGCCATACACAGCGCTGTCCAAAAAGTCCGATTGCCGGAAAAACACCCGCCAACCATAATAGAAAGCGCAGCCACGGTAATGTAGTGAAGTGTAGTAGCGAGGCTGCTTATCCATACGGAGGTGAATGTACATGAAGCAAGGAGCGGCATTGGGGGCAGCAGAGGTAAGCGCGGGTACAAGCTTCCGCCGCAGCAGGCGGGAGCAGCGCTTCAGACGTCTGAAGCGGGACAAATGGCTCTACATTCTGCTCAGCCCCGGACTCCTGTATTTCCTGCTGTTCAAATATGTGCCGATGTGGGGAGTGCTGCTCGCCTTCAAGGATTATCAGCCTTTTCTGGGCTTCTGGAAGAGCAGCTGGGTCGGCTTGGAGCATTTCCGCACGTTTTTTCAGAATCCTGATTTCTTCATGCTGCTGCGCAATACGCTGGTGCTGTCGCTGTATAATCTGGTGTTCTTTTTCCCGGCACCGATTATCCTGGCGCTGCTGCTCAATGAGATCCGGCTGTCCTTCTACAAAAGGACGGTTCAGACGCTGATCTATGTTCCCCACTTCATCTCTATGGTCATCGTCGCCAGTATCTCCTACGTGTTCCTTACGACACAGGGCGGCGCGGTCAACGAATTCCTCTACGCGGCCACCGGGCGCAAAATTGATTTTCTCGCCAATCCAGACTGGTTCCGTCCGATGATTATTCTGCAGACCATCTGGAAGGAATGCGGCTGGGGGACGATTATTTTCCTCGCTGCCCTGGCCGGTGTCGATGTGGAGCAATATGAAGCAGCCGTGGTGGACGGGGCCAGCCGCTGGCGCCAGACCTGGCATATTACGCTGCCTGCGATCCGCAGCACGATTGTCATTCTGCTGATTCTGCGGATGGGCACGATTCTGGATAACGGCTTCGAGCAGATCTATCTGATGATGAACGCGCTGAACCGCGAGGTGGCCGAGGTGTTCGATACCTATGTGTATGCGCTGGGGATCACCCAGGGGGCGTTCAGCTACAGCACCGCAGTCGGCTTGTTCAAATCGGTGATCGGGGTCGTGCTGGTGCTTGGCACCAACTGGCTCGCCAAGAAGTCGGGCGAATCAGGACTATATTGAAAAGGAGGCCAATTGTGTGGCTAAACGTTACCGCAGCGCCGGAGAGATCACCTTTGACGTCTTCAATTATGCAGTGCTGGGAGTGATCGGCATCGCGGCCATCCTGCCGTTCCTGTTTGTCGTCGCCGGTTCCTTCGCAACCGAGGCTGAAATTACGAAACGCGCGGTTTTCCTGGTTCCGACGACCATCTCGCTGGACGCCTACCGGTTCATTTTCTCCACGGATACCATTGTCCGCAGCATCGGGGTCTCGCTGTATGTGACGGTGATCGGGACGGCGGTTAATTTGTTCTTCACGGTCACCATGGCCTATCCGATGGCGAAGCGGTACCTGATGGGCCGCAATCTGATCCTCAATCTGGTGATCTTCACCATGCTGTTCGGGGGCGGGATGATTCCCACCTATCTGGTGATCCGTGAGTTACACCTGCTGGATACGCTGAATGCCTTAATTCTTCCGGGGGCGATCAGCGCCTTCAATCTGATTATCGTGAAGAACTTCTTCCAGGAGCTTCCGGCCGAGATGGAGGAGGCGGCCCGTATCGACGGCTGTACGGAGCTGGGGCTACTGTGGAGGATCGTGCTGCCGCTCTCGAAGCCGGTGCTGGCGACGTTCACCCTCTTTTATGCGGTCGGACACTGGAACAACTTCTTCTCGGCGCTGCTCTACATCAACGATCCGTCCAAATGGCCGCTGCAGGTGATGCTGCGCCAGATCGTCATGCTGTCCCAGTCGGCAGCGGGGGATCTCAGCTCGATGGACCCGAATTTCGTGCAGCCGCCGGAGCAGTCGATCAAAATGGCCGTCATCGTGGTCGGCACCCTGCCGATTATGTGCGTGTATCCGTTTCTGCAGAAGCATTTTGCCAAAGGGGTGATGCTGGGTTCAGTCAAAGGGTAACCGGTTAGTCAACATATAAAGGGAGGCCAAGTGATGATGAAGATGAAGCGGAGCCAAGGTTCACGGTCTGGGAAAAAAGGGTTGTTCACGCTGCTGGCTATGGTTATGATTCTAAGTGTATTGTCCGGCTGCGGCGGGAATGGAGAGAATGCGGGTGCGGGACAGAAGGAGCCTGCTGCTGACAGCGGGAAGGCGGACGATAGTGCTAAGGCCGGGAAGCCGCTTGCGCTGACACTGATGCTGCCGATTTTCAAAACCAATTATCCGAAGGACGGCAGTCCGGTCGCCGCCAAGCTGGAGGAGCTGACGAATACCAAAATCCACTTCGAATGGGTGCCGAATGCATCCTATGCCGACAAATTCAATATTACACTGGCTTCCGGCAAGCTGCCTGATATTATGTATGTAGGTGATGTGAAGGCGTCCAGCTTCGTCAATGCGGCAAGATCCGGCGCTTTCTGGGAAGTGGGACCGTATCTCAAGGATTATCCGAATCTCAGCGGGGCGAAGGAAGTGATTCTGAACAACTCGGCCATCGACGGCAAGAATTACGGAATCTACAGAGGGCGGGCGCTGGGACGCAATGGCGTGGTCTTCCGCAAGGACTGGATGGAGAAGCTCGGGCTTGAGAGCCCGCAGACCGTGGATGATTTCTATTCGATGCTAAAAGCGTTCAAGGAGCAGGACCCGGACGGCAACGGCCAGGCGGATACTTACGGCATGGTGCTGGTCAAGTGGACCGGCCAGTGGGCCAGCGGCTTCGATACGATGAAGCTGTGGTTCGGATCTCCGAACAAGTGGGGCGTGCAGGAGGGCAAGCTCGTGCCTGAGCATGAATACCCGGGATATTTGGAAGCGCTTAAATTCATGAAAAAGCTCTATGACGAGCAGCTGATTAACGCTGACTTCGCGGTGATGGACAGCTCCAAATGGAATGATCCGGTCGTCAACAACAAGGCCGGCGTCATAGTCGATGTGGTCGATAATGCGGCCCGGCTGGACGACAAGATTCATGCTGCTCTACAAAAGGAAGGCAAAGACGAGCCTGACCGCCATTATATGGATGTCATCGGCGGTGTGAAAGGCGCGGACGGCGCGCTGCATACCCTCCCGACCTCCGGCTTCTCCGGCATGCTGGCGATTCCGAAGTCTTCGGTCAAAACCGAGGAGGAACTGAAGCAAGTGCTGGCCTTCCTGGACCGGCTGAATGATGAGGATCTGCAGACGATGCTGAACTATGGGATTGAAGGCGCGCATTACAAGCTGGTAGACGGATATATCGAACGCTCCAGCGATACCGTTCTGCTGGAATCGGAAGTGGAAGGCCTGAACCAGATGCTGCCGTTCATTCCTGAGGACAAGGCGAAGCAGGTGAAGCAGACGCCGCTGCGGCTGAAGCAGACCGAGGTACAGAAGACGAATGAAGCGACGATTGTGACCAATCCGGCCGAAGCGCTGATCTCGTCAGTCTACACGCAAAAGGGCTCGCAGCTGGACAATGTAATCAACGATGCACGCATCAAATTCATTGTCGGCCAGATGGATGAGGCCGGTTTGAAGTCCGCCTTTGAGGTATGGCGGAAGACCGGCGGAGATGAGCTGGTGAAGGAAATGAATGAATTGTACGCTTCAGCGGGCAAGTAAAGTCCGGTCCTGCTCCAGTCTCCGGCCGGTCTGTGTCCGCTGCGGCTGCATAGCTGCAACTCTAAACTAAGGATTCGGCTGGTGAAACCAATGGAGAATGAAGCGGCAGGAGCACGGAACAGGTATACGCGAGGCCGGGCGGGGCGCAAGGGCCGTTATTACCGCAGTAATCTCATTATTGTGCTGACCGTCTCGTCCATTCCGGGGCTGATTATCGGGCTGCTGGTGTATTTCATGGCCGGGGGGAGTCTGGAGAAGGAGCTGCTCCGGATGCATAACCGGCAGATTGAGCAGCGGGCGGACAACATTAATGATCAATTGTCCAATCTGGAGCTGATGCTGGCCCACTGGGCATTCGATCCGAAGTTCGATTACGGGCTGAACCATATGGATTTCATCCGCAATCATGAACGGGCCTGGGATATCACGAAGACGCTGGTAGTCATGCAGGGTTCGAACTCCATGGTACGGCAGGTCGAGCTGTATCTGGCCGGCAAGCAGCCGGTGCGCTTCGGCACGGAGTACGGGACGCTGTCTGCGGAGGAGGAAGCGCTGTACGGGAAGCTGCTGAAGCAGGAGCGGAGCACGTACTGGGCAGAATGGGCTTTTGATCCGGAGAAGCCGGAGCTGAAGGAGCTGACCCTGGTGCATCACATTCCCGGCGGCAGCCGGGAGCCCTTCGGGGCGCTGCTGCTGCGGATGGATACGGAGAAGGTATCCGCGATGCTGCGGACCATGACCCCGTATAACACCGGGGAGGTCTTCATGCAGCAGAAGTCCGGCGGCCTGTTCATCTCGGGGGGCGGGATGGATGCGCCCACGCCGCTGGTTACGGCGCTCCAGGCAGCTATTACAGCCAGAGGCAGCCAGGCCAGCGGATCATTTCTGTACGACTGGGACGGGGTTACTTATGCGGTGACCTATGGTGATTTCTCGCGGATTGCCAGCGAGTGGCGGTATGTGTCGGCTTCGCCGATCTCCAGCGTAACCTCTCCGGTGGTCCGGCTGTCCCGGATCATTATCCTGGTCAGCTTGTCCGCCTTGCTGCTGGCGGCGGTCCTCTCCTGGATTGCTTCCCGGCGGATCTATTCGCCGGTCCGCCGCCTGCTCCAGACACTGCTCCCCGAGCATGCGGTCTCCGGGGACCGGGTAGATGAAATGACGCTGATCGAGCGGCACTGGCAGAACCTGCACGGGCAGCGTCACGCCCTCCAGTACACACTCTCGGAGCAGCTTCCGCACGTGCAGCAGAGCTTCCTGCACCAGCTGTTCCAGGGGGTTCTGTATGCCTATTCCGAACAGGATCTGCAGAGCCGGATGAAGCAGTATAAGTGGGACGTGGAGAACTGTACGTTCGTGGTGCTGTACATCCAGCTGACCGGCATCTCCAGCCTGGAGGCCAAATTCCGCAGCGGTGACGAGAGTCTGGTGTCATTCGCGGCCGTGAATATTACCTTAGAGCTTGCCCGGGAGCATTTCGGGCGGGCGGAGACCGTCAATCTGCATGACCTTACCTCCGGTATCCTGCTGATCGAGCCGGGCAGCGGCCCGGGCCCTGATCGTGTCGGCGCCTTCGGTGAAGAGCTGGCGGCTACCCTGAGCCGGATGCT
Source organism: Paenibacillus sp. FSL K6-1217 (assembly GCF_045040735.1). NCBI lineage: Bacteria > Bacillati > Bacillota > Bacilli > Caryophanales > Paenibacillaceae > Paenibacillus > Paenibacillus sp. FSL K6-1217. Next base: position 7,021,045 of record NZ_CP150271.1, read on the forward strand.
CAAGCTTCAAGCTACAGTAGCGTACAGTGCAAGGATCGAGAGCATCTCCGCCATTCCGCGGGCGTTCGAGGCGGCGAAGCAGGCGGCCAGCCACCGGAGATATGGGGGCGGGAACCAGATCATCAGCCTGGAGCAGCTGGAGCGGGAGGGGCAGGGCACACCATTGCCGCAGTATTCGTTCGCACTTGAGCGCGGGCTGATTCAGGCGCTGCGGACCGGAGAAGCGGACGAAGCGGACCGGCTGCTGGAGGAATTCCTGGAGACGCTCTCCGCAGGCGGCGCGAAGGTAATTGACGTACAGCAGGGGATGCTGCATCTGCTCGGCGCGATCCTTCATGCGGTGCTGGAGGCCGGGATGTCCCCGGGCCAGCTGTTCGGCGGCAGGAATCTGTATGCCAGCCTCTCGCAGATCCATGAGCCGGGTCTGATCCTCTCCTGGTTCCGCACGCAGGTGACCGCCCCCTTCCTGAAGGAGCTCTGCGAGCGCTCCGACGCCGGGATAAGGCGGACGATTGATCAGGCGATGCTGTACATTCAGCAGCATTATATGGACAATATCTCGCTGGACAGCTGTGCGGATCATACAGGCACCAGCCCTTTTCTGCTCAGCAAGTCGTTCAAGCGGGTCACCGGGCAGAATTTCATCGATTATGTAACGGAACTCCGGCTCGCCAAGGCGAAGGAGCTGCTGCGTGACACGGATCTGAAGATGAACGATGTCGCCTTGCAGGTCGGCTATCAGCAGAGCTATTTCAACCGGATATTCAAAAAACAGGAGGACATCACTCCGACACGCTACCGTGAACTGAGCCGGCAGGAGGGGAATAAGGAGAACTGAACCCGCTGAGCGGGAACCGGCTCCAGAATGCCAGCGGCTCACTTCCGTGATTCCGGCACCCGCAGGCCTCTTGCTCCGGGAACGGTTCATTCGTCCGGGTGATGTCCCCCATAAGGAGATGACAGACAATGACCGCAATGTCCTCGGCCCTGCCGGTCCAGCTACGGTGGATGAAGCCGCCTGCTGCGGCTGCGGGGGTGACCTGGGGTGTCCCCTGGTCCAAGGGAGATCTGAAGCGCGGAGAACTGGCCGCGCTATGTCTTAAAGGGGCGGCAGAAGATTTCAGTCTGCCGCTGCAGAGCCGCCCGGCTGCGTATTGGCCGGACGGCAGCATCAAATGGTCTCTGCATTCTGCCGTATGCCCTGAAGGGAGTACGGCAGGATATACGCTGGAACGCTCCGCCGGGCTTAGCGTGGTGCCCGCAGCCTTCGAGATATCCGTGGAGGAGATGGAGGAGGCGTATATTGTCGATACAGGCAGCATCTTGTGCACCGTAGTCAAGCACGGCCCGGGCGTAATCTCCCGCATCATCCGCCGGGACACGGCGGATGCCGGGGGACCGGACGGCAATCGTAGATATTCTGGAGCTGCGGAGGCGGTTGAAGGTGCAGGGGCGGGTATGAATGCTGGCGTGAATGTTAGCACGGCGGTGGGTGAGCGTGCAGGTGCTGATGTGAATACAGGTGTGAGTGCGGGTACGCTTGTGTGCAGCGGAAGCGAACTGGTCTGTCTCCGCGAGCAGCGGGATATCCTCAGCGGAGAGCTGACGCTGCGGCAGGAGCGGTTCACCGGGGTGACGCTGAAGTCCAGCCTGGAAGAGCGGGGCCCGGTACGGGCTGTAATCCGGCTGGACGGCCGGCACAGAAGTACGAGGGGAGCCAGGGAATGGCTTCCTTATACTTTGCGGCTCTATTTCTATGCGGGGCTTGCGTCGATCCGGCTGGTGCATACCTTTCATTATGACGGCAACCCGCAGCAGGATTTCATCAAGGGGCTGGGCCTCCTGTTCAAGGTGCCGCTTAGCGGTCCACTGTACAACCGCCATGTCCGTCTGGCGGGCAGTGAAGGACTGTTCCGCGAATCCCCCAAGACGCTCCAGACCCGCAGAACCAAGGGTAAATATGCCGGTATGTTCGCCGGGCAGCTTGAGGGGCAGAGCCAGCACTTTGATCCGGTGAAGGATGCCTATTTCACCAGCCTGCTCCAGGATTCGGCGGTATGGGATGATTTCCGGCTGGTGCAGGATTCGTCTGAGCATTACACCGTTCATAAGCGGACCGGGCCGGACTGCACCTGGATTAAGGGAGCTGAAGGCCGGAGGGCCGGAGGGCTGGGCTATGTCGGCTGTGACGGCGGTGGCCTGGCTGCCGGAGTGAAGGATTTCTGGCAGAAGCACCCGTCCGGGCTGGAGATCAGCGGGACCTCCGGCGCAGAAGCAGCGTTAACGGTCTGGTTCTGGACGCCGGAGGCTCCGGCGATGGACCTGCGCCATTACGATACGAAGACGCATGTCGAGTCCTCCTATGAAGGCGCGGAGGAGCTGCGGGCCACCCCTTACGGCATCGCCAATACGAATGAGCTGACCTTGTGGTGTACCGCGCGGACACCGGATTCTGCGCAGCTTCAGCAGATGCAGCAGCAAGCGGATGAACCGCCGCTGCTGGTCTGTAAGCCGGAGTATTACCACCGCAGCCGGGCGTTTGGCCTCTGGAGCCTGCCGGACCGGAGCACCCCGGCCAAGGCGTACCTGGAGGAACGGCTGGAGGGGATCATCGGCTTTTACCAGAAGGAGATTGAACAGCGGAAGTGGTACGGCCTATGGGATTACGGCGACTTCATGCACAGCTATGATCCGGTCCGCCATGTCTGGAATTATGATCTGGGCGGCTGTGCCTGGCAGAATGCCGAGCTGGTGCCGAATATGTGGCTGTGGGTGAGCTTCCTGCGGACCGGACGCGCGGATATTTACCGCATGGCCGAAGCCATGACCCGGCATACCAGCGAGGTGGATGTGTATCATTTCGGGGAATATGCGGGCCTTGGCTCCCGGCATAATGTCGTGCACTGGGGCTGCGGCTGCAAGGAGGCGCGGATTGCCATGGCCGGACTGCACCGCTACTACTATTATCTGACCGGCGAGGAGCGGACCGGCGACATCATGGACAGTGTGAAGGACGCGGATTATTCCACGGTGACGCTGGACCCGATGCGGGCTTATTTTCCGAAGGATGAATTCAAGACGCATGTGCGGGTAGGACCGGACTGGGCCGCATTCAGCTCCAATTGGATGACCCGCTGGGAACGCTATGAGGATACAGCCTACCGCGACAAAATCCTAACAGGCATCGGCTGCATCAAAGCAGCCAATCTGCGGCTGATCTCCGGTCCAACCTATGGTTACGACCCCGTAACGGGAATTCTCAGTCCCATGGGCGACGATAACTGGGGCCGGCATCTGGCGATCTGCATGGGCGGGCCGCAGGTATGGTTCGAGCTGGCGATGATGCTGGAGGACCCGGAGTGGGAGGGGATGCTCGCCGAGTTCGGCGTCTTTTACAACCTGCCCCAGGAGGAGAAGGATGTGATTACCGGAGGAGCAATCAGTGGCAAGCTGCGGTTCGAGCACCCGGTGCTCAGTGTGGCTATTGCCGCCTATGGCGCATGGGTCAAGGATGACCGGGCTACGGCGGAACGTTGCTGGAGCATCCTGCTTGAGAATCCGTTCGGCAGTATCAATCTGCAGGCGGAGCAGAAGCAGGTGACTTCTATGGAAGCGCTGGATGAAGTGGATTGGATGAATACAAACGAAGCTTCGCAGTGGTCGCTGAATACGATCATTGCACTGGAGCTGATTGCCGAGTCTCTGCCTGCACGGGAGGCAGGAACGGGTGGGGGAGCTGGTGCAAAAGCTGGAGTCAATGTAAGGGACGGCGCCGGTGACGTTACCGGAAAGGAGGCGGCCCGATGACAGAGCAGCAGGCTAATGCAGGCATTCCTGAGGGCTGGCGGGAGATCTACCGCAATACGCTGGAAGGTCCCGCGCAGGTGGAGGGCTTCCGTATGGAGGGCGAGGGTGCAGTTACTTTTCCGCAAGGACGGCTAAGGCTGGAGAGCACGCGGGGGGCTGAGGAAGGACAGAAGGCGAACGTGGTTCTCTGGTGCCCTGAGGTTTTTCCGGCGGAGGTTGCCCTTTCCTGGAGGTTCCGCCCGCTGCGGGAGCCGGGGCTGGCGATTCTGTTCTTCGCGGCTGCCGGTGCCGGGGGCAAGGATCTGTTTGATCCGTCCCTGCCGGTCCGCACGGGCGAATATGACCAGTACCATCACGGTGAGATGGATGCTTATCATATTTCGTATTTTCGCCGGATGTGGCAGGAGGAGCGGGCTTTTCACACCTGTAATCTGCGCAAAAGCTACGGCTTCCACCTTGTCGCCCAAGGAGCTGATCCGCTCCCGGATACCGCTGATATGACGGAGGCCTACCGGATGCTGCTGGTGAAGCGGGGGTCTGATGTGACGTTTGCTGTCGGCGGGTTGCCGGTGCTGCACTGGGTGGATGACGGCTCTTCCTTCGGTCCGCTGCTGGGCGGAGGCCGGATCGGCTTCCGGCAAATGGCGCCGCTGATTGCAGAATACAGCGATCTGATCGTCTATGCTCCCTGAAGCTTGGGCGCGTTGCATTACATGAAGGCCTGCCGGGGACTGATGTTCTCGGCGGCAAGGAATTGGGTCTGCAATCCGGGAGCGGCTGCTGTCTGGCTGGAGGTTGACGGTACAGTCGTCGAGGTGCCCGGGGACAGACTGTGGATTTAGCCTGATGACAGAACAGGGATAGAGTGAAGGAGGAAGGATTGTGAAGCATACGGATCATACTCAAACGCTGCACCGGCTGGCCGGACTGGATATCTCCGCCGCCGGTCCAAGATGTAAAATGCTGCTCGGTGACCTGGACGGGGACGGCCGGGCTGAACTGCTGCTGGTGCAGCCGGATAACCGCCAGGATGTCCGTTATATTCCGCATCAGGTGCAGTGCCTGACAGCCTACAATCTGGACGGCCGCCTGCTGTGGCAGACGGGGAAGCCGGATTCGGGCGCGGGCAGCCAAGGCTCGGATTACCCGGCCCAGATCTTCGATATTGACGGTGACGGCGCTCTGGAGGTGCTGTGTGTAATGAAGGACCAGCTGCATATTCTGGAAGGGGCGACCGGCAAGGTAAAAGCGGTTCATCCGCTGCCGGCGAAGGAGGCTCATGACTGCATCATTATTGCTAATCTGTCAGGCGGCGACCGGCCTTCTGACATTATTCTCAAAGACCGCTACCATCAGCTGTGGGCGCTGGATCGGGACTTCCGGCTGCTCTGGACCCATCAGGGTAATGTGGGGCATTATCCCTGGGTGTTCGATCTGGACGGCGACGGGCGCGATGAGGTCATGGCCGGATATGACCTGCTGGACGCTGAGGGCAAGCGGCTATGGAGCTGCAAGGATCTGGACGATCACGCCGATTGCCTGTGGGTCGGCGATGTGAACGGAGACGGGGTACCGGAGCTGGTCATCGGCGGCAGTGTGACGGTGATGTACGACCGTAACGGACGCGAGCTATGGCGTTACGAAGGCTCTGTCGAGTCGCAGCATCTGGCACTCGGGCGATTCCGGCCCGACCTGCCCGGTCTACAGATTGCGGGCCTTGACCGTCTGGTCCGTGAGGATGACGGCAAGGGCCTGCGGGGCAAGGATGCCATGTTCCTGCTGGACCAATCAGGCCGGGAGTTATGGAAGGAAGAACGCACCACTGACGGCTGGCTGACCATCGTCGAAGCCGTCAGCCGGTTCTGGCCGGGTGCACCGGATTATATCCTGGCGTACCGCCGGGGGGAGGCTGTGCTTCCCGCACTGTATGACGGCCATATGAATATCGTTGCCGAATTCGCTGAGCAGGGCTACGCCGTGCACGGGGATCTGCTGGGCAGCGGAACCGAGCAGGTCATTATTTATACGGATGAGCTGGCCGCCGTCTATGCCGGTGAGCCGCTCCCGCTGCTGGCGGTTCATCCCGGGCAGCCGCTGCCCCAGCCCAAACGTCTGTACAGCTCCACCCTGTACCCCGGCGGTGAGGTGGTATTGTGAGGGGCGGCGGGGACGAGAAGGCGGTGTTGAGTGCCGAGGAAGGGCATGCCGCGAAGGGTGCTGCTGTGCAGGATGGTGTCTTGAGAGCGGGGTCTGTGAAGGGTGCTGCTGTGCAGGATGGTGTCTTGAGAGGGGGAGCTGTGAAGGGTGAGGTTGCGCAGGATGGTGTCTTGAGAGGGGAGTCTCTGAAGGGTGAGGTTGCGCAGAATTGTGCCTTGGGAGCAGGGTCGGTGGAGAGTGATGCTGCGCAGGCCAATGTTCCCGCCTATTTTGATCCGCGTCATTCCATCGTCCGTACCGCTGGAGATCATACAGAATCCATGCTGGCGGTTATAGCGAACCGCTATATTGGTGCGAACCCGCCGCAGCCTCCGGTCTACCGGGTGCATCTGGAGCACAGCTTTCCGCGGCTGGCGGATTGCCGGTATGAGATGAACCTGAAGGAGCGGCTGCCTGAGCTGCAAGACGGGGAATTTGTCTATGTCTGGGGGAAGCTGTGGAGCGATGCAGACAGCGAAGTACCGCTCGCTCTCAGCTGCTTCGGTCCGGTGACAGTCTATGTCAACGGGGTTGCCGTGTTCGCGTCCAATCTGAACGATGATGTGTTCCCGGACCGCAAGGCGTTCTTTCGTACCGGACTGAGGCCGGGCTGGAACCAGTTCCTGCTGGAATGCACCGCCGTCGGGACCGGCTGCGGCGGGATCTTCGGCACCGGCAGCGTGAAGGGAGCGCCGCTGCATTTCCTGGCCCCGACAGCCGAGCGCAGCGGCTGTGAGGGCTGGATCTACAGCGCGCCGCAGCAGAGCAGATGGACGCTGCTGCCGGAAGGCGGCGCTCCAGAGGGAGAGGCTGCGGCGCACCGCGTGGAGCCTTCGCAGCGCGGAAGTGTCCGCTGCGGCGAAGCCGCAGAGGCCGCCGAAGCTTCGCTGGCGGCCCGCTGTGTCTGGTATCCGGCGGCCGGGTGGCCGGATGACAAGGAAGCGGGCGGGAACCTCGCGCGTGTGCTCGGCGCGGTTCCCGGCGCGAAGGCGCTGGCCTGGAGCCGGCTGGCGGTGACGGCCCCCGGCGGAGCGGACGCCCGGCTGACTCTCCGCAGCCGGGATGTCCCGGCACTCCGGATCTATGTGGATGGCAGGCTTGCCGCCATCCAGCCCGAAGGGAATGCCGGGCTTGCGTGTGTGCTGCCGCTTGGCTTCGGCAGCCATGACCTGCTGGTCGAGGCCGTCTGCGGCGGTTCCGGCTGGGGCTTCGAGCTGGAAGCGGCTGCGGCTGGAAACGCAGAAGAGGCAGAGGTGAAGGTACAGGTGGAGACGGAGTCTGGCCGGGGGATTGCGGAAGCTTTACCACACTCCTATCCGCAGGGAAGCGTGAATAAGGGAGCTTGTGCCAGTGGAATCCGCAGCACAGTGAAGCTGGTGAGTCCTTATCCGGTGGACGGACAGAGCGGGCCATGGCTGTACCTGGGCCCTTTTCTGCAATCGGCAGTACCGCAGCCTATGGAGGCGGCTTCTATGGATAGTCCCTTCGGTGAAGGGGCGGAGGAATGCTTTTGGCGGGTGGACCGCCCGGGTGGAGTCGTCAGGCCGTATCTGGAGAGTGCGCTGTATGGACGCTGGAATTATCCGCTGGGTGTAACCCTCTATGGTCTGCTGCGTACCGGTCATACTCTGGGCGATCCCCACTATTCCGCTTATATCAGGGGTCATATCGGGCAGTGTACCCGGCTTCATGCGTATGCGCTATGGGACCGCAGCCGCTACGGTGCTCCGGGTATTAACCAGCAGCTGGCGCTCATGGACTCTCTGGATGATTGCGGCTCCTTCGGAGCGACGATGCTGGCCGCCCATGCCGAACAGCCGCTGCGCGGAGCGCCCGAAACAGCGGCGTATATCGCCCGCTACATTCATGAGACGCAGTCCCGTGATGAGGAGGGGGCGCTCTACCGTACACGGGGCACCACCGACTTCATGCAGGGAACGATGTGGTGCGATGATTTGTATATGAGCACTCCGTTCCTGAGCCGGTATTATCTGCTGACAGGAGATGCCGCTTATCTGGATGATGCGGTGTCACAATTCCGGCATTACCGTAACCGCCTGTTCCAGCCGGAGCTGGGCATTATGCATCATGTGTACGACTACAAATTCGGCAAGCCGAACGGTGTAGCCTGGGGCAGAGGCAACGGCTGGGTCCTGTTCTCGCTGACTGAGCTGCTGGAGGTACTGCCGGAGCAGCATCCGCAACGGGTAGAACTGCTGGATTATTACCGGCTGCTGTGCGAAGGGTATATACGGCTGCAGGATACCGCTGGATTATGGCATCAGGTCCTGACCGATCCCGGATCATATGCGGAGGCATCCTGTTCTTCGATGTTTGTGTATGCTTTTGCACGGGGTGTGCGCAGAGGCTGGCTGCCCGCACCTTATTCATATGCTGATGCAGCGCTGCGCGGCTGGACGGCGCTGGCCGAATACTGCATCGACTATCAAGGGAACGTCTACGGTGTCTGCCGGGGATCAGGCTATTCGTTCAACCCGCTATACTACAAGGAGCAGCTCACCTGGCAGCTCAACGATACTCACGGAATCGGCATTGTGCTGCTGGCCGGTATTGAAGCGCTTGAGCTCAGGCGGGAGCTGGAGGCGCAGCACATATAAGGGTAGCAGGCCAAATTTAAAGGGATAAATCCCATTGGTGCAGCTGAAAGGGATGATGAGCGGAAATGAAAGGGATAAATCCCTCCGAGCCTTCAGAAGGAGGAGCACAAGTGCACTTGAATTCGTCAAAAGCAGGCCTGGAGCGTAAATGAGGAGCATTAGTGCACCTGAAGTTGCCATAGCCACACAAAACCCCGCAGGAGAAAATTTTCTTCCTGCGGGGTTTTTGCGCGGTGTGCCTTACGGGTATGTAGCACAGACAAGCTGCGCGGTTAATCTTTGTCGATCAGCTCCAGCTTTTCCAGAATCTTAAGGGTGGTCATGGCAGACAGGTGCAACGCCAATTGAATGCTGGCTTTGCTGTTTCCATGCTGCTCCAGGGCGTTTTGGTTCTCGGACAGGACTTCTTCTGTAACCTGCTGGATCAGACTTTTGACGATCTCGTTATTCATAATGGGCTCCTCCTTCCGAAAGTAAATGCTCTCATTCTATATTTCGGCCGGACCCAGGATTTTACTTAGGGAGCAAGGAATGTTATCCGCTAAGATGAAAGAAATCCACACTTAACACAGACTTGGAGCGGAATCTGTAGTAGACTGGAAGGACTGTATTGTATGCCTGCAATTATTCTACAGAAAAGAATGTGATATGTTTATGCAGCTTCAAGCTCGTCAACCGGCCAAGAAATGGCTGGAAAAATATCTGTCCGGAGACAGCATGGATTACCGGCAAATTATTGCTTTGTTTCTCCCTATTCTCATTGATCAGGCTTTCATTATCGGGCTGAATCTGGTCAATACTGCGATGATCAGCTCGTCGGGGATGGCGGCGGTCAGTGCGGTGAATATGGTGGATTCACTGAATATTTTCTTGATCAATGTATTTGTGGCGATTGCGACCGGGGGGACCGTAGTGGTTGCACAATATAAAGGAAGCGGGAACGACCGCATGGTCTCCCAGGCTACGGCGGGCTCGGTAACCTCCGTCTCGCTGCTTGCGGTGGGAATTGGCCTGCTGCTGATGTCCTTCCATACGCCGATTCTGAATCTGTTGTTCGGGACGGCTTCCGCCGATGTGCTGGACAATGCCCGGGTCTATATGATTGGCAGCAGCATTTCTTATCTGGGGATTGCCGTGGTTCAGGCTGTATGCGGTGCGCTGCGGGGTGTGGGCCGGACGCGGGCTTCGCTGATGCTGTCGCTGATTATGAACCTGCTGTACGTGCTCCTTAACGTCGTCTTTATTAACCTGCTGGACATGGGTGTGCTGGGCATGACACTTGCGGTCAATATTGCGCGTTATACGGGGATGGTCTGTGCTTTGGTCTACCTGTTTAAAGTCGATACGGTGCTGCGTGTGCAGTTCCGCGACCTGCTCCATGTTCCGCTTACGATGCTGCGCAAAATCATGTTCATCGGCGTACCCTTCGCCGCGGAGCAGATGTTCTTCAACGGCGGCAAGCTGCTGACGCAGATCTTCATTGTCAGTCTGGGCACGTATGCCATTGCCACCAATGCGATTGCCGGGTCGCTGGCGATGGTTTTTCAGATTCCGGCCAGTGCGCTGTCGCTGACGATTGTGACCGTGGTCGGCCAGTGTATCGGACGGGGGGATGTCGCGGATGCCCGGAAGTTCATCAAGTCCTTCCTGTGGATTGGTTCTGCTTCGTACGCTCTGGTGGCTTTGATCCTGATGCCGCTGTTCCATCCGCTGGTGTCTATCTTTTCTCCGCCTGCGGAGATTATCGATGATCTGTTCGTGGTGCTGCTGGTCAATGCGATTGCCCAGATTCCGCTGTGGGCCTTCAGCTTCATTCTGCCATCTGCCCTGCGGGCAGCGGGAGATTCCCGCTTCACCTCCATTGCCTCAATGCTGACCATGTGGCTGTTCCGGGTTATTTTCGGCTATATTCTCGGGATTGTACTGGGTTACGGGGTGCTAGGGGTATGGCTGGCGATGAACTGCGAGTGGGCGGTCCGCGGAGCTGTATTCCTGTGGCGCTTCCGGGGCAAGAAGTGGTATGCGCACAAGCTGATTTAGATCCTGCCGGTAAGAAGACTCCTGATTCAGGGGTCTTCTTTGTTTTTTCTTCTGGTGTGAAAAACCGAATACAATGGGTGCTGCTGCGCCGAGTGAAGGTCCCATGCTACACAGCCAGTAACATTTGTAGAGGAATCCTGCAAGAAGTGCAACAATACAGCTCCATAGAAGCGGTCTATGCTGATATCCTGCACCAAATGCAACAAATCCAGCGCTGACTTGCTCAAAATACTGAAATTTGTGCAAATAATGCAACATTGTTCCACAGCCAGTAACATTTATAAAGAAATCCTGCAAGATGTGCAACAATGTGCTCCATACAAGCGGCCGGTGGGAGAACATCAACTTCCTTTACCCGTTAGGGTGATCTTGTTCAGCCTATTCAAGCCGGAATCATCTATAAAAAGCACGGTACAACCTTTAATTTCGGGTAAGACGCCCTTGGGTCCGTATGCTACGATTTGGGTGGTGAAGGGGGAGGCTTCCACATTAGCTGTAAGCGCTTAACTCATTGAAACCCAAATTCATACAGAGGAGTGCAATGCATGAAGAGAATAATCAAGAAAGTCTCTCTGGTGCTGCTGGCAGCCCTTGTGCTTCTTCCGGCAGGCGGGGGTCTTCCGGCTGCTCAAGCAGCCGAGGCTAAGACCACTATGGTGTATCATGAAACGTTTGCGAATGGGACAGGCAAGGCAGTCCAGTCGGGCGGTGCTAAGCTGGAGGCGGTTACGGGGGTTCCTTTTACAGGAAATTCCGACGGGGCAGCGCTCTATGTTAGCAGCCGTGGAAACAGTTGGGATGCCGCCGATTTCAACCTCTCGGATATGGGGATGAAGAAGGGCAGCACCTATACCGTAACAGCCGTGGTCTATGTGGATGGCAGCGTAACTGTGCCGGAAGGCGCACAGGCAGTGATGCTGACACTGGATGGTTACGGCAATTTCGCCGGTGGCGATTATCATGCGGGCCAAGCCGTGACCTTGACCAAGACCTTCACGGTGGACGCGGAGGAGAAGCTGCGCATCCAGTCAGACGATAAGGGAGCCACAGTTCCGTTCTACCTTGGTGACCTTCTGATTACGACAGAGGATACCACAGGCGGCGGGGAAGATCCTGTGCGGGAACCGGCTTTGCCGTTCAGTAAGATTAATTTTGAAGATCAGCAAGAGGGCGGCTTCACCGGCAGAGCCGGAACCGAGACACTGACCGTAACGAATGAAGCGAATCATACGGAGGGCGGTTCGTATTCCCTGAAGGTCGAGGGTAGAACGGCTACCTGGCACGGTCCTTCCCTGCGTGTGGAGAAATACGTGGACAAGGGCAGCGAATATACCCTGTCTGCCTGGGTGAAGCTGATTGATCCGGCCAGCGCGCAGCTTCAGCTCTCGACGCAGGTGGGCAATGATACAGGAGCAAGTTATGTGGCACTGTCCCCCAAGACGATCAGCACCGCTGACGGCTGGGTGAAATATGAGGGCAGCTACCGCTATAACAGCGTGGGCGGCGAATATCTGACCCTGTACATTGAAAGTTCCAATAATGCAACCGCTTCCTTCTATATCGATGATATTAATTTCGAGCATACAGGTACGGCACCAGTGGATATTCAGAGGGATCTGATTCCGCTAAAAACGGCCTATCAGAACGACTTCCTGATCGGCAACGCGCTATCTGCCGAGGATCTGGAAGGTGTGCGGCTGGACCTGCTGAAAATGCATCACAATGTTGCTACCGCAGGCAATGCCATGAAGCCGGATGCGCTTCAGCCAACCAAGGGCAATTTCACTTTTACCGCGGCAGATGCGATGGTAAATAAGGTACTTGCCGAAGGCATGAAGATGCACGGGCATGTGCTGGTATGGTATCAGCAGTCGCCCGACTGGATGAATTTGACCACAGATGCAGCTGGCAAAAGCGTTCCCCTGGGGCGTGACGAAGCACTCGCTAACTTGAGAGCCCACATCAAGGGAGTCATGGAGCATTTCGGAGACCGGGTGATCTCCTGGGATGTCGTCAACGAGGCGATGAATGATAACCCGTCCAATCCTTCCAATTGGCAAGCGGCGCTGCGTAAAGCTCCGTGGTATGACGCTATCGGCCCGGACTATCTGGAGCAGGCGTTCCTGGCGGCCAGAGAGGTGCTGGACCAGCATCCAGAGTGGGATATCAAGCTGTATTACAATGATTACAATGATGATAACCAGAACAAAGCCCAGGCCATTTACAGCATGGTCAAGGAACTGAATGACAAGTATGCGCTGACTCATCCCGGCAAGCAGCTGATTGACGGCGTAGGAATGCAGGCGCATTACAATATCAATACGAATCCCGATAACGTGAAGCTGTCCCTGGAGAAATTTATTTCGCTTGGTGTAGAAGTTAGCATTACTGAGCTGGATATCCAGGCTGGCAGCCAGAATAAGCAGACAGAGAAGGAACGGATTGCCCAGGGCTATCTGTATGCCAAATTAATGGATATTTATAAGGCCCATGCCGACCATATCGCGCGGGTAACCTTCTGGGGCATGGATGACCACACAAGCTGGAGAGCAGAGTCAAGCCCGTTGCTGTTCGATAAGAATTTGCAAGCAAAGGAAGCCTACTATGCGGTTATCGATCCGGCCAAGTTCATGGCTGAGCATGAGCCGAATACTGCGGAAGCCAACGTGTCAGAGGCGGTCTACGGCACGCCGGTTATTGACGGAACAGCGGATGGAATCTGGGCCTCTGCGCCCGAGATGGCTGTGAACCGTTATCAGATGGCCTGGCAGGGCGCAAGCGGAACCACGCGTACCCTGTGGGATGACCATAATCTATATGTACTGGTCCAGGTCAGTGATGCCCAGCTGGACAAGAGTAATGTGAATGCATGGGAGCAGGACTCTGTCGAGATTTTCCTGGATGAGAATTTCGGCCGCACGACCTTCTACGAGAGCGATGACGGACAATACCGGGTTAATTATGACAATGAAGCCTCCTTCAGTCCGGCAGACATTGCTGCAGGCTTCGAGTCGGCAACCAAGGTCACCGGAACTAACTATACCCTTGAAATGAAGATTCCGTTCAAAAAAATCACGCCGGCCGGCGGCACTAAGGTCGGCTTCGACACTCAGATCAACGATGCCAAGAACGGCGTCCGGCAAAGTGTGGCCGCCTGGAATGATACCACCGGCAACGGCTATCAGGACACCTCCGTCTTCGGCGTGCTGACGCTTAAGGCCAAAGACGGCGGCGAGCCGTCAACGGAGCCGACGCCAACACCGAAACCGGAAACAACGCCGGAACCAACAGCGACACCGGCACCAGTATCCGGCGGTACCAGCTATAGCAGCAGCACACCTGCGCCTAAGCCTGCACAGTTTGATGTCAAGGATGGTGTTGTGACAATCAGACCTGTAGTGAAGACCGAAGGCACAGAGGCGAAGGCCATTGTTACGGTTGAGCTGTGGCAGCAAGCCCTGAAGCAGGCGGTTCCGGCAGCAGACGGGCGGAAGCAGCTCATCATTGACCTGCCGGACCAGACCGGCGTAGCTTCCTATGAAGCCCAGTTGCCGCTTCAAGGCCTGAAGACTCAGGAGAAGTACCTGCTAGTTCTCCGGAGCGGCCTTGCTACGCTGTCCATTCCAAGTGAGCAGCTCGCAGGAATTACGACAACTGCTGAATATGTCAGCATCCGGGCTGGAGTAGCCGGGGGGCTGAATGCGGCTGCCCTCCAGCAGACCGGCAGCCGTCCGGTGGTGGAGCTGAGTCTGCTCGCAGGCGGGCAGAAGTTAGCCTGGTCTGGCACCGGCGCGATGACCGTCTCAATTCCTTACAAAGCGTCAGCGGAAGAGCAGGGCGAACTTGACTCCCTTCTGGTCCGTTCGCTCACCGGCACAGGCGCGTTGTCCGCTGTCGTGAATAGCCGTTATGTCGCGACGCAGGAAGCTCTGATGTTCCGGACACCGGAATTCGGCACCTTTGCCGTTGCCTATGCTCCGCTGGCCCTCACAGATATCGGGAACGTGTCCTGGGCTAAGCAGGCAGCCTCTGCCATGGCTGCCCGCAGTATCATCCCGGATGGGAACAGCCTGCTTGCTGCGGATCCTGTGAACAGGGCAGACTTCACGGCCTCCCTTGTGAAGGTGCTGGAGCTTAAGGCTGCCGCTGAAGCAGGTGCAGGCTTCAGCGATGTCCAGAGCAACGCTGCCTATAGCAAGGAGCTTGCGGCCGCGAAGCAGCTCGGAATCGTTACTGGCTACGCAGATAACACCTTCAAGCCAGCGGGCCTCCTCACCCGCCAGGAGATGATGGTGATTGCGGCCCGGGCCCTGAAGGCAGCCGGAATCATGGCTGAGGGTAGCGGATCGGCAGAGTCCTACTCCGATGCCAGCCTAATCTCCGCCTATGCCAAGGACAGCGTGTCCGCACTGCTGAAGTACGGCCTAGTGAACGGCAAGAACGGCAAGCTTGCACCGGGCGACACGCTCACCCGCGCAGAAGCAGCAGTCATTCTGTACCGGATCTGGAAGCTGTAAAAGTTACTTCTATAAGAGAGAGCAAAGCAACAGCCAGCCGCCGGGCAGATTTCCGGTGGCTGGCTGTTTATGGTTGCGGTTGGATGGCCGGGAATGAAGGGTTACCGCTTCAACACCAGCGGCAGGTACACCTCGTCCACAATATTGGCGATCGTTTCCTCCGACATGGGTACGTTATACAGCATCAGCTCATGGCGGGCCAGATCGGACGGCAATGTGAGCATGCGTGGGGTAACGGCTTCGGCAGACACTTCTCCCCGCTCAACAGCCCGCTCTAGCAGAATCGACATGGTTCTGTTTTGACGTCCATGGGGGAAAATATACGAGGCAAGCGGCATATCGCCCATTTCCGCCACAAGCCCGTAAAAAGCGTTCAATATCGCTTGAATATTATTGTGGTTCATGGCCCGGAGCACCCCGCATACATCGTCCCGCAAATTCCCGTGGTCGGGCACCTCCTCCAGCGGCAGGGGCACACGTTCCCGGATGGCAGCAAGCACAAGCTCAGCACGATTGGCCCACCGGCGGTAGAGTACGGCTTTGCTTGTTCCCGCCCGCTCGGCCACACTTTCCATCGTCAGATTGGAATACCCCTGCTCTGTCAACTCTTCCCGCACGGCTTGGAGAATGGCGGCTTCCAGTTCCTTGCCCCGGCGTCTGTTTTTCAACTTATCCTGTTCTTGAGAAGTGGACATATCGGTCTTGCCCTCCTTGGGAGAATTTCGTTGCGTTTCTTATGAGGATAGTATATCATAGGCTCAAATAAGAAACTTAAAGTTTCTTATTTAGCGACCAAAGGGAGGTAATCAACTTGCAAAAGCAGGCTAAACCAGCACCTGAACCAGTGGAACAGCAGGCAGCAGCTAAGCATTTGATGTGGATTCTGATGCTTGGTATTTTGGCCCCGATATTCGATACGACGATCACCAATGTGGCGATTGATACGCTGGTCCGGGAATTTAACACCTCGGTGTCGACTATTCAGTGGGTGATGACCGGATATCTGCTGTCACTTGCGATGGTCATTCCGATAAGCGGTTGGGCGGTGGAGCGGTTTGGGGGAAGGAGGATGTGGCTGTTTTCGCTGGGCATGTTTTTGCTCGGCTCTGTGCTGTGCAGCATGGCGTGGAACGTGGAGAGCCTGATACTGTTCCGTACCCTTCAGGGGATCGGCGGGGGCTTGCTGATGCCCATTATGCAGACCTTGGCCGTACGTGCCTACGGAGGTCAGAATATGGGTAAAAAAATGGCGACCATCGCTCTGCCAGCGCTGCTTGGGCCCATTCTGGGACCGGTGCTGGGAGGAATAATCGTCAATCATTTGAGCTGGAGATGGATATTCTTTGTCAATATCCCGCTTTGCGTGGCTGCCATAATTGTTGCCTGGAGAGGGCTTCCTAAGGAAGAGCACAGTGCCCGGATGCTACGGCTGGATGTGCCTGGACTGCTGTTGATGTCTCCGGCTATCGTGCTTATCCTGTACGGCCTTGGAGAAGTCAGCTCCCACCATGGTTTCGGTCATGCGGCAGTGCTTGTTCCCGTTCTGGCGGGGGTCTTACTTCTGACCCTGTTTGTAATTCACGCCCGGCGCAAAGGAAACGAAGCCTTGATCGATGTCATGCTATTCCGGGTACGTTCCTTAACTGTATCCTCTACACTACTGTTTCTGTCCGGATTGACCACCTACGGGGCGATGCTGCTGCTGCCGCTGTATCTCCAGCAGGTCCGCGGTGAATCGGTGCTGATCTCCGGCCTGCTGCTCGTTCCCCAAGGCATCGGGATGCTGCTGACGAGGTCGCTGGCCGGCAAATTGACGGATCAGATCGGATCAAGACCGGTAGTTCTTGCTGGTACGGTCCTTACTATCCTTGGCACTTGGCCGCTGACGCAGCTTGGCGGAGATACGAGTTATTATTTTCTGAGTGCGGTTCTTATCGTGAGGGGGGCCGGATTAGGGGCGGTTTTTCTGCCGGTTATGGCTTCTGCCTATATTGGCCTGTCCTCGAAGCAAATCCCGCACGCCAGCAGCACCACCCGTATTATGCAGCAGATTGGCGGCGCCTTCGGCGTATCGGTTATCGCAATTATTTTACAAAATGAGCTGAATTCCGTCCTGACTCCTGATCCGTCCGCAGCAGCCGTTGCCTTCGATCATACCTTTATGTGGACGATTGCCTTCTCGACTCTAGCGTTAATTCCGGCGGCGTTCCTGCCTAGAATACGAAGATAGCGCAGCTAGCAGGATCATTGCTTTTTGTGATATTGGGGATCTGGTTGCTAAAAATATCCGGGGAGGTTACGACCGTTCTTGCCATCCTTCTGCGGACGCTGGGGATTGGCCTGGCGGCCATCGTCTATCTTATCATGCTGCTGCGCCGCTCCCCGCTGACCCCAAAGCCTACCAGTCCCGGCAACGCGGACTAGAGCGGTGGCTGATGGCCATCAACCCCCATCTCGCCGGCACACCTGTAAACATTACGGGCCAGTCCATGCAATTGCCGCTGGAGCGTATCTATGAGGAGATGGAGCTGAGAAGACGGCTGTGGGCGGGGCGGGGGTAGTCGTCTGATCAGAATAGGTGTTTTGACACGCCAAAAAATCGCGGCTCCAAAGCCGCGAATCTTAATTAGATCATGTTAGATATGGTCGAGACGACAGGATTCGAACCTGCGGCCTCTTACTCCCGAAGCAAGCGCTCTACCAAGCTGAGCTACGTCTCGACGCTATGAATAATTAAATTATACGCCTGTCTGTAAGCGCTGTAAATAACCTTTTGAGGGGGATATCAGGGGCCTTACCGGGTCTGCAAAGGAGCGTTACACCAGAATGGACAATGGCCATTCTGGTGCCCCACCTTCGCACTCGCAGCACGTTAGTTTGAATCTAACTCCTCGTCCGAATCCGGCTTCGGATGAGAGAGCATCTCCTTGGCAGCTGCCACACCTTCTAGATCGAAGGCCTCCAACTTGCCCAGATAGGCTTCGTAGAGCTCGTCCAATTCCGGTGGGAGTGAAGCGCTGCCGGTTTGCGCGGTATAAGCAGCTCTTGCCACAAGAATCAAATCGGGCTGTTTGTTTATGAATTTTACTAATTTTTTCATGAATTTTTCTTCATTTTTATTTACTAAGGCTCTAGCAAGACATTCTACGGCATCATTCAATTCATTAAAATACTCATGGATAAGGGATTTATTCCAGAGTGAATCAGTATCTTTGGGTTCAAGCTCCAATGAAAGATTATAATCATCCATCGACTTTCTGTATAAGACTTCTTTATTAGCTTCATTTTCTTCCGTTTCAGCTTGCCCCTGAAGACAATAAGCTCTTTTAAAATATAGTTTCTTATTGTTTTTAAGAGATCTGCGTTTCCGTTCCTCGATCGCCTCACTTAATGAATGGATGGCTTTATCCAATATGGCATGAAAGTAAGTTAAGCTATTGTTGTCCTTTTTTAAGATCGGGAATAAATAAGAGCAAGAATTACCTAAGTTGCTATTATAAATATGATTCCAGTTCTCACTGGAGAGAGAATTTTCAATCGCCTTCTCATACATCGCGATAGCTTTCTCATACAACTTGATAATATCCTGTTCATCATATGGTTCCACCTTTTGAGATACTGCCTTATTATGAAAACAATTACCTATTAAATTATATTGGGAGGCAGTAATAAATTCTGATTTTGCTTGAGTCTCAGCATGACTGACAAATTGAATTGCCCTATCATACATTTTCTTATCCCAGCAAGCTCTCCCAACCTTAAACAACCACTCACTATCGACAATGCTGGATTCCAGCAGCAGTTTCCCTTTGGCCTCCAGCTTGTTCAGATCCGGCGGGTCCACATTAATGAGATCAATCATCTCTTCGGCAGTGGCCAGCAGCAGGTCTTCATTCTCATTCTCAGGAATCAGGTTAACCATGCCGTCTTCGGAAATGATCGCAATGACACATTCCTGTTCACCGCTATCCTTAAGCTTATGCAGATAGCGATGGGCAGAGTTGAAGCGGGCGCCGCGGCTGGGATCGCCGATGTCCGGTTTGGCATTGCCGTCCAGAATCACTCCTAACGCGTGGCACCGGGCTTGAGTATCGAAGTAGATAGCGCCGTCAATCGCTGTCAGAAATTTAACGTGATCCGGATGAATCGCTTTTTCCTCAATGGGCGTGGATTGTTTGCTTAAAGTGATAAGCTCCTGCTTGGCCGTATCGGGACTCGTAATAACGACCATAGTTCCGTGTTTCTGTTCCCTGGCCTTTCGGACAATCAGGTCCAGAGCTTCAATGCTGGATTGGTGGGCAGCAGTGGATTGATCCTTCCAGAATGTATTCTCCAGCAGCTTCATGAACCGTTCAGAGCTGTAGCCTTCTTCGCCCAGTCTGGGATTCTTGGAGCTTAAGGAAATCAGCTGCTGCTCCACCATGGCAAGATCTGAGCGGTAGTAGCGCTTGTCATTCTCTACAATGAGTTCCCCGCCTTTGGACAATTCAGCTTCGGTGTGAACCAGGACCAGCTTTAATTTGGATAAGCCGTTGAAATCCAGACGAACGGCAAGGGTGCTATGCTGCAGATTCCAGTTCACTTCGCCCAGTCCGTAAATATACCTATGGTCGGCAATGAGATACAGATCCTTATCCTCATTGGTCAGCTCCAGCAGCTTACGGATACGTTTGGCATCGTCCAGCAGAATCCGGCCCGTCTCCTTGAACCGGATGCTGAAGCGGATCAATCCCGGCAAATCGATGGCCTGGCTGTGCAGAAACAGGATGGAGCCGAACGGGCTTGCATTCTCATAGGGAAGGCTGGAGATCTCATCCATCTGCTCCATTAGGTTATGTATAGAATAATCAAACTTTAAGTCATTGTTGAATTCAGGAGCGTCAGCAGACTTATTGCTGAGGATGTACTCCTGCATTTTGCCAAAAAACAAACGTGACATTCTTCGGTTGAACAGCAGGGGGTCCTCATCGAAGCGGCTCTGGATCTTGTTGTCTTGCAGCGTAATTTCTCCCGTGGAATTCACCGAGAAATAGTTGCCGAAGAAATAGTCCAGCGACATCCGGAGGAACGAGAACTGAGGCCTGGAGAAGAATAGCTCCCGCGATACCGGATCCACATTCCTTATTTCTAATAGATAAGAAAGCATAACTTGTGTATTCTTGGCCCCGGCGTACCGTAAATGATTGGCATAGAGCAGCCGTGTATCTTCACTCTCTGGCTGCGCCTTGATCTCAACTTCCTCTTCTTTGTCCTCGGCATTCTTCTGTTTGTAATCCGCCGGGGGTTTGTAGCATTGTTGATCCAGAAAGCCCTTTAAGGCCTCCATTGTAGCGGGCAGATCGCCTTCAGCGGCTGGAAGAATACGCAGCTCGTCAAACACCCTCTGCAAGTCCACCTCCGGGAATATATCCTGGGCAACGCCAGGCTCACCATTGGAAGCGGGTACTGTTTTTTTGACACGAACGATTTTGATGAGCTCTTCATTGTTATCATACACGAGCGCATATAGCTTGAGGTGAATGCGTTTGTTCAGTTTCTTGAGCCATAGGTCCATATTCTTATAAATAATCTCATTGACCGTTGACAGTTCTTTTTTACTGATTTCCAAGGAAGCTCCCCCAGTTGCAGATGGAATGAATTGCTAAATAATAATTTGATTATATTCCGACTTGGTAAAGCTGTAAATCTCTTGATGAAGATTGACAGAACCCCACCCGCTGGCTATACTTGAAATGTTAAAAAGCAAATCGGACAAAGCGTTGATGAAAACAAGTACGCCGGAGAATGGCTTCACCAGAGAACAGGTTCCTTTGCGGATTCGCCGCATCGGGTGTGAGAACCTGGGAGACAGACCGGCTGAAAGCTAATTTCGGAGTGCGGGGACAATCCCGCCGGGGGCACCCGTTAACAGCCGCACAAGGCGATCGTCTGCAGTTGTCCGTCATTGACGGATCAAGGCGATAACCAGGGTGGTACCGCGATAATCATCGTCCCTGAATATATATTCAGGGGCGTTTTTTGTTTTTGATTTTTTGTATCCGGCCAGCGTGCCGCACTAATGAAGAGACAGGAGCTGTACATGATGAAAGCAAGTGAAATCCGTTCCAAATGGCTGCAGTTTTTTGAGAGCAAGAACCACCGTATTGAGCCGAGCGCATCGCTCGTGCCCCACAATGACCCTTCGCTGCTGTGGATTAACGCAGGTATGGCGCCGCTGAAGGCGTACTTTGACGGCCGGGAGATTCCTGAGAATCCACGCCTGACCAATTCGCAGAAATGTATCCGCACCAATGATATCGAGAACGTGGGCAAGACGCGCCGTCACCATACCTTTTTTGAGATGCTGGGTAACTTCTCCATCGGCGACTACTTCAAGGAAGAGGCCATTACCTGGGCTTGGGAATTCCTGACCGCCAAGGAGTGGATCGGCTTCGACGGCGACCGGATCTCTGTGACCGTGTATGCTGAGGACGAAGAAGCGTTCAAGCTGTGGAATGAAAAAGTCGGCCTGCCCGCAGAACGCATCATCAAGCTGGGCGATGAGAACTTCTGGGATATCGGCGAGGGCCCGTGCGGCCCGTGCTCGGAGATTTTCTATGACCGCGGGGAAGCGTACGGCAGTGATATGAGTGATCCGGAGATGTATCCGGGCGGCGAGAATGAGCGCTGGCTGGAGGTATGGAACCTCGTATTCTCGCAGTTCAACCATAATAAGGACGGCAGCTATACGCCGCTTCCCAACAAGAACATTGATACCGGTGCAGGGCTGGAGCGCTTCGCTTCCATTCTCCAGGATGTCGATTCCAACTTCGATACCGATCTGTTCCAGCCGATTATCCAGAAGACCGCCGGGCTTGCCGGGGTAACCTACAAGGATAATGTTGAACAGGATATCGCGCTAAAAGTCATTGCCGACCATGTACGTACCGTTACATTTGCAGTGGGTGATGGCGTGCTTCCTTCCAATGAAGGACGCGGCTATATTATCCGTCGTCTGCTCCGCCGCGCCGTACGCTACGGCAAGACGCTGGGACTGGACCGCCCGTTCCTGCATGAGCTGACCGAGACTGTTGGAGAGATTATGGGAGTATATTATCCTTCCGTGGTCGAGAACCGTGAATATATCGCCAAAATCATTCGTCTGGAAGAGGAACGCTTCCACGAAACGCTGTCCGATGGTCTGGCTATCCTGGGCGAGATCAGCGCCAAAGCCAAAGCGGACGGCCTGAGCACCATTGCCGGTGCCGATGCGTTCAAGCTCTATGACACGTATGGCTTCCCGTTTGACTTGACCGAGGACTTCGCGTCCGAGCAGGGGCTTGCCGTAGACCGCGAAGGCTTCGATGCCGCGATGCAGGAGCAGCGTGACCGTGCCAGAGCAGCCCGTCAAGACAGTGCCAGTATGAAAATCCAGGGCGGCGCACTGGCCGAGCTGACGGTTAAAAGTGAATTTGTTGGATATAATGACACGGTAACAGAGTCCAAGGTGCTGGCGATTGTCATTGACGGCGCACTTGTTGATGTCGTCAGTGAAGGCGCCGAATGCCAGGTCATTCTTGAAATGACTCCGTTCTATGCGGAAAGCGGCGGTCAGGTCAGCGACACCGGTGTTCTGACCGGCGGATCGGTGACAGCCAAGGTGAACGGCCTCTTCAAAGCGCCGCACGGACAGCATGTTCATCTGGTTACGGTGGAAGCAGGCGATCTGAAGGTAGGCGATACCGTCCGTGCTGAGGTGAACCGGGCGGAGCGTGAGGATATCGTGAAGAACCACACGGCCACCCATCTGCTGCACAAGGCACTGAAGGAAGTGCTGGGCAGCCATGTGAATCAGGCAGGCTCTTTAGTAGAAGGCTCACGCCTGCGGTTTGACTTCTCGCATTTCGGTGCGATCACGCCGGAGGAGCTCAGCGATATCGAGCAGCGCGTGAACGCCCAGATCTGGCGCAGCCTTCCTGTAGTCATTGAGAATAAGCCGATTGATGAAGCCAAGGCCATGGGAGCAATGGCCCTTTTCGGAGAGAAATACGGCAATGTGGTCCGTGTCGTTCAAGTCGGCGACTACAGCCTGGAGCTGTGCGGCGGATGCCATGTGTCGAATACAGCGCAGATCGGAATCTTCAAGCTGCTCAGTGAGAGCGGCATCGGTTCCGGGGTGCGCCGGATTGAAGCTGTGACTGGCCGTTACGCTTATCAGTTCACGGAGAGCCAGCTGGACCTGCTGAAGCAATCGGCAGCCCTGCTCAAATCTTCGCTGACCGATGTGCCGAAGCGGATCGAAGCCCTGCATGCCCAGGTACGCGAGTTGGGCCGTGAGAATGAATCGCTCCAGTCCAAGCTGAGCGCCACCACTGCAGCTGAGCTGACCGGCAGTGTAATCACAGTAGGCGGAGGAACACAGCTCCTGGCTGTCTCCGTACAAGCCGGCAATATTGACGCTTTGCGCTCGACGGCAGACGAACTGAAGTCCAAGCTCCCGGATGCTATACTGGTGCTCGGTGCTGCGATGGATGACAAGGTGAACTTCGTGGTCGCTGTGCCTCAGGAGCTGGTGAAGAAGGGCTTCCACGCCGGCAAGCTGGTGAAGGAGATCGCTGCTGTGTGCGGCGGCGGCGGCGGCGGACGTCCGGATATGGCACAGGCCGGAGGCAAGGACGCTTCCAAGCTGGGCGATGCCCTCAAGAAGGCTGAGGAACTGGTAGCCGCACAGGCTTAAGCGGTATGCAGTAACCCCGTCTGTAAGAAACTGTGGATTTCTATCAAGGGTTGGGAAGCAGCGGTGCTGGGGGCATTTTCCCAGTGCCGCTGCTTTATTCACAAAATGTATATTTTTTGGGGTTATTCATTATTGACCCTGGGCTTGCAATAGCTTAAAACCCAAAAAAACATCTATTTTTGTAGACAAAATGCCAAAAAAAGCGCTTTAACCAAGGGAGGATTTCCTCGTTGGGGCATGAATATGTTATGATGAGGGCAGCAAGTGAGCTGTACAGCAGCAACTTTGCGAAGCCGCCCGAACCCGAGGTGATTTTGCAGAAGGAAGGTGTCACCACATGGACTCCATGGACAAAACGGTCAAATTCAATGTGAAGGGCGACGAAAAGGAAGCCTCTCCCCAGGAAATTCTGCTCGCCGTGTACGACGCGCTGGTGGAGAAAGAATATCATCCGATCAATCAGATCGTAGGGTATCTTCTTTCAGGAGATCCGGCTTACATTCCACGCCACAACAATGCGAGAAGTTTGGTCCGGAGGAAAGAGCGTGATGAGCTGATTGAAGAACTGGTCCGTTTCTATCTGGCTAATCATCGGGTGGACCAGCCCAAATGATGAAGAAGCTGGGACTGGATTACGGCGACCGCAGAATCGGTGTCGCCACAAGTGATATTTTCGGATGGACAGCACAGTCTCTGGAGACCATTGAGCGGCGCGGTAACGGTAATGAATTCGACCGCATCGGTGAGCTGGTCAAGGAGCACGAAATCGGCGAGATTGTTGTCGGGCTGCCGAAGAACATGAATGGCTCCGTAGGACCCCGTGGTGAAATTTGCATCGAATTCGCAGATAAGCTGCGGGAGCAATTCGATTTACCCGTACACCTTTGGGATGAGCGTCTGACGACGGTATCTGCTGAGCGGGTGCTGATAGACGGGGACGTCAGCCGTAAGAAACGCAAGGGGCTTGTGGACAAAATGGCCGCAGCGCTGATTTTGCAAAATTTTTTGGATGCTAACAGTAAAAGGTGAGGGGTGTGCGGATATGACAAACGAACAGATCGGCCAAGAAGAGGAACCGGAAATTATCTATATTCCCGATGAGGAAGGTAATGAAGAGGAATTCGAGGTCATCATGAAGTTTGAAGTGGACGGATCGGATGCCAAGTATATGATGGTGGTTCCGCTCGATTCCGAGGATGAGGAGACAGATGAGGTCTACGCGTTCCGCTACGAGGAAGACGGCGACGATCTGCAGCTCTTCATGATTGAGAACGACGAGGAATGGGCCATCGTAGAGGAGACCTTCAATACTTTGGTTGACGAGCTGGATGGAGGAGCAGAGAATGACTGATTTTTCCGCTGAACAGGCGGTATGGACTTCTAAGCTCAAGGAAGTATATGGAGAAACAGTAGAACTGGAGGATGAGCAGGGCAAATCTTCCGTTTACGATATTATTGCAGAATTTGCTGTGGGTGACCGTGCTTATGCCGTTCTGGGCGGATCGGGAAGAGCTGCGGAGCAGGAAATTCTGCGCATCGTAGTTTCTCCGGACGGACTTCCAGAGCTGGAGAGCATTACGGACGATGAAGAGTGGGAGGATGTTTCCGAGCTGTACGACGAGCTCACCTTCCCCGCTGATAGCGAGTAAGCGTCTGCAGCAACTTCATATAGGGCATACGGAAGAGGGCGGATTTTTTCCGCGCTCTTTTTGCTTATGATGGCACTAAAGTGACTTTCAGTCTGCATGAAAAAAGCTTATGCTATAAAAATAAGTTGAATTTTGAACAATACAATTTTATACTTTATAGTCGGAAAGTGAGGCGTAACATTTGAAAGCCGTAATCCGCACTGTGCTTATCTTAATTCTGGTCCTGGCTGCTGCCGCAGGAGGAGGAGCATGGTACATCTGGAATGGAATGCAGCCGGTAGAGCCCGGAGGGCCGGCCGTAACGGTTACGATAGAGAAGGGTATGGGAAGCTCGCAAATTGCCGACCTGCTGGAGCAGGAGGGCATTATCAAGCACAGTCTGTTCTTCAAGGGGTATCTGAAATGGGTCCAGGAAGGCTCCAGCTTCAAGGCGGGCACGTATCAGGTAAGCCCCGGCGACTCCTATGACACGCTGATCAGCCGGATGAATGCCGGAGATGTCGTGAAGGAAGCCACGGTTACCTTTACCATTCCTGAAGGGTATACAGCGGTCCAGGTGGCAGAGAAGCTGGCCGCTGCATGGAATCAGAAGCCTGAAGTGTTCCTGAAGCTGATCGATTCCGGCACAGGTCTGGAAGCTGTAAGCAAGCTGGAGATTCCGGACAACCCGCTGCTGCGCCACCGGCTGGAGGGGTATCTGTTCCCCGAGACCTATGAACTGGCCAAGGACAGCACTCCGCAGGAAGTCATTGAGGCGATGCTGAACCAACTCGTCCAAAAGCTGGATACGATTCCTGAGTGGAAGGCCAAGCTGGCGAACCGCGGCCTCTCCCTGCATGAGCTGCTGACTGTTGCTTCACTGGTGGAGCGTGAGGTTGTAGTAGACAAGGAACGTCCGCTGGTGGCCGGTATTATCTATAACCGGCTGGATAAGGAACAGAAGCTGGAGATCGACGCTACCGTCCAGTACTTGCTGGACAAGCAGAAGGAACGGCTGTATGAGAAGGATCTGAAGGTAGACAGTCCTTATAATACGTATAAGCAGGCCGGCCTGCCGCCCGGACCGATCAGCAGCCCCGGGCTGGCGTCGATTGAAGCCGCCATGACGCCGGAAGTCTCGGACTATTTCTTCTATGTGACCAAGAAAGACGGCTCACAGGGACATTTATTTGCCAGAACCTACAAGGAACATTTAGCCAATATTCAAAAAAGCAAACAAAATCCGTAAGAACCCGCTACAATAGTAAGGATGAGCAATGCACAGGAGGTAACACGATGAATAACACACCGGAGCTGCTGGCAACAGCGGCTTCTCTGGAAGAAGCGGCGGCGCTGCTGGATGCAGGGGCGAATGCGCTGCTGGTCGGCGATGACCGCTTTGGTATGCGTCTTGCCGGACATTTTACACTAGAGGATACGGCAGCAGTGGTTAAGCTGGCTCATGCCCGGGGCGGCAAGGTATATGTAAGCATCAATGGACTGATTCCCAATACCATGCTGGAGGAGCTTCCGGCTTATGTGAAGGCGATCGGCGAGCTGGGAGTGGATGGGGTAGAGTTCGGTGATCCCGCCGTACTGGCGGCCGTCAAAGCTGAAGCGCCTGGAATGAAGCTGCATTGGAATGCGGAAATGACCTCGACCAACTATGCTACAGCCAATTATTGGGGCCGCAAGGGAGCTACGCGGGTCGTTCTTGCACGTGAGCTGAATATGGATGAGATGACCGAAATGGTCCCTAACCTTGAGGTGGAAGCCCAGGTACAGGTGCACGGCATGACGAATATCTACCATTCCAAGCGCAAGCTGGTAGCAAGCTATATGTCGCACCAGGGCCGTCCAAGCGATGGCGGAAGCCTGGGTAAGGAGCGCGGGCTGTTCCTGATTGAAGCGGAGCGTCCGAATGAGAAGTTCCCGATCTATGAAGATGAGAATGGAACGCATATTATGAGCTCGGATGATATCTGCATTCTGGAGGATCTCCATTTCCTGCTTAAGGCTGGCGTACACAGTCTGAAGATAGAAGGTCTCCTGAAGCCCGCTTCCTATAACGTGGCTGTGGTTAAGGCTTACCGTCATGCCATGGACGTCTATGCCGCTGATCCGGCTGAATATGCGTTCGAGGAATCCTGGCTGGACGAGGTCCGGGCCTTGCAGGACCCGGAGCGTGAGCTGTCGTTCGGCTTCTTCTACAAAGAGCAGGTATATTAATATAAAAGGTTTTGTCTCAGCTCTTTAAAATGGGTTGATAAAATTACCATCCAGATGGAAGCAGCGGAGGGGAATTTGGACTGTAGGAGCGATAGCGTCCGCCTTTAGGTTTGGATTTCAACTGCGGACCGCAGCTTAAATGAAGAAATCCAAACCTAACAGCGGCCGAAGGTCCAAATTCACCGCAGCAGCGTTTGTCATCAGGGTGTAAGCTTCTCTAGCCTTTTAACAAGATGAGACACAGAAAGGAGAACAGGAATGGGAACTATGACGAAGCCCCAGTTCAAGGGCAAGCGTTACCGTCTGGACAGACCGGAGCTCCTGGCTCCGGCAGGGAATCTGGAGAAATTGAAATTCGCCGTGCACTATGGCGCGGATGCAGTCTATATCGGAGGCCAGAAATACGGCCTGCGATCAGGAGCGGATAACTTCACCTTCGAGGAGATGCGCGAAGGCGTTGAATTTGCCAAGAAATACGGTGCCAAAGTATTCGTAGCCACCAATATCTATGCCCACAATGAAGATATCGCGGGGATTGAAGAATACCTGCGTAATTTATATGAGGCCGGAATCGCAGCGATAATCGTAGCAGATCCGGTAATTGTTGATACCGCCTTGCGTCTGGTTCCGGGTCTTGAGGTGCACCTAAGCACCCAGCAGTCTACACTCAACTGGCAGGCCGTTTCGTTCTGGAAGCAAGAAGGACTGCCGCGTGTCGTATTGGGCCGGGAGACCAGCCTGGAGGAGATTGCCGAGATCAAGCAGCATGTGGATATTGAGATTGAGAGCTTCATCCATGGGGCCATGTGCTCCTCGTACTCCGGGCGTTGCGTGTTGTCCAACCACTTCACCGACCGTGACTCCAACCGCGGGGGCTGCTGCCAATCCTGCCGCTGGAAGTACGATTTGTTCGAAGATGCCCGTCCCGAAGGGAACTGGGTATCGGAAGAGGATCAGGCAGAAGCGCCGCAGGCCTTGCAGCCTGGAGTCACCCAGCTTCCGCTGCATCAGCCCGAGGATAACCCGTTCACCATGGGCTCGAAGGACCTGTGCATGCTGGAGAGTATTCCTGACCTGATTGAAGCCGGAATCGACAGCTTCAAGATTGAAGGCCGGATGAAATCGATCCACTACGTAGCTACAGTAGTGAATGCCTACCGCAAAGCCATAGATGCTTATATGGCCGATCCTGAAGGGTATGTGCTGAAGCCCGAATGGCTGGAGGAGCTGCAGAAGGCGGCGAACCGTCCGCTGAATACCGGCTTCTTCTACGACACACCGGACCATGAGGACCATATCTATGAGCCGGAAGAGAAGGCGGCTCCGTATGATTTCGCAGGTCTGGTGCTGGAATACGATGCAGAGAGCGGGACAGCGCTCGTTCAGCAGCGCAATAACTTCAAGCCGGGGCAGGAAGTCGAGTTCTTCGGCCCGGATGATACCTTCTTCAAGCAGACCGTTGGAGAGCTGTGGGATGAGGCCGGCAATCCGCTGGATGTGGCCCGTCACCCGCTTCAGCGCGTGCGGATGAAGGTGGACCAGCCTGTTGCCTATTTCGATATGATGCGCAAGAGAAAATAGCAGCATTACAAATTAAGGGATGTCCGTTTACACAAGGGCATTTCTTTTTTTTGTATGTAAACCTCGAAGCTGCAACCTCACGTTGCGGGGGGAGACTTGAGCCAAATTACTTATGCAATTCGACAAAAATAAATGAATATTGAAGCAATTTGCAAATAATGCTAAGAAAAATGAGACTTTGTGCCGATATATAGGGCAGGTAACGCTTACATAAGTCTTCCATTCTAAGGGATAGGCAGGTGATGGTTATGGGGGCTCCCAATTCGGATGACAAGACAGATAAACAGAAGGAGAGTAGGATAAAAGTGGCAAAAAACAGTAAAAAGTCAAAGGATACACCAAAAGCTAAGGCCGGAAAGACAGAGGTTTCACAGGCAGCAGGCAAAACGGCAGAAAAGAAAACGTATAAAAGTGTATTGAACGGCTCACTACGCCAGGTGAAAAGGGTGAACCCGACAAAATCCGTTGGGGTTAAGCTGTTCCTGATCTTCTTATCCTCTATTGTGGTGGTTGTCCTGTTCTTGGGACTTCTGTCTTACAACAAAGCTAAGACTACAATTAAAGAAAATGTGTCCGAAGCCAACCGGCAGACGATTATTCAGACCTCGGAGAAGCTGGACATTACCTTGAAGCAGTATGAGAATCTGGCACTGCAGTTATACTTCGATACCCAGATGCAGGCGAATCTGACAGAGCTGTCTTCGGCGAAGAGCAGCTACGATAAGTTCGTGGCTACCGATGCGATCAGCAAGAAGCTGTCCAGCCAGACTACAACGGATGCCAATATAGTCGCCATCTCACTCATTCCCGAGGACCCGGAGATGGGGATTGTCTCCAGCGGAAGCACCGGCCTGGCCGGCGATGATGTGAGAGCACAGGAATGGTACAAGACCGTGGTCAAGAATTCAAGCTCATATGAGCCTTATTATACGACAGAAGGCAAATCCGCACAGAACTACTGGTTCCCTACGGCCGTTGAGGGCAGCGGCGGCAAGAATCTGGCTATGGTCAGAACGCTCAAGAATCTGGGCTCCAACGCCTCTTATGTAGTTATGCTGGAGCTTAAGAGCACTCTTCTGGAAGAAGCCTTCAAGAGTGTGGAGCTTGGGGATGGCTCGCGGATTCAGCTCGTTGCCCCGGATGGAACGGTAGTAGCTTCCTCGAAGCCTGAAGAGGACGGCAAGGCCTCCACACTGAGCTTCATCAAGGACAGCAAAGCGGACAATGACAGCAAGGAAGCTGAGGATGAGAGCGGAGAGGATATCCTGGCCGTGTACAACCCGATGCAGAAGGCAGACTGGAAGCTTGCAGGTGTAGTGCCTACCGGACAGCTGGTTGAAGCGGCCACTCCGATTCTGGTAACCACCTTTATTGCTGCGGGAGCGGCAGCTCTGCTGGCCATGGTGGTCGGCTTCTGGATGGTCCAGCTGATTGCCAAGCCGCTGGCGCGCCTGAAGGACCTGATGCTGCAAGGAGCCGAAGGCAACCTGAGTGTCCGTACCCAGTATGTCTCGCAGGATGAGATCGGCCAGCTGTCGGCCTCCTTCAATATGATGATGGGTAAGATTACGGAGCTGGTTGCCCAGACTTCAGATACAGCCCGCGAAGTCCTGGAGACAGCGGGTGAACTGGGGGATGCTTCGCGCAAGACGGCAATCTCCGCCAAGGAGATCGCTGCGGCCACGGAAGAGATTGCCGGCGGTGCCGGAAGCCTGGCCCAGGAAGCCGAGCGCGGCAATGAGCTGACAGATCTGATTGCCACGCAGATGCAGAGTGTAATTGCCGCCAATTCCGAGATGGATCAGGCAGCCCGCGGAGTTGGGGAAGCCAGCGGACAGGGTGCTGTACAGCTGGAAGAGCTGCTGAATCAGACCGGACGCACCGGCGAGATGACCTCTGCGCTGGTGGATAGAGTCAACAACCTTAAGGAAACGGTGTATTCCGTAATCAAGGTGCTGGATGTGATGAAGAATATTACCCAGCAGACAAATATTCTGTCCCTCAATGCAACGATTGAAGCGGCGCGAGCAGGCGAAGCCGGCCGTGGCTTCATGGTCGTAGCAGGGGAGGTCCGGCAGCTTGCCGACCAGTCCAAGCAGTCCATTGCCTTGGTCGCAGGAATTACCGATAAGATTGTGGCTGAGATGGACGAGACGGTAACTGTATTGTCGCAAGTGGCTCCGCTGTTCAAGGAACAGATGGTCTCCGTGAAGAGTACCAGTGAGATCTTCGTATCCGTGAAGGGGCAGATGGAAGACTTCATTACGAGTCTGGAGTCTGTAACCGGGGCCATCGACAGTCTGAACCATTCGCAGGGTGTGCTGTCTGAAGCGATGGGGAATGTGAGCGCCGTAGCACAGCAATCCTCGGCAACCTCCGAAGAAGTAGCTTCACTCAGCAGTGAGCAGCAGAATGTCAGCGACCACCTCGTAGCCTTGTCGAATAAGCTGCAAGGGGCTTCCACACAGCTGGAGAGCAAGCTGTCGCTGTTTACGATCAAATAATGTTCAGAACCGTTTTTTAGATTCGGATTCTAGGGCGTCACGCAAGCCGATATTTGGCTGCGTGGCGCCCTTTTCAGCATAGCTGGACTTGTGGGGGGGATATGTCCTTGTGCATCCTTAAGCGTATGCGTATAATGGTTTTGTTAGGATTTTGTTATTGTTGTTTGCTGAATTAGTTATGGAGATTCTGGACCAGGGAGAAGGCCGAATGAAAGCAGGACGCAATTACAACTGGTGGTCTTATATTGAGGACATGTCCATGGAGCGCAAGCTGTTGCTGGTCTTTCTGGTTATTATCACGTTACCGCTGTCTGTCATCAGTGTGATCAGCTTCAAGAGCTACTCGGAATCCATCCAGGCGAACACGGTCGCCTATTCCGAGAAGCTGATTGATCAGATGATGGATTCCATCGATGATTACATAGAAGATATGAAACGGATATCCTCCATGCCCGCCTACGTTAATGATATTAAGCAGAATCTGATCCGCTCGAACCGCTATTATGAGCAAAAGCAGATGATGGAAGGCAAGCAGGACACAGCCCTCATGGCTCCCGGCGACTTGGATCTCCTGTTGTCCATTCAGCGGGGCATCGAAGAGAATATTTCGTTTATCAATAATATTAAGCGGGGAACCAACTCCGTTTATATTTTTGATGCTTACGGGAACGGATATTATTCTGCCAAGGATGGAGGGGTCCGGCTGGATCTGAAGCAGAGCTACAGGTTCTGGAGTGAGCAGGTGAAAGACTCCGGCGGAGAAGCGACCCTTCTGGGAACACAGGCGTATACAAGCAATTTGCAGAGCACCCGTTATGCCTTTACAGTAGTGCGTCCCCTTCTGGACGGGCTGTGGAAGCCGGTCGGCCTGATCGCGGTGGAGGCTAACTTCAGTAATCTGGAGAATCAGATCGCTGAGCTGGATAAGGTAACCCATGGGAAATCGATTATCGTGGATCATTCGGGAAAAGTCATCTATGACAGCGACCAGAAGCTGCTGACTGCGGATATTTCCCGCTCCTCCTTATTCCGTTCTGCGGAGGGAAGCTCCGGGAGCTTTTATGACACGGTATCCGGTAAGGACCGGCTTAATATCTATTCAAGCTCATCCAAGACCAGCTGGAAGGTGATTATTTCCATACCGGTGGATGAATTGACCCGTGGAGTGAAGCTGACCCGCAATGCTACTATAGGCGCTACTCTAATCATCATTGTGCTGGCTCTGATCATCTCGATCATTCTGTCGTTTGCCCTGACCAAGCCGCTGACCCGGATGATTCAGTTGATGAAAAAGGTACAGAGCGGCGACCTCGATGTCACCTTCCGCGTGAAACGCCGTGACGAGATCGGCCTCCTGGGGCATCAATTCAACCGGATGCTTGCCCGCATCCGCCAGTTGATTGACGACATTTACCGGATTGAGGAGCAGAAGAAGGAAGCGGAGCTGCAGGCGCTTCAGAGCCAGATCAATCCGCATTTTATCTACAACACGCTCGAAACCATCCGGATGACGGCGGAGATCAATGATGATGTGGAAGCGGCTGACATGATCTCCATTCTGGGGAAGCTGCTTCGCTACAGCACCAGTGACTTGACCGGCTGGGCAACGATGAAGCAGGAGCTGCTATATGTACGGAACTATGTGGAGCTGCTGGGCAGCCGCTATCCGGGAAGATTTGAGCTGACGATTGATGTTCCGGGGGCGCTTGACAACTATTCCATGATTAAGCTGGTTTTTCAGCCGATTATTGAGAATGCTGCGTATCACGGTCTGGATGATACCAAGCCCCGGATGCATCTGAGCATCAAATGTGAATATACAGAGCATAAGCTTCTGTGTCATATCCGCGATGACGGCTGTGGAATGGATCAAGTCACGCTGGATACCCTCAAGGAGCGGCTTAGACATGAGACTCCCCCGAAGAAGAGCATCAATGGCGGGATTGGCATGATCAATGTACACCAGCGGATACAGCTGCATTATGGGCCGGCTTACGGTATTGAGGTGTTCAGCAAGCCGGGCGAGGGTACGGATGTCATACTATCGCTGCCGCTGCCGGGGCATGGCACTGTAATTGAAGGGAAGATCCCTTGAGGAGGAATGGGCTTGAAAAGGATGATTTTACGCTTTCCGGTGTATACTTTTCTGCTGCTGCTGTTTATCCTGCTGTCAGCGGGTTGTGACAGCCAGAGCAACAGCCGTCCGGCCCCCGCCCCGGCAGCTACTGCCGGAGATGAAGCGCCCTCTGGGCTGTCCGGTACAATCGTGATGCTGACGAACCGGATTGATCTGATTGAGAATGGAACATTCAAGGGCTACGCCAATGAGTTCAGGAAGCGGTATCCTGAGGCTCATGTGGAATTTGAGGGGCTGTCCAGCTATGCCACGGATATCCTGGTCCGCTTGTCCACCAAGGATACAGGGGATGTGCTGCTGCTTCCGGTCAATCTGCCCGCGAAGGAGCTGGAGCTGTTCTTCGAGCCTCTGAGTGAGGAATTAGCAGCGCAGGAGAGATTCTCGACCTTCGCTACTTATGGCGGCAAGCGATACGGGCTGTCTACAGGCACTACCACGAGCGGAATCGTCTATAACAAGAAGGCTTTTGAGCGGGCGGGTATTGAACAGGTGCCGCAGACGCTGGATGAATTCTACGCGGCCTGCGCCAAGCTGAAGCAGGCGGGTATCATCCCGCTGTATATGAATTACGGGGCAGTCTGGCCGCTGCGGGAGTGGGGCAATAATCTGGTTAATTATATGACGGGTAACCCTGATTATTTGAATGATATGGTCCATGAAGACAGCCCCTGGCAGATGGATAACGAATGGGGGCAGGCTCTGGGAATTGCCAGAACCATGATGGCTAAGGGTTATGTCGAGGAGCAGCTGTTCTCCAACAACTGGGAGGTCTCCAAGGCCAAGCTGGCCAAAGGAGAAGCAGGCATGTACCTGCAGGGGAACTGGACGATCCGGCAGATTATTGCTGCAGGAGCTTCACCGGAGGACATCGGCTTTTTCCCTTTTCCCTATGACAACGATCCGGCCCATTATGCTGCGCTCAATCCCGACTGGTTCATGGGCGTCAGCAGGTTCAGCCGCCATAAGGAGCTGGCGATGGCTTGGCTGGAGTATTTCATTACAGAAACCTCGTATGCGACAGACTGGGGATTCCTTCCGGCGGATCATTCGGACGAGCCTGCCCTGCCGCAGTACAGCGAGTTCCTGTCCTATCATCCGCAGCTGGTTGAGGCTACGGTGCAGACGGATACTTTTATTGACATGGCGAACCGAGCGAAGCTGAGTTTCTGGTCAGGCGACTATATTCAGGACTTGCTCGCGGCCCCGGATTTGCAGAAATCCTTGGACCAGTTGAATTCGAAATGGAAGGAAGCACGCAGGAGTCAGCAGGCTGCTCCGTAACCACCGGGCACTGCACAGCAAGCAAGATCACATTCTGGAGGTATTGTTGTGGCCAAAAAAGTAACGATGCAAAAAATAGCCGATCATCTTGGGGTATCCAAGTTCGTTGTATCCAAATCGCTCTCCGGCAAGGAGGGGGTCAATGAGACCACCCGGGAGCGGGTCATTCAAGCCGCCTCTCAGCTTGGATATTTCACCCAAGCAAACGCCTATGTACAGAGTCCGAAGCGCCGTTCCCTGACGGGAGAGCAGGACCGCAATAAGCAATCCGTGCTGGTGCTGATGCCCAATATCCGCTCGCAGACCCAAGATTCCCTGTATTGGGGTAAAATCGTGGATGGCATTGCGCTGGCGCTAGATCAGGAAGGGCTTGGCATGGTGATCATTTCAGAGCATAGGGCGGATAATTTTGCTAATGTGCTTAATCCGGACGGCCTGCTTGGTCTGATCGGAGTCGGGCAGATCTCCACCTCGTTGCTGCTTGAAGTGCATCGGACCGGGCTTCCCATGGTCATGATTGATCATGAGGATGCCCTAATTCCGTGTGATACCGTGTTTGCGAATAATACCGATTCTATGGCCCGGCTCTGCAACCACCTGATCGGCAGCGGACATACGTTATTTCACTTTGTCGGCAATATCCGCTACTCCCGCAGCTTCCGTGACCGCTGGATCGGGTTCCGCAGCGCCTTGGAGGAGAGTCATCTGAAGACCCCGGCTATTGATGACGGGCTGTTGCTGGAGGGGATGGAGGATGTCGCACTCCGCGAAGAATTCAGACGCTGGGTCGCTGCGCGTCAAGAATCGGGTACATTGCCCACTGCGCTCGTGTGCGCGAACGACCTCATAGCGCTCACGGTTAGCGACGTATTGCGGGAAGCAGGGCTTGATATTCCTGCTGATATTTCGGTGACTGGCTTTGACAATATCGAGGATTCCTTGCGGGGGGTTACTCCGCTTACAACCGTTCATGTGCCTAAGGAAGCTATGGGCCGGGCTGCTGTAGAGAAGCTGCTAAGCCGGATTCAGAATCCCGCTGCACCGCTTGAGAAGATTCTGATCTCGGCAGATATCGTCCACCGGGACTCTGTGGGCAACCCCTGGGCTTGAAGCAGCAAAATTACCCCGCAAAGTGGAGCTTTAGCTTCGATGATGACTCAAAAACTTTGCGGGGACCCCAAGCATATAAATTCTTTCAAAAAGAAACGGTACTGTCCTATGAAAGGACGGTACCGTTTCCGCTTGTTTACGTTATTTCAACTGTAAATTCCGGTCGATCAAAGCAATGCGCTGTTGTACGCAGGCATAGGAGCGAAGCGGATCTTCAGGAGTATTCATGACATAATCCAGCAGTTGGTCTACAGTGGTGGTGGCTACATGGATACGGGTATCGGAGGAAGCGTAGTAGATGAATACCTCTCCATTGTCACGGGCGATTACACCGTTGCAGAAGACAACGTTGGAGACGTCGCCGACGCGTTCTTCGCCGTCCGGAGCAATAAGGTGTCCGCCCGGGGCATGGGTCACGCGGTCAGGCGCAGCAAGGTCAGACAAGAAAGCATAGAGCACATAGCGCAGTCCGGCAGCCGTGGCCCGGACGCCATGGGCGATATGCAGCCAGCCGAGCGGAGTTTTAATTGGAGCCGGGCCTTGGCCGTTCTTGACTTCTTTGATGGTGTGGTAGTAACGCTGGTCCATAATCGTCTCACTGGTGATAACGGCGTTCTCAATCTGCTCTGCTAAGCCCCAGCCGATGCCGCCGCCGGAGCCGGCGTCGATGAACCCGTCCTGCGGACGCGTATAGAAGGCATATTTGCCGTCTACGAACTCTGGATGCAGGACCACATTGCGCTGCTGGGCGGAGCCGGTCTTGAGGTCGGCGAGACGCTCCCAGGTCTTGAGGTCCTTGGTGCGGGTAATTCCGCACTGGGCAACGGCGCTGGATAAATCACCATGAGGGGCATCCGGATCCTTGCGTTCGGTGCAGAACAGACCATAGATCCAGCCGTCCTCGTGCTGTACAAGGCGCATATCATAGACGTTGATGTCCGGGTCTGCTGTCTCGGGAAGTACAATGGGATGATCCCAGAAGCGGAAGCCGTCCACACCGCTGCTGCTCTCGGCGATGGCGAAGAAGGATTTGCGGTCATTGCCCTCCACCCGGGCTACGATGTAGAATTTGCCGTTCAGCTCGATGGCACCCGGATTGAATACGCCGTTCACTCCGATTCTCTCTGCGAAATACGGGTTGGTCTCAGGATTGAAGTCATAACGCCAGATCAAGGGGGCGTGTTCAGCAGTGAGCAGGGGATACTTGTAGCGGTCATAGATCCCGTTGCCGTAAGGCTGCTTTTCATTGGGGCGGCTGATCAGTGCTTCATAGCGTTCGGTCAAAGCCTGCTTGCGCTCTTCAAAGATTGTGTTCATTATATAGTCTCCTTCAAATGTAATGTTTCGCCAAGCCGCCGGATCATCTCGAAGCAGGCCCGGCTGTTATGGTAGGGGCATTTCCAGGCGCTGACCTTCGGTGCATGGGCCAGCGGCTGCAGGAATTCATCCACACCCCAGTGCCATTCGCCCAGCTTGTGATCAATCATATATTTCTCTATGAAGTTCCATGAGTTCTCAGCAGCCTTAAGGAAACGCGAATCTCCGGTTAACTGATACGCATTGTAGAATCCGACCATGGCTTCAGCTTGCGGCCACCAGTCTCTGGATTCATGGGATTTATCAATATAACCGTTAAGATCAGCCTCATTCCAGATTCCGCCGTCCGGTTCTATCCCCTCATTCAGTGCGGCTTCGGCCATAGACAGGGCTGCCTTGCGTACACGCCCAAGCAATGCTTCATCCCCGAGCACCTCCGCAGCTTCATAGAGCAGCCAGCTTCCCTCGATGTCGTGGCCGAAGGAGATGTTCCCGGACTTCACCTGCCACTGGTCATCCATGAACAGGTGAAAATGCTTGCCGTCCTCATCAAGGATGTGGTCCAGCATCGTGGCAATCAGTTCTGCCAGCTTGTTCCCCAGCGTCTCTGATTTCCATACCCGGTACAAGCCGGTGTACCCTTCCAGCACATGCAGATGCGTATTCATGGATTTCTTCTCATTCATATCCTTCGCGCTGAGACTTAAGTGATCGGTCATCTCCCACTCCCGCGTTAAGGCTTCGATATACCCTTTGTGAAGAGGGTCGTAGCCGTATTTCTCAATCAGGTGGAATAACTGGGTGGCATGCTGAAGGGAGTCATCCCGGCCGGTGGCATGATGGTACTCAGCCAGGGCATAAATGGCGAAAGCGAGACCATAGATTTGTTTCTTGGGCTGGGAAGCAGCGCCTTGTTCATCCACCATCCAGAAGAATCCGCCGTATTCGGAATCTGTGAAATTCTGAATGAGATAATCATAGGCACGGTCAGCGATTGCCAGATATTCTGCGGTTCCGTACACTCTGTAAGCACTTGCGAATGTCCACAGAATCCGTGCATTCAGTACAAGGCTTTTGTCCGCACCGGGCATCACCTGCAGCTGATTGTCCATTTCACCGATGAAGCCGCCATGAGTATCATCCAGGGTATACTTCATCCAGAAGCCAAGAATATTGTCTTTCAGCTCTGCTTCCAGCCGGGTGCGCCATACTTCGGTTGCGATGTTCATATTCGTTCTGTTCACTCCTTAATTTTGCTTGCTGGTATTGGAGTTTAATTTATTTATATTTGTTATTATTATATTAGTATATAATAATAACAAATATATAATTATGTTATAACCCTTTTTAGGCTTAAATTCAAGCGGGAAATGGATGAAGTCAATTGAAGACTATAAAAGTGGATAGGGACACATTTCCGATTAGACTTGGACAGTCTATACTTATATTGATAACGCTACCAAAGTAGGTATAATGACGGGGGCGATAAGGTGGTAATCCGGATTATGATTGCGGATGATGAGGAAGTGATCCGCCGCGGGCTGGAGAAGATCGCTTCCAGAATGGATGTGGAGGTTAGGGTCATCGGCTCCTACGGCAACGGGTTTGAGGCCTGGAACCATCTGCAGGAGTTAAGCCTGGAGGAGATCGATCTGCTTATTACAGATATCAAGATGCCGAGGATGGATGGATTCCAGCTGATTGAAGAAGCGAGAGCACATCATAAGCAGCTGCCTATAGCAGTACTGAGCGGCTTCAGTGAATTCGACTACGCCCGTAAGGCCATGCGCTTCGGCGTGCTTGATTATCTGCTGAAGCCCATTGATAAGGCTCAATTATATGATCTGCTCAAAAGTGTAGAAGCGACCCGGCGGACGCCTGCGGCTGCTCCCCCCGACGAAATGCCGCATCAGCCTTCCGAAGGCGGGGAGCATTATGTAGTCGAGCAGATGAAGAGCATTCTTGAGCAGGATTACGGTCTTAATTTCGAGCTTGAGCGGCTGGCTGAGGCGGTGGGAATGAATGCGAGTTATATCAGCAGGCTGTTTAAGCATAAGACAGGGCAGACCATCACGGACTATCTGATCGGCATCCGGATTGCGGCGGCCAAGAAGCTGCTTCTCCATCATCCGGACCTGAAGAATTATGAGATTGCTGACAAAGTCGGTTACAGCGATCCGGTGTACTTCAATAAGCTGTTCAAAAAGATGTGCGGCATGACGCCCAAGGAATACAAAAGCAGGTACAGATCATAAGCTTGCGCCGCACTTTACAGGAAAAGAGCCCATTGGCACTACCATTTCACTTCTTCAGGGAGTGACAGGGTAGTGTTTTTTAAAATATAAAAATTTATATGTTTCACATGATGAATTTTCCTTCTATTTCTCGCTGAAACGGTACCGTCATTTAAAAGGACGGTGCAGACGTTTTGTTTTTGCTGCCACTATATTTTATATAACAAAAATAACAAATTGAAGACCAGAAAAAGCAATTGAAACCATCGTTTAAAAGAATAGTAAGGTCTATAATTGCAATGAAAGCGATAACAACAAGAGATTCAAGATGAAGATAGGACGATTTAAGTTCTGTTTAGTGGAAAGATGAATTATGTTGTTATTGTTTTGTTATTATACTATTCCGTTTCAAATGAAGAGAGGGGTCAGAAATATGATGAAAAAAACCAAAGCAGTTACCGGATTGGCGGCGCTGACGCTGATGGCAGGGTTGTTCTCCGGCTGTGCATCTGACAACAATAATGCCACGAATGCCGCAGCAACTAATGCAGGCGGGAACACAGGCACCGCTGCGGAGGCAACTGCCGCTCCAGAGGGAGATGCCGCCAAGGATATCAAGGGTGATATTACGGTGATTACACAACGGACGGATATTGTGGATACCGTTTTCAAAGACTACGCCGCCAAGTTCAATGAGAAATATCCAAATGTCAAAGTGAATTTCGAAGCCTTATCCAATTATGAAGATCAGATCAAAATCCGTATGAGCACCAGTGATTATGGCGATGTTCTGCTCCTGCCTACCAGCGTGGCGATCAAAGATCTGCCGGACTTCTTCGAGCCGCTGGGTTCAATGTCTGATCTGGAGCAGCAATATACAGGCCTGGAAGAGCGGACGGTAGACGGGATTTCATACGGTATTCCGATTACGGTTAATTTCTCCGGCGTGATCTATAACAAGCAGGTCTTCAAGGATGCCGGAGTGACCGAGGTTCCAAGAACCTTCGACCAGTTCTCCGCTGCACTGAAGAGCATCAAGGAGAAAACGGATGCTGTTCCTCTCTACACGAACTATGCTGCGGGCTGGACGCTGACCCAGTGGGAAGCAGATCTGGCGACCGTTGCCGGCGACCGTGAATATGTCAACATCGGCCAGGTCGCTTCAGACGATAACTTCGTTCCAGGCCAGCCGCACTACGAGCTGTACAAAGTAATGTATGACGCAGCCAAAGAGGGTCTGATTGAAGAGGACCCGACCACTACAGACTGGGAATCCTCCAAGGCGGATCTGGCGAACGGCAAAATCGGTACGATGATGCTTGGCTCCTGGGCCATCGGTCAGATTAAAGCGCTGGCGGCGAACCCGGATGACGTAGGCTTCATGCCGTTCCCGACCCATGCCGACAAGATCCTGGTTCCGCTGTCTGATGACTATAATCTGGGGGTTAGCATTCACAGCAAAAATAAAGAAGCCGCCAGAGCGTGGGTGGACTGGTTCATCAATGAGTCCGGATATCCGACTACAGAAGGCGGAGGCATGAGCCCGGTAAAAGGAGCGGAATTGCCGGAAATTCTCAAGCAATTTGCAGGAACTGACATTACTTTTGACACGCTTGCTCCAGCTAAAGCCGGTGAAGAGGGCTGGGTGGATGCCATCGATAAAGAAGCTGAAATCGGCCTGTGGCAGCCTGACTTCAAGAAGGTCATCATCGAAGCGGCGATCGGCAACCGCAAGCAATCCTATGATGACATCATGAAGGAACTGAATGATAAATGGAAAGCAGCCAGAGCCAAAATTGTGACTGCCAAGTAGATCAAGGGTCAACAGAAAGGGGAGATGCCGGTAACGGCATGGTCCCCTTCACTTTTGCAGAGAGTAGGAAGCAGACTTCAGAGCAGTAAGTTTTCAGGAGGTGTGGAGCGTGCCCAAATTGTCTAACCTGAGCTATAAAAATCAACGGATTTTGATCATCTTTTTATTTTCGCTAGTACCCGTAGTTCTGCTGCTGACATTCTCCTATTTACCTGTATTTAAAATGTTTCAGTACAGCTTCACCAGCTGGAACGGGCTGAGCAAGGATATGGAGTACATCGGCTTTGACAACTACAAGACGATCTTCACCAAACCGGAGTACTTCGCCGTGTTCAAGGTTAGCTTGTATTACTTTTTTGCCACCTTTGTGCAGATGGGGCTGGCGCTTTATTTTGCCACGATTCTAAGCTTCAATGTCCGGATGAAGAACTGGTTCAAGGGGATTCTGTTCTTTCCGACCTTGCTGAACGGTGTGGCGATCGGGTTCATCTTCCTGTTCTTCTTCAAGCCGGAAGGAACGCTTAATACGATTCTTGATCTGCTCGGACTCGGGGCGCTGGAGCAGAAATGGCTGCTGAATCCGCAGCTGATCAACGTTTCCCTGGCTTTTGCCTCGGTGTGGAGGTATATGGGGATGAACTTCATTATCTTCCTTGGCGCGATCTCCTCGATCGGAAGCGATATCTATGAAGCCTCGGAGATAGACGGCGCGAACCGCTGGCATCAGTTCCGGCATATTATCATTCCAAGCATTAAGCGCATCCTGCAGCTCAATCTGATCCTCGCGGTCAGCGGTGCGATCGGAGTGTTCGAAATTCCGTACGTCATGACCGGCGGCTCCAATGGCAGCGGCACCTTTGTCATCCAGACCGTCGATGTGGCCTTCAAATACAGCAAGCTGGGACTGGCTTCGGCAATGGCTGTCATACTGCTCGGGATTGTTGTTGTGGTTACCATTCTGCAGCGCATTCTGATCAAGGAGGAGAAATAGAGCGATGCATACCTTGAAATACAACCTGGCGGCCTTCTTCAAATATCTCTCCCTGTTGCTGGGTGCGCTGATGGCGCTGATCCCGATTGTCGTTGTCTTCTTCGCCTCCTTGAAGACCAATGCGGAGTACGCTTCCACGGGGCCGCTGACCCTGCCGGAGAACTGGCTGAATTTCGCCAACTATTCTAAAGCCTTCGTAGACGGAAACATGCTGCTCGGTTTCATGAACACGATCATTATCGTCCTTATTTCCATTGCGGGCGCTACGCTTACCGGCTCGATGATGGCTTACATTCTGGCCCGGTTCAAGTTCAGAGGCAGCAAGGCGCTGATGGGAGCTTTTCTGCTGGCTACCCTGATTCCCGGAGTAACGACGCAAGTTGCCACTTTTCAGATTATCAATGCCCTGGATTTGTTCAACACCCGCTGGGCACCGATCTTAATGTATCTCGGGACCGACATTATCGCTGTCTATATCTTCATGCAGTTCCTGGACTCGATCTCTGAATCGCTTGACGAATCGGCAATGCTGGATGGCGCCTCCTACTGGAGGATCTATTGGAGAATCATTCTTCCGCTGCTGAGTCCGGCCATTGTGACGGTGATTATCGTGAAGGGCGTTAATATCTACAATGACTTTTACACCCCATTTCTGTATATGCCAAAAAGCAGCCTGCAGGTCGTATCTACCGCGCTGTTCAAATTCAAAGGGCCTTACGGCTCCCAGTGGGAGGTCATCTGCGCCGCGATTATGATCGCCATCATTCCGACGCTGATCGCGTTCGTAGCGCTGCAGAAATACATCTATAACGGCTTCGCCCAAGGGTCGGTCAAATAGCTGACGCCGTACACTAGACTTATCCGCAGCGACTGCTGTATTTAACATTTGGAGGGATTCTATTATGAGAGAAGTAAAACTGACTGGCAGCCAGAATCTGCCGAATATGCCTTGGCAGGACAGACCTGCCGGGAATGACCATCCGGTCTGGAGACATAGCGATAACCCGGTGATCAAGCGCAATCCGGCCAAGGGGGTCGCCCGTATCTTCAACAGTGCGGTGATCGCTTATGAGGGCAGCTTCCTGGGGGTATTCCGGGTGGAGGATCACACGACCCGCCCCCATCTGCGGA
The DNA here is from genome assembly GCF_045040735.1 of Paenibacillus sp. FSL K6-1217. Lineage (NCBI taxonomy): Bacteria > Bacillati > Bacillota > Bacilli > Caryophanales > Paenibacillaceae > Paenibacillus > Paenibacillus sp. FSL K6-1217. The sequence goes on from NZ_CP150271.1 coordinate 7,064,895, forward strand.
TGGGCCGCAGCGTGGATGGCCTGGATTGGGTCATTGATGAGCAGCCGATTCAGTTCACAGACGAAGCAGGCCAGCCGTACATGCCGCGTTATGCGTATGATCCCCGTCTGGTGAAGGTGGAGGATACGTATTATATTATCTGGTGTACGGATTTCTACGGGGCGGCGATCGGCGTTGCCAAGACACTGGATTTCAAGAGCTTCGTCAGCCTGGAGAATCCGTTCCTGCCGTTCAACCGCAACGGAGTGCTGTTTCCCCGGAAAATAGGCGGCAATTTCGTCATGCTCTCCCGGCCAAGCGACAGCGGGCATACTCCGTTCGGCGATGTCTTCCTGAGCGAGAGCCCTGACTTCGTCTACTGGGGCAAGCACCGCCATGTCATGACCAAGGGCGGACAAGGCTGGTGGCAGAGCACCAAGATCGGCGGCGGCCCCGCACCGATTGAGACCTCGGAAGGCTGGCTGATGTTCTACCATGGGGTTACAGGGACCTGTAACGGCCTGGTCTACAGCATGGGCGCTGTTATTCTGGATAAGGATGAGCCTTCGAGAGTGAAATACCGCTCCCGGAACTTCGTGCTGACACCGGAAGAATGGTATGAGGAAAGGGGATTTGTCAACAATGTACTCTTCCCTTGTGCGACGCTGAACGACGCGGATACCGGCCGGATCGCTATCTATTACGGGGCCGCCGACACCTATGTTGGTGTTGCCTACACCACTGTCCAGGACATCGTTAACTATGTCATCGATACCCATGAAGAGGTTGGAGATGATGCCGCTCCCGGCAGAATATAGGAAGACAACCGCAGAGGAGACCGGATTGGCCGGTACCAGCTGTCCGCCATCGACGCAATTTGCCGCATACAACAAAATCACAGCCGCCAAAGAGCTGATGGTATATCATGAATAGGGTCATGAATATCTGCCATCTCTTTCTGATCGGACGCTTCAGACGTTCATGACCTTGTAACGGGTTCCTTCCGTACAAGAATACATAGAATCTGGCGGTGGTTTTTTGAGCAAGTCAACAGTTCGCAGTACATCTATTCTTACTCGGCTGCATCCCTCCAAGTCGCTGGGGATGCGGCTCTTTCTGGTGTTTTTTATCGCGACCATGGGAATTGTGCTGTCTCTGGGGTATACCTCCTACTCTGTGGCCAGACACACGATTGAGAACAATGCATTATCCGCTAATCAGCAGACCGTGGAGCAGACGGCAGAGAAGCTGGATGTGATCCTGCTGCGCTATGAAGATAATCTGGGTCAGCTGTTCTACAATGAGGATATTCAGCAGGCCATTGCCTTGGAAGGTCTTGCGGCCGCAGATCCTGCGAAGCACACAGAACTGGCCAAGACGCTTGACACAGAGCTCAGTCAATGGCTCTCCGCTGTACCTGGCGTGCAGGCAGTCTATCTGGTTCCGCTGAATGAAGCGTTGCCCGCCGCCGGGGCCGGTGAAGTGGACCGTGATTTCATGGCGGCTCTGCGCGGAGCGGCATGGTACAAGCAGCTCCAGGAGAAGCCGCAGAGGCTGTGGATTACCGAAACCCTGAAGCAGGGAGAGGCCGCAGGCGTGGTTCGTTTCGCCAAGTCCGCCGCAGCGGAAGCAGGCCACTCCGGTTATCTGGCGGTCTGCGATATTAAGACTACGGAGCTTGACAGCCAGCTGGGAATGGTTGATCTGGGTCAGGATTCCTATATTCAGCTGCTGACGGCCACCGATGAAGTGATTGCCTCCTCCCAGCAAGAGGAGACTGATACCTATCTGCGGCTGGGCGGAACCCTGTTCAAGGGCTTAAGCGACACCTCCGGCTCACTGCCGACCAAGGATGAGAAGGGCGAATCTATTCTTGCTGTCTATGGTACGCTGCATACCTCCGGCTGGAGACTACTCGGTGTGGTGCCTTCCGGCAATCTGACCAAGGATGCGGGACGGATTCTTAACACTACCTATATAGCAGTGGCTGCCGCTGCCGCCGTTGCTGTGCTGATTGGACTCTGGATGGTTCGGATGGTCTCCCGTCCGCTCTCACGGCTGCGGGATCTGATGGTCAAGGGGGCAGCCGGGGACCTGCGTGTACGGACCGGTGTCGTCACCCGTGACGAGATCGGCCAGCTGTCTGGCTCCTTCAACCTGATGATGGAACAGATTACAGAGCTGGTTGTCCACACCAATGAGACCGCGCGTGAGGTCACGGAAGCGGCGGAAGCCCTTGGCAATGCCTCGCGTGATACGGCGGTGGCCGCGAAGGATATTGCCGCAGCCACGGAAGAGATTGCCGGAGGTGCAGGCAGCCTGTCGCTGGAGGCGGACCGCGGCAATGAAATGACATCCCGGATCTCGGAGAAGATGGAAGCCGTCATTGCCGTAGCCCATGAGATCGGCGGAACCGCCCATAGCGTGGAGCAAGCCAGCGCTGAAGGGGTCGTCAAGCTGCAGGAGCTGCTGGGCAGAACACAAGAGACGGGTGACAGGACAGGCCGGCTGGTCCTTAAGGTGAACGAGCTTAAGGACACCGCCTCCTCAGTCATTCAGGTGCTTGAGGTCATGCAGAGCATCACCCAGCAGACCAATATCCTGTCGCTGAATGCTTCGATTGAAGCGGCGCGGGCAGGCGAAGCGGGCAAGGGCTTCACGGTGGTCGCCGATGAGATCCGCCAGCTGGCGGAGCAGTCCAAGCGTTCCATTGCCGTTGTGGGCGAGATTACGGACCGGATTATGCGGGATATGCATGAGACGGTGGACGCCCTGTCCGAGGTCGCACCGCTGTTCGGGGAGCAGATGGAATATGTTCAGAACACCAGTGGCATCTTCACCCGTGTTCAGGGGCAGATGCATCAGCTGATCACCAGGCTGGATTCGGTGTCCGCTTCCATTGACGGGCTGAACCACTCGCAGCAAGTCTTGTCAGAGACTATAGGCAATGTCAGCTCATTCGCCGAAGAATCCTCCGCCGCCTCTGAAGAGGTGGCCTCCCTGACCGGTGAACAGGAGAATGTAAGTGAATATCTGGTTACGCTCTCCGGCAGTCTGGAGAATGCCTCCTCCAGACTCCGGGAGCGATTATCCAAGTTCAGCGTGTGAACATTCTTCAGCGCCGCCTTTCCATAATGGAAAGGCGGTTTTTTTACCTCTCCAAAGTACCTGAGTCATCACCGAAGTTAGAGCCCCACTTCGTGGGGTTATTTTGACCATTGTGGTGGGTATAATATTAGCCATGGTTCTGCAGCCCACTTGATGGAGGAATAGCTCGTGCACAAGCTGATTCATAAACGTATATTTTGGGGATGCCTGATCCTGTGTATGCTGCTGGCGGGCCTGGTGATCCGGCTGGCCTGGGTACAGCTGCTGCTGAAGGACAGCCGGGTGAGCGGCACCCGGTACACTGTGGCTCAGATGGCCGAGCTGCAAAGTGAGCGCGAGACCGTGCTGGATAGCGGACGAGGGCGGCTGTATGACAGAAATGGGAAGCCGCTGGCCGGGGAGACGGTATGGACTGCTGCGCTGTTCCCGCCGGAGGAGCAGTTTCACCTGCATCATGGAGCCGGAGAACCTAACGATGACCGGCAGCTGCACCGGCTGGCGGAGATCCTTGGCGTCAGCTACAGCCAGCTGCAGGCAAGACGGCTGGGGCTGAAGGAGCCGCTGCTCTGGCCTGCCGACCAAGGCACGGGTCCGCTGGCCTTGACCCTGCCGCAGGCCAGAGAAGTGGAGGGGCTTGCGATCGAAGGCGTCAGGGCGCTGCCTTTTGCCCGCAGATATGACGGGTCTGCTTCCGGCCGCCAGTGGCTCGGTTATCTGTCCGAAGCTTCAGGTGAGGCAATCCGTCAATCCCCCACAGGCCTGAGAATTCCAAGAACCGGCACAGACGGACTGGAGAGAACGCTGGAGCCGCTGCTTCAGGGCATAGGGCATACGGAGGCGGTTGCCCAGGTGGATGCACGCGGCAACCGGGTTCCGGGCAGTCCGATCACCGTTAAGGCACCGGGCAATCCCTATTATCCGCTGTCTATATATACCACGATTGATCTGAAGCTTCAGGAGAGTATAGAGAAGCTGGCGGCGGAAGCTGGGGTGAAGGAAGGGGCGATTGTGGTACTCGACAGCCGGAGCGGAGATATCGCAGCGATGGTCTCCTTGCCGTTCTATAATCCGCAGCAGGTCTCCCCCCAGGGAGGAGAATGGAACAACCGTGCTCTTCAAGCGGCAGCCCCCGGCTCCATCTTCAAAATTGTTACGGCGGCGGCTGCGCTTGAAGCCGGGCTGACCACACCGGAGGAGCCCTTCTTCTGTGCAGGAGCGTATGGGAAATACGGATTGTCCTGTCTGCACGGCAAAGGACACGGCGCCCTCTCGCTCGCGCAAGGGTTCGCCGTGTCCTGTAATACTGTATTTGCCACGCTGGCCGAGCGGCTGAGCGGGGTGAAGCTCCAGGCCACCGCGCTTGCCCTTGGGCTTGGCCGGGGCATCGGATGGGAGGCGGAGAATACGCTTGGACTGCCGCTGCTCCGGCCGCTTGCCGGGGAGCAGCCGGGAACCATCTTCACCACGCTCCTGCCCGATGACGGAGGGGCGAGGGTCCAGACGGCGATCGGCCAGCGCGATGTGCGGGTTACCCCGCTGCAGGCGGCGAATCTGGTCGTCACGCTGCTGCATGGCGGCGAGGTGAGAGCGCCGCGGATTCTGGAGCGGGTTGCTTTTGCCAATGGACAGACGCTTAAGGAGCTTCCGGGACATCTGGCGCCTGCGCCGGAGGGCCGGATCTCTCCGGCTACTGCCCGGGTGCTGCTGGGTATGATGCGCAGTGTAGTCACTGAGGGAACAGGCCGTATGCTGAAGCATTCCGCTTGGCCGCTCGCCGGCAAGTCAGGCACGGCCCAGACGCTGGTGCATGGGACGCCGCGCAACAATCAATGGTTCATCGGCTATGGTCCGGTTGACCATCCGAAATATGCGGTGTCTGTGGCCATAGAGAATGTGGCTCCAGACAGTCCGCAGGCTGCCACCCGGCTGTTCGGTCAGGTGTTCGAGCTGTTATCGGGATTGGAAGGCGGCGGATCAACCGGGGCCTGAGGGCTTGGATCTTCATTCACGATAGGCTCCCCATTCCCGGCCGGGCCGCTGCTTCCGGGGCCGCCTGGAGTGGAGGTCCCGGGGGCCGCGAAGGGAGAGACGATGAACTCCTCCTGCGGCAGATAGATCCACTGCTGGAGATATCCCTGCTGGAGCAGCTCCTTGAGCAGAATCAGCAGAATCGGCGACAGGATGAGTCCAGGTATGCCGAACAGGGAGGAGGACAGAATCACGAACGAGAGCATCAGGAAGGCGGAGGTGACACCGATCGAATTCCCTGTGATTTTGGGCTCCAGCAGCTGTCTTACCACCATCACCACGGCCAGCAGAACGATCAGCCCGATGGCAAGCGACGTATTGCCGACAATGAACAGATAGATGATCCAGGGGATCAGCACCGCAGGTACGCCGAGCAGCGGCAGCAGGTCGACCAGGGCGCAGACCAGTGCTAAGGTAAGCACATTGCCCGTCCGGAGAATCAGCAGACCGGCAAGAATGATGACAAAGGTGATGCTGATCAGGATCATCTGGGCTTTGATATAAGAACCGATAGCCTTGAACACATTCCCCTGCAGGAAGGCATAAGCGGTCTTGAACGTCTTCGGCAGCTTCTCATGGGCGATTCTGCGCCAGTCCTTAATCTCCATACTGAGGAAGAAGGCCAGAATGATCGCAATCCCGAAATTAGCCATGAAGGAAGAGAAGGAGCCAAGCACTCCGACCATATACTTAAAGAAGGCGACCATCCACTTCGAGAGAATGTTGGTGGCATCCGTGAAATACCCGTTCAGCTTATCTGTCACATCGGATGGAAGCGAATCAATCTTGTGCTGAAGATAGGTCGTAGCCTCTGCGAAATGCTGCTGGACCACGTATGTATATTTGGGAAGATTATTCTGGAAGTGAATCGCCTGGGTCGTAATCAGCAGTCCGGCACCGAACAGGATGCCCAGCAGGATCACCAGGAACAGAACGACGGAGATCGCGGAGGCGAAGGGCTTGGCCATCCCCTTACGGTTCAGGAAGCGGGCCAGCGGCTCAATGAGCAGAAATACAAAAAAGGACAGGAACACCGGAGCAGCCAGCTGGTATAATTTGCTGAAGCCAAGCATCACTAAATATACGGTCAGAACAAGCAGCCCAATGTCGAAAAAGGTGCGCCAATATTTTTTGTACAGCGGCAGCATAGATTTAAACGACCCCTTTATGTAAGATGGATTTGTAACCGGTACTTCAATTCATTGTACACGATTTTAATAAAAAGCGTCTATTTCTTTGGCAGCTGTGTTAAAATAGGAGGTAATGTTTTTTTGGGGGATATGATCCTTCGAGGGCATTATTTACGCTTCTACTAACTCAACTTGGCCGTATCACATCGATCTCTTAACAGACGTAGGGCGAGCCAAAGTCAACTCTGGAAAAGCGGTGATTGTACATGCAGACTTTGCTGCTCTGGCTATTTTACATCTCTACCTTTTATGCCTTTATTCCCGGTATGATCAGCCGTTTGTTTGGTTATCGCGTCTTCCGCAAAGGGATTGGACGCACGGATTACGGCCTGACCTTCGATGACGGGCCTGACCCGCATTATACGCCGCTGCTGCTGGATCTGCTTAAACGATACGATGCGAAGGCGACCTTCTTTGTCGTTGGTTCCCACGCGGAGAAGCATCCCGAGATCATCAAGCGAATGCATGACGAAGGGCATTTGATCGGTATTCATAATTATGTACACAAGACGAACTGGCTCATGCGTCCCGCCACGGTGAGGAAGCAGATTGACCGGACGGATGAGATCATCTTCTCCATTACCGGAGAGCGCAGCACCTACTACCGGCCTCCCTGGGGGATCGTGAACCTGTTCGACTTCTCCAAGCGCCGTCAGGTCCAGATTGTGCTGTGGTCAGCGATGTTCGGCGACTGGAAGGAGAAGCTTGGTGCGGAAAAACTGACCGAGAAGCTCATTGCAAAGCTCGGTCCGGGTGAGGTGCTGCTGCTGCATGACTGCGGGACGACGATGGGCGCTGATCCGAACGCACCGGAGCATATGCTGATTGCGCTGGAGCGGATGCTCGCCGAAGCCGAGAGACGCGGACTGCGCAGCGTGCGGATTGACGAGATGATCAAGGCGGTGCAGCGCTCCCCGATCACGCACTTGTCCTTCGGCAAGCGGCTGCTTGTCGGCTTGTGGCTGGCGTGGGAGAAGCTCTTTCAGCTGATGTTCCAGCTCAAGACGATTACACCGGCCGACCCGTTCCTGCATTACCGTCTGCGGAAGTATCAGGGCAATAGGGTGCTGATGGATAACGGCGAGACCTTAAGCAAGGGCGACAAGGTCATTGAGCTGCATATCGACAACAGGCAGCTGTTCGAGCTGGGGGTTCATTCCCGTTCTCCGGCGCAGCTGGCGATCCGTATGATCCGCCGGATGGAGAAGGATCTGCCGCTGCTTGCAGCGCATATTGCCGGTGATGTGGAGCTGGCCGAAGCCAAAGCACTCTACGGGGTGAGCATGATCAACCGCGGGCCGGAGAAATTCGGCTTCATGGTGGTAGACCTCCCCGGCGGCCTGTTCGCCCGCACGACCAAATTCTATCTCAGTGTTCTGCTGAGTGTGATCCACCCATCAGGCGGGGCAAGGCTCAAGGTACGCAGCGAAGTGCTGGTACCCAAGATGATGCTGATGCCCGTGTCGCAGCTGCTGAACCAGATGAACCAGCGGCGGCCGCAGAAGCCGGTGCAGCGGGTGCAGGAAGAGGAACTGGCGCTTGAAGCTGAGCTGCCCGGAGCAACGGTGGTTCATTGAAGACGAAGCATAAGCAGTATAATGCACTTATATTCATTACAGATCTCCGCTGGCCTATATGGGCTGGCGGTTTTTTTGTTTGGACATGTATTGTTTTGAGAAATTTGAGAACCGGACTCACCTGAATTCTGACGATATAATCGCAATTCTATGGGATATTTCTTTAGCCGGGGGCGGGCTATGATTAATTCATACACTGGGCAGCATGAACAGCTCGACTGAAAGGTGATGGACATGATGACAGAGCGGTTGCTGCTCCGCCGGGTGAGGCGGATGGACGGCAGGGAAATGGATTTGGTGGTGGAGAACGGAAGGATCATGGAGATCGTACCGGCAGGCACAGCAGATGCGGCCGGCGGCCGGGTGTGGGAGGTGCCCGGAGCCTATGTCTCCAGCGGCTGGATTGATTTGCATGTTCATGCTTTTCCGGCCTTTGATCCTTATGGGGATGAGATCGACGAGATAGGTGTGAAGCAGGGGGTAACAACCCTGGTGGATGCCGGGAGCTGCGGGGCCGACCGGATCACGGAGCTTGCGGAGGCAGGCCGGGGAGCAGCGACCCGGCTGCTGGCTTTCCTCAATATCTCCCATATCGGGCTGCAGCGGATTGATGAACTGTCCGATATGGAATGGGTTAACCGGGCGAGGCTGCTCTTGGCCGTCTCGAAGCACCCTGATTTTATCGTTGGGCTGAAGGCGAGGATCAGCCGGAGTGTGGTCAAGGATAGCGGACTTGAGCCGCTGCATGCAGCAGTTCAGTTATCGGAAGAGACTGGCCTGCCGCTGATGGTCCATATCGGCTCGGGTCCCCCGGATATCCGTGAAGTGATACCGCTTCTGCGCAAGCGGGACATCATCACCCATTATCTGAATGGCAAAAGCAATAACCTGTTTGACAGTGCAGGCCAGCCGCTTGAGGTACTCAAGGAGGCGGTCTCACGCGGCGTCCATCTGGATGTCGGCCACGGAACGGCCAGCTTTTCCTTTGCAGTGGCGGAAGCCGCGAAGCGCAGCGGCTTCCACCCGGATACCATCAGCAGCGACATCTACCGCGGGAACCGGGTGAACGGTCCGGTGTTCAGTCTGGCCCATGTGCTGAATAAATTCCTGGCGCTCGGCTATTCCCTGGAGGAGACGGTGGCACGGGTGACAACACAGGCTGCAGACTGGCTGGGTAGACCGGAGCTGGGCGAGATCCGCACCGGAGGTGAGGCGAATCTGACGTTATTCCGGGTGAAGGACCAGCCGGTGGAGCTGGTGGATTCAGAAGGCGCGCGGCGGGAAGGCCGTCAAATTATTGAAGCGATGGGAGTGTTCGTTGATGGCAGATTCATTGAATGCGAAATACGGGCTGAAGCGGGTTATTAATGCCAGCGGCCGCATGAGTATCCTGGGGGTATCCGCCCCTACGGATACAGTGATGGAGGCGATGAAGCAGGGAGGGCAGCGGTATGTGGAGATTGCTGAGCTGGTTGATAAGGCTGGCGACTATGCAGCACGGCATATCGGCTCGGAGGCTGCTGTGATTGTCAATTCGGCTTCCAGCGGAATTGCACTTGCGGTAGCGGCGGTGGTCACACGCGGCGATCACCGCGCAAGCCTGCGCCTGCATCAGGACAAGCTGTACCGGAACCAGATTATTATGCTGAAGGGGCATAACGTGCAATACGGTGCGCCTGTTGAGACTATGATCTATCTGGGCGGCGGGGAAGTCCTGGAGGCCGGTTATGCCAATGAAGGCCGGGCAGAGCATCTCAGAGAGGCCGTGTCGGACCGGACGGCTGCTATTCTATATGTGAAATCCCATCATGCAGTGCAGAAGAATATGATTTCAGTCGAGGAGGCCTGGGAGACCGCCCAGGCGGCGGGCCTTCCGCTGATTGTGGATGCCGCAGCAGAAGAGGATCTGCAGAAGTATGCACAGATGTCCGATCTGGTCATTTACAGCGGCTCCAAAGCCATTGAAGGACCGACCTCCGGCGTTGTTGCGGGCAAGCGGACCTATATTGAATGGCTGAAGGTGCAGCTTCACGGCATCGGACGGAGTATGAAGGTCGGCAAAGAAACGACGTTCGGGCTGCTCCAGGCGCTGGATGAGTATGCGGTTAAACGGGATAACAGTGGTCAGGAAAAGGCAGCCTTGCAGACGCTGCTGACCCTGAATGAGCTTCCCGGCATACAGGTATCGGTTGTCCAGGATGAAGCAGGACGGGCGATCTTCCGGGGAAGAGTCCAGGTGGACCGGGCTCTGGCCGGAATTTCTGCACAGGAGCTGTCCGAAGGGCTGCGGCAGGGCGATATTGCGATTTATACCCGGGACTATGGCGTCCGCCAAGGGTATTTCGATATTGATCCGCGTCCGCTGACGGGAGATGACATTCACATCATTGCGGCGGGAATTCGTGAGTTGACTGGAGGAGAGGCAGATGTCTAAGATTGAAAAACGGTTTTACAAGGGCCGGGTTGCCCTGAACGTGCTGGCCCGGGATATCGGGAATGCCAAAGAGGTCTTCGAGGCGTCCGAGGGGCATGTGCTGGTTGGCGTACTCTCGAAGGATTACGCCACTGCCGGGGAAGCGGTAACAGCCATGCAAGCCTATGACCGGGAAATTGACGGCGCCGTATCCATCGGGCTGGGCTCCGGAGACAACCGTCAGGCTGCCGTGGTGGCGGAAATCGCCAAATCCTACGGAGGAAGCCACATCAATCAGGTGTTTCCTGCCGTAGGTGCCACCCGCGCCAATCTGGGCGGAGAGGAGAGCTGGATCAATAGTCTGGTCTCCCCGGCAGGGCAGCCAGGCTACGTTAATATTTCTACCGGCCCGGTTAGCGCTGCTCACAAGGAGCAGGCGGTTATTCCTGTTAAGGCGGCCATCGCCCTGGTCCGGGATATGGGTGGCAATGCATTGAAATATTTCCCGATGCAGGGTCTGAGCAGGGAAGCAGAGCTGCGCGCGGTGGCTGAAGCCTGCGCCGAGGAGAGCTTCGCACTGGAGCCGACAGGCGGCATTGACCTGTCCAACTTTGAGGCCATTCTCTCTATTGTGCTTGGTGCCGGCGTCCCGCAGGTCATTCCCCATGTCTATACCTCCATTATTGACCCGGATACCGGGCGTACGCGGCCTGCCGATGTGCAGAAGCTATACGGGATCATGACCAGGCTGGCGGACAGCTATGTCTAAACAGGTCGCCGCGTTCGGCGAAGTGATGATGCGGTTGCAGGTTCCCGGATACGAGCTGCTGTCACAGGCCAACCATTTGAAATATTCCTTCTCGGGGAGCGGTGTGAACGTATTGTCCGCTCTGACCCGGTACGGGCATCAGGGCAGTCTGGTTACCAGACTGCCAGAGGGCCCGCTGGGTGATGCCGCAATTGCCAGCCTGCGCAAGCTGGGCCTTCATTCCGGCTATATTGAGCGCGGCGGGCAGTATATCGGCATGTATTTTCTGGAGGACGGGTTCGGGGCGAGGCCCGGCAGAGTGACTTATACGGACCGGGCCGGCAGCAGCTTCAATACGGCTCCGCAGGACACGTATTCCTTTGCCCGGCTGGCGGGCAAAGCGGATGCTGTCCATTTCTGCGGCATTACACTGGCGATGAATGACGGCGTCAGAGCAGCGATGAAAAGCTACGCCGAAGCGGTCAGGCTGAGGGGAGGCCTTGTGGTTTTTGACTGCAATTACCGCCCTTCCCTCTGGGGGGAAGGCGGCTATGAACGGGCGAAGCCGCATTATGAAGAGATGCTTCATCTGGCCGATATCGTGCTCATGAACGAGCAGGATGCCATGTTCATCCTGGGCTTGGAGGCTGTAAGCGGCGAACGGGAGGGGCAGCTGCAGGAGCTGATTCCTGAAGTAGCCTCCCGTTACAGTCTCTGCACGGTGGCCGGAACCCAGCGGACCATCCATGAGGATAACCGCCACTCCCTGCGCGGGTATATCTTCAAGGCGGGCAGCTTCTCGTTCTCGGATACGCTGACCTTCACAGTCCTGGACAGGGTTGGAGCGGGAGATGCTTATACCAGCGGGATTATTCATGGCGAGCTGGAGGGCTTTGATCCGCAGCATACCGTTTCATTCGCCTGTGCTGCCGGAGTGCTGGCGCACACCGTAGCGGGCGACACGCCGATGTCCTCCGAGCAGGAGGTCTTCCGGATGCTCATGAATCCGGGCGGCGATGTTCTGCGCTGAGGACTCTTCTTCCTGGCCGGGCATATCAGCGCTATTATTCGGATGATTTCTATACTATGCCGGATATTTTGGCTCCCGGGGCCGGGCTATAATGGGGATAATTCAATTCAAATACAGACGAATCCGAGGAGGCAGTGCAATGCAAATCAACAGACATCCGGAGAATCCGATCGTAGTGCCGGGGAAATATGACTGGCGGCTGGCGACGGTATTTAATCCGGCGGTGATCAAGGATAACGGGAAATTCTATATGATTGAACGGACCGCAGGCTCCCTGACGCCATGCAAGAATTACCTGGGTCTGCTGGAAAGCGAAGACGGTGTCCATTTCACCCATGTGAAGGACGAGCCGGTGGTTACACCCGATATGCTCGGCTTCCCGTACGGCAGTGTACAGGACCCGAGAATAGTGAAAATTGGTGACCTGTTCTACATGAGCTTTGCGCTTCGTCCCTGTGCTATGAACTATTATCCGACCGGAACCGGTATCCCGGAGCGCTCGATACCTGAATATCCCGATGGCTGGGGAGAGGAAGAAGGGCACTGGCTGACGCGTTCCATTCTGATGTCCTCCCGCAATCTGACGGACTGGGAATATGTAAGCACTACAACCCCGCTTGAGATTAACGACCGCAACAATATGCTGTTCCCGGAGAAAATAGGCGGCAAATACGCGCTGCTGCGCAGACCGGAGGAGTACATTGGTGAAGCTTACGGAACTGAGCAGGCGGCCATCTGGATCTCCTACTCGGAGGATCTGAAGGAATGGGAAGCACCAAGTCTGCTGGCCAAAGCGGAAAACAGCTGGGAAAGTAAAAAGATCGGGGCCTCTACTCCGCCGATTCGTACCGAACAGGGCTGGCTGCTGCTGTACCACGGTGTGGACAGTGATACAGTCTACCGCCTCGGCGCCATGCTGCTCGATTTGGAGGATCCGTCCAAGGTGATCGCCAGAACGAAGGACTTTATCATGGAGCCGGAGACGTATTACGAGAAATTCGGCTATCAGATTCCCAATGTTATTTTTCCGACCGGCTGTGTGCTTGATGATGGCATTCTGCATATCTACTACGGCGTAACCGATACGGCTATCGCGCTGGCAACTGTTCCGCTCTCCGAGATGCTGGACCATCTGCTGGGGCAGACGGTACTGTAGGCAGAGGTTGTAACAGAATACACAATCAGCTAAAAGCTTCAACTGTGAATCACTAACCGCTTGGATATTGTCAGGCGGTTAATACAAACCTGACATTGGAAGCGTTTACCTTTTATGATCAACGAAAATAACACTATTTATATAACAGCAAGTGTAAAGTAACATGACTTATTTTCATCAGTTTCAGCATTTATTTCATAATTTTTGCAAGATCACTGTAGAATAACGGATATAATCTAACATTTGTGGGATATAGACAGCGGCGGATAGCTTTTATAATTAACGTAACAGCTCAGGCCACCACAGAATACGGGAATCTGAGATGCGGGAACAGCAGATACTAATAAGTAGGAAGAGGGTTGATTATGGTGACAATGAAACAGACAAAAAAAGTAGCTTTGCTTGGCATGGCAGGCGCGCTGGCTTTGTTCACGGCGGCATGCGGCAACAGCAACAACGCAGGTAGTGCAGACGGAAGCGGGAACAGCGAAGAAACCATCACCCTGAACATGATGCATCCCTGGACATCGCCCAATGTGGACAATGAGGTATATAAGGCGCGGATCGCCAAATTTGAGGCGGAGCATCCGAATATTGTGATCAAGCAGGACGGAGTGCCCTCCGCACAATATAAAACCAAGCTGCGCACACTGGCAGCCGCCAACAATCTGGCGGATATCAATGTCGTATGGCCCGGGGCCGACCTGGAGCCGCTGGTGGAAGGAAGCCTGGTGGAGCCGATCGACAGCCTGATGGATAACTGGAAGTCAATTCTGCCGGAGAGCGCGCTGGCCGGGTTCAATATGGGCGGCAAGCAGTATGCCGTCCCGACCAAACAAACCTTCGTAGATATCATTTATTACAACAAAGATCTGTTCGCCCAGGTAGGTTATACAGAGTTTCCTGATACGTACGACAAGTTCATCGACGCAGTCACCAAGCTGAAAGCTGCGGGCATTACACCAATCTCGCTGGGTAACAAGGAGCAATGGCCGCTGCAGTCCTCCTATCTGTCTATCATCGGGGACCGCTTTACCGGCAGTGATTTCCTTACCAAGGTGGTAAATAAGGAAGCTAAGTTTACAGATCCGGAGTTCGTCAAAGCGATTGCGGTTATCGACGAGCTGGCCAAGCTGAATGCCTTCAACACCGATGCCAACAACATGGATTCAGTGCAGGGCCAGGATTATTTCATTCAGGGCAAAGCAGCTATGCATATCTCTTCTTCCACGGTTGATGCGAGAATCCGGATCAATAATGACGGAGGCGACAAGTTCGGTATTGCCTTGTTCCCGAGTGTGGAGGGCGGCAAAGGCGATCCGGTGAAGAGCGCGGGTGTGGTACAGTACGGCATCGCCATGAAGAGCGGGCTGAATGAGAAGACCAAAGCGGCGGCTGAGGAATTCATGAAGTATTTTGTCAGTGAGGACCTGTACAAGGAGCTGATCCGCAACGGCGTTGTAGTTCCGGCCACTGTGGAAATTCCCGAGGATGCCAGCCCGTATCTGAAAGAAATGCTTGAGCTGACCGGCAAAGGCACAGCTCCTGTATTCGACAGCATCATTCCGACACAAGTGGTTGACGTAGTGCAGAACGGCATACAGGCGCTTACGATAGGCCGCGGCACACCGGAAGAGGTCGCCAAGGAAGCGCAGGAAGCTATGGACCAAATGAACTAGGACTTACTCGGAGAAACGGACAACGCCATTTGCATTATCAGGCGAAGCCGTTTCTCCATTTCATAAGCAGAAGAGGATTCAATTGGAAGGGGGATGCCCTGTGCATACGCTTAAGCAAACTAAACTGGCGATCTTTATCGGATTATTTCCGGCGCTGGTCATCTATCTTGGAATTGCGATCATACCGATCGGCATTTCGCTCTACTACTCAGTGATGGACTGGAACGGGATCGGGAAGATGACCTTTATCGGCCTGGACAACTACTCCCGTATTCTTACTGATGATACATTCTGGCTTTCGGTACAAAATAATATTGTAATTATGCTGACCGGGCTGGTCGGTCAACTTCCGCTGGGGCTGATCATGGCGCTGCTGCTGAACAAGGGGCTGAAGGGCTCAGGCTTCTTCCGCACCGTCGGATTCATGCCAGTTGTCATCTCGTCCGTTATGGTTTCCTTAATCTGGGGCATGATTTATAACACGGAATACGGGATGCTGAACAGCATGCTGGCCTTCTTTGGACTGGAGAGCTGGCAGCAGAACTGGTTGGGGGACACGAAGTGGTCCATGCTGTCCATCAGTGTGGCTTACATCTGGCAGAACTGCGGGCTGTACATGGTCATTTTCCTTGCGGCTCTGCAGAATATTCCGGACGAAGTGAATGAAGCCGCCGAGCTGGACGGTGCAACAGGCTTCCGCCGTACACTGCATATCACGATTCCGATGCTCCGCAGCACAATTATGGTAGCGGTCGTATACAGCATCAGTAACTCTTTCCGGGTATTTGATCTGATTCAGGTGCTGACCGGCGGCGGTCCGGCACATCAGACAGAAGTCATGACGCTCTATATGTACAACAGCGCGTTCATGAACCTGCGTTACGGCTACGGCAGTGCGGTATCCATTCTGATTCTGCTGTTCAGTCTGGTTGTGATATCCATCGTTAACCGGATCGGCCGGGAGAAGGATGCCTGATGAAGATTTACAGAAAGGAGGAGAGAAGCTATGAATAAAAAAACACCGTTATTCAAAGTCGTGGCCTACACATTTTTGAGCCTATTCGCTATTATGAATATAATTCCGATCTTTTGGATGGTCGTTAATTCGTTTAAGGAAGAACAGGAATATGCGGCGAACCCGTTCTCCTTCCCGACCACGCTGCATTTCTCCAATTATACCAAGGCCTGGGAAATCGCGAATATGAACATTTATTTCTTGAACAGTCTGCTGATCACGTTCGTGTCGCTGATTGTGACCGTGCTGCTGGGCTCGCTTGCCGCCTATTTCCTTGCCCGGTTCACCTTCAAGCTCCGCGGCTTCACGTATGCGCTGTTCCTGCTGGGGATGCTCGTGCCGATTCACGCCACATTGATCCCGATCTTCCTGATTATGCAGAAAATGAGTCTGATTGATACGTATTTCTCGCTAATTCTACCGTATACGGCGTTTCACCTGTCATTGACGGTGTTCATTCTGGAGGGCTTTATGCGCGGCTTCCCCAAGGATCTGGAGGAGTCGGGTATTATGGACGGAGCAGGGGTATTCCGCATCTTCTGGTCCATCATTCTGCCGATCACCCGCCCGGCTATGGCTACCGTCGTGATTCTGAACTTTATATACAACTGGAATGAATACTTATTCGCGCTCGTACTGATCACCTCGAATTCGCTTAAGACGCTCCCGCTGGGGCTGGCGAACTTCGTCGGTGTAGAGACAGCGAGCTATACGCTGCAAATGTCGGCGCTGACCATTGCGCTTGTTCCAATATTGATCTTCTATCTGTTGCTGCAGAAGCAGCTGGTTACCGGAATGACTGCCGGAGCTGTCAAGGGCTGAGTCCGGGTCGCAGGGAAGACTGTTGCAGGAAGCGGCGGTGGAGGGAAAAGGAGTCTGAGGATGAAGACACGCTGGAGAATGGCCGGTAATTTCGGTTTGAAGCGCAAGGCGATGGTGATCTTTCTGCTGTTTGTCATTCTGCCGACCATCGGGGTCGGGGTCATTGTCCAATATAAGTACAACAAGGTGCTCCGCGAGCAGTTCATCAGTGCTACCCGCCGCAACCTGGATAATGTGACCAGCCAGCTTGGAGAACAGACCAAGATGGTGGAGGATATCGCCGACTACCTCATCCTGAGTCCTGACATGCGGAACTTTCTCCGCAGTTATCCGCTGCTTGAAGCTGAGCAAAGGTCTGTATACAAACGTAATATTGAGGATTTCCTGACCTTCCAGTTAATGTCGAGAAGCTATATCCGCACCATTGAAATTTCCGGCTACAACGGCAACACCATCGAGATGGGCGAGCCGTTCAGCGGGGATGAAGGCAGGTGGCAGCGCGAGGCGGTGGCCCGCAAAGGCGGAATTCTCTGGACAGAGGGCTATCCGCTGAACAGCTCCTGGAACGGGCAGGTGCGGGTGCTCTCCATGGTCCGTATTCTCAATTCCTTCAGCGAGATTACGAAGCCGCTCGGCATGCTGACCATCCGGCTCGATGAGGCGGAGATCGCTGCCCAGCTTGAAAAAGGTGTGCTGGCAGCCGGCTACGGCAGCGTGTTCGTCATGGGCGGGGCAGGTGATCTCATCCTGGAATCCGTCAACCGTCTGCCGGACGGCTATGTTCCAGACGAGGCTCTCATGCAGAAGCTCACAGCGGGCAGCAGCAAGCTGGCCGCCTCTGACATCGGAGGCAAGCGCTATCTGGCTATGTCTAACCAAATTGAAAATTCTGACTGGAAAGTGGTCGTTATCATCTCCGAAGAGAAGATGGCGGAGGAATTCCGCAGCGTCAAGATTGTAATGTCCGTTATTCTGATTGCCATTGTGGTGCTGGCGCTCACTGCGCTTGTTGGCTTCCACTATACGATTATCCGTCCGATTCTGCGGCTGAAGATCGAGACTGGGCGTGTGGCGGGTGGTGACTTCCGCGCGCGGGTGCCCGTCAATTCCCAGGATGAGATTGCCGAGCTGGGCAGCAAATTTAATGAAATGGTTATGACCATTGAGCAGCTTATTGATCATAAATACAAGCTGGAGCTTCGGGAAAGAGAGTCGGAGCTAAGGCTGATGCAGAATCAGATGGACCCGCATTTTCTGTACAACACCCTGGATATGATCCGCTGGACGGCCCGGCTGGAGCAGGCGGAGCAATCCAGTCAGCTGATCGAAATGCTGTCCAGATTCTTCCGCGCCAGCGTCAATAACGGAAGCTATCAGACGACGGTGGGCAAGGAAATGGATTTCGTCCAGGCCTATTTGTATTTGCAGCAGTACCGGCTAGGCGATAAGCTGTCCTATTCACTGGAGCTGGAGCCGGGCATTGAAGAGACGGCTACCCTGAAGGCGACCATCCAGCCGCTGGTGGAGAACGCGGTCAAGCACGCTTTTGACAGGAGCAACCCAGTTCTTAGGATTGAAGTGAAGGCTTATACTGCCGGAGAGGAAATCAGAATTGATGTGACCGACAACGGCATAGGCATGACTCCGGACCGGATGCGGGAGATCGCAGCTAACCTGGATCGCAGGCCTTCGATGCGCGTAAGCGGTCACGAAGGGGCGCTGCGGAATATTCATGAACGGCTGTCCATTAAGTTCGGACAGGATTACGGGCTGCGGATTATCCATTCTTCGGGTGAAGGCACTGGAATTCGTGTCACACTCCCGCTGCGGCAGGCCGGAAGCGAGGGGGCAGAAGATCATGACCAATAACGGACGAATAGAACCCAGAGGGCTTAAGATGCTGATTGTCGATGATGAGCCGGTGATCTGCAAGGGGCTTCGCTTGACCATCGATTGGGCTGCGCTGGGGATAGAGGTCATAGGCGAAGCTTACGACGGTGAGGAAGCGCTGCAGATTATGGGGGAGCATGAAGTTGATGTCGTGCTCTCGGACATCCGGATGGACGGCATGGATGGTCTGCAGCTTGCCGGACAGGTGAGGCAGCGTTATCCCGGGGTCCGTATGGTGATCATCAGCGGCTATGAAGATTTCGATTATGCCCGCCAGGCGATCCGGCTCGGGGTGAACGATTATTTGCTGAAGCCGGTGAATATAGAGGAGCTTACCGGAGTTGTGGGCAAGCTGGCGGAAGATATCTTGCGGCAGAAGCAGGAGGGCGGCAAGGATGAAGTGAAGCTCTGGCTGACCAACATGGCCCGGCAAGGAATGGCCTACCGGAAGGCGGCACCAGCTTCGCTTCAGGGAGCGCAGTTCAGAATTCTTGCCTCGCAGCTCAGCTGCTATCAGGAACGTTATGCGGAGCTTGGACAGGAGGAGTATGAGCAGCTCCAGGAGCAGTGGATAGAGAGCCTCCACAGGCAGCTGGCACGCCCCGGCCTGAAGCTCGTCTCGATCTTCGATCATGAGAATCTGCTGATTACACTTGCGGCATCGGACAACTTGCTGAAGCCGCAGGAATGGCGTGAATGGCTGGACGGCTTCGTTCCCGGGCTGATCCCCGGGGCCGAGCTGCATTGCGGGGCATCACGGACTTATACCGATGCCGCTGAGACGGCAGACCGTTGTGCGGAAGCCGCAGAGCTGCTGCGCTATGCTGTTCTGAAGAGCCCTGCCGTACTGGAGGAAGAGGTTATCCGGGAGTGGAGCGCTGCAAGGGAGCCTGCAGCATTGGATATTGCCGATACGGTGCAGAATCTGGTGTCGGCTCTGTTCAAGCAGGATGCCGGGGAGACCGAAGAGCTGGTGGCGGAGATGCTGCGTTTTTTCCGGCGTGAGGCATATTTGCTCCATGAGATCGTGACGGTGTATGAGGAGCTGTTCGCTCTGCTGCGCCAGCGGCTGCGCAAGAGCGGAATCACCGGGATGGATTATGGCCGCCAGTCGCCGGATCTCTATCTGTACAATTCTTACGATGCTCTGCAGGCGCTGATCCGTAAGGATATGGGTGATCTCCTGGAGCTGATTGAACAGAACGGGACGGACCGCTCCTACTGGATCGTGGAGAAGGCCAAGCGTTATATTGAAGCGCAGTACCGTACGGATCTGAAGGCATTCGAGGTGGCGGCCTGGCTGAAGATTACACCCAGTTATTTCAGCTATATTTTCAAGCAGAGCACGGGCAAGGGCTTCACAGAATATATGAACGAGCTGCGGATTGAGCAGGCGAAGGCACTGCTTGCGGCTACGCATGACAAGGTATTCGAAATTGCCGATAAGGTGGGCTACAAGGAATACAAATATTTCGTTACCGTATTCAAGTCCTATACCGGCATGACCCCCAAAGAATACCGGGGCCTGAGGGCAAGCGAGGATCTATCCAGCAAGGATGGATAAGGCTGAAGCGGCAAACGGAAGTCAGATAACTTGGGACAAGCGGGAGGAACGAGACGATGGAAATATATAAGTTATCCTCTTATAGTGTGGAGGAGCGGGTTCAGGATCTGCTGTCCCGCATGACACTGCGTGAAAAGACAGGCCAGCTGAACCAGCGGATGTATGGCTGGGATGCCTACGCCTGGGAGAACGGGGAGCTTGTGCTTACCGAGGCCTTCCGCCAGGAGGTGGCTGACGGAGGAGGAATGGGCGCGCTGTATGGATTATTCCGCAGCGACCCATGGTCCGGCGTGGATTACAGCAACGGGATAACCGCCGCCGACAGCGCCGCTGCTGCGAACAAGGTGCAGCGCTATGTGCTGGAGCATACCCGGCTGGGCATTCCCGTGCTGCTTAGTGAAGAGTGTCCGCACGGGCATCAGGCACTGGACGGAACCCTGCTGCCCGTGAATCTGGCTGTCGGCGCAACCTGGAATCCGCAGCTGATGGAACAGGCCTACAGCCGGGTGGCACTGGAGCTGCGGAGCCGTGGAGCCCACATCGGGCTGCTGTCCGCCCTTGATATTCTGCATGATCCGCGCTGGGGGCGTTCCGAGGAATGCTACAGCGAGGACCCGTTCCTGGCCGCCGCCTTCACGGCATCGGCGGTGCGCGGGATGCAGGGAACAACACCGGGCGGGCTGGCTTCACCGGACAAGGTGGCGGTGGTTCTCAAGCATCTGTGCGCGCAGGGAGCGGCACAGGGCGGGAGGAATGCCGGGCCGGCCGCAATCGGTGAACGTGAGCTGCGCGAGATTCATCTCCCGGCTGCGCAGGCAGGGGCAGCGGCGGGGGCTGCCGGATTCATGGCCGCCTACAATGAAATCGACGGCATTCCCTGCCATGCAAATGAGGCGCTGCTGAGCGGCATTCTGCGCGGAGAATGGGATTTCGGCGGTATAGTTATGGCTGACGGCCAGGCTGTTGACCGTCTGATAGCGCTGACCGGCAGTTATGAAGGCGCGGCAGCGCTGGCCTTATCCGCCGGTGTAGACCTGAGCCTGTGGGACAAGGCGTTCAGCACACTTGAACAAGCGGTGAAGCTGGGGCTTGTCCGCGAGGCTGAGATTGACCGCGCCGTATCCCGTGTGCTGGCGCTGAAATTCCGGCTCGGCTTGTTTGAGCGCCCGTATACAGATGAAGAGCTGGCGCTTACTGTGGTGGGCCATGCGGATACCCGCAGGCTGAACCTGCAGGTGGCGCGGGAATCGGCCGTTCTGCTGAAGAACGAAGATGCGCTGCTTCCGCTCGGCGGCAAGCTCGGGCGGATCGCAGTCATCGGCCCGAACGCGGACCGGCTGTATAATCAGCTCGGTGATTACACCAGCATCCAGCGGGAAGGAAGCGGCACAACGGTGCTGCAGGGCATCCGGCAGTGCGCGCCGGCCGGGATTGAGGTTGTGCATGCTCTGGGCTGCGGCATCCGCGAATCGTCCACAGCCGGCCTGAGCGAAGCGGTAGGGCTGGCACGCAGCGCGGATGTTGCTGTATTGGTGCTGGGAGGCAGCAGCGCCCGGCAGTTCGGCGGCGACTTCGAAGCCAACGGTGCCGCTATTATCAGTGAAGGCAGTCCATCCGAGATGGACTGTGGAGAAGGAGTGGATCTGGCCGACCTGCGGCTCGGCGGCATCCAGCTGCAGCTCGCGGAGGCGGTGGCAGCCACCGGCACACCGGTGGTCGCCGTCGTTATCCAAGGCCGTCCGCATGCACTGGACGGACTGGAGCCGCTCGCCGGCGCGCTGCTGTGCGCGGCTTATCCCGGTGCGGAAGGCGGGCAGGCGATCGCTGAGATTCTGTTCGGCCGCGTGAATCCCAGCGGCAAGCTGCCGGTGTCCCTGCCGCGCTCCTCCGGGCAGCTGCCGGTATATTACAACCAGAAGGACCCGGGCCGTCCCCGGGTATATGTGGACATGCCGTCCGCTCCGCTGTATGCCTTCGGACACGGGCTGAGCTACACGAGTTATGAATACGGAAGCGTCTCATTATCCGCTGCTGCGATCTCAACGGCTGAGCTGGAGGCAGGCGGCGGGGTATCGGTCCGCGTCAATGTGAAGAATACCGGCGCCGTCACAGGGCTGGAGACCGTCCAGCTCTACATCCGCGCCCGGGAGTCGGGGATCACCCGCCGGATTGCAGAGCTGAAGGGCTTCAGCAAAATCCTGCTGCAGCCTGGTGAAGAACAAACAGTAACCTTCCGTCTTGGCTTGGAAGAGCTGGGCGTATGGAATACGTCCATGAAGTTTGCCCCTGTTCCCTGCCGGGTTACGGTGATGGCTGGAGGGAGCCTTGCCGAGACCCGGTCCGCAGAGCTTGTAATTACCGGCGGCAGATTCTAATCCCTTTCTATTAAATACACCTCGATTCAAAAAAAAGATGCCCTGGCAGACAGCAGTCTGCAGGGCATCTTTTGTATGCTTATTTCAATGGGGTAACATTTCAACAGGTAAAGACTTGCGTTCTTGTATTATACAGAATCACGGCTCTAACGATTAGATCTTCAGCACGCCGCCTTTACTTGCATTGGTAACCAGCTTGGAGTAACGGGCCAGATAACCGGTCTTCACCTTCGGTTCGAACTCTTTCCAGCCGCCACGGCGGACTGCCAGCACTTCTTCTTCCACCAGCAGCTCGATCTTGCGGTTGATCAGATCCAGCTCGATGATGTCGCCATCCTCTACAAAAGCGATCGGACCGCCCTCAGCCGCTTCCGGCGAGATGTGGCCGATGCTGATGCCGCGGGACGCACCGGAGAACCGTCCGTCCGTGATCAGGCCGACCTTCGCGCCAAGACCCATGCCCACGATCTGCGAAGTCGGAGCCAGCATCTCAGGCATGCCCGGTCCGCCCTTCGGTCCTTCGTAACGGATAACCACAACATGGCCTTCTTTGACCTTGCCGTTGGCGATGCCTTCCAGTGCTTGCTCCTGGGAGTCGAAGCAGATGGCAGGTCCTTTGTGATAGCCGCCAACGGAAGCATCTACGGCACCCACCTTGATGATAGAGCCTTCGGGAGCCAGGTTGCCGTAGAGCACAGCCAGTCCGCCTACTTGGGAATAGGGGTTGTCGATGGTATGAATAACAGACGTATCCTGGATCTCATGCCCGGTCACATTCTCGGCCAGTGTCTTGCCGGTAACGGTCATGCAGTCGCCGAAGATCGCGCCCGGCTTCTTCAGCAGCTCGTTCAGCACGGCGCTTACGCCGCCTGCCCGGTCCACATCCTCGATGAAGATATCGGAGGCCGGAGCCAGCTTGGCCAGGTAAGGCACGCGGTTGGCTACTTCATTGATGCGCTCCAACGGATAGTCGATTTCAGCTTCCTGGGCCAGTGCCAGGGTATGCAGCACAGTGTTGGTGGAGCCGCCCATCGCCATATCGAGTGCGAAGGCATTGTCCAGCGATTCCTGAGTTACGATATCACGCGGCTTCAGATCCAGCTTGATCAGCTCCATGAGCTGGGTTGCTGATTTGCGGACGAAATCTCTGCGTTCTTCGGCAACCGCCAGGATCGTGCCGTTGCCCGGAAGCGCAAGGCCCATAGCTTCGGCCAGACAGTTCATGGAGTTGGCGGTGAACATACCGGAGCATGATCCGCAGGTAGGACAGCCGAATTGTTCCAGTTCCAGCAGCTCAGCATCATTGATCTTACCGACCTGATGGGCACCAACGCCTTCAAATACGGAGGTCAGGGAGAGCTTATTGCCCTTGCTGTCCACGCCGGCCTTCATCGGCCCGCCGCTGACAAAGATCGTCGGGATGTTGACGCGCAGCGCGCCCATCATCATGCCCGGGGTGATTTTATCACAGTTGGGAATGCACACCATACCGTCGAACCAGTGCGCGGATACCACCGTTTCCAGAGAGTCGGCAATGATCTCGCGGCTTGGCAGCGAATAACGCATACCGATATGACCCATGGCAATACCGTCATCTACGCCGATTGTATTGAATTCGAACGGAACCCCGCCGGCTTCACGGATCGCTTCCTTAACGATCTTGCCGAATTCCTGCAGATGCACATGACCCGGAACAATATCGATATAGGAATTGCAGACCGCGATGAACGGTTTGCCGAAATCCTCTTCTTTGACGCCTGCTGCCCGCAGAAGGCTGCGGTGAGGAGCGCGGTCGAAGCCTTTTTTGATCATATCTGAACGCATTTTCTTGTTTGCCATGATGACTTTTCCCCCTAACAATATTGGTGAAGCAAATATAGTGCCGCATTAACGCATTGCAATCCCGGAATATACGTACCCTGCGGTGATTGGTTACGAACGTTAATAGAGAGTCTATCACAAAAAAGCTCATTTTTCTACCGGACAATGTGAAGTTTGTCGGGGAGTTATTCATGTAAAGTCTGGGCTGATATACAGAAGAAGCCTATCCCGTACATACCGGATAGACTTTAGTATAATAGCAACTGCTTGAGTAGTTTCAATCTATAGAGAGCGTCTGAGGGCGGCGCGCTGCAATGAAATCATCCAGTCTACAGACGGCTCCACCAGCGGCTTCAGCAGACGTCTCACAGCAGGCTGGGCGAGCAGCACTGTGCACAAGACTGCACCGGCAAGCAGTAGTGCTGTTCCGGCAGGATTGCCGAGATACGCGTACAGGCCGGACATGACCGCCGTGCGGACCACAAAGCCATGCAGCAGAAAAACATAAAGCGTCCGGCGTCCCAGACCGGTCATGCGGCTTAACCCGTAAGGCACCAGACCCAGAAAGGCCAGGGAAGCGATGAACTGCAGGCCATAGATTGCCAGCCGGAACAGGCCTGCGTACCATTCATGGACGCCAAGCTGCATATAGGTCATGCTGCCGTACAGCCAGCCCATGGGGAGATCACGGCCCATCAGGCCGATCACAAAGAACAGCAGGAGCGAGGCAGCGGCGGCCGTGCTTTTGACATACCGCTGATACAGCTTCATGAAAGCTCCGAAGGAGAAGTGGGTTCCGATCACAAAAAAGGGCAGATAGACAAAGGTGCGGCTGATGCTGAACCAGATGCCGTCCAATTGCAGATAACCTACGGCCACCCCTGCGGTGATGGCGAAGGCCAATTGGGCGCTCCGGGTCCAGCGGCTCATGCCCAGCATCAGCAGGCGCCAGAAGGCGTGGCTGGCCAGGAACCACAGCAGCAGATAAGGAGCGAAGAAGGAATGCTGTATGTTGCTGACATGAAACAGGGAGGCGTCAAGTAGGGAGTAGAGGCTCTGAAAAATAACATATTGCAGGGCAATCTGCAGCAGCACCTTGCGTCCTGGCGCTCCATGTAAGCTTGAACGGGCAAAGTATCCGGTCACCAGCACAAACAGCGGCATATGAAAACTGAAAATCCACTGGTAAAGAGTGTGCAGTCCGCTCATATCCTGAATCAGGGGTTCGATCGCATTGGCCACAAAGACAGTTACAATAAGCATGAAACGCAGATTAAGAAAATAGGTTTCTCCGCGCGTGTCAAGCGAGCTTTCCCGGGTCATGACGTAACCTCCAAGTGGAATAAGGTTTGCGTACCGTTTGATGTTTTAATTTTAAAATACATGTTTTCCGGAAATTAAATTGTGAAATACATCACAATAGTAAGCGCTATCATTAGGGGCGGATGACGCCAGATGTGGCGAAGTCTTGAAGGTTGTTTGAATTCACCGATTCCCTTATAATTTTCAGTATGCAGTAACCGGGAGTGAACACTAATGAAAAAGAATATAACCAGACGCCGTGTGCTAATAGGGGTTGTATTGGTTCTGCTGACGGCGGGGGTGTTTATTTGGAGGTATCTGACCCCGTATAAGCCGGAGGCACGGGCGGAAACCGCCCTGGTCTCTGCCGGGGGAGTCTCGGTTGAGCAGAATGACCATTGGATCTCGTTCGACCCATCAGTAGTGCTCGGCACAGCCGTGATTTTCTATCCGGGCGCACTGGTCAAGGCGGAAGCGTATGCGCCGCTGGCCCGTAAGGTTGCCGCTGCCGGACACCCGTTCTACATTGCCCGAATGCCGCTTAATCTGGCCGTGATTAAAGGGGATGCCGCCGAAGAGATTATCCGCGTGCATCCGAAGCAGTCCTTCGTCCTGGGCGGACATTCGCTCGGCGGCGTGATGGCTTCACGCTTCGCTGCGGAGCATGCCGGCCAGCTGGAAGGCGTTTTTTTTCTGGCCTCGTATCCCGATGAGAAAGGCAGCCTGAAGGACACCACACTGTCTGTCTTGTCTGTGCTTGGCACGCAGGATGAAGTCGTAGACCAGAAGAGCTATAACAAAGGGCGTTCCTACTTGCCGGGCAATACCGTATATGTGTCGGTTGAAGGTGGTAACCATGCCCAATTCGGCAGCTACGGCGAGCAAAAGGGTGACGGGACCGCGAAGATTACCGAAGAGGAACAGCAGACAAGGACGGTCCGGGCGATGCTGGATTGGCTGGGGAATCTGCGCCAGAGCAAATGAACATCTATCTGACTAATTAAGTAGAAGCTATACAATTTATGCAGAGGAGAGATGGAATGCCTGTATTGCACATCAAGGAGTTCTCTGTTCCCGTAAGCGGCATCCTGTTCGATAAGGACGGCACGCTGCTCGATCTTCTTGCCACGTGGGGCAGCTGGGCTGAACTGGTGCTTGAGGGGCTGGGCAGCCAGTTGACTCTGATTGGCAGCAGACCCGTGACCGGAGCCGATCTGGCCCGGGTGCTGGGGACGACGCATGATGCTTCCGGACGGATTACGGGTTATGATCCCGCAGGTCCGCTCTCCATGGCAACGGTTGAGGAATCCACCGGGATTCTGGCCTGGCAGCTCTATACAGCAGGTGTTCCCTGGAATGAAGCGGTGACGCGTGTGAATGCCATCTCCAAGGAGGCGATGAATGAGCTGCGCCGCCGCCGTACGGCTGTACCCATGCCGGGACTGCTGCCCTTCCTGAAGGAGTGTGCCGCCGCTTCCCTGAAGCTTGGAGTTGTGACCTCGGATAATCTGTCCGCTACCCGCGAGCATCTGGAATGGCTTGGCATCTCGGGGTACTTCGGGGCGGTGGTTACCCGTGACCGGGTGAAGTATGGCAAGCCTGCACCGGAGATGGCCGAGAAGGCCTGCCTGGAGCTGGGGCTGCAGCCCGTTGAGACGGTGATTATCGGTGACAGCAATGCCGATATGCAGCTGGGCCGGGGAGCAGGCCTGCGGCTTGCTGTCGGGATCTCACCGGACGGGGTGACAGAGCATCTGCTCGATGCGGATATTGTGGTATCCGGCTTCCCGGCGCTCCGCTTAACGGTCTGAAATCATTACGAATTACGCAGAGAGAGGACAGGTGTGGATCATGGAACAATTACAGCTACTGGCTTCCTGGATAAAAGAAAGCAACAATATTGTGTTTTTCGGCGGTGCGGGAACATCGACGGAGAGCGGCATCCCGGACTTCCGTTCGGCAGCCGGTCTGTACCAGACACAGCATAACTCTCCTTATCCGCCTGAGGTGATGCTCAGCCGCAGCTTCTTTATGTCCTCGCCGGACATTTTTTTTGATTTCTACCGCAGTAAGATGATTCATCCCGGAGCGGAGCCGAACGGTGCCCACCGGCTGCTGGCCGGGCTGGAGGAGAGCGGCAGGCTGAAGGCGGTCATTACGCAAAATATCGACGGCCTTCATCAGATTGCGGGAAGCCGCCGGGTGCTGGAGCTGCACGGCTCTATCCACCGTAATCACTGTATGGGCTGCCAGCGCTATTACGGCTTGGAGGAATGGCTGGAGCAGGAGGGCGCTGTGCCGCTCTGCGAGGACTGCGGCGGCATTATCAAGCCGGATGTGGTGCTCTATGAGGAAGCGCTCGATCATGAGGTACTGGTCGAAGCTGTGGATGCCATTGCGGCGGCGGATCTGCTGATCATCGGCGGCACCTCGCTGACTGTTCAGCCTGCTGCGAGTCTGGTCACCTACTTCGGAGGGCGGCATACCGTGCTGCTTAACGGTGAGCCTACCCCGTACGACCATAAGGCAGATCTGATTATTACAGAGCGGATTGGAGAGGTGCTGGGCAGAGTGCAGGGACTGCTGGGCTAGCATTCAAGCTTTTTGGCAGAAGAAGATTATAAATTCCGTCCTGTGTTTATAGTTGGGTAACGCACAAGAGAGAAACGAGAGGCAGGGATATAACATGGTATATGTGGCTAGTGATGAACGGTATGAAGGAATGCGTTACAACCGCACCGGCAGGTCGGGCCTCAAGCTTCCGGCCATTTCACTGGGCCTGTGGCATAATTTCGGCGGCATTGATGCTTACGAGAACGGCCGCGGGATGATAACCCGCGCTTTTGATCTCGGCATTACCCATTTCGACCTGGCGAATAACTACGGGCCTCCGGCGGGATCGGCGGAAGCGCTGTTCGGCAAAGTGCTGGCTGAAGATCTCTCCCCATACCGTGACGAGCTGGTGATCTCGACCAAGGCGGGATATACGATGTGGCCCGGTCCTTACGGGGACTGGGGTTCACGTAAATATCTCCTGTCGAGTCTGGACCAGAGCCTGAAGCGGCTGGGGCTGGATTATGTGGATATCTTCTACTCCCACCGTCCGGATCCGGAGACGCCTATGGAAGAAACAATGGGAGCACTGGATCATGCTGTCCGTTCAGGCAAGGCTCTGTACATCGGTTTGTCCAATTACACGGCGGAGCAGACCCGGCAGGCTATTGCTATCCTGAAGGAGCTGGGCACCCCGCTGCTGATTCATCAGCCGAGATATTCCATGCTGGACCGCTGGATTGAAGGCGGGCTTCAGGATGTGCTGGAGGAACACGGAGTGGGCAGTATCGCCTTCACACCGCTGGCGCAAGGTCTGCTCACGAATAAATATCTGAACGGCATCCCTGGAGACTCCCGGGCGGCCGGACCTTCGGCCGCGCTGAATGAGAGCCGGATTACGCCGGAGGTGCTGCGCAGAATCCACGCGCTGAACCAGATGGCGGTAGCGCGCGGCCAGAGTCTGGCCCAGTTCGCCCTGCTCTGGACCCTGCGCGGCGGCCGGGTGACCTCGGCGCTGATCGGCGCAAGCCGGGTCAGCCAGATCGAGGAGAATATCGCCGCCCTGTCTCATGCGGACTTCACGCAGGAGGAGCTGGACCGGATCGAGACGATCCTTAAGACGGAGGAGTGAAGCCTGAACGATCAACCCCAGTGTCGCCCTTAGGCTCAGCTTCGATAGATTAGAATGCAACAGCCCGCTTCCTGTTCAGGAGACGGGCTGTTGCTCTGGGCGCTAAGTCTATTGCTCCCCGGGGTTCACCGTGGCATGGCGGTAAGCGGTGGGGGACTGGCGGTAGAAGCGCTTGAACTGCCGGGAGAAGTACAGGGCGTCGGTCAGTCCGACCGATGCCGCTACCTGCTCCACGGACAGCTCGGGACGTTCACGCAGCAGCTGGCGGGACTTCTCCACCCGCAGCTTCAGCAGGTAAGTGACTGGAGAGAGACCAGTCTCCTGCTTGAAGATGCGGGAGAGATAAGCGCGGTTATATCCCAGACTGCCGCACATCTGTTCAATGGAGACCGGATGGGCATACTGGGAGGACATGTAGTGAATCATCTGTTTTACCGTCCGCTTGATCTGTGATTCTGCACCCGGCAGCCGGGAGGAGGAGACCAGCAGCTCCGCCGCTTCCCCTGCGATCAGGTACAGGTAACCCAGCGAGGTCAGGGCGGCGCTCTCCTTATTGGCATAGAAGGCGGACATCATCCCGGCAAGCGCTCCGGGAATTACACTGCCGCCTGCGGTAGACAGCACCGGGGCTAGCGGCGCGAAGCCCGCCTGCTGTGCAAGCTGCCCGGCATCGCCGCCGGTGAAGGCGGCCCAGCGGTAGCGCCAGGGCTGCTGCTGATCCGAGACGTAGCTGACCAGCTGGCCCGGATGGATCAGGAAGCAGTCTCCGGCTCCCAGTTCGTAGGTGTGCTCCTCTGTCCGGAAGACACCGGAGCCTGATTCAATATAATGCAGCAGGTAGTAATCGTAGATCTTGGGACCGGCCTGATGCAGCGGGAGGGTCTGGCTCTCTCCGGCGAAGAGTACATGCAGCGTCTGCTGATCGTAATATACAGGATTTGATCCTACTGAATAGGTATGTTGCACTGGCAAGCCGCCTTTCCTGATCAGATCGCTCCCATAGCTAAGTGCATAGGGAGCGCCGGTTCGCTTTGCTTCTTACCGAGTATAGTCTCTTCAGAGGTGAAAGTCACATTTGTCCATATATTGCACACATGATTGCATTATCAGGGCAAGTCTGATTTTATTATAATGTAAGCATGAAGGACGCAAGTTGAATTCCAAAGCGTAAGCAGCGAAAGGATGGATTGGCAATGTTGAGCACACAGGAACTGAACAGCAAATTTATTGAGAAATATGGAGACAGCAAGGAAGAAGCAAGGGTATTCTACGCCCCGGGCCGCGTGAATCTGATCGGAGAGCATCTGGATTACAACGGAGGCTACGTCTTCCCGGCAGCCTTGGATTTCGGAACCACCCTGATCGTGCGTCCGCGTGCAGACGGCAAGGTTCAGTTCGCATCAACGAATTTACCTTACGAAGCTTCTATTGACTACAGCGAAATCGGCAAAGCCAAGACCGGCGAATGGATCGACTATCCGGTAGGCGTGTTGGTAGAGCTGGCCAAGAAGGATCTGCCGGTATCCGGCGGCTATGACCTTCTGTTCCACGGTGAAATTCCTAACGGTTCCGGCTTGTCCTCTTCTGCTTCGATTGAGGTAGTAACAGGCTTCGCCTTCCTGACGCTGCTTGGCGGAGAGATAGATACGGTGGAGCTCGCCCTCTTGTCCCAGCGTGTGGAGAACCAGTACGTCGGCGTGAACTCCGGCATTATGGACCAGTTCGCAGTTGCCAACGGCAAACGCGATCATGCGATCCTGCTGATGTGCGATACGCTGGAATATAGCCTGGTTCCCTTCGTGACTGGCAGCTATAAGCTGGTTATCGGCAACACGAACAAGAAGCGCGGCCTGGTGGACTCCAAGTATAATGAGCGCCGCAGCCAGTGTGACGAGGCGCTGGCTATTCTTAAGCAAGAGGTGCCGAACCTGTCTTATCTGGCCGAGCTGACACCTGAACAATTCGAGCTTCATCAGGATAAGATTTCGGACGAAACCGTACAACGCCGCGCCCGCCATGTGGTGGAAGAGAACCAGCGTGTGCTCGACTCGGTTGAAGTACTGAAGAACAATGATCTGAAGCAATTCGGACTCTATATGAATGACTCACATGTATCCCTCCGCGACCTGTATGAAGTCAGCTGCGAAGAGCTGGACGTGATGGTAGAAGAGGCGCAGCGTATTCCGGGCACACTCGGCTCGCGTATGACGGGGGCTGGTTTCGGAGGATGTACGGTATCGCTGGTACATGAGGATGATGTGCAGCGGTTCATAACGGAAGTTGGAGAAGCTTACAAGAACAGAACCGGACTGACCGGCGAATTCTATGTATGCGGCATCGGCAACGGCGTGGAAGAATTGAAAGGAGTGAAATAAGATGGCGATTCTGGTAACAGGCGGCGCAGGATACATCGGTTCACACACTGTAGCAGAGCTGCTGGACCGCGGGGAAGAGGTAGTGGTGCTGGACAATCTGGTGACCGGACACCGTGAGGCGCTGCTGGGCGGCAAGCTGTATGAAGGAGACTTGCGCGACAAGGCGCTGCTGAAGAAGCTGTTCGCAGAGAACAGTATCGATGCGGTGATTCACTTCGCAGCCAGCTCCCTGGTGGGCGAGAGCATGAAGGACCCGGTTAAATACTACGACAACAATGTCTATGGAACGCAGTGTCTTCTCGAAGCCATGCAACAGGCCGGTGTGGATAAAATCGTCTTCTCCTCCACAGCCGCCACCTACGGCGAACCGGAAAAGGTGCCTATCGAAGAGACCGACCGCACCGAGCCTGCGAATGTCTACGGCGAGACCAAGCTGACCATGGAACGTATGATGGCTTGGTTCGACAAAGTGCTCGGCATCAAATACGTAGCGCTGCGCTACTTCAATGCCGCAGGCGCACACGCCAGCGGCAAAATCGGCGAAGACCACCGTCCGGAGAGCCACCTGATTCCGCTGGTGCTCCAGGCTGCACTGAAGCAGCGCGAGAATATCGCTGTGTTCGGGGAAGACTATCCGACAGAGGATGGAACCTGCGTACGCGACTACATCCATGTCAGCGATCTGGCGGATGCGCATGTCCGTGCAGTCACCTATCTGCGCAGCGGCAGTGCAAGCAATATCTTCAACCTGGGCAACGGCCTCGGCTTCTCCGTGAAGCAGGTCATTGAGACAGCGAAGAAGGTTACCGGCCTCGATATTCCGGTTGTGATTCAGGAGCGCCGCGCCGGAGATCCGGCAGTGCTCGTAGCTTCCTCTGCCAAAGCCCGGGAGATTCTGGGCTGGGACCCGCAGCATACCGACCTGGAAGGCATCATTCAGAGCGCCTGGAGCTGGCACTCCGCTAATCCGCAGGGATACGGGGAGTAAGCAGCAGCTCTGATTATTGCCTGAAGGTGAACCAGACAGAATGCCAAGCGCCGCATAAGGCACCATAGAAGGAGAAATGAAATGCAGAACGATAATAGTACGGCTGCTGCCGCTGAGAAGGCGCTGTATGCGATTGAACAGCTGGTTCTCTTTGCCGGACATACTGGACTGATCCAGCCGGCAGATGTGGATTACAGCCGCAATGAACTCCTGGACCAGTTCGGCTTCAGCGAGCCGTATCCCGGTGAGTTCACTGAAGGCCCGCTGGACAGCCCGCAGGCCCCGCTGGACCAGCTGATTGATTACGGGTTCGGTCTCGGACTGATCCCGGAGAATACGGATACGTACCGCGACCTGCTGGATGCCAAGATTATGGGCCTCCTGATGGCCCGTCCGTCCGAGGTGAATGCGGAGTTTGCCGCTCTCCGGGCAGAGCAGGGCATTCAGGCGGCGACGGACCGCTTTTATAAGCTGAGCATTGATTCCAATTATATCCGTATGGACCGGGTGGCGAAGAATGTCTATTGGCTCCAGGAGTCACCATACGGGGATATCGAGATGACGATCAATCTCTCCAAGCCGGAGAAAAGCCCGAAGGAAATCGCCATGGCCCGGCTCCTTCCGCCTCCGGTCTATCCCAAATGCCAGCTCTGCCGCGAGAATGTCGGCTATGCCGGCCGGGTCAATCACCCGCCGCGCCAGAACCTGCGCGTGATCCCGCTCTCGATGAACAGCGAGAAGTGGTTCTTCCAGTACTCGCCTTATGTGTACTATAACGAACATTGCATCGTGTTCCACCACGATCATGTGCCGATGAAGCTGACGAAGGATACGCTGAAGCGTCTGCTTAGCTTCGTGGAAGCCTTCCCGCATTATTTCATCGGCTCGAATGCCGATCTGCCGATTGTCGGCGGCTCCATTCTGACCCATGACCACTTCCAGGGCGGACGGCATACGTTCCCGATCCAGAAGGCCCCCAAGGAAGATACCTTCACGCATGCCTCGTATCCCGGTGTCAGCTTAAGCACCGTGAAGTGGCCGATGTCCGTGCTGCGGATGCATGCGGAAGATCCGGCGGTGCTGCTGGAGGCAGGCAACCATATCTACGAGTCCTGGAAGACGTATAGCGATCCGGCCGCCGAAGTGCTGGCATTCAGCGAAGAGGGCGGCGAGAGCGTGCCGCATAACACCGTTACGCCTATAGTGCGCCGGGCAGAGGACGGCGGCTACGAGATGGATCTGGTGCTGCGCAACAACCGGACCAGCGAAGAATATCCCGAAGGGATCTTCCACCCGCACCGGGAAATGCACCATATCAAGAAGGAGAACATCGGCCTCATTGAGGTCATGGGCCTGGCGATTCTGCCGGGACGGCTTAAGGAAGAGCTTGACGCCATCGCCGGTATATTGGCGGGCGATACCGCGCTTCTCGGAGCTGTCCAGAGCGAGGGCAAGGATCATCCGCTGGCGCTGCATGCTTCCTGGATTGTAGAGCTGGTAAGCCGCTTCAGTACTTCTCTGAACCGTGAAGAAGCGGTGAAGGCCATCCAGAATGAGGTGGGTACGAAGTTCACTCATATTCTGGAGCATGCCGGAGTCTACAAACGCACGCCGGAAGGACAGGCGGCCTTCCGCCGGTTCCTGAACAGCAGCGGGTTTAACTGAGACCTTGCTTAAGTTAATGATTGCATAATCTATTGTCCCTGCCGGATTCGGCGGGGGCATTTCTTGTCATTGGGAAATGAGGATATTCTTCTCTATTGGGGGTTAATTACTGAAGCCTGCGGGTGAAACGGACTGAGAAGACGTTATATCCCTCAGAAACTATTAAATGAGGATGAAGCGGACTGAGAAGCGCTTATCTTGTTCATTTGAGCGTAGAATAACGGATATCAGGCCGCTTAACGGAATCTCAGTCCGTTTATCCTGTCATTTGATCAGATTTTCCAAAATAACGGAATCTCAGTCCAACTACAGGTGGAGGAGTAAAGTATGCTGTCTCCGTCCGGTTCGATTTGAATGCGCCAAGCCGGAGGACTATAATAGACAAGTGCTTCACATACACATACTCATGGAGGTTTACCCATATGCGCAAGTTTGAATTTTATAACTCTACCAAGCTTATTTTTGGACAGGGAACATTGCAGGCACTCCGTACCGAGGTGCCGAAATACGGAAAGAACGTCCTGCTGATGTACGGCGGCGGCAGCATCAAGCGCAGCGGCCTGTACGACAACGTCCTTGCCGAACTGGCTGAGGCAGGTGCCGCAGTTACCGAGCTTGCCGGCGTGGAACCGAATCCGCGCCTCTCTACGGTACATAAGGGTGTAGCGTTATGCCGTGAGCATAACATCGACCTGATTCTTGCCGTCGGCGGCGGCAGCGTGCTGGATTGTGCCAAGGCGGTGGCCGTCGGTGCTAAATATGAAGGGGATATGTGGGACTTCGTGGAACGCAAAGCCGCACCGCAAGGGGCCCTTCCGCTTGGAACGGTGCTGACAATGGCAGCTACCGGCTCTGAAATGAACAGCGGCTCTGTCATTACCAATGAGGTCACTAAGGAGAAAATGGGCTGGGGCAGCATCCACGCCTATCCGGCCTTCTCGATCCTTGATCCGCAGAACACCTTCTCCT
Source organism: Paenibacillus sp. FSL K6-1217 (assembly GCF_045040735.1). Lineage (NCBI taxonomy): Bacteria > Bacillati > Bacillota > Bacilli > Caryophanales > Paenibacillaceae > Paenibacillus > Paenibacillus sp. FSL K6-1217. The sequence goes on from NZ_CP150271.1 coordinate 7,100,274, forward strand.
TGCCGCGTGACCAGACGGTATACGGTATGGTGGACATCATGTCCCATACACTGGAGCATTATTTCCACACTGACGGCAACACGCCGGTGCAGGACGGCTTCTGCGAGACCCTGCTTCGCACCGTGATCGAGACAGCGCCGAAGCTGATTGAGGATCTGAACAACTACGAGCTGCGCGAGACCATTATGTACTGCGGGACGATGGCCCTGAACGGTATGGTCAGCATGGGTTTTGCCGGTGACTGGGCTACCCACAACATCGAGCATGCCGTATCCGCTGTGTATGATATTCCCCACGGCGGCGGCCTGGCGATTCTCTTCCCGCAATGGATGAGATATAACCTCAGCACGAATCCTGCCCGCTTCCGCCAGCTGGCTGTGAACGTGTTCGGGATTGACCCTGCCGGCAAAACCGATGAACAGACCGGCCTCGAAGGCATTGAAGCGCTCCGCCGCTTCTGGGATTCCATTGGCGCTCCGAAGACGCTCGGCGATTACGACATCGACGACAGCGAAATCGGCAGTATGGCCGACAAGGCGGTCCGCTTCGGCCCGTTCGGCAACTTCCGCAAGCTGGAGCGCGAGGATGTTGTTGAGATTTATAAGATGGCTTTGTAATTCAGCTGTCAATAGTAAAGCCGCTTCCCTTCTACGGGGGCGGCTTCTTTTGTCTGTTAATTTTCCCGCTTCCGGCATACATTAATGAGAGCAATACCCAACTTTGTGAAACCAAGGGCATGACAGTTGCGTTTATACTAGTATGACAGTCCGGAAGCAATGACGGGAGGAGACTAACATGCAAACGCTGTATTTGGGCTGTTTGGTGCTGGGTATTTTATTTGCTGTAGTCAGTGTAGTGGTAGGCGACCTGATTGGGAGCGCTCTGGACGGGGTTTTTGACATTGTATCCTTTGATTTTTTTAATCCGACCCTTTTGGCTGGAGGGATCACTGTTTTTGGCGGGGCAGGGGTGCTGCTTAGCCGTTACAGCGGACTGGAAGATGGCGTAATTCTTGCCTTGTCCCTGCTGATTGCGGCGTTTATGGGAGTTGTCATGCACCTGGTTGTCGTGAAGCCAATGAGGAACAGCGAGATGTCGAACGGCTTCTCCATGAGTGAACTGCCGGGGAGAATCGGAGAGGTTACCATTCCGGTTCCCGGCACAGGCTATGGCGAGATTATGGTGAAGTTCGGTGCAGGCAACAGTCTGCATACGGCGGCCAGCTTCGAGCAGCATGCACTGCCGGCCGGGATCAAGGTTGTAGTCGTGGAGGTACGCGAGGGTGTAGCACTTGTGTCTGAATTCGAAGAGAGAAAAGGAGTGGACTTATGATGCTAGAGAATATTCCAGAATCCCTATTTATACCTGCGATAGTAATCGCCGTACTGCTTGTCCTCGGACTGGCGTTCTGGGCGCGTTACAAGACGGTTGGCCCGGATGAAGGCATGATAGTCACCGGTTCCTTCCTGGGCAACAATCATATCTCGGATGACGGCTCCGGCCGCAAAATCAAAATCGTCCGCGGCGGCGGTGCGTTCATTCTGCCTGTCTTCCAGAAGGCGGAGTTCATGTCACTGCTCTCCCATAAGCTTGATGTGACGACCCCGGAGGTCTACACCGAGCAAGGCGTGCCGGTTATCGCTGACGGGGTCGCTATTATCAAGGTCGGAAGCTCCACAGAAGATGTGGCAACGGCAGCCGAGCAGTTCATGGGCAAGCCGATTGAATCGCTGAAGAGTGAAGCGCAGGAAGTGCTGGAAGGACATCTGCGGGCAATCCTCGGTACGATGACTGTGGAAGAGGTCTACCGCAACCGTGACCGTTTCGCCCAGGAGGTTCAGGGCGTTGCCGCCCGTGACCTGAAGAAGATGGGACTCCAGATTGTCTCCTTCACCATCAAGGATGTACGCGATAAGCACGGATACCTGGAAGCGCTGGGTAAACCGCGGATTGCCGCTGTGAAGCGGGATGCGGAGATTGCTGAAGCCGAAGCTGTGCGGGATGCGCGGATTCAGAAGGCCAATGCCGAGGAGCAGGGGCAGAAGGCGGAGCTGCTGCGAGATACCAACATTGCCGAAGCGTCGAAGGAGAACCAGCTCAAGGTCGCCGCGTTCAAGCGCGATCAGGATACCGCCAAAGCGGAAGCTGACCAGGCGTACCACATTCAGGAGGCGCGTGCCAAACAGACGGTGGTGGAGGAGCAGATGAAGGTTGAGCTCGTCCGCAAGGAACGCGAGATTGACATCCAGGCCAAGGAAATTCAGGTGCGCGAGAAGCAGTATGACGCCGAAGTGAAGAAGAAAGCGGAAGCTGACCGTTACGCGGTGGAGCAGGCGGCTGAAGCCGACAAGGCGAAGCGTATGCGTGAAGCCGATGCGCTGCAGTACAGCATTGAGAAGCAGGCACAGGCGACCTCCGAGCAGAAGCGTCTGGAAGGTCAGGCGATCGCCGATGCTGAACTGGCTAAGGGTAAAGCGGAATCCGAGGTTATCCGGCTACGCGGTCTGGCCGAAGCGGAAGCCAAGGAGAAGCTGGCGGAAGCCTTCCAGAAGTTCGGCGAGGCGGCAGTGCTAGATATTATCGTCAAAATGCTGCCTGAGCTGGCCGGCAAGATCGCCGAGCCGCTGGCGTCCATCGACAAGCTGACTGTAGTGGATACAGGCAACGGAGAAGGAGCTGCACGGGTCAGCAATTATGTGACCCAGCTGATGTCCACAGCTCCCGAGATGCTTAAGAGCGTATCCGGCATTGATGTCGAGGCGCTGATCAAGGGACTGACCACAGGCAAATCTGCACAGAAGGATGTCGTCAGACATACCGCAGCACCAATCACCTCTGTGGTCACCAGACCGGCCCCGGCTGCTCCGCTCACGCCAACAGCCCCGGCCCCGGCGGAACCTTCAGAACACCCTGAGGGATAAGAGCAAGCCAGCGAGGTATGGCAGGCAGCAGCAACGCCAGCCATACCTTTTTTTAGTAAGATTAACAAAACAGACAATTCTTATCTTTCATACGGAAACGGAAACGGAGGCAGAGGCATGGAGCTCATACTGGATAATATACGCAAGAGCTTTGACGGCAGGGAAGTGCTGAAGGGCATAGACTTTACCTTCCAGCAAGGTAAAATTTACGGATTGCTTGGCCGCAACGGTGCAGGGAAAACCTCGTTATTCAACTGCCTGAGCGGGGAGATCCGTATGGATAGCGGCGGGGCTTTTCTGCGCAGAGATGAGGTGAGTCTTCCGCTGCTTGAGGAGGAGATTGGCTACGTCTTTTCCTTGCCGATTCTGCCTGACTTCCTGACCGGCTATGAGTTTGTGAAGTTCTACATGGACATTAATAAGAGCAGGATCAGCGCGGATAGGACCATCGAGGAGTATTTCGACATCATCCGCTTTGAGGAGGAGGACAGGCACCGTCTGATCAAGGGCTACTCCCACGGAATGAAGAACAAGATTCAGATGCTGTGCTTTATCATCTCCCGGCCGCCGCTGATCCTGCTGGATGAGCCGTTAACCTCGTTCGATGTGGTGGTGGCGCTGGAGATCAAGAAGCTGCTGCGGGAGATGAAGCAGGATCATATCATTATTTTCTCCACTCATATTCTGCAGTTGGCCGCCGATCTCTGCGATGAGCTGGTTATTCTGAATAACGGCTCGCTGAAGGAGATTCCGGCCGAGACCCTGCGCAGTCCGGAATTCGAAGAGCAGATTATTGCCCTGCTGAAGGATGAGGACCATGATTAGGACGCTGAAGGCGATTCTGGAGGTACGGGGGATGTCCGGTGCCAACCGGCTGATGTTCTATGCCCGTAAGCTCCCGGTGCTGGGCAAGCAGATCCCGGCCTCTGTCTATTCGGAGACCAAGCTGAAGCAGACCTTATCCGTTATCGTGCATATTCTGAAGGTACTCATGGCTTTTATAACCAAATTTGCGTATCTGGGGATCATGATCTATCTCCCGGTGACATTCATCGGCAACGATATCAACTTATCCCTATCCGTCCAGTACCAGCTCTATCTGCAGATTCTGCTGTGCTTAAGCTTCTTGACGGGTGCGGTCTCAAGTGCCATTATTCTGGAGCCGAAGCGGGATAAATACATATTCGTGAAGCTGATGAGACTGCCGGCGGAGCGATATATGCGGACGACACTGACTCTGCGCGGGATCAGCTTCCTGGTTACTATGATTCCGGCGATGATGTTGTTCGGGAGCCTGCTTGGTGCTCCGCTGTGGCAGGGGGCGGTGCTTGCGCTGCTGCTGACGTTCTGGCGTACGGCTTGCGAGGCGCTGCATCTGCTGGTGTTTGACCGCTATGGAATTGTCATTGTCAAAAAAATAGGCTGGGTCTGGACCGCCATCGGCGCCGGCTATCTGCTGGCTTATATTCCGCTGGTTCCCGGATTTGCGGTAGTAGAGAGCGGGATGCTGTTCAATCTGCCTGTGGTGCTTGGCGTGTTGGTGCTAGGAGCCTTAAGCGCGGTCTATATCGCCCGTTATAAGGATTACAAGAATGCCGTCGATGCCGTCACCAAAATCGATGATCCGCTGCTCGACATGGGACGGATGATGAAAGAGGCGCGGGTGAAGGATGTTGCCACCCAGGATGTGCCGTACACGGCGGAGCGCCGGAACCCGAATCAGTTCGAGGGGAAAAGCGGGTATGCCTACCTGAATGCGATCTTCTTCTCACGCCACCGGCGGCTGATTACCAGCCCGATACAGCGCAGGCTGGTGATCATTGGTTCGCTCTTTGCCGCCGCTGTGCTGACGATGCTGTTGTCGCAATCCACTTTTACCATACTGACTCACTACCTGATTACCGCCTTGCCGACCTTCCTGATCATTATGAACTATACGTCTATTGGGGAACGCCTCTGTAAGGCGATGTTCTATAACTGCGATCTCAGTCTGCTGCGCTACGGATTCTACCGTGAACAGTCGGCGATTCTAAGCAACTTCCGCATCCGGCTGCTGCGTCTAAGCATGCTTAATCTCATCCCGGCTGCCGCGATCTGCCTGGCGGTGAATCTGCTGCTCATGCTGTCGGCCGAGCGCTGGGGCGCGGGGGATGCCTTACTCTTTTGCGTGACGATTGTGGCGCTGTCCCTGTTCTTCTCGGTGCATCATCTGTTCATGTACTATATCTTCCAGCCCTACAGCACGGAGCTGAATGTGAAGAATCCGTTCTTTACGATTGTGAACAGTGTCGTGCTGGGGGTAGGATTCATTGCGATGCAGTTCAAGAGTGAGCCTGGAATGTTTGCCGTGATCGTAGTGCTATCGGCTGTGCTCTATATGCTGGCTGCCCTGATTATGGTATACAGATTCTCGGGCCGGACGTTTCGGGTGAAATAAGCCTTCGGGCGGTTTGCGGCACACTTCTAATTTGAGATTCTTGATGTTATGATAGGAGCTTAAGGTAACGAATCACACACGTTGAACATGCATCGTGCTGCCGGAATAGATCGGGATTCAGAAGTAAAAGAGGTGTCGCAAGTGAGCAGCATTACCGTGGGCAAGGTGCTAAATAATAACGTTATCATTGCCGAGCATCCCCAGTATGCCGAGGTTGTGGTCATCGGCAAGGGGATCGGCTTCAACCGCAAAGTGCGCGACCGGATCAATCTGTCCTCTGTGGAGAAGATGTTCATCCTGCGCAGCCAGGAGGAGCAGGAGCAATATAAGCAGCTGGTACCGCAGGTAGACGAGAAGCTGATTGAGGTGGTTCAGGAGATTGTGCTGCATATTATGCAGAGCAGCCGCCAGGCGCTGAATGAGCATATCCATATCGCCCTGACCGACCATATTGCCTTTGCGATCCGCAGAAGCGAGCAGCATATGGCTATTCATAATCCGTTTCTGTACGAGACCCGGGAGATCTATCCGGAGGAATACAGTCTGGCGGAATATGCGGTGAACCGGATCAACGAAGCGATGGAGGTTGCGCTGCCGCCGGATGAGATTGGCTTCGTGGCCCTGCATATTGTCAGTGCGCTCAGCAACCGCCATATCTCCGAGGTGAAGCAGCATTCCCAGCTAATCGGGGATCTGGTGGGGCTGGTAGAGGATAATCTGGAATACCATATTCCGCGGGATTCGCTGGATTATTCGAGACTGGTGACCCATTTACGCTTCGTTCTGGAACGTCTGCGCCGGGGAGAGACGGTGCGCGAGACCTCGTCCCTGGACGGACTGATGAAGCGGGAGTATCCCGAGATGTACATGCTTGCCTGGAAGCTGACGAAGGTGATCGAGCAGCGTGTGCATATCCCGGTATATCCTGCAGAGGTCAGCTATCTGACGATTCATCTGCAGCGTCTTGCCCAGAAGAAGGAAGATGAGCCGGATCTGGAGCAGCCGGAGAAGCTCTAAAATATAAGAATATATAGGCTTCACGCTATAAATGATCCTTCTATTTGTCGCTGAAACGGTACCGTCCTTTAAAAGGACGGCAAAGCCGTTTTCACTTGGCCGATTTTGGGGGTTGCAACATCAAATCAATGGTGCTACAATGATCCCTGTTATGAAACAGAAGCAGAATACAAACGTGTAACTGATACGATCAGGCATGAGTGATTTACAGTATTATGGTTGTCCAGCCCCATCTCGGGGTACTCTAACGTTAGCGTTAGACGGGCAATCTGTGTACTGTATTGCTCATGCCTTTTTTGGCTTCTGTTGACAGAAATTTAGGATTAGGAAGTGAACCTAATGTTCAAAAAATTATTTGGCGTGCTGCAGAGAGTCGGTAAGGCGCTTATGCTGCCTGTAGCCATTCTGCCTGCGGCGGGCCTGCTGCTCGGAATCGGGAACATGCTGGTGAATCCGGACTTCCTGCAATACGTGCCTGCCCTGGAGAATAATATAGTACAGGCGATAGCCACAGTACTTATGAATTCCGGGCAAATCGTATTCGATAACCTGTCTCTGCTCTTTGCCGTTGGCGTAGCCATCGGGCTGGCCGGAGGCGAAGGTGTGGCCGGGCTGGCAGCGATTATCGGCTTCCTGGTAATGAACGTAACCATGGGTACGGTAGTCGGTGTCAATGCTTATGTGCTGACCTGGAAGGATTTCTCGTATTCCAGTGTGCTGGGGATCCCCACCTTGCAAACCGGGGTGTTCGGTGGTATCCTGGTCGGGATATTGGCCGCATCCATGTACAAAAGGTTCTTCCGCATAGAATTGCCGTCGTATCTCGGCTTCTTCGCGGGTAAACGTTTCGTACCGATTATGACTGCGGTGACCTCCCTGATTCTGGGTCTTGCACTGACACTGGTATGGCCGCCGATCCAGCACGGTCTGAACTATGTGTCGCAGAGTATGATCAATACCAACCTGACGCTGTCGGCCTTTATCTTCGGGGTCATCGAGCGTTCCCTCATTCCGTTCGGTCTGCACCATATCTTCTATTCACCGTTCTGGTATGAATTCGGAAGCTATATTGACAAGGCGGGGGATCTGGTCCGCGGGGACCAGCGGATCTTCATGCAGCAGCTTCGTGACGGTGTGGACTTCACAGCGGGTACATTTACTACCGGTAAATATCCGTTCATGATGTTCGGCCTTCCGGCTGCCGCTCTTGCGATCTACCACGAGTCCAAGCCTGAGAACAGACGGATTGTCGGCAGCTTGATGATCTCGGCTGCACTGACTTCGTTCCTGACAGGGATTACGGAGCCGCTGGAATTCTCATTCCTGTTCGTAGCTCCGCTGCTGTTCGCCGTCCATGCCGTGTTCGCCGGTCTGTCCTTCATGACCATGCACATCCTTGATGTGAAGATCGGGATGACCTTCTCCGGCGGCTTCATCGACTATGTGCTGTTCGGCGTCATTCCGAACCGTACCGCCTGGTGGCTGGTGATTCCGGTAGGTCTGGTGCTGGCCGTGATTTATTACTTCGGGTTCCGCTTCGTAATCCGTAAGTTCAACCTGAAGACTCCGGGTCGGGAGGATGATTCCGGGGATGAGGATGAAGTAAGCACAGAGAGTGTGTCCAAGACGGGCGACGATCTTCCGCGCAACATTCTGTCCGCCCTGGGCGGCAAAGAGAACATCACCCATCTGGATGCCTGCATTACGCGTCTGCGGGTTGAAGTGAAGGACAAAGCTGGCGTAGACAAGAACCGTCTGAAGAAACTCGGTGCTTCTGGTGTTCTCGAAGTGGGTAACAACGTTCAAGCGATCTTCGGCACACGTTCGGACACGATCAAGTCACAGATTCAGGATGTCATGAACGGCAGAACACCGGCTGCTGCGCCCGTGGCTCCGAAGCCGGAGCTTGAGCAAGCGGCTGGCGAGCAGGGTGACGCTATTATTGCCGAAGATATCGTATCTCCGGTAAACGGCGAGCTGATGGATATTACACAGGTCCCTGACGCGGTCTTCTCCCAGAAAATGACCGGTGACGGATTCGCCTTCCTCTCCGAAGACGGCAAGATTGCTTCGCCGGTATACGGCAAGGTATTCAACGTGTTCCCGAGTAAGCACGCCATCGGCATCATGTCGGACGGCGGCAAGGAAGTCCTGGTGCATATCGGGGTTAATACGGTTAAGCTTAAGGGCCAGGGCTTCACGGTTCTGGTGGAGGAAGGCGATCTGGTAGCTGCCGGACAGCCGATTATGGAAGTGGATTTGGAGTATGTGAAGGCGAATGCACCTTCCGTCATTTCTCCGGTCATTTTCTCCAATCTGCCTGAAGGCTCCTCCGTCACCTTGAAGAAACCGGGTAAAGTAGTCATCGGCGATAAAGATATCATCACCATCCAGTAAAATGTGCAAAGGCGAAGCGCTTCCATTATAATGAAGGGGAGCGCAAGCCTTCACTATAATTCACCATCCCAAATTAACAGAAAGCGAGTTGGATTATATTATGCAAACAACTTTCAGAATTATTGACGAAGACGGAATTCACGCACGCCCGGCAACAGCGCTGGTAAATACAGCTACAAAATTCAAAGGCACTGAAGCTTTTGCAGAAGCCAAAGGTAAAAAAGTTACTCTTAAATCCATCCTGGGCGTTCTGTCCCTGGGCCTTGAAGCAGGAGATACCCTGACCCTTATTACTGAAGGCAGTGAAGAAGCAGAAGCACTGAACGCGCTGCAGGAGGTTATGGTTAAAGAAGGGCTGGGAGAGGTCCATGAATAAAATTTCAGGAATCGCGGCTTCCGCAGGTATTGCAGTAGCCCGCGCCTTTATCCTGGAACATCCGGACTATACCATTACCAAAACAGCAATTACTGATGTAGATGCTGAGCTTGCGAAGCTGAAGGAGGCCCTGGACAAATCCAGAGGCGAGCTTCAGGCGATCAAAGAGCGCACTCTGGCAGAGCTTGGTGAGAAGAAAGCGGAGATTTTTGAATCCCATCTGCTGATCCTTGATGACCCTGAGCTGATTACGCCGGTAATGGATAAAATCCGTGAGGAATCGGTTAATGCGGACTATGCCCTGAATGAAGTAGCTACCCAGTTTGTTGAGATGTTCCAGAACATGAAAAGCGCGTACCTGCAGGAACGTGCAGCCGATATGCGTGACGTAACCAAACGTGTGCTGAACCACCTGCTTGGCATTCACTATGTGAGCCCGGCAGAAATCAGTGAAGAGGTTATCGTCATTGCGATGGACCTGACACCTTCGGATACAGCACAGCTTAACCGCAATTTCGTCAAAGGCTTCACGACCAACATCGGCGGCCGGACGTCCCATTCGGCGATTATGGCCCGTTCCCTGGAGATTCCGGCGGTTGTAGGGACCAAGAATATCTTGTCCCTGGTCAAAGCAGGCGATCTGATCATCGTTGATGGTCTGAACGGCGATGTGCTGATCAACCCGAGTGAAGCCGAAGTCGCCGAGTATACTGCGAAGCAGGCAGCTTATGATCTGCAGATTGCCGAGTGGAAAAAGCTCCGTGATGAGCCAACCGTATCCGCTGACGGCAAGCATGTAGAGCTGGCTGCTAACATCGGTACTCCGAATGATGTCACAGGCGTTATTGAGAACGGCGGCGAAGGTGTAGGTCTGTACCGTACAGAGTTCCTGTACATGGGCCGCGACAAGCTGCCTTCTGAAGAGATTCAATACAATGCCTACCGTACTGTGCTTGAGAACATGCAAGGCAAGCCGGTAGTCGTGCGCACGCTGGATATCGGCGGAGACAAGGAGCTGCCGTATCTGGATCTGCCGAAGGAAATGAATCCGTTCCTGGGCTTCCGTGCGATCCGTCTCTGTCTGGACCGTCAGGATATCTTCCGCACACAGCTTCGCGCCTTGCTCAGAGCAAGCGCTCACGGCGACCTGCGCATTATGTTCCCGATGATCGCCACGCTTGGCGAATTCCGTGCAGCCCGTGATCTGCTGCTGGAAGAGAAAGCTAAGCTGCGTGAAGAAGGCAAGGAAGTGTCTGACAGTATCCAACTTGGGATCATGGTTGAGATTCCTTCGACCGCTGTTCTGGCGGACCAGTTCGCCAAAGAAGTGGATTTCTTCAGTATCGGCACCAATGACCTTATCCAATATACAATGGCTGCGGACCGTATGAATGAACGGGTATCCTACCTGTATCAGCCATACAACCCGGCGATTCTGCGTCTGGTCAAAATCGTCATCGATGCTGCACACGCCGAAGGCAAATGGACCGGCATGTGTGGTGAAATGGCCGGCGACTCTACAGCGATTCCGCTTCTGCTGGGTCTGGGCCTCGATGAATTCAGCATGAGCGCCACCTCCATCCTGCCTGCACGCAGCCAGATCTCGAAGCTGTCTGCTGCCGACATGAAGGAAATGGCTGCCCAGGCGCTGCAGCTCGGCACAGCCGAGGAAGTAGCAGCACTGGTGCAAGCCCGCGTGAATTAATTCGTTACTCTAGCAATGGTTATTACTCCAACTACTTTCCGGCCTCCTTTACAGGGGGCTTTTTTTTGTGCAGTGATTTGAATTTCAGCAACTCTGGAACCGCCCGCCCGGGCGTTATTTTATATAATGAGTCCATTACTTTCGGAGGGTGGAACCATTGTGCAGAGATTCAGTGCTTCACAGATTTATTTGTTCCATGTGTTTATGTTGTCGCTTGCGGCCAGTACGATATATACAACCTACAGTATTTATTATGTAGTTGACCTTAAGCTGAATCCGCTTCAGCTTGTGCTGATTGGGACGGTGCTGGAGATAACGGTGCTTGTGTTCGAGGGTATTACCGGAGTGGTCGCCGATACCTATAGCCGCAAGCTGTCCGTCATCATTGCCGTGTTCATTGTGGGGAGTGCTTTTGTCCTTGAAGGGAGCATTGTATGGATCATGCACCCGGCTTCCCTGTTGCCTGCCTTCGGCTGGCTGCTGATCTCCCAGATGCTGTACGGGATCGGCTGGACCTTCCTGAGCGGAGCGGATACCGCATGGATCGTGGACGAGCTTGGAGAAGAGCATACAGGAAGACTCTTCATGCGCTCCAAAATATTCGGCTTAAGTGCCTCCCTGCTGGGCATCGCGGTCAGCGTAGGATTATCCCATGTTGCGTCTAATCTCCCTTTTCTGGCTGGCGGAGTCATCTATTTCGTTCTGGGATTCATATTGATCCGGTACATGAAGGAGACGGGTTTCGTACGCCGGAAGCGTGAGCCGCAATCCTCCGCTATCCGTGAGATGGGCAAGACCTGGGTCAGCGGAGCCTCTATCCTGAGGCATCATCCGCTGCTCCTGCTGCTGACAGTTGTAACTTTATTTAGCGGTGCTGCGTCTGAAGGATATGACCGTCTGTGGCAAGTCTTTCTTATGAATGAAGTCGGGTTCCCGGAGATTGGAGTCTCGATGGCGGCTGGCTTCGGGCTGATCAGTGCGGCGACTACTTTGCTGGGTGTGCTGGCTGTCTATATAGCCGGGACAATCATTGATCTGCAAAAGGAACGTCAAGTAGCGGCCGCTTTGTTCCTCCTGACATCCGCCCGTGCCGGCTGCATTATAATGGTGGCACTTGCGCCTAATTTCTACTGGGCTATCGGGGCGATACTGCTCCTGGGGGTGGTCGGTTCGGTCAGCGACCCGATCTATACCACCTGGCTGAACACGAAGCTGCCCTCCCGGAACCGGGCCACACTCTTGTCGATGATCAGCCAGTCCGATGCCCTGGGACAGAGTGCAGGCGGTCCGGTTGTAGGTTATATCGGCAGCCGGATCTCTATCAGAGCTTCGCTGCTGTCGGCAGGCTTCCTGCTGGTTCCTGTTATTGCGTTATACGGCAGGCTGCTGCGGAAGCGGACTTGATGTTTTGGATCATTTTACAATTGTAATGGGGACGCTGGACAAGTATACTTTCGTTTAAATAGCTTCTATAACTTAATTAGCTTAAATCCCCGGCTATCCACGCCGATATAGGATATATCCCGGGACATAATTCCAGCCTTAACCCAGACCTGTGAACATAGTGTTACATATTATACAATGAACCCTATGTAGTAATTCCGGCGTAACCCGCTTGCAGAGCTGTGCAAGTACAAAGTATTAGTTATAGAGAATGTGGACATAGCTTGGTAGTAATAGAATGATAGTTCTCCGGGGAGTATTACGGATGAGCGTAGGGATGGTGAATAGCAATGAGAAGCAATTATATACAAGCAGAACAAGAAATCGATACCTATCAAGGCCATGACCTGGGCTTAACCTACACAGCGGAATGTTGTGTATTCAAAGTCTGGGCGCCAACAGCCTTCACAGTGTCGCTCGTATTATATGCAACAGGCGGAAACGGGCTGCCCCCGCAGACCGCAGATTACAAGGACAGCGGCAAAATTCTTAGTATGGAGCGCGCTGAAGGCGGAGTATGGAAGATCCGGGTTCCCGGTAACCTCAAGGGAAAATATTATATGTACCGCGCCGTATTTGCGGACGGGTCGATTAATGAAGCGGCCGATCCTTACGCTACGGCTGTATCGGCCAATGGAACGCGCACGGCCATCGTGGATTTGTCCGAGACCAACCCGGACGGCTGGGAGAGCGATGCTTCTCCTGTGCTGCCGCATCCGGCAGATGCGGTAATCTATGAGCTGCATGTCCGCGATTTCTCGTCAGACCCTAGCTCCGGTCTGACGCATAAGGGGAAATTCAAGGCCTTCACCGAGACCGGCCTGCGGGATGAAGCAGGTCATCTGCTGGGCGTTGATCATCTGGCTGAGCTGGGAATCACGCATGTGCATCTGCTGCCGGTCTTCGACTATCAGACGGTGGATGAGCTGGGTAAGCCAGGGGAAGAACCGGCATCCTCCATCTTCACAGACTATAACTGGGGCTACGACCCCCAACACTATAATGTGCCGGAAGGCTCCTACAGTACAGACCCGGCTAACCCGCTAACCCGTATCCGGGAATTCAAGGAGCTGGTTCAGGCGCTGCACAGCCGTGGCATCTCGGTGATTATGGATGTGGTCTACAATCATACCTATGGCTTCCAGAAGGGACCCTTCCAGCCGCTGGTGCCGGACTATTACTACCGCCATGATCAGAGCGGCCGGCTCTCTAACGGCTCGGGCGTCGGCAATGAGCTGGCTACAGAACGGCCGATGGTCCGCAAGTATATCAAGGATTCCCTGTCCTACTGGGCTAAGGAGTACCATATTGACGGCTTCCGCTTCGATCTGATGGGGCTGATGGACAGCGTGACCATGCGCGAGATTACCGAGGAGCTGCGGCTGGAGATCAATCCGGGGTTGCTGCTCTATGGTGAGCCATGGACAGGCGGCGACTCGCCGCTTGCCTCCAAGACGCTGAAGGGCGTGCAGCGCGGCAAAGGCTACGCCGTCTTCAACGACAACTTCCGCGCGGCGATCAAGGGAGACAGCGACGGCTGGGGCAAAGGCTTCGTGACCGGGGAATACGGCAAGGAAGGCGCGATCGCGTCCGGGGTGAGCGGGGCGATTCATGAATTCACCGATGCGCCTACAGAGACTGTGAACTATGTAACCGCACATGATAATCTCAATCTGTGGGACAAAATTCTGGCGACCCGGGGACTTCGCGGGGAAGCCGGGCTGCCGGAGCTTGAGGGCGGCAAGCTGCGGAGCGGCGGGGATCTAAAGGCCGCACTGGAGCAGGCGAATCCGTATGTGGGAGTAGATCCCGAGAATGTGCTGGACCATGAGACGGTACGCCGTTCGTTGCTGGCTAACGGAATCATTCTGACCTCGCAGGGGATTCCGTTCCTCCATGCCGGGGATGAGCTGCTGCGCAGCAAGTACGGAGATCATAACAGCTATCGCAGCCCGGACTGTATCAATGCGATCCGCTGGGAGAACAAACGCAAATTCATTGCAGTATTTCAATATTACAAAGGGCTGATTGAGCTGCGCCGGACCCATCCGGCCTTCCGCCTGCACGGGCGCCAGGAGATTGAGCGCAGTCTGGAGTTCCTGCGCTGTGATGGCGGAGTCGTTGCCTATAGACTGAAGGATCACGCCGGCGGAGATACATGGAAGAATATCGTGGTGATCTACAATGCCAATATGGAGCCGGTCACCCAGTACCTTCCGGAGACCTCCGGCTGCTGGAACATCGTAGTCGATCATACCCATGCCGGACCGGATGCCTTCCGGCAGACGGAGAACGACGCTGTTGAGGTCGCCGGACTGTCGATGATGGTTCTCTATGATAAATACGGGGAGCCTGAGCCGAGATCGAAGATTGTAGAGGTTCATTATGACCGTCCGGACGGCGATTACCGGGGCTGGAATCTCTGGGTGTGGGGTACAGGCATTCAGGATGGGCAACGGGACTTCCAGCACATGGAGGATGGTCATGCCGTAGCGCGGATTGAAGTGCTGCCGGGGACATCAAGGGTAGGCTACATCCTCCGGCTGAACGACTGGGAGGAGAAGGACGGCACGGCGGACCGCTTCATCGACTGCCCGGGCAGCGGGGAGCAGGTTATCAAGGTGACCGTTCGGGAGCGTAGTCCGGAGCATAGCATGGAGCTGGCTGATCCGCTGCAGCGGACCAGCTAGAACCTTAAAAGAGCTGATTAGTTCCATCTCCTAAGGGGAGGGAAGCTGATCAGCTCTTTTTGCTTGGGTTGTATTGAAGTATTCTCATTATAGGAATCCACAATGCAGGAGCCAACATCCGCAGGTGCTAGTTCCGCTGATCGCTGTACTTGTTGTCCACATGCTCACTGTACAGATTAGCCTCATTGCCGCCATGGTTCTTGGAGCGGTACATCGCAAGATCGGCGGCACGGAGCAGCTCGTTGATGCTGCTGCCGTGCTGCGGATACAGGGCCACGCCGATGCTGGCAGAGGTATGGAAGCTGGAGCCCTGGTTGACGGACCAGGATTTGTTGAACAGCTGGAGCAGACGGTTCAGCAGCTCGTCCAGCATTTGCGGGCTGGTGAACCGGTGCAGCACCACGGCGAATTCATCCCCGCCGATCCGGAAGGCCTGGCCGGAGCCCTTCACAGTCTGCTGCAGCTCCCGGGAGAGCAGCTGCAGGAATTCATCGCCGGCCAAGTGGCCAAGCGTATCATTCAGCTGCTTGAACCTGTCGCAGTCCAGCAGCGCCACGGCGATCTCCTGTCTGCGTTCCTCGGGCTGGTTGATCAGGTTCTCCATGTACATTTTGAAATGGGCCCGGTTCGGAATGGCGGTCAGATGATCATAGAAGGCCAGCTTGTGCAGCCGCTCCTCATATTGCTTGCGCTGGGTAATCTCACGGGATACCAGCATGAACTGCGCCGGGAAATTGCGGCTGCCCGCAATAGGGGTAACCTTGGTCTCCAGCCAGACCCAGTGCCCTTCGGCTGAACGCATGCGCAGCTCGGATATTCTCGGTGTCGACTGCACTACACTCTTCAGCTTGGCCCAGGAGATTTCGGCTTCCCGGATATAGTTGGAGAGCGGCGCCCCTTTGCTCGGCACATAACCCAGTGCAGCGGCATGGGAAGGGGACGCATACAGGATAAGACCGTTCGGGTCAGTCAGCACAATGAAATCAGACATCGTCTCCCCGATCAGCTGATAGAGTGACTTCTCATCCTGCATTTCATTCTGCAGGGAGATCAGTCTGCGGCTGAGATAGATGATGACCAGAACCAGCAGGAACAGGAAGACGGAGTAGACGGCGAACAGGGAGCTTTTGAGATTATTGAACTCCGTCATCACCTGGCTGGCATAGCTGTCGATTCTGGCCTCTGCCTCATCCAGACTGTGGCGAACCTCACTGAGCTCCGTATGTATCGAGAGGGCAGAGTAGGAGGCAGGATTCCAGCTGTTCTGGACCCGCTGCGAGATTAGTTCCCGGCCGTTATCCCTCCATGCGGTAAGCGTGGCCCCGAAGTGATCCAGCTCAGCTCTCAGCTCGTCCAGCAGCAGCTCGCTCTGCTTCATTCCATTGAACGGGCTCTTCACGGAATCCAGATTGTAGCGGGCAGTACTGATTCGCTGCAGCGCCTGGGCATTATTATCCTCGAATTCCTGCGACAGCGTACTGCGCTGCGCACTGCTGAGCGCCCCGCTGATTGTGGTCTGAAGCGCTAGGCCTGCCTGATACAGATCCCGGTCGGCGTTCAGAATGAGCTCGGAATTCTGGTAGACGTCACTGTATAGGGAGTCGGATAATTTGTTCATCGTATGATTCAGAATCAGCAGCGAGGCCACACTAATGCCAACCAGAAGCACGGCGATAGAGGTGAATAATAGAATTAATCTGCGTGTACTTGTGTTTTCCGAAAAAACGGCCACTGTCATCCTCTCCCCGCACAGAACTTTTGCAAATCTCATGAGTGTAGCATTGGTGCATGCGAGACTTATCCTTATGCGGATTATGGCGTCTTGCAGGCATGTAAGAGAGTATCTGTTAGCGAGTCCTAGAAAGCAGGGGAAGAAGGAGGCAATGGAAAGAATAAATTCCGGTTAGATCGCGGTTCTTTTCACCAGTATATAGGACATCCCTTAAGCAGAGCAATTGCTGAAAAATAATAAGCCCCGTCAGCTTTCGCTGCCGGATGTACAGGCCGTGAAGCGGACCATGGAGCCGGTATGAAAGCAGTGGGGACCTATCCGTTACAGCCGATACAAAGAACCATTATGTATACCTTACTACTATGTAAAAGGTATTCTAACCTTTGAGTCCTATTACCCACTTTTACTGCAAACGATACCCCCATGGTATCAATTGTGCATTAAATATGCGGAAAACGGGCAGAGTTGCAGGCCCGTATCCTCCTGATCCCGGCCATGTGTACCCAGAACGTATTCTGGCTTGTCAAAATGTCTGTTTTTGCATATAATAGATGGACATATCTTCCCAAGTGGAGGATCGAAGTGTAGAGGTTATAATCCTTATAAATGCATTGATGGAGAAGAGTACGCAGTGCCTGGCTTACAGGGAGGAAGCGCCGCAGATTGAGAGCGTTTCTAAGAGAGCAGAGCTGCCGAAGTTCACTCCGGAGCAGTTCCCTGAATTCCGTTCAAGGCTTCCTTGAGCGTGATAGTAGGGGGGACCGGCCGCAGACCGTTAATTCTGTATAAAGTGAGACAGGTCTCCGCAGTACCATAAGAGGGAATATTGCTCTTAAGGGAAGCGTACGGCCGTCTAACAAGGGTGGTACCACGGTCTTTTCGTCCCTTTACCGGGAGGAAAGGCCTTTTTTTGTTGAACAATACGAGATTTGAGGGGGCAGTACAAGCCATGAAAGACAAATTGGAAGCACTGAAGGCCGAGGCGCTGACGAAGCTGCAGGCGGTAAACGATCCGCAGATTCTGAATGAGCTGCGCGTCAAATACCTTGGCAAAAAAGGCGAGCTGACAGAGGTTCTGCGCGGGATGGGCGGACTAAGCGCGGAGGAGCGTCCGGTGATCGGCCAAGTGGCCAATCTGGTGCGCAGTGCCATTGAAGAGGTGATCGGCGCCAAGCAGGAGCTGTTCCAGCAGCAGGAGACAGAGAGCCGCCTGAATGCGGAGAAGATCGATGTGACCCTGCCGGGCCGCGGCATGCCGCAGGGCGGAATTCATCCGCTCAGCCGGGTGATCCAGGAGATCGAGGATATTTTCATCGGCATGGGCTACAAGGTGGCAGAAGGTCCGGAAGTGGAGACGGATTATTACAACTTCGAGGCGCTGAACCTTCCGAAGAACCATCCGGCCCGCGATATGCAGGATTCCTTCTATATTACGGATGATATTCTGATGCGCACACAGACCTCGCCGGTTCAGATCCGTACGATGCAGGCCATGAACGGGGAGCCGGTCAAGGTCATCTGTCCGGGCAAGGTGTTCCGCCGCGACGACGACGATGCGACCCACTCCTTCCAGTTCCATCAGATTGAAGGTCTGGTGATCGGCCGCAATATCCGCATGAGCGACCTGAAGGGGACCCTGCAGCAGTTCATGAAGGAGATGTTCGGACCCAGCGCGGGAATCCGTCTGCGCCCAAGCTTCTTCCCGTTCACCGAGCCCAGCGTTGAGGTGGATGTGAGCTGCTTCAAATGCGGCGGCGAAGGCTGCCGTCTCTGCAAGCAGAGCGGCTGGCTGGAGATTCTCGGCGCCGGTATGGTCCACCCGAATGTGCTGCGGATGGGCGGTTATGATCCTGAAGTCTACAGCGGCTTCGCATTCGGCATGGGTGCTGAGCGGATTGCCATGCTGAAGTACGGCATCGATGATATCCGTTACTTCTACACGAATGATATGGGCTTTGTGAAGCAGTTCAAGGGTATTTAGGGATTTGGCGGGTGTGTGCGGGGCTCGGGTGGTGAATTGAAAAGGTAGTGGGCTGCTGATTACTTGGGGACATGAACTGCAATAGAAAGAACCGGAGGGGAATTTTGGAACTGGAGGAGCGATAGCGACCGCCTTTAGGATTGGATTTCTACTGCAGCCAGCAGTGTAATCGGGAAATTCAATCCTAACAGCGGCCGGAAGTCCAAATATTCTCTGGAGGTTTTGCTAGTGCAGGATGCTTCGAAGTAAGCTAGGGAGCGCCCCGGCCTTTGCTTCGCCTTCTGCGTGCCCCGGCGCAGGCCGGCATGGAGATCAATACATCTGAAACAAAAAGGAAGTGTGCGATTATGAAAGTATCAACCGCCTGGCTGGCCGATTATATATCGCTGGAAGGGGTGACCGCGGATGAGCTGGCGGACAAAATCACCACCGCCGGCATCGAGATTGACGGAGTAGAGCGCCGCAACAAAGGAATATCCGGCATTGTGACCGGTTATGTGAAATCCAAAGAGAAGCACCCGGACGCCGATAAGCTGAATATCTGCATCGTTGATGCAGGGCAGGGCGAGGATCTGCAGATCGTCTGCGGAGCGAAGAATGTTGCGGCAGGCCAGAAGGTTCCGGTCGCGCTGGTGGGTGCCAAGCTGCCGGGCCTGGAGATCAAAAAAGCCAAGCTGCGGGGCGTGCTGTCGCAGGGGATGATCTGCTCGGCCAAAGAGCTGGGCCTGAACGACAAGCTGCTGCCCAAAGAGCTGCAAGAGGGCATTCTGGTGCTGCCTGAGCAGACTGAGGTGGGCCAGGATATTCTTAAGGTGCTGGGCCTGAATGACGAAATCCTTGACTTCGACCTGACACCTAACCGTTCCGACTGTCTAAGCATGATCGGTGCCGCTTATGAAGTAAGCGCGGTGCTGGGCCGTGAGCTGAAGCTGGCTGATCCGGCGGCAGAGCTCGCAGAAACAGGCGGCAAGGCTGCGGACTCCATCACGGTTACGATTGAGAACGAGGCATTGTGCAGCCATTATGCCGTGCGTTATATTGCCGGAGTGAAGACCGCGCCGTCCCCGCTGTGGATTCAGAACCGCCTGATGGCGGCCGGGGTACGTCCGATTAACAATATCGTGGACATCACCAACTATGTGATGCTGGAATACGGACAGCCGCTGCACGCCTTTGACGGCGGGCGGCTGCAGGGCGGAACCATCGGTGTACGGTTCGCCCGTGAAGGCGAAGAGCTGGTTACCCTTGACGGCCAGGAGCGCAAGCTGGAGCCGCAGATGCTGGTCATTGCCGATGGTTCAGGCGCAATTGGCCTGGCCGGAGTGATGGGCGGACTGTCAACGGAGGTTACCGCCGACACTGTCAATATCGTATTGGAATCAGCCAAATTCGATGGCGGAACGGTACGCAAGACTTCGCGTCAACTGGGTCTGCGCTCGGAAGCGTCCCAGCGGTTCGAGAAGGAAGTAGACCCGAATGCGGTCATTCCTGCGCTTAACCGCGCGGCTGCGCTGATTGCCCGGTATGCCGGAGGAACGGTGCATGAAGGAATTGTCCAGGCCGGGAGCGCCACTAGTCAGGAGAAGGTATTACTTTTGTCGCTGGAGAAGCTGAACCGCTACCTCGGTACGGAGCTGTCGCTGCTGGAAGTGAAAACCCTGTTCGGGCGTCTGCACTTCAAGTGCGGTGATGCAGCCCAGGGAATCGTCGAGGTTGAGGTACCGACACGGCGCGGGGATATCACCCAGGATGTGGATCTGATTGAAGAGATCGCCCGCTTGTACGGCTACGACAACATTCCGACAACCCTGATCGAAGGCACTACGACACCCGGGGCGCTGACAAGACAGCAGTCCCTGCGCCGCGAGCTGCGCCGCCTGCTCTCGCTTGGCGGGTATCAGGAGGTTATGGGTTATTCCTTTATCCAGCCGGAGCAGAGCAAGCTGTTCCCTATGCTGGCCGAAGGCAAGCTGCCCGTGAAGCTGGCGATGCCGATGAGCGAGGAGCGCAGTGTACTGCGCACCAGCTTGCTTCCGCAGCTGCTGGACATCGCCCTGTACAACACGAACCGCCGCCAAGGTGATCTGGCGCTGTTCGAAATCGGCAATATCTTCTTCACAGAAGAAGAAGTGCTTACCCGCCAGCCGAGCGAGCTGCCGGTGCTGGGGCTGCTGCTTAGCGGTACGCGTGCAGCCAAGCAATGGAACGTAACTGCTGAGCCGGTGGATTTCTTCGACCTCAAGGGTGCGCTGGAGACTGTATTTGCCCATCTGGGCCTCACGGATCGTATAGTCTATGAAGGCGATGCGCCTGAAGGCTATCATCCGGGACGTTCCGCTTCCATCTATCTGCTTCAGGCAGAGGGCCGTGTGAAGATCGGTTCGATGGGGCAGCTTCATCCCGAATTGCAGCGCCGGATGGATCTGGAGGATACGTATGTATCCGAAGTCCTGCTGCAGCCTCTCTATGATGCAGCGCGCGTTCTGCTCCAGTACAGCGAGCTTCACCGCTTCCCGGGCATGGAACGCGACATTGCGGTTGTGGTGGATGATACGGTTCCGGCAGGCGATCTGATCGGGGCGATCCGTGAGCATGGCGGCACCCTGCTGCAAAATGTACAGGTATTCGATGTGTACACAGGAGGTAAGATGGAGGCGGGCAAGAAGAGTGTTGCCCTGTCGCTGCTGTACCGCCATACCGAGCACACGCTGACCGATGAAGAGGTTGTGGAAGTGCATGACAAGGTGGTTTCTGCCCTTGAACAAACTTTTGGCGCAGAATTAAGAAAATAGCAGGAATTGTGCAAAGCCGCAGCGAATCCATTTAGAAACAGAGATTCGCTGCGGCTTTTCTGTACCCTTGTGAAGTGCGGAGGAACATGCATATCCATGCAATGGACGCGTTCTTTTGCCAAAGGTCAGGGAATAACGCTACAATAGGAGCAAGAGTAAAGAAACCAACCTAGAATCCGCACACATACAAAGGAGGGCACAACTGTGGCTATGGACCGGACACGTGTCGCCGTGGAGATATACGGAACTTCCTACAAGCTTGTCGGAAGCAGCACAGAATATATGAAACAAGTCGCCCGTTATGTCGATGAGCATATGCGTGCAATATCGAAATCACATTCCAGACTGGATACGCCGCGGATTGCGGTGCTTACAGCTGTACATATGGCAGAGCAGGCGATCCAGGTTCAGGATTTCAAGAATGAGCTGAATATGCTGACCGGTGAACGCACCGAGCTTCGTGTGGAGGTGACGCGCCTTCAGGAAGCGCAGCGTGAACAGCAGGAAGAATATGAGAAGCTGGAAGCGGCTGCGAAGGAGGAGGCGGCGCGGCTGATTGCCGCCGCCGAAGAGGAGCGGGCAAGGCATCTGGAGCAGCAGGAGCAGGAGAGGCAGCTGCATGCACAGCTGCTGGAGGAAGAGAAGCAGGCTGCAGCCGCCGCCCGCGAGCAGCTGGGGCAGGAGCTGAAGGAACGCGAGGCCGAGCTTAAGGAGATGCGTGAGAGCCATGAAGCAGAGCAGGCTGCTAGCCGTGAAGCGGCGCGCCAGGAGCTGGAAGCCGCAGAAGCCATGCGGCTAGAGCAGCTGGAAGGGATGAAGGCTGCCCATCTGCAGGAATTGGAGCAGCTGCGCGAGACGCTGACCCGGGAGAAGACGGAGACGTTGTCTGCTCTGGAGCAGGAGCTGCATGAGACCCGGGAGTCGATGGGCAGCGAGATCGTGGAGATCCGCTCCACCTTAAGCAAGGAGCTGGCCGATACCAAGGCGGCGCTCACAAGCGAGCTTACCGGAGAACGGGAAGCGCTTGAGAAGGAGCTGGCCAAGAATAAGGAGCTGCGGCAGTCCCAGGGGACGCAGGAGCACCGGCACAAGCAGCAGCTTCAGGAACTGGAGAAGCAGCTTGCCGAGCTGCGCGGCGGAACCGGGCAGCTGCAGTCCCGGCTGCGGGCGGCGGAGGCCGGGCTTAAGGGTGAACGCGATGCGCGGCTGACGCTGCTTGCGCAGTACGAAGCGGTGCTGAAGCGGGAGGAGCAGCTCGGGGAGGAGCTGCGGCTCGCGGCTGAGGGAGCGCAGCAGCGTAGCGCTGAGCTGGAGGAAGCGCGTCAGCGTTACGGGGCTGTTGAGAGTGAAGCGGCAGAGCTGCGCGGCGCGCTGCAGGAGACGGCGGACAAGCTCAGCACGGCGCTTGAAGAGCTGCACACAGCCACAGAGCTTGGCAATCTGCTGAACGATGAGCTGGAAGGGCTGCGCCAGCGTTATGAGCTGACGCAGGAAGAAGCGGCAGCGCTGCGCAAATCTCTGCGGGAGACGGCGGATCAGCTCAGCCGGACACAGGCGGAATTCGACCGCACGGCCGAGGAAGCGGCGTCCTGGCAGGAGCGTGCGAACAAGCACATGGAGGATATCAGCGAGCTGGAGATGAACCTTCTCGAAGAAGGGGAGAAGTCGGCAGCATTACAGCGCGAAGTGGAGACCCTTCGCGGACAGGCCGACGGCATGGTTCAGCAGCTTGACCAGGAAGCGCGGCTTCGTGCCGGAGCGGAGCAGGAGCTTGCTGCTCAGCAGGAGGCGGCAGAGACAGCCCGCAAGGAACTGTCTGCGCTTCGCGGCCGTTACGAGGAGCTCATCGCCCAGTACGATGAGATTCTGCAGGACGGGGAGCAACTGAAGGAACGCTGCGAGCTGCTGGAAGCCGAAGGCGAGGAAGCCGCGCGGCGTCTGGAAGAGCTGTATGAGGCAGGCCGCGAAGCTGCGGCTACGGCGGCGGAGCAGCAGGAAACACTCCGCGAGACCAGAGAGTACGAAGCCTCCTGGAAGCAGAAATATGAGGAGCTTCAGCAGCGAGAGCAGCAGTGGAATGAGCAGGAAGCACAGCTGCGCGAGGAGATTGAGATCTGGCAGCAAGAGGCCAGGGAAGCCGAGACCCAGGCAGAATCTGTCAGCCGCTCGCGCACCGAGGCGGCGCAGCGGCTGGATGAAATCGGCGAGAGCTATGAGATGGTCCAAGGCCAGCTGCGGCTGGTTCAGGCGCAGTTCGAGCTGCAGCAAGGAGAGCTGGAGAAGCTATCTCAAGAGCATCGCAGCCTGCAGGCGGAATATGCCAAGCTGCAGAGTGAATATAATGAATGGATTCAACTGATCGAACAGGACAGTTGAATGGCGGATGTCTTACAGGAAGAGCTGTTCTAAGCAGGAATGCTTAGAACAGCTCTTTCTGCTGTACAAGGACAGGGACGGATTCCTCCGGCGGAGGGACGCTGCTGTATATTTGGCTGGAGAGAGTGCCGGAGAGAAATACTGGAGGGAAGTAATGTAGGGAAGTAAAGGAGAGGAGTAGCGGATAGAAGTAAAGGAGGGAGGTAGAGGATAGAAGCAATGGATAGAAGCAATGGAGAGAAGGAGGAGATGGAAGTGAATTAAAGAAACTTATCTGCTGCTTTTGCTGGAAGGAAAGTGGAAATTAGACGAAGTGAGGGAAATGAGTGGGGAAGGTATCTAGGCTGCATCTTGCACAAATCCTGCACAAAATGCAACATTCGTGCCTCTGAGGCAGCAAATTTCGGGAAATCCTGCCTAAATTGCAACATATCACTGCCAAGGGCCCGCTCCACCAGTAACAATCCTGCAAAATGTGCAGCATTTGGCGTTCTTAAGCTATAAATGGATTGGAATTCTGCAAAAAGTGCAACAATCGGCGAAACCGGACGCGGGCAAAATGAGCAAATGAAGAGCAGGAGCAGAAGTGCACCTGAATTGAGCAGAAGTTGGCTAAATGAGCGAATCAGGTGCATAAGTGCACCTAATTTCGGCGGAAGTTGGCTAAATGAGCAAATCAGGAGCAGAAGTGCACCTGATTTCGGCGGAAGTTGGCTAAATGAGCAAATCAGGTGCAGAAGTGCACCTGATTTCAGCGGAAGTTGGCTAAATGAGCGAATCAGGAGCATTAGTGCACCTGAATTGAGCAGAAGTTGGCTAAATGAGCGAATCAGGAGCAGAAGTGCACCTGAATTGAGTAGAAGTTGGCTAAATGAGCGAATCAGGAGCACTAGTACTAGTGCCCCTGAATCCGCCGGACGCGGGCAAAATGAGCCAATGAAGAGCGCTTTTACCCCTGAATCCCGCCTCTGGTTGCAACCAAATCCGCCCAAGCCTAGTCACGGCCACATCATCCCGCCTGGACAGCCTCCTTCCCTTCAGAAATTTACTATTGCAACCGGTTACAGGCGGGGGTAGGATGTTGGTTGAGGTGAACGGGATGGATAAGAAATGGGTCAGCGGCGCAGGGGTTATTGTGCTTTTTTTGCTGCTGTCATATCTGTTTATAGGCTTTGCGCATCATTCTGCCCGGATGGGCCATATCGTCAAGGAGTTAAGCGGTCAGCCCAGTGCGGACAAGCCCGGGCATCACATTGTGCTGATCGAACAGGAGCGGTACCACCCGTACTGGGAGATGGTCGAGAAGGGGGCGGCAGAGGCCGCAGCGACCTACGGGATGGAGATCGAATTCACGGGTCCGGTGCGCAATAACATGGAAGAGCAGATCAGTCTGCTGGAAAAAGCGATTGCCGCCCAGGCGGATGCGATCATCGTGCAGGGGCTCAACGACGAGAAGTTCACGCCGGTGATTGATAAGGCGGTGAACCGGGGAATTCCGGTAATCACGATTGACACGGATGCTCCGGCCAGCCGGAGGCTGGCCTATGTGGGGACCGACAATGTAGCTGCCGGTGAGGCGCTGGGGCGCATGGTTGTGAAGACGACCGGCGGGAAGGGCAAAATAGGCGTCATCATCGGCAGCGAGCTGGCCAAGAATCAGCTTCAGCGTCTGGATGGCCTGAAGAATATTGTGAAGAACTACAGCGGGATGGAGATTGTCGATGTCCGCAGCTCCAATATCTCGCACATGGAGGCGATCCAGCAGGCGGCGGATATGCTTAGGTATCATCCGGAGATTGATGTAATGGTGGGCACCAGTTCAACGGACGCGCTCGGTGTACTTCAAGCATCGAGAAGCCTGAAGCGCGGTCCGCTGACCATCATCGGCTTCGACAACCAGGCGGAGACACTGGATGCCATCAGCCGGGGAGCGATCACAGCGACTGTTGCACAGCAGCCCTACCTGATGGGGAATATGGCGGTCCGACTGCTCCATGAGTATTTTAATGGTGCCGAGTTACAGCCCCGGTATTATACCGGAGTGAAGGTGCTGGATAAGACCAATGTGCAGGAGGGAGAGAGCCTATGAGTATCCGCCTGAAGCTGCTGATCTGCATTCCGCTGCTGGTGCTGCTGATGAGCTCGGTCTCCTTTGTACTGTTCGAGAGCGGGAAAAATGTGCAGGAGAGCTACCACCTGATGATGAACCGGATCATGCTGTACAAGGAGGTATCCTATGAGGTCGGAGAGAATATGCGCTCCTTGAACCGCTTCATTATGCAGGTGGATACGGACAGCTTCCCGGAGGTGGAGAAGCATCTGGGCGCGGTGCTGGAGCTGCGCAGCAGGCTCGACGGGATGGCGACCATTGGGGGCAGCGACCTTCCGCTGAGGAATTACAGTCACATTATTGATACGTTTGTGGAGCAGGCAGGCCAGATGATCACGGAGATTGACGGACAGGATGCGAATACGCTGGCAGGCGCCTATATTGAGGCAGAGCAGACACAGCGGTTCATCCGTGAGGAGGCCCAGGAGCTGGTTGATCTGGAGCTGGACCAATATAAGCCGATCTATGCGGAGATCATGTCCACGACAGCGAAGCTGAACCGGATGGGCAGCCTGCTGGTGATCACCGCCGCGCTGCTCAGTATCTGTATGGCAGTCTGGCTGTCCGGCAGCATTACCGGACCGATCCGCCGCCTGGTGGCAACGGCCAAGCAAATCTCGAAGGGACGGATGGATACCAAGGCGCCGGAGAGCGTCAATAACGATGAGATCAGCATACTGTGCCGTGCGTTTAACGGGATGATCGATAATATTCAGGAGCTGATGAAGGAGAACATTCAGAGTGCGGAGAAGGACCGGCTGGTTAAGGAGCTGGAGCTGAAAATGCTGCAGAGCCAGATCAATCCGCATTTTTTGTTCAACACACTGAATTCCATCGCCAAGCTTGCATATCTTGAAGGGGCGGCGAGAACCAGTGATCTGACCGTGTCGGTCTCGCGTCTGCTCCGCTATAATCTGCAAAAGCTGGACCAGGCGGTTCCGCTGCGCGAGGAGGTGGAGCATGTGAACGAGTATATCAACATCCAGCGGGCCCGCTTCCGGGACCGGATTGCTTTTGAGATGGAGATTGATGAGGAGGCGATGGACGGGATGGTGCCGTGTCTGACGCTGCAGCCGATCTTCGAGAATGCCTTCGTTCACGGTCTGGAGCAGATGGAGGAGGGGGCTATACTTACGCTATCGATCCGTTACCGCAGCGGGCAGGTGGAGATTGTGATCAGCGATAACGGAGCGGGTATGAACCGCGAGACGGTAGCCCGGCTGATGGGATCGATTCAGCAGGAGGCGCCGCAAGTCAGCGGCAAGGGCCAGTCAACGGGGCTTGGGACACATAATGTTTTTAAAAGACTGCATTTATTCTTCGACGGCCAGCAGCTCATTGAGATCAGCAGCAGTGAAGGGCAGGGGACAGCTGTGCTGTTCCGGCTGCCCTTCCGGACCTCGGCCTAGAGGCAGACAAGAAGGGGGAAGCGATAATGATGTACAAGCTGCTGATCGCCGATGATGAAGCACTGGAGCGGGAAGGGCTGGAGCTGATGATCCGGCATCTGATTCCGGACAAGTTCGAATTCCTGCACGCCGGGAACGGCCGGAAGGCGATTCAGCTGGCGGAGGAGCACCGGCCGGATATGATTTTTATGGATATTAAAATGCCCGGTATTCAGGGGCTGGAGGCAGTTCGGCAGATCCGGGAGAAGCTTCCGGCGGCGCAGATTGTGATGATTACAGCCCATGACTACTTCGCGTATGCCAAGGAGGGACTGCTGCTGGGCGTACGTGACTATCTGCTGAAGCCGGCCCGGCGGGAAGAGGTTGCGGAGGTGCTGCGGAAGCTGATGGCGGTCATCGAGGAGGAGCGGCGGCGCAGGAATGAGCAGCTTGAGCTGCAGGAGAAGCTGGCCCATCTGCTGCCGCTGGCCGAGAATGAGCTGACTCTGATGCTGATGCTGGAGCATGTGCAGGATCTGGAGCCGGAGCAGCTGGCCGGGTTGCTGGAGCTGCATTTCAGCAAGGGCTACGCGATGGTCCTGTCATTCCCCCGGCACGGGGAGACGGGCTGGGAGACATTCCGGCAGTCCAAGCGGGAGATCTATGAGGCGGTCAAGCAGTTTGCCAAAACAGGGCTCGGCTGTCTCGCCGGACCGCTGATCGGGCATCAGCTGGCGCTGTTCATTCCCCTGCCGCCGGGGCGGACAGGGTATTCCCAGCGCGTCAGCTCGCTGGACTGGGGAGAGCGGCTCCGCACCTATGCCGGGGAGCGATTCGGTCTGCCGCTTGGCATCGGCATCGGCTCGATCCGCGAGGGCTGGGACGGGCTTAGCCGCTCTTACCGTGAAGCGGTCAGGGTCTGTGCGGATCACCAGGACTCGTTCAGCGTGCATCATTACGATGATATCCTCCAGAGCTCAGGGCAGACGGCGTTCTCTCTGGATGAAGAGAAGAAGCTGCTTACCGCCCTGCTCCAGCGCAGCAAGCAGGAGGCTGCCCAGCGCTTTAGCCTGCTGTATGAATCCTTCGAGCAGGGAGGCGGGCAGCCGCTGTCAGCCGTACGGGGGGAGGTAACCGGCCTGCTGCTGTTCCTGGCCAGAGGCGTTCACTCCAATGCCGGTGCGGAGCTGCTGGCTTCCCTGAACGCAGCGGAAGATCCGCGTTCTCTGCGGTTAAGCGCGGAGTCCTGGCTTGAGCGGCTAATCGATGGCCTGGAGGAGGAACAGGAGCACCAGCGGTCCCACGTGCATCAGCGGGCGCTGCTCTATATCAGCCAGAAGTACAAAGAGGATATCTCGATGGAGCAGACGGCTGAATACGTGAACCTGAGCCCTCATTATTTCAGCAAACTCTTCCGGCAGCATGAGGGAGAGACCTTCATTGACTATGTGACAAAACTGCGGATTAATGAAGCGAAGCGCCTGATCGCTGAGGATCAGCTGAACCTGAAGGAAATCTGCTATGAAGTAGGCTATAAGGACCCGAATTATTTCAGCCGGGTCTTCAAGAAGGCTGCGGGGATGACGCCAAGCGAATTCCGCCAGCAGCAGGAGAAGCCGGGTCCTTGCTGAGCGCAGCAAGGACTTTTTTGTGCTGCCGCCCCGGATTATCCTATGAAAGCCGGGTCGGAGAATTACATTACAGCAGGCAAGACCAAGAATGCGGGTGGAAGGCAAATAAGTGCAGGGAATCGCTGCTCCCGGGACAGTTTTTCCATGCTACACTTTTTTTGTAAGCGCAATCAAATATAAAGCTAACGAAAAGGGGCGTAGCAATAGTGAGAAAATACGGAAGAATAGTTTCCCTCGGGCTGGCGGCGATGGTGCTGGCTGCATCCATGGCGGGCTGCGGTGTGGTCTCAAGCGGTGACAACGAGAAGAAGGAAGCTGCGGGAGCGGCCAAGGACGGGGACAAAATTGTCATCGGCATGTCCATGGATACCTTGAAGGAGGAGCGCTGGCAGAAGGACCGGGATATTTTCACAGCAAAAGTGCAGGAGCTTGGCGGTGAAGTGAAGGTGCTGGCCGCAAACGGGGATGATGCTACCCAGCTAAGCCAGGCGGAGCAGCTGATCTCCCAGGGTGTGGATGTGCTCGTGGTCATTGCCCATAATGCGGAGGCTACGGCTCCCATCGTGGATAAGGCGCATAAAGAAGGCATTAAGGTCATTGCCTATGACCGGCTGATTAACAATTCCGAGGTGGATTATTACATCTCCTTCGATAATGTGCGTGTCGGGGAATTCCAGGCTCAGGCGGTCATCGACAAGGCTCCCAAGGGAAATATCGTCTACATCGGCGGCGCGGATACCGACAACAATGCTCACATGTTCAAGGAAGGCGCGATGAATATTCTGAAGCCGCTGGAGGAGAAAGGCGATATCAAAATCGTCTACGACCAGTTCTCCAAGGACTGGAAGCCTGAAGAAGCGCTGAAGAATATGGAGAATGCGCTGACCGCGAACAATAACGATGTACAGGGTGTGGTAGCTGCGAACGACGGAACAGCGGGCGGCTCGATTCAGGCGCTGACGGCGCAGGGCATGGCGGGCAAAATTCCGGTATCCGGCCAGGATGCTGACCTCGCCGCTGTGCAGCGCATCGCCGAAGGCACGCAGCTGATGACAGTCTACAAGCCGATCAATGCCATTGCCACGAAGGCGGCGGAAATGGCGGTGGCGGCTGCCAAGGGCGAGACCATTTCGACAGATAAGACGGTTAACAACGGTAAAATTGATGTTCCATCGGTGCTGCTTGATCCGCTTGCGGTCAACAAGGATAACCTGGATGTGCTGATCAAGGACGGATTCCACAAGCTGGAGGATGTTTACAAGAACGTTCCGAAGGACCAGTGGCCGAAACAATAAGGGCAGCCTGTACGGCAAGCAGATGCGGCGCCAGTGGCGATCCCGCATCTGCTTGCTGCTTGAAGGACGGAAGGAGGAACGGCAGGCATGGATGTACTTGAAATGGTAGAGATCAGCAAGAGCTTCCCCGGCGTGAAGGCGCTGGACCAAGTGAACTTCAAGGTGAAGCAGGGCGAGATTCACGCCTTATGCGGGGAGAACGGCGCCGGCAAATCCACGCTGATGAAGGTGCTGAGCGGACTGTACCCTGCGGGGACGTATGAAGGTGAAATCCGCATCGGTGGGGAGAAGAAGGCATTCCACAAAATTACCGATGCGGAGCACGCAGGGATTGCTATCATTCACCAGGAGCTTGCGCTTGTGAAGGAGATGACGGTGGGCGAGAACATTTTCCTGGGGGCAGAGCCGGTGAAGCGCGGGGCTATCCAGTGGAATGAGCTATATCATCAGGCTGCGCTGTGGCTGAAGAAGGTGGGGCTGAACCTGTCCCCGGATACGAAGATCGGCAATCTCGGCATCGGCCAGCAGCAGCTTGTGGAGATCGCCAAGGCGCTCTCCAAGCATACCAAGATCCTCATTCTGGATGAACCGACAGCGGCGCTGACCGAGAGCGAGGTGTCCATCCTGATGGGCATTCTGAATCAGCTGCGGCGCGAAGGCGTGACCTGTGTCTATATCTCGCACAAAATGCCCGAGGTGTTCGCGCTGGCCGATTCCATCACCGTGCTGCGGGACGGGAAGACAGTGGCGACTCTGGACCGCCAGGCGACGAACGACGACCAGGTGGTCTCGCTGATGGTTGGCCGTGAGCTGACGGAGCGCTATCCGCGCGTCCCGCATTCACCCGGGGACAAGGTGCTTGAGGTCGCAGATTATAATGTCTGGCACCCGGAGAAGCGTCAGCAGAAGGTGCTCCGGGATATTGGGTTCACGCTCCGTCAAGGCGAGATTCTGGGCATTGCCGGGCTGATGGGGGCCGGACGGACAGAGCTGGTCAGCAGCCTGTTCGGCGCGTATGGCGGAAGAAGTGAGGGCACGGTTCTAATCGAAGGCAAGTCCGTCAAGATCCGTTCCATTGCCGAAGCGATCAAGGCCGGAATTGCCCTGGTCACGGAAGACCGCAAGCGCCAGGGGCTGGTCATGGGGATGGATGTCAAGCGAAATACGACGCTGGCCACACTCGGCAAGGTTTCAAGGCTGGGGGTTATTAATGAGAATGAGGAGATTAAGTGGTCCGAGCAGTACGTGAAGGATCTGAGAACCAAAACAGCTTCGCTGGAGACACTCGTCGGCACTCTCTCCGGGGGCAACCAGCAGAAGGTGGTTATCGGCAAATGGCTGATGAGTGACCCCAAGATTCTGATTATGGACGAACCCACCCGGGGGATCGATGTCGGGGCGAAGTACGAAATCTATAACCTGATGAACAAACTGGTCGAACAGGGAGTAGCTATTATAATGATCTCCTCTGAGCTTCCCGAAGTACTGGGGATGAGTGACCGGATTCTGGTGATGTGCGAAGGACAACTGGTACGGGAATATGACTGGCGCGAGGCAACGCAGGAGAATATTATGCTGGCCGCCACAGGAGGCAGATAGAGATGCAGCTGCAAAAAGAGCTTAAGGAACCGGAAACGGTTCCGGCCGCCGGAGGATCGCGCTTGCGTACCCTGTTCGGCAAAATGGATATGCGTGCTTATACGATGATTGGCGCATTAATTCTGATCTGGGTCCTGTTCGGCGCGCTGAATCCGACCTTCCTGACCTCGCGGAACCTGTCCAATCTGTTCACGCAGATGTCGGTGACCTCTATACTGGCCATTGGCATGGTACTGGTTATCGTGGCGGGCCATATCGATCTGTCCGTCGGCTCCATTGTCGGCTTGACCGGCGGGATGGCGGCGATCCTCAGCAACTGGCTGGAGCTGCCCGCTATCGTGGTCATTCTCGGTACCGTGGCCGCAGGTGCGGTGCTGGGTCTGGTTCAGGGCTGGCTGGTAGCCTACAAAATGATCCCCGCCTTCATCGTCACCCTCGGCGGGATGATGGTATTCCGCGGCGTGCTGATGGGCGTGACCGAATCAATGACCATTCCGGTATCTGATCCGGTGCTGGCGCTGCTCGGCAATGCCTATTTTGCTTCAGGTTTCGGCATCATTCTGGGCGTACTCGCGGTGGCTCTGCTGCTCTATAGCGCGTTCACGAAGCGGCGCTCCCGCAAAAAATACGGATTTACCGTCGCCCCGCTCAGCATGGACATTGCGAAGGTAACAGGATTGTCCCTGCTGGTGGTAGTCTTCGTGGCCTTGATGAACAATTACAAAGGGATTCCGTTCCCGATCATCTTCGTCATTGTGCTGGCGGCTATTTTTTACTTCCTGTCGACCAAGACGACCTTCGGCCGCCATATCTACGCCATCGGCGGCAATATTGAGGCCGCGCGGCTCTCCGGGATCAACATCAAGCGCAAGACGATGCTGGTCTTCATTCTTAGCGGACTGCTAGGCTCCATCGCCGCCATCGTGCTGACCTCCCGCCTGGCCTCGGCGACCATTACCGCAGGCAATATGGCCGAGATGGATGCGATTGCCGCCTGCGTCATCGGCGGAACCTCCCTGATGGGCGGAGCCGGGACAGTCATCGGGGCGATCATCGGGGCACTGGTGATGACCTCGCTTGATAACGGCATGTCGCTGATGGGATTGGAGTCGTTCTGGCAGTATGTGGTCAAAGGCTCAATCCTGGTCATCGCGGTCTGGCTGGATATTTCAGGCCGCAGCAAGGGTGTCAAGTAAGAGAGTTAACATGAATAAGCCGGCAGGGACGATGTCCCGGCCGGTTTATTTGTTGTAGAAGGAAACTATACTATGTGGCTGCGCAAAACCGAACACAATGTGCCAGTGCCATGTGAAAGGGCCGGGTGCAGGCCAAACGAGCCAATGAGGTGCACTAGTGCACCTGAATTCCTCGGATGACGGCCAAACGAGCGAATGAGGCGCACTAGTGCACCTGAATTCCTCAGATGACGGCCAAACGAGCCAATGAGGTGCACTAATACACCTGAATTCCTCGGATGACGGCCAAACGAGCCCATGAGGTGCACTAATACACCTGAATTCCTCGGATGACGGCCAAACGAGCCCATGAGGTGCACTAGTGCACCTGAATTCCTCGAATGACGGCCAAACGAGCCAATAAGGTGCACTAGTACACCTGAATTCCTTGGATGAGGGCCAAACGAGCCAATGAGGCGCACTAGTGCACCTGAATTCCTCAGATGATGGCCAAACGAGCCAATAAGGTGCACTAGTGCACCTGAATTCCTCAGATGAGGGCCAAACGAGCCAATGAGGTGCACTAGTGCACCTGAATTTCTCGGATGAGGGCCAAACGAGCCCATGAGGTGCACTAGTGCACCTGAATTCCTCGGATGAGGGCCAAACGAGCCAATGAGGTGCACTAATACCCCTGAATTCGCGGACACCGCTTACTCCACAATAATCTTGGCGGTCATTCCGCTGTGGCCGGAGCCGCACATGATGGCACAGGTCATCTCGAAGGTTCCGGCTTCCTCGGGCAGCACCACCTGCGAGGAATTCTTGGCATCCAGCCGCAGCTTCATCTCCGGGATCAGTATGCCGTGATTGCCGCTCTCATTTTCGAAGGTGATTTTGACAGGGACGCCCTTCTTCAGATGGTATTCCGTCTGGTCAAAGCTATAATTGGTGGCGGTAATTACGAGTTCTTCTTCCGCCGTCAGATTGCTGCCGGCCGCTGCATTGTTAGCGCTGTCAGAATTGCTGCTGTTATCTCCGCAGGCCGTTAGCAGAAGTGCAAATACGATTGAACAAAGAATAGCCGACTTCCTGATCATATGCATCCTCCTCATCTAATTGGACAGTTGACTCTAGCATAGCCTAAAACGCTCAGGTTGTCTTGATGAATCTCTAGGAAAGTGTATATCCGGCAGCCGTCAACTTGTGTGCAAACTTTGTCGAATTTTGCAAAAACATGATGCAAAATAGTTTAAAATTAATTATAATTAAAGCTCATATAATTAAGGATCATATACTTAAAGTTTCATATTATTCGGCTAGAAGCAGGGGAGACAGATCATCATAGATTACGCATTGCAAAGTGCTGAGAGATGGCACCGGAGAATACTCTACGGATACTGGATGATCGTACTCTGTCTGCTGCTGGCCCAGTTCCTGTATATGCTGTACTCCCGTTCTGCTGAGATGCAGACGATTTTTAGTCCCGGCAAGGGGCATATGTTCATAGTCTGCAACGTGATGATTATCCTGGCTATGGCTTCCGCCGAGGTCTGGCTTCGCCGGTCACCCCGTTATCATAAGCAGGCGGTGGTGACCTGCAGCTTTGTGGTTTCTTATCTGATGTATTTTGTGCTGGAGCCTTATGTTGACGGTGCCCAGATGACACTGATGATGCCCATTATGCTTGCCCTGATCTATTTCGACCAGCGGCTGCTCTACTCGCTCGGGACGTTCAGCACAGTATTCTACGGGGGGATCTACTTCGGGCTTGAACGGCCGCTGCTCGGTAAGCCGCTGCTGGAATTTGTGCTGGTGGAGTGTGTGTATGTCGTCTTTGCGCTGATGGCGCAGGCGGTGATCATTCGTGGCCGCGAGACGCGTGAATATGTGGAGCAGCTCACCAAGTCGGAGCAGGAGCTGATGGTGGAGCGGGCAATTTCGGACAAGCTGCTGAAGATGGATGCCTTAACCGGCCTGTATAATCACAAGACGTTCCATGAATATCTGGATTCGCTGCTGGAGCAGTGTGAGTGCAACGGGCTGAGGCTGCAGCTTGCGCTGTTTGATATCGATAATTTCAAGCAGGTCAATGACAGATGCGGACACTGGGTGGGCGATCTCGTGCTCAAAGAGGTGGCGGCCAAGGTGGGCAGCCTGATCGGGATGAATGACTTCGCGGCAAGGTACGGCGGGGAAGAGTTTGCAGTGATTTTCACGGATAAAAGCTTCCAGGAAGCCTACGCTGCTGTCGAGCAAATGCGGATAAGCATAGCCGCAATGTGCCATCCGTATGCCGGAAACGAGCCCATTACCGTCAGTATCGGACTGTGTCACTACCAGCTTGGATACGGCAAGGAGCTGCTGTTCCGCAAGACGGACGATGCGCTGTATACGGCCAAGCGGGGCGGGAAGAATGCCGTGGTGACCTCTGCGGTCACTTCCAGTGAAGGGCATAAACTTACAGAAAACCCCCAAGCTCCGGTATAAACTTGGAGCTGGGGGTTTCATTGTCTGCACGGGCCTGGCGCCGTTATTTGCCGGCTTCGAACGGAGTGGATACCGGCAGGAAGAGGTCGATGATCCCGATGACCAGTGCTGCAAGCAGGGCACCAAGCACCGAGACACTGACTCCGCTGACGACAAATTGGGCAATCCAGATGACCAGGGCGCTGACCAGGAAGCCGACGATACCGCGGCCGAAGGGCGTTGTTTTTTTGCCGAAAATGCCTTCAACGACCCAGCCGAGCAGTGCGATGACCAGAGCAAGCATGAATGCGCTCCAGAATCCCCCGACTGTGAACTGCGGAACAATCCAGCCGACCACCATCAGAACGATTGCTGCGACTATGAACCGTACTACATGAGCTAAGAATCTCAATGAACTAACCTCCTTTGGCGTTCGCTTAAGGATATGTGCGTTGTTATTGTGGCCCGAAGCCGATTTTCTATGCCCAGAAATCATACCCAAATAGCGAAAATGGGCTAAATTAGGTATAATGGTTCCATCTATGAAGGGAGCTGTGACAGTAATTGGACGACAAAATTTTGCATACGCTTGAATATCGCAAGATTTTAAATAAATTGATGCAGTATACGCAGACGCCGATGGGCCGGCTGACCGCCGAGCTCCTGAAGCCCTCCGGGGATTTTGAAGGGGTGAAGAAGCTCCTGCAGGCAACGGATGAGGCGGTGAATGTCGACCGGTTGAAGGGAATTCCTTCCTTCGGCGGCGTGACCGATATCCGGCCTGCGCTGAAGCGTGCATCAATTGGCGGGATGCTCGGCACGGCGGAGCTCCTTGCGGTAGGCAACACGATTGGCGGGGCCCGCCGGGTGAAGCGGTTCCTGCATGCCATGCATGACGATGAGAGCATTCCTTCCCTCTTCGCGCAGAGTGATCTGCTGTCGGAGCAGAAGCATGTCGAGGATGCTATTCGCATGTGTATTGACGAGAACGCCGATGTCATGGATTCGGCGAGCACGGAGCTTGCCGCCATCCGCCGCGAGCTTCGCGGGGGAGAGACGCGCATCCGCGAGAAGCTGGATTCGATGATCCGCTCGTCTTCGGTCTCGAAGATGCTGCAGGATCAGCTGGTGACGATCCGTGGTGACCGGTTCGTCATTCCGGTCAAGGCGGAGTACCGCGCCCACTTCGGCGGTATTGTACACGACCAGTCGGGCTCAGGGGCCACGCTGTTCATCGAGCCGGAATCCATTGTGGCGATGAACAACAAGCTGCGGGAGACGCGGCTGCGCGAAGAACGCGAGATCGAGATCATCCTGCACCGGCTCACTGCGCTGGTCGGCGATATTGCCGAGGAGATGGCGTATGATATCGACATTCTCGGTGAGCTGGACTTCATCTTCTCCAAGGCGCGTCTTGCACGCGATCTGAAGGCTACCCAGCCGCGGATGAATGACCGCGGATACCTTCGCCTGCGTAAGGGCCGCCATCCGCTTATTCCGGCCGAGCAGGTTGTGCCGCTGGATGTGGAGCTGGGCAATGATTACCGCTCCATCATCGTAACCGGACCGAATACGGGCGGGAAGACCGTGACCCTGAAGACGATCGGCCTGCTCAGCCTGATGGCGATGTCTGGCCTCTTCATTCCGGCCGAGGAAGGCAGCCAGCTGTGTGTCTTCGATGCGATCTATGCCGACATCGGCGATGAGCAGAGCATTGAGCAGAGCCTCAGTACCTTCTCCAGCCATATGACGAATATTATATCCATTCTGAAGCGGATGACACCGAAGAGTCTGATTCTGCTCGATGAGGTCGGGGCGGGTACAGATCCGGCCGAAGGCTCCGCGCTGGCGATAGCTATTCTGGAGAATATCCACCGGACGGAATCCCGGATGGTTGCCACTACTCACTATAGTGAACTGAAGGCATACGCTTATGAACGGGCAGGCGTTATTAATGCCAGTATGGAATTCGATGTGCAGAGCCTGAGTCCTACTTACCGGCTGCTGGTCGGTGTGCCGGGACGAAGCAATGCGTTCGCCATTGCTGAACGCCTCGGGATGCCAAGTGCGATCCTTGAGCATGCGCGCGGTGAAGTGAAGGAAGAGGATATGCGCGTTGAGCATATGATTGCATCCCTTGAGGAGAACCGGCTCACCACAGAGAACGAACGCATACGGGCGGAAGAGATTCGCCGTGAAGCGGAGGAGTTCCGCAAGCGGCAGCAGCAGGAGCTGGAGAAGCTCGAAGGCTCACGCGACAAACGTCTGGAGAAGGCAGAGAAGGATGCCAGCGATCTTCTGGCCAAGGCGCGCAAGGAAGCTGAAGAGATTATCAGTGACCTGCGCCGCCTGGCGCTGGAGGAAGGCGCATCCGTCAAGGAGCATAAGCTGATCGAAGCGCGCCGCCGGCTGGATGAAGCAGAGCCTGCACCGCGTAAGAAGGCTGTGCCGCGCAGCACGGTCAAGGCGCCGCGCAAGATTCAGCCAGGGGATGAAGTTAAGGTAGCGAATGTGAATCAGAAGGGCCTTGTGGTTGAGCTGAGCGGCACTAAGGAAGCCGTTGTACAGTTCGGCATCATGAAGATGAAGGTCAATCTGAGCGATCTGGAATTCCTGGCGTCCGCACCGGATGCACCTCCGCCGGCTCTGCGCCGGGCCACAACGGTCAAGCGCACACGCGATGAGAATGTCCGTAGTGAGCTTGATTTGCGTGGTACGAACCTGGAGGAAGCCATTATGGAGACTGACCGCTTCATTGACGAAGCCTTCCTTGGCAACCTGGGGCAGATCGCCATTATCCACGGTAAGGGGACGGGAGTGCTGCGGACAGGAATCCAGGAATACCTGCGTAAGCATAAGCATGTCAAGAGCTATCGGCTCGGGAATTACAATGAGGGCGGCGCGGGTGTGACAGTGGCTGAACTGGAGTAGCGCCCATAGTCCGGCAGGGAAGAGGGAGAAGTGTGCAGGATAATATTGATCTTTTGCTGGAACATCCGCTGGGGGCGCTGCTGGGCTACTTCACTGTCGCCATATTGGGGCTGGTTGTTTTCCTGTCCTTCTTCGAAATGGTGACGAAATACAACTGCTGGGAAGAAATCCGTAAGGGGAATGTAGCTGTAGCCATGGCAACCGGAGGCAAAATCTTCGGAATCTGCAATATCTTACGCTTCAGCATTGAGGCGGGGGCATCGATTTATGAGACGATGAAATGGTCGCTCGTAGGCTTTTTGCTGCTGCTGCTGGCTTACTTCCTGTTCGAGTTTTTTACCCCGGTCTTTTCAATTGATGAAGAGATTGCCGCAGATAACCGGGCCGTAGGACTTACGGCCATGCTGCTCTCGATATCGTTGTCCTATGTGATCGGCGCGGCCATATTCTGAATTAGGGGGCAGGGAGATGAAGCTGCTGGTTCGGATTCTGTTTTTTTCAGCCCTGGCTTTTATAGCGGCCGGCATTATATATTTAACGGTGAATTGAACCGAATGTGAGTAAGCGAAGGAGATTATACAGATGGAGACAACAGTTTGCCCATGGTGTCATACCGAGATTGTGTGGGATGAAGAGTTTGGACCCGAGGATACCTGTCCTCATTGCAATAACGAGCTTAGCGGATACCGCACAGTAACGATAGGTGCAGAGGATCTTGAGGATGAAGAACCGGATACACAGGAAGCTTCCGGGGAGGAAGAGATCAGCGACGATAATCTGTGGGATGACGACGACAAGGATAGCGTGGTGCCTGTATGGGGGACGCTGACCCAGTTCGGCGACGATTATGACCTGAAGCGTTATGAGGACAAGGTCTCCGCGATTCTGGCTGCCCAGCTGGAAGCGCCGGAATGTCCGCAATGCCATGAGCTGATGCTTCACTCCGGTACACAGCAGGTGGACGGGTTCACCCCGGCAACGCCGGAAGCGCTGGGCGGCGCAGCTGTGCTGAAGGCTCCCTTCGCGCTGAATCTGTACGTCTGTCCATCCTGCTTCCATGTGCAGCATAGCTTGGCGCAGGAAGACCGCATCCAGCTTGTCCGCAATCTCAGCACCTCGGCCGAATAAAGACCGGATTCATGCTTTCCCTGCCGTCTGGACATATTAGTGCTATATGAAGTGTCTTAGGACGAGCAGGGAGGGCTATGCATGAGAGGTTCAGTACGGGGACAGGCGGCGCTGCTGCTGGCTGTAGGCGGGCTGTACCTGCTGGCTACAGTGCTTGCAGGGACGTTCCTCAACGTATATCTGTGGAAAAGCCGGCAGAACTTCGCCATGATCGGCTGGTTCACCGTGGCCCAGCAGCTTGCCGTGGGTCTCAGCTTTTGGCTGGGCGGCAAGTGGGTGAAAGAGCATAACAAAATGAATGCCCTGCGGCTGGGAATTGCCGTATCGGGCTTTTTTTATTTGCTGGTGCTGTGGCTTCGCGAAGAAGCAGTGCATTATATTTGGCCGCTGGGCGGGGTCCTCGGGCTATCCATCGGGCTGTATTGGCTGGCGTTCAATATTGTTTTCTTCGAGATTACGGACGCTACGAACCGCGATTTCTATAACGGGTGGATGGGTCTGCTGGGTTCCCTGACGGGAATAGCCGGACCCTGGGTGTCCGGCTGGATGATCTCCCGCTGGCAAGGCGGACAAGGCTACCGTATGGTATTCATATTGTCTTTATGTATCTATGGGGTGGCTGCTGTGCTAAGCTTCTGGCTGCGCAAACGGCCGCGCGGCGAAGCCTATCTCTGGCTGGAGCCCTGGCGCGAGCTTACCCGCAGGCGCAGTCCTTGGCGGCCAGTTACGGCGGCGCTAGTGTTCCAGGGTATCCGGGAAGGCGTATTCTCCTTCCTGATCGGTCTGCTCGTCTACATTGCAGCACAGGAGGAGAGCAAGCTGGGACAGTTCGCCCTGCTGACCTCCGCCGTCTCCCTGATCAGCTATTATGCGGCCGGTAGATGGTTCAAGCCCCGTGCCCGGCTCGGCGGCATGCTGGCAGGCAGTCTGCTTCTCATCGCCTTCCTTCTTCCACTGCTGTGGAAGGTGAACTTTACGACCCTCCTAATCATGGGAATCGGGACCTCACTCTGCCTGCCGCTCTACATGCTGCCGATGCTGTCCACCAGCTTCGACCTCATGGGAGTGTCCGAGGAGAGCGCCGGCAAACGCGTGGAATTGGTAGTGCTAAGGGAGCTTAGCCTGATGAGCGGCCGGCTCCTCGGTCTGCTGATCTTCATCGCCGTGCTGTCACTGGACCAATCTCCGCAGACCATTACGCTGCTTATGCTGCTGCTGGGCGCAGCACCGCTGGGGAGTTGGGTGGTGGTGCGGGGGATGCTGGGTTTAAATCCGCACAAACCTTCATAACGACTAACCCACATAAGCGAAGACCACTTCAAACCTGCTTGCCGTTAGTCAAAATCCTTTTCCACTGCTTCTTGCAACAGCCTAAATTCATTCCTATAAAACTCAATCAAGCCGTCCCGCTTCATCCATGCCAGCTCTCTGGATAGGGCGCTGCGGTCTACGTCCAGATACTCGGCCATGGCTTCCCGGTCAAAGGGAATTGTAAAAGCTTCGGTTCCAGCTTCACGCCTAACTCTTGTTAAGTAAGTTAAAACCTTATCCCGAATAGTCGGCATAATCAGACAATCATTCCGGTCATGCAGTTCTAACGCACGTTCGGCGATACTATCGAAAAGATTGCCAAGTAATTGTTCGTGTGCCATACCTAACTTTGTGCAAGAGCTCAGTATGTTTTGGATCGGAATAAACAGAACTTCAAGCGGTTCTATGGCCTGTACTGACATCGGGCATCTTCTTCCACGGCTGGCTGCTGTTAGAACAGCGGTATATCCACCCGGATAATGGAGGGATACAATAATTTGTTTTCCTTTTACGTTCAATTTCGTACTTTGAGCGATACCCTGCAATATGATGCCGACATCATCAACGAAATCGCCCTCGCGGACCACCATCTCATCTTTTGCATATTCTTTCTGTGTGGCTGACAGACATTCAAGTATTTGGGGAATATCATCTGGAGCAATCCCTGAAAATAAACGTGATTGACAGAGGGACTCTAAGTTATTCTGAGCGGCTTCGCGTTGCATGTGCAACATCCTTTTTCTTTTTACTATACTATATTAATTATACATACACACGAAACTTAGCCACCCTGTCTAACGTCAGAACGGAGGAAGAACCATGCAAGCGAAAGAAGATTCAATCAAAGCGAGGAACCGGCTGTTAGCCACCAAGGTTATTAAAAATCTGCAAAGCAGAAAATTTGAAGCATATTACTGTGATAACGCCATTGAAGCTGCAGAAAAGGCACTATCCTTAATTCCGGAACAATCTTCGGTATCTTGGGGCGGGTCAGTCACGCTGGAGGAAATCGGGCTGCTTGATCGGGTACGTCAAGGCAGCAATACCATCATTGACCGTGATACAGCGCAAACGATGGAGGAACGTTATGACCTCATGCGACAATCTCTTTTGTGCGACACCTATTTAACCAGCTTCAACGCCGTTAGCGAAGATGGGATACTGATCAATATCGACTGTGTGGGTAACCGGGCGGCAGCGATTACTTTTGGACCGAAAAGTGTGGTTGCTGTCATTGGGATGAATAAGGTCTGCAAGTCCGCTGAAGACGCAGTGATCAGAGCCAGAACCTATGCCGCCCCCATTAACGCAAATCGTTGCTCGAATTCGTCTAGCCCATTTCTACATTCGCCGCAAAAAACGCCTTGCCTGGTCAATGGTGGTTGCGCAGATTGTAAATCAGAGGATTGCATCTGTTCTTACATCGTCGAAACCAGAATGTGTAAAACAGCGGGGAGAATAAAGGTTATCCTTGTGGGCGAATCATTGGGATTTTGAATAAGGATTAATAGCGGCTTTAGGGTAGGAGAATCTCATCTATCCCAAGCCGCTTTTCATATTAGGTAGGAAATATGTTCTAAAGTTAGACTGATTAGCAGACTCAGAATATACTGGAAAGAGCAGCATTAGAAAAAAATTCGGAGGCAACTATTCAAATGACAACTGCGCGAAAACAACTGGAACGGACGATAGATGCAGAAGACAGAATAATCATGGCCCAGTACAATAAGCAAACGGTCAGAGTCTACCAAGCATATAATCATAAAATTGCAGATGAGGTAGTAGAGCTTGGACAATTCGGGCCTTCGTTTAAAATAGATAGAATGACTTGGATCAAGCCTTCTTTTTTGTGGATGATGTACCGGTCAGGGTGGGCGACCAAAACGGATCAGGAGCGGATATTGGCGATTGATATCACCAGAGAGGGCTTCAATCATATTTTGTCACAGGTAGTTCTGTCCTCTTATGATCGTGACCTGTATGCCTCCCGAAAGGAATGGCAGACAAAATTAAAGGCTTCTCAAGTGAGATGCCAATGGGACCCCGATAGAGATATCTATGGGAACAAATTGCCGCGAAGAGCCATTCAGTTAGGTCTCAGGGGCGATATGGTGCACCATTATATTCACAAATGGATGGTTGAAATCCATGACATAACAGATTACGTCGCCGAAACCAGAGGAGCAATGAGAGCGGGGAAGTTCAGCACGGATCTATTGCCGAAGGAGAGCCCGTATCCTGTGGAGGATGCTATTAAACGAACCTTAGGAATTATTTAGTAAGACAAGGAGAACCCATGAACATTAGAGTATTAATCGTAGAGGATGACCCGATGGTGGCGAAGTTTAACCGGCATTATCTGGAGCAGGTTGCGGGCTTTGAGTATGCGGGCTGGGCGGCTACAGGGGATGAGGCGATGACTATGCTGGAGAAGGAGCAGGTAGATCTGGTGCTGCTGGATATTTATATGCCGCGTGTCAGCGGGCTGCAGCTGCTCTCTGCTCTGCGGGAGCAAGGGAGCAAGGTAGATATCATTGTGATCTCCGCTGCCAGTGACAATGCCAGCATCCGCAAGGCGCTGCAGAACGGGGCCGTGGATTATTTGATCAAGCCGTTCGAATTCGCCCGGTTTCAGGCGGCCTTGTCGGCGTATCGTGAAGATTATAAGCTGATGCACAAGGAGCATCTCAGCCAGGAGCAGCTGGATAAGCTGCTGCGGCATTCGCTCGGGATGGAAGAGGAGAAGTCCGCTGCCCTGCCGCTGCCTAAGGGACTTGCCGAAGGCACACTGGAGAGCATCTGGAGC
Organism: Paenibacillus sp. FSL K6-1217; assembly: GCF_045040735.1. Taxonomy (NCBI): domain Bacteria; kingdom Bacillati; phylum Bacillota; class Bacilli; order Caryophanales; family Paenibacillaceae; genus Paenibacillus; species Paenibacillus sp. FSL K6-1217. Next base: position 7,143,984 of record NZ_CP150271.1, read on the forward strand.
ACGATTAACCGGCTGGAGAGCCCGGTGTTCTCCACGGAGGATATCAGCAGCCATGCGCCCATCTCGCGGATCTCGGTCCGCAAATATCTGGCTTTTCTGACGGAGGCAGGTATTCTGGAGATGGAGCTTAGCTACGGTGCGGTAGGCAGGCCGGTGTATATGTATAAGGTGAGGCCTGAAGGGCATGAACTTATCCGTAAATATCTATGAGCGTTCTCTATTAAATAAAACGGAGTCACGGTTGTCCCAAGGCTGCCCCAGGCGTTCCATGACTCCATGTAGCCGTCACAATAGCTGCGAAGGTTATTAAGCTATGCCATACATAAGCGTGCGCAGCATCACTCGAAGGCCTGCTGCAGCGCCAGCGGACTGAACTCGTTAATGATTTTGTAGGCTACCAGGTGCGGGTTGTTCATGTCATTGTCGTAGATAATCATGTGATGCTTGCCCTTCAAAATAATGTCGAACCGCTGCTTCCGGTCGGCCTGGACGATGGTAATGTAATAGCTGTACTTGTTGTCTGTGCTCACATTGCGGGCGGATTTCATCAGGCGGACACCGGAGAAATCATCGTAGATCCGCTTAATCGCTTCCGGCTCGGTGAGCACAATATCCTTCTGTTCACCGGGAACAGAAGACAGGCGGGTAATTTCCAGAGCGGCGATATCTTCCAGACGGATGGTTCGGGCAACTACTCGTTTAAATGAAGTATAGCGGCTTGCGGTGTAGCTCATCAGGGAGACACCGGCTACAGCCAGAACAGCACCGGCCAGCCAATATTTTTCGCTTTTTTCCATAGTTTCTGCTCCTCCTAGTGATACGGTTGTATAAGCTCCAATTATAAATCTATAACCACATTCAAGCAAATTCACTACCTTTATTTACTTTATCATTTCTTTAATTACTAAATATTCTAGTCGGGGCTCCTTCAGGTTATGATGATTGTGAAAATATGCACAATAACAATTGGAGGAGAACAGAATGAACAGAAAGAGATGGGGAAGCCTGCTGGGCAAGGGGTTACTGCTGGCAAGTCTGGTGGTATTGCCTGCATGTAACAGCACCAAAGGGGAGTCAACGGACATCGTAATTATCGGCGGCGGCGGCGCGGGAATGACTGCTGCGATTGAAGCGCATAATCAGGGAGCCAAGGTGATACTGATCGAAAAAATGCCGATGCTTGGAGGCAACACCGTCCGTGCGGAAGGCGGACTGAATGCGGCAGGAACGCCGTATCAGGCAGCGGCTGGCATCAAAGACAGTCCGGAGCTGCATTTCGAGGATACGATGAAGGGCGGCAAGAACCTTAACAACCCGGAGCTGGTCAGAACGCTTACGAACGGTGCAGCGGCTTCGGTGGAGTGGCTGAAGGAGAATGGAGCCGAGCTGTCTGAAGTGGGACGCGCAGGCGGGGCAAGCGTGAACCGGATTCACCGTCCGAAAGGCGGCGAGGCGGCCGGGAATTTCATCGTCGTTGCGCTGAAGAAGAAGCTGCAGGATGAGAAGATTGACGTAAGAATGCAGACGACAGCTAAAGAGATCGTCAAGAATAAGGACGGCGTGGTTACCGGAGTGAAGGTGACGGATAAGGATGGTAAGGAGTACACGATCAGTGCCAATTCCGTTATCCTGGCGGCCGGCGGTTTTGGAGCCAATATGGATATGATCAAGGGGTACCAGCCGAAGCTGGAAGGGTTCTCCACTACTAACCACCCTGGCGCAACCGGCGATGGTACGACGATGGCAGAGAAGATCGGTGCCAAGCTGGTAGACATGAAGGAGATTCAGATTCACCCGACCACCATTCCGAATCAAGGTGTGCTGATCACGGAAGGAGTACGCGGAGACGGTGCGATTCTGGTCAATAGCGAAGGCAAGCGGTTCACGAATGAGCTGCTGACCCGCGATGTCGTGTCCCAGAATATTCTGGCCCAGTCCGGCAAAGTAGCTTACCTGATCTTCAATGATGAGCTGCGTGCGAACCTGAAGGCAACCGAGGTTTATTTTGGAATGGATCTGGTCAAAGAAGCGGCAACTCCTGAAGAATTGGCGGCACAGATCGGTGTAGACGGCAAAGCACTGGCGGATACACTGACTACGTATAATGGCTTCGTTGCTTCCGGTAAGGATACAGAGTTTGAACGGCCGGATCTTGAGCTGTCTTTTGACAAGGGTAAATATTATGCAATTCAGGTAACACCCGGAATCCACCATACCATGGGCGGAGTAGCGATTAACACTCAGGCACAGGTGCTGGATACCAAGGATCAGGTCATTGCCGGACTGTATGCTGCGGGCGAAGTAACCGGCGGGGTTCACGGCGCGAACCGTCTGGGCGGGAATGCACTGGCAGACATCACTACGTTCGGGCGGATTGCAGCAGATGAAGCTGTGAAGGCACTTAAGAAATAGGAACTTTCAGAAGGAGGAATTACTCATGCGTAAGTGGACAAAAACCTTGCTGTTCTCTGCCCTCGCGGCTGCAACAGTATTAACGGCGGGTTGCTCTTCCTCTTCCGGCAAGTATGTGGACGGGACATATGATGGTACGGGCAAAGGGGTCAAGAGTGATATTAAAGTGGCGGTAGAAATCAAGGATGAGAAGATCGGCGCCATTACCGTAGAGGAGCACAAGGAGACGCAGGCGATGATCGATGCGGCTGTGGAGAATACCATTCCTGAAATTATTGAAAAGCAAACCACAGAAGGCGTTGACGCCCTCTCCGGTGCTTCCGGCTCCAGCGGCGGGATTATTGAAGCGGTGACCCAGGCGCTGGAACAGGCCAAGAAGCAGTAAGCTATCATCCAATTGCTTATACAAGAGTTGCGACAAGTTCATTCCGGCAAGCCCAGCCCTCCTGTCTCCGGCAGAACGGCTGGGCTTGCCGCGTTGTTCTATCCCCTATCGGATCCATGGGAGCAGCTTTACAAATTCAAGTTCAACCCATATAGTTCGAATGGTATAGGAGCTTGAAGGGAGGTCTTCACGCCGGTGGCCAGGAAAAAAAGCTACAGTCTGCGCACAATGGTTGCCGTTATGGTGTCTACCGTTGTGCTGCTGGTACTGCTGATTTTATATTTTATTTTCCGCAATCAGATTATTCCGCAGACCCGGCAGGCGCTGGAGGATAAGGCGATTACGATTGCCCGCACCATCGCCCTGATTCCGCTGGTCTCTGAGGGACTCAGCGAGGGCAACAGCAAGGAAATCCAGGACTACACCTCAAGGATCGCCCGCCGCAATGATATTATGTTCGTCGTAGTGACCGATATGAAGGGGATCCGCTATTCCCATCCGGATGCCTCGCTGGTCGGGCTGCCCTTTGAGGGAGGCAAGCAGGAAGCCTCCCTGCGCGGGGAGGAGAGCATCTCCGAAGGAGCGGGACCGCTGGGCAGATCCCTGCGCGGCTTCGTTCCGGTCTATAACAACCGGGGGCATCAGGTGGGTGTGGTCATTGCCGGTCTGTCCCTGGAGCGGGTGCAGCGGCTGGTTCTGCAGAATGAGTGGACGATTATTGCGATTCTGGTCTCGGGAGCCTTGCTTGGAGCGGGAGGAGCCTTCATTCTGGCGGCCCGGATCAAGCGGATGGTATTCGGCATGGAGCCGGAGGATATCTCCAAGCTGCTCCAGGAGCGCAGTGCGATGCTGGAATCCACACGTGAGGGAATTATTGCTGTAGACCAGCAGGCGCGGATTACCATTCTTAATATGGAAGCACAGCGGCTCCTGAAGGCAGCGGGAATTGGCGGGAGCGCGATGAACCGGCAGATTGCCGAATATTGGCCGGAGCTGGGTCTGGAGCGGGTATTGGATGAGGGAGAGGGAATACAGGACCGGGAGCTGGAGCTGGGAGACAGCTCTCTATTGGTGAACAGCCTGCCGGTCCGGGTGAACGGGAACATCGTCGGCGCGATTGCCACCTTCCGGGATGAGACCGAGCTGGCTGTGCTGGCGGAGAAGCTGTCGGGGATCTCGGTCTATGCCGAAGCGCTGCGCTCCGGTGCCCATGAGTTCATGAACAAGCTGCATGTCATTATGGGTATGACCCATATGGGCCTGTATGATGAGCTGCAGCAATATATTCTGGGAACGGTAAGCAATTACCAGAAGGAGATCGGGTCGATCACGAGACAAATTAAGGATCCGGTGATGGCCGGATTTCTGCTGGGGAAGCTGAGCCGGGCGCGCGAAGCCGGGATAGAGCTGCTGCTGGCCGGAGACAGTTATCTGCCGGAGCCTCGGGACCCGCAGGTGATTCATGAGCTTATTACGATTGCCGGCAATCTGCTGGATAATGCGCTGGAGGCGCTGGGGGAGCTCCGTGAGCAACCCGTGAAGCGGGTGGAGCTTGCTTTTCTATATGAAGAGGGGCGGCTGCTATGCGAGGTCAGCGACAACGGTCCGGGAATTCCGGCGGGCCTGAAGGAGAAGATCTTCATTCAGGGTTACTCCTCCAAGGGGGAACAGCGGGGAATCGGTCTGTATCTGGTGCGCAAAAGCGTGGATAAATTGCAGGGCCATCTTCAGCTGGCCGCAGGCAGCGGACCGGGAGCGCATTTTATCGTGGATGTGCCTTATGAGGTGAAGGAGGAAGAGGGTGTGTGAACAGTTAAGGTCCACATGCCCGCTTACTTTAGTTACAAAACTCTTTAATAATTTACGGAAGGTTCCACAAACCGCTTCTTTGGCGCTATGATAATTGTGAAAATATGCACAAGGGGGCACAACTCACATGAATAAGAGATTAACAGCGGCGCTTATCCTCATTCTCTCCGTGATGCTGGTGATTGCAGGCTGCGGAAACAACAATGCGGGCAACAGCAAGAATGAGAGCAAGGAAGCGGGCAGCGCGGCCACAGAGCCGGCAGCAACCACTGCACCTGCAGAGAAGACAGAGGCCGTATCGAGGGCATCCGAAGCGAGCTATACTCCGTACGATCAGAAAGATAAATATGATATCGTCATCGTCGGCGCGGGCGGTGCGGGAATGTCTGCTGCGCTGGAAGCCAAAGCGGCCGGCATGAACCCGGTTATCTTAGAGAAAATGCCGGTAGCCGGCGGCAATACCACTAAGTCCTCTTCAGGGATGAATGCATCGCAGACCAAGTTCCAGAAGGAGCAGGGCATCGAAGACAGCAACGAACTGTTCTATGAAGAGACCCTTAAGGGCGGACATGATACGAACAATAAGGAGCTGCTGCACTTCTTCGTGGATCAATCCGCAGGTGCCATTGACTGGCTCGATTCGATCGGAATCCGCTTGAACAATATTACGATTACCGGCGGAATGAAGGAGAAGCGCACTCACCGTCCAGAGGACGGCTCGGCCGTCGGACAATATCTTGTGGCAGGACTCGTCCGCAACGTGCAGGAGCAGGGAATTCCGCTGTTCGTTAACGCGGATGTGAAGGAGCTTACGGTGCAGAACGGTAAGGTGAACGGCGTGAAGGTGCTGTTCAACCAGGCCGATGAGAAAACCATCAGCGCAGCAGCAGTTATTGTAACCACCGGCGGTTTCGGTGCCAATAAAGAGCTGATTGCCAAGGTTCGCCCGGATCTGCAAGGACTGGTAACGACCAACCAGATTGGTAGCACCGGTGACGGTATCACCATGATTGAGAAGGTCGGAGGAACCACAGTCGATATGGATCAGATTCAGGTTCACCCGACCGTACAGCAGGAGAAATCCTACCTGATCGGTGAAGCGGTCCGGGGCGAAGGAGCTATTCTTGTATCTGCTGAAGGCAAGCGCTTCGGCAATGAGATGGATACTCGTGACAAGGTGACGGCTTCCATTAATACACTTCCTGAGAAATCCGCTTATCTCGTGTTCGACGCCGGAGTGAAATCCCGTGTCAAGGCGGTAGATCAATACATCAAGATGGGTGTGGTCAAGACCGCAGATACCATCGAGGCACTGGCGGAGCAGATGAAGGTTCCAGCAGCAGCACTTAAGACTACTGTGGATACATGGAACAGTGCGGTAAAAGGAAAGTCGGATGCCGAGTTCGGCAGAGCTACCGGCATGGATAATGATCTGTCCGGCGCTCCGTATTATGCGATTCAGATCGGTCCTGGGATTCATTATACGATGGGCGGAGTGGTGATCAACACCAACACAGAAGTCCTGAACAAAGAGGGCAAAGCGATTACGGGCCTGTTCGCGGCAGGAGAAGTGGTCGGCGGGCTGCACGGCGAGAACCGCATCGGCGGCAACTCGGTAGCCGAGATTATTATCTTCGGACGCCAGGCTGGAATCAAGTCGGCTGAATTTGTCAAAGCGCAATAAGCTATTATTCCATATTGTTGTCATGTAAAAGGGATGCTCCGCAGCCGTCAGGCTATGCGGGCATCCCTTTCTGTGTTGCAACTCTCTCTGATGCAGCCGCCTCCCTGAACCAGCAGCCCTTTAAGTCTGTATCGCAGGGGAGGGCGCAGGCTTCGCCGAACGGGTCAGCGAGAACAGCTCCAGCTCCGGGCGGCTTTTGCCGGACAGTGTATCTGCAAGCAGCTCGGCGGCGATCATGCTGTAGACCGTGCCGTTGCCGCCATAGCCTTCAATGAAATAGCAATGCGGGTATTCCGGGTGCGGGCCCATATAAGGCAATCCGTCACGGGTGGATCCGAAGACCGCCCCCCAGGAATATTCAGCCTTGATGCCTTGCAGCTCCGGGAACAGAGCCGCAACCTCCTCGGCCAGACGCTCACATTGGGAGAGGACCCGGACCTCACGCCGCTCCACGCTGGTAAGCTGCTCATCCTTGCCCCCGGCAATAATGCGTCCGTCCGGGGTGGTCCGGAAGTACAAATAAGGCCGTGCCGTTTCCCAGAGCAGGCTCTGCTCATGCCATTTCAGCAGATGGGGCAGAGGCTCGGTCATGATCGCATAGGTGTTGATCAGCTCCGCTCCCCGGTCCTTCTTCATCTCCTGGGTCTCATACCCCATAGCAAAGACAACCTTCTTCGCAAAGATCCGGCCCTGTCCGGTATGACAGATTACCCCGTCTGCATTGTACTCATAATGAAGAGCTTCGGTATGCTCATAGACCCGGACTCCGCCGGAGTGCGCTTTATGAATCAGGCTGTGAACGGTGCGAAGCGGATTGGCCTCCGCATCTCCTTTGGAATACAGCGCACCTGGCTTGGAGAAGGCATAATGGGCGCGGATCTCCTCCTCCTCCCAGAATTCTGAATCGAAGCCGTGCTTCACCAGATTCTCATTCTCCAGCTTCAGCATAGCCACATCTTCCGGAACACTGGCATATAGCAGACTACTGCGTTCTATAATTTGCGGATCGATATCCAGCTTGCCGGGCAGCTCCAGAATCGCCCGCATGGCCTGCTGGCAGAGCCTGTAGAACAGCACGCCGTTCTCTTCCCCGAAGGTATTCATACAGGCAGTCAATGACTTGTCATTGGCGATTTGCAGCAGGCCGGTATTGGCGTGGGAGCTGCCGGTGCCGATGGTTCTTTTATCAATAAGGACGGTATCTGCCCCGCTGAGGGACATGCGGTAGGACATCATTGCTCCGCCCATCCCGCCGCCGATAATGAGACAGTCGCAGGTAATGTCTTCCGCAAGTACCGGATACCCCGGAGGCTCAGGCAGTGTGTGTTCCCAGGGCAGTTGCCCGCTGACGAGTTTCATAGCTATGGGTCGCTCCTTTGTGTCATTCAGAGTAGTATTATTTGCACTGTTGAAGAGTCTCATGCGTCAAGACCTTAAGGATTATTCATCAAGTGTGAGCTTGCTTAATGTACCTTCCGGCACATAAAGAGCCTTCCCCGGAAGCATACTAAGGAACGCTTGAACAACCAGAAGGAGGGACTACCGAACATGCAATCTAACCAAATGCAGGCACTTAGCGGAAAAGAATTGGAATACATCACCGATTCCATTTCCAATGAGGATTTGCTGATTAAGCAGCTCGCGGCTACAGCCGGAACCACTCAGAACTCGGCCGTGCAGGGGATCTGCATCCAGCAGATTCAGAGTCATACCCATCATATGGATATGCTGGTCCAGCTGCTCCATCAGCATCAGCAGTACGCACCATCGCAGCCGCAATAACAGGGATAACCCACAAATTCTAAAGGAGGTTTTACTGTGTACGCACAGAATGGAACGCCGTTTATGGCGGATGAAGATTTACTCTACACGATTTTGGCCGATCTGAAGCGGACAGTCCGCGAGTACACCACAGCAGCTACAGAATCGAATTGTCCCGCCGTCAGACGGGTATTCAATGATTTGACGATGGATACCCTCAGAATTCAGGGGGAATTGTACATGAAGATGTCGCAAATGAACATGTACACCGTTCCGGGTAAAGCGCTGCGCCAGGATGTGGACAAACAGATCCAGAGTGCCCAGCAGACCCAGCAGAAGCTGCAGCAGTTCGTGCGTGAGAAAACAGGCGGGGCAGGAGCCTATAACCAGGCTTCGAATGTTCAGCAGCACCAGCCGAACGTCCAGCAGCATCATAACGGTTCCTATTATATGTAACCCTGGCGATGGCCCTGTGAAGCATTAGAGCGCTTCCCCGGCCATGCAGGAGAAAATACAAAGGGAATGAAGTCATACAGCCCCGCCTCGGCGGGGTTATTTTGTTTGCAGAACGGTAGTTTTCATGTCATATTAATACTAAACTCTTTTTTGCAGGAGGCCCTGAGAATGAATGAATTGAAGAGGAAAGTGCTGGAACTACTCAAGGAGGACGCGCGAAGCTCAACCGCATTAATGGCGACCCTGCTTGGTGCGGAGGAAGAAGATGTCAAGACCGTGATTGCCCAGATGGAGCAGGACCATGTCATTGTGAAATATGCGACGGTTGTCAATTGGGATAAAGTCGATGATGAACGGGTGACGGCGCTGATCGAGGTGCAGATTACTCCGGAGCGGGGCCGCGGCTTCGAGGGCATAGCCGAACGGATCTATCTGTATCCGCAGGTTAAATCCGTCTATCTGATGTCAGGTGCTTACGATCTGCTGGTGGAAGTGGAGGGCCGCAACCTGCGGGAGGTCGCTAATTTTGTCTCCGAGAAGCTGTCACCCATTGACGCTGTGCTCTCGACCAAGACCAACTTTACGCTCAAAAAATACAAACAGGACGGTATCATCTTTGAAGAGCATGAGGAAGACAACCGTCTGATGATATCTCCGTGAAGGATGTAATGTCATGATTATAAATAACGCTCAGCACACAGGAGATAAAGGCAAGTCGATGAACTCTTATTTGGCCCCGCTGGTCCAGCAGATTCAGCCTTCGGGCATCCGCAAGTTTTTTGATCTGGCGGCAGGCAGCAAGGATATTATCTCGCTTGGTGTCGGCGAGCCTGATTTCAAGACGCCCTGGCATGTCAGGGAAGCCTGCGTCTATTCGCTGGAACGCGGATTTACCGGCTACACTTCCAATGCCGGGATGCCCGAGCTGCGCGAGGGCATTGCCCAGTACTTAGAGACCCGCTTTGCAGTCAAGTATGATCCTGCGGACCAGATTATCGCTACAGTCGGCGGCAGCGAGGCTATTGATTTGGCCCTGCGTGCTCTGATCTCCCCGGGAGATGAGATTCTGATTCCTGAGCCTTGTTATATCTCTTATTCTCCGATTACGGCCATCGGCGGCGGTATTCCGGTCGGCATTGAGACCTTCGGGAAGAATAACTTCAAGCTGACGGCCGAGGATCTGGAGGCCAAGATTACCCCGCGCTCCAAGATTCTGATTCTCTGCTACCCAAGCAATCCGACCGGCGCCATCATGAGCCGTGAGGATTGGGAGCCGATTGCCAAGGTGGTGGAGAAGCATGATCTTATCGTCATCTCGGATGAGATCTATGCCGAGCTGACTTACGGAAGCAATCATGTCAGCTTCGCTTCGCTGCCGGGCATGCTGGACCGGACGATCCTGGTCAGCGGCTTCTCCAAGGCCTTCGCCATGACCGGCTGGCGGATGGGCTATGCCTGCGGCCACCCGGACCTGATCTCCGCCATGCTGAAGATTCACCAATATACTGTCATGTGCGCGCCGTCGATGGGCCAGGTGGCTGCGCTGGAGGCACTTACCAACGGAATGGAAGAGAAGGACCGCATGACAGACTCGTATAACCAGCGCCGCCGGCTGATTGTCAAAGGACTGCGGGAGGCGGGACTTGAGTGTCATGAGCCGCAGGGTGCCTTCTATGCATTCCCGAGTATCCAGGCCACCGGCCTGACCTCCGACCAGTTCGCCCAGCGTCTGCTGCTTGAATATAAGGTCGCCGCCGTTCCGGGAAGTGTCTTCGGTCTGGGTGGAGAAGGCTATCTGCGCTGCTCCTATGCCACCTCGGTGGCCCAGTTGAATGAAGCGGTGGAGCGAATTGGGGCATTTGTCTCACAGCTGGCCCGGGAAGGGGCCTAACCAGGCTGCACAAAGAAGTATATCGAACTATAGCCGATCACCTTCTAATATGGTATTATTTTACTCTAAGGACAAGAAACACCTGTAATACACTTACATGGACCTCTTATTCCGGGAATAAAGGCGCTTCATGTCCGGTCGCACAGAACTACACAGTTCTTATCTCTTATCCGGTTGACGCGCGATACTACATCAGGAAGGGTGATTGTGCTGAGCGCAGATTATTACTTATCCTCCTATGGCGGGAAATGTGGTTCCGGAAGCGGGCTGCCTCGCGCCAAAGGAGATGCGAATGCACGCAGGCTCTCGCTGGAAGAAGAAATTCAGATGCTCCGCAGCAGAATGGAACAGCTCTTTATGCAGGAGAATTCCTTTACCTCGGATAATGTAATAGCAATCAGCAGCTTGCTGGATCTCAAGATTAATGAGTATATGAGAGGCCGCCCCCGCAAGAGCAATTAATACAGGATTATATGAAGCGGATGTCTTCCTTTGGGGAGATGTCCGTTTTTTTGAAAATAATTATAAGCTTTACGCTATAAAATTATCGATCTATTTCTAGTTGAGGGCTTACCGTGCCCCGATCAGTGTGCGAGGGGGAGGTTTATTAGGCTTAACTGCAATTTGTACAGGCCTGTTGATTAGCTAAATTATGGGAATGCAAGATCATTAGCGAAAAAGGTAATCCATTCTACGGGTAAACGTTGCAGCGTAAATAAGCGGTCAAAGTCGGCAAACGTTAGTTTTGCGCTCCAATGCACCCCTGCATTCCCTTCGTCAAACAGGAATTTTAATAACACATAAACCAGTAGAGCCGTATATAACTGGCCGTACACAGCGTTTGGTGTGGTCCCAAATAAGGTTGGAATGTTTAAGTGCTGCTTAATCCAGCGAAAAAACACTTCAATCTGCCACCGCTTTTTGTAGATTTCTGCAATCCGCTCGGCGGAGTGCCAGTGCAGATTCGTAGCAAGGATCACCGGATTGCCTTGCGGATCTCTTAGGATCACCACGCGAAAACGGTTTTTGGAAAGCCCTTGTTTTTTTCCCAATTGGCAGGTGAAATCTTGTTCGAGTGTTCCCGTGAAGGGTTCGCTTCGCGTTCGGGAGACCGGGGAGTGAAAGAGCGTGTTGTCCCGAAGCCGAATAACAAAGAATTGGTGCTGCTCCAGATAGTCATCGAATCGTTTGTAACCGCTATACGCCCGATCAGCTACGAGAATAAACCGCTTGTCGGTCACCTCGGGACAGCTTTTGAAATCATGGGAATTCCCTGTGGTCTCGGTCACCTTATGGAGCCGGCCTTCATCGGCCACTACCGACACGTGCAATTTAATTCCCGCTCGTTCGCCTTTCAGCAGAGCCCAAGGAAGCCGCCCTTTACCCACGGTAATTTTAGTGGAATCGACGAGCAGTAACGCTTTGGGAATCCCTAAATGTCTTCGGGTCGAGCGATTACACCGATCGATCATGAGGTTCAGCAGTTGCTTAAAAAGCTCGAAGGGAACCTTCTTCGCTTTTTTCGAGAGCGTAGAATGGTCTACGGGTCTGAGGCTGCTTGAAACCATGCGTACTTCACCATCCCGATACCCCTTCCACTGCTGGAACGAAGCCTCCGCCAAGAACAAGAAGAGGTCATAGACGGTGAATTTCCTTGCTTTATCGACATATTCAAGTTCTTGAAGAAACGGTGAGAGTTTCTCTTCGGGAATCACCGATTGCAGAATGTTCGAGATTGAAGTAGACTTTAGGTCGCCTCGTTTCGGATGTTTGTAGGGGTACAAACACTTTACCGAATGAGCGGCCTTTTTCTACCTTTTTTTAGCTAATCAACAGGCTTGCAATTTGTACAACTAAATCCCCGGATGTGCCGCCGAATCTCTGTTTAGATGTATTACACTTATCTCTGGTGATTTACTACGAACGAAGCTTTATACCTTGCTGCATTTATGGAATGAAATCACTTGTTTAGTTCTGATAGGTAATTAATTAGAGGGGAAGTCTGAAATGATCAAGGTATTTAAAAGCGAGGCCGGCAAAGAACAGGTTCTAAGGTCCTATAACCAGCTTCTTGAAGCGTGGGGGACGGAATATCAGGAGCTTGATGTGGAGACCCCTTATGGGACAACCCATTGTATAACAGCGGGAGAGCCGGAGTCCCCGCCTTTGCTTCTGTTCCATGGGGTAGGCGATAATTCGGCCGTGATGTGGCTGCTGAATATGAAGGAGCTGTCCCGGCACTTCTACTGCATTGCAGTAGATACGCTGGGCGGACCGGGGAAGAGTGTTCCAGGTGAGAGGTTCGATAAACGGACCTTTGACCAGGTTGATTGGATCAACAAGGTTGCTGACGGGCTGAAGCTTGACCAATTCTGTGTGGCAGGCGTGTCAAACGGAGCGTATATGGCCTTCAATTACACGGTGAACGGGCCGGGAAGAGTGCTGAGGGCTGTCTGTATGGAGGGAGGAATGGTCACTGCTCCAATTAAAAGTATGATACATACGCTGATGATGATGTTCCCGGAGATTCTTATCCCTACACGCAGCAATCTGCTCAGGGCAGCCCGCAAGCTCAGCTCCCCGGCTTCAGGCCTGTTCGACAAGCATCCTGAAGTCGGGGAGCATCTGGTGCTGTTAATGCAGAATCATAACCAGCAGGCGATGTTCGCCCATAAGCTTCAGCACTACGAACAAGAGAAAGCGGTTACGTTCCGGGATCAGCTATACTTCCTGCTGGGTGATTATAAGCTGAAGCAAAAGCGGGAGCTCACTGGAACATTGGACGCTGGCGGGTTCCGCTACACAGTTATCCCGGACGCCGGTCACGGCGTGAATCACGAGCAGCCGGAGCGGGTCAACCGGGAGCTGGTGGCTTTTTTGAAGGGGAGTGGGGGGAGCGAATGACTACATAAATAACCCCCTATCCTGGTCCGAAGACCTATCAGGGGGTTAGCACTGTTGCTCAGTTAGTTTACCTTGAACGCGGCCACTGCCTGCTGCAGCCCATCAGCCATCTTCGCCAGCTCAGTAGAGGCTGCGGCAACCTCTTCCATGGAGGCGAGCTGCTCCTCGGAAGCCGCGGCAGCGCTCTGGGAACGCTCAGCGGCCTGCCTGGCCACTTCAGCCATCTCCGCCACGGAGGAGGTCAGCTCCTCGGTTCCGGCCAGCAGCTGCTCGGAGGAGGCAGACATCTCATGAACCTGGGTATTAATCTCGCCGATACCGCCGAGAATATCCGTGAACAGACGCCCGGCCTCGCCTACCATCCGCGAGCCTTCCTGAACGGCGCCGGCATTGGCCAGCACCGCATCTGAGGCTGCCCGGTTGCCCTGCTGGATCTCGAGAACCAGGGTGCTGATAGACCCGGCGGCTTCGGCCGTCTGCTCGGACAGCTTCTTCACCTCACCGGCCACTACAGAGAAGCCCCGCCCGTATTCGCCCGCTCTGGCTGCCTCAATCGCCGCGTTCAAGGCCAGCATACCGGTCTGGTCGCTGATGCCTTTGATCAGACCGATAATGTTGCCGATCTGCTGGGATTGTGCGCTAAGAGAGGTAATCATGCTGGAAGCATCTGCGGCGGTCCGCTCCATCTCTCCCATCTGGTCCACCGCCTCCGTAATGATGGAATGTCCGTTCTGCGCCTGGCCTGCCGCCCGCCCAGCTGCTGCGGCGGTGTCCATCGAGGCCTCCGCGATCCGCTGCACACCGGCGGCCATCTCCTCCATCGCCCTTACAGACTCCCGGGTGGACTGAAGCTGCTGATCCGCTCCGGCTGACAGATCCTGAATATTTTCCACAATGGCCTCTGTGGTGTGGTTGGTCTGATTGGCGCTCGACATTAATTCCTCCGAGGTCGAGGCGACTTGCAGGGAGTGATCGGCAATGGTCCCCAGGAGTCTGGTCAGATTGGTCATCATCTGGTTCAGATACCCGGCCATTTTGCCGAATTCATCCTCACTGTCCACCTCCAGCTTCCCGGTGAAGTCTCCGGCGGCCATCTGCTGGGACATCTCATTGACACGGGTCAGTTTACGGGTAATATAGCGGCTGTATAGATATACGGCTGCTACCGTCAGGATAAGACCCGCCAAGCTTACCAGCAGAATAGACCTTAGCAGCCCTTTAAGCGGCGCGTACAGCTCTTGCTCCGGCATGGCGAGACCAACGGTCCAGCCGGTATCCGGCAGTTTTTCATAATACATCTGAATGGTTCCGCCGGAATCAGCATAGGTTACCTTCCCCTGATTCTGCTGCAATATTTCGCTTCCCGCTGCGGACAGACTGGCGTTTGGTTGTCCGTTATTATTTGAGCTGCATATTCTTCCCGCTATCCGGTCCGGCAATGTAATTCCCCTGCTTGTCCAGCAGGAAGGCCCATCCGGTCTGTCCAACCTTGGTCTGTTCGATCCTGCTCTGCAGCGTCTTGAGATCGATATCGCCGGCCATGACACCCAGCAAGGTATTCGTGGTATCCCGGAAAGGAACAGCAAATGTAGCCATCGTTGTCCCTGTAATTGTGTCATAGAATGGATCTGTAAACGCAGCATGCTCCCTGCCAATGGTGTACCAGCTCTGCCCGTGATAATTATAATCGGGGTCATTATACTGCTCGGTAGTCACAATCTTGTCGCCGTCACGGTGGGCATAGGTGGAGAAGTACTTCAGAGCACTGTCATACCGTCCGGGTTCAAAATAAATGCCCACACCATATGTATCCGGATTGGCCTTCAGCGCACTGGACAGCATGGTACGGTATTGATCCAGTGTGAATGCATCAGCGTGGCTCTCCAGCGTCCGTGCCAGAACCTCGGGAACCTTGCTGTGCACACTTAAATTTCCGTTAATTTCGTTAGAAATATCCGATATCTGCACATTCATTTTTTGCGTAACCTCGCGCTGGATAATGCTCTTGGAATACATGTACGATAACAGAGCGACCAGCACCAGCGTGATCAGAAAGATGGGCAGGATGAATGCAAATGTTCTCATACGTATGCTTTTGAACCGGAGCCTGGAAATCCCCTTGTGAGCCATATTAGCCATGTTAGTCCCCCCTTAAATAGTGAAGCTACTTATACCTATACTGAATATCATCGGTCGGAGAGCGGAATAAGTTGCGGTATTTTGTCGAAAAAAATAAAAAAATGTCGTTTATCCCAACTTGCAGGTTACGTCCAAAGGCGGAGACGGCGGCAGACCCGGGGCGGATGTTCGCTTCCAGCCGTAGGCATATAATGAATATTCACGAGCATCACAGAGTATGGGCTTGAACCGTACTGTGTCAGGAGAGGAAGATATTCATGCTGCATGATCAGCTGTTGAGAGACCCGAATACATATGAAGAGCTTAAGCTGGAGGGCACGGGGGCGGTCAATCCGGCGAATGGACAGCAATATCCGTGGAAGCAAGGGTATTTGGCTTTTATGGAGGAAGCGGATGCGGCAGGCAGTAACCGGAAGTACCTGGAGCTGTACAACCGGATTGCCCGTTTCTACCGGCTGTCGAACAAGCTGTATTTCGCGCTGAAATTCGGCGGAGAACGCAGCTATAGAGAGCAGTTTCTGTCATCGCTTGAGCTGCGCGGCGGTCAGCGTGTGCTGGAGAATTCGGTGGGCAGCGGCGATAATTTCCCGTACCTTAACATGAAGGCCAAAAACGCGCAGGCCGAGCTGTACGGGCTGGATATTTCCAGTGGAATGCTGAAGCAGGCGGTGCGTAATCTGCGGCGGTGGAAGCTGGAGGCACATTTGTTCCAGGGGAACGCAGAGAGGCTGCCTTTTCAGGACAATAGCTTTGACTGTGTGTACCATGTAGGCGGAATCAATGTTTTCAGTGATCCGCATGCTGCGATACTGGAGATGATCCGGGTGGCGAAGCCGGGCACAAGGCTGATGATTGCCGATGAGACGCAGAAGCTGGTGAAGGGAACGTACGGGAAGGTGCCGGTGGTTAAGGGGTATTTTGCAGAGGGAGAGGACTTGCCGGAGATGCTTGGACTGATTCCGCAGGAGATGCTGGAGGTAGAGTACAAGGAGGTGTGCAAGGGCCTGATGTATTGCATTACCTTTCGTAAGCCATGAGGCAGGTTGAGCAGGGAGACAATTAAGGCTTCCTCTTAAGGCAGTTATTTACATAGCGGAAAAGTTGATCTTTGTTTGCCACCCTACCTAAGAACGATTACACTATTAATATGTGATTTGCAACTTAGGAGGGAAGTATCATGGCGATCTATACGCGTACGGGGGATAAGGGCGAGACCTCGGTTATTGGCGGCCGGGTGGGCAAGGACGATGTCCGCGTCGAGGCTTACGGCACCATTGATGAGCTGAACTGCTTCGTTGGCCAGGCACGGAGCCTGATGGAGGACGAGCGGTTTCTAGATGTCCGCGAGCAGCTGCTGGAGATTCAGCATGAGCTGTTCGACTGCGGATCGGATCTGGCATTCGTGAAGCTGAGTGAGAACCGCTATAAGGTAAAAAGCGAGATGGCCACCCGCCTGGAAGGCTGGATCGATGCGCTTCAGGCCGAGAATCCGGTGCTGGAGCGCTTCATTCTGCCCGGCGGAAGCCAGCTGTCCTCGGTGCTGCATGTCTGCCGGACGGTCTGCCGCCGGGCAGAGCGCCGGGCAGTGACGCTGGGCCGGAGTACGGAGATTAATCCTGAGGCGGTAATCTATCTGAACCGGCTGTCCGACTATTTCTTCGCTCTGGCCCGTGCCGCCAACACCCGGCTGGAGATTGCTGAAGTAGAATATCTGCGCAGCAAAAAGGTGTTCCGGAACAAATGACCAGCTATTATCCGCCCATCTCCTATATAGTGCCGCCGTCCGAGGACGGCTGGCTGCTCAAAACCATCCTGCAGAAGCGGATGGATGTCTCCCGCAAGCTGCTCTCCCGGCTCAAAATGACGGACCTCGGCATTACACTGAACGGAGAGCGTGTATATATCAGCGTTAAGGTCAGCACCGGCGATCTAGTGCAGATCCGGATGGAGGAGGAGACCTCAGAGGATATTTTGCCGCAGCCGATTCCTTTCGAGATTCTGTATGAGGACGGGCATCTGCTTGTGGTAAGCAAGGCCGCAGGAATGATTGTCCATCCGACCCACGGCCATTATACCGAGACCCTGGCGAACGGTGTGGTTCATTACTGGGCAGAGAAGGGCGAGCGGGTCCGCTTCCGCCCTGTACACCGGCTGGACCAGGAGACCTCCGGGGTGCTGGTGATTGCCAAGAACCCTTACAGCCACCAGCACATCTCTGAGCAGATGATCGCCGGCACGGTGGACAAACGGTATACCGCGTTCGTACACGGCGTGCCTGCTCTGCCAAGCGGCGATATCGACGGTCCGATCGACCGCGACCCGCTGGAGCCGCACCGGCGGATTGTGACGCCGGACGGCTATCCTTCATTGACCCGTTATGAGGTCAAGGAGGTCTATGGCAGCGCCGCTTCACGCGTCGAGCTGAAGCTGGAGAGCGGGCGCACCCATCAGATCCGGGTGCATATGGGTTCGGTCGGCTGCCCGCTGATCGGTGACGGGATGTACCGTCACCCGCTGTATGGGCAGGCGGCGGCTGCGCCGGGCGAAGCGGCACATACGCAAGAGCAGGCGCTGCCGGGCGGGCCGCCGGAGGCGCGGGTGGCGACCGCAGGCGGCGCAGCGCTGACGCCTGCCGAAGCCGCGCAGCTCGCACAGGTCGCGGAGCTGGACGCGTCCATTCCGCGCCAGGCGCTGCATGCGGTGCGGCTGGCTTTCCGGCATCCGGTGACGCATGCCGAGCTGGTCTTCGAGGCTCCGCTGCCGCCGGATATTGCGCTGCTTCAAGAGAAGCTGCGGCAGTCGGCACGGTAAGGGCCGGGCATGTCCTGGCCGGCCTCAGCTGCCAAAATGCAGCATTTTACATGCAATTTATATTTTATATATAGAAGGAGAACCCGATGAGTGACCTCAAGGTATATCAATATCCGAAATGCAGCACCTGCCGCAGCGCAGTGAAATGGCTGAAGGAAGCAGGGCATGAGCTGGAGCTGCAGCATATCGCAGAGCAGCCGCCAACCGTGGAGGAGCTACGCGTGCTGGTGAAGCACAGCGGCCTGCCGCTGAAGAAGTTTTTTAATACAAGTGGTGAGGTTTACCGGGAGCTTGGCCTGAAGGATAAACTTGCAGACTTAAGCGAAGACGAGCAGCTTGCGCTGCTGTCCGCGCATGGGATGCTGATCAAGCGTCCGGTGGTTACTGACGGCAAGAAGGTTACCGTAGGCTACAAGGAAGACCAGTACGCCGAAGCTTGGAGCAACGCCTAAATTTATGGAATACAAGGAGAGGTTACACATGAGCACAGCAACAGAACTGAAGGGCCGGGTAATGATCGTTGATGGAATGGCTCTGCTGTTCCGCGCTTTTTATGCTACCTCTTATGGAGGCTATATCCGCAAGACCCGCGCCGGGCTGCCGACGAATGCGGTGTATGGATTTTTGCAGTATTTTTTCGACGCGGTGAGTACATTTGAGCCTTCACATGTCGTCTGCTGCTGGGATATGGGCAAGGGCACATTCCGCTCGGAGAAGTATGAAGGGTATAAGTCGAACCGTATTGACGCGCCGCTGGAGCTGATCCCGCAGTTTGATCTGGTGAAGGAAGTGGTGGCTGAGCTGGGCGTGCCGAATATCGGTCTGGTTGGTTATGAGGCAGATGACTGCATCGGCACACTGGCTTCATGCTACAGCGGGGAGTCGGAGGTCTACATTCTTACGGGTGACCACGACATGCTGCAACTGGTGAATGACAGCGTCAAGGTCGTGATTATGAAAAAAGGCCGCTCGAACTATAAGGTGTACGATCCCGCGGAATTGCTGGAAGAACGGGGCCTCACCCCTGCGCAGGTGATCGACCTGAAGGGCTTCATGGGCGACACCAGCGATAATTATCCCGGTGTGAAGGGCATTGGCGAGAAGACAGCAACGAAGCTGTTGACCGAGTACGGCACAGTGGAAGGCGTGATCGAGAACCTGCATCTGCTGCCCAAAGGCGTACGGGCCAAAATCGAAGCGGACCTCGACATGCTGCATCTCTCACGGGAACTGGCGGAAATCCGCTGCGATGTGCCGGTAGTCTGCGCACTGGCGGACTGTCTCTGGGAGCTGCAGCGGGATAACGCCGCACGCAAGTTCAATGAGCTGGAGTTCGGCAGCTTGATGCATCTGATCGGCGGAATCGCCGAGGAACGGGATGACCGGGGAATCGTGCAGATTGAGCTGGGGGATCTGGGCTGAAGCTGAAATAGACAGCAAACCAAACAAGACAGCAAACAGAAACAAGACAGTAGATACTCACTATCGTGAGCGTGTACTGTCTTGTTTGCGTGTGAAGAGATAGACCGCATTGTCCCCGGAGGGCGGCACAAGGAGGCGGGATAATTCCTCATTCAGCTCCATGCTGAAATGCTTAGCCTTATCATACGCGTCGAAGTCACCGGTGATCGCCGGGTCTCTTGTGCCGATGACGATATACAATTCCACAGAATCCGTATTGAAAACATGCTTCTCATAAGGGTTGCCGGGCACCGGCCAGGAACAAAGTACAACCTTAGGAGCGTATTTGCTAAGGGCAGCTTTGGCATCGGCTTTCTCCACAAAATCGGGGTAGGTGATATAATGCGCCCAGCTATAATCATCAGTTGCCCGGCAGGCTGTGCCATTATCGTTAAGGAATCTCGTCAGGGTACCGTCCCCCGCACCGATCTCCAGGCACTCCCTGTCTCCGATCAGTGCGGACAGCCGCTTGATTAATGAACGGGAATAGAAGCAATAGATCCCTTGTTTATTAACAAGCGGCATGAGCATTTTGGGGCGGATAATCAGCTTCCAGCATACCCGGAACAGAGGGAGCGATACGGGCTTGCGTACAAGCTTCTCCTTGAACAGGAGCTTCTGCAGAATGTAACCATCCCAGAGATTGAACCGGACAGGCCCGGAGGCCGATTCGGTGGAAACCGCTAGTTGCAGCTGTTCGATCAGGTAAATGGCAAAGCGGGCCTTAATAATATGGGGCAGAAAAGCGTTGATGGTTGTTTGATTAAAGCCGCTTTTGACAATTTTGCTCTTCGCTATTTTGGCGCTGCTTGTATAGCTGGCGAGCAAATTATGGATCAGGTTGGCTCGTTTTTGGCCCGATAAGGCATTGATTTCAAGCAGAACCTCGTCTTTATACTCAGGATATTCTGACAAAAGCGTGCGGGTATCGGTCTCATTCCTCAGAATTTGCTCGGCGGCAGCCTTACTGAAGGTTTGCGATTTGGCGTCCCGGCTCAAATGACAATACCCTCGCAGTGATCCACCTCATGCTGAATAACCTGCGCCGTAAATCCGGTAAAGCTATCCCGGTGCTTCTTGAAATCAGAGTCGAAGTATTCTAACTCAATGTAGTCGTATCGTTTCGCCGGGCGTACGCCTTCAAGCGACAGGCAGCCTTCCTCGGTGTCATACGGACGGGCGCGCTTGACGATCACCGGATTAATCATCGAAATCGTCAGCTGCTGCTCCACGCGGATAGCGATGATGCGCTTGTTGACGCCGATCATGTCCGCAGCCATGCCGACGCACCGGTCGGAGTTGGCGTTCAGGGTCTCCACAAGATCCATTAACACGGGCAGATCCTTTTCCGTTGCCGGAGCAGATTTCTGGCTAAGAAGCGATATATCTTTACTGATAGGTCTGATCATTATACTCTCCAGTTGTGCTGTATTTGTGTGTCCATAATATCATTTTTGGCGGGGAAGTGAAAAGTGGGAATGCGGGAGTTGCTGCTTAAGATAAAGATTGACGAACCGGAGGAAGCTTGATTATAATGTTAATATAAGTGTTAAATGATTAACAAATATATTAACCTAAAGAGGAGCGTTAACTTCAAATGGCAGAACGCATTGTACTGAACACCGACATCCGCAAAGGTAAGATTGACCGCAACATCTACGGACATTTCGCTGAGCATCTCGGACGCTGTATCTATGAAGGCATCTGGGTTGGAGAAGATTCCCCCATTCCGAACACCAAGGGTATCCGCAACGATGTAGTGGAAGCGCTTAAGGAAATGAAAATTCCGGTACTCCGCTGGCCGGGCGGCTGCTTCGCCGATGAATACCACTGGAAGGACGGCATCGGCCCAAGCGAAGACCGCAAGCGGATGATTAACACGCATTGGGGCGGCGCGGTAGAGAATAACCATTTCGGTACACATGAATTCATGCTGCTCTGCGCGATGCTGGAATGTGAGCCGTACATCAACGGTAACGTAGGTAGCGGAACCGTTCAAGAGATGTCCGAGTGGGTTGAGTATCTGACCTTCAACGGAGTCTCACCAATGGCTGAGCTGCGCCAAAAGAACGGCCAGGAAGAGGCCTGGAGCGTGAAGTATTTCGGCGTGGGCAACGAGAACTGGGGCTGCGGTGGTAACATGCGTCCTGAATTCTACGCTGACCTGTACCGCCAATATCAGACATATGTACGTAACTATGGAGATAACAAGATCCACCGGATTGCCTGCGGGGCGAATGCGGATGATTATAACTGGACGGAAGTATTGATGCGCGAAGCTACCCGCTTCATGGATTCGATTACCCTGCACTATTACACCCTGCCTACTTCGGACTGGAATCATAAGGGCGCGGCTACGGGCTTCGGAACAGACGAATACTTCACAACGTTGAAGAAAGCACTGTTCATGGATGAGCTGGTTACCCGCCATATCGCTATCATGGACAAATACGATCCTGAGAAAAGAGTGGGCCTGATCGTTGACGAATGGGGCACCTGGTACGATGTTGAGCCGGGGACGAACCCGGGCTTCCTCTACCAGCAGAACACGATCCGCGATGCGCTGGTTGCCGGCCTGACCCTGAATATTTTCCACAAGCACAGTGACCGTGTACGGATGGCGAACATTGCCCAGACCGTGAACGTGCTGCAGGCGGTTATTCTGACCGAAGGCGAAAAAATGCTCCTGACCCCAACCTACCATGTATTCAACATGTACAAGGTGCATCAGGATGCAGAATTGCTGGAGCTGACTGTGGACAGCCCGGTATACAGCTACGAGGGAGTGGACATTCCTGAGGTATCGGCTTCCGCTTCTGTAACCGCAGAAGGCGTAATCCATGTCAGCCTGTGTAACCTGAATCATGCGGCATCAGCAACCCTGCCGCTGGAGCTGCGCGGATTGGCTGGCCAAGCATCCGTAAGCGGTACTACTCTGGCTGGTGCTTCCATCGATGCTCATAATACTTTTGAGCAGCCGGAAGCTGTAACTCCGCAGGAATTCAGCGCCTTTAAGCTTGAAGGGGATACGCTGACTGTAGAACTGCCGCCAATGTCGGTAACCGTTCTGGAAATTACTCCGAAGGCGTAAGGAACGCAGGATGACTACCACTTCAACCTGCAAGGGATGCCGGGAGAGTACAAGGTCACGGACGCACAGATTGCCCGGATTCTGGCTTCCTCCATGTTCAACCCCGGCAATACCGCTTCAGACGAGGTCTATGCCGAGCGGCTTGCGCTGTGCGGGGCTTGCCCCAAGCTGCAGGATGGTGTAACCTGTACCGCCTGCGGCTGTATCATTCCTGTCGTGGCCCGGCTGAAGGCCCGCAGTTGTCCGTTGCCGGGCGGTGGAAAATGGCAGCCGGTCAAGGAATGACGGCTCGCGCCTGACGGCAAGGGGCCAGGCGAAATAGATAGGCTATAAGCCGCTTTTGCCATAAGAGACGGATGATCACAGATAGCCCCTCCAACCTGCACAATGCAGCGGTTGGAGGGGCTTTTTTTGCGTTGTGGAGGAGAGGGGGAAGGGGAGAAGGAAGTGTGAAAGGGAGGCGAAGGTGCAAAGTTAATGTGCAGATATAGAAGGAAGAGAATGGTGAAAAAGTAAAGGGGATAAATCCCATGGGTGCGGCGGAAAGTGGGCTGGATGAGGAAATGAGAGGGATAAATCCGAATTGGTGGGGTGAGAAGCTGGCTGGTTGGATGTTGGGAAGGGCATTAGTGCCGGCCGAAAGTGGGCGATGAGCGGAAATGAAGAGCACTAATGCACCTGAATCGGTCAAAAGTGGGATTTGAGCGAAAATGAAGAGCATTAGTGCACCTGAATCGGCCAAAAGTGGGATTTGAGCGGAAATGAAGAGCATTAGTGCACTTGAATCGGCAAAAAGTGGGATTTGAGTGAAAATGAAGTGCACTAATGCACCTGAATGGGCCAAAAGTGGGCCTGAAGCAGAAATGAGGAGTATTGGCTCCAAAAGTAGCTGAAATGAAAACTAACCTAAATTAGTCTAACTAATAAATCTTACCTACCTACCTACCTACCTACCTACCTACCTACCTACCTACCTACCTACCTACCTACCTACCTACCTACCTACCTACCTACCTACCTACCTACCTACCTACCTACCTACCTACCTACCTACTAGTACATAGCCTTCTACACCCTGCCACAAACCCTGCTAAGCAGGCTTTTACAAAGAATCAGGCAAATCTGCCACAGTATCCGTATAAAACAGCTCAAACACAAGATCCTCGTTGTAATTGCCGAAGCCCTTGCCGAACAGGGTGAGGCCGCCGATGTGCTCGGCATCCTCCTCGACTGAGAGCCGGAAGGTCCATTGTTTATTGCGGATGCCTACCTGATCTAAGGTGACTTCCGACAGCTTTTGCCCGTCCATGAAGGTGCCCGCCTGTGTAATCCGCAGCTGCTTGAGCAGGCCGTATTGATTGGTGAGTGCAGGCCACCAGGCCGGTGTGTATTTTCCCGGGTTATCTCCGTAGTCACCGGGGCTGGTCCAGAAGCCGAGCGATTGTCCGTTCAGCGTGAAGGTAATATCCGACGGCCAGTTGTTGTTGATCGAAGGGGCTTCGGAGGCGATCTCCATCGTGATGGCAAGCTCCTCCGGCTGCTGGCTCGACAGCAGGAAGTTCGGGATTTTATACTCGACGAACCCCTTGCCGAACCACAGAATCCCGGCGTTCACCCGCTCCTGGTCCCAGAAGTAACGGGGATCGTCGAAGTGCCCGATGACCCTCTCCGTCGTAGACAGTCCGCAGGTAGGCTCGATCTGGAAGTCGGAATAATGGCCCACCGGGATGTCCTTGCGGTATCCTCTGCGCGCAGTCCGGGCCTGTCCCGGAAAAACTATCTCTGCCCCGTCGGCGGCCAGTGTACAAATCTTCTGCAGTCCGCTTTTCCCGGGGGCCATATGGCTGGTGATCAGCCCGGCGGCTTCGAGCTTGCGCACATGCATGGTCATAATGGCACTGCTGAGCTTGAGGGCTGCGGCCAGCTCCTTCACGTTCATGGGCTTATCGGACAGCAGCCGCAGCATGTGCAGACGCACGGTACTGGACAAGGCCTCGTACACGGGCAAGGATTGTTCGGTCAGATCAAGTTTCATCGGATGCCTCCACGTTCAGGTTATATAGTTAATAATTATATTACTCAAATAAAATTTCTACAAGCCATGATTGGCTTCCAGGCAGCTTTTCCAATTTATATCACAGACATGCCGAGCTGGGTCCGCTATGATGTGAGATGAATTAGCGATGAAACAAGGTGCTCTTGCCGGATGCGGCAAGGGATAACAGGGAATCGGGTGCAAGTCCCGAGCGGTCCCGCCACTGTATGGAAGAGCTGCACTTCATGAGGTCACTCGGGTAGCCCCGGGGAAGACGAAGTCTGCAGCGCCTGTATTCCAAGCCAGGAGACCTACCTTGTCGACGCACACCACGACTCTACGCGGATAGGAGCGGTGTACGGATAGGTTAATGAGAAGAGGCGTTCTGCCCTGATGGACCGGAGGAATCTTGGAGCTTAGAGAGGACACCGGTTGATAGCTGCGGGATACAAGGATACGGACCATGGTGATGGGACGAAGTAAGCCCCTTGTTCTGGCTTGGCTTCAGGCTGCGCGCTCTGTCGAACTTGCCTGCGTACATACACTCCCACCCTTTAGGGTGGGATTTTTGGGCTTTATCAACTTTAATGGCAAATCAACAAACATGGAGGGTGACAAATGAAAAAGCATCGATGGTGGAGCTTTGCGGCACTCGTTGCCGGATTTACGGTGTACTTTATGCTGAATGAACCGGGGACGGCCCGGGCAATGCACATTATGGAAGGATTTCTGCCGGTAGGCTGGGCGGTGTTCTGGTGGGCGGCGTTTATCCCGTTTTTTGTGCTGGGAATCTTCAAGCTGAGAGCCATGACCCGGGAGAACCCGGAGCTGAAGCTGCTGCTGGGTCTGGCAGGGGCGTTCACCTTCGTATTGTCTGCGCTCAAAATGCCTTCCGTCACCGGAAGCAGCTCCCACCCCACGGGTACGGGACTTGGTGCGGTAATGCTGGGGCCGCTCCCCATGAGCGTAATCGGCTCGATTGTCCTGCTGTTTCAGGCGCTGCTGCTGGCGCACGGGGGGATTACAACGCTCGGTGCCAATGCGTTCTCGATGGCGGTGGCGGGCCCTTTTGCCGGATATACCGTGTATAAGCTGATGATGAAGCGGCGGGGACGCGAGAAGCTGGCCTTGTTCTGTGCGGCGGCGGTGGCGGATCTGAGTACGTATATAGTGACTTCCTTCCAGCTGGCGGTGGCTTTTCCGGCGGCGGATGGCGGCGTGCTGGCCTCTTTTCTCAAATTCGGGGGCATCTTTGCCGTGACGCAAATCCCGCTGGCCATCAGTGAAGGGCTGTTGACGGTACTGCTGTGGAACTGGCTGAAATCGTATAGCCCGAATGAATTGTCGCTGTTGAAACGCAAGGTGAACGGAGGAAGAGCCTAATGAGCAATAAATGGAAAAACGGGTTGATGCTGCTGGTTGTTATTCTGCTGGTTATTCTGCCGCTGCTGCTGGTCAACGGGGAATTCGGCGGGGCCGATGATGTGGCTGAAGGTGTAATTACCGAGATTAATCCTGATTATAAGCCGTGGTTCAAGCCGCTGACCGAGCTGCCGGGTGAAACGGAGAGTATGCTGTTCGCATTGCAGGCCGCGATTGGTGCCGGTGTAATCGGTTATACCCTGGGGCTGCTCAAGGGCAAGCAGGGCGGGACGAAGCAGCATAGCAGCAAGTGATCCGGCGGATTGACGTTCTCTCCTACAATAATGCGCTGCGCCAGTTGTCCCCGATGTGGAAAAGCTCGTTCGCAGCCCTGATGTTCCTGCTCTCTTACATCGTACATCCGGTACTGCAGGCAGCAATCACCCTATGGATGATGTCATGGTGTATCCTGCAGGCCCGGATTCCCTTCCGTGCGTATGGCATGCTGTTCGGTACAGCGCTGCTGTTCTATGCCCTTAGCGTGCCTGCACTGCTCGTGGAATTCGGGCATCCGGCAGCGGGAGAGCCAGGAATATTCCCGCTGCCGGGACTGCACCTGCCGGTATATATTACAGCGGCCGGGCTTCTGCGCGCCGGAGAGCTGCTGGCCAGGGTATCAGCCTGCATGAGCTGCTTCTTCTTCCTGATGTTCACTACCCCGTTCAGTGAGCTGTTGCAGGTGCTCCGCAGGCTGAGGATGCCGCAGATTGTCCTGGAGCTGATGCTGATTATGTACCGTTTCCTGTTCCTGCTGAGTGATGCGGCGCACGGGCTGCTGCTGGCCCGCAGGCTGCGCGGAGGCCGCCGGGGTTACAAGGACAGGCTACGGGAGACTGCGGCCATGGCGGGAGCGCTGTTCGGCAACACGATGCACCGTTATTACGGATTATCGCAGGGGCTGCTGGCCCGCGGATTCACAGACGATATTATCCTCCCGCCCTATACTGCGCGCCCTGTGCCGCGGCGGTATGCCGTTCAGGCTTATGCCGGTATTGCGGCACTGCTGCTGGCTGAGATGTACTTGGCTCTGCGGTGATCTGTGTAAGCAAGCTGTAATCAAACATATGAAAGGAGTCGGCCATGGATCAGGAATATAGTCTGGCTTGTGACGGCGTGGTGTTTCATTATCCGGACACGAAGGAGCCTGCACTGCATGAACTTACGCTCGCTATTCCCAAAGGCAGCAAGACGGCGGTGCTCGGTCATAACGGTTCGGGCAAATCCACGCTGTTCCTGCATGCGGTCGGCATTCTGTGTCCGCAGCAGGGCACGGTTCTGCAAGGCGGGAAGGTCTTATCCTACTCCAAAAAAGAGCTGGCAGCTCTGCGGCAGAGGGTAGGCCTGGTCTTCCAGGACCCGGAGCAGCAGCTGATCCTCAGCACACCGCTGGAGGATGTGTCGTTCGGGCTGCGCGGCAGCGGCATGGCTGAACCGGCCATTGCTGCGCGATGCCGGGAAGTCATGGAGCTGCTGAATCTGACCGATCTGAGTGATAAACCGATCCACCAGCTTAGCCTGGGCCAGAAGAAACGCACCGCGCTCGCCGGTGTGCTGGCTATGGAGCCGGAGCTGATTCTGCTGGATGAGCCCACCTCATATCTGGACCCGTTATCGGAAACGCAGATGCTGAAGGGTCTTGAAGCGATACATGCTAAGGGGACAACTGTAGTTATGGCTACGCATGATATGGACCTGGCCTACCGCTGGGCGGACTGGATTATTGTACTGGATCATGGAAGATGCCGGGCGGCGGGGAGGCCGGAGGAGATTTTTGCGGAGCGGGAAGAGCTGCTGGCTATCGGGCTTGGATTACCGCTGCTGGCCGATATATGGTTCAGCCTGCCTGCCACCGTGACCATAGGGCAGAGCGCTCCGCGCACTTCGGAAGATTTCACAGCCATACTGCACAAGCTGCTGGAGAGTTAATACAGATATTTCACGAACGGGGGAAGAAGGATGGAGAAACAAGGAAAGCTGCTGATTATAGGCTTTGGCCCCGGAGCGCTGGAGCATATTACCGGCCGCGCACTCGCTGCACTGGAGGAGAGTGAAGCGGTCATCGGCTATACCACTTATGTAGATCTGATCAGACCGCTGCTGCGGCACCAGGAGATTGTCGGCACGGGGATGACTGAGGAGGTCAGCCGGGCCCAGGAGGCCGTCCGCAGAGCAGAAGCGGGGCAGAGCATTGCAGTAATCTCCAGCGGCGATGCCGGTGTCTATGGAATGGCCGGTCTGGTCTACGAGGTGCTGATCGAACGCGGCTGGAGCCGCTCACAGGGGGTGCAGGTTGAGGTGATCCCGGGAATATCGGCGATCCAGTCCTGCTCCTCTCTGCTCGGGGCACCGATTATGCATGATTCCTGCACGATCAGCCTGAGCGACCATCTCACGCCGTGGGATAGTATTGCTGCACGCGTGGAAGCGGCGGCGGCAGCAGACTTCGTGATTGCTTTCTACAACCCGCGCAGCGGCAGACGGACGCGCCAGATTGAAGAAGCGCGCAATATTCTGCTGCGTTACCGTGATCCGGCTACACCGGTGGGCATTGTCAAAAGCGCGTACCGTGACGCTCAGCAGACGATCGTAACGACGCTGCAGGAGATGCTGGAGCAGGAGATCGGCATGCTCTCCACCGTGGTGGTCGGCAACTCAGCGACCGTTGTCTATGAGGACCTTATGATTACGCCGCGCGGATATGAGCGCAAGTATAGTCTGGGTGCGAAGACGCAGGCGCTGAAGCCGCATGAGCGGCTGCGTACAGCCGCAGAGCCGTGGTCGCTGGCGGCGGCGGAGTCCGGTCAGGCAGCGGGAGCGGCTGTTGCCGGAGGGACAAATGCTGTTGTTCCGGGGAGAGAAGCGGATTCTTCCTTCGAGCTGGAGATTTCTCCTGCAGTCGGCAGCCGCGGCTTCAGCGGCGATCAGATGAAGCTGCTGGCTGAGCTTGCAGGCGGCGGGGGGCAACTGGTCTATACGAAGGACGGATATTTCCTGCTGCGCGGCAGCCGGAGCGAAGAGACAGAGGCAGGAGCAAGGCTGCTGGAGGCCGGACTGAATGTAAGCAGGCCCGGAGATTACGTGAAAGTGAAGACCTGCGGGTTCTGTGAGCTGCGCAGAAGCGGGGCGTTAAGTACAGCTGTCCGCCTGCATGAGCTGCTGCACGGACTCGCCGTGCCCAGAGAGCTGCACATCAGCGTAGCAGGCTGCGGAATGGCTTGCAGCTCGGCCGTACTGGATGACATCGGGCTGGTATGCTCACGCGGCAGCTATGAGCTGTATCTCGGCGGTAAGAAGTCCGGCCGGGGCGCCCATGCAGGTGCTATGGTCCGTGAAGGAATGGATGAAGAGGAAGCGGTAGCCGCTGTTGCTGCGGCAGTTGAGGATTACAGAGTTCATGGCCGGGAGAAGGAACGTTATCATGCGTTCCGGGAACGGATGGACAGCGCCAAAGGTGGTGCAGCCCATACATCCGGCAACAATAACAGCATAGAAGGAGTGCAGACGATGAGAACGGTATTGCTGGTAGGACACGGGAGCCGGATTCAAGCGGGAAATGAGGAGCTGCTGGAATTCACCCGCCTGCTCGCGGACCGTAAGCCGGAGCTGAAGGTCGAGACCTGCTTCATCGAGCTGGCCTCGCCTTCCATCGCTGGCGGAATTGCCAGATGTATTGAGGGCGGTGCGGCGGAGATATATGTTGTGCCGATTATTTTGTTCGCGGCAGGGCATTCCAAGCTCGATATTCCAATGGCTATTGATGAGGCCAAGCTGAGATATCCCGGGGTGAAGTTCATCTACGGTCGTCCGCTCGGGGTGCAGGAACGTGCCGTTGATATTCTGCTGGAGCGGATTCAGGAAACGGAACGACTCCCAATGGTGCAGGAGAAGGCGGCTGGCGGAATGAACCTGCGCGGGAACGGTTCATCCACGATAGAGGATAAGGATACCATTGTGCTGCTGATGGGACGCGGGGGCAGTGACCCGGATGCCAACAGCGATCTGTATAAAATAAGCCGGTTGCTCTGGGAGAGAACTGGTTACCGCAGCGTAGAAAGCTGCTTCATCGCCATTGCCAAGCCTTCGCTGCCTGAGGGTCTTGAACGCTGCCTTGCGCTGGGAGCGCGCAGAATTATCGTTCTCCCGTACCTGCTGTTCACCGGAGTGCTGATGCAGCAGTTCGCTGAGAGAGTGGCGCAGTTCGCTGCCGGACATCCAGAGCTTGAAGTGGAGATCGGCGGCACACTGGGCGCACATCCGCTGCTTATTGATATGCTGGCTGAGCGGATCGAGGAGACGCTGGAAGGGCGTGCCTTCAGCAACTGCGATAACTGCAAATTCCGCGACGCGGCTTCATTGCACCATCACCATCATCACCATCATGGTGAGGAGGGGCACGGGGGGCATGGGCATGGACATCACGGGCATGGGCATCACAGTCATGAGGGACATGGACACGGGCATGGGCACCATGAGCACGCACACCATGAGCATCAGCATCACTGCCATGGGCAGCATTTTCACCACGAGTGCGAGCATCATGGGCATGAGGAACATACGCATGGGCGGCATGATGTAACGGAAACGGCGGCTCCGGCAGATAACCGGGCGCTTCGCCAGCCGCGATGATCTTCATGTTATGCGGCACCAGCGATGCCCGGGAGCTGGCGCAGAGTCTCACACGCCAAGGACTGCCGCTGCAGGCCAGCGTGGTAACGCCCAGTGGGGCTGAACGCTTGGAAGCGGCAGGAATCCCCGCCCGCGTCGGCAGGCTGGACCGCACGGCGATGATCTCTTTGCTGCAAGCGGGCGGATACCGTGCTGTGGTGGACGGCAGTCATCCTTTTGCGCTGGAGGCTCATGCCAATGCGATGGAAGCTGCTGCTGCGCTGGGATTGCCGTACTTCCGCTACGAGCGGCAGAGTCTTATCTATAACAGCCATCCCCGGCTGCTGCTTGTTCATTCTTATCAAGAGGCTGCGCGCAAGGCGAAGGAGCTGAAGGGTTCTGTGATGCTGACTACCGGCGGCAAAACGCTGGAGATTTTTGCAGAGGAGCTGCTGGGAGACCCGGATATTAGGCTGACAGTGAGGCTGCTGCCTTGTCTGGAGAACCTGGAGAAGTGCGTGGCTCTTGGGATAGAGCAGCGGAATATTATTGCGCTTCAGGGCCCTTTTAGCAGAGAGATGAATGAGGCCTTGTACCGGCAGTATGGCACCCGGGTGATGATTACCAAGGAGAGCGGAGCCGTTGGCTCGGTGGATGAGAAGCTGCATGCCGCGCTGGATATGGGGTTATATGTCATTCTGATTATGCGGCCGGGGATGTCCTTCGGGGATGGCGGAACGGTATTTGATTCTTTTGACGGGATTACGGCTGCTGTGAAGGCTGCGCTGCTAATGACAAGGGAAGAGGGATGAATGTGGATTTTGGGACAGAGTTCAAGCCGGTGACCGTACAGCCGCAGGAGATAGAGGGCCTAAGCTTTAAGATGATTACGGAGGAGCTGGGGGAACATTCCTTCAGTAGCCTGGAGTACCCGATTGTACAGCGGATTATTCATGCTTCGGCTGATTTTGAGCTGGGGCGCAGTCTGGTGTTTCATCCCGGGGCGATTGAGGCGGGAATTCACGCGATTCTGCAGGGCAAGCCGATTATAGCAGATGTGCGGATGGTGGAGGCGGGCATTGCCAAGGAGCGGATTCAGCGGTACGGCGGCGAGGTCAGGGTACATATCTCTGATCCTGATGTGGTGGACGAGGCGAAGGCGCTGGGAACAACACGGGCGATCATCGCAACACGCAAGGCCTGCGCCCAGGCACCGGGGGGAATCTATGTCATCGGCAACGCGCCGACGGCCCTGCTTGAGCTAATCCGTCTGATAAAAGCAGGCGAAGCACAGCCCGGTCTTGTCATCGGCATGCCCGTTGGCTTCGTCTCGGCGGCGGAATCCAAGGATGAGCTGCGCAAGCTGGACATTCCCTACATCACCAATATCGGCCGCAAAGGCGGCAGTACAATTGTGGTCGCCGCATTGAATGCATTAAGCCTGCTGGCAGTCCGCCGGGCGGCGGGCGAGCCGGGTTAGCTTGATCAGAGAATCAGATAGCTGAAGCGTAGGGCTGGTGAGTTGTCATACCCCGATTAAGGTGTAAGTGTTAAGAGGTATGCTTAATCGCACTCTGTACAACTAAATGCTCTGAGCTTCGAGCGAAATATCCATTTAGCTGTATAACGTGCAATTAAACGGCGCTCTAATCCGTATTCTCCCTCTATTGAGGCAGATATAGTTGTACAGATTGCAGTTAGATGAGGATAATCTCTCTTTTTACGGGTTTTAGATGTACGGAATACAACTATCTCAAATTATTCACTTCTTTAATTCTAATAGTCTGGTAGTTGAAGTTGGAAGCTGCGCGTTCTCACCGATAGCCGGGTTAATGTGCTTAATGTGAGGATTTGCTGTAGCGTGTGGGCTCACTAATTGTATTTTGTGCAACAGAATTCGTGATTTTATAGTTTAAATCTGGTTCTGTTGTAGTTCATACACTTGATTTTTGGATAGGGGCTCCACAACACCTCCCTCACCAAATTCTAATGTACAAAATGCAGCAGATTCACTTTTTTGGCGGATATCGGGGTCAACTAGTGTACAAAGTGCAATGGCCCCGTATTTACTGAAGAGATTTAGAAAAATTTGTATGAGGAATCTCCTGGTTTACTTAGAAGCAGCAGTATCAGGTTAAATAGAGAGTAAGACAGGTTACCTGCCAAGGGCGAATGCTCAGAGTATCGGCTTCAGCAATGTGCAGATTGTTGAGATTGTGCAGATTCATTCTTATACCATCAGCAAAGAGGGAGTGCCATGACCAAGGAGAGACCGAGTCAAGCCGTCAGGCAGAACCGGAGCCAAGGAAGCGGGGAGGCAGGTGCGGGGCAAGCTGAGCAGCCTGCCGGGCTTGAATTCAAGCAAGCAGCTAAACAGTCCGCGCAAGTGTCCGCGCCCGGAATCCAGCAAGCAGCTAACCAGTTGGCGCAAGCGTCCGGGCCCGGATTCGAGCGGGCACCTGAGCAGTCGGTGCAAGCGTCTGTACCAGGATTCGAGCAGACACCTGAGCAGTCCGCGCAAGCAGCCTATCCTGGCTTCGGGCAAGCACCTGAGCAGTCGGCGCAATCGCCCAACCCCGGATTGCCCGCTCCCGAATCCCATGAGGCTACCCCTGCTCCCCCGCTGCGCAGGGGCTACACGACCGGGGCCTGTGCCGCAGCTGCAGCCGCCGGTGCGGCAACCCTGCTCATCACAGGGGAGAGCCTGCCTGCGGTAGAAATCTACCTGCCGGCCGGCTTCCGTCATACGTTTGAGCTAACTGACTGGCAGCGTACAGGGATTCACACGGCAAGTTGTGCCACGGTCAAGGATGCCGGGGATGACCCGGATGCGACACATCTGGCACGGATCGAGGCGGCGGTGAGCTGGCGGGATCAGCCGGGCGTGGAGATTGACGGGGGCCACGGTGTCGGCCGGGTGACGAAGCCGGGGCTGCCGGTAGGTGTGGGCGAGGCGGCGATTAATCCGGTACCCCGGCGGATGATTCAGGAGGCGGTATCCGCCGTACTGGAGGAGCACGGTGCAGCGCGGGGCCTGAGGGTGGTCATCAGTGTGCCGGAAGGCGAGAGCATCGCCAGGAAGACGCTGAATCCCCGGCTGGGGATTGTCGGCGGGATTTCCATCCTGGGCACGCGCGGAATCGTGACGCCATTCTCCACCGAGGCCTATAAGGCCAGTGTGGTTCAGGCGATCTCGGTGGCGGCTGCGGCGGGGAACCGGCAGATTGTGCTCACCACAGGCGGCAGCAGTGAGAAATACGCTATGGCGATGTTCGCGGAGCTTGCGGAGGAGGCTTTTATCCAGATGGGGGAATATGTGGGCTTCTCGCTGGAGCATGCGAAGGCTTACGGGATTCAGAAGGTTACCTTCGTCGGGATGGCCGGCAAATTCTCCAAGGTAGCTCAGGGGGCCATGCTGATCCACTCCAAGAACGCGCCAGTCGATTTCGGGTTTCTGGCCTCCGTTGCGGCGTGTGCAGGAGCGTCTCGTGAGCAGGTGCAGGAGATTGCTGCCGCCAACACAGCCTCGCAGGTCGTGGATATGATGACGGAGGCGGGGAATAACGCATTTTTCGAGCAGCTGTGCAGGCATGCCTGTGAACAGAGTCTGGCGCATATGAACGGAGGCATGATTGTGGAAATGGTGCTTATTACAATGAAGGGCCGGGTGCTGGGAAGGGCGGAGATTCATGGATAACCTGATTTATGTGATCGGGATCGGTGAGGACGGCGCCGGCGGCCTGACACCGGATAGCTTAAGTATAGTGAACAACAGTGAGGTGCTGCTGGGCGGCGAGCGGCAACTGAATTTTTTTGGCAGGTACAGAGGCGAGAAAATCATTCTGCAAGGCGGGCTGAAGCCTTTCACAGACAAGCTGGAGGAGGTGTGGCGTGAGCGGCGGACGGTGGTGCTGGCCTCGGGGGACCCGTTTTTTTTCGGGATTGCGGGTTATCTGGTCCGCAGGTTCGGGCCGGAGCATGTCGAGGTGATTCCCCATTATAGCAGCGTGCAGCTTGCGTTCGCGCGGCTGGGGGACAGCTGGCAGGATGCAGAGCTGATCAGTCTGCACGGGCGCCCCATCCAGGGACTGGCCCAGCGTATCGACGGTAAGCACAAAATCGCCCTGCTGACAGACGAGAACAACACCCCGGCGGTTATTGCCGCTTATCTGCGGGAGTTCGGGATGGCGGAATACGAGGCGTTTGTCTGCGAGCGGCTTGGCGGGGCGGAGGAGATCTGCCGGTTCTGGACGCTGGAGGAGATGGAGACCAGGGAGTTCGAGGCGCTCAATGTCGTAATCCTGCGCTATAGGCAGGAGGTCTCCACTCCTGTGCGGCGCGGCTTCGCCTATCCCGATGAGGAATTCCGGCAGCGCAAGCCGGAGAAAGGCCTGATTACGAAGCGCGAGGTCCGTGCACTGGTGCTGTCGGAGCTGAACCTGTCCGAGGATGCAGTCGTGTGGGATATCGGCTCCGGCTCGGGTGCGGTGGCGGTGGAATGCGCGCGGATCGCCAGACTAGGGAAGGTCTACGCGCTGGAAAAAAGTGCCGAGAACCTGCCGAACATGGCAGCGAACCGCCTGAAATTCCGGGCGGATTTCCAAATCATACAGGAGAAGGCCCCGCAGGGCTTAGCGGCTCTGCCTGACCCGGATGCCGTCTTCATCGGCGGCAGCGGCGGTGAGTTGGCGAACATTATTGCGTACAGCGCCGCCAGACTGCGCCCGGAGGGCCGGATTGTGGTTGGAGCGATCACGGTCGAGACGCTGCACGGCAGCATGGAGGCGCTCAAGGCTGCTGGGCTTATCTGCGAGGTCACGATGCTTCAGGCGTCGCGCAGCAAGCCCATTCTCGGCATGACCCGGTTCGACGGAATGAATCCCGTCTATGTGGTCAGCGGCCGGAACACTATGTAATCATCCGACAATAACGAAGGAGGAACCCGCAATGAAGACCGATATAACTTCGCCGCGTGAGCAGGCTGCGGCCGGACAGGAAATATCGTCAGGAGAAGCGGCCGGGACGCTATTGACAGAAGCAGCTATGCAGTCGGCTAGTGCGTTATTTGACCCGCTGGATACAGAAGAGCTGGAGCTGGAGGAAAGACTGACTCCCCGGGTGCTCGGGACATTATACGGCGTAGGCGTAGGCCCCGGCGACCCGGAGCTGATCACGCTGAAGGCGTGCCGTCTGCTGCGGGAATGTCCGGTGATTGCCTACCCGGCCACCAAGAAGGGCGGCACATCCTACGCCTATGAAATCATCGAGCTGCATGTGGACCCGCAGGACAAAATCATGCTCGGACTGGTCTTTCCGATGACGAAGGACCCGGAGCTGCTGGCAGGCGGCTGGACCCGAACAGTGGAGCTGTGCTGGGCGGAGCTGAGACAGGGCCGGGATGTGGCTTTTGTGACGGAAGGTGACCCTAATCTCTACAGCACCTTCATTCATTTGGCCCGGCTCATGCAAGAGCTGCACCCCGGTGTTCCGGTAGTCTCGATTCCGGGAATTTCCTCGGTGCTGGGCGCGGCGGCTGCGCTGGAGCAGCCTCTGGCAGACGGCAATCAGCGGGTGGGGATCATCCCGGCTACGGACGACAGGGAGGCGCTTCGGGAAGCGCTGCTGCATCATGATACGGTGGTGTTCCTTAAGGTGGCCAAGGTGCTGGATCTGGTGCTGGATGTGCTGGAGGAGCTGGGCTTGTCCGGCCGCGCCTCTGTTGTAACCAAGGTCACCTCCCCCTATGAGACCGTCTGGCGGGATGCACGGGACCTGCGGGGCAAGGAAGTGGAGTACCTGAGTCTGATGGTGGTGAGCAAATGACGGAGCTGGAATCGAAGGTATACATTGTAGGTGCCGGACCGGGCGACCCGGAGCTGATCACTGTAAAAGGCAGCCGGATCCTGCGCTCCGCTGATCTGGTGCTGTATGCAGATTCGCTGGTCAGCGAGGAGCTGATCCGCAGCGCTAAGCCCGGTGCGCAGGTGCTTCAGAGCTCGGGCATGGATCTGGAGCAGCAGGTGGAGCTGATGACGCTTGCCGTGCAGTCCGGTAAAAGCGTAGCCCGTGTCCACACCGGTGACCCCGCCATGTACGGTGCGATTCTGGAGCAGATGTCGCTGCTGAAGCTGGGCGGCGTCCGCTATGAGATCGTGCCGGGCGTAAGCTCGGTCTTTGCCTCTGCGGCGGCGGTTGGCGCAGAGCTGACCGTGCCGGAGCTGACGCAGACAGTCATTCTGACCCGTGCGGAAGGACGCACGCCGGTGCCGGAGCGCGAGCAGCTGCGCAAGCTGGCGGAGCATCACTGCACGGTGGCGCTGTTTCTCAGTGCATCCCTGGCCGGCCATGTGAGCAGTGAATTCCTGGCTGCAGGCTGGAGCCCGGAGACCCCGGTGGCGGTCGTGAAGCGGGCCACTTGGCCGGATCAGCAGATTCTGCGGACAACGGTTGAGAAGCTGGAGGCGGACCTGCAGGCTGCCGGCATCACGATGCATGCCATGATCCTGGCCGGCTGGGCGCTGGACCCCGGGCTGACAGACCGCGATCAGCACCGCTCCAAGCTGTACGACAAGACCTTCACCCATGGCTGCCGGGAAGGAACCGGCTCCGGTGAGTAAGCGGTATGCAGCTGTTGCCATTACGCGCAGTGGTATAGAGCTGGCTGTGAAGCTTGGCGGGCGGCTTAGCGGAACTGAGGTCTTTGTCTATGCCAAGTATAGCGGCGGGCTGGAGGCGCGGAGCGGAGAGATCACTGTTTTTGACGGACCAGTCAGAGGGTTGCTTCCTAAGCTCTTCGGGAGCTATGAGGCGGTCATTCTGTTCTTCTCGCTGGGGGCGGCAGTCCGGCTGAGTGCTCCGCTGCTGCGGGATAAAAGAACTGATCCTGCCGTCATCGTCATCGATGAGCGCGGGGAGCATGTCATCAGCATGCTCTCCGGCCATCTTGGAGGCGCAAACAGGCTGACGCTGGAGATTGCCGGGCTGCTGGGCAGCCATCCGGTGATCACCACAGCCTCGGATGTGCAGGGTACCTTCGCTGTCGACCTGATGGGCCTGGAGTACGGCTGGCGCGCGGATAGCTTCACTCCTATGAAGGCGGTAAGTGCCGCGCTGGTTAACGGGGAGCCGGTGGCTCTGGTGCAGGAGAGCGGGGAACGTGAGTGGCTGCTGCCGGGTGCTGAGGTGCCGGAGCATGTCTGTATGTTCACAAGCAGGACTGAGCTTCGGCATAGCGGACGCAGCTTCAGCGCAGCAATAGTAGTAAGTGACCGGCTGGGAGCCGGCCCGGTGAATGAGCCGATGATAGCCGTCCCGGCTGAGTGCATTGTAGTGTACCGCCCCCGCAGCCTGGTGCTTGGACTCGGCTGCAACCGCGGAACGTCTGTGGACGAGCTGGAAGCCGTGGTTTTGCATACAATGAATGAACTTGGGCTGTCGCTTCAGAGTGTGCGGAATGCGGCTACGGCGGGGATCAAGGGCGATGAAGCCGGGCTGCTGGCCTTGTGCGCCAAATACGGCTGGGAGCTGGTTCTGTATCCCCCGGAGCAACTGAATACTGTAGAGCTGGCCCATCCGTCCGAGGTGGTGTTCAGGGCTACAGGAGCTTACGGTGTCTGTGAACCTGCTGCCCTGCTGTCTTCAGGTGCGCATTCGCTTTTGCAGCCTAAGCTCAAGAGCGGTAATGTGACCATCGCCGTAGCCCGGGTCGTCTATCCCGAAGAGAGGGAGGTGAGCAGAAGTGAATGAGACGAAGAAGGTAGCAGGAAATGACAAGAAATCCGGATCAGCCAGCCGGCAGCTGCAGGCGCGTCCCCGCCTGGTCATCGCGGGCACAGGCAGCGGCTCCGGCAAAACTACGGTCACGCTGGGTCTGATGCGCGCTTTTGCCCGGCGTGGCCGGAAGGTTCAGGGCTTCAAATGCGGCCCTGACTATATCGACCCCGCTTACCACAGTGCGGTCACAGGGCGTCCCTCGCGCAATCTGGACTCCTGGATGACTTCAAGCAGCTATCTGCAGGAGTATTTCCTGCATGCTTCGGCGGATGCCGACCTGTCCATTATCGAGGGCGTGATGGGACTGTATGACGGCAAGGAGGATACAGCCCTGACCGGATCAACGGCGGAAATCGCCATCCTGACCGCCAGTCCAGTACTGCTTGTGGTGGATGTCCGCAGCATGGGCCGCAGTGCAGCGGCGATAGTGCTGGGCTTCCGTCAGCTGGAGCCGGAGGTGCGGATTGCAGCTGTTCTGGTGAACCGCTGCGGGAGCGAAGGGCACTACCGGTTGGTGAAGGCTGCCATAGAAGCAGCCTGCGGTATCCCCGTGATCGGATGGCTGCCCCGCGACAGCGGACTGGACATCCCGGAGCGGCATCTGGGCCTGCTGCCCGCCGTGGAACGCGGGGAGCTTGCGCCCTTGTTCGAGCGTGCCGCCGATAGGCTGGCGCAAGGCACGGATCTGGAGCGGCTGCTTGAGCTTGCCGCTGCCGCTCCTGCTGTGCAGGGGCTGCATGCGGCTACGGATGACCCGTGTAATCCCGCTGTGCAGACGATACATAAGACATCGGCAAGCCTGATCGAGCCCGCGCCGGTCATCGCCGTAGCCCGGGATGCAGCGTTCAACTTCTACTACGAGGATAATTTGGAGATGCTCGCACGTGCGGGGGCCCGGCTGGTTCCCTTCAGCCCGCTTAGCGGTGAAGGCATTCCGCCGGAAGCGGACGGCATCTACATCGGCGGCGGGTTCCCGGAAGAATTCGCGGCGGTGATTGCCGCGAACAAGCTTTTCCTCGGCGGGTTGAGGTCCGCTGCAACCGCCGGAATGCCGCTGTATGCGGAGTGCGGCGGCTACATGGTGCTGGCCCGCAGTCTGACCGACCGCACCGGCATGGTACATGAGATGGCCGGGATCATTCCGGCACACACCGTGATGCAGGAACGCCGGGCGGCACTCGGGTACCGTGAAGTCACGGCACTTCACGACTGTCTGCTGCTGAAGCAGGGCGAGCGCCTGCGCGGCCATGAATTCCATTACTCTGTCATGAGCTACCCTGACGGGGAAGCCCGGGCCTATGCCTATGAGAGTAAGGGCAGAGGGGGCAGTCAGCCAGAAGGTTATGCCAGCGGAAGCATCATGGCTGCTTATGCGCATATCCATCTGGCCTCTTATCTCCCGGCAGCGGACCGGCTTGTAGCAGCCTGCCGTGCTTATCGTGACCGCAAACAGGCTGTGCAGCGACATGCTGCCGATTCCTGTAACCAACAAGCGGAATAACGTATCTTGTTTTCCCGATTTTCATAGAAGGTCAGGCAACAAGTGGAGAAACAGCATATGTTCATATCACCTTTGGCTATTGTAGCTAAAATGGGCGTAATGAAGTGTTGTTTTTCCCTGTTCCCATTCAATCCAGCCTAAGCCTCATCAGGAAATCACCTGTTTATACTATATGTCAACCGCTTGTCATACGTATATTTGATACGTATAATAGGACAAGAGAACGCTTCATTATCGCGCTCGGGCTGTTAACCGGCAAGTTCCGGCGCAGGAAACTATCATTGTATTTATCGTATTCAGGAGTCTATCGAAATTATCAGAAGCAACAGCATATGGGTGCACCAAGAAGGGGGAACGCTGCAGTGAAATTGTTGGGAGCGATTGAAGCAGGGGGAACAAAGTTTGTATGCGGAATCGGGAATGAGGACGGGACGATTATCGACCGGGTGAGCTTTCCGACTGCGACTCCGCAGGAGACTATGAGCCAGGTAATGGATTATTTCAGCGGCAAATCCGTGGAGGCCATCGGGATTGGTTCATTTGGGCCGATTGATCCCGTCATCGGCAGTCCTACTTATGGATATATTACAACCACACCGAAACCGCACTGGGGCGGATATAATCTGGTGGGGGCTGTGGAGGAGCAATTCCGTGTTCCGATCGGCTTCGATACGGATGTGAATGGTGCGGCGCTGGGCGAATACACCTGGGGAGCAGCACAAGGGCTGGATAGCTGCCTCTACATCACAGTGGGCACCGGGATCGGCGCCGGTGCCGTGGTGGGCGGCAAGCTCGTTCACGGGCTGTCACACCCGGAGATGGGCCATATTCTGGTCCGTCGTCATCCCGAGGACCACTACGAAGGCTTCTGCCCTTACCACGGCGATTGCCTGGAGGGTCTGGCGGCGGGTCCGGCCATCGGCAAACGCTGGGGCAAGCCGGCGGGCGAGCTGCCTGCGGACCATCCGGCCTGGGCGATGGAGGCCCACTATCTGGCCCATGCCCTGATGAACTATGTGCTGATCCTCTCGCCGCAGAAGATCGTAATGGGCGGCGGCGTGATGAAGCAGAGCCAGCTCTTCCCGCTGATCCATGCCAAGCTACAGGAGCTGCTCGGCGGATATGTGCAGCATCCGGCGCTTAATGAAGACATTGGCAGTTACATCGTGCCTCCGCAGCTTGGAGACAATGCAGGTTTGTCGGGCGCGCTGGGTCTGGCCAAGCTGGCTTTGGACCGCAAGTAGGATACCCTGGCAAAAAGGCATTGACTGTTACGTAATATATGGTATTCTAGGTTTTAACAGTATAGCATTTAAGAGGAAGCACCTCTTTCACGAATTTCGTGGGAGAGGTGCTTTTTTTGTGTGCAGACGGTATCCGGGCCACACAGAGATTATGCGTACTGTAAGACGAAGAAAGTAGGGATTCATATGCAGATCGTATTTATGAACCGTTTGTCCAGAAGGTCAGGAGTAGAGCAGGAGGTTTTTGCCCAGCTATGGATTGGAGAGGAGGAGGGGGCGTGGCGGCTCGGCTGGCGTGATTTCTCCGGCGAACAGGAGACGGGCGACAGCCTGTGGTATGAAGGCGGATCATGGAGTGAGATGCTGTGCGTATACCGCCATGAGCTTGCCGTGAAGATGGGGGAGGGCTACCGCCCGCTGATCGACGGGGTATTTCATGACGAGGACAATCTCAGCAGCCGTACCCAGGAGCAGCTTAAGCTCCAGTATTACAGCGAGCAATACGGCAATGAAGCCGTCTTCGAGGAGCTGTGCTCCTGGCGCAGGGGGAAGGCCTCCAGCGAACGGAAGGCGCCTTATATCCTGGCCAGCAACCGTCTGCTGCGCATGATCAGCGCGTTTCTACCCCGCACGGAGGAGGAATTGCTGCAGCTTCCCGGGGTGGGGGAAGGCAAAGCCTCACAGTATGGCGCGGACTGGCTCAGCATCACCTCGGCGGCTCCGCGCGAACATGATTTTCCATTAAGCTGGGTGAATCAGACGATTGACGAAGAGAGCTTCGTATCCTGGCTCTATAAGCAGAAGGAGCTTAAGTACAAGAAGCAGCTGGAACGGCTGAGGCTGCGGCGGGTTCTGTTACAGGGAATCGAAGAGGGGCAGGGGATGGAGGAGCTCAGAGCGCTTAGCGGAGTTTCCCGCCGTGAGGTGCTTGAAGTATTGGAGGAGCTGGAGAAGGACGGCTACTCGGCCGAGAAGCTTATTGCACTGGAACTGAGTGAAGTGAGCCGCGAAGAACAGAACAATATTTGGACAGCCTATGAGCTGATCGGTGACAGCTTCCTGAAGCCTGTCCTTTACAAAGCTTATGGCGACAACTTCGTTCCGGCTGAGGGCCTGGATCTGTATTACGAACGCCTGAGGCTGATCCGCATCCGCTTCCGGCGGGAGCATCCGGCGGCGCTTGGAGTGGCTGCCCCTCTGTAAGAGGTGAGGCTGACGGGCGGCACGGCCCAAGTCCGGCAGTCTTCATGACCTGAATTCTGACCAGCTTAGACGCACTACATACCGGTGACATATCAAAAAGACGAAGGCCCTCCCAGCCCCGGAACAGGGGATATGGTGCCTTCGTCCTGCGTATTCGTTCGTTCTGCTTCATAGCCATTCTTTCTTGCGGAAGATCACAAGCATTCCGCAGCCGAGCGTCACCATGACGGCAATTACGCCATAGTAGCCGTATTCGGTGTGGGTCTCGGGAATATTTTCAAAGTTCATACCGTAGATTCCGGTTATCACGGTCAGCGGCATGAATATCGTAGTAATCGCTGTAAATACTCTCATGATTTCATTGGCACGGTTCGCAATACTGGACTGATAGGCTTCGCGTAAGTTGCCCATGAGATCGCGGTAGGTTTCGAAGGTTTCAGAGATCTTGACCGCATTCTCGTAGATATCGCTGAAATACTTCTGCAGCTGATCGTCGATCAGGCGAAGATCCTTTTTGTTGAGCGTGTTGATAACTTCCTTCTGCGGCCCGAGCATCTTCTTCAGCCAGAGAATCTCACTGCGCAGACCGATGATCTCGCTCAGATGCGATTTCTTGGTATGCATGAGGATGTCTTCCTCCAGCTTCTCAATCCGCGCTTCAATCCGGTCACCGACCGAGAAGAAGTTGTCGACAACGAGGTCGATCAGGAGATAGAGGAAGCGGTCAGGCGTACTGACTTCCTGCTCCCATAGCATGGGCTTGAGGACACGCAGCTCATGGATCTTCTGCTTGGTAACGGTAATGATGAAATGTCTGCCCAGGAACACGTTGAGCGCACGGAGAAAGATTTCCTCATCATCAAACCGGATACTGTTCACTACGATGAAGTAGTGGTTCTCATAAATTTCCAGCTTCGGGCGCTGATCCTCTTCACTGAGGCAGTCTTCCACAGCCAAATCATGCAGACCATACAAAGGTTGAAGCTCTACAAGATCCTCGTCATCTGCATCAATCCAGTAGAACCCCTCATCAGGGGCAGTTAACGTTTCTTCAATATTGTCAATAGGCGTAAAAACCCCTGCATTCACCAGCCGGATTTTCATCTGATTCACTCCTTATGTCCCTGGTCTTCTCCAGGGGTATGCTAATTTCAGCACACGGGAAAATCAGCTTGGCCGGTGGTACAATCATGGATGAAGGCCAAAAGACGGTCCGAGAGCATGAAGAAAAAGGGCTCCCGCCGCCGGCAAGCTGATGTTAATCCTGTGTGGTTGTTCATTCTGCACGCTTATTCGCGAGCCCGGGTCGCCTTCCATTTTTCTCTCACCTCTTCTT
Organism: Paenibacillus sp. FSL K6-1217; assembly: GCF_045040735.1. Taxonomy (NCBI): domain Bacteria; kingdom Bacillati; phylum Bacillota; class Bacilli; order Caryophanales; family Paenibacillaceae; genus Paenibacillus; species Paenibacillus sp. FSL K6-1217. The sequence goes on from NZ_CP150271.1 coordinate 7,187,907, forward strand.
TTCGCCGTTTTTTTGGGATGAAACCCCTGTCTAGTATAACGCCGGGGTATGGCTCTTACAAGAGAAATTGTTTTCTGTCATAAGGCCCCTTTAGCATTGTATGGACTTGACGAAAAGGAGGTTCATGATTTAAAGTGAAATTTAAGAAAAAGCATCTTTCGGATGCTTAAGGTTATTCAACTGAATACAGCTAAATCTTATCAAGAGCAGGTGGAGGGACTAGCCCGATGAAACCCGGCAACCGGCGTGTGAACGCACGGTGCTAATTCTTGCGGAAGCTTTGCAGGACGTTATTCGTCCGGCGGAAGTTCTCTGGCAGATGAGAGAGGCGCATATGACTGCATGATATGACCTTTCTCGCCCGGGAAAGGTCTTTTTTCGCTACTCTGCATCAGGAATAACCACCCAGCGGAACCCAATTTCAGTTAAGGAGTGAACAGCAATGCCTATCAAAATTCCCGACAGCCTGCCGGCCAAAGAAGTGTTATCCGGTGAGAATATTTTTGTAATGGATGAAAGCCAGGCCTTCCATCAGGATATCCGCCCTTTGCGGATTGCCATCCTGAACCTGATGCCTACCAAAGAAACGACAGAGACCCAGCTGCTGCGCCTTATCGGGAATTCCCCGCTTCAGGTGGATGTTGTTCTGCTGCATCCCAGCTCCCATACCTCGAAGAATACTTCGGCAGAGCATTTGAAGAGCTTTTATAAGACATTCGATGAGATCAGTCACCGCCGCTTTGACGGCCTGATTGTTACCGGCGCTCCCGTAGAACAGATGGAATTCGAGGATGTCAACTACTGGGAAGAGCTGAAGGTGATTTTTGAGTGGAGCAAGGAGAATGTCACCTCGACGATGCATATCTGTTGGGCGGCACAGGCAGGGCTGTATCATCACTTCGGCGTGCGCAAGGTGAGTCTGCCGGACAAATGCTTCGGAGTGTTTCCGCATACTGTGAGCCATAATAATGTCAAGCTGCTGCGCGGCTTCGATGAAGTATTCCATGTTCCGCATTCCCGTCATACCGATGTCTCCCGTGAAGATATAGAGCAGAACCCGGAGCTGCAGATTCTGGCTGAATCCGAGGAGGCCGGGGTATACCTGGTGGCTACGCATGACGGGAAGCAGATTTTTGTCACCGGGCATTCGGAGTACGATCCCTTCTCGCTGAAATGGGAGTATGACCGGGATATCGCAAAAGGGCTGGAGGTTGCCTTGCCGAAGCACTATTATCCAAAAGATGATCCGACCCGTACACCGCCGGCGGTCTGGCGCGCCCATGCCAACTTATTATTCGCTAATTGGCTCAATTACTATGTATACCAGGAGACTCCTTACGATATCGGTGCATTTATCTAAAGAGGTTGACCTATTCTTATAGAAGCTATTAATCAGGTGCATACACATAGCCGGTGCTTCCGAAGCGGATTCTGCCCGAAGAATGATCAGGTTGTGTACGCTATACAAAACTTTTAGGAGGCCGTGGAGATGGACGAGAAACTGAGAATTGAAAGCAGACTGGCACAGATTGGTTCGATGGAGGACCCCGCCACCGGGGCGATTAATTACCCGATTTATCATGCGACGGCCTTCCGTCACCCGAGACTTGGCCAGAGCACAGGCTTTGACTACATCCGCACCAAAAATCCTACCCGCTCTGTACTCGAAGAAGCGGCAGCGGCACTGGAGTCCGGGGATGCCGGCTTCGCCTGCGCCTCCGGGATGGCTGCGCTGACTACAGTGTTCACCTTGTTTGGACAAGGGGATCATCTCATTGTATCGCTGGACCTGTACGGCGGAACCTACCGGCTGCTGGAGAGAATTCTCTCCAAATACGGCATCAGCGCCTCCTATGTAGATACGAATGATCTGGATGGACTCGAAGCAGCCCGCCAGCCGGGCACGAAGGCCGTATTCATTGAGACGCCGACCAACCCGCTGATGATGATTACGGATGTCGAAGCGGTATGTACCTGGGCCCGCCATCACAGGCTGCTCACCATTGTAGACAATACGCTGCTGACCCCGTTCTTCCAGCGTCCGCTGGAGCTGGGCGCAGATATCGTGGTTCACAGCGCTACCAAGTATCTGGGCGGGCATAACGATGTGCTGGCGGGTCTAATCGTGACCAAGGGAGCAGAATTATCGGCTGAAATGGCCGTTCTGCATAACTCGCTGGGTGCTGTTTTGGCGCCGAATGACAGCTATCAGCTGATGAAGGGCATGAAGACGCTCGCCCTGCGTATGGAGCGGCATGAGAGCAACGCCCTGGCCATTGCCCGTTATCTGCAGGAGCATCCGGCAATTGCCGAGGTCTTCCACCCGGGGCTCCCGGACCATCCCGGCTATGCCATTCAGAACCGCCAGTCCTCCGGCAACACCGGGATCTTCTCCTTCAAGGTCAAAGAGGCCGGCTATGTGGAGCCGCTGCTCCGCCATATCAAGCTGATCGCCTTCGCCGAGAGTCTGGGCGGTGTTGAATCGCTGATGACCTATCCGGCGATCCAGACCCACGCCGATATTCCGGCTGAAATCCGCGATGCGGTTGGGGTGGATGACCGGCTGCTGCGCTTCTCTGTCGGCATAGAGCATGTAGATGATCTGATCGCGGATCTCGGACAGGCTCTGGAGGCCGCCCGAAGCGAGCTGGAATAAGACGCTGCGGCCCCCGTTCAGAGGTGCCGTATCTGCGTAGGTTGCATGCAGCAGTGCCTCCCGGTGCTGCTGTTTGCTTTTGGATGGAACGGTATCCTATACTCTGCTGCTGAAAGATTTCTCAAGCACCTCACATTGTGTTACGATGGGAGAACGGATATTTTATTTCAAATTATATTTATCTATAATTCATAGATGAAGAGGAGGCCGTGAACGGTGAGTGCAATTGACCTTATTCTGGATAAGACACTTAAGGGTGAGCGTCTTCAACTGGAAGACACGATCACGTTGTTCGAGAGCAATGAAATTGAGAAGATGGGCGCTGCTGCAGATATTATTATGAAGCGCTGGCACCCGGAGCCTATAACGACATTTGTCATCGGCCGCAACATTAACTACACCAATGTATGTGATGTCTATTGCCGCTTCTGCGCCTTCTACCGCAGACCCGGTTCGGAGGAAGGCTATGTGCTTCCCGATGAGACGATCTACCAGAAGATTGCCGAGACCATGAGCGTGAACGGAACCGAGATTCTAATGCAGGGCGGCACGAATCCGAACCTGCCGTTCAGCTATTATACGGATATTCTGCGCGGCATCAAGCAGCGGTTCCCGGAGATTACAATGCACTCCTTCTCACCGGCAGAGATTATGAAGATGGTAGAGGTCTCCGGCCTGCCGCTGGAACAGGTTATGCGCGAGATCCACGCTGCAGGCCTGGATTCTCTGCCCGGCGGAGGCGCCGAGATTCTTGACGACCGCACCCGCCGCAAGATCAGCCGACTCAAGGGCTCCTGGCGCGAGTGGATGGATGTCATGCAGACCGCGCACCGGATCGGCATGAACACGACAGCCACGATGGTTATCGGGCTGGGCGAGAGCATGGAAGAGCGGGCGCTGCATCTGCTGCGTGTCCGTGAAGCCCAGGACGAATGCATCGCGAACAAATATGATTCCGAAGGGTTCCTGGCGTTCATCTCCTGGACCTTCCAGCCGGATAATACGAACCTGAAGCTGGATCGCCAGACACCCGAGGAGTACCTGAAGACCGTAGCCATCAGCCGCTTGGTACTCGATAATATCAAGAACTTCCAGTCCTCCTGGGTTACGATGGGGCCTGAAGTTGGCAAGCTCTCCCTGCAATACGGCTGCAATGACTTCGGCAGCACGATGATTGAGGAGAACGTCGTGTCCTCCGCGGGCGCTACCTACAAGGTCAACATCGAGTCGATCACCCAGATCATCCGCGAGGCTGGCAAGATTCCGGCACAGCGCAACACGCGCTATGACATTCTGCGCACATTCGAGGATGCGAACGCGAAGATTGACAATGATTTTGTGATGCAGAACTAGAATATAGCTATACACCAACAGATCAATAACGGGCTGTGCTACATATATGTAGCACAGCCCGTTATGTTTTTTGGAAACTATTGTTTCCTCCAGTTCCGAACAAGAAGTATATAGATTTGTAGATAAGTGTTATTTGAATGATTCGTACAGTGACTTGGTTGCTGAATGTGGCTGAAGGATCGATCGGTACAGCATATGTAGCAAATGTATACGAAAAACAGCATACATTCGGCTCACTCGCAGCCATATGGCCGAACGTATGTGAAAAACAACATACATTGTGCTCACTCACAGGTATACGTCCCGAATGTATACGAAAAACAGCATACATTGTGCTCGCACGCAGGCGCATGTCCCGAATGTATGTGAAAAACAGCATATATTGTGCTGGTGTTCCAGGTAATCCCATTGTATTGGATTTTCTTTGTTTTTGTCATAGGATTGTAAATTTTTATCGTAATATTTTACAAAAAAAGCTGAAATAATGTGAGATTTTACACAACAATTTATAAGAGTTAATGTAATTTGATAGATTCATAGACAGGGCTATGATACAATCTTTCGGGCAGTAGTAGAACAATCTAGCAATCACAGGGAGGAAATTAGATTTATGGGAGAGAGAAGATGGAACAAGCCGATAGCTGCTTTATTGGCTACCACAGTTCTGGCAGCACAGGTGCTGGGCGGAGTATTGAATGTTCCTGTGCTCGCCGCAGGCAAGGCGGAGGCTTCTCCGGTGATAAATCCGGGAACCATTAATTTACGCTTGATGAGTACCACTGATGTTCATACGAACGTATACGGTTGGGACTACTTCAAGAATGCCACCTCCACGACTGTAGGTCTGGACCGTACTTCAACCTTGGTAAAGGCTGCACGCAGTGAAGCAGAGGGGAAATACAACCTTTTGCTGGATAACGGCGATTTGATTCAAGGAACACCACTGGGAACGTATATGGCCCAAGTGTCTGATTTCAGAACAAGCGAAGACCAGATTCACCCGATCATCGCAGCGATGAACCTCATGGGTTATGATGCAGCAACCTTCGGCAATCATGAATTCAATTATGGATTGGACTATCTGGATCGTACCGTTAACGGCAGTGTAAGCAGTGCAACCTATAAAGAGTCTACGGGTGCGAAATTCCCTTATGTCAATGCAAATATTTATAATAAGTCAGACGGTAAAAATACGTTTGAACCTTATAAAATCATCGATAAAGAAGTAAAAGACAGCAACGGCAACACCGTTACCATTAAAGTCGGCCTCCTGGGTCTGGTTACTCCGCAGATTATGGAGTGGGACAAGGTAAACCTGGAGAAGAACGTTATTGCCGAAGATATTGTGGAAACGGCGAAGAAGTTTGTTCCTGAAATGCAGAAGGATGGCGCGGACGTTATCGTCGCCATGACTCATTCCGGGTTCGACGCTGCTGCCGCAGAAGGAACCGGAGCAGAGAATGTCATTAACCTGCTGAGCAAGGTTCAGGGCATCGATGCCATCACCTTCTCGCATACCCACAAGGTATTCCCGACGAACGGGGATGACAGCAAGCTGGATGCTTCCTTCAAGGATCCGTCCACCAAGAAACCTTATAATAATGATGTAGCCAAGGTAGATAACGTTAACGGCCACATTAATGGGACTCCGGCAGTTCAAGCTGGCTATGGCGGGGGTTACCTGGGGCTTATTGATCTGAAAATCACCCAGAACAGCAGCGGCGAGTGGACAGTAGACAAGGCAGCTTCCAAGGCTTCTACGCGCTCTATTGCTGGCGCAGCCATTGACACTGCTATTGATGATCTTGCAGGAGCAGCTCATCAAGCTACGATTGATTACGTGAATCAGCCGCTTGGTGTAACAACTGCGCCGATGAACAGCTACTTTGCATTGGTTCAGGATGATCCGACAGTACAGATCGTAACCTATGCCCAGCAGCAGTATGTATCTAACCTGATTCATACGAACGAGAATCTGGCCGGTTATAGAAACCTGCCGATCCTGAGCGTTGGCGCACCGTTCAAGGCTGGACGCAATGGCCCTGATGAATATACAGACATCAAGAAAGGTAACCTTACGATTGCCAGTGCAAGCGATCTGTATCTGTATGACAACACGCTGAAGGCGATTGTTGTTAAAGGTTCGACCGTCAAAGAATGGGTAGAGATGAGCGCAGGAGCGTTCAACCGCATTAAGCCGACCATCTCCACACCTCAGCCGCTTTTGAATTCAGCATTTGCTGTGTTCAATTTCGATGTGATTGACGGCATCAAATATACACTTGATGTCACACGCAATGCGAAGTACAAGCCCGATGGCAGCATCAACGATCAGTCCTCCAGCCGGGTAACCTCCATTACTTATGACGACAAGCCACTGGATCTGGATCAGGACTTCGTGGTCGTTACCAACAACTACCGGGCAAGCGGCGGCGGGAACTTCCCGGGTGTTAAGGGTGCGAACATGATTATTGATTCCCAGATGGAGAACCGCCAGGTGCTGATGGATTACATCAAGGAAGCGGGAACCGTTGATCCTACCGCAGACAACAACTGGTCGATTGCACCTATTGAAGGCAACGTCACTGTAACATTCCCGTCTTCACCCAAAGCAGCAGCAGTCGCTCCTGCCAATATTACTGCTACGGGAACTCAAGATGTCAATAAATTTGAAATCTACAACCTTGACCTGAAAAAATCCGCTCCAACCCCAACGGGAGATGTTGAAGTCCATCTGCTGGGCATTAATGACTTCCACGGCCAACTGGACACTACCTCGGTAGTTAACGGAGAAGCTGTAGGAACGGCGGCTACACTTGCGGCTTATTTGAAGGAAGCCCGTGCCAAATATGAGCATTCGCTGCTGTTCCATAACGGCGACTCTGTGGGCGCATCCGCTCCTGTATCTTCGCTGGAACGCGACAAGCCTACGATGGAATGGATGAATCTCATGAAATTCGACGTCGGCACCCTGGGGAACCATGAGTTTGACCAAGGTGTTGAGGCTATGAAGGCTCAAATCTATGGCGGTAAGGACCCTAAGAACGATAAAGTCGTCCATAATGGCGCAGATTTCGATTATATCAATGCCAACGCAGTAGACAGCACAACGGGTAAACCTATTATCACCCCTTATGTTGTAAAAGAAGTGGGCGGCGTGAAGATCGGCTTCATCGGAGTTGTGACCAAAGCAACGCCAAGCAAAGTATCTCCAGCCGGTACAGCTGGGGTGAAATTCCTGAGCGCCGAGGAAGAAGTCGCGGCGATTGAGAAATATGCGGCCGAGCTGCATGCTCAAGGCGTCAAGACGATCGTGGTACTTGCCCATGATCCGGCAACAACCAAGACTGATCCGGTTACCAAAAAGAATGTATCCACCGGCGAAGCTGTAGATCTGGCTAATGCGCTTCCTGCCAATTCCCCGGTTGATGTGATCGTAGCCGGAGACAATCATGGCTATGCCAATGATACAGTGAACGGTAAGCTGATCGTTCAGGCTTACTCTTACGGAACGGCTTTTGAAGACATCAAGCTGGTGATTGACGGAACTACAGGTACAGTGAAGAGCAAGACGGCAGTTGTCACTAACACTGTTCAGAGCAAAATCACACCAGACGCAGAAACCAAAGCTCTGGTAGACTATTACCTTGGACGTCACCCTGAACTGACTAAGCCTGTAGGGACTACTGACGGTACCATTACCCGTACAGATGCCTACACTAAAGAATCAGCATTGGGTAACCTGATTGCAGATGCAATGCGTCATGCTATTTTCAAAGAGGGCGAGAAAGATCCTGCTGATTTCGCCTTCATGAACCCGGGCGGTATCCGTGCGGATCTTCCGAAAGGCAATGTAGCCTTCGGGGATCTGGCGAAGATTCAGCCATTCGGCAACACGCTGGTGAAGCTGACCCTGACTGGTCAACAGATCAAGACGCTGCTTCAGCAGCAATGGGCGGTTAAGGCTGACGGCACCACAGACACGAAGACACTGCAAATCTCCGGTCTGAAATATACAGCTAACATGTATCTGCCGGTTGCAGAGCGTGTCGCTAACCTGACCAAGGCAGACGGAACACCTATTGAAATGTCTAAGAGCTACACGGCTGTAGTTAATAACTTCATGGCTGCAGGCGGCGACAATTACAAAGTATTGACTGAGGCAAGCTCCTCGCTGGCCGGACCGATTGACCTGGATGTATTCTATGAATATATCGTCAAAACATTCAACGGCGGTGCGATTACTGCTGCCATTGAAGGCCGGATCACTAATGTGGAGAAAGATCCTGGAACGGTTAATCCCAGCCCTGCTCCAAGCTCCAATCCGAACCCGAACCCAGGGTCTAACCCTGGACCGGTTACAACCGCAACACCTAAACCGACGGCTTCGCCTTCGGCCACGCCAAGTCCGGCCGCTTCGGCTACACCGGCTGCAACGGCAGCGCCATCGCCAAGCCCGGCTGTACCTGCGGTAGCCTTCAAGGATCTGGGCAAGGTAGCCTGGGCCGCAGATGCGATCAATGCATTGGCTGCCAAGGGGATTATCAAAGGGATGGACGGCACGAACTTTGCGCCAATCAAGAGTGTAACCCGCGCTGAATTCGTAACCATGCTGGTTCGTTCACTTAACCTGGACAACAGTGCAGCGTCTGTGACATTCAGCGATGTGAAACAGGGAGCCTGGTATTCGGGCACCATCGCTGCAGCGGTAAATGCAGGCCTTGTCCGAGGCTCCGGCAACGGCAAATTCGAGCCTGGCCGTGAGATTACCCGTGAGGAAATGGCGATTATGATCGCGAATGCCCTTAAGGGTCAGCTGCAGCCGGTTGAGGCAGCAACGCTGAATAAATTCACCGATAAGGCCAAGATTGCTCCATATGCCCAGCAGGCAGTGGCGCAGTTGACCCAGCTCGGTATCGTTAACGGTGTGGATGCCAAGCAATTCGCACCGAAGAGTATTGCAAACCGGGCCCAGGCTGCGGTCATCATCTTCCGTATGCTGGAGAACAAAGCTTCATAAGTGTAATCATGCATTGATAATCAACCCTGCAAAAGCCCGTGCTGAAATAGCACGGGTTTTTTTGTGGTTTACAGTTGTATCCAAAAGTGATATCATAATTATATCAAATACATATCGTATGGAGGCGGCATTATGAAAGAGAAACTATTGCGTCCGGTCAGCGGTTTCTGGGTTATCGCTCTGATTGCTATTTGTATCGGAGGCGGGATTTACGGTGCGGTCCAGGAATACGCGGCATTGTCAGTGTTCCTGTTTGTTGCGGCGGGAATTCTATGTACCAGCATTACCGTGGTACAGCCTAACAAGTCGGTGGTCGTGACCTTCTTCGGCCAATATGTGGGTACCATTGCAGCCAGCGGCCTGTTTGCAGTCATTCCATTCAGCATCCGCAAGACCGTATCCCTGCGGGTCCGCAATTTCAACAGCGTGAAGCTGAAGGTCAATGATGTGGAAGGGAATCCGATTGAGATTGCTGCGGTCATCGTGTTCAAGGTCATTAATTCGGCCAAAGCGCTGTTTGATGTGGATAAATATATGGCATTCGTAGAAATTCAGAGTGAGACCGCTCTGCGTCATGTAGCCAGCAAGTATCCTTACGATAACTTCAATGAGTCCGGCATGTCCCTGCGGGCCAATGCGGATGAAATTGCCAAGGAGCTGGCGGTGGAGCTGCAGGAGCGGCTGTCCTTATCCGGTGTAGAGGTCATTGAAGCCCGGCTGACCCATCTGGCGTATTCCACAGAAATTGCCAGCACGATGCTGCAGCGCCAGCAGGCTTCCGCCATTCTGTCCGCACGGCAGATCATTGTAGAAGGTGCGGTCAGTATGGTAGATATGGCGATCCGTCAACTCAAGGAGAGCGGTGTGGTTGAACTGGACGAAGAGCGCAAGGCGGCAATGATCAACAATCTGATGGTGGCGATTGTGTCGGAGCGCGGCGCAAGTCCGGTCATCAACGCCGGCTCGTTATACTAAAGGTGGTTATACTATGGCGGCCAAAAAAAGCTTTCCGCTGCGGATCGATCCCGAGCTGCATGAAGCGCTGGAACGCTGGGCGGGAGAAGAATTTCGCAGCGTAAACGGACATATCGAATATTTGCTGCGTGAGTCTTTGAAGCGTGCAGGCCGCTTGCCGGTAAAAAAACAACGGGAAGAAGAATAATCAGCCCGGGGCGGCGGCCCATCTGGTTTGAAGACGGACAGCCGTTTTACGCTTGACGGAAGATAAGCTGAGATTTATAATTACCGTAATTCATGTTATCAGCGTTGACAAAGATATGAACCGCTTGCTTTGGACCGTTCCAGAGAGAGGAAGCCTCAGGCTGCAACTTCCTCCGGTACCGGCTGTCGGTTTACCCCTTTGTAGCTGCGGTTATGAACTCCAGAGAGATTCCGTTTCCGGAACCTTGAGAGATAGTAAGAACCGCCGGTTCATGGCCGTTATCCCCATGCTAACGAAGGATTATATTCTGCACTGAAGCCGAATTCTCGGCGCATCTGCAAGGATAGATCGAATTTGGGTGGAATCACGGGTGCAATCACTCGTCCCTTTGCGGGACGGGTGTTTTTTGTGTGCAGAAGCTATGAGTGATAGCCGCTTACAGGCTTAGGCCGGCGAAGTGAGTGTGTATGAAGAGTTCAGGTAAGTATAGGCCAACAAACTTTAGGGGGAAGTATCATGTCAGTAAACATTAAGCTACCGGACGGATCGGTCCGGGAATACGCAGACGGCAGCAGCATTGATGATGTAGCCGCTTCTATCAGCAGCGGACTGCGCAAGAATGCCGCAGCAGGCAAGCTCAACGGGATTGTCGTAGACCTGTCAGCACAGCTTCAGGAGGGTGATCTGGTAGAAATCGTAACCCTGGATTCGCCGGAAGGTCTGGAAGTGATGCGTCATAGCACTGCTCACCTGATGGCGCAGGCTGTAAGACGCCTGTTCGGCACTAAGGAAGTGAAGCTTGGGGTGGGTCCTGTCATCGAAGACGGCTTCTATTATGATATGGATCTGGAGCATCCGCTCAATCCCGAGGATCTGCTGAAGATCGAGAAGGAAATGGACCGCATCGTCTCCGAGAATCTGCCGATTGTCCGCCACGAGGTTAGCCGGGGGGAAGCACTGGAGCGCTTCGGCGAGCTGGGTGACCCTTACAAGCTGGAACTGATTGAAGCCCTGCCTGAAGACAGTGTCATCACGATCTATGAGCAGGGCGAATTCTTCGATCTCTGCCGTGGCCCACATTTGCCATCGACAGCCAAGATCAAAGTATTCAAGCTGATGAACGTGGCCGGAGCTTATTGGCGCGGAGACAGCAAGAACAAGATGCTGCAGCGGGTGTACGGCACAGCCTGGATCAAGAAGGCTCAGCTGGATGAGTATCTGCGCCTGCTGGAGGAAGCCAAGAAGCGCGACCACCGGAAGCTGGGCAAGGAGCTGGAGATTTTCACCTTCAACCAGTTAGTTGGACAAGGCCTGCCGATCTGGCTGCCTAAGGGCGCGAAGCTGCGCAGTATTCTGGAGCGTTATATTGTGGATCTGGAAGCAAGTCTCGGATACCAGCATGTCTACACTCCGGTACTGGGGAACGTAGAGCTGTACAAGACTTCCGGGCACTGGGAGCACTATCAGGAAGACATGTTCCCTAAGATGACTATCGATAACGAAGAGTTCGTGCTTCGCCCGATGAACTGTCCGCACCATATGATGATCTACAAGAGCTCCATGCACAGCTACCGTGATCTGCCGATCCGTATTGCCGAGCTTGGAATTCAGCACCGTTATGAAATGTCGGGAGCCTTGACAGGTCTTCACCGCGTACGCTCGATGACGCTGAATGACTCGCATATCTTCTGCCGTCTGGACCAGATCAAGAGCGAGTTCATCCGCGTTCTGGAATTGATTAAGCAGGTATACAGCGACTTCGGGATTGAAGACTACCGGTTCCGCCTCTCCTACCGTGATCCTAAGGATACTGAGAAGTATTATGCCAACGACGAGATGTGGGAGACTGCACAGCGTATGCTGCGTGAGGTAGTCGAAGAAGCCGGCCTGCCGTTCTACGAAGCTGAAGGCGAAGCAGCCTTCTATGGTCCGAAGCTCGATGTGCAGATTAAGACTGTACTCGGCAAAGAAGAGACACTTTCGACCGTACAGATTGACTTCCTGCTGCCGGAACGCTTTGAGCTGGAATATGTCGGCGACGACGGCCAGAAGCACCGCCCGGTTGTGCTGCACCGCGGGATTCTGGGAACCATGGAACGGTTCGTAGCCTTCCTGCTGGAGAACTTTGCCGGTTCACTGCCGCTCTGGCTGTCCCCGCAGCAGGTGAAGATTATTCCGGTATCGTCAGCCTTCGACGAATATGCGAAGGAAGTGGAAGCGAAGCTGCTGAAGAGCGGTATTCGTGCGGAAGTGGATCTGCGCAATGAGAAGATGGGCTACAAGATCCGTGAAGCTCAGCTGGAGAAGCTGCCGTACATGTTCGTGGTCGGCGAGAACGAAATGAACGCAGGCAGTGTGTCGATCCGCAAACGCGGCGAAGGGGATATCGGGGCCCGGCCGCTGCCGGAAGCCATTGACTCGCTTACACAGGAAATTGCCGGACGCGTCATCTAGCTAGAGTATTAACTGAGCCTCTGTTATAAGCCGCATGAGACCGCCGGAACGCGGTTTCATGTATATAATTTTGTGAAAAGGGAAACCTTCGTAGTATGGGGAGGGTTTAACTAATGAACAAAATGGGCTTATACCAGAGGTTTTGGTGTCTTTTCGTCACGCTCGTCCTTATGCTGACCGCTGCCGGGATCTTCCCGGATTACGCGCGCAAGTCGGCCCAGGCGAGAGGGATGGAGGACACTGCAGGACAGCATGGAAGCAGCATACAGAAGCAGTCACCGGTTGATCGTCAGCAGGCAGGCTCTGCATCCCGTCTTGGAGGCTCTTCGAGAGCCGTACGGCCGGATGCCGCGCTCAAGGCTCCTAACCCAGAGGTTCAGGCGGCTAAGCCTAAGAGTGCTCTCAAGGCCCCCGGTTCGGTACCGGTAGCCGCACCGGCTCCAGAGCAGATCATCACTTCGCTGAAAGTAATGGCCACCGGCTATACAGCCGGATACGAATCCACCGGCAAGACCGCGAAGCATCCAGAGTACGGGATTACGTATTCAGGAGTGAAGGTACGTCGGGACAAGAATGCGGTATCCACGATTGCAGCAGACCCGAAGGTGCTGCCGCTGGGAAGTATTTTATATATACCGGGTTATGGATATGGAATTGTGGCCGACACCGGATCGGCGATCAAGGGACGGAAGATCGACCTCTACTTCAGCACTACCAAGCAGGTCTACAAGGAATGGGGCAAGAAGTCCGTTGTGGTTCAGCTGATCAAGCGCGGCGACGGGAAATGCACGGAGAGTATGCTGAAGAGTCTCGGCCATGCTATTCAGACCTATAAAGCGGTTCCGCAATATTTACTGGAAGAAGCTATTTAAGGTTGTTGTGATGTGCCGGACATCCGGGAGTTTGAATTTATTTTCACGTGAGAATGCATAATCCGGCGGGCCGTTTCCCATAATATCGACTGGAGCAAATACTTGCTTCTTCCGATAGACAAAGGGAGGTGATTTCCGTGGCCAATTCCAAGAAACCAAAGGTACAAGAAAACTTCAAAACACCGAATGAAAAATACAATGCAGAGTTCGCTGTTGAAAATGACGGCGCCACTAAGCAAACTGGTAATTCTATGACCAAACCGGCTCAGAAACCGCAGCAGTAATGCTGGGTTCCCGGTAAGTTCCTGAAGCAACAAGGCTGTCCTGCCATGTCCGGATTACGGGCTGGAGGGCAGCTTTTTTTATGGAGCAGAGGATTAACTTAATATTCCAGTTGTCTCGGTCTGGAGACGGAGGCACGGTTCCTTCTTACGCCGCTGTTCTCCGCCGCATTCTTCCTGTAGACTAAGGCTATAAGTGTTCATAAGGAAGAGATGTATTTACGACAAGGGGGATGACATTATGAAACGAAGGTTCACCAGCCAGGTACTCGGAGGCCTGCTCCTCATCGGTCTGGGAGGAATGTTTCTGCTCCGGCAGATGGGTTACACGGATTTCAGTCTGGGTTCACTGATCTCCACCTATTGGCCGGTTATTCTGATCGTGATGGGAGTACAACGGTTTTTGGCTCCGGATGAGCAGCATTCAAGATTCTCGGCAACACTCGGCGGGTTCATTTTTCTGGCCATCGGGGTGTTTTTCCTGGGGCGGAATTTAGGCTGGTTCTACTACTCGGCAGGCGATTTCTTCAAAATGCTGATTCCGGTCATGCTGATCGGCGGCGGATTATCCGTCATCTTCAAGCCGCGGCCCAATACTCCGCCTGTACCACCGGCACCGCCTTCGCCGCCCGGTTACTACCCGCCTGGACCAGGCAGAGGCCCGCTGGATGCAGAGCCGCCCGCTCCGCTGGAATCTACGCTCGATCAGCAGTTTGAGCAGAAATTCGGCAAGTCCTCAGGCAGCGAAGAACGCAACTGGAACGATTATCTGCATAAGAATGAGGAGGATGCAGACGGTAACCCGCTGCATGCCTCGGCAGATACCCGCTGGCAGGAGAAGCAGGAGCGCCAGGATCGCAGACGTCAGGAGCGTCAGGAACGGCAGGCCCGCCGCCACGGGGAGTGGCATGAGGAGTTTCAGGATTCAGGGCATGATAAGGATACAACGAACCGTTCGGCGTTCATCGGCGATGTGCATATGGGCAAAGAGCATTTTCAATTGAAGCGGACCAACATTTCGCAGTTCATCGGGGATACGGTGCTGGATCTGACCAATGCGCAGATTCCTTACGGCGAGACCAAGATTAATATCTCCGCTTTTGTGGGCGACATTAAGGTGTACATTCCAGACGATATGGATCTGGGCGTGGCCGTGACCGGCAGCTCGTTCATCGGTGACATGCAGGTGCTGGAGCAGTCGCGCAGCGGGTTCATGAGCAATGTACAATGCAAGACACCATATTACAAGGAATCGGGCAAGAAGGTCCGTATCAATGTCAGCTGCTTCATCGGTGACATCAAAGTCAAAACGGTGGGTTAAATGGGGATGATCTTCAGTAATACCAAATGGATGCTGCTGGTGTATTTCCTGCTTAGCGGCGGAGTGACGGCGGGGCTGATGTATGCCGGGACATGCCTGGGCTATATCCAGGTAGTGGATACCCGGATGTGGATCTACCTGTGTCTGGGTATTGTACTGTTCACGGTCATTATCGGCTACATCGCCGGACAGCGGATTCAGCGGCGGATCGATCATCTCGATCTGAATATGCTGCAGGTGGCCAAAGGGAATATGTCGGTGCGGATGCCGGAGAGTGAGGACCAGTCTTTCGCACGCGTCTACCACGAGTTCAACATCATGATGGATACGGTCGAGAAGAAGATGAAGCGGCTCCAGCAGCTCGGGGAACAGGAAGTCATTGAGAAGGAAAAGGCAGCGGAGAGTGCGGTACTGGAAGAGCGCAGGCGTATGGCCCGGGATCTGCATGATACGGTGAGCCAGCAGCTGTTCGCTATTCACATGTCCGCCTCTTCGCTGCCTAAAGTGCTGGAACGCAGCGCCGAGCACGGGCAGACAGTCATGGATCAGCTGATCAGCATGTCCCAGATGGCCCAGAAGCAAATGAGGGCATTGATCGCACAACTGCGCCCGGTGGAGCTGGAAGGGCGTAATCTGTTCGAGGCACTGGAGAAGTGGTTCCCGGATTACTGCCGCCAGAACGGGCTCAAAGGGGTGAAGGAGCTTGAACTTCAGGGTGAGCTGTCTGAAGCGATTGAACATCAGCTGTTCCTGATTATTCAGGAGTCGATGGCGAATATCGTCAAGCATGCCGGCGCGCGGGTGGTCAGTCTGTCCCTGCGGGAGGTGCCGCGCCAGGTCGTGCTGAGCATCAGCGATGACGGGCAGGGCTTCGAGCACGTGCAGCATAAGCAAGGCTCCTACGGTCTCACGACCATGCGTGAGCGTGCTGAGAAGCTCGGCGGTCAAGTCGAGATCATCAGCCGCAGGGGAGCGGGAACGACAATCCGCGTACATATTCCAAAGTTTGTCCAAGGCCGCGCGGAGACGGCTGCTGACGGGACCGAGGCCGATTCTGAAGAGGCTTGATGCGCTCAGCGGTTATGAAGCAAGGGCTGCATCATAATTACACAATGTTAGGGGGAGTGCAGAATGAGTCTCGTAAAAGTACTGCTTGTAGATGATCACGATATGGTGAGGATGGGCCTCAAAACCTATCTGATGCTGGACCCGATGTTTGAAGTGATCGGGGAAGCGGCCAATGGGCATGAAGCGCTGGCGATGCTGCGCGAGCTGGGGCATGAAGCGCTGCCGGATCTGGTGCTGATGGACCTGATGATGCCGGTGATGAACGGAGCGGAGACGACCCGCGCTGTCTTAGCTGAATTCCCCGGGCTCAAGATTGTCATCCTGACCAGCTTTCTGGAGGACGATCTGGTGGTCGATGCGATTGAAGCCGGGGCTGTCAGCTATGTGCTCAAGACCGTCTCGGCAGAAGAGCTGATCTACGCGCTGCAAGGCGCCTATCGCGGCATGCCGGTGATGACCGGTGATGTGTCACAGGCGCTGACCCGCGGCATCCGCCAGCGTACGGTCCAGGGCGACTCCTCCGGCTTGACCGAACGGGAGAAGGAAGTGCTGCTGCTGATCGCAGAGGGCAAGACGAACAAGGATATCGGCGAGGAGCTGCATATCAGCATCAAGACCGTCAAGACCCATGTCAGCAACCTGCTGATGAAATGCGAGCTGGATGACCGCACCCAGCTGGCGATCTATGCCCACCGCAAGGGCTGGGCGCAGGGGTAGCGTGCTGTGTTATAGAGATTGATAAGCTATCAGGCTGTCCCGGCAGTAGTCATGAGATGACTATCCTGCCGGGACAGTCCTTTTTTATATTATCTTTTATCTCCATTTAAATTGTTTTTAAGGTGACCTTAAGGTTTACAGTACAAAATAAGAACAAGAAAACAAATAACACTTTGCCTGACACGGCAAGGCGCGGGAGGAAAGTAACCATGGACGATAACAAAAACAACTTCAATCGTGAGAACAATTACAATCGTGATCATGAACCGGGACCGGATCGTGAATGGGACAATAATCATAATGATACTGATAAAAGCACTAATTCATCCGCAGAAGGCGGCTCCTACTACTATTCTTACGGACCTTTCAAATCGATGAACAATGATGAGATGAACGGCAATGACCCGCAGCATTATAACCGCCGCGAACCCGAGCGTGTAGAGGTTACACCTCCACAGCCGGTGAAGTCCTTACCGTATAACACATCGCTCCGTACCACAGGGTATGACGGAAATGGCGGACGAGGCGGCAATCCTCCGGAGGGAGGCAACGGCTGGCAGTACAACCGTAAGCCGAAGAAGCCGGTGAAGGCGGTACTGGTATCTTTTCTCGCGGGAATGGTGGTCTTATCCGGCTCCATGTTCATGGCAGACCGGGGCAACTGGTTCACTGGAGGCCAGGAGGCAACGGCAGTTGCAACGAATCCTGTGGGGAAGACAGCTAGCGGCAACGCCAATATTACACCTTCCACTTCCGCAGCGGCACTGGTCACCGGATCGGGAGATGTATCCGGCGTAGTTGAAGGGGTAGGACCGGCAGTCGTCAAAATTGAGACACTGGTGAAATCAAACAACTCGCGGAACAGAAGCAGCAGCCCGAATATGAGCGATCCGTTCTCACAGTTCTTCTTCGGTGATCAATTCGGCGGAGGAGGTTCCGGTTCGAATAATTCGGAATCCCAGCCGGGCTCGAATAATTCTTCTCCGCAGCTTACACCTTACGGTATTGGTACAGGCTTCATCTATGATTCTGCCGGATACATTTTGACTAACCAGCACGTTGTCGATAATGCCGATGTGATTCAGGTTACGGTGGATGGCAATACCAAGACTTATGAAGCGAAGCTGCTGGGCTCCAGCAAGGATCTCGATCTCGCCGTACTGAAGATTGAAGGCTCGGACTTCCCGTCTGTGGCGCTTGGCGATTCCGACAGCATTAAGGTAGGCTCAGAGGTCGTGGCGATCGGTAACCCGCAGGGCTTCGACCATACAGTGACAACCGGGGTGCTCAGTGCCAGAGGCCGCAGTATTGATATTGCCGAAGAAGACGGAAGTGGTACAAAAACCTACAAAAATCTTCTGCAAACCGACGCCTCGATCAACCCGGGGAACTCCGGCGGACCGCTGCTCAACATGAACGGCCAGGTCATCGGTATGAACGTTGCAGTAAGCAGAGATGCTCAGGGTATCGGCTTTGCGATTCCGGTTAATACCATTAAAGGCGTGGTAGATAAGCTTGAAGCCAATCAGGAAATTCCTAAAGAACCGGTACCTTTCATTGGGGCTACTCTAATGACGATTACCGATGAAGTTGCCAAGCAAATGGGGACAACGATTAAAGAAGGCTCTGTAGTGGCTGAAATTGTCTTCAAATCTCCTGCGTATACAGCGGATCTGCGGCCTTACGATATCATTACAGGAATCGATGGCAAGAACTATGCGACCAACCAGGATCTGATTACCTATATTCAGACGCTTAAGGTGGGCGATAAGGTGACTCTGAATGTAGTCCGCGACGGCAAGAAGCTGGATCTGCCGATAACGATCGGCAACAAGAATGATTTCGAGAATGCACAGACTCAGAAGCAATAAGCACACTAGGCGGTGAGCGGCAGAGCGGAAGGGGCAACCCTTCCGCTCTGTGCTGCCTTGGTCTTGATGCGAAGAGACTGGTGCATCTGATACAATAGAGATATATGAATGAGACAATGGGGGCTGCCGGATGCGACCGAATATACTGATAATTGATGATGATGAGAAAATAACCTCCATGCTCCGCCGCG
Source organism: Paenibacillus sp. FSL K6-1217 (assembly GCF_045040735.1). Taxonomy (NCBI): domain Bacteria; kingdom Bacillati; phylum Bacillota; class Bacilli; order Caryophanales; family Paenibacillaceae; genus Paenibacillus; species Paenibacillus sp. FSL K6-1217. The sequence continues at coordinate 7,206,873 of NZ_CP150271.1, forward strand.
GGCTGGCCTTTGAGGGCTATGATGTCAAGACCGCGTCGAACGGGGCGGATGGGCTGCGCGCTGTTCTGAACAGTGATCCCGATGTGGTCATTCTGGACGTTATGATGCCCCAGGTGGACGGGTTCGAGGTCTGCCGCCGTCTGCGGGAGGGCGGAAGCAGTGTTCCTGTGCTGATGCTGACCGCCAAAGATGAAATCGAGCACCGGGTGAAGGGGCTGGACCTCGGCGCAGATGACTATCTGGTGAAGCCGTTTGCCCTGGAGGAGCTGCTTGCCAGAGTCCGGGCACTGCTCCGGCGCAAAAGCGAGCAGGGCGGCAGCACGGATCAGGCGGTCGCCTATGAGGATATTACGCTGGATGTGGATTCCCGGGAAGTGACCCGTGCCGGCCGGCGCCTGGAGCTGACGGCGAAGGAATTCGAGCTGCTGCATCTGTTCATGCAGAACCCGAAGCGTGTGCTCTCCCGTGATCTCATCATGGATAAGATCTGGGGCTACGATTACAGCGGGGAGTCGAATGTGCTGGAGGTATATATTGCTATGCTGCGCCAGAAGACGGAGGAGCATGGCGGCAAACGACTGATTCAGACGATCCGGGGAGCCGGTTACATCCTAAGAGGTGACTAATATGTCCATACGACTGCGGCTGACTGCCTGGTATTCAGGGATTCTTGCCGTTATGCTGCTGGTCTTGTCGGCCGTAATCTACGGCTTTGTCTATATTAATACGTATGGCGATTTGAAAAGCCGGCTCCTGAGCCAGTCCCATCAGGTTGAACTGAAGCAGGGGCTGACTTCTGACGGCACGCTGCAGCCGGTGCTAGGCGGACCTGCGGGCCAAAGCCTGTTCGCCCAGATGTACATCTATGATCTGGAAAGGTTGGTCCCCAGTGCGAACATGGCGGAGATCAGCCTGCAGTTCAAGGTTCCCGCCAAGGAGGACCTCCCCGGACAGGAGGGGTTCCTGCAAGCCAGCTATGGCGGCAATCCTTTTCTGATCTATCAAAAGGGCTTCGACATCAATCTCAATAACGGCAGTTTCCCTGCTGTCCTTCAGGTCGCCGTCTATACAGGAGAGCAGGTCACCCTGCTAAACCGGCTGAAGAATATTCTGATGGCCGGCTCCTTCGCTACCCTGCTCGCAGCCTTCACCTTCGGCCTCTTCCTGGCACGTAAGGCGATGAGTCCGATTGGCAAGGTCATTGAAGCGGCGAACGGGATACAGACGGGAACTGACCTCAGCTCGCGGATCGTATATGACGGTCCGCAGGATGAGATCGGGCGGCTGATTGAGACGGTGAACAGTATGCTCGGGCGGATGGAGGGCTTCTATACGGGGTTGGAGGAGGCCTATGCTACGCAGCGCCGCTTCGTCTCGGATGCTTCGCATGAACTGCGGACACCGCTTACAACCATCCGCGGGAATATCGATCTGCTGCAAAAGGTCTGGGAGATGGATCCGCAGGACAGCCGGATGTCCGAGGCGGATATCCGCCAGCTCTCGATTGAATCAGTGAAGGATATTGCCGATGAAGCGGCACGCATGAGCCGTCTGGTAGCGGATATGCTCTCCCTGGCCCGGGCGGATACCGGCCGGACCTTCGAGATCGAGCCGGTGGCGCTGGAGCCGATGATGACTGAAGTGGCCCGCCGGGCGTCGTTCCTGACGCGTGAAGCAGAGTGGTCTGTGGGTGAGATGGGCCATCTGAACGGTAAATATATCCTGGGCAACAAGGATTATCTGCAGCAGATGATGTTTATTTTCATCGATAATGCGTTCAAATACACCCCGGCCGGCGAGGTTACGCTGGATGCATTGCTGTATCAGAACCAGGTGGGAATCCGTATTGCCGATACGGGAATCGGGATGGACAAAGATGAAGTGCCGCATATCTTCGACCGCTTCTACCGTGCAGACGAATCCAGAGGAATTACGGAGGGCATCGGGCTCGGATTGTCCATTGCCAAATGGATTATCGAGGAGCATGGAGGCTCTGTTGAGGTGGTTACCCGGCAGGGGGAAGGGACTACCTTTGTGATCTGGTTGCCGCTTCTCTTTGCCCCGCCGCTGGAATAGGGTATAATTGAGTGGCTCCTATAACAGCAGTCATTGACAGCAGAAAGCGGTGAATTCATGGAAGTCATCAAAATCTCTCCCCGGGGTTATTGCTACGGCGTAGTTGATGCTATGGTGATGGCACGGCAGGCTGCGCAGAACCTGGATCTGCCCCGGCCGATTTATATACTGGGCATGATTGTGCACAACAGCCATGTCACGAACTCCTTCGAGGACGACGGAATCATTACGCTGGACGGGCATAACCGTCTGGATATTCTAGATAAAGTAGATAAGGGAACAGTCATCTTCACAGCGCACGGCGTCTCGCCAGAGGTCCGTAAGATGGCACGCGCCAAAGGGCTCACCACGGTAGATGCCACCTGCCCGGATGTGACGAAGACGCATGACCTCATCCAGGAGAAGGTAGAAGAAGGCTGCGAGATTATCTATATCGGTAAGAAAGGCCATCCGGAGCCTGAGGGTGCAGTGGGAATTGCGCCGGAGCATGTCCATCTGATCGAGAAGGAAGAGGACATTGCCGGTCTCTCTATTCCTTCCTCACGGATTGTCATTACCAATCAGACCACAATGAGCCAGTGGGATATCAAGCATATTATGCGTAAGCTGCTGGAGACCTTCCCCGGCGCGGAGGTTCATAATGAGATCTGTATGGCTACGCAGGTGCGGCAGGAAGCTGTCGCTGAGCAGGCAGGCCAGTGTGAGCTGGTTATTGTTGTTGGTGATCCGCGCAGCAATAACTCCAACCGCTTGGCGCAGGTCTCGGAGGAGATTGCCGGCGTAACAGCCTATCGTATCTCGGATGTATCCGAGATGAATACAGACTGGCTGAAGGGAATCACCAAGGTAGGTGTGACTTCCGGCGCTTCTACGCCGACACCGATCACCAAGGAAGTTATTAATTATCTGGAGCAGTATGACGAAGCGAAGCCGGAGACCTGGGAGATCAAGCGCACGGTCAATATGGCGAAGCTCCTGCCGCCGGTGAAGAATAAGACCGCAAGCACCAGCTGACAGCTCTGAACAGCAATAACACCCTTACTATGTACTTATAGCGATTAATCGGCAGTGCGGCCTGAGAGGGTGGTGCTGCTTTTTTTTGCGAAAAAAGAATGTCACTCGATGTTCTGTCACATAGAATTCACGCGGAGCCAGGGGAATAATGGTTGACTGAAAGGGGAATATGCGCTAAAATCACTTTAGTGCTTAAAAGCGTACACGCGTCGTAGCGAGATAGTAAATGGAGAATCAGCAGTGGCCGGTCTATCCAACAACACTAATACGGGTCCAAAAGGGGAGCTATAATATGATCGTTATTACATCCAACCAAACACCTCAGGAACAGGTGAATGAGATTATTGCCGTGATTGAGAAGGAAGGCTTGCAGGTCCACCTCTCTGTAGGGGCTGACCATACCGTAATCGGACTGGTCGGAGGCGTCACTCCGAAGCTTGCCGAGCATCTGCGCCAGATGAAGGGCGTGGAGAATGTGGTGAAGATTACCAAATCCTACAAGCTGGCAAGCCGCGACTTCCATCCGGAGGATACGGTTATCGATATCCGCGGAGTGAAGATCGGCGGAGAGAATATGGTCATTATGGGCGGTCCATGTGCCGTGGAATCTCCAGAGCAGATCGATGAGATTGCCCGGCTGGTCAAGGCTTCCGGCGGCCAGGTGCTGCGCGGAGGGGCCTTCAAGCCACGTACCGGACCGTACAGCTTCCAGGGGGTTGGCGTGGAAGGGCTGACGATGATGGCGGAAGCCGGCAAACGTCACGGCCTGCTGACCATTACTGAAGTTATGACGCCGGAATATGTGGATATCTGTGCCGAGCATGCGGATATTCTGCAGGTCGGTACACGCAACATGCAGAACTTTGACCTGCTGCGCAAGCTGGGCACCTGCGGCCGCCCGGTGCTGCTGAAGCGCGGATTCAGTGCGACCTATGATGAGCTGCTGAATGCGGCGGAATATATCCTTGCCGGGGGCAACCGGGATGTCATGCTCTGCGAGCGCGGCATTCGTACCTTCGAGACCTACACGCGCAACACGCTCGATCTGTCGGCCATTCCTGTGCTGCAGAACCTGAGTCATCTGCCTGTGATCTCTGACCCGAGCCACGGCACCGGACGCCGTGAGCTGGTAGCCCCTATGGCCAAGGCTTCGGTTGCAGCAGGCGCCAACGGTCTGATTATCGAGATGCATACCGACCCCGACAACTCCATGACCGGGGACGGCGTGCAGTCCCTGTTCCCTGAGCAATTCGACAGCCTGCTGCGGGATCTGGAGAAGCTGGCACCGCTGGTGGGCCGCAAGTTCTCCCCGTCTCTGGAGGCTGCACCTGTAGTATAATTTTCAAGTGTATAATGACTATTGAACAGCTCTCTTCTTCCGCTTCAGGGCGGAGGTTTAGGGCTGTTTTTGCTGCATAGAGGACAAAGGTGACATGGAATCCGGATGAATTTTACATTTTCACCAAAGCGTCAGAATATCTCACATTGTCGCAAGAAATACCTGACATAAGCATTGACGATGTTAGGTATGCGATTTATAATGACGACAGCAAAAAAATAAAAACAAGAACATTTGATACGATGAGCGGCCTAATGTTCGGAATCTGGGGAGGAATTAAGCATGTCGGTTGAAAAAGTATTGCAGACGATCAAGGAAAACAATATCGAGTGGGTGGATTTCCGGTTTGTAGATTTGGGTGGACGTGCTCACCACATCTCGTTGCCAGCATCCGCAGTTGAAGAAGAAACCTTTGTAAATGGAGTAGCATTCGATGGTTCTTCCATTACAGGCTTCCGGGGGATTGAAGAGTCGGATATGGTAATGATGCCTGATCCAAGCACTACTTACATTGACCCGTTCACTGCTCACCCGACACTGAACATTATGTGCGACATCTTCACACCTGACGGCGAACGTTATGAGCGCGACCCGCGCGGTATCGCAGTGAAGGCTGAAGAATTCCTGCAATCCAGCGGTGTAGGTACAGCGGCATTCTTCGCACCTGAATCCGAGTTCTTCATCTTCGACGATGTCCGTTACGAGAGCGGAATGAACACCTCCTCCTTCTACGTAGATTCCGAGGAAGCTGCATGGAACACTGGCCGCAAGGAAGAAGGCGGCAACATGGCCTTCAAGGTTGGCGTGAAGGGCGGATACGTGCCTGTAGCTCCAGTGGATTCCCAGCAGGATATCCGCAGTGAAATGTGCCGGTTGCTTGGTGAAGCGGGCCTCGAAATCGAACGCCACCACCACGAAGTAGCTACAGCGGGCCAGGCGGAGATCAACTTCCGTTTCGACACCCTGAAGAAAACAGCTGATAATCTCCTCACTTACAAATACATTGTGCAGAACACTGCACGCCAATACGGCAAGGTAGCCACCTTCATGCCAAAACCGCTGTTCGGTGATAACGGTAGCGGAATGCACGTTCACCAATCGATTTTCAACGGCGATGCTCCATTGTTCTACGAAAAAGGCGCCTATGCTAACCTGAGTGAAATGGCGCTGCACTACATCGGCGGTATCCTGTATCATGCTCCTGCATTGATCGCGCTGACGAACCCAAGCACCAACTCGTTCAAACGTCTGGTTCCCGGCTATGAAGCACCGGTCAACCTGGTCTATTCCAAGGGTAACCGTTCCGCTGCTGTCCGTATCCCGGTAGCTGCTGTGACTCCTAAGGGCTGCCGTATCGAATTCCGTACACCGGACTCCACTGCCAACCCTTACCTGGCCTTCTCCGCTATGCTGATGGCCGGCCTGGACGGAATCAAGAAGAAGATCAACCCTGAAGAAATGGGCTACGGTCCGCTGGACAAGAACATCTACGAATTGTCTGATGCAGACAAAGAAAAGATCCGCAGCGTTCCGGGTACCCTGGATGAAGCTCTGGATGCACTGGAAGCGGACTTCGAATTCCTGACAGAGGGCGGCGTATTCACCAAAGACTTCATCGATAACTATATCGCCCTGAAGCGTTCCGAAGCTCAAGCCGTTGCCATCCGCGTTCATCCGCATGAATACTCCCTGTACTTCGACGTATAAGAGATAAGCTAAGCCAATGTGCTGATGGTAATATAGCAATAGCTGCATAGAGAGGCCCCTGGAATCATTGATTCCGGGGGCTTTTGTGTGTTTTTCGTGTAACCAAACTTTCGGTGGCGGCAGTACGTGCCGGAGGGAGAGGTGAGAGGAGGAAGTAGAAAGATGAAAGGTGAAAGGTGAAAGGTGAAAGGGATAACCCCCACTGTTGCTGCTGCTGATTAAGCTGAGGGAGAGTAAATATGAAGAGCACAAGTGCACCTGAATCCAGCAAAAGTGGGCAAACGAGCTAAATGAGGAGCACAAGTGCACTTGAATCCGGCAAAAGTGGACAAACGAGCTAAATGAGGAGCACAAGTGCACCTGAATCCGGCAAAAGTGGGCAAACGAGCTAAATGAGGAGCACAAGTGCACCTGAATTCGGCAAAAGGGGAAAACGAGCTAAATGAGGAGCACAAGTGCACCTGAATCCAGCAAAAGTGGGCAAACGAGCTAAATGAGGAGCACAAGTGCACCTGAATCGGGCAAAAGTGGGCAAACGAGCTAAATGAAGAGCACAAGTGCACCTGAATTCGGCAAAAGTGGGTAAGTTGAGTAAATGTGGACCCCCGTTCGCACTTGTTACAAATAGCTTTATATTGTGTTTTCGTAAAGTTTCGTTATTTAAATAGTATTAATGAAATAAAATTACAATTTACTGTGGTACTCTGACCTTGGGAGTATAAATTTTGCACCTCAATCTATACTCATAAGTCACAAAAAACGCTTTACAAAGGGAAATTACGGTGTGATAATAAAATCGAAACCGATTTCGGAAAGCGGATTCGGGTTATGCAGTCATATGGATACCAGGTTATGTGGCCATGAGGTTACGTAGATATGCGGTTATGTGTTCATGTGTTACAAGAAGAGATCTGCTGTCAGGGAACAGGGAGGATGAATGTAATGAAGGATCAATCAAAGGTGACAAGAACAGGCTGGAGCTTCACCGGGAATAACGGGGACTTCCGGCTGGAGCAGCCGGACCGGAGCAGCTTTTTATATTTTCCGCTAGTGAATGAAGGGGGCATAATGTCCTCGGTCAGTCCCAAGCTGCATGGTCAGGCGACTTCGGGCCATAATACCTTTCTGACACCGCCAATCTCGGTGGAGGATCTGCATAATTCCCGTGCCTCGCGTAATTTTTGGGTATACATTGAAGGCAAGGGAGCCTGGTCGGCTGCGGGCAATTCTGCACGGCAGAATGCGGCATTCTATAGCGAAGCGGCAGATGAATCAGTGCTGGAGGCAGGACTTCTGTGGCATCGGGTGACGCGGGAGAGTAAGGAGCTGGGGCTGAGAGCTGAGATCACAAGCTTCGTGCCCTGCGGCAACGATAAGGTTGAGCTGATGAAGGTGGTCCTTACGAATAGCGGGACGGAAGCGCTGACGCTGACGCCCACTGCGGCTATCCCGCTGTATGCGCGGTCAGCGGACGATTTGCGCGATCACCGGCATGTCACTTCACTGCTGAACCGGATACATACTTCGGCTTATGGTGTAGAGGTGCAGCCTGCTCTGTCCTTCGACGAACGCGGCCACCGGGTGAATCATACTTCGTACGGGGTATTCGGGGCTGACGGGGGCGGAGCGCTGCCAACAGGATTATTCCCGGTACAGGAGGAATTCATCGGGGAGGGCGGAAGCCTGGACTGGCCGGAAGCCGTTGTGAACAATCTGGCTCCGCCGGTTGGGGAAGAAGGCGGAGTGGCATGGGAAGGATATGAGGCACTGGGGGGACTGCGGTTCGCTACGATCACCCTGGAGCCGGGTCAGAGCCATGCTTATGTCGTAGCCATGGCGATTGACAATGATAGAATCGATGTGCAGGCGCTGATGGCGAAATATGGCTCGGCTGCGGCTTTTGATACATTGCTTGAAGAGAATAAGCGCTTCTGGGCGGATAAAGTCAATACGGTAGAATTCCATACCGGAGATCATGCCGCCGACGAATGGATGAAATGGGTGACGCTGCAGCCGGTGCTGCGCAGACTGTACGGCAACTCGTTCCTGCCTTACCACGATTATGGCAGAGGGGGACGCGGCTGGCGCGATCTCTGGCAGGATTGCCTGGCGCTGCTGATTATGGAGCCTGCGGATGTGCGTAGCCTGCTCCTGAACAATTATGCCGGAGTTCGGATAGACGGCAGCAATGCCACGATCATCGGGCAGCAGCCGGGCGAATTCATTGCCGACCGCAACAATATTCCCCGGGTCTGGATGGACCATGGTGCGTGGCCGTTCCTGACGACCATGCTGTACCTGGATCAGAGCGGGGATCTGGACTTCCTGCTGCAGGAGCAGACCTACTTCCGCGATACTTTCATGAACCGCTGTAAGGACCGCGATGCCTCCTGGGAGCCGGGTGCAGGAAGCAGCCTGCGGACAACTGCGGGCGAAGAATATACAGGTACGATTCTGGAGCATATCCTGCTGCAGAATCTGGTTCCTTTCTTCAATGTGGGTGAGCATAACAACATCCTGCTGGAAGGAGCGGACTGGAATGATGGCCTCGATATGGCGGCACAGCGGGGCGAAAGTGTCACGTTCACAGCCTTCTATGCCAGTAACTTGCTCGATCTGTCCAAGCTGCTGAATACCTTGAAGGAACGGACGGGCGGAGATACGCTGGAGCTGGCTGAAGAGATGGTGCTGCTGCTTGACTCACTCGGCGAAGCTGTTAATTATGAATCGGTGACGGCCAAGCATGAACTGCTCAGCCGCTTCTATGCTGCTGCACCGAATAAGGTGAGCGGGGTAAGAGCCGTTCTGAAGCTTGAAGAGGTTGCAGCAGATCTCGCCCGCAAGGCGGAATGGATCTTCGATCACCTGCGCCGCAATGAATGGGTAGAGAGCGGACACGGCGACGGCTGGTTCAACGGCTATTATAATAATGACGGCGAACGTGTAGAAGGGGAATGGGCTGAGAGCACACGGATGACGCTTACCGGACAGGTCTTTCCGCTCCTCGGCCACGCGGCTGCTCCAGAACAGATTCCTGCGATCATCTCTGCGGTAGAGCGCAATCTGTATGATGAGAACATCGGCTACCGTCTGAACAGCAACTTCGGCGGCATTCAGCAGAATCTGGGCCGGGCGTTCGGCTTCGCCTTCGGACACAAGGAGAACGGAGCGATGTTCAGCCACATGACCGTTATGTACGGCAATGCGCTGTATAAGCGCGGATACGTCAAAGAAGGCCGCAAAGTGCTGGATTCACTGTATAACCTGAGTGCGAACTTCGAGGTCAGCCGGATGTATCCCGGAATTCCGGAATATATCAATGAGCAGGGCAGAGGAATGTACACGTATCTGACTGGATCGGCAAGCTGGCTGCTCCTGACGATGGTGACCGAGGTATTTGGCGTCAAAGGCAAGCTCGGCGACCTGCTGCTGCAGCCGAAGCTGGTGAATGAACAATTTGACGGCGATAAGAGCGCCTCGATCAAGACTATCTTTGCCGGACGCGAGCTGAAAGTCGTCTATACGGCTTCTGGAAGCACGGAGTACGGAGAGTATCAAATACACGCAGTGCGCTTGAACGGAGCTGAGGTAACGCTTCAGCGCGTCTCAGAGGGTGCTGTGATTCCTCGCAGCCTGCTGACAGGCCTGCCCGAAGGAGAGATTCATCTGCTGGAGGTAGAACTGGCCTAAGCCGGAGCTGCTGAATTCTATCGCCTGCTCTGCCGGTCCGTGCAGAGCAGGCTTTTTGAAAATATAAGAAATTATATGTTGCACACGATAACTTATCCTTCTATTTCTCGCTGATACGGTACAGTCCTTTTAAAGGACGGCAAAGCCGTTTCCGCTTGTATCCTAATACTAAGGATATATGAGAAGCACTAAAGAGATAAACAAAAAGCAAAAGAAGCGGAAGGGAAATTTGGAACTGTGGGAGCGGTAGCGTCCGCCTGAAAGCTTTCCGCAGGAAAGCTCGCATCGTAAGCAATAGACAGTCACCGGATTTCAACCGAGAAGAGCTGTTCAAATCATGAAATCTGGGGACGGGCAGCGGCCGGAAGTCCAAATGTTCACCACAGTGACGATGAAGCTTCAAGTTCAAAATTTAAATGTGTCTTATATAGATTTACCCAGGAAATGCTATGATAGGAAGTGCTGCGGCTATTCAGGACAGAAAGGAAAGAGTTCAATGACACGTGTACTATCCAATGGAGTATTGACAGTAGAGATTGCTGATGTAGGTGCCTATGGAGGCACCCGTTTTGACTGGACCGGATTTATTACAGGCGTGACGCTGGAGCAGGGCGGACATACCTTTTGCGTTCCGGAAAGTCTGGTGCCCGGGCAGGGTACGGGAGGGATAGGCCTCTGCAATGAGTTTGGCATTTCCCGGGCAATTGGCTATGAAGATGCTGCTCCTGGGGAATGGTTCCCCAAACCCGGCATCGGGCTGCTGCAGAAGCAAAGGGATGAGCCTTATTCATTCGTAGGGGAGTATCCGCTTAAGCCATTCCCGGTCACAGAAGAGTGGAGTGGAGACTCGGTTACATACACTGTGCAGCCGCTGGAATGCCGGGGCTACAGCATGCGGCTGGTCAAGACGCTGAAGCTGGAAGGGAACCGGCTGGACATTTTCTATAGAGTAGAGAATACAGGGACTGAAGTGCTGCGGATTGAAGAGTATATTCATAATTTTGTCGGCATTGATGGGGCGCTTGTAGGCACGGATTATGAGCTTAGGCTGCCGGGAACGCCGCAGATCGTGGCCCCGGAATCTGCTTATACGGAGAATTTGCTCAGCATAGACGGGAATAGCCTGACTTGGGCCGGGGAAACGGACCGCCAATTCTATTGCAGACTCGAAGGCTGGGAGCAGGCGGAGGGAGATTATTACTGGGAGCTGATCCATAAGCCGACCGGGGCCAGTATCAGAGAGAGCGGAGATTTCGCTGCTGAGCGGATTGCGCTGTGGGGTGACAAGCATGTGATTTCTCCCGAGGTTTTTGCTGATATCACTATTTTACCGCGTCACAGCAAGGGGTGGAGCCGCAGCTATCGATTTTCAGCTTCCTGAATGCGCCCGGGTTCCCTGATATGTGAATAATTATACTTGCTGGTGTTTAACGTTATCTGCTATCATAGCGATATCCATATTCATAGGAGAGAAAGGGTGGGGGTTATTTTGAGCAAGAGAGCATACAATTTTAATGCCGGTCCGGCAGCATTGCCGCTGGCAGTATTGGAACGTGCACAAGCGGAGTTCGTTGAATTCCGGGAGAGCGGAATGTCCATTATGGAGATGTCGCACCGCGGGGCGATATACGAATCCGTGCATAATGAAGCTCAGGAACGCCTGCTTTCGCTCCTCGGCAATCCGCAGGGCTACAAGGTATTGTTCATTCAAGGCGGAGCAAGCACACAGTTCGCTATGGTTCCGATGAACCTTATCGCTGAAGGCCAGGTCGGCAGCTATGTCATGACCGGAAGCTGGGCCGACAAAGCCCTGAAGGAAGCCAAGCTTACAGGCGGCGGTCATGTAGCCGCATCCTCGGCAGACAAGAAATTCCTGGCGATTCCCGAGCTTAGCAGCATCAAGGCTGCGGACAATGCCGCTTATCTGCATGTCACCTCGAATGAGACGATTGAAGGCACGCAGTATGCACAGTATCCTGATGCCGGTAACATTCCGCTGGTTGCCGATATGTCCAGTGATATTCTCTGCCGTGACTTCGATGTGAACCAGTTCGGCCTGATCTATGCCGGTGCGCAGAAGAATCTCGGACCATCGGGCGTCACCGTTGTGATTGCCAAGGAAGAGCTGATCTCCAGTTCTCCGGCGAATATTCCGACGATTCTGCGGTATGATACTCATTACAAGAACAACTCTCTCTACAATACGCCGCCATCCTTCTCTGTATATATGGTTAACGAAGTGTTAAAATGGATTGAGGAACAGGGCGGCCTCGCCGGCATTGAAGCCAAGAACCGTGACAAAGCAGGTCTTTTGTATGATTATATCGACGGCAGCGACGGTTTTTACCGCGGGGTAGCCGAAGTTGGCAGCCGTTCCATCATGAATGTAACGTTCCGGATGCAGTCGGAGGAGTTGGAGAAGCAGTTCATCAAAGCTTCCGAAGCGGAGGGCTTTGTCGGCCTCAAGGGACACCGTAGCGTAGGCGGCTTGCGCGCTTCGATCTACAATGCGGTTCCGCATGAGAGCGTTAAGGCGCTGGCTGATTTCATGAAGCATTTCCGGCAAACTCAAGGGTAATGAAAGAACGTTCCTGACCTTCCGCCTGGCAGCGGAAGGTTTCTTCTTGCCCATAGCCTAATGATATTGTCCGGTCCGGTCTGTACCTGCAAGCAGCATCAACAAAACATCACAGGGTCAGGGAAGGTGCAGCGGGTACTTACTCCGCCGCAGCCCTTAAGACCCTACAGAGAGGAAGCATCCGTATTATGGCTTTACACATTGTGCTGGTGGAACCGGAAATTCCGGCGAATACCGGCAATATCGCCCGTACCTGTGCGGCTACAGGAACTCATCTCCACCTCGTGCACCCGCTGGGCTTCCGCACAGACGATGCTACGCTGAAGCGTGCCGGACTTGATTATTGGCATGCGGTGAATATTGAATATCATAATTCCTTCAGTGAAGTACTGGAGAAGTATCAGGAAGGGCGATTCTTCTACGCGACCACCAAGGCCAAGAAGCGCTATAGCGATTTCAGCTTCCGCGATGGAGACTTTTTCGTGTTCGGTAAAGAAACCAAGGGGTTGCCGGCAGAGATTCTGGAGGCTGGTCAGGAAACGGCGATGCGGATGCCGATGAGCGAGGCGGTCAGATCGCTGAATTTGTCCAATTCGGCAGCGATTGTGGTCTATGAAGCACTGCGGCAGCTTGATTTCCCACAACTTTTCTAAAAGTTGACAACATTTTTTATTTTTTTCAGCAGGATTCGACATTTTAGTAACGAAATAGTTGATTAGTGCCGAAGAAAGTAATAGGGTACGTGAACTTGGAAGTCAGAAATGGCACTACTAATTATAAGTTGAACAGGAGAGTGTAAGTTAGATATGAAACCTGCTGGCGTTGTACGTAAAGTAGATCAGCTGGGTAGAATTGTTCTGCCTAAGTCTCTGCGTAAAAGGTATCAAATGAATGAAGGTGACCCTGTTGAGATTCTGGTTCAGGGCGACCACATTATTCTGGAGCGTTACCGTCCGAAGTGTGTCTTCTGTGGATCTATTGAAGGCGTAAGCGAATATAAAGACCGTTATATTTGTTCAAGCTGCCTTTCCGAAATGACCCAATTGCCAAGACACGCGTAAGCGTAGACCGCATCATTTATCTACATAGGGTAAAACGCCACAGCGGCGTCCTATAACATGGATGCTGGTTGGGACTCGGCTTCGGTGAATAGTGAACCACACAAAAAGAGCGCCGCACATCAGTGCGGTGCTCCTTTTTGTGGTATACATCCGGCGGCTTGTTCGCGGGAGCCGGTTACAGCCCCTTAGTCTTGTCGTCGTTGTAGGAAGAAGTAAGAATTCCTGCCAGATACAGTACGAATACCAGGGTCACGATCCAAAAAGTCAGGGAGAACGACATCCAGGCACCTCCATTAGTGACTATTTTTCGTTATCCTGAGTATACCCTTTTACTCTATAAAAATAAATGAAAATGTGATATTTGGCATTGACGGATGTGTGCTGGTTCATTTGAAGAACAGGAAGTTCGTCGGGACGCGGCGCAGATTGCCGTCGGAAGGCTTATTAATGACCTTTCCACGGAAAATCATCGAGGATGAGCCGCCGCCGTCCAGGTTGTAGGCATCGATGACACCGAGATTGTACAGTTTATCCTGCAGCTCAGCCAGTGTAGCACCGGAGTTGCCATTCTCGTTATATCCGTCAGCGACCAGAATCAGCAGCTGATTGTCCTTGTAGTTGCCGATGATGGTCCGCGGTGCCCGCTTCGGGGCCAGCTGCCATTTCAGCGGAATGGCTGTTTTGCTCTGATTCTTCAGCAGAACAGGGACGAAGGTTGCCCCGAATACCGGCTCCAGCTGATCCAGTTGGGCACGGCTCGTGAATTTGCCTCCGATTAGCTGGCCGGACTTGTTCAAACCGACAAAGCTAAGGTCCTTGTAGCTGGGCTCAAAGCCGTACAGGTATTGTCCGCCGACAATGGTGGTGGAGAGCGGATAACGCTTGCCGTTCTGATCGGCGAACCCTCCGGCATTAATCCCTGCCGAGGCACCGTAGCGGTTCACGGCCTGCAGTGTGGTCTCGGAAGCGCCTGTGCCGTCACCGGCCAGGCTCATCTTCATGGCTGAGGAGTCCTTCAGTTTAATCTTCATCGCGTATGCTGTATAGTTGCCGGGATTCAGCCGGTATAATTCAATGGTAATCCGGTCGCTGCTGATCACATCGGCGGGAATGCCGAGCCGGGAAGTAATCCGGCGGTTGTAGATCCGCTCGGGACGGGTGGTCTGCGCTGCTGCTGTGCTGACCAGGGCGTTCATGGCGCTGGTGGTCTGCTTGTAGAGCTGTGCGCTGGTGCCGATAGAGTCTATGGTATAGGAGGCGTTGCTCTTGGCTACAGCCAAATCCTGCTTCAATCGGGCGGTTTCATTCACGGGTCCGGGGTCAGCTGCGAAGGGGGCGGTATTCAGCTTCAGCTCAAGCGGCGGCTGGTACAGCCACAGACAGAGCAGCAGCCCGAACAATGGAGCGGTCAGGAGCATGAAGAACCGGTTCACTCTTTTGACAGGAGTCATCATTTCAGCAGATCCATCTCTTTCTTAAGCGTATCAAGCTGTTTCTTGACCTCGCTTAATTGCGTGTACAGCTTGTTGCTATTGTCTGTCTTGTTGCTGGCATTATCCTTGGTGAAGGTCAGCAGCTCATTGAACGTCTGCACGGTGCTCTGAAGCTCCTTCACCTGTTCTGACAGGACAGCAATCTTGGACTCGTAGTCGGTTTTCAATACGGTAAGCTGCTGCTGGCTTTGAGATCCAAGCTCGCTCAGCACCTGATCCTTCAGATGATTGGTGTAGCTGTACACGGCATATACGCCGAGCGCGATCATCAGAATCCAGAACAATAGAAACCATTTTACGGGCGAGCCGCTTCTCTCCGCGCTCCGGCGGGAGTGTACCCGGGTCGATTCCGCTAGCGGTTGCATTTCATCACCTCAAGCCATTTTTTTTCAAGATAAAGAATTTACATGTTTCGGGGTCCCCGCAAAGTATCTGAGTAAACATCGAAGCCAAAGCCTCACTTTGTGGGGTGATTTTTCAAGTTCTCATTCTATCAGACTTTCAGGTTTTTCGCAAAAGTGAAAGAGCCGCGCAGAAACGACAAAAAGTAATTGCATCCTGTTAAACTACTGCGATACAATTTCTATAGATTGGAATATCTGATGGACGTATTCAAGGTAAAAGTAGGAAGATTAGACTCAGGACAGCATAGATCCTTGCTTGCGTGTTGACAGGGAACGCTTACAGCGCTTTCCATTCTGGAAAATTATATAGATAGCAGGAGGTCTGGGCATTAATGACGAAGGTCTGGCGGGTGGTCATCGTGGGATGTCATCCCACAAGTATGCTGGGAACAAAATTAATATTGGAAGATGAAAAAGGGCTGACGGTAGACGGCATGTACGCTACCTGGGGAGAATGTCTGGCGGGTCTGGAGGAGTTCCGGCCTGATCTGGTGCTGAGTGACTATCAGATGCATGATGGAACCGTAGAGCAGGTACTGCCGGATATGAAAAAAATCTCACCGTGCTCGAACATTATTATCATGACAGAGGAGAACGATAAGGAAATGTTCCTGCCCCTGATTGAACTGGGGGCCAGCGGGGTATTGTCGAAGGGAGCCACTCCGGGTCAGCTTTTGCAGATGATCCGCGGAATCCGCGAAGGCTTCCTCTCCATTCCGCTGGACTGGATCGAAAAGGGCTTTCGTCCGGTAGCTTCCTCCAGAGGGCTGGAGGGAGTCTTGCAGCTGACACAGACCGAGATGTTCATCATGGAACGCATTGTGCAAGGAATTACATACGACAAGATCGCACTTGAAATTGAAGTCAGCCGCCGTTCAATCGATAACTACCTGCGCAAGATTTATGTGAAGCTGGAAGTATCGACCAGGGCGCAGGCCATTGAGAAGTTCGCGCTCTTCTCAAGACAGAACAAGCAAATCTACGCATAAACCCTGTATTACGACATAATGGCATCAGGACTGGAATATTCTTAAACCAGATAAAGGGGGGAAGCGTATGAAGTATGAGTTTTCTTCGCGCGCACATACATTGTTATCTTCACCGCTGCTGAGTATCCGTAAAGAGACACGCCGGGGTACGCTGATCTCGCTGGCGGAGGAGCTCCCGGCAGAAGAATTATTTCCGCTGTCACTGCTGTCTGAGGCGGCATCGACCGTCATCTCCACAGATGCCAGTGCACTGCAGTACGGGGAGCCTGAGGGGTATGGCCCGCTCCGCGAATGGCTTACCGGAGATTGGCTCCGCAGTAAGGGAGTGGCGGTAGCCGATGGCGGAGTGCTGCTGACAACGGGCAGCCAGCAGGCCATTGATCTGTTGTCCAGAGTGTATATTGATCCCGGAGATCATGTGCTGGTAGAGAATCCGACTTCTCCAGGTATTCTGCAGGCGCTGCGGATGCAGGGGGCCGTCATTATTCCGGTTCAGGGGGATGGGGACGGCCTGCTGCCGGATCATCTGCGCCGCACCATCCGCAGTTACAGGCCCAAGATGCTGTTCGCTGCGCCGAGCTTTACCAATCCCAGCGGTGTGCTCTGGAGTCTGGCCCGGCGGCAAGAGATTCTGGAGCTGTGCATCTCCCATAATGTGCTGATCGTGGAGGATGACTCCTACGGTGATCTGCACTTCCAGCGGAGCGAAGGCCATCCCTCGAAGAGATATCCGACCCTCTATGCACTGGAGAATGTCAGTGAAGGCGGACATGTGCTGTATATCGGTTCCTTCAGCAAGACGGTCGCGCCCGCACTGCGGACGGGCTGGGCGGCAGGAAGCCGCGAGCTGATCGGCATGATGGCTGCCGCCAAGCAGATGGCGGACTGGCAGTCCAGCTCGCTGAACCAGCGGCTGCTGCATCATCTGCTCAGCGTGTCGGCCTTCGATCTGCGGGAGCATATCGCCCTGCTGAACCGCGAATACAATACCCGCCTGAAGCTGATGGCGGAGCTGCTGAAGCGCCCGGCCTGGAAGAGCAGCGTGTACGATATGCCGTCCGGCGGCATGTTCCTCTGGGTATCGCTGCCCGAAGGACTGGACGCTATGGCTCTCTTGCGGGCAGCCCTGCTCAAGGGGGTTGCCTTCCTGCCGGGTCCGCTCTGCAGTGTTAGCGGGGGCTCGGACCGCATCCGGCTCAACTTCAGCCATCCCGGCCGGGATGAGCTGCTGCTCGGGATGAACCTGATGAGTGAAGCGGTGACTGAGTTCACGGCCCGCAGCTAGGAAACCATCAGGTGAATGACGGATAGGAAGTCTTATAGGAAGAGTGACCGCTTGGCCTTGACGGCCGGCGGTTTTTTTGGTTTTCGGGGCCCCTGCAAAGTACATGAATCATCATCGGAGCTAAAGCCCGCCCTGTGCAGTGTTTTCGGGGTCCCCGCAAAGTATTTGAATTAACACCGAAGCATTACTTCACTTTGTGGGGGAGAGTTTGTGGGGTTATTTGACGTGCAGGGGATTAAGAATAACAGGCGTCTAATGTATTGTGAAAAGAAACACAATGTAGACTAATGCCTATCGAAGGGGATGCATGCGGAAATGCAAGCGATGGAGAATGTACTGGAGTGCAGCAATTTAACAAAACGCTATGGGAAGAAGACCGCGCTGGACCGCCTCAGTCTGACGATTCCCAAAGGAAGAATAGTAGGGCTGCTGGGGCCTAACGGGGCGGGGAAGACGACGCTGATGAAGCTGATTGTCTCTCTGCTGCGGGATTATAAGGGGAGTCTTACGGTCAGCGGCATACGCCCCGGCCTGGAAACCAAAAAAATCGTGTCTTATATGCCGGACCGTGAATTCCTGTATCCGTGGATGACGATTGAAGAGAGCATTGCTTTTTTTGACCACTCGTTTGCCGACTTTCAGCGGGAGAAGGCGTACAGCATGATTGCAGCGCTGGGTCTGAAGCTGCAGGATAAAGTCAAGTCGCTGTCCAAAGGGATGCAGGAGCGGGTCAGCCTCTTGATGGTGTTCGCACGCAAGGCCCGGCTGTTCGTCTTGGACGAGCCGCTGGCGGCGGTGGACCCTTCCACACGGGATAAGATCATAGGGATTATTCTGGATAATTTTGATCCGGATAGCTCGATTCTGATCAGTACGCATCTGATTCACGATGTCGAAAGCCTGTTCACGGATGTGGTATTTGTGAATGACGGCAAGGTGCTGCTGCAGGGAAGCGTCGAGGAGCTGCGGCGGGAACACGGTATGCCGATAGAGGATTTATTCAAACGTCTGATTTGAGCTGCTATACACAAGAAAAGGGGAGAACACCATGGTTCAATTGCATCAATTCAAGCTGGAATGCCGGAAGCATTTCGCCGTCTTTGCTATTTTCACCGTCTTAAGCGGTCTGGCTAATTTGTATTTTCTGTTTGACCGGGGACAGGATATAGCCTTCGTCTTTCTGCTGGTCAATATGGTCATAGGCATTCTGCTGCCGGTCTATATCTACATGGACTATTACAAGGAGTTCTTCACGGGGACGATGCCGATTAATCATCTGCTGCCGCTAAGAACCTCTTCGCTGTTCGGTGTGAAGTCTGCCGTCTTCATGCTGGGGCTTACCGCAGTCTGGTCCACCACTCTACCCGATGTGTTCCTGAATCCCGAAGGGCTGTACCAGCTGCGGATCGCGCACTCCACAAGCCCGGCACTGGGCATTACATACTTTATTCTCTCCAAGCTGTGCAGCCTTCCAGCGGGTCTGGCGCTGATCGGTCTGGCTCTTGCGGCTGCCAAAAGATTCCGTAAGCCGGCGCTGAGCCACCTCTGTATCGCTGCCCTCATCGTTCTTATTACCGGCATCCAGTTTGCTCTGGTGATCCGCGGCAGCCAGCATTTCAGCATCGGATCCTCTGCGTCAGCCAGCTTCAAGCAGTATGCGAATCTGCTTACGGTGAGTCCGACGGGCCGGGAACAGCCGTCCAACATTAACGAGACCATTAACTGGCTGTCTGTCGGCATGAATCTGCTGGTAGCGCTGCTTGCCGGGGCTGTGGGCAGTCTGCTGCTGAACGGGCGCAAATATGAGCTTCACGGAAAATGAGCGGATGGTAAGCGCCGGGCTCCGTCATTCGTTAGACAAGTGAAGAGCTGGGGGAGGTAAGCGGGCCGAAAGTATGAAAAACCCGAAAATATGTGCTGGTGTTGCGCCTGTCCGGTAACTTTATTCTGTTGAGATAGATAGCTGGAAAAAGAGCATCTAATTTCGCTGAATTTATGAGATATGGGATATTAGCTGGATAAAGTACATTTATTCGGCTGGAATATGCCATTTACTCCATAATAACAGGTAATTAGTGCTGTTTATCCAATTAATCTTTTTTACCCGGGATAACTCAACAATTTAAGTGTTGATTCTCCATCTGTTGGCCGGGCAGTTCAGTGTGAACGCCTCATGATTACGTGAATCGCTCATGTCATGGATCCGGCAGGCGGAGCAGTGAGCGGATGGGCAGGCGGGGGTCCGCGTCAGGAAGACGGAGCAGTAAACGGCCCGGCGGGCCGCGACGCATCTGAGGGTGGACGTACCCGGTGAGATCCGCCACCGCCCGGGCGCAGAGCTACAGCTTGCCCGCGCTGATCTCCGCGATCGCCGCATACTCGATCAGCGCCGCTTGTCCAGCGGCCGTGAGCGTGTAGCGGCCGCGACCCACCCGGAAGAACCACGCATAGTAGTTCTTCTGCAGGATCGCCGCGGCGCCGGGCACGCCGCTGCGCTTCCGCAGCGCGGCGGGCGTGACGCCGCGCGCGCCTTCCGCCCGGCTGTGCGCAGCCGCCGGGCCCGGGCCCGCAGCAGCATCACCCGCTGCTGCTGCCGTACCCGTGGCCGCCGTCTCCCCGGCGGCCTTGGCAGTGCCCGGCGCGCCGCCCAGCGCCGCGCGCCCCCCGCCGAGGCCGGCCGCCTGAGCGGCTTCGGCCTCCAGGGCCTGCAGCGCGAGTGCCACGCGCAGCGCCTTCTCGCGGTAGGCCGTCACGAGCTTGACGCGCGTGCTGCCGCCGGTGTTGTAGTCTCCGCTGCGTTCGCGGAACTCGTAGAGCAGCCGCTCACGGCGGCGGACCGCACTGCGCGCCTGCGGCGGCGCCTCGCCCGGCTCCGCGAGCACCTCGACGAGCGGGGCCTTCGTCTTGTAGAAGACGACGGTGATCAGCCCGAGGCCGAGCCGGCGGCACAGCCCGGTGAGCTCGCCCCAGCGCTGGTTGACCGCGCCCTTCTTCTCCCTGACGCGTTCTACCGCGAGGTAGACGTTAGGGCTGAGCCGCAGCCGTTCAATCCCTTGCAGCAGCAGGGCGAGATTGAACGATTTTTTCATCTCCACAATGAGCGGCTGGGCCTCGTCCTCCCGGATGCCCACCAGATCACAGGTCCGCACCTCACCCTTGATGTCATAGCCTTGCCGCTCAAAAAAAATCTTCAAAGGAGCATACAGCTCCGTCTCCTGCTTGATCGCCATTCGTATTCACTCCTGCCCTGAATTGCAGCGTAATTATTCTATAGAAATCATGATTCTCTATTATAGCACAGCAAAAAAGAGGTCAACTATTCCGGGCTCGCCGCATAGGTATGTAATACACTTTCTAAGCTTGGTGGAGCAAGTAGGAGCGCAAGAGGAGGCAGCGAGCCATGGATATTTTTGAGCGTATAGCAACGCATCGGGCTGAGAACAACCGTTTGGCGTGGAGCGGCACTTTCAAGGATTATATAGAACTGCTTAGAGTAGACCCCTCTCCCGCCAAAACAGCTCATTCCCGCGTATACGACATGATCAAGTCACACGGCGTCGAGGACATTAACGGACGTAAACGGTATAAGTTTTTTGAACAGGAAATCTTCGGACTGGACCGTGCGGTGGAGAAGCTGGTGGAGGAATATTTCCATTCCGCCGCCCGGAGGCTGGATGTGCGCAAACGGATCTTGCTGCTGATGGGACCGGTTAGTGGAGGGAAGTCTACCCTGGTCACGCTGCTGAAGCGCGGCCTGGAGCAATATTCGCGCACGGATGCCGGAGCGGTATACGCCATTGAAGGTTGCCCGATGCATGAGGACCCGCTGCATCTGATTCCGCTGGAGCTGCGTCCGGAGATTGAGCGCGAGCTGGGTGTGCGGATTGAAGGCAATCTGTGCCCGTCCTGCCAGATGCGGCTGAAGAATGAGTACCACGGGGATATTGAGCAAGTAACTGTTGTCCGGGTGCTGCTGTCAGAAGAGGAGCGGGTGGGGATTGGCACATTCAGCCCTTCCGATCCGAAGTCGCAGGATATCGCTGATCTGACCGGCAGTATCGACTTCTCCACCATTACGGAATTCGGCTCGGAATCCGATCCGCGGGCCTACCGCTTCGACGGGGAGCTGAACAAGGCCAACCGCGGGATTATGGAATTCCAGGAAATGCTGAAATGTGATGAGAAATTCTTGTGGAATCTGCTGTCGCTGACCCAGGAAGGCAATTTCAAGGCCGGGCGGTTTGCGTTAATTTCGGCAGATGAGATGATTATTGCCCACACGAATGAGACCGAATATAAATCCTTCATCTCCAATAAAAAGAACGAAGCGCTCCAGTCCCGCATGATCGTCATGCCGGTTCCCTATAATCTGCGCGTCTCCGAAGAGGAAAAGATCTACGCCAAGCTGATCGGCCAGAGCGATATGAAGCATGTGCATATTGCCCCTCACGCGCTGCGCGCGGCGGCGATCTTCTCGATCCTGACCCGGCTCAAGGAGAGCAAGAAGCAGGGGATGGACCTGATCAAGAAGCTGCGCATGTATGACGGCGAAGAGGTCGAGGGCTACAAGGAAGCGGATCTGAAGGAGATGCAGACCGAATATCTGGACGAAGGCATGTCCGGCATCGATCCGCGTTATGTCATCAACCGCATCTCCAGTGCCCTGATCAAGGGCGATCTGCAATGCATGAATGCGCTGGATGTGCTGCGTGCCATCAAGGACGGTCTGGATCAGCATCCTTCGATTACGAAGGAGGAGCGCGAGCGTTATCTGAACTTTATTTCCATTGCCCGCAAGGAATACGATATTCTGGCCAAGAGCGAAGTGCAGAAGGCGTTCGTCTACTCTTTTGAAGAATCCGCCAAAACATTGTTCGAGAACTACCTCGACAACATCGAAGCCTTCTGCAACTGGTCCAAAATCCGTGACCCGCTCACCGATGAAGAGATGGAGCCGGATGAGCGGCTGATGCGCTCTATTGAAGAGCAGATCGGCATTTCCGAGAATGCCAAGAAGGCCTTCCGCGAGGAGATTCTGATCCGGATATCGTCCTATTCCCGCAAGGGCAAGAAGTTCGAGTACAACAACCACGACCGGCTGCGGGAAGCCATCGAGAAGAAGCTGTTCACGGATCTCAAGGATATCGTCAAAATCACCACTTCCTCCAAGACACCGGATGAAAGCCAGCTCAAGCGGATCAACGAGGTCAGCCGCCGCCTGATCGATGAGCATAACTACTGCCCGATCTGCGCCAATGAGCTGCTGAAATATGTCGGAAGCCTGCTGAACCGCTGACACCGCTCCCCTTAAACTTACCGCTTCAGCGAAAAGGGAATATCCCGGGCCATCGTAATGGCTTAGGGATATTCCCTTTATGTTGTCTATATTGCCCGAGCCGCTGAGTAGCGAAGCCGTGCAGTGCAGACTGGACAAGCGGTATGATCAGGTGAGCCCTTATCCTCTTGAAGGCTCCTAATTCTCCTGCTCCTCCTGAGATTCCTGAGATTCTATAGGCTCCTGGTGCTTCCCGCCAATCTTGAAGCTGAATTGGCCGTTATATTTGCCGAGCTGTCCGCCCAAGCCGATGCCGGCTCCCTGCCCGCCGCCGAATTGGGCCTTGGCTTCAGCCCCGATGCCCTTCTTGCCGCCTAGCTGAACATGGGAGTCAAAACCTGCGCCTTGACTAAGGCCCAGATGAGCGCCCGCGTCTGCATTCAGCCCGTGATCGCCCCCGGCCTGCGCGCCCATCTGGACATCAGCTCCCTGTCCGCCGCCGAGCTGCGCCTTGCCCTGTGCAGCCACTCCGTATTTGCCGAAGGCCTGGGCTTCGGCGTTTGCTCCCAGGCCTTGCCCGCCCCCCAAATGAGAATCGCCTTGGGCTTCGATCCCATAGGAGGAACTGCCGATATGGCCGCCAGCCTTAAGATTAGCGCCGCTGTAGGCCAGATTCCCGCCGGCGTGTAAGCCAATGCCGTGTTTGCCTCCGATTTCGCCTCCCGTATCGATATGAATTCCATTTCCCTCCGTCTGACTTGCTCCGGGATGGTCGTTCACTGGTTTGTTCACGGCCGCCGGATGTCCGCTTTCCAGGACAGCCTGCGGCTTGCTGGCATTCTGAAGCTGCTGCCAGCCGCCCATTTTGTCCTCCGTATGGTCATTCTCAAGCTGACTTGGAGCAGCCTGAGGTTCGGAGAACCGGACAGTCTGCGTATTCCTGGCCGTTACGCTCTGCTTAGCGATCTTCGGAGCGGTCTCCTCAGAAGTCTCCGGGCGGACCAGGTAGTGGTAATGCGAATAAGGGAAGGGCTGCGGCAAATGCCGATAGCCTGACGGGTGAGCTTGACGGTCCGAATCTTCGTTCCTGTAATTCATGCGGGATACCTCCATTCTTGAATTCATTACAATAGCCTATTCGCCAATATTGGAAGTGATACGTGTCAGATGAATATAAAAGTGGATTGAAATGCCTGAATGGCTATGCTCTGTTCATAGAGATCTTCCTGCGGGAGAATGAAGAGCTGAAGCGGAGCATGATGGCCAAGGTCAATCTGGAGGACGAGCCCGCCAAGGTGCTTAAGCAGATGATGGAGCTTAATTACAGCGTGATGAATGATAACCCTATCTTGAAGGAATGGTATAATAAGGCACTCTTCAACAAGCTGGAGAAGGAATTCTTCGAGCATGGCGGGATTGAGGGAATTCAGGAGATGATGAACAGCGGCATGCTGGAATTAATCCGCAACTGGAAGTCCAAGGGGAAAATCAGAACAGACCTGGAGGACGGGATGATTCTTGCCTTGTTCAACTCCATACCGTATATCGATATCCACAGGGACGAGATCGGGGTAAGCTTTTTTCCGCAGCTCCTGGATTATATGGTTGAATTCATTATGCAAGGCTTGACAGATATGCAACGCTAGCAAGTTTCGCAGACATCCTGCCCTGATAAGCCGGGAATACAGCAAGTCTGGAACAGTCCCTCAGGCCGCCGCCTGCTATAATGTATTCACCTATGTCTATTGAAAGGCCGGTGGAGTCACTGAATTACAGCAGAGAGATCGGGCAGACGATTGATTATATTGAGGAGCATCTCATGGACCCGCTGACAGCGGAGCAGATTGCGGCGTATGCGGGGTATTCACTGTATCATTTTTGCCGGATGTTCAGTAAGGCTCAGGCGATGCCGGTTATGGAATATGTGCGTACCCGGAGATTGTCGAGAGCGGCCGTTGAATTGTTCAACGGGCGGAGAATTACGGATATTGCGCTGGAGTACGGCTTCGAGACACCTGGGGGCTTCGCCAAAGCCTTCCGCAAGACCTACGGCTACAGTCCCTCCCAGTATGCGGCACGGATGAGCGGGTATCTCCGGGACCGGTTGGAATATGAGATTAAGGACTATATTGCAGAGCCGGTGATGGTGGCGAAGGCTGCTTTTAACGTAGCGGGGTACGGGATTGAGACGGATGTGGAGGCCGGAAATGCCACGCAGGACGTAGCTTCGTTCTGGTATTACTATGAGGGCGATAATCTGGAGGATCAGATGTACGCGAAGCTGAATCCGCCGAAGCACGGGGAGGTTGGCTTGTGCATTCCGGCAGACACTGGCGGCAACGCCGTCTATCTGCTGGGGGTTATAGTGGAGGACTTCAGCAAGGTTACGCCCGGTATGCTTAAGGCTGTAGTACCGGCAGCGCAGTACGCAGTGTTCACAACACCGCCTGTAGATGCTACTGATGCGCAGAGACCGGAGACTTTTGCCCAAGTGGTGAGGAATACCTGGAAATATATCTTCGAGGACTGGTTCCCGGGCAGCGGCTATATGCACGACGAAGATAAGCTGAACTTTGAATTCTACGATGAGCGCTGCCATGCCCGGGTGGATTCGGTAATGGAGATTTATGTTCCGGTCCGGGAGCGGGTTTCATGAAACCGCCAAGAGGTTATAGTAATAAGTGGAAAATAGAGATAAAGGAGATAACCATGGCTAAACAACGCAAGATTTTACTACCTGTAACCGTATTGTACACACTACTTGTGCTTTATTTTATGTTCTTTGCTTTCGGCAGAGGAGAGGCTTCGGATCATACGGTCTACACCTTTATTTTCATGCCTGATAACTTCCTTAAGCTGCCGTCTCCGTCTGATCTTCTGCCTCCCACCCTCATGGATTTGGTGGGTTTCGGGAACACGCTTGCGTTTATTCCTTTCGGTATATTGATTCCATGGCTGTACCGGGTCAGCTTCGTCCGGTTTATCACCTTATTCTTCATCGCGATTCTTGTGCTGGAAACGATCCAGGCTCTTACCTTCCTGGGCAGCTTCGATATCAACGACGCTCTTCAGAATTCGATTGGAGCAGCCCTCGGTTTTGGGGCGTACAAGCTTGGTTTCCGTTACCGGAGCCTCGGGCGCAATCTGGTGGCAACGGCTATATCGGTTATGGTTCTTTTTATAGCTTTATGGGGATTAGGGGAGGCGGTAGACAAAATAATAACTAAAGTAGAGGGTCCGTTTACGGCGATCACTGAATGGACGGACAGCTCGGGCAATTCATCCGGAGACAAACCGGACAGTATTCAAATCAACGGACAGAAGATCCCGCTCAACTCTAACCTATACGGCGCTGAAGGCGGAGATTCCAGAACGTTCACGTACAAGTCTGAAGGCCGGACGATTTTCTGCTTCACTTTCGGAAACCCCGAACCAACGGATTATTCCGGTGAGATCAGTATTACCCGGGATGGCCAGGAATTCTTGAATTATTCTGCAGATTTTCAGCGTACTAATCCTGAACAGTACCCTGTGGTATATGAGATGCCGGTTGAGCCGGGGCAAGAGCTGAAGATCACGCTTAAGGGCGGCTTGAAAGTATGGGATGTAGGATATAAAAAGATGCAGCATATCTGGAACTGAGTACTTAATCTTCTACTCAGAGAGGATTGGTGACGGTAATGAGAATGGCATTTGTACTGTTCGATGGCATGACCACCATGGATTTCGTGGGATTCTATGATGCAGTCACCTGGCTGGCGATCCTGAAAGCGAAGGAGGACGTATCCTGGACCTTCTGCGCTAACAAGGCGGAGGTGACGGATGACCGGGGGCTGACGATGAAAGCCAATGAGGTGCTGCCTGATCTGGGGACATTCGATCTGGTGTTCCTTCCGGGTGGCATGCAGACCCGGACACTCCGCTATGACGAGGACTTTATGAGCTGGATACTGACGGCAGAAGGCGCACGCTACAAGGTGTCGGTCTGCACGGGTGCATTGCTGTTAGGTGCGGCAGGATTCTTGGAGGGGAAAAAAGCGACCACGAACTCTTCAGCCTACGATCTGCTTGCCCCATACTGCGGGGAAGTCATTAAAGCCCGGGCCGTCAGGGACGGTGATACATTCACCGGAGGTGGAGTGACTGCTTCAATCGATCTTGGTCTGTACCTGATTGAGTGCTTAGTGGATACAGACACTGCGCTCCAAGTGCAAAAAAGACTGGAGTACCCCTACTATCAGGCATGTAAGCTGAGCGATATCTACTATCCGTATGAAGAGGAATAGAAAGGATTCAGCAAGAAAGGCAAGCCCCAATTGCGGGGCTTGCCTTTCTTGCCGTTATTATTGCCGGGCTGCAGCGTCCAATTGAACTGCCACATAGCTTCCCAGCTCCACCATGCCTGCACTATCCAGCTTAGTGGCATCGTATTGCTTGATGACCCCGGCGGTTGTCTGCATCAGCTTCGAGCTGTCGGTATTGCCCAGAACGCGCAGGACTACCAGAGTCTCGCCTTTCTTCAGCTGTTCAGCCAGCTTGGTCTTGTAGGCTTCGAGAGAATCTACCTCAAGTCCTTGTGTCACGTAATAATCATAGGCATTGCTGGTGGCCTTGAACAGAGGCAGCTCATGATCCAACCAGTACGCTTTATCCATTACATACTCTACATCGGTGGCTGTAGCGTCATTGGAGTTGTAGAGCAGATAGGGAAGTCCGGTATTAGTGGCGTTGTTGGTCGGGTCAACATTGACCCATTCGTCGCCAATCTTCACCTTGTTCCAGGCGTGATTCACGCCGCTCATTGTTCCTGTGACGACCATCGAAGGGACCTGGACGAGGTCAGAGAGCAACTGGAAGGTGTGGGCGTAGCTCATGCATACCCCGACCTTTTTGACCAGAATGCCATAGGTATTGAAAGAATCGTTATACTTCGCATCCACTGTCTTGAACTCCTGCTCTTTGGCATTCTCAAGTGCAGCATCGTCGTAGGCGGTGTTGTCATTCAGATAATCATAGATCGCCATCTGCTTCTCATCTGCGCTCATGCCTTCCTTGATCGCAGCAGCGATTACTTTATCTGCCTCGGCAAGAATCTCCTTCTGCTTGGAGCGGATGGTCTCGGCAGAATCATCGTACTTCACATTCAGCGTCAGATTCTCATAATCGTAGCCATAGCCGCGGAATCCGAGAATGAGCGGGTTCTGGTAGACCACCTTCTGAATCACATCCACCAGGGTGCGGGCATTCTGCGCCTCCGGGAAGGCTTGCAGCGAGATTTCAGTCTCGCCGTTCATCAGCGTCAACGCGAGATACTCCTCCAACGCAGAGTCTGCATGAATCAGGTCTGCCCGGATCGTGGTGCCCGGAACCGCCTGCTTGTTGCCTTCGTCTACCTTGTTCTTGGTATTCTCCTTTTGCTGGTCAATGAGATTATCTCCAGGTTCGCCGGTATCCCCGTTATCGTTGTTGTCGATAATGGTCGGCACATCCGGCGCAGGCACATAATCGGTGTTATTCTGCGGCTCCACATATCCCGGATTCGCTTTGCTGCTCTGGGCGGCTGCAAGACTCTTAAGGTCTGCTTCCGTCAGCTGTGAGACCTGGACATATCCCTTGAGCGCGGTGCCCTGAATCTTATACGGGACATCGGTTGGACCGGAAGACTTAAGCTTGACCGAACCTGTGTCGTAGAGAACAGTAACTGCAGCTTTGGAGCCGTCAATGAACTGGACCGGGACGGTCTTTGGCAGCTCTTTGGCATTCTTGAACAATTTCAGGTTGATATTATCCTCAGACGCTACGGTGCGCGGCAGCAGCTTGGATAGCGACACCGTATCCACCGAGCGGCTGAACCTGGATTCTTTGTCTCCCTGAACAGCGGTGACATAATATTCACCTTGCACATTGTTGTTCTGAAGGCTGGTGATGGTCTCATCCACAATACCGAGCGCACCGCGCCCGTCCTTCATGAAGTCGTTATAGGAAGTGCCGGGCACTGTCGCTATCTTCAGCGGACGCTGATTCGCGTACCCTTGCTCCGCCCCGTTCAGCGCCTCGTTGGTATTCTCCATCGTAATGTGGGAAGCACTGTAGATATTGTAGCTCTCAGCGCCGGGCACCTCATTCCACACCAGCGTCAGTCTGCCGTCAGGACTGATGTCGGCATCCAGAGTCGGTGTGGGCAAATCCGATTTCACCGTAAACGGAATGATCACTGGCTGCTTCAGTAGCGTAGGCGACTTGGCATCCAGGTCATAGTTGAGCCGGATGTAGTAGACAGGCGCGTTGCCCCAGGAGCTGGCTCCGGTAGCGCGCAGGGAATCGGAGGGAAGTACGCCGAAGCCGAGCGGCTTGATGGAGTATACGCTTTTGCCGTCTACGAGCTGTGAGTCCTCAAGGGTCCCGACCTTGCTCTCCGGCAGTGCCTTGATATCGGTATGTACGGATAACGTCTTGCCGATGGCTTCCGTGCCCAGATCGGTATTGAATCTGAAGATGAATTCCATATCCTGCTCAACATTATACATAGGCATAATGCCCGGACTGTGATCTGCTTCATCTGAATCATACTTCTGCTTCAGATCGTATACGGTCTGTGAAGCATCCGGCGGAGGGTTCCCCGAAGGGTTCTTCGTCTCGGCAGCCGCCGTGGCGGCCGGGCTGGATGAAGGCGCCGGCTCCGCTTCTTTGCCGCCCCCCATGCAGCCTGTCAGAACCACGCACATGATGAGCAGCAGTATTGCCATGTGTTTCACTTGCACTACCATTTGTTTCGCTTTCAATAATGTCCTCTCCCGTCTGGTTTCTGTATGAAGATAATCATGGGCAATCCAGAATTACCCATTATAAATCACAGGACATATATAACCCATGGGGACACTATTAAAACAAAATTGGGATAATTTATATTTAAGTGTTTTTTGCAGCAGAGGCTATCGGGGGGAGGGGGTGCTGAGTATTGGCGGTGATTCATGTTATAATTCAGTTGCACACATTCAGCCAGGAAACGAAGGGAGCAGATCCAAGTGTCGAATCCGGATGAGCAGAAGCAACATACGTATCAGGACTGGTTGTCATGGGACGGGGTATGGGAGTTAATCAACGGCAAAGCCTATAATATGTCACCTGCTCCTACGGCCCTTCACCAGTATGTTGTAGGGGAGCTATATTTCGCACTGCGCACACACCTGGAGAATAAAAGCTGTCATGTATTTGTTGCTCCGTTCGATGTGTTCTTCAGCGAGGATGATTCCGCTGTTATGCCCGATCATGTAACTCAGCCGGATCTGTCGGTGGTCTGCTCGAAGGATCAGATTACCAAGAGCGGCTGCCACGGCGCCCCTACCTTAATTATTGAAGTATTATCGCCGTCAACGGCACTCAAGGACTTCAATGAGAAGTTCAATCTGTACCAGAAGTATGGCGTCCAGGAATACTGGATTGTCGATCCCGGCAATCGCACGGTTCATGTGTATGCGCTGCAGGATGGTATTTATCAGGTGCGGGACTTATATTCAGAGCAGGATAGCGTGCGGTCAAATATGTTTAAGGATTTTCAACTGTCGCTGGGTAAACTGTTCGACTTCCAAATTTAATACAATTCAAAAATAAGCCGCAGCGTAATTGCATATAGCAACTACACTGCGGCTTATTGTGCGAACCCATAAGTTTCTTTACATAAACTTCCGCTGCACCTTTTTGCCGTCATAGGTAAAAAGGGCTTTTTTGTCTTCCACAACGGTCTGGAGGTGCACGGTACGGCCCCAGAGTGCGTAGATATGCGGGAGCGTGCGCTCCAGATATTTCAGATCCAGCTCGATGCTCTCGTAATGGTGGGCGATCAGCAGCTCGCCGTTGTGCTCATAATCGGCATCCTGGACGACTAGGTATGGGGAGCCGCCGTTGACCCGGGCCAGCACCAGCTGGTCGCGTACATTCTCCCAGGCTTTATCGGTGATTTTCCATTCTGGGCCTTTTTTCTCAAAAACGTAGAGGTCGAGGTCATTCACCAGTTCTTTCGACAGATAGCTGCGGATGAAGGAAAGGTCGGAATCCAGCTCGCGCACCTCGAACATTTTGTCCCGGTCCCAGCGTCGCTCGATATCCTCGAAAATCTTCAGCCCCAGGTAATAAGGGTTCAGGCTCTGGCGGGAGGGCTGCACCACCGATGAATTCAGCTTGGCGTACTCGACAGTCTCTTCGGCAGTCAGGTCCAGCTCGCGCATAATCCGCTGATGCCAGTAGGAGGCCCAGCCTTCGTTCATGATCTTGGTCTCCATCTGCGGCCAGAAATAGAGCATTTCGTCACGCAGCATGGTCATGATGTCGCGCTGCCAGTCCTCCAGAGCGGTGGAATATTGCTGGATGAACCAGACGATATCTTTTTCCGGCTCCGGGGGGAAGGTGCGTCTGCCAGCGGTTTCCGGCTCCTGTGCAACAGCATCGGTCTTCTCCAAATCCCACAGCTCGCTGTAGGCAGACGCAGGTGCTGAACCGCCGGGCGGGGAGTCCTTGCGTTCTTTCATTTTGGCTTCGAGCAGATGGGTCTTGCCCAGCTTACGCGGCTGGATCAGGCTGGGATCGATGTGCTCCTGGATCGCCAGCACGGAATCGATGAAGCTCTCTACGGTGTCTGTGCCATAGGTGACAGAGTAATCATTGATGCGGTCGGCGGTGGCGGCCATGCTCTCGACCATATCCCGGTTGGACATGGAGAAGCGCATATTGTTCTTGAAAAAATCGCAGTGCGCCAGCACATGCGCAACAATCAGCTTGTTCTGCACCAGGGAGTTGCCGTCCAGCAGGAAGGCGTAGCACGGATTAGAGTTGATGACCAGCTCATAAATTTTGCTCAGGCCGAAATCGTATTGAGCCTTCATTTTATGAAAAGTCTTGCCGAAGCTCCAGTGCCCGAACCGGGTGGGCATCCCGTATGCACCGAAGGTATAAATGATATCCGCCGGACATATCTCATAACGCATCGGATAAAAATCGAGCCCAAATCCGGAAGCAATCTCCGTAATCTCGGCAATCGACCGCTCCAGCGCTTTAATCTCATCATCACCGGGCATGCATCCATCTCTCCTTCCAGCTTGTGAACCGTTCTTCCTATGTATATGGGGAGAGGGGAGGGAGTATGATAGGGATGCGCTTTGCATGAGGGGATAGAAGAGTTATTGTACAAAAAATAGCCTGACCACAGCGAATACGCTAAGAGGTTAGGCTATTTATTTGTTTTGGGTCTTGTCCAGTAATTGGGCAAACTCCTCTTCGCTGTCACTGTATGTAGAAATTCCATCTCTGCGATCCTTGTGAGCTTGTTGAAGTTGGGAGAGAACACCTTCATCTTTGAATATGATTGAAGTCATTTGTCTCTTTTGTTCGTCTGTAAGTGTTGGCATACTATTCATCTTATATTTATTTTTGAACATTGGGACTCCCACCTTTTCGTTATTATAACATTTTATAAAATCTGATTCTTAAAGAATGTAGAAAATGTTATGATGAACTTAGGAATATTTTCCTATGCATCATTTTACATTTTACGAATAAAACATCCAGAGGTGAATGGTATGAACAATAGCAATTTCACTTTCTTGTCGAACCATTGGAATATTCTGTCCAATCTGGCTGAAATGGCGGAGCGGAACGTATATATTGACCCGAATACTTCCTTGATTAAGCTCCGTATGTTTGGGGAGACGATAACGAAATACATATGTGCTCTGGAAGAACTGCAACCGCCAGACAGAGCAAGTCAAGACGATAGGCTCAGGCTTCTGAAGCAAGAAGACCTGCTGACACAGGAACTGCTGGATATTCTCCATGCTATTCGCAAAGTTGGTAACAAGGCCAATCATGAAGAAGGAATATACGGCACGACAGAGGAAGCCAAGACACTGCTGAACATGGCGTTCCGGCTGTCGGTCTGGTTCATGCAGGTATACGGGGAATGGGATTTCGTAGCTCCCGATTATATAGAGCCGGTTAATGAGGTGGATTCGCAGAATCAGGAACAGCTTGAAGTTCTGGCTGCTTCTTATGATGCCAAGGTCGAACAGCTGGAACAGGAATTGATGAAGCTTATTCAGCAGCAGGATTCCAAAACCTCAGAGGAAAAGCAGAGACGCCATACCAAGGCTAGACAGCTAGGGAGTGCGCTTAAGCTTACCGAAGCTCAGACCCGGATGATTATTGATGAGAATCTCGTTCAGGTCGGCTGGGAAGCAGATACATTACAAATACGTTATAGCGCAGGGACTCGTCCTGAAAAAGGAAGGTATCTCGCTATAGCTGAATGGCCTTTGAAAAATGGATTTGCCGATTATGCTCTCTTCTATGGAATGGAACTGATCGGTATTATCGAGGCTAAGCGACAGAGTAAAGATGTCCAAGCCGACATTGAACAGGCGAAGAAGTATGCCTCCTATGTGATTAAGCATGGTGATGAGACTATTCACGGACCATGGGGGAATTATCAGGTGCCGTTTCTGTTTGCGACAAATGGCCGCCCCTACTTGAGGCAGCTTGAGCATAAGTCGGGGATATGGTTCCTTGATGCCCGTAAGTCTACGAACCATGCCAGAGTATTGCAAACTTGGTACTCACCAGAAGGGTTAAAGGCTCTTTTACAGCAGGACATAGATCAGGCTACAAAGGACCTTCGAGATGAATCGCTGGATTATCTGCATCTGCGTGAGTATCAGGAGAATGCGATTTTGTCTGTGGAACATGCAATAGAAGCTGGACAACGCAGAATTCTGGTGGCCATGGCGACAGGCACAGGCAAGACGAGAATGGCCATTGGCTTAATTTATCGTTTGATCAAACATAATCGTTTTAAAAGAATTCTATTCCTCGTGGACCGTTCTGCATTAGGCCGTCAGGCGGAGGCAGCATTTAAAGATTCCAAGCTGGAAAGCTATCATTCCTTTACAGAAATTTTTGAGCTTCAGACGTTGGACGACAAGAAACCGAATGTGGAAACGAAGGTTCAGATTGCTACCGTTCAAGGTATGGTAAAGCGGCTGTTTTATAGTGATGATGATAAGGGCATCCCTTCAGTAGATCAGTATGATTGCATCATCGTGGATGAAGCTCACCGTGGTTATACGCTCGATAAGGAAATGACAGAGATCGAACTGGAGTTTCGGGATCATGCCGACTATGTGAGCAAGTATCGGAAGGTACTGGATTATTTTGACGCTGTGCGAATCGGGCTTACGGCTACTCCGGCTCTTCATACGGTTGAGATTTTTGACAAGGCGATCTTTAACTACTCTTACCGTGAAGCTGTCATTGATGGCTACCTGATCGACCATGAACCGCCCGTCCAGTTTGAAACGGAACTGAAGAAGCACGGAATCAAGTGGCAGATCGGTGAGGAAGTAGCGGTATATAATGTGGACCTGGGAACCGTGGAGAAAGAAATGCTGGAAGACGAAGTCAACCTCGAAGTTACCCAATTCAATAAGTCGGTGATTACTGAGAATTTCAATCGTGTGGTGCTGGAGGCACTGACGGAGTATATCGACCCTGAGGCAGATGGCAAGACCTTGATTTTTGCAGCAACGGATGATCATGCAGATATGGTCGTTCGGATTTTCAAGGAAGAATTGGAGAAGGTCTACGGGCCAGTAGATGATGGGGCGATTCTAAAAATTACAGGTTCGATCAAAGATCCGCTGCATGCCATTAAGCTCTTCAAAAATGAACGGCTGCCGAACATCGTTGTCACCGTGGATCTGCTCAGTACTGGAATTGATATTCCGAGTATCTCTCACATTGTCTTCCTGCGCCGGGTCCGCTCCCGTATCCTGTATGAACAAATGCTGGGACGGGCTACCCGCCGCTGCGATGAGATTGATAAGGATCATTTTACGATCTATGATGCCGTAGGCATCTATGAATCACTTAAGCCATATACGGACATGAAGCCTGTTGTGACTAGACCGCAGGTCAGTCTGGACCTCTTGGTCGATGAGCTGAAGCAGATGAAGAGTGAGCATCATATCAAGTCGCATCAGGAAGAGATTGTGGCGAAGATGCAGCGGAAGAAGCAGAGCTGGACACCTCAGGATCATGAGGATTTCATAGCGCTGTCCGGTGGACTGGGTATTGACGAGTATATTGATGAGGTCAAGAAGGCGAGTGCTGAGCAGATCAATGAAGCTTTGCTGAGCAAGCCGCAGCTGCTGCAGTTCATTGAAGAGAACAGAGGGCGGCATAACCGCCAGTTCATTTCAGATCACAAGGATAAGCTAATCGGAGTTTCACGCGGTTATGGGGATGTGGACAAGCCGGAGGATTATTTGGAAGGCTTCAACGGGTTTATCCGTGAGAACCTGAATTTGATTCCCGCGCTGAACATTATCTGTACCCGCCCGAATGATCTGACCCGAGAAGAGCTGAGGAAGCTTCGGGTGGCGCTGGATCAGAAAGGGTTTACCGAGAAAAACCTGCAAACCGCGTGGCGTGACGTGAAGCAACAGGACGTTGCCGCAGACATTATCAGCTTCATCCGTCAGCAGGCGCTGGGTGATCCGCTCCTCAGCCATGAAGAACGGATCGAGAACGCTATGAAGAAGATCTATGAGATGCGGGTATGGCCGAAGGTGCAGAAGGATTGGCTGAAGCGGATCGAGAAGCAATTGCTGCAAGAATCTGTGCTGGACCCGAATCCTGAGAAGGCGTTCGATGTCGAACCTTTCCGCAGCAAGGGCGGATATAAGCAGTTAAATAAAATTTTTGATGGTCAATTGGACGAGATTGTTGCTACAATAAATGTTGCGCTATATCCAACCAGACAGAAGGAGCAAGCTTAAACTATGAGAAATCAGGAAATTGTACAAAAGCTATGGAACCTGTGTAATGTACTGCGTGATGACGGTATCACATATCACCAATATGTAACGGAGCTCACTTATCTGCTGTTTCTTAAAATGATGAAGGAAACGAATAACGAGGGCATTCTGCCTGAACAATATCGCTGGGATTCGTTACAGGAGCGGCACGGACTAGAATTAACCAATCATTACCGCCAGTTGCTGCTTGATCTAGGCAAAGATGGTCATGAGATCATTAAGCAGATTTATATGAATGCCGGCTCCAACATCGACGAACCCAAGAATCTGGAGAAAATCGTGCGCTCCATTGATCTGCTCGACTGGTATTCCGCCAAGGAAGAAGGTCTGGGGGATCTGTATGAAGGATTGCTGGAGAAAAATGCGAGTGAGACCAAATCGGGGGCAGGGCAGTATTTTACGCCTCGTCCATTGATTGATGTGATCGTTAAGCTGGTTGATCCGCAACCAGGCGAGCGTTGTAATGACCCAGCCGCAGGAACGTTTGGGTTTATGATTGCAGCGGATAGCCACATTCGGAGTAAGACGGATGACTATTTCGAGTTGAGTCAGAAGGAAGCAGAGTTTCAGAGACATGAAGCATTTACTGGTGTGGAGTTGGTAAAAGATACCCATCGCCTGGCGATGATGAACGCGATGCTTCATGATCTGCATGGGGATATTATGCTTGGGGATACGCTTTCAGATCTAGGCAAGGGCTTGAAGAATTACGATGTGATCCTGACCAATCCACCGTTTGGTACCAAGCAAGGCGGAGAGGGACTTACCCGGGACGACTTAACTTTTATGACTTCCAATAAGCAGTTGAACTTCTTGCAGCATATTTATCGGGCGTTAAAAACGGATGGGAAAGCCCGTGCAGCGGTAGTGCTTCCTGATAACGTATTGTTTGAAGGCGGGGTAGGAGCGAAGATTCGCGCGGACTTGATGGACAAGTGTAATCTGCATACTATCTTGCGGCTGCCTACGGGTATTTTTTATGCGCAAGGGGTAAAGACGAATGTTCTGTTCTTCACCCGTGAGAAGATGGATAAGGAAAGTACAAAGGATGTTTGGGTGTACGACCTGCGGACGAATATGCCGAGCTTCGGGAAGCGGGCTCCGTTGACTACAGCGCATTTCGATGCGTTCGTTGAGGCTTATACGGCTGAGGATCGCAGTAGTGTACAAGATGCAAGATTCAACGTGTTTACTCGCGAGGATATCCGTAAAAAGGATGATAGTTTGGATATTGGACTGATTGCGGACGAGTCTTTGTCTGCTTATGATAATTTACCAGATCCGATTGATTCGGCGGAATTGGCGATTGCCAAGCTGGATGAAGCAATGACCTTGCTGCTTGAGGTTGTGGCGGAGCTTAAAGCGGTGGAGAACAAGCCAGAATATGCTGTTGAAGAAAGTCAAGAGTTGCTTCAGGTTGCGGAAACGCGTGGAGAGTATAACGTATGAGTAAGAATAAAGGGAAGACGGCAGAGGAATTGCTGCAAGAGGCGCTTGTGCCTGTGGAGGAGCAGCCTTATCGAATACCTGAGAATTGGGTGTGGGTGAGGCTGAAATATATTAGCACTGCTTCACGAAGCGGAATAGAGCCAAGTAAATATCAAGATGAAGTTTTTGAACTATATAGCGTACCAAGTTTTGTGAATAACGCTCCTGAAATATTGTTAGGGAAGGAAATCAACTCAAATAAACAGGTAGTGGAAGAGAATGATGTCCTTATATGTAAAATTAATCCGAGAATAAATAGAGTGTGGATTGTTAATAAAAAGAATAAGTATATGCAAATCGCATCGACAGAATGGATTGTAGTTAGTAATTATCGAATGTATTCAAGATATCTAATGTATTTGTTTAGATCACCTTATTTTAGAAGTGTACTTACTTCAAATGTATCAGGAGTTGGTGGTTCTTTGACAAGAGCTAGACCAAATGATGTTAATAAGTATCCTATCGCAATACCACCACTTAATGAACAAAAGCGTATTGCTGATAAAATCGAAAGACTTTTGAGTAAAATCAACCTAGCCAAACAACTGATTGAAGAAGCCAAAGAAACATATGAACTTCGTCGAGCAGCAATTCTTGATAAGGCTTTTCGTGGGGAATTGACTGCAAAGTGGAGAAAAGAAAATCCAAACCTTATTGACGGGGATGAGTTGTATGAGAAGATAAAAGAAGAAAGATTTGACGCTATTGAAACGAACAGAGAAGCGATTGAAGTTAAGCAGATTTTTGAGGCATTTACACTTGAAGAGTCGGTTGATTCAAATAACTGGATTTATTTAAAGGCAAATATGTTTTGTTTTAATATTAGTTGTGGTGGTACGCCTTCAGAACATATCAGCGAATCTGGTGAAATCCCATTTCTAAAAGTTTATAATATTGTTGATAATAAAGTGGCTTTTGACTACAAGTCACAGTTTATTTCTAAGGAGATTAGCAATAGTAAATTAAAAAAGTCTGTATTAAATCCTAAAGACGTAATAATGAACATAGTTGGTCCACCGCTTAAGAAGATTGCGATTATACCTGACGATTTTTCAGAATGGAATATGAACCAGGCGATAGTTCGCTTCAGACCAATTAGAAGCGTTCTTCCTGAGTATGTTTATTACTGTCTACAGTTTGAAGATACCTTGAAGGAAGTAATTAATCAAACCAAAGGGGTAGTTGGGCAAAGTAACATTTCTATTTCCCAAAGCCGAAACCTGATAATGCCTATACCATCAACTGAAGAACAGAAGGAAATCGTTGCTATATTGGATTGTCTGATTGAAAAAGAAAATCAAATGTTAGATCGTCTAAGAGGACTTCAAAAGAACTTAGATCTAACTGAACAATCCATCCTATCTAAGGCATTCAAAGGAGAACTAGGTACAAATAGCGATTCCGATGGAAGCGCACATGACATGTTTTTACAATCATTAGGTGGAGTTTGAAAAGAAGGACTATAGAAAAAGATTAGGTACTTTGAGACCTAATCTTTTTCTTTAATCGGATGCTCCGCTCCGTAAGCTCTGTCAAATTTAGTGCGACATAAACCTCAATTATTACATTCAGTCAAAATAGCCTATTAAAATCCTTAGCTTATCATTGAGTGATACATTACCTAGCTAATAATTCCCTCGAAGGATACGAAGAGTACGAATCTCAACCGTCAGTTCTTCATTTGCCGTGTGAGACACAATCACGCCATCCTTAGATTGAAGCAATTCTTTTGTCGCTTCTTTGGGGTCCTGAATAGCACGAATGAGTGCGACTTCATCCACAAACTTGGTGTTGCCTTCGGTATGTGACGCAAGGATTTGCAGCTTGACGTATTGGTCAGGATAAATCTTTCGAACTTCTTCCCATTGCACGGCTGGCACCTCCAGTTGGCTTTGTCCTTTTATTGTAATCAGAATATTATCCATAAAAAAGCTCTCCAAAACGATCCTGTTTCGTTCATGGAGAGCTTTATTACGTTACCACCTGGGCGGTTCCAGCCCAGCCTAAATATCCTTCACTCTGCCTCAGTATAAAATATTTTAAGCAGAATATTCTGGGGATAATTTCCGAAGTGCTCCCCGAAAATCGTAAGTCCGCCTTTGTTTGCAGAATTCTCATCAATACCAATCCTCAGCTTGATGAAGGGGGAGTCTTCGATCTTTAGCTCAGCGAGTGAGACTGATGATATTTTTTGACCGTCTATTCCAGTGTCTTTCTTGGTGACTCTTAAATGTTTCAAAAGGCCGTACTGGCTTAGTTCGTTATCCCACCAGGGCGGGGTTAATTTCCCGCGCACATCTGAGAAATTTCCCGGAGCCGTCCAGGTGCCTAAAAAAACATCGTTGATATAAAAAGCGATATCACTGGGCCAATTATTGTTGGAACCCGGAAACTCGGAAGAAAGCTCCAAGGATAACTCTAATAATTCCGCAGTGAAATTTCGGTTGAACTCATTCGGAATTATATATTCAACAAAGCCCTCCGCGAACCACAGCAAGGAAGTCTCGATCCGGTCATTGGAGACGAAGGTCCGTTGATCGTCTAACTTGCCGATGACTTTAGCCGGGCTGGCTAATCCACAGGTGGGATTGACTGAGAAATTAGAGTAGTATCCCAGCTTGATTTCATTTGTAATTACATTAAAAGGAAGATGGAGCTTTTGAGGGAAGTTGACGGCAATATGATCCACAGCAACAATGAAGTTCTTCTTTCTGCTGTCAGTAGCCTCCAGGTTGTCCTGGAGCTTGATGATCTTGGCGTCCTCCAGTAATCGGATATGGCGAGAGACGATAGCTTTGCTTAAATTTAGTTTTTTGGCGAGCTCACTGACCGTAAGCGGTGTGTGTAACAATAGTCTAAGAATCGAAGCTCTTGTGTCAGATGCCAGTGCTTTCAGAACAGAAATACCATGATCGTCAAGTTCTAAGAACATATGGACCTCCTCAGTGGGATACATCTTGCTTCTATATAGATTGAACTTGAAAATACACAGACAGGGAAAAGTGACGGAGGAGAATTTTGGAACTGTAGGAGCGATAGCGTCCGCCTTTGTCACCGGATTTCTGCCGCTAATAGCGGTTCAAAATCAAGAAATCTGGGGACAACAGCGGCCGGAGGGCCAAACATTCTCTGGAGTCACGGCAATCCCGGAACAGAAAAAATACAAGTACAGTCTATATATCAGTCGGTGAACATTATAACATATTGTTAACTTTTTGGTTTACAATAAACGATCTGGTTAAGCGCTGATTTTATTTAGTATACCACGAAGTTGAAAATCAGCAATAACGCTGATATACCCTTGAAAGAGCGCTTTCATCATGGTAGTATTTGCTTGCTTGGGTGAGTGTTTACTGTAAAGCACACAAAAATGTTAACTATTATTATGCATAGAACAGGGGATGAAGACAGATGACACACCGGATGGAATATCCGCGTCCACAGTTAGTCAGAGACGCATGGCTTAACTTAAATGGAGCATGGCAATTTGAATTTGATGACAGGAAGGTTGGAGCCGCAGAGCGCTGGTATGATCCAGGTGAGAATTTTAGCCAGACCATTCAGGTTCCCTTTGCTTATCAAACCCCTGCAAGCGGAATACACGATACCTCTTTTCATGATTATGTCTGGTATAAGCGTAATTTTACACTTGATCCAGACTGGTATAAGAAGCGTGTGGTATTACATTTTGGAGCGGTGGATTATAGGGCCTGGGTGTATGTGAATGGTCATTATATCGGCATGCATGAGGGCGGACACACATCATTTTCTTTTGATATCACGCATGCCTTAACCGGACAGGAGGAACAGGTCACTGTTCATGTGGAGGACCCTTCAGAGGATGAGACTATTCCCCGGGGCAAGCAGTTCTGGATAGAGAAGCCGGATAGCATCTGGTATAACCGCACGACAGGAATTTGGCAGACCGTATGGCTGGAGGCAGTAAACCCTGTTCATATTCAGCAGGTGAAGTTTACGCCCGATCTGGATCAAGGAAGCATTGGAATAGAGGTTAAATCTGAGGGATACGGATCAGAAGAATTAGATTTGGAGTTTCGTATTTCTTTTGGCGGAGAACTTGTTATTCAGGACCGGGTACGATTGTTGCAGCCTATAACACGCAGAATAGTAGATCTGTTTGGTCTGAAAATATTCCGCACCAACTTTCATCGGGCCGGCTGGACATGGAGTCCGGAAGCTCCTAATTTGTTTGATGTGGAAATGAAGCTGTACGATCATGGGGTTGAGGCGGATAGTATTGAGTCGTATTTCGGCATGCGGAAAGTTCATACAGAGGATGGTATGGTCTACCTGAATAACAAACCTTATTATCAGAAGCTTGTACTCGACCAGGGTTACTGGCAGGAAGGATTACTTACTGCGCCAACGGATGAACACCTGAAGAAAGATATTGAATTAGCCAAGGAATTAGGGTTCAACGGTTGCCGGAAGCATCAAAAGGTAGAGGACCCGCGGTTTTTATACTGGGCAGACCAGATAGGATTCCTTGTATGGGGAGAATGTGCTGCCAGTCCCTCTTTTAATAATGATGCAGTTGCCCGGTTAACGAAAGAATGGATTGAAATTATTGACCGTGATTTCAATCATCCGTGTATTGTTGCCTGGGTTCCGCTTAACGAAAGCTGGGGCATTCCGATGGTGAAATCGGATAAGCAGCAGCAGTATCACAGCCTGGCCATGTATAGTCTGATTCATTCCTTGGATGATACCCGGCTGGTGATATCGAATGATGGCTGGGAAATGACGCAGACGGACATTTGTGCGGTACACAATTATCAGCATGGCAGAGCGGATGAGCCGGATAAGTATGAAGAGTTCAAGCGGATTCTGTCCACGAAGGAAACGATGCTTGCTTCCAAGCCGTCAGCCCGCAGTGTATATGCAGATGGTTATGAGCATCGGGGCGAGCCCATCTTGTTAACTGAATTCGGCGGTATCAGCTATAAGGCCGGGGCTGACGATGGCTGGGGATATACCAGTGCGCAGTCTGCGGAGGATCTTGTGCTGGAATATGAAAGAATCATGAAGGCGGTATACGCTTCCAAGATTATTTACGGGTATTGTTATACGCAGTTAACCGATGTGGAGCAGGAGATTAACGGTCTATTAGCCTATGACCGGACACCTAAATGCGAGATGTCGTTAATTAAAGAAATTAATAGCCAATGGCATCTGCGGACTATCTAGGAACTTATTATATGATAAGGAGCTTATGAATCCATGACAAATGAAATCCTGCTTGAAAAAATTGGGCTGGTCGTAGACAGACTAATGAATCTGGGCGGTAGCGACTATGAAAAGGATAAAACCGTGGTTCAGGCCGACACAAGAGTAGGAATTGTGCAGCGCGATTTCGGTATTGAAGAATGGGATTGGCCTCAGGGTGTCGGTCTTTATGGTCTGTACAAGCTGCAGAATTATTATGGTGATGATCGCTATATGGAATTTTTCCGGAATTGGGTTTCCCGTAATCTGGAGGCGGGACTGCCTTCCAAAAACATTAATACGACCGCTCCTTATCTTGCTTTGGTACTGCTCCTGGATCGGCTTGAGCCTTCCAGCGAACTGGAAGAGCTCTGCCGGGAACATGCGGATTGGCTCATTCATGAGTTGCCCAAAACCAAGGAAGGCGGCTTTCAGCATACGGTCACTGCCATTGGCAACCGGGATGGAATTCACCTGCACAATGGACAGCTATGGATTGATACGCTCTTTATGGCGGTCCTGTTTCTGAACCAGGCCGGGCGTAAGTTCAACCGGCCGGAGTGGGCGCATGAAGCTGAACACCAGATGCTGCTCCATATCAAGTATTTGTTCGACAAACATACCGGCCTGTTCTTCCACGGCTGGAGCTTCGAACGCAATGATAACTTCGGCAGTATCTTCTGGTGCCGCGGCAATTCCTGGTTCACCTATGGTGTTGTCGATTACCTGGAAACTTGCCGGGATACGATTAGCCCGGGTATCCGGCAATTTCTGGTGGATACGTATCAGGCTCAGGTCAATGCCTTGGTCTCACTCCAGGCCGCTTCCGGTCTGTGGCATACAGTCCTGCAGGACCCGGCCAGCTATGAAGAGGTATCCGGGTCGGCCGCAATTGCCGCAGGCATCCTAAAAGGCATTAAAGCCGGTATTCTCGATTCCTCCTATCAGGCTGCGGCAGACAAGGCCATTCAGGCGGTATGTCAGAATATTAGTGAAGATGGAACGGTGCTGAATGTGTCGGCCGGAACCGGTATGGGAATGGATAAGGAGCATTACAAGAACATTGCACTTAGACCT
This sequence comes from Paenibacillus sp. FSL K6-1217, assembly GCF_045040735.1. Classification (NCBI taxonomy): domain Bacteria; kingdom Bacillati; phylum Bacillota; class Bacilli; order Caryophanales; family Paenibacillaceae; genus Paenibacillus; species Paenibacillus sp. FSL K6-1217. The sequence continues at coordinate 7,250,438 of NZ_CP150271.1, forward strand.
ATGGCGTACGGACAGTCCTTGGCTCTTATTGCCTTGTATGAAGCGTTAAAATAAACCTAATAAAGTGTATGACGAACCTGATGGAGGTCGTCATACACTTGTTAGATCTCGTTCTATGAACACAAATCAACTACTCAATGATATCTGTTACTGCACCTTTTGAAGCTGAGGACACCAAGCGGGCATACTTGGCGAGCACCCCGGAAGTGACTTTTAGTGGAGGCTGCACCCATGCTTGAGATCGTGTAGCCAATTCCTCTGCTGTTACATTGAAAGAAATCTGTTGCGTTTCACTATCGATGATAATAAGATCTCCAGTTTGCAGCAAGGCAATGGGTCCGCCTACCTGCGCTTCAGGAGAGACATGGCCAACCACAAACCCGTGCGAGCCGCCAGAGAATCTGCCGTCTGTAAGGAGGGCTACTTCGCCTCCAAGGCCTTTTCCTACGATTAATGCAGTTACAGACAGCATCTCCGGCATACCGGGACCCCCCTTTGGCCCGCAATAACGGATCACCAGCACATCCCCTGAATGAATTTCATCTTTGAGAATGGCTTCGGTTGCCTCCTCCTCACTGTCGTATACCTTTGCCGGTCCTTCAAAACGCAGTTTTTTCATACCGGACATTTTGGCAACAGCGCCTTCAGGCGCCAGATTACCACGCAGTACAACCAGTGGTCCATTCGGCTTCAGAGGCTTGTCCAGCGGGCGGATAATCTTCTGATTCTCCTGCAGCGGAGTTACTTCCGCAAGATTCTCTGCCAATGATTTACCGGTTACCGTCAGGCAATCACCGTGAAGAAGTCCTTCAGCGAGCAATAGTTTCATTACACCTGGAACACCGCCAATGTCATTTAAGTCTTGCATCGAGTATTGGCCGCTCGGCTTCAAGTCAGCCAGGTGTGGTACGCGCAAGCGGACCCGCTCGAAATCATCTAATGTTAAATCGACACCAACGGAATGGGCAATGGCTAACAGATGTAAGAAGGCATTCGTTGAACCCCCCAAAGCCATTACGACCGTAATCGCATTCTCAAACGCTTTTTTCGTCATGATATCTCTTGGGTAAATATCCTGTTCCAGCAGTGCTGTAACCATGCTTCCTGCCTTAATACACTCTGCACCTTTGTCAGGTGAAATTGCCGGAGTCGAGGAAGACCCCGGAAGGCTCATTCCCAATGCCTCTGCCGCAGCCGCCATGGTATTGGCAGTGTACATCCCCCCGCAGGAGCCGGGTCCCGGACACACGCTGCATTCCACCTTGTGAAGCTGCTCCTCTGTCATTTTTCCATCATGATATTGGCCGACCGCCTCGAAAGCAGTGACGATATCAACGTTCTGACCATCAAGCTTGCCTGATTGAATGGTACCCCCATACACGTAAATGGAAGGAACATTCATCCGGCCTATGGCCATAAGACAGGCAGGAGTATTCTTATCGCAGCCGCCGATCGCAACAAGACCGTCAAAGCGCTCAGCTCCCGCAACAATCTCAATCGAATCTGCTATGGCTTCACGGCTTGGCAAGGAGAACAGCATTCCCCCATGGCCCATGGAAATCCCATCCGAAACCGTGATCGTATTAAAAATAAGCGGAGCCCCGCCACCTGTACGTACGCCCTGTTTGGCCTGCAACGCTAATTCGTTGATGTGCATATTGCAGGGGGTAACTTCACTCCAAGTGCTGGCTACACCGATCATCGGCTTCTGAAAATCCTCATCAGTAAAACCTACGGCTCTTAACATCGCCCTGTTCGGAACACGATTGACACCCTCACTGATTACTTTACTGCGAATACGTAAATCCTTCTTATTTACCATTGCCTCTTCACCTCTTGTTAAAGTAATCCATGCAAGTCCTGCATGGGGCGAATAAAATTCTGCTTCATGATCACGTGTGCCCGCTCACTGTCCTTTTGCTCAAAAGCGGCAATGATTGCAGCATGTTCTTCGACTGAGGCTTGCGTAGTTGTGTTAGGCTGCTTTAAGAATAAGTATTTGTAACGCCGGATGTGAATTTGAAGCGAAGCACTGAATGAAGCAACATAAGGATTATCAGACAGCTCTACGATGAGGTTGTGGAACTGTTCATCTATCTCCATCGCCAGGTAAGCCTGACCGCTGCTGATGGCATTTGCAAAATCAAGATTAATTGCACGGAGCTGCTCAAGCTGCTCTGGTACTATTAATTTGGCGGTCATCTCGGCTGCCAACCCCTGAAGTACTGCCATCGTTGAATATAGCTTGAATATATCCACCTTTTCGATGACCGTAACTTTAGTTTCTTTTCCTGGATGAGTGGAGACAAGTCCCTGGACTTCGAGTAGCTGAAAAGCCTCGCGGATTGGAGTGCGGCTGACGCCAAGCGACTCCGCTAACTCGGCATCTATTAGCTTTTCGCCCGGCTGTAAGGTACCATCGATAATCCATCGTTGAATCAGAGAAAAAGCTCTTTCCTTCGCAGACATTCGTATCGGTGAAGCAAAATCTTTAGGCACTGGCATTAGGATCATCCTTATTGATTTGTTATATGCAATATATCGCATATGTATATTTATTTCAAGCATTGGATGTAAAGCGGCCCATGCATCGGTACAGGGTCTACGGCATAAAACCCAATAAAGGGCCTTGCACATGCCGAAACAGGGCCCGATTAAAATCAGGCCCTGCTCATTCAATCCTTCCAGGTAAGCTATTACCTTAATCCTTTACTCGTAAACCCGCACCTCAATAATTTCCGCATACGGGCTTCCGTTAGTCTCCAGGACCACCACGCGCAGGCGGTCGGTTGTTACAGCTTTGCTAAGCTTGTGTACTTGCTTGCGCTTGTGATTGTCACTTCCTGCGGCGACTGCCGTCCAATTGCCGTCCAGGTAAGCTTCAATACGGTAATCCTTGACGAGCGTCGGCAGGACTTCATATGGCGTAACATGATGATGCAGATTAATCAGATCCTCGTTGACATCGTCATTGAACGTGATGTGCACCTCGCAGAAGGTGGCAGGTGCGCTCCAGGCCAGCTCAAGCCATTCCGGCTGGCCGGAGGACATCAGCTCCGAGGACCACAGATGAGGACCGCCGTAAGGACGGAGGTATCCGTCCACTGCTTTGTCTGCTGAGAAGGCGCTCGTTGGGGCAGACAGGCGGAGGCACGGGGCTTTGTGGTCGAATTTCTTTTTGTCCCATTGCACTACGGGCTGTGCAGGCGGATTCTCGCCGAAGTCCCGCGAGGCTGCGGGGGTTTCACTATGCCCGTAGGCGAGCATCCCCGTAGCCGGCTGATCTGCCATATGCAGCGACAGTGCAGCATTAGCCTTGACGGTCAAGAATGCATTGCGCGGCGACCCGGGCTGCCACTGTAGCGGGAGCTTCACCCACTGCGCGGGTCCGGCCTGAACGGGAGCTGACGCGGACTGAATCAGCGTATGGGGAACATAGTTCTCGGGCCGTCCGGTCTCCCATAGCTCGGCAGTCAGCTCAGCGGCTTCGGTTGCATCGATCAGCAGCTCAATTCCGTCAAGCAGAGGATCAACCGGAATGGTGATGCCGATGTTAGTGGTGAGCGGTACGCTGAACGCTGAATCCTCCACGCCGAACCGGCTCCGCTCGCTGGAAGCGCTGAGCGCAGCCTTCAGCGCCAGATCGGCATCATCCTCGTTGCGTAGCCCGAGGACGGAAGCGTCCTGGCGCAGCATCGTCTGCTGCAGCTCGTTCAGGTGAGCCGCATGGAGTTCGCGCGGCGATATTCCCTTGGCGGCGCAGAGTGCCGCGCCGGTACCAGCCGCTTCGCCTATGACCGCGCAGGTGGCCATGACGCGGGTCGTGCCGAACGCTACATGTGAAGCGCTGATGTCGCGCCCGGCCATCAGCAGATTGCTGACGTTCACCGAATACAGCGAACGGAACGGGATGTGATAGCTGCCGTCCGAATACATATGCTTCGAGCCTGACTCTGTAGCGTACACTCCCTGCGGCGGATGCAGGTCAATGGACCAGCCGCCGAACGCTACGCGGTCCGGGAATTCACGCTGGGCCAGGATATCGTTCTGGTTCAGGACATAATCGCCCACGAACCGGCGGTACTCCCGCTTGCCCGGAGTCGAACCGACCCATTCCAGCGTCATATTGTCAGCATCGAATTTGCCGGAGTTCTTAATATAATCCCAGATTCCGTAGATGACTGACCACAGCTCATCGCGGATGGCCTCATTGTCATGAACGGTGTCCTGCTCTCCGCCGAATTCGATCCACCAGTAGGCGCAACCATTGTCGCCGCTGCGGATAATTCGGCGCTCGGTAATCGAAGTTTGTGTAACATCTATGGCCATAGCCGGAGCAATATATTTGACCGGATGACCTGCATCCTTGGTATAGAAGAGCAGAGTGCTGCCGAGCGTGATATCGTCTGCGACCAGCGGGGCCCATTCTTCATTATATTCCCCGCGTGCTTCACGGCCCAGCCGGTACTCTGCACCTGCCAGGAAGCCTACGAGACCATCCCCTGTACAGTCCAGAAAGACCGCGCTTTCAAAAGTAATTCTCCGCTCCGAGCCCATCATCCACCCGGTCACAGAACGGATACTCCGCTGGCCGCTGCCATCCTCGTAAGCATCGACCTCATGGACATCCGTGTTCAGGAACAGCTGAATGTTCGGCTCGGCCTTCACCGCTTCAAGCACAACCATATCCCAGAGATACGGATTGCCGTCTTTGTTGCGGTATTGGTTCTCCACAAACAGCTCGCCCATAATCCCCGTCTCACGGGCATACCGGTGAATGCCGTGCGAGGTAGCGCCGCATACCCATACCCGCACCTCGCTGCTGGAGTTACCGCCCAGCACCGGCCGGTTATTAATCAGCGCTACGCGCTGGCCCAGACGGGCTGCTGCAACCGCCGCGCATACGCCTGCCAGTCCGCCGCCCACCACTGTGACATCTGTATGGACCGTTTCACTACGCATTGTTGAACCTCTCCTTTGGTGTATGTTAATATATCCGTAGTTTCATGATAAGATAATGGATAACCAAATGACATGCAGATTATTTCTTGATCCATATACTTTATTTCATTGAAAATTCAACATAAGGAGAGTCAGACATGCGCACGAAATGGTCGGTTCGTCCGGCAGCCTATCTCTATTGGGAGCAGAAGAAACAGTTCCTGCTGGAGCATGACACTTATCCCGTATGGACCCTGTTTGCGGTTGAGCAGGGGCAATTCGCTTACCGCTTCGGAGACCACGAAGGGGAAGGAGGCTTCGGGGACCTTGTAGTATGTCCGCCCGGTACGGCCTTTTACCGGAGAACGTTTAGTCCGTTGACCTTTCATTTCATCCAATTCGAATGGGAGGAGGAGGGGGGGCCGGAAGACGATGCAGCGCTTGGCGGCAGATGGACTGTCAGGGATGCGGAGCGCCTGAGGTCTACCTACCGTTATATGCGGAATATTGGAAGAGGAATTCAGGCGGAGCCGGGCTACAGCCGGATGAAGCATATGCTGGAGGATCTCTGGAGGCTGCTTGAAATCGAGCGCAGCAGTGCATCCGGGGAGTTACCCTCTGGTGAGACAAGCCCGGGCCCGCTTATGCAGCAGGCTAAACAATGGCTGCTGGAGCACGCTTGTACACCTATGACCCTGCAGGAGCTGGCAGCTACCCTTGATATTACACCGGTTCAATTAACGCGGCGTTTCCGTGCAGCCTATGGGACGGCCCCTTCGGACTTCGTGACCGGACTCCGGCTTAGCCGGGCCTGCCAGCTCTTGGAGGATTCCAGGCTACCCATTGAGCTGATCGCCCAGCAGTGCGGCTACGAGAACGGCTTCTATCTGAGCCGGGTGTTCTCAGCGAAATTGGGATTAACGCCCTCCCGGTACCGTAAGCTGCACCGCGTATAATAACATTTGTATAATTCAGCATATTACATTATTATATAATTAGTTATTTATCTAATTTGATATGTATTAAATTAATTTTCGCTGTAGAAAGGATTGGATTGTAATGATAATAGATGCTTCTGTCACCGCCGCAAGAAATATTATGGATGCTAACCAAGGTAAGAGTTATCCCACATTTTCGTATTCGGTATTCGACCGTTATATTGCCGGGGACATCATCATCGATAAGTCTTCGGCGCTGATCGGTACTTCTTCAGGCATATATACAGTGGTGGGGGATGAAACAAATGATGACTTTGCCTCCAGGCTGCTGCACGAATTCAAGCGCAGAGAGAGGCTTAACCAGAGATTTACGTTATTTTCATCATCTGAACGATGGGACCGCAGAATCAATGAGCTGTTTGGGGCGCAGCTACAGCAAATGCAGCGGTATTCTTTTACATTCAATGAGCACCGGTTTCTACAAGACAGCAGAGCAGGTATACCCGCTGGCTTCCGGCTGCACAGGACAAATGAGGAATCGCTTGAGGGTCATAGAGAATTCGATGCAGCGTACATCCGGAAATACTGGGGATCGGTAGAACGTTTTCTGGAAAAAGGCATCGGCTTCTATGTTTCGGAACACGATGTATTTGCAGGCGAATGTGTCTCCATCTTCTCGTCTGATCAGTATGCGGAAATTGATATTGTGACGAATCCTTTGTTCAGGGGAAGGGGACTTGCTCAATGTGTTGCCGAAGCTTTTATCCTGGAGTGCTTAGAACGTCAGATCACGCCAAGATGGGACTGTGACTCTCACAATACGGCCTCCATCCGATTGGCGGAGAAATTAAATTTTGCCGCTCCGGAGACCTATTCGCTCTATGTGAGGAAGTAAGGCTAAACGGTTGTGGTAGTATCTTCATGCAGCGACAGTCAGAGACGTTATCCGTCCTCTGCTGTCGCTGTTTCTATTTTCAGGACAAGAAAGTATAAAAAACAAGAAAAAGAACATATAAAGCGCAAGAAAATTAAACTTATACGAACTATAATGGGTTATGCTTACCTATCGTTGATTGAGTATTCGTACATATTGACCGTGTGAAGGAGGACTTGCGAATTTGAGAACATTCCGTAATCCGGTGCTGCCGGGCTTCTACCCTGATCCTTCGGCCATCCGTGTAGGTGAGGACTATTATCTGGTCACTTCAAGCTTTGAATTCTACCCCGGGGTTCCGGTCTTTCACAGCAGGGATCTTGTCCACTGGCGCCAGCTGGGCCATGTGCTCGACCGGCCGTCCCAGCTTAATCTGGATGGAATTCTTCCGTCAAGGGGGATTTGGGCGCCGACCCTCCGGTACCATCAAGGTCTCTTTTATATGATCACGACGTTTGTTGATAATGACAAGCAGCTGCATAATTTCTATGTAACCTCCGCTGATCCGGCGGGAGACTGGTCCGATCCTGTCTGGCTGGAGGATGCGCCCGGCATTGATCCTTCCTTGTTCTTCGATGATGACGGGAAGGTCTATTACACCGGTAACCGGGTTCCTCCCGAAGGCCAGGATTATCCGAAGCATATGGATATCTGGCTGCAGGAGATCGATCTGGTGCAGGGCAGACTTACCGGACCGAAGCATAGCCTCTGGCAAGGGGCCCTGAAGACCGCACACGCCCAGGAAGGGCCGCATATCTATCATGCCGGGGGATGGTATTATCTGCTGATCGCCGAGGGCGGCACGGGCCACACCCATGCGGTAACGGTTGCCAGAAGCCGGAATGTGACGGGCCCTTATGAGGGACACCGGGCCAATCCGATCCTGACCCACCGCCATCTCGGCAGGGATTATCCCATCGTGAACACCGGCCATGGGGAGCTTGTGGAGACGCAGCACGGGGACTGGTGGATGCTCTGCCTGGCCTCCCGGACCTGCGGGGGATATTACCGCAACCTGGGCCGGGAGACCTTCCTGACTCCGGTCAAGTGGGAGGACGGATGGCCGGTAGTGAATCCCGGCAAGGGTGTAATTGAGCTGGAGGAGCCAGCGCCGGATTTGCCGGTGACGCAGTGGCCTCCGCTCCCGGTGTGTGATGATTTTGCTGCCGGGAAGCTTAGTCCCGTCTGGAACTTCCTGCGCACACCGCGCGGTGAATTCTGGAGTCTCAGCGAGCATCCGGGACATCTGCGGCTGCGGCTGAAGCCGGAGGTGCTGACGGAGACCGGCAATCCGTCTTTCATCGGAAGACGCCAGCAGCACTTAAGCTTCAGAGCGGCAGCGGAGATGCGCTTCCAGCCGGAGGCCGCAGGCGAAAGCGCCGGACTGGCCCTGATCCAGAATGCGGACAACCACTTCCGCTACGAACGGGCGCTGGAAGATGGCAGGCAGGTACTGAAGCTGACCGTCCGCAGCAGAGGAGCTGAACAATTGCTGGCCTCTGCGCCGTATCCGCTGGATAAGGTACAGCTTAAGGTAGAAGCCCGGGGGCAGGATTACAGCTTTTTTTATAGAGCCGCCTTGTCTGACACCTGGACTGCACTGCATGAACGGGCAGACGGCCGGGTGCTGAGCACGGATTGGGCCGGGGGCTTCACCGGGGCTTATCTGGGGATGTACGCCAGTGCCGGTGGGGCGCAGAGCAGCAATGCTGCGGATTTCGGCTGGTTCAGCTACGAAGAGCTTGAATAGACAGAGAAGGAGGAATACGATGAATTCCATACAAGATGCCGAGGCTTATCCGCTCCCGGAGCTGCCGCAGATACCGCAGCGGACCTTCCGTATCACGGACTATGGGGCAGAAGCTGAAGGGCTGCTGTGTACGGCTGCTATACAAGATACTCTGGATGCCTGCGCTGCCGAAGGAGGAGGTACGGTAGTTATCCCGCCGGGAATCTGGCGTACCGGGCCGCTGACGCTGCACAGCCGGATTAATCTGTGTGCCGAGCGTGGGGCACTGGTGTGCTTTGAACCTGAATATACACGGTATCCGCTGCTGTTCTCCCATTACGAAGGAACTGCCGGCTGGCGCTGCCAGGCCCCGCTGGACGGGGAAGATCTGAGCGATGTAGCCATTACCGGCGAAGGCATCTTCGATGGCAGCGGCGAGGCCTGGCGTCCGGTGAAGCGCTTCAAGAGGACTGTACAGGAGTGGCATAACCTGCTTGCCTCTGGAGGGGCAGTGGATGAACAGGGGGAGATATGGTGGCCTTCCAGGGAAGCGCTTGCGGGAGAAGCCTATTACCTTACGCTGAAGCAAAATGGGGAGACAGCAAGGGAAGCTTACCTCCCTGCCCGGGCGTATCTGCGTCCTGCACTGCTGAGCCTGCGCAATTGCCGGAGAGTGTTGCTGGAGGGGCCGACCTTCCAGAATTCTCCTGCCTGGTGTCTGCATCCCATGGGCTGTGAGCAGGTGACGATCAGACATATTCAGGTCCGTAATCCGTGGTTCTCCCAGAACGGGGACGGCCTGGATCTGGAGTCATGTACACATGCGCTGGTGGAGCATTGCAGGTTCGATGTAGGCGACGATGCCATCTGCCTGAAATCGGGCAAGGATGAGGAAGGCCGCCGGGCAGGAAGAGCTTGCCGGTACATTACGATCCGCCATTGTACGGTCTATCATGGACATGGCGGGGTAGTGATCGGCAGTGAAATGTCGGGCGGTGTGCATGCGGTGCGGGTGAACGACTGCGTGTTCATGGGTACGGACATCGGGCTGCGCTTCAAGAGTACCCGGGGAAGAGGCGGGGTAGTGGAGGATATCCGCATAGAGAATATACAGATGTCAGGCATCGTCCATGAAGCGGTATCCTTCCATCTGTTCTATGCCGGGGTTGAGGGGTCTGAAGGCTATGACGAGCAGGAGGTTCCGGTTACGGAGGAGACTCCGCAGTTCCGTAACATCACGCTGCGCAATATTGCCTGCCACGGGGCGGCAACCGCGCTGCTGGTGAACGGCTTGCCGGAGATGCCGCTTGCTGCGCTTACGGTAGAGAACTTCAGCGCCGTAAGCGGGCGGGGGATCATCCTGCGGCATGCAGCAGGGCTGAAGCTGGACCGGATCAGGCTGCAGACGCAGGAGGAACCGCAGGTACAGCTGTATAAGTGCAGTGATGTTGAGCTTGTCCGTTCAGGAGAGCTTGCCATTACAGAGCATTAAGTTAGGCAGAGATGCCGGACGGACAGAATTACCCTTTGGACTCCGGCGCAGGCTGCAACGCCGCTTGCTTGCGGTATTGAAGCGGGGTCAGGCCGGTTGATTTCTTGAAGGTCTTATTGAAATGGGACAGATGCTCGAAGCCGACTGCTCCTGCGATCTCCTGGATTCTGGCGGGGGTTCCGGCCAGCAGGCGCTGGGCCTCGCGGACTCTGATATGGACGATATACTCCCGGAAATGAAAGCCGGTCAAGCGATGAAATACCCGGCTCAGATAAGAGGGGCTGATGAAATAGTCCTTGGCGGTCTCTTCCAGCGTAAGCGCTTCCCGGTAATGAGCACGGATATAGGTGGCGACATCGGTTACCAGATGGTGCAGCGGGTGCTTCGTCCCCCCGGCCTGAGACGTACTCTCCGAACGCTGAAGCAGAATCATCAGCTCGGTGAATAGCGCGGTGACAGAGGTTTCGTACAAAGGCCGCCGGATACGGGCTTCCTCCAGCATGCGGTTCAGCAGGGACTCTGCTTCATTCTGCTCGCGCAGGGTCAGCCGGAACAGGCGGTAGCGGTGGTTCTGGAACCACTGCTGTTCGTCTCTCAGCACCGGGGGCAGCAGCAGCGGGTCATAGTTGATCAGAATCCGCTCGAACTCAGCCTTCTCGGAGCTGGCCGTGGCATGCAGCTCCCGGCCGGGAATCAGAATCAGCTCACCTTTATGCACCGTAACCACCCGGTCGTCCACAAAATATACACGCTCCCCGTCCGTCAGGTAATACAGCTCAGTCCATTCATGGCTGTGGGGGCGCGGCATCGCAGTGATGCCTTTGCGCTTCATATGCTGGATGCTCAAGCGCCCGTCTTCAATATAATATTTGGGATTAGGGCCGGATATGCTGTTCATACATCTCCTCTTCTCCTGGAAGCTGTTACAGTTATTATAGAATACATTCAGGTTGCTGTGAAAGGAGCCGTCCATGTTAATGATAGTCTCGAAGAAGGCTGGGGAAGGATTCAGCAGTCTGCAGGAGGCGCTGGATTCCATTCCGCCGGGGGAGCAGCAGGCCGTAACCATACGGATCAAGCCCGGTATCTATGAGGAAAAGATTACAGTCGCCCGCGAAGCCCCGCCCATCCTGCTGCTGGGGGAGGATCAGCATTCCACTGTCCTCTCGTGGAATGATAATGCCCATACGCTGGGCGCGGACGGTGAGCCGCTGCGTACCTTCCGCACCGGGACGCTGAATGTGTTCGCGGAAGGCTTCACTGCGGAGAATCTGACCATCCGCAACACTTCCGGCCCGGGAACCGGACAGGCGGTTGCGGCGTTCGTCGATGCCGGACAGGCCGTGTTCCGGCGGGTGCGTCTGTTAGGCGACCAGGATACTCTGTATACCGGACCGGGCCGGCAATATTATGATGATTGCTACATTGAAGGGGATGTAGATTATATCTTTGGTCCCGCTACCGCATTGTTTGACGGCTGCCATCTGCACACGAAGCGCTCCAGAGGGTATATCACGGCCGCTTCGACGCCGGAGGGAGCCGCCTTCGGATATGTGTTCCTGAATTGCCGGATTACCGGCGGTGAAGGGGTAAGTGACGTATATCTCGGACGCCCTTGGCGTCCTTACGCGCACGTCGCCTTCATCCGCACGGTTATGGACGGTTCGGTGACCGGCGAGGGCTGGCATAATTGGGGGCAGCCGGATAGCGAGCAGACCAGCCGTTATGAAGAGTATGACAGCAGCGGACCCGGCGCTTGCCCGGAGGGCCGGGTGGCGTGGTCCCGCCAGTTAACGGCGGAGGAGGCCGCGCAGTACCGTATTCTGTCTGTGCTGGACGGCTGGCATCCTGAAGGCTATTAAGAACCAGGAGGAACCCCCTATGGAATCATTGGAGCAATATATGAAGCAATTGACGGCTTCCGCAGCGCAGAGCGCTGCTTTCTGTGAGGATATCCCTTACGGGGAGTGGCGGGCTAAGCTAACCGCAGGTTTTACCGGGCGGCTTGGCGGATTTCCGGAGGAACGGGCGGCGCTTGCACCTGTGCTGCTTGAGCGGGTAGCCTGTGGCGGATATATACGCGAGCGTATAGAGATCACCACCTATGAAGGGCTTAGAATGGCCTTGTATCTACTGATCCCGGAGCTGCCGGTAAGCTCACCCTGCCCGGCTGTGCTAGCTATTCATGGACATGGCTACGGCAGCCGGGAGATCACCGGCTTGAACCCGGACGGGTTGGAGCGTACGGGGGACCCTGGCCTGCATAAGGATTTTGCCGTCTCACTGGTGAAGCAGGGCTTCGTGGTCGCAGCGCCCGAGGTTCTCGGATTCGGTGACAGGCGTCTGGCCGAGGATCTGGAGAGCGGCGAGCCCGGGCGCAATTCCTGTTTCCGCCTGTCCTCGGCACTGCTGATGACCGGACAGACAATGGCGGGCTATCGCATCTATGAGACGATGCGGGCGCTGGATTATCTCCAGCTGCGGGATGAGGTTGACAGTGAACGGATCGGCATTATGGGCATCTCCGGCGGCGGGCTGGTGGCGGGCTTCACGGCTGCACTGGATGAGCGGATCAGCAGTGCGGTGGTCAGCGGCTACGCCAATACGTTCGAAGCCAGCATTCTCACCCGGCATCATTGTCTGGACAATTATATTCCTGGTGTTCTGCTGGAAGCGGAAATGCCGGACCTTCTGGGCCTGATTGCCCCGCGGGGTCTGTTCCTGGAGGCAGGGGACACGGACCATCTGTTTGGTCCGGCCGGAGCGAGGCAAGCGTTGGAGCGGCTGGAGCAGATCTATACGGCAGCGGGCCATGGCGGGCAGCTTGGGGCGGATTTTTTCACAGGGGGTCATGAGATTCATGGGGAACCGGCGTATGCCTGGCTGCTTCAGCAGCTTGCCGGTAAGCAGGATTAGGGCAGCATGCTACGCAAATGACAGGAGGAATAGAGATGTCTATATCAGAAGCAGCAAGCACAGGCTTATCCCGCAGAATCGCGGATACATTCATCGGTCAATGCAATGAACAAGGGGAGCACGAATATGTAATGGAGCGCTGGGCATATGTGCCCGGTATGCTGCTGATGTCAGTGGCCCGGGCCGGTGTGCAGCATGGGGAGCCTGAATACCTCGCCTTCATGCAGCGGCATATGGACAGCTTCATCGGGGAGGACGGAAGCATCCGCTCCTATTCGCTGGAGGAATATAATCTGGACCAGATCAACCAGGGCAAGAATCTGTTCTGGCTGTACCGTCAGACTGGTGAAGAGCGCTACGCCGAAGCCGCCCATCTGCTGGCAGCGCAGCTCATCGGGCAGCCCCGGACCTCCGAAGGCGGCTTCTGGCATAAGAAAATATATCCCTTCCAGATGTGGCTGGACGGATTATACATGGCGTCGCCGTTCCTGGCCGAATACGGGGCGGTCTTCGGCCGCCCGGAGCTGATCGATGAAGCCGCCCGTCAGCTGCTGCTGATTGAGCGCAGAACCCGTGATCCCCGTACCGGCCTGTTCTATCACGGCTGGGATGAATCCCGGGAGCAGGAGTGGGCGGATTCCTCCACCGGATTGTCGGCCCATTTCTGGAGCCGGGCGATGGGCTGGTACGCGATGGCCGCCGTGGACTGCCTGGAGCATTTCCCGCTGACCCATCCGCAGCGGGGAACGGTGATGGGGATTTTCCAGCGGATGTGCGGCGCGCTGCTTGAGGTGCAGGACCAGGAGAGCGGCCTGTGGTATCAGGTGCTGGATCAGGCAGGACGCAAGGGCAATTACCTCGAAGCTACCGGCTCCTGCATGTTCGTCTATGCGATGGCCAAGGCTCTGCGGCTGCGGTATCTGGAGCCTTCCTTCAAGGCGGCCATGCTGAAGGGCTATGAAGGAATTCTGAAGCATCTGGTCACCGAAGATGAACAAGGCGTCCATCTGCACCAGATCTGCCACGGGGCCGGGCTCAGCAAGGACCGCAACGGCTCTTACGATTACTACATTTCCGAAGCGGTTGTATCAGATGTACCGATGGGCGTCGCGCCTCTGCTGCTGGCTTCCCTTGAGGTGGAGAGGTACGTTGCCGGGCAATAGACAGATGGCGGAATAAGACAATCCCATCACTTACCTCCTCTATCCTGAGTAGCCAAGCGCTATAATCGGATGGGGAGGTTTTTTTATGTTTTTTCCCTATCTAAATCCTCTTATTGGAAGATTGAAGAACAATTCTATGGGTAACTTTGGGATAAGGCTATCCAATAAGGAGGGAAGCAGATGCTATTCGAAAATTTTCAACTAAAAACAGTGGATACTGGTGATGTGAAGATTCGCTTACGGCAAGGCGGAGAAGGACCTCCGCTACTTCTTTTGCATGGTCATCCTCAAACGCATATGATGTGGCATCGTATCGCCCCGCTTCTGGCAAAAAAATTTTACGGTAGTATTGCCCGATTTAAGAGGATATGGTGATAGTTCCAAGCCTCCAACCACAAGTGATCATTTCCCTTATTCCAAACGAGCTATGGCCAGAGATCAAATTGAAATGATGCAAGAGTTGGGATTTAAACAATTTTCAGTTGCAGGTCATGACAGAGGAGGAAGATGCGCCTATCGTCTAGCTCTCGATCATCCTGAAGTCGTCACCAAGCTGGCTGTTCTTGATATTATTCCAACCGGAGAAGCGCTTAGACGAACAGATAAAGAATTTGCCCTCGGGTTCTGGCACTGGTTCTTTCTGGCACAACCTTTCGATCTTCCTGAAAAATTGATTGGTCTAAATCCGGAACATTTTTATTTCCAGGGAGACCGGAGTATTTTTCACCCCGAAGCCTTAGAAGATTATATACGTTGTATTCACCAGCCAGGAACGATTCATGCCATGTGTGAGGACTATCGGGCCGGTGCTTCTATTGACTTTCAATTAGACGAGGCAGATCGTGGAATCAATAAAATTAGATGTCCCGTTCTAGTTTTGTGGAGTGATCAGGGCGAACTCCCAAAGTGGTATGATGTATTGTCGATTTGGCGAGATCGGGCTGAAAAAGTAGAGGGCCGGGGAATAAATTGCGGACATTATTTAGCAGAAGAGGCTCCTAAGGAGACATTTGAAGAGTTATATAAATTTTTAATAGATTAAAAGACATCCTTATAGGGAGGTTGATTATATGTGCGGACGCTTTACGATCACAGTCACACTTGAAGAATTGATTTCACATTATTTAATAGATGACAGCAAAATTGCCGTTTTGAAACCAAACTATAATGTGGCACCTATGCATAATGTCCCTGCTGTAATCGGCGGTGACCAAGGTAATCGTCTGGGGGAACTGCGTTGGGGGCTGGTACCATTCTGGGCCAAAGACGATAAGATCGGCAGTAAGATGATTAATGCCCGCGCGGAGACTGTGGCTGAGAAGCCCGCCTTTAAACGGCTGCTTACAACCAAACGTTGCATTATACCAGCAGACGGGTTCTATGAATGGAAAAGGGATGGCTCCAGCAAACAGCCATATCGAATCCTTATTAGTGATGGCAGCCTCTTCTCCTTTGCCGGATTATATGACACCTGGGAAGATCCGGAGGGTAAGAAACTAAGTACCTGCACGATTATCACCACCTCCCCAAACAGTTTAATGGAAGATATACATGACCGTATGCCGGTGATCCTGCGGCCGGAGGATGAGGCCGATTGGCTGGGGAGAGACAATGAAGATGCCGAATCCCTGTTAAAACTGCTGAAGCCATATGATGCATCAAAAATGCGGGCTTATAAAGTCCCTTCGGCTGTTGGTAATGTACGGAATAACTCAAAGGAATTGCTTGAGGATATCGGATAAATAAAATCCGAAAATATACCAATCTTTCACCGGAATCATGCTATAATCTTTACGGATTAATAGGGCTTAAGGATTAGATAGAGCAAGGAAATTTATAATTTATATGCTTTTATAACCACAGAGTCGGGGGAATCAGCTTGGTTATCAAAAAAAGTATAAGAAAAAAAGTAATCGCAGGAGCACTCGCCATATGTCTTGCGATATTGCCGGCAGGTGCAGTCTTTGCGGGTCATGCGCCGGATCTGGCAGGAAACTGGGCCAAGGATCAAATCAGCAGATGGATGGACCAAGGTCTGATCTCCGGCTACCCGGATGGGGAATTTAAGCCGGATAATCCGGTCACCCGGGCGGAATTAACGGTTCTGATTAATAGGGCTTTTGGATTCACCGAAACGAAAAAAGCTGATTTTAGCGATATCACCAGCAGTAAATGGTATTATTCAAGTATTTTGCAGGCTAATGCTGCGGGCTATGTTCAGGGCTACGAGGATGGGACCTTTAAGCCTGATCAGAAGATCAATCGTCAAGAGCTGGCTGTGATCATCAGCAAGCTGCTCAAGCTGACAGCATCGGCTGCGGCTCCTGAGTTCAGGGATATTACTAAGAGTGCAGCTTGGAGCAAAGGTGCTATCGGGGCAGTCAGCGAAGAAGGTATCATGAAGGGTTCCGGCGATGGGAACTTTCGGCCCCTCGCTTATGCAACCCGGGCAGAGACAGTAGTCATTTTGGATAGGGCTCTATCCATGCTAAATGCAGATTCCGATGAATATGTAATCATCTATGAAACACCAGGCATATATGGTCCGTTGTCAGGAATGTCGGAAGTAGACAGTGATGTAGTGGTCAGCGTGCCAGGTATCACACTCCGTAATATGAATATCACTGGAGATCTGCTGCTGGGAGAAGGCATAGCTGAAGGCGATGTGCGGCTCCTGAATGTAACAGTAAAGGCAATAGAATGATAAAAGCTGCGGCTCCATCTATCCAGGTTCAGGGGACAGATGGGGCCGCAGCTTTATGATTTAGTGGCTGCAACCGATGCAGCATACTTTTCGATCTGCTGCTTGTTGGATTTGGCTGCCATGATCATACCGCCTTTTCTGTCAGATTGAATAAGAGATTACATTATTCATTATAATATGAAGAGCTTGACCACAGCCTGTCAGGTTACATAGAATTCATAGACTCGGTGATATTACTAGAACCCCGCACGGACAGAGGGTATAATTTCAAGATGGAAGGTAAACAGAGACTTGAACAGGAGGTTCATTATGCAACAGAGGGTGCTGCTGATAGAGGATGATGAAGCGATCAGTGAAATGGTCCATTCTTATCTGACCAAAGAGGGCTACGAGGTGGAGACCGCATACGACGGAGAAGCGGCGGTGGGGAAGTTCCTTGGCGGCCTTCCTTACGATCTGGTGCTGCTGGATCTGATGCTGCCGAAGCGCAGCGGTACGGATGTGCTGCAGATTATCCGCGGCGGCAGCCTTGTGCCGGTGCTGATTATGTCGGCGAAGGACAGCGATGTGGACAAGGCGCTGGGGCTGGGCTTCGGCGCGGATGATTATATTACCAAGCCGTTCTCGATGATTGAGCTGGCGGCCCGGGTGAAGGCGGCGATCCGCCGGGCCGGGTATGCTGCGGCGGGAAGCGGGGCCGCAGCCGGAAGCGGAGCGCAGAGTGGCGGAGAGACGCAGCCGGAGAAGCCGAAAGGGATCGAGCTGCGCGGACTGAGCGTGGACCTGGATAATTTCTCGGTGCGGAAGAACGGGCAAGAGGTGAAGCTGACCGCCAAGGAGTTCCACATCTTGAAGCTGTTCGTGAGCAGTCCTGGCCGGGTATTCACTAAAGCGCAGATCTACAGCCTGGTCTGGGAAGACGATTATTATGGCGATGAGAACGTAATTAATGTACATATGCGCAGGTTGCGCGAGAAAATCGAGGACGACCCCTCCCGCCCGGAATATATCAAGACGCTGTGGGGGATCGGCTATAAGCTGGGGGATATGCTGCCATGATCATCCTGTTGCTGGTTCTGCTTGCGCTGCTGCTGGTGATTACTGTGCTGCAGTTCCTGAATTCACGGCAGCAGGCCCGCCAATTGGACTATATCCACCATAAGCTGGAGAGCATCGTAGAAGGCGGATCGCATGAGCGGCTGCTGCTGATGAGCAGCAGTCCGCAGGTGAAGCAGCTGCTGACCGATCTGAACCGGCTGCTCGATGTCAATCATCAGGGGGCGGCCCGGCGGAGCAAGCTTGAGCAATCCATGCGCGGGATGCTGGCGAATGTGTCGCATGATCTGAAGACGCCGTTGACGGTGGTGCTGGGCTATATTGAGACGCTGCTGCATGATGAGGCGATCTCCAAGGAAGAGCAGGAACGTATTCTGCGGACGATTCATACCAAGGCGGGCGAGGTCATTGCGCTGATGAACCGGTTCTTTGATCTGGCGAAGCTGGAGTCGGGCGACCGGGATATCCCGCTCTCGCGGGTGGAACTGGGCGAGGTCTGCCGCCGGAATATACTTGCCTTCTATGATCTGCTTAGTGAGAGCGGCACGGATGTGCAGATCGAGCTTCCGGAGGAGCCGCTTCATATGATGGGCAACGATGATGCGCTGGACCGGATTCTGACGAACCTGCTCTCTAACGCGATTACCTACGGTAATGCAGGGGGAGTGCTGGGGCTGAAGCTGTACCCGGACGCCGGACGGGTCTGCATAGAAGTGTGGGACCGGGGCAAAGGCATTGCCGAAGGCCACGAGGACATGGTGTTCGAGCGGCTGTACACGCTGGAGGATTCGCGCAACCGCGACTATCAGGGCAGCGGCCTGGGGCTGACGATTACGAAGCGGCTGACCGAGCAGATGAACGGCACCATTTCCCTGAGCAGCCAGCCGTTCGTGCGTACGGCGTTTACGCTCTCTTTTCCGAGACAATCCTTCTGAAGCTGCTTAAGAATTAAGTAAGAATTCAGTAAGAAAAAAGCAAATTCCGCCCTGTAGAATAAATACCAGGAAGACAAAGAAACGCTAAAGGGGATAACGGAAATGACAACGATACTCCGGACATGGGAACTGACCAAGATCTATGAGGATAAGGAAATTGTGCGCAGTGTGAATATGGAGATTAAGCAGGGTGAAATTTACGGATTCCTGGGACCGAACGGGGCCGGCAAAACGACGGTGATGAAAATGATCACGAATCTGGTGAAGCCGACGGCGGGCGAGATTGAATTTGCCGGGGAGAAGATGACCCACCGCTCTTACGAAATGCTGAAGCGCATGGGCAGCATCATTGAATATCCGGTGTTCTACGATAAGCTGAGTGCCCGCGAGAATCTGGCGCTGCATGGAGAGTACATGGGCTTTTATGATACCAATGCAATAGAGGAAGCACTTGAACTGGTGAAGCTGAGAGGGGTGGACAGCAAACCGGTGAAGAATTTCTCCCTGGGGATGAAGCAGCGACTGGGTATTGCCAGAGCGGTTATGACTAAGCCGGAGCTGCTGATTCTCGATGAACCGATTAACGGACTGGATCCGCTTGGAATCAAGGAGCTGCGCGAGGTGTTCCGTATGCTGAGCCGTGATTATGGCATGACACTACTGATCTCCAGCCACATTCTGGGCGAAATCGAGCAGATTGCCGACACGATCGGCGTAATCCGTGAAGGGGTGCTGGTGGAGCAGGTAGCAATGGATACGATCCGGAGTCAGCACACCCAGTATATCGAACTGGTGACTAGTGAATGCACGAAGGCCGTCTTCATCCTGGAGGGGAAGCTGGGCCTCCGCAATTACAAGGTGCTTGACCCGCGGACCATTCGTGTCTATGAAGACATCTCGCAGCTTGAGCTGAGCCGGGCCCTGTCTGCAGCAGAGGTGGAACTGGAGAGTATGAGCAAGAAGCATCATTCGCTGGAGGATCATTTCATGGAACTGATGGGGGGCGTCAAGCATGCTTAAGTTAATCCGGCTGGAGCTGCGCAAGAGTAAATTCACTTTTCTCAAGGGTGTGCTGATTGCAAATTTGGCCATTCTGGTCTTAATGTTTCTAATCTCGTTTACGGGCTTAAATGAAGGGGATTTCGCAACGTATAGCGATTTGTTTCAAGGAGTGTCTGTTTTTGTAAAAGCGACCTATATCATCTTCGCCTCCGTCCTGATCAGCAAGCTGGTCATCGAAGAGTATAAGAATAATACGATCACCGTGCTGTTCATGTACCCGGTACCGCGCAAAATGCTCATGGCGGCCAAGCTGATCATTGTCTTTCTGTTCACCTTCCTCAGCATTTGGCTGTCCACTATAGTGATCAGCGGTATTCTTGCAGGTGTTGGTTATTTCCTGCCTGACCTCATTCAGGGAACGCTGACGATGGATCTGGTTCTAACCCACTCTATGACAGCCGGTATGGATGCGCTCTACGCATCCGGGATCGCACTGATTCCGTTATACTTCGGGATGCGCCGCAAATCCGTCACGACCACGATTGTCTCGGCCGTGCTGATTGTCATGCTGATCTCCTCAGGCTTCGGGAACGGGAGCTTCCGTATGGGTGACCTGCTCGGCATCTCGATTACGCTCGCTCTGGCTGGAGCGGTTATCGCTTACCTCTCGATCCGCAATATTGAGCATCAGGATGTAAGCTGAAGCTGGCGGGAACGAGGCCCGTTGACGCTTAGAATTGCAGTAAACAGTGCGGTCCTCCTGCAGGGCTTGCACTGTTTCTTTGCGGTTCAGCCGCTTTTCTTGCTGTGTTTTCTGGCGACCAACAGCGTTTTTTTTGCTATAATAGTAACTAATTCAGAGAGTTGTACATATTCAGAGCGTTTCTGCAGTCTTCGGACGTTAACTATAGCAGGATTGAAGCAGCGGAGGAGGTGGGCTATGCTTAAAGATTGGGCTTCTATTCTGGAAGGCGCGCTATCGGGAGAAAGTGCTTATAGAGCATTGTTTAATCATCACCCGGATTTCATTATCGTGCTGGACAGGCAGGGAAGGTACGTGGACAGTAACCGGATTGTAAGTGCCGGGGATGTAGGCAGACTGAACGAAGGCCGGATGCAACTTCCCGGAGAGGCTCATTTCGCATCTGCCCTGGCCGGAATTACTTCGAGCTTCGAGCTGCAAGCGGAAGAATACGAAGAGATGGGCGGAGGTACCAGCGGTGCGGTGGAGGGTGAGAGTGACGGAGGTACGGGAAGTGCTGTTACGGTTGAAAATGCGGTAAGTGCAGGTATTACTGTACGCTATGTACCGCTTCATACCGATGAAGGCATTGCCGGTGTGTTCGCTATCCTCCATGATCCCGGGAACCGGCCGCTTTCCAGCCTGCTGCATAGCTGGGTAAGCATAAGCAGCAGGCATGAGGCAGGCGCTGAGCGGAATATGCAGACAGGAGGCGGGCATTCTGCGCCTGCGGATGAAGCGGCAGCCGCCCAGGATGAGAGAGAGCTGCCGCAGGCCGAATTCGTGTTCGAGATGGCCGAGGACAAACGGCTTAGTCTGATTCTCAACTCGGTCTCCGCCGGAATCTTCGGCCTGGATACGCTGGGCCGGACCATCTTCATTAACCGTGAAGGGGCAGAGATGCTGGGATACGAGCCGTCAGAGCTGACCGGGCTGCCGATGATGGAGATGATCCATTACATGCATGGAGGGGCGACCCGCCATTCCCCGCTGGAATGTCCCATTGTGCTTACCCTGCAAGACGGGGTAACCCGCAGCAAGGCGGATGAAGTCTTCTGGCGCAAGGATGGAACCAGCTTCTTCGTGAATTACCGGATCGCTCCGCTGCTGGACAAAGGCCTGATCTGTGGTGTGGTTATTTCCTTCAGCGATATTACGAACGAGCGGGAGATCCTCCGCGCCAAGGAATCGGCAGAACGGGCCGCACAGGCCAAGTCGGATTTCCTGGCGATGATGAGCCATGAGATCCGCACGCCCATGAACGGAATGATCGGCATGGCTGACCTGCTGTTGGAGACGGAGCTTGCAGAGGAACAACGCAGTTATGCCGAGATTCTGCGCAGCAGCAGCTACAGCCTGCTGCAGATTCTTAATGACATCCTCGATTTCAGCAAGATGGAAGCCGGCAAAATGCCGCTTCAATCCGAACGCTTCGATCTGCGGGAGATGCTGGAGGGCGTCATTGATCTGTTCACTCCGAAGGCGGAGGAGAAGAAGCTCTCCCTGCGCTGGTGGGCAGATACCAGTGTGCCGGACATCGTTACCACCGATCCAAGCCGGCTGCGCCAGATTATCGTCAATCTGGTCGGCAATGCGCTGAAATTCACCGATCAGGGCAGCGTGACCTTGTCCGTCAAGAATATTCTGCTGCCCGCCTCACCGGAATATCTGCTGGAGTTCTCGGTCCGTGATACCGGAGTAGGCATTGCCGACAGCAAGCTGAATCTGCTCTTCCAGTCCTTCTCCCAGCTGCATCCATCCATTAACCGCAAATACGGCGGGACTGGACTTGGCCTTGCCATCTGCAAGCAGCTGGTGGAGCTGATGGGCGGAACGATCTTCGTGGAGAGCGAGGAGGGCCGGGGGTCAATCTTCCGGTTCATGCTGCCTTTTGTGAAGGAAGAGCTGGAGGCAGCGTACGCTATTGATGGCTAACGAGTGTCAGGGCATAGTTGCATAGTATTCTTATATTTCGGGCTTAACAGCCCGTTCCCGGATAGAGTGGGGAACGGGCTGTTTGTGTGCGTGGGGAATACGTAGCAGGTTGCGCTCTGGAAGCGGATTATAGTAGAATCAGCAAGGGTATTTCCAAATCTCTTCTAGGGGGAGTTATATGCAGGAGCAGATGTCGAGTGCGAATAAGACAGCTTGGGAGACCAAAGCCTATCAGGCCTGGACACAATACCATGGTTCACCTGAGGAGCTTGCAGTGCAATTGCAGCAGGACCCCGCACATACGCTGCGGTATTGGCTCAAGTACACAGGCGATCCGTCAGGCTTGAAGGTGCTGAATCTGCTCGGCTCTCACGGCAGGAAGGCCATTTGCTTCGCTTTGATGGGGGCGGATGTCACCGTCGTGGATATTTCTGAAGAGAACCGCTTATATGCCTGTGAGGTTGCGGAAGCAGCGGGGGTGAAGCTGGATTACCTCTGTGCAGACGTCATGAATATCCCCGAAGAAGAAGCCTTGGGCACATTCGATGTGGTGCTGATGGAGTTTGGGATATTGCATTATTTCACAGATTTGAATGCGGTGTTTGCCTTGGTGCGCAGACGGCTGAAGACAAATGGACGACTCCTGCTGACCGACTTCCACCCGTTCGCCAGGGCATGGCTGACCACGAAGACGCTTCAGCATCCCACCGGCAATTATTTTGACGATGCGCTTAGAGAAGGTGAAGTTGCATTCGCCAAGCTGCTTCCTGAAGAGGAGCGCTCCGGCCTAGGACATGTGGTGGTGCGGAGCTGGACACTGGGGGATATCCTGACCTCTGTCGCTTCGGAAGGATTAACTATCCGCGCCTTTGAAGAAATCAAGAGTGCCGAGGACCCGGGATTCCCCGAATTCTACACGCTGGTTGCCGATGCCACTGAGGTGCCGCTTAGACCGCTATATCCCGGTACGACACCTTAATTCGATCCCATTTAAAAGAAAAACAGCAGCTCCCCGTACAGGAGACTTGCTGTTTCTTGTTGCATAGAATGTGTGCGAAAAACCGAACACAATTGGGGCCACTGCCGGACTTCATGCCTGCTGCGGGGCTCACACGCTCTAGCGCATATACATCAGACCCACCGTTGCAGGGCCGCAGTGACTCCCGATGACACAGCCGGCATGAATGACGGCGATTTCCTTAACACCGGTCTGCGCGCGCAGCGCGGTCTCCAGATATTGGGCATCCTCTTCGGCCAGCGTATGGGCTATGATGAGCAGCTCCTTGTCCATATCGGCGGCATTCACGAGCGCATGCTGGAGCATCTGCTCCACTGCCTTCTCCTTCTTGCCGCGGACGCGGGCGACAGGGACAATGGCTCCGTCCACCAGCCGGAGAACCGGACGGATCTTCAGCAGGCTGCCGATAAAGTTCTGCATGCCCGAGCAGCGGCCGCCCATATATAAGTAGTCCAGCGTATCGACCACGAATTCCGATTCTACCCGGCTGCGGGCTTCGGTGACCATCGCTGCGATATTGGCAGCGCTCTCGCCTTTGGCGGCGGCACGGGCCGCCTTCATGACCAGCAGGGCGATTCCGCCGCATAAAGTCTCAGAATCTACGACATGCACCCGGCCTTCAGGGAATTCACCCGCTGCCAGTAATACATTCTGATATGTAGAGGATAACGCAGAGGACAGACTGATATAGACAATATCATGGCCGCTGCTGATGACCGGCTGGAAAGCGGCGATGAAATCAGCAGGGGAAGGCGCAGCCGTCTTAGGCAGAGCACCGCCCGCAGCAACCCGGCGGTATACTTCCTCAGGGGTGATTTCGACCCCGTCCTTGAATGTGCCGTCTTCAAAAACAACATATAACGGAACAATACCGATATCATATGTGTCCTTCCAGCCTTGCGGCAAATCGGAAGTGCTGTCTGAAAAGATTTTTACGATAGACATGAATATCTCCTTCACCGTTCTCGGATGAGATTACACTAGATTAAAAAGAACCTATAATCTGTTTATTATACCAAGCTTGAGTGGAATCTCAAAACAAAAAAACAGCTCCACCATCCATGCAGACGGTGAAGCCGTTCCCCTATAGCAGTCCTCGCTTATTTCTTCATCACCGGAATCCATACTTCACAGACATAATCCTCCGCTGTCGTATCGCCGGGCGGGTATAGCTCAATCTCGGCTCCGCCGGTATGCTCGTAGCCGGTTCCCGGGAACCATTCCTGGAATATGCGCTGCCACACCCCTTGAATCGCATGCGGCAAAGCACCCTCTGACCGGAAGACGGCCCAGCTGGCAGCCGGAATGACAGTGGTCTCATACCCCTGTGCATCTGTCTGCGGCGTCCCTTCCACCCCGATCCAGTAGGTAAGCTGCTCCTTATTCATATCCATATCTGCACAGATGCCCAGCCATTCGCGGGTATACGCAAGCTCAATCAGTTTATCGGAAGTGCCGTCCGCATTGCATTCATCCCAGAACTGCGGGATTCTGCGGAAATTCTCCCCGTCTTTGGTAGATACCTCTATTGATTTGCCGATGAGAGTAAAAGCTGCTTTGTCCACGATTTTGTAATCCATATCCTGATCTCCCTTCAATGATAGATGGAACGAGATGCGGGGGAAGGCTTTGAGCTGGACGCCGGGCTTACGCGCTGCCGAAGGGGTTATCCCATGGGCCTTACGGAACGCCTTGGCGAAGGACTCCGGCGAGTCGTATCCGTATTTCAGCGCCACATCCAGCACACGGACCTTGGACACGGCCAGCTCCTGGGCGGCCAGCGTCAATCTGCGTTTGCGGATATAGTCGGCCACGGTGAAGCCGGTCAGCATGCTGAACATGCGCTGGAAATGGAACGGTGAGACAAAGGCCACCTCGGCCACTTCCTCGATGCGCAGCGTTTCAGTCATTTTCAGCTCCATATAGTCCAGTGCATTCTTCATTCGGATCAGCCATTCCAAGCTCCCCATCTCCTTCTGAAATCATCCTATCATACCACCGCACAGATGTTCCTGTTATTCTCTGCTCATTAATGACAGGTTCAGCCTGCGTCCTATATACCTATGATGTCACATTTGAAGGGGGTTGTCAGCCTTCGTTACGCTACCCGATCCGGCAGACCCGGGCCTCGTAAGGGCGGAGGGTGCTGCGGTCTATGGCCGCCTGCTCCTCCGGATAATTGCCGATGATCGTTCCGGTGACGGCATTCAGTTCGTCCGGCAGATCAACGGTCTGGGGAGAATCAGAGAAGTTAAGCAGGACCAGCCACTTCTCACCATCCAAGGAACGGGTGTATGCATAGACATATTCATGCTCCGGCAGCAGCAGCTCATAATCGCCATAGACCATAATCAGATGCTGCTTGCGCAGCTTAATCAACTGCTGATAATAGTAAAATACCGAGTCCGGCTCAGCCAGCGCCTGCTCTACATTGATCTCCGTATACCGCGGATTGAGCTTTAGCCAAGGGGTTCCGGCGGTGAAGCCGGCATGAGTTGAGGCGTCCCACTGCATCGGGGTGCGGGCATTATCGCGTCCTTTGGCATGAATGGCCTGAAGAATGGTATCGTGGTCAGCGCCGCCTTCAGTCACCTTTTCCCGGTACATATTGAGAATCTCGATATCCCTATAGTCTTCAAGCCCGGGGAATTTCACATTGGTCATACCGATTTCCTCACCCTGATAGATGTAGGGCGTGCCTTTGAGCGTGTGCAGCAGGGTAGCCAGCATTTTGGCCGACTGCACGCGGTATTTGCCGTCATCTCCGAACCGGGAGACCATCCGCGGCTGATCATGATTATTAAGATAGAGGCTGTTCCAGCCCTTGTCTGCAAGCCCTACCTGCCATTTATGCAAAATATCGCGCAGACCCTTCAGCGTCCACGGCACGACATTCCACTTCCCGCCCGGGCCGGAGTCCACGTCCATATGCTCGAACTGGAACACCATTTGCAGCTCATGCCGCTCCTCGTCCGTGTAGAGAATGGCGTCCTCGACAGTGGCTCCCGGGGTCTCGCCAACGGTCATTACCTCATATTTGGAGAGGACCTCACGGTTCATCTCCTGCAAATATTCATGGACCCGGGGGCCATTCATGTAATATTCGCCGCCGCCCGCCAGTTCTCCCGGAGCCAGATCCTCATGCTGGACCGAAGGCAGGCCTTCCACCTTGGAGATCAGGTTGATGACATCCATCCGCAGTCCGTCCACGCCTTTATCCAGCCAGAAGGCCATCATCTGGTAGAGGGCTTCACGCAGCTTGGGATTCTCCCAGTTCAGGTCCGGCTGCTTGCGCGAGAACAGGTGGAGATAGTATTCCCCAGTCACTTCATCCAGCTCCCAGGCCGGGCCGCTGAAGATGGAGCTCCAGTTATTCGGCAGATGGCCATCCGGTCCGCAAGGACGCCAGATGTAATAATCGCGGTAAGGATTATCCTTGGAGGAGCGGGATTCCGCGAACCAGGCATGCTCGTCCGAGGAATGATTGATGACAAGGTCCATCATCAGCTTGATGCCGCGCGAGTGCAGCCCGTCCAGCAGCTCCTCCCATTCCTTCAGCGTGCCGAACTCATCCATAATATCCTCGTAATCGCTAATATCATAACCGTTGTCATCGTTCGGCGATTTGTAGACCGGCGATAGCCAGACGACTGTAACGCCCAGCTTCTGCAGATAATCCAGCCGGGAGATAATGCCCTGCAGGTCACCGATGCCGTCTCCGTTGCTGTCCTGGAAGCTTCTCGGGTAGATCTGGTAGACTACGGCTTCTTTCCAAAAGGCTCTGTTCATAAATGTAGCTCCTTTATCATGGTATATTAGGTTTATAGGTTACAGGAGAATGGAGGGGTTGGATTGACAATCCAAGCGGTTCTTTTTGATTTGGATGGAACATTGCTGGACCGGGATACTTCTCTGCTGAAGTTTGTACAAGATCAATATCAGCGTTACCCGGAGCTTCAGATTGTTGATCGTGATCTGTTTGTTCAGCGCTTTATCGAGCTTGATAATAACGGTTACTTGTGGAAGGACAAGGTGTATCAACAGATTATCCAAGAGTTCTCGATTCCGAAGCTGGACTGGAGTTTGCTACTGGATGATTACATCCATACTTTCCAGCAACATTGTACAGGTTTTCCGAACTTGTTAACTATGCTTACTGAGCTTAAGAACAATGGGCTAAAAATTGCATTGATCTCAAACGGTTACGGCCAATTTCAGTACGATAATTTCAAGGCGCTGAACATCGGGCATTTATTTGATGTGGTATTAATCTCCGAATGGGAAGGACTCCGCAAACCAGATCCGGCCATCTTCCATCGCGCATTGACAAGGTTGGGTGTAGCCGCAGAGAATGCCCTGTTTGTTGGAGATCATCCGGATAACGATATTCGTGCGAGCCGTGAAGCGGGTATGAAGGCTGTCTGGAAACGGAATCAGCAGTATATTACGGTGGCCGAAGCTGATGCTGTCATTGATGATTTGGAAGAATTAGTGGAGCTCTTATTGGGAAAAGCCCCGAAGAAGCCGGATATCTTCGGGGCTGATAAAATTACGCCGTAACAGAAACGCCCTCGGCGCTGACAGTACCCAGTCCGTTCACCGTATATTCATTGCCGTGAATGGTGAGGGAGGCCGGAACCTCGGTTTCGTTGCTGACGGTAATCTGTGCATCGGTCACGGTCACTTTCAGCCGGGAGCCGCGGAACATGATTTTGAACGAATAAGAGGTCCAGTGTCCCGGGTTGGACGGGTTCAGAACGAGCCGGTCATTCAGCACGCGAAGTCCGCCGAAGCCGTGTACGACCGACATCCACGTACCCGCCATGCTGGTCGTATGGCAGCCGTCCTCCGTATCGTTATTGTAATTGTCGAGATCCAGGCGCGAGGTCCGCAGGTACATTTCATACGCCTTCTCTTTATAGCCCAGCTCACAGGCGAGAATCGCATGGATGCAAGGGGAGAGGGAGGACTCATGCACGGTAATCGGCTCGTAGAAGTCGAAGTTGCGCTTTTTGGTCTCCAGATCGTAGCGGTCCCCGAGGAAATAGAGTCCCTGAAGCACATCCGCCTGCTTGATGAAGCAGGAGCGCAGAATCCGGTCCCACGACCATTTCTGGTTCAGCGGCAGATGCTCCGGCAGGACATCCTTGACCTGAATGATCTCCTTGTCGAGGAAGCCGTCCTGCTGGAGGAAGATGCCGCGTTCCTCGTCTGCCGGATAGTACATTTTGGCGATAATCTCCGCCCACTGCGCCGTTTCGCTCTCCAGCAGCTCCAGCTTGTCGGCCAGCTCGGCGTAACGCGTACCCTCATTCTCCTGCAGATAGGCCAGCGCCTCAAGTGTGTATTCCATGGTCCACGCGGCAATCCGGTTCGTATACCAGTTGTTATTGACGTTATTCTCGTATTCATTCGGACCGGTGACGCCCAGCATCACATATTTGTCCTTATGAGCCACATAGTTCACGCGTTCCTCCCAGAAGCGGGCAATCTCCACCAGCACCTCCAGGCCGTATTGGCCCAGATAAGCCTTGTCGCCGGTATAATTCACATAGTTATAAATGGCATAGGCAATCGCGCCGTTACGGTGAATCTCCTCGAACGTAATCTCCCACTCGTTGTGGCATTCCTCACCGTTCATGGTCACCATCGGGTAGAGCGCGCCTTTGCGGTAACCGAGCTTGCGGGCGTTCTCCTTGGCCTTCTCCAGGTGCTTGTAGCGGTAGATCAGCAGATTGCGGGCAATCGCGGAGTCGGCGGTACTGAGGTAGAACGGCACACAATAAGCTTCCGTATCCCAGTAGGTGCTGCCGCCGTATTTTTCCCCCGTGAAGCCCTTCGGTCCGATGTTGAGCCGGTCATCCTCGCCCGTATACGTCTGATTCAGCTGGAAAATATTGAACCGGATCGCCTGCTGCGCCGACACATCGCCCTCAATAATAATGTCGCTTTCCTTCCACTTGTCGCCCCAAGCCGCTGCCTGCTCCGTGAGTAGCGCCACGAATCCGGCTTCCTGCGCACTTTGCAGTGCCGTCCCGGCGGCATCCACCAGCTGGCCCAGCCCGTAATTGCGGGAGGTGACATTGGCGGCATACTTATAAATAACCAGCTGGTCGCCGGGTTGTACCGGAACGCTCACTGTACTGCCCACATATTTCTCCTGCTCCAGCACTTCGGCTTCAGCGGTAACCGGCTCACCATTCAGCAGAATGTCGAAGACGAAGGCGGAGGTGACATGGAAATCGAGCTTCTTGGTCTTCAGCGTCAGATGCCCGCCCGCCGGTCCGGCCTTCTTCTCCACCTCGTTCCAGAACTTCTCGTCATAGTTGGAGTCCTTGTTCTTGATATCGCCGTCCAGGTAGGGGGTTACAGTAATATTCCCTGTGAAATTGAGCGGAGTGACGCAATAGCGGATCGCCCCGATCTCATGACGGACCATGCTGACGATGCGGATGCTCTCGACCTTAACGATTTTGCCGTCCTGGGTGGTTGCGGTGAAGCTGCGGGAGAGTGTGCCTTCCTTCATATTAAGCACCCGGCGGAACTCGGTGACTGTAGAGGTGGCCAGATCGAGCGGGGTTCCGTCCAGTTCAATGTTAATGCCGATCCAGTTGGTGCTGTTCAGCACTTTGGCAAAATACTCCGGGTACCCGTTCTTCCACCAGCCGACCCGTGTCTTGTCAGGGTAATAGACACCGGCCATATAGCTGCCTTGCAGGCTGTGTCCGCTATACTGCTCCTCGAAGTTGGCTCTGCCGCCCATGTATCCGTTCCCGATACTAAATACGCTTTCGGAAATTTCCTGGGTCTGCGGATCAAAGGACTCTTCAATAATGGACCATTCGTCGATTTTTAAGTATTGTTTCATGGGTTTGTTTGGCTCCTTTAAGGGGGATGTGAAATGAATTGAACCTCGTAATAAAATTATTGGGACTACGCCGCCGCTGCGCGAAAGGTTTGGTCTTCCGGCCGCTGTTATAATCAGATTTCTTTATTGAAGTGGTTCTCAGCGGATGAGATCTGATTATAAAGGCGGTCGCTAACGCTCCTACAGCTCCAAACGTTCACTCCGCTTTCCGCACCCGGAGCGAAGCTCAGAGGCATAGACTTAGAGTTAGTTGTATTCTGTGCATTTAAAAGGTGCAATTAGAGGGAGTGAGGTCGTATAACTGTAGTCTGTACAACTAAATTTGCCCTAAAAGGTCATATCAGCTTAAAAGTAATAACATAAGTGTACAAAGTACAACTAAGTTGATAATCAGAGGCTACATTGGCTAAATAGTTGTATAAAGTGCAGTTAGGCTGTCCGGCGGGCTAACTGCCGCGTGAGCGGAAGGGCTCACGATTAGGCTCAGCCTCTGTTACTATTTGTCACACAGTGGCAAAAGATTCCTTCAGCGTAGCAACTGTGAGCTGCTGCAGGGAAGGGACAACGATCGTTGCTCCGCCTAGCGTCTCGGGTGAGCCGATGCCTACGCTGCGCATACCGGCGCGGGAAGCGGCCAGGATACCGGCTGCGGCATCTTCGAAGACGACGCAGTGTGCGGGAGCGGTGTTCAGAGCCTTCGCACCCAGCAGGAAGACCTCGGGATCAGGCTTGGCCGCGCTGGTATGCGTGCCGTCGATGATGGCATCGAAGTACGGGGTCAGCCCGGTATTGTTCAGGATGGTCATCGCGTTCTTGCTGGCTGAGCCGAGGGCGACCTTGATGCCGGTTGTCCGGCATTCCTTCAGGAAGTCCAGGGCGCCGGGCAGAATCTCCGAGCTGTCCATCTTGGCGATATACTCGACATAGCGGTTATTCTTCTGCTCTGCCAGTCTGGCTTTGTCGTCTTCGCCAAGCGTGATGCCGCCAATCTCCAGCAGGATATTCAGCGAGGCGGCGCGGCTGACCCCCTTGAGCCGCTCGTTATCCTGCTCGGTGAAGACAAATCCAAGCTCTTCGGCCAGCTCCCTCCAAGCAATATAGTGGTACCGGGCAGTGTCCACAAGAACGCCGTCCAGATCGAACAGGCAGGCTTTGATTTCTGACATGTTTTGAACCTCCTAAAATGATTAGTGAATAAATAGATATGGGCAACCCGCCAAATGGGCGAGAATCCTGCAAAAGGTGCAACATTCCTGTGCGAATTAGATCCGCGCTCGCGGAAATCCTGCACAAAGTACAATAATCGGTGAGAGTTGCGCGCCAAATGGGCGAGAATCCTGCAAAACATGCAACATTTGTCTGAGAATCGTGCCCTGGTGGCGGAAATCCTGCAAAAGGTGCAACATTTCTCTGCACAGGAGGGCAGGCTTAAGAGTAGCATCGAACATCCCAAAGTGTGTATCAGTCCCGGAGCTCCAGCCTCCGTATCAGTCCCGGCGCCAGCGCTAGTACCAGCGCTAACGTCAGCCCAGCTCTATCACCAGCCCCAGCCCCAGTATCCGTATCAGTCCCGCCGCCAGCACTTGTACCAGCGCTAACGTCAGCCCAGCTCTATCACCAGCTTCGGTATGGCGCCGCCCTCAGTCCCAGCGCCACATTAGCACAGGGGAACTCCGCCGCCAGCAACATTCTAATACATTAGCGCAAACGTTTGAACAAAGCTTCAAAAAATAAATGAAGCGAACGTCTGCTTCATTCATTTTCTTGTACATGCCTTGCATTTCTTCTACATGACTTACCAATTCCTTCTAAATTCCTTGATTTCCCGGAGTATGCATAGAGGACTCCCGTACGATTAGACGGTGGGGAATCACAAAACGGTTCGTATATCCGTCCTGATTATCCGGCTTCTGGATGTTCTGGATCAGCACCTGTGAGGCCGTATAGCCTAGATGATAGATTCCGATATCAATACTGCTGATCGGAGGACTGGACAGCTCGGACAGCGGGATGTTGTTGAAGCTGACAATTGCCAGATCCTCGGGGACCTTATACTTCAGCTCGTTCAATCCGCGGAGTACGCCGAAGGAGACCATATCATCCACCGCGACAAGTGCTGTCGGGCGGTTCGGAAGATTCATGAAGAAGGACATCGCCCTATAGCCGCTGTCCTGCAGGAATTCACCTTCGACGATCCATTCGTCCTTCATCTCAAGGCCCTTGCCCTGCATGGCCTTACGGTAACCCTCCAGCCGGTCGCGCGATACGATAAGGTTCGGCGGGCCGCTGACGAAGCCAATGCGTTCATGCCCCATGGAGATGAGGTGATTCGTCGCATCATAGGCGGCCATGATATTATCATTGTCCACTGACAGAATATCCTCGTAGCGGTCGCTCCGTCCTACCAGGACAAAGGGATAACCGCCTGACTGCAAGAAATCGATCACCGTATCGTCTTTACGGGAATAAAGCAGAATAACGCCGTCCACGCGGCGTCCCTTGAGCAGACGGGAGACAGCTTCAAGCTCCTCCTTCTCGTTCGCCCCCGAGCTAATCAGCACATCATAGCCGGAACGGCTGGACTGCGTGACGATCCCGCGGATTAATTCCATAAAAAACAAATTGGAGAACAGCTCTTCGGCCGGTTTCGGAAGAATGATACAGATACTGTTAGTGGTCTTGGATACCAGACTTTTGGCCATCATATTCGGGGTGTAGCCCATTTCTTCCATAATCACTTTGACCTTACGGGAAGTTTCTAAGCTGATTCTGGGATGGCCTGACAACACCCGGGACACCGTGGAGGGAGAGACTCCCGCTTTCTTGGCTACGTCCTTAATGGTAACTGTCATAGAAACCTCCTAATGGAACCGTTTGCTTTACACAGTAATATTAATCGAAGTGGGGTTGATTGTAAATAGAGAAACCACGCATGGGACGTAATCCCGCACTATATAGGCTCTTGGAGCCGATCAGCACTGCTGCATGGGACAATGTTAATCTGAAGAGGGCATAAGAAAATGCGCAAAACTGTGCAATATGTGGGAGTTATTTGTGCAATTAATGTGCAAAAAACATCGGATACCGCTCCTTAATCATTAAAAAATTAGTGGTTGACAATTACTTTGCCGGGAGATTAGTATGTTAACAAATTGCAGCAAGCGTTTACAAAAGCTTATTTTATGCAGGATTCAGCAAAAATCATGAGGTTCAAGCCTGGTTTGATCCTATGCTATCCAGCATTAAGTAACTCCGCTTTATTTTGCAAACGTTTGCGCAAGATTGTTCTGATTCAATTGTTTTTCAACATCACATTAATGGGGGGATTAACGTACATGAGATTAGCTGTACAGGCAAGAAAGACCGGTATGATCCTGATGATTCTCGCTCTGATCTGCTCGGGTCTTGGCATCGGTCCGGCCAGAGTCAGCGCCGCGGAGGTTAAAGCGGTCCTGGTTGGCGATCTGCAGACGAAGTTCACCGGGCTGGCCCCGGCGGAGACGAAGGACTGGAATGAGACCTCGACGGTAACGGAGATGACCTACAAGGGAGAGGGCTTGTACACATTCACCGGCACCCTGCCCAAAGGGACTTATGAGTATAAAATAGCCCTCAACCATGGCTGGTCAGAGAACTATGGCTCTGGCAGCTATACCGATCCGAATGGCGTGGATGCCGGGGGCAATATCCGGATTTCGTTGACCGAAGAGACCCGTGTGACTTTTTATTATAATGACCTGACCAAGGCTATAGCGGATTCTACGTATTATTCTCCGCTTGCCGAGGATCGTCTGCCAAGAGTGACCGGCAGTCTTCAGACTATGCTCGGCGATGCGGATAATCACTCCCCGGCAGAGGCGGGGACGCTGCTTAGCGATCCCGATCTGGACGGAGTGTATGAGCAGACCGCGCTGCTGCCGGCGGGTGAGTACACCTACCAGATTTATATTCCGGGTGCTGAGTCCGCAGAGGGTACAGCCTACCCGGAACCAGCACAGGAGCTTAAGCTGCCTGCGAAGCTCCCGGTAACGTTCCAATATCATGCAGACAACCATAGCGTCTCTGCCCGCTATACGGCCCCTGCTGATCCGGGGACGGTAATGCCTGTTCCG
This sequence comes from Paenibacillus sp. FSL K6-1217, assembly GCF_045040735.1. Taxonomy (NCBI): domain Bacteria; kingdom Bacillati; phylum Bacillota; class Bacilli; order Caryophanales; family Paenibacillaceae; genus Paenibacillus; species Paenibacillus sp. FSL K6-1217. The sequence goes on from NZ_CP150271.1 coordinate 7,284,923, forward strand.
GCAGGGCATCTGAGAGTTCATTACCACCGTGCTGACGGTGATTATGCCAATCAGGGTCTATGGACCTGGGGAGAGGTGGCTTCCCCGTCCGCGAACTGGCCGAAGGATGCGGTTCCCTTCCCTGAAGGACAGACAGATGCCTATGGCGCTTATGTCGACCTGCCTGTCAAGGAGGGGGCGAAATCGGTCTCCTTCCTCGTGGTGAACCGAGTAAGCGGCGTGAAGGAGATGGAGAACGGGGACAAGACATTCCTGATCGGCACTCCAGAGACCAATGAGGTCTGGATCAAGGAAGGATCTAATCTGGCCACGCCTTACGAGCCTGTGTCTCTCCCGGAGAACACAGTGCGGATTCATTATTCGCGGGCCGATAACAATCAGAGCCAGTACGGCCTGTGGCTGTGGGATGATGTGGCAGCGCCGTCCGACGGCTGGCCCAAGGGCGCAACTCCGTTCACGCCGGAGCACCGGGATGCCTATGGAGCTTACGTCGACATTCCGCTCAAGGAGAACGCGAAGACGATCAGCTTCATCGTCATGAAGCCTGCCAGCGGTGACAAGGACGGACCCCCAGGCAATGAGAACAAGAGCTTTGCTCTGCTGGACCGCTACAATCAGCTATGGGTGAAGGAGAATGACCCGAATGTCTATACTTCCCCCTTCGGCGAGACGCCGGTCAGTCTGTTGTCGGCTGAGATATTGTCTGCCAGCAAGCTAATGCTCGGCTTCACCTTGACGGACGGGCTGGACCCTGCTGCGCTGAAGACCGCTATTACCGTGAAGGATGCGGAAGGGACAGCCATTCCGGTCACGGCGGTGACGATTACGGGCGGAGGCACGCTGGAGGTGGCTACCGATGCTTTTGACCTGGGCAAGCTTCCGCTCAGTGTAACTTACGCCGGCACAACGGTATCCGCTTCCACCGGCTGGAGAATGATCGACGAGATGTACAATTATACCGGAGATGATCTGGGAGCCACGTACCATCAAGACGATCATTCGGCAACGCTGAAGCTGTGGGCGCCGAAGGCCAGCTCGGTAACCGCTGTGGTCTACGATGCTGCCGACGCTGACCTCACGGTCGGACACGTGGAGCTGACCCCTGGTGAGAAAGGCGTCTGGTCGGCCCGGCTGACGGCTGGTGATCTGGAAGGCGCACCCGGCGTAGATGACGTTAAGGGCTTCTACTACCAGTATGAGGTGACGAATAATGCAGTAACCCGGCAGGTGCTTGATCCTTATGCCAAGTCGATGGCGGTGTTCACTGTGAATACGGCGGGGGAAGCAGGTGCAGGCGGTGATACGGTCGGCAAGGCTGCGATTGTCGATCTCAGCACAACGAATCCGCCGGACTTCAAGGCGGCAGCTATTGCCGGTTACGAGGAGCGCGAGGATGCGGTCATCTATGAGGCCCATATCCGGGACTTCACCTCTGACCCTGCGATTCAGTCCAGCCTGGACGGGGAGCGTTGGGGGTCTTATGCCGCTTTTGCCAAAAAGCTGGATTACATCAAGTCCCTTGGGGTGACTCATATTCAGCTGCTGCCGGTCATGGCCTGGTATTACGGGGACGAGACCCGGATGGACGCGCGGGAGCTGGATTACTCGGCCCAGGGCAATGAATACAACTGGGGGTATGATCCGCACAGCTATTTCTCTCCCGATGGCGCTTATTCACAGCGTCCGGCTGACCCGGAAGCGCGGATCAGAGAGCTGAAGGGCCTGATTGATGCGGTGCATGAGGCCGGAATGGGCGTCATTCTTGATGTTGTATACACTCATATGGCCAAGAAGGAATTGCTGAACGATATCGTGCCGGGCTATTATGCCTTCCAGGACGCGCACGGTAACTTCATCGGCGGCTTCGGCAACAATCTGGCGACCAGCCACAAGATGGCCGAGAAGCTGATGGTAGATTCCGTGAAATACTGGTTCCAGGAGTATAAAATCGACGGCATGCGCTGGGACATGATGGGCGATGCGACCGCGGGCTCGGTTCAGGCGGCTTATGACGCTGCGGCGGCCATCAATCCTAAGGCGCTGTTCATCGGCGAAGGCTGGGTGACCTTCGGAGGCGATGCCTCCGAGCCTAATCTCAAGGGACAAGGTGCCGACCAGAAATGGATGGACAAAACGGATAGCGTCGGCGTATTCTCCGATGAATTCCGCAATGAGCTGAAGTCCGGCTTCGGCTCGGAAGGAGAGCCGCGCTTCATTACCGGCGGCGCGCGCGATCTGAACACGATCCTGAAGAATATCAAGGCCCAGCCATCCAATGTTCCGGCGGATGATCCGGGCGATATGGTGCCTTATATCGAGGCACATGACAATCTGACACTGCACGATGTCATTGCCTTAACGCTGCGCAAGAATCCGCAGCTTGCGGAGAATGAGCTGGAGATCCAGAAGCGGATCAGGCTCGGCAATCTGCTGCTGCTGACCTCGCAGGGTACGGCATTCCTGCACGCAGGGCAGGAGTACGGGCGTACGAAGCAGTGGATGGCGGCAGGCGTTCCCCAGCAGAAATATACCGAGGTCCGGGATGACAGTGATCAGTCGGTCAGTTATTTCATCCACGATTCCTATGATTCCTCTGACGCGGTCAACAAGTTCGACTGGGCGCAAGCAACGGATGCAGTGAAGTATCCGGTGCAGAATGAGACCAGAGCTTATACAGCGGGGCTGATCCAGCTCAGGAAATCGACTAACGCCTTCCGGCTGGGCGATACAGGGCTGGTGAATGCCAATGTCAAGCTGATCCAGGCTCCCGAGATGCAGCCGCAGGATCTGGTGATTGGCTATACGAGCAAGGCCACAGACGGAACCGGCATCTATTATGTCTTCATGAACGGCGACAGTAAGGCAAGAACCCTGACCTTACCGGAGGATCTATCCGGGGCTGAGGTCGTAGCCGACAGTGACCAGGCCGGTACAGCGGCAATTGCGGCAGCTGATCAGAGCGGCTTCCGCCTGAACGCGGAAGCGATTACCATCGATCCGCTTACCTCGGTGATCCTGCGCAAGGACGCGCCGGCAGCAGTGTTAACCAAGCTTGCCGCCGACAAGTCTGCCTATACACTGAAGGCGGGCAGCACACATCAGGCGTCAGTTACCGCCACGTACGATGACGGGGCTGCCAGTACAGTGACCGCCAAGGCACAGTATGTATCGGATAAGCCGGACATAGCCACGGTTACCGGCAAAGGGCTGATCAAAGGGCTGAAGGCGGGGACGGCCAACGTTACGATTACGTATGGCGGATTGTCTGTCCAGGTGACTGTTGAGGTAACGGCTCCGCCGGTGGACAGCAAACGGTATGTGCAGTTCACATACACCCGTCCTGACAAGGAGTATAAGGGCTGGAGTGTGTGGCTCTGGTACACCGGGGCCACCGATGGCGAGGTGAAGCTTCCCGAGCCTGAAGGTGATTCCGCAAGCTCAAGCGTATTGATCGAAGTGGGCAAGGAGGCCACCCGCGTAGGCTTCGTGCTGATCAAAGGCCTCGACTGGGCGGACAATAAACAGGATATTGCAGAGGACCGCTATATCGAGCTGACGCCGGGCGAGCTTTTCAGCAAAGTCTATGTGACCAGCATGGTCCAGGAGCTTGCGGTGGTACCAAGCATAGGCGGTCCGCTCCTGCAGGGAGAAGCGGTTACGTTCCTCTACCGGGATGATGAGCTGTTCCGCAGCTGGGACATGTCCGCAATCACAGAGATGAAGGTGAAGGTGAATGGAACCGAGTATCCGATGACGTATGACCCGGCCAAGGAGTGGTTCAGCTACCGGCTGGAAGGTTTGCAAGAAGGCACTTATAAGTATAGCTTCGTTGTCAGCAAGAACGGTGTTACCCGTGAGCTGACGGACCCGCATAATACGGTGAACGGCGAATCCGTGATCCGCTACCACAAGCCGGAGGTGCAGATTACGGCAGAGGCCAGTCCGCGCGCGGTCAGCTTCAATGAGAATGCTGTGGTTACGGTCAAGGCGGCTTCCACGGAGGAGGTGTCCTACACGGACGCTTATCTGGATCTTACTGAACTGGGCGGACCATCCAAGGTCAAGCTCGACACAGAGCTGATGCAGCAGACCGTATCGGTGAAGGCGGATGTGACTGCCGGGCTTAAGGACATTCCGGTTGTCCTGGTGGACCAGTATGGCAATGCGCACAGACAGACGGCTGAGCTTGAAGTCAAGGCCAGAACCTACAGCGGCGCCAAGGCCGATTTCGACTGGGACGAGACGCGGATCTACTTCGCGCTGACCGACCGCTTCAAGGATGGCGACCCCTCCAACAATGAGCAAGTGGACAAAACCCATCCCGAAGCGTATCATGGCGGCGATTTCAAAGGGATGATCAGCAAGCTCGATTACCTGGAGGAGCTGGGCATCAACACACTCTGGATTACGCCGGTTGTCGACAACATCGATTTCAACCAGGGGACCAGCTTCGGCGGCAAGCAGTATGCCTACCACGGGTATTGGGCCCAGGATTTCACCAAGCTTGACGAGCATTTGGGCGACATGGACACCTTCAAGGAGCTGATTGACAAGGCACATGACCGGGGGATCAAAATCATGGTCGATGTCGTGCTGAATCATACCGGCTACGGGCTGAAGGAGAGTGACGAACAGCCTGGAGTAGCGGCAGAGGATAAGGCGCGGTTCGCAGGTATGCTGCGCACAGACGGAGTGCAGGCGGACAAGGATGTGATCAAAGGCGAGCTTAGCGGGCTCCCGGACTTCCGCACCGAAGATCCTGTTGTACGAGCCAAGCTGATCGCCTGGCAGACCGGCTGGCTGAATAATGCACGTACAGCGCGCGGCGATACGATTGACTATTTTCGGGTGGATACGGTGAAGCATGTGGAGGATACCACCTGGAAAGCATTCAAGAACGCGTTGACCGCGATCGATCCAGGCTTCAAGCTGGTGGGCGAATACTTCGGCGGAACCGCAGACAATGACGGCGGAACCCTCCAGAGCGGCCAGATGGACGGCTTGCTGGATTTCGGCTTCAAGGAGCAGGCGAAGCGGTTCACCGGCGGAGCCGTTAACGCTGTTGATGCTTACCTGCAGGAGCGCGAAGCGAAAATCAGCAATACGCGAATGATGGCGCAGTTCCTGAGCAGCCACGATGAGGACGGCTTCCTGTCCGAATATCTGGACGGGGACAAAGGCAAGCTCAAGATTGCAGCTGCCTTGCAGATTACCGCCAAGGGCCAGCCTGTCATCTATTACGGGGAAGAGCTGGGCCGCTCCGGCAAGAATGCGGGCAATATGGCTGAAGGCGAGTTCAGCGGGAACCGCGGGGATATGCCGTGGGACCAGCTTGCTGCCGAGCAGGATCTACATGATCACTACCAGAAGCTGCTGAAGATCCGGGCGGACTATTCCGAGGTGTATGCCAGAGGAACCTACAGCAAGCTTGCCGGCTCCGATGAGTCCGGGTATCTGGCTTTTGGCAAGCAATATGGCAAGACGGATATTGTGACGGCTATCAACACTAAGGCGGAAGGGCAATCCGTGGAGATTCCCGTTCCGTATGCCCCTCTGTCTGCCGTGAAGGATGAATATAGCGGTACACGGTATACGGTATCGGCTGCCGGGAAGGTTGTTATTGATCTGCCGGGCAGAGACGCTGGCGGTACCGTCATTCTGTCTGCGAAATCCGAGGTGGTGGTGCCGTCGCCAACTCCAACACCGACGCCAACAGCGACACTGGCACCTTCACCGACGGCAGCAGCAGAATCCGGGGGGGCTCCCTCTGTGAAGCCTGCGCCAAGTGCAGTGACAGTTCCGGGGACTACCCAGGAGATCAGTGAAGCGCAGCTAAGTGCAGCCAAGGATGGCCGATTGGAACTGCGTCTGGAAGCGGGCAAGAATGCGCTGCTACTGCCGCTCCGGGCAGCCAGCTTATTAGATAAGAATGAACTGGTCATTCACTCGGAGGGGCTGTCCGTTACGCTTCCGAATGCAGTGTTGGCTGATATAGAAGCAAAGGGACAGGGGACAGATGCAGCAGGCTCACGGATTCTGCTGGAGCTTGGCCTGCTGGGACAGGATGCAGCGCAGGAAGCGGTCAAGCGAAGCAGCAAGGAGAGCATGGCGGTGGCTGCGGCATCTAGAATCTATGAGCTCAAGCTGGAGGTGGTCAAGCAAGACGGCACCCGCCTGCCTGTAACCCTGTTCAAGCAGCCGGTGATTCTGTCACTGAAGCCTAAGGGCAACCCGGTGAAGGACTGGACAGGTGTGTTCAGTATCGGGGACAATGGTGAGCTGCGTTATATGGGAGGAGCCGTCCAGTCGGACGGGTCTTATATAGCGGCAGTTCCACATTCCGGCAGGTATGCGGTGCTTGAGGTTCATATCGTCTTCAAGGATGTGCCTGACGCCCACTGGGCGGCCGCCGCAATTACATCACTGGCTGCGAAGCAGGTCGTTACCGGAGTGAGCGCTGCGGCCTTTGAACCGGCACGGAAGGTGACGCGTGCGGAGTTCACAGCTCTGCTGATGCGGGCCTTGGGACAGTCCGGGCAAGGGCAGACAACGTTCGAAGATGTGCAATCCGATGCGTGGTATGCTTCTTATGTTGAGGCAGCAGCAAGACTGGGCATTGTCAATGGACGCAGCCGCAGCGCCTTTGCGCCGGATGCGGCCATCAGCCGTGAGGAGATGGCCGTGATGGCTGTCCGTGCCCTGGAATTCAAGCAGGGAGAGAAGCTGGCAATGGCTGCGCAACCGGCTGTGTATGCAGATGCTTCGGGCATTCGTGAATGGGCGAAGGCTTATGTCAATGCCGCTACAGCGCTGAAGCTTGTAGAGGGCAGAGAACAGCGGCAGTTCGTCCCGCAGGGACCACTGACCCGGGCGGAGAGCGCGCAGGTGATCTATAACCTGCTCAGCCAGTAACATGTATATCTAATCGGCTTCATAACGAAACAGGGTATTCCGCCAGCCTTACGGCTGCTGCGGAATACCCTGTTTGTGTTGCCGGTAATTGCCGGTGTATGAAGTGAGTCACTCAACATTGCGGCAATATACAAAGGCAATCTGAAGTTGAAATTCAAGGATAAATGTATTTTGTGCAATTAAAAGCCGTGAAAAAGAAGGATTTCCTCTTCTAACTGTATTCCGTACAACTAAATTAGCCCGAATGGGAAGAATCGAAGAATAGATGGAAGTTTAAGTGTATGAAATACAACTATCCCGCTCAGACGTGGATCATTGGACGTTTTAGTTGTACAGACTGCAATTAAGTGTAACATTTCGCCATGTAGCCTAACTGAGGCGCGGCAATTCCTCAAGAAGCGATTGGTTAAAGTAGTCACGCAAGTATGATTGTGATGTTCCCCTAGGACAACTTGGCCTGAAGCACGGCGAAGCCGTATGCAGGCAGCCTCAGCGACAGCTTGCCGCGTTCGGCACGGAGCGCTTCACCGGTCCACAGGTTCTCCCAGTCACGTTCCTGGACATCCAGCCTGAAGGTCTGCACCGTCTCCTCCGTATTGATCAGCACAATGACCAGATCATCGCCCAGACTGCGCTCGTAGGCCAGCTTGCTGCCCCCGGCTCCGGCCTCCAGGAAGGTGAAGCGTCCGCTGCGCAGCGCCGGGTGGGCGCCGCGGATTTCAATCAGCCTGCGGTAAAAGTTAAACAAGTCACGGTCCTGCCGCTCCGGGTTCCACTCCATACATTTACGGCAGTCCGGGTCCCCGCCGCCGTCCATTCCGATCTCATCCCCGTAGTAAATGCAGGGCGTGCCCATGAAGGTGAACTGGAACAGTGCGGCCAGCTTCATTTTGTTCTTATCGCCCCCGGCCACAGTCAGCAGACGCGCAGTATCATGGCTGTCCAGCAGATTGAAGGCGACCTCGCTGGCCTGGAGCGGATACCGGGACAGTTGTCTGCCGATCGAATGGGCGAAGCCCTCGGCGTCCAGCGTACCGTAGACGAAGAAGTCCAGCACCGCATCCGTGAACGGATAGTTCATGACGGCATCGAATTTGTCTCCTTCCAGCCAAGGGGCCGATTCATGCCAGATCTCGCCCAGAATGTAAGCCTCGGGATTCGCGCGCTTCACCACTTTGCGGAAATCACGCCAGAATTCGTGATCCACCTCGTTGGCCACATCCAGACGCCAGCCGTCGATGCCGACCTCCTTGATCCAGTACTCGGCGACCTTCAGCAGATATTCCTTCACCTCAGGATGCTCCGTGTTCAGCTTCGGCATCAGTGGCTCGAAGGCGAAGGCATCGTAGGTCGGGATGTTGTTCACCACCTGGAGCGGATATTCCCGGATATGGAACCAGTTCTTATATTCCGAATCCTCGCCCTTCTCCAGCACATCCACGAACGGGGCGAAGGTACGGCCCGCATGGTTGAATACCGCATCCAGCAGCACACGGATGCCGCGCTCATGACAGGCCTCGACCAATCTTTTCAGCGTATCTACATCACCGAAATGCGGATCGACCTGCATGTAGTCCTCCGTGTCGTATTTGTGGTTGGTGGTGGCTGTGAAGACCGGTGTGAAATAGATGCCCGTGATGCCCAGCTCCGTCAGATGATCGAGATGGTCCATGACACCCTGCAGATCTCCGCCGAAGAAATTATCCGGCCGCGGGGTTCCGCCCCAGGGCTCCACATTGGCAGGGCTTATGCCGGGATTGCCGTTCGCGAAGCGCTCCGGGAAAATCTGATAGAACACAGCATCCTTCACCCAGGACGGAGGCGTGAAGACATCACCGCGGCTTATGTAGGGGAATTCGAACAGCCGGTTGGGGTTCGCGGGACGCTCCTTCTGGAAGTCACTTTCCGTCATCCAGATCCGTTCGTGGCCCTGCTGTAGCAGGAAGCCGTATTTCAGCCTGCGGTAGAGCGGAACCGATTCGCATTCCCAGTAATCGAACATCGCATCGGAGGTGAACAGGGTCATCGGGATCAATTCCTTGGTCGTGTCCCAGGCATATTTATCGCCCGCCCAGGCGAAGACCTCAGTCAGATCCCCCTTCTTGGCCCGCAGACGCAGGTGGATGGTGTTGTGGTCATAGGCATACGACCAGTTCAGACGGGGACGGTGATACACGGCTTCTAGTAACATAATAATTCCTCCCAGATTTAGATTAGATAAGAAGCACTAAAGACATTAACAAAAAGCAAAAAGGAGCGGAGGGGAAATTTGGAACTGGAGGAGCGGTAGCGTCCGCCTGAAAGCTTTCCGAAGGAAAGCTCGCATCGTAAGCAACAGCTGTATTTGGATTTCTACTGCGTGGAGCGGTTCTAATCAGGAAATCCAAATTGGGCAGCGGCCGGAGGGCCAAATGTTCACCGCAGTGACGACAATGCTTCAAGTTCAATTCTTAAGTGCAGCTTATCTTGCTAGATTACGCACCCGATTCTGCACACAACAAAATAGGCACAACCGCCGGGTATTACGCCGAGGTTGTACCTGATAAGGAACAGTGCCTTTAAATTATGTGAAGGATAGGGTGGTTCGTGATGGTTTGGATTATAGCATGGAATAAAATGAGGTTCAAGAGGTTTGTACAAACAGTTGCACAAAGATTTATCAACGGGAAACCGATTTCCAATGTCTGTAAATTGATAAGATTTAGCGTTTTTACAACTTTATTCGCCTAATTACGACAAAATATGCAGGATTTAATTTTTAAAATGAAGTAAATCGAAGTTATTTAAAGTAATTATGCGATAAGAAGAGTAAAATTAATATTTTCAATGTTAAATGGCTAAATATTAGTGAATTTACTGTGTGCAAACGTTTTTACAATTACAAGTCTGCTGATGTATTATGGATTCAGGAATGAAGCGCTTTCTAAACCGGGTGTAACGTATTCGGAAGAAACAATTGGATAATGCAGAATTTTTTTTGAATCCTCTGAAATCGTTTGCGCAAAGTGGGAAGCACCATCGTCAAAGGAAGCACCATCGTCAAATTAAGTGATATACACACACACAGGAGGGGTTAAAAGGAATGAATCTCAAAAAACTTATGGTTCTCACCGCAGCATGCTCGATGGCCATGTCAATTACGGCATGCGGCTCAAACAACAATACCGGGGGAAATGCAGCGGCGACGAATGCTCCTGCCGATAATGCAGCGGCTACGGATAATGCCGGGGGCGGCAGTGACAATGCTCCGGCAGCGGGTGAGATCGTCCCTGAAGAGGGCGCTTCCCTTGTGATCTGGGAGAGTAAGGAAGAAAGACAGTTCGCTGAAGAAATCGCCAAGCAGTTCACTGCCAAGTATAACGTCCCTATCAAAATCGAAGAGGTTGCCCCGCCGGATCAAGTCGGCAAGCTGACCCAGGACGGTCCTTCCGGTCTGGCCGCTGACGTTATCGTTATTCCTCATGATAATCTCGGCAAGGCGGCCAGCGCGAGTCTGCTGCTCCCGAATGATATCTTCGGGGAAGAGACCAAGGCCGAGAACACCGAGGCTTCCATCGTGGGTTCATCTTATGACGGTGAGCTGTACGGCTATCCGAGAGCGGCGGAGACCTATGCGCTGTTCTATAACAAGTCCCTCGTAAAAGAAGCACCGAAATCCTTCGACGACGTTATTGCCTTCGGGAAAACGTTCACGGATAAGGCCAAGAACCGGTACGGCATTATGTGGGAAGTCGGCAACATGTACTTCAACTACCCGTTCATCGCCACTACCGGCGGTTACCTGTTCGGCAAAGACGGTACCGACAAGGACGATATCGGCCTGAACAATGAAGGTGCGATCAAAGGCCTGACGGAATTTGCGAAGCTGAAGGAAGTATTGCCGATCAAGAGCGGTGACATTAACCCGGATATCAAACGCAGCTTGTTCAACTCAGGCGATGTAGCCATGGACATTACAGGACCTTGGGAGCTTGCCGGATACAAAGAAGCGCTGGGCGACAACCTTGGTATCGCGCCGGTTCCTACCATTGACGGCAAAACGGCCATTACCTTCTCCGGGATCAAGATCTTTACCGTCAACGCCTACACGCAATATCCGAATGCGGCTAAGCTCTATGCACACTTTGCTTCCGGCAAAGATTCGCAGCTGACGCTTAACAAGCTGATCGGTTCCGTACCAACGAACAATGAAGCTTTGAAGGACCCGCAGATTACGGGTGATCCGTTCGTATCCGCTTTTGCCGAGCAAGCCAAGAACTCCCAGCCGATGCCTTCGATTCCTGAAATGGGGAACGTCTGGAGCCCGGTGAATGCAGCACTTCCGGCCATCTGGGATAATAATACCGATCCGAAGGCAGCCATGGACAAAGCAGTAGAACAAATCAAGGATTTGAACAACGGAGCTTCGGCCCAGTAATCACACAACCATCAGCTTACCGTGGAATTAGAGTTGCCCGCCGCATAGTCTGCTGCGGGCAGTTTCCTTGAATTCCGCACGGAGAGGAGAACGGAAGGGAAATGCAGCGACACAAAGCGAGAGCTGGAATACTGTCGGCCATTTTTATGGGATTGGGACAAATATATAACCGCCAATTCATCAAAGGGCTTATGTTCATAGCTGTAGAAGCTGTGGCACTTATCTATTTCATTAGCAATCTGGGAAGAGCCTTCTGGGGGATCACCACACTCGGGGAATCGCCAAGCCGTCTGGAAAAGGTAAAGGGGATTGCCAAAATGGTTCCCGGAGACCATTCCATCGTCATTTTGATTGAAAGCCTCATCACCCTGCTGTTCTTTGTGTTATTCCTGATTGTCTGGTACATGAATATTAGGGATGCCTATAAAATCGGAGCAGAACGCGACAACGGCCGTCCATCGCATACATTCAAGCAATCTGTACGTTATATTCTCGATTACAAATTCGCCCAGAGCTTCTTGCTGCTCCCGGGTATGGGCATTCTGTTCTTCACCATTATGCCGATCATCTTTATGATCATGCTGGCTTTTACCAACTATGCCGCACCGAATCACATTCCTCCAGCCAAGCTCGTAGACTGGGTAGGTCTAGAGACCTTCCGCAACCTGCTGGTGCTGAAATCCTGGAGCCATACCTTTTACGGTGTACTTACCTGGACCATCATCTGGGCGGTTCTGTCAACGATAACTACTTATTTCGGCGGGATGCTGGTCGCCCTGCTGATTAACCAAAAAGGTATCCGCTTCAAAGGCATGTGGAGAATGCTCCTGATCATCCCTTATGCCATACCGCAGATGATCTCGCTCCTCTTGATGCGCAACCTGTTCAACGGGCAGTTCGGACCGATCAACCAGTATCTCGGCTTTTTCGGACTGGATGGATTGCCATGGCTGACTGATCCGTTCTGGGCTAAGGTTACAGTCATTGTCGTGAACATGTGGGTGGGTATCCCGGTATCCATGCTGCTGATTATGGGGGTGCTGACCACCATTCCGCGCGATATGTATGAGGCGGCTGAGGTTGACGGTGCGACCAATTATCAGAAATTCCGCATTGTCACTCTGCCGATGATCCTGTTCTCCACCGCGCCTACACTGATTATGCAGTTCGCCGGTAACATCAACAACTTCAATGCGATCTTCCTGCTGACGGGAGGGAACCCGGTGAACGGGAACTACCAGTATGCGGGCTCAACGGATCTGCTCGTTACCTGGCTGTATAAGCTGACGCTGGATCAGAACAAGAATAATATGGCGTCGGCGATTGGGATCATCCTGTTCATTATTGTTGCCGGGTTCTCCCTGTACAATTACCGCCGGACCAAATCGTTCCAAGAGGAGGACATGATTCAATGATCATCGGACGCAAAGCTGTGAACTTTATTCGTCTGGCCCTAAGCTACATTGCTCTGGTTGCACTGGCGATTGCTGCAATCTATCCGGCACTCTGGATTCTGCTTGCCTCCTTCCGGCCGGGTAAATCCCTGTACAGCAAGACGCTGATTCCCGAGACATTTACCCTCGCTCACTATAAGGAGCTGTTCACCTCACCGGTCTATATGTTTGGCACCTGGTATGGGAATACGCTTAAGATTGCGGTGTTCTCGATGCTGATCGGTGTGGTGCTGACGCTGTTGACCAGCTATGCCTTATCCCGGTTCCGGTTCAAAAGCCGCAAGACCACCATGTCCACACTGCTGATTCTCGGGATGTTCCCGGGCTTCATGAGCATGATCGCCATCTATCTGCTGCTGAAAGAATTCAATCTGCTGGATACCCATCTGGCGCTGATTATCGTCTATGCGGCCGGAGCGCCGCTTGGTGGAACGCTGATTGCCAAGGGCTTCCTGGACACGATTCCGCGTTCGCTGGATGAGGCGGCGCGGATTGACGGAGCGAGTAACTTCGGGATTTTCACCCGGATTATCCTGCCGTTGTCCCGTCCGATGATCACCTATATAGCGCTGACCCTGTTTGTCGGCCCATGGGTGGATTTCATCTTCGCCAAGCTGATTCTGCGGACCAAGGAGAACTGGACGGTTGCCGTGGGGATGTGGGATATGGTCAATACGATGCAGAATTCCAACTTCACGCTGTTTGCGGCGGGTGCCGTGTTGATCTCCGTACCGATTATGATTCTGTTCGGCTTCCTGCAGCGCCTGCTGGTTGACGGGCTGACTGCGGGAGCAAGTAAGGGATAGGAAATAGTAATTAGACAATGTATGTACGAATAACGGGTGCGGCCTTGAAGCAGTTCTGAGGGGCTGCACCTTTCTTTTGTGGAGAAATCGTGATCTGTATGATAAGGGGAGAATGTAATGAAACGGCGGCGATTCATTAATTTCAGCTCGGTTGGCGTCAAGTTATTCGTAATTCTGTTCTGTACTATTGTCCTGTTGTCCTCCGTTCTAGGCTTAACCTCCTATTATGCGGCAAAAGGGATCATTACCGATGAGGTGGCAGCTGCCTCCTCACAATCCATTGTCCAGGCGGCGGACAAGCTGGATTTCCTGTTCGCTGAATATGAAGCGCTCTCCAGGCAATTTGCCGTAGATCCGGCGTTAAAGGCTGACATGGAGACGGTTAATCTTCCAACCGCCGGTACGGTTGCGCGGGCAGCCGCAGAGGACCGGATACGCCGCAAGCTGGACTCCGTGAGAGGATCGGATGAGCGGCTGCTGGGTGTCCGGCTGGTCGCAAGAAGCATGGTGGACGCCGAATCCTACAAATCGACGGGGATTAGCGGTGTGCGCAGTGATGAAGGCATCCTTGCCAGGGTGAAGGAGATCGATAACGGCAAAGGCAATCCCGTGTGGTTCCCCGTCCGGGCTAAAGGCTTCTTCGACTCGTACAGCCAGTCCGCTATGACGATGGGCCGTCTACTACGGAATATTCAGAATCCGGCCGCAGAGTACTACATGCTGATTGAGGTGAAGGGTCAGGCGCTGACGGATGTGCTGTCCAATCTGCATATCGGGCTGGGCGGTGAGATCCGCATCCTCGATTCTTCGGGCCGGGTTGCGTACAGCGCGGACGATGCGCTGCTCGGGCAGGCTTCTTACATACATACCGGAGAGTTGAAATCCGGAACGCAGAAGGGTGAGGAGCAGCAGCTGCCGGGGGCAGGGAAGAGTGAGGAGCCGGAGCAGTCTGGAGCACGGAAGAGTGAGGGAAGAGGGCAGTCGTTCACTGCCGGGGATGAACTGGGAAGTCCGCAGCTCGTAGTCTACCAGCCACTGAGTACAGCGGACTGGACGCTGCTGGGTTATGCGCCGGTAAGTGATTTTACCAAATCTGCCGACCGGCTGCTCTACATTACCCTGCTGGTAGTCTTGGCCGCAGCCTTGATTGCTCTGATCATCGGCTATGTTCTGGTGCGGCTGATCGGCCGTCCGCTCGGCAAGCTGGCCCGGCTGATGGAAGAGGGCGAGCGGGGCAATCTGCAGGTGCGGACCAGCTTCAAGGGCCAGGATGAGATTGGGCGGGTGGGCCACAGCTTCAACCGGATGATGGAGCAGATCTCCCGGATGGCCGGGCAGAGCAGCAGCTCGGCTGCGGAGGTGCTGGCGACCTCGGAGCAGCTCGTTGCCGCTTCCGGCGCGATCAGCAGCCAGGCCAGTGAGGTTGCAACGGCTACCGGCGAAATCGCCGGGGGCGCAGCCAGTCTGGCGGCCGAGGCCGAGAGCAGCCACGCTAAGGTGGAGCTGATGGGCGGCAAGACCGGCGAAGTGGCAGAGAAGAATGCAGTTATGGCAGCATCCGCAGAGAAGGTCATGGAGGTCAGTGACCAGGGAGCGGAGCGGATGAAGAAGCTGGTATCACAGAGTGAGGATGTGCTGAAGCTGATGGACCTGATCCAGGAGAATTCAGCCATGCTGCGGGACAGCACGGTGCTGATCCGCAGCATCCTCTCCCCGATGATTGCGATCAATAAGCAGACGAATATTCTGGCGCTGAACGCTTCGATTGAAGCTGTACGCGCCGGTGCTGCCGGGAGAGGCTTCATTGTTATTGCCAACGAGATCAGAGGACTGGCCAATCAATCGAGTGAGTCCATCGCCTCCGTCTCCCGGATTACCGAGGAGATCAGCAGCCATATCGAGAACACAGTTAAGGTTGTGGGTGAAGCTGCGCCGATGTTTGACAACCAGCTGGCCTCGGTCCGCGAATCCTCAATCATCTTCGAGAGTGTGAGAGCCGAGATGGAGGAGTTCAGCGGGTATCTCGGCCAGTCCTCGGCGGCGGTCTCCGAGCTGGCCGAATACCAGCAGCAGCTTGGACAATCCATGGCCAGTGTGATCTCGGTCGTGCAGCAGACCAGCGCTTCCACAGAAGAGGTAGCGTCCATGTCCTCTCAGCAATTCACCATCAGCAGGGAACTGGTCGCCCTGTCGGGCAAGCTGGAGGAGCTGGCGGAGCAGCTGAAGCAGTCGATGATTTCTTTTCAGGGCTAAAGGGAAGAGAAATGAGTCGTGGCGGGGGAGGAAGCGTATTGCGGGAACCTGCGCTTTTCTATAAGATGGATGAGGTTAAATGTAGGATATCCTGAATACTGAAGGTGATGTCATGGACAAGCATTTATTTCTGAACGGGGGCGGTCCGCCGTTTACCCATGGACTGGCACGGAGGTTCGTAAGCACGATGACAGCAGCCACAGAGCCTGTCGCTGTGTTATTTGAAGAAAGGGAAGACTGGCCGGATTATATGCCTGCTTATATGCAACCGCTGGCTGACGCGGGAATAGCTGAATTCTGTTATCTGCCGCTGAAGTCTACTGAGGTGAATACTGCTATCGAGAGCCTCCGGGCCTGTGGCGGGATTATCATCGGGGGCGGGGATACGGATCTGTATGCCGACCTGATTGTGGATACCCCTATCGGTGAGGTGATCCGGCAGCGTTATGAGTCGGGAATACCGGTTGCGGGATTCTCGGCAGGAGCGCTGATTAGCCCGGAACGGTGTGTAATTTCCGCCAAGGATAATGAGAGCAGACAATTCAAACACCGCAAGGGCCTCAATCTGATTCCGGATCTGCTGCTATCCGTCCATTTCACCCAGTGGGATGAGGAGGAGCATTTACGGACAGCGGTCCGTACCCTCGGCGAGCTGCCGAATTACGGAATTGACGAAGAGACCGGCATCTATCTGCTGAACGGACAGCCCGAAGAGATAGAGGGCGGCGGGGTGTATAGTCTGGTGAATGGAACATTGACAAGAATCCACTGAGGATAATGAGCGGGAGCAGAGGGCACGGGCCTTCTGCTCTTGTTTTTTGTGCGGGAATAAAATGGATAGGTGAGGGGTGTGTGCCGAATGTAATCGGAAAACCGAACACAATGTGGCGGCGCATAGGCTGGGTATTCGGGCGAGTAGGTGTGCGGTTGGGGAAGGGTGAAACCCGCTTCTTGTCCCGGCTGCGCTCAAGCGATACACTTGTGCTATCAATACTGGCAGAGGGGAGGCGGCGGTGTGGCAGAGATGAACGGGAGTCTTTTTGAGCAGGGATTGCTGGAGCGGGATTATAGCCCGCACTTTCTGGCTTACTACTACAAGCAATGGAACAATTATACGATGGCTTACCATCATCATAACTCCACGGAGATTATGTACCTCATCTCGGGCAGTTGTGTGGTGGAGGTGCGGGATGAAGCGGGCGGTGATAGGCCTTACCGGCTGAAGCGGGGAGAGATGATTCTGCTGGATGCAGAGGTGCCGCACCGGCTGATTGTCGAAGAAGGCACCTCCTGCCGGATGCTGAACGTGGAATTTGCTTTTACGGAATATGGGGGTGTAGTCCCGTCCATCGGCAGGTTGGCCCGGGAGGAGGAGGTGCTCGCCGAATTGCTGCGCCATCCCTTCGACAGTCTGGTGTTGACAGATCAGGAAGAGGTCTTCCATGTGCTTAAGGCGCTGGTGCTTGAGTTGGATCAGCGCGGGCGCAAGGGGAGCAGTATGGTGCATCTGCTATTCTCGGAGTTGCTGCTGCGGCTCGCCCGTCTGCGGGGAGAATCGCTTCCGGCCAGCCAGCAGCCCTCACAGCTCTATGTGCGCCGGGCCATCGAGTTCCTGCACCAGAATTATGACCGGAGTATTAAGGTCGAAGAGGTTGCACTCTCCGTGAATGTTCACCCGGGCTATCTGCACCGCATCTTCCGGGCACACACGGGACAGACCCTGACGGATTACCTGAATGAGCTGCGTATGGAGAAGGCCCGGATGCTGCTGGGGCAGGGGGAGATTCCGGTCGCGGAGATTGCCGATTATGTAGGAATCAGCAGCAGGCAGTATTTTCATCTCCTGTTCAAGAAGTATTCCGGCTGTACCCCTATTGAATACCGCAACTCTATCCAGCGCCATTACTGGAGTGAAGAGTAGATTCGTGTTCACCCGGACATGGGTACTCTGTACAGAAAGTTAGGATTGTTGACAGGTTACCTGCAAAATGGTCATGATATTGGTTACGCTTCCGGCAGCCCCCTTGTTACAATGGACAGGAGTCAACAATTCATTGCCGGAGGATGATCATGATGTCTTTTAAAGTAACTTTTATCGGGGCGGGCAGTATCGGATTCACCCGGGGACTGTTGCGCGACCTGCTGACGGTGCCGGAATTCCGTAATATTGAAGTTTCCTTCATGGATATAAACAGCCATAACCTGGACATGGTCACCGAGCTGTGCCAGCGTGACATTAAGGAGAACGGTTTGGACATACAGATCTCTTCCACCACGGACCGCAGGGAGGCGCTGAAGGGGGCCAAGTACGTATTTTGTACTATCCGTATGGGCGGCCTGGAGGCCTTCGCCACCGATGTGGATATTCCGCTGAAGTATGGCGTGGACCAGTGTGTAGGAGATACGCTGTGTGCAGGCGGTATTATGTACGGGCAACGCGGGATTGCGGAGATGCTTGAGATCTGCCGCGATATCCGTGAGACAGCCGCGCCGGATGTGCTGCTGCTGAATTACTCGAACCCGATGGCTATGCTGACCTGGGCCTGCAATAAATACGGCGGTGTGCAGACCATCGGGCTCTGCCATGGCGTGCAGCATGGACATTCGCAGATCGCCCAGGTGTACGGCCTGGAGAAGTCGCAGGTGGATATTATCTGTGCCGGAATCAATCACCAGACCTGGTATATCTCTGCGAAGCATGAAGGCAAGGATCTGACGGCGGGTCTGCTGGAGGCCTTCGAACAGCACCCCGAGTACAGCCGTACCGAGAAGGTGCGGATTGATATGCTCCGCCGCTTCGGCTATTACAGCACGGAGTCGAACGGTCATCTGAGCGAATATGTCCCATGGTACCGCAAGCGCCCCAGCGAGATCATGGACTGGATCGATCTGGGCGTGTGGATCAACGGGGAGACAGGCGGCTACCTGCGGGTCTGCACGGAAGGCCGCAACTGGTTCGAGACGGATTTCCCCAACTGGATGAAGGACCCGGCGCTGGAGTACATCCCGGAGAAGCGCGGCGAGGAGCATGGCTCGTATATCATCGAAGGGCTGGAGACAGGACGCGTCTACAGAGGCCACTTCAACATGGTGAATAACGGCGTAATCTCCAATCTGCCGGACGATGCCATTATCGAAGCGCCGGGCTACGTGGACCGCAACGGTATCTCGATGCCGCTGGTTGGTGACCTGCCCCTCGGACCGGCAGCTGTCTGCAACGTCAGCATTTCTGTGCAGCGTCTGGCAGTGGAAGCGGCAGTGCATGGTGATGACAAGCTGCTGCGCCAGGCATTCATGATGGACCCGCTGGTCGGTGCCGTCTGCAATCCGAAGGAGATCTGGCAGATGGTCGACGAGATGCTGGTCGCCGGGGAACAGTGGCTGCCGCAGTATAGCGCAGCGATTGCTGAAGCGAAGGAACGGCTCGCCTCCGGCGATCTGATCCCGACGAATGCAAGCAACGAAGGCGCCGCCCGGCTGAAGGTGAAGACGGTGGACGAGATGATGCAGGACCGCGAGGCTGCAAACAAGAACGCCGGGGAATCCGATAAGGGCAAGGACCGCGAGAAGGTGCAGTAAGCGGAGCAGGCATAAGCCAAACAAAGCGAATAATCATTATAATAAAGGGCTGTCCCGAAAGTCATGCAATGGCTGCTTGGGATGGCCCTTTAATTTTGGCATAGGTGGAGGTTTAGTACGACGGCACGCGGGCCAAACGTACGCGAAATACCGAACACAATGTGGTGGGAGCGGGCACGCAGGCCAAATGTATGCGAAATACCGCTCCCCTTGCCCTGACGGGGGGGAATAGGTGGATTTTGGACACTTGCTAAGAAGCGAATGGATGATTCTCCAGTAACAGTTGGAAAAATAGCACTTAAATGTTTGCATAGCGCCCAGTAGCAGCGAAATCGGCACCAGCAGATGCTGTTTTTCCACTTGTTTCCCTGTAAAGTTCAGAAGTTGTTCAACTAAGCTGCATTTTTCCACTTGTTATCTGTCGTGTTGTTAGCTGCCGTGGCAATGTCTATTGAAAGGGTGTAAACCAGCCCCTCACTCCCGAATCAGCTTCTCCTGCTGCAGCCGGATGATTTTGCGGCGGACCGGCAGACTGATCCACAAGAAGAACAGGCCCAGAAGCACAACAGACACTCCCACGATGAGGTTGATTTTGTAGATGTTAGATGAAGTGTTCAACATAATCAGCATGATATTGAAGGAGCCGATGATCAGCTCAAGGAACGCAAGGGACAGATAGACTTTATAGATTCTCTGATAGTGTTTGATTTTGGAATCCGTATCGGTGTAGATCTGGAAGGGGCCTTCCGAGGCTTTCCTTCTGAAGAACACCCAGCGCTGGTTCATAAATGCACGATTGGCCTTGGTGGGGGTCCCGGACGGCACACGCTCGGCTCCGGTCTCCTCCATGAATTGCAGATAGCCGGCAGCCTCCTCCGGGTCCTTCTCCAGCAGCTCAATCCGGTAAATATACTCTCCCTTGGCGCTCTCTTCGAACACATAACGGGCCCAAGAATGCTCCACCAGTGCCCATCCCTTGGCCGACATTTGATTCAGCCACGCTTCTTCCTTCTCGTAATCCATGAAAAATTTGCGTACTACCTTACTCATTACTCTTCGCCTCCCATTAGCTTTCTTCCATTGGTAAGCAGCTCGTCAAGCCGGGTCATTTCACTCCGGACTATCAATTTGCCAAGCTCCGTAATCTGATATTCCTTCTTGCGCGAATCCTCTCCGCCTGCCAGCAGCTTGATCCAATCCCGCTCCACCAGCGTGCTTAACGCCCCGTATAACGTGCCTGCACCCAGCTCCACGCGCTGATTGCTCAGCAGCTTCACATTCTGCATAATGCCGTAGCCGTGCATCGGGGTGAGCAGTGACAAGAGGATATAATAGACGCCTTCGGTCAGCGCCCCGTATTCATTGTTTCCGGACAATGCCATCACCTTCCTTGTCTTGCATTTGTGCGTCTTCCGCCGAACGGGATTCCAGATACATCATTTACCGTTATACCATTCAGCGTTATACCTATTGACGTTATATCGTCAACCGATACATTGATTATATCGGCGGGCGATATAATAGTCAACAGGCTTTTGCAGCAAAGTCGATCTCAGCCCACCCAAAAAATCCCCCGCTACCGTTCGCACGGTATACAGGGGATCATCTTCACAGTATGAATCTGTGCACAGCATTCGCTCCGCTGTCAGCCCGGAGACAAGCGCTCAGGCCTCCAAGGCCTTTTTGCCGAAAAAAGCCTTCAGCGCCTGATAGACTTCCTTCTTATCCTTAATCACATAATGCATGAACTGCTCCTGCTTCAGGTGGCGGTAGGCGGACATCAGGGTGCTGCTGCGGTTGTACTGGTTCACCTCGCCGTAGCCGAACATGTTGCTGCGCTTCAGCAGCTCGCCGATCAGCTTGACACAGCGTTCATTGTCGGAGGTCAGGTTGTCGCCATCCGAGAAATGGAAGGGGTAGATGTTGTACTTAGCAGGCGGATAGCGGCTGTCGATAATCTCCAGTGCTTTCTGGTACGCCGAGGAGCAGATCGTCCCCCCGCTCTCTCCCCGGGTGAAGAAGTCATGCTCGCTGACCTCCTTGGCTTCCGTATGATGGGCCAAGAATACGATATCCACCTTCTCATACTGGCGGCGCAGGAAGCGGGTCATCCAGAAGAAGAAGCTGCGGGCGCAGTATTTTTCAAAAGTACCCATCGAGCCCGAGGTGTCCATCATGGCAATAATCACGGCATTGGAGTGAGGGACCGTGATGTCATCCCAGGTTTTGTAACGCAGATCATCGGGGCTGATGCTGTGGATTCCGGGATTCCCGCTGCTGGCATTGCGCCGCAAATTCTCAAGTAACGTACGCTTTTTGTCGATGTTCGACATCATGCCTTTTTTGCGGATATCGTTGAAGACGATGGATTTGACCTCAATCTCTTCCTTATCTTTCGGCTTCAGATGGGGCAGCTCCATGTCCTGGAACAGAATATCCTCGAGATCCTCCAGATCAACCTCGGCCTCAACGGTATCTGCTCCTGGCTGATCCCCGGCTTTATCCCCTTTGCCCGGCTGGGCAGACTGGGGATCGCGTCCAAGTACATCACCCACCTGGCTCTCCCCGTCCCCCTGGCCGACATGCTTCTGCTTGCGGAAATTATAGATAATCCGGTATTCATCCAGACTGCGGATCGGCACCTTCACAATCTGCTTGCCGCCCGACAAAATAATGTTCTCCTCGGTAACCAGATCGGGCAGATTGCCCTTGATGGCTTCTCTGACCTTTTGCTGGTGACGCTCCTGATCCTGATGGCCTTTGCGGTGAAGGGACCAGTCTTCTTTGGATACGACAAAAGCGTATGGACCGGACGGCTGGGACAAGGATGACCACCTCCCATGGACTGTATGAATCGGTATTGTCACTACGAAGACTAAGACTAAGCAGCAGGTTGTAACTAAAGTATATTCAGGGAGATGGGGGATATGTGAGCTGTATTATTCACTGATTTCTTCAATGAGCAGCTTGTAGCTGTTAGAACGGGCTTCGCCGGAGTACCGGCGTCCATCGATGGTGAACAGATACAAGGCGGCTGCAGAGCCTTGAAGATCCTTGCCCATATAATCCATATTGATTCTCACAAAATAAGTCAGGGTGACAGTCTGCCCGGCTTGCAGCGTTCCCAGAGTGACCGTTCCGCTGTAAGGCGTACCAGGTACAGCGATGGCGCTTAGGGTAACGATATCGGGATCAATGACGGTCCCCTGCGGCACAATCCGGATCACCGAGACCTCAGCCGGATAATTCCCGCTGTTGGACACGTAAATGTTGAATTCCGCGATGCCTCCAGGCTCGACAACAGGCGGCTCTCCCTCAATTTGAATCGAGATGATGGGCATGAACAGCAGGGTGGTCACCGTATTAGAGCGGGAGAGCTGCCCGACATTGCGCCCGTCCGGAAGAGAGAACGTATACTGGACCACTCCCTGATTCTGAATGGCCGGAGTCTGGCGGATATCGGTGGCGCCCGGAATCGATACGAGAAAATCGACCACTACGACAGCGCCTGCCCGTAAAGTGCCCAGCGGGATTCCGTCTCCGGGACGGACGCCCTTCTGGGGAACCCCGTCGATACGGACGCTGTCCCAGACGAACAGTACGCCTGGCGGAATGGCGTCTGTCAGCAGTGCGTTCACAGCCAGATTGCCGCTGTTCTGAACAGTGAACTCGTACCTCAAGTTGTCACCGGGCGCTGCGCTGTAGAGATCGACCTTCAGGCTTGCCGATAATCCGGGCTGGATGACCGTAATCTGTACCGTATTGCTTGTGGTGGAGGTTCTATTGTCATTGGCCTCATAAGAGACCTGTGCGCTGGCTATAATTACTGATCCTGGAGGATTCGAGGCTACCCGTACACGGTAGGAGACCTCGGCGGCTGAGCCTGCAGGGAGTGAACCAAGCCCGATGCCTGCAGCCGGGTCAGCTTCAGGGAGATAGACCCCGCCTGCAATAACGCTTCCGGGAAGGAATGAGGTGCCTTCCGGAAGCGGAAGAGCGGCGATGACTCCGGTCAGCGGCCGGGTGCCTTCATTCCGGAGCTGAAGCGTATAGGTGACGACATCCCCAATGAAGGTAGTAGGGGTGCTGGCCGAGAGCAGTGAAGACAACTGGTAGGATAGGAGAGAGACACTGACCGGATTGGAGCGGATCTCTCCGTTCACCGTTCTTCCCTCAGGTGTGTTGAAGGAATACGTGCCGACCGCTCTGTTATGCAGCGCCAGTGAAGGCGGAAGCGAGATGACAATGACCTGGAAGGCAATACTCACACCCGAATGTGGTGCGAGTAAGCCCAAGGGAATGCCGGAAGACGGAGTGACCCCCGGCAGGGGGACTCCGTCTCTAAGCACGCTGTTGGCAATGAACGACACTCCCGGGGGAAGCACATCCGTGATGGTGACATCCGCCCCGGTATTCCCGCTGTTCCTGGCGGACACGATGTAGACGAGCGTCTCCCCCAGGGAGGCGCTCGGGCGGTCTGCTTGCTTTTGCAGCGATAATACGGGGCCCACAACAAACGTATTGACGGTATTGGAATAGGTGACCGAGTCTGTTCCCTCAGCCGAGCTGTACAGAACCATAGACTGATTGCTTACGACAGGCTGGAGCCGTGAGCCGTCTGTCATATGACGATGACCTCAACCTGGAAGGTTACCGTTGTGGTCGCTCCCGGGGCGATCGTCCCGATCGTGATACCGGAGCCCGGATTGGCTCCGGGACGCGGAGTGCCGTCCACAGTTACGCTGCCTGCAACGAACTGGCTGCCGGCCGGGATCGGGTCAACAAGGACCACATTGTTGACGGGAACAATGCCGTTGTTGGTGACGGCAATCGTATAAGTGATGATATCGCCGACAACCGCATCGACAGCCGGAGTGCTCTTGACTGCAGTTACGTCCGGTGAAGAGACCGGTATAACCAGCGTATTCGACACGCTTGATCCGGAGAGCGAGCGGCCATCCGGCGGCGTGAAGGTGAAGGTCGCGGCAGCCTGGTTCACCAGCTGCTGCGGTGAAGGCAGGGAAGCCAGCGTTACCTGCAGGGTGACGAGCAGGATAACCGTGGCACCTGCTGCAACCGTGCCCAGATTGATGCCGGTAGTCGGATCGGCGCCGGGAACGGGCTGGCCGTTAACCAGTACGCTGTTCGGAATGAATACAGCTCCCGCAGGAATGGAGTCTGTCAAGGTGACGACAGCCGCAAGATTGCCTGTATTGGTGACGCTGAGTGAATAGGTGACGGTATCCCCCACCGTCGCATTCGTGGTATCGGCAGCCTTCAGAATGCCGATAACCGGCTGGAATACCGGAGTGACCAGCGTATTGGAATAAGAGGCACCCGAGAATGCGCCGGAGGTGAAACTGACGGAAGCCAGATTGCTTAGTGTGGCCGGATTAGGCAGCGTATTGACCAGGATGCTGAAGGTAACCAGAACGGTAGCCCCCGGAGCTATGGTTCCCAGCGAAATCCCGTTTGCCGGATTGCCCCCGGGCAACGGAGTGCCGTCCACGACCACGCTGCCGGCTACAAATGAAGAACCGGCCGGAATCGGATCGCTCAGCACGACATTGTTAACCGGTGCAATGCCGTTATTGGTGACGGCGATGCTGTAAGGAACGGTATCCCCCGGGACTGCATCGATTACAGTGGTGCTCTTGGCAACCAGAACATCCGGCGAGGATACCGGGATCAGGTTGATGTTCGAGCTGGCGGACTGGTTGAAGACGCGTCCATCGGGCAGCGTATAGTTGAAGGCGAGGATGGCCTGATTGCTAAGCTGCTGGCTGGCCGGCAGCGTGTCGATCACTACGGAGAACACTACGGTCAGCGCTGCACCGGCTGCAATACTGCCCAGGGTGATTCCGGTAGCAGGATCAGCACCCGGAGAAGGAAAGCCGTTAATCAGTACACTGTTCGGAACCAGAGTTGTACCTGCCGGAATCGTATCGGTCAGCGTGGCTGCGGCCGCATAGTTGCCTGAATTGCTTACATTGACGGTATACACAATGGTATCGCCTACCGTTGCATTTTGAGCGCTTGCGCTCTTGGCTGCAGCGATGATCGGCTGGAATACCGGAGTGGTCACAATATTGGAGAAGGCCGCACTGGACAGGGCGCCGGAAGTGAAGCTGGCCGAGGATTGATTGTTCAGTACCCCGGAAGATGGCAGCGCTGTAACCGTTACGCTGAAGGCGACGGTGACGGAAGCACCGGGAGCGATACTGCCCAGGGTCACTCCGGTAGCCGGTGAAGCGGCGGGGCGGGCTATGCCGTCTACAAGCACGCTGCCCGGAACGAAGGCAGTCCCTGCAGGCAGAGCATCTGTGAATACCACATTATTGACTGTCGCAATGCCATTGTTGGTTAAGGTTACAGAATACGTGATGGTGTCTCCGATATTGGTTGCGGTGGTCGCCGTTGTTTTGACAACTGCCAGATTCGGGTTCGAGACCGGCAGGGTCACGGTATTGGTGAGGGTAGAGTCTCCCAGGGTTCTTCCGTCCGGCAAGGTGAAGCTGGAAGCCACGGTTCCCTGGTTGACCAGAACCTGCGGCGATGGCAATGAAGTGATGACCACCGAGAATGTGACGGCTACAGTCGCTCCCGGAGCGATGCTGCCTGCGGCGATTCCGGTGGAAGGATCGGCCTGCGGCAGAGGCTGGCCGTTAATCAGCACGCTGTTGGTCACAAAGGTAGTACCGGCCGGAATATTGTCCGTGACCGTCAGGCTGGCTCCATAGTTGCCCGTATTGCTGATGTTGATGGTGTAGGTCACGGTATCCCCGACTGTGGCATTGGTGGTACTTGCAGCTTTGGCTGCTGCGATCAACGGCTGGAAGACAGGGACCGCCACAGGGTTGGAGAAGGTCGAGCCGGCGAAGACACCGGAGGTATAAGTAACCGTCGCCTGATTGTCTATGGAAGCATCGCCGGGTATGGAGGTGACAGTGACGCTGTACGAGACGACTGCAGAAGCCCCGGAAGCAAGTGTGCTGACTGAAACCCCTGAAGCCGGATTGGCATTCGGAAAAGGCACCCCGTTCACCGACACGCTGCCCGGCACAAAGGTGGCCCCGTCCGGTGCCGGATCACTGAGGATCACATTGTTCACCGGATCGATCCCGTTATTCGTAATATTGACGGAATACGCAATCGTGTCACCGAGTGCCACTGAAGTGGAGGTGGTGCTCTTGACCACCGACAGGTTGGGGGCAGAGACGGCGATGGTTACGGTATTGGAGACGGCGCTGCCGCTGAGCAGCCGGCCGTCAGGCGGCGTGAAGGTATAGGTGGAGGCAGCCTGATTGACAAGCTGCTGCGGTGAAGGCAGCGACACGATGAAGACCGTGAAGCTGACAGACACACTTGCCCCGGGAGCGACGGTTCCGACAGTGATTCCGGTATCCGGTGCAGCTCCCGGCTGAGGGAAACCGCCGACAATGACACTGTTGGGGTCAAAGGTGGTGCCGGCCGGGATGTTGTCGGTTACCGTAACATTGGCCGCAAGGTTACCGGTATTGCTGACCACAACGGTATAGATGACCGTATCGCCAACTGTGGCGTTCAGGTCACTGGCGCTTTTGACAAGAGAGATCTGCGGCTGTGTGACCGGTGTGGTGGTGACATTGGACGATGAAGAGCCGGAGAAGACCCCGGAGGTGAAGCTGACGGTGGACTGGTTATTGACCTGTGAAGGAATCGGCATGGTTATTCTCACCTCGAATGTGACGGCAACGGAGGCTCCAGGGCCAAGGCTGCCGATTGGGATGCCGGCGGACGGAACTGACAACGGCTGGGAGACGCCGCCGACAATTACGGTTCCGGGAAGGAACGCTGCATTCTCTGGCAAGGGATCGCTGAGAATGATGTTGCTGACAGAGGTAATGCTGTTATTCGTCAGCACGGAGGTGAACGTAAGGATGTCACCGGTCACGGCATCCATGGCATTGACGCTTTTGACGACACTGACGTTCGGTGCCGAGACGGGAACCGTGAGGGTGTTCGACACGGTGTTACCGCCAAGCTGACGCCCGTCCGGCAGTGTGAAGGTGAAAGAGGCGGCGGCTGAATTAAGCAGCTGCTGATTCGGAGGCAGCGCTGTGACTGTAACAAGGAAGCTGACCACCACGCTGTCTCCGGGAGCAAGCGGCCCAACGGGAATTCCAGTTAGGGGACTGTACCCCGGCAGCGGCGTCCCGCCTATGCTTACGCTGTTGGTCTCGAATACCGTCTGCGGCGGCAGCGTATCGGTCAGATTCAGCATGGCTGCGATATTGCCGGTGTTGCTGGCCAGGATGGAGAAGGAGAGCAGGCTGCCGACCGAGGCCTGGGCAGGGCTTGCGCTTTTGACTAGTCCAATGACCGGGATGAAGACTGGAGTAAGCACTGTATTGGATAAGGCTGTTCCGCTGAACGTACCTGCTGTAAATGACGCACTGGCCCGGTTGCTGAGCTGAGGCGGGCTTGGAACAGAGTTCGCATTAACCTGGAAGACAATGATGCTTGTGGCCCCCGCAGCAAGTGTGCCGAGGGCAATCCCGGCATTCGGACTGGCAGACGGAACGGCGGTCCCGTTCACCGTAACGCTTCCCGCCACGAAGGCACTGCCTGCCGGAGCGGGATCGGACAGCACTACATTGTTAACAGCTACACCGCTGGGGTTGGATACGGAGACGGTGTAGGTCAGATATTCACCTACAGCAACTGAGGAGAGATTGGCATTTTTGAGAATCGTGATGTTGGGGGCAGAGACCGGAATTGTCACTGTATTCGATACACTTCCGCCGGACAGGGAGCGTCCGCTGGGCAGCTGATAGGTATAGCTGCTGGTGCCCTGGTCTGTCAAGGTTGCCGGAGACGGCAGGGACTGAACGGAGGTCAGGAATGTGACCGTCAAGGCGGCTCCCGGGGCTACGGACCCGAGCGGGATACCGCTGGCCGGAGAGTCTGAGGGACGGACAACGCCGTTCACTGATACGCTACCGGCGACGAAGGCGGACCCGGATGGAATCGTGTCGGTCAGGGTCACCGTTGCTGCGAGATTGCCGGTGTTCTGCACCTGCAGCGTGTACTGCACATTTCCTCCAACAGTGGCGCTGCCGGGGCTTGCACTTTTGACGATACCGATTACCGGCTGGTATACAGGGGTGAGGGTTGTATTGGACTGTGTAATGGCGTTGAATGTCCCCGAGCTGTAAGAGGCCGATGACTGGTTGGCGAGCTGGCCGCTGCCCGGCACAGAGGTGACACTGACCTGGAAGGTTACCGTTACACTGGCCCCCGCAGCAAGGGTACCCACGGTAATCCCTGAAGCCGGATCAGCGGAGGGCCGGGAGCTGCCGGCTGCCACAACACTTCCCGGCACGAAAGAGCTGCCGGCGGGGATCGGATCGGAGAGCACGACATTCGTCACGGCTTCAATTCCATTATTGGTGATCACTGACGAATATAGCAGGGTGTCGCCTACGGCGGCATCCGGGAAGCTGGCGCTCTTGACGATGGAGACATTAGGCAGTCTGACCGGTATGGTGAGCGTATTGGAGGCTGCCGTACCGTTAACGGTCCGTCCGTCAGGAACCAGGAAGGAATAGGCGGCTGTAGCCTGGTCAACGAGCTGCGGAGGAGAAGGCAGGCTGTTCACCAGCACACGGAACTGGACTACCCAGCTTCCTCCGGCCGCGATAGTACCGATAGCGATACCTGCGGCAGGATTGCCAGCCACGGGAGTACCGTTTACCGTAAAGCTTCCCGGAACATAGGTGCTGCCCGCAGGAATGTTATCCGTGAGTGTAGTGGTGGCACCGATATTGCCGGTGTTGGCTATCTGCAGCGTGTAGAGAATCTGATTCCCAACGGTTGCGTTAGTTGTATTGGCGCTTTTGACAATGCCGAGAACCGGAGAATACACCGGCAGCGATTGTGTATTGGATGGAATCACCCCGCTCACAATCGGGCCTCCGGCCACACTCTGGAAGGTGAAGGCAGCGTTAGCCGTGTTGGGCACAAATTGCGGATTCGGCAAGGAAGTCACCCTGGCTTGATAGGTAACCGTTATGGAAGTGCCCAGAGCAAGTGATCCCAGCGGGATGCCGGAGGTGATATCATAAGTCGGCCTGGCAACGCCAGCCACCACCACACTTCCTGTGACAAAAGTAAGACCTGCCGGTAAAGCATCCGACAATACAACACTGGCTGCGCTTGCCGTACCGGTATTACTGATGGTCACGGTGTAGGTGACCAGATCACCAACGATGGTACCGGCGACATTTGCGCTTTTGGTCAAGGAAATCTTGGGTGCATTAATGTCAATTTGCAGCCCGTTGGCGTTAACGACATACGCATCGCCCGATGTAGTCAGGGTCAGGAGTGCAGAGGACTGGTTATTGACCAGGCGTGCAGAGACATCCACATTCGTGATATCCCAGCCCTGCCGCCCGCCGACAATGTTGGAGCCCGGACTGCCGTTGGTCTGATTGCGGGTGCCGAACGTGCCGGTCGTATTCAGATTGCCGGTATCATTGTTAATCTGCGAGGCGAAGAAGTTGCCCGCAAAGTTATTAGGCCCGGACAGGGCGGCCTGGGTGGCGGAGGTAGGGCCGAAAAGCGCCTGGTCTCCCGAGCGGTTGGCATCTCCTTCCTGGGCGCTGAACTGGATGCGTCCGCCCAGCGCACCGGTGACGGGGGTGGCGAACCCGGTAATCGTTGTAACTACCGGTGCCGAGGAGGCCTGGACAAGGACAGCGCCGGCGCGCAGTGACATGTTGCGGAAGGGCAGCGATGGATTCTGATAGATGACGGCGAGTGTCCAGCCGGCATGGTTGGCTGTAGAATCACCGGGAATTACGATCGTCCCGGCTACACCGCCGGTTACATAGGTTCCGGCACCAGAAGCTTGAATGGTGCTGGTCACATTGGCGGAACGGACATAGGCCAGTGCCCCGCTTCCCAGATCCACTGAATTGGCGGTAGCTGAATCAGGGATTACACTGACCGTGTTCCCAAGCGGTGTAGTGAAGGATACCGGGTTGTTGATTACCGCAGTAAGGTTAACGTTACCGTTAACGTAGGAGCCGCCCCAGATCAGCTCGGCATACAGCACCGTGCTTCCGGCAGGGAGAACCAGAATGGCTGCCGAACTGTTGCTCTGGTAGAGGTTTGTAGTGCCGGCAGGATAAGTGCCGAATACAGATGCTGTATTGATCGTAGAGAAGCCTCCGATACTGTCCTGTGTACCCGGTACACCGGCAGATTCAGAGCGGCTTAGCCCCAGTGTGTTGCCTGTGAAGGTGATGGCGCCTGTTGCATTTACCGTAGACCGAACGACTAGAGGAATAATTTTCACCTCCTTTAAAATGAATGCTATAGACAACGAAAAAAAGCAGACCGGCTCCTGGGGGAAGCCGATATGCCATCTTGCTTGTGTTGTATTAGCCTATGTTCAGTGCTTTGCAATCTTGTATGTCCACCCCGATATTTATAACATATATTTCCGGTTCTGCAGCCGGAGCCTGCGTTCCAGCAGCGTACGCGGTTCAGGCAGCACCTTCCGGCTCATTGCTTCCAGTTCCTCATCCGTAATCTCCCGCTTCACTACGGCGAAGTGGTACATAATTTCATGAATGACATTGGACTGCAGCGTCTTCAGGACCTCGAGCTCTTCCGTATCATACAGATTGTCGTCAAACGGATATTGATAGAACAGCTCCATCCGCAGCAGCCTGAAGTCAAATGGCGGCAGCGGCACAGGATAATCCGGGATCTCCGGGCACAGCGGGCTCAGATAGGGCTGGAAGAAGCGGCCGGTGAAATAACGGGGGGTATATTCATCGAATTTTTGCTTAAACATAGGGTTGGAGGCATGCGGGAAACTATGGGCATAGGGTGATAGGATACATACAACGGCCTGGTGGGTGCTGATTCTATAAATCTCTGACATCGCTGCAAACAGATCGTTCACATAGGGCATAACCCGGCTGGCCATGACGAATTCAGCCGTATTGTCGGGCAGGGGGATTCCTTCGCAAATATCGCAGACGATATCCACTCCGGGGTACTGTGTGCGGTCGATGCCCAGATACCCGGATTCTTTGCCGAGGCCGCAGCCGATATCGATTCTCAAGGGATACCACTCCTTCAAATGCTGAATAAGGCTCTTCACTATTGTATTAGTCCGGCGCTTCTGTGCGTACGGCTGATGCCCAGCCCGTAACGGCAAGTTTACACTACCCGTCTTGCGGGGTAATCCTTAGGTAAGGTAAGCAGCACACAATTAACAGAGGAGGTAACATCATGAGACGACAACATACGCTACCTGCAATGGCAGCAACGGCTGTATTGATGCTCACCCTGACGGCTTGCGGCGGGAACAGTCCGGCTGAAGCCCCCGGAGTATCGTCGTCGGCAGGCTCTTCAGGGGTCCCTGTCCAGACGAAGGCGGTACCGCTGGCCAGTCCGGTGTTTAAGCCAAGTCCTTCCGCAGCAGCAGTGTCTGAGAAGATTCAGGGTTCAGGCACTTATGTCGGGCAGATGGATACCCATTCCGTGGAGATTGTGACAGAAGAAGGGCCGACGGCCTTTGAACTCGGTGCCGGTACAGCGGATGCGCCGGAACTGCTTGAGATGGATGATCCCGTGGTATTTACCTATGTGGAAAAAATAGTCGGAAATGATCCTGTCGTGATTCAGCGGGTACTGTCCAGTCTGACCAAAGCGGACAATCCGGCAAAGTAGTACCCGGAACCGGGACTGCAATGGCGAAATACCCTAAGGGTATCCTCCTGTTGCAGTCTTTTTTGCTGTCTTTGAATCCGGTCCCAAAGGTTATTTTATTGTAACCGGTGCAGAGAGAAACTTTTTCCACCCGGCTTGCGTCAAAGAGATAGCAAAATGAGATAGGTGTCCAATCCGGGAGGGTGAGCTTGTGAAAAAGTTATGGATTTCGATTGTAGCAGGATTATTGGTGTTACCGATGTTGTTTCAGGCTCCGGCCCAGGCAGCAGCAAAACCCATCAGAGTTATTATTGATGGAGTGACCTTGTCCACAGATCAGCCGCCGGTAATGGTGAACGGACGGACAATGGTTCCGCTGCGGGCGATCTTCGAAGCCTTCAATGCCGACATCAAGTGGAATCAGAAGACACAGACTGTGACTGCTTTCCAGAATGATACAACGATTGTACTCAAGATTGGCTCCAAGATTGCCACGATCAACAACAAGGCAGTCAGCCTTGATGTACCGGGTCAGAATCTGAAGGGCCGCACAATGGTTCCTACCCGGTTCGTAAGTGAAGCGCTCGGCCGCGAAGTCGGCTGGAACCCGGGTGCGCAGATTGTAACCATCACGACTCCGGTTCCGGTAGGCGGGAATGCGGCTCCGGTATCAGGAATAGCTGCCCAGGATATCAGCGATTACGGGGACGGACGGGATCTGCAGGTCAGCTTCAACCGTGCAGCCGATGAGTCGCTGGTCGATCACTACCGTGTGCTTATCGCCAAGACCGGCACTACACTGAATCTGTCATCTGCCCTGGCAGTAGGGTCCAATAACTACTCCGTTGCTCTGGTAACAGGAGCGAACCCTGCCGTGAAGCTGAACGCTGACGCCAGAACGATCGACGGCGACCTGATTAAGAATAATCAGGGCTATACCGTATACGTAGTGACCGTCGGCAAAGGCAATAATACCAGTGCCCTGTCCAGTGCGGCGGCGGTAACATTGCAGAACAAGGCAGTTCCGGCACTGGGCACCCTTCAGGTGAAGGATACCAGTGATTACGGGGACGGGCGGGATCTCTCCGTCAGCTTTAACAAGCTGGCTGATGAGAGCAAGATAAGCACTTACCGGATCTTCGTAGTCAAAGCGTCGAATTCCACCGTGTTTGACCTCGGTAGAGCGAACGCGGTTACTGGCAACAATTATACGCAGATCAACAAGACGGGGAACAATATCAGCATGAATCTCTCCTCCGGCTCCAGAGATACCGATGGAGCGCTGATCAAGACAGGCGTCAGCTACCGGGTATATGTACTGGCGGTTGACAGCAGCAATGCAGCGAATAATGTGCTGTCCCCTGCTTCAGCAGCCCTTACACTGGCCAATGCAGGGGTATCCAACCTGAATGTGACCGATGTGAACGACTATAATGACGGCCGGGATTTGAAGGTTACCTTCAACCATGCCTCAGATGAGACTAATATCAGCCAATACCGCATTCTGGTGGTGCCAACTAACTTGTACAGCACCTTCGGCCTGAGTGATGCGAATAACGTCTCCAGTGCCAATTACACGGCTGTAGGCACATCGGGAGGTTATACCGAACAGATTCTGAACGCCTCCAGCAGAGATGTGCGCGGTTCCCTGATCAGGAACGGTACCAGCTACAGAGTGTATGTACTCGCGGCAGGCTACGGGAACAATTCGGGCTCGAATGTACTCTCTGCCGCTTCTCCGGCGATAACGCTGGCGAATACCTCCGGCCTCAGTGCCATATCGAATCTGAGTGTGAGCGATGTCAGCGATTATGGAGACGGCCGCGATCTGCGGGTATCGTTCACGCATGCCGGAGACGAATCCTACATCAGCCATTACCGGATTCTGGTGGTGCCTATGAACTATTACAACAGCTTCAGCCTGTCGGATGCGAATAATGCGGGGAATTATACTACGGCAAGCACATCCGGCAACAGCACCAATCAGGTGCTCGATAGCGCAGCCAAAGACGTACGCGGCGCAGCCATCAAGCCTGAAATCAGCTACAGGGTATATGTATTGACTGTCAGAAACGGCAGCTACCAGGGAGCTAACGTGTTGTCGGAGGGATCGGCAGCCATCAGCTTATCGGCTAAGCTTCCTGTCACCTCCGTGACGAATGTGACCTACGGCATGGATAACGGTAAAGTAGTGGTTAACTTCACCAAGTCCGCCCGCGAGTCGAATCTCTCCGAATACCGGGTATTTGTGGTCCCGTCCAAGCAGAGCTTCGGTACGGCCGAAGCCCTTAACGTACAATCGTCTTACTATAGATCAGCAGTCCCTAACGGAAGCAATCTCTCGGTTGCGGCTGCAGCGAGGGACATCAACGGTAATCCGGTGGTCAAAGGCACCAAATATAAAGTATATGTGCTTGCCGTAGCCAACAGCTCAGGCGTGCAGAACGGCGGACTGTCCGATTCAAGCGATGAGTTCGAGTTCTAAGCGTCCAGGCCCCTGCTTATAGGACAACACAAAAACACAGCATGTCCCGGTGTGAGGGATATGCTGTGTTTGCTGTAGAGCGGATATCAGGACGCTCCGGCGTTCACCAGAACAACGGATAGCAGGAGCATGAACAGGAGCAGGAAGGCGGCGTTGACGATGGTGCCGATGACAGCGAATACCTTGCGCCGTCTGCGCAGGGTCAGACCGATAATACCGGTAACCGCCCCGATCACATTCACGGCGACAAGGATCAGCATGGATAAGCCCAGATACATGATCGTTTCTGCCGAACCGGCAATCAGCATTTTATTCTCATTCATGAGAGAAGCTGCTTGGGCTCCTACATACACGAATATTATGGCGTAGCAGACCAAGGTAAGCAGAGCAATTACGAACGAAGCAATACCGGGGCCGGAGTGTTTGTAGTCGCGTTTGTTCTCCTGGTATACGTAATCCGGGTTCGTGTCGTGTTCTGAAGAGTCCCATCTTGCCGGCTCAGCTGCGGTAGTGTCCGGTTTGGGAGGTGAATGATAGTCCATAGGCTGCACTCCTTGGGATATAGTAGATTACTACCACTTTTTCACAACCTGGCTTCAAATGCAAGTCTTCAGGGCATGAGCGCCGCAAAAAGTTACGGCTGGCAATCGGCAGAGCAGATACGATAAGATAGTAGAAGTTCAACTGGAGTGAAGGAGCTGTGAATCCATGCAACGAAGATTAATGGGCTGGGGAGCCTTGCTGGGTATGCTATCTGTGGCAATCGGCGCGTTCGGATCGCATATCCTGAAGCCTGTAATCAGTGAGCACTATCTGAAGGTGTATGAGACCGGTGTCCAGTATCATATGTTCCATGCGCTGGCACTGATACTTATCGGGCTGACTGCCGGCCAGTGGGGCGAAAGTGTCCGTCTGCGCTGGGCAGGGCGGCTGATGGTTGCCGGGGTGATCCTGTTCTCGGGCAGCCTGTACATTCTCAGTATTTCCGGTATCAAGGTTCTCGGAGCCATCACTCCTTTGGGAGGCGTATGCTTCATTGCGGGCTGGATCTGCCTGGCCCTGGAGGCCTTCTCGCGCAAGAAGTGAAGTGCGGCAGGAGCAGCGTATTCGCCGCAAAAGCACCAAGACGAAGAAGCACCCGCCCCGGAACCCGGGGCGGGTGCTTCTAACGTCTTACAGGAACTCATCGATTTCATTAAGCTTGAAGGTGTAGACCTGCTTCTCATCCACATGGTACACACTCAGCGAATTCTCCGTTTCGTCAAAGTTCAGAATACGGCAGGGCATGGATACCTGCTTGCCATGCCGGTTCGCGCGCAGCCGGACCAGCTGGTTATTCTGAATGTACTGCCTGATTTTGCCGAAGACATCAGCAGGAGTTTCTACCGGTGCTGTGTGCGGCTTCTTGGCGGCGGGTTTCTCCGCAGGCTTGGCTGCCGGAAGATCTGCCGGCTTGTCCGGCAATTTCACCGGCACCGGAGCGGGTGTGAAGCCATCGGTCTTCAGAGCCAGCTTGGCGGACTTCAGCAGGTGATCAATGGCTCTGCCAAGCTCCAGCCCGGAGTTGATGTTGAAATCAGTGACTTTGTCGCTGGAATTCAACATTTCAAGCAGGTACTGCAGCGCAAGCGGGTTCGTGCGGGCATTAATCAGGATGTCGACATTGAACAGATAATTGCCGTCGGTATGTTGTAGTTTCTTATCCATTAATCCCCCAAATTTATCGTTAGTCACGATTACATTAATTAAATTAGTAATATAAACTATATCATTAAACAGGTGAAAATTATATACCCTCCTGCTGAGAAATAAGGACTTACGGCCCTCCGTTTTTCTCCAGGAACTAGGACCATCGTCCACACGGGCCCCGAGCCGGAAGCATAACCTACTAACGTGAATGTGAAAAGAAGGAGGCGCTGCAAATGGTAACGTTAGAGCCTATGCAGGTGGGCGACCATGTCCTGGTGGGTGTTGAGGTGAAGCTGCCCAAAACTACACTGCTCAGCATCAGCACAGATAAAGGGTATATCATGTGCGGGGCGCTGGATATAGGACTGCTGAACGAGGTGCTGAGCGACCGGCAGATTATTGCGGCAAGAGCTGTCGGGGTACGCACTCTTCCTCAGCTGCTGGCCGCGCCGCTTGAGTCTGTAACTATAGAAGCACAGAAGCTGGGAATTGTGCCGGGCATGACCGGTGCAGAGGCCCTGCTGCTCATGATGTAAGGCGCGTAGCGGTGAGTAGTCAGCCATGGAGCTTTCCGGCCCCATGGCTGATTTCATTTTGCCCCTGAACAGCATCATTTAGCATAACCGGAGCTTGCTTGGTTCATCCTACGGGTTAGGACGGAAGCTTGCCTTGGGCGGGCGGGAAAAAGGGCTTGTCCGGTGTCCATCTTGTTTCGCCCTCCAGGCAAAAGGGTAAATGGAGAATAGACAACTGCAAGGCCGGACAATGGACAAGCAGCCGGCTAAATTCAATGGATAAGGAAGGGATCATCTCATGGCTAAAGCATCAAACAAAGTGAACACCGCTTCATTGGAACAGGTACTTAACCGTCAGGTAGCCAACCTGAACGTATTGTATGTGAAAGTGCATAACTATCACTGGTATGTGAAGGGTGAGCAGTTCTTCGCCCTGCATGTGAAGTTTGAAGAGCTGTATGATGATATCACACTCAAAATGGACGAAGTGGCGGAGCGCATGCTGAGCATCAAGGGCAGCCCGGCAGCTACGATGAAAGAATATCTGGAAATTGCAACCATTCAGGAAGCCACAGGCAAAGAAGATGCCCGGGGGATGGTTCAGGCGCTGATCGAGGATTTCGCTACAGTGGCGGAAGAGCTGACAGAAGGCATTGAGCTTGCTGAAGAAATCAGCGACCAGCCGACAGCGGACCTGTTCATCAAGATCCGCACGGACCTGGAGAAGAACCAGTGGATGCTGCGCGCTTTCCTGGGCTGAGTGCCGGATAGATGTCCAGAATGAAGAAGAGGAAATAAAGCCTCCTGCGGGAGGCTTTATTTTTTTGGACTATGATCAATCATCGTTTGAACAAATTTCAGGGAAGCCTGCAGCTCCGGCTCGGTGAAGGAGGTCATGGTCTCGAGAAATTTCTGTTCAAGATGCTCATGCATCCTGGCGTGGATGTCGAAGAGCTGTCTGCCTTTAGGGGCAAGGCTGAAGTACACCTCTTTCTTGTTGTCGTTCATCCGGCTTCGCTTGATGCAGTCATCCTGCAGGAGCTTGGTGCTGATTTTGGTGATGCTCGCCTTGGACAGCTTCATTTTGTCCGCGATTGCAGTACTGTTAATTGGCTCGTTATTGCCGATACAATCAAGGACATGAATGCTGGTTAGACTGGTTGATGAGAACGTAATCCCGTACTCCTGCAGGAGTTCTGCAACAGCATTCTCCTCCGCGGCAAAATACTCTTCGGATAAATGGGTTAAATGGATAAAACGGTCATACAGCAGGCGCTTAAGTCCTTCGGCTGGATACATGGGGCGGAGCCACTCCTTCTTGTATTTATTAAATCTATTCTAATCGATTTTTGTTCATTAGTAAACTATTGATTGGGAAACTTGATTTTTATAGATATTTAGTTAATCTAAAGGACTTGACTGCTATAATAATGGATTGACATTCCCCGTTTTCGGAAATATAGTTTACTGGTAAATCATTTTTTTGTATGCCAGACTATATCCGGGGAGGAATGAGAGTGAAGAATGTCTCCGGAACTATAAGAGAACGGCGGACTGTCAGGAGATTTAGCGATGTGCCGCTTCAGCAGGAAGTGATTGTATCTTTACTGAATGAAGCCGCCGGTTTATACGAGGCCGAGGGCACACCGCAATGGCGCTGTCTTTACTTCGGTACACCCGGGTCCCGGGAAGAGCTGGCTGAATCCATGATGGCGAAGGTGAATGAAAGCAATCTTGGAAAGCTCCTTCCTGCCAAAATGAAAGGTCTTTTGAAAAAACAAATCACGGCTACTCCCGCTCATATCATCTTTATTGCTGAAGCCGCCGAAACGCAGCAGCAGCGGGATGTGAATTATGCTGCAGTCTGCAGCATTATGCAGAACGTTCAGCTGCTGGGCTGGGAGCAGGGACTTGGCATGCTGTGGTACTCAGATCCCTTGATTCTGAGCGAATCGTTCTATGAGCTCATCGGTTGGCGGGAAGGTGAGAAGTTTGCCGGAATGCTGGAAATCGGCTGCTTCGACAAAGCGCCGCGAGGACGAAAAAGAACACCGGCAGAACGGAAATGGACAATCATCGGCGAAGACAACAGCCAGCTTGCGGATGCCGCCCCTTTCTCCGCATACAATGTTCTGAGGCTGCTGAACGAGGCGGTCTGGGCGCCGAATGATGGCATGCGGGAACCTTGGCGGTTCATCTATGTGACGGGGGATAAGACAGGGGCCGCAGGCAACCTGCTGTTCTCTGACGAAGCGCCTTCACTGCCATTCCTTCTAGTAGTAGCCGCAGAAGAGACGGACCCGCACAAGCAGAACGAGGATTATGCAGCGGTGTGCAGCTTGATACAGAATTTTCAACTGCTGGCCCGGTCCGAAGGGTGGCACTTACGCCGCAGGATTCCGAAATGGGTCTATGACCGGAAGCAATGTGAGTCCTTCGGGCTTCGTCCGCTGGAACGGATCGTTGCAGTGCTTGAATCGGGGGAATATAAGCACTATTCAAATTCCGGGTTTTCTTCGCCTACCGTGAAGATAACCATTAATTAATTTGATAAAAAAGGGCCGATGTAATAAAATTAGTGAGAATCATTGATAATCATCCTGATTCACTTTATAATAATTACAATGTGATAAAAAATCTAAATGCTTGTAATCAGGGTTAACCTGTGACAATACAACTTTCTGATTTCGCAAATCGATCAATGGAGGGAATAATAATTATGGCAGCAGAATTTGTCATTGAGGGACTGAAAGCGACGATTGAAGGAAAAGAAATTCTAAAGGGGATTAACCTTCAAATGAAGGGCGGGGAAATCCACGCCGTGATGGGACCGAACGGTACTGGTAAAAGTACACTGGCCTCAGCTCTGATGGGTCATCCCAAGTATGTGGTTACAGAAGGCACAGCTATGCTTGAAGGGGAAGACCTGCTGGAGATGGCAGTGGATGAGCGCGCCCGCGCCGGGCTGTTCCTGGGTATGCAGTACCCAAGTGAAATCAGCGGAGTGACGAACTCCGACTTCCTGCGCAGTGCGATTAACTCGCGCCGTGAAGAGGGCAGTGAGATCTCCTTGATTCGCTTCATCCGCCAGATGGAAGCCAAGATGAAGGAACTGGATATGAACCCTGAATTCCTGCACCGTTATCTGAATGAAGGCTTCTCCGGCGGGGAGAAGAAGCGTAATGAAATTCTGCAAATGATGATGCTGGATCCCAAGATCGTCATCCTTGACGAAATTGACTCCGGCCTTGATATCGATGCACTCAAAATCGTTGCCGACGGCGTGAACTCCATGCGCAGCCCGGAACGCGGATTCCTGGTTATTACCCACTATCAGCGGTTGCTTAACTATATCAAGCCTGACTATGTGCATGTCATGATGCAGGGACGGATTGTGAAATCCGGCGGTCCTGAGCTGGCACAGAAGCTGGAAGCAGAAGGTTACGAATGGATCAAGGAAGAGCTCGGCATTGAAGACGAAACTGTAGGACAAGAAGCTTAAGAAACGCTGGAAGGAGGAAACCACTTATGACGACGCAAACCATTCTTCCCGTGGACGCGCAGCAGCTCAGCACTTGGTCGCAGAGCAGCGGTGAACCGGGCTGGCTGAAGGACAGCCGCTTGAAGGCTCTGGAACTTGCCGCTGAGCTTGAG
The DNA here is from genome assembly GCF_045040735.1 of Paenibacillus sp. FSL K6-1217. Classification (NCBI taxonomy): domain Bacteria; kingdom Bacillati; phylum Bacillota; class Bacilli; order Caryophanales; family Paenibacillaceae; genus Paenibacillus; species Paenibacillus sp. FSL K6-1217. The sequence goes on from NZ_CP150271.1 coordinate 7,325,395, forward strand.
CTGCCGAAGCTGGAGAAGACGCGGGTTGACCGCTGGAATATCAACAACTATGGGACATACAAGCCAAGCGAGGCGCTGGCGGCACTTCAAGAGGCACCGGCCTCTATTGCCGGGCTGGTCGAGGGGCAAGAGGAAGGCAGCCTGATCATTCAACGGAATTCAGGTGCCGTATATGCGCGCCTGGCTCCCGAGCTGGCAGCGCAGGGCGTTATTTTCACCGATTTGCAGACGGCAGTCAGAGAGCATGGAGATCTGGTTCAGCGTTATCTGCATAAGGCAGTATTGCCTGATGAGCACTCCATTGCCGCGCTGCATGCAGCGCTATGGAACGGCGGGGTATTCCTCTATGTTCCGAAGAATGTCATCATTGAGACCCCGCTGCAGGCGGTGTTGCTCACGGATGATGCCGAAGCTGCTTTTGCACCCCATATTCTGATTGTTGCCGATGCTAACAGTTCATTAACCTACGTGGATAACTATGTATCGGATAAGTCTGAAGCGGGTCTGCATAACGGAGCGGTTGAGGTATTCGTCGGTGCTGGCGCTACCGTTAGATACGCTACCGTGCATCAGCTGGGACAGGACACTACGGATATTACGTACCGCCGCGCCGTTGTGGAGAATGACGGTACTATCGAATGGATCATCGGTGAGATGAACTATGGCGATACAGCCAGCGATACGAAGTCTGTGCTGAAGGGCAACGGCTCGAGCTCGGATGCGAAGGTCATTGCAGTAGGCTCCGGCTCACAGAAGCTGAGCTACACTACACAGGCCCAGCATTTTGGACGGAATACACCGAGTGATATGATTACCCGTGCCGTTATGCGGGATTCAGCAACCTCGATTATTAACGGAATTACCAAGATCGAGAAGGGCGCTACCCGAGCTGATGGACAGCAGACAGAGAAGGTGCTGATGCTGAGCCCCAAAGCGCGCGGAGACGCCAACCCGATCCTCCTTATAGATGAAGATGATGTCACCGCAGGCCATGCCGCTTCTGTAGGACAGGTCAATTACGAGCAAGTCTACTACCTGATGTCCCGGGGATTATCGCGGCATGACGCAGAAACACTGATCATCTACGGCTTCCTTGCACCTGTTGTGTCGCAAATTCCACTGGAGGGACTGCGCAATCAGCTCCAATCTCTTGTGGAAAGGAAGTTAGGCCAATGATTAGCAGCCACATCCGGGAGCAGTTTCCCATACTGAACCAGAAGATCAACGGCCATCCGCTGGTCTACCTGGACAGTGCGGCCACTTCACAGAAACCGCGCCAGGTTATTGAGGCGGTCAAGTCTTACTACGAATGGGATAATGCCAACGTACACCGCGGGGTGCATACCCTGGGGAGCCGGGCAACCGATGCGTATGAAGGCGCCCGTGAGAAGCTGAAGAATTTCATCAATGCCCGCAGCGTGAAGGAGATTATCTTCACACGCGGTACAACGACCGCGCTTAATATTGTAGCCTCCTCCTATGGTCCTTCCGTCCTGAAGGAAGGGGATGAGATTGTGATTACCCAGATGGAGCATCACAGCAATTTCATTCCCTGGCAGCAGCTGGCCAAGAACACCGGGGCGACCCTGAAATTCCTGCCGCTGCAGAAGGACGGGACGATCACACTGGAGGATGCCGAGCAGACGATAACCGCTCGGACCAAGATCGTAGCCATCGCCTATGTATCCAATGTCATGGGGGTTACCCATCCGATCAAAGAGCTTGCCGCGATTGCCCACCGGAACGGCGCAGTCATTGTCGTAGACGGGGCACAGAGCACACCTCATATGAAGGTGGATGTGCAGGAGCTGGATTGCGATTTCTACGCCCTGTCCGGCCACAAGATGCTTGCGCCTACCGGAATCGGTGCGCTCTACGGCAAGAAGGCGCTGCTGGAAGCTATGGAGCCCGTTGAATTCGGCGGCGAGATGATCGATGATGTCGGGCTGTATGAGTCTACCTGGAAGGAGCTGCCGTGGAAGTTCGAAGGCGGAACACCGATCATTGCAGGTGCCGTTGGCCTCGGGGCAGCGATTGATTTCCTCCAGGAGATCGGAATGGATGAGATCCACCGCCACGAGATGCAGCTTGCCGCTTATGCGGAGCAGCGGCTGTCGGAGCTCAGTGATCTGACGATCTACGGTCCCCGCAACCGGCAGGTGGGAGTAGTGACCTTTAACCTCGGGGATGTCCATCCGCATGATGTGGCCACCGTGCTGGATGCGGAAGGTGTAGCTGTCCGCGCAGGACATCACTGCTGCCAGCCGCTCATGCGCTGGCTGGAGGTCAGCTCTACCGCGCGGGCCAGCTTCTACCTGTATAATACCGAGCAGGATGTAGATTCGCTGGTTCAAGCCTTAATCAAGGCAAAGGAGTACTTCAGCTATGAACTTGGATGACTTATATAGACGCGTAATTATGGATCATTACAAAAATCCCCGGAATCGCGGCTCATTTGAAGATGACGCACTTAAGATCGAACTCAATAACCCGACCTGCGGCGACCGCATTACGCTTCAGCTTAAGGTGGAGGACGGCGTCGTCCAGGACGCCCGTTTCAGCGGCGAGGGCTGTTCCATCAGCATGTCGTCGGCTTCGATGATGACGGAAGCGGTCAAAGGCCAGTCCATCGCGCATGCGCTTGAGATGGCAGACAGCTTCTCCTCTCTAATGAAGGGTGAGGAAGCAGATTTCGGAGACTACGAAGATATTGAAGCCCTGTCCGGTGTTAATAAATTTCCTGCGCGGATCAAATGTGCCACTCTGGCCTGGAACGCGCTTCGCAAAGGCATAGAAACGTAAAAAAAGCTCATCAATAACATTACACTCAAGGAGGCTGACACCATGGCTAAGAAAGCGCCTGATATGGAGGAATACCAGTATGGGTTCCGTGACGAGCACAAGTCGATATTTCAGTCTGGTAAAGGACTCACGGAAGAAATCGTCCGGGAAATCTCCGCGATCAAGAACGAGCCGGAATGGATGCTTGAATTCCGCCTGAAATCCTTGGAGCAGTTCCGCAAGATGCCTATGCCTAAATGGGGCGGCAATCTGGACGATCTGGATTTCGAGGATATTCAATATTACGTAAGACCTTCCGAGAAACAGGGCAAGACCTGGGAGGAAGTTCCTTCCGAGATTAAGGAGACCTTCGACAAGCTGGGCATTCCGGAAGCGGAGCAGAAGTTCCTGGCCGGTGTCTCTGCACAGTATGAATCTGAGGTAGTCTATCACAGCATGCAGCAGAACCTTGAAGATCAAGGGGTTATCTTCACGGATACAGATTCCGCGCTGCGTGATCACCCTGAATTGTTCAAGAAGTTCTTCGGTACGATCATTCCGCCGGCAGACAACAAGTTCGCCGCACTGAACAGTGCCGTATGGTCCGGGGGCAGCTTCATCTATGTTCCGAAGGGTGTGAAGTGTGAAGTTCCTTTGCAGGCTTACTTCCGCATCAACTCCGAGAACATGGGGCAGTTCGAGCGTACCCTGATTCTGGCGGATGAAGACAGCTTCGTGCATTACGTGGAAGGCTGTACCGCACCGATCTACAGCACGAACTCCCTGCATAGTGCAGTGGTTGAGATTCTCTGCATGAAGAATGCCCGTGTCCGTTATACAACCATTCAGAACTGGGCACCGAACATCTATAACCTGGTGACCAAACGTGCGGTAGCCGAAGAGAATGCTACGATGGAGTGGGTAGACGGCAACATCGGCTCCAAGCTGACAATGAAATATCCAGCGGTTGTTCTTAAAGGCCGTGGAGCCAAGGGTTCTGTCTTATCCATCGCGGTAGCAGGCAAGAACCAGCATCAGGATGCAGGCGCCAAAATGATTCACTTGGCACCGGATACCACTTCCACCATTGTGTCCAAGTCGATCAGCAAGCATGGCGGCAAAGTCACTTACCGTGGACTCGCCTCCTTCGGCCGCAAGGCGGAAGGCGCGAAATCCAATATCAAATGCGATACGCTCATTCTGGATAACGAGTCCACCTCGGACACGATTCCTTACAATGAGATTATGAACGATAACATTGTGCTTGAGCATGAAGCCACGGTCTCCAAGGTTTCCGAGGAGCAGTTATTCTACCTCATGAGCCGCGGCCTCACCGAAGCCGAGGCCACGCAGATGATTATCATGGGCTTCATCGAGCCGTTCACCAAAGAGCTGCCGATGGAATATGCGGTTGAGATGAACCGCCTCATCAAATTCGAGATGGAAGGGTCTATCGGTTAACCCGAAGCCTCATCCATGAGCCAGGCAATATCCTAGACGTGTTCCTTGAATCTTAATGGCCTAAGGCCGGAGATTCGGGGGCACGTTTTTTTGTATGGGGACTCATAAGCGCTTATGTCATCATAAAGGCTGCAGATGGTGTTGGGAATAATACATAAAATTCCTATTATCAGGCTGGCAAAAAGCCCCTTCGCCCAGCTGAATCTTGCTATATCTTAATTGAGCAGGATTTGCGAGGAAATAGCAGCAATTAAAACGACAGGCGTCCTTTTGCCCCTGCTTAACCCCGGTTTATTCCGAAAAAAGAGGGAAAACGGAGGTTTCTCCCCTTTGCCGCTTTAAATTAGGGATGATAAACTGCTTAAAGTCCCTAAACTGAAAGCGCTAAAAAGCTAGCTTAAGGTGCGAAGGTTAGAGACCCAGTTTATGCTTACAAGCAAGGTTACTTCGTAAAGCCAAGTTTATGCTTACGGAGCCAGCTTTACTTCGTAAAGCTTTAAGGAGGAGAGATATGGATGTTCTCAGGCAACTGCGGGGCTTTTATCGGGAGAAGCTGCACTATCTGATTCTGTCGATTGTATGTTTGGCGGCCGCAACTGCAGTGGGGCTTATTACCCCCAATTTGTTAAGGAGATTGATCGATGATGTTATTCTTCCCCTAAAGTTTACTGAGGTGCCCGTACTCGCTCTCAGTGTGCTTGCTGTTATTATTGTCAAGGCGTGCTTGCAGTTTGCCCATGGATTCTTCGGCGGACGGCTGGGGAATTTCCTGGCTTACCGGCTGCGTAATGCCTGCTATGAGAAGCTGCAATTTCTGTCCTTCCGCTATTATGATACGGCGAAGACAGGCGACTTGATGTCCCGGCTGACCGGGGACTTGGAAGCGATCCGCATGTTCATCGGCTTCGGCTTTGCCCAATTGCTGAATGTATTCTTCATGGTTCTATTCGGCTCTATTATGATGTTTACCATCAATTGGCAGCTGACGCTGGTTACTCTGATCACGATGCCGTTTCTGGCGGTAGTTGCACTCAGATTTGAATCCAAAATTCATCCGGCCTTTCAGGAGATGCGCCTGGCGTTAAGTTCCCTGACAACGGCTGTACAGGAAAATGTCACCGGGGTAAGAACAGTCAAATCGTTTGCCAGAGAGGCCTACGAAGTTGAGAAATTCTCACACCGTAATGAACGTTATAAAGATAATCAGATTTTTGCGGCTGAGCTGTGGAGTAAATTCTTCCCGTTCATGGAGCTGCTGGCTTCGGTCAGTGTAGCCATCCTGCTCGGCGTTGGCGGTACGCTGGTCATTAACAAGCAGATGTCGCTGGGTGAGCTGGTAGCCTTCTTCAGCCTGATCTGGTACATCATCGGTCCGGTATGGGGACTCGGGTTCCATATCAACAACTATACCCAGTCCAAGGCCTCCGGCGAACGTGTGCTGGAAGTGCTTAATCAGCAGATTGATGTAAAAGATAAAGAGAATGCACGCGAGCTTGCACCGGCTGAAGTAAAGGGTGAGGTGGAGTTCGATCATGTCACTTTCGCATACGGCAACAAAATGCCGGCAGTCAAGGATATTCACTTCCATGCCGAGCCTGGCGCGGTCATAGGATTCCTTGGCGGAACCGGGTCCGGGAAATCCACGATTACCCAGCTGATGATGCGTGCTTATGATGTGAATCAGGGCAGTATCAAGCTCGACGGTGTGGATATCCGCGAGTTCCAGGTCCGCAGTCTGCGCTCGCAAATATCGACGGTGTTCCAGGAGACCTTCCTGTTCTCCTCCTCGATCCGCAATAATATCTCTTATGGGCTCAAGAATGTCAGCATGGATGAGATCATCCGCGCCGCTGAGCTGGCGAAGGCGCATGACTTCATTATGGAGATGCCGGAAGGCTATGATACGGTTGTTGGTGAACGGGGAATGGGTCTCTCCGGCGGACAGAAGCAGCGGATTGCCATTGCCCGTGCGCTCCTGAAGAATCCGCGGATTCTTATTCTGGATGATGCGACCAGTGCGGTGGATATGGAGACGGAGCATGAGATTCAGGCCGGCTTCCAGGAGGTTATGCGCGGACGCACCACCTTGATTATTGCCCACCGGATCTCCTCGCTGCGCCATGCCGATCAGATCATTGTGATGAATGAAGGAAGAATGGTACAGCAGGGCACCCATCAGGAACTGATCGCGGTTCCGGGACCTTATCAGGATGTGTACCGGATTCAGTACGCCGATTATTTAGCCAGGGATAACGGACGAGAGGCAGGTGATCCGGCATGAGTCTTGAGACCTCCAAGCAGACTGCTGACGGTGTATTAAATACCGACAACAGTAAGGTTGAAGAACAGACGCTTGAAGAACGTTTTATCTATAAAGATGACGATGTGATTGACAAGGCCTTTGACTGGAGGCAGTTCACCCGCTTGTTCGGCTACATGAAGCCTTATGCGAAGCAGATGCTGCCGCTCGTCTCGATCATGATGATTCTGGGCACGATTACCAAGCTAACGGTTCCTTTCCTGACAAGTATGGCGATTGATAAAGCGATTGCTCCAAAAGAGGGAAGCGCCAGCTTGACACTGCTCTACACGTTAACGGCCAGTGTAATTATCCTGTATCTGATTCAATGGATCGCCGGTGTATACCGGATCAAATACACGAATGTGATTGGCCAGCGGGTGATCTATGATCTGCGTTCGGACCTGTTCCGGCATATCCAGAAGCTGTCCTTCAACTTCTTCGATAAACGTCCTGCCGGATCCGTTCTGGTCCGGGTGACTAACGACATCAACTCGCTGCAGGATTTGTTCACCAACGGGGTCGTCAATCTGATGATTGACTGTGTGCAGCTGCTGGGCATCATGATTATTCTGCTGCTGATCAACTGGAAGCTGGGGCTCGCGGTGATGATTACCGTTCCAATTATGTTCCTGATCTCGACCAAGCTGCGGCAGCGGATCCGGATCGCCTGGCAGGATGTGCGGATGAAGAATTCCCGGATCAACTCCCATCTTAACGAGTCGATTCAGGGGATTCGCGTAACGCAGGCCTACACCCAGGAAGAAGAGAATATGCATTATTTCGATGCCATGAATATGGATAGCCGGAAATCCTGGAACAAAGCCTCTGCTATGAACCAGGGGTTCGGCCCCATTATTGAAGTTACCGGCGGCTTCGGAACGATGATTCTCTTCTGGTTCGGGGCTTATCTGATTCAATCCGGTGAGCTTACCGTTGGTTACCTGGTGGCCTTCAGCAGTTATGTCAGCAACTTCTGGGACCCGATCAACCGGCTGGGACAGATGTACAATCAGCTGCTGGTTGCCATGGCCTCCTCCGAGCGGATCTTCGAGTATCTCGATGAGCAGCCTGCGGTTCAGGATAAGCCGGGCGCAACGCCGCTGTCCAAGATTAAGGGAGATATTCACTTCGATAATGTTGTATTTGAATATGAGAAGGGCCGTGCGGCACTCAAGGGCATTAACCTGGATGTCCGGGCAGGCCAATCCATTGCTCTCGTAGGGCATACCGGCTCCGGCAAAAGCACGATCATCAACCTGATCGGCCGGTTCTATGATATCAAGAGCGGCGGCATTACCATTGATGGGCGGGATATCCGCGATGTTACCCTCCAGAGTCTGCGCGAACAGATCGGGATAGTCTTGCAGGATACCTTCATCTTCTCGGGAACGATCCGCGACAACATCCGCTTCGGGCGGCTGGATGCCACGGACGAAGAGATTGAAGCGGCCGCGAAGGCCGTGGATGCCCACGACTTCATCGTCAAGCTGCCTGCCGGCTATGATACCGAGGTAGAGGAGCGGGGCAGCGCATTGTCTATGGGACAGCGCCAGCTGCTGTCCTTCGCCCGGGCGCTGCTGGCCGACCCGCGGATTCTGATTCTCGATGAAGCGACCGCTAGCATCGATACGGAGACGGAGATCAAGATTCAGGAAGCGCTGAAGCTGCTGCTTCAGGGCCGGACCTCCTTCATCGTCGCCCACCGGCTCTCGACCATCCGCCATGCGGATAAGATCGTGGTGCTGGATCACGGTGAGATTAAGGAAGAAGGTAACCACGCCGAGCTGACCAAGCATGACGGTATTTATAACGGATTAATTGAAGCGCAGTTCCGCTTTCTTTAGCAGCACAAGCAGCAGCCTGCCCCCATTTTGAGGGAGCGGCTGCTGCTTTTTTGTTAACCGTCTGAGTTTTTTTAACGGCTTACTCCCGTTTTTTACCGGACTTGCCGTTCACCCGGACCTCCAGCAGCTGTGCGCTGATCTCCTGCTGCCACCGGGTGTCTTGTGTATCCATTGCCAGCAGGGCTTCGATATTCAGACGCGCCATCTCCCAGCAGTAGACAGTGTTGATATGCAGGCAGTGCTGAAGCTCGTCTTGTTCCGCCGGAGCCAGCGGATGCTTCAGACTCAGGGTGTACAACTCAGCCAGGCGCTGATGAACCGCAAGCATAGATTCGCCTCCTTACAGGAATGTGAGCATGGGAGTCCGGCTTCATTAGTTCAGTCTCTATGATCAGCGTGGCCCTTGAAGATCGCCTTCAAACATTATTTGTGCAAAAATCTGATTTTTCAGAACAATGAATAAATAAAGTCTTGAAATCGCTTTTATTTATGCTACAATAGCAGTAATACAGGATTGTGACCGGTAACGCGGGCAATGCCTAAGCTGATGCGAGTATCATTTTATGAATGATATTGGGATCAACTTAGGCTTTTTTTGTACAAACTATATGTTAGGAGGTGACATTGAGATGATTATCGAGAAGGTGCTGAACAATAATGTGCTCCTGACCAAGAACCAGAAGGGCAAGGAGGTTATTGTGATGGGCAGAGGAATTTCCTTCAATAAAGTTGCGGGGGATTATGTTGATCCTGCCAAGGTGGATAAGATTTTTCTGTTGAACGAGAATGAATTCACCGCCCGGCTGACCGAGCTGCTGAATGATATTCCTGTGGCACATCTGGAGCTGGCCAGCGGGATCGTCACCTATGCCAATGAAGTGCTGGGGACGGAGCTGAACGATAATCTCTATCTGACGCTGACAGATCACATTCATTTCGCGCTGGAGCGTTTTGAGAAAGGGATTCAGCTAAAGAATGCGATGCTGTTCGAGATCAAGCGCTTTTACCGCAAGGAGTTCGAGATCGGGCTGGATGCCCTGAAGATGATTGAACAGACCACCGGCCTCTCACTGGGTGAGGATGAAGCCGGGTTCATTGCCCTGCACCTGGTCAACGCGAGAATGGATGGCACGGAGGTAAGATCCACGATTAAGATGACGGAGATCGTTCAGAATATCCTGAACATCGTTACCTATCATTATAAGGTGGTCCTGGATGAGAGTTCGCTTAATTATTCGCGGTTCCTGACGCATCTGCAGTATTTTTCCATGCGGGTGCTGAAGAAGGAGACCAATAACAGCGGTGAAGAGTTCCTGTATAACCAGGTGAGACTGACCTACGTCAAGGCCTTCGAATGCGTTGGCAAGATCAATGAGTATCTGGAGAAGACCCACGGCCAGAGCCTCAGCAAGGATGAATATGTGTATCTGACGATTCACATTCAGCGGGTAACGGAACGCAACAGCCTGGAGTAACCCCTAACGCTAATTTCTACATCAGGCTGCATAATTTCATATTTCATCGGACAGGGTGTAACTGGTCATGCAGGCAAAACCTGAACTGATGGCAAAATAGCGTGTACTTTCGCTTTCTTTTGCCTTGAGTTCAGGTTTTTCTTGTTTGCAGAGGGGAACGATATACTATGCTGGCACAATCCGCCTCTGCAGCGATGCTTATATTACAGATCTCAGAAGGAGCAAATTCAAATGAGCAATAAAGATTTATCCAAACAGATTATTACACTCGTTGGCGGAGAAGAGAATGTCAATTCCGTATTCCATTGTGCCACACGCTTAAGATTCAAGCTGAAGGATAACAGCAAAGCCAATAAAGCAGCGCTGGAGAAAACTCCGGGAGTCATTACCGTAGTGGAGAACAGCGGGCAATTCCAGGTGGTCATCGGCAACAATGTGAGCCAGGTATTCGAGCAAATTATGAAGGAAACCTCACTTCAGGATGCGGAGAAAAGCGGCGGCGAGGAGAGCTCGGAGAGTACCGGCGTTCTAGGCAAAGCGGTAGACATTATTTCAAGCATTTTCTCGCCAATCCTTGGAGCGCTGGCCGGAGCAGGGATTCTTAAGGGGTTGCTGGCCCTGATTCTGTCACTGGATTGGATCAGCGCCACCAGCGGCACTTACATGATCCTCAATGCGGCTGCCGACAGCGTATTCTATTTCCTGCCGGTCTTCCTGGCGGTTACAGCAGCCCGTAAATTCAAGGCGAATCAGTTCGTGTCCATTGCCATAGCCGGAGCCCTAATCTATCCCGCAGTTATTGCGGCCGTAGGCTCACCAGACCCGCTGCACTTCCTGGGGATTAAGATTGTGCTGATCAACTATTCCTCCAGCGTGATCCCGATTATTCTGGCGGTATGGGTGCAATCCTATGTGGAAAAATGGTTCCGTTCGTTCATTCATGAGTCGGTGCGCAATATTCTTGTTCCCATGTTCGCACTTCTCATTGTGATTCCGCTGACGTTCCTGGCCTTCGGACCGGTAGGCTCCCTGATCAGTGACGGATTGGCCTCCGGCTACACTTGGCTGTACAACCTCAGTCCGCTGGTGGCCGGAGCGATTGCCGGGGCGTTCTGGCAGGTATTCGTAATCTTCGGGGTACACTGGGGCTTCGTGCCGATCATGCTCAGCAATATTGCTACCTTGGGACAGGATACCATGCTGCCTATTCTCAGTGCAGCCGTCCTGTCACAGGCCGGAGCCGTATTCGGCGTATTCCTGAAATCGAAGAACCCGCAGCTTAAGGCGCTCGCTGGTTCCTCCACCCTGTCGGCCGTCTTCGGGATTACAGAACCGACGATTTACGGTGTTACCCTGAAGCTCAAAAAACCGTTCATCTACGCCTGCATCTCCGGTGCTATTGGCGGTGCGATTATCGCCACAGGCGGCGCAAGAGCGCTGTCCTTCTCCCTGCCGGGTCTGCTGGCCTTGCCGACTTACTTCGGCACCGGATTCATCTGGGTCGTTATCGGTATCCTCGTAGCGTTCGTGCTGGCTGCTGTACTGGTGTTGGTGCTTGGCTACAACGAGCCGGAGACAGAGGCCGCGGCTTCAGCGGGCCCAAGCGGAACCTCGGCTACTGCTACAACTCCGACGCTGATTGATAGAGAGCTGGTTGTAAGCCCGCTGAGCGGAACGCTGCAATCACTGGATACGCTGCCTGATGAAGCCTTCGCCTCCGGCGCCATGGGCAAGGGGATTGTCATTGAGCCTTCCTCCGGCCGGCTGACCAGCCCTGTGAACGGAACTGTAACCACTGTATTCCCGACAGGCCATGCCATCGGCATCACTTCGGAGGGCGGTGCGGAGCTGTTGATTCATGTGGGAGTCAACACCGTGAAGCTTAAGGGTCAGCATTTTACCAAAAAGGTAAAGGAAGGCGACGAGGTGGTCAAGGGTCAGCTGCTGCTTGAATTTGACCTTGAAGCCATCCGTGCAGCGGGATTCGTAACCGCGACACCGGTGATTGTGACCAACTCGGCACAATACCTTGATGTGCTGAAGAGCACGGGAACGGAAGTCCCGAGCGGTGAGCTGCTGCTCACACTAATCCGATAAAATAATAGCCTCCCCCGGGGAGGCTTCAGTTGTTCTTCAACTTCAAGCAGCACCCCTGCGGCAACGCAGGGGTGCTGCTTGATTTTATTTGAAATATAAGAATTTATCCTGCGGACAGAAGGTCCCGCTACTCCATATAAATCTCAACCACGGCAATTTTGCGTTCGCGTGACAGGTCAAGGAACTTGCCTTCGCTCTGTACAAGCGGACGGAAGACATCCAGCGGGTTGTTCATCACGATTACACCCATATCACCGGTGCTCAGCAGCACACGCTTACCGATGAAGTTAGGCATCAGATGATTGATGAAGGCCTGGACCGGTTTGCCGTTCAGCTTGCCGAAGCTGAGTGAGTTGATCTCGCGCAGAACAGAAATCAGCTCCTGCTTGGACTGATAGACCCGGTGAGTGGTCATGGCGCTGTAAATATCCGCCACGGCTGCAATCTGGGCATAAGGATGGATATCCGTCTTGGTCAGCTGCCGGGGATAGCCTGACCCGTCCTCACGTTCATGATGCTGCAAGGCAACCAGAGCTGTGTATGGATCGTTCATGGAATTCTGTATGATTTCGTACCCGTAAACCGTATGTAATTTGATCTCTTCGTATTCGGCAGGCGTCAGTTTGCCCGGTTTGTTCAGAATGGCGGGGGAGATGCGGCAATTGCCGATATCAATCAGATATCCCGCACGCCCGATCTCGTAGCACTCAGTCTTGGAATATCCAAGCCATGAGGCAAGATAATAGGAGAGCATGCCGACCTGAAGGGAGTGGTTGTAGGTGTAATTATCCTCCCGGTCCAGCAGTAGCAGGAGGGTGACTACGTCCTTATGTTTGTCCAGTGTGGACAAGGTCGGCTGAAGTATATCATCCACTACAGACTGATTGAAGCTGCCTTTGCTGAGCGCTTCCATATATATAGACTCGAAACCGTCAATCATGATATCGAAGCTGCCGGTTGCGGACTGAATGATTGAGGTCCGGCTGGAAGGGGCAGGCTCTTCCTGCACCGTGTCAATATCTACATAATCAACGCCATGCTGTATCAGCTTGGCGATTTCCTCCAGTTGCAGCCGTGATCCCTTAGGAAGTACATGCAGCCCGCGGGAGCTGAAGGTATCCATCCGCAGATGATCACCCGGTTTAAGATCCATCACGTGTACTCTCAATGAATAGGCCACCTTACTATAGCAATTTTTTACAGCATAGCAACAAAGTCCGCAATATTCAATGGTGTAAGAGTACTGATTGCTGTTTGCGGATTGTGCAACCCGCTGGTCCTACCTTATGGTGTAGCTGTGCAGATTCGCGGAAGGGGAACGGTCAGGTTAACCTCCGGACACAGGCGGAATGAAAGCCACCTCGGAGCCTTCGGTAATATCTGTATCATCAGACGCATATTCCTGATCAATGGCAACCAGGGATACACCGATCTGTGACGAGGCATCGGGATAGGAGGCGGAGAGCAGCTCCTTCAGTCTGCCTGCTGTCAAAGGGGACTCATGGGCGTGGAAGACCAGAGTGGAGGAGCCGATGATTTCGGCCAGACCGGCGAACAGCCGGATCGAGATATGCATGCTTTCTTCAACCCTTTCTGGACTTAAGCTTTGGACAGCTTATAATGATTACAATATACCATATTGAGTCTGAAAATGTTATGCTAACTCTAGAACAGCACAAGCCTGCCGCTTACTCTATAAACGGCTGTACAAGTGGGAGGGAAGCTAGATTATGAAGCCTGGGGCGCAAAGATTAACCATTATTCATACCAATGATATACATAGCCATTTCGAAATGATGAGTCCGCTCGCGGCAGTGATCTCCGCCATGAAGGCAGCGGCAGGCGAGGAGCCGGTGCTGCTGCTTGATATCGGCGATCATATGGACCGCGCTGCTGTAGAGACGGAAGGCACGATGGGACAGGCCAACATCGATATTATGAATCTGACCGGATATGATGCGGTCACCATCGGCAACAACGAGGGCCTCACCTTCTCCAAGGAGATGCTCTCAGCTATATTTACCGGCATCCAGTGTCCTGTGGTCTGCTGCAATTTCCTGGAGTCCGCAACCGGTGAGCCGCCGCATTGGATGCAGCGTCACGCGATTCTGGAGAAGGACGGCATCAAGATAGGACTGACCGGTGCTACCGCGGCGTTCACCTCCTTCTATTCTCTGCTCGGCTGGGATGTGCTGGACCCGGAAGAAGCGCTGCGCGGGCAGGTTCAGCTGCTTGCCCCGCAGGTGGATATCGTGATCATTCTGTCTCATCTGGGGCTTCAGGCAGACCAGAGGCTGGCAGAGAAGCTGGAAGGCGTGCATGCCATTCTGGGCGGGCACACCCACCATCTGCTGGAGCAGCCGCAGATGATAGGCGGGACAGCCGTATGCGGCGCCGGCAAATTCGGGCGGTATGCCGGACGGCTGGTGTTCGAGCGGGAGCAGCCGCACGGAGCATTTTGCCTGGCAGAAGGCGGCTGCACGGCGGTCGATCCTGCCTTGACGGAGGAGCTTATCGCTCCGGCGGCCGCGATCCATCTGCAGCGCAGCCGGGAGGCCTTACAGGAGACGGTGGCCATCAGCGACCGCATGCTGCCGCTGGACCTTCAGGGGGAGTCTCCTTTCGGCAATCTGCTGGCCCAGGCGGTCCGCCGGTTTACAGGCAGCCCCATCTCGCTCGTGAATACAGGCCAGCTGCTTGGCCCGCTGCCGGAGGGCAATATCACCGCAGGCATGCTGCATGCCTTATGTCCTTCTCCGATTAATCCCTGTATTGTACAGCTGACAGGCAAGGATATCCGCACCGCACTGGAACAGAGTCTGATGGCAGAATTCCGGAATAAGGTCATCTACGGATACGGCTTCCGGGGAGAGGTGCTGGGCACCCTGGCCGTGGACGGATTAAAAATCTTGTACGATCCAAGGGTCATGCCTTATGATAACGGTATTGCGATTTTTGCCGGCGGGGAGCAGCTGGAGGATACCAGGGTTTACAGTGTCGGCACGCTGGATATGTTTACTTTCCGTACAGGCTATGAGAGTATAGCCAACGGCCGGGAGGCGGTCTATTTGCTGCCTCATTTCCTGCGCGATCTGCTGCGGATGGAGCTGCAGCGGCCGGGGAGCCTGGATGAGTGTGAAGCTGTCCGCTGGGAGAGGCACTCCACCTGATGATCCACACCATGCTATAACAACATTGATAGTTCCCGCAGTACAAGGTTTCATTGACTAGATCAGGAGGAGTAAAATGGATACAATTACAGCCATCATTCTGGCAATTGTGGAAGGCATCACGGAGTTCATTCCGGTATCTTCCACGGGACACATGATTTTAACGACTAAGCTTCTGGGTTTCAATGAGCAGGATTCGATTATGAAGACGTATGAGATTGTGATTCAGCTGGGGGCCATTCTGGCCATTGCGCTGGTCTACCGCCAGCGGATCGTGAACCTGCTCGGATTCGGCCGCAGAGACAGAGGGGGCGTAATGCCGGCATCCCGCCTGAACCTGATTCACGTGCTGCTGGGTATCGTGCCTGCGCTCGCTGTAGCTTTTTTCGCCCGGGATTTCATCAAAAGCCTCTTCGGGGCATCGACCGTACTCTGGGCTCTGGTGGCCGGCGGTATTCTGATGATCATTGCCGAATGGGTCAACACCCGCAAGATCCGCGTGACTGCGCATGATCTGGATGATCTGTCCTACGGGCAGGCACTGTCGATCGGACTGTTCCAGATTATTTCCGTACTCTGGCCCGGGTTCTCCCGCTCCGGCTCGACGATTTCCGGGGGGATGCTGAGCGGGGTAAGCTACAAGGCCTCGGCCGACTTTTCCTTCCTCATCGCGATTCCCATTATGTGCGCAGCCTCGGGGTATGAACTGCTGGATTCTTACAAGAATTTCACTAGTGAGACGATCGGGTATTTTGTCATCGGCTTCATTATTTCCTTCATCGTGGCCTATGTGGTGGTGGTTATGTTCATGAGAATGATCCAGAAGATCAGACCGACTCATTTTGCCATCTACCGCTTTATCCTTGCAGCCGCCTTCTGGCTGTTTATTATGCGTTGATTCTCAGCTTGGCATCACAAAAAAGCAATTTTACCGTTAAAGGCAGGAGTGAGCCAAGGTGCGTCTAGTATCCGTCAATCGGCTTCAGTCGGGAATGAAGCTGGGTAAAAAAATATATAATGATGAAGGGCTGGTTCTGCTCGCGGACGGGGTGGAACTGACCGATTCCCTGATCAAGCGGCTCGCCAGAATCGATATCGGCTATATCTATATTGAGGATGCGCTCACGGAGGATATTGTGATTCCCGGAATACTGCAGGATGAGACGCGCAATCAGGCGCTCAAGGTTATCCGGAACCAGTTCCAGCAGATGTCCGGGGCCTCCGGAATTACCAAGGGCTTTTATCATCTGGACAAGAAATTCTCCAAGGTGATGGATTCCATCCTCGATGATATGTCCCTGCAGGAGGACCCGATGATCATGCTGCTTGACATGCACACGGCTGACAACTACCTGTACGTCCATTCCCTGAACGTATGCCTGTATACGCTGGTGCTGGGCATTGCCCATGGCTACAGCAAGGAAGAGCTTCGGGTCATCGGACTTGGTGCGCTGCTGCATGATATCGGTAAGACGCAGATTCCTGTCAAAATTGTACAAAAGCCGGGTATGCTCAGCGAGGAGGAATTTCGCCATATGCAGGCGCATACCGAGATCGGATACCGCATTCTCAAGGAAGAGCCGAATATCCCTTTGCTGGCGGCTCACTGTGCCCTGCAGCATCATGAACGGATTGACGGCTCCGGCTATCCGCGCGGCTTGACGGGCCCGCAGATCCATGAATATGCGAAATGGCTGGGGGTAGCCGATTCCTATGATGCGATGACCTCCAACCGGATCTACAAAAAAGCCATGCTGCCCCATCAGGCGGTAGAAGCGCTGTATGTCGGCTCTGGAACGCTGTATGAGCAGAAGCAGCTGGAGCTGTTCAGAGACCGTGTGGCCATCTATCCGCTGGGGCTTACCGTAAAGCTCAGCTCCGGCGAGAGTGGTGTGGTGGTCAAGATTGATCCCAGCACACCGCATCGGCCTGTGGTTCGGGTGCTGAACGGACCCGAAGGAGAGACGGTCACCCCCTATGAACGTGATCTCAGCAAAGCCCTCTCTGTAGTCATTGTTGATGTGACGGACGGAGGAGAACCTGTAGTGAAGAGTACCGGATAGATGTTCTGCGCAGCGAGGAGAGAATAGGGTATCTGCAGGAATTGCGGAGCTGTATTCTCCGCCTTGCTGTTTTTTTGAAATCCGGGACATAGCGACCGAATGCGCAGTTTTGGAGTAGTCGTGGTATGATATAGGATAATTATCGTTCTTTTTCTTTTGTTTTGGGTTAATAATAAGGAATAAGCATTAAAGGAGCATTAAGAAATGAGTATATTAGAGCCATCATCATCTATCATTCCTGTAAAAGAGCTGTCGCCGGAGTACGATCCGTGGGACCCGATTACTTCACTCCGCGAGTACGGACAGCATGTGCTGACCAGTGTAGAGATGACGGTCACGAATCTGTGCAACATGCGCTGCGAGCATTGCGCCGTCGGCGACAGTCTTACGATGAAAGAGGGAGAACTGCTGCCTTTAACCAAGATGCTGAAGCGTCTGGAGGAGGTGGAGCATCTCCAGACCATCAGCATTACGGGCGGTGAGCCGATGTTCCGTGCCGGAACGGTGGAGAATACCATCGTACCGCTGCTGAAATATGCGCGTGAGCGGGGTATCCGTTCGCAGATTAACTCCAATCTGACCATGCCGTATTCGCGTTATGAGCAGCTGCTCCCTTATCTGGACGTCATGCACATCTCCTTCAATTATGTGAACGGGGATGACTTCCACGAGGTGGGCTTCGCGAACAGCGGGCATCCGGTCTCGAAGGAGGCCGCCTACCGGCTGTACGACACGATGCTGGAGAATTCCCGCCGCCTGAGCAGCGACGGGATGCTGATCTCCGCCGAGTCGATGATCAATTACCGTACACATACCAAGCTGCCCGAGATTCACCGGCTGATTGGGGACATGGGCGCTAGAAGGCATGAGGTTCATCCGATGTACGCTTCCAGCTTCGCCTCGAAGCTGCCTGTGCTGTCGCTCCGGGAGATGAATACTGCCATTCATTCTCTGCTCGATCATCGTGACCCGGAGATGTGGATGCTGTTCGGCACGCTGCCGTTCTTCGCCTGCAGCTTCCTGGAGGAAGACCAAAAGCTGCTGAGCAGACTGCGCAGCGAGAAGAATGTAACGCTGCGCAATGATCCGGACGGAAGAAACCGGGTCAATGTGAACCTGTTCACGGGCGATGTCTTCGTCACCGACTTCGCCGACATCTCCGCCTTTGGCAATATCAGCAGCGCCAAGCTGGATGACATTTTCACCGAGTGGCAGACTAAGCATCCGCTCAATCAGCAAGTGAATTGTTACTGTGATGCAGCAGGCTGCTGCGGGCCTAACCTGCTCGTAGCCGATATGTATTATCCCGGGGTCGATTTCAAAACAAGAAAAGCGATCACTTTGTAGAAATGGGGCGTTATTATAGTGCATACGGAATTTGAAATAGGAAGATTAGTGCTTAATCTTTTGCTCGTTCTGGTGCTCGTATTATTGAATGGCGTATTCGTTGCGGCGGAATTCTCGCTGGTTAAGGTCAGACAGTCCCGTCTGACCCAGCTGGTCAGCGAAGGCAACAAAATGGCCGGCTATGCGCTGAAGGTCAATAAGCGGCTGGATTCGTATCTGTCAGCCACCCAGTTCGGAATCACTCTCGCTTCTCTTGGACTCGGCTGGGTCGGGGAACCGGCGATTTCGGAGTTGCTGGTATCACCTCTGATGTACCAGATTGGTGTTACAGACCAGACGCTCATCTCAACGGTATCTGTGATCATCGGTTTCTCGATTATTACCTTTTTACATATTGTGCTGGGGGAGCTGGCACCGAAATCTCTGGCTATTCAAAAAACAGAAGGCTCCGCGCTGCTGCTGTCCGCTCCGCTGATGTTCTTCTATAATCTGTTTCTGCCCTTCATCTGGGTGCTGAATGCATCGGCGAACGCGCTATTAAGACTGTTCGGCGTGGAGCCGGCCAGCGAAGCCGAGGCTGCCCATTCAGAGGAGGAAATCCGCATTCTGATGAATCAGAGCGCGAAGAGCGGGGTTATCGATCAGGATGAAATGAAGCTGATGGATAACATCTTCGAATTCTCGGATCTGCTGGCCCGTGAAGTCATGCTTCCGCGCACCGATATGGATGTATTGTACAGCAATCTTCCGCTGGAAGAGAACATGCGAATCATCACGGAAACGAAGCATTCGCGTTATCCGGTGGCCTTCGAGGACAAGGACCGGATTATCGGCTTCATCCATATCACGGATCTGCTGTTCGCTCCGCCGGAGCAGCAGAATGATCTGGCTTCCCTGGTCCGGCCGATTCTGAACGTGCCGGAATCGATGGAGATCAGCCATGCGCTGCGGCTGATGCAGAAGAACAAGGCCCAGCTGACGCTGGTCGTTGACGAGTATGGCGGGACAGCGGGGCTGCTGACCGCCGAAGAGATTCTGGAAGAGATTGTCGGCGATCTGCATGACGAGTTCGAGGATGAACGCCCCAGCGTGGAACGCAACGGAGATTACATCTCCGTGGAGGGCCGGATGCTGATTGAAGACGTCAACGATCTTACGGGCGTCGTGATCGAGGATGATGAAGTCGATTCCATCGGCGGCTGGCTGTTCAAGGAGCTGGAGGGCAACCCGGTCAAGGGCAAGCAGGTGGTCGTTGGCGATGTCACCTTCGAGGTGGAGGAGTCCACCCGGCTGCGGATCACCAGGATCAACATCCACCGCGAGCCTTCGCCAGAGCCTGAAGAGGAGGCCGAAGGCGGGGAAGAGGAGAAGGAGTAAGGAGAAGTGTAACTCGTATTTTTAAATATAGCAGGGTACTTCAGAAGCCGGATTGCCGGGCTTTTGGGGTCCCTGTTTTTTTGTTGCGCAGGAATGAAGATCATCGGCGATAGTAGCTGTACTAGTCCCACTCGTTTGCCGTAAGGTTACCGTTCGCTGGCGCATCTCAGGGTGATTTTATTCGGCAGCTGTTCTTTTCCACCCTTAAGCCGTCATAAGTTAGTTACGAAGGTAATGATCAGAGTTCTGGAATGTCATGAAGCAATACCGTCAAAACCCAAAGAGGAGGAATGATCATTGAACTCCCAGGATCGCGTATGGACACCGTACAGGGGACCGTTTGATCCTTGTCCGCCGGTGCCGTTCAAGACGTATGTTGTGCCGCCGAACCAATTCGTCACATTTCAGCCCCCGAATCTGCCGCAGTTCTCCCTGCCGGAAGCATTGAAGCATGGAACGTTATGGCCATCGCTATACAGCCCTTATGAGTCCAAGTTCAAAGGAGGGAAGTAGGCTATGGAAGCTAATCCTTGCGAGCCCCGTTATTACGAGATGCTGGAGCAGCTGCAGGTCCTTGATTTTGCACTCGTAGAGCTGAATCTGTTCCTGGACACTCACCCGCAGGATGTGAAGGCGATCGAACAGTTCAATCAGCTGACGTATGAGCGCACCCAGCTGGCGAACCAGTTCCAGGAGCTATACGGACCTCTGCAGAATTTCGGCCGCGCCTATTCCAAGGCTCCATGGCAATGGATCGAGAGTCCTTGGCCTTGGCAAGTCTGAGGCACGAAGCCGGGAATGAAATAGCCTTAAGGAGGGGGAAGTTCACGAATGTGGATCTATGAGAAAAAGCTGCAATACCCGGTACGTGTCGGCAAATGTGATGTGCGAATGGCCCGGTATCTGATGGAGCAATACGGCGGTGCGGACGGTGAGCTGGCTGCGGCGCTGCGCTATATGAACCAGCGGTATGCAATCCCTGACAAGGTAATAGGTGTATTAACGGATATCTCCACCGAGGAATTCGCACACCTCGAAATGATTGCCACTATGATCTACAAGCTGACCAAGGACGCCTCAGTGCAGGAGCTGGAAGCCGCAGGCTTAGGTCCGAATTATGCGCAGCGGGATCATGCGTTGTTCTACCAGAACTCCGCCGGCGTGCCCTTTACAGCATCCTATATCCAGGCCAAGGGCGATCCCATCGCTGACCTGTATGAAGATATCGCGGCAGAAGAGAAAGCCCGGGCTACATACCAGTGGCTGATTGACATGACCGACGATGTGGATCTGCAGGACAGTCTCAAGTTCTTGCGCGAGCGGGAGATCATTCATGCGATCCGGTTCAAGGAATCGGTGCAGATTTTGATCGAGGAGAAGGATAAGAAGCGGGTGTTTTGAGCGTTGATGCATATACAAATAGTTTGAAACGAAGAGCCACAGGAACAACATCTGCGGCTCTTCTTGTATTGAATGCGAACGTGTGTGCTTTTTGTTATATTTAATTCCACTAAAATGGAATATACTCACAAGAAACAAGCAAGATATAACAGGAGGCGACTAAAATACCCTTACCGCATGATGAAGCTTTTAAGAAGCTGCTGGAGACGTTCTTTCAGGAGTTTATTGAGTTGTTTTTTCCTGAGCTGGATTCTATGCTGGACTATAGTGAAACCCGGTTTCTGATGCAGGAATTGCTCGTGGATATTGTTGGGGAGGAAGCGCGGGAACTGGATCTCCTGCTGGAAATCCGGTACAAAGGACTGGACGGTTATATTTTGATTCACCTGGAGCCGCAGTCGTATCGGGATTCACAGTTTCATGAACGGATGTTCATTTACTTCAGCCGTCTATTTGAACGTTACCGTAAAGAGCATAAGCTGATTATTCCCATTGCCATCTTCACTTCAGATGAGATCAGGGAGGAGCAGGACACCTTGGAGATGGTTATTCCTGAGCATCAGATCCTGCGCTTTCAGTTTCTCAAGGTAGAATTGCGTAAACAGAACTGGCGAAGATTTATTGATTCAGACAATGCAGTAGCTGCTGCGTTACTAGCCAAGATGGGGTATACTACAAGAGAAGCGAGAGATGTGCGCCGGGAGTTCCTGCGCATGTTCATGAAGCTGAAGACACGACTGGATCAAGGACGGCTGGCGCTTGTGATGTCAGTGGCAGATTTATATTTCAAGCCGGACCGGGCCCAGGATGAAGAGATTATAAAAGAATTGATGATACAATATCCGGAGGAGGGTGAAGCGATTATGGAACTCATGCCAGCCTGGAAGCGTTGGGGATACGAAGAAGGTATAGCTGAAGGAATAGAACAAGGCATAGAAAAGGGCCAAGCTGAGATTATCCGTAAGTTACTGCTTCATGGATTTACCCCGGAAGAGGTGTCCGAAGCCGTGGAGTTACCGGTGGACGAGATTAAGAAGCTGGTGTAAGCCAGATCTCTATGTTAAGAGCACTGCAAATAACGCCTCCAGACCCTAATTAAGGGTAGGAGGCGTTTTAAATGTAATTTCTTGCTGAAACGGATACCGTCTTTATAAGGATGCCATAGCCGTTTCCATTTGCAAAAAAATTAATATGCTTACATTGTGATGATTCTACGAACATATTACGCCGTTATGCTGACTATTAGTACAGACAACAAGGAGCGTGAAAGTTCGTGAGTAATTATCCATTTGTAAAGAAAGTATTGAGCGGGATCTTGGCTATGACGGTTCTGCTTCCCCCCCTTATCCCTGCTCTATCTCATTTACCGACTGCCTTTGGGGAGGCAGCGGAGCCCAGCGGGGTCGTGAAGGTTGAGGATTTTGAACTGGTGAGCTTAGCGGACTTAACCTTTGACAGTGCCCGCATTCATAGCGGCAGTCTGGCGCTGGAGTCGAATCCGAAATACGTACATAGCGGAGCGAAGTCCCTGCGGATTGATTATGACTTCATTGGCATAACCGATAACCCCTCTCAGGTTGCCGTTGGTCCGGCGGCTCAGCTGCCGCTCACGAACAGAACCCCAAAAAGAATCGGGATGTGGGTATACGCGAATCAGGAAGGTCATGGTCTTACCTCCAAGTTCTACGTGTCTTCCACCGGTAAATCCAAAACGTATGAAATCCGGAGTGAAGAGACCGGGATCGATTGGAGCGGCTGGAAGTATGTGGAGGCTGATATAGGCTCAGATTTGACCATGCCGGGTACACTGGCCTTCTACTTCCAGATGAAAGAAAGACAAATGAGCAAAAAGAATAAAGGTTCCATATGGATTGATGACGTCAGGCTGATCTATGATGAACCGCTGAATGAAGATATGGATGTGCCTGTGTTAACTCCAGCGGCACCGGCGCCTAATCAAACCTTGAGCGCTCCTGTCTCTGACCTTATTCTGACCGGGGAGGATGCCCAGTCGGGCATTGATCCGGATTCCATCCGGTTAACGGTGGATGGTCAGCCTGCGGCACCGTCAACTTTTGCCTATGATCTGAATCATAAGCAGATTACCTATCACCCGGAGCTCCCGCTGGCCGGAGGGTATCATCAAGTGCTGGCAGAAGTGAAGGATAGGGCTGGCAATCCGGCAGCGGCAGAATATGCTTTTCAGATTGATCATGGGGCCCGATTCACCTTGGAAGCCCCGGAGGAGGCTGTCAGTAATGAGACCTACCGGCTGAAGCTGAAGGCGATAGACACAGGCGCAGCCAAGAGCTTCCATGCCAAGCTCAAGTTCGATCCAGAGACCTTGCAGGCGAATAGGATTACTGCATACTCCGGCTTGAGTAATGTACAGACCACCTTCGATAATACAGGCGGATATGTTGAAGTCAGTGCAGAGGGTCTGCAAGGGGATCGGGCGGATGCGCTGGCAAATATTGATTTCGAGGTGAACCGGTCTGCGAAAATGGAACGCGGTGAGACAGCTAAGCAGATGGCCATGGTGGAGGGCGGTTTCGGGTACGGAAGCGGGATGCCAGTTAGTTCCTTGGCCTCCCCGCTTAGGTATAAGATCGGGTTTCCTTACAAGCTCAGCATCAAGGGATCAGCTTTGCACACCCAGAATATCATTACGGTCACCTCTCGTGCAGGAGCTCCGGTGGAAGGAGCCCGGATTGATTTTACCGACACCAGCGGTCCTCAGACTTATGTGAGTATAACCGCCGAAAGGTCCAATGTATATGCCAAAGCCGATCCGTCGTCCGCAGTGTTGCTTGCTGTAGAGAAGAACGCGCGAATGTTCGCTACCGCAGGCAGTGCCAGCGGATTCATCAAGGTGTATTTGCCGGATGGCAGTAAGGCAGGGTACATCTCATCCGCAGATGTGGAGCAGAGTGATCTTAGCACAGGAATCGGCTTAACGGACGCCAAGGGAGAGATCCATACGTCCCTGACTAACCTTGCCATTGGTACATGGAGTGTGCAGGCCTTCAAGGATGGCGGTACCAGCGAGAGTGTCAGTATGAATGTCGTAGCTCCGTTTGGCGGGGCAGAACCCCAATATATTCAGACCTTTGTTAGCGAAGATATGAAGACGATGCTGAGCGTAGGGTGGCAGACGGCGCCTGGCGTTCAAGAAGCTTACATCCAGTATATGAAAGATAGTGACTGGGCGGACAGTGACCTGACGAATGCGCCGGAAAAAGCAGCTATGCAGCGTGCGCTCTCCGAGGTGGAGGTTATTCCTGAGATTGCAGGGGGACCTATGGGCGAAATCAAGTTCCATAACGCATTAGTCACGGGTCTTGAGCCAGGTACGGGCTACCGTTACAGAGTCGGCTACGAAGGCCATTGGAGCAATTGGTCCTATTACAAGACGGTGGAAGCTGCGCCGGACAAGCCTGTTTCTTTTGTATTTGTAACCGATTCGCATACCAAAGGGGATAACGGGCTGGAGACCTATCAGCAATTGATCAAGAATGCGTTCACTAATTATCCCGACACCCAGTTCGTTATGCATGGCGGTGATATGGTCGATGATGGGGCGGTTTTGAATGAATGGAACCAGTTCTGGCAAGCCTCGTCGGTCTATTCCTCCTCTGTTCCTTCAGCGTATGCCATGGGGAATCATGATGTAAAAGGGGGAGGGAAATATATTTTCGCCAAAGGATTGGGGCTACCAGTAAATGGGCCTGAGATCCAGAAAGAGTATGCCTATTCGTTCGATTCAGGAGAGGTGCATTTCGTGGTGCTGAACTCTGAAGCAGACGAAGTAACGATGGGCAAGCAAGCGGAGTGGCTTCGGCAGGATCTTCAAGCCAGCAATAAAAAATGGAAGATTGTCATGTTCCACAAACCTGCCTATCATACCGAAGATGGACGCGGCAATCTGATTGAATACACTCAGACTTATTTTGCCCCTGTTCTCGAAGAATTGAAGGTCGATCTGGTGCTGGAAGGCCATGACCATGTATATGCGCGGACCTATCCGATGAGCAAAGGCAAACCACTGCCAAGCGGAGAGCAAGGAACGGTCTATCTGGACGGCGGGGCGTCTGGATGGAAGTTCTACGATGGAAGCAAATACGAGTATATTGATTTCATGTTTGACGAGGATGTTCCGGTCTATTCTGCCATTCAGGTGAGCCATGATCAGATCATCATCCAAGCCCGCACTACGCAAAGCGCAGAATTAATTGACAACTATACGATTGTGAAAAAGGATGAGCGGACAGTGACTTCCGTCGCAGTCGCCCCGGCCGAATTGAAGCTGAATGTCGGCGACAAGCACGCGACGGTGCTTACGGCTACCTATAGCGATAACTCCACTGCCGATGTCACGAATCAAGCGGTATGGACATCTTCGAATGAGCAGGCAGCTACAGTAGACGCCGAGGGCGTTATTCATGCCGTTGAAGTTGGCGAGGCTACTATCCAGGCGAATTACGGCAACCTGCCGCCGGTGAAGCTCCCTGTCACTGTTCAGGCAGAAGGTACGCTGCCTAAGCTGCTGAAGCTGATCGCCGATCCCGGTACACATACCTTGAAGGTGAACGACCAAGCGGCTTCCGTGATTACAGCGGTATATGACAATGGAGTAAATACAGTGGTGACGGATCAGGTCCGTTGGACGACTTCAGATCCTGCGGTCGCCTCGGTATCAGACAAGGGCATAATTACAGGCGTTGCAGCGGGGGATGGAGTAACGATTACAGCTTCCTTCGGCGGCTTAACCGTTGCGATTCCCATCGTGGTTGAGGGAGGAAAGGTACCGGTGGTAACGCCGACGCCGACACCAACACCAGCGCCACAAACGGGAGTAACACCGGTAGCAACGCCAACACCAAAGCCGGCGGTAACACCGACAGCAACACCGTCACCCAAAGCAACGATGACACCTGCACTAACAACACCAGCTATAACTGCCGGTCCCATGAAACCGACTGTCACTAGACCTGTGCTGAAAGACAGCTTGGACTTAGATAAGGTTAAATCAATCGTAGCCAAAGGCCGGACAACTACTGTTGTTAAGTTCCAGGATGTACCTGCCGTTCTGTGGAGTGCATCATTCATTGAACGTGCTGCCCGGATGGGGATGATAACCGGTTATGCGGATGGTTCCTTCCATCCTGACGCCAAAGTAACACGCGCCGAGTTTGCTGCCATGCTTGCAAAAGCTTTTGGCCTGACGGGCTCGCAAGGGGCCGGATTCTCCGATACACAGGGGCATTGGGCTTCGGAGGCACTTGCGGCGCTTAAAGAGCATGGTGTGATCCAGGGCTACGCCGATGGTTCATTCCGCCCCAAACAGCAGGTCACCCGTGCGGAAGCTGTAGCTATGCTGGCGCGTCTTACGAACTATGTTCCCGGTGCACCGGCGTCATTCTCTGACCTCACAGCAAGCTGGGCGGCAGAGCCAATCCATGCCTTCGCTAACGCAGGAATTGTCTCGGGGAAAGGCAACGGCGTCTTTAAACCGAAGGAAACTGCTTCCCGTGCTGAATCCGTAGTGATGATTATCCGTCTCCTGGACAAGCTTCTTGAAGCGGGTGAGAAGTAGGTTAGATAGATAAAGCTAATGCTTCTGAGCAGACAAGGGCAGCCATTTAATCGGGGCTGCTCTTTTTTAAGATTGAAATAGGAACGCATGTGCGTTTTATTATACCAAATTCCATTGAATTGGAATATAATCACAAGAAACAAGCAGGATATAACAGGAGGCGACTAAAATACCTTTACCGCATGATGAGGCTTTTAAGAAGCTGCTGGAGACGTTCTTTCAGGAATTTATTGAGTTGTTTTTCCCTGAGCTGGATTCTATGCTGGACTACAGTGAGACCCGGTTTCTGATGCAGGAATTGCTGGTCGATATTGTTGGCGAGGAAGCGCGGGAGCTGGATCTGCTGCTGGAAATCCGCTACAAAGGATTGGACGGTTATATTCTGATTCATCTGGAGCCGCAGTCGTATAGGGATTCACGGTTTCATGAACGAATGTTTATTTACTTCAGCCGACTATTTGAGCGCTACCGCAAAGAGCATAAGCTGATTATTCCGATTGCTATCTTCACTTCAGATGAGATCAGGGAAGAGCAGGACACCTTGGAGATGGTTATTCCTGAGCATCAGATCCTGCGCTTTCAGTTTCTCAAGGTAGAATTGCGTAAGCAGAACTGGCGAAGATTTATTGATTCAGACAATGCAGTAGCTGCTGCGTTACTAGCCAAGATGGGGTATACTACAAGAGAAGCAAGAGATGTGCGCCGGGAGTTCCTGCGCATGTTCATGAAGCTGAAGACACGACTCGATCAGGGACGGCTGGCGCTTGTGATGTCAGTGGCAGATTTATATTTCCAGCCGGACCGGGCCCAGGATGAAGAGATTATACAAGAACTGATGATACAATACCCGGAGGAGGGTGAAGCGATTATGGAACTCATGCCAGCCTGGAAGCGTTGGGGATATGAAGAAGGGATAGCTGAAGGAATCGAACAGGGAATAGAAAAGGGAATAGTTAAGGGCATAGAACAAGGCATAGAACAGGGGATAGAGCAAGGAATAGAGAAAGGCCAGGCGGAGATTATCCGTAAATTACTCCTTCACGGATTTACTCCGGAAGCGGTGTCCAAAGCCGTGGAGTTACCGGTGGATAAGATTAAAAAGCTGATGTAAGCAGGCTTTCTCCAAATAACGCATACGCACGAAAAACAGACCGTCTACCCTAAGACGGTCTGTTTTCGTGCGTTCGGATTCAAATCTTTTATTCAATATAGCTCTTCGTCGCTTCATACATCTGGGCTGCATATTCGTCAATCCGGTCCCGTGACATCCGCAGCCGTTCCACCGAACTGCCATAACCGATCTCTTGAAGTCCCTCCGCCAGTCCCTGAAAGATTCCATCTGTGAATGCATCTAACGGCTCGCCATGGACATGCAGTCCTGATCCGCCGAGATCTGTATTTACGGCCGGCGGGGCAATCTCGATAATTTCAACGCGGGTCCCGGACAGCTGGAGCCTTAGGCTCATGGTGAAGGAATGAAGGGCTGCCTTCGTAGCTGAATAGATCGGTGCGATGGCGAATGGAGTAAAGGCCAGACCTGAAGTCACATTCATGATCGTTGCAGCTTCCTGTGCTGCGAAGAATGGGGCAAACAGCATAGCCAGATGAAGAGGGGCTTCAAGGTTAGTGGTGATTTCATGATTGAAATCAGCCCAATGATTCCTCACATCCGCTGTCTGTATATTGAAGCGCTGCTGAATCCCCGCATTGTTCACCAGGACATTGACTCCGGGATAATTTGCAGTTACCCAGTCGAACAAAGCGAGACGTTCAGACTCTGCTTTTAAATCACATACATGGGTAATTAGATCCGGGAATCTGTCCTGGGCAGCCTGCAATACCTGCTCACGCCGTCCGGTAATGATAACCGTGTTCCCCATATGGATGAGCCGTTCAGCCATGGCAAGTCCAATGCCGGAGCCTCCGCCTGTAATCAGAATGGTGTTTCCTGAGAGCTTCATGGTATAACCTCTTTTCCGTTAAGTTCTAAATACTCCGTATAACGTTCTATTTTCTTATCAATGCCCTGCAAGGATTCTGTCATGAGTGCGATTTGTGCCAATACAGCCTGCTTATGTTCTTGAAACATGGCGAGCCGCAGCGCAGTGGTGCGCTCTCCTTCCGCCATCCAGTCCACATATTGCCTGATCTGGCTTATAGGCATCTGTGTGTTTTTCAAATAAAGAATGATCTTAAGAAAAGCAAGGTAATCTTCCGAAAAAATCCGCCTGCCCGCCTCATCCCGCTCCATCCGGGGCAGCAATCCCTTCTTCTCATAATAACGTATGGTAGATTCCGGAATCCCGAGCCGGGCTGCCGCTTCGCCAATGGAATAATAATTCATCTGGAGGCCTCCAAGTGATGGTTTAGGTGTCGACATTTATAGAATACGACTTAAACCATGGTTTAAGTCAATATCCTTTTTTGGATGTGGTTATTGAAGCAAGTGCAAAATGTAAATCAGACGTATTTCTTATCTTTAGAAATCCTCTTTCATAAAAACAATACTAAGGAACTACAACTTTATACTCTGTTAACTTTAGATTGCTAAAGATAAAAAACACTAATAAGGGATCAATGAACTATATTAGCAGAAAATGTTATGTAAAATATAAACTATTACACAGATGATCCGATAAAAATTAAAGCTCATCCCAGTTTAATGAAAATTTACAATAATTGTTTAAAAATTTAATTATCTGCTCTGTAATCCAAAATTCCTATCCAGTGGTGATGAAAAAATGAACATTCAAGAAATGACAACCAATCAGGTACAAAGAACCCCCCGGATTAAACCTAACTACCCGGTAGGAGTGCTGGAGCTGGAAGATCCCGCCAGGCCTTCGGAAAAACCGTCCTTCTCCTGGTTAACGATTATCGTCCCGCCGCTGGGAATGCTGATCATATCCATTTTTATGTCAACCCTGACCAGGTCCTATATTATGCTTGTCTCCACGATGGGGATGACGGCGCTCACGGTTATGGTCTCGATCATGAATTATAGGGGCAGTGTGAACAAGCATCATGAGCAAAACAAAAAGTTGGAAAAGAAATATCTCAATTACTTATTTCAGGTTCGCAACGATCTGCAAGGTGCAGCCAGTACACAGCGTGAAGCTCATACATATATTCATCCAAGTATTCAAAGCTGTACAGAAATTGCCCGTAGCCGGAGTAAACAGCTCTGGGAGAGAACAGCTATTGAAGACGATTTTTTACATATACGGATTGGGGTGGGGGTTCAGCCGATCTCTCTGGTACCCACATACACGCCGACCACCAAGGCTATTGACGACGAGAATCCGCTCGAAGAGATTGCCAGTAAGATCTGCGAAGAGATGTATTACGTAAAAGATATCCCGGTCTATATCCCGCTAAGCAGTATCAATACGCTCGGGTTATACGGTAAAAGGCCGGAGGTTCGCCATTTCCTGAATGCTGCAATCGTTCACCTCACCACGCACCAGGGATACGATGATGTAAGAATAGTGTGCGTTATGCAGCCGGAAGATCTGGAGCACTGGGAGTGGCTGAAATGGCTGCCGCATACCTGGAATAAGGACCGGGGCCAAAGAACTCTGGCCACGACAGCCTACGAGGCTTCCGCGATTGCCGATGAACTGCTTGCGGACCTCAGGAAGAGAGAAGAAGGTAACAAAGGAAGCTATGGCCTGCAGAATTTGCAGACGCCGCACTATGTTTTTTTGGTTTTTGCTCCTGAACTGTGGGACAGTACGGAAATGATGAAATACTTGTTGTCAGGTGATTCGAAGCTGGGAGTGACCAGTATTTTTGTATCGGAGAAAATTGACGTTGCTTTGCCGCTGAATTGCCAGGTCATTCTGGAGATGAAGGACGGGCAAGGACTTGTCCGCAAGGATACTCATGACCTGCTGGGTCATTTGGCTGATTTTTTCACAGCAGATTCTATGGATAACGTTCAAGCAGAATTTTTCGCCCGTTCACTGGCGCCGCTCCGCATTAAGGCCGGACAGAATAACAGCTACATTCCGCCTATGGTTACTTTTCTGGAGAGCTTTGAGGCCCGGCAGGTCGGGGAGCTGAAGGTACTGGAACGCTGGTCCAGTAACCAGGCCAACCGTACGCTGTCCACTCCCCTTGGGCTGGGTGCAGGCGGAAAGTCCCTTGTCTTCGATATGCATGAGAAAAGCTATGGTCCCCATGGACTGGTAGCGGGTACAACCGGATCCGGGAAAAGTGAGCTGC
Source organism: Paenibacillus sp. FSL K6-1217 (assembly GCF_045040735.1). Classification (NCBI taxonomy): domain Bacteria; kingdom Bacillati; phylum Bacillota; class Bacilli; order Caryophanales; family Paenibacillaceae; genus Paenibacillus; species Paenibacillus sp. FSL K6-1217. The sequence goes on from NZ_CP150271.1 coordinate 7,356,536, forward strand.
TTCAATCTCTGCTGCTCGGTCTGGCGGTGAATTATCATCCGCATGAAATTGCGTTTGTGCTGATTGACTATAAGGGTGGCGGGATGGCCAATGCCTTCATAGGACTTCCGCATCTGGTGGGAACGATCACCAACCTGGGCGGCAATCAGATTAACCGGGCGCTGGCCTCAATCAAAAGCGAGCTGATGCGCAGGCAGAGACTCTTCAGCGAAGCCGGTGTGACCAGCATTGACAGCTATATTGTTCTTTACCGCAATAAGGAGGTTCGGCTACCCCTGCCGCACTTGATTATCGTGGTCGATGAGTTCGCGGAGCTGAAATCGGATCAGCCGGAGTTCATGAAGGAACTGGTCAGTGCGGCGCGGGTTGGAAGAAGCTTGGGCATTCACTTAATACTGGCAACTCAGAAGCCATCCGGTGTGGTGGATGACCAAATCTGGAGTAACTCCAGATTCAAGCTGTGCCTGAAGGTGCAAACCCCCTCAGACAGCAATGAGATGCTGAAACGTCCGGAGGCTGCCGAGATCAAGGAAAAAGGCCGTGGCTATCTGCAGGTGGGCAACAATGAGCTGTTCACCTTGTTCCAGTCTTCCTGGAGCGGGGCACCTTATCAAGCGGGCGAAGCTGAAGGCGAGGGGATGCCTAAGCTCGACATCGTTTCATTAAGCGGGGAACGTAGAGCATTGCTTCCGAAGCAGCAGCAGGGTGACAATGCCTCGGTCTTAAGTGAACTGCAAGCTGTAGTACAACACATTGCCGATATTTCAGCAAAAGAATCCATTGGAGAGGCCTTCCAGCTGTGGCTGCCTCCGCTACCGGAGATGCTGGCACTGTCGGCGGTCCTTGATCAGGAACAGATATGGGATGGACAGCAGTGGCAGGCGCCAAGGGATCAGCTGGTGGCAAGCGTTGGGCGGGTAGACAACCCTTCAGATCAGGAGCAGTACAATCTGGATATTAATTTTAATCTAAATGGACATTTGCTGGTCTATGGAGCGCCAAGCAGCGGCAAGACCACTTTGTTAAAGACAATGATCATGTCGCTTGCCATGAAATATGATCCCGGGTATGTGAATTTTTACATTCTGGATTTTGGTACAAGAACTTTGGGCGTCTATCATGAGCTTCCGCATTTGGGGGATGTCATTTATCCGGAGGATGAACAAAAGCTCGGAAAGCTGATTAGCTGGCTGCTCGCCCAATTAAATGAGCGTAAACGCAAATTTTCTCAACTTGGCATCAGCAATCTGGTCTCTTACTGTAACGCAACTGGAGAGAAGGTCCCTTATATCGTTATTATGCTGGATAATTTCACAGGCTTCGCAGAGGCGTACGATGACTATGTTATGGATCTGGCCAAGCTTGTGCGCGAAGGGGGCGGCTACGGAATTTACTTTGTGTTCACGGCCAATACAGTCAGCTCCTATCCTTACCGGATTAGCCAGAATATTAAGCAGTCGCTTGTGTTTCAAATGTCTGACAGGCTGGATTACTCCAGCGTTCTGGGCAGGACAGATGGAATGGAGCCAACCAATACCGTAGGCCGTGGATTGCTAAAAGAAAACGGGATTCTGGAATTCCATATTGCACTGCCTGCTGACGGCGGCTCGGATGATCAAATAGCGGCCTCCATACGCCGGATCAGCGCAGAGATGAGAGCAGTAGCAGGAGACATAAGTCCTGCCGAGATTGCAGTAATACCGGATAAGCTGTCGCTTGCTGAGCTTCTGGAGCGTGCAGAGAAGAACCGGCCGGAAGGAACCGGGGGAACTCTGGTGCCGCTTGGACTCGAACAGGCCACAACGCTGCCGGTAGAACTCAATCTGAAGGAAATCAGCAGCTTTGTAGTCTCTTATACCGAACAGCAGCATGTGGAGTTAACATTTACTTCAATCCTGAAGGCGTTCGAAGCCTCTGCGGATTCCATAACCAAGGAACTGTATGTATTCGACAGCAACACTTCTAAATGGGCGGGTCTGAGATCCATGTCCGCTCTTACGGTTACGGATACAGCAGAGGAATTTCTGCAGTTCACCCATTCTTTCATAGAGCAATTGCAGCTGAGAAAAAATGATGCCCGTCAAGCTTTGGCTGACAGCTCCGCACCTGGAGAATTTGATGAAACGGATTATATTTTGTCCAAGTATCCGCTCCTTGTCATGGTAATGCCGCATTTCAAGTCGGCCTTTGACCGGATGGAGAATGATTCACTGGATCACCTGGAGCGGATTGCCCGCTTTGGCGGCGGACTTGGCGTGCTGCTCATGGTTGGCAGTGATGTGCATGAGCTTAACCAGCTGCAGCTGATCACGAACCTGGCCGGAGAGATGATCAATAGCGGCAACGCGCTGCTGACCGGCGGAAGGTTGAGCGATCATATGGCTTATGCCCATTTACTGGAGAGCATGGAGTATAACGAGCTTAATCAAATGATGGAGCCGGCGGAGGCTATGCTGCTTATTGCAGGCTCCAGAACGCAAATTAGAATGGTGACAGATTTATAGATGGCAGGTGAATGAAGCGATGGAACCGGCACGTGAGATTTTTGAATTACAGGCGCTTGAGATTATATATTTAGCTGCATTAACCGGGGAGACGGGTTTTCCGGGGTTAGCCATAGATTTAGAAGCAGAAACGGAGAACAGGCAGCGCACCTTGATGAATGCCCAGATGAGAACACTTGAGGCGAAGGGATATCTGGAGATCGACTTCATGGGGGTTGCCAAAGTAAATGAGGTGCTTCATCAATGTATTGCCGCAGGTGCCAATAGTACTTCTTACCTCTGCCAGCTTGTACAGAACGGAGATAAACCTTCTAGAATCTATTATTTTCATCAGGGGAACACGCGGTTTCAGCTGGAGCATCTGCCTGAGACAGATACATATATATTGCAGGAACTCTATGCACAGCATGAAATGATGTTCCAGGTTATAGAGCGGATTCCGCTGCTCCAGAGCCTGGAGGACGAAGGGGAATCTGAACAAGTATTCTTCGAAGAGCCGGACCTTAAGCGTTGGGCAGAGGGACTTCTTCACGCTGGAGCATCGCTGTACTCACTGGCGGAAATTGCGTGCATCGACAAGGAAGCTCAGGTCATCCGTGAACTGAACCTGGTGATTGATAAGAATCTCATGTGGATGCTGCAGCGTGAGCCGGAAGAGGAATTCACCCGAGACAGAGTAGCATTGTCAATGGCTATTGAGGAGTTATGCCTATGGCTGCAAGCCGAGTAATGATCAGGGGGGTCAGGAGATGTTAACAGCAGTTACCACAGTAATATTTAATGGAGCACACAAGAAAACAATGGATTTGGAGATCACTCTCTCAATGACCGCAGAGCAATGTCTTGAATGGCTGAAGCAGGCCGGCTGGCTCCCCGGTGACTGGGAATTCAAATGTGAGGTTAGCAGCACTGGAGAAGAGTGGACGGAGCTTGGCCAGCAAGTGGTACTGGCGGATATGATCCAGGGGGACGGAGCGCTTATCCGGATTTGGCCCTATTGAACAGGAGGATTATAGAGGAGGTTACATATGAAAAGCGTACATCTGGTCTGCTCGCCTGATCTCATCATGCTTCTGTCACGGTCGCTGGAGCATGAGGGTTATGTGATCTCAGGCAAACATTCTACACTGCATAGCTTTATTAAGGGCTTCAGCAGTAAAGAGGTAGATCCTTCTTCCATAGTCATTATAGAAGGCGGAGCAGGTCTTAGCACACCTGTGAAGTCAGCCGAAATTGCCTCGCTCATGACACTGATCCGGAAGTATCTTAAAGCTACCCGGCTGATTGTCCAATTAGATCCTGCACTGAAAACAGATATTGAGTTCATCCGGACGATGGTCAATATGAATATTCACGATCTGCAGTTCACCACGGAATTCCGGGGTGAGGAGCTTTTGAACTGGATCAGGGAGAAAAAAACGACAAGAGATTATTACAGCATCCTTGGCAAAAAGAAGCGCCTGTTCTCATTTAAAGGCTCAACCGCAGCCCCTGCTCCTGTTCAGCCTGTGGAAGAATCTGAACAGGCTGCTGCAAGAAGCGTAGATTCGCTTGCCCGTCCGCAGCCGGCTGCAAGTCCAAGAACATCAGCGGCACCGGCTGGTGTCAGGTCTGCTCCTTCAGTCTCTGCCGGAGGGAGAGGTGGACCCCGCCCGAGGCCAGCAGCCAGGACTGAAGCACAGGCAACTGATGCTGGAACGCTAGAGAGTCTGGAACGGTCTATACCAGTAGAAAGCCAGCAACAGCCTTCCTTAGCAGGGAATGCGAGAATACTAGGCAGCCATGTGCCGCTGGTGATTGGCATCTGCGGTGCCGGGGGAGAAGAGGATGTTGGTGCTGCGGCCTTTTTGCTGGCTGCTGGTCTGGCAGATCTCGGCTGGAAGCCGCTGGTATGCGGAGATAACCGGCCGGAGATTAGTTCGCTGGAACAGATCGTATTTGAGGGCGAGCAAGAGGATTCCACATCGACCATGTTTGAATATGAGGGGGTCACCTTCTATCGCAGGGGTTATGCGTGGGATATCTCAGAGCTCTTGGCCAGTGAGTTCACCCATATTATTTTATGGCTGGATATTCATCAGGAGCGTAAGGGAGTTAGCGGACTGGAGCTTTGGTGGAATTCGCAGATTCCGATTCTGATCGGCAATGGAGCCATGTGGAAATACGAGCTGCTGAAAGAAAAACTGAACACGCTGAATCCATATGAACGTAAGCGCTGCAGACTGCTGCTGGAGAATGGGCATCAGGAGGTGCTGCAAATGCTAAAGAAGGACTTCCCGGAGATACAGGCGATGCTGATGCCTGCACATCAAGATCCGCTATACCCGGATAAGGCTGCTGTGGAATGGGTCATGAAGCTGCTGAGTGTTCAGAAAAAACTCATCCGCAAGCAAACAATGCTTTGGGCCATTGCAGGCACCGTTCTGTTTGTGACTTTACTATTAATAGGCATTGGATTTTCGTTTGTTCCGCAGAGCCGCTAGATTTGCAACAGCAGGATACCTTACCAACTTATAAGGAGGCTGAATATGGATTCAGGTACGGTTAGAGGGCTCGCATTCAATTGTCACCGGCTGTTGTCTCCTGCCCAGGAATGCAAGGATAAAATGACCGCTGCCATAACCGGACTTCCGGGTTATTGGGTGGATCTGGGCGGGGAAGAGTTCAAGAATCATTGCACAGACTGGATCAGAAAGATGGAGACCTTCAAGCAGGCGATTAGCAGCCTGGAGACGGATATGCTGAGATATGCGGATACCCTTCAGGCAGAAGAAAAGGCCGCTGCTGACAGGGCTAAAGCAGCTGCAACAAAGATGACGGGGAAAATGAAATAGTCTTAGAAAAGAGGTCATGAAGTGGCAGTACGCAAGCGCAAAAAGATTCTACGCTACACGATTATTTCAGGTTCTCTGGTTGCCGTTATAACATCGGGTGTATGGTTTGCAACCTATCGCCACTATAATGCCAAGCTGATTGACGAACGGGCCGCTTATGAGCAGCAGCTGCTGGATAAGGATCAGGTCTTGCAGCGTTACATGGATCAGTCCCAGACCGCTTATGTGCTGATGACCCCTAAGCTGGCGGGTGAAGTTATTGCTGAGGAGGATGTAATACAGGAGAAGCTCCCGAAGTTCTCCTCGCCGGATAATCTGATCGGTGAGTCCAAGGCGATTGTCGGTAAATATATGAAGATTGATGTGATGCCGGGTACAGCTGTAACGACGGAGATGGTCCGTGATGAGGCAAGACTCGACCCGTCAGAGCGTAAAGAAGAGACGGAATATATTAAACTTCCGCTCCGTCTTACCAAGAAAGACGTTGTAGATATCCGGATTGTATTTCCTAACGGTGAAGATTACATAGTAGTGGGCAAGAAATCTCTTAAGGACGTTGATTTGGCTAACCAGTATACCTTCTTCAATGACAATGAAGAAGAAGCGCAATTGCTTAATTCTGCTCTGGTTGATGCTTATATTAACAATGCAGAGCTGTATATGAAGCAGTATGTAGAGCCGGAGCTCCAGCCTGAACCCGTGATTAACTATGTGCCTAATCTGGATGTACTGGGCGTGATCAAGAGCAATCCGTCCATTATTGAACAGGCCAAGTGGGGACTTGCCGAGAAGCTTCGTACAGAGCTGGATAAACGCCTTAAGGCTATTGACGATGGCCACAAAATCCGTATAGGGGCACAGGAACCAAGCGGAAGCGGAGTCAGCAAGCGGAAGTCTGAGCAGGGAGCGGCACTGGATCAGGCTCCGCCAGTTGATAACTCTCAGTCGGTGAATGGCATTATCGATCAGACCCATCAGGCGCCTATCGACTCAAGTACAGATCAGAATTCAGCGGGCGTACCTACGGAAGCACCGGCAACTGAGAATCAACTGCTCGAAGGAGAGTGACAGCTATGAATATCGTTGTGGCAGGAGATTGTGAGAAGCATGACTTCATACTTGCAGCAGCAATGCTGCTGAAGAACTATTTTAACAATGAGGTTATGGTCATCACGGATAACAACAGGCATTATCAGTATCTGGAAGGGGAGGTGTCCGGTATAACCATCACAGATTCCTCTGCTTCCGTGAAGCCGGATATTGTGCTCTATGACTGGCATCAGGGTTATCCTGAAGGGCTGGCGAATGAGGTTGTTGTGTTTGCAACCACCTATGAACGTCACGCTATGGAGAACATAGATGAGCTGCTTAATCAGAAGCATATCCCTGTTGTATTGCTGGTTATCGAAGAAGAGTGTGGCCTTGGCTTGAAGTACATAGATCAATATTATCCTGTGATTACTTCAAAAATCAGCTACATTAGCAGCCCAGGCCGAAGAATTGACTGGATTCATGATGGAAGAGTGAACCTGAAGGTAGACAGGGATTTCGCTGAAGCTGTAAATGACTTTTTGATTGAAATTTGTAACATTCCAAAGAAAGAGATCAAGAAGCTGTGGCAGTATGCACGGAAACGGGGGTAGTCATTATGCTTGTAGCTTTCTGGGGACCTGCCCAAGGGCAGGGGAGTACGACCTCGAATATGGCCGCTGTGGCGGCAACCATCGCGCTGGATCATCATATCCGGGTGCTGATGACACATACACATTCCGGGCAAGGCATGCTTGAGTATGTCTTCTCGCAGACAAGATCCCTTGGGCTTCCTGTAAGAGGCTCGGGCGGGCTGGATGCGATTGAACGGTTGGTGCAGTGCGGGATGCTTACTCCTGAAGGGATACGGGATCATGCAGAATCCATTCTAAAGAACCGTCTGGAGCTGTTAAGAGGGTCGGCGAGTATGGAGAAGCATGCGATGGAGCTGTTGCTTCCGCACATATTCAAAGATTATAGGCGCTTTTACGAATTGTTGTTTGTCGAGATTGCTGCCGGTGAAGACTCTGAGGTGGCTGCGATGGTTATGAAGCAGGCAGATTTAATTGTAGTGAACCTGAATCAGAGCCAGTCCAGTCTCAATGCCTATTTCGCGCAGAAGGGCAGAGCTCCAGTGCCGGACAACAAACCAGTCTTGTATTGTCTAGGTTCTTATGAGCGTAAAGCCAGATTTAATAAAGAAAAAATTATGAAGCTATACGGATTACATAAGAATGAGGTCGGCTTCATTCCACATCATATCAATTATATGGATGCTCTGAACGAACAACGCATCATTCAGTTCCTGCTCAAGACGCGGGAAGCCAGGAAGCGGTTCCTGGACTTCAACGAGGATGTCTACTTCAATGATGCGGCACGACAAATGGGGAAGCTGATCCTGCAGACCCTGGAGATTTTCCCTGTCATGGAATTGGACGCTGCGAATGATTAATATCGTCCTGATCATTATTGTGTTGGCTGCTATTGGAGTATTCCTGTACTTATGGGTAGGCAAAAGCAAGAAATCGGCGCCCCCTGCCGTTCAATTGAAATATGATATGAACGAAATTGTGCAGTTTCTGAGGAGAGCCTTCGAGGAGATTATTGCTTCTTCTCTATACGAAGGAAGCCCGAGTGAGGAAGAATACAACCGCCGTAAGGCACGGCGCAGAGAATTACAGAAGGCGCTGCGCTCTTGTATGCACGGGGATTTATCGGCGAAGAGATATGTGAAGCTCTATATGAAGGATCTGCTGTTGCAGACCTATGGGCTGGATGAAGGGAACGCGGATAAAATAATCCCCTTCGGTCATGCCAACCGGCTTACTTCTCAGGATTGCTTCGACATTCTGCTCTATACCTTCAAGAAAGACCATGGGCAGGATGCCTTCAATGAAATGGTCAGCAAATACAATTTGGATACGCTGCATAGATTGCCTGATGGTTCTAAAGGCTACAAGGTCACTGAAGAGCAGATTCGCAGCATCTACAGCGCAGAGCAGCCGGGATTGTCCTTTCAGGACAAGGTTGAGGTCATTGTGCAGAGAGCGTACCAAATCTATAAAGGTCTGGGTGTGATCGATGAGCTTCGGGACCAGAATATTGACGGTGTCAACGGGGGGACAAGCGGGATGCCGCCGGATGTTGTCCAGACCACAGACTTTCTGGAGTATACGAAGCAGCAGCATTTCCTTCCTCAATCCTATGATGCTGTCTGGACCTTCTATCGCGGAAAGTCACTCCATCTTGAATTCTTAAGCTTTGGATCGGAGAAGGAGCTCAAACGGGTCTGTCAGAATATCTACGGCTTCGGGAATCCGGGACAGCTGAATGAATCCAAGGGTTACATTATTAACGACATGGCGGATGGAAGCAGAGTTGTGGTGGTCCGCCCCAAAATGGCGGAGAGCTGGGCTTTTTTTGTCCGCAAATTTAATGACTCCTTGGTAGAACTGGAGCAGCAGATCAAAGATGAAGGGGCACCGCTGGCTATAGAAATGCTGGAGTTCCTGATTCTGGGTCATCAGGTTACTGCAATTACCGGCCGTCAGGGCTCCGGGAAGACTACCTTGCTGAAGGCGTTGATCAAATACATTGATGCGAAGAACATCCGGATTCAGGAGACGTCATTTGAGATCTGGGCGAGAAAAATGTATCCGGGCAAAAATATTCTGTCCTTCCGGGAGACTCCTTCTGTCAGCGGACAGGATGGGCTGGATGTGCAGAAGAAAACCGATGGTGCGGTGAATATCGTCGGTGAAGCGGCCACGCACAGCGTTGTCAGTTATGTCATTCAGGCAGCTCAGGTGGCTTCCGAATATACTCTTTTTACGCATCACGGCAAAACATTGCCTAATCTGATCAGCGCTTTGCGCAACAGTCTTGTGGCTTCGGGAGCCTTCAGCAATGAGAAGATTGCCGAGGTTCAGGTCGTTGAGGCGCTCGGCTTCAATGTTCATCTGGTATTGCGTGCCGGCAAACGGTATATCGAGCGCATTACCGAGATCATTCCGGCAGATTCACAGTTCGAGTATCCTCAGGAATATAAGAACCAGGAGACTCCCATGGAGAAGCTGGATGCATTCATGGATACTATGTCCGAATATTTCGGACGGATGACGGACCGGCGTGCTTACAGTTATACAGATATCATCGTATGGGAAGCCGGGGAGTACGTAGCGAAGCAGCCGATCAGCAGCCGGAAAATGGAAGAGATGCTGAAGAATATGGATAAAGATGAGGGTGAGCGTTTTGAAGCCTTTATCGAACAATATTGGGGGCAGTCCGCATGAATCTGCAAACGGTAATGTTGATTGTCCTGATCTCACTGGGCCTGCTGCTGGCGATTCTGCTTATTCTGCTCAGTATAGTGCAGCGCAAATTAAGAGGAACACAGTATCAGGAGCAAAGACGCCTGAAGGCACTGCTGCCAACACGAACCAAGGAGAAAAAATGGCTCGAACAAGCACATAAAGCCTATCCGGTATTGGATGAGCTGCCGGTGGTGAAGAAGCTTCTGCACCGTATCCGTTCACGCCTGACGATCATCCATGCCGGGAATGAGATCATGGTCAGAAGCCGTTCGGCTGCATTGACGGTCATGATCCTTGCCTGTATTGTGCTGATCTCGCTGCTGTCCTTCTTCTGGACCACTTCATGGGTAAGCCGGGTGACCATCATGCTGGTCTCCATCTACATGGGAGGGATACTGAGTGATCTCTTCATCGGACGGTTAGTGAAGCAGATGCTGTATGACCAGTCCTCCATGATTCTGGACATCCGGCATGAATATCATCAGACGCATATGGTACAAGTCAGCCTGGAGAATTCGGCGGAGCGCTCTAAGCCGATGGTTGCTGTTCACGCCCGGCAGATTGCCGGAATTCTTGCGGCAGTAGACCCTGAGGATGAGCTGCAGAAATATTATGAAGTGGCGCCGAACCGGTACATGAAGCAGTTGGCCGGAGTCAGCTACAAGATAGGCGAATACGGCGATGCGGATATTCATAAAGGAGAACGTTCCATTTACTTATCCATGCTCGGTAACATCAGAGAAGAGATACATATGGATATTAACCGCCGGGAGCGGATTGACCGGCTGCTGTATGGCATCGTTTTTGTGGCGATTTCACCAGTCTTCATGCTGGACCCGATCCGTAATTGGGCGGAGAATATGTTTCCGGTTGTGTCTAATTACTATAATTCGGCGTGGGGGCTGTACTCCCTAATCCTGCTGTACATTACTTTCATTGTATCGTTCATTGCATTGCGGATTCTAAAGGGTGTGGATGAAGATACCCAGGCGATCAAGGATGAAGGGAAATGGCTGAACCGGATGCTGAAGCGGAAATGGGTCTTCCGGGCAGCAGACCGGATTACTCCGGCAGAGCATGAGCCTGTTCATTTCAAGGTTGCCCGGCGATTGAAGGATGCCAACTCGGGGCTGTCCCAGCATGCTTATTATCTGCAGAAAAGCTTAACGGCAGCAGCGATTTTCCTGCTGGTTCTGGTGCTTCAATTTTCTATTCATGGGAGTATCAGGCATAACCTTTTGCACCCCAATGTGCAGATTACGACAGGCGGCAATCAGACCGAATCGCAAAGGATGCTCAGCGAGGAACGATATGCCTTTGAACAATCTTTAATGGGCGAACTGATAGCAAAGGATATTACACCGGATGAGATGCTGATCTATATTCAGGAGAAAGCGGAGAACAAGCATTTTTTGCAGTTCAATACGGATCAGAATGCGTATGCGCAGCAATTGATTCACCGGGTAGACCAATATCATCAGGAATATTTCAAATGGTATGAGCTTCTGCTGGCTTTTTCACTGGCCTTTGCCGGCTTCTATGTGCCCGATCTGTTCCTGCTCATCCGCACACAGCTTCGGAAATGGGAAATGCAGAATGAGGTAGACGGCTTCAATACCCTCTCCATGATGTTATCCCAATTTCCCAATATCAGCGTGTATGAAATGATAGAGTGGCTGCACCGGTACAGCTATATATTTGAACGGCAGCTGCTGCGGTGCATGCTGGATTATGAGGCCGGTGGCTGGGATGCGATAGACCAACTGAAAGAGGATGCAAGGTTCGTACCCCTCGAACGTCTGGCCGACCGCTTGCAGGTTGCTGCAGATCTGATTCCAGTGAAGAAGGCGTTCGATGACATGGATGCAGAGCGGGCATTCGCCATGGATCAGCGCAAGGAGCACTATGAGAAGGTAATCAGCAGGAAAAACACACTGGGTAAAATGTTCGGGTTCTTGCCGATGCAGGCAACGTTCACCTTATATTTACTGCTTCCCTTCGTCTATATGGCCTTCCAGCAGCTGGGTGACCTGACTGTTGTAACTGGCAAAATGTGAAGGAGATACAGGTATGGAGAATATAGCAAGCTTCTTGAAGACCACGATATCCATTCTGATTACACTAGCCATCATCTCAGCGGGGCTGTTCCTCTGGGGGAAGACACAGCCTGTAGTCGAGCTGGCCAACAACCAAGCGGCCGCACAGGCCAGGGAGCTCTCCGAGCAGCAATATTCCGCCTTCGACAATCAGCTGGTCAGCGGATCACAGATTCTGACCGCTTACCGGCGGTATGAATCGGAGCAGAATTTCTGTCTATATGTGGAGCGGCCTTATGTCTATGGTCAGACTGATGCTAATAGACAAATTAGTATGAACCCAAGCGAATCCGGCTATTGCCGCGCCTTTGATTACTCGGGGGGGAGCTTCAAAGAGGGAACGGAGAAAGATTATAACAAAGTGAATGACAAGATCATTTCGGATGCTTCTAGCGGATTCTATATCAGTCCCCAGTCCAGGTTCAGGGCGACGCTAATCAAAGACCACAATGAGCGGATTGCCGCTATCTACTTCAGGGCTAATTAAAGGGAGGGCACTATGGAAAATATCTCAACAGGACTTAAATGGGTGATCGGGATCATCGTTACCATTCTGATTATCGCAGCCGGAGTCAGTATCTATCTGGTCATTAACAACTACTTCATCCGCGCCCAAGAGCAGACACTGGCTCAGACCCAGATGATTAACCAGGCAGAGTTCAACAGCTACGACAACAAGGATGTCTCCGGCCAGGATGTCATTAATGCAGCGATGCGTTATAAGGGGCGCCCGCAGTTCGCGATAAAGATATATACAGGAGAGAATAAGACAGGGTTCTATGCTGAGAATACTTATGGTGCTAATTATAAAGATCCGGGTTCTGGTGGAATTGTAGACTTAACTAGCAAAGGATCGACGAATGCAGATGTAAGTATTTCCGACATGATGGATATCGAAAAAGATGATTGTAACGTGAATACGCTGGGACGCTTCCACGCTCAAGTTTACAGAGATAAGAACCAAGAAGTCAGACTCATTGTATTTACACAGCCCGATAAATAACCCGAGAGGAGAGCAACTATGGAGAATATATCAACCGGACTTAAATGGGTGATTGGAATTATAGTAACCATTCTAATTGTAGCTGCAGGTGTAAGTATCTATCTGGTGATTAACAATTATTTCATCCGCGCCCAGGAACAGACGCTGGCCCAGACCCAAATGATTAATCAGGCAGAGTTCAACAGCTATGATAATAAGGAAGTCTCAGGACAAGATGTAATTAATGCAGCTATGAAGTATAGAGGCCGTCCGCAGTTTTCCATTCTAATTAAAACCGGGGTGAATACGAAGGGCTTCTATGCTGAGAATATTTATGATACCTATTACGCTCTTCCATACAAAAAAAATGCTGATGATTTAGAAGAAAAATTTCATTTCGATGAGAAAAGTGCCGGTGAACATTATAGCGTGTCGCAAATGCTTGATCAAAGCGAAACTGCAAAGGATGAGGAAAACTGTAATATTAATACGCTCTCGATTTTCAAAGCTACCATATACAAGGATAAAAATGGTGAGGTTAGAGTCATTCAATTTAAACAATGAAAACTAGCACCCAGTTCCTCCTAACCCTCTTTGCCTGGATTTTGTTCGCTGTGGGCGGCTTTACGTTTCTGCGGCTGGAAGGGGAGAACTCTGCTGCTGAACTCCGGCAGCCGGAGCAGCGAACAGTTGCATCGGCGCTTTACACAGGAACAGGTGATTTAAAGCGGATAAGCGGAGAGCAAGTGCTGGGCATGATCCCTGCGGCGATCGAGGGGGACTATATTTTATATATCGACGGCATGGTTATTAATGAAGCTACAGATCTCACAGCAATTGATTTACGTGGAGTGCCGGGTACGGCTTATCAGTTAGAGGTTACCCGGACGGATGAGATGATTAAGCAAATCTCTGCTACCCGTTGAGAAAGGAGAGCCTGTATGGCAGATGCACTTAAAGGTGTAATTATCGTAATTCTACTGGCTTTCGTGTTCGGGGTGTATCCGGCATTCCGCCAATCTGAAGTTGTCGAGAGGAATACTAAGCTTGCAGTCAATGCAGCAGTGGTAGAATTCGTCGATACGGTTCGCAGCAAAGGGTATGTGGACGTAGGCGATTATGAGCTGTTCCTTCATTCGCTGGATGCCTCCTACGGTGTATTTGACGTCAAGCTGGAATATTACAAAAAGAACCTGCAGCCCTTATACGGCAATCCGGATGACTACTCCACGTTCCAGAACAGCTTCAGTGTCCGGTTCGATGGCTACTTCACCAAAGATATACTGAATGTCTTGTATCCGGCTTCTGGTCCTTCATTCGCAGAGGATGATCCCCATAGAAGATTCACTATGCATGTGGGCGACTTATTCAATGTCCGGCTGGAATCCGAAGGCACAACGCTGGCCTCACGGATGCGCTCTCTGCTGTTTCATAGTGAACTGATTCCGGTCAATCTGAAGTACGGGGGGATGGTACGTAGTGAAGCCCCTTAGTGTGGTGCTTATTTTTCTGATTCTGATTATTCCACTGGTGCTCATGAATGACACGCGAGCGGAGCTTCAGTTATCCAATCAGGAGATGTATAAACGCTATTCGGATGACTTTCAGTCTGCGGTGGATGATGCGGGCGGCTACCTGGCAAGGCTGGAGAAGCAGCCAACCACCACAGCGGTGCATTACGGGAGGGAAAGACAACTGCAGTTGGATCAGGATGTGCTCAGTGTATTTTACAGTAATCTGGCTATGAAGTTTGGACTGGAGAACAATCAGAGCGCAATCCATAATCTGAAAATACATATACCTGCACTGGTGATGTTCGGTTATAACGGATACACCTTAGTGACTCTGGACGACACAGCCAGCTACAGCGGAGATAAAGAGCTGACACCCGTCAGTTGGCCTGAGCGGCCCTATTACTATAAGCTGAGGAACGGTAATTTGCTCTATTTTACTTTGGATGATCATGCGCGGGTGTATGATACCGGCTCTAATGAATTCTATGAAGGGGAGTATGCAGCACTGACTGCGGAGACCAATCTTGACCCGCTTACTTCGATCGATAGATTTCGTGAGGTGAGGCAGAGTACGATCACTTCACTGGTGGAAAAGGATCTGGCCACAGCCATTAACAGGCATCTGGAATTGGTGAGACGGATGGGGTTATCCGTGCAGTTCACCCTCCCGCGCGGCTTACACGAGCAATCCATACAGGACACCGGTATTATGGCGTTTATCCAAGGATATCCGCTTCCAGGCGGAGAACTGCTGGATGCTTACTCCTTAGGCAGCGGGGCGGTCATGAAGCGGAAGGGTCTGGTCGGAACCCGGAATGGTGCAGGCAGGCATATCGCTTACGGAGACAGCTGCGTACCAGCCGGAGCTACTGTGATAGAGAGCCTATTCGATCCGGAGGAGGCTGTGCGGAAAGGGTATTTTATTGAGGATTGTTCGGTTTATATTCATTAGCAAAGGAGAAATGAAATGAAATTATTCGGCATCAGTAAAAGCTTAATCATAGGAATGAGCGTAATGGTGAGCATGGCATTGACCATGGATACTGCGGGGGCTGAAGGAACGTCATCCCAGGCAGTTAGCGTGATTTTTGACGGGATCAAATCCCCGTTATCGGCAGGATATCCCTATGCTGAGAATGGAATAACAATGATTCCGTTCCGCATCATCTCCGGCAAGCTGGGGACACAATCAAGCTGGAATGCAGCTGCGAAGGTGCTAACCCTTAAGCAGAAGGAGAATAGTATTATTCTTACTGTAGGTTCTTCCTATGCCAAAGTAAACGGAGTGCCTACAGCTCTCGGAGCCAAAGTGGTACAGAAAGACGGGATGACGATGATTCCCCTAACGGTTGTTAGTGAGCTTCTGGGTGCAGAAGTCGAAGTGGATGAATTGATTCAAAGCGTACATATTCATACACCAGGCAAGGAGCTTGGCAAGCTGGACGATTTCGGCAGAAAAATTCGTACAACAAACCTTCCGAAGAATTATAAGGACTACCCTTATATTCTGGAAGACATCCCAAATGAGATGTATGAGATGAAAAAAACAATAAATTACGTTGCCAAGGAAGCTGACACTGGGGCAAAATTGTATGCTACTAAAGAAGTGACAAGTGAAGGTATAGCAAAGGTCATAAACCGGATGAATATCGGATATAATCTGCGCTTAAATGTTGATTACAAGACCATCAATCCGGCAAGTTATGCCCGGGAAGTCTTTAAGTATGAGAATCAGTCCGTATCTATCCGGGAAGATGATATCAGAAAATATGCCGAATGGGTGAAGAAGAACAGAATTCAGATTGAAGGGTCACTCGATCCGGAGCCTTCGGTCATGTATTATCCGGGAACCGGGGATTACCGTGTCCGGTCCAAGTTCCGGTTCAGAATTAATAGTTTTACAGAATATAAAGATTTGATGCTTGATGAGTATTTTTCGACCACACACTATATGAACAATGAGAGATTAAAAAAGGGAGTCTGGTATGAGGGTTACGCAGATATATCTGTGTCCACAAATTACTATAATGGGGACCCATTTGAGCACATCGCATTAGATGCATTTTCCAGTTTGTTTGAAAATTCTATTAAGTATGAAGCGAAGTGATGGAAGAGTGAGTTAGATTAAGTCTACATAAACATTGATTCGAGAGGGTGTTATCTATGAAAGGTGATCGAGTGAAAAGTATCAAAAAAACAATGCTGGTTCTCGTACTGCTAGCTACAGGCCTAGCTTCATTCCCAGCCTCCGGAGTAAGGGCAGATTCTGTTCAATTCAGTGATATTCCGGCGAATCATTGGGCGAAAGGCGGAATTGACTCAGCAGTAAAAAAAGGCATTGTAGTTGGATATCCCAGCGGATTATTTATGCCGAACGCGAATGTAAGCCGTGCAGAATTCATCAAGATGATTGTGACTGCAACGGGTCAAACTGTGGAGTCGACGGAAGGTAAGTGGTATGAAGGCTACGTTAATGCTGCGGAACAGGCGAAGCTGTACGCTACCAGTGATTTTACTAATTCAGAGCTGGAATGGAACGCGAAAATAACTCGCAAGGAGATGGCACGTATTGCTGCCCGTGCGACCGGATTAGAGACAAAAGAAGATGACAAGTGGATGTATCTGGCTGCGAAGACAGGCTTAATCTCTGGACTGGGCTCAGGCAAGCTTGGAGAAAAGGAAAATACAACTAGAGCCCAAGCAGTAGTTACTGTTGAGCGCGTGTTGACTGTTAAAGGCGGAGGTAAGCTGCCTATAGATAAGTACGCCGTTGGAAGCGCAGAATTGGTCTGGCACAAAACGAATATTTTTACGGTAATGCCGGAGATTATGACGACTGGTGATCCTGTGAAGGATTTAAATGCAGCCGATCTTTGGAAAGAAGATAGGATGAAAATCACTTCTAAGGATGGTCTTTATAGCGCCGAACTAGATGAACTGCTTGTCATTGACTTAGCTGATAAAAATGATCCGAATTTAGCTCAAATTCCTCCTTTATCTACTTTGAAATGGAAAAACACCTATGATAATTCACCTGATGGGATTGGAATAAGTGAAAAATATTTGAATAGTTACTTGCTCTATTCAAAGAGCCATGTGAACTTTAATAATGATACTACAAGATATTCGCCAACTGGTTATTTTGAAGCCACTTTTTCAGGTCTTAATAATGATGATTATAATTCCTTTGCCAAAGGGAATTTAAATGTTCAAGCACTTGTATTTCAAAAGATACCATTCGATTTACCAATGATTATACTACCCAAAAGTGGGTGGGTGAATGATAGAGGCATAATTGTTACTATTAGAGTTCCGTCATATTCAGGTTACTATCTCTTACGAAATGAAATTTTGAAAATTGCAGGTCCTAATCGTCAACGTAAATAAGAGGGGTGGAGAAGCATTGTTAAAAAAACGATCAAAAATCATAACAATGATAAATATAGTATTGTTTATCCTCGTTATTTTTTTGATCTTGTTCCTACAATTCAAACCGGTACAAATGAATGCTGCGGGTACGGGCGAAGTTTTGTTTCAAACAAAGGATCTGCAATATCAGGCTGAAAATGAAAATCTGAAACGTGCCTATCAATCCGTCTTCCATAATAACAAAGAAATAAAAACAGTTCCATTCACGCTTAATGTAGGGGCAGGCAAAATAATCACAAGGATTATACTAAAAAAAGATAATCAGGTCTTACAAACTATTAATGTTAATGCTCAATCCTATAATCAAACTCTAACATTAAATGGAGAACCCGTTGCAGTAAAATCTGAAGGAAATATAGCAAATGGAAGCTGGTTTGCTTGGAGTAGAAGTATTGCAGGGACATCCTGGGATCCAGGATTAGGAGGGACTTGGCATTATGACACACCAAAAAATAGTACTAACGAAGTTGAAGTAATTGGGGGTATAACAAGAGATAAATGGCCCGGAAAACGGATCATCATGGATAATGTCCCCTTTCAGAGAAATAAAGCTTTCAATAGTATTGGTACAGTAGATTACGGAAGTTTTGCTACCTCATTAATAGATAATGATGCCAATAGGCTTGAAGCAGCTAATCCTATGAGTATAGGGAATAATGTTAAAATTTTCAATAAAGAAAAGGTAGTGGGGCCTAACGGCGTATCAGGATATACTGATCCAAGCACTGTGATCAAAGATTACAAAGTAACAGATTTAGAGCATGGGCTCGTGACATACGGACAAGATTTTGGCCACGAGGGACTGCGAGTTAATATTGCCAGCAATGGCTCCTCGGCCATGATGTATTATTTCGCAAATTATGAATTTGATATCAAATCCTTTACTTACCGTTACCCTAATATCTTTGAAGTATATGTGAAGGAGGGACCTGCAACATCGCCTACCCCTACACCGGGGCCAACCCCTGGTAACTCGTCAGTAAATTGCACTGAACCTGTTCCAGCCTCAGTCATCCCGGGTGAATATCTAGAACCTGGAGTGACTGCCGAGATCCGGGCGGATCAGCGCGGGAATGAGCAGTTTGATGTTCTGCAGGGGATTCCAAGCTCAGAAAGTTTGTATGGGCACACTTCTACCCGAGGTTATCTGTATAAGAATAACTTTGTTCAGATGAAAGGAACATGTACTTATGAAATTAAAATCAAAAAAACATATACCTTAAAATGGGACCCGACTAAACCTGCTCCTTCCGGGACAGGGACTGTACCCGCTCCAACAAGTGAACCGAAGGAAGTTGAATACTCCTACAGCATCAATCGTCCGTACTCGTATTGGACAATTGATACTCTGGAAGTCTACTCTCTGGCCAAAGCGGTATTAATGAATGATGCATTTTCCGGCGGGAAAATCATTTTGGAGCCTAATGGCTATACTGCTCCGGTTTTTTCAACGGAAACTACAGGCAAGTATTTTCCTCCAGAGGTCCCCGCGGCTATTTCTGTACCAGGCTCTACTGTGGATGGGGGGACTACCCGGCCGCAACCAAATGATGAAAAAGAAACATTCCGGTCAAAAGCCGAGGAAGCTGCAAAGAAAATCAAAGTGAAAAATGACAGTCTTATCTTCACCGGGCAAACCATTATGAATGGAAATGAAGCTGTTGAAGAGGGGATTCTGCCTACGACGATCCCGAACCCTCTGCCCATTGGGGATAATGTGTTATTTAGTCCAGGACACATCATTGAGCCCACTCATTTGAATGCTCCATATCTTATCAGTTCGGGGGAAGTAACCTACACTCCAATGAGCGGGAATATTAAGGGCGGGACTGGGGATAAGGTATATTCCATAAGTGGCATTAACTCTGTGACTGTCCATACCCCAGTCGTCAATTACTCCCAGCTTCCTGATGATAACCGGCCGTTCGACCAGCGGATGGCGCCGGACATGACACGGACGGTGCTGATTCTGGACCGGCCCTTCACTGTATATTTTACGGAGAGCGGTCAGCATCTGGGGATTCCGGGGTATGGCAGCCGGGACTACGCTAAATATACGAAGGATAAACGCATTCAATTTCCGTTCGGGGTGTTCCAGGGCAGTCAATACTATCCCGAGAATACCTGGATATCCATCCCGGTGGGCACTCCGGCTATGACTTTTACTCTGCCGACCTGGGTGAATGAAGGGGACTATACGGTGCGTACGCAGTCCTGGGCGATTAATGCTCCGTCAGACGGTGAATATCTGTGTCAGCAGAATCTGAATGGAGAACTTGTCAATTACTGTGCAGCGGAAAGCTTCAATGTGGGTGTGGTAGGCCGGCTGTTTGATTTTAGAATCTGGGATATTGGAGATTTCCGGTTTGAAAAGGTATTTCGTAAAGGAACGGGTACTCTTGCGCATAGTACTGCAATGTACTATACCGGCGGCAATGATGAGAACGGAAATCCCACAGCTTTGAGCGGACAGCCACAATGGCAGCTGCCGATCCGCAAGGGTTCTCATCCCACGGAACAATTGACGGTACCGCATAACGGGTATTCCTTTCTGTTTGATTTTCGGACCATCGGGAATTTGTGGCAGCCGGGCGAGGGCATACGGATTGAACCCAGCTTCTACTTCATCCCGAAGACCGGAGGTGCTGCGGCCCCTGTAGATCTGTACTATGACATTTCCGGGTCGAAGAATAAGATGATTGGGGTGGGCTCTGCTAAGGACAAGCTTAGCTATAGCCGTACTTACCGCCTGGCCGATGGCTTGCGGAATATTGCGGATGGTGAGCTATCCACTTCAGCCAGCTACGAGTATAACTATATACTCACCCAGGAGGAGCGCGAGAAGAAGCCGTGGATCAAATTCTACCCGCAATATCTGAAGCGCAAAACTAACATTGGAGAAGGCTATAATCTCGAAGTGTTGTCCTATAAATCGCGTACCCTGGTGGGTCCAACGGACATCCCGGCAATCGTAGATCCAATCACGGCAGTCCGCAGTGTTCAGCATTGGTATGGCGAATATAACCTGCCCATTGCACCTTATATCCTGCCGAAAGGAACGAATCTGCTCAATCTTGCGAATCAATACGGAGGTTCACTGGACGGGCATGAGCCAGAATTCATTACCGGCGGCTACATCCTTGTGAAGTTTGAAATCTACACCCTCAAGAACGGAGATGCGGATACGCGGATTCTGGGCTACAAGGCGCCGATTGCGAATATGTGGGCGATCGAGGGACAGATGACAGACGCAACAGATGAACGGGGACAGACCTTTTACTTTTCATCCGGGGATATCATGCTCTTTGAATCGGATTTCTCGGTGCGTAATGACTATCTGGGGCAGGGAAGATAATATATTCAATTAAATTCCTTAGTAGTTAAAAATAATATTTAAAGGGATTATATATAAGATTATTGAGTCTATTGACCGATAATAATGGAAGAGCATACGGATGCTATATTAATGAATTTGGAATTTCTAATAGACTTACAGGACTTTCCGAATTCATTTTTATATAAAACATTTAATCAAAGGAGCGGTTAATGATGGCAAGCCCTAAAGTTACATTGGACTATGAAGGACTGAAGAAGCAGGCAAGCGTTATCCTGAAGCAAAAGGCGGATTTCGACACACTAATTAAAAATGTTAAAACTACTACACAGAATCTTAATCAGGTATGGGATGATGCTGCTGCCAAGAATTTCACGGAAAAAGTTAATGCTATGGACAAAACGTTCAAGCAATTCTCCGAGGCACTGAAGGGTTTGGGAGATCACATGAACAATGTATCCGATAAGTACAAAGAGCTGTCGCAGGCAGTCATTAAGGCACAATCCGGCTTCTAAAATGATTTGTTAATACCCATACTCCATGAGCTTTACTACATAAGAAGGCAATTAGCTATGCAGAACACTGCATAGCTAATTTTATGAGCTGCAATTGGGGAGGAAGCATATGGCTTCAGCAAAGCTTATATTTGATACAGAGCAAGTCCGGCACCTGCAGACGAAAATAGGACAGGTGAGCCAAGATACGAACCGGCTGTATCTGCAGATGAAAGGCCAGGCGGGTAGTTGGAGCGGTATTCCTGTGGGTGACCATCTAATGAAAGCACAGATGCTAATGAACGAATTAACCGCAGAGGCAGAGAAGCTGGAGGATATCATCCGAACTGCCCTTAAGGGGGTCGAAGGACTCCAGGCGGAGAATGCACGAAATGCGGACCTGTGGGATCAGCAATTCAGTGCATTCGCAGGGATGCTCGGGAGTTATGGGACACAAGCGGTTGGCGGACGAACGCCAATCCCTCCTTTTGCACAAAAGGTAGTTACAAATCTAATTCATTCGTTTGCTGCCCTGCCGGGACGGGATGAGCTGGATAGCGATCCTGCGGTGAAGCATCTCCGGCTGACGATCCAAACCTCAAGGTCTGGAAGCCTCGGTGCTATTGCCGCCGAGATTAAGCTAAAGGATATCTTCACAGCGCGGGATCAGATTGCGAAGGCACAAATGGCTTATAGAGTCTACGAGAGCTTTGGGAACAAGAGTCAGATGAATGCAGTGCATCTGCAGGCAGAAGAAGCGCGCCAGACACTGGCTTCACTGGGGATAGATGAAGTGCACTATACAGCGGGTAAAGACCTGAGTATGTACTTCAAGCAACCGGTGCTTCAGGCATGTGACTACGATCCCTCCATCTTAACAAAGAGTGTGCCGCTGCCTAAGAATGAATCCTATCTGCTGCTGCTGCGGATGGCCATGGAGCCTGGAGATAAAGGCGGGTGGGCGAAAGGCCAGTTGCAGGCTATACATGCAGGAGGTATCATGCCAGATTTGGCAGATTGGGAGAGTCAGCCGGGCAAAAAGGATTTTATCGATAAATACATGGTGGACCCGCTCATTGAACTATTTACAGGAGAGAAACCGCAGCCCAAGACGCAACTGGAGCAAGTGCTCTCCGCCCAATTCTATGGGATGCAAATCGAGCAGCAATTCGTACTCAGTGATCTATCCAGCGAGTTCGAGTCTACCTTGCGCGGAGCAGCCAGTGCAGACCGGATCAGTGAAGTCTTCGGAACGGGAACCGTTAATGTAAAGACAGGAATGCAAAAGAACAGACAAATAGAGCCTGAGGCTGGAATAACTGGAAGCTCTTTTGGTAAGATAAAAGCGTTGGATGAGGTAGAGGTTAAGGGCCCCGCGAAATCTTTGCTGGAGGATTTCGATTCTGGGGTTAGACGGTTTGGGGATTTTGCTTACGTTCAAAAAGTTGAACTGTTCCAAGTGAGAACACAGGCTATTCGAAATACATTGTCAAATAAATATAAGAATTACGGTAATGTTGCGGTGGCAGATGTGAATATAACCGGGCTTAAAACAGAGTTTAAAGCACATAGTAGGATTCATCAGGATAATCATGATGGATTTTCTTCAGTAACAGGGGAAGGCCAATTTCCTGCAAAATCAGTGAACCAAAAAGGAGAAGTAGACGGTGAAGGAGCTTTTCCAAGGAATAATGATACAGAGCGAAAAATTTTAGAAGATATAGCACATCAATTAGGGAATAACAAGCAAGCTAAAGGTCAAATTGATTTATACACAGAATTACCAGCTTGTAGAAGTTGTTCCGATATTATTATAAAATTCAGACAAGAGTACCCTAATATTAAATTGAATGTTTACTCTGGTGAATTTAAAAATTAGATGGGGAGCGGGATCGATGTTAAGTAATTATAAAGAACTTGAACAGTTTATTACGGAAGATTTTGAAGAATTTTTGGAGGAAGGCTTATCATTATCGCAAGTAACAGAAAAATTGCTTGTTGAATATCATCGTGGAATCGTAAGGAGTAACGTTGAAAAACTAGTTGTTTATTTGACAGTTGCTCTTCTTTCTCTTGAAAAAAATTATCTTAGAGAAGATATACAAAGTGAATTAAATAGTATTATTGATATTTCCTCCACAACATTAAAGCAAGAATTAGCAACTGAGGATGCTAAGAAGGTTTTGCAGGATATCGAAAAATATAAGCAGAGATCGATGAATGGGTAGAGGAAGGGAAACACATGAAAGATTGGAGTTATAAAGAACTCAGAGAATACATTTGGAAATTGATGTAATCAAAGTTGGTGATAATCTTACAAGCGGTTACCCAACAGGCAAGATAAACGCATCACGCCCATCAGGTTTTTAATTTATAAATTAATAGGAGGCATCAAAATGTACAAAGAACTAGATAACCTTTTATGTGCGGATACAACAGTAGATTCTTGGTACGATGATGGCTGTGTCATTGCAAGCGAGATACTCTCGGATTTTGATCCAAGGGATTGGGACGAATTGTCTAATCAAGTGCTTAGTAAACCAATAGATTGGCAGAGGAAATTAGCATACTGTTTGGATAATGAATGTAATGTATATGAACTTAATATTCTACTGTTATTGCTCGCTATAAATGATGAGGAATTATTCGAGATATGCATTGATACATTGCGGAGTTATACAGATCAAGACAGTAAAAAAATGATATTGGATAACCAGGAGATATTTAAACGGGTGAACGATCTATTACTCACAGCTAGCCTTCCAGTAAAAAAAATCCTTCAAGATTTTCTTGCGAAAATTCATTTGTGATTTTATGATAATCCGTCTATTTTTGTTGTCTTTGCAATAATCGCCTTACAGCAAGATCACAAGCTATTTAAATTCTATTGAAGAATTATTAATCAAATACAATCCCAATGAGTTTTCAGGATTGGTCAAGGAGAGGTTCAATAGTTATCCGCTTTAAAATTTGTTAAATGAGCGAGGTGACGTTAGGTGGGGGAACTACTCAATAATACTGTAAACCGTATATCCTTAATCGATTTTGAAAAGGCAGGAAATAAATTTTGTGAATCGCATCACGTATTAATTAGTGAATATTTTAGAAGGATTAATGTAGTGCTGGATACATTATATATTAGTACTGATAACTACCCATTAATTCGTATTGCTAGCATTCTTCAAAAAAGCATTCATATCGATATAATGAAAGCTTGTCCAATCCTCGAAAACATTAATAATTTGTACATAAAAGCAATATGTTATTACCATTTAGAAATTTGTTCATTAGTAGATGAGGGTGTTGATGAAGCGAACGAATATAGGGATTTGTACGAGCCGATGATAAAATTGCTGGAACGAGGGGGAAGTTTTTGTATCCGACAAGGCGAAATGCTGGTTGGTACATCGGCTTATCCTCTAAATTATTGGCGTAAGTTAGAGGTGAAGTAAAGTGAAGCCTTTAATTTTATCAAAAGAAATAAGAGAAGGTAAATTAAACGATAAAGAAATTATTAAGTGTTTAGATATTCAACATAATCAGGTTTTAGTCAGCGCAATAAGTCAGATTATCGTCAGAAAGCTGTGCAATGAAGAGATTATCCATAAGCTGACTTGTATCAGCAAATTCAGAGACCCAAATGTAAATAAACTTTTTGGCATTGACACAATAGGACATTATAGTTTAGCTGCACTTTTTGCTATAGATACTTTGAAATCAAAAAGAAAATATGAGGAATTGATGGCTGATCTTGATGACTGGGATAAGGAGATTGTGAAAAGAATTTCGGAAAGTATAAGCAGAGGTTGATGAATGGGGAAGGGGAACATATGAAAGATTGGAGTTATTCAGAACTTAGTGAATATATACGAGAAGTTTTTAATAATTCAATAAGCGATGGACTAAATACTCTCCAAGCAGGAGGGAGATGCTTGTACGAATTATCCAATGTTATAGAGGAGGGAGAAGTTGAGAAAATTATATTTTATGTTTGCCTAGCAGATTTACAAATTGATAAAGGTGTAGTCTCACAACGAATCCTCGATGAGGTGGAAAATATAATTAAGGATTTTAATATTGATAAATTCGCCAATGAGTTAGAGAAGGAAGATATTGAGGATTTGAGCAGAATTGCTCAAAAAGTGAAGGTTAAGCTATGTATTTAATGGATGCAAAAAAACGAATCAATAGTATAAACTGGGATTTAGCAGAAGATAGAAATATATTTTGAATTTCCCAAAAATAGGAGGACTACCAAATGACCAAGACTGATTTCGCAGCATACCAGTGGATGAATGAGGGGAACGTAAGGTTTGAGGATGACAGTATTATAATAGAGGCCACTGCCAACAGCGATTTTTTCTGCAATAACGGGGCGGTTGCGGAGGAAGGGCTGACGCCTGAGAGTCTGACTAATGCGCCGTTCTTCTATACTGAGGTAACCGGGGATTTTGTACTGCGGGTGAAGGTAAGTCATGACTTCCGGGACACGTACGATTCTTCTTCCATTATGATCATGCAGGACCTGTCGGTCTGGGCGAAGGCCTGCTTTGAACTGACAGACTTCGATACCCATGCGGTGGTCAGCGTAGTTACGAACCAGACCTCGGATGATGCTAATGGCTGCAATATTGAGGGCAATGAGGTATGGCTGCAGGCCGCCAGATCCGGGAATGCTTTTGCTTTTCATTATTCGACGGACGGTGTACGGTTTGATATGATGCGCTTCTTCAGCCTGCCGGTAGAGGAGACGATCAAGGTCGGGTTGTTGGCGCAGGCCCCTACCGGCGATGGCGGGGATAGAATATACAAGGATTTCTCACTGGAGCAGCGGACGGTGAAAAATATAAGAGCCGGCGTATAAGCCGGCTTTTTTTGCAGCTACACCAGCCTGAAGATATTTCCGTTGAACCAGCCGCTCCTGGCGGGGCTTAGCTAGAACCTTTGGCCTGTCTGGGCCAGATGAAATAGGTAACAGTGATGATCAGGTCGATGCCGACAACCACGGACCATACGGTTAGAATACTTTGCAGGGCTTCCGTGCGGGTGGCGTCGTCAATCCAGATAATGAGACCATATAGAATCCCGGCTGCGAGCACAAAAGAGAGCAAGTGCTTCACCCAGCTCTTGAAATAATGCTTGGCGTGGTCCATGCCGTAACGCTTGGCCGGCTTCGCCCCTTGCTTGGTAACATAGTAGCGGAAGCGTTCGTCTGCCCAGGCGATCATACTTTTACCGAATACAAGAGACACGGAGATATACACAGCTGCAAGCGCATGTGCTGTCGTAGCGGTAGCGCCCCGTGCCAAATCCACGCCGGAGATCATTAAGAGAAGGATATCGAGGACCGGAGTCATCGCCAGAAAAATCAGCCCCAGTGTAGGCCGCTTGAAGATATAACGCGCTGTAAAGCCTGCAAGAATGACTACCCAGAACAACACCTCACAGGTAACAATCGCCCATGCCACCAGATTCATATCGCACCCCTTGTTATAGTTGATAATAAGTATGTTTAGTCGAAGTATAACAGCGAAATTTAAATAATACAACTGTATTATTTAAATTGTGCTTATCATTTCGGGTATGCTACAATATGGTCATGCCAAAAATTGTAGATCATTCCGAACGAAAATCGAATATTGCCGAAGCCACTTGGCGGGTAATTATAAGACAGGGAATCAAAGGGGCTACGGTGCGTAATATTGCTGCCGAGGCGGGGGTTTCCTTGGGCGCGCTGCGCCATTATTTCTCTACCCAGCAGGAATTGCTGGAGTTTGCTATGAATCTGGTGAAGGAGCGCGTAACAGCGAGGATTGTGGATATTATGCAGTCGGAGCTTCCTCCACGGGAGCAGATTTTGAAGGTACTGCTGGAGCTGCTCCCAACGGATGACAGCAGCATGGCTGAGATGGAGGTATGGTTCGCTTTTACCTTCCACCTCAAGACTGCCGTGGAGAAGCCTGCTGAGCTTAATGATGCGATCTATCCGCTGATTGTCCAAATTATTGACTATCTGGATCAGCATGCGCTCTTCAAGCAGGGGCTGGATAAGGACGATGAAGCCGAACGGCTGTATGCTCTGATTGACGGCCTGGCCCTCCATGCCATGCTTGAGCCGGACAGGGTGAATAAACAACGGGCGAGCCGGGTGCTGAATATTCACCTGGAATCTATCTGTATTCCAAGTACGATATAATCGTCTATTCCTGTTGCCGCACGATTACTAATTTTCCCCGCACCTTCCTGCTTTCATAAAGAAGATGTGCAGCGGATATTCCCTGTACGGTAAACGGAAAAATCTCCTCGATATGTGCCCTAAGCTTATGCTCATGTACTTGCCGGATAATGGAAGCCAGATCCTTAGCGTTCGGCTCGATATAAGCAAACCGGGCTTCGATTCCGCGCACCACCGGATGAGTGGCGATCTGCGGGTCTACCAGAGAGATCAGCCTGCCGTTGTCCCGCAGAATCTGGAGGTTCTTCCGTTCGGTTGCTCCTATTCCTGTATCCGCATCCACAGCGGTATCTCTAACCATATCCAGAACAATATCTACTGTGCCTGCCGCCTCAGCGAAATCTGTTGTCGTGTAGTCAATGACTTCATCTGCTCCAAGCTGCCGCACAAATTCGTGGTTATTCGCCCGGGCTGTGGCAATGACATAGGCGCCGTACTGCTTGGCCATTTGCACCGCAAGATGTCCTACGCCGCCTGCGCCTGCGTGGATAAGAATCCGCTGGCCGGAAAGCAGCCTGCCATATTGGAATAAAGCCTGCCAGGCGGTCAAGGCAGAGGCCGGCAAGGCTGCCGCCTCCTGAAAGGATAGCTCCGGGGGAAGGACAACGGCTGCTTGCTCTTCCAGCGCGATGAAGTCCGCGTAACAGCCGCCGGACCTTGAGAGTCCCATAACACGGTCACCCACCTGCAGCTGTGACACATTTTGTCCAGTCGCCCTCACTACTCCAGCTGCCTCTATCCCCAGCACATGCGGGAACTGAAGCCGCATCCCATTCTTGAATGCGCCTGAGCGCACCAGTTGGTCTGCGGAACTGACAGTGGCGGCGTACATCTCAATGAGCACCTGAGTCCCGGTGATAGAAGGAGCAGGCAGTGTTTGTTCTGTGAATACTCCCGGAGTTCCATAATCTTCAATAACAACTGCACGCATAGCTGAATCCTCCAATCCTTGTATTTGAACCTCTGTTGATTTACAGGTAGACGTTCACTATAATGATCCTACCAGTGTGGTATAGCCGCATCAATTGCTAGATTTTCAGAATCCGTTCAGTACTGTACAGAATCTGGAGAAGTGTTCAATTCAGGGAGAACGGGCCAGGAAGGAGTTGCCTATGGACAGACGGATAGGTAAATCACGGGACGCCATTATCGGGGCATTTATCCAGCTGATTGCCGAGAAGAACTTCGAACAGATCACGATAAATGAAATTGCCGAGCGGGCCAATGTCAGCCGGGGCACCGTTTATTCGCATTATACCGACAAATACGATCTGCTGGATCAGTGCATCCGGACACATTTTGTCCAGCTGATTGACAGCTGTCTGCCATGCGGCGAACAGGCGCTTTTTCCCACGGAGGCAGCTCTGCACTATACCTTCCGTTACCTGGACGAGCACGCGTCCTTCTATGCAGCGGCGCTGGCCAATCCAGGGGTTCCCGCGTTCAGAAATCGTCTGCTGGCGGTACTGATGCGGGGGTTCGACAAACAGATGGATATGAGCGGCATGAACCGGAAGCTGGACAAGGGAATACTGGTGCAATTTCTGGCGGTGGCGATGACCGGCATGATCGAACAGCTGGTTACGCGTGCAACTCCGTATTCATCAGCAGAGCTGGCAGCGCAACTATGGGCGTTGATGGAGCGTAATCAGATGGTTCCGCCGTCCGCTCCGCTTTCTATTTCTACCAATTTGTTCTAGAATGAATAGGTGCATATAGCAACCGGTTGGCGGGACCCGCCGGATTCAGAGAGGAGCAAGAGATTAATGAAATACCGCAGATTAGGTGGGACCGGACTTAAGGTCAGTGAGATCAGCCTGGGAAGCTGGTTGACCTATGGAGGGTATGTGGATCAGGAGAATGCCGTTAAGGCCATTGAAACCGCTTACTCCCTGGGCATTAATTTTTTTGATACCGCGAATGTCTATGAGAAGGGTGCGGCGGAAAAGGTGCTGGGAGCTACCCTGAGCAGCTATCCGCGCGAATCCTACGTGCTGGCGACTAAGGTATTCGGGGTAATGGGCGACGGTCCCAATGACCGCGGTCTGTCCCGTAAGCATATTACCGAGCAATGTCATGCCAGCCTGAAGCGGCTGGGTGCTGAATATGTGGATCTGCTGTACTGCCACCGCTATGATCCAGAGACTCCAATTGAAGAAACGCTGCGGGCACTGGATGATCTCGTCCGTCAGGGCAAGGTGCTCTATGTAGGAGTCAGCGAATGGACAGCGGCGCAGATGACCGAAGCCCTTGCGGTTGCCGACCGTTATCTGCTGGATCATATCGTGGTCAATCAGCCGGTCTATAATATGTTCGAACGTTATATCGAGAAGGAGATTATCCCGCTTGGGCTGCGTAAGGGAATCGGACAAGTCGTATTCTCCCCGCTCGCTCAAGGCCTGCTGACCGGCAAATACAGCTCGGTCTCCGATATTCCGGCAGACAGCCGGGCTGCCCGGCTGGACTGGGTGCGCAAGGGAATTACCGGGGAGAAGATCACGAAGGTTCAGGAGCTGGGCAAGATTGCCGCTGAGCTGGATCTCTCTGTAGGCAATCTGGCACTGGCCTGGATTCTGCGCCAGCCTAATGTATCCAGTGCCCTGGTCGGCGCCAGCCGCCCGGAGCAGGTGGAGGAGAATGTGAAGGCTTCGGGCATTGAGCTGAATGAGGATATACTGGCACGGATTGATGAAATTATCGGCTAAGAGAGAGGGAGGATACAGATGAAGGTTCTATTTATCGGAGGAACGGGACTTATCAGTCAGGCGGTTTCCCGGCTGGCAGTGGAACGGGGAATAGAACTGTATCTGTTCAACCGTGGCGAGCGCAGCAGCTTCGTGCCGCAGGGCGCACAGGTGATACACGGTGATATCCGTGACAAGGAGCAGGCAGTCGAGGCACTTAAAGGGTATGACTTCGATGTTGTAGTCGACTGGATTGCCTTCACGCCGGAGCATGTGCAGACGGATATTGACCTGTTCACTGGCAAGACGCGGCAGTATATCTATATCAGCTCGGCTTCCGCCTACCAGAAGCCGCAGCGTAATTACCTGATCACTGAGGAGACCCCGCTGGTGAACCCTTATTGGCAGTATTCCCGGGACAAGATTGCCTCCGAGCAGCTGCTTCTGGAAGCGTATCAGAGCAGCGGCTTCCCGGTGACGATTGTCCGTCCATCCCATACGTACGGAGATACAGCCATTCCGGCGGCGCTGACCAGCTGGAGCCATCCATGGTCGCTGGTGGAACGCATCCGCAAGGGCCAGCCACTTGTGATTCATGGCGATGGCACCTCTCTATGGACATTGACGCATAACACGGATTTTGCCAAAGGCTTTGTCGGTTTGCTGGGCCTTCCGGAGGCGATTGGAGAAGCGGTTCATATTACCTCTGACGAGGTGCTGAACTGGAATCAGATCTACGCGGCCATCGGGCAGGCGGCAGGCCGCGAGCCGAAGGTGGTGCATATGTCTACAGATTTCATCGCTGCGAATACTCCGGCCGGAACGGCGGACGGGCTGATCGGAGATCAGGCGGTCAGCAGTGTGTTCGACAACAGCAAGATCAAGCGTCTGGTGCCTGACTTCCAGGCCACCCTGCCGTTCGCGGAGGGAGTGAAACGGTCGGTTGCCTGGTTCGAAGCCCGGCCGGAACGCTGCACCTCAGACCATGACTGGTGCAAAATGCTGGACGGGTTGATTGCGAGACACGGCGTGGATGCGAAGCTGCTTAGCTATTACGTGTAAAGTGAACTAATAGTATATTTCTTCATACCTGAACAGGTGCTGTCCATAGAGGATGGTGCCTGTTTTTGTATAAGCGGTGTTAGCTTATAACACAGGTGTAGCATGAAACCCGGATTCGTGAATATACTCTGACTACCGAAATCCCCTCGAGTAAAGGAGTCCTGGCCATGCCGACACATCCTTACGTCTCCCGTTTTTTTGTGAATACCGATGCACGCCGTGACAAGCTGATTTATGATTTGCCGGAAGCCTGGTGGAGCCGTCCTTATGAATATGAATGGTGTACCCATTTCATCTCGCCGCATGATGTGGTGCTGGATGCGGCCTGCGGAATATCACATCCGCTCAAATTCTACCTTGCCGAGCATAGTGCCGAGGTCCATGCCTGTGATAAGGATGCCCGTATTCTGTCGCAGGGAGAGATCCTGAAGAATATTACGGAGGATATCGGTGAAGCGGCAGCCCGGCAGGTGGAGGCCGGACCTGTGAACAGGCTGCATCTGGCCCAGGCTGATCTGACCTCGCTGCCTTATGAGGATGAGAGCTTTGATACGGTTTTTTGTATCTCGGTGCTGGAGCACCTGTCGGTGCAGGAAGCGGTGCTGGCCGTCCGTGAGTTTCATAGAACGCTTAATGGAGAAGGGCTGCTGGTGCTGACCTTTGATCATCCAACGGTGAATCTGCCACGGATGAATGAGATTCTGCTGCAGGCCGGATTTCAGTATTGGGGCGAGACGGACTTCAATCTTCCGGCAGATGCCGTGCGTACAGATCAGTGGGGCGGCCTGAGCTGCTTCCGGGCAGTGCTGAAGAAGGCGCAAATCTAGCAAAGATTCACCCATCATTTGGTTGTTTCCTTCCATTGTAGTAGAATGGCTTCAAGACAGAAGAAAGAAGGAGACAATCTCATGGGGATGATCGGCAATTATCTCGCTGTAAATGCTGAGCTGCTTCAGTCGATCCGGACAGAAGAAGTGAGCCTGCACGAAATCGGTCCCAAGCTTGATATTGATAAGTCCTGGCAAGCCCTGCATTATATATTGAATGGCGGACAGGAAGGCAATCTTTCGCCTCTGGGTGCTGCTGTGCCTTTGAGCAGTCATTATATCGGTCACTATTCGGATGCCGAGGTGTTCGCCCTGGAACCGGATGAGGTGAAGCTCACCGCAGAGGCTCTGGAAGGAATAGAGGAAGCCTGGCTCCGGGAACACTACCCGTTCCGGCAGATGATGGAGGAAGGCATCTATCCGCTGATGGAGGATGATGTTGCGGAAGAATTTTTTGATTATATCTATACTTATTTCCAGGCCATCCGGGAGTTCTACCAGCAGGCAAGAGCGAGTGCATCCTGCGTTGTGTTCTATATCTCTTAGTCACAGTCATTATTATATTACATTAGAAAAAGGAGCTAGAGAACTTTGCGCAGATATGCTGTTATATTCATGATTCTGCTTCTGCTGGTCCCGGCTGCGGGGATAAGCGCCAAAGGGGCTGCTCCGCAGGAGGAGATTCGCCTAACGTTTGCCGGGGATATTCTGCTGGACGGCTTTGTCGGCGACCAGATTGCCAAGTATGGCGTTGATTTCCCGTTCGCCAAGGTAGCGCCGGTGCTGCAGAAGGCGGATTTTGCTTTTGCCAATCTGGAGACTCCAGTCTCGGTGCGCGGGGCTGCGGCCAGCAAGACATTCGCCTTCCGCTCCAAGCCGGCGGCACTTGCGGGATTAAGCAAAGCGGGAATTGACGGTGTCACCGTAGCCAATAATCATATTCTGGATTACGGCCGGACCGCGATGCTGGACACGCTGGTCCATCTGGATAAAAATAATATTGGACACACCGGTGCGGGTGCCAATATCGGGGAAGCCTTCAAACCGTATGTCAAGACCGTCAAAGGCAAGCGGATCGCTGTTATTGGAACAAGCCGGGTGCTGCCTGACCCCTCCTGGTATGCAGGCAAGAACAGTCCCGGTGCAGCCTCCGCCTATAAGACAGAGCCGCTGCTGAGTGCGATCAAGAAGTCTGCCAAGGATAACGATTATACGGTTGTCTATATTCACTGGAATCAGGAATTCAAGGATTACCCGGAGGCGTATGCCCGGAAGCTGGCCAAGCAGATGATCGACAGCGGCGCGGATATTATCCTTGGCGCACATAGTCATTGTCTGATGGGCATTGAATATTACAAGCATAAGCCGATCTATTATTCACTGGGCAATTTTGTGTTCAACCGTTCTACACGGGGCGGAGACAAGACTCTGCATTCCATGCTGGTTAACTTCTCCGTCACTCCTTCAGGGATCACCAGCAGCATTACTCCGGTCAAAATCATTGGCGGCCAGCCCAATTTCATGGGGGATGCCTACAATAAAGAGACCATCAAGAAGCTGAATCAGCTCTCCTTCAATGCGAAGATTGCCGCAGGCGGAGCAGTCAGCGAGAAGCTGTGAAGCAAGCCTTATGAATCAGCGATATCAAATAAGCCCGGGGGAGCCGCTTGCTTATCCTCCCCGGGCTGTTTGGCGTCTTCCGGGTATTCTTCATTTTGTGCTATTCATTCTTAGCATTGTGCTAACTGCGCGGGGTGAAACTACTCTACAATATGAATATTAGTTCTTCCAAGGGAGATGACGCAGAAGTGGGAACGGGTGTCGCAAGAAGCAAAGTGAATTTTGACAGGGAATGGGGCTTTTATCAAGGGGAGCTTCATATCCCTTATGCAGTCAAAGGCGGAATGACCGGCGGTATCACAGATACAGGCTCTCTCCGGGAGGGGGAGTGGCTGGATATCGCTTACCATGATAAAGGAATGGGCGAGCAGCAGCTGGAATGGACGGCAGTCAGCCTGCCGCATGACTGGTGCGTGGAGCAGGAGTATGTCCGCGATGAGGGATTAGGCTCAAGGGACGGCAGCCATGGGTATCTGCCCGGCGGAACGGGCTTCTACCGCAAAACCTTCGCGCTTCCTGCGGACGCTGAGCGTTCCAAGTGGAAGATCCGCTTCGACGGGGTATCGGGTACAAGCACGGTCTGGGTCAACGGGCATCTGATCGGCTCGCATCAGGGCGGTTATATCGGGTACAGCTATGATCTGACGGATGTGCTCCGCTATGGGGAAGAAGGCATGAATGTCATACTCGTCAAGGTGGATGCCGTGGAATGCGAGGGCTGGTGGTATGAAGGCTGCGGTATTTACCGGCATGTCTGGCTGGAGTCCACGGACCGCCTCCATGTGGCCGAATACGGTACGTATATTACGACACCGGAGGTAGCGAAGGAACAGGCCACGGTTCGGCTTCGTACCCGTATCCGCAATGATTACACCGAAGACAAGCAGCTATCCCTTCGTACGGTCATCTATGATGCGGACGGTATTCGAGTCGGCGCTGAGACTACAGATGCCTATGCGGACTGGTATGCGGAAATGGAGCTGGAGCAATGCTTCAGCGTGGAGCAGCCAAGGCTCTGGAGCCCGGAATCTCCTTATCTGTATAAGGCGGAGTCTACCCTTATTGTTGCCGGACAAGAGCTTGACCGGTATGAGACGGTATTCGGTATCCGCAGCATCCGCTTCGACCCGCAGGAGGGGTTCTTCCTGAACGGGGAGCCGTTGCTGATCAAGGGGACCTGCAATCACCAGGATTTCGCCGGGGTCGGCGTAGCGCTGCCTGATAGCCTCATTGAATATAAGCTGAAGCTGCTGCAGGAGATGGGCTCCAATGCCTACCGCAGCGCGCATCATCCGCCAACGCCTGAGCTGCTGGATATCTGTGACCGGATTGGCATGCTGGTGATGGATGAGAACCGTAAGCTGGACAGCAGCCCGAACGGCCTAAGCCAGCTGTCGCGGATGCTCTACCGTGACCGCAACCATCCGTGCGTAATCATCTGGAGCCTGGAGAACGAAGAGGTGCTTGAAGGCACCTTGACAGGTGCCCGGGTATTGAAGACACTGGCAGACTGGACGCGCCGTATTGATCCGACCCGTCCGACTTGTGCAGCGATGAACCATGGCTGGCATGAGAATGGCTATAATGACGCTGTCGAGATTACAGGTTATAATTACGGGCACAGACAAGACTTAAGCATTGATATCCATGATCATGAGCGATACCCGGACCGCCTCATGATCGGCAGTGAATGTGCCAGTTATACCGCCACGCGGGGCATCTATGAGGATGATCTGGTCAGGGGTTATTGCTCTGAATACGGCACGAATATCCCTTCATGGGGCTGCACTCCGCAGCAGGCATGGAGCGATCTGGTGCAGCACCGCTTCCTGACAGGCGTGTTCATGTGGACGGGCTTCGATTACCGGGGAGAGCCGACGCCCCACCTCTGGCCTTGCATCAACTCGCATTTCGGGCTGATGGACACCTGCGGCTTCCCGAAGGACAGCTACTACTATATGCAGTCTGTCTGGAGGGAGGAGCCGATGGTCCATGTGCTTCCGCACTGGAACTGGCCCGGGTCTGAGGGGAAGCCGGTGGAGGTGCGGGTGTTCGCAAATACCGAGACGGTCGAGCTGAGCCTGAACGGCAGAAGTCTGGGTGAACAGCAGGTGGATACGAACGGGTATTTGTCGTGGGAGGTTCTCTATGAACCCGGAGAGCTGCAAGCCGCCGGCAAACGGGGCGGCCGTGTTATCGCCGAGAAGACCGTGGTCACCGCCGGCGAGCCGTACCGGATTGCCTTGTTCCCGGACCGGCTGGAGGGGCAGGCGGATGATTCGGATACGATTCCGGTACGTGTGGCCGTGCTGGACAAGCAGGGCTATGTGGTTCCGGCAGCAGATCACGAGATCCGCTTTGAGGTGACGGGCGCAGGCAGGCTGCTCGGCGTGGGCAACGGCAATCCAAGCAGCCATGAGCCGGATAAGTCGGTGCTGCGGCGCGCTTTTAACGGATGGTGTCTGGCTCTGATTCAGACCTCTGCTGCGGCGGGCGACATTCAGCTCCGGGCTGTATCCACGGGGCTTGTGCCTGCTGAAGTGGTGCTGCAGTCCGTTTCGGACTAGAATAGCTATAACGAATTCTTTGCAGAGGATGTCCAGCGAATGATGCTAAGGCTTAAGAAATACATGCCGTTCACCTATAAAATGATGATTCCTTACCTGCTCCTGGTTCTCCTCACGGATGTGTTCATCGGCTATATCTCCTATTCCATGCTGACCGATTCCAGAACAGAGATGGCCGAGTCCAACATCCGCACAGGTATGGAGCAGTCGAGGAACAATATCCGCTATCAGATGGATGAAATTCAGCGGATGTCGGACAACCTGTTCGGCAGCCAGCCGTTCCAGCGTGCGCTTGAAATGAAGGGGACGCCGTTTGAGATCTATCTGACGATGCTTGATGAGATTGTCCCCCAGATTGCTGCGCCGCTGCAGCTGTTCGGGAACAAGATCCGCTTCATGCTCTACACGCCGAACGCTGATCTGAACATTGTGTCCGGGGATAATCTGGATGAGCCGATCATTACCAGCGATTACTATATCCTGCCTCTGGATGATATCACAGGCAGTCCTTGGTACCGGTCGCTTAAGGATTCCAAGCGTGATAATCTGTGGCTGCAGA
This sequence comes from Paenibacillus sp. FSL K6-1217, assembly GCF_045040735.1. NCBI lineage: Bacteria > Bacillati > Bacillota > Bacilli > Caryophanales > Paenibacillaceae > Paenibacillus > Paenibacillus sp. FSL K6-1217. The sequence continues at coordinate 7,393,620 of NZ_CP150271.1, forward strand.
TTGATACGGACCAGAAGCTGGGCAATCTCTCGCATGTACGCAGACTCGTTAACTTCAGTGATTACAAGTCACTGATCGGTTATGTGCGGATTACAGTATCGCTGGAGGACCTGTTCGGCGGCTTCGATACCTTCCCGCTGGAGGAAGGAATCACGCTGCGGCTGGTGGAGGAGACGACCGGGGATGTTCTGTTCCAGCGGGGTCCTGCCAATTACAGCAGCGGACAGGAGAATTTCCTCAGTCTGCATGAACAGATTCCGGGCAGTGATTTCATCATTGAAGCCATGGTTCCGCAAAAGTATCTGACCCAGGATGCCGGACGCCTGCGCAAGGTTATCATCGCAGTGTGCAGTCTGAGCTTCCTGGTCATGACCTTGATCGGGTATGTGGTGGCCCGGATATCGGGACGCAAAATGAGCCGGATCGTAGGCCTGGTGCGCTCCTTCCAGGACGGGAACTTCCAGAAGCGTATCCGCTTCTCCGGCAATGATGAATTCGTGCAGATTGCCGATTCCTTCAATGATATGGCCTCCAACATCCAGGGGCTGATCAACAGCGTGTATGTGCAGGGAATCCAGAAGAAGCAGGCGGAGCTGGAGGCCCTGCAGGCGCAGATCAATCCGCATTTTCTCTATAATACGCTCTCTACGATCAGCAGTCTGGCCAATCTGGGCGAGATCGGCAAGGTTACGGAGATGGTCCAGGGGCTGTCCCGGTTCTACCGGCTGACGCTGAATCAGGGCAATGTCTATATTGAACTGGAGAAGGAGCTGGATCAGGTGGCTACGTATCTGGAGATCCAGCGGGTCAAATATGCGGATGCCTTCACGCTGTATGTGGATGTGGACGAGGAGATCCTGCATATGCAGGTGATTAAGCTCCTGCTTCAGCCTTTTGTGGAGAATGTATTCAAGCACGCCTGGTTCGGTGAGACCATTGCCATCCGGCTGACCGGTAAGCGGGTGGGGGACAATATTGAACTCAAGGTCATCGATAACGGGATTGGCATGCGCCCCGAGGCCGTCAAGCGGATGATGCAGGGGCCGAGCCAGTCGGGCGGCTACGGGGTGAAGAACGTGGATGAACGGATCAAGCTCAGATACGGCGATGCATACGGGGTGAGTATTGCCAGCTTCTACGGAGGCGGGACAACCGTGCGGCTGCTGCTTCCTGCGGGACTTCAGGATCATGAGGAGCTGTAGGGCAGGCTTCTGCCGGCTGACTTAGGGCTTGAGCGTTATGTATAAATACAGGAGGACAAGATGGCGATGAGTATCAATGTATTGCTGGTTGACGATGAAGCGATCGATCTGGAGTGGCTGCGGCGCAGAGTGCTGGCCAGCCCGCTCGATCTTACAGTGGTAGGAACGGCGAACAGCGGCTTCAATGCGCTTAAGATCATGGAACAGGAGAGGGTTGATATCATCCTGTCCGATATACGGATGCCTATTATGACGGGTACGGAATTCGCACGGCGGGCCAAGGTCATCCAGCCCAAGGTCAAAATTGTCTTCATCAGCGGCCATGAGGATTTCAGCTATGCCAAGGAAGCGATTGAGATCAATGCCTCCGGCTATTTATTGAAGCCTGTGGAAGACAAGGATCTCTACGACATGCTGGAATCCCTGTCTGCTGCTCTGGAGCAGGAACAGGAGCAGAACCGTTCCTTCACCGAAGCGCTGTCCCTTGTGAACAAGGAGCTGATCCTGCGCTGGTTCGAGGACGCAACGCCTGAAACGGCGGAGCAGCATCTGCGCAGCGCCCTCAATCCGCTGCTGATGAAGGGGGCGGCCGCAGCGATCATCGAGATTGATGATCTGGAATGGAAGATGCGCGACTTGTCCGAGGAGGATGCCCGTGTCAAGACGCGGCAGATGGCTGGACTGATCCGGGCTTTCGTGGAGAGCACCAAGCTGGGAACCCTGATTCCCGTCCACCATCACCGGTTCATTATTCTGTGCAGCCTTCCGCCGGACAGCTTCCTGAGTCTGCTGGATGAGCTGATTCAGCGGATGGCCGAGAGCTCCCCCTGTACCCTAACCATCGGGGTCGGGCGTTACGCCCAGGATGAGGCGGAGTTGCATGAATCCTACCAGCAGGCAACGGCTGCACTCAGTGCGAAGTGGCTGCTGGGGAAGAACCGGCTGATCCGCGACAATCTGGAGTCCTCTCCGCGCGGCACACCGGGGGCGAGGGTGGAACAGACCGTTGTGCAGTTGCTGGAGGCGATTATCCAATATGATCTGGTAGCGATTGATGATCATCTGCTGGAGCTGTTCACGAATGCCGGCAAGAAGGATGTCTACGATCTGATTATCCGTATCACCTCCAAGCTGCATGCGGACCTGCAGCAGCAGAATGAGAATCTGTACGAGCTGCTCCAGTGGGAGTCGCATCAGCCGGACATTCTGTTCCAGTTCGAGACGATTCATGACATCCTGTCCTGGATGCGGCGGAGGTTGTTCGAGCTGTCGGAGCTGCTGTATGTGAAGCGGCAGCGGCAGAAACGCAAGCTGATCGACGAGATTATGAACTATGTCGAAGAGAATCTGGAGAAGAAGATTACCCTGAAGGAGGTAGCCGCCCACTTCGACTTCACCCCGAACTATCTGGGCTTCCTGTTCAAGGAAGAGTATGGCGTCCCCTTCAGTGAATACGTCAACGAACGCAAGACGGGCAGAGTGTTCGAGCTGCTCAGTGACCCCACACTTAAGATCTATGAGATAGCCGAACGGATGGGCTATAAGAACATTATCTATTTCAACCGTCAGTTCAAACAGATCACCGGCATGACGCCGGGGGAATACCGCAAGAAACAGAAGATATAAGTTTCATATGCCAAACGTTGCCATTGCTGGTTTTCAAATCAGAGGCAACGTTTTTTGTTTTTTTGGAAAGTATATATGTAAACGGATCGTTGAAAAAGTATTACTTTTAGTTGATAGCCCTAATCCACACCGTAAGGACGCTTATTTATAATAAAGCTATAGAGAAATGGGAATGGGAAAGGGGATTCAAGATGAAACAGAAACAACACGGATTCTGGGACGATGTCAAGAAATACAGATCCTTGCTTCTTATGCTGACACCGGCAGTATTGTTCTTTCTGCTCTTTGCGTATCTGCCCATGTCGGGCATTGTGCTGGCATTCAAGCAATTTGATTATACGGGCGGGGTATTCGGCAGTCCATGGAACGGGCTGGACAACTTCAGATTCTTCATTGATTCCGGCGACGCCTGGCGCGTAACCCGAAATACTGCGCTATATAACATCGCATTCATCGTTGTGAACAACGTGCTTCAGATCTTCGCAGCAATCCTGCTGTTCGAGGTAGCGGGTAAATGGTTCCGCAAGCTGACCCAAACGGTATTGTTCCTGCCTTATTTCATTTCCTGGGTTGTTGTGGGCGCAATTGCGTATAACCTGTTCAACTTCGATGTAGGTACTATTAACGTATTGCTGAAAGGCCTGGGCATGCAGCCGGTCGATATCTATAATACGGCAGCTTACTGGCCGGTTATCCTGGTTGTTGTCTCTGCCTGGAAGACACTCGGCTACGGAACGATCATGTATCTGGCCGCGATTACGAGCATTGACACCGAGATGTATGAAGCTGCCGAAATTGACGGCGCGAATATTTTCCAGCGTATTATGAAAATCACGGTTCCGAACCTGATGCCGACCGTCATCATTCTGGTGCTGCTGGCGATCGGTAATATCTTCCGCGGAGACTTCGGGATGTTCTACAACATGGTCGGCAACAACGGCCTGCTGTTCTCATCCACAGACGTAATCGACACCTTCGTCTTCCGCTCGCTGACCACATCCAATGAAATCGGGATGTCTGCAGCAGCCGGCTTCTACCAATCTATACTCGGCTTCGCAACCATCATGCTGGCCAACTATGCAGTACGCCGATACGACAAGGATCGCGCTCTATTCTAGGACAAGGAGGTAATGCCCGATGAGTTCAACAACTGCTAATATTCAATCACCGGAAGTACGCAGAAAGTCTGCAGGCCGGGACAAAATGTTGCTATCCGTCATTGGATACGTAACCCTTACGGTACTGGCTATATTCTGTATCTTCCCGTTCATTCTGGTTATTTCCTCCTCGCTGAGCGAGGAGAGCGCGATAATCGAGAAAGGGTTCCAGATCTTCCCGACCGCCTTCTCGACAGAAGCGTACAGCCTGCTGTTCAAATATCCGGCTGAGATGCTCCGTGCGTATGGCGTGACGATCTCCGTTACGGCCATCGGTACTATCGTCGGATTGTTCCTGACCTCAATGACAGCCTATGTGCTGTCCCGGAGAGATTTCAAATGGCGCAGCCGCTTCTCCTTCTTCTTCTTCTTCACTACATTGTTCAGCGGCGGTCTGGTGCCGTGGTACCTGATGATTATCAATTATCTGCATCTGAAGGACACGCTCCTGGTACTGATCCTGCCGATGATGATGAACGTCTTCTATATTATTGTCATGAAGTCCTTCATGGGCAGCATCCCGGATGCCATTACTGAATCCGCCAAAATTGACGGAGCAGGCGATTTCCGCATCTTCATGCAGCTGATTGTGCCTTTGTCCAAGCCGGCCCTGGCGACCATTGGTCTGTTCATCGCCTTGGCGTACTGGAACGACTGGTACAACGCACTGCTCTTCATCTCCAAGTCGGAGCTGATGCCGCTGCAGTATTATCTCTACAAAATGCTGGGCAACATGGATGGAATGCGTAAGGCGATGATGGCTTCAGGTGCGGTGGTCAACACGGACCTGCCAACCGAGAGTCTGAAGATGGCCATGACGATTGTGGCTACAGGACCAATCCTGCTGGCGTATCCGTTCATCCAGAAGTATTTTGTAACAGGACTTACGATTGGTGCAGTCAAAGGATGATCACAGGGTAACCTGGTTATCAATATAAGACTTAGGGCAACTATTACTTAAGGGGGAAACATCGGTCATGATGAACAAGAAAAAGAAACTTACAGTAACACTTGCAACGATGATGGCACTAGGTACGGTCCTCAGTGCATGCGGTGGCGGTAATAATAACGCTAATACAGGGGCGGAGGCCACTAAGGCTCCGGCGACATCGGAAGGAGCAACCAATTCAGGCGCTCCGGACACCTCCAAAGAAGTGAAGCTCAAAATGATTCTGCTCGGGCCACAGCCGGGGGATTATGACAAGGTCTTCGGAGAGCTGAACACCAAGCTCAAGGAGAAAATCAATGCCACTGTAGAAACTGAATTCCTCGACTGGTCTGACTGGACGCAGAAATACCCGCTGAAATTCGCAGCGAACGAAGATTTCGACCTCGTATATACAGCGAACTGGGCTTTCTATAATGATCAGGCGCTGAAAGGCGGATTCCTGGAGCTGACGGAGGATATGCTGAGCAAGTATATGCCGCAGACCTGGGAAGCTATGCCGAAAGTGAACTGGGACCAGGCGAAAGTGGACGGCAAGCTGTTCATGGTTCCAAACAACAATGTTGAAGTAACCGACAAAGTGGTGCTGTACCGTGAGGATCTGCGCAAAAAGCACAACCTGCCTGAAATCAACAGTCCTGAAGCGTACGCGACGTACCTGAAGGCTATTGCCAAGGACGAAAAAGGCATTACCGCCTATGGAGCCAAGCCAGCAGACGGCTGGAAATTCCATGAGCTGGATCAGACGCTGCTGGAGCAGAACAACAACTTCAACCTGGTGGATGCAAGCCTGCTGCCGCTCGCATACAAGCTGGATGATGCCACAGGTAAAGTCTTCAATATCTATGACACACCGGAATTCACTTCCCTGCTTCAATATTACAAAGACCTGGCCGATAACGGCGCATGGTCCAAGAACGTAGTCAGCAACAAAAACGATGTATGGCAGGATATCAAAGCAGGCAAAGTATCCTCTTATGCACACAACCTGGGAACGGTAGCGGCTAACCTGGCTGAAATGCGCCGTGACAAACCGGATGTAGAACTGGGCATTGCGGACCTTACTCCGGACAAGAAGAAAATTGCTGCGATCTCGACGCAGAACGGGATGTCCGTGCATGCAACCTCCAAGAATCCTGAGCGCGCACTAATGCTGCTGGATCTGCTGCAGAATGACAAAGAAATTCACGACTTGACGATGTATGGTATTGCCGGAAGCAACTATAATCCGGAAGGCGACAAGAAGTTCACAGCCGGTCCTGCTGCCGCTAACTACACGGGCTTCTCGAACTGGGGCTGGAACTCCCCGCTGAACCGTCAGGATGCAGCCTATCCTAAGGAAGCGGACGATATGTTCAACACTTGGCAGTCCAGCATCTATCACTTCCCGCTGGAAACCTTCGTCTTCGACACTACACCAGTGAAGAATGAAGTGGCTAACATCGGTAACGTAATGCTGCGTTATGCCATTCCGCTGGAATACGGCTTGATCGATGATCTGGCCAAGGGCCAGGCAGACCTGATCAAGCAGCTGAAATCGGCAGGTCTGGACAAGGTGCAGACTGAAATGCAGAAACAAATCGATGCGTTCCTCGCAGCGCAGAAATAACAGCATAAGCTTACGGGCTGCTCCAAAGCATTGGCTTTGGGGCAGTTTTTGTGAAAATATAGTTAGAGGTTGTACACGGATCATACTTTATGGCAAAGGAGCAATTCTCATGAAATATACGATACAGGCTGGGGTGTCCCCTAAGCATATCTATCCGTCCACACTGCGTCTTGGCGGGAGCAATCCCCAGGGGGATGAGATCCGCTTCACCAATTATTATATGGAACTGAATGGCAAGCCCTACTTCGCCATCTGCGGCGAGTTCCATTACTCCCGTTATCCCGAAGCGGACTGGGAGAGTGAGATCCGCAAGCTGAAGCTGTCGGGAATCAATGTGGTGGCGAGCTATATTTTCTGGAATCATCATGAAGAGCTCGAAGGGGAGTTCGAATGGGATGGCAACCGCAATCTCCGGAGGTTCGTGGACCTGTGCAGGGATAATGGTCTATATGTCATCCTGCGTGTCGGTCCGTTCTGTCATGGCGAGGTCAGGAACGGCGGACTGCCGGACTGGCTGTTCGGGCGCGAATTCGCGGTCCGCTCCAATGATGAGGGCTACCTGAAGTATGTGAACCGGCTGTTCAAGGAGATCGGCAACCAGGCTGCCGGGCAGATGTTCAAGGATGGCGGTCCGGTGATCGGCATTCAATTGGAGAATGAGCTGAATGCCGCTGCCGCACTCTGGGAAGAAACCGCCAAGCAGGGTGATGAATACCTCAGCGGCGGCGTTAGCGGTGAAGCGGGATCAGAGCATATGCGTCTGCTTAAAAAGTATGCGGTGGATTCGGGTCTGATCGCTCCGATCTATACCAGCACCGGATGGGGCGAGGCCCCGTTCCTGGAGGATGAGGTGCTTCCGCTGTATGGAGGGTATGCCTATACTCCGTGGAGCATCAGTGATCCGAATCAGGTCCAGAAGCCGACGCCGGAATATACATTCGTGAACTTCCATGATGACAAGGCGCCGGGCGGCGAATTCAATCCGCCGTATCCGCGGACCAAATACCCGTTCGCCTGCTGTGAGATGGGCGGCGGAATGCAGACCTGGTATCTGTCCCGGTTCCAGGTGGAGCCGGAAAGTGTAATCGCCATGACCTTAATGAAGCTTGCCGGAGGCTGCAACTTCATCGGGTATTATATGTTCCATGGCGGAACGAATCCGGTGGGAAGAACCGGATATCTGAATGAGAGCACCACCCCGAAGCTGACCTATGACTTCCAGGCGCCGATTGGCGAATTCGGCCAGATCCGCGCGTCGAATCATCTGCTCCGGCCGCTGCATTATTTCCTGCGCCGGTTCGCAGACCGGCTTTCTCCTATGGCGACTGTGCTCCCCGAGGGGGCAGAAGCTATCACGCCGGAAGATGGGCATTCGCTGCGCTATGCCGTCCGCACGGACGGCAGGTCCGGGTTCCTGTTCGTCAATAATTATCAAGACCATGTGGACATGGATACGCATGAAGAGGTTGTGTTCTCTGTGGAGCTGGAAGAGGATACGGTGAGCTTCCCGCAGCGGAGCAAGCTGACCGTTCAGTCCAAGGCTTCCTTCCTGCTGCCGTTCAACTTCGCGCTGGATGGCCTGAATCTTAAATTTGCCACAGCCCAGCCTGTTACGGCTGTTGAAACGGAGGAAGCGGCTGTCTACTTCTTCTCGATGCCGGAGGGTGTAGACGGTGAGTTCCAGATCGATGCAGATGACGGCATTCTTGAAGTGACTGCCGCAGCCGGGGATGTAGCAGAGGATGGCGGATACAATGTGCTGATTCCGCATGACCAATCCGCCATGATTGTAATCAGACGGGACGGAGCACGTGAAGTCCGTATCTATGCAATGAGCGCACGTGAAGCTGCATCCCTGTGGGAGCTTGAGGAGAACGGCCGGAACCGGATCATCTTCTCGCCGGCTCCTCCCGTTCAGACTGCTGACGGAATTGAATTCATCAGCCAGGGACATCCTGCATTCACCTTCCGTGAATACACGGGCGGCGCTGAAGCGGCAACACAGTGGAATACCGCACAGGCGGATGCCACGGTCAGCGGCCGCCAGGAGGGCTGGTTCCAGGCTTATGATGTGCAGGTTCCGCAGAAGGAAATTGCGGTTACCATGCGCCGGATTCAGGACCACAAGGTAGTCCTCCAGTTGCCCGAGGAGGTTCTGGAGGGCACGGAAGAAGTGCTGCTAAGCATTGACTACACGGGAAATGTAGGCTATGCCTTCGCCGCCGGACAGCTGTTCCACGACCATTTCTATAACGGCTTGCCGTGGGAGATCGGCCTGTCCCGGTTCCGGGAGGTGCTGCGCCGGGGCGAGATCGTTCTGGAAACTACGCCGTGCCGGACAGGTGCTGTATCAGTGGCAGCCGATGCCGCCATGGCGGTGGAGAAGGTATTCGAGGGCGAGGCCGTTGCAGTCTTCCATAGCGTTACCGCTACGCCAGTGTACCGTATCGCGCTTAGACGGTAAAGAAGCGACTTCAACGTCCCCGGTGGACTATACGCTCAGTGGACCATACGCCCAGTGGACCATATGCTCCGTGGAGACCATCCGCCCCGTGGACCATATGCTCCGTGGACCATACGCTCCGTGGAGACCATCCGCTCCGTGGACCATATGCTCCGTGGACCATACGCTCCGTGGAGACAATCCGCCCCGTGGCCCATCCGCCCCATGGCCCATCCGCCCCATGGCCCATCGCCCCCCTTTGCTTTCACAGGGAGGGCTGGTGCGGTACTTCTCGGTTCTATGCGGACTGGGAGGCCCTTATTAGTCCTGAAAAGGCTGGATTCGCCGAACTTGCGGACTCAGAGGACCTTATGCTTGAAATTCCGCCTCGTTTCTGGCCCAATGTGCGAAATAAGCGCATCTGAGTCCGCAGAGGGTGCCAAAAGTGTTGCTATATGCGAAATAAGCGCATGTGAGTCCATTGTCTTTTTGGATGTTCGAGGTGGAGGCCTTGTCTGGTGTTTGAATTTGGCTCTGAAATGTTTCGTGTATTGTAGAACGATTCAAGGGTGGAGGAACGGAGGGGATTTTGGAACTGTAGGAGCGGTAGCGTCCGCCTTTATGTTTGGATTTCTGCTGCGGCCGGCAGTTTCAATCGGGGAATCCAAACATAACAGCGGCCGAAATGTCTAAAATCACCGCAGTGACGGTTATCCCAAAAATCAAACCTATCACATAAAGGCACGGCCCGAGCGATTCGCTTAGGCCGTGCCTTCTTTGCCGTTCGGAAGCGGGCAAAGTAGAGGACTGGTATCGGATCACCCCTTAACCGCCCCGGCCACAACGCCCTTCACAATGTACTTTTGCAGGAAGATGAAGACAACGATGGACGGAAGCACCGCCATTACCATTGCGGTCATGGCATACTGCCAGTCCGAGGTATATTGGCCTACGAAGGTGTACGCCGCCAGCGTCAAGGTCTTCGTCTCCGGCGAGCCGTTAACCATCAGCAGCGGGAGCAGGAAGTCATTCCAGATCCACATGACATCGATGATCACAATAGTTGTGGTGACCGATTTCAGCAGCGGGAAGATGACGCTGAAGAACAGGCGGAAGCCGGAAGCGCCGTCAATGGTCGCGCTCTCGTCGATCTCTGTCGGGATACCCTTCACGAAGCCGTGGTAGATGAACACCGCCAGCGGAGCGCCGAAGCCCCAGTACAGCAGGCCCAGTCCCCAGGTGCTCTCCGACAGGTTCAGATTCTTGGCCGTTTGCAGGACCGTGAGCATGATCGACTGGAACGGAATCAGCATCGGCATAATACACAGGAAGTACAGGACACCGCTCCATCTGGTTTTGGTCCGTGCCAGCTTGTAGGCGGCGATGGAGGAGATGAATACGATTCCGAGCAGGCCGACGCCGGTAATGATGAAGTTGTTCAGGAACAGGCGCGGATAGTTGATGAACTCCCAGACATAGGAGTAGTTGCTGAAGGTCAGCTTCTGCGGCAGGGCGATGACGTCGGTCATGACCTCGCCGAAGCTTTTGAGCGAATTAATAATCGTCAGCAGCAGCGGGTACAGGAACAGCAGAGACAAGAGGACCAGGATAACCTCCAGGATGATCTTGCCTGTCTTGTTGTGGTTACTTTTCATTAGGCCTCTACCTCTCTCCGTTTGAAGACGGTCAGCTGGATAATCGTTACGACAAGCACGGCGAGGAACAGAATGAGTGCTTTGGCTGTACCGTAGCCGTACAGGTTGTTCTGGAACGTATCCCGGTAGATATCATAAGCGATACTATACGTAGTTCCGCCGGGACCGCCGCCGGTCAGCGACAGGATGACATCGAACACCTTAATCGAATTGGTGAGCGCCATGAACACAGAGATCGTGATCGATGGGGCAAGCAGAGGCAGCGTAATGCTGAAGAATTTTCTCAGCGGTCCTGCACCGTCTACTGTAGCGGCTTCCTTGAGATCCTCAGGCACAGACTGCAGACCGGCGATGTAGATGACCAGATAGAACCCGATCGACTGCCAGATGGATACGCCCAGAATGGAGATGAAGGCCAGTCCCGGTGTGCCGAGCCAGCTTAGATCGAAGATCGCCCAGCCGGTGCTCTCGCCCAGCGAGTTGAAGCCCTGCATGAAGATGAATTTCCAGATGAAGCCGACAATGACAAGACTGAGGATATAAGGGATGAAGAAGGCCGCTCTCAGCCAGGAGGTGCTCTTCAGCTTCATGTCCAGCAGCACCGCCAGCAGAATCGCCAGCACATTGACGATGACAATGTAGAGCACCGCATATTTAATTGTGAACCAGGCGGCATCCGAGAAGTTGGTATCACCTGAGAAGATTTGCTTGAAATTATCCAGTCCGACGAACTTGGGATGCTTGGAAATCCCGTTCCACTTGGTCATCGAATAACGGATGGTCATGGCAAAGGGAATATAGAAGGCCACAGCGATACAGATCAGCACCGGGAGTGTGAAAATTCCGAATTCGAATTTCTCGCGCCATTGTTTGCCGAGTGTTTTTAACATGGATGCACCTCTTCTTGAGTTATGGGGTGGGAGTATTATGCCTGGCTTGCCACACTTAACCATTCCGGTTAGTCTATATTGTGTATTATAGAGCAGACCCCTATACTCAAAAATGGATTTAAGAGTACAGTTAAGGGTAAAAAGGTGAACGGACTGCGGAGGCCGGAAAAGCCCCCAAAACCGGCAGCGGGGAGAGCGGAGAGCATCATGAGAAAAGTGTGGATTAAGCTGATAGAGCCGCTGGTTGCGCGGGTGTCCCGCCGTCTGGCGAACAAGCTGATTCTGTTGTTTACCATTATCATTATCCTGGTAGTCAGTTCACTCACCTACATATCCTATAGCATGCTGCAGCGGGAATCGGTCGATAACAGCATAGCCAGCACGGGCAATAATCTTCTTCTGGTCGGACGGAATCTGGAGAGCTATCTAAACGGTGTGGAGCAATTGTCTCTGCCGCAGATTTCCTACGATGAGTTCAATTATGCGCTGTTGCATGAATCGGAAGACTACAGCTCGCGGATGTACGTGGAGGATTATCTGAGGAACCTGTATTTTTCGCGCAATGATCTGGAGGCTGTATACCTCTATGTGATTAAGGAGCAGAAGTATTATTATGTCACGAAGGAGAACTATAACATTACCGTCCGGGTCTCCGAGCATCCGCCTATCACGGATCTGCCATGGTATAAGCGGGCGCTGAAGAGTCCGTATAACCGTTCCTATCAGTCGTTTGTGGAGGAGCAGCCTGCCAGCGTGAACAGCGCCGATTATCCGGTGAGCCGGGACAAGGTGTTCATGGGCTATCACCGGCTGATCCGCTCCATCGTGTCACGCGAGCCGCAGGCGGTTTTATCGCTATATTTGAACTCCTCGGTGACCGATGAGATTATGCGGGATATCCCGTTCAGCACCGGAGAGCATCTGATGTATATCAGCCCGGACGGGGAGCCGTTCAAGGTGGACGATAAGGAATTCTACCGGGAGAGCCGGGAGGCGGGACTGGTGAAGCTGTTGACACCGGAGCAGAAGGGGCGCGTAACCTGGCAGGGCCAGGGGCAGAAGTACCTCGTAATCTACGATATCAGCCAAAAAGAAGGCTGGAAGCTCGTCAAGCCGATTCCTTACACGCAAATCTATGAAGCGGCGACAACGACGCGTACGTTAAGTGTGGCCATTGGCCTGCTGTTCCTGATCGTCTCTGTGGTGCTGGTCAGCTTCACCTCGAACCGGATTACCCATCCGCTGAAGAATTTGTCCCTGCAGATGCAGCGCTTCAGTACCGGGAGCTTCGATGCGCAGGCTGCGGTTACAGGCAAGGATGAGATTGCCTACCTGTCGCGCCATTTCAACAAGATGGTGGAGAGGACGAATGAACTGATCAATGAACGCTATAAAATGAAAATCGTAGAAAAAAACGCCGTCCTGAAAGCCCTGGAGGCTGAGATTAACCCCCATTTCCTCTACAATGCGCTCCAGGCGATCTCTACCAAGGCGCTTAAGAACAACAACGACGATATTGTCGAGATGGTGGACAACCTGGCCCTGACCCTGCGATACTGCATTAGCGGCAAGGATGTCGTGCAGGCAAGGGAGGAGCTGCGGCATATCGAACGTTATCTGGCGCTGCAAAAAGCGCGGTTCGGAGGCCGGATGCAGGTGGTGTACGCCTGGGACGAAAGTCTGATGGAGCTGAGAATTCCCAAGCTGTCGATCCAGACGCTGGTGGAGAACTGCATCAAGCATGCGCTGGAAAAGGTATCGAGTACAGTTACCATCACCATTGGAGCGCATGTCACCGGCACACACAGCGTGATCTCCGTACTGGACGACGGGCCGGGCATCAGCGGAGAACGGCTGGAGCAGGTGCTGAGCTCCCTTCAGATCCAGTGGGAGGACCGGGCACTGGATACGGAGGAAGAGGACGGGATGGAGAGCATCGGACTTAAGAATCTGAATACCCGGCTGAAGCTTTTGTATGGAGAAGAGGCAGGTCTGGTTATTCATAGTACACAGCAGGGAACACAGATGGAGATGCGGCTGCCGCGGGGAGGAGCAGGACAACATGTATAGAGTGCTGATTATTGATGATGAGGAGCCGCTGCGCGAAGCGATCCATATTCTGGGGGACTGGGAGGGCCTCGGGGTCAGCGAGGTGCTGGAGGCGACGGACGGGAAGGCGGGCCTTGCGCTGCTGCGCCGTGAGCGGTTCGATCTGGTGCTGGTCGATATGAAAATGCCGGAGCTGAGCGGAGCCGAGCTGCTGCAGATTGTGGAGCAGGAATTCCCGGACCTGCTGCTGATTGTGATCAGCGGCTATAATGACTTCGAGTATACGCGCCAGGCCATCCGCTCAAAGGTGGTGGATTATCTCCTGAAGCCGGTGAACCGCACAGACCTCAACCATGCGCTGCGCAAGGCAGTCGGTGTGCTGGAGGCCAAGCGGAAGCGGGAGAGCGAATTCATAAGCCGCAATATTACACTTAACATGTCGCTGCCGAAGCTGAAGGAGAAGATGTATCTGTCCATCATTGACCGGAGCTTCAAGACCCAGTCCAATGAGGCTTTTCTCCCGCTGATCGGTGCGGACGGGGCGGCCAGCCACTTCGCTGTGGGCCTGCTGCGGATGCTTAATCTGGAGCAGGTGCGTAAGGAAAGATTCCATGGGGACCGGGATCTGCTGCATTTTGCCGTGACCAATGTGATGAACGAGAACACGGACGGACAGTTCGAGTCGTTCAGCTTCGCCAGTCCCAAGGGAGAGCGCGAGTTCATTGCCATCTTCACGATGAAGGGCGGGTACGAAGCGGATGCGGCCTTCCTGTCGCTGCACCATATGAAGAAAGCGGCCTCTACCTTGAAGGAGCTGTTCGGAATCGTCTGTGCAGGCGGAATCGGAGAGCCTTGCAGGGATTCGCTCGGCATTGCCGCTTCCTATGAGCAGGCCAAAGTATCACTGGATACAATCGACCTGCTCAGCCTGAAGAGCAGCCTGATCGTGCAGGACAAAGCAATAAAAACGGTATTGAAGGATAATCCCTCCCTGACGGGGCGAATGCCGCAGATCCGCAGTGCGCTGGAGAGCGGGAATGTGAACCATGCCCGCAGTATCCTCAGCGAATTCATCCGCAAATGCCAGGAGGCTGAAGGCTTCACGCTTGGGGAGGCGGACCGGACGCTGCAAGGGTTCCTGTTGCTGCTGGGCGAGATTGCTGCAGAGCTGGATGCTACGCCGCCGCAGACCCGCAGCGGGAAGGACAGCAGCCTGTCATCCCTGGGCATTCTTGGCGACTTCGCCTCCTTTGAGCAGTTTGCGGGTGTGCTCAACGATATCTTCGACCGTTATGCAGGAGAGATCAGCCGAACGGTGGCCGGAGACCGCAGCAGCGTGCTGGAAAATATTAAAGCATACATTGATAACCATTATTTTGAGAATATTAAGATATCAATGTTCACGGAGCAATATTTCCTGAGCAGAGAATACTTGATGAAGCTGTTCAAGGGACAATACGGCTACGGCATTCACGAGTATGTGCAAAAGGTAAGGATGGATAAAGCCAAAGCACTGCTGACCGACCCGAACCTCAAAATTCAGGATATCTCCGAAATGCTGGGATACAAGGACAAGAACTATTTCAGCAAGGCGTTCCGCAATTACTATGATTGCTCCCCTTCTGAATTCCGGCTGCAGCTGCCAGGGGTAGAAAAGTGAAACGGTTACATGGACACTTTTTTACCCTCAGAAGTTCACTTATGTACATTCTTATCCCTTTTCTTTTTATTTAGAATGATGAGCAAGACCACAAGATGCAAATGGAAAAAGGGGGCAACATCATGTTAAAACGATTCACGGCACTATCTGCGAGTCTGCTGCTGGTGGGCGGACTGCTGGCCGGCTGCGGCGGAAATAACACCAATAATACTGCTAACAACACGGGTGGATCATCCGGGGCAGGCAACACGCCGGCGGATTCCTCCAAGCCCGTCACGATTAATATGTTCACTGCTTCTCCTGAATACACAGAGGCCTTCAATGCTTACATTGCGGAATACAAGAAGGTTAAGCCAAATGTTACGATTAATCTGGAAATCATGCAGGCCGACTACAATACGGTGCTGAAATCCAAAATTGCCGCGGGCAGCACACCGGATGTGTTCCAGACTACGGCGGGCGGGGATATCGATACTTTTGCCGAGTATAGTGCAGACCTGACCAATGAACCGCTGGCAGCAGCGATGACGGATGCGGTCCGCTCCAATATGAGCTCTACGGACGGCAAAGTGCTGGGTCTTCCGGTCAAGGGCAATCTGTTCGTCCTGATGTACAATAAGAAGCTGCTGGCCGATGCCGGCATCACGGAAGTACCGAAGACCACTGCTGAATTGGACGATGTGATTACCAAGCTTGAAGCCAAGGGTATCACGCCATTCGCCAACGCCTACAAAGAGTGGTGGGTATGGAAGCATATCTTCCAGCACTTCGTGGACGCCGCAGCCACCGATGCAGGCACCGATGCCAAGACGCTCGTAGCGGACTTCATTGCCGGCAAGACGACCTTCAAGGATCATCCGGTGCTGAACGACAACTTCTTCAACTTCATTGATACCACCGTTAAGCATGGCACAGACAAGCCGCTTGAACGCGACAGCAATGCTGAGGTCAGTGATTTCGCACTGGGCAAAACAGCATTTATGACCGGTAAAGGCGCGTGGGATGAAGAGGCGATTAAGAAAATCACCCCTGACTTTGACCTCGGCATCGCCGGGTACCCTGTCAGCGACAAACCGGAGCAGTCCCAGATCATCACCGGTGCCGACCAGGCACTGCGGATCAACAAGGATTCTGCGGTAGCAGCCGAAACGATTGAATTCTTCAACTGGCTGTATACGTCCGACTACGGCAAGAGCTGGTTCTCCACAGTAGCGAAGGTTATTCCTCCGATCAAGGATGCGCCGATGCCTGACCTGCAAATGCCTAAGGAAATGGAAGAGATCCTGAAGACCGAGAAATCCGGCGACCTGTCGGTGAACTACTCCCTCGATACCTTCCACCAGAAGTTCGGCGAGCTGATGCAGGCTTATATCGGCGGCAGCAAGACCAAGGATCAGGCGATTGATGAAATTCAGAAGGCTTGGATTCAATTCGGGTCTGCGCAATAAGAGTTATTAGTTCCGGGACGGCCTCCTTTATTACTGAGGGGGCCTTCTTTCTATGTAACGCAGATTTTTAGGCGGGGGAGGGGGTGTAAGTGGCTGGACGTAACTGCGTGAGCTTTGGATTTCCGGCCGCTGTTATGTTTGGATTTCCCGATTTAAACTGCTGGCCGCAGTAGAAATCCAAACATAAAGGCGGTCGCTGCCGCTCCTCCAATTCCAAACCTCCCTCCGTTACTTCGCCACTTACCCGAGCACCGCAGGGAAATTAGGAGTTACGAATAGAAGAGAAGGCCTCATAATCAGGAGAGGCAGGGAAACAGGAGACACCAAAGACACCAAAGATACCAAAATTCCACACCATCATTTGTCAGGAGGACAAATAGACATGGACAGCAGGCTCATAGAGATAGCCGAGAACGGGCTTTATCTTACGATTGAAATTACCGGGGAGCAGGATGTGCGGCTGCTGCATTTCGGCGCAGCACCGCTGGAAGCGGGGAGTATTGAAGAGCAGAACAAGGCGGGCTTCCGGCTGCTGGAGCTGCAGCTGTCGGGGGAAGACCGGGCGGAATATCACGGACGGACGCACCGCGCCTCTTATCCGGGATTGCGTATGGTGTATGACGGGCATCGGGATACGGTGAATCCGCTGGGGCGGAAGCTGGAGCTTACGCTGGCTGACCCGCTGACGGGTGTGAAGGCCGTGCAGCATTATCAGTTCTATACTGGGGTGCAGATCGTGCGCTCCTGGACGGTAGTAAGTAATGAAGGGGATACGGAAGCGGCTATAGAGTATATCTCTTCATTCGCTCTCACCGGAGTGGACAAGGAGGGCAGCGGGGACCGCAATGACAAAATCGAAGTGAGTATTGCTCACAGCGGGTGGCAGAGTGAGCTGCAGTGGAAGAGCTACACCCTGCCCGAGCTGGGCATGTCCCACCTGGCTGACCGCGGCTCGAAGCGGATTGCCGCCAGCAATACCGGCTCCTGGTCGGCGGCGGAGCTGCTGCCGATGGCCGTGCTGCGCAACCAAGAGAGCGGGAGCAGCCTGTTCTGGCAGATTGAGCATAACGGCTCCTGGCACTGGGAGCTGACGGATCAGGTGGATCAGCTCACGCTGCTGGTCAGCGGGCCTACGGAGCATGACAATCACTGGTGGCTGAAGCTTGCCCCCGGCGAAGCGTTCACTTCCGTACCGGTTGCCGCAGGCGCGGTACAGGGAGGGTTCGGGGAGGCGGCAGAGCAGCTCACCGCATACCGGCGGATGATCCGCAGACCGAATGAGGACAATGAGCTGCTGCGGGTTATTTTCAATGACTACATGAACTGCCTGTGGGGAAGTCCGACAACGGAGAAGCTGCTGCCGCTGATTGATGCGGCTGCCGAGGTCGGCTGTGAATACTTCTGCATCGATGCGGGCTGGTATGCACCCGGCGAGTGGTGGGACGGGGTCGGGGAATGGGAGCCTTCGCATGAGCGCTTCCCGGAAGGCATCAAGCACGTGCTGGATATGATCCGCAGCAAGGGGATGATTCCGGGTCTGTGGCTGGAGCTGGAGGTGATGGGGATCAACAGTCCGAAGCTGGCGGAGACCGATGACAGCTGGTTCTTCATGCGCCATGGCAAGCGGGTGAAGGACCGCAGCCGATATCAGCTCGATTACCGTAATCCGGCAGTCATTAAGCATGCCGACAGCGTGATGGACCGGCTGGTTGGGGAATACGGCGTCGGATATATCAAGATGGATTACAACATCAATGCCGGAATCGGCACGGAGACCGCAGCGGACAGCTTCGGGGACGGTCTATTACAGCACAACCGTGCTTATCTGGCCTGGCTGGACAGCATCTTCGCCCGTTATCCGCAGCTTGTGATTGAGAACTGCTCCAGCGGCGGAATGCGGATGGATTATGCCATGCTTAGCCGCCACAGCATCCAGTCCACCAGTGACCAGGAGGATTATGTGAAGTATGCTGCCATTGCCGCAGGCTCTCCGGCTGCACTGACTCCCGAGCAATCGGCGGTCTGGTCGTATCCGCTGCGCGAAGGGGATGATGAAGAGGTCATCTTCAATATGGTCAACTCGCTGCTGCTGCGCGTCCATCAGAGCGGACATCTGGCCGAGCTAACGCCAAGACGGCGGGCGCTGGTGAAGGAGGCGCTGGATTATTACAAGTCTATCCGCGCCCACATTCCGCAAGCCTTCGCCTTCTGGCCGCTGGGTCTGCCTGACAGTGGAAGCGAATGGGTCAGCTTCGGCCTTCGTCATGGAGACATCCGCTACATTGCGGTATGGCGGATCGCCGGAGAAGCAGCTTCGATCAGACTGCCTGTTCCTGAGCTGCGGGGCATCGAAGCAGAGGCCTGCTGCGGATATCCTATGGCGCACGGGTCCGAATGGAGCTGGGACGCTGCGGAAGGCAGCTTGAGCGTTACGCTGCCCGCTGGCAAGACTGCGCGGCTCTTCGAGCTTCGTTCATAGCTAATTTAGCAGGGGGATTTCAACGCCGGATACAGGCGGCTTGAAATCCCTCTTATTCTTTAATAAAGGCAATGCATTTGCGCAGCAGACGGCGGGTGTAGTAGAAGGATAAGGCCAGCAGGAACCCTACCAACAAGCCAAAGGGCAGGCTGAGTGCTTCCGGGACAGAATAGGAAGGGGTTAGCCTCATCCCAACAGCACTGACGCCGAAGGTCCGCAGCAAACCGGCTATCGGCGCCATGAGGGCGCAGACGAAGCTGCCAACCAGCCATGTGCCCAGCACGGGCAAAGCAAACAGGATAACGAAGCCTTTGGACAGATAATGGAGCAGATAAGGCACTGGGCCAGAGGAAGATCGCATGTCATATACCTCCAGGGTGTTTAATTTGAATGATTGTGCCTACTTCGGATTGGGGATGAAGGGTCAGATGATCCCGGTAACGGATCTCCCCGATGGTACAGCCGGGCCCTACCGTAACATTCTGCCCGCATACGAGGTCCGCATGGGTCCTATATAAAGTGATACCGGCCCCTTCAATTGTCTCACAATACAGCTTGCGGAAAAGGCGCATCGGAATATTGAGCAGTCTGGACGAAGGCCCTATGGTAATTTCGCCTTCACAGATCATGTGTCCGATCTTACTTAAGGCGCCCAGCTTAATGCGGATCAATGAGGTGCAGGACAACTGGCCGATCTTCACCGCGCCATCCGCCCGGAATTCGTCTGCCTGGGCAGAGCAGGCTACTGATAAATATCCGCTGGTTGCAGCCTTCCCGGCCTGAAGGCTGCCGGTGCGCAGACTGCCGAAGCTGTAGAGCTCCCGGGCGCTGCAGGTCTCTGTGACCGAGCACTCCCCCCGGAGCTTCATCCGGTCGGCGGTTAGCTTGCCCCGGACATGCAGATGCCCGAGCACCTCCACGCTGGAAGCCTCCATGCCGGCCCGAAAGGTCTGAGAGCCGTAGATCTTCAGCGGCTCCCTTCCTGACGGAGGCAGATGTATGGCCTTCATGATGAATTTACCTCCATTCTATATATTTTAGTTACTATAATATATATTAAATAAAATAAAATCAATAGAAATCTCCACAAAAAAACTGCCCTCCCTCAGGAGATGCAGTCCGGTCAGTATGATACGTTTGGGTCAAGGATGGGTAATCCCGCTTAACAGATCATCGATCGTCTTAAGTGTCGTTGAAATGTGGTCGAGGTCAGACAATGTAAAGGTGTCGAACATAGAAAGGATGTGCTGCTTGCCGTGTTCGGTGAGAACGATATTAACGACTCTGCGGTCTTCCTTCGTGCGCACTCTATCGAGGTATCCCAGATCCTCCAGCTTATCGCACATGAACGAAGCTGCGCCCGGAGTAATTACCAGCCGCTCTGAGATGTCCGTAATATTAAGGGAGCCGGTGAGCTGGAGCAGGAACATTAGCATAATCTGGTTCTGAGAGAGGGCCCCCTTCTTCGTGATCCGGTCTATGAACGCCTGTGACTTCTGCTGCACGCTGGCCATATGATCCATAACTGTATAGACAGCTTGTTCTTTCTCGGCTTCTTTGCTCATGGAAACACTCCAATATAATTTGACTGATTGAAATATATAGCTAGTATAACTTTGCTGTCAAGTTAAGACTGCTTCAGCGGGCCTGGGGTCTGAGGGAATGAGAAAAGATCCAGCTGATTGTGAATAATATGGAAAAAGAAGAATTAAGTGGTTATAAGGGCGCCGAGTTTATTATTTTGTCGAAAAAACTCTAAACTTTGTCGAATTTTTTGTCGATAAATATCAAAAGATGTAGAAATAAAATTGACAGGAAAGAAATAGCACTTTACAATGCAATTATAGAGTAATCATTTCTACTTATTAGAAGCTTTGATAGCTTTTAACACCGAGTGATGATCCAAGTGTTATTTCAAGGGAGGATGCATAATGATGAAAGCAACTGGCATAGTAAGAAAAGTAGATGAACTGGGACGTATTGTGATTCCGATTGAGCTGCGCAGAACAATGGGAATTGACATAAAGGATCCGCTCGAAATTTTTGTGGACGGCGAAAAGATCATTCTCAGAAAATATGAACCAACCTGCATCTTCTCGGGAAGTGCCGAGAACCTGATCAGTTTCAAGGGTAAAATGGTCAGCAAAGATGTTCTCGATGAACTGATCTCAAGCTTCGACAACGTATAAGTTAATGTTCTGAAACAGCACGCCGCATTATATATAGAAGGGACCGCAGCGTAAGCACTCTAGGTGCTTGCACTGCGGTCCCTTCTATAATTAGGGGTTCGTAGACAATACATACTGCTATCCTTTATCATTAGGGCGAGTAACCGAAGAACAATTGGAAGGGATGATTCACCTCATGAGCAACGAAGAAAAGACACAGGCGGAGAACAGACCGCTGCCGAAATTAAACCAGCCGGAAGCCATCGTATTTGATATGGATGGTACGCTGTTCCAGACAGAGAGCCTGTTATTGCCCGCCTATCATAAAATGTTTGATATTCTGCGGGAAGAAGGACTGCATTCCGGCCCGACCCCGCCGGAGGAGCGCATCCTCGGCAGCCTAGGCATGCTGCTCGCGGATATCTGGAAGAACGTAATGCCGGAAGCGGATGAGGCGGTACACCGCCGGGCGGATGAGCTGCTGCTGCAGCTGGAGATCGAGGGACTGGAGGCCGGAGGAACGGTCCTGTACCCCAAGGTAGCCGAGACGCTGCGTGCCCTGCATGCGCGCGGAGTGAAGCTGTTCGTAGCCAGCAACGGGCTGGAGGATTATATCCACAGCATCGTGGTCGTGCATGAGCTGAAGGACCTGTTCGAGGGGCTGTACAGCGCGGGCGGCCAGGGAACGGCTACCAAGACTGAGCTGCTCGGTCTTCTGCTGGACAATCACAAGATCGGCAGCGCCTGGATGGTGGGGGACCGTTCCTCCGATGTACAGGCGGGCAAGGGCAACGGACAGACGGTCATCGGCTGCGCCTATGCCGGTTTCGGGCGGCAGGATGAGCTGAAGGGCTCGGATGTGATCATCTCATCGTTCGATGAATTGATTGCGCTGTATGATAACAGCATTGCGGCTGACCTGTAATCCGGCAGACCCGGAGTGATTCTTACCCATATGCCAGTGCAAGCAGAACCGGGTGTCATTTTCGCCGTATTTTGGCGTGAAGGGCATCCGGTTTCATGTCTGGCGGAGCGGATGCGGATACATCTCGAAATTTCATACCTTTTCTCGAATGGGGACCGTTTCTTTGCAGGTGCTCAAATTTTATACTGGTACTGTAAGCGTTTCACCAAGAGTGAGCCTCAGAAGCTTGGCGAAGCGGGACCGGTGGCCGGATACTGGATGTGGAGGGATTGGGTTGCACAAGCTGTTTCTCGTTGAGGATGAAGCCCTGATCCGTTCGGGCCTCAAGCATTTGATTGAGGAGGTCATCGGCGGCTTTGAGGTGGTGGGTGAGGCAGAGAACGGAAGACTTGCACTGGAGGCGCTCAAGCGTGTGAAGCCTGATGTCCTGATCTCGGATATACGGATGAATGAAATGAACGGCCTGGAGATGATCCGGCGGGTCCGTGACCAGTTCCCTGAATTGTATATCCTGATTCTGAGCGGGTATGCCGACTTCGAATATGCCAAGCAGGCGATCAAATACGGCATCAGCGATTATCTCCTGAAGCCGGTTGACCGCACGGAGCTGGCCCAGGCCTTGGGGGAGTACAAGCGCAAGCACGGAGCCCGGAATGCTCTGCCAGGCCAGCCGGAAGAGGGAGAGACCGACCCGAAGGGCAGGCAATTGATCCGCAAAGTGAAGGAGCTGGTTGCCCAGCGGCTGGATCAGGAGATTTCGCTGCAATATATGGCGGAGCAGGTGCATCTGAATCACCAGTATCTGTCGGTGCTGTTCAAGACGGAGACCGGACAGAACTTCACGGATTATGTCTCGCGGTGCCGGATGAACCGGGCCAAGCAGCTGCTGAAGGAGACGAATCTCAAAATCTATGAGGTTGCCAAATTGTCCGGCTACCTAAGCTCAAAGCATTTCATGGCGGTATTCAAGGACTATACCGGCTGCACCCCGACGCAGTACAGGGAGCAGCAGTAATGTAACCGTTCACTTTAGAAGAAGAAGGAGGAGCAGAGATGCGGAAATATGAAGTAGTTGTGGCGGGAGGCGGGGTCTCCGGCTCCATCGCGGCCATCGCGGCAGCAAGAGCAGGCGCCCGGACGCTGATCATAGAGGCGGGGGGATTCCTCGGCGGGACCCTGACCGCTGCGGGCGTAGGGCCGATGATGACTTTTCACGCGGGGGATAAGCAGGCTGTCCAGGGAATCACCGATGAGCTGATTCAGCGGCTCCGGGCGCTCGGCAAATCGCCGG
This sequence comes from Paenibacillus sp. FSL K6-1217, assembly GCF_045040735.1. NCBI lineage: Bacteria > Bacillati > Bacillota > Bacilli > Caryophanales > Paenibacillaceae > Paenibacillus > Paenibacillus sp. FSL K6-1217. Next base: position 7,417,168 of record NZ_CP150271.1, read on the forward strand.
GGCATATCCCGGACGCGACGAATTACACCTATTCGGTGACGCCATTCGATGCCGAAGCGATGAAATACGAGTTGGATCTGATGCTGCAGGAGAGCGGGGGCGAGGTGCTGTATCATACGATGCTGGCCGGTGCTGAAGTGTCGGGCAGACGCATTGCATCGCTTACCTTGTGCAATAAGGGCGGACTTAGCAGGATCTCGGCGGATGTGTTCATCGATGCAACCGGTGACGGGGATCTGGCTGCCTGGTCGGGCATTCCGTTCACCAAGGGAAGGGAATCCGACGGGCAGTCGCAGCCGATGACACTGAAGATGAAGATGAGAAATGTGGACACAGAGAAGATCAAAGCGTATATCCGGGAGCACCGTGAGGACTTTCCGCGCATGAATCTGGATATCACGGTGATGGACTCGGCAGCAAGGCTGTCGGTGGCCGGCTTCGACCAGCAGTTCCGTGAAGCGAAGGCGCGCGGCGAGATCAGTATTCCCAGGGAGGATGTGCTGTTCTTCGAGACGAGCAACCCCGGCGAGATCATCATGAACACCACACGGATTCTGGGCAAGGACAGCACAGATCCCTGGAGCCTCAGCGAAGCCGAGATTGAAGGGCGCAGGCAGTGCCGCGAGCTGGAGCTTTTCCTCAGAAAATATATTCCCGGCTTCGAAGAATCGGTGGTTATCTCGACAGGCCCGTCCATCGGCGTACGCGGCTCCCGCCAGATTACAGGCGTGTATACCCTGACTGCGCAGGATATTCTCTCCGTGAAGCCCTTCGAGGATGTGATTGCCCACTCCGGGTATCCGATTGATATTCACAGCCCGGATGGTGAGGGAACCGCCACGGATCACCTGGAATGGGGAGCGATGTACGGCATCCCTTACCGCTGTCTGATCACCAATGAGATCGACAATCTGATCGTGGTCGGAAGATGCCTCTCGGCTACCTTTGAAGCCCAGGCGGCTGTGCGGACAACGCCAACGGTAGGCGCCATCGGGCAAGCGGGCGGTACAGCGGCAGCGCTGGCTGTCCGGGAAGGCGTGCCTGTCCAGCAGGTGAATTATAAGAGCTTGCAGGAGACACTTGTAGCCCACGGCGCTTATCTGGAAGTATAACGGCCTGTGCATAACTGTATTCGGTGCAATTAAGGCGGCCGGTGATTTAGTCAATAGTTCTTATAACAACGAATATACAACAAAATTGTAGGAGGAATTGGTTTGGAAACCGTGCAAATTATCGGAATTCTACTTGTATTCATTGTGTTCGTGGGGCTGATGATGACCCGCAAGCTGACCACGCTGCTGGCGCTGCCGATGATGGCGATTCTGCTGGCAGCGATTGCCGGCATCCCGCTTCTGTCCGATAACCCGGACACCTTCACCATCACGAAGGGGGTACTCGCAGGCGGAGCCATGAAGCTGTCTACCGCCATCGCCGGACTGATCTTCGGCGCCTGGTTCGGCCAGATTCTCAGCAAGGTCGGCATCACGAAGACCATTATCCGCAAGGCTGCGGAGCTGGCCGGTGATAAGCCGCTGGCGATTGCGATTATCTTTTTCCTCGCTGCCTCTGTCATCTTCTCTGCCGCCAACGGCCTGGGCATGGTCATTCTGGTCGGAACGATTGCGATTCCCATCATGCTGACGGCCGGGCTTAAGCCGTTTGTCAGCGGCCTTGTAGTGCTGCTGGCCAATGCGGTTGGTGTGGTGTTCAATGTCTCCACCTGGGCGATTTATACGGATGTGCTTAAGGTGCCTACGAACACGATTGCTTCGTATTCCCTTGTCTGTGCAGTTCCGCTGATCGTGATTGCCCTGATTATGATCGTCTACTACACCCGCAAGGACGGCAAGGTTCGCCGGGCCTGGGCAATGCCGCTGAAGCAGGATTTCCAGCCTCAGGATACCAAGAATGTAAGAGCTATTGCGCTGATCAGCCCGCTTGTTCCGGTGCTGCTCGTATTTTTCCTGAAGGTGGATATTGTGTCTGCTGTCTTCATGGGAGCGCTGGTCACCCTGCTGCTCGCAACCCCCAAACGCCCGTTCCATGTGTTGTCGAGTGCGCTGGTTGAAGGGATTCAGGATGTTGCCGGTGCGCTCGGCCTGATGATCGGAATCGGGATGCTCCTCAGTGCGGTGACCGCCCCTCAAGTGGCAGGGTTAATCCAGCCGCTGATCGAAGGCATCATTCCAACCAGCCCGCTGATGTACATTCTGGTCTTCACTCTGCTGTCTCCGCTGGCGATCTACCGTGGACCGCTTAATGTATGGGGACTCGGCAGCGGAATTGCAGCCCTGATTGTAGCCGGGGGCATGGCGCCCGTTGCAGCGATGCTGGCCCTGCGTATCGTGAGCAATCTGCAGGCGGTCAGTGATCCGACCAACTCGCATAACGTCTGGATCTCCGATTATACGAAGACGGATATTATTGAGACACTACGCAAGACGCTGCCTTGGATGTTCGTGGCTGTAATGATCTCGATGATTATTGCGGGAATGATCGCTTTCTAGACTGCGGCAAGTGAACCACGGATTGAGAGACATGCTTCATGGAGAGGAGAACCTGCTATGCATAATAAACAAATCAGAATCGGCATCGATGTCGGAGGAACCTTCACGGATGCCGTGGCGATAGACAATGAGACCTTCGAGGTGCTGTCCAAGGTCAAAATGCCGACCACGCACCATGACAAGCGCGGCGTAGCCAGCGGGATTGTCCAGATCATCCAGCGGATCATGAATGAGAACGGTATTCTACCTGAGGATATCAAGTTCATTGCCCACGGTACAACGCAGGCCACCAACGCCCTGCTCGAAGGTGATGTTGCCCGTGTAGGCATCGTGGGTATGGGGACGGGGCTGGATGCCCGCAGTGCCCGCGCTGAGACGAATGTGGCCGATATCGAGCTGGCCGCGGGCAAATTCCTGAAGACTTACCACAAGTTCGTGGATTCCAAGGAGCTTACGGCTGAAGCCATCGATAATGCAATAGATGAGCTGCTGGCCCGGGGGGCGGAGGTTATTGTAGCCTCTGAAGCCTACAGTGTCGATGACCCGGCCAATGAGCTGAGAGTGATGGAAGCGGCGCGCATCCGGGGCGTGTACGCTACCGGCGGACATGAGATCTCCCAGCTCTACGGGCTGAAGACCCGCACCCGCACAGCGGTTGTCAATGCGAGTCTGATTCCGAAGATGATGGAGACCGCCAACATGACCGAGCAGGCGGTCAAGGAAGCGGGGATCACTTCCCAACTGATGATTATGCGCTGTGACGGCGGCGTGATGAGCATCGATGAGGTGCGTAAGCGCCCGATCCTGACCATGCTGTCGGGGCTGGCGGCCGGAGTGGCCGGTGCCCTGATGTATGAGAAGATCTCGGACGGCATCTTCTTCGAGGTGGGAGGCACGAGCGTAGATATCTCCGTAATCAAGAACGGTAAGGTGATGATCGAGAACGCCCAGGTCGGCGGTCACAAGACGTACCTGCGCTCGCTGGATGTGCGGACACTGGCTGTAGCCGGGGGCAGCATGATCCAGATCGGCGGGGGAAAGATCACGGATGTCGGCCCACGCAGCGCACATATCGCCGGTCTGGAATACGAATGCTTCACCGGCAAAGAGAACCTGGAGCAGCCTGCGATTGGTCTCATTAGCCCGCGTGACGGCGACCCGGATTATGTCACGGTTCGTAGTGCGGGCGGGCATGAATACGCACTGACCCTGGCGGGAGCGGCAAATCTGCTGAACCATGTGCCGGAGACCGATTATGCCCGCGGCAATCTGGAGAGCACCCGGATCGCCTGGCAGGCGCTGGGTTCCCATCTCGGGATGTCTGCGGAGGATGCTGCAAGGGCGGCGATAGAGATTGCCATCCGCAAGGTGATGGCTGTAGTCAACCAGATGATCAGCGACTACGAGCTGGACACCGGCTTCATTACGCTGGTAGGCGGCGGAGGCAGCGGAGCGGTGCTGGTTCCGGCTATGGCGGCGAAGGAAGGCTTCAAGCACCAGATAGCGAATAACGCACCGTATATCTCGACGATTGGCGTCGGAATGGCGATGGTCCGCGAGCAGATCGAGAAGACCGTCGTGGGTGCCACCGAGCATGACATCAAGCTGATTCGGGCAGAGATTATGGAGAAAATCGTCCAGTCCGGGGCGAACGAGTCTACGGTGGATGTCACGATCGAGATTGACTCCCAGCGCAATATTCTGCGGGCAATCGCCACCGGTTCCACGGAGCTGCGCTCGAAGGATCTGGCCAGCCGCGAGGTGCCGGTGAACGAGCTGATGCAGACGGCCGCGGAGGCGCTGGGGCAGCCTGCGGACCACACGGAGCTGAAGGCGGCCTCCGGCAGATGGTATCTGTTCGAGTCCAGCGAGATCAGGAAGTCGATGTTCGGGCTGGTGAAGAAGAAGCTCAGCCATGTCGGCGTGCTGGACCGCGAGGGCGTGGTGCGCTTCAAGAAGACGAATGCGTATCATCTGGCTTTTTTGAAGAAGAATATGGCCGACCGGTTCGCCTCCTTCCTGGAGGAGAATACGATCTATTCGGATGCGAATGCGACGATCCCCAAGACCTTCATCTTCTATAAGGAAAAAATGCTCGATCTGACCGGCATGCAGACCAAGGAGCAGCTGTTCTCCATTCTTGAAGTGGAGACGCAGCTGCTGGAGGACAACAGCGAGATGCTCGCCGTCGTCTATCAGTAGGAGGTGCACAAGAGGATGAAGACGGCTGTAAAGACAGTGCCCGGCGATCATGTGCTGGGGTATGCCGAACTGACCAATGATCTGCTGTTCCACCGGATTCCGCGCGGTAAACGGCGTTATTATGTGGAGCGTCCGCTGGCCATAGGGAAGGAGCAGGCTCTGGCCTTCAAGGCCCGTTACGGCACAGATCTCGGGGCCATCTGCCGGGACCGGGGAATCCGTGTCAATCTCAATGACCGGCAGGGCACCATCGGGCAGATCCGCTTCCGTGCCCAGATTGAGCTGTCGGCCAAGGAGCGCGTCATTACGCTGTATTCATCCTCCATGGAGGAGCTGCGGCAATGCGCCGGTGTGCTGCTTCCCGGCCGCTCCTTCAGCTTGAAGGAGGTAACGGATATTCACCTTGCCCATGAGCTGTTCCATGATCTGGAGTTCACGGAGCTGGGGTACACCAACAAGCGGCTGGATGACATCAGCAGCCTCTCCCTGGGACCGCTGCGCATTCGGGCCAGTGTGACGAAGACCTCAGAGATTGCCGCGCATGCGTTCAGCCGTTATCTGCTGGATCTGCCCTGCCTGCCGAATCTGCTGGATTACGCTTATATGATTCACAGCGGGATGCTGACAGAGGCTGAGTTCCGGAGGCAGACGGAGGTCTGGTCCAGCGAGCTTGCGAATAGCTGAGCCGGAATTCCTGCGCCGGGGCAGGCTGCGGCGGACCGCTCTGACTTCCCCCTCGAATTATGCTATGTTGATGTAGAACCAGAGTTCGGGGAGGCTGTCCGCATGTTATTCGGAAGAAGATTCAACCGGTCCGTCTATGTGCCGCTGCGCACGAAGTTTATGATTTTATTTTGCCTGCTGATCACGATTCCGTTCCTGGTCATCGGCACTATCAGCTACAGAAAATATACCGCCGGAGTCGAACGCAGCACGGTGGAGCTGTCCAATCAGATCGTCAGCCAGATTAATATTAATCTAGAGCATTATATTAAGGAGTTGGACCGCCTGACGCTCGCGCCCCTGTACGATGAGGATATGATGCAGATTCTGCGCAAACACCGGGGGCCGGGTGCGGCCGGCACCTATCTGAGCGCCGATGAGACGCTGAAGATGAATCTATTTATCTCTTCGCTGGCTTTTGACCGGGGGGAGATTGAGAGTATTCTGGTGTTCACCAATGACGGCGGGATCTTCAGCAATCTGGATCAGAGTGTGAGGAAGCGGTGGGACCGCAGCATGGCGGGGTGGATGGCAACCGTAGAGCAGGCGGACGGCGGCCTGGCCATCCTTCCGCCGCATAGCGCAGCTTACTATACGGAGGCGAAGCAGGGAATCATCTCTGTGGCCAGAGTCATCCGCGAACCTTACACGCATGCCATGCTGGGGATTGTCAAGGTGGATCTCACGCCGCGGGGCTTTGGGTCCATTGTCTCGACGGTACGCTCAAGCGGGAGCGGCCTGCTGCAGATTACAGGCGGGGATCAGGTGCTTCTCTACGCTTCCCCCGGGAAGCTTCAGGACTCCCGCGAATCTTATATTACTGCCTCTGCGGAATCTCCGTACACAGGACTTAAGGTCACCTCTCTGATTCCGCGGGTGCAGCTCCGTGAGGATGCCCGTGAGCTGACCAACTCAACGCTGATTGTCTCCATAGTGGCCCTTATGGCGGCTTATGTGGCAGCTATACTCCTGTCTAGCCGTCTGATTAAACCGATTGCCCATCTGCAGTCGAAGATGAGACAGGTGAAGCGGGGGTTGTTCCTCGAACGGGCGACGGTCACCACCAGCGATGAAATCGGGCAGTTGACCGAAGGGTTCAACACGATGATCGGTGAGATTGACCGGCTCGTTAAGGAGGTCTATGAGACCCGGCTGAAGGAGCGGGAGGCGGAGCTGCTGGCGCTGCAGAGCCAGATTCATCCGCATTTTCTGTACAATACGCTGGAGATGGTGAACATGCTGGCGCTTCAGGGCAATACCCGGGAGCTCTCCGGTGTGGTGACCAGTCTCGGCAAGCTGCTGCGTTATACAGTCGGCCACCGGGAGCAGATGGTGTATGTGCTGGATGAGGTGAAATTCGTGGAAGCCTATCTGCGCATCCAGGGTATGCGTCTTGGGGACAAGCTGCACGCTGTGATCCATATTGATTCTTCCTTCGATTCCTGTGTGGTGCCGAAGCTGATTCTGCAGCCGCTGATCGAGAATGTTATTGAGCATGCCATGGGACCAGACAGGCTGCACCTTGCTTTAACCGCCTCTGTGGAGGAAGAGGATCTGATTCTGTCGGTCAAAGATGACGGTCTGGGCATTACCGCCGAGCGGATGCAGGAGCTTGAAGGACAGCTCTACGGCAGCCAGCCACGGTCTTCTGCCGAGACGGAACAGGGGAGCTTTGGCCGGGTGCTTAAGGGCTTTGCGCTGCGCAACGTTCATCAGCGGCTGCGGCTGCTCTATGGGGAGCCTTACGGCCTGACGATCCATTCACAGGCGGAGCGCGGCGTAACCGTCTCGCTGCGGCTGCCGATGAACTGGGAAGCAATGAATCATGCCGGACCCGCAGGGGACAGGCAGGAAGGAGAGTAAGCATGCGGATTAGGCTATTAGGCCTTATGGCTGCGGTATTGCTGGCTACAGGCTGTTCTTCAGGTGCAGGAAACGGGACGCCCGGCGGGATAGCGGGTGAAGGAGAAGCCGGGAGCGGGACGGCTTCGGTGCAGGCATCGGTGAAGCTGAAGTTCAGCATCTGGGGCAATGATGCTCAGAAGGCAATGGTCGAGCAGCTGATCGGTGAATTTGAACGGCTCCACTCCGGGATCGAGGTTGAGATTATGACGATTCCCTTTGCGGATTACCAGCAGAAGCTGTCGATCATGCTGGCTTCCCGCACCGCGCCGGATGCCGGCTGGCTGGCGGAGCGGATGATCCCCCAACTGCTGGAATCCGGCCAGCTGGTGGATATTGCGGCTGAGGTGAAGGAGGACTCCGGATATCATTATGCGGATATCTATCCTTCTACGCTCGACATCTTCAAGCGCGGAGACCAGTTATACGGCATCCCGTTCTCCACGCCTCCGGTGCTGATCTATTACAATAAGGATCTGTTCCGGGCTAAGGGGCTGAAGACGCCTACGGAGCTGTATGAGGAAGGGAAATGGAACTACGATGAATTCCTCAAGGCGGCGCGAAGCCTCACCGATCCGCAGCGCGGCATCTACGGTGTGAAGCTGGTCCGCGACTGGAACAACTGGTCGGATGCGCTGCTGCCGCTGTTCTGGTCGCATGGGGCAGAGCTGTTCGACAGCGGCGGAGCATCGTTTGCACTGAATTCTCCCGCAGGGAAGGAAGCGCTCCAGCTCTACAGCGACATGATGTTCAAGACCAAAGTACATCCGCTCCCCGGGGATGAGCTTGCCTTCGACAGCGGCCGGCTTGGTATGTATACGGACCGCTACAGCTATACCTCCAAGGCGCGCGCGGTCACAGATTTTGCCTGGGATATCGCCCCGATGCCGGCAGGCATTAAGGGGACAGGGACATCCCTCGGTTATGCGGGAGTGTCTGTATTCGAGACCAGCCATCCGGCAGAGGCTGCAGAGTTCCTCAAGTTCATCACCAGTGCAAAGTCGATGAGCGTTACCGCGCAGTATTTTGTCCCGTCACGCAAGTCTGTACTGGAATCCGATGTCTTCCTGCGGGCAGCCTCAGAGCCTTCACCGGAGAGTATTCAGCGGGCGGTGCTCGATCAGATCGCCACGGCGCGGATCGCGCCCGGACATAAAAACTGGCAGCAGATTGATACGAAAATCCAGTTGCTTATGGACGGACTTTACACGCAAACATCCACCGTTGACGGGCTGCTCGGACAAATGGAACAGGAGGTTAACCCGCTTATGAAATAAGCGGGTTGTTCCTGTGCTTGTCTGGTTCGCCCGTCCAGCCGACACAACACTGCTTAGCTGTTAGTGCAAGCGCACGCACCTGCATGTGCCGGTCTCACGTTGAAGCTTGAAAATCCTGCACATAATGCAACATTCTCCTCAATAAAAGGGCAGTAATCGGGAAATGTTGCACAAAAGGCAGGATTCTCCTACCAACCAAGCGGTTATATGAGAAAAGTGTTGCATTTTCTGCAAGAATTCTACCATACCCCTAAGTATTCAACAGCCTAAGTTGCAAATTCTGCAACATTACCGGGTTGCCCAACCCAACCCAAGCCAACCCAACCCAACCCAACCCAACCCAACCCAACCCAACCCAACCCAACCCAACCCAACCCAACCCAACCCAACCCAACCCAAATCCATTAAACCTACTCCAAGTTACTTAGAATAAACTAATCAAACATACTATCTTGCAGGGCGGAACCCGACCAAACAGCTACAGAAACAAATCAGGCAATCCCTGCACAGGCTCATAATAACAAATGTACGCTGCTTGCATCACCGGGCGCAGCAGTCCTTTATGGACCAGCTCCTGAAGCTGCTTGCGTGCCGTCCGAAAGCTTACGTTGTATTGAAGCATTACATCTTTGGGGCGTACCCCCTTCTTTTGACTCAAGGAGAGTCTAACCATCTCTCTCTCCAGCGGTGAAAGAGAGAGTCCGGACGGAACCCGGAGCAAGGAAGGGGCAATGACCATTTGCAGCAGCATGCGGCAGATTTCCGGACGGTTCTGCACATCATCGAAGGAGAAATGGATGATCCTCCAGCCCAGCCCGTTCAGGTAAGTATCCCGGTTCAACGAGTAGCTGAACCTTTCCCGGTCCATGTCCTTCACATGACTCTGATAACCATCACATTCCAGGACGAATTTGCCGTAGGATGGGAGAAATGCAACATCCAGAAATTGCGATTTGCGGTTCCAGTTGTACACTTCATATTCCGGATGCAGGTCATCCAGATTGCCGAACAGCGGCCACCAGACATTGCGCAGCAGCAGCTTCTCGGCATACTGGTGCCCCCGTGACAGGCGCCCTCTGCGCTCCCCTGTTCGGACAGATAGATGCCGGTCCAATAGCAGCTGATGCGCTTTTTCAAACTCCATATGTATTCCCTCCTTCATGTTGACAAAAAAAAGAACGCCCCCTCTGCCAGCGATGGCTTGGGACGTTCTTCGTCTGGCCTAATTATACGCCGGCACATGGGCGAGCGGCAATAGATGCTTTATAGTCCATCTCCAAGAGGATATTTGTCCCAAGATCGTTTATACTGAGTTTAAATAAATAACGTAATTTAGTATCTGCACACGCAAGTGCAGAGATGGAGGTTTGTCCGATTGGAATTATTTGAGTATATTCTGTTGATGCTGGCAGCCGTGTCACTGTCGAATCTGGTGAACCGGTTCATCCCCTCGCTCTCCGTGCCGATCATTCAGATTGCGCTGGGCATGGCCTTAACCTGGCTGCCCCTGCATTTCGAGCTGGAGCTGAACCCGGAGCTGTTCCTGCTGTTATTCATTGCCCCCTTGCTGTTCAATGACGGCAGGCTTGCCGATAAAGTGGCTCTATGGAAGCTGAAAAAGCCGATCTTGCTGCTGGCCCTGGGACTGGTCTTTCTGACGGTAGGGGTTCTGGGATACTTCCTGCACTGGCTGCTGCCGGTCCTGCCCTTGGCGGCTGCATTTGCGCTGGCGGCTGCACTGGCTCCTACGGATGCAATCGCCGTAGGCGCACTGGAGCAAAAAGTCAAAATCCCGCACCAGACCATGCAAATTCTCGAAGGTGAATCCTTGATTAATGACGCATCGGGTCTGGTGTCCTTTCAATTTGCGGTTGCTGCTATGGTCACCGGCGCCTTCTCTTTCAAAACGGCGAGTCTGAGCTTTATCTCCATCTCGCTGGGCGGCGTGGTGCTGGGCCTTGTGCTCACGCTCATTAAATACGGGATCGTCCGCTGGCTGCGCAGGCTCGGGATGGAGAATGTCACGTTACATATGCTGATTGAGATCCTGACGCCGTTTGCTATTTTTATGGCCGCTGAGGAGCTGGGGGTCAATGGAATACTGGCGGTTGTCAGCGCCGGAATTGCCCATTCCTTCGGATATAAGCAGATGAATCCTGAGGTGGCTAAGCTGAGCATCGTGTCCAAAAGCACCTGGGCCGTCATTATCTTCGTCTTGAACGGTCTGGTCTTCCTGCTGCTTGGTACCCAGCTGCCGGAGATCATTAGAACGGTCTGGAGCAACCCGGATATTGGTAATGTCCAGGTTATCCTGTATACCCTGCTATTAACCGCTGCCGTCCTCGGCCTAAGACTGATCTGGATGCTGATCATGGATATCCCCGAAGGGGAGGAGCCGCGCGGACCGTGGAAGCTGGAATTCAAGAAGGCGCTTATTCTGACGCTGTCGGGGGTGCGGGGTACGATTACCCTGGCGAGTACGATGTCACTGCCGTTTTTCCTGGATGACGGTTCCTACTTTCCGGCGAGGGACCTGATTATTTTCCTGGCGGCGGGTGTCATTCTGTGGACCCTGCTGGCATCTAACTTTCTGCTGCCGCTGCTGCTTGACTCAGATCATGAAGCGGAGCATAATGCCGAGGAGGCCGAGGCCAAAATCGAAATTCTGCGCAACGTAGTTGCCGGACTACAGGAGCAGGCTACAGATCAGTCCCAGTCCCGGATGGCTTTGAATCATTTGACCGGCACCTACAATGCCAGAATCCGCATGCTGAAGAAGAATGAAGAGGCCGAGGAGATGGAACGGAAGCTCGGGGTGACAGCCTTCAAGTGGCAGAGAGAATACACTATGCTTGCGCTCAAGCAGCACGAGGTGAACCCGTATACGGCATACCGCTTCCTGAACCGGCTGAACCGGCAGCTATTCATATACACCCGTGATCCGCAGTACAAGAATGACCTGATTCCGTTCAAAAGCTGGGAAGAAATCACAGGTGTCATTCAGCAGGTCCGCTTAAGCGCGCAAGAGCGGCGTGAGGAATCGAACCGGCTGCAGTCCGGGATCTTCACTTATGTTCTTGAGCGGCTGAGAGAGCTGCAGAATACGGGAGAGATGGAGCCCGAAGTGATCAGCTCCCTGATTCTGCGTTATGAGCGGGGGCGGTTAAGGCTGACCCGTCCAGAGTCCATATCTGCTACGAAGCAGGAGTTCGAAGAATCGCTGCAGGAGCTGTCCCGCGCGGGAATTCAACTGGAGCGTGACCACATTCAGCTGATGTTCGAGGCCGGACGGATTTCCAGAGCTAGCATGAAGGAAATGAAACGTGATATCCTGTTCATGGAGCATGATCTGCGGGAAGAAATGGGCTGAATTCCAGTTACAAGGAGATGAATCTATACAATGAAGAATAAAATGGTGGCGGGTACCTGTGCGGTTATTGTAGCGCTGGGCATCTACCTGTACACGGGAAGCGGGGGACCGAAGACAACGGAGGTTGCCACGACTCCCGGCAGCAGCCGGGCTGCCAGCCAGGAGATCAAGCAAATGGTGGCTGATTACAGCTCACGCACCTTGACGGCAGAGTCCGCATCTATTACTTCGACCCAGCTTATTGTGGACAGCGGCGGTCCTAACGAAGCAGTCTACGGACTGCCGGAAGATGAATTCTTCCTGTCGGTTGCCCCGTACGTGCAGAATACCCATCCCTGCGCAACGCACAGCCTGACCGGCTGCCAGGGGGAGATGGTCGAACAATCCTTCGGGGTAACAGTCGTAGACGCGGACGGTAAGGAGATCATGAACCAGACCGTCAAGTCCCAGCCAAACGGCTTCATCGACCTATGGCTGCCGCGTAATCAGAACTACCAGATGACGATCACGCATGACGGCAAAGAGGCCCGGTCCGAGATTTCCACCTTTGAGAGCGATGATACTTGCCTGACTACTATGCAATTAAGTTAAAAGTATAGCAATTGTGTTTCTGCTTGTGCCGTTTTCGCTGGGGCCGTATTTATACACGGCTCCTTTTTGCCGTTCTTGGATATACATAAATCAAGAGGGAAACCCGATATTTGGTGTAAAAGGAAAATAAATAATCGCGGGGGATATAAGTTGAGTGAGAAGACGATTATTAGGATTAAAGGATCAGCGCAGGTTGTAGTGGTGGGCGTTATTCATTTGATAATAATTTATTTTTTGAATTTAAAAATGGGTGCGTGGGAGGGAGTAGGCGGTCTGGAAATTGTATTGACCTATTGCGCTCCGGTTTTTCTGTTGTATGCAACATGTGTCAGGTCGTTGAAGACGAAGAAGATCAGGTATAATCTGGTTTGGCTACTGACCAGTCTGCTTCCCAGTGCAGCCATCCTCTTCAAAATAAAAGAAATTACAGGCGTAGAGCCGGGCGAACCTGTATTTATGGAATTTCATTTTGAACAGGGGTATATGGAATTGATGTTCTTCTTCCCCATCGTCTATTCAGTGATCCAGTTACTATTGTGGGCTTCAATGTGGTTTATGATATTGTCCAAAGAATAATCAATTGTGGTCCTGTTAACGTTCCATTCACACTACTCTGATAATCTCTATAAGTGTCAGGCGGATGAAGTTCAACCTTAACTATATAGATGATGCGGAGGGTAAACATGTTAATATTATTGAAAAGAAAGCTGATCGCCGGTATGGCCCTGTTGGCTGTGCTGGGGTTAGGCGCAGGCCTTATATTTCCCGGGACATATGCCAAGGCGGAGACGGGGCAAACCGCTTCACCGAAGTCCCGGATTGAAGCGCCTGCCAATCTGGAGGATACCGCAGGTCTGACTGTCTTCGTGGATGGAATGATGGAAGAGTACATGAACCGGCTGCAAATTCCGGGAGCGGTAATCTCCATCGTCAAGGACGGCAAGATCATTTTGGGCAAAGGGTATGGCAGTTCCAATCTGAAGCAAGCAGCACCGGTTGACCCTGCAACCAGCATGTTCCGAATCGCTTCAACGACCAAGCTGTTCACCTGGACGGCTGCGATGCAGCTGGTGGAACAGGGGAAGATTGATCTGGATACGGACATTAACACCTATCTGAAATCCGTGAAGATTCCTGCCACTTATCCTGAGCCCATCACCATGCGTCATCTGATGACCCATACAGCAGGCTTTGAAGAGGGCGGAGTCGGTTATCAGATCGTCACGGATCCGGCCAAATTGCCCGTGTCCATCTCGGAAACACTCAATAAACATATGCTGGCCCGGATCAGACCGCCCGGTGAGATGAGTGCCTATTCCAACTATGGAGCCACACTTGCAGGGATGATCGTGGAGGATGTCAGCGGGATTCCTTATAATGATTATATTCAGAAGTACATCTTCGATCCGCTGGACATGAAGCATTCGACGGTCGTGGAACCATTGCCGGAGTCATTCATTCCCAACCAGGTGGTAGGATACAATAGTGAGAACGGCAGCTTTATTCCAGGCACACCTACATTCGAGGGCGGATTTCGTCCTGCCGGATCGGGGACCGTATCTGCATTAGATATGGCACATTTCATGATCGCTCATCTGCAGAACGGCAAATATGGTGACGGGCAGATTCTGAAGCCAGAGACGGCTGCGCTCATGCATTCAACGGCATTTCAGCTCGATAAGCGCCTGCCGGGAGTAGCTCTCGGATTCGCAGAGAAGCGGGTCAACGGGGTAAGAATAATCTCTCATGGCGGCTCCGATCCCATGTTTAATACGGAATTGTATCTCGCACCTGCCAAGCAACTGGGGATTTTCTTATCCTACAATGGCGGTCAAGGCAGTGAAGCTGCGGCCAATCTGGTCCAGGCTCTGTTCAACCGGTATTATCCCGCTTCCGAAGTGAAGCAGCCGGAATACTCTGCTTCTGCGGAATCCGTGCAAAAATATGCCGGCTCCTATCAATTTACACGCCGCAACATAAGTGATATTGACAAGTTCTTTAACTTTTTTGCCCAGCTGAATGTTACGACTGTGGATAATAAGATATCCTTGGGAAGCGGCAGTGAACAACAGCTGTACAGAGCGATCGCACCTAACCTGTTCCAGCTGGAGGAAGGGACCGATCAAATCGGCTTCCTGACGGATGAGTCCGGCAAAGTTACACATATGCTTCTGGACATGGCTCCGGAGATGCCGCTGGAGCGTACGCCGCTTTTGGATCAGAGTAAGTTTTGGCTTATCCTTGTGGGTGTCTCGGCCTTCATCTTCCTCACGGCATTGCCCGGCCCCCTCTTCTTCCGGCGCAGGTTCAAGGCGATGACGATCCCGGAAAAGCGGGCCATCCGCTTATCTGCGGGAACTGCCGGTTGGGGGCTGTTATCTTTTATTACTCTGTTTATGGTTATTATGTCCATGGACATTATGCAGAAGCTCAGCAGTATCAGCCCTTTACTGTCTGTCAGCTTGGTTATGCCAATCATTATGACGGGCTTGACCTTAGCCCTGTTGGTCTCGGCGATACTGGTGTGGAAAAATAAGTATTGGACCGCCATTAAGCGGGTGCATTACACGTTAGTGGCGCTTGCGGCTGCCCAACTGACGATCTTCTTCTACTATTGGAATCTGCTCGGCTGGCAGTTTGGATAACGCTTAAGAGAGAAGGATGATCGTGGCTACTATACTGATCGCGGATGATGATGATAATATCCGGAAGCTGATGTCTCTATATCTGCGCAAAGAAGGGTTCAGCCTCGAAGAAGCCGGGGACGGCACCAAGGCCTTATCCCTCATAGAGGACTCCCAGATCGACCTTGTCATTCTGGATATTATGATGCCGGGACTGAATGGCTGGGAGCTGTGCAGGGAAATCAGGCGTTCGGATGCCAATCTCCCCCTGCTCATGGTGACGGCCAAAGCGGAATCCGCCCACAAAATCAAAGGGTTTCAGCTCGGAACGGATGATTATATGACCAAGCCGTTTGATCCGGTGGAGCTGGTGATGCGGGTAAAAGCCTTGCTCAAGCGCTCACTGGTAGTGACTTCCCAGTCTGTGCAGCTCGGCAATGTGGTGCTTAACCGCCGCACCTTCCAGGTTACACGCAGTGGAGCACCGGTCACGCTGCCTTTGAAGGAATTTGATCTTCTGTTTCTGCTGGTCAGCCACCCCAGACAGATCTTCACCAGAGAACAACTGATTCAGCAGGTCTGGGGACTTCAGTATGAAGGGGACGGGCGGACTGTAGATGTGCATATCAGCCGGTTGAGGGAGAAGTTCAGCGGCAACGGCGAGGGTTTTCAAATCGAAACCGCCCGGGGCCTGGGCTACCGGCTGATCCCTGAGCCATGATCAAGCCCTTGTATGTGCGGATCATTCTCACGTTTCTCGGCATTATTGTCTTTAGTCTGATCTGTTCCTTTTTCATCGGCTTGTATGTATTTCAGAAGCAAATAAGCTATGAGGGACAGAACGAGATGATTACAGTAGGCAGGGAGATCATTCACCGTTATGATGACGCCAAGCCTACAGATACGGACGAGTTCCTGAATAGTATGGTTAAGGTATCGGCGCATCCTATCCACCTGTATCATCCGTCTGGAGAACATACCTTTTACGGGCTCCCGGATAGTCCGGCTGTGACCATCACCCCCGATGCTGTCCGGCAAGTGCTGCAGGGAAAGGTCTATCGTTCCTCCACGGAAGATAATGATACGTTTATCGGAATGCCCTTTATGCTCAAGGGGGAGTGGCGTGCGATGTTCCTGCAGTACTCTGCCGAGAACGAGCATATTGTCAACCGGCTGGTACTCTTTGTGCTGCTGCTCGTGCTTGTGCTGGGAAGTGTATGTATTGTTGTGGCTGCCAGATATCTGGTGGAGCCGATCAAGGCTTTGACGAATGCCACCAGAAGACTGGCCAAGGGAGATTTTGAAGTGGATCTCCGAATGAACCGTGTGGACGAGATCGGGGAGCTGACCCAGAGCTATGTGGAGATGGCGGGGGAACTGAAGCAGCTGGAGAAGATGAGACAGGATTTCGTCTCCAATGTCTCCCATGAAATCCAGACACCGCTTACCTCCATATCCGGTTTTGCCAAGGCGCTGCACAGCAATGATTTGATTGCGGAAGAGGAACGCAAGGACTATCTGGATATTATCATTGCGGAGAGCGGACGTCTGTCCCGGTTAAGTGATAATCTGCTGAAGCTGGCTTCCCTGGATTCCGAGCATCACCCCTTTAGCGCAGTCTCCTTCAGGCTTGACGAGCAGATCAGAACGATTGTGGTGACCTGTGAGCCGCAATGGTCCGTCAAGAACCTCAACATTGATCTGGAGCTGCCGGAGGTAGTTAATATGACCGGAGATGAAGATCAGCTTAAGCAGGTATGGATGAATCTGCTGGGCAACAGCATTAAGTTCACGCCTGAAGGCGGGAAGATCCGCATCCGTATAGACCATAGTGCAGCAGAAGTTGCGGTCACCATCAGCGATAATGGCATCGGGATCTCCCCGGAAGAGCAGGGCGCCGTATTCCAGAGATTCTATACCGTAGACAAGTCGCGGAACGGAAGTAATAACGGGAACGGTCTGGGACTCGCAATCGTCAAAAAAATCGTCTCCCTGCATCAGGGCAGTATTGAGGTAGACGGTGCGGCAGGAGAAGGCACGACGATTACCGTCAGGTTGCCCGTACGCCAGACATAATGAACTCCTTGAATTGCCGGTCCGCTGCCCGGTCTTCCTCTGTAACTATACCGCCCCGCTGATGAGACAGAATAACGGCTTTTTGCAAATACATGAAATACAGGTGGGTGGACTTCTGCAGAAGGTCCAGCCACTTCTTTTTATAATCCTGATCGACTGAAGCTGTCTCAAGGTTGATGTACCGGGAATACCAGATCTCCATCGCTTTCTGGAAGTCAGGCAGCTCCGCCGGATTCTTCGCTAGAGTACTATAGTACACTCCAAAAATAGCATCATAATAAATCAACGCCTCCTCATGTTCTCGAAGCGCCAGATATTGATCCAGAATCTTCTCCAGGGACTCAACAGGCCGGGCAAAATCAAAATCAAACAGCAGCCTGCCAAACATCCGCTCCAGATTATCCACATAGAGCCGGGCAGCTAATGCTTCCTTGTCCTTATAATGAAGGTACAGCGTGCGGCGGGAGACACCGGCTTGTCCGGCGATCTGAGCCATATCCGTCCGTTCAATCCCCTGAGCACAGAATAGGCCCAGCGCGGCCTCCTTAATGAGCTCTTTAGTCACTAGCATCTGCTTTTCACGTAAATTCAATGAGCTTCTCTCCTGTCTTCATGCGAACATACTACTGCCGGACCTACTCCTGAGCGGTTGCCGGCGACTCCAGAAACTTGCTGCCTACCGAATAGTTTTGCTGCTGATTAACCGCATCCCCCAGCCACTTCACAAGCTTCACCCCATCCTGCTCCGCCTGATAGAAGGTCTCCCGGGTGGAAAAAGTGTGCGGAGTTGTCCCCTGATCCGCATTCAGCCCGTAGTCAGTCAGATAGTAGTAATAATTAGGAACCGCGGCAGCCAGAGCAGCTACCGATTGCCGCATTTCCTCCGACCATTCCTTAATGAGCTTCTGATTCCTTGGCCCGTTGTAGCCGTTAATCTTGTTCTGGAAGTGGATCAGAATCTCATCATATACCGAATAGGCTTGTAAAAGCACCGTACCGGCAGGCAGCAACCGGCCATTCGCACGAAAAGCAGCCCCGATGATATCCCCCTTTGGCGCATACCCGAAGTTCTTCTTGAAGTCCGAGTCCCATTCCTGATTCATCACCTGCGGCCATTTGTCTGACTTCAGGAAGGAGCTGTCTGCATATTGAAAGATCGCCGAGTCTTTGTAGTGAGCGGCAATCTCGGGCGCCCAGAAGGCTGATCCGAATCCGCCGGCGCTTTCGCCTGCAATCAGCAGCTTATCGGGCCTAGCCACGTTCGCGTAGATCCAGTCAAGGCTGCTTCGCACATTGTTACGCCCGTTATACCGCATGGTGAAGGTGCTGCCGTCTTCTCGCGGATATTGAGCGGTGCGGTTGCCGATATGGAAATCCCCCGTTGAATAGGGCAGGTAGACCACATTCCAGCCGTGAAACGGATTATCCGGGTTGTCCGTATCCATCATCCCGCCCAGCAAGGTCAGCATATAGAACGGAATGTCAGCGAAATAGTTGCCAGTATCTCCACCTTTAATAAAGTTCATAAGCTTAATAGGATGTGCAGCGCTCCGGGCATCCCAGCTGACCCCGCCACCGGAAAAGAAGATGATCCAGTTATTGCTCTCACCGCTCTTCGTCCATATGAAATACTCAGATCCATCACTGGAAAGGGTATTCCCGCCCAGCTTCACTTTATTCCACTCGTAGGGCTTCACTTCTGCGATGACAGGGGTTGTAGTGACCGGTCTTTGGATTACAAAAGCGTTGACCGCAAGAACAGCAATCCCAATCAGGCTCAGTAACCCTATCCCTGTGATTAACGTGATTCGCTTTATTTTTCGCATATCATCGCTCCTTTGATTGGAGTATACAATGAGTGTATTGGTTATACAAGGTGTATAATTAGATGATTGGCAATTTCTTTGTTTCTACATCCTAAATAAAGTATTTTATGATAGTATTATCTACATGAAAAAACCAACTACATATGCAGTTGTATCCTTTGTTCTAGGTCTCGTGCTGCTGGCTATGGCTGGCTGTAGCAATAACCAGAACATTCCTAGGGAACAGACTGATGAACAGACCGCCGCCGGTTATATTGAAGCGCTAGGCTATACCATCGTTGCCTCTGAAGGGGTGAGTTCAAGATATACACTGGAGCCGCAGAGGCTCGAGAGTCTGGATGACATGCAGCTCTGGGCAGTACAAGAGCAGGAAGCTAGCACTTACTTCGGGAAGGAGATCACAACCTATCAATTCATAGTGGAGAATCATCCGCTGGCGCAGGAATATCCCGCAGACGAGTACAAAGTATTCGCCAATGTGATGGTAGTGGATCACGAGGTTATAGGAGGCAGCTCTGCGCCGCTAAGCACAACCAAGAATCTTGTGGTGGCAGGCGGCGAGTATTCGATTGAAGGGAAGACACTGGAAGAGATCAAGGGGTTGGAGTATTCGCAGTGGCTTGAGCATTGGAAGGAGACGTATGGCCCCGAAATAAGCGTAAGCACATATATTCCAATTAATGAAATAAAGAGCTTATCCGAAAAAGCAGCCTCACTGCATTGGAATGATTTTGACCAGTATGCTTTCGAAGATATCGGTTCAGGAGTGTATATCAGAAAGTATGAAATTGAAGGAGAAGGGCAGCTTGTAGTGCAGGGGAAAAGTCTGGAGAATCCGCCTGAGCAAATTACTATGGTTGATGCAGAGGGGAAAGAGCGGGTATTTAATCCTGAGAGTTTGAGTGAACTGCTTAAATAATTCACGCATACTATTATCTGTTTAAAATGAGAAAAGAGAATTAATTAGATTGGCAGGTGAATTAATGTGGAACCTCACATGCTTATTGCTGCGCAAGGTTTAGCAGATATGCTTCAGCAGGGAAAGGTCCGGCATTTGGAGCTAGGATCTATGACAGAAGACGAACGCGGATGGTCCGGTGCGGAAGTGCGCCGCGTAGGAGTTATTTATGAAAATGGTCAAAGGGGAAGTATGATTTTTAAGGAAGCGGCCCTGAAAGAGAGAATGGCTATGAAACGGTTAACTGACCAGGGACACCGGAACACGCCAGCAGCCTTTTCTGCGGACACTCAGACAGATGAGCCTAAGTGGATGGCGATGGAGGATTTGGGGAGAATCAAGATGTCTCCGCTGGGTCCAAATTGGACACCGAGGGTTGCAGAGGCACTGGCCAGAATCCATGCCCGTAATTTGCGTAGAGGTTCTGAGATGTCTTGGCTTCCCCACGCTGACCGTAAGTATTGGGAGGATTATGTGATTACGACATTGTCTGTGGATCACTTTGAAGCGCTCACTGTACAATACCCGGATTTTAGCCGGGAATTTGGCGCTTATCTGCCATTACTGCGTGAGAAAGCCAGCATTTTTGCGCGTGATATGGCGGCTTTATACAGGGAGAAGGAGAGTCTGACCCTTACGCATGGTGATTTACAGTCAGCAGATGGTTCACATGTCCGTGATTATAATGGAGAGCCGTATATCATTGATTTCGGGTGGTGTCATTATGCCCCTTTTTATATCGATCTGGTCAGTTATTTCAACCTTGAGGATTCCAAAATGTATTACGACGCACTCCTCTCAAACGGTGTATCTCTTAGCTTTGCTGATTTTTACGAAAGATTGAGGGCAGCCTTTCGTTACAGCGGGCTGATCTATTTGTACCCCAGTATCAGACAATGGTCTTCCGGTCCTACGGAACTAACGGGCAAGCGTCTGCTTCAGATGTTGAAAATTGTACTTACCGGTGAATTTCCTGAACGTAAGATAGATTACTCTAGCCAACTCTTCTCAAAGCTGCTTAAGGAGCATAACAACGGTACACTTCATCTATGTATTCAAGCGGATTAAACTCATTTCATTAGTTCAACAGGATAGTCAGGAGCAGGATGATTTTGAAGCTGGGCTTCTGTTCCTACAAAAAAGCGCTGCACCGTAGGCCCCTCGATTTTACCGGAATTACTAACCGACTCGCCCTTGCCTATAGTGTGACGGTGGATCATTTGATCGGTATCTAATTTTTGCTGCTTATTTTGTTCGTCATAGTAGTAAAATTCTTCGAAAGATATCCCGTATTCAATATCTGCTGTGGATGTTTTCAATACTCCAGACTCAGGAATGGTAAAAATATTTTTTCCGTTATCCTTTTCGATAGCATTAAACCCCTCTTGATTATAAATAATTTGCACCCAACCCACATAATTGTTTGGAATAAGATAAATATTCGGATTGCGTTTAGTAGTGCTGCCGAATACAAGGAGCAATAATAACAACAACGGTATCAGTAGGAAAAGTGTCTTTTTCAATTTTTCTACCTCCGGAATTTAACATTAATATACAAGATTAATAGGGAGGGCCCGATAATTATAATTAAAGGGAAAAAATTCAATTTAACCGGAGAATAAAATGATAATGAGTTTGTTTTTTATTGCGTTAAGCGCAGCTATGGGAGTAAGCATTTGGTTTTTAGTTATAGGGATAGTTTTTTCTATTGGAGGTGGCGACCTATACATAGTAACTCACTATGATTCATTATTTTTTTACGCTACCCTTTTGTTGTTATGTATCATAGCCTATCTTTTTTTTGCAAAGCACCTAATAGAAAAAGAATTACCGCTTTTACTTCTTGTTTGTTTTGGGACTACGTTTCTCTTTTTTTTCCTTGCACCTTGGATTATCGAATCAAAATCCTTAGTACAGCGGGAACTTTCTAACATTAGCCTTTCGAACAATCAAAAGTTTATTGAAAAAGTAGAGGTTATGGTTGAACAAGAAAAACTACCGTATTCAGTTGATGTTGAAAAGAGCAGGGAGAGATTCAAGGATATAAGAAGTATTAACGTTGTCGTATTGAATAAAGCTACCAATGAAGAGATTAAGAAAAAAGATATCGACGAGTTACTTGGTATAACATATGGAGAAGATGTCAGGTTGAAAATTTTCGAGAAAAGTAATGAAAGATTGCTGATAGATTTGGTAATAGATATAGATAAAAGTGTTAGTTACTGTGAACCTTATGAAATATGCGAAGATTTGGGGTTAGAGATTAATTAATCAATTATAACTTGATGATCGGATGTGGAATAAACGACAAGCGCCTCTCCAATATTCCGGAGGGGCGCTTGTCATTTATAGAGTACTAACCGAAGAGGGACTTGCCTTCCCGCTGCCGCTCAATCCGCAGAATGTCGCGCCCGCCGGTGCCGTTGATCGGCTTCACATAGACGACGGAACTGGATCTCAGCATCCGATGCAGATCGGCAGAGGACTGGTAGAGCAGTGTCTCCGGCAAGTATTATAAAAGGCGGTACTACAATAGTTATAGGGAGATATCAAAAGTGAAATTTTATCTATTTCTTCTCTATTCCTTGGGATTTTTCTCATTAAAAGCACCACCTACCGTTCACTTCAACTTTTCAATTCCCGATGATTACATTAAAGGGATATTCCTATTTTTTTGTTCAAATTAATGGATAATGAATTTTTGTAAAGGATCGAGTGATAAAATATGAGAACATTTAAAACAATACTCCTAGCCATTCTCTATGTATTGCTGGCTATTGGACTACAGCTATTCTTAATTTATTTTCTAAGGATAAGAATAGAGGGGTGGGGAATAAAGCTATTGAATTTTTCAACAAAGATGTACCTTGTGCCACTTTCTTTACTTCTCATTAATTCGTTTTTGTATGTAAGAACACGGAGGATAAAATATCATATCACTTGGTTTCTGCTAACAGTTTTACCGAGTTCTTTATTAATTTTATTTTTCAAAGCAATACAAAGGAGTGGAGAGTATGAGCAAGCAGTGGTTGAGATTAAATTCTTTCCTGAATATCAGGTGGAAATGCTCATTCTGCTCTCATTTAGCATTTTTATATTTCAGTTCATTTTGATCTTGTATTATTTGATTAAAGTAAGAAAAGAAGATGTTAATTTGAAATAATGAGGGGTTATTACAATGAAAAGAATTTTCGGAATGGTCAGAAATATGTTATTTGACCTTGAATAAAGTGTACTTTTAGCGATTATTAAAGACAATTCCAAGAGGCGTGGATGGATTGTAAAATCTGCGCATAAAAAGAACCCCCTCAGATCCAGAGGGGGTTCTTTGCTATCAAATAAAATCTCTACTCCTCAACCACCTTAGACGAACTAGGCGTGTTCTTATTCTTATACACCCACATCGCGTACTCCAGCGGGCGGACCAGCGCCTTACGGTAGGTGCTGGTGTCGCCGGAGCGGGCGAAGACCTCGCGCGCGGGCTTGGGGTTGACCTCCAGCACGTAGATCTTGCCCTCGCGGTCGATGGCAAGATCCAGGGCCAGCTCGCAGAGGGCGCCGAAGCTGTCTTCGAGATAGGTGGCCGCTTCGATCCCCAGCTTCTCGGCAGCGCGCATAGCCTTGTCGGCACGCTCTTCGCTGCCGAGCCACTGCTTCAGCAGCGTCTCGGCCTTCATGGCATGCCCGCCGCCATGGAGGTTCGAGGTGACGCTGCGGGCGGCGCCTACCCGGCCGGCCATGCCGGTGAATTCCCAGGCGCCCTGGCTATTCTTCTGCACGAGCATCCGGTAGTCGTGGAACCGGCCGCTGGGCAGCCGCAGCGGGATACCCTGCTGCACGAGGAACTTGCCGCCGAGGCACCACTGGCGGACGATGGTCTCCAGACGGTTCAGCGACACCTTGCGCGGGGCGATGATCTGGCGGCTCTGGCGGCGTCCCTGGATATCGAAGAGGGACTTGCCTTCCCGCTGCCGCTCAATCCGCAGAATGCCGCGCCCGCCGGTGCCGTTGATCGGCTTGACGTAGACAACGGGACTTACTTTCAGCATCCGGTGCAGATCGGCGGAGGATTGGTAGAGCAGTGTCTCCGGCATATGGGGCCGGAAGCGGCTGCGTTGGGAGAAGGTCTGGTGCACCGTCCATTTATTGCGCAGCGGGCGGTTCAGGAAGGTCAGATGGTCATACCGCGCGCGGAAGCGCAGCAGCTGCTGGAAGCGCTGGCTGCGCTGAATCCGGCAGCGGTCATAGATCATATTCGGGAAGGAGCGCCATTTGCGCGTCCAGGTTGCGCTTTTGACATCGTAGATCATGGCATGAATCAGGTCCTTGCTGGTATGAACATCTGCCGGCGTGAAGACAAAGACATCGAGCCCCATCCGGCTGCCTTCAATAATCATCCTCCGGTACACGCTCTTCTCTTCAAGCTGCTTGGCGTCGTTCAGATACAGCGTGAGGATGCCTAAGACGGGCTCTGGCACAGGAGTTCACCTCCTTGTGGACGATTCACAGAGTCTGGTGCAGTCACGGGAGACCGCAGGAGCAGGGTAGGCTTGCCTGTAGGTCCGGCGATGAGGTCTACAGCGGCAAGACCGCTGTTGAAGCACATTTTGAGGCTGGCTGCATTGTCGCAGGCCACATGGCATTCCAGATGCCCGAGGCGCTCCAGCTGTGCAGCAAGCAGGGCTGTGCCCGTATGCCTGTTCCGGTACAGGGGATGGACGGCGACTACACAGGCCTCCTTGCCGAAGCCGGACACGAAGCTGACGCCTGCGAGCTGGCGGCCGTTCTGACCCCGTACAGTGGCCACGAGAAGGGAGACTCCCGGCAGGGCGAGCTGATCCGGTGTCAGCCGGGCCAGCCTCCTGCATCCGCGAAGGGTAATCCGCTGCTCCCCATACTCCCTCAGGAACTCAAGCAACCCGCTTCGCCTGGATTCCCACTGTACGGGATTGCTGTCGTAGAGCGAGGATATCTGCATGGTGTCACTTCCTTTGACGGATAATGGATTATTTGGATTGGCGGGACAGATAATTGCCGTATTGGAAAATGCGTTCGAGCGACAGCTTGCGTATAGCCGGCTCATCGAATTTCATCGGGCGGGAATTGGCTTCAAAGAACCACACTCCGCCTTCTTCATCGACCCCGAGGTCCATTGACATCTCGCCCAGCATGCTGGCTGAAGCCCGCTCGATCTGCCGGGCGACCAGCAGCGCAGTGGTAGAGACATTCTTCAGGATAACGGCTGCCTGCTCTGCCCCGAAGGTTCCCTCCAGCATGCTGGAGGGGTCTTCGATGCTGCCGCCGCGCGGCACATGGGTGGTGATGCTGCGGGCCCCGGCCAGCCGGGCGCCGATGCCGGTTACCGCCCAGGCGCCGCGGCCGTTCTTCTGCAGCAGGACCCGCAGATCGAAGGGGCGGCCGTGGTGTCCGGCAAGCACGATGGCTTGCTGGACGATATAGCGGGCGGTCCCTTTCTCCCGGCCGATCCGGGCCCAGAGCCGCTCGACAGACGCGGCCTTGTAGGTCGTGTTCTTTTTGCCGCTCTGAATCTGCAACCGGTAGGGGAGGAGAGTGTCCGGCCGGTATTTCAGCCGCATGATGCCTTTGCCCGCCTTGCCCTTCTCCGGCTTGAGATAGAGGCTCTCGTGATTCTTCAGCATCGCGGTGAGGGTAGCTGCGCTGCGCATGCGGCGGGTTTTGGGCACATGCTTCGAGGTTGCCTTGGATTCCCTGAGCCACTCGAAGAGATTCCATTTGTTGAAGAAGCTCGGATTGTACAGCGAGATTCCGGGATGCTCCAGACACTCGGCGATTTTGCGGATGACCGGCGCCTTCTCCTCCTCCTCGCGGTTGGGGATGCGGTTATAGATGACCTGAGGGAGCGGCACCGGAATGGTATACCACAGCTTCCCGCTGGCGGAGGGCACGTAGCCGTTCACGGTCTGCTCGTTCAGCTTCAGATCGCGGACTGTGACGACATAGACGAGGTAGCCCATTTCTCTGCCGGTGCGGATAATGTCGCGGAAGTTATTGCGGTTGCCGCGGAACTGCTGAAGCCGGTCACTGGTGGTGAGAATGGCGATTACAGGCTTACTGGGATCGGGTATCCGGCTGTTCACAAGTCATCCCTCCTGCGGAATTTGCTGAGATACAGACAATGCTCCAGGATGTGCTCAATGGAAGCTTTGCCCTCAGCGCGCAGGGAGGGGTGGCGAAAGATAGAGCGTCCTGGTTTGGCGTTGGCCTCGAACATCCAGATATCCTCATCCTGGTCAATACCGAGGTCGAAGCCGATCTCGCCAAGCAGGTGGCGGTGCTGGAGCTCCAGGGATTCTGCGAGCTTGACGGCAGTGGTTTTGGCGCGCTGGAGCACTTCATCCGATCTTGCCCCGAACACACGGCCGAGAGCCTGCTGTGGGGTTAGTAGCGCGCCGCCGTTCTTCAGGTGGGTGGTGACACTGCCCCGTCCGGCTTTCTTGGCTCCGATACCGACGACGACCCATTGATTGCTGCCGTTCTTGTGCATATGGAAGCGGAAGTCAATCGGGCAGTTGTCAATCTCTATAAGGCGGATGCCCTGTTGGACTACATAGTTCTGTATGCTCTGTCCATGGCGGCCCCGCAGCATGCGCATCAGGCTGTCGAAGCTGGTGAAGCGTAGCAGCACGTTCTTGCCGTTCCGGCGGTACCGGGCGAAATATCCTTTCTTCGGCAGGTAAGTCAGGCGGTAGATGCCGTGTCCCAGGCTGCCTGCTGAAGGCTTGTAGTAGACGAAGTGGTGGCGGTCCAGCATATCGCGCATGATCTCGGAGCTCGGGTTGCTGTGCGTTTCAGGCACGAAACGGTTCGCTGCCCCGTCATTCTCCAGCAGCCGGTAGACATCCGATTTGTTGAAGAAGCTCCAGTTGAAATAAGGGATCTTCTTGCGTCCGAAGCGCTCGCGCAGCTGGTTGATGTAAGGGGAGGTCTCTGCCCTGCGGCTGGGCAGGCGGTTATAGACTACATCCGGCAGAGGAACCAGCTTGCGCTCGAACCGGCCGTTTGCCAGCAGGAAATATCCGTTGATCTGCTCCTGCTGCCAGTCGATATCCCGCGGCATGAAGGCGAAGATGTAGCATTTGTTGCTGCCTTCGCGCAGCAGCTGCTTGATGAAGCCGGTACGGGAGCCGAAGGGCTGCGCCGCAGAAGCGGGTCCGTCTGAGAGCACACCGACCAGCGGCCCGAGCTGCACCTCGTCATTCTGCAGATTCCGCAGGTAGATGCCGCCTGACTTCGGGACCTTGATTGCGCTTTTGACACCCGAGGCCAGGAAGAGGTGCTTGCCGGCACGCTTGATCGGCTTGATGGTGGCCGGGATTGCGTCTTTTCCGAGGCGCAGGCGGATGTTCTTCTTGCCGGATAATTTCAGGCTTCTCATCAGTTCACCCGAGACATACACTACTCTATCAGGCTGCTTGGTGAAATGTACATTGCAAAAAGTGAGACCCATTTATGAATCCTCCTTTGGAACCATAGATATCATTCTCCCGTGTGAACGGAGCTGCCCGCGGGGCAGCTTGTGGTAGCTGCTTGATGTAAGCAGCAGATGGCGCGCATAGCGCAGCGGGTTCTCGGCGGCGAGCCTGGCAGCCTGTCGGTCGCCCGTTAACCGGAACACCGTGCGCCCTGGCTTGGAATTGGCTTCCAGCAGATAGATTCTTCCTCCGGCGTCGATGCCAAAATCAAGGCCCAGCTCTCCGAGTCTGCCGCAGGATTCTTCCAGCAGCGGAGGCAGGAGCGCAGACGCGGCGGCCAGCTCCTCCAGCAGCTCCCTGCCTGCCCCGCCGTATTCGTCCAGCAGGAAGGGGAGGGCGGGAACGGCGGTGCCTCCGCCGTGCAGATTGGAGGTCAGCGATCCCCGGGCGCCGAGCCGGACGGCCATGCCGGTCAGGGTCCAGGCACCGGTGCCGTTCTTCTGCATCAGCACACGTACATCGAACGGCTGTCCTCCGCTGCCGGTGAGATGCAGGTAAGGCTGTATGATATAGCGGTGCTGGCCGATGAAGCCGCCGATCCAGTCCAGACCTTCGTCCAGCGTACCGAAAAGATATTGAAAAGGTTCGTTGCCCCGGTCTCTGCCCCTCACCTTCACACCGCCGCCTTCGTCTCTGCCGAGCAATACAGCGTGTACGGTGCGTTTGCCATGGGAGCCGGTCCGGGGCTTCAGAAAAACGCCGTATTCCCTTCCGGCGAGCATATTGCCAAGCGCTTCGCGGCTGCTGTAGTTCTCCGTCTCCGGCAGCAGGGCTGCGGCAGCGGGGCTGCGCCGCAGAATCTCGTAGACTCCCCATTTATCAGGGAGCCCGCGTGACCAGGGCAGACAGCGGGTCAAGACAGACAGTGCCGCTGCTGCTGCTCTTTTCTCCTCCGGTGTCCGGTAGAAGCAGCGGTTATAGAGAATGTCGGGCGGAGGAGCCTGCACAGGCTCCCATTGTCCGTTCTGCCACTCATAGCCGCTGACATAAGAGCCGTCCGCAGCCACACCCTCCGGATGAAAGATCAGGACCTTCAGATCATACAGCGGGGCCGCCCGGCAGAGATGACTGCAGAACTCCGGCTCTGCGATGGGAGGAATCCCGTGGCGACGGCCTGTCATAATGCCAAGGAACCCCATTGCTGTTGTGGTCATGATGTCCTCCTTATAACCCGGCCAGATAACGGCAGTATAGAATCATTTGTTTGACTGAGGGTCTGGTTTTCTGGTCATTCAGCGGTGTATTGTCGTTCTTGGACGGCTTGGAGTTGACCTCCAGCAGCCAGATTCGGCCGGACTGGTCGAGCGCGAGATCGATGCCCAGCTCCCCGAAATGGGCGGGAATGTAGGTCTCGACCCCTCTTGCAATAGCCAGCGCCGCTCTGGGAAGCTGAATCTGGGTGCTTTCCTTGACACCGGCCGGGAGACTGCTTTTGCCGACGGCCTCCTTGACCGTACTGAGTGTACCGCCGCGGGCAAGATTGGAGACGAAATGATTACTTCCGGCGGTCCGGGCCACTATGGAGGTGACGCCCCATTTGCCGGTGCCGTTCTTCTGCACCAGTGCCCGGAAATCGACCGGCCGCCGCCCAATCTCCATCAGGGAGAGACCCTGCTGGATCTGGAAGCGGGTGGTTTTCATCTTGGGGGCAAGGGATTGAAACAGCTTCGCCAGACTGGCGTAGCTCTGCTTACGTGTGCCCATCGGAGTGGTGGACAGCAGCCGGTAGCCGCCGCCTTCCTCTTTGGAAATGCGCAGAATGCCTTTGCCCAGACTGCCGCGTACCGGCTTCAGGAACACGCTGGGGTAGGTGCTGCACATTTTTTTCAAGATGGCGAAGCCGTTCAGGGCATGCGATTCGGGCAAGTACCGCTGTAGTGCGGGGTCCATAGCCAGCGCCTCGAATACCTCTGTCTTGTCTAGGAACTTTTCGTTGAAGAAGTGCGTTCCGTAGCGGGATTTTACATCTGCCAAAAAATGCTGTACGCTAGGTTTATTCTCTACCTTTCGCGTGGTCAGCCGATTGTTGATCACATCGGCAACAGGAAGACTCAGCTTCCGCCAGCCCTCATCGTATACCCAGCCCTGGATGGTAGTGCTGCGTGATTCCAGCGCTTCCGGGGTAAAGAAATAGACATAGGCGCCTTGGGCGTGGCAAGCATGGGTCAGCTCCCGGCAGAACATCGTAATTTGGCCGAAGACTCGTTCGGGCTGCTCGGGATGGTCCCGGCTCACCAGGACGCCAATCATCGGACCCAGCCGCAGGATGCGGCTGCCGGTGCTGTAGGAAGCGTTAAGCGTCAGATGCTGTCTTAAGCCAAGCCGCCGGGCGAGTGCCTCACTTACGCGCAGACTGTCGGATTTGGGAACAGGAATCACGGTAACCTCCTGCCGGAAAGAGCCGAAATTCAGCTGAATGGTTCCGTGCGCCGGTATTTTGAGCCTCTTCATGGACTTGTCGCCTAGCATGACAGCATTTTCCTGCAGGATGCCCGAGTGAACCGTTTGGACCGGGATCTTAAGCTTAGACATCGTGGATCTCCTTCCGGTAGGCAAGCATGATGCCGGCAATATGAATCTTAAGGGTTACATATCATTCATCATATGGAGACATCTGACCCTTGGTGATTGACCTATTCTTATAAAAGCCGTGCCGGGCGGATTAATCTCGCGGATGGCCAGGGGGCTGGCAGGCGTGCCTGGTCCGGCGGGCGGGCGCACAGAAGGAAGCAGGCGTGTCCGGGCGGAACTTGCGCGGCTGCCAAATTTGGGCGCGGACAGCCCCCGGGACTGCCGGATGGACGGGCATAGCCCGCTGCCAGCGGGATGACCGGGGGCTTCGAAGCGAAGCAGAGACGAACATCACTTGGAGGAGGAAATAGAATGAACGTGATTGACAAGGCGCATGAATTGGCGCGTGCGATTAAGGACAGCAGTGAGGTATCGGATATTACCAGTGCCATGAAGGTGATCGAAGCCGATCCGGAGAGCAAAGCGATGCTCGACAATTTCCGTCAGAGCCAGATTGAGCTGCAGCAGCGGATGATGAGCGGGGACATGCCTCCACAGGAGGAGATGGAGAAGATGGAGAAGCTCTTCGAGGTGCTTAACCTTAACCTGGGCATCCGCCGTCTGTTCGACGCAGAGCGCCGCCTCAGTGTGGTCATCGAAGATGTGAACAAAATCATCACAGACAGCCTCTCCCAAATGTACGGCGCACAATAAGCTGAGCAGCAGGGACTCCCTGTGACACAGGAAAAAGGGTGATTTCAGGGCCATACGGCTCTGGAATCACCCTTTTATAAATGCCGATCCGGCAATACAGCGGGCTACAGTCCCCTAATCCTGCTTGCCTTCGACCAGACAGAGCAGGATGGCTGCGGCCATTCCAAGGCGCCGGTCCAGCACACCCTGGCGGTCGTCGGAGAAGTCTGCGGTGATTTTGGTGACGAACGGGTTGAAGTTTTGCCGGAAAGCCGGAATTTCGAGGTTGCCGATTTCCAGATTATATTTTTGCGGAATCAGTGCCACTACACGGCGCAGCAGCGCCAGGAAGGCATTATCCTCCTTGATGGAGCCGATTTCGTTATCGTGCGTATCCAGAATGACCCATTCGTCCTTGACGATGGATTTCAGGCCTTTGCGGCGAAGCGAACCCACTGTCTCCCCGGTCTCCGAATCGAATACATCATAGGTGGTGCTGAAATCAATTACATTGCGGGCCTTAATACGCAGCAGCTCTCTGCTCATCGTCTCGTCGGTATACAGCGAGATATCCTCTTTCAGCCGGAAGGCTTTCATTTGCGAATAGAGCAGCAGCTCCCCCGAATCGTTGTAGATATGTAGTTTTCCACCAATCACAGAGAAAATCTTTTTGCGGACGATGTAACTGGATTGGCTCCAAATGTGATTCAAGGTTAAATCCCTCCCTTTTTCATTTATCATCTCATACCCGGTGCATGCAGGCTAGAATCTGTTAATCATAAAGTACGCTCTGCTGAAAAATTACGCAGCTTGTCTCATATTTCAGGCCGCAGGTTCATAGAATAGAGATATAGATTCATTCTAATAATCCTGTTGAGCGAAGGAGCGGTCCTGCAATGAGAAAAAGAAGTAAATTCAAACATTCTGTGTACCTGCTGGTAGCCCTGGCTATGCTGTTATACGCGCTGCCGAAGCTGTCGTTTCAGAATGGTTCCGGCTGGGTGCTGGGCTTCGGTGTCGTCTGGTGTGTCTTCGCGTTTCTGGTTATTGCTTCTCATCTGCATTTTATCATCGGAGTGGATGAAGAGAAGCAGAAGCGCCTGGACGCCGTCCGCAAGGCCAAGCTGGCACAGTGGCAGGGCAAGTGGAACGAAGAAGGACGGGTGTCGCAGAGATCATAGACCGGGTACAGCTGAATCGGTGTAAAATAACCCCCTGTTTGCCGGTACGGCGGACCGGGGGTTCCCTGTGCGTGCCACTTCTGACGGAAGTAAGGTGCCCGGTGTTATATATATATTCACGGCTGTACTCATAGATTCCATAGCCGGCAAGGCCCGTTCCCCCCGCTTACATCCGGTGTTATGAGGGTAGCTTGTCATAGAGCTGTCATATCTTTGGAAAGATACAGCTTCTCCTGTTGTACTCCGGTGTTGCCAGCATGTATAATGGGTACAGAATAGTACAGATCGGGGTATGGGGGTGTAACAGTTGGAAGGTCAAGGCGATAATATTACCAAGCATGAACAACTGCTGCAGCACATTGAGAGTCTGAAGGTGGGCACCAAGATCTCCGTCCGCAAGCTGGCGAAGGAGATGGGGGTCAGCGAAGGTACAGCCTACCGTGCGGTGAAGGAAGCGGAGAATCTGGGGATCGTCATTACCAAGGAGCGGATCGGCACGGTCCGGGTGGAGAAGAAGCCGCGCAATATTTCCGAACAGCTGACCTTCGGGGATGTAGTGGACATTGTCGAGGGGCATGTGCTTGGCGGAGCGGAGGGGCTGAACAAGCATCTTCATAAATATGTAATCGGTGCGATGAAGGTCGATGCCATGATCCGTTACATCGATGCCGACAGCCTGCTGATCGTAGGGAACCGCGATGATGTGCATTCGCTTGCGCTGGAGCAGGGGGCCGGGGTCCTTGTAACGGGAGGCTTCGGCACCAGCCGTGAGGTGAAGGCGCTGGCCGATGAGCTGGACCTGCCGGTCATCTCATCCCGACATGACACATTTACGGTGGCATCGATGATTAACCGCGCGATTTTTGACCGGCTAATCAAGAAGAAGATTATGCTGGTCGAGGATATTGTGGAGGGCAAGCTGCGGCTGAACACGCTCAAAATCTCCAGCACCGCAGGAGAACTGCGTGAATTGTCGCAGGCCAGCGGCGAGCAGCGGTTCCCGGTCACGGATGAGTGGAACCGGGTTATCGGGATCGTGGGCCGCCGTGATGTGGAGAATCTCAGCGAAGGGCAAAGTATTGAAAAGGCGATGGTGCGCAATCCGGTCACCGCTGCACTTCAGACCTCGCTGGCTTCGGCGGCGCAGATTATGATGTGGGAGGGAATCGACTTTCTGCCCATTGTGGACCGTAACCGCAAGCTTGTAGGGGCGGTCACCCGGCGCGAAGTACTGCAGAGCCTGCGCGACGCCAGCAATCAGCCGCAGCTCGGAGAGACCTTCGATCATCTGATCTGGAACGGGTTCGCGGATGAGCGGGATGAGGAGGGCAGGCTGTTCTTCCACGGGTTCATTACCCCGCAGATGGCTACCGATCTGGGGACGATCTCGGAAGGGGTTCTATCCACCCTGATGACTCTGTCCGCCTTCAAGGCCGCCAAGGATATCACCGGGAACGATTATGTACTGGACAATATGTCAACCTATTTCATCCGTCCGGTACAGATTGAGCATTCCATCACCGTCATGCCGAAGCTGCTGGAGATCAGCCGCCGTACCTGCAAGTTGGAGATCGAGATCAGCTATATGGACACCATTGTAGCCAAGGCCGTGCTGATGCTGCAGTCGATTGACCACGGGTAGCGGGGATAAGCAAGGATGAATAAGGGTCGATGAACGGGGATTCATTTACGGTACCATTTCGAAGTAGACCAGGGCTGTCCTGTAAGTCATCAGGATGTGCAACTGGTCTATTTCTATTGGCGGCGGCTGAACCCTCAGCTTCCGCTGCGCATCCGGCTATAGTAACTGAAGCTGCGCAGTCCCGAGAAGATATTGAACAGGCCCAGCAGCAGAAAAGCAGCTTCAATGACCACGTTAAGCGTCGAGCCGCGGAAGATGAACATCGACATGAGTGAAAGCGTGACCAGCATTCCGCCCAGCAGCATGTTCATAATGGAGCGCCGGGTGCCTTGAATGAGCGGGTCGGCGGTTCTGCGGGAAGAGATGCTGTACGCGGCGGCGCATACCATGAAGATAACCAGCAGGGCAAACAGCAGGTACTTAATGAACATAATCATGAACAGCAGCTCCTTTGTGAAGGCCGGCCAGCGTTGCTTCTGCCGGGCACTCAGTATCCTGTGATTGTGATTTGTCCACTATTGTATCATGATTCGCGGCTCAGCTGCGCTTATACGGACTGATTTCCACCCAGATTTGCAGCACGCCCTCCATCACCAGCATGGTGCGGATTTTGACGGTGTATTCCTTCTCCCGGGCCAGATAGATTTTGCTGTCTAGCAGCAGGCGCGCCAGCTTGCCGTCGGAATCGATATCGAACATGCTGCGCCCGCGCAGCGGCTCCAGATCGTCCGCCAGCTTGCTGAGAACCTCCTTGACCGTTACCGGGTCCAGCGCCGCCGCCTGGTCCTTGACCTTGCTGACCTCGGTGCGCACCTTAATCTCACGGATGACGGTGGAGGTGTTGTTATATTTTTTGAGCGTCAGAATGTCTTTCCGGTACTGTTCAATCTCCAGCCGCAGGTCATGGTTATTGATCCAGAGTATGTTATAGCCTATATGATAAATCGCGTTGTACAGGACGGCGCCCACAATCATCCCCAGCACAAATACAGCAGCAATCTGCGAGAAGCGGCGGTAGCGGTCAAACGGCGGAAGTCGCATGTATCTTTTCACCCCTTGAAGGAAAAGCATTATGGTTGGAGGCGTGATGCTTCTACTTGCCGCATACCCATTTGACCAGCTCGCTGCCCATATGAGCGCCAAGGAAGGCGAACACCAGATAGAGAATCTGCTTGATGGCCGGGGAGAGATTGCCGCCCAGCATATTGCTCTCAATGACCCGCATCGGATCAATGGTTCCGCCTACGGCGGCAGCGAGTGCCCAGATCTTGATCCGGTCCGCGATTTCCACCATGGTATCGGTCGGCGGCTGAAGAGAGACGACAGCGCCGATTCCGCCCAGCATCGCTCCGCCCAGCACAATGCCGAACGCGATGAAGAAGTCGAGGACGGCCTTGCTTAAGAAAATATCCATAAAAAGCTCCCTCCTTAGATCAGGCGGCGGGATGCCCCCTACCTGTCCATATGCTCTTAATCCATTCTATGGGCGGTTCCCCCACTAATATGATAAAATAGTTTCATCTTATGTTTTGATTTTGGAGCTGAAGGGAAGTGGGGAATATGAGCCCATTCGTGCATTTGCATGTGCACAGCGAATACAGTTTACTGGACGGGGCGGCGCGCATTACAGATCTCGTGCGCCGGGCCGGCGAATACGGCATGACATCGCTGGCGCTGACGGATCATGGTGTGATGTACGGGGCCATCCCTTTCTATAAGGCCTGCCAGGCGCAGGGGATCAAGCCGATTATCGGCTGTGAAGCTTATTTGACCGCAGGCTCGCGCCGGGAGCGGGGAAGCCGCAAGGATCAGCCGATCTATCATCTGATTCTGCTGGCGAAGAACATGACCGGCTACCGGAATCTGATGAAGCTGATCTCCATCGGCCATTTGGAGGGCCAGCATTACAAGCCGCGCATCGATATGGAGGCGCTGGCAGCGCATGCCGAAGGCATAATCTGCCTCAGCGCCTGCCTGGGCGGAGAAGTACCGCAGCATCTGCTGCACGGGCGGGAGGATGAAGCGCGCAAGGCGGCGCTGCGGTATAAGGAGATTTTTGGCGGCGACTTCTACCTGGAGCTGCAGGACCACGGGATACCGGAGCAGAAGCGGGTGAATCCGCAGCTGATTGCGCTTGCGGCTGAGTGTGGCATTCCGCTGGTGGCGACCAATGATGTCCACTATATGGACAAGGAGGATGCCGAGGTCCAGGATGTGCTGATCTGCATCGGCACGGGCAAGTCCGTGGACGATGAGGACCGGCTGAAGATCGGGACAGACCAGCTATTCTTCAAAAGCGGGGAGCAGATGGCTTCGCTGTTTCCGCATGTGCCGCAGGCCATAGAGAACACGCAGCGGATCGCCGAAGCGTGCAATCTGGAGCTGACGTTCGGCAATCATATTCTCCCGGAATTCTCGCCTCTGCCGGATGGGCTGGATGCCGCTGCGTATTTGCGCGAGCTGTGCCGCAGCGGGCTGGAGCAGCGCTATGCGGATACTCCGCTCTGGGAGTCGCCGGAGCAGAAGGAGACAGCCGAGAAGCGGCTAGACTATGAGCTGGGAGTCATTGAGAGCATGGGGTTCAGCGATTACTTTCTGATCGTGTGGGATTTTATCGCTTTTTGCCATCGCAATGGAATTGTAACCGGCCCGGGCCGTGGTTCCTCCGCAGGGAGTCTCACCGCGTACACGCTGAAGATAACTGATGTAGATCCGCTGAAATATAATCTGCTGTTCGAGCGGTTCCTGAACCCTGAGCGGATCACGATGCCCGATATTGACATCGACTTCAGTGACGAACGCCGCGATGAGGTCATTGCTTATGTGGTTGACAAGTACGGCAAGGAGCATGTGGCGCAGATCATCACCTTCGGCACGATGGCGGCGAGGGCTGCTGTCCGGGATGTGGGCCGGGCGCTGAATCTGCCCTATAACGAGGTGGACAAGGCGGCGAAGCTGATTCCGGGCCAGCTCGGCATCAGCATTACCCGGGCGCTGGAGAGTACGCCTGAGCTGAAGGCGCTCTATGAGACGAATCCGAAGACGAGGGGCCTGCTTGACATGGCGATGAAGGTGGAGGGCATGCCGCGCCATGCCTCAACCCATGCGGCTGGCGTAGTCATCTCCAAGGGGCCGCTGACCGATGCCGTTCCGCTTCAGGCAGGCAACGAGAGCACGGCGCTGACCCAGTATTCCATGGAGCACTTGGAGAGTGTAGGGCTGCTCAAGATGGACTTCCTGGGGCTGCGGACCTTGTCGATTATTGAACGCTGCATGAACTGGGTGAAGGAGATGACCGGGAGTGTGCCGGATTTCCGCTTCATCCCGGATCATGATCCGCTCACCTATGGGATGCTGGGAGCAGGCGAGACCACCGGCGTATTCCAATTGGAATCGGCAGGCGTGCGGCGGGTGCTGAAGGACCTGAAGCCGAGCGGATTCGAGGATATTGTCTCGGTGGTCGCCTTGTACCGGCCGGGTCCGATGGAGTTCATTCCGAAATTCATCGGCGGCAAGCACGGAGAGTTCGAGGTTGTCTATCCCCATGCGGATCTGAAGCCGATCCTGGCCGATACGTACGGCATTATCGTCTACCAGGAGCAGATCATGCAGATTGCTTCCCTGATGGCCGGCTTCTCGCTTGGCGAAGCGGACCTGCTCCGTCGCGCGGTATCCAAGAAAAAGCGGGAGACGCTGGATCAGGAGCGCAGCCACTTCGTGGAGGGCAGTCTGAAGCAGGGCTACCAGGAAGCGGATGCCCATGCGGTCTATGATATGATCGTGCGGTTCGCCAACTACGGCTTCCCGCGCGCCCATGCGGCTGCTTACGGGGTTCTGGCCTTCCAGACCGCTTATCTTAAGGCGCATTATCCGGTACAGTTCATGGCCGCTATGCTGACTGCCGTGATGGGGACGCACCGCAAGGTGGCGGAATACGTCCTGGAATGCCGCCGCTCCGGAATTGGCGTACTGCCGCCGGATGTCAACGAGAGCGGAGTGCTGTTCACTCCGGTGCCCGGCGAAGGCCGCGGGCATATCCGCTTCGGGCTGGCAGCGGTGAAGAATGTCGGCACGCAGGCTGTGGAGAACATTATGGCGGTCCGCAAGGAGCGGCCGTTCGACAGCCTGCTCGATTTTTGCCGCCGGGTCGATCTGCGGGTCTGCAACAAGCGAGTGATCGAATCGCTGCTGCAGACCGGTGCCTTCGATGCGCTGCCCGGACACCGGTCGCAGCTGCTGGCGATGCTGGATGAGACGGTGGACGCGGCGGCGAAGTGGCGCAAGGAGCGGGATGAGCTGCAGATTCAGCTGTTCGATGACCTGATTGAGACGCCGAACTGGGAGATCCGCTACCCGGATATTCCAAGATTCAGCGGAACCCAGCAGCTGGAGCTGGAGCGCGAGCTGCTCGGGCTCTATCTCTCCGGCCATCCGCTGGATGACCATGCGGGACTGCTGGAGGAGCCGGGGATGCAGAAGCTGATGGATCTTGGCGAAGCGGCGGATGAGAGTATGACCGTGACGGCCGGTATGGTCGTGTCGCTGAAGGAGATCACGACCAAAGCCGGCAAGGCGATGGCCTTCATGGAGTGGGAAGACCAGATCGAGCGCTGCGAGGTCGTACTCTTCCCTGAGGTCTGGAAACGCAGCCGCGCCCTGATTGAGAAGGGCGCCCTGCTGGCCCTGCGCGCCAAGGTGCAGCAGGAGGACGAGGGCTTCAAGCTGCTGGCCGAGGAGGTGGCTCCGCTCAACTCGGACAGCCTGCGCGGCCTGCTGCAGCGCCGCAGCGCCGGGTCCCGGCCCGCCTTCGGCGCGGGCCGCACTGCCCCGGCAGGAGCGCCTGCGGCCGCTCCTGCTGCCCGCACGGCGCCGCTGGCTCCGGCGCCCGGCCCGGCGGTGCAGCCGGCACAGCCGCTGCACCGGGCACGCGCACACCGGCGGCACAGCCGCCCGGTGCGCGCGTTTCCGCGGCCGCGTCAGCAGCGCGGCCGGGCAGCCCTGCCCCGCTGCGCACGGGGCAGGACCAAGCCGCTGAGCGCGATGCAGGCTCAGCGCCCGGCGCCCAGCGTGTCTTCATCAAGATCACGCCGGGCGCCGAGCTGAAGGGTCTGCTGCCGCGCCTCCAGGCGCTGCTGCAGACCCATCCGGGACCCGCAGCGACGCTGCTGTTCTACGAGCGCAACCAGAAGGTGCTTGCGCTGAGCGACAGCTACCGGATCGAGCCCTCGGAGGAGCTGTTCGCAGCCATCGAGGAGATGCTGGGTGCCGGAACCGTCCGCATCCGCTAGGAGCAGCCAAGCCATCCTAGTACCGCATCAGCCTTTAAATTGTGGATATAACCTTTTGAGTTTGGCTCGTGCATCTTCCGTAGTGAATTGCCAATCCACTCCTTTTTGAACAGCGTTTCGAGTCGATTCCCATTCGGTTAGTTCGCTGGCTAGCTCTTCCATAGAGGGAATCCGTCTGTCTAAACATTGGCTTGTCATGACGCTCAGCTCAATTTCAGCAATGTTTAGCCAGCTGCCATGTTTAGGTGTGTAGTGGATCTCGAGTCGTTTGGCTAGACGTAACGCCGTCTCGGGTTCAAAAGCTTCATATAACGAGGCAATGGAATGTGTGTTTAAATTGTCCATCACCAAACGAAGGGTCGGTGCGCTCGGGTAATGAACGTCCAAAAGTTCCCGAACTTGCTCCGCCCATTCGATTTTGGTACGTCGTGGACGAACGCTGACATGCCGCCAGCCTGCAAGCGGTTCTGTGAAAATAAAGATACTACAGGTTCCATGGCGTACGTATTCTGAATCTTCTCTCAGTGGCTTGGCTGGTTTCATCGGAATGGGGTTTCGCACGTCATCCAGCAGTTGGAAGGGTTTTTCATCCATGCAAATGACAGGACATTCTCTATCGTAGGGCAAATGGTAGACCTCTAGCACATCTTCCATGGCTGCTACAAACGCCGCATTCTGCTTAGGCGGAATACACCAACATTTACGAAGATGGGGTTTGAGTTCGTTTTTTAAAATCCGATCCACCGTGTCGTACGAAATGCTGTCAATATACCCCAGTTCTACGGTCTTATCTGCCAACAGTCGAAGGGTCCACCGACTTCTTCCGGCTGGGGGTGTACTGCAACTGAGTGCGATGATTTTCGCCTCCAATTCGCCAGTAACCTTTGGAGGATTCGGCGGGGTCAGTCTCTTTTTTCGTTCAAGTGCCGCCTGCATTCCGTTCACTGCAAAGGACTTGCGCACCAGATATACGGTGTTCGTATGGATGTGTAGCTGCTTGGCAATTTCTACATCTGTAAGTTTTCCGTCCAGTCGATTCTCATCTGCCCACAACAGAATTTGGGCTCGCCGAAGAGATCGTGCGGCCACCTTACCTTTCGAGCAAATCTCCAGTAATTCATTCTGCTGATTTGCGGTTAAGCAAACGGTATATTCACGGTTTCTCATAGTCGACACCTCTTTTTATCTCGACTATATCACATTCACCATATTTTAACTATTTTAAATCTGATACTCTACTAGT